>OZ244998.1:0-4229604 GCA_965223475.1 Halioglobus sp.
TCTAGGTTTCTACACTGCAATTTTTGCAGTTGCTCTGCCTTTTTGATCTTTTGAGAGAGCACGGTTTCTCGCAGACATTGATCGAGTCCCGGGTCTGAGACATCCACTTTCAGTAGGTCTGCTGGTGGCCGATACACGACCTGGTCGTTTACCTTGACATCGTAGCCCTGGCAGGCCGAGAGTAGCCCCAGTAGCAGTATTGCCAGGCACGGGCACCGCCGCTGCGGTGCGATCTGTCCAGCGCCGCTGTGAGGCAAAACAGTGTTGTACATGGTAGTACTCCTTCGCCCGAACAGGGGTTTTTCTGTGAATTGGTCGGCGATCAGGCATAGCTCACCTGGAAGTGAGTCTTTATAATGCCAGTTGTGACGCAAACTGGCATCTGGTTCCGCGTATTGCATCACAGGCCGCAAAAAGCGCTGCGACTGCTGTGCAGGAGTTAGCTAAGATCCTAGCTGACCAGGGTGCATTTAGAGCGTGTGGGGGTGCGTGCATCACAGCCGCACGGCAGTACGAGCAAGGCATCACAATAGCTCAGGCAATCCAAGGGTAGAGGTTATGGTAACGAGGGATAAATCTGGTGACGCCAATGTCGTGACGACAGCTCACGGGTTATCCAATACTCGCGCCGATTCCACCGATGATATGCATGCCATAAACATCGTGCAGCGCGGTAATCTCAAGGCACTGGAAACCACGCTGCGTAAGAATTGGCGAATGGGCCAAAACATCGTCTTGTGCTGGAGTGTAGACGAGCGCGGTTTGCTGGTGATCTTTGTACCACACCACTTCTTGGGCAACTACGCCGCTTCATCGGAACCGGCGAGTGAATCGGGCACAGACAACGAAACATTCATCAGGCAGCTCATTTCGGGTCGGCGTTTGAAGAGCCGCGAAGAGTTGTTCAATATCCGTGATCGCCTGGGGGTCTATACCACATTCATTAAATTAGAAACCCCTCTGGCGGAAGAACCGCAAGTTTTTAGCGGCGTGGAGCAAATCATCAAGCGCTATGGCTTGAGCTATGTCGAAAATCGGGCAGTGCTATTGTTCGACATCGTCGACTTTTCTCTGTACACACCCTTCGAGCAAGCGAGTCAGCTCAATAGCTTGTCCTACTCTTTAAACTCCGCCTACAACAAACTGTTGGGGCAGGGTATTGAAGTTAACTTTGCCCGTACCACCACGGGCGATGGTTATTATATTTGGAACCGCGATTTGGGCCCCGAAGCAAATCTGAACTTGTTTGTGTTCATGCTGCTGGTGGTGGCGGATAATGCGGTTGCGCAAGCTGCAGCCAAGGGCAACACCGCGCCCGAAATACGAGCCGGGTACCACATTGGCGGTCATTACGAGCTGTATCAAGCAGAGGGTGTCAACCCCTCCCTGTTTAGCTACATTGTCGGCGATGTCACTATTGAACTAGCGCGCATGTTGGATATAGCGCATGCTAGTCAAGTACTCGTCGGTGACTTTCAGTACGAGCAACGCAAGCGTAGTACCGAGGAGTCTGCGCCAATTTCGGCTGATTCTTTCATCGAGACTTGCAACCGCAAACTCGCGGCTGTGACCGGTGTGCAGTTGTCGAGAAAGCCCGTCAATAGCATTGGTTGCCACCTCACGCAGGTGACGAATGAAGACGGTAGCCATCGCCCCCGGCGCATCAGAATTGTCGATAAACATGGTATGCAACGCGTTGCGTATAATTTGCAAATTGAGGTCGACATCGGCGGTGATCAATTGCAGTTGGGCCTCAGTGAAGAAGATTTAGTCCAGGGCGGCGAACAGATGATAGAAAAAGAGCAGCGGGAGGCCAACGAAACTGACCCACCATCGGCCGATGAGGCGATCAACAGCCTTTCCACCATGTTAAAACGCCGCCACGGCAGCGTCACCGTCGAAAAATAAGTGTCGCGCGCGCCTGTAGTTGTCGCTTGAGGGTTTGCGGTCATGTTAGTAAACGTCGCGGTCCTAGGTTAGGGAAAACGGTGGTAAAAAAGAGCGGGGCGTTTGTTAAAAAGAACACGGCGGTAGCACAAAGAAAGAGCGTGGGAACGCTAGCAGTTGTCGCGCAAACTCCCGTACACGAGGAGCGTGCGGCCGCACTGGCGCAACGCCTCCAACTGCCTTTATTGCCAACCGGCTCCGCTATCACCACAGTTGAAGATTATTCAGCGGTGGTGTTATGCCGCGACGCAGGGTTGGCCATCGCTAATACTGGCAGCGATGCCCCCGGCCCTGTCACTATCGATTTTAACGCCCCACGCGCGCGCCATCGCAGGCGCTCGGGTGGTCGTGAGCTGCTGATACGCGCAATCGGCTTGAAGCCCGCTGCTGCATTCGCGGTCGCGGTATTAGATGCCACTGCCGGCTTGGGCAGAGATGCATTTGTGCTCGCCAGCGCAGGTTGCGATGTGGCTTTGTGTGAACGTTCGCCCCTATTGCGCGAGTTGCTGAGCGACGCACTCGAGCGGGCATGGAGTGACGCGGAAGTTGCGGCGATTGCCGAGCGCATGTGCTTAGTGGGCGGTGATTGCCGTGAGCTCAGCACGGCGCAGGTGGGGCCGATCGAAGTCATCTACCTCGACCCCATGTTCCCAGCGCGCCATAAAAGTGCTGCGGTGAAAAAGGATATGGCGTTGTTGCAGGCCTTGTTCGAGGAATCGACAGAGCCGCATGAAGCGGAAGAGGAACCCGAGGGGTCAGAGGCCTTATTGGAGTGGGCGTTGCGCCAGCAGGTCGCGCGCGTGGTAGTCAAACGACCGCTGCGAGCCGCGCCCCTGAGCGCACTAGATCCATCGCACAGGATACTTGGTAAGGCCGTGCGTTATGATGTTTACGTGAACCGCAAGTTAGCACTGAGCTAAGCTGTTTTGACGATGTCGCGAGAGCGCAACTGAAAATGCCTCATTAAATTATTCGCCAACTCGAAAGTACCCACGCGTGGCGAGCGGACACTGTAGAAAAACCCCATGCCACGATAAGAGTGTGCAAGGAACAACGTCATCATGAACCAGAGCAAGAAAATTACCGCACTAGTTACCGGTGCCTCCGCTGGTTTGGGCCGCGAGTACTGTCACCAACTCGCGGCACAGTGCGATGTCATTATCGCTGTGGCGCGCCGCAAAGATGCACTGCGAACGCTGGCGTCTGAACTGGTAGGGCAGGTGGAACTGCACAAAATCGCTGCAGATCTTACCACGATAGAAGGCGTCACCATCGCATTGGAAGCGCTGCGCCAATTGGGCCCGGTGGACTACCTGATCAACAACGCGGGTTTCGGTACCATTGGCGATTTCGACCACTCGCCGTTGGCGGGTGCGCTCGATATGGTTGCGCTACACATTGATGCCACGATAACGCTGTGCCGTGCGGCTATCCCCTTTATGGCCGAGCGGGGCGGTGGCACTATTGTCAATGTGTCTTCTCTGGGTTCACTGTATCCGAGCAAAGGCATAGCCGTGTATGGCGCCACCAAGGCATTTCTCAATTATTTTTCACTGGCGTTGCAGGAAGAAGTTCGCGAGCAAGGCATTCGTGTGCAAGCGCTGTGCCCGGGCTACACGCGCACCGAGTTTCATAAAGCTATGACCGCCGAGGGCTTCGATGTACAGCGCATACCCGAGCGATCGTGGATGGAACCGGAAGCGGTGGTTGCTGCCAGCTTGGATGCGCTGGGTGCTGAAGACGTGTTGGTGATACCCGGCGCGAACAATCGGGACCTAGGCGTTAGTGGCTTGCAGCAACAGTTGGCGAGTTTACAGCAGTAGCTGTTGCAGAATCCCCAGATACATCGCTGCCAAACGCGGTAAATCCTCCACGCGCACCGCTTCATCGATTTTGTGAATACTGGCGTTTACTGGCCCCAGCTCTACCACCTGCGCGCCGGTGGGCGCGATAAAGCGGCCATCCGATGTACCACCGCCGGTCGAGAGCTGCGGAGTATCGCCAGTCACCGCTTGCACCGCGGCGACTGCTGCATCGACAAGTGCGCCTTTGGGGGTCAGGAATGGCTGGCCGCTTACGTGCCACACGAGGCTAAAATCGTCGTTTGTTTGCAAACCGTGGCGCGCGAGAATGTCTAGTGTCCGTGTGCGCAGTTCCGCATCGGTGACCTGCGTGGAAAAACGAAAATTGAAAACCACTTCCACAGTACCGGGAATCACGTTAGTTGCGCCGGTTCCCGCGTGTATATTTGACACCTGCAGTGAGGTCGCGGGAAAAAACTCGTTACCCTCGTCCCAGACTTCGTCTGTCAATGCCTGCAATGCGGGTAAGAGCTTATGTACTGGGTTTTCCGCGAGTTGGGGGTAGGCAATGTGCCCCTGGATGCCATCCACGGTGAGCACTGCCCCGAGCGAGCCGCGGCGACCATTCTTAATGACATCGCCGAGCTTAGATTCACTGGACGGTTCACCCACTACACACCAATCAATGCGTTCTCCCAGCGACTCTAGATGCTCGAGTACTCGCACCGTACCATCGACCGCCGGGCCTTCTTCGTCGGAGGTAATGAGAAAACCGATGCGCCCCGTATGTTCCGGATACTGTTCGACGAAAGACTCGCAGGCCACTAACATGGCAGCGAGGCTGCCTTTCATATCTGCACTGCCGCGCCCATACAACATGCCATCGCGCTGTGTGGGCTCGAAGGGGGGCGACTGCCACGCGCTTTCTGGCCCGCTCGGTACGACATCGGTGTGCCCCGCGAATACCAACAGCGGGCCCTGAGCGCCGCGCGTTGCCCAAAAATTACTGACCTCGCCAAAGGGTAGTGATTGACACTCAAACCCCAATGTTTGTAGGTACTCAATCATAAACGCCTGGCAGCCTGCATCCTCGGGTGTGACCGATGCTTTGCGAATCAACTCGGAACACAGTGCTAGAGTTTTTTCCACGTCGCTACGTCCGCCGGTGTTTAGTTGTGCGCGTGCAGTTCTTCATTCAGTTCAACGGCACTGCGATTGGTCAAGCACTCCACCGTGCCAGTGGTAGAATTGCGGCGGAATAATAAGTCGGATTTGCCCGCCAACTCGCGCGCTTTGACGGATTCCACTACTTTGCCACCTGCATCTAACATGGCAACCTTGGTACCGGCGGTGAGAAACAGGCCAGCCTCGACTGTGCAGCGATCTCCAAGGGGAATGCCGATGCCGGCGTTGGCGCCCACCAGGCATTCCTCACCCACAGAGATCACAATGTTGCCGCCCCCCGACAAGGTGCCAATCGTCGAGCAGCCGCCGCCGAGATCGGAGCCCGCCCCGATCACTACACCCGCAGAAATGCGACCCTCGATCATGCCCGGCCCCACGGTTCCGGCGTTAAAATTGACGAAGCCCTCGTGCATGATGGTTGTGCCTTCACCCAGGTGAGCCCCGAGACGCACGCGCGCCGTATGCGCGATGCGCACACCCGAAGGCACGACGTAGTTGGTCATCTTGGGAAACTTATCGACGCAGCTGATTTCCAATACCTCGCCACGCAACCGGGCCGCGAGCTGACGCTGCTGGAGCTCATCCAGTGCTACGGCGCCTTCGTTGGTCCACGCCACATTGGGTAGCACACCGAAGAGCCCCTCGAGGTTGGTGCCATGGGGCGCAACCAAACGATGCGACAGCAAGTGCAGCTTTAAGTAACCTTCGGGAACGGTGCTCGGTGGCGTGTCCTCGCGCAGCAACACTGCGACGATAGGTTGCGTACTCTCTTGCAGCGAAAGGGTCAACTTAGCTTGTTCCGACTCGCCTTGCGCAGCTAAAATCTTGGCCAGTTCCGCCAACTGGTGTTCGTCGAGCGCAATCTGGCTCTGCGCACCAGGTAATCCGAGTTGACCCAGACAATCGGCAAAGGCTGCGGCGGGGCTCAGTAGTGGCTGGGGGAAAAACACTTCTAGCCAGTTCCCCTTGCTGTCCTGTGTTCCGACCCCCAGGCCGAAGGCGAAGGCTGTGTCCGTCATTTAACTTTCCTCTGTTGTCTAAATGCGGCCGATCACTGTGTTGGCAGCCACTGGGTACTTTTCTTTAAGAAGCGATCTGTATCTTTTTCAGACGCTTTGTGACATCTTAAAAGATGCGGCGCATTGTTCGGCACATTGCTATGCAAAAATGTCTGCGTATTGCGCGGTACTAAAGCCGGTGTAGCGGTTCTTGCCCGTGTCTAGCAGTGGACGTTTCACTAAGGTGGGCTGTGCCACAATCGCCTTCACCGCAGCACTGGCATTCATCGTTGTGCGCTGTTTCTCGTCGAGTTGTTTCCAGGTGGTGCTGCGTTTATTGACGACATTTTCCCAACCCAGTTCCTCTATCCACGCCTTGGCCTGTTGTGGATCTAAGCCCTGTTGGCGCAGATCGTGAAACTGGAAGTCTATGCCTTGATCATCTAACCACTTGCGCGCTTTCTTAACGGTATCGCAGTTGGGTATGCCGTAGATTGTAACCACCGTGTGCCCCCCGAAATTGCGCGCCGTACATCACTGGATACAGCAGCGCTGGACCAATAAAAACGCGGCGTAGCATATCAAATCGCACAGATGAAGGGGACACCCATAATTTTGTCCCGAATTAATTTTGTCCCCTTCATCTTTCATCAAGCCTTGCGCGTTTTTTTCGGGTGCTTGCGCTGTGGAAAACAGTGTTGGCAGATTTCACACACGCGCCCATCGCAGCCGCGCGCGGAGCAGTGCTCGCGGCCGTAGTAAATGATCTGTAGGTGCAGTCGGTTCCAGGCTTCCTCTGGAAACAGCCGCTTTAGGTCTTTTTCTGTCTGCGCCACGCTTTTACCGCTGCTCAGGCCCCAGCGTTGCGCGAGGCGGTGAATATGGGTATCCACCGGGAATGCCGGTACGCCGAAGGCCTGGGACATGACGACGCTGGCGGTTTTGTGGCCGACACCCGGCAGTCGCTCTAAGGCTTCCATATCCGACGGTACTTCGCCGTCGTGCTCGGCCAGCAGTATCTCGCTAAGACGCTTGATGGCGGTGGATTTTTGCGGCGACAGTCCGCAGGGTCGAATGATGGCCTTAATCTGCGCTACGCTAAGTGCCGCCATAGCGCGCGGGTTGTCCGCCAGGGCAAAGAGTGCGGGGGTGACTTGGTTGACGCGCTCGTCTGTGCACTGCGCGCTCAGCAGTACGGCAATTAACAGGGTAAAGGGATCATCGTGCAGCAGGGGGATGGGTGGCTGCGGGTACAGCTCTTGTAAACGCTGCACTATGTAGGTAACGCGCTCGGCTTTGTTTAGGTTGTTGGTGGCCTTGGGTGGGCTCTTGCTGGCGGATGCCATGTCAGGCCTCCAGGCAGCGCACAATCCGAGTCGCGGCCTCCACACAGTCATCCAGCGTGGCCACCAGGGCCATGCGCACGCGATTGGCTCCAGGGTTGCCGGTGTGCGTTGCGCGCGCCAGAAAGCTGCCCGGCAATACCTTCAGGTGCTCCTCGCGATACAAGCACTGCGCGAACACAGTATCCGCCACCGGTGTTCGCGGCCACAGATAAAACCCTGCTTGCGGCGCTTCGACAGGTAAGTGTGGTTGCAAAATTGCAAGCACCGCGGCAAATTTTTCGCGGTAGCGCTGCCGGTTATTAACGACGTGGTCCTCGTCCTGCCAGGCCGCGATACTGCCCAACTGATGATGCAGCGGCATGGCACACCCGTGGTAAGTGCGGTACTGCAGGTAGCCGCGCAATATCTCGGCATCGCCGGCGACAAAACCGGAGCGTAAGCCGGGCAGGTTCGAGCGCTTCGACAAGCTGTGAAAAACGACGCAGTTGCGGTAGTTCGCATCACCCAACGCTGCGCAGGCCTGTAATAAACCCGGTGGTGGCGCGCTTTCGTCGGGGTAGATTTCCGAGTAGCACTCGTCGCTGGCGATGACGAAATCGTGCTCCCAGGCCAAGTGAATAAGTTGCTGTAGTTGCTCGAGTGGCAGCACGGCACCGGTGGGGTTGCCGGGGCTACAGAGATAGAGTAGCTGACACTGCCGCCACTGTTGCGCGCTGACGCTGTCGAAGTCGGGGCGGTACTGTGTGTCCGCTGTGCAGTTGATAAACACCGGCTGTGCACCGGCGAGAAAAGCGGCTCCCTCGTAAATCTGATAGAAGGGATTGGGGCAGAGCACCAGGGCATCGTCAGCCGGGTCGATCAGCGCCTGTGCGAAGGAAAACAGCGCTTCGCGGGTACCATTGACCGGCAAGACTTGCGCATCCGCATCGATGTGCCCAAGCGCAAAGCGCCTGCACAGCCAGGCTGCAATGGCCTGCCTCAGTTCGTCGCTGCCAGTTGTTTTCGGGTAGGTGCCCAAGCTCGGCAAGTGCTGAGCGATCGTGTCCATGACAAATGACGGGGCAGGGTGCTGCGGCTCCCCGACCGAAAGCGCAATGCCGTGTCGCTGTGCTGGGGGCGTGATCTTCGCGTACAGCGCATTCAATTTGGTGAACGGGTAGGGTTCTAGGCGCGACAAGTAGGGATTCATAGCGAGGCTACGCGGCAACGGGTGTGTCTAGCTCATCGCGGATGGTCTGCTGGATGAGTTCGCAAACCTCGGGGTCGGTGATCGGCTGCTCGAGTTGATCGGTAATGAAAAAAATGTCCTCCACCCGTTCGCCCAAGGTCTGAATCTTCGCCGCTTGTAACTCGATGTTAAAGGACACGAAAATGCGGCCCAAGCGCGCGAGAAGGCCGGGTCTATCGGGTGTTGAGACTTCCAGCACCGTGACATTTTTCGCCTCGTCCTGATACATGGTGGTCGTTGTGGGAAATGCCAGCGCCTTGATCTGCGGCGAGGTCATTTTCTCGGTGATGGCTAACATCGGCGCGTCTAACCGCAGCGCGTCAGTCAGGTGTTTGCGGATCTCATTTAGTCGCTCCGCATCATCGCCAATGGGTTGGCCATCAGAACCCAGCACGAAGAAGGTGTCGAGGATCATCTCATCATTTGCGCTGTACAGGCGCGCGTCGAACACACTCAGTTGCAACTGCTCCAATGCATTGCAGATGCGCGAAAACAACTGGGCGCGTTCCCGCGTATGGATAAATATTTGTGTGGTGTTGGCGACGCTGGAATCGGTGCTGTGGCGCGTGAGTACTAGGGGCGTGTCGGTATCGTGGTGGCCGGCAACAGCCTGGGTGTGCCAAACGATATCCTCTGCCCGTTCGCGTAAAAAATAATCGTCTCCGCGTTGGCGCCAAATGTCCTCGAGCTCTTGCGCCGCGAAACCGCGCCCTGTGAGCAGTTTCGCCGCCTCGGCCTTCTCCTGTGCAACCAGGTCATCCTTATCGATGCGGTGTCCGGGACCGCGCTGCAGAGCACTGCTGGCCGCAGTGTACAACTGACGCAGCAAGCTACTGCGCCAGGCGTTCCACAAATTGGGGTTGGTGCCGTTGATGTCGGCTACGGTGAGGGTGTACAGGTAATCAAGGTGTTCCAGATCCCCCATGTCTTGTGCGAACTGTGCAATGATTTCCGGGTCGGAGATATCTTTGCGTTGCGACACTGAGGACATGAGTAAATGGTTGCGCACCAACCACACGACGAGTTCGGTATCGCGCTCGTCGAGGTAGTGCTTCTCACAAAATTGCTGCGCATCGACGGCACCCAATTCCGAGTGATTACCGCCGCGCCCCTTGCCGATATCGTGGTACAAAGCGGCGATATACAGCAGCTCTACTTTGCGCAGACCGCGGGCCACCTGGCAACTAACGGGAAAGTGTTCCTCATAGACATCGAATTGAAAGCGTCGTGCATTTTTAATCACTTCCAAGGTGTGTGCGTCGACGGTATACGCGTGAAACATGTCGTGCTGCATTTGCCCCATAATACGGCCAAACTCGGGCAGGTAGTCGCCCAAAATGCCGTAGCGTGTCATGCGCCGGAGCTGGCGCGTCATTTTTTCAGGGCCGCGCAAAATTTCGATGAAGGTCTTGCGATTGCGTGGTTCAGCTCGAAATTGTTTATCGACTAAGTGCCGGCTGTCGCGCACCAGACGAATAGTGGGCGCGGCGATGCCGACGATCCCCGGGTCGTAGGCGCAAAATCGAAACAACTCCAAGAGTGCCGGCGGATGTTGATTGAACACCTCTGCGGTGCGCGCCTCAATGTACCCGTTGCGCACCTGGAACCACTCGTCGAGAATGCGTACCTCGTCTTCTTCACCGCGGCTGCGCAATATCGCCTGTTCAAAATTCTGAATCAGCAGGTCGTTCAGTTGCCCCAAGGCCGATGCCCAGCGGTAATACACCTGCATAAATTTCTCGACGGCGAGTTTCTGTTCGCCGTCTTCGAGCCCCCACATTTGGGCCAGTTCGCGCTGGCGATCAAAGCGCAGTTGATCTTCTCCGCGGCCGGTGAGCACGTGCAGCGCATAGCGAACCTGCCACATAAATTCACGGCCATTGATAAGTATTTCGCGTTCCTCGTCATTGAGAAATGCGGTATCGCGTATTTCTTCCAGGGCATTGACACCAAAGTGGCGCTCCGCGATCCAGCCAATGACCTGCAAATCGCGCAAGCCCCCCGGCGAGCTTTTTACGTTGGGTTCTAGGTTGTACTCCGTATCGGCAAAGCGCTGGTGGCGCTCGTCTTGCTCGGCGAGTTTGGCGCGAAAGAACGGCTCGCTCGGCCACATATGCTCTGGCCCGGTCAGTGCTTTGACGCGCATCAGTAACTCTGTGGAGCCGCGAATCAGGTGTGTCTCCATGAGATTGGTGACCACGGTGATGTCGTCCTTGGCTAGCGCCACGCACTCATCGACGCTGCGCACAGCGTACCCGGGTTGCAAGCGGATATCACCGAGAAACGTCAGATAATCACCGAGCGGTGTGGCGGCGGCGTCGCAGCCGTCGCCCAGGATGACCAGCAAATCGATATCGGAGTAGGGGTGTAACTCGCCGCGCCCGTAGCCGCCGACGGCCACCAGGGCGAGTTCGGCACCGCCCCAATCTTGGCGATCCCACAGTGCGCCGAGGAGCGCGTCTATGAGCAGCGCGCGTTGGTGTACTAAGTCGGTGGCGGAAGCGCCCTCGCGAAAGGCCTGGTGCTGGCGTTCTCGGGCCAGGTGTAAAGCCTCACGGCAGTAGGTCCGGGGGTCGGTCGCATCAAACGCACTGACAAACTGCTGCAGATCAAAGATATCTGCGGGGAGGGTGTGGGCGTCCCGCGGAGAATCGCGCGCAGCGTCACGCGTCATTCTCAGCGCAACCGCTCTTCATTGCTGCGCCGCGTGAACACTTCGCAGCCGTCCTCAGTCACACCCAAGGTGTGTTCCCACTGGGCGGAGAGGCGTCCGTCGCGCGTGGTGACCGTCCAGCCGTCTTTCTTGTTGAGGCGTGTGTGGCGTTTGCCAGCGTTGATCATCGGTTCAATGGTGAAAGTCATGCCCGGTTCGAGCACTAACCCTTTACCCCTGTCACCGTAGTGCAGCACTTGTGGGTCCTCGTGGAACACGCGGCCAATGCCGTGGCCGCAGTATTCGCGCACTACCGAGTAATAGTTTTTCTCCGCGTGTTGTTGTATCACCGCGCCGATGTCGCCGAGCGTGGCGCCGGGGCGCACGATTTCAATGGCGCGGTAGAGACACTCGTGGGTGACCTCGATCAATCGCTGGGCGTGGGAGGCGACATTGCCCACCTGAACCATGATGCTAGAGTCGCCGTGGAAGCCGTCTTTGATTACTGTGACATCGATATTGATGATGTCGCCGTCTTTGAGTTTTTTCGTGTCCGAGGGAATGCCGTGGCAGATCACGTCGTTGACCGAAGTGCAGATGGAGCGCGGGAAGCCGTTATAGTTCAGTGGCGCCGGGACGGCCTGTAGGTCGTGAGTGATGAATTTGTGGCAGATGGTATCCAGTTCGCCGGTGGTCACCCCCGCTTGCACATGCGGCTCGATCATTTCCAGAACTTGCGCGGTGAGGCTGCCCGCCACGCGCATTTTCTCGATATCGGCACTCGATTTGATATCTACAGTCATTTCTAACCTTGGGCTTTCAACCTGTTGTTTTTGTTGCATAAATCAATCTACTTCTAGTTCGGGCTTGCCTCCGGCGGCCCATTCTACAGCAATTTGGGGTCGGATTGCGGTTCCCCCCTCGGCAGCCTCAGCTATTCTGATCGAATCTCGGCAGCAAGCACATCGAGACTGCGTCACTATCCCTCGCGTTCGCGACTTTAAACTACCTCGGCGCTATGGTATAAAGCGCGCCTCGCGCGGTGCACTGCCGGTTTCGGTGGCGCGAGAAGCTCCATACAACAACTAAACGACACACACATATCGTAACCCACACCAGGGTGCCTTTTCGGCGGTTAGCGTCGCATCGGTTTGGCTGCGGGGGTATGTGGAGGACTAACCCACACAAAGGTAAAGACAATGTCTCAAGTGCAGGTAAGTATGCGCGACCTGTTGCAAGCTGGCGCGCATTTCGGGCATCAGACCCGTTATTGGAACCCAAAGATGGACCAGTACATCTTTGGCGCTCGCAACAAAATCCACATCATTAACCTCGAGCACACCGTACCGGCCTTCAATGAAGCGCTGGAGTTGGTGAAGCGTTTGGCGGGCAACAAAAACAAAATATTGTTTGTCGGCACAAAACGCGCCGCGGGAAAAATTCTACGCGAGCAGGCCGAGCGCGCCGGTATGCCCTACGTCAGTCACCGCTGGCTGGGTGGCATGTTGACGAATTACAAGACCATTCGCGCTTCGATCAAGCGTCTGCGTGATTTGGAGCAGCAGCAGAGTGACGGCACGTTCGAGAAGCTCACCAAAAAAGAAGCCCTCATGCGCACTCGAGATATGGAAAAGCTAGAGCGCAGCATCGGCGGTATTAAAGACATGGGCGGGTTGCCCGATGCGCTGTTTGTGGTGGATGTTGATCACGAGCGCATAGCGATCACGGAAGCGAACAAGCTGGGTATCCCCGTTATCGGCATCGTCGATACGAACAGCGATCCGGACGGTGTGGACTACGTTATCCCGGGCAATGATGACGCCATCCGCGCGATCAAGTTGTACGTGAACGCGGTTGCCGATGCCTGTATCCAGGGCAAAATTGAAGCCGGTGACGGCGCGGCAGTGAAGGACGAGTTCGTCGAAGAAGACAAAGCGCCTCCAGCACCGAAAGCGCCCGCGGCAGTCGCCGCGCCTGAGCCCGTTCCAGCACCAGCTGCTGAGAGCGCCCCGGCACCCGCAGAGTCCACGCCAGACGACAAGCCGGCTGCTCCCGCAAAATAGCGCGACAAGCTGGGTGTAAGCAGCCCAGCAACTGTTAAATGTAAGTTTAGCAACCCCGGCCCCGCGCCGGGGTTGCCACATGACAACCACTCCGACTGGGGTGAGAAGGAGGAGCAACAATGTCCGCGGCATTAGTAAAAGAGCTACGTGAGCGCACCGGTTTAGGTTTACTGGAGTGCAAAAAGGCGTTGGCCGCAGCCGATGGCGACATCGAAAAGGCGATTGAGGAGCTACGCAAATCCAGCGGCATGAAAGCCGCGAAAAAGGCGGGCCGGCAGGCTGCCGATGGCGTGGTCGCCACCCGTGTTGCCGACGACGGCAGCTACGGTGTGCTCGTGGAAGTGAACAGCGAAACCGATTTCGTTGCCCGCGATGACAATTTCCTGGGCTTTGTTCAGCAAGTCCTCGATGCTGCGTTCGAGCGCCGGGAAACCGATGTTGCGGCACTGACCACCGGTGACTTGGAGTCCGCGCGTGAAGCGCTGGTGCAGAAGATCGGCGAGAATATCAGCGTCCGCCGCATCGAAGTGGTTGGCGATGACGCCGGTGTTGTCGGTACTTATGTTCACCCCAACAACCGTATCGCAGTGTTGGTGGAGCTGAACGGCGGCGACCAGGACTTAGCCAAAGATGTGGCCATGCATGTGGCGGCAGTGAACCCGCAAGTTGTATCACCCGATGACATGCCTCAAGACTTGGTGGCCAAGGAGAAAGAAATCTTCACCGCCCAGGCGCAGGAATCTGGCAAACCCGCCGAAATCATCGAAAAGATGATCGGTGGCCGTATCAAGAAGTTTCTCGCGGAAAACAGCTTGATCGAGCAGCCCTTCGTTAAAGACCCGGACGTCAGTGTCGGCAAATTAGTGAGCGGTGCCGGCGCCGAGATCGCCTCCTTCGTCCGTTTTGAGGTGGGCGAGGGAATCGAGGTCGAAAAAGTCGATTTTGCCGATGAGGTGGCGGCCCAGCTCAATGGGTGATCGACCGCTCATACATACAGGGGGCTACGGCCCCCTTTTTATTACCTCAATTCAGGTGATGTCCTGTAAGATACGCCTCAGCTTTTTGGAGGGTTAGGCATGCCCAAAGCGGTTGGCGATAGGAAATACCAGCGCATACTGCTGAAACTCAGCGGCGAGGCGTTGACGGGCGATGAGCCCTTTGGAATCGACCCCAAGGTACTGGATGCGATGGCCCTGAGTATCGGGCAGCTCGTGGGTATTGGCGTGCAGGTGGGCTTGGTCATTGGCGGTGGTAATTTGTTCCGTGGCACAGCGCTGCAAGCGGCCGGACTGGATCGAGTCACCGGCGATCGCATGGGCATGTTGGCGACGGTGATGAATGCGCTGGCCATGCGCGACTCCCTGGAAAGCTGCAATATCGCCACGCAAGTCATGTCCGCCATTCCCATGAGTGGTATCGTCGATCACTATGATCGACGCAAAGCGCTGCGCGCTCTCGAGCGCGGTGACGTGGTGATTTTTGCCGCCGGAACCGGCAACCCGTACTTCACGACCGACTCCGCCGCCTGCTTGCGCGCCATTGAGATCGAGGCAGATCTGGTCCTCAAAGCGACAAAAGTTGACGGTGTGTATTCGCAAGATCCGGAAAAATTTCCCGACGCGGTGAAATACGACCGCCTCAGCTACGACGAAGTGTTAGAGAAAAAATTGGGTGTGATGGATCTGACCGCCATTTGTCTGTGCCGCGACCACAACACACCGCTGCGGGTCTTCGCCATGGAAAAGCCCGGCGCGTTACTCAGCATTGTGCAAGGGGCGGACGAAGGCACATTGATTGAGTAGTGCGCCACAAGGAGAGCGAGCATGATTGACGATATCACCGACGAAGCGGGCGAGCGCATGGAAAAAAGCATGGATGCGTTGGGCCACAACTTCAACAAGATACGCACCGGCCGCGCCCACCCCAGCTTGTTGGATGGGCTAAAAATCGAGTATTACGGGGCGGACACCCCGCTGAATCAGGTCGCGAATATCAACGTGGAAGATGCCCGAACCCTCTCTCTCACCGTGTGGGATAAAAGTATGATCCCGGAGGTCGAGAAAGCGATCATGAAATCAGACTTGGGGTTAAACCCTGCGACAGCCGGGGAAGTCATTCGTATTCCGATGCCGATGCTCACCGAAGAAACACGCAAGGGATATATCAAGCAAGCGCGCACGGAAGCTGAATCTGCTCGCGTGTCGGTGCGCAATGCGCGGCGCGATGCCATGGCCATGCTCAAGGAGTTGGTCAAGGACAAGCAGATATCAGAAGACGAGGAGCGCCGCGGACAGGATGCCGTGCAGAAGCTCACCGACCGGTTTGTTGCCAAGGTTGAAGCAATGTTGGCGGACAAAGAATCCGACCTCATGGAAATCTAGCAGCCACCAGTGACTAGCCGCGAAACCCCTTCCCACGCGCCCGAGGCGGAGCAGCTCGTCGTCCCGCGGCACGTTGCCATTATCATGGATGGCAACAACCGCTGGGCAAAACGCAACGGGTTGAACGGTACTGCGGGTCATCGTGCCGGTGTCGAAGCGGTACGCGGTGTTCTGCGCGCCTGCCAAGCGCATGGTGTGGAGGTTTTAACACTGTTCGCGTTTTCCAGTGAAAATTGGGGTCGACCGCGCGCGGAGGTACGCGCGCTGTTGGCGTTGCTGTCGCGCTACTTACGCAATGAAGTTCGGGAGTTGCACGAAGACGGCATCCGCCTGCGTTTTATTGGTCAACGCACACGTCTAAGCGCCAGGCAACAACAACTGATGGAGCGCGCTGAATCACTGACCCAGGGTAATTCCAAAGCCACCATGGTCATCGCCGTGGACTACGGCGGCCAGTGGGACATTGCACAAGCGGCCCAGAGCCTAGCACGGCAGGTGCAAGAGGGCGTGCTGCAGCCCGAGGACATCACTCCCGAACGGCTGAATGAGGTGATTTCCATGAGTGATCTACCGCGTCCCGATTTGTGTATACGCACTGGTGGCGATGCGCGTATCAGTAACTTTTTGTTGTGGCACTTTGCCTACAGCGAGCTGTATTTCACCGAAACCCTGTGGCCAGATTTCGACGAGCGGGGGTTTGCCAGTGCACTGGAAGATTTTCGTCAACGGGAGCGCCGCTTTGGTTTGCGCCAGGATGGCACGGAAGTGACCGAGGATGGCACGGAAGTGACCGGGAGCGCGGTGGATGCTTAAGCAGCGAATTATCACCGCACTCATCTTGGCCGGTGCATTCGTCGCGGCGCTGACACTATTACCCATTGGCGCGCTGGCAGCGGTTTTTGGGGCCGTGTTTTGTTTGGGTGCCTGGGAGTGGTCGCGCTTAGCGGGTTGGCAATCACTCCCGGCGCGAGTGCTGTACGTTGTTTTGGTTGCCGGTCTTATGTTGGCGGCGTTTGTCTATTGCCAGTTGGCCAGCGCACCGCCGCGCGAACATGTGCAACCACTGTTGGGTCTGGCCTGTTTGTGGTGGTCTATCGCGCTGTTGTGGGTCAAGGGCTACCCGGGTAGCGCTGTCCTGTGGCGTAATATCGCCATGCGCAGTCTGATGGGCTTACTCATGTTGGTGCCGGCCTGGATTGCGGCGATCTACTTGATGAGCTATCCACTCGGCGGCATTTTGTTAATTGTCTTGGTGTTGATTGTCGCCTGTGCAGACATCGCCGCCTACTTTACCGGCCGCGCACTCGGCAAGCATAAGCTGGCACCACAAGTAAGTCCTGCAAAAACGTGGGAAGGGTTTTGGGGCGGCGTGGTCGCTTGTGCCTTACTCGCAGTGGGCCTGTGGTACTTCCTCCCGCAGGAGGCCGCCCACCTGGGTTTTCTCTCTGTGCTGGGGGTGACGTTAGTCACGGCGTTGGCATCGGTGATCGGCGATCTGTCGATTAGCATGGTGAAGCGCGAGAGCGGCGTGAAAGACAGCGGCAGTATTTTGCCCGGCCACGGTGGCATTCTGGATCGGTTGGACAGCCTCTGCGCCGCTGGTCCCGTGTTTGCACTGGGGCTTTTGTTAGTGGGTTTCTACCAAGGTGTCTGATACGGCGCGCCAGCTCAGTGTGCTGGGCTCCACCGGTTCGATTGGGGCCAGTACACTCGATGTCGTCGCCCGGCACCCGCAGCGTTTTTCCGTGTATGCTCTCGCAGCGCGCTCATCGGTAGAAACACTGTTGGCGCAGTGTTTACAGTTTGCACCGCGCTACGCAGTCTTGCTGGAAGAACGCTCCGCCGACCAGTTGCGGCAACGTCTGCCCAGCGATTCTCCAACTGAGGTGTTACACGGTCCGCAGGCGCTCGCGCAAGTGGCGACTGCCGCCGAGGTCGATATAGTCATGGCCGCGATTGTCGGTGCGGCTGGCTTGCCCTCCACCTTAGCTGCCGCCGAGGCGGGCAAACAATTGTTGCTGGCCAACAAAGAATCCCTGGTGATGGGCGGCCACCTGTTGATGCGCGCTGTGCGCGATTGCGGCGCCACCTTGCTGCCCATCGACAGCGAGCACAACGCGATTTTTCAATGTCTACCGGTTGCTGACAATGGCCTCCCCGGTAAAGGCGGTGTTACCAAAGTCCTGCTAACGGCTTCCGGTGGCCCCTTTCGGACGTGGAGTGCCGAACGCATGCGCAAGGCGACGCCGGATCAGGCATGCTCACATCCCAACTGGTCGATGGGGCGCAAAATTTCCGTCGATTCCGCGACGCTGATGAACAAGGGCTTGGAGCTCATCGAAGCCTGTTGGTTGTTCGAGCTTATGCCCGAGGAGGTGGAGGTTGTCATCCACCCGCAGAGTATCATTCACTCCATGGTGCAGTATCGGGATGGCTCGGTGCTCGCCCAGTTGGGCAATCCGGATATGCGCACACCCATCGCCTATGGTTTGGGTTGGCCCGAGCGGCTCGACGCTGGGGTCGCGCCGTTGGATATGGTGGCTACCGGTCAGCTCGATTTCGCTGCACCAGATGAGGGTCGCTTCCCCTGCCTACGCCTGGCGCGGGAAGCGGTCGCGCGCGGCGGCACGGCGATGGCCGTGTGTAACGCCGCCAATGAAGTGGCCGTAGCGGCTTTTTTGGCCGGCGACATCGCATTTACCGATATCGCCAGTGTGATAGAAACCACCCTGGAAAATGTGAGTATTGTTGAACCCACAGATTTAGCTGTGGTCGAAAGTGCAGACGCGGTGGCGCGTGAACAAGCGGTGCAATATTTGGCGGAGATTCAAAGCCGCTCTCTCGCGACGGGGCAACATTAATGGATTTGCTGTACACCATCGGCATTACTCTCGCCACTTTGGCAGTGTTAGTCGCCTTCCACGAGTTCGGCCACTTCTGGGTCGCGCGGCGCTGTGGGGTGCAGGTAGAACGGTTTTCTATTGGTTTTGGCACACCGCTGTATAAGTGGTACGACCGCCAGGGCACCGAGTATCAATTCGCCGCCATCCCCCTGGGCGGCTATGTCAAAATGTTGGACGAACGCGAGGGGCCGGTACCGCAAGACCAACTGCACCGCACCTTTAACCGCAAACCTGTGCTGCAGCGCATTGCCGTGGTGATTGCCGGGCCACTGGCCAATCTGTTGCTGGCCGTCTTTGCCTACTGGTGTTTATTTCTCGCGGGGGAAAGTGGCTATGTGCCCATCGTCGATGCGGTGCAGCCAGATTCAGTGGCACAGTTAGCGGGGCTCGAACCGGGGCAGGAAATTGTCGCTGTCGATGGCAAAGAGACGCCCACCTGGCAGGCACTGAGTTTTGCACTGCTCCAACGCATCGGCGATACCGGCACAGTCCAGTTTACGGTGAAGTATCCGGATTCGGACATGCTGTACGAATCCGAGGCGTCCATCCACGAGTGGTTGTCGGAGCAAGACGAACCCGATTTGTACGGCGGGCTGGGGTTGGTCTTATATCGTCCAGCCGCAAAGCCGATCATCAATGAGGTGCTGCCCGATAGTCCCGCCCAGGAGAGTGGGTTGCGCGCAGGCGATAAAGTGCTGGCGGTGGACGATAATGAGATTGGGCTCTGGGATGAGTGGGTGGACTACGTCCGTGCGCGTCCTGAGCAACCCATCGCGCTGCGTTTTCAGCGCGGCGAACAAACGCTCACCACGACCTTGACACCGCGCCGTGTCGAAACGCCTGAGGGTGAGGTTATCGGGCAAGTGGGCGTAGCAGTGCTGCCCCCCGAAATGCCCGAAGAGCTGGTACGCCGTTTTTCGCGCGGGCCGGTCTACGCCCTGGTAGCGGGTGTGCAGCGCACGGCTGACCTGTCGTTATTCACCCTGGAATCCATCAAGAAGATGCTACAGGGTCTAATATCGCCAAAGAACTTGAGTGGCCCTATCACCATTGCTAAAGTGGCCAGCGCTTCAGCTAAGTCGGGTTTGGAATCCTTCGTCAGCTTTGTCGCGCTGCTCAGTGTGAGCTTGGGGGTGCTGAATTTGCTGCCCATTCCCGTGTTAGACGGCGGCCACCTGTTGTTTTACACCCTGGAACTATTGGCGGGGCGCCCGGTACCTGAGAAAATACAGATCATTGGTTATCAGCTCGGGTTGTTTCTCGTGCTCGGGATCATGATATTCGCGATTTACAATGACGTTGCTCTATTATAAACGTGGCCAGACGAATCGCTCACTGCGCAGTATTGCGAATTTGCTGTTGCCAAATTAACGAAGTGGCCCCCGTAAAACGAGCAAATGGTACGAGCCGTGTGCAGACCGCGTGTTGGTGTTGATAGTGCCACGTGTTGATAGTGTTACTTAGTCAGGTAGCAGAGATAAGCGATCAATGCAGTGCGAACGGTGATCGCGCAGCGGCACCGCAAACGTTAATCCAAGGCCAGGAATGGGAATGCCCCGGCCATCCACAGGGTTGGGGAACGAGTTAGCTTGAATACATCGCGCACAACACTACCGAGGCTGCTGGCCCTGCTGCTGATTTTATGCGCACCGGCAGCACTGGCACAGACTTTCATCATCTCGGATATTCGCGTCGAGGGTTTGCAACGCATCCCTCCGGGCAGCGTGTTCGCGGCTTTGCCCGTGTCCGTGGGTGACGTGGTCGACGAGAGAGTTGTGCGCGCCGCGGCGCGTCGTCTGTTTGCTACGGGCAACTTCGACGATATCAAAATCGGTCGCGACGGTACGGTGCTAGTGGTGATGGTGGCCGAGCGGCCGAGTATCAGTGAGATCAATATTGAGGGCAACAAAGCCATTGAAACAGAGGCCTTGTTGGATGGCTTAAAGGGTGCGGGTTTGGCGGTCGGCCAGGTGTTTCAGCGTTCCACCTTAGAGGGGATGCAGCTAGAGCTGCAACGGCAGTATGTGCAGCAGGGTCGCTACGACGCGAAAATTGAAACCGAAGTACTGTCCGAGCCGCGCAACCGTGTCTCTGTCAATATCGATGTCGACGAAGGTTCCGTGGCGGCTATCAAGCATATCAACATTGTGGGAAACAGCATCTACGACGATGAAGAACTGACCGACTTGTTTGAGCTGCGTCCCACGGGCTGGTTTTCATTTTTTACCAACGATGATAAATATTCGCGGGAAAAGCTCACCGGCGATCTGGAGTCGCTGTCTTCTTACTATCTGGATCGTGGCTACCTACAGTTTCGTATCGACTCCACGCAGGTATCGGTGTCTCCCAATAAAAAAGAGGTGTACATCACCGCAAACGTCACGGAGGGTGAAAAGTTCACTGTGAGTACAGCGGGCTTGTCCGGCGACTTGGTGTTGCCGGAAGATGATTTGCAACGCTTTTTGTTAGTGAAAGAGGGCGACACGTTTTCCCAGCGCATGGTGACATCCACGGAAGATTTTCTCACCCGTCGCCTGGGCAATGAAGGTTACAACTTCGCCAAAGTTACGGGTATTCCAAAGATCGATGAAGAGAATAAATCGGTCGGTATACGATTTTTTGTCGATCCCGGAAAGCGAACCTACGTGCGGCGCATCGATTTTAAAGGTAACGTGAAAACCGCCGACGATGTGTTGCGCCGTGAGATGCGCCAGATGGAAAGTGCGCCGGCATCCTCTGCCTCTATCGAGCAGTCGCGTGTGCGTTTGGAACGCTTGGGTTACTTTAGCCGTGCGACGGTCGAAACCAATGAAGTTCCCGGCCATGACGATTTAATCGACGTTGAATTTACCGTAGAGGAGCAGTCTTCGGGCAGCATCGGTGCGACCTTCGGGTTTGCTCAAGACGCGGGCCTCATTCTCGGTTTGAATTTGCAACAGGACAACTTTTTGGGTACCGGCCGCCGTGTCGGTATCGGCTTTAATTCTTCCAAGTATCGAGATGTCTATAGCTTCAGCTACACCAATCCGTACTATACCGAGGATGGGGTGAGCAGGGGTTTTACCGTTTTTTATCGCTCGACCGACTTGAACGAGGTGAACGTCGCGAGTTACAGCACAGATACCTTCGGCGGCTCCATGAGTTTCGGGTATCCCATTAAGGAAACGGAGCGACTCGGTTTCAGCCTGGGCGTTGCCAATACCGAAGTCAACACTGGCCGGTTTGCCGTGCAAGAGATTCGCACCAGCCCGCGAATTCTCAACGGGACGGCGGGTTGGTTTGAATCGCGCCGCAACGACGATGGCACGTATTCCGGTGTCGAAGAGTTGCTGCCGCTGGACACACTGCCGCCTGAGGCGCTGTTTATTCCCGAACCAAATGGCTTTCTCGATCAAAATGGCGACGAGTTTTTAAATTGGACGGCCACCGCGAGTTGGACGCAATCGACACTGAACCGCGGTCGCTTGGCAACGCGGGGCCACGCACAGTCTGTGGCCCTTGAAGTGGCGCTGCCCGCCTCAGACTTGGAGTTTTACAAGCTGACGTATCGCGGCGAGGTGTTTTACCCCGTACCCTTCACCGAGAGCCTGACCCTGCGATTGCGTACCGAACTGGGTTACGGCGACGGCTACGGTGATACCACCGGCCTCCCGTTTTTCGAACACTTTTTTGGTGGTGGGTTTGGTTCGGTGCGCGGTTACGAAAGTAACACCCTGGGCCCGCGTAGTTCGATAGCCAGTCAGTACGAGGCACGCCGCGCCGCCGTCGGCGTGGATGAAAATGGTAACCCGACCGAGTTTGGCGATGAGGTCGGCCTTGTACTCACCGATGGTAAGGTGCCCGTTGATCCCGTAAATGATAGCCCTGACCCTTTCGGCGGCAATGTGCTGATCGAGGGTGGTGTGGAACTGTTGTTTCCATTGCCCTTCGTGAAAGATCGGAGCAAATTGCGCTCCGCATTTTTCTTCGACATGGGCAATGTGTTTGATACCGATTGTGGCGCGTCGCAGCGCAACTGTTTTAATGTCGATATGGGCGAGCTGCGCTACTCCGTGGGTGTCGGTATCAGTTGGATCACGGGTTTTGGCCCCATGACCTTTAGTTTGGCCAAGCCCCTCAATTCGGGTGAGTTTGACGACGAAGAAGTGTTCCAGTTTACTCTGGGGCGTGGTTTCTGATTTTTTTTGAAGTGAGTGGAGAGTATTGTGTGTAGATTATTGAAAACTGTAGTTGTGTTGTTAGCACTGTCGGCGCCCGCGTTGAGTCTCGCCCAAGGGAAGGTCGCTGTGGTCGATGTGCAAGGCGCTATTTTGATGACGGACGAAGCGCAGAAGCGCATGCAAAAAGTTCGCGACCAGAAAGATTACAAGTCCGACAAGGCGGAATACGAAAGGCTGAAGTCCGAGGGCGAAGCACTGCTAAAAAAATTCCAAAAAGACGCAGCAGTCATGAGTAAGGATCAGCAAGTGGCGGCACAGAAAAAATTGTCTACGAAACAGGCGGATATCGACCATGTGACGCGCAAGCTGCGTCAGGCGGAGGAAACCACCGCGCAAGAGATCTTTCAGGAGATGACGCCGCGTGTTCAGAAGGTACTGCGCGATTTGATCGAAGCCGAAGGTATTGGCCTGTTGCTGCATCGAACAGCCGCCATCCATGTCGATGCCAGTTACAGTATTACCGCCAAAGTGACAGAAAAGCTGAACCAGGGCGCCGGTAAGTAAGGAGCGGGATGTACACGCTGGGTGAAGTCGCCGCACATTTAGGGCTGGCTTTTTCCGGCGATGAACAGCGCTATATCTCTGGCCTTGCCGCGTTGTCCACGGCGGGGCCATCTCATTTGGCATTCTATAAACAGCCGACGTCGATTGCCGACCTAGAGCAAACGCGGGCTGGTGTGGTCATTGTCACCACTGAATGTGCCCAGCACGCGCCTTCTGATCAATTGCTTTCTCCCGACCCCTATCTAGATTTTGCGCGGGCATCGCAGTTGTTTGCATCGCCGGCTGTGCAGCCACCCGGTGCGGATGCCCGCGCCACAATAGACCCCACTGCCCAAATACACCCTTCAGCCAGCATTGGCCCCAACGTCGTTATCGCCAGTGGCGTCGTCATCGGTGCCAGTGTCGTCCTGGGTGCCAGTGTGTGTATTGGCACAGGCTCCGCAGTGGGCGCCGGCAGTGTCATACACCCCCACGTGGTCATCTATCCCGGCGTGCACCTGGGCCGGGAATGCACAGTGCACAGCCAGGCGGTGTTGGGTGCGGACGGATTTGGCTTTGCGCGTGGCCCCGAGGGTTGGGAGAAGATTCAGCAGTTAGCCGGGGTGCGCATTGGCGATCGCGTGGAGATCGGCGCCGGTACGACCATCGATTGCGGTACGCTGGAAGATACGGTAATTGAGGATGGCGTTATCATCGACAATCAGGTGCAGATCGGCCACAACTGCCACATTGGCCGCAATACCGCCATTGCCGGGTGTGCGGGGTTGGCCGGTAGTTCAAAAATCGGTGCCAATTGCACCTTGGCTGGCGGTGTCGGCGTCGTCGGCCACGTGGAAATCTGCGATGATGTGCACGTTACCGGCATGACGATGGTGACGCGGTCTATCTCGGTCCCTGGGCGCTACTCGTCGGGTACGCCGATGGGTGAGACGGCGGCATGGAAGCGCAGTGCCGTGCGCTTTTCGCAGCTCGATTCTTTCGCGCGACGTTTGCAGGCGCTAGAGCGGCGGGTGATGGGTCATGCGCGGGGACTAGAAGCGCAAAAAGACGAAGCCTCTGCAAAGGGTTTGGGCGAGGACAGCGATAAAAGTAGCAAAAACGGTAGCAATAAGAGTAGCGAAAAAAATAGCGAAATAGACTAGCGAAAAGAGCGTCGAGCATGGCCACCCACACTAGCCCTTTAATTTCCGCGCCCAGCGACCCAGTGAGTGCAATACCAGTTAACTCGGCCAGGGGTGGTGTCGCAGACAGTTTATTACACTTTTTATACCATTCTCTATGCCGCCCTCTATGGCACTTTCGAGGGCACTCTCTCGTGCGCTTTCTTTTGAGTAGTCCTTCTTGCAATCACTTGCACAATCCCCTTTGGTCTGCCTACCTGCGAACGTCGCGTAAAGGGTGATTCATCCGGCTGCCATTGTTGACCCGCGCGCAGAGCTGGCGCAGGGCGTAGTCGTTGGCCCGTGGACGTGGATCGGTCCCGGAGTGCAAATTGGCCCAGGCAGCGTCATTGAGTCCCATGTCGTCATCAAAGGTCCCACGAAAATCGGTGAGGGCAATCATATTTACCAGTTTTCTTCCGTGGGCGAGGGCACACCCGATCGCAAATATCGCGGTGAGCCGACCACCCTGGTGATGGGCGATTACAATATCATTCGCGAAAATGTCACTATCCACCGCGGCACCGTGCAAGGGCGTGAGGAGACGCGTATTGGCAATGCGAATTTGATTATGGCCAACGCCCATATCGGCCACGACAGCGTGGTCGGCGACAATACGGTTCTGGTGAACAACGTTGCTCTGGCCGGCCATGTGCGAGTGGGGGATTGGGCTGTGCTCAGCGGCTATACACTGGTGCATCAATTCTGCCAGATCGGCGCGCACGCGTTCACTGGCATGGGCAGCGCGCTGGGCAAGGATGTCCCCGCCTTTGTCACGGTGAGTGGCGCACCCGCTCAGGCCAAGACCATAAACTTAGAAGGTCTGCGCCGACGCGGTTTTTCTGCCGAGGCCATCAACCAGTTGCGCAGAGCCTTCAAGATTCTCTATCGGCAGGGCTTAACGCTCGATTTGGCGCTCAGCCGCTTGGAATCTCTGGAGAGCAAGACGCCGGAGTTGCGCACGTTCATCGATTCTCTGCAGGCGTCAGAACGCGGAATCGTGCGCTAGTGGGCGGCCCCGATAGGCGTGGATGGGACGCGCGAGAGGCCCGACAACAGGAGCCTGAATCGCCCAGCGCCCAATTGCCTGAACGCCATCTGCGTGTCGCCCTGTTGGCGGGCGAAGTCTCGGGCGATGAGTTGGGAGCGCGCGTTTGCCGCGCTCTCGCAGCCCGGTGTGCCTATCTTCAGCTTGAAGGTATCGGCGGTGCCGCGATGCAAGCGCAGGGCCTGCGGTCGCATTACCCCATGGAGCGTTTGGCTGTGATGGGCTTGGTGGAGCCGCTGCGGCGCCTTCCGGAACTGCTGCGCCTGCGCCGGTCGTTGTATCAGCGCCTGAGTACCGACACTCCGGACATCGTCGTCGGTATCGATGCGCCGGATTTTAATTTACCGCTGCTGCGCCGCTTGCGCGCTCAAGGGGTGATGACCGTCCAGCTTGTCTCCCCATCCATCTGGGCATGGCGGCCCTGGCGCGTAAGGCGCATTGGGGCAGCGGTTGAGGAGGTGCTGTGCTTACTGCCGTTCGAGCCCGCGTTGTATCACCGCTGTGGCATTGCCGCCCGGTACGTCGGTCACCCGCTGGCGGATGACATCCCCCCGCACACCTCAAAAACGGCTGCGCTCCGTGACTTAGGCCTGGATGACTTAGGTCTGGACGCACACGGTGCGCGCAATGGGCGAGTGATCGCGTTGCTCCCCGGTAGCCGCGCCGCTGAAATTCGCTACTTGGCGCCGCTGTTCTTAGCCGCCGCACAGCGCGTGTGGCAGCGCGATCCGACGACTACTTTCCTGTTGCCAGCGGCCAACGCGGATCGCAAAGCAGAACTTGAGCACGCGCTTGCTGCATTTCCGCAACTGCCCGTCACACTGCTCGCGGGCAAGGCGCGAACAGCCATGACCGCCGCCGATGTGGTGCTGGCGGCTTCGGGCACGGCCACGCTAGAGGCGGCACTGCTGAAGCGCCCGCTGATCGTTGCCTACAAAACTGGCGCGCTCTCGGGCTGGCTTCTGCAAAAGCTGCTACGCAGCGAATTTATCGCACTGCCGAATATCATCGCCGGGCGGGAGTTGGTGCCAGAGTTTATTCAAGCTGCCGCCACACCTGACGCTTTGGCACAGGCGCTCACTCAACGCCTAGAAGAACGCGCATGCGATAGCACGTATAACACCGCGCTAGAGGCCATGCGGGGAGAGTTGCGCTGCGCTTGCGCCGAGCGCGTTGCCGACGCACTGTTAGCGCGAGCAGCGCAGGCGAAAACGCCGACACACCTGGCACGGCAGATTCAGCGCGGAGCGGGCGCACGATGAATGAACTGCTGCCCGTCGCGCTAGATATGCCTGGCTTGGTGGGTGTCGACGAGGTGGGTCGCGGCCCGCTGGCGGGAGATGTGGTTGCCGCAGCCGTCATCCTCGATCCAAAAGTACCAATTACTGGCCTGCGCGATTCGAAAAAGCTCAGTCAGAAAAAGCGCGAGGCATTGGCGCGGGAGATTCGCGAAAACGCCAGCGCCTGGTCGCTTGGCCGCGCCAGCGTTGCAGAAATCGACGAGTTGAATATTCTGCAGGCATCTCTTTTGGCCATGCACCGCGCTGTGCAGGGCCTAGCGCTAACACCAAGCCATGTGTTGGTGGATGGCAACCACCTGCCGCAATGGCCCTATCCCGCCACCGCCGTGGTGCGCGGCGATGATCGGGTGCCCGCGATCGCCGCTGCCTCTATTTTGGCCAAGGTACAGCGCGATGCGGAGCTGGTCGCTCTGGATGGCGAATACCCAGGCTACGGCTTCGCGCAGCACAAAGGGTATCCTACCCGGGCTCATTTGCAGGCCCTGACCAAATTGGGAGCAACCCCGGTGCATCGGCACAGCTTTGCACCGGTGCGCGACCTTCCCCCTGACCTTCCGCCTGCGTCGATGCACAGAAAATGAGCGGGGTTGGGATTGCCAAAGAGACAGTTTGATGAACCGCGGGGAAAAGGTAGCCACTTAGCATTGATTCGCCGTACAACTCACCGCCCAAGCGGCGTAGAATCTTTGCCATGACCGATTTCGTCCACCTGCGCTTACATACCGAGTACTCACTCGTGGATGGCCTAGTGCGCGTGGCGCCGTTGATGGAGCGCGTGGCGGAGCTCGGTATGCCGGCCGTCGCGATTACCGACGCCAGCAATTTCTACGGTTTAATCAAAGCCTACAAAGCGGCGTTCGCTGCCGGTGTGCAGCCGATCTTCGGCGTCGACCTGCGGGTAATGGAGGAGGACAACCCGGAACGGTCCTATCCCTTGTGTCTGCTGGCGATGAACAAAGTGGGTTACCACAATCTCTGCCTGCTGATTTCCAAAGCCTTTCGCGACGGCCAGCACCTGGGCGTGCCCTATGTCCACAAGTCTTGGTTGGCTGACTGCGCCGACGGCGTGATCGCGCTGTCCTCCGGCCGCAGCGGCGATGTTGGGCAGGCCCTGGTGGGTGGGAAGCCAGATTTGGCCAAGGAGCGCGCGCAGTGCTGGCAGCAGCTTTACCCACAGCGCTTTTACTTGGAGTTGCACCGCACCGGCCATGTTGGCGATGAGCGCCATGTGCACGCCGCTGTCGATTTAGCGGCACAGTTGCAGCTGCCTGTGGTCGCTACCAATGATGTGCGTTTCTTGGATGCGTCAGAATTTGAAGCTCACGAGGCACGGGTCTGTATCGGTGAGGGTCGCACGCTGGATGACCCTCGGCGACCCAGGCGCTATACCGATCAGCAGTATCTGCGTTCGCCGCAGGAAATGTCCGAGCTGTTTGCGGATATACCCGAGGCGCTGGCCAACACGGTAGAGATCGCCAAACGCTGCAGCTTGGTATTGGAGTTGGGCAAGCCGTATCTACCCGAGTACCCCGTGCCCGACGGCATGACGGTGGACGAGTATCTACGCCAGGTCTCGCACGCGGGTTTGACGCAGCGCTTGGAGAGACTGGGTCAACCCAAATCTGCTAAAGAGGTGCGAAGCTACCGTGAACGGCTCGATTTTGAGCTGGATACCATCATCCAGATGGGCTTCCCGGGCTACTTTCTCATCGTGATGGACTTCATCCGTTGGGCCAAGCAGCACGATATTCCGGTGGGCCCAGGTCGCGGTTCGGGTGCGGGCTCCCTGGTGGCTTACGCCCTGGAGATCACCGACCTTGACCCCATCGAGTACGACCTACTGTTTGAGCGGTTCCTCAATCCCGAACGGGTCTCGATGCCAGATTTCGATGTCGATTTCTGCATGGAGAAGCGCGACCGCGTCATCGATTATGTCGCAGACACTTACGGCCGCGAGGCGGTGTCGCAAATTATCACTTTCGGCACCATGGCGGCTAAGGCTGTCGTACGCGATGTGGCTCGCGTGCAGGGTAAGTCCTACGGCTTGGCGGATAAGTTGTCGAAAATGATCCCCTTTGAAGTGGGTATGACGCTAGCCAAGGCTTTCGAGCAGGAAGAACCGCTGCAGCAGTTTTTGCACGAAGACAGCGCCGCCCAAGAAATTTGGGACATGGCGGTGCAGCTTGAAGGCGTGACGCGCAACGTCGGTAAGCACGCCGGCGGAGTTGTGATTGCTCCCTCAAAACTGACAGACTTTTCCCCGTTGTTTTGCGATGATGCGGGCTCTGGTTTGGTCACCCAGTATGACAAAAACGATGTGGAAGAAGCGGGCCTGGTGAAGTTCGACTTTTTGGGGCTGCGCACGCTTACGATTATCGATTGGGCGGTGCGCATGATTAACACGGCGCGCGAACAAAACGGTGAAACGCCGTTAGATGTGATGCAACTACCCCTCGACGATGTGCCCACGTTTCAATTGTTGCAATCGGGCAAGACCACTGCGGTATTTCAATTGGAAAGTCGCGGCATGCAGGAGTTGATCGAACGTCTGCGCCCCGACTGTTTTGAAGACATCGTGGCGCTGGTTGCGCTATTTCGACCCGGGCCCTTGCAGTCGGGCATGGTGGATAACTTTATCAACCGCAAACACGGTCGCGAATCGATATCTTACCCAGATGCACAGTATCAGCACGAGTTGTTGCGACCCATCCTACAACCGACCTACGGGATCATCCTGTACCAAGAGCAAGTCATGCAGATCGCACAAGTCCTGGCGGGTTACACCCTGGGCGGTGCCGATGTGTTGCGTCGGGCGATGGGTAAGAAGAAGCCCGAGGAGATGGCGAAGCAGCGCGCCGTGTTTGAATCGGGTGCACAGACCAAAGGCATAGATGGTGATCTCGCGATCAAAATCTTTGATCTCGTGGAGAAGTTTGCCGGCTACGGCTTTAACAAGTCGCACTCTGCTGCCTACGCGCTGGTATCCTACCAAACGGCCTGGTTGAAGGCGCATTACCCCGCGCCGTTTATGGCCGCCGTCATGAGCTCTGAGATGGATAACACCGACAAAATCGTGGTGTTAGTGGACGAGTGTAAGCGGATGGATCTCAACTTGCGCCTCCCCGATGTGAACCAGGGGTATTATCAGTTCACCGTCAATCATGACGCTGACATTATCTATGGTCTCGGCGCTATCAAGGGTCTGGGCGAAGGGCCTGTAGCGAGTATATTGCAGGCGCGAGAAGAGGGCGGCCCCTTTACCGATCTCTTTGATTTTTGTGCGCGCACTGACCCGAAGCGGGTGAATCGGCGCGCTATTGAGGCTCTTATCCGCGCCGGCGCGTTTGATAGGCTAGGCGTTGATCGCGCGGTGGTAATGGCATCGCTCGATGATGCACTGAAGGCCGCGGAGCAAAACGCCAGTAATCGCGACAGCGGTATCGCAGATTTGTTTGGCGAAGTGGTACCCGGCCCCGGGCAGGGAGTTGGCGATGTGTACGCGGATTTTCGCAATACACGGCCCTGGCGCGCGCGCGATCGATTACGCGGCGAACGCGACACCTTGGGCCTGTACATCAGTGGCCATCCGATGGATGAATATGGCACGGAAGTGCGTAAATTCGCGCCCCAGCGCATCGTCGATCTGCGTGCCGACCGCCAGGGCAAGCAGTTGATCGTCGGTTTGATTATGGCCACGCGCACCATGAATACCCAGCGTGGAACTATGGCCGTCATGGCTTTGGATGATTCGAGTGCGCAGATGGAAGTCACCTTATTTTCTGACGCCTATATGGAGTATCGCGATCTCATTGTGAAAGATACAATCGTGATCGCCGAAGGGCGCATCTCACTGGACGATCGTACCGGAAAGCCAGCCATGCGTGCCAACAGTTTGCGTTCTTTGCAGCAGGCGCGCGAAGCCAGCGCGGCAGATCTGACCATTGAGGTGAGCGCCGCGCAGGTCGACGATGCGTTTTCCGACTGGCTGGAGAAAATACTCAAGGGTGCGGGCAGCGGTCGCTGTGGCGTCTCACTCATCTACCGACAGGAAGACAATTCCGCTCGCGTGCGATTGGGAGACAAGTGGCAGGTGATTCCCAGCGATGAATTGTTGCAGGAATTACGTGAATCCCCGCGCACGCAGCGCGTGTTTTTGCAGTACCACTGAGTTCACCCACCACGCGAATCCACATTGCTATAAGGAGAGTTAATTATGTTATTGCAAGACAAAGTTGTGATCGTTTCGGGTATCGGTCCGGGTTTGGGACAGGAGCTATCCACCCTGGCCGCGAAGGAGGGCGCCAGTGCGGTGGTACTGGCAGCGCGCACGGCGGCAAAATTAGAGACGGCGGAACAGGAAATTAACGACCTAGGTCTGGGCACCAAAGTATTGAAGATCCAGACGGATATCGCCGACGAGGCGCAGTGTCGCGCACTTGCCGATCGCACCGCCGAGTCCTTTGGTCGCATCGATGTGCTGTTTAATAGCGCTTATGACCCGGGGAACTTCGAACCCATTGAAGAGGCTGATTTAAACGGCTGGCGCCGTGCCATGGATGTTAATTTCTTTGGCACGATGCAGCTCACCCAAGCCTGTGTCCCGCACATGAAACAGTCCGGTGGCTCTATCGTCATGATTGCTACGATGGTTGAGCACAAGCCGCTCGCCACTCAGGGCGGCTACGGCTCGTCCAAGTCTGCTTTGCGCTGCGCCACCAAGCACCTTGCATTGGAGTTAGGTAAATACAATATTCGCGTCAACAGCGTCCATATGGGGTGGATGTGGGGCCCCAGTGTCGAGGGTTACTTTCAGTGGCAATCCCAGGCCACAGGCAAGAGTCAGGAAGCGCTGATTGCAGAGGTGGTGCAGAGTATTCCGCTGGGTGAAATTCCCGATGACGGCGAATGTGCCAAAGCGGCGCTGTTCTTTGGTTCCGACTACTCAACGGTAGTGACCGGCGCTGGTCTGGATGTCAACGGCGGCGAGTACATGCCCGTTTAATAGAGGAGCTAGTGTGAGTGAATTACAAGAAGTAGAGGCGGCGGTATTTCGCCGCCTGTTGGAACACCTGGACGGCCGCAAAGATGTTCAAAACATCGAGCTGATGAACCTGGCGGGTTTCTGCCGCAACTGCTTGTCGAAATGGTACGTAGCTGCTGCCGAAGAGAAGGGTATGACCGTGGACTACGACACCGCACGCGAGCGAGTTTACGGCATGCCCTACGATGAGTGGAAAGCGCGCTATCAAACACCGGCGACGCCAGAGCAACAGGCGGCGTTCGAGAAGAACAACGCCAAGTAAATCTGTGGTTTGCTGCCCTGTGGTCGAAACGCTTGCGCAGGGCCGTGCATTACAAGGGTCCGTAGGGTAAGTAGCGGTTTTCATTGACCTCGCGCAGCCATTGCAACAAGGGTTTGTCCAAGCGCTGGCCGCGCTGGCGCAGAGTTTTTGCCAGCGGAATAACGGGTGAACCGGCACCAGCCTCCCAGCCCGGAAAATTTTCAGCCAGCGCAAAAAAGCGAATGAGATTTAGTAGCGTTGCGTCGTCCAGCTCACCCACAGATTCTAGCCACAAGGCGTGATCGATCTGCATGAGCAGTGCCAGTGATTGTCGTTCCTGTGGGTCCAGTTTTTCTTCCAGCGCTTCTACGCGCTCGGCGTGGCCCATTGCGGCGAGACGCTTGAGTAGTTCCGGCGTTAGTTGCACGTCGCTACTCTCAGTGCCCGCTGTTGGGTCCCAGGTGCCCGTGGACATGTTGCGGCCTCGCTGCCGAAAAGCGGTTAGTGTACCCGTTGTTGCGGGTGTGTCTCGTGTTTTATCGCCACCTAAGGTGCTCGGTTTCAACTGGCCCGCTTGCGCAATTCCTTGAAATACCGATAGTGGCTGGTATAGGGCTCCAGCGCAGCGCTGGCGGTGCGCTGTAGAATACTTGAGATGCCGCTCCAGGAGCGATGTTGGTCATCGTTTGCGCTGGCGAGCGCAGACATCCCGCTGCTTATGGCCGTTGCACTTTCCACCGTCGCCTGCACCAGAAACATTTCGGCGACCACGATTTCATTGACGGTGCGTCGTAGGCGCGGTGACTGTTCCTGCGATGAAGCCATTTCTATCCCCCAAATTCCACAGGCGCGGAATCATAGTGCTTTCGCGTGTCAATTCAATGATTGATCGCGTATTTTTCTGCGGAATTATCACATCCTGCCGTTTGAACGCTGAGCTTGGCTGAGCGAGGCGCCCTAGGCGTCAAAAGTCGGTTGCCCATACTGCGGTTATCACGAAGATTTCACAAACAAGTACCATTAATCAAAGGTGCCCTGGGATTTCTGTGCATTGATTCACAGAGTTGGCCTCTGCCTTGTGCTTTTATATGCCTCCGGTGCTATGAATCAAGGGGCTACTCGGTGTTTTTTAAGGCGACTAATCGGGCTTGTGATGGGGCGAATCTATGAAGAAGTTGGCTGAGCAACGCGGCCTCGATCCCCTGGTTCTGCAGGAGGCCTTTCGTGCCCGCATGGAAAAGCAGTGCGCTCAGATAGAAGGGTACAAACTGACGCAGCAACAGCAGGGCAGGAGCGTTACTACCGAAGAAGCGGCGCGCGAGTGGATCGAGCGCTACGCCGCAAGTTTTGAGCCGCTGTTTCCCCAGCCCGCTGAATAATCAGTGGCGTAAGCAAGTGTCGTAAGCAGTCGAGTTACGACTGCATGTTCTCCGGCCCCCAATAGGCCTTCATGTCTTTGACTTTGCCGGCGTCGTCAAATTCGAAGACGTCAATAATCTCAATTTTTGTTCCTGGCATCTCTACATAGAATGGGAAGGCGACGGTATTCCCGGCGCAACGCGGCGCGCCACTGAGCACGAGTTTGGCCCCCGACTGTAGCGCGTTTTCATAAAATGCGCACACGGCGTCGATGCCCTCGTGAACATCTGTGCCCACCGGGTCTTCGACGCGAGCGTCTTGGGCATAAATCTCACGAATGATATTCATGTCTTGCTTGTCAAAGGCTTCGACATATTTGTGTACAGCGGCAATTTTTTCGCTCACTTCCATCGCGGGGTTCCTTATTTTGGTGATGTTGTCAGTACGCTTAAAGTGTCGCGCCTATCGGGGTAAGTGATAATGCTAGACCTAGTTCTCGATAGCGCCAGTGCTCAATAGCCAGAAAGTGTAGCGAAGCGATCTTTATGGAATGCAGCGTCGCCAAAAATTTGCATAGCCACGCGCGCGCGCTTTAAGAAAAAGCCGATATCGAGATCGTCGGTTACACCAATACCGCCGTGCATCTGTACGGCCTCGTTGGTGATCAGCTCCACCAGCTCGTTCAGCTTTGCTTTTGCCAAGCTCGCCATTAATGGTAACTGCCCCGGGTCTTCATCGACACTGGATAGGGCTTGCAGAATTACGGAGCGACACAATTCCAATTCGGCTTGCATGTGTGCGGCGCGGTGTTGCAGTGCCTGAAACGAACCAATTTGCGCGCCAAATTGCTCGCGCTCTTTCAGGTAGGCTACCGTGCGTTCAAAGGCTTCCAGCGCGAGTCCCATCATCTCCGCGGCAATAGCCACGCGGCCTCGATCTAGCACGGGCTCTAGCACATCCCAGCCGTGGTCGATCTCACCGACAATAGCCTCAGGCTGCACAATGACGGCGTCAAAACTGATGTTGGCGACGTTGCGGCTATCCATTGTGATTGCGCGTTCGCACTGCACGCCCTGGGTATTGCGATCGACTAAGACAAGGCTCAGGCCGTGGCAGTCGTTTTGCTCGCCGGTGCTGCGCGCTACCACCAATAACTGATCGGCACTGTGGCCATCCAGCACAAAGCACTTTTTGCCGGTGAGGCGGAAGGAGTCACCGTCGCGCAGTAACTGCGCAGCAATGTCTGTCGGTCTGTGATGATTGCTCTCCTCCAGCGCCAGCGCCAGGGTTGTCCCGCCACTGGCGATTGCGGGGAGGATAGATTCTTTTTGTGCTTCGCTACCGCCCAACAAGATCGCCGATGCGCCGACCACCGCAGAGGAAAACATTGGGGAGGCGCTGAGGTTGCGACCCATCTCCTCGAGGACGACGCCGACGCCCAAGAAGCCAAACTCCAGCCCGCCGTAGCGCTCGGGTAAAAAAATTGCCGCCCAACCCATCTGCGCCATTTCTTGCCACAGCTCTGGGCTGTAGCAAATTTCATCGCCGTCGTCTCTGAGTTTGCGAAGTGCCTGGACAGGCGCGTGCTCGTTCAAAAAATCTGCTGCGGCGTCGCGCAACATCCGTTGATCTTCATTGAGTACCAATGCCATCGGGTCAGCTCCTTAGGATTGCGGCAATTCGAGAATGGATTTTGCGATCACATTCAGTTGAATTTCGGAACTGCCGCCGGCAATCGTCATGGCGTAGGACATTGCCCACAATCGCGCTGTATCGATCTCCGCATCGCTGAATGCGTCGCCATTCCAGCCCAAGCCACTGGTGCCCAAGATAGAGAGTAACAATTCGGATTTGGTTTTTTCCGCCTCTGTGCCCACGTATTTCATGACCAGCGGCGCGGCGCTGCGAATCCCCGCCGCTTTTTCTTCAAAGGTGCGGTAGTGGGTGAGGGCGACTGCCTGCATGAGCATGTCGTACTCGGCAATGCGATTGCGCAAGTACGGGTCGGCAATTTTGCCATCTTCGAAGCGCAGGTAGTCACGTGCTGCCACATTTGGCTGTAAGACCTGGCGCGGGCTGTCATTGCCGATCTCCGACATCAGCTTGCGCTCGTGAACCAATAAGGCCTTGGCCACCGACCAGCCTTTGTTGAGCTCGCCGACCAGGTTTTCTTTGGGTACCTGCACGTTGTCAAAAAAGGTCTGGCAAAATTCGGATTCGCCACTGATTAGGGCAATGGGGCTGGTGGTGACGCCCGGATCATCCATGTCGATCAGTAGAAAACTGATGCCCTCTTGTTTCTTGGCGTTCGGGTCGGTTCGCACCAGGCAAAAAATCCAGTCGCAGCGATCTGCCGCCGTCGTCCAAATCTTGCTGCCGTTAACTAGAAAGTGGTCGCCCTTGTCCTCAGCCTTGCACTGCAAGCTCGCCAGGTCAGAACCCGCGCCTGGCTCGGAATACCCCTGCGCCCAGCGCAGCTCGCCATTGACGATGGCGCGAATGTGCTTTTGTTTCTGCTCTTCGTTGCCGTACTCCAGCAGTGCCGGGCCGAGCATCCACAGGCCGATACCGTAGATAGGTGGGCGGGCATTGATAGCTTTCATTTCCTGCTTGATGATGCGTGCTTGGTGCGGGGTGAGGCCTCCACCACCATATTCCGTTGGCCACTCCGGTGCTATCCAGCCTTGGTCGCGCATGCGTTCGAACCAGAGCTTGGCGTCCTCGCTGGCAAATTTGCCGTGCCGCCCGCCCCAATACTGCTCCTCGGCGGTCATCGGCTCACGCTGTGACTCGGGGCAATTGGCCTCTAGCCACGCACGCACTTCACCGCGGAATTGCTCTAACTCTTCCAAACTGTTTCTCCCTAATGCTGCTGTCACGCCGTTTTCACCTCAAAATGTAGGAATTGGGGGTTCGTTAACGCAGCGCTATGATACGGACGACCTCTAGAAGGATAAAGGTACCTGATTCGCAGCATCCGACAATGGCTTAAAATGTCAGTCCGGCCTGGTTAAATGCGTGGGCTTTTTCACGTTTTTAAATTGTCAGACCACCGGTTTATTGCGGCGTACCAGTGCCATTGACCGCGTGTAGAGGCCTGTGCGTTGATGCACGGCGAACCGAGGGGGAGAACATGCAGCGTTTTGAAGATAAAGTCGTCATAGTGACTGGCGCAGGCAGCGGCATCGGCAAGGCCAGTGCACAGCGCATTGCCGCGGAGGGGGGTGCAGTATTTTGTGTCGATCTCAATGAGGCGGCAGCGCAAGCCACCGCTCTAGACATCGGCGAGGCGGGTGGCGAAGCTACTGCATATGCCTGTGATGTGTCCGATGAGGCCAGTGTCCAGGCTGGAGTCGACGCCTGTATCGCCGCCTACGGCAGCCTCTACGCCCTGGTGAACATGGCGGGAATATTGCGCTTTGACGACACCGAGCAGCTCGCCACATCGGCCTGGCAGAAAGTGATCGATGTCAACCTCACTGGCACTATGCTGCTGTGCCGCGCGGTGCTGCCGCATCTCGTTGCCACCAAGGGCAGTATCGTCAATGCGGCGTCCACTGCGGCGCTGTCTGGCCTACCCTGTGGCGTGGCTTACTCCGCCAGCAAGGGCGGTGTGCTGGCTATGACCCGCAGTATCGCCGTGGAATACGCGAAACGCGGCGTGCGCGCCAATTGTGTCTGTCCGGGCGACATCAACACGGGTATGACGGATGATCTTGCCTTTCCAGAAACCATGGATTTCGGCTTAATGCCGCGCATTCAGTCAATCTCTGGCCCGAAAGACCCTGAAGTGGTAGCTGGTCTGATCGCTATGCTCGCCTCTGAAGACGGCGTGCATATCACCGGTGAAGATGTGCGGGTTGATGGTGGCACGCTCTCATAGGTTGTTATAGGTTCTTAGGGTGAGGCGCCCTTATTACGCATAACCGAGAGTGCGTGTTGAGGGGGGAACGGCAACAGTCCGCGCCGTAAACAGCTGCCCCTGGCACTACTGCGATTCGATCAATCGGAGTTTATAGCGCTGGGTTTCCTTCCCGAGTCGTGTGTGCACCGTAACTTTGTCGCCGGGTTTATGTGCTTCCAAAACACTGAAGAAATCATCTTGGCTGCGCACCGGTTTATCATTGACCGCAACGATGATATCGCCCAGTACGATTTCGCCGTAGCGGTTGCGATAGGCGCCGCGAATACCGGCTTCGGCTGCGGGCAATCCAGGATACACGCGCACCACGGGTACGCCCTCGATGCGGTGGCGGCGCACCCAGTGATCGCTGGCCAACTCCACACCGATCATTGGGCGTAAAATGCGGCCATAGCTAATCAGTTGCGGCACAACCTCGCGCACCGTGTTGACCGGAATGGCGAACCCGATACCGGCGCTAGCGCCCGAGGGGCTGTAGATTGCCGTGTTCACTCCAATTAGCTGGCCTAGAGAATTCAGTAGCGGGCCACCCGAATTGCCGGGATTAATGGCTGCATCGGTTTGAATCACACCGCGAATTTTGCGATTGCCCGGCGCTTTGATCTCCCTCCCCAATGCACTGACGATACCGGTGGTGAGCGTCGTATCCAAACCAAAGGGGTTGCCGATCGCCAGAACTTTGCGTCCCACTTCAAGCTCAGAAGAATCGCCCAGGGGGAGGGTGGCCAGCCCTTTGGGCGGATCTGCTATACGTAACACGGCTAAGTCTTTCTCTGGCGCCACGCCAATGACCTCTGCCGTATAGGTTTCCTGATCGGCGAGAGTCACAGTGAGCTTGTTGGCACCGGCGATAACGTGAAAATTGGTGACGATCAAGCCCTGTGCGTCCCAGACAAAACCCGTACCACTGCCGCGCGGAATTTCCTGCACATCGAGGGAGAACAAACTGCGCCGCAGTGCCGTGTTTGTCACATAGACGACGGTCGGGCTGGCGCGGCGAAAAATCTCCGTGGTATTGACTTCATCCTCGGTCGCGAAACTCAAGTAGTCGGGCTTTGCGTCCTTGGCCAGAGATTGACTCGAATGCAGCGTGACGTTGGCGCCAATAAAAAGAATGACAACTGCGATTGACCAGCGGCGAGAGCGCCAATCACTACCCTCACGGTTTGGCACCGGACTTATTCTCGCGCGGTGTGTCACTGGCTATCCCGCATCTGCAACCGCTGTGAAGGCATCCTGAAACCTTCTAATACGCGCAGCGTTCGCACCCAGATCTCCCCTTCCGACGCGTGATACCGAGCGCAGATCGACCGTTGCTCCCGCACCAGAGGGGCGCACACGTATCGCGATATCATCCTTGAAGGCAAAAATTGCCGTGGTCTCCACTGCTTCGATTAGCCCGCCCTCGCGATCCTGGTTGTAGATTTCCCAGCCCAATTGCTGCGCGACAACGACAGCGCGGTCGAACGCGGCCTTCGTGTTCAGTGTGGTAGCGATACTCTTGAGGTCGGGATAGGCCGCACGTTGTTGCTCGATAAAATCTGGTTTGATGGCCAGGGTGTTGGACTCTTCACCACGTTGTTGCACCGCTTTGATAAATGTTGGCGGATCATTGGTATCGGTAGTGATGTCGTGGATTTGCGGCGCATTCCCCGCCCCCTGAGTCATGGCAATCAGTAGTGCCGCGCCGGGCAGCGCGATGGCGGCGCGACGCAAAATGTCGCTACGCCAGCTGCTATAGCGCGGCACCAACAGGAGAATTATGAATACAATTAACAGCAAGGTGCTGCCCAGTAGCGCCAGGGCATACAGTGCTAATCCGGGTTGCCAGGCACCGGAACGCGCCAGCAAAACCGCGACTGGAATTAATAGTAGGAGCGCTAGCGCGAAGTGTCCTGCCCAACGGATCCAGCGAGGTGAGGCTGGGGGCGATTGGCTTGCGTGCGTTGCTGTAGTGGGTTTAGCTGCTGGGTGTTCGTTTGGCATAAGAAACTCCGTCTGGTGGTGCCACCACTGCTGAACATAGGTCGCCAGTAGTTGCGTAGAATACTATTGCACCGCAGTGCTGGCGAGGTTTCCCAGTGGTTCAATTGGGTATCCCTGGACCGGTTTTCAAGGACCTAAGTTTGAGACTGTCGCAGCCATCTGCTTAACTGGCCCGCACAAAATTCAACCGGCGCAGCAGCGCCTTGTGGGAGCGAAAAAAGCATGGGACGTGTTGCAGGAAAAGTCGCCATCGTCACAGGAGCAGCCAGTGGCATGGGCCGAGCGGATGCCTTGCTGCTCGCAGCGGAAGGCGCGAAAGTCGTTGTTACTGATATGAACGCAGAGGGTGGGCAAGCTGTAGCCAAGGAGATTGGTGACAATGCGATATTTCTCTCCCTCAACGTGACCGACGAGTCACACTGGGTTTCCGTCGTTAAAACCACTGTCGACACCTTTGGCGGTTTAGATATTTTGGTGAACAACGCTGGTATGATTTTACTGGGAACGGTTGTGGATACCGAGTTGGAGGATTGGCGCAAGGTCAACGCTGTCAATAGTGATGGCGTTTTCCTGGGGTGCAAGCATGCGATCCCGGCCATGGCAGCTTCCGGTGGTGGCTCTATCGTCAATATGTCCTCGGTTGCTGCTATACACGGGCAGTCGTTTGTCGCCGCTTACACTGCGAGTAAAGGCGCCGTGCGAGCGCTGACCAAGAGCGTGGCCATGTTTTGTAAGGAACAGAAAAACGGTGTGCGCTGTAACTCCATTCATCCGGACGGTGTAAAAACACCGATGGTAGTGAAAGTGGCGACGGGTAAGGACACTGCAACGGCCGAGGATATCGAGGCAGTAGGCAAATACGGCAACATGTGCGAGCCGCAAGACATCGCCAATCTGGTGTTGTTTCTGGCCTCGGAAGAGTCGCGCTTTATTAATGGCGCCGAAATGCTAATCGACAACGCAGCTACGATCACGCCGCCCGTGGGCATTTAGTCGATTAAAATCACTCGCGCGGAGGAGGCTGTCATGGAAAAAATCATGTACCCGCTGTGGCGGGCTGCAGACCAAACCACCGACGAATTTCGCGACCAACTGCTGAGTGGGCTCTGCGCCAGCCTCGCGCAGCTGGCCGATGTGCAGGGCTTGCGTCTATGTGTGGCCGATAGCGCGGTCAGCGCGGCGAATGGCCGGCGCATTGAAAGCCATGCGCCGTTACCGGATGCAATGCTGTCGCTGTGGGTGGATTACGCAGAGGCACGCGCCGCTTGGGAGCCACAGATCGAAGTGGCGGTGGCGCGCCACTGCAGTTATCTGGTGGTGGAGGCAGAGCCCCTGCGCACGCAGACAGAACACCCCTGCGAGCCCGGGGAGCGCCTGTATGGGATGTGCCATGTGGTGTTTATGTCGCCACCGGCCAGTTTAGATCGCGAGCGGTGGTTAGATATCTGGAAGGGCAGCCATACCGAGGTTGCCATTGAGACGCAATCGACCTTTGGCTACCGCCAAAATCTGGTCGCGCGAACCTATGGCGAAGTTGTTCCCTGTCTGGCCATCGTCGAGGAGAACTTTCCTCCGGAGGCCATGACCTGTGATCACGCCTTCTATGCGACGGGCAATGATGACGCCATCTTGCAAAAACACACGACGGCGATGATGGAAAGTTGCGCGCGTTTTATAGACTTTGCGCAGATCGATGTTATTCCTATGAGTGAATATGTGGTCAAGCCTCTCGCTAGAGCATGAATGTATGACTATCGATAGCTGCGCCAACGAAAGTGCTGATTGCGTAACTTTTGGAAGATAAGCGGCAGGCTGGCGCTCAAACTGATTCCGCATCCACCGATTCGGCTGCGACTGATACTTCGAGCGCTGTGTCAGTGGCGCTTTCTGCCTCCGAGCCATGTGTTTCTGCTTCAGCAGCAGCGTCTGCTGCAACCTCAGCCGCAACTTCGCTTTCGATAGGGATTAAATGTTTACTGGGCTCGATTTCAGGAACGGATCGATCAGAGAGTGCCACTGCGCAGACTGCGCCGCGCAGATCGATGTCTTGGGAGCTAAGCTCGAACAGCGTATTAATCGCTGCGTCTTCATGTGCTGTGTGCAATACCGCTTTCGGGTTCGTTCCGTCGACCCAGACTCCACGCTTGCCCCAGTAATGCCCCAATTGATTGCGTACGACGAAAACCTTGCTCATGTTGCGAAATGACCCCCGAAAAAATCAGGCGCAAGTGTAAGCATTTGGCACGCGGTATGCCAGTCTTGCACGCGGGCCCGTAGGCCAATATTTTTCGCGATTTTAGTGGCAGGACACTAGCACAGGTGAGAGCCAGTTTCGGACACGGCAGGTTAGCTCAGCAGCAAATCCTTCGCCTGATTAATTTTGGCGGCAAGGTAATCATTGCCACCTCGATCGGGGTGTACTTTCTGAATGAGTGTGCGGTGCGCCGCGACAATTTCTTCCTCCGTTGCCCCCTCTTCTAGGCCAAGTACAGCCAGGGCTTCACGGCGCGCCATCGCGGCGGCGTCACTGCCATTTGTGGATGAGTTACCACTGGTCTGGCCCTCCCCAAAGGGGCCCTCGCCGGGAAAACGCTGTTGCAGGTAGCTGTCGAGTAACTGAGCTGAATCGTTGTCCTGGCTGCGACAATAGGCCATTAGTTCTTCCAGTTGCTCGCGGTTCATGTCCTGCAATCGCCAATCGGTGTAACGGCCTTGCAAGACCTCGCCTTGCAGGGCGCCGCTGTCATGATCCAGCTGCATACGCAGTATCGCTGTTTCCACAGTTGAGGTCTGGCCGCCCGCTGCAGCCTTTTGTCCGCGCAAACTCGCCAGGAATGGAAAGATGCGGATGAGCAATGGCAGCGATTGGCGTAGTGTGACTAGCAGGCCAGTGAGAGCGGCCCCCACCCAATGCATTCGTCCCGTGGCGGCGAGTACCACAGCGGCAATGACCAGCACAATGAGGCCGAGTTTAATCGATTCACTGCGCCGTTTGTGTGGTGGCAAGTTCTGGGCGCGCGTGTAGAGCAAGTAGATGACGGCGACGGCCGCCAGCAAGATCAGGAGTCTGGCCACGAAGTCTCAGTTCTTTAGCTGTTGAAGCAGCAGTTTAGCACTCTTGTTGCCCTGTTTTTCAAGGGCCGCACAACCCCCGGCCGCGAAGCTCGCTACCGCACCTAGCAGTTCTGACAATGCCGCCGCACTGTTCGCGTCGAAACGCGCATAGGCACCACCGCTGAGCCTAGCCATACTGCGAAAGGTTGATTCGACGCGCTTATGTCGCCCTTCCTGGAATAGAAATAGCGGCAGCTTGACCATGCCACACTGGCCGGCGAGGTCGCACAGTGTATCGGGGCTTTCTTCGATGGCATCGCCGATAAAAACCAAAGCGCGAATTGGAGTTTTGCTGTGTTCTTTCTTGGCGTGGCGCAGTAGGCGGCCGATTTGTGTGTGGCCCCCCTCGCAGCGCACGCGACCCATAAGCCCCGCCAGCGCTTCGGTATCGGTCAACCATTTACTGGCGCGGAACTCGCGAAAACCTCGGTAGTAACACAGTTGTACGGCGAGCTGAGCGACGCTGCGCGTGGCGCGAAACATCTCTTGCTGCAAATGACAGGCGCTGTCCCAGGTGGGCTGACGACTGGCGGTGGCATCAATGGCAAATAGTAGACGCGGCCGGCGCTCCACAAACTCGGTAATAGCGCGGCTTTTTTGCAGAAACTGCGCCACCTCGGTACTGGAGGCGCGGCGCGACGGGGGCTTGTTCATGGTGGGACTACAGGGCCTCTAGCTTTTTGATGGCGCCTGCAGTTTACCCATTTCCTCCAGTTGTTGCAGGTAGTGGCGCCGTCTCGCTAATTCTCGCACGGCGTCATTCAGCTCTTCTTCGCTCAATTTTGTCGTGATTGACTGTAACTTGGCGTCGTTGCTCACCAACTGCCACAATCTGCGACTGGAGAGTTCCAGCGCGTTTATTCGCTCATGTTGCATAATTTTCCTGTGCCCTCCCGTGTTTGTCTGTGCGTGGAGCTCTGGTGATTGATCTTCGACACCTCGTTTAATTTATAAGTGTCTTACTGACCTCGCTTGGACCGCGGTGGTTACACTAGGTTCCCTATGTGACTAGTCCGTGACGCTAGTGTGACAAGTCAATGACATGTGGTGTGCTAATGAGAATGAGCGCTCAGGTCGTCGGTGGGTCGTACGGGAAGGGTGCCCCGTATTTGAAAGTCGGCCCTTCGAGTGCCGGTTGTTCGCCGGTGGACCACAGGGGCAGTCGGAAACTGGCGATATAGCGAATTTTCGGTGCACTCGTCACTGCTTCTTTCGGCATGTCCACACTCACGAGTTGCACGCTCATATCCGTATCGTTGAATGTCGCGAGCCCATAGCCATTGCTTGTGACATCGACATAGGTCAACCCGGGGTTGGCGGGATTGGGGCCCAACCAGCGCGGAATCGAACTCAGGCCGGTCTGGGTATAGAGGTAGGCAGGTAGGCTGCCGTCGATCATGGTCATGTTCCACGCTGGGATCAGCCCCTCGCTGCTTTCGCGGTAGACCAGCGCTTGGAAATCGCTATCGCCGGTCTTTGCGACATGCACCAAATCCTCAAATAACTGCGAGGAACTGATGCCCGTGACGTTGAAATCGACCGCCAAGGCGGGCGCCTCGTTGTCACTGGGGTCGCGATTAACCGACCCCGCGCCGTGCATGTGGTGGTCACCCGAGAGCGAGACTAGACCAGTCACTTCAGCTTGCTCTATGGCACCCATGATCTGTTTAAATTCGTGCGGAAACCCCGCCCAGCCATCGATATTGAAGATGCCATCTTCGTAGTCGCTAAATGGCACGGAGGACAAATCCAGTCGCATCGGAAGCAGGGGGAGTGAGTTGCCCCAGAGTTTCCACTTCGCATCAGATTGCTGCAATGTCTCTAACATCCATTCGCGCTGTGGTTCGCCCAAGATCGTGCCCGGTTCGCGGTCGTAACCGGGGTTGGGCACCTTGCCGTCGCCATAGGGTAGAAATTTGGGTGGGTTGCCATTGTTATAGGCCCGACCTGCGTCGGCGATCTCAATGAGTTTGACGGAATTCACCGGCAAGCCGACGGCACTGGCAAGCGTCTCGGGTACGCAGGGCTCGCTGCGGTACGATCGGTTGTCGGTAAGCACGATGTCTAGGTTTTTGCCCCAGCGCAGTCGCCGATAGATGCACAAACTGTCGAGCGCTCGTTGGTTTGCAGACTCTTGGGGTTTCGCATTCAGATCTGTACTTAAGTCAGTGGCGATAAAGTTATGCGCGGGTTGCTCACGCAGTTCGTCGAGTACAGTGGGGATGTATTCAAACCAGGATTGGTTGGCGTTGAGTTTCCGTTGCGGTTCAAATTTCGGTGCGTTTTCGTAGGTGGTATAGCTCTGAAAATTGTCATCGGAAAACTCATGGTCATCCCACACGCAGACAAAGGGCCAGCGGGCGCGCGCCGCCTGCAAGTGCGGGTCACTCAGGTAGACCTTATACAAGTGCCTATAATCGGCGAGCGATGTTGCATAGCGGTACTCGGGTGTCGTGATGCCGTCGGGAAAATCCGGCATGCTTCGCGTGAGTGCCGAGCCATCCAGCCGCGTGTTCCAGCGGCGCTCGTAGATAAAGTCGCCGAGATGGAGTACGCAATGGATTTGGTCGGTTGCAGACGCTGCGACATCGTCCGCTAGCATGCGCGCCCAGCTGCCGTAATAGCCGTGTTCGTAACTCTGGCAACTGGCAAAGGCTAAGTTGACTCGCTCGGCAGCCGCTGGCGCCGGTGCGGTGCGGGTACGGCCAATTCTCGAACGAGTGTCGGCGCCACCAAAAAAGCGATAGTAGTAAGTGCGGCTTGGCTGCAACCCATCAATGTAGATGCGCACTGTGTAGTCGTTCTCCACACTGCTTCTCAGTTCCACTTCCAGGATTAAGTCATCGAAGGTTTCACTCTCGCTCACGTGCAAGGTGAGAGGGACTGTGGGGAGTACGTCTGTCAGCGGAGCGGCGCGTGTCCACAGCATCACCGCGTCCGGTTGTGGGTCGGCCGATGCCACGCCTTGGGGGAAAGTCAATGCCGCAGCCTCTAGAGTATCGTCGCTGGCCGGGTGTTGCGCCCCGTTTTGGCTCAGGGTTTTAGCCTTGGGTTTGGCCAAGCCACCGGTGCTGCGGCCTGCAGTGGCAAAGAAAGTGCCGCTAGTGATGAGGCGCAGCAGCGTGCGGCGTGACAGGCCCATAGTGTTGGCTTTACCGGTTGCTCGAGGTGCCCTAATGTAGCTTAAAAACGACTATACTCGTAGCCCATGAGCCTCTTTCCCAGGAAAAATAAACTTGCACTGCCCGACGCGGAGGTGGCGCTTCCGGGCCGCGATGAACCCATGCCGGTCCCAGCCGCACATTTTGTCAATGGCAACCCGCTGCGGCCGCCCTTTCCCGAAGGCGCACAGCAAGCCCTGTTTGGTATGGGGTGTTTTTGGGGAGTGGAGCGCATCTTTTGGCAGCTGCCGGGCGTGTTTACTACCGCGGTGGGGTATGCCGCGGGGCTGACGCCCAACCCCACTTATCAAGAAGTATGCAGCGGCATGACAGGTCACAACGAGGTTGTGTTCCTAGTCTACATGCCGCAAGAAGTATCCTACGCACAGCTCCTGCAGCGTTTTTGGGAGGGTCACGACCCCACACAGGGCATGCGCCAAGGCAACGATCGCGGCACGCAGTACCGCTCCGGTATTTATACCTTCAACGATGAACAGACAAGGCTGGCAGCGCAGAGTATGGCGAGCTTTCAACGCCGATTGACGGCCGCGGGATACGGTGCGGTGACGACAGAGATCCTTCCTGCTCCCGAGTTCTATTACGCGGAGGATTACCACCAGCAGTACTTGGCTAAAAACCCCGGTGGATATTGCGGGCTGGGTGGCACCGGCGTGAGTTGCCCGGCTTAGGTGCCGGGCCAGTTACCCACTCAGTTACGCCGCTTAGCCGGGAGCGAGATTCAATCGGATCGAACGGGTATCTTCTGCGCGGGGTGTGGTGGCCGCCGCGCTTGCCGTAGATGCGCTACCAATATGCACGCTCAATAGGCATTACCAGGTATACGAGGCCTCGATGCCGTAGGTGCGAGGCAGGTTGTAGACAGTGCCCGCTGTTTCGGTGAGATCGACCAACGGCGTCCCGCCAATGATGTAGCGCTCATCGGTCAGGTTTTTACCGTAGGCGGCGACGCGCCAGGATTCGTCTGGTGATATCCAGGTAATGCTCGCGCTGACGTCTTCCTGATCATTGAGGTACTTGCCAGACAGGCAGCTCGCCTGATCAAAGCAGTTGTCAATGTCAGTACGCAGTGACCAGGACGCCATTGGAATTACCAGACCGTATTCTGACTCCCAGTTGTACTGGACGGCGAGGAAGTAAACCTCCTCGGGTAGTCTCGGCAGGTTTTCATTGGAGCGATCGACCGGACAGTTGTCAATGCGTGCCAGTATCAGGTCACGACGATCACAACCCGCCTCCGGCGGTACCGAGTCGTCTGGCACCGCGTAAATGCGGGTGTCATCGTACTCATCGATTTCACCTTTATTGAAGGTGATATTGGCAGTCACTTGCAAGTTGTCAATCGGCAGAATGATGGTTTCGATCTCAATACCCGTAATGCTCGAAGACTTGGCGTTGATAAGTGCGCCCTGCGGCCTGTTGGTGGACGGGTTGATGCTAACTGTTGTCAACTGGCGATCGGTATAGTCAGTATAGAAAATGGCCGTGTTGAGGCGCAGACGATTGTCCCAGGCATCCATTTTGAAACCGAGTTCATAATTGAGGACTTCTTCTGGGTCGAACTCTTCGATCTGGCTAGTGGTAATGGAGATGGTGTCGGTGATACCGCCGGAGAGGAAGCCCTGGGCAACGGTGAAGTAGGCGGTGCCGGTGTCGATAAAGCCGAGATCTTCAAACGTGCGTTGAATACTAATCATCTGGGTGACATCTGAGTTGTCCACGCGCATCTTTTGATCGGCCAGTGGATCATCTTGGCCCGGGTTATTCGGATCTTCAGCTTTTACATAGTCGTGATTCGGGTTAAAGGTATCCGTACCACTGGGCAAACTATAGAAAAAATTGCTCAGGCTGCTGGCATCACCCGTTGTGGCTAGCGTGGTGATGTCCGGTACGCGGAACAAGCGTTCGAGCTCGCGTTCTTCCCAGGTGTAGCGTACGCCATAGGTCAAGCTCCAGAACTCACTGAAATGCCAATCCGTCTGGCTAAATACTGAGGCTGACGTATTTTCGGCCAACAATTCGGTCGTCTGGTTGATGTAGAAAATTGATTGAGGCCCAAATATGGTGTTGGGAAATGGCCCTGAGGGAGAGTTCGCGGTACCGCTGTCGGTTTTTTCGGTAAACCCGAAAACGCCCACGACGAAATCTAGCTGATCATCAAATGCCGAGCCCGAGAGCTGAAACTCTTGGCTATAAGCATCAGTTTCGCGCGGTTCACCCCCTGGCCCAAAATTGCTGCGCCCCAGTAACGGAATGCCCATTGCATCGAGCTCGTTGGTTTCACTGCCCTCGGTGGTCCGGCCAGCCGATATGCTCTTGAAGTTCATGCCGTTATCCAAGTCCCAATCCGCTGTGACCGATAGGGAGTGAACTTCTGCTTCGTATTTATTCGGCGCTAGATTAGCGGTGATTTTATCTTTACCTAGCGCTTGATTTTCTCGGCACCAGTCTTGGATGCTTTGGCCCGTAGAGGGAATGACAATGCTAACGTCTTGCAAATTGCTCTGCCAACCGGCGCGCTCGATGCCCTCCACGATTTCACAATTCTGACCGCGCGACGCTTGGTCAGTTCTGTTGTAGGTGTAGTTCACATCGACCACAAGGCTGTCGGTGGCATCCCAGCGCAATTGTGCCTGCGCCCCTTTGCGATCCACGTCGTTGTACTCATCGCCGTCCGACATACCTGGGTTGCCATTGGAGACGCTCTTAACATAGCCATCGCGCGTCGTGCTATAGACGGAAAAACGCGAGGAAAGTGTGTCTTCAATGAGCGGAATGTTCAGCGTGAGCTTGCCATCGAGTTGATCAAAATTGCCCACGCGGATTTCTGCGTTGCCCTCGTACTCTTCGTTCGGTTTGTTGGTTGTGTAAAGAATGGCACCCCCTGTGGTGTTTTTGCCAAACAATGTGCCTTGCGGCCCGCGCAGAACCTGCACGCTTTGCAGATCGACGTTGTCCAGCACGGCGCCATCCGGTCTCGATAGATAGACGCCATCGACATAGATGCCGACGCCCGAGTCGAAATTGACGCCGGTATTGCGCGCACCCACGCCGCGTATAAATACGTTACCCGCACCTGTCGTCCCATTACCCGTGTACATGTCGACATTGGGGACGACTTTGGTGAGGTCCGCGATATCGCGAACGCCGAGTTCTGCCATGGCGTCCCCGGATAGCGCGGAAACCGCAATCGGTGTCTCCTGCAAAGACTCCTCACGCTTACGGGCGGTGACAACAACTTCTTCCAGCATATTCTGGCCGACGGCGACCTGTGGAATGCTAACCACTGTGCCGAGGGCAATGATGGCGGATAGTTGTTGTGCGATGGTACGTTTTTTATAGGTCATGCTGAGGGGTCTCCAAATACACATTCACATATTATTATTTATCGGTACAGACGGCGAGTGGCACCGATGTTGTTCCTAAGCAGCTCTTAGTCACTTGCTAATCCGTTGTTTGTCAGTTCCTCGCCACTGAGCACGGAAGCTGCTACCGAGCAGGTGCCGAGAAAAAATCGTCTACTTATCACTTTAGCACCATATTCCGCAGGCACGCCAGCCTTTGCACCAGTTGCTAGTCGTCGCTCGTCCTAGGTACCCACATGGGTTACAAAAAGCGGCTGAGCACCGCCGTCACGGCGTTTTCGACACGCAGAATTCGCGGCCCGAGTGAGACCGGCCGGCAACCCGCTGCGCTCAGCAGGCCTACCTCGTAATCGGTAAAGCCGCCCTCTGGCCCAATCACTATCACCTGCGCTTGTGTATCGCCCTGGTCAAATGGCCGGGTTGCCGCCGGGTGGGCCAAAAGAGCGAGTTGCCCGGCTATCAAGGGTACCAGCTCATCCTCGACAAAGGGCTTAAAGCGTGGGTGACACAGCAACTGCGGCAACCGGGTATGGCAGCTTTGAGCAAGGCCGTCTAGCAGGTAGTCACGGTAGCGCTGCGCATCGAGAACCGGGGTCTGCCAGTAACTTTTTTGTACGCGATAGCTGTTGATGAGGTGTAGCTCCGCGACGCCAAACTCCGCCGAGGTGCGCAGAATGCGGCGCAACATTTTCGGTCGCGGCAGTGCGAGTATCAGGGTTACAGGTAGGGGGGCTGGGGATTTTTCGTGCAACTCTACACGCAGTTCGACGTGGTCGCGTGCGATCGCTTGTACAACACCCTGACCCAGCTTGCCGTTGATCTCTCCCACGCGCAGGGTATAGCCGACTTGCACGCCTTGAACATTCACCAGATGATCGCGGCGCGAACCGTGCACCACGATTTTATCATCTGCCGAGCGCTCGGAGCTGTCAAAGAGTAAGAGGTTCACGCGGTGGTTTCACTCACTTGTGCGTTGCTAACCAGCCCAGAGATCATACTCATCGGCGGCACTGATTTGCGCTTCTACCCGATCGCCGGGAGCGAGTTCTGTCGCTCCGGGGAAATACACGACGCCATCGATTTCCGGGGCGTCACCCTGTGAGCGACCCACGGCTCCATCGGTATCCACACTGTCGATTAGGGCTTCTATCGTACTGCCGATTTTGCGTTGTAGTTTAGCTGCGCTGATGGATTGTTGCCGTGCCATGAACCGCTGCCAGCGTTCCTCTTTCACTGCCGCGGCAACCGGGTTAGGCAAATCATTGGCTGCCGCTCCCTGCACCGGCGAATATTGGAAGCACCCCACGCGGTCTAGTTGCGCCTCGTCGATAAAATCCAGCAGCGTTTCGAATTCCGCTTCGGTTTCACCGGGGTAGCCGACGATGAAGGTGCTACGCAGCGTAATATCTGGGCAGATGTCGCGCCAAGCGTGAATGCGTGCCAGCACTTTTTCCGCCGCGGCGGGGCGGCGCATGCGCGCCAATACGCTAGGGCTACCGTGTTGCAGGGGGATATCGAGGTAGGGAAGAATCTTGCCTTGCGCCATGAGTGGAATGAGGTTGTCCACGTGAGGGTAGGGGTAGACGTAGTGCAGGCGCACCCAGACGCCCAGTTCGCCCAGCGCCTCACACAATTCTTGCAGCCGCGTTTTCAACGGGCGGCCCTGCCAAAAACCGGTGCGGTACTTCATGTCAATTCCGTAGGCGCTGGTGTCTTGCGAGATCACCAGCAATTCGCGCACACCGGCGCGCACTAAACGCTCCGCCTCATCTAGCACATCGCCAATTGGTCGGCTTACCAAGTCCCCGCGCATAGCCGGAATGATGCAGAATTTGCAGCGGTGGTTGCAGCCTTCGGAAATTTTTAGATAAGCGTAATGCCTCGGTGTCAGTTTGACGCCCTGTGGTGGCACCAGGTCGGTGCGTGGGTCGTGTTCTGGGTGATGGGGTGCAAATTGGTGAACGGCACTCACCACCTCTTCATAGGCCGCGGGCCCAGTGACTTTTAGAACTCTGGGGTGTAGCGCTTGTATCCTACTCGCGTCCTCTCCCTTACCCATGCAGCCGGTGACGATAACTCGCCCATTCTCGGCCACCGCTTCACCGATAGCATCGAGGGATTCCTGCTTGGCGCTATCGATGAAGCCACAGGTGTTGACCACGACAATGTTGGCATCTTCATACGTGGGTACGATGTTGTAGCCATCAGTCTTCAGTTGCGTGAGGATGCGCTCGGAATCGACCAGCGCCTTGGGGCAGCCAAGGCTGACGAAGCCGACATTCTTGCTGTCTGATTGGGTCATTTGCCGTTGGCTGCATTTACCGCTAGGGGGAAGGGAATCAACTGCTATAGCGAGTCTGCGCGACTGGTGGCGATTCTACCCGATACACGCTTATTAAGCAGCCTTCTTTACAAATCCCTTAACTGGTGACTCAACTGCCTTTATAGTGTCGTTAGCAGCCGCGCAGTGAACACGGGGAATATAAAAATGATTGGTAGCTGAAAGAATAAATAGCGCTTGATAACATTAGTATTGTTATTGCCTGGCATCGCCATCGCAGCACCAGTTGTCGATGCAAGCTCACCAGGGCAGTTGTCAGCGGCGACAGCGGCAGGGTTTTCCGACGCCTCCGATCTTGTCCTCATGGGCTTTCCCACGACACCCGGATCGATCGTTATCACTCTCAGAGCCGCGCCATCCGATGACATAAACCCCGGGTCCGGCGATAAGCCTAAAAGGGTTGTATTTCAGTGACGTCGTAAAAGTGTACGTCCATGGTAATTGGTGGACGTTCGCCCATCACCTGTTGAAATTCCGCCATATGCGGTGTTTCGAAATGTGTCTTTAAATCGTCTAGGGTCGCCCATTTTTCAGTAATGCGAATGACATTGGAATCGTTCAGCTCCACGCTGAAAGTGTAATCCAGACAGCCGGGCTCATCTCGGCTGGCGGACTCCATCGCGCAGAACGCCCCTTGCGTGGCGACGATATCTTCTTGTGTGGATTGAACTACCGCGTTGACGACGATCATGCTGCGCTCCTGTATAAAATTCAGTGAAGTGGATTGCTGTTAAGTCAGATTGAATGCCGAGTGTTGTTCGTAGCTACCAAATATCAAACACGAGATACCAATTTCCGCCCGAGTAGGGCCCGAGATCATTTTACGCGCAGGCCCGGGCTACCCCGCGCGCCCACGCCAATGTACCCGAATCGCAACTGCGGTGATAGACAGAACTCGTCGCTCGGTGCTTTGCCTTTCGGACACCTGAGCGGGCATTCAGCGGCGCCCGCGCCGCCAGTCCCACGGCGCTATCGGCTTGTTCTCAGACCACAGCCCAAGCCCTGCTTCTCGAGCGCTGGCCTCGGCATGTTGCAAGTGGCGCTCGTGCGGAGCATGGTACCGATACCACCAGGCGTTACCTTGCGCTACCTGCCATTGATTCATGTTTTCGCCGTCGTGATACACCATGCCAACGGTGCGCCCGTAGCTGTCCTTCTCCACGATCACCACCCCGACGTTTTTTTGCATAATTCTTTTCGCGAGTGAGCGGCCAGCCGCCGAACCGTGCGGTTGATCCCGCTCGGGTGAGTCGATACCAAAAAGTCGCACCTTGTGTTGCTTCTTATTACTATCTAACACGGAGACCGTGTCGCCATCTGCGACTCTGACAATCCGGCCCTCGAAGTCGAACTTGGGTGGAGTTTGTCCTTCGCGCGCGGCGCCTATTTTTTCCAGGGTTTCTGCAGTCTCACGCCAACCGGACCCCGGTTGCCCCGGAAACTCCTGCATCTGTCGCGCGACCTGTTGCCATAAATTGCGCAACCAGCCGACATCACCAGTCGTGGCGAACTGCCAAACACTCACGATTACCGCGACCAGTAACAATGCTCGCAGGCTTTTGCTGCCCTTCTTGCCCTGCGCGGCACTGGTATTGCGCGGTTTCCGGTTGGGGTGATGCTTGGCAGATTTATTGCGTAAAAAGGGCGGACGATTCATGCGGTGAGCCCAGTGGGATGAACGCCGTGCTTGCGCACAAAATCCCAGTGCATGTCATGTGCCCCCATTAGCGGTGCACGTCTGATCGCGCACCCGAGCTCGAGGGTTCTGGCCGATACCAAATGGGCGAAGACCAGGCGCGCTCCTGGATTGTTTGCGGTAAATCGGAGCGCGGCTTGACGCCGGCGCGGATGGCATCCCAGGTAGACCAGCGGCAAGTCGGCGTTTCCAAGACGCGGACATAGTAGAACGCATCTTGCCGTGGATTAAATTGTGGATCGCGCCACAGAGTTTGCAACTCGGGGCTGCCGCTATTGGCGTCGATGGAGCAGTCGTCCAGATTGACCGCAGGTTCACTGGCGCGGCAGCGATGGGTTTCTGGGTCGATGGGCTGCGCATCGGCGCAGGCCACATCGAACACTTGCTCGCGGTGCTCGCCATTTTCCAGCCAGCCTTTAATCACCTGCACGCGTTGCAGTGGTGCGCCGTTTGGGTCACCCAAGGCCCAGGCAAAAAACGCGGGCCTTCTTCCGGGCTGCGCTTGCAACTCACCGCCCATTGGCACGCCGCCATTGTAGGCGGCTTTCACCAGATCTTTGCTTTTCAGCAGATCATCGGCGTAGTGGAAGCCGCCAAAAAATCGCACTTTCATGCGCGGCCCACTGGTTGCGAAGGTCTCCTTGCGGCGAAAGGCACGGTAAATGGCCTCGCGCGTATTTTCCTCTGCCCATACGCCGGTTAAACCCGACGCAGACCAGTATTCAAAGGACGAGCTGGCCAGGTAAGTCTTGCCGTCAACTTCTGTCACCATGCCCGGCTCGGTCCATTTCATAATCGTGCCATAGAGAAACGACGCGGGAATGGAGCCGCGCAATTCGGGTTTGCCATCGAGCATGCCAGCTTTGGAGAAAAACGTCTCCTCATCCGGTGAAGTGGCGGCTACGTGAGTGTCACTGGCGCCCACTAAACCAAATTGATAGGGATTGAGGGCGCCCCGCGACTTCAGTTGCAGGCCACGTAAATAGGCATCTCGTACATAGCTGCCCGCCGGTTCGCTGTGCAGCTTAGTTGCCACGCGATAGGGTGATATCTCAAAGTCGGCCCACTCGTCATTTTTTGACAACAGGGGGTGAGTATCTGACGTGCCCTTGATCTGCGTAATTTCAACAAGGGGTTCATTGACCAGCCGCAGTTTGCTGTAGCGGCGGTCTATTGGCTCGCCGGCCCAGTTGGTGAGCTTGAACATCTCGCCATTCGAGCCATTGGAGTTGTGGGGTATCGCTAAATTCTCCACACCTCTGCGTCGTAGTAGGCTCATCCACTCCCATAGCCCTTCGGGGTTTTGCGAGTTAAATCGAGAGAAGGGCATAGCTGGCAGGCGATCGGTATCGCGGAAGATGACATTGCGGTGCAAGTTGCCCCGCGTATCGGTGGAGGAGGTATATTCAAAGGCGGCAAATGTTGTGAATGAACCGGGTATGTAGGCATTATTAGCCGCCTCAATGGTCTGTAGCCACGCCGACTTCGCAATGGAGTCGACGAGCTCGCGGTCAATACTGCCATCCAGGAGACCGTTCAATACGCCCGGAAGGAACGTAGAGAACGCATCGCCTCGCGCCGGCAGGCTGGTGTCGGTCATGTTGTCGGGAGCGTTCATGTTGTGCAGCGGTTTGGTAATTTCGTACTGAGCAAATTCCGAATTCGGGTCGGCGGATTCGCGCACCAAGCCCAGTAACATGGCGTGATCGGTCACCGCGTAAAAATCCAGGGGCTGTTGCAGCTGTATCTGATAGCCGCTCGGGTGTTGCAGGGGTTCGCCCTGGGCGTAGCGATAGGCATCCTTGGGCGTGGCCAGCGTACCGAAGGTGTAGGCATCAAAGGAATTGGCCGTGTGCACATGTAAATCGCCGAAGTAGGCATTGCGTCGTGAATCGCTGCGCCGACGCAGATCGAGAATCTCCTCGTTTGCAGGAAGTAGCGTATTGCTGTTGCGCGCCGCACCTGCGATACCCGTGCTTTCATCCGTCTGTGCGTCGCTCATACCGTCGCCCCCAGAACACGCCGTTACGATAAGTACAAGGACAAACAAGACAAGCGCATTTGCGGCGGGGCGTCTATTCTCAATTCGTATCGATGCAGGGCTCGGGTGCAGTAGGGTTTTGATCATAGTACGTAGTATTGTAGGCGTGCGTTGTAGATATTAGTTGTAGGCTTTAGAAGGCAGAACGGAATCATAGGCGTCGCGTGCGTCGCCGTCCAGCACTTGAATGCGGGCTGGCACGGCCGCGTGAGGTCACAGTGAATTAAATAGGGGAAACAGGATGGACACGGTGACAATAGAGCGCCGCGATCGGGTCACGGTCGTGGGACTGCAACGAGCCGAAGTTCGCAATGCTGTCGATGGAGCGACGGCACAGCGCTTAGCCAACGCGTTCCGACAGTTTGATCAAGATGATGAGAGTGATGTTGCCATACTCTATGGTGCTCATGGGAGTTTTTGTGCCGGTGCAGATTTGCGTGCCATTGCCTCGGGCAGTGGTGGGAATCGGCTGGCGCCGGATGGCGATGCGCCCATGGGTCCATCGCGAATGCTGTTAACTAAGCCTGTGATCGCTGCGATTTCTGGTCACGCCGTGGCCGGTGGCTTAGAGCTGGCGTTGTGGTGCGATTTGCGTGTGGTTGAACAAAGTGCAGTACTCGGTGTGTTCTGTCGCCGCTGGGGTGTGCCACTAATTGACGGCGGCACGGTACGCTTGCCGCGTTTAATCGGCCACAGCCGCGCACTGGATTTAATTTTAACCGGCCGCCCCGTGAACGCCGAGGAAGCGCTGCAGATTGGCCTCGCCAACCGCGTTGTCCCCGATGGTGAAGCGCTGCCATCGGCGCTGGAATTGGCCGAGCAGTTGGCGCGCTTCCCACAACGCTGTCTGCGTTCCGATCGCCTCAGTGCCTATGAACAGTGGGGCATGCCCGAGGAGAAGGCCATGGACAATGAGTTTCGACGCGGACAAGCCGTGATCGATACTGCTGAAACCGTGACTGGTGCGCAGCGTTTTGCGCAAGGAGCCGGACGGCACGGCGAGTTCGAGTAGGCATCTGCGGTGGTGTATAACGATTTTACCAGGTGATCACACCGGGAGTGGTTCGCTTTGGTGTCGGTTGCCGAATGTGCACAAGCCTGTTTAAAACTGCCGCTGACTCCAGATACCCTCGACGGGCCTGGGCAGCTCTGCCTGCAGCAACTCTGCGAGCTGTTCGCTCTCTTCGCGATTGAGAAACTCACCTAGCGGAATGTAGGAGTGTCGGTCGCTCAACGCAAGCCCCGTTGCCGCACCATACGTGTTGGCTCTCGTCATTTGCAGTGCGGTTTGACGGCGTGGCAATAACCAAAAACGCTCCGGGGTATACGCGCCCATCTCTACTCGGACACTGTCTTCGCTGAGCGTGATCACTTGCCGATAGGCCAGCTTTGCTCGCACCCAATACAGTGCATACGCCAGTGCGGCCAGTTCCACTAGTGCGAGCAACAAAACAGGCCACGCACCGACGCGCCAGTAGACAATAGCAATGAATAGGGTGAGTGCGGACAACCAACCAAAGAGGAGGAGGTTGCTCGACCAGGTAGCAGAGCAGTTCGCCTGCGCTACAATAAGGGTGCTGCGGGCACTGCGAGAGGTGGTAACCATGACCTGCCTTCCCCCGTATCCATGCCGGTGTTGGAAAAATTGGCCCGATACAGTGTAGCTAATTATTGCCGGCGCGCCTACGCATGCAATGGATGGATAGGGGCTCAGTTTGAATTTCCTTTGATGACACGAACACAACCGAGATCAGAAAACCTGCTGTTGTCGACGGGGCCGTGTGGCGACATGAGGTCGTCATCCGAGCTTGTACACGGATGTACGTCTTTTGGCGTGGCCCGTCGACAACAGCAGGTTTTCTGGTCGAATCAAAGCGACTAACAAATTCAAACTGAGCCACTATTTGCAAACATATGCGGTTTATCGTTTATCAACCGTGTCGCTGGCATCTCAGAACTCCGGCGGACACGCTCCCGCCAACCGCTCGCCGCTCACGGGGTGTTCAAATTCCAGGTAAGTCGCGTGTAGCAGTAATCGCTGCGCCATACCCAGCGCTTTTTCGTGCGCGTACATATCACACCCGAGAATGGGATGACCGAGTTCGCGCAGGTGAATACGCAACTGATGAGATCGCCCGGTAACGGGTGTTAACAGCAGGCGAGTCCGATCGGATTCCCGCCTGAGAACTTCAAAGCGGGTCAGCGCCTGTTTGCCGCGCTCGTGACAGATCATTTGTCGCGGACGGTTGTCCCAGTCCACGGCAATCGGCAAATCCACTTCTCCCGCATCTTCCTGCACAACGCCGTAGACAATCGCTTCGTAGTGCTTGATCACCCGGCGCTCTTGAAACTGGCGACTGATATGCGCGTGACAAGCTTTGTTCAGTGGAATAGCCATGATGCCCGAGGTATCTAGATCTAGTCGGTGCACGATACTCGCAGTTGGGTAGTCTGTTTGTAGACGCGTAATCAAACAATCTTTATTCAGTGGGTGCCGACCGGGAATGCTCAGCAATAAATCAGGTTTGCGTACCAGCAACACATCATCGTCTGCATAGAGGATGCGAATGTCTTCCTGTGAGTGAGGCACGAGATAGGGCGGCTTGTGCTCGGGTATAGCTGGCATGTCGTCGTTGGATGGCATCGTAAAAGTAGTGGGTTTTACAGCGCTGTATTGTCAATGGAGGATAATAGCGAATTGTCTTTCGCGGTGATAACGCAATGACGCCCACTGCAATGGCCATGTGAGTAGAACGTCCGCCGCTAGCATTGCAGCCGGGGGCGGCCCGGCCCTCGGCAGCCCGCCCCTAACTACCGCGAATGAGAACGAAAGAGAAGGCTTGGCTCTCTAGTCCGCCCTGTAGTCCACCCCCGTGAAATTTTGTACACTGGCCGCCACCTTCCCCTGGGAATACCCCGCATGAATCCCAATTACCTCGATTTCGAACAGCCTATCGCCGAGCTGGAAGTCAAGATCGAAGAGTTACAACTCGTCGGCACCGACAACGACATCAATATCAGCGCTGAGATTGATACCTTAAAAGACAAAAGTACTAAGCTGACCGAGAAGATTTTTGCCAACCTCAGCGCCTGGGATATTGTCAAAGTCGCACGCCATCCACAGCGGCCTTATACCCTGGATTATATCCCGCGCGTTTTCGACGACTTCGACGAGCTGCACGGCGATCGGCATTTTGGCGACGACAGCGCGATTGTCGGTGGCCTCGCGCGCTTGGACGGTCGGCCGGTGATGGTAATCGGCCAGGAAAAAGGTCGCGCTGTGAAAGACAAAGTAGAGCGCAACTTCGGTATGCCCAAACCCGAGGGGTATCGCAAGGCACTGCGGCTCATGGGCATGGCAGAGCGCTTCAAGTTGCCGGTGATTACATTGATTGATACACCGGGAGCTTACCCCGGCATCGATTCCGAGGAGCGGGGGATCAGCGAATCCATTGCCCGCAACCTGGCCATCATGTCGCGCTTAGCCACGCCCATCATTTGTCTGGTTATCGGTGAGGGCAGTTCCGGTGGTGCCCTGGGCATTGGCGTCGGCGATCACCTGGCCATGTTGCAGTACGCAACCTACTTTGTGATTTCCCCAGAAGGCTGCGCCAATATTATTTGGAAGTCGACGGAGTTCGCGCCCGACGCCGCGGAAGCGATGGGTTTGACGTCTTCCGTGTTGCAGGAATTGGGTATCGTCGACGCCACCATTCCCGAACCCCTGGGTGGCGCGCACCGCGATGTCGATCTGATGTCCGAGCGTATCAAAGCCCATCTAATCGAGCAGATCGATTTACTGCGGGCTTTACCGCCCGAAGATCTGTTGGCCAAGCGCTATGCGCGCCTCATGTCTTACGGAAATTAAGCGCATTTGCTTAAGCCCCAGGATCTCGCTCCCCAGCTAGCCCAACTAGAGCGCGCTCCCCGCTGGGTGATTGCTTTCAGCGGTGGCCTCGACTCCACCGTTCTCCTGCACATCCTCCAGCGCTACTGCCATGAACGCGCAGGCGCCCCGCCGCTGAGCGCGGTTCATGTCAACCACAACCTGCACCGCGACGCGGCTCGCTGGCAAGCGCACTGTGAGGCGGCTTGTGACAAGTGGCATATCGCTTGCAAATCCCAGGCCGTGCACGTTGACAGTACGGGTGGCATGGAGGCTGCCGCGCGTGCGGCACGCTACGCCGTATTCGACGCGTTGTTGGAGCCTGATGCTGTGCTATTGATGGCCCACCACTTGGATGATCAGGTGGAGACCTATTTCCTACGCCTCATGCGCGGCGCTGGTATCGAAGGTCTGGCCGCTATGCCTGCCCGGCGCAGCCTCGGCGCCGGCGAGCTCTGTCGCCCGCTGCTGAACACGCCTAGATCAGAGCTGGAAGCCTACGCCCAGCACTGGCAACTCGATTACATCGACGACCCTTCGAACAGCGATACCGCGATAGATCGCAATTTCTTGCGCGCCGAAGTGCTGCCCAAATTGGCGCAGCGCTGGCCCGCCTATCGGCGCACAGTTGCCCGGGCCAGCGCGCATATGAGCCAAGCCCTGGCAGCCGTTGCAGACGCCCTCGGTCCGCTGCCAACCCGGTGCAACAGCATGGGCGACCCCGGTATCCCCGTCAGTGCATTGCTCGAACACACGGATGCTCGCGCCTTACAGCATTTGCGTATCCAACTGCGACTGTGGGGTTGTCGTCCCCCGCCACAAGCCGGCCTGGAAGAATTTTTACGCCAATTGCGCGCCAGCCCCAGCCCCGGTAACGCGCGTTTGCAGTGGTCCGACCACTGCCTGCAGCGCTACCGCGATGGCGTCTATCTGCTACCCCCTAACTCCCCCAAGCAGCGGCTCGATCGTTACACCATCGCCCCCAACACGCCATTGCACATCGATGGTGTCGGCGAGCTTTGTCTGCATCCCACGTCCGGGCCCGGCCTGCACCTTGCTGCGCAACCGGCCCTCGAGATCGGCTGGCGTGAGAACGGCCAGCGCTGCCGACCGATTGGCCGAGGCGGCAGCGTCAGTTTGAAACAAATGCTGCAAGAGCGGGGCATCCCTCCCTGGTGGCGCGACAAAGTTCCGCTCTTGTACCGCGGTGATGAGCTGCTAGCCGTTGGGGAGGGTCTTTACTGCGAGTCCGACGCGTGGCGAGGGGCAACAGGGCAGAAAGACACACGGTGGGAGTTCCGGTGGCGACGATTTCCCGCGAAGTTCCAATGAAAGCGACTTGCGATGAATAGCAAAAAGCTAAAAACCTATGACCAACATTCCAATTCAGCAACCTCTCACCAACTACCTTTCAGACTCGCTAGCGAATTGAGCGACATGCGCGAGACATATCAGGGCTCTCGGTGCCAGAAACTCAAAAAAAACATCACGGCAACTCCTCGGACTAATTGAGCTGACTACCCCTTTCTGGTAATCTGGATTCCCATCTTTTGGCAGGTTTGGCGACGCCCGCGCTCTCCGCGAGCATGCTCCGTCTTTTCTGCTCGCCTTGAAACACAGCTTGCTTAATAGGCCTAGCATGACGCGTTACGTCTTCGTCACAGGTGGTGTGGTGTCCTCCCTTGGTAAGGGCATTGCAGCAGCCTCCCTGGCTGCCGTGTTAGAGGCCCGTGGCCTTAACGTGACCCTCCTAAAACTTGACCCTTACATCAACGTCGACCCGGGCACCATGAGCCCCTTCCAACACGGCGAAGTTTTTGTGACTGAAGACGGCGCTGAAACGGATCTCGATTTGGGCCACTATGAGCGTTTCACCCGCACCACCATGAAGCGCACCAATAATTTCACCACCGGGCGTGTGTACAATGCGGTGTTGCGCAAAGAGCGACGTGGTGATTATTTAGGTGGCACCGTGCAAGTTATTCCACATATCACGGATGAAATAAAACGACGCGTCGTATTGGGCGCCGGCGACGCCGACATCGCTGTCGTCGAGATCGGCGGTACTGTGGGCGATATCGAAGGCTTACCCTTCTTGGAAGCTGCGCGGCAACTCAAAGTAGAAATGGGGTCCAGCCGCGCGCTGCTGATGCACCTCACCCTCGTGCCCTATATTGCCACCGCCGGTGAGATTAAAACCAAGCCCACCCAGCATTCCGTAAAAGAGCTGCGCTCTATCGGTCTGCAACCCGATATTTTGTTGTGCCGCTGCGCCGTTGATATCGAAGAGAGCGCGCGCAAAAAGATTTCGTTGTTTACCAATGTGGAGGAGCGCGCCGTCATTCCACTGTTGGATGCGGATTCCATTTATAAGATTCCCGGCATGCTGCGCAATTTCGACTTGGACGACTTTGTCGTTGAGCGCTTTGGCCTGGAAGCACCGCCCGCTGATCTGACCGAGTGGGATGACGTCGTCGAGCGAGAGTTTCACGCCAACCGCGGCTCGGTAAAGGTGGCGATGGTCGGCAAGTATGTGGAATTACAAGATGCTTATAAATCGCTCAATGAAGCGCTGGGCCACGCCGGGCTGCAAACGTTGACCGATGTGCGCATCGAGCATATCGATGCCGAAGAGATTGAATCCCAGGGCACCGCGGCCCTCGGCGGCATGGATGCGATACTCGTGCCCGGCGGGTTTGGCGATCGCGGTGTCGAGGGCAAGATTGCCGCACTGCGCTACGCTCGGGAAAACCGTGTGCCATTCCTGGGGATTTGCCTCGGTATGCACGTGGCGATGGTGGAATATGGGCGCAACGTGTGTGGCCTAGAAGGGGCGAACTCCACCGAAATGAATGCCGCCACCCCCCATCCCGTCATTGCGTTGATCACCGAGTGGATGAATGTCGATGGCAGCACCCAGCAGCGCGACGAACATTCCGACAAGGGGGGCACCATGCGCCTTGGCGCACAAACCTGCCACCTGGAAAGCGGTAGTAAGGTGCGGGAGATCTATGGCACCGACACCATCCAAGAGCGCCATCGGCACCGCTACGAAGTCAACAACCACTATCTGCCCCAGTTACAAGAGGCGGGCATGCGCATCGCGGGGTGGTCGGAAGATCGCTCCTTAGTTGAAATTGTGGAATTACCGGATCACCCCTGGTTTGTCGCCTGCCAATTCCATCCGGAATTTACCTCCTCGCCGCGCGGCGGGCACCCACTTTTTACCAGTTATATCAAAGCGGCCATCGCCCATGCCAAGGGTTAAAGCATCGCGAGCTCTCGGCCAGCGAGTGCAGTTCAGGCGGGGGCAAAGCCGGTGAGCCAGCAGACGGTACAGGTAGGCACGATGGCGCTCAATAATCGCCAGCCATTCGTGTTACTCGGCGGTGTCAACGTGTTGGAAAGTCGCGAGTTCGCCCTCGCCGTTGCCGATAAATACGTTGAAGTGTGCTCAAGACTCAATATTCCCTATGTATTTAAAGCCTCGTTCGATAAGGCCAACCGTTCGTCTATTCACTCGTTTCGTGGGCCGGGCTTGGAAGAGGGCCTGGCGATTTTGGCAGCGGTGAAATCGACCTTTGGCGTGCCGGTGATTACCGATGTGCACACGCCCGAGCAGGCTGCGCCGGTCGCGGAGGTCTGCGACATTATTCAGCTACCGGCATTTTTAGCGCGACAAACGGATTTAGTGGCTGCGATGGCGGCCACGGGCGCTGTGATCAATATTAAAAAACCCCAGTTCCTCAGCCCAGCACAAATGGCCAATGTCGTTGAGAAGTTTGCCGAGTGTGGCAACGAGCGCATTTTGCTGTGTGAGCGTGGCAGCAATTTTGGCTACGACAATCTCGTCGTGGATATGCTCGGCTTCGGCGTTATGAAGCAGTGCTGCGGCGACATCCCCCTTGTTTTTGATGTCACCCATGCATTGCAGTGTCGCGCTACCGGTGATGCAGCGTCCGGCGGGCGTCGCTCGCAGGTGGTGGAGTTGGCGCGGGCGGGCATGGCTGTCGGTCTTGCGGGTTTATTTCTCGAGGCGCACCCCGAACCCGACAAGGCAAAGTGCGATGGCCCCAGTGCCTTGCCCCTGGGGCAGCTAGAGGCTTTTTTAACCCAGGTTAAAGCGGTGGATGAGGCTGTGAAAGCGCTTCCTCCGCTGCACATCGATTAGTGTTTACGGAGTTTTAATGCATGGCAACCATTGAGAATGTGCAGGCCTTTGAGGTCATGGATTCACGCGGTAACCCCACGGTAATGTCCGAGGTCACGTTGGCCTCGGGTAACGTTGGTGCGGCCTGCGCACCTTCCGGTGCATCCACCGGCTCACGCGAAGCGCTTGAATTGCGCGATGGCGACGCCAAGCGCTACCTCGGCAAGGGTGTGCAACAGGCAGTGGCGCACGTGAATGGCCCGATTCGGGAGCTGCTACTGGGTCGCGATAGCCGCGAGCAAAGAGCACTGGATGCGGCAATGATCGAGGCGGATGGCACGGACAACAAGGCAAATTTTGGCGCCAACGCTATCCTCGCCGTGTCTCTGGCCGCGGCCAAGGCGGCAGCCCAGCTGAAGCGAGTCCCGCTCTATCAGCATATTGCAGATATCGACGGCAATACCAGTTTTACCATGCCTGTTCCCATGATGAATATTCTCAACGGTGGCGAGCACGCCGATAATAACGTCGATATTCAAGAGTTCATGATCCAGCCCGTCTCCGCCCCCACCTTCGCCGAAGCGCTGCGTGCCGGGGCGGAAGTGTTTCACCAATTGAAAAAAGTGCTCTCTGCACGCGGGCTCAATACCGCGGTGGGCGATGAGGGAGGCTTTGCCCCAAATCTTCCCAGCAATGAAGCGGCGCTGGAGGCGATTGCCGAAGCGGTCGACAACGCTGGTTATAAGCTCGATAAAGATATAACGCTGGCCCTGGACTGCGCCGCTTCTGAATTCTACCGCGACGGTATCTATGACCTAGCCGGCGAGGGCAAACAATTTAATAGCGCCGAGTTTGGTGACTACTTGGCGCAATTGAGTGCCGCCCACCCTATCATTTCTATCGAAGACGGCTTGGATGAATCTGACTGGGACGGTTGGAAGTTGCTCACTGATAAGATAGGTGACAAGGTGCAGCTGGTGGGCGATGATTTGTTCGTGACGAACACCCAAATCTTGCAAGAGGGTATCGACAAGGGCGTGGCGAATTCCATTTTGATCAAGTTCAATCAAATCGGCAGTTTGTCCGAGACACTCGATGCCATTTCAATGGCCAAGGCAGCGGGCTATACCGCCGTTATTTCCCATCGCTCCGGCGAAACAGAAGACACCACAATTGCCGATCTGGCTGTCGCGACTGCGGCTGGACAAATTAAAACCGGGTCGCTGTGTCGCTCGGACCGCGTCGCCAAATACAATCGACTGCTGCGCATCGAGGCGGAGTTGGGCAAGCGCGCCCCCTACCGCGGACGCGCGGAGTTTGCCCAGTGATTCGTATTTGGCCCCTACGGTTTGTGTTGTTTGGTCTCGTCTTGCTGGCGGGGGTTTTGCAGTATCGGCTGTGGTTTGCCCAGGGCAGTTTGAGCGAAAAGCAACGTCTGCAACGCCAGGCGCAGGAGCAAACCCATATCAATGCAGAGTTGGAAGCGCGCAATGCGGTGTTAGAGGGCGAGGTCCTGGAATTGAAAAGCGGTAACCAGGGTGTTGAACAGCGCGCGCGCGAAGAGTTGGGTCTGGTGCGCGAAGGTGAAACCTTTTATCAGCTTCTCGATGAGGACGAAACCGCCGCGTTCAACGGAGATCGGCCCTGAGTACCGACCCGCGCTGCTGGGCGGTGCTGCCAGCGGCTGGCACCGGTAGCCGCATGGGTGGTGCGACGCCCAAGCAGTATTTACCGCTCGCCGGTTCTACGGTGCTAGAGCTCAGCCTGCAGGCTCTGTTGCAGTGCGAGCAGATTCAAGCCGTCGCGGTGGCACTGCACGCCGACGACGCGCGCGCTCAATCGCTCAGTCTCTTAGCCGACCCCAGAGTCGTGACTGTCACCGGCGCCGCGCAGCGCAGTGGTTCAGTTCTGGCGGGTTTACGTGCCCTGGCGCAACGCGGCGTCGACCATGACTGGGTGTTGGTCCACGATGCTGCACGCCCCTGTGTGCGTGTTGCAGATATTCAGCGCTTGATTGACACCGTGCTGCGCAGTGGTAAGGGTGGTTTACTCGCCGCGCCGATCGTCGATACCGTAAAACAGATGGCGAATAGCACTACGACCGTCGAGCGAACCTTGGATCGCACGAATCTGTGGCGCGCATTTACACCACAGATGTTTCGACTTGGAGAGTTGCGCGCGGCATTGGAGGATGCCGTCGCTGCAGGACTGACCACAACCGATGAGGCGGCGGCGATGGAGCTCGCCGGCGCGCCTGTGCAGGTTATTGCGGGTGCAACCGACAATATTAAAGTCACGGTGCCGGAGGATTTGCCATTGGCAAACTGGTACTTGCAGTCACGGAGCGAAGATTGTTGCGCATAGGCCATGGTTACGACGTTCACCGCTTCGCGGATGCCACGGCAAACGATTCGGGTCGCGCGGCATCGGCAAGTGCGTCGATCGTGCTCGGCGGCGTGCACATTCCCTATGAACGCGCATTGGAAGCACACTCCGATGGCGATGTACTTATCCATGCTATTTGCGACGCCGTTCTCGGCGCGTTGGCCATGGGTGATATCGGCAGACACTTTCCCGACACCGACCCGAACAACGCGGACGTCGATAGCCGTATTTTGCTGCGGCGGGTCGTTACGCTAGCCAATGAGTCCGGTTGGGCGCTGGGGAATCTCGACGCAACAGTCATAGCCCAGGCGCCGCGCCTCGCACCGTACATCGTGGCCATGCAGGACAAGCTGGCGCAAGACTTCAGCGCACACATTGGGCAGGTGAATGTAAAAGCAACGACGACAGAGACGTTGGGGTTCGCCGGTCGTGGTGAGGGCATCGCCGCCCATGCCGTGGTGCTATTGCAAGCTATCACGTAAAGATTAGCGGTTTGGCGGTGGCCTGTTGTTTAGGCCTTTAAAGAACACTTAGCAAGCGCAATAATGCCCGCTGTTTACCAGTAGGGTTGGATGACATTTAGCGGCAGGTTTGTGATCATTGCCCTGTTCGAAACGTCGGGCGCACGGTGCCAGTTGCCTACTGCATGTCAGCGCAATGGCACATCAAGATGGAACGAATAAAACGCAAAAGACGCAAACAAGATCAATAGAATAGGCTTAGATTAGTCGCAACGAATAAAAACTGGGGAAGGAGACTCACGGGCGTGGTCACGGCAGTGAAAGGAGCAGAACTGCGAGGTATTGGTATGACCTCACAGCGTACGCGTGAGCGATTGATTCAGCGCCTAGCTGAGCAGGGCATCGCCAACCAAGCGGTACTCGATACGTTACTCACAACACCGCGACACTTGTTTTTGGACGAGGCGATGGCCTCGCGCGCTTATGAAGATGTTGCGCTGCCTATCGGCTATCAGCAAACTCTGTCGCAACCTTATATCGTCGCGCGCATGACAGAACTGTTACTTGCCAACGGCCCACTGCATAGAGTGTTGGAAATCGGTACCGGTTCCGGTTACCAAACCGCGGTCTTGGCGCAACTGGTAGAGGAGGTGTATAGCGTCGAGCGCATCAAACCACTACAACTCAAAGCGCGGCAGCGCCTGCGCCAGTTGAAGTTGCGCAATGTGTTTACCCAGCATTCCGATGGTGCCATGGGTTGGGCGGAGCGCGGCCCCTTCGACGGCATTATGACGACTGCCGCTCCCGCCACGATTCCTCAGGAGTTACTGCGTCAGTTGGCTGTAGGCGGGCGCCTAGTTATCCCCGTGGGGACTGATGAACAGCACTTGCATGTTGTCACTCGCACGGAATCGGCTTACGAAACTGAAATTGCCGATGCAGTGCGCTTCGTGCCCTTGCGCAGCGGTATGGTGAGGTAGCGCGAGTGTCATCCTTCGGTGTATTTCTGCGCGGTCTGTTGATGGGTGCCGCAGATATCGTGCCGGGTGTATCCGGCGGCACCATGGCCTTTATTACCGGTATTTACGACAAGCTCCTGGGTAGTATTCGCGCGGTTGATCTCGAGTTTGTGCGCAAAGTGTTGCGTTTCGACATTCGCGGTGCCTGGCAGCATGTCAATGGCGGGTTTTTACTGGCGCTGTTGTTGGGTATTGCCGCGAGTGTGATGTCGTTGGCGCGGGGCATATCCTGGTTGTTGGAAAACCACCCCGTACCGCTGTGGGCCTTTTTCTTTGGGTTGATTCTCGCATCAGCCATTGTGCTGCTGCGGCAGGTAGGTCGTTGGAACGTCGCGCGTGTCATGTGTTTTGTAGTGGCTGCGGCCCTGGCGGTGATGATTGCCCTGTCCCCCGTGCGACACGTTGAAGTGGGGTTGCTGGGTGTCTTTCTAGCGGGATTTCTCGCCATCTGCGCGATGATTTTACCGGGTATTTCGGGCAGCTTTATTCTCGTGTTGCTGGGTATGTACGGCGCCGTGCTCGCTGCCATAAAGTCGCTGGACCTGTTGTTCATCGGTGTATTTGCCGTTGGCGCTGCCGCGGGGCTTCTGTGCTTTGCGCGATTATTGCACTGGTTGTTGCAGCGTTTTCATCAGGCAACTATGGCGGCGTTAACCGGTTTTCTGTTCGGCTCCCTAGTTGTAGTCTGGCCCTGGAAGCGGGTGCTCGCCTGGGTGGAAGGAAGCCACGGGCAATTGAAACCTGCGCAACAACTGCCGGTATCTCCAACGGACTTTACGATTTATTCGGGACAAGATCCGCAGTTCCTACTTTGTCTCGCAGTTGCCCTGCTGGGTTTTTTCGTGGTCTGGTTCATCCATGCGCGCTGGGGAGATTCGCCCGCCGTATGAGGTGGCGTGCTGGTAGACGGCTCGCCGTCTCGACAAACAGTTGCAGCACGTTTGCCCCCGTGCTGTGCGCTTTACTCGTGACGGTATCGCTCTCTTCCTGTGGTGGCCACGGCCGCGCGCCGGTAGAAGATCGCGGAGGACCTGCTGCATCGCGCACCGTGCCCCCAGTGCAGACCAACCGCGCAACCTACCGGGTGCAGCGCGGCGATACCCTGTACTCCATCGCATTTCGTTACGGGCTTGATTTTCGCAGATTGGCCGCCGCAAACCGAATCCCCTCCCCATATGTCATCTATCCTGGCCAACACCTGATTCTGCGCGAGGGGGCACTGGCGACGGGAACGGGCTCATCGACACCATCCCCATCCACGCAACCCACGCAGACCCCTCGGCCCGCGCCCGGTCTGACACCGCAGCCACCCACCGCATCACCACCCGTGTCTAAGCCCTCCGCTGGGTCGGGCCGTGCTGGGTCGGGCCCCTCGAGGCCCCCCGTCGCGACCGTTCCCGCAGTGCCAACCCCAGCCCCAGCCAAGAAGGCAGAATACCGCGGAGCGCCGGTGGCTAGCTGGCGCTGGCCCGCAGTGGGTGAGGTCACCCGGGGCTTTTCCACTAGTGTGCACAAAGGCATCGATATCGCGGGGGAGAAGGGTGACCCGGTAGTTGCCGTCGCTCCCGGCAAAGTGGTGTATGCGGGAGCCGGCATCGTCGGCTATGGCGAGATGCTGATCATCAAGCATAACGAGCTGTATTTGAGCGCCTACGGCCACAATGAAGCGCTTTTAGCCGCCGAGGGGGATGTGGTCGAAGCCGGCCAAACCATCGCCAAAAAGGGCAGTTCGGGTACAGATAAGGTCAAGTTACACTTCGAGATACGCAAAGAGGGTAAGCCCATTGACCCTCTGAGGGTACTACCCAAGCGCTAGAGGCCGTGCAAATCATGCACTATGGTCTAAGGCGAACCGGGGCAAAACAATAACAATCGCTATATTTTGGGCAAATCCCATCCTGATTGCATTGTGCGCAGCGTTTAGGTTAGTCTGAACGGCCGGGTGTGAATACTTCACAATTTTCACACAGGGTCGCGAGACGCGTGGCAAATGAGGAGCTAGCAACGTGTAGCTGGTAGGGGCGTAACGGCAAGCATTCGGCGACAGCTTATATCCCCAAGGGTCGGCGTGGAATTGAATTTCCAATCGCGACTCTATAAGCGACTGTCAGAAAGTTGCCCAGATCGATTTCCCCTTTCTTCAGGCCATCAAGTGGTGAGCAGAGCTGCGTTAGTTGGTGGCAGCTCTGTTATAAGTAAAACAATGTGCGGGCGCTGTGTCAGTGCGCTAAGCACATGGAAAGAGAGTGGTACCTGGCCATGGATTTGGAACCGACAACCGCAGCATCCCCAGCGCGTAACGCTTCACGCGGCGCGAAACAAACCAAAGATACCGCGCACAATGGCTCTGCTTCCAAGGCAGCCAACGGTCGATCGAAAACGGCAGATGTAAAACCAAGTGCGAATACCAGCGCAAGAAAAAGCGCGGCGACCAAGTCAAGCGCGAACAGTAAGAAAAAGATCGCTGCGCCTCCGAGCGCTCGAGTCGCGAGCACAGCTAGTCGGGCGGCGACAAAAAGTACGTCGACTAGGGCAGCAACCGCTACGACTGCGGCAAACAACACTGCATCAAAAAAGACCACAAAAGCTCAATGCGCCGCCAATGCCAAAGCAAAAGCAAAAGTAAAAGCATCCCCCAAAAAATCTGCCACTTTAAAACCAGCGGCGGTTCGTACAACAACAACCGCGGACGGCGCGACGAAAGCTGAGGCATCCACTGGTACCACCGCCTCGGCAAAACGGGGCTCACATGGACGCCCACGCAAGCCACGGAAAACCAACCTGGAAGCAGCCGAATCTACCTTGACGGCAGCCGCAGCGGCGAATTCCACCGCTGACACGGAGGAAGTAGACGAGAGTTTTGAGCTCGCTAAATCGAAGACCTCCCAGCGCAATACCAAATCGCTCGACGCGACGCAGCTGTATCTCAATGAAATTGGCTATTCACCGCTGTTGACGGCAGATGAAGAGAAATACTATTCCCGTTTAGCACTCAGTGGCGATGAGTCCGGCCGCAAGCGCATGATCGAATCGAATTTGCGTTTAGTGGTAAAAATTTCCCGCCGCTATATCAATCGCGGGCTGACGCTGCTGGACCTTATTGAAGAGGGCAACCTCGGGTTAATCCGTGCCGTGGAGAAGTTCGACCCCGAGCGCGGTTTCCGCTTTTCCACCTACGCCACCTGGTGGATTCGACAAACCATTGAGCGGGCAATCATGAACCAAACCCGCACTATCCGCTTGCCCATCCATGTTGTTAAGGAGCTAAACGTCTACCTGCGAGCCGCGCGCGAACTGACGCAAAAGCTCGACCACGAGCCCAGCGCTGAAGAAATCGCCGAGATGCTCGACCGTCCGGCCACCGATGTGAAGCGCATGTTGCGTTTAAATGAGCGCATCACCTCCGTTGATACACCTATCGGGCCCGATTCGGACCGCGCCGTTGTCGATACCATTCCCGATGTGCAGGAAAGTGACCCGTCGCAATTGCTGCAAGAGAGTGACATCAAAGACAGCATTTGTGATTGGCTGGATGAGCTCACCGAGAAGCAACGTGAAGTTGTATCGCGTCGCTTCGGTTTGCGCGGCTATGAGAGCAGCACTCTGGAAGAGGTTGGCCGCGAGATCGGATTGACTCGCGAGCGTGTCCGTCAAATTCAGGTGGAAGCACTGCGTCGTCTGCGCACCATCATGGAGACGCAGGGACTAAACGGCGAATCCCTGTTTAGTTAAGCGACAGAGTCACAAAGAACTAGCTAACTTTCGCAGCAGCATAGGAGGTTTTGCTTGAGTCAGTCTATTCAATCGCAACTTAATCTGCCCGACCTCGATCAAGTGGGCTTCGTCGTGCGCGATATGGAGGCAGCATTGGCGCGCTACGAACCGCTGTTCGGTACCTTCGACCGGATGGACCCGGGCGAAATGACTTACCGCTATCGCGGTCGCGAGGAAGCGTGCGCTATGCGCCTGGCTTTTGCGAAAAGTGGCGGGGTCGAAATCGAGTTAATCGAGTGGGTGAGCGGCGGCTGTCCGCACAAAGAATTTCTCGATGCCGGCAGAGAAGGCATGCACCACATGCGTTTTTTAATCGATGATATGGACGCCAAGGTCGCCGAGGCGCAAGCGGTCGGTTACGAGAATATTTGGACAAAGCGGTACGGCGAAGGTTTGGCTGTCGCGTATTTAGAGCGCGAGGGCGACCCACTCCTCATTGAGTTATTTGAAAATCACCACGGCTGATGCGCCTATCTTGTTGCCTCATTGCATTCGCGCTGGGTGCCTGCACTCATAACCCGCATGACGGCAGGCCTGCCTCGTTTAGTCACTGGCAACCCCATGGCGAGCTGCAGTGGCGATTCGAGAACGGCGAGGCAGTGGCCAGCGGTTCGCAGGAAGGGTTTTTAGTCAGCGAGGCAGAGTTTGGCGATTTCCAACTCACACTCGAATTCTGGGTAGACGCCACCACCAACTCCGGGGTCTTCATTCGCTGCCAAAACCGAAAACGTATTTATCCCGACACCTGCTACGAACTCAATATTTGGGATAACCACCCGCAGCAAGAGGCGCGCACTGGCGCTATCGTCTTCAAGTTCATGCCACCTCTTGCACAAGTGCAAACTATCGGGCGCTGGAATACCTTGGCGGTAACTGCAAAGGGGTCTTTCATAGAGGTTCGGGTGAATGAAGAGATCACCGCTGTGTTGAAAGATGCAGACCCTGCGCCGGGTTTTCTGGCCTTGCAGCACTGGGAGGAGGGGACGGTGAGATTTCGAGATCTTGTATTGGAGCCATTGTAGTTACGCTTGCAGACGCCGAGTGAGTTGGCGTGCTATGCGACTATAAAAAAACCCCGCTTCAATCAAGGCGGGGTTTGTTGTGTGCCAAGCTGCGCGTTTTGAACAGCGAAATTACCTGTTACTAACGCTCCAGATATTGCAGCTTGTTGGGTTTACCTGCCCATTCCTCGGCATCAGCGGGTGGTTCTTTCATCTCGGTGATGACGGGCCAGACTTCTGCTAACTCAGCGTTCAGTTCAAGAAATACCGCCTGATCTTCGGGCAATTCATCTTCCGAGAAGATGGCGTCTACCGGACACTCGGGCTCACACAGGGCGCAGTCAATACACTCATCGGGGTGAATGACGAGGAAGTTTGGGCCCTCATAGAAACAATCGACAGGGCAAACTTCGACACAGTCCGTGTGTTTGCACTTGATGCAATCTTCTCCAACAACAAATGTCATGCTCGTAGCGCCTCTTGAAATGGGGGATGCTGAACTAAAGGGCGCTAGTTTACCCCCATGCCAAGCAGAAATGAAGGGCCCAGATCACGGAAAAAGTGCAGCGATGGCAAGGGGTTACCGCAAAATTTGAGAGCCGATTTGAGTCGAAATGGGGCAGATTTCGCCGCGTGTGTGGGTACATGTGGCTGCACTGTGCCACCATTCGGTGTCAGTCTACTGGCTGAGCGAGCAGCCAGTCAGTGAGCACATCTAGAAAGAGCCCTTCTGCGCAGGGTCAATCGAGCTGTCTTTTGAGTTCGTAGAGCGTCTCCAGGGCTTGGCGTGGCGTAAGGTCATCCAAGTCGAGCATTTTTAACTGTTCAAATGCCGGGTTCGATGTTGTACTGAACAAATCGGCCTGCGGGGTACTTAGTGGTTGCCCGTGAATTGGCTGTGTGGAACCGCCATCTTTTTCCCCGCCGGTGTCGATCTGACGCGCTGTCTTGCCTGTTTCAGTCTGCTCCAGCTCGCGTAGTTTGTCTTGTGCGGCCGCGAGTACGGGGGAGGGAATCCCCGCCAATTTCGCTACCTGCAGCCCGAAACTGCGGTTCGCGGGCCCCTCCTGAATATTGTGTAAGAACACCACGTGATCTTGGTGCTCGGTGGCATCCAGGTGCACGTTGGCCATGGTAGGGCACAGCGCGGGTAAACTGGTGAGTTCGAAATAATGCGTGGCAAACAAGGTAAAAGCCTGCACTTCGCGCGCCAGTTGCACAGCGGCGGCCCAGGCCAAACTCAAGCCATCAAAAGTACTCGTGCCGCGGCCCACCTCGTCCATTAACACCAAGCTGTGCGGCGTCGCATTGTGCAAAATATTGGCAGTTTCGGTCATCTCCACCATGAAGGTTGAGCGACCGCTGGCCAGGTCGTCGGAGGAGCCAATTCTTGTAAAGATGCGATCCAAGGGTGCGAGCCGTACCTCATTGGCCGGCACGAAACTGCCGATGTGTGCGAGCAGGGCGATCACGGCGTTCTGGCGCATGTAGGTTGATTTGCCGCCCATGTTGGGACCGGTAATCAGCAACATGCGGCGTTTGTCATTGAGCAAGGTGTCGTTGGCAATAAAGGGCTCGTCCAGCACTTGTTCGACAACCAAGTGGCGCCCGGCGACGACCTCGAAGATGTCTGCATCGCAAAACTGTGGTTGGCAGAGATTGAGAGTGTCCGCCCGCTCGGCCAGATTGGCGAGCACGTCCAGTTCTGACACCGCAGCTGCGGTGTCTTGTAGTGGCGCGAGTTGTTTATTCAGTTGCTCAAGCAGCGCTTCGTAGAGTGCTTTTTCCCGCGCCAGCGCGCGACTTTTGCTCGAGAGCGCCTTGTCTTCGAATTGCTTCAATTCCGGTGTGATGAACCGCTCTGCATTTTTCAGCGTTTGCCGTCTTTGATACGTTTCCGGTGCCTGCGCCGACTGAGCACGGCTTATTTCGATGTAGTAGCCGTGTACGCGGTTGTAGCCCACTTTCAAGGTGCTGATACCGGTGGCGTCGCGCTCGCGTTGTTCGATCTCGAGTAAGTAATCTCCGGCATTGCTGCTGATCTGGCGCAACTCATCGAGTTCGCTGTCATAGCCGTCGGCAATTACGCCGCCGTCGCGGATGACAACGGGCGGGTTCTCGATAATGGCGCGCGCCAACTGATCGCAAAGATCCGGGTAGTCGTTGGCCTGCGCTGCTAGTTCGGCGAGTCGCGGTGCATGCAGGGACGACACGGTCGCACGCAACTGCGGTAGTGCCGCGAGGGAGCTGTGCAGGCGGGTTAAATCCCTGGGACGCGCAGAACCCAGAGCGACACGGGTCAGGATGCGTTCCATGTCACCGACGCGCTTGAGTGCCGCCCGCAGGGTTTCGTAGTGATAATCGCCGCACAGCGCTTGAATCGCCGACTGTCTAGCTTCGATGGTCGCGACGTCCCTCAACGGCCGGTGCAGCCAGCGACGCAGCAGACGGCTGCCCATTGCGGTAACGCAGCGATCCATCACCGACAGCAGGGTATTGGTATCGCCTCCCGCGAGATTCACATCGATTTCGAGGTTGCGCCGTGTGGCGGCATCCAATACGACGCTCTCCGCGCGGTTTTCCGGCGCCACGCTGCGCAGGTGCGGCAGCTGGCCGCGCTGCGTGTCGCGCACATATTGTAGCAGGCACCCGGCCGCCGCCAGGGCAAGCTCCAATTCATCGCACCCAAAACCGCGCAGATCTTTGGTTTGGAATTGCGCGTTTAAACTGCGCCTAGCACTGTCGAGGTCGAACTCCCAGGCCGGTTGTGAGCGCGCGCCGCGCCGCTGCGTGATCGTCGGCTCGAAGATCGACTCGTGATAGAGCGTTTCTGCGGGGTCCAATCGTTGTAGCTCGCCCTGCAGAGCTTCCTCCCCGGTGACTTCGAGCACGCGAAACCGCCCCGTGCTCAGATCGAGATAGGCTAGGCCGAACTTTTTGTCCCGCGCGGTGATCGCCAGAAGCAGGTTGTCTACGCGGTCATCCAATAGTGCTTCGTCGGAGAGCGTACCCGGAGTCACGACGCGCACGACTTGCCGGTCCACCGGACCCTTGCTCGTGGCCGGGTCGCCAATCTGTTCCGCGATGGCCACTGAAACCCCAGCTTTTACCAATCGCGCCAAATACCCTTCGGCAGCGTGATACGGCACGCCGCACATGGGAATGGGTTTGCCGCCGGATTTGCCCCTGGCGGTGAGGGTAATATCGAGCAACTGCGCCGCTTGTTTCGCGTCGTCGTAGAACAGCTCATAGAAATCACCCATGCGATAAAACACGAGGTCACTGGGGTGTTCCGCTTTGATGCGCAAAAATTGGCGCATCATGGGGGTGTGAGAGACTCGCTGCTGAGCCTTGTTTGCCGGGGTCATGCCCGCCTTGTCCCCGAGTTCTTCGGGTGCCGTGCTCGGTTGCGTTGCTGGTGTGGCAGAACTCATCGCTCCAGGTGTTCCTTCGGCGTCGACGTGACGCTTTTTCAGAGATTTGTTGAGATGCTGTAGGCTCGCGTTGCGAGCCCATTTGTTGGTGCGGATCGTTGGCGCTAGCTGCGATAATCGGGCAGTTTAGCGTATGTGCCCCAATGCCAACAATAGACTCCGCTTGCGCTCGGGTGGGTCTACCTGCATGCTTCATCCTCCGATTTCTAGATTTATAAGGATCCCAAATAGATGACGATAGACGTAGTGGTATGGGGAACTGGCAACGTGGGTCGGCCGGCAATTCGCGCGGTGCTCGCCCATGAAGAGTTGAACTTATCGGGCGTGGTGGTTGCCAACCCCGATAAGGTGGGCAAAGACGTTGGAGACTTGGTGGGCCTCCCGCCCACGGGTGTAGCAGCGACCGACGATTGGCGCGCACTCTTAGATCAGGGGCCTCGGGCCGTGGTCTATGCCGCCACCGCCGATACGCGTTTGGAAGAGGCGATGGCGGATCTGCTGGCCTGTCTGGAGGCCGGTGTCAATGTGGTGGCGACGGGTTTTTATCTGTATTTGCACCCGGGCTCCGCGCCTGAAGATGCGCTGGAGGCGGTCACTGCCGCTTGCCAAAAGAGCGGAGCCTCGCTGTTTGTCTCTGGTATCGATCCGGGTTGGGTGATGGACATGCTGCCGGTCACCTTGAGTGGTGCCGTCTCTGACATTCGCGAGATTCGCACACGAGAAATCTTCAACTACGCACTCTACGATCAGCCCGAAGTCGTGCGCGAAGTCATCGGTTTTGGCAAGCCCATGGCAGAGCTGCCGCTGATGTTGCACGATTTTGCGATTGAGATGGTCTGGGCGCCCATGCTGAAATTGGTCGGAGAGGGTTTGGGCAAGCCGGTGGAGAACATTACAGTCGACGTCGAACGCCTGCCGCTAGAACGCGACATCGACGTGCCCGGCATGGGTAAGTTTGAGCGAGGCACGCAGGGTGCGTTCCGTTTTGAGGTCACCGGTACGCACGCTGGCAAGCCGCTGTATGTGCTGGAACACATCACGCGCATCGATGACGAATGCGCACCGCACTGGCCATATCCGCCTGAAGGGCGCGGCTGTCACCAAGTGATTATCAGCGGCAATCCGACATTGCATGTCAGTGTTCATGGCGAAGATAGCCGCGAATCCGGAGCGGGCGGTGGCGGCAATACCAGCGCGGCGAGTTGGGTGGTCAATGCCATTCCCGGTGTCTGCGCGGCACCTGCTGGGGTGGTGACTGTACTGGATTTGGCGCCGATTACCGGTGCTGCACAATTAGCGGTGGGGTGAAGACATGGCGGATGACCAGACAAATATCGAGACAGATATCCAGACAGATACCCCGACAAGTGCAGCGCAGGACGACACTGCGGACAACGAAGCTGTGACAGACTCCGAGCGTTCGGCAGCCGCCGCGGGCGCAGATTCATCGGTCTTTAGCATCGAGGAGTTAACGACGAGTACCGCAGACGCTGGCGAGGGCTTACTGGTGGCGCGCCATGCCGGTATCCACCTGCTCTTCTGGGTTGCTGCGGCGGGTCTATTTGCAGCGGCTGATAGTTGGAGCGTCGTGACGGGCTTGGGGCTCGCGACCTTTCTTGGCGTTATCACGGGCGCGATTTTTGGGATCGCCACAGCCATTTTGCTCCACGAGTGGGCGCACTTTCTCGGTGCGAGGGTCGTTGGAGCCTGTTACACAATTCCCGCTAAGACGGGCTTGTTTGTCTACGATTGGGATTTCGAGCAAAACAGCGTATCGCAGTTTTATAAGATGAGTATTGCCGGTTCCCTCGGCGGTTTGCTCGCCGTCCTGTGGCTGTGGAACGGTTTGCCGGCCGATACCATTGTGCGCGCCGCTGTGCATGGCGGCGTCGTGGCCGCGTTCATCTATGCCGCATTGATCGAGTGGCCCGTGTTGAGCCGTACGTCGCGCAGTGGTGATCCAATGGGCGAGTTAGCAAAAACCGATCAGACAGTCTTGCTGCGCAGTTTGGTGATCGCGATTGCGCTGGGTGTCATCTGGGCTTGGCTGCGCCTGTAATTGCGATGCGGAAATGATGTCTGTATTTGCAGTCCGTAACTAAAAAGTGGTGACTAGCGCGAAGTCGTTTGGCTATTTCGCTATTAACTTAGTGTCTGAGGCCTAAAGTAGAAACCAGCTTGGCAATTTCGAGAGGGCGTCTGCCCCATAGGAGTGCAGTGTGATAGCGCAAACTTTATCCGGGCGGTTTACCGGCCAGCTTATTGGTTTACTGGCGGCGGTGTGCCTGTGCAGTTCCTTGGCGTTCGCCGAACAACCGGCCCCGCGTATTGTCGTGACCGGCCAGGGCAGCGCCGATGTTGCCCCCGATATGGCGGTGTTGTTACTCACCGTCACCAGGGAGGCAGACACCGCCCGCGCAGCGCTCACCGCCAATTCCGCCGCGATGGCGCAGGTGTTAACAGCGATGGGCGAAGAGGGCATCGCCGAGCGTGATCTGCAAACGTCAAATTTTTCGCTGCAACCCAAGTACCACCACCCGCCGCGCAATGCCACCGGCGGTCGACCGGCACCGCGCATTGTCGGTTATACCGTGCGCAACGGGTTGACGGTGCGTGTTCGCGATTTGGAGAAGGTCGGAAAAATTCTCGATCGCTCTGTGTCCTTAGGCGTTAACGAGGGCGGTCAAATTCAATTCACCAATGATGACCCTTCCGCGGTCATTGAAAAAGCGCGTCGCCGCGCTGTGCAAGAGGCGATGGCCAAAGCGCGCACGCTGGCCCAGGCCGCCGGTGTGGAGTTGGGGGGCATCCTGGAGCTTTCCGAGCAGAACTTTCACTCGCGACCCATGCCTATGGCCAAGATGGCCATGGATGCCGAAAGCTATGGCGGCGAGTTGCCTATTGCAGCGGGCGAGAACAGCTATAACGTCAGCGTGAACTTGACGGTGGCCATCCAGCAGTAAGCTGCTCGTTCATCGCTGTGCGGCTACAGAACGGCGCCCTCGGCACCTGTCGTCTATTCGCGCAGGTTTATTGCCGCTGTGGCCAATGCACAAATTTAATTGCTTTTAAGTCTTGCAATCGCGATTTTAAACACTGAGTATATATACAGTAGTTTGGCGGGTGAGCAATTAGCTCTCCATTGGGCCGCAATCAACATTTCAGAGCCAGTACCCAGCCACCGGACGGTGAGAAAGGTAAACAGATAGGCAAACAGTAAATAACGAAATACACAAACCAACAGTACAAGAGGGGATCACAATGGAAGCCAATAAAGAAAAGGCACTAGAGGCCGCACTGAGCCAAATCGAACGACAGTTTGGAAAAGGCACTGTCATGCGCATGGGTGACAAAGAGCACGTAGCCATTCCCGCCATTTCGACGGGGTCTCTGGGCCTAGATGTCGCTCTGGGCATTGGCGGCTTGCCCAAGGGCCGTATCTGCGAAATTTATGGCCCGGAGTCCTCGGGTAAAACGACGCTGACACTGCAAGTCATTGCCGAGGCACAAAAAGCAGGTGGTACAGCGGCGTTTATCGATGCGGAACACGCATTGGACCCCTTGTACGCCGAGAAGCTGGGAGTACAGATGGACGATTTGATCATGTCCCAGCCCGACACCGGAGAGCAGGCATTGGAGGTGGCGGAGATGTTGGTGCGCTCTGGCGCTGTCGATGTCCTGGTTGTGGATTCCGTTGCAGCACTGACGCCCAAGGCAGAGATCGAAGGGGAGATGGGTGATTCCCACGTCGGCCTGCAGGCGCGGTTGCTCAGCCAGGCGATGCGCAAACTCACCGGTGCGATCAAGCAGACGAATTGTCTGGTGATTTTCATCAACCAAATTCGCATGAAAATCGGCGTGATGTTCGGCAGCCCCGAAACAACCACTGGCGGCAACGCGCTGAAATTCTATTCCTCCGTACGCCTGGATATCCGTCGCATTGGCGCAGTGAAAGATGGCGATGAAGTGGTGGGCAATGAAACGCGCGTCAAGGTCGTGAAAAACAAGGTGTCGCCGCCCTTCAAGCAGGCGGAATTCCAGATCATGTACGGCCAGGGCATCTACCGCATGGGCGAGGTGATCGACTGGGGCGTCAAACAGAACCTCATCGATAAGTCTGGTGCATGGTATGCCTATAAAGGCGACAAAATTGGTCAGGGCAAAGCCAACGCGGCTAAGTTTTTGACCGATAACCCTGCAGTTGCCAGCGAAATTGAAGGCCTAATTCGCGCGCAGCTGATGGGTGGCGTCGAGGAAGCGGAGGAAGCCGATCTCGCGTTAGTATCAGACGCTGGAGATGAGGTTGCTAACAAGAGCGGCACTGAGGCCGTGGGTAGTGCATCCGCCGGTCAGAAATAGCGGCTGAGTTTTCCCACAGGCGTCGGGCCACCCATAGATCCCACTACCAAACCCGGCGCCTTTTTTCTTCTGATGCGCGTTCATTTCATTTCGCATCGCTGGGTCGAGGAGAGAAGGGCAGCGGAGATTGATAACAGAGCTGGATAGCAGAGGTCCATAAAAGAGGTCCATAAAAGAGGTGCATAACAAAGGCCCCAGTGAACATCCAGAAGATGGCTCGAGTGAAAGGTAGAAGGGCTATTTGAGTGCCATGGCCAACAATGTATCTGGGCCACCTACACAGGTCGTTCCCGACCCCGGTGTAATAGATCCTGCGGACGTACGTCTCGCGGCAATGAATCTCTTAGCACGGCGCGAGCACAGTTTTGCTGAGCTAAAGCAAAAGCTGTCGCGCCGCTTTGACGACGCCGAGATGATTCGGGTTCAACTCGAGCGGCTGGCGGCGGAAAATTTACAGAGCGATGCCCGGTTTGCCCGAAGTTTTATTCGCCAGTGCATCGCACGTGGCAAAGGCCCGTTGCGAATTGAGCAAGATATGCGCGACAAAGGGCTTGTTCAGACTGACATCGACATAGCGCTTGTGGATGAATCCCCAGATTGGCGCTGCATAGCCCGTCTTACCCATGACAAAAAATTTGGTTCGGAGCCGCCGCGAGACCACCGAGAGCGCGCACGTCGCGCTCGCTTTATGCGGTACCGTGGGTTCAGTTTCGAGCACTTTATGGGTCTGCTGGATGTGTAAGCACTAGTAGCGTCTTCTTAGTTGTTTTCGCAGCTCCCTGCAGGTGCTGTTCCTATCGAACTGAGCCAACACCTAATTCCTGTTAGAATTGTCTTTTCCGCGGCCCCCTATCGCTGCGCGAAACGTTGTGGAGTGTCCGGGTGCAGGAATTTTTAGAAGACGATTTGTCGCTGTTTTCGGTGCCGCTATTTCTATTGGCTATCGGCTTAGAGGCGTGGTGGGCACGGCGCAATGGCAAGGCATTATACCGCCGTAGCGACACGGTAGCCTCGCTGGCCATGGGTGCGTTGTCGTTGTTGGTGGAAATATTACCGCGGCTCGTCGCAATAGCACTCATGATTAAACTGCACGATATCAGTCCGCTGCGCGATGTTGTGCAGCGCCAGTGGTGGGCGTGGCTGTTGTTATTTTTTCTCGATGACTTTTGCTACTACTGGTTTCATCGGTCTAACCACGAAGTTCGTTTGTTCTGGGCGGGGCATGTAAATCATCATTCGTCTCAGTACCTGAACTTTGGCACCGCTTTGCGGCAGGGCGTGGGAGAGCGCATCCACAAATTTTTGTTTTGGATGTGGCTGCCGCTGCTTGGTTTCGACCCGGGTATGATCATTACTATGATTAGTATCAGTCTGTTTTATCAGTTTTGGATACACACGCAGGCGGTGGACCGCCTGCCTGGCTGGATTGAGGCAGTCTTCAATACGCCATCCCACCACCGCGTGCACCATGGGTCAAATGTGCGCTATTTGGATCGCAATCATGGCGGTGTCCTAATTATCTGGGATAAATGGTTCCGCACATTCAGTGCTGAACGAGACGACGACCCAGTGGTCTATGGTCTTACGACGAATCTCGATTCAGACAATATAGCCTGGGTCGCAACGCATGAGTACGTGGCGATTGCGCGTGACCTGAAGCGTGCGGAAACTTGGCGAGACAGATTGCGCTACTTATTTCTCGCACCGGGTTGGAGTCACGATGGGCCAGACAAACGCGCCAACGTGCTACGCGCTGCCATGCGGTAGCACTCAGTACTACTCTGGTATTGGCCTATCACTATCCATTCACATTGGCCTCTCGCATTAGCGGTCTGCCCAATTGCCCGAATAATCGCCGAAAAAGGACACCAAATGGTGCTCGTTATAGCGTAGTGGTTTTTATCATGCTATTGAGAGTGTTTATGCAGTGAGCCATATAGTGCTACGCAGCCTTCGGGGCCGGCTGCGAGCCGCGTATCAACCGCCCAGGCACAGCACCTGTGTGTTCGCCGTTTTCCATGATGACTTCGCCGCTAACAATGGTTGCTGTGTAGCCCCGCGCACCTTGGAACATGCGGCGCCCGTCGGCAGGTAAGTCGAATACAATATGCGGGACTTCGAGTTGTAGATTGTCGAAGTCGATGATGTTGAGATCGGCTTTCATGCCCACTTCAATTGTTCCGCGATCCAGGAGGCCCACGCAGCGGGCGGTGTCGTGGGTTTGCATTTTCACGACATCCTCGAGTTTAAAGCGCTTGCCGCGCGTGCGATCGCGCACGTAATAACTGAGCATTTGCGTTGGCACGCTGGCGTCACACAGCACGCCGCAGTGGGCGCCGGTATCGGCGAGGGAGATGACGGTGCTGTCGTCTTCCAATAGCTCAGCTTGGCGGCTGAGGTTGCCGGCGCCGTAGCCAAAGCAGGGAAAGTACACGACACCTTTCCCATCATTACTCATCATTAGGTCATAGCAGTATTCTGCGGGCGATATGCCCGCTGCCTGCGCCTTGCCAGCGATGCTGTCTTCTGGAGCCGGTTCGTAGTTCGGCGGGTCACCCAGCTCATAGAGTTTGTCAAAGCCACCGATAATGGTATCCATGAAATCATCGCCCATGAGCGGCAAATCTTCGGCTAAAATTGCGGCCTTGAGTTCCGGTTTGCGCAGTTCTGCCAAGCGATCTTGGTGCGACATGATCGACAGTGGGCCAAAATTGGTGTGGAAACTGAAGGGGTGAATAGTGCCGTCCCAGGAGAGCAGTATATTGACCGGGCGGGCTCCCACATGAGGAATGAGCTGTGCCCCTTCAGCACGCGCGTCGCGCGCATAGGCCAGTTGTTTTTGCACGCGCGGCCAGTCGCTATCCTCGCGGAAAAAAAGTACAAAATTAATCTGACAGTTGTTTTCGATGGATAGGCGTTTCATCCAGTCCATCTCCTCCTCCCAGTTGTTGAAGTCGGAAACGAGGCCGTAAATACCCTGGCCACCCAGTTCGCCGATAGCGCGACCGATCCCCAATAACTCATTCTCATCCGCATAGGTGCCGGGCATGGCCTCGTCTTCGCGCGTGGTATGTAACTCGGTACGCGATGTCGTAAAGCCCAGGGCGCCTGCGCGAATACCCTCGCGCACAATCTCCGCCATTTGTTTGACATCGTCGGGCGTTGCTTTTTCGTTGTGTGTGCCGCGGTCACCCATCACATAGGTGCGCACTGCACAGTGTGGGACTTGCGCACCGACGTCGATGGCGCGGGGGTAGGCCTCCACCGCATCTAAGTATTCGGGGAAGGATTCCCAGTTCCACTTTACCCCTTCGTGGAGCGCGGTGCCGGGAATGTCCTCGACGTCTTCCATGACCGCAATTAATCGATCGTGAGCAGTATCGCTAGGCTCACAGGGCGCAAAGCCCACACCGCAGTTACCCATAATCAAGGTGGTGATCCCGTGATTGGCCGCCGGGCTACATAATGGGTCCCAAGTGGCCTGGCCGTCCATGTGAGAGTGCACATCGACCCAGCCTGGGGTCAGCAATTGGCCCTTTGCGTCAATTTCGCGCTTGGCCTCTTCTGTAACTATCCCCACCGCGCTGATAACGCCATTAGCGATTGCAAGGTCTCCGGGAAAAGCGGCTTTGCCGGTACCATCGACGATAGTGGCATTGCGAATGATTAAATCGTACATAGGAGGTGCCTCTGTGAATTGTGACCTTGTTGGGAGTCTACTGAACTCAATTTGCAGTGAACAGGCTGTCCAGTCGCGACAGGTAGCACAATCTCTACTATGCTTACTTCAGTTTAGAATACTGCGCCTTGAATGACGAAGACGCTGAGCAAAACCTGATTGGAGACCCACTATGACACTGAAGCGGCGTGATTTTACTTTGGCCTCGCTGGCGGCTGTTGGAAGTTTGGCGACAACTAGAGCTGGTGCAAGTGACGAGGAAGGCAAGCGACCCAACCCCTCAGTTAACCGACGGATTGTGCTGGCCTCCAGGCCCCGGGGCAAAGCAACGATCGAGAATTTTCGGCTGGAGGAGGGCGCTGTGCCACAGCCCGCTCAAGGGCAGGTGCTGATGCGCACGCGCTACCTGTCGTTAGACCCGTACATGCGCGGCAGAATGAACGATGCAGAAAGCTACGCCGACCCGGTGGCCCTAGGAGATGTCATGGTCGGTGGCACTGTCGGTGAGGTGGTGGCCTCTAAGCATGACAACTACAAGCTCGGCGACTTGGTGAGCGGTTGGGCGGGATGGCAGGATTATGCGCTGTCTGACGGCAGTGACTTGTTGAAGCTGGATCCGCGCATTATGAAACCATCCTATGCCCTGGGTATTTTGGGTATGCCGGGTCTGACAGCGTATATCGGGTTATTAGATATCGGCCAACCCAAGGCGGGTGAGACGGTTGTGCTAGCCGCTTCCACTGGTGCGGTTGGCTCGGTGGTTGGTCAAATTGCAAAAATAAAGGGCTGCCGCGTGGTCGGTATCGCCGGGGCACAGAAAAAGTGCGAATACGCGGTCAAGACTCTGGGCTACGATGCCTGTGTCAGTCACTATGACAAAGACATGGCGGAGCAATTGCGCGCTGCGTGCCCGGATGGCATCGATGTCTATTTCGAGAATGTTGGCGGCAGTTCTTGGGCCGCTGTCATGCCATTGCTCAACGATTTTGCGCGCGTTCCCGTGTGCGGCCTCATTGCACATTACAACCAAAGCGAGCCACTACCCGGTCCGGACCGCATGCCGCAACTACAGGGACTTATTCTGCGGCGCAGTATCAAGATGCAAGGGTTTTTGGTGGGCAACTACCGCGACCGCATTCCCGCGTTTATCGGAGATATGATGACTTGGCTGAGTGAGGACAAGCTCACCTATCGTGAACATGTCGTCGAGGGCTTGGAAAACGCACCCGAAGCATTTTTAGGTTTTTTTAGCGGCGCTAATTTCGGCAAGCTGGTCGTGAAAGTCAGTTGATGCTTGGTTGAGCGTCAGCTGTGCAGCACGTGCTGGTTCGTCCGGAGTATTTATGCTACTCGGTACTTGCGCAGCGCGTTCTCTAGGCGATCAAAGCCTTTGTAGCGCGCGTGGGCGGCGGGTGTACTGTCAATGGCAGCAAACAGGGCGGCCAGCGCGCCGGGTACGCCAGACAGTGCTTGCAGCGGGTGCAGGTACACGCGAATAGAAAACACGATGGCACCGCTAATGGGTAGGCGTCGTAGTGATTGGCGTTCACAGCGGTAGTACAGCGGTTGTTCGCCGGGTATCAGTGCATCGCCCGCCGATTGCCAGTTGAGCTCGTCGTTCGGTTGTAGCGACCAGTTGTAGCGCTCGATCGGGCGCTCCACTTTGAGATGCGCGAAAAACCGTTGGATACTCTTGCCCAGCGCTGCATTGAGTTGTGGCACTGGTTGATGGATGTCGGTCATGCTGCGGTCAAACTTGTCGGCTAGGCGCCAATTGCTAGGGCTGCACACGCTCGCGGCTGTCAGTCGGTAGTCTCCGCTTTGCTTCTCTAGGATCAGTAAGTCATCCGGCACCCAAAGTGAACAGTTCCACAAAGGCTCCTCGCCTGCGCCTGCGAGCGCCAGATCGGTGGGTACATAGCGAAGGCCGTTACCCATTCGCTTGTAGTCCCTGCAATGATCGGCTATGAGATGTTGGAGTAGTAGTGCCGCGAGCTCCTGCTGCGCAGGTTCTGAACTGGCTCGAGCTCGATAAATGTCGCTACCAGAGCGTTCTCGCAGTTCGATTTTGTGACGGTGAAATATCGGCAGTAACTCATCGGGCTCTAGCCAGCGATGGCGATCGAGTGGTACTAGACCCATGCGCACTGTGCTCGAATCCGTCATGTGTGGCAGGAAGCGCGGTTGACTGGTGACGACGCCATGGTCGGCGGCGGGCATGGTGTAGGACCCCCCCCCGTTTAGTGCAGGAGACTGATGACGCAGCCAGTCATACAGGTGGCCAGCAGCCCGGACCATAGGGAGCGCGGTGCCAGACGCAAGAAGTCTGAGCTGCGCTCGGGGCACATGGCGGTGAGCCCACCGATCATGATGCCCAGGCTACCAATGTTCGCAAAGCCGCACAGTGCGTAGGTCAGAATTAGTCGGCTGTGTTCACCCAGTGCCTCGGGGCCCAGCGCCGCCATGTTGAGGTAGGCGACCAGTTCATTCACCACCACTTTTGTTGCCAGTAGCTCACCGGCAATGTGTGCTTCGGACCAGGGTATCCCGCTTAGCCATGCCAAGGGTGCGAATAGCTTTCCGAGCAGGGCCGTGAGGGTGACGGGCTCACCCTTCACCGGAAGCAAGCTGAGGCCAGCGTCGACCAAACTGACCAGCGCGATAAACACGATCAGCATGCCGATAATGTTCGCCAGCAGGCGTAAGCCCTCACCGGTGCCGCTCACCAATGCCTCCATACTGGTTTTGTAGGGCGATTGTGTGTCGACCGGCACCGTGGAAACTAACTCTGTCGGTGGCACCATGATGGCTGCCAGCAACAGCGCCGCCGGTGCGCTGATTAGTGATGCCACCAAGATGTGGCTGAGCGCTGCTGGAACGCTGGCGCTGAGTATGCTCGCGTAAAGGCCAAGTACTGTACCGGCTACTGTTGCCATGCCGCAGGTCATGAGCATGAACAATTCGCTGTCGGACAAGCGCTTGAGTTGCGGCTTAATCAACAGCGGTGATTCCACCATACCCAGAAAGATGGACGCCGCCGCGCCCACGCTCACACTGCCGCTTAAACCCATCGATTTCGCGAGTAGGTTAGCCAGAGCGTTGATGATTTTTGGAATGACGCGCCAATGCCAGAGCAACGCGCTCAGCGCCGCGAACACGACGACGATGGGTAGCGCGCGAAAAGCGAGAATAAAGCTGTGCTCTGGGCCAGTGACGGTGAATGGCGCGTCGCCGCCACCCAAATAGCCGAACACCACAGCGGTGCCCTGGCTGGTTGCCCCCTCCAAGACCACGACCGCGCGATTCATTAGATTCAGGCCCTTTTGCAATAGCGGAACTTTCAGCAGCAGCAAGGCCAGCGCAAATTGTGCCACCAAACCCGACAGGACAATTTTCACGGGGAACGCCCGCCGATCGGTGCTGGTCAACCAGGCAAACAACATCAGACAACTGAAACCCAGGAGGGCCTGCATAGCGCGGTGCTCCGTGCGCAAAACTATCGACGTTAGTCGAGGCTTCTCTCCTTGTCTAGCCGCGGAGTTGGCAAACCTCGATCTGGTTGCGTCCACTTCCAGGGTCAGATTTAGGTGATTGTCGAGGGTTTGATTTCCTATACATGTACGCCCTCATTAGTCACGCCGCTTGTCGCTGAGCGGCCTGTGGTACATCCTAGGTGGAGATAAAACTAGGTACATGAAGAACGTACATGAAAAACTAGATACCTTCGAATAATTGACACTGCATTGCGGGAGCGACGCTAATGTTATCCAAGTTTGATGATTACCCGATCCACCAAACAGCCGAGCCGGTGTTTCATACGGCCTCTAGCGACCGCTTTCACTACGATCGCTATTGGTATAACGCCCATGCTCAGGATGGTAGTTTCTATTTTGGCGTTGGGCTGTGCCGCTATCCCAATTTGGGCATTCTCGATTGCAGCCTTAGCCTGGCTATCGATGGTCATCAGTACGCCTTTCACGGTTCGCGCCGAGCGCCCGCGGAGCCCACCGATACCAGAGTCGGTCCTTTCACACTGGAAATTCTAGAGCCCATGGGCCGGCACCGCGTTGTGCTCGAAGACAATGAGACGGGTATCGCGTGCGATCTTGTATTTACGCCCAGAACTGCATGCATCGAAGAGGCAAGGCAAACCCTGCGCAACGAGCGTCATGTGGTGATGGATGCCACGCGCCTGGACCAGTTTGGTTTTTGGTCCGGTTGGATTAGCTACGATGGCAAGGAGCTCAAGGTCGATGGTGCCACCACCTTCGGGTTAAAAGATCGCTCCTGGGGAATACGCCCGGTGGGCGATGCCTATACTGGCGGTGCACCGCTGGCCGAGTTTCAGGCGGTGCACTTCATGTGGATGCCGATTCACTGGGAGAACGAATGCAGCCTTGCCGGTTGGTTTGAAGATGAATCGGGGCACCAGTGGCACACTGACCAGGGTTTCTTGCCGCACTACCCCAAGCTGGAAGATATCCCTGGCACCTGCGACGAAAACGCGTGCACCTGGCAGGGCTCTGTGGATTACCAATTCGATTGGATTCCAGGAACGCGGCGCATGAACTCTGCGGTTGTTACCATGCGGGATCGCTCGGGAGACACAAAGGAAGTCCACCTGGAGCCGCTCATGGTGCATCGTATGAAGGGTTTGGGTTATCAGCACCCGGAATGGGGCCATGGCAAGTGGCACGGTGAGATGGTGATCGCCGGGGAAAGTTGGCGCGACGACGATCTTGATCCCCTGGCCTTGGAGAATTTGCATGTCCAACAAGTGGTAAAAGCGACCTGCGACGGCAAAGTCGGTCACGGTGTGTTGGAGCAGCTGCACATCGGTCCGTCCGCGAAATTGGGCTTCACTGATTGGTTTGACGGCGCGAAGTAGTCGCGCGAATAGAGGATTGCGTACAGTGCACAGAGCGCGAGGCGGTGTTCTCAAACTGTTATTGTGGCTCATGGTGGGTCTTGTAGCCCTATTCCTGGTTGCCGTTTGGCGTGTGGGTGCCTGGAACCTCGTGTTCCCCTCAACAGATCACGATAGGGTTGCGCCAGAACTTCCTGGCGATTTAAACCAACCAGCAGTGCTTGTCTTTAGCAAAACCAACGGTTTTCGTCACGCCGATGGCATTGAGGGCGGCAGTCGAGTGCTGGCGCAGATGACAGAACAAGAGGGGTGGGGCGTCTTTTTTACTGAAAATGGCGCGGTGTTCAACACCCAGGATTTATCGCGCTTTGCCACCGTGGTTTTTTTAAATGCCTCCGGCGACATGTTGAATGAGGCCCAGGAGCTGGCTTTTCAGCGCTGGTTAGAGGGCGGCGGCGGCTGGCTCGGTGTGCACGCAGCGGGCGATGGTTCCCATAAGGGCTGGTCTTGGTATCGGCAGCACTTAATCGGTGCAGATTTCACCGCACATATTATGGGCCCGCAGTTTCAAACCGCGACGGTGGTCATGGAGCAGCCGGGGCACCCTGCTGCGGCCGATTTGCCCGCTATATGGGAACACGAAGAGGAGTGGTATTCCTGGGAGAAGAGCCCGCGACTGGCAAGCTTTAACGTGCTCGCCACGCTTGATGAGACTTCCTACAACCCGGTGCAGAAGATGTGGCGCAGTGAACGCGATTTGCGCATGGGCGATCACCCGGTGGTGTGGACCAACTGTGTGGGGAAGGGGCGATCACTCTATTTCGCCATGGGCCACCGGGGGGATGCCTTTGAACAACCGCAAGTACGGCGGCTATTGGTCAATGGCCTACGTTGGTTGACTCAACCGTCAGCGGATAGTTGCGACTCTCTGTCCCGGGAAAGTGCCAGTCGCGCCTTAGACTAGCACTTGAGTAGCGGTGCTCTACAGGGTAATGACTTCCGTCTCCAGCGGAGCGATGTCCCCCTCCGGTAATTGAAAGCGCCAAAACATGATGCCGTAGGGGCGTCCCTCGGTATCGAGCCAGTTCGGTCTCCCTGGGTCTCGGTGCGCAACTATCATTTCAAAGTTGCCCGCCTTGTCCTGCTCGGTCTGCGCGCGATTGAGTGAGACGGTGCGTTCCTCGTAGTTGAAGGTCTGTAGGAAGCGCGTGAACAATACTAGATTGGAAAAACGACACTTGGGGAAGCGGCCTCGAATGACCAGTGCTTGATTGGGCGCGAGTACAAATGGCGCCATGCTGTACACATTGTCCCGCGCTGCATAAGTGATGTTTTCGTGGGAGTTGTCTTTTTTTGGTGGCACAAATTGATTGGGCACACGCGATACCCAGGAAGGGCTGCCCTCGGCATTCATCGTCACGACGTTGCCTGTGACAAACTGAGTGACTCGGCGAATCCCCGCGGCGAGTTCGGCGTCAGTCACCGGGCCCTTGGGCGGCACAGAGTCGAGATTCTCAATGTCGATGGGAATATGATACATGCGGTCGTTGTTGATACTTTGTTTTCGCTCGTAATAATGCCGCGTGGTTACACTCGTTGCCCCCTGTGGCAGCGGCATCCAGTTGCCCGACGTTTTTTCCTTGCTGAGAATGATTTCGTAGTTGCCTTTGCGATCGGCTTTAAATTGGCTGTCGTTCAAAGTGGATCCGATACCGTCACCATCGGTGCCTGCGCCGAACTCAATCGTAAAACTCGTGTAAGTTGCCCCAGCGAGATTGCCGCGAATGCGGTAGCTGTGCAGATCGTCGATAACCGCAGAAAAATAGCGCGCATCGGGATTGTCGCCGAGCATTTTTTTGCGTTGATTGATGAATGAGGTGAAAAAAGGCCGAGCGGGATCAGCCTCTAACCAGGCCTCTAGACCGTGCATCAGAGCGTGTAGCAGGACTCGCCTGGCATCGGCAAAATCCGTTGGCGTGCGCAGTCCCCATGCTTTTGAGGCAAATGCTGTTTCTAACTCATCTAAGGCCTGTTGTAGCTCGGCCAAAGCCTGAACTGCCTCGTTGCCCTTGGAGAGCGCTGTTGCGGCATTGGTTTCAGTCATCGCGATAACAGTGGGGCTCAATAGTGCGCCCGCGATGGTGCTGAGGGCGGTGCCCTTTAATAAATCTCGACGTTCCATCTTGTACTCCTCTTATTATGCTCTGCTATTTATGTCGCTCTACTGGGGGAAGTCGTGCGCTACCGAGTCTTTTTGAATCAGCATGCCGTTAGTTCTAGGTATCAAAGGGTTTGCGTTGACCACCGCATAACACATCCGTTACCCGCTCGGTATCCATGTATTCCTTTAGGCGAAGCAACTTGTCATCCCGAAACTCGAATAAAAAGTGGTATTCATTGCTGTAGCGCTTGCCAGAGATGTGCAACCCGTCGCTAGTAGCTTCAACAGCGACTTTGTCTCCCTCGGCAACCATATCGATAACCGTAAACGTTAAGCCTTCGGGAAAGACGTCGTAGATACTGCCAGCGGCAGCCTGAATCTGCTCCTTCGAATAGTTGCCCGATATAAGTGTCTCGCCCATAGTGTGTAACTCGCCGTCGTCTGCATAGGCGCTGACGATGTGCTCTACGTCGCCCTCGTTCATGGCTTTGAAAAAACGTCGTACTAATGCCTTAGTATCGACCTGAGACTCCTTGGACATTCGCGCGCTCCACTGCTGCCATAGTTGGACCATCGGCCTGGGCTGCGCCTGGCCACTAACACTCAATCAAAACTTTGCCCAATCATAGCTTTGCCTGTCCGAGGTGCTAGTTATGTAGTACAGAAAAATAGGCCGAAAAGCAGGAGCGCGGTGAGGATTTGCGCGCGGTTCAACATACTGCTCGATTCGCCTTTCAAAGGTGGGCGTCCGTTTGCCGAAGTGGTACCAGAGTAGCCATTCAATAGGCCGGAACGCATTATTCTGACACTTTTTTGAGCAGTAGGGCATCCTGGATTGTCAGCGACCTTGATACAGATTCCAGCTTGAGAGTGGTGGTAGTCGAGGGCTCGGATGGGCGGCTGGAATTAACACCCGCAAGTTGCACCAGCATTGCACTGGTGAACTGTGTGTCGACGCGTGTCACTTGTTGTTCACCTCGAAAGCCGCCCTCCTGCCAGTACTCGATATCAACTGACTCTCCCTTTTCTAGTGGGGGGTCAAACGCTACCTTGACCAGCAAGAAATCGTCAGTGACTGCCGAGAGGCTTATCTCTCCATCTTTCGAAAATTTCAGGCCTTCACGCGAATAGGTCAGCGCGGTGCCAGATTCTCCAAACGGGCAGGTTTTCCAGTCGCTAAACACGATATCGTGCACATGGAGGGGCCACCAAGAGTGGTCCTTCGCGATATCACCGGCGACAATGTACTCACGGTAATCATAAAAGGCGCCTTTTTCTCCGCGGCGCCAAGAGTGATCGGTGTACCGCCTTGCACGAGGTGCTTTACCGGAATGCCATGCACCCAATTGCGTTAACGCCAGCAAATTGCGGTGGAATTGACCATAGCCCACCGCTGTCCGGTCAATCGTAAGCGCCGGCTGTTTGGCCCCAAAGGGTTTTACCATGAATACCGGATTTGCTCTGGCTTTTACGGTTAGTTCAGCTTGCACTGAGACTCCGGACATCGGTTCTTTTTGTGCGCCGGCCAATCGTGTCTGCGCTTCAGTGCGTCCAGTGCCGTGGTCTCCCATAATGACAACAGCGGAATTGTCATAGACTCCCAGTGTTTCTAGCTTTTTCAAGAAGGCGGCCAGCAAGCGCATTTTGTAATGCGCTTGATCGAGATAGGCAGCGGTCGTACCCTGCGCGCCAACCGGATTACCGACTCGATCGAGGTGCCAAGGTGCGTGAGCGCCACGCAGATGCACGGAAAAGAGCCGATCGTCTGTGGCGGTTACATCGGCCTCGCGTAGAAAACGTGCTATTTGGCGGGTGTCCATATCACCCGTGCCACTGGGTAAGCCGTAGATTTCTAGTCCAGCGACTCGACTGGATGCCCCCAGGGATGCAAACAGCCAACGGCCTCGGTTATAAACCAGTTGACGAATGGGCCCCGGGAACGATGCAAAGCTAACCAAGTCGGCTAGAGTAGCGCTGCCTTCCAGCAGAGGGGCTAAGGTGTCACCGCCGGGGTTGTCGTGTAAACCCTGTGCGGGGAAAAAGGTACCGGGCCAGCCGGGAAATACAAGTATTTTGTAACCGAGTTCGCGAAAGTGGCGGTAGATCGAATGCTCGGACTTGTATGCCTGCAATACAAAACGTTCATAGCCGCGGTCGTTGGCATAGTGTTCGCCGGCAAAGATCAAGGGGAAAGAGGCCGGCGTGTAGGAAAAGCCCCCAGCGACATCGGTAAAGAAGGTAAAATCCTGATAGGCCTCGCGCAGCGTTGGATTTTCGCTGAGCAATTGCCAGATAAGGTTGTTCTGCGCTTCGTCCAAAATGATGATGTACAGATTTTTACCGCGCGACAATTGTTGCAAGGCGGAGGTGTCGGTCGCATAGCGAAACGTGAGCGCCTGGGCTCTGCTCCATTTTTTTCCATCGCCCTGGGAGAGCACAGCACTTCCCATGGCAACCAACCCAATCAAAATTGCCAGATTAGCCAGGCCGCGATCACCAAAGCGACGCCAGCATGTAATGACTGCACAGAAAAGCCCTAGCCACAACAATCCTTCCCAAATAGCGCGTTGGTAAAATTCGGCGGTTTCAATCAGTCCCCCATCTAGGGCCGTACCGCGCCAGGGGAACAGCTGGGGTTGCAGCCACATGGACAGGGCCAGCCATACCAATACAGGAGAAAACCAGCGCCAGCGTTGCAACATACGCAACAGGGCGAAGAGCGCCACAAATAGTGCACCACAGAGATAGAGTACATCGGTGTACAACAGTCCGATTTCATTACGGTTCGCCATAAATTGAAACAGCGGGATAGCAATGGCGATAGTGCCCACAGTGAACAATAACACCAGTGTTTTGGGTTGCAGGAGCCAATGCAGCAGTTTTTTCACGATTTATTCAGACTCCGACACTTGTTGTTACGCTGGTTGGACATTGCACTAGGTGGTGACACGGCCGCGCAGCGATTTAAGTTTGCCGCGCCGGGTTTTATTGTCGACACGCTTTTTCTTACTTGCTCGGGAGGGCTTGGTTGGTTTTCTGCTGCGCGAAGTTTGCATGACCTTGCGAATGAGCGCGGCTAAGCGCTGCAGGGCATCATTGCGGTTTTTTTCCTGGCTGCGGAAACGTTGCGCTTTGATGACGATAACACCTTCGCCGGTGATACGGCGATCCTTGAGTGCCAGCAGTCGCTCTTTATACAACTGTGGCAGGCTGGAGCTGGCAACATCGAAACGCAAGTGTATTGCGGTAGAGACTTTGTTGACATTCTGGCCACCCGCACCCTGCGCACGAATGGCTTGCAGCTCGATTTCGCTCAACGAAATATCGACGTGTTTGGTGATGAACAGTCGTGTCATGATACGTGTAGTTGCCAGATGCTAGGAATAGCGCCCCAGGTTGTTGTGTGCGTCGACCCACTTTTTGTCGCACTTAGATTTATCTACTCGCGCGGTTGCGAACTGAGTCACCCTGTCTTGGCCATACTCGTCTTCATTGCAGCGGAGAGCCTCGCTGGTCATGCAGTCTCTCAATGAGTACTTGGTAATCAACGCTACGCGCATCCGTGTGGTCGGTCAATGGTGTGGCGCAAGCATAGCCGGGGGCTAAACACAGCGCAGCAATCATGCAGATTTTCTGAGAAACTTACACCCGATACACGGTTTTGTAAAAACTGCGTTAACATATCCCCAAATTCAAAATCCAAGCTGGAGCGGACCGTGCACAAATTCCTGTTTCGTATTTTCCAACCTATGTTGCAATGGGGCACTACCGTCGGTGTTCTGCTCGTTAGCGCCTGGGTGACTACGTTAGTCCACGCTGCCGATGCTAGACCCAATATTATTATCATGGTGGCCGATGATATTGGCTGGAGCGATGTCGGCTTTCATGGTGGTGATATCGATACACCTTCCTTAGATTTACTTGCCGCTGAGGGTGTAGAGTTATCACGCTTTTACTCCACACCCATTTGCTCTCCGACGCGAGCGGCCCTGATGACGGGTAGAGACCCAATGCGTCTGGGCGTGGTATACGGTGTCATCATGCCCTGGATGAATGCGGGAATTCACCCCGAGGAACATTTCATGCCAGAGAGCTTCCTCGCAGCGGGGTACCAAACTGCAATGGTTGGCAAATGGCATCTGGGCCACGCGCTGCAGGCATATCACCCCAATAGCCGCGGCTTCGAGCATTTTTATGGTCATCTACACACTGAGGTGGGTTATTTCCCACCTTTTAGTAACCAAGGCGGACGCGACTTCCAGTTGAATGGCACGTCGATTGAACGCGATGGCTACGAGACGTTTATCCTTGGCGACGAGGTTTCGCGTTACATTCGCGAACGTGACAAGAGCAAACCGTTTTTCGTCTATATGCCCTTCATAGCGCCACACACGCCCTTGGATGCACCACAGGAATTGCAGGACAAGTATGCCAATTTAGCAGATAACCGCCAACCGGCGCGCAGCAAAAACACGGATCAGTCTCGCCTCATTCGACGCATGATGCGACAACCTAGCGCTCGCCCAATGTATGCGGCGGTGGTGGATGCGATGGATCAGTCCATCGGTCGTGTACTACAAACACTCGAGGAAGAGGGTGTTGCCGATAACACCATCGTGCTGTTCTTCAGCGACAATGGTGGCGCGGCTTACGCTTCGGGTGGTGCAGACAATGTGCCGCTGCGCGGTGGCAAAGGTGAAACTTGGGAGGGCGGTATTCGAGTCGTTTCGGTGATGCGCTGGCCCGATCAGTTAAAGGCCGGTAGTGAGATGGATCAGATTATGACCGCAATGGACGTTTTCCCCACGCTCGCGGCGGCGGCGGGCATTACGCCAGGGAACGACAAGTTTGAACTTGATGGCAAGAACCTGTGGCCGGCCATCGCAGAGGGTAAACGCGCGCCGCGCGAAGAGCTCGTTTTCTTCGCTTCAGAGACACCCATTCGCGGCTCGTTTATGTTCACCGCGTTTAACGACCACTGGAAATTGGTGCAGGAAGTTGAGCAGGGTTTGCTGTCCGCGGTAGTGACCAACTACCTATTTGATATCGATAAGGACCCCTACGAGAACAATAACCTGGCAGATGCCAACCCAAAAGTTGTCGCGCGTTTGTCGCAAGAAATACTCTATTGGCGAACCTTGTACCCCGTGGCGGGTACGCGCAACGAATTAGTGCCGCCCCCCGGCTGGCGCGCCCCCAAAGATTGGTCGACCTACCCGCGCTCCGTGGCGGAAACGCAAGGTGACTCAGCCCCGGGTATGGCGCCTGCTTACGCGCTGCCGTCCTTGGATTGGCAGCATGGCGAGGCGGGCCGGCTCATCTACAATTGCGAGCCCTACAAGGCAGTGGGTGGCGGCGTCTGCAAATAGCAGGGATTTTACACAATGCGCCACCCCTAATTGTGTCACCATGGTCTACTTCTGTATTTTACATAGCTCCTAAAAAGAGGTCTCAAGATGGCAGAATCCCAGGATCGGGAAAATGATCACAAGCAATGCACCGCCTGCATCAATCAGTTTATTGACTTGGCAAATACCATGCAGGAGGAGGGCATCGCCGCGAATATAATTTCCGCTGCGCTGATGTCGTCCTCGGGGGTTTACGCCAGTTTTGTTGCTGGTGGCAATGAGGGCGTGTTGACTGAGTCGGGCGTTGATAAGGTCTCGGCGATGTACAAACAGGAACTCGCTCGGATTCAAGCAGTGAAGCGGGAAGATCTAGCAGGAGAACACAGTGGCGGTATTGCCTGAGCCCTGTTTATTACTCCCGCTTTGGTTTTTCCCGTTGAGGTCCCTCCAGCCTACGTCGTCGCTGCGGCGATATTGGCCAACTGACTTTGGAAGTAGCCCGGTCGCAACATCTCTCGCAACTCACTGGGGTAGACCGGCTTGCTAAAGAGATAACCTTGGATGACGGAGGCGCCGTGCGCGCGTAGAAACTGGTATTGTTCGTGCGTTTCCACCCCCTCGGCAACTAATTCTAAGTTCATGCTTTTAGCCATGGCGATAATGGCTATCACCAGGTCGCGGTCATTATCACCTTTGTCGAAGTCGATAACAAAACTGCGATCAATTTTCAATTCATCCAGTGGAAAGCGGCTGAGGTAGCTCAGCGAGGAATAACCGGTACCAAAATCGTCGATGGACAAGCGCACTCCCATCGCTTTTAGTCGCTCGAGTGCACTGATAGTGGTGTCCTTGCCATCCATCATGATCCCCTCTGTCAGTTCGAGCTCTAGACGTGTCGGGTCTATCCCGGTTTCGCCCAAGACGATAGCGGTGCGCTCTATGAGAGATCTGTTGAATTGTAGTGCCGAGACGTTGACTGACACTCTCGGTAACAGATAACCAGCGGCTTCCAAAGCAACCATCTCGCGGCAGGCTTCTCCCAAACACCAGTCACCTAGCTCACCGATCAAACCCATTTCTTCGGCGAGTGGGATAAACGAAAATGGGGGTATAATGCCGCGCTCTGGGTGTAGCCATCGTACTAGCGCTTCTGCACCGACCACCGTGCCGGAATCGCTGTCTACTTGGGGTTGATAGAGAAGTATTAGCTCCTGTCGCTCAATTGCTTTGCGCAAGTCGTTTTCCATGGTGAGCCGATCGACCCCGGCCTCGCCCATTTCGTTGTGGAAAAATACGTAGTTGTTTTTGCCCCGGCTCTTGGCGTGGTACATGGCTGTATCCGCTGCTTTTAGCAGCTCTTCCACTGTGCCCGCATCTTCAGGTGCGATGGCGATGCCGACACTTGGCGTCACGACCAACTCGTGACCACCGATGGTCATTGGTTCAATGAGTGTGTCTATCACGCGGCTTGCCACCATGCTGACCACATTACTATCCTCGACTTGGTTCAGCACCACGGTAAATTCGTCACCACCCAAACGCGATACATCGATCTCTGAGTCTGTTTCGATATAGTGGCCTACGACATCACTCTCACGCACGCAATAAGACAGTCTTTTCGATACCTCGCGCAGGAGAAGGTCTCCGGCACTGTGACCGAGGGAGTCATTGATGCGTTTAAAGTTGTCTAGATCGAGAAAGAGCAGTGCGGTTTTCTGGTTATTGCGTTTCGCTAGTTTGAGCATCACGTCTAGTTGTTCAGTGAACAGACGTCGGTTGGGGAGTGCCGTCAAACTATCGTAGTAAGCGAATTGGCGCAGACGATCCTTGGCCTTGGTCACCTCGTCCACTGCTTGCTTTAGTTCTTCGTTACGCTTGGATAGTTGTGAGGTTCGCTCTTCGACCTTCATGCTCAGCAGTTGATGATCCACATCCATCTGCGTTTTATAGCTAGTGAGGTTGCCGATGATGGAGTTCAGCAAGACTATCAGTTCTTTGAACTCTCCCGCCTTTTCCATACCCAGCGTTTGCACCGGCTTCCCGGCAGCTATGTCGTCGGCAATGCGAACGATGTTGTCAAACGGAGCCGTGATGCGGCGGGTAAAAAGACGTGAGAACAGATAACTTGCTAACACAAACAATAAGCCGCCAAGGGCCATCAACCCCAGGCGAGGTAGGATGCTTAGGATCAGTAATGTGCGGCAGATACCCAGGTGCATGTAACCCACTACATGGAGGCTAGAGGCAGAATCCAGGTTCAGCAACTCTTGTACCAACTGTTCCTGTGTCAGTTTTTCTTGATTGGGGTTGACGGGTGATAGTATGGGTATTGTCAGATCCCACATAACATTGTTGCCCAAGAGCTTGGACCACCAGGCGTTGCCTTCCTGCTGTTCCTCTGCTTTCCGCTTGGTGAGGCCCACTTCTGCTACTAGGTTGGTTCCCCGAATTTTGGCGAAGTCAATTGCAGCGAGATAGCTGGCTGTTCCCTTGGGGTGCGCGGCAGTGATGGTGCCTTGACCCGATCTCACCAATCCGTAGCTAATAGCCGAAGAGGGCGAGACCATGGTCGCCAATATTTCCTGTTGTTCTGCGCTATTGTCGAAATACAAAGCTACGGGTAGTCGGGCATTGCCCTGGGTTTTTTCCACCGCTTGTTGAACGAGTGTTTCCTGGGTGCTGTTGTAGAGATGGGCAGCGGCTTGCCCGAGCATGAGCAGCACGGCCATGAGCGCAGTGATGAACACCAACAGGATAATTTTGCGGCCGATGGTCACGGGGGCTTTAGCTATCTCCTGATTGACCTACACCTTACACCCCTGGTGTAAACGCCGGTGCTATGCTGCCGCACGTCGATCTGGAAGGACGCGCCGATCTCGGGTTACCAATAAGCCATTTACGGTCAGTGGGAACTCCACCGGGCGACCGCTGCGCCTATTTGTGGGACGGCGCTCAACTCTCTGGTAGGGGTGAGATTTCTGTGCAAAACGGCGATCATCATCGGACACGTAATTTCGGGCAGCCACAGTAAATACGTAAGCTGATATCACTATCGCCCCAAGCCCCATGATCCCGAGAATGATCAGTATCGCATCCATGAATTGTTACAGTTCCTTAGCCCGAAATATCGGAAGTTGTAACAGCTATGCAATTTTCGCGCCTAATTTGAAAAGGCTTATTTATTAAAGAGTTGGCAGTATGTTAACGCTGCTTACGGGCCGCAACAACCAAGAAATGTATAAAATCCTGACATAATTGGGTCAGCGGGCACCTTTTCCGAAAAGTACAACTTCGACGGTGCTGAGGGTGATCATGAAATCCAAAAACATGCTCTGATTTTTCACGTAATAGAGGTCGAACTGCAACTTCTGTCGCGCATCCTCTTCCGAGGCGCCGTAGGGGTAGCATAGCTGAGCCCACCCAGTGATACCGGGCTTAACAGCATGGCGCGAATTGTAGTAGGGGATCTGTTCTGCCAGTTGTTTGACAAACTCGGGGCGCTCTGGTCGCGGGCCAATGAAGGCCATGTCGCCCGAGAGTACATTGAAAATCTGGGGAAGTTCATCGATGCGCGTGCGGCGAATAAAACTACCGACACGGGTGACGCGACTATCGTTCTTGGTGGCCCAGCGCGCTTTGCCATCGCCCTCGGCATCGACACTCATACTGCGGAATTTCCGAACCTTAAACCCTTTGCCATTGAGGCCCACGCGTTCTTGACTGAAAAAGATGGGTGACTTGAACCCGTCTTCCATCCAAATCGCCACTGCGGTGATGAGCATGACCGGCCAGGTGGCAAACAGCAGAGATGCTGAGGCCAAGATATCAAACAGCCGTTTGCCGAGCGTGTTTGAGGAATTGCTGCGTAAATCTTCGGTTAAGGTCATCCAGCCGGGTGTGGCGAAATCGACGAGAATTTTGCCCGCTTCGCGCTCGAAGAAGTTCACCAAATTGAGAACCTTAATACCTTGCAGGCGGCACTTGAATAACTCGTCGCTCGGGGTCTGATCGCGCTTGTTATCCAGTGCCACGACAACTTGATCGATTTCGGTTTGTTTCGCGTATTCGGCGAGCGGCTGGCGCAGGTTGATGATGCGCTCCCCGGTCACCTTTGGGTCTTCGCCACCCACGCGCACGAATCCGACGATGACGAATCCCTGGCGATCTGTTTTGCGCCGCATAGAACTGGTGATAGTCGAGGCGGCAGCGCCAGAGCCATACACCAGTACACGGTTCTTGAATTGGTCTAAGTCCGCCAAGTTCGTGAATGCTGTGCGGCTGATGAGGTTGGAAGCGAAGGAAATCACCGTTGCGAAAAGCATGGCATTGCCCCACAGAGAAAATTCCGGCAGCAGCGCGAAGATCCCGCCGAGCAACACGATGGTGGCAGTAAAACCCCCAATCGTTCTCGCTAAAATGCCGGAGCGACCCTCGCGCATGCGCGGCTCATACAGTCCCATCGCGGCCAAGCAGACCAGCGCCACCGCCGCGTACATCACGGCGCGGCCGGCGATCTGGGAAAAATATGTTTGAAAAGTGCCGGGCTCCGCCTCAATGAGGCAGTGAATGTAGGTGCCCCCGTAAAAGGCCAGGGCAAAAAGGATGGCGTCGATTAAGGCGAGCCAGTAGAAGGATGTATGCACATGGTGGTTGAACACCCTGACCGTTGCCATGAACTATCCCTAAGTTTTGAGTGCGGAGTCGATTCTCTATGCGATGGGCCTAGGGCCCACGCCGGTAAAACTTTATATTGGTCGTGTTTTTAGCTAGTTACAGCGCTGTTTTAAGCTCCAGCCGAGGAGGCGAAACCACGTTGTGCACAGCGAATTCCCAGACTTATCCACAAGCTTCTTAATACCTCAGTTAAGTTAGCATGTGCCGCAAAATCTGCCCAATGAAAATGGGAGAAATGTGAAGTTATTCGCGACTTGCCAATATCGGTTTGACAACACTAGATGTGCAATCCAGAGCCGTCTACGCGGGGACTGCCAAGGGGTAAGTCGAGCGGACTCTTTAGCACCATAATGACCCAAAAAATACTTTATTTAGAATAGCTTAGCAAGCTTTCATTACAGTTTAATTAAGGTTTAATTGGGTGCTAGAAAAATCTGTTGGGGCTGTGGGTGACTGAGAAAATCGCGTGGGCTCGCCGTGAAGCCGTAGGCGCCAGATTGGAAGAGTGCGATCAGATCCCCGGGCTCGGCGCGAGGTAGTAGAACCTTGTTCCCCAATATGTCCAAGGGGGTACAGAGCGGACCGACAACGTGCACCTCTTCTAACTCTGCAGCGGTGACTTGATTGGCCACACAAAGTGGGTAATTCTTGCGAATGACTTGGCCGAAGTTGCCCGACGCCGCCAGGTGATGGTGTAGACCGCCATTGGTGATGAGAAAAGTCTCGCCACGGGACTCTTTCCGGTCGACCACTGCGCAAACGTAAACTCCCGCTTCAGCGGTGAAATACCTTCCCAGTTCCATAACAATTTCTGTGTTTGGTAGGGCGGATTTTGCAGCCTCCAGCTCGCGCGCAAGATTGCTCGCAATGTCATCTAACACAAGGCGTTCTTCACCGGGAAAATACGGCACACCTAAACCACCGCCGATGTTAAGCCAGGACACTGGCCGCGGTGCCTCTTGCGCGAGGCGGATGGCGAGTTCAAAGGTTTTGGTCTGCGCCTCGATGATCGCCGCTGGGCGCAAATTTTGAGAGCCGCTAAATATATGGAAGCCGACGAATTCCAGGGGCAATGTGGCGAGCTCCTGCAGCATGGCGGGAACCTTTTCTGCGTCGACACCAAAGGGCTTTGGGCCGCTGCCCATTTTCATGCCGGCAGCCTTTAGCTCAAAATCGGGATTGACGCGGATCGCAACGGGGGGGTATTTGCCCATAGTTTTTGCCAGCTCGGCGATGCGCTGCATTTCAACCATCGATTCCATATTGATGATGACGCCCGCCTCGACCGCGAGGGCTAAATCATCAGCGGACTTCCCCGGCCCAGCGAAGCTGATGCAGCGCGGATCTGTTCCGGTCGCGAGTGCCACCTGGAGTTCGCCCGCCGAGGCGACATCCAGGCCATCGGTCAGAGCGGCGAGATGCGCCACCACTTCGGGCATCGGATTGGCTTTCATGGCGTAATGAAGGTGCAGATTTTGTGGCAAAGTCGCACGCAGGCGCTCGACCTGTGCGGCCATCACAGCGCCATCGTAGGCGTAAAACGGCGTCTCGCCTAGGCGCTCCGCTAGAGCGCTAATGGCAATCCCACCGACTAGCAACTCGTTTTCCTCGATGGGGAACTGATCCATCGGTGCGTGCTGTGCGGCTACGGTTTTAGTGCTGCTCATGAAGATATTTCCGAAAAATGCTGTCGATATTCCTCAGTCAAAGCGCGTCGGTCGATCTTGCCGTTTTGGTTGTGAGGCATACTGGCGCGCCAAAGCACGTGTGCTGGCACCATAAAATTGGGTAACTCCGCGCGGCAGTGGGCAAGCACGGTGTCCTGCAATTCCTGCGCGGCAGATTCCTCTCCCCCAGTGATTACCAGCACAATGGCTTGGCCGAGTCGGGAATGGGCTACACCGATCGCAGCGGCAGCGTCGACCTGGCCGGACTGGTAGACAACTTCTTCCACTTCAGTGGGGCTGACACGATACCCAGAGGTCTTAATCATTTCATCCTTGCGGCTGATGAAGTACAGATAACCATCTTCATCGCGTACCACCTGATCACCAGAAAAAACCACGAGTTCGGGATTGGGCAGCGCGGGGTCAGCGGTGGGGCAAGGTTTAAAGCGCGCCGCTGTCTTTTCCGGGTCATTCCAATAACCCAGGCTCACCAGGGCGCCCCGATGGACCAGTTCTCCGGGCTCATTGGCGGCGCACAGTTCACCCGATTCATTGACGACAAGGATCTCAGCATTGGGAATGGCTTTGCCCATCGACTCGGGTCGCGTCGCCACCTGATCGGGTGGTAAATAGGTGGAGCGGAAGGCTTCCGTTAAACCGTACATGAGGTAGATCAGCGTGTTGGGCAGCGACTTCTCGAGGGCACGTGTCGTGGTGACCGGCATGGCGCCTCCGGTATTGGTGAGATAGCGCAGGGAGTGTACCGCGTCCGTTGGCCACTCTAAGTCGCGCAGTTGATTCCACAGCGGTGGTACCGCCGCCAAACCGGTAACTTCGTACTTCGCTACGGCACGGATGACATCGCGCGGTAGTAAATAGTCCATCAAGACCACCGATGCCCCCACCGAAAACGCGGTGGTGAGTTGACTCAGGCCCGCGTCAAAGCTTAACGGCAACACCGCGAGGATACGGTCTGTGGCTGTGTTCTGGAGATAGCTGGCTACGCTGTGGGCGCCCGCGACCATGTTGCGATGCGATAACACTACACCTTTGGGGTTACCGGTACTGCCCGAGGTGTAGAGTATGGCGGTCATGTCGGCATCGATGCGGCGGTGGCAAGAGGTCGTGCAAGCATCCGCCGCTCGGGTAAAGTCTTTGTAGCTAATCACTGCTTTGCCTGGAATGGTTGTGCCCTCCGGGACTTCCGCTTCCACTAGGACGATCGTTGTGAGGTCGGGGCAGTGTGCGAGGATATCCTGCAGCGCGTCCAGTCGAGGCGCTGCGGTGACTAATACTTTCACATTGCAGTGAGGCAGAATGTGGCCCAACTGGCGCGGTTTGAGCAATGGATTTACCGGAACGAAACAGGCACCGGCGCGCGCCGCGCCAAACAGCGCAAACACCGTTTCCGGCTGCTTGGGTAAATACGTTGCGACTCGATCACCCGCCTCGATGTCCAAGGCGAGTAGACCCCGTGCAGCCCGCTCGACGGCTGCGTTTAGCTCCGTGTAGGTGAGGGACTGCTCTTTAAACAGCAGCGCGGGTGAGCGCGGTGAGCGTTCGGCACTCGCTTCGATGAACTGGTGGATTAAATCGGACATGAACAAGTCATTCTCTGTCTGCTGATTGTCTATTAAGTGGCGCTGCAAGCTTTTCTATAAGCTTCGTAGAAGCGCACTTACACAGACTACGCGTGCAATCTAGCTACAGGCTTTTATGTAGAGGAATCAGTGTACTGGTAACACCTGCGGCGATAAACAGCCACTTCGGCAGATTTCTCGCAATCACAGGTGGCAAGCTGGCGAACTGTGAAAGAGTGCACAACACGCGCTGCCAGGGGCGCGCTTTGGTCACCCTGCGTGAGTAGATGGCAGACAGTTGCGGCGCAACTGGGTAGCATAGCCGACGCACTAAGGTGCAATTCCGCTAGCGGCGAAGGAGCGTAGCGACGTGAATCTATTTCACCGCAAGACACGAGTCTTGTTGGTTTGCACGGAAAATATCTGTCGTTCGCCGATGGCAGAGGGTTTGCTGCGCCACTATCTGGCGCAGACTCCGTGGGGCGATCAAATCCAGGTTAACTCGGCGGGTACCGTCGTCAACCAGCCCGGTAGAAAACCCGACCCGAGGGCGTACAAGATCGCCGCCCGAGTCGGAGTATCCTTGGCGGGTATCCGCGCCAAGCGGATCGCCGAGCGGGATATCGAACGCCATGAAATGATAATTGGCATGGATAACACTCACATGCAGGCTTTGCAGGCGATGTCACCTGCGGCCTTTAATACAAAGTGTAGTTTGTTGCTGTCTTTCTCTCGGCGCTCGACATTAAGTGAAGTGCCCGATCCCTACTACGGCAGCACGGAGGGTTTTAACGAAGTATTCAGTGTAATCGACGAGGCTGTCCACGGCCTGCTAGCGCACTTGGCAGAGGGCAGGGTGTGAATTCCTGCCTTTACTCCCCTCGGGCTAAAGGCTACTGTACGGGCAAAATAGGGGCGCTTTTCTAGTTGCGGAATAACCGTTTGCGAGCCGTCTGGTTCGCCGAAGCGTAGGGTTTATCTGATGGGACAGGTGAGAACGAGCCTCGTGGAAGATTTTCAACGGTACTTCACTCTGCAATTGGCGACAACGCCAGAGTTGTTGCGCTCTGTGCATCGCATTCGCTATCGCGTTTACTGCGAGGAATTCGGCTTTGAGTCAGCGGCAGAATTTAGCGATGAGCAGGAGGTAGATGAATTTGATGCCCACTCGCGGCATTGTATTGTCATGCATAAAAGCACCGGGTTACCTGCGGGGTGCGCGCGCTTGGTCCTGGCTGGCGACAATCGGCAGATGCCCATAGAAAAATACTGTTCCGGCGCGTTGGACAACAGCGCCCTGCAGAGATTTGCAGACAACCGCAACTCGGTCTGTGAGTTTTCGCGCCTGGCCGTGGATGGGGCTTTTCGCCGCCGTTCGGGGGAGCAGGCAACGCGATTTGGTGAAATGGATGCCATCGACGTCAGTAATCGCGAGCAGCGCTCGTTTTCCCTCATCGCTGTGGCGACAATTCTATCGGCGTTGGCGATGAGTGAGCTGTTAGAGCGCCCCAATTGCTTTGCCATGATGGAGTCATTTCTACCGCGTTTGTTGCGTCGCTCGGGGCTGGTCGTGCACCGCGCGGGCGATGAGATGGAATACCACGGCCAGCGAACCCCCTATTACTGGGAGACGCGTGAAACCCTGGGCGGTATGGTCGAGGGACTGCATGAATTTTATGCGCACATTTTGCAGAAATTTCGGGACACGGGCGAGTTGGTGCCCGCGGCCCTGCAGTTCGGTGCTGTGCATTTAGAGAGTACTCGCCCCGGTTGCTCTCGCCATTCCGCACCTGCTGTTCTAAACAACCCGCTCATGCTCCCAGCCTGGGCATAGCACACGACTCATGGCGTTTGACTACCACGAGGCCTTTTCGCGCAACCTGGGTTGGTTGACCGCGGCAGACCAAGAGATATTGCGTGCCAAGCGTATCGCTCTCGCTGGCATGGGGGGTGTGGGCGGCAGTCATTTGCTCACCCTGACCCGCCTTGGCGTCGGGGCCTTCCACCTCTCTGACTTTGACCAATTTGAGCTGCCCAATTTCAATCGTCAGGTCGGCGCATCAGTCTCTACTCTTGAACGGGACAAACTGACCGTCATGTGCGAGATGGCACTGGATATCAACCCTGAATTGGAGATCAATCTCTTTCCAGAAGGCATCAGTTCCGACAATCTCGATGCATTTTTGGACGGCGTAGATCTGTACCTCGATTCGCTGGATTTTTTCGCGCTCGATATTCGCCAGCAACTGTTTGCCGCTTGCCGGGAGCGCGGCGTTCCTGCCTTGACGGCGGCACCCTTGGGCATGGGGACTGCGCTGCTCTACTTCGCGCCCGATGGTATGAGTTTTGAACAGTACTTTCGCCTCGAAGGTCAATCCGAAGAAGAGCAGGCGTTGCGATTCATGCTGGGTCTAGCGCCCGCACCCCAACAACTGGCCTATTTGGTCGATGACAGCGTTGTCGACTTCCAATCGAAGAAAGGGCCGTCTACGCCCATGGCCTGTGATTTGTGTGCCGGTGCTGCGGCCACCTGGGTGTTAAAATTGTTATTGCATCGCGGCAAGGTTCCTGCCGCGCCGCGCGGCGTGCACTTTGATGCCTACCGCAATCGCGTGGTAAAAACTTGGCGCCCTGGCGGCAATGCCAACCCCCTGCAGCGCGCCGGATTGGCGATAGCGCGCAAACGAGTGATGGCGCAGCCGGAAGCCAACCCAGATTCCACGGCAATTGCGGCGAGTGCCATGGAGCGCATTCTCGAGGCTGCGCGCTGGGCGCCTAGCGGCGACAATGAGCAGCCCTGGCGTTTTGAGCAGCACAATGAACATCGCGCTACTATTCATGCCCGCGATACACGCGACTGGTGCGTCTACGATTTGGATGGCAGCTCCAGCCAAATCGCCGTTGGCGCTTTACTGGAAACCCTAGCGATAGCTGCCACCGGCGAGGGTCGGCGAGCGCAGTTTGCGCTGCGCCCGGATTGTCCGGATACCGCCCCCATCATTGATGTCGAGTTGGTGCAAGATGACGCTGCGGTCGCCCACCCTTGTCTGCCGTTTGTTGCAGAGCGTGTTACTCAGCGCCGTCCTTTCTCGACGCGTCCCTTGTCAGATAGCCACAAACAAGCCCTCGAAGCAGCCCTGGGTGACCAATATCGGGTCTGCTGGTTGGAAGCACCGGAACAGCGCCGGCGCGTGGCTAAACTTTTGTTTCACAACGCGCATATCCGATTGGCGACGCCGGAAGCCTACGTTGTGCATAAGAAGAACATAGAGTGGGGTGCGCAATTCAGCGAAGATCGCTTGCCCGAACACGCCCTGGGTATAGATTGGCCAACGCGCAAGATCATGCGTTGGGCTTTGGGGAGTTGGCGTCGAGTTCAGTTTTTGAACCGCTTCTTAGCCGGTACCTGGCTACCTCGATTGCAAATGGATTTGCGCACTGGCCTTGGCTGTGCGGCGCATTTCGTGATTGTGTCCCATAGGCCACTGTCGGGCATCGAAGATTACCTAGCGGGCGGGCGTGCAATGCAGCGTTTCTGGCTGGAGGCCACGCGGCAAGGCTTGCAATTTCAACCCGAAATGACGCCATTGATTTTCTCACGCTATGTCACGAACGAGGTCGCGTTTACCCGGGTTGCCAAAGAACAAGCGCTTGCGGAGCGCTTGGCCGGTGAACTTTGCGGGTTGCTCGGTCCCGACGCGCCCTGCGCGAATCGCGTATTCATGGGTCGTGTTGGGTTTGGTCAGCGACCGACCTCCCGCTCAATCCGTCAGCCATTGGTCAAACTGCTCGTTCCCACCGGAGCCCGCTAGCCGCCGTGATGACGTCGGGCAACCGCGAAGAAGGTGTCGAGACGGATGTCTACTAGGGTTGCCACTCCGGCCAATTCTTCCAGTGCCGAAAAAACCACAGTTTTGATGGTTGCCGAGGCGGTGACACTGGCCCACATCGCTCGCCCACTGGCCCTTGCAGCATGGTTGGATTCCAGCCAGTTTACCGTGCACCTGGCCCATGATCCGCATTACCGTTCGCTACTCGGTGAGCCAGAACTGCAGCACCATGACATCGCCTCGATTTCCAGCGCGCAGTTCAATGGCGCTTTGGCGGCAGGGCGCCCGCTGTATGATTTCGAGACATTAAAATCCTATGTCGAACAAGATCTCGCGGTCATAGAGAAAGTGGCGCCGGCTGTGGTCATCGGTGACTTTCGGCTGTCGCTTGCGGTGAGTGCACGACTCGCGCGGGTACCTTATATAGCTCTGAGCAACGCTTATTGGTCGCCCCATTCGCAACAGCGGTTTCCCGTTCCAGATCTGCCGCTGACCCGAGCCTTGGGTGTGCCGCTCGCGCAGGCGGTTTTTGCGGGAGCCCGCCCGGTCGCGTTCGCCCTGCATACAGCGCCGATGAACCGCCTGTGTCGACACTTCGGTATCGCCGCCCCGGGGGTCAATCTGCGGCGCGTCTATACCGAGGCCGACTATGTTTTATATGCCGACACGCCCGCTATGTATGACATGCATGGGATGCCGTCGACACACCGGTTTCTCGGTGCCCTGAATTGGTCGCCGAGTGTGGCGCTGCCGCCTTGGTGGGATAGTGTTCCCAGTGACAAACCCTGTGTCTACGTGACCATGGGAAGTTCTGGCGACGCAGCCCTGTTACCCAAGTTGCTGCGCAGTTTAGCGCAGTTAGAGGTGACTGCGATGGTGTCTAGTGCCGGAGCGTCGCTGCATGAGAGCGTGCCGAGCAACGTAACTGTCGCGGATTATTTGCCCGGTGACTTGGCGGTAGCTAGAGCGCAGCTCGTCGTATGTAACGGTGGTAGCCCCACGACGCAACAGGCGCTGACGCGGGGTGTGCCGGTCCTCGGTGTGACCGCAAATTTGGATCAGTTTCTCAATATGGAGAAGATTGTGGCAGCAGGTGCGGGGCTTGGTTTGCGCGCTGGCACGTTGCAGGAGAGCGAAGTTTCCCAGGCTATTTCGCGTTTGCTGTGCGAGGCAACTTTTCGGCACGCGGCACAGGGTTTGGCGCGGGAGTTTGCCAAGATTGACGGTGCCGCTGTGTTGCACAGCGTGCTCGATATGGCGTTGACAAAATTCGCGGATACACCCGAAGCACAAAACGCGAGTTCGAACATTGGCTCCCGGGCTGTGCGAGGTTCGAGAACATGAGCCGCATGCAGCCGCTGCTGGATCTGGTGATGCGATTTCCCGTGCGCCTGGCACTCGTCAATCTACTGATTATTTTTGCCGTTGCAGCGGGCGGTAGTCGCCTTGCCATCGAGTCGGGCATCCGCGTGCTGTTTAGCCCCGAGGACCCAAATCTATTGGCGGAGATCGACTTGGAGGACACGTTCGGCAAAGAGGACAACATTCTGTTGGTACTCGATGCAGGTGAAGGTGATGTATTTCAGCAGCACCTCGCGCTGCTGGCAGATATGACAGCCAAGGCTTGGCAGATCCCCCATTCTCGACGCGTAGATTCAGCGACGAACTTTTTGCACACCGTCGTCGATGGCGATGATATCGCAATCGGCCCATTGGTCGAGGGCGAGATGTTGTTGTCTGCCGATGACGTGGAACGGCTGCGGCACATTGCGTTGCGCGAAGACCTATTAGTGGGGCGATTGATTGCTGGCAACGGCAAAGTAGCCGCCATTAACGTGAGCCTCGCATTGGCGCAGACTGACAAAGCGCAAGCCTTGGCCGACGCAGTTCAAGCGGCGCGCCAAATCGCCAGCGACGCTATGGCGCAGACCCCCGATGTCCATGTGCACCTCGTTGGACTCGCACTGACTGAACAGAACTTGGCGGAGGTCACTGCCGCGGATGGTGCAACACTGATTCCCTTGGTCTTTGTTATGGTGCTGTTGGTGCTCGCGCTGCTCTTGCGCTCGCTGATGGCTGCGTTGTGCACTGTTATCACCATTGCCTTAAGTGTTGTGGTCGGGATGGGCTTTGCCGGATGGATGGGTATAGCCATCAACAGTGTCAGTATCTCAGCTCCGACCATCATTATGACCTTGGCGGTGGCGGATTGTGTACACCTGCTCAGTAGTTTTTTGCGCCAACTGCGTTCGGGTGTGCAGCGTGAAGCGGCAGTCCGCGCAGCTCTGGATGAAACCGTCTACCCAATTTTTTTAACCAGTGTGACAACAGCCATCGGTTTTCTCAGCATGAACTTCAGCGACTCGCCACCATTTCGGGAGTTGGGTACGATCTCCGCTGTCGGTCTGCTGGGCGCGCTTTGGGTCACGGTGACGATACTGCCGGCACTACTGTTGAAGCTGCCTTTTCGGGCAACTTGGCGCGAGTTGGCCTTGCCCATGAGCAAACTAGCGACGTTAGTCATTTGTCATCAGCGACGGATGTTTTGGGGTATGTTGTTGGTCATGGCCGGAGTTCTCAGCTTTGTACCGCGTATCGAGTTGAATGATGACCCCGCGGGCTACTTTTCCGATGATGTGCCGCTAACTTCTGCAATCTCCATCGTTGAGGAGAAGTTATCGGGAACGCAAAATGTGCACTATAAATTTGATTCCCAGCGCGTGGACGGTGTTACCGACCCCGAGTTTTTGCAACAGGTTGGGCGCTTCGTCGATTGGTTGCGCGTGCAGCCCGAGGTCACCAATGTGGAGACATTTACCGACACGCTGAAACGCCTCAACCAAGTCATGCATGAAGACGATCCCACCTGGTATCGGCTACCGGAGCAGCAAGATCTCGCCGCGCAGTATGTGTTGCTCTATGAAATCTCGATTCCCTACGGGCAAGATGTCACTTACCAGGTAAGCGCGGATAAATCAGCACTAAAAGTCACGGCGGTATTACGCAACCAAAAATCGCGAGTCGTGCAGTTTGAGCAGCGCAGCAGGGATTGGTTGCAGGAGAATGCCCCGGCATTGGTTACCAGGGGTACTGGTCATGCGGTGAGTTTTGCACACATCGGAATGCGCAATATCCAAAGCATGCTTATCGGTTCTTTGTTCGCGATTCTCTTGGTTTCTGCTTGCCTCGTGTTGGCTTTCCGCTCCTGGCGTTTTGGCTTGGTCAGTCTTGTACCGAACTTGTTTCCAGCATTGTTGGCTCTGGGCGTATGGAGCGCGCTCGTGCAGGAAGTGAATATGGCTGCGTCGGTCGTCTTTAGCATGACCTTGGGAATCGTGGTAGACGATACCACGCATTTTTTGGTGAAGTATCGCGATGCAAGAGTACATCGGGGTTTGAGTGCCGCCGATGCGATAGTGGATACCTTCACGACCGTCGGTCGCGCACTGGTTGCAACGACCATTGTATTGGCCGCAGGGTTTCTCATTTTGGTCCAGTCTGATTTCAGTGTGAACGCGACCTCGGGCATGTTGATGTCACTGACCATTGTGATTGCATTGCTGCTCGATCTATTGTTCTTACCGGCGCTATTATTGCGCGTCGATCGATGGTTAATTCCGGGCTCGCCTGCAGAGCAGTTGCAATAACCTGCTCAGCTTTCTTTTCTCTTTGATCTCTTTATTCTCTTGACTAGGCTGGCTTGCGCCACAGCACCGCTGGCTCGATAGCGCTGGGAATAAAATACCCAAACAGTGCGTAGAGTAAAAGGCTCGGTTTGCGCAGCACAATTTTAGCCCCATCTGGCGCCAGTGCTGCATCCAGTACGTGACCGTGAGCCTTATTAAATTCATCCAAAAAGCGGTAGTTCGAAAAAGGCATGCATGTGTCCATGTAGGAACGGCGGTAACGTGCGATTTCCAGCAGACCAAAATCTGGGCCCAGTGCGGCGAGTGATTCCGGCGTCAGTATCACGCGGTGAAACGGCTGGTGTAAGCGCATGATATGTGGCTCGAGCTCGGACATGTCAGTGACGTCGGTCGCATCGGCGGTGCCGACATATAACAAGCCGCCGGGTTTCACCAGAGCGATGGCGTCTGCCATCATGGTGCGGGGGTCATCGACGTGTTCGATGACATCATTGGCGATGACACAGTCGAATTGTGTGCTCGATTCACCGGGATGATGATCAAAGCCCTGCACGAAGGGGTCGTAACCCGTGACGTCTGTAAAGCCTTCGCCCTGCAAAAAAGTGACGTAAATTCCGCCGCCGCAACCGTAATCCAAAATGGAGTGTTGCTTTTGCAGCCCGTTGGCAGTCAGTCGCTTGAGTAAATTGCGAAACGTGCCGCGCGCAAATACATCTAGCGGGCGCTCCCGATTGAGCGGGTAGTCACTGTAGATATCGGCCATATCGACAGCTTCGACGGCGTGAATAGCCCTGCAGTTGGGGCAGCGCCAAAGCGAAAAGTGGTGCTGCTTAAAACGCTCGGTGTTACCGCGTACGCTGCCGATTTCCTCGGGTAAAGGGTCGGCAGAGTTGTATGAGCAGATCAGGCAGCGCATCGCTGCGGGATCAACGTCGGTCGTACCCGAGCTGCGGGTGGTTACTGTCGTATGGTCAAGGGTATCAGGCATAGTTTACCCCGGGGTTGTTTTCGCTTTTTATCAGGTGATCTGCGAGGCGCAGGCTGAGTGCTGCAATCGTCAGTGATGGATTGATGCCACCGCTCGAGGGAAATATGGAGCTGTCAGCGAGGTACAGGTTGTCTACGCCGTGGACTTTGTGATTGGCGTCGCAAACACTGCTGCTCGCGTCGTCACCGAAACGACAAGTGCCGCATGCATGTGCGATGCGTTGGTTGTTTTCCGATTCGCGCAACTGTAAATAAAGGCGGCCTTTAAGTGTGTTCTTCATCTTCTTTCTCATGGCTGCAATCCGCTGTTCTTCGGCCTCTCGAATTTGGTAGTGCAACTGCAGGCGCCGCCTACCGGAGGCGTCAAGGTCAGGCGAGAGTTGTACACGATTTCCTGGAAACGGCAGGTCTTCGACAATGCTCGCTAAAATGAGTGTTCTGGCAAACAGTTGCTCCACAGTCACGCGCACTAGTGGTTTAACCAGCGTAAATGCATTCGCCGCGAAACCGCCAACTTTTCTTCGCAGATCTTTTTGTAAGTCCTCCACCAACATGTCCGCCGGAGGAAGGTTGCCAAAAGATTGTACCGAGCCCAATTTTTCCCCTTGCCCGAGGTAGAAGTCATTGAATGCCAACTCTTTGGTGCGCGTTGCCGCGGGTATGCGGCGTGGCTGCAGCAGCGCATAGAGATCGATATAGTGACGCATTAAGTTGCGTCCCACCAAGTCGTGCTGATTGCCCACGCCCGTGGGCCACTCTGCACTGGCAGACTCTAGTAGCAGGCGGGGCGTCTCCAAAGCACCGCAGGCAACCACATACCGACGCGCTTTGAATACGCGCGGTTCGCCGTCACTGCGACACCGTACACCTTCGATGTTGCTTGTCGTGGCGACGAGCGAATCGACATCGCATTCGGTGAGAAGCTCCGCCCCGTAGTTTGTCACCGCGGGGTATAGGCAAACAGCGGCACTGTCATTTTTGCAGCGCTTGGCGCAGAGGTAGCCCTGGCACACCCGACAGCCTGGCTGCTCACCACCGGCGATGGGTAAATGATAAGGGTGTAAACCTCTGCTTTGTAAATCGTCGAACAGCACTTGATTGGGAGGGCTAAGGGCAGCGGGTGGTAAGCAGGCGATTGCGTCAGTAGGGCGCAGTGGATCCAACGAACCTCTGACTTGGTACAGCGCTTCTGCTTGCTCGTAGTAGGGGGCAAGGCTGGTGTAGTTCACTGGCCAATTGGCCGGTAGCGACGAACAGATGTTACCGGGGTGCTGTTTGCGTGGTTCGAAATCTGCCGGGAAAAAGCGCTCCAGCGCCATACCGTAGAGTGCGCTGGAGCCACCGGTGCCGCTGCCGATAAACGGCACAAAGGAATGATGAATGGGTGCAGTGATGTCATCGATCTCGCGCCAATAGCGGCCGGCAAATGCGAGGCTATTGGCGTCTAGTTGCTTGGCCGTATTAGTCTGGCGCTCGGGGTAATCACCTTTGCTCACTGCCGACGTTTTCTGGAGATGGTGACCGCGCTCAAGAAACAGAACACTGTGACCTGCCGCTGCGAGTGCGTGCCCTACCGTGGCACCGCCCATACCAGTGCCCACGACGATGTAATCCCACACTTTTTGTGTAGCTAATTGTGCTCGACTCATGAGGTTGTCGCTTCTCTTGGTCTCTTGTTACCCGGCATTGAATATTTAGGAGTTCAGATTTTATTTCTAGCTCAGGGCTGTTACTGCGACTCAGGGCTGCTTTTTTAGCACAGGGCTAATTGTGTGGTGCGCGTCTCATTGGAATATGGCTCTCTGATCGGTGTAAAAACATTTTACAGTGATAACAATTGAGAACCAGACGAGATACGGCCATAACCGGGGTGAATATTACGCGACAGGGGTTGAGTTTGGGTATAACTAAAGGGTGTGTTCTGAAGATTTTGGTTAAATGTGGCCATAACTGGAATAAAACTGTACTTATTTGAATATACCTTAAGGTTCTATCTTGCTTTGTTGGCACTGGCGTGTGATCGAGTTAACTTAGCGCCCGGTGTGGATGATAACGGCGGTCTCACTACGCGGTAAAATGCTTGTCAATTTTTTTTACATTTGCCTGTCCGTTGCCGTAGTTCACTAGGTCTAAAATTTTTAACCTATTGATAATAAAAGATTTAATTTTATTGGCATGGGCTTTGCTTTATAGCTAGTGAACGTCGTATTGTCCGACCACGATTTGGACAGCACCGAGAGTTTTTTTAACGGCTCTATACAAGCCAAAAGGAGTAAAGTAATGAAAAACGCAACGATGAAGAAAGCCATTCCAGCTGCGCTGGCGCTGGCTGGGGCATTCGGACTTGCCTCTAATGCCAACGCGTCTTCGTACGCGCTGTCCTACACCAATATCTTTGATCTGGCGGTGACCAGTGCACCTTTCGTGCCTCTGGATGACTTCACAGATTTTACCACTACGTCCACAACACTCGCGTTCCTGAACGGAGTCCCCGGTCTTCCCGGTGGCGCTTTTGGCACTGGTCCGGTCGACGCTAACATCACTTTCGGTGGTGGCAGCACTATTCCCGGTGGACTGCCTGCTAACAACGACATGACGGCCCAGGGACAGGTGGGTGAGTACTCATACGCTGACGCTGAAATCGGCAGCACTTCTATTGTTCAGGTGGGTTCAGGTACCGACAGTCAGATTCTACTGACTGGCGACTTGACCCAGGCGTGGAGTATCACTGAAGGGTTCGTACCCGGTGACGGTAATGCAGTCGCTTCGACGACTAATTCATCTACTACTGGTTTCAATACCACTATCTCGCTGAACCAAGCGACGGCTTTCACTTTCGCCTTTAACGCTGACACGTATCAGTACGTGGAAGTTGCGAACGCTGCGGGCGGTACCGCTAACGCTAACCACGACGTGACCATTACGATCACTGGCCCTACTGGTGCTACCGTGTTCTCTTGGAACCCGGATGGTGTGTTGGGTTCAGGTATCTTCGGTGGTTCGGAGACCGCTGACGCGTTCTCTCTGAACGGATCCGTAGAGACTAACGCTCTCCAGGCACCTGCTGAGTTCGATCCCTGTAGTAACGGCGCGCCTACTGGCAACGTTAACCCTGGCTGTGCAGTGTCTAACTTCTTCTCAGCTACTACTAACTTGCTGGCTCCTGGAGTCTACTCGATTGCCCTGAACGTGGGTGACAACATCGACATCGTGGCTGCAGAGCCCAACGAAGTTCCTCAGCCTGGTATCTTGGCGCTGATGGGTCTGGCTCTGGCTGGTCTTGGATTGAGCCGTCGTCGCAAGGCGGGCTAAGCTCGACCGTCAACCTTCGAGTTGATATGTCGCGATCCCAAAAGGGGCGGTTTCCACCGCCCCTTTTTTTTGTGCGCCAGGCATGGCGCGTAGCGCCGTGATTGGCGCACACCTTCTTACTCTATGACAACAACGGACTAAACAGCGGGCAGGAAAGCTGCAACTCAACGAACGATTTTGGTGACTTTGAGTGGCCGCCCGTTAAAGACTTTAAGTGGTGGGTGTCCTCTATTCACGCATTAAGTGGTGGGTGTCCTCTATTCATCTATTCACGCATCATGACTTCACCCCCGACTTTATCAGCGCTGGCACCAGCAGGGTTTCCAGCAGCTTGCGCAGGTAGCTTTCATCCATCGCAGTTTCCCCGGGGTCATTCATGTAAGACAGGGTGATACGGGTAACCCACTCCACCGCCATATCGAGGGTGATGCCGTCGCGAATCCCGCCCGCTCGTCGGCATTTTTCAAAGGGTTCTTCCAGCAGTGGGTAGGCCATGTCGTAAAAGCGCTCGGCAGTCAGCAGAGGCGAGGCATTGCCCTCGGGAAACAGGATGCGGTTGATGGGCCGCGTCAGGCGACCGCGGATGGTGTACAGCATGGACTCGACCAGGGCGGCCCCGAAATCGGGTTGTGAGCGGAAAATCTGCTCGGAATCCGCCTGCACCAGCTGGCCATCACGGTGCAGCACCTTGTCGAGCAGGTCGTCGCGGTTGCTCACATAGCGGTAAAGGGTGGTGCGGGTGACGCCGGCCTGGTTCGCCACCTGCTCCAGGGTCACACGGGTGGGGCCAGCTTCGGCGTAACACTCCAGAGCCGCGTCCAGGATGCGATTCATTGTCTTGTTACGTTTGTTGGAAACGCTCATGATAGTTATTGGTCCTGCCTCTCAACGGGCGGCGTATCAGCCGGAGATACTAGCTCATGACACACGCGGCGAATAGCGCGAACTATGGAGCGAGCACGTGATGCGCTCGCTCGCATTGCTCATTATCGGGCTCTTGCTGGTCGCCTCCGTGGCGGCCTACCTCGTGTTGCGGCCGCCATCGCCACTGACGGTACCGGCACCCGGTGCCACTCTCGATTCCGTTATCCTGGTGCTTCCGGGGAGCGACCGCCGCGATGTGGTGAGCCTCGAAGTTACGGACACGCGCATCAGCGCCATCGGCCCGCCCCGGGGCGATGCGCCACCGCTGTTTGCGCTGCCGGGGCTCGCAGATGCGCACATGCACGACCCCACCGTGCCGCTGCCGGGCCACCGTGAACTGTTCGCCCTGCTCAATCTCTACCACGGGGTCACCACGGTACGCATGGCGGCGGGAGACACCCGCATGCGTTCGGAAATCGCCGCTGGAGACTACCCGGGGCCGCGTGTCTTCACCTGCGGGCCATTCCTGGACGGACCCGGCAGTACTTTCCCCGGCGCAAAAATTATTGCGGGCCCGCGAGATGCGGCAAACGCTGTGGCGGAACTGGTTGCCGAAGATTACGACTGCGCCAAGGTCTACAACGAACTGCGTGCAGATATCTCCGCAGCCATCTACCGGGAAGCCAGCGCCGCGGGCCTGCCGGTGATCGGTCACGTACCCTGGCGACAGCCCTTCGCCGACGCCCACATGGATGACGTACAGCACCTGGTGGGTTGGGCCCCGCCGCAGCCCGACGATAGCAACCAACGCCATGTAAAACGCTTGCGCAACCTGGACCAGCTGGACTCTGAACGTGTGGCGCACCTGCTGGCGGCAGCACGGGACCGCGGCTTCCAGCTCACCCCCACACTGATCACCCTGCAGCGCAAGTTCGCCCTGGCAGACACCGCTGCCCTCGTCCGCTCGGCACGTCCGGAGCTGCTGCCCAGTATTTACGGTAGACAACTTTGGCACCGGAGCCAGGGCCTGGTGTCCTCGAAACTGATGAGCGAGGCGGATTTCGAACGCTTCAGGCAGGCCTTCCCCCTGGCATTGGATGCGGTCAGGCAGATGTACGCCGCCGGTATCGAAATTCATAGCGGCACCGATGCTCCCGCAGAGTACATCGTGCCAGGGGCCGGCCTGCTGGAGGAGTTGTCGCTGCTGCACCGTGCCGGCCTCAGTAATGATGAGGTGCTGGAGATCGCCAGTGTGACGACACCACGCCGGCTGCGAGGGGATGACCTTGCGCCGCTCACCGTGGGTGCCACCGCCAGTTTCGTATTGTACGCCGAGGACCCGGGGCAAGATCTGGGTCACCTGGCATCCCCGGTAGCCGTGGTGGTGGAGGGCCGCTACTACGCCCGGGAGGAGCTGGAGGCGCAACTGCAGCGCTACCAGGCATGGTTTGACCGCCCCCTGTACCGCGCCCTGACGGAAGGTGTACTGGGCATCGGCCTGTGGCTGCTGAACCTTCTGGCCGCCTGATATGCCACGCGCAATTGGCGGCAGCGGTATAACATAATGTGTCATTGTTGTTGTTTTTGTAACATTTTAAAACTAGGATAGCGAGATAAATCATTCACTGTTCGCTAATTGGCAAGTCTCGTTGCCCATACTTCGGGGCATTACAATAAAAGGAGCCGATGCCATGAACACCACTACCGCAGTGCGTTTCCACGCCCCCGGTTTTGCCATGCTCTGCGTCGCCGCGGCGGTCGCCACACCGGTACAGCCGGTATACGCCCAGGCCGGTGTGCTGGAGGAAGTCATCGTTACCGCCCGCAAGCGGGAGGAACTGTTGCAGGAGACCCCGGTCGCTGTATCCGCCCTGGACTCCGATACGCTGGCCCAGGCCAACATCCGCGACCTGGGTGACCTGGTGAAGGTGGTGCCGGGGCTCAGCACCCGCGACGGCGCCAAGTTCGCCGGTTATTCCATCCGCGGCGTGGGCTCGCGTAGCGCCAAAACCGTGGCCATCGACCCGGCGGTAGGGGTGTACGTGGACGGCCTGTTCATTCCCCGCTCCGACGCGCAGCTGCTGCAGGTCGTAGACGCCCAGAGCATCCAGGTACTGCGCGGCCCCCAGGGCACCCTGTTCGGCAAGAACACCGCCGGCGGCGCCATCCTGGTCACCACCACCAAGCCCGGTACCGAATTCGCCGGCGAGCTGTCCATCGACGTGGGCAACTTCGGTCGCCAGAACCTGCGGGCGATGCTGGACATCCCCTTCAGCGATACCTTCCACTCCCGCTTTACCATCGATTCGCGGGAGCGTGACGGCTACATGGACGATGCGGAAACCGGCATCGAGTACGGCGACGAGGACAAACTGGCGGTACTCGGCCAGTTCCACTGGGAGATCACCGACAACTTAGCGGCGGACGTCCTGGCCCTTTACAGCGACCAGGATGAGCGCACCGTGCCGGAAACCTGCGAGCTGGTAAACGAGGACACCGCGCTGCAGGGCTTCGCTGCACCGGGTGACACGCGCCTGGGGCCGGAGGCCTGCGCCGAATCGCTGGCGTTGCAACGGCGGGACAAGGTGATCCTCGACCGCCGCGGCGTCAACTACGAGATGGAATCCACCATGCTCGGCCTGACCCTGGAGTGGGATGTCAACAACCTGCTGGTCAAGAGCATCACCGGCTGGCTGTCGCAGGAAGACCTCAACAACTGGCGCGACCAGGATGCCACCCCCGTATTCAGCATCAACAACACTGAGCTGTTGGTGGAGCAGCTGGAGTTCAATGGCATCAACGCCGATGAAGAGCGCGACTTCTTCTCCCAGGAATTCCAACTGCACGGCAGCGCCTTCGATGACGACCTGGACTACACCCTGGGTGTGTTTGCTTCCAGCGAGGAAATTGACCGCTCCCCCACTCCAGCCCTGGTGAGCGATTCCGGTTACCTCGGCATCCCGGTGGGTGACCAGTTCATCGCCCTGTCCCCCGGCATCGCCGGTTTCCGCCAGGCGTCCCTCACCAGCTATAACAACAGCACCTGGGCGGTATTCGCCCAGGCCAACTACTACATTAACACCGAGTGGACCCTGACCGTGGGCGGACGCTACGGCGTGGAAGACAAGGAGATCGAGCAGTATAACTACACCTCCGCCACCGGGGCTCCCGCCGGCCTGCTCACCCGGGAAGAGTTCGATGCCCTGCTCGGGACCGTACACGACGTGGTGCCCAACCCTGATATCCCATTCCTCAAGGAGGATGATGACTGGAGTGACTTCACGCCTTCTGTGACCCTCAGCTACACCGCTGGCGATGATGTGCTGGATGCCGCCAGCCTCGACACCCTGTTGGTGTACGGCACCTGGAGCCGGGGCTTCAAGGCCGGGGGCTTTTCGCGCCTGGACGAAACCTTCAGCTCCTTCGACCCGGAAAACGTCACCAACTACGAATTGGGCTTCAAGATCGACGCCCTGGACCGGGCGCTGCGCCTGAACCTCGCCCTGTTCTACATGGACTACGAGGACATGCAGGCCACCATCACCCGCGCCTTGGACGACATCCGCGTCGGCACTGGTATCGCTAATGCCGGTGAGGCCAAGATGCAGGGGGCCGAGTTGGAGCTGAGTTACCTGCCCAACGAGCACTGGATGTTCACCCTGAGCGCCAACTTCCTGGACGCGGAATACGACGAGTTCATGGACCTGCAGCTCAACCAGGACACGGGGGAGTTCGAGCCGGTGGACCGCGCCAACGAGGATTTCGCCTACGTGCCGGAAACCACCTTCTCCGCCAGCGCTGAGTACCGCTGGGGTTTCGACTGGGGTGACTGGGCCGCGCGACTGGCCTACTTTTACAAGGACGAGGTCTTCATTGCCCTCTCCCCCGGCCTCGAGGACGTCGATGCCGCCTTCCTGGACTCCTACGACCTGTGGAACGCCAGGCTGAGCTGGCAGTCACCGGAGGCCAACTGGCAGCTGGCCCTGTACTGCGACAACCTCACTGATGAGGACTACTACGGCACCGGTAACATCGAGTTTGAAAACCAGGGCACCCGCTCCCTGGTGACTTCCCTCGGCCGCACCTACGGCCTGCAGGCCAGCTACCGCTTCTGATGATGCGCTGGTTACTGCGCCTGGGGCTGGCGCTGCTGCTGGTGGTCGCCCTGCTGGGGGCCTGGAGCTACAGCTGGACCTTCACCGACGACGGTCGCATGTTGTACCGGGCGGCGCTCATGGCACGGCTGGTAGATTCCCAGTCGCAGCAGAACTTCGTGATGACCCCCGAGTCGCGCAAGCGCGCTAACGACAATACCGTGCGTTGGCTGGGAGAGCGCGAACTGAAGCCGGTGGCGGATATTCGCGATTTCACCGTACCCTCACCCGACGGTGATGTACCCGTACGCGCTTATTTCCCGCAAACCGAGTCCGACGGCCCGCTACCCATGTACGTGATGTTTCACGGCGGCGGTTTCTGGATGGGTGACGACTACCGCATTGAGGAACCCCAGGCGCGGATGATCGCACATGAGGCGCAGGCTATCGTGCTGGCAGTGGACTACCGGTTGGCGCCGGAACACCCTTTCCCCGCTGGGCTGGAAGACTGCTACGCAGTACTGGAGTGGGCCTATGTGAACGCCGCCGAACTGGGCGGCGACCCGCAGCGCATCGCGGTGGGAGGTGGCAGCGCCGGTGGGAACCTCGCTGTGGCCACTGCTATGAAGAGCCGGGACGAGAATGGTCCGCCGGTACGCTACGTGCTGGCCATCATGCCGGTAACGGATTTCACCCTGGTAGAAGACGATGGCCATCGCTACGTGTTGAAAGCTGATCATGTCAAAGCGATGCGCGCGGCCTACGTGCCGGATCTGGAAAAGCGCGGCCACCCCTATGTCAGCCCGCTACAGGCGCCAGACCTGACGACCTTACCGCCCGTGTACGTCATCACCGGCGGCTTCGATCCCCTGCGCGACCAGGGCGAAGCGCTAGGGTACAAAATTCTCGACGCGGGCGGCGAGGCGATCGTCAAACGTTATGACGGAGTACTCCACGGCTTCCTTGGCACACCGGATGTGGCGCAGGAGGCGGTGATAGCTGCGGCTAGAGCAATGGGTTCTGCTTTGCAGTAGCGTTTCTGTACCCGCACTAACACAGCAGTACAGGTCTGTGAAACACCGTACCGGCTTAACCACCAAGGATAGTGAAAGGACACCCATCAATTTGAAAGAGTGAAAGGACACCCACCAATTTAAGCAAGAAAAAAGGTAACGGTATGAAAGGACACCTACCAAGTTAACCAAGAAAAAAGGGCAAGCGCGGAATAATTAAACTGGCACTGCGAATAATGACAGCACCAGATTCCCATTTATAACTCTACCGATAACAGCTCAGCGAGAATACAATTCCCTAAGGTATGGAAAGAACGTGGCCCGAATTAGAGGAGCAAGATCGCTAGCTAGGCGGCCACTCGCCGATAAACCTGGGACATTACAACCTGCCCCTTCATCCACTGGCGCCCAGAAGAACCCAGATACGATTGAAGCCTACCCATATCGCCAATGGCCTGTAGCGACCGGGATTGGATATCTAGAGCCAAGGTTAACCATTGTTCTTGGGAGAGGCCAAGCTGCGCAAGAAGCCGGGGCACATGCTGCGCAATAGCGCCTCGCTTGCCCGGTCGAACAACCCGTGCGGTGCTGTCCACGAGGTCTATGTAGTCTTGCAATTGATAGGGAATGACACGAGCACTTTGACCGTGATGCTCGCCCTCAGAGAAGGGCAGTAGATTGGGCGCACGCTCAGCTTTGTTGTTCTGCGTCGCTGACACCTCGCGCAGCCGAGCCTGTATCGATGTGAAATCAGATTCAGCGAGGGTATTGGACAACCCTGCCCTGACTGGATTGAGATCCACGTACGCCATACACGATAACAAAGCAGCCTGATCTAGCAATGCTTGCGATTTGAACCGGCCCTCCCAAAATCGGCCAGTGCAACGATCTTCTGCATTCGCTTGCCTTGCAATGTATTCGTTAAGACAACGCATAAACCAGCTAAGATCGTAAAGACGTTCACGCCAGAGGGCTACGATCTCGCTCGCCTTTTGACGTTGCGCTTTAGCGAGAGGCTTGCCGGCCCGTAACGCCTGGATCAGAGTGGGGCCGGTGTATAATGTCGTCCAACGCGCTATTACCTCGTCTTCCGACCACGTCAATACCCGTTCTCGATCGACCCTCAGCACGACATGGTAATGATTGCTCATAATGGCATAGGCGCAAACATCGATACCAAAGATCTCCGCCTGCTGCCTCAGCCGATCCACAAGCCAGTCACGGCGATGCTCAAAGTTTTGCCCGCTGTAATGGTCTTCACCGCAAAGAAACGCGCGACGAACACAACGGGCGATGCACTGATAATACGGCGTGTCATCCAGTGACACCTGGGAACGGCGGGGCAAGGTCATTGCGAGTGCCTTTTTACTCTATGGCAACAACAGACTAAACAGCGAGCAGGAAAGTTTCAATTCAATGAACGATTTTGGTGACTTTAATTGGTGGGTGTCCTTAAGTGATCCTACTAGTGGTGGGTGTCCTTTAAGACGGTTTTTTGGATACGCTGCCCAAAGGGATCGTGTTTTTTGCCTGCTATTTCTCATTTCTGGTCGGACCACTGGCGCCGCCATTGTTTGGCCCAGAACGCTGGCGTACAATTCTCGCTTCTTTAGACCAATAAACGTGAGTTCGACTGTCGTCATTGCTTATGGCGGTATTCGCCCGCCCGTGTTCCGTCATTTCATTGGAGTAATGTTAATGAAGCGTACCTTCTCAGTTGTCGGTTTCATGCTATTGCTGCTTGTACTGTCTGGTTGTGGCGAAGAGCAAGTGTCAGCAGAGCAGCGCTTGGCATTTGCCGTCGACTTTCGCGAGCAAGGCAATTTCGATGCCGCGGTGAATGAACTCAAACAACTCCTGCAGAGTGATCCAGCTAACACCCAGGCACGCTGGGAATTGGGTATGACCTACCTTCAGATTGGTGAAGTCGCAAGTGCTGAAAAAGAATTGCAGCGCAGCCTAGAGCTGGGCCAACCCGAAGCGTCTGTCGTGATTCCGCTGGCCCGGGCGCGCATCACTCAGGGTAAATTTCAGGAAGTACTCGATTCCACCAAAGAGGTTGCCGGAGAGCTCGCTAGTGGTGATAAGGCGCTAGTCAAAGTCATGCGCGGCAATGCCCAATTGGGGTTGGGAAATTTGGACGCTGCGGAGAAACTCTACTCGGAAGCGCAGGCCCTTGAAGAGAATGAACCAGAAGCCGAATTGGGAAAGGCGCGTCTCGCCTACATGCGCGGGCGTGTCGATAAAGCCAAAAACCTACTGCGCGCCACGCTAGAGCAGAACGAGAACTTTGTAGCCGCATGGATTTTGTTGGGAGACATTGAACAGTATAGCGCCAACATGCAAGAGGCAGATGCTGCCTATGGAAAAGCATTGGCACTCAATCCTAGCAACGTCTATGTCCTGGCCAATCGCGCCCTAACGCGAATTGCAATGAACGACCTTGCGGGCGCAAATGCAGATGTTGGCAAGGCCATTATCTTGCAGCAGACCCAAGCGCAAAAAGAACCACTCACCATTTATGCGCGTGGGCGGACGAAGCTCGCACGGCTTGACTATACGTCAGCCTCCAACGACTTCGAGAAGGTTATCGAGCTCACGCCAGATTATGTGCCCGCCTACTATTTTTCTGCGGTTACCTTTTACCGTCTGGGAAGTATTGAGCGAGCTGATCAACATATCGCGCGGTTTCGCGCCAAAGCGCCCCAATACCCAGAGGGGCACCGCTTGTTTGCCGCCATCAAGTTTGCGCAAGGGGATTATAGAAGCGCCAGGGAAACCCTGGAAAATCTGCTTTCTTACAATCCGGACGACGCCTGGTCACTCACTTTGCTTGGGGATATCGATGCAGTAGAGGGCAATCCAGCGCAGTCGGTAAATCGGTATAAGAAAATTGTGGAATTGCATCCCGACTCAGAATTAGCTCATGTCAATCTGGGCCTGGGATTGATGAAGACTGACCCCCAAGAGGCGCTGCGTGCATTTCAGGAGGCGGCAGCATTGAAAGATGCCTCGCCGCAGGCGCGCATGCTGGCGATCGCTTCTTTCATGAAGTTGGAAGAGTGGGATAAAGCGGTTAGCACAGCGCAGGATCTGGTGGAGGCCGACCCCAAAAATTGGGATGCTCATACCCTGTTGGGCGGCGCTTACTACGGCAAGGGCGACGTAAATAAGTCTCGCCAAGCACTACAAAGGGCACTCAAGTTACGTCCGGGAAACCCAAATGCTGCCAACAACCTGGCGCGCATGGAAATACGGGCGGGGAACATCTCGCGCGGCCGAGAACTTCTCGAGGAAATTTTGCAGCACAATCCAGGCGAAGTAACGCCCGTATTGGCGCTCAGTGCGATTGATCTGCAACAGGGTCAAGCAGAATCTGCAGTCGCGCGATTGGAAAAGGCCCTGGCAGAACAACCCGATCAACTACCACTGCGGGTTGCTCTGGCAAGAATTAATCTGCGTACCGGCCAGCCCACAAAAAACTTGGCTTTAATTCGCGAGGCGGATGAGGTGCAGGCCAAGAGCTCACTCATGCTGCAATTGCTTGGCGATTCCCAGTTCGCTCTGGGGCAGTTTCCTGCAGCAGCCGAGACATACGAGAAGCTAGTTTCGCTGGCTCCTCTGTCGGCCCCCGCGCGTTATCTTTTGGCACGCGCCTATGCGGCGAGCAATAAGCTTGAGCAGGCGGACAAACAACTTCAACGTCTCAGCGAACTGGACGAGAACCATATTGCCGGGCACGTGTTGCGTGCACGGCTATTGCGGCTTGATAAAAAACCGGCGCAAGCGCAACAAATACTGGACAGCCTCGACCCAAGCTATGCTGAAGCACCCGAAGTGTTGGTGGAAAAAGCCTGGTTGGCGATGAGTAAGAATGACAACGCGGCGGCTGTCTCACTATTTGAACAAGCACTAAAGACCGCACCGTCAAGCGACCTGGTGGTGCAGTTGGGCATCGCCAAGTGGCGTGCTGGTGATCCGATGGCTGCGCGTCAGCTCTACACAGCCTGGCTTGCGGATAATCCGCGGGACACTCAGGTGTTAAGCCATTTAGCGAACACCGAGTTGCAGTTGGGCCGAGACGAAGCGGCCATCACCGCCTTTTCTAAGTTGCTAGAATCAAATCCGCGCAACCCGGTGATATTGAACAATTTGGCTTGGCTGTCGCGCAAGACCGACCCAAAGAAGGCCTTAGACTATGTACAACGCGCCTTGCAAGAAGCGCCCGATTGGGCCCCGGGGCTAGACACCTTGGGTAGTATTTATTTGGATCAGGGCAAGGTACAGGATGCGTATAAACAGTTTGAACAGGCATTGCTGCGCTCTCCGGACGACCCTGATATTCGCTACCATTTGGCGTTAGCTTCATCGCGGATGGGCGAAAGTGAACAGGCGGAACAAATATTACAAGCTATTCTCGCTGACCCAGCCGCTCGATTCGAGAGTCGGCCAGATGCAGTAAAGCTTCTCAAGGCTATTCGCTAACGACTTGCAGCACCAATAATGCTTCGTTCAGTGCTCAGAAGTACCGCGTAAACTGTAATTCGACATAGTCGTCGCGCCGCAGGAAGTGCAGTGCATCGGGGCGCTCCGTATTGCTAAAGAAGCGCGCCTCAAGTGTGAGCGTCCAGTGTTCGCCGAGGCGGCGCACCGCTTCAATGTTGGTAAAAATCGCTTCGGTATCTACATCAACCGAAAGACCTGCCAGTAACCGCGTGCTGGCGATATCGTTCCCGGTATATCGAACTCCCGCGAACACATCTTTTTGTAGTACTGACTGTGAGCGTTCGTCGCGTTCGTCGAAATGATATTCAAGCAACCAGCCGAGATCTACAGAGGAGTCCAAGACACCAAATTGTGTGAATTCGAAACCTGCACTGCTGGCAAAATAGTCCTCAAAGTGGTTGTCGTTATACACCGCCTCTAGTTTCCATAACCACGCGCCCATGGTGGCTTGTACATCTAAACTGGTCTGGTCTATCTGTAAATAGTGTGGGCGTAGGCGAACATCTGAACCCGAGGCGGTGGGCAGCAAATAGGGAGTCCGTTCTGTTCCCGAAAAGTGGGCGATGCCGAAATCCCAATCACCGACGTAGTGGCTCCAACGGACAGCGAAGTCGATGTGCTTTTCATCGTCGCCGGATTGGTATTGTGGGTCATCGGTATCGACATAGGGCTCTGATCGCAGTCGCCCCCGTGTACCGGGGTAGGTTCTCTCGCGAAAATAGGGCAATACATACGCCTGCCAGGTTCCCCATTTACCGCTGGCGTATTCGACGCTCACCATGGGTTGGCCCAGCTTGTCTTCACCGTCTATATTTTCGACCAGGTCGGTCTGGTTAATAATGTCGACCAGATGCTTCGATTCGGTCACTCCCCAAAAAACGACGTCGATGCCCGCTTTGAAGACCCAGCGGTCGCGTTCCAGGCGCCAATAGAGTTCACGCAGATCAACATGAGTACGCTCATCGTCATTGGCGTCGTAGCGCATGAAAGCGCGCACCGCCAATCTTGATCTGGCGTCGTCCCAGTCGTAGAAATACTCAGGTTCTACAGCGATGGAAATGTTGTGTCGATCCTGTTTGGAATACAGGGGGGAGCGGGCAAACAGGCGCGACTCCACACTGAGATACCCCGATAGCTGACCCTCCGTCTCTGGATAAATTGGGTTGGGTAGGGTGGTTGCACTCGCTGACGAATAATTTCTGGTCGCCGTCTGAGGGAGACTCTCATTTTCCCGTTTGCTTGCGGCATCTGCAGTCGTAGCTTGTGTAGTGACCGCACGAGTAACCTGAGAGTCATCGTGAAAATCCACTACCAGGCGATACCCATGGATGTCATTTGGCGGCAGAAAAATGCGCTTTGTGGAAAGCGCTTTGTCGGTTTCAATCCGGTAGGTTAGTCCTCTTTGGTCACTATGCACGGTAATGCTGCGCAACCCTGACCCCACCAGTGGTACACGTTTGTGGTCAAACTGTGTGTTCGCTGAAGCCAGCGTGATCACGTGACTCTTACCTGTAGCGTTTGACTCTAGGGCAAAGTCGGTGGCTTGTGACACATCAAACACGAGGCGCGTCCGCCCCGGTGTCAGGCCGATTCGAATAGCTTCCACTTCCGCTGGTGAGGTATCTACTGTGTGTGCAGCCGTTCTCGCATCGGGAGCGGGTGTTTTTGCATAAATGGCACTGTTGGGAAGCAGTATTAGTAGGGCAAAAATAACATATCGAATTGGGGGTTGTTTCATAGCCGTATTGAGTGCGTTGAATGGCCTCGTCATCAGCGCATGCGAGAGAGCGCTGAACGGTTAAAATCATCTTCCTGTAGCCCGACGCGCATCTGATAATTGGAAAACAGAAGTAGGGTGCTTTTACCCGTTTGGTGATTCTCCATCAGCATTTGGCGCGGCCGCCAGTAGTTCTCCAGATACAAGCCGTAGTCACTGAGCGTCATGGATTTCAACAACACGTTCTTGCGGTCGTAGTAATCGACTTTTCGCAACCGGTATTCATCCTGGTCATACCAAGTCACTTGGCGCGAATACCCGGACTTTTGATCTACCGGTATGCGTTCAACCACGTGGCAGGGTGTGCTGAACATTTCTTCCTCTCGGAGGTAGTTATAAGTGTACTTTTCCACTTCTTGGGAACCGAGATCTTCGTAGGCAAATTCACTGCCCATAAAAGGCCCGGATTTGTCCGCTGAGGAAATTCGTTTGACGCGCTTGAGCGCCGGAAGATAGAGCCATTGGTCGTCAGGTTCGATTTTGTGGGTGTGTGTCAGGATAGCGGTGCCCTTTAAGTCACGGGGTCTATCAAAGGTAAGAATGCTTTTATCACCGTCGTTTATCACTTCCAGAATCATTTGCCGCATAGCGCGCACAATCGTTTCATCTGCGGATAGCCTTAGCTCCATGGTGAGCGTTGCGGTGGTGTCTCCGAAACCCTGATCGCGGCGCTCTGCTTCCAGTGCGACGGCTAGGCCTTTTTCCTGCATTTCTTGGGCACTAGTGGCCGCTTGCTGCAGGACACTGTCTTCGGCAATCGCGCAATTGGCGATCTGAAAAGCGGCAGTTATAAGGAGGCTAAGCAGCCAGCGATTGCATAACGACATAGTTCGGGAAGAAGGTAATGAGCAGGCTCGATTGTACAGTCCAGGCCAGCGCGGAGGCCAGCCGAACCAGTAGCTATCTAAAAAAATAAAATGTGGGCGCCCGTCCAAGCCACGATGTCGGCCACGAGAGTACCCGTCTCCACGGCTGTACAGAAGTTTCAAGCCGTGACCGAGCGAAAAACACAGCGAAACCGGCCTAAACCTGAGACATAGATACCGGCTTGTTACCCCAGTTGAGCGTGGCGCAATACCGCAAAATCTGACCAGCTGTCGCCATTTTGCGACAAAATAACTAATTGAAATATAAAGAAAAAGTAGGAATAGAGCTGTAGGTCGTCGTCGTTTACCAACAAACGTGTGACATATTTGCGGTAATTTTTTCCAACTGCCATATATGTCGGCACTTACGCAAGAAGAAGCTTTTTTAAATTATTGTTTTTTAGACATAAATCACACTTTGGTGCGCAAATTGCTTTGACAACTCAATGCTAATCTGGGCTCTGAGCTAATTGCGATGAATTGACGGGGCTGTTGCCTCGTTGAAAGTTGTCGTCGAGTCGAGGGTCGCAGCCTCTACTGGCGGCACCCCATTAACTGGCGCGAGTGCTCAATGCACCGAGGTCGTCTTGGCGAGACTTTATTGCTCTTTGCGTGAAACGGTGGGCCCATGATTTGTAAGGTATTAAAAAAAACAATAGCTGCGGCACCCGTACAGTCGATGCGTGAAACATTTAGGGATTGAAAAAGCGGAAGGTTAAAGGGGATTTGCCTTGTCAATCGAGTTTAGAGTCAGCACCAGTCCAGAACAGCTAAATCAATACTATGCACTGCGAGAAGCGTGTTACCGAGCAGAACTAGGGCTTTCGGGCTTTGACGGATCAGAGGAGGAGATCGACCGAGAGGGAACAATACTTTTGGCTTTGTCAGGTGAGCGCTGTGTGGGCGGAGCGCGGATATCAAGCCATGTAACTCTGCTAAGTCAGCTCGAAGCGCTGGGATTGGGCGGCGAGCGCGCTTGTATGTGGGAGCGGTTTGCTATCGACCCCGCTGTTCGCTCCATCCCCTTGGTGAGAGAATTTTGTGCGAACTTGATCGACGCCTCTCGCAATGAGGGCTATAGGTATGCCATGACCCTCAGCTCTCTGCGCAATGCGCGCTTCTACCGCCGCTGTCACAGCGCACTGGGCGTCAATTTTGAAATCCACCGGCCCATTCCCTATTGTGCTCAAGCTGCATTTGCCGGGCTTGAGCATTATCTGTCCGTGGCTCACCTGCAGGAGCCTCAATTGTTGCCGATTGCAGTATAGCTTCCACACCCTCTCAGAAGCGGTCAGCTTGCACGAGATAGTTCTTTAGTCTATGTGCTTAAATAGTTGATGTTCCGAAAGTTTTCCCCTGTTTGGTCCTTGCACTCTGCCCTCCTGCCGCAGTAATCTTTAGGCTTCGTGTCAGTGTGTCGGGCGCACTGTTGATCGCGCCAGCACCGGCCGCTTTGTCGTCCAACCTGTAATATGCGAAGCCTGAGTATTCGGGGGTTGGTGTGGGCGCTTTGCTGGGGGTGAAGACGTTAATTCAAGCCCAAGTAAGTGGGGTCAGGAGACTGTTGTGAGGTTTGGCTTAGCTCTGCTGGTAATAATTTTTGCGCTTCTGGCTGCCTGCTCGAAGGAGCTAAGTAGCGAAGAACATTTCCAAGAAGCGCAGACACTGCTCAATGAAAATAATCCAAAGCAGGCGATCGTCGAGCTGAAAAGCGCGCTGCAGCGCGATGTCACCAATACCCGCGCGCGCACTTTACTGGGGCGCATCTACTTCGACCTTGGTCAGTGGGAGAATGCCGAGAAAGAGCTCACTAAAGCCTTAGCGTCGGGCGTGGATACAACCGCAGTCCTGCCTATTTTGGCACAGACACTACTCAGCCTCGGGGAGTATCAACGCCTTGAAGAACTACCATTGGAAGGTCTAGACCCTAAAAATCGCTCTGTCGTGCAAGCCGCAAAAGGGCTGGCGCAGTTGTATCAAGGCAATGAAATTGTGGCGGGCGAAATAATTCGCAATGCAATGCGCAATGAAAGCATTTCTCCCTATGCGAAAGTAGCCTCAGCTCGATACTCTATGGCAACCAACGCTTTCAAAAGGGCGCGCCTGCAACTCAGCGAGGTGTTCGAAGATTACCCCGAGTACGACCCGGCGTGGAACCTTCTCGGCGATATTGAGGCGACACAGAAAAACCCTAAAGCAGCGGAAGAGGCGTATTCTAAGGTTTTGCGCTTCGCTTCGAGTAGTTACGATGCCCGTTTAAATCGTGCAATGATGCGTATTTATCAGGGCAATTTTAAAGGTGCTCGCGAAGACCTGATAAAAATTAAGACCGGCCACGGTTGGGTCGCCTCCATTCATCCTGGCGTACATTTTGCTTGGGGCATTGTCTATTTACATAACAAGCAAATGGGGCCCGCGCGGAAATCCTTCGAAAAAGCATCGGAGTTTTCCGACGCATACCCGTTAACCTTTTACTATCTGGCCGCCATTGATTTAGAACAGGGGCTGGTGCAGCAAGCGATCAGTAATGTGTATCGATTTCTCGGTTTGGTTCCCGGCAGTGTCGTGGGTGCGAAACTGGCTGCGATGTTGGAGCTCCATGAAGATAATTTCATAAAAGCGGAAGAACTGCTCCAACCGATTGTCGAGAGTCGTCCAAACGATTCTGAGGCTTTAAATCTCATGGCCAGCGCACTGATAGGCCAAGACAAGGGTGGAGAAGGCGTCGAACTACTGACCCGCGTTGCGAAACTGCGCCCTAAATCGACGGAGGCGAAGGCGCGGCTAGGTGCCGGCTATTTGTCTGCGGGAGAAGAGGCGCTTGGGATCTCTAAACTGCAAGAGATACTCAAAGTCGACCCGAGTTATGAGCAGGCCGATATTCTTATCGTGCTTAATTACCTGCGACAAAATGAACCTGAAAAGGCGATCGAGGCTGCTGAGCAATACCTAGCACGACATCCGGCTAGCTTGACGTCCTTCAACTTGCTTGGTAGAGCGTATCTAGCGAACAAAGAAACTGCAAAAGCCAGGGAGACGTTCGCTCGAGCCCTGCGGCTCGATCCCGCAGACCCCAGCGCCAACAATAGTATGGCTGCGCTGGAGTTGAAGAAAAAGAAGTACAAAGCAGCCCGCAAATTCTACGATCAGGTGCTGCAGGTGTATCCCGGTCATTTGCTTACGATGATGAATCTGGCGGCTTCATATGCTCTAGAAGGCGATGAAGCCAGTATGTTTGATAGCTTGGATTCTGCACTTGAGATTCACCCGCGGGCAATGGAGCCGAAAATTGTCAAAGCTAGGTACTATCTCGCCCGTGGGGAATTGGAGAAAGCAGGCACTCTTCTCGGTGCTCTTACCGAGGCGCAGCGTGAGGACCCGGATGTGCTGGCAACAACCGCCGGATTTGAGCTGGCAACTGGTCGTTACAACCAGGCATTGATAACACTGGATAAGCTTATAGCGCAGCGCAAAGATGTTGGCCAGTATCACTATATGAAAGCAAAAGCCTATGCTGGATTAGAAGATGAGGAAAAGTTTTCTAAGGAGCTGCGCACAGCGATACGCCTAGATCCTAAACATTTTTACGCCAAGATCGCCTTGGCGAGGCTGCTCTTGCTGCACGACAAAACGCGAGAGTTCCGCGCTTTGCTAAGCGGCCTCAAAAAGAGCGCACCTGATAATCCTGATGTTATTAAGTTGCAGATTGCCGCTGCGGAGAAGCGCGGAGACAACAAGGCGGTTACCCATCTCTTAGAAAAATTATTCCAACAGTCACCGACGACCAGTGTGGTGTTGGCGATAGCAACCCAAAAAATACAAATGGGGAACGAGAAGGGTGCCATTAAGGGGCTCGAATCTTGGGCCAAGGATTTTCCTAGTGACTTAAAGGTGCGCGAGCATTTAGCGGAGCTGTATAGCCAAACGGATCAATATGACAAGCTTATCGACGCTTACCGTGACATTTTGGATATCGACCAAGATCACTTGGTTGCACTTAATAATCTCGCTTGGTATTTACGAGAGAAAGATCCAGAAGAATCACTGCAGTATGCGGAACGTGCCTTCACATTATCGCCCAAATCAGGGTCTATTTTGGACACATTGGCGTTAGTGCAGCTAAAAAATAATCGAGTCATTGAAGCGAGACGCTCAATCAATCGAGCGCTAGACCTCATGCCGGACAACCCAGATTTGAAGTTTCACGCCGCCCAAATAGCTGTTGCAGAAGGTGATAAGGTAGGTGCTGCGCAAACGCTAAAAGATATTCTTCAAGCCCATGATGAGTTTCGCGAGAGACGTGCCGCAGCTGAGATGTTGAAGGAACTGTTGTAGTGAGTGCGCAGTTGGCTTTAGGTCTTGAGCCCGAGCCGCTCCAATAGGTTATAGAGTGTAGGGCGTGTAATGCCCAGCACATTCGCCGCGTCCGTGATGTTGTGGTTACAATGATTCATGGCGCGTAACACCGCTCTGCGCTCCGCTTCCTCGCGTACTTCCTTTAGGTTAAGAGGCATCGGCTCGGCTGTCGAATCTTCCGCGAGCTCTAGGTCTGCCGCACTGACTAGGGCGCCATCGGCCATGATTACGCCGCGCTTTATTTTGCTTTCCAGCTCGCGCACATTACCGGGCCAATCGTAAGCTTCCATGGCGGCGATGGCTTCAGGTGAAAAATCTTTGACTGAGCTGTTGTATTCCTTGCTTAAGCTGTTTAAGAAGGATTTCGCCAATACAAGCACATCGCCGTCACGATCTTTTAGGGGTGGAATTTCTAACACGATTTCACTGATGCGGTAGTAGAGGTCCTCGCGAAAGTGGCCTTTTTCAATCAACGCCTGCAGATTCTGGTGTGTCGCGCACAAGATGCGTACATCCACTGGAATTTCTTTGCGGCCCCCAATGCGCTCAACGACGCGTTCCTGCAAGAATCGCAGTAGCTTGGCCTGTAGTTCCATAGGCAGATCGCCGATCTCGTCGAGAAAGAGCGTGCCCTCGTGAGCGTATTCAATTTTTCCGGGCGTTTGTTTCGCTGCGCCCGTAAAGGCACCTTTTTCGTAGCCGAACAATTCGCTTTCCAACAAGTTTTCTGGAATCGCGGCGCAGTTGATGGCGATGAGCGGTTTGTCTGCACGGGGGCTCAAATCGTGTAGCGCCTGGGCACATCGCTCCTTACCGGTACCAGATGCGCCCAGCAATAAGGTGGTGATATCGGAGGGAGCGATTTTTTCAATCGTACTGCATACCTTTAGCATTTGCGGGCTTGCGGTGATGATGCCGCGCAACGGCATGTTTTCATCGCTCTGTTGGAGCCGCCGATTCTCCCGTTCCAGTTCATAAACGTGATAGGCGCGTTCAACTAACAGTGTCAGCAGTTCTGGGTCCGCCGGTTTCTGGTGGAAGTCATAGGCACCCAGTGCGATGGCTTTCACTGCGTTGGCGCGCTCATTATCTCCAGTCACAACGATGACTTTGGTTTCAGGAGCAAGGGCGAGTATTTCGGTAAGCGTCGCCAGCCCTTCAGTGACTCCACCCGGGTCTGGGGGTAGACCTAAATCGAGGAGTACGACCCCCGGCTGGAGCCTCCTGAACAGGTTGATGGCCTCGGTGCGATCGCCGCTAATTTCGACTTCAAAATCCTCAAACGCCCAGCGCAACTGGTTCTGCAGACCCTTGTCATCTTCGACTACGAGTAGATGGCGTTTATCGGTTTTCACGATTGCGATACCTTATATTGAACTTCTGTGAAGTTGGAAACATGGTTGGTTGAAGGTATGTAGACTTTAAACAGTGAGCCCACCCCCGGAGTACTGGTTACCTGGATGTCACCACCCAATGAGCGAATAAATTCGCGGCTTTCGAATGCGCCAATCCCCATGCCTGTGAGGCCTTTTGTGGAATCGAAAGGTTTAAACAGGCGTGACCGAATAAACTCATCATCCATTCCTGCGCCAGTGTCTTGTATTTCAACGATGATACTTTCAGGACTACTGCCAACGCTCACCCGAACTTCGCCATCTTTCTGCGTGGCATCCTGTGCATTTTGAATTAAGTGTCCGAATACGGTTTGTAATCGGTCTTTGTCGCAATTCAGCGTTAGGGACTCGTCCCGCGCTTCTGTGATGAACGTTGGTGCTGGATCACGGAGTTTACACTGCTCGATTATTTCTCCAAGCATTTCATCTAAGCGAAAGCTCCTTTCTTCGGTATTTCTCTCGCCACTTCTAAGTTGCATCATCAGATTGCTCATGCGGTCGACAGAATTGCTCACGGTATCAACCATGTCGTCGATGAACTCGGGGTTGTGCTTGTGTTTTTGTGCGTTGGAGACCATCAATGAAAGCTGGGCGAGAATGTTTTTCAGATCGTGAATAACATAAGCGGACAGGCGATTGAAAGCCTCAAACTGACGAGATTCCACCAGTGCTTGGTCAGCTTGGTACTGGGCGAGGTGGCTCGCCGCTTGGCGCCCTGCGACTTTCAGTAGGTCGCGATCCTCCCAGTTGAGGTCTCGTACCAAATCCGATTCACAAAGTAACAATATGCCCTGTAGCTTTTCGCCAAACAGCAATGGAATGATAAGCCAAGCTCTATTGAAATCACGCAACCCCTGGGGTACCTCCAAGTTTTGGTAAATATCGGGGGCCTGGCGCCACTCCTGCAAGTCGATGAGCCATTCTGTTTCCGATAGCCAGTAAGCGATTTGTGTGAGATCAATATCTTCGGCCGGGGGCGGTATTTGCCATTCACTGGCCAGTTGAAAGCGATTGTTTTCACCGGCGCTCCACAGCAGCGCCGCGGGGCTTTTAGCGAGCTGTGCCACGGCTCGCGTAATGTTCTGGGGGATATCGTTATTGCCACTGGCCAGCGTTTGGGTAAATTGCAACCATTCAAGCCTATAGTCGTACTTGTAGCTAAAGAAGTTTTTACTCAACCAGACTCGGGCTTTGGCGCGGATACGACCTGAGAAAAGCAGGACCAACAAGCCCAGGCCAGAAGCGCAGAGAAACGCTATTTGCAGCACGCCACCCCAATTTCCCCCCAGAAATCGAATAAAGTAAGCGGCCAGTGCCATGGTGATGAGGTAGATGCCCGAAGCCATGAGCGTCAGAGAATGGAATGCGACGTGCCGTGACATGTGGACGGATCGCGGTTGCTCTTCATCCACATTTCGATCAGTTCGGCTGATGCTGATTCCCATGAGCAACGCACACATGGCAGTAACTATCCCCCGAGCCTGCCATAAGTTCTGGTCGAGGTTGCGATTTAGCAGGGCCTCGGCATACATAAAAAAGTCGTAGGCGAAGAGAATTCCGAGTCCGATAAATAGATGCTTGGTAGCCCACAACTCATCTTCGCTATTGTTACGAAACAGCTGCTCGAGAAGTAACATTGCGGCAATCGACATTGTCAGCCATGCGCTAAAGGTGACATAGGAGGAGACGTCGTAGCTCGAAGATAACGACTGGAGAAAGACGTTGCCGCCCACCAGCGCTACGCTGTTTACCACTAGCGCACCGATAAACCATGGTAACCAGCGCCGGGTGGCGAAGAAGTGATCTGAATTGTGTAACAAATTCTCGAGCAACCGCAGGAGTACAAAAACCCACCCTGCATTACGTGCAATTTCTGTCAGCGTAATTGTGGTTACGAGGGGTTCGAGTGCTACGCTAGAGGCGGTGATAGCGCCTGCCCAAAGCGCTGTCAATGTACTCGCTATGAGTAGGGGGCCGCCGAGGGGATTGCGCCGCCGCGTCAGAAATATCAGAACGCTCAACATACTATAGGCGAGCAGCGCCGTGCCGTAGCTATAGACGCCGACATTGGCGAGGAATGCGTTGTTATCTACCGCCACTTGCAAACTGTCCAAAGCGTGTACCAGGTCACGTTACACCATAGCGGTGCGTAAGTAGAAACACTATACTTTGGCTCCTACAGTGTAAATGCTGTTGAAAAATTAGTGAGATACGCCGCACAAAAAGAACAGCGTACTCCATTCAAATCAACTTGAGATGGGACACTTCACCTGCAATGTCAGCAATTGAGGCGCTGGAGTCAAAACTCGCTCGCCAACCTATGCGATGGCTGGTCACCGGTGCGGCGGGTTTCATAGGGTCTCATCTCATCGAGCGATTATTGCAACTCGGTCAACAGGTTGTGGGTCTCGATAATTTTGCCACCGGGCACGCCGAAAATTTACAGGCAGTACACCACGTGGTTGGCGACAACGCCTGGCAACAATTCCAGTTTATCGAGGGTGATATCGTCCAGTTGACTGACTGTCAGCGCGCCTGTCAAGAGGTCGATTATGTGCTTCACCAAGCAGCGCTGGGCAGTGTCCCGCGTTCATTAGCGGATCCTATCGCTAGTAACCAGACTAATATAGACGGCTTTCTCAATATGCTGGTTGCAGCTCGCGATGCTCGTGTCGCGAAGTTTGTCTATGCTGCGTCTTCTTCCACGTATGGGGATCACCCGGATCTACCCAAACGGGAGGATGTGATCGGCAAGCCTTTGTCACCTTATGCTGTCACAAAATTGGTCAATGAAATTTATGCCGATGTCTTCGCGCGTAGCTATAACATGTCCTGTATCGGGCTGCGTTATTTCAATGTCTTTGGGCCACGGCAAGACCCGGATGGTGCTTATGCTGCGGTGATTCCGCGCTGGTTCGCACACCTGTGTCGCCACGAGGCACCGCAGATCAATGGTGACGGCGAAACTTCCAGGGACTTTTGCTATGTGGCCAACGCAGTGCAGGCGAATTTATTGGCCGCTTCCACTCAAGACGACCAGGCACAGAACAAGGTATACAACGTAGCGGTCGGTGGGCGCACGACACTCAACGAACTTTTCTACTTTATTCGTGAGTTGTTAACCGAGGCTGATGCTGCGGTGGCTGCGATAGAGCCGAACTATGCGGATTTCCGCGCCGGCGATGTGCGTCATTCCCAGGCCGACATTTCGCGCGCCACAGAATTGTTACAGTATCAGCCGAGTCACACGGTAAACCAAGGCTTGGCTGAGACCACTGCCTGGTTTTTGCAAAAAACCGCAGGGAAACAAGTTCACGCGGCAAAGGGTTAGTGACAGTAGTGGGAAAATATTTAACGAGTGGCTACACAGGGTTACAAGGGGCTAAGAGTATATGGGTTCGTCAACTGAATCGTTAGCTACAGTAGCGGTCGTGGGTCTTGGTTATGTCGGCCTGCCATTGGCCGTTGCTTTCGGTCGATCGCGTCGCACCATCGGTGTGGATCTCAACGAAGAGAAGTTGGAGCACTATAGAGCGGGTTGCGATCCCAGTGGCGAGGTTGATTCAAGCCAGTTGCGCGAAGCCTCCAAGCTCGAGTTTAGTAGCGACGCCAAAGCGCTTGCTGATGCCGGTATCATCATTGTTGTGGTACCGACACCAATAGATGCTGCTCGACGACCGGATTTGTCTCCGCTGGAAGGGGCTTGCCGCGCAGTAGCTGCCAATATGGCGCCTGATACCATCGTCGTCTTTGAATCTACCGTTTACCCGGGGTGTACCGAGGAAGTTTGTGTGCCTATCTTGGAAGAGGTCTCTGGTATGTCCTGGCTGGGGGGTGCTCGAGCGGGCTCCTCGGACAAGGGTTTCTACGTTGGCTATTCTCCCGAGCGCATCAACCCCGGTGACAAGGAGCACCGCTTAGAGACCATTACCAAAGTGGTGTCGGGTGACACCCTTGAAACACTTGACACTTTGGCTGAGCTGTATGGCGAGGTCGTCCATGTGGGTGTGCACCGTGCAGCCAGTATCAAAGTGGCAGAGGCGGCGAAAGTAATCGAAAACACACAGCGCGATTTGAACATCGCGCTGATGAATGAGTTGTCATTGATCTTCAATCGATTGGGCATCGATACGCTGGATGTACTGGAAGCGGCGGGCACTAAGTGGAACTTCTTACCGTTTCGCCCCGGATTGGTGGGCGGCCATTGTATCGGAGTAGACCCGTACTACCTGACCTACAAGGCTGAGGCGGCAGGCCACCATCCCCAGGTCATTTTGGCAGGACGCAATACCAACGACAACATGGGGAAATTTGTCGCCGAACAAACTGTTAAGCACCTGGTGCGCAATGATCTGCGAGTCAGCGGTGCCAAAGTCGCAGTACTCGGTTTGACGTTCAAAGAAAATTGTCCGGACCTGCGCAACTCCAAAGTCGTGGACATCATAGCTGAATTGCAGGAGTACTGTTGTGATGTCATGGTGCACGATCCGCTCGCGAGCAGTGCCGAAGCTGCTCATGAATACGGCATAACACTTTGCGACTGGAGTGATCTTCGCAACTGCGACGCCGTCATACTCGCGGTGCCGCACAGGCAATATCTTGACATGTCCGCAGAAGACTTTGCCGTACTCATGGGTGAGGGCGCCACACTTATTGATATCAAATCCATCCTCGATCGCGAACGATTAGCCGAAGCCAACATTAACGTTTGGCGTTTGTAGGCAATGATTAGAGCTGATCGTTTTCTGTCGTGGTCTCGATGTGTCGCATCCAAGCTTTCCTGGCCAGATGTGGAATAAGTACGTGCAGTGGCATGCGCAGATAGTGGGAGCGCACATAGAGCATATTTAGCGCCACTTGCGTAAGCGGTAACTGCGCATCTGGGTGTGTTGGTCTAAAGGCCCGGAGGTAGAGAAAATCCATCAGTGGCCGACGCGCAGTTCTAGCCCAACTAGAGGCATCTTCGATAATTTCTTTCGGGACGGGAGTCGCGAATATCTCCCGGACATAGGTCAGTCCGTGAAAGAGTGACGTACTCAGGTCGAGTTGCTCAGATCTTCCGACAACCTTCTCCCAAAAGTGTGGATCGCGCCGGGGAAAGTCGCGCAGCATCTGATCCAGATCCCACAAGTCTCTCAGGCCATGGTGAAACTCACCCTCGTGGAACAGGTGGGTAGCGCTGTGTATCACCATGTCGGTGTAGGCTAGAGTGTAGATCTGAGGCTGAATCTCTAAAAGCCCTTCAAACAACAAGCCGGAATCAATTTTCGCACCCGTGGTCGGCGGTAAAATGTTGTGGTGCACATCTAGCGTCGTGTCCCGCTTGGGGTGAGTGAGCGCGGGAATCTCGTGAGAATATTTACGGTAGTACAGTTCGTCGTAGGCGCTGATTTCGTGACCTTCCCAGCCACTGGCATGTAAAGTTGTTTCAACTTCCGCCAGTCGCGCTTTGGGTACGAGCATGTCGATGTCGGTGATGAGGCGACCTTCACCCACCGGTAAATCCGCACAGATGTACGCTGCGCCTTTTAGTAGTACCAGTGGCACGTTAATTGCGGCCAGCGAATCGCGCAGCTTGGCGACGTCATACCGAAGATCCGCTCGTTGTTTTTCGAAGGTGACCATTGCTGAGTCAAAGTGCCTTTGAACCCTTGGTTCAAGAGTCTCTAACACCTCGACGCGGCGTAACTGACAACCCAGTGCGGCTAGCAACCGGCTGCTTCGCGCCTGCGCAATTAGTGTGGCGAGTTCTGTGTTAGCGAGAGCTTTAACCCCCTCGGGTTTTACCAGCAACTGGTGCAGTAAGTTGTCGCGTGAACCGTTCATTCTTCGATCAGAGTATTCAACTCTGCGATGGCCCAGTCCAAGTCGTGGTAGACCAAGTCGTAACAGCGAACTCGAGACAACAGGGTGTGCATTGCCTCGAATCCAGTTTCTCGCAGTAGGCTGTAGTTAAAGGAGTGATAGGCCGCCAATAGGAAACTATCTGTGCGCCGCTTGGATGTCAGCTGTTGCGCATCTTCGGTGCTGTACTTTGGGAAGACCATCAGCTTAGTCGGTATCGCTTGTGGGTCATGGCTGTCCGGCGCCAGATCCGCTTTCATATGTGCGACCACGCCTTTGTGTGTATTTTCGCTGCGTGGCCCGAAGTGAGCTTTAGTGGAGTGTGAGCGAATCACCTCGATGCTTTCATTTTTTAAGCTCACTGGACGGCACAGTGGAACCAGATCCGTTGTCCCGGGTGGGATCATGGCGTGTTCGTCGGAGAGTATGCGCCAACCATTGAGACCCAGGGCGGCGCAGAGCGTGCTCTTTCCCGCACCCGGAACTCCTGGCAAAATAATTCCTTGGCCGTCTTTGGCGACCGCTGCGGCATGGAGTGTTAGGTATTCGTTTGCGTGCAAAGAGATGCACCAGTTCATTCCCCATTCGAGAAAAGCAAAGCTCTGTTCTTTTGGAATGGGCTCAAAGGGGCTGCTTTCGTCAAATAGAAACTCCGCCTGTTTGCGCAGGTGTTGCCAGAGGCCGCGTTGGCGCAAACCGACGCTGAAATCAATGAACTCATCGGGCGTTGCTAAGTGAAAGTCGCCATACAACAGCGACAGACCCTCCATGACGGGCGCCAGTTCGCTACCTAAACGGTACACATAGGGGCCAACGTGCAGGGTGAGTTTTCCCGCCCGTAATTGTTCCTCAAGTTCATTTGAACCCAGGTTCTGCAATAGCTGCACTAGAGGGCCTCGACAATATCGAGGGACACGAGCTCATCGAGGAGTTCATTGACTGCTTCTGGAGCTTCAATGGCGGCGTCTTCGTCTATTGCGGTGCTTGCGCGTTCGACGAGTTCCCGTGTGCTGAGTGGACCTTCGCTTAGCAGTTGTACTAAGTGAGCGGCGAATGGGGTGATGAGATGCGTGTCTCCGCTGGCACGGTCGTAGTAAATCACGCGGTCTTCGTTGGCGTCGAAAAATCTACCCAAGCAAGGGAGGTGCCACTTCATGTCGTTGAATCTTCCGCGCTTAACCGCCAGTCATTATTTCAAATGGCCGTAGACATAGCTAGCGGCACGGTTTTGTTGGGGGAGTGCCCAGCCACGTTGCCAGCATATAGAATGCGGTAAAGCCCCCAACGATTGGGTGGAGGCGCAGGTCTGGGTTGAGAAATTGACGTACTTGTATTGGTTGGCGGCCGTGGTAACTAGGCCAAGACTAAGGTTTGCATTTACCTTTGACGAGACATACACCGTCCAGCGACTGTGGATCTGGGCAGGTTGACCACTTGCCATCAGTACCCTGGAACGTGGGTGCGTCAGCGATGCGGTGGATTTCTGCCGCCAGATCTTCGTTGTGGGTCGGTCTACCTGCAGGGGCTGAAATGAACATCCCCGTTTTAGGGTCGAACGAGTTGACGGTGGCCACGGACATGCAGCCCACGGTGACGCCCCAGGCTGGGCGATTGCCCAAGGAAAGCAGCACGGCGCCAGAGGCGAGTGCGCCCCGGGAAAATTTCCGGCGCTCTGGGTCTGACAAAGTACCGGTCTCAGCCTCAGCCTCAATTTCGGTGCTCTTCTGGGCTTTAGTATCGCTCTCGGTGAACCTGTCCAATGTAACCCCCAAAACTTCGCGTAATTTGCGATCGTTGCAATGTTGAGCGCTGTCCAACGAAATACCGTGGACAATTAACACTTAAGAAGTAGCGCTTCTCGTGTACTTTACCACCGCTTATGTGCATGTGAATACAGCCATTCAAGGGGCCTGTGATTTTCGTCACACATTAGCTAAATTTGAAGTTACCAATAACATGCAAAAAACATACCGAATACAAGTTTAGTGTAATAAAAACAATGGCTTGGATTAGATTATATCGAACAGCTCCGATCCCGCAACGGAGGCGCTCGCAATAAATGTAAAGAATATTGACGAGGTTCTGAGAGCGCGGATGGAGGTGCTGAACTCGGCTTGACTCTCAAGTTTCTGGGGTGATTTTGCGTGCCGTGTTGGCCTGGATATGGCAGCCGCCCGCAGGCTACTACGCGTGTGTCAAGCACCGGCTTACACCCAAATATACCGGGTCTGGGCTGCTCCTCGAATTACTAATAACCCCCCTTTTACGGTAAGATTAGCGCGTTTCCGGTGTCGGTGTTTTTCTACCCCAAGTGCGTTGCGCTACGCATCGCGCGCCTTGAGCAAAGCATGGAGTTGTAAGACGCAAGCGAACACCATTATTCCCACACCCGCATTGAAGAGTGTCGTGGTCTGAAAGGTATAGAGGTAGTAGGTGCCGCTCACCCTCGCTAGGCCAGCGACCAGGCAAATTAGTGCGCCCATGAGCCCGGTGGCTGTGCCCAGTGTTGCGATTGGTGATGCCATAATCTACTCCTTTTGGTGGTACGCATCGATCGAGGTCACGATAGTAAACTGATGAAGGAACAGTTTAAACGATAAAGCAAAGACTAGTAATGGCGAACACTTTACCCCTACCTTGCAATGGCTAGGGAACTCTGTGAAGCTCCAAGCTGTTTGTAACATTTAATTAGCAACATTTAGGCCAATTTTCCATGTACGAGGCATTTTACAACTTATCGGCGGAGCCCTTTCGGCTGAGTCCCGACCACCGCTTTGGCTACGAGCATAAGGGCTATATGAAAGCCCGTGCTTATATGGCCTATGCCTTCAAGCGGGCTGAGGGCTTTGTGATGATCACGGGTCGACCCGGAACCGGAAAGACCACACTGATTGGTGAGCTAGTTGAAGATCTCGCGGGCGACAATGTCATGACCGCTAATCTTGTTTGCACTCAGTTGCAAGCAGATGACTTGTTGAAGACAGTCGCCTACAGTTTTGGCGTTGGGTCGCGCAACGCCGATAAGGCCGAACTCCTGCAACGCATCACTGTTTTGTTGCAACGCTGGCGACGCGAGGGTTTGCGAGCGCTCCTCATTGTCGATGAGGCGCAAGACTTATCGCTGCCCGCAATGGAAGAGTTGCGACTTCTTACTAATATTCAGTTAGGCCACCATCCGCTCTTGCAGATCTTCCTGTTGGGGCAGCCCGAGTTGCGCGATCTGGTGATGTCGCCAGAGATGGAGCAAGTCCATCAGCGCATCGTCGCAGCTACGCACCTCGAGGGTTTGGAGGTCGATGAAACCCAAGCCTATGTGATGCATCGTTTAGAGCAAGTTGGGTGGAGGGGAGATCCGGCGTTAGAGACAAATATATTCCCCTTAATCCATAAGTTTAGTGAGGGGGTGCCGCGGCGAATCAACCTGATATGCAGCCGCCTATTATTGTTGGGCAGTGTCGAAGAGCGGCATGAAATCACAGTGAAAGACGTGCGCATCGTTATCGGCGAACTGCAGGCAGAAAACCTTGCAGCGGGCACGTGGTTTGCGGAAGAAGATTTCCGCGAAAGCGCCGACATTGAATGGGTACCGGCTCCCGGTGCGGTTCCCGAAGAGATTCCCGAAGAGATTCCCGAAGAGATTCCGGATGCCTTTCAGGAAGAGGTTGGTGGCGAAGTGCGACTGCGCGCAGTCAATGCAGAGGGTTATGAACCCTCGCGAAATGCCGGCATGGATATCGACAACCAACTGGTAGCGGAAGCTGGCGAATCTAGCGCCACCGACAGTAGTGTCCTGCAAGACAGTTTTGTGCAGCAAAGCACTGTCGATAGCGCAGATATTGCGCCCATCCGCTCGGCGGAGGTTAGTCAGTTATCAGTCGAGCCGGCTACGCCCTCATCGGGAACCCAAGTGCCGAAAGACGACGCAGAAGCAGCGCCGCGGGAAGCAGAATGTGAAGATGCCGATGTCCCAGAAGAGGCTGTTGTTCCACCCGTAAGTGAGTTGCGCTCTGATACTGCCTCCGAGGCCTCACCATCTGCGACAGGTGACGCAGACCGCGAAATTCAAACTGGTCTGGAACAGGCCGAACAAGCACCGGAACTCGAAGACCCTCCGAAAGAAGAAGTTTTGGCCGACAAGGTCACAGCTCTCGTGGACGAGGAAGCGCCGGATCCGGACAAATGGGAGGGTCGCGCGGCGACACACCTACCCAAGCGAGTAGCTCCAGCTGGAGGCGCTACCGGAGTTGGTAAAAAGCAGCTCCAAGTAGGTTCAAAGTGGCGTTGGCTGGCGATTTTAGGGGTCATCTTAGTAGCGGCGGTCTCGATCTTCTTGTTCCTGGAGATCTTTTGGAGCAAGCAGTACGAACGCTCCTATCAAGATCTCCAGAAACAGGTGCCACCTCCGGCCACAGGTGTTGTCAATGATCCCTCCGCTGCAGTTGCGGTCGAGTCGAAATCAGAGCTCGAAGCAGCTGTCGAGGCCGCGATCAATGATCCCGTCTCCGAGTTAGCGCCGCTGCCCTCGGAGCTGTGGGATGAGGATGACGCAACTCCGGGCAATGATGCGAACGGCGCCTCTGGTGGTGTTGCTGATCGAGAAGCGCCCTCGGGGCGTAGTGAGCTGTCAGCCGATGGGGAGCCATCAGCCAGTGAAGAGCCGTCAGCCGATGGGGAGCCTGAAGAGCCATCGGCCAAAGTGCCTGCAGCTATCGAAGAGCCTTCAACCGGCGCAGTACCCTCAGGCGACAATCAAGCCAGGCCATCGGATGCAGCTGATGCGACAACGCAAGATGTCATAAGCAGCGGTGCGGACAGCAGTGACTCGGAACTGCGCAGCTTGATCAGTCAGGAATTTGAAGGGCGTGAAGTGGCTACGATCAACTTCGGGTTCGATAGCGCGCGGCTGCCAAGTTCAGCCAGTGTCGCCCTCGATGAGGTGGCTGGGATGCTGCGAGCGCAGCCGGCCGCACGATTGATGATCATTGGCTACGCGGACTCTCGGGGCAACGCTACCTACAACATGACTTTATCGCGCCAGCGAGCAGCGTCTGTCGCACAATACTTGTCCGACGCCGGTATTGCGCGCAGCAGGATGCAAGTCGAGGCCCGAGGGGCGCAAGAACGACCGCCTCAGGTAGTGGATGAAAATGCCGCCGATGATCTGCGCGTGGTGCGAGTACAGATTATTGAGGTTGGCGTATAGGCCCTGGAGTCTGACAGAAATCGCGAGGCGAATTTAATTCGACATAGTTGGGTCCAACTTCCAGCACTGCCGATTGGGCCCAGTAATGGAGAATATCTCTGTGACGTTGTTCACAATGTTCAGCGGGTGGCAAAATGTCACTAAAGTTGGCGTGATAAACTTTGAAATTGATAAGGGCCTGCCTTTGCCCAAGGAGAACTTAGATGGTCGATAAGAATAACCGCACTAACTCACCAGGAATGTGCCGATCACTCACCAGCATATTGCTGGCGTTTGTTTTTTTGGCCCTGACGGGATGTGGAGGTTCGCATCCAGAAGTGCCTGAGGCGATGCGCAATATCGACGTGGAGTACGATTATGTGCTCGGCCCCGGCGATGCCGTGAGCATTTTTGTCTGGGGGAATGATGAATTATCTACCGGCGGATCAATTCGACCGGATGGTAAGTTAACTACGCCGTTGGTGGAAGATTTACAGGCCAGTGGCAAGACCGCCACCCAGTTGGCCAGGGATATAGAAGAGGCCTATTCCGAGTACGTGCGAGATCCAGTGGTCAGTGTAATCGTGAGTGGATTTCGAGGTGTACCTGAACAAGCCATCAGAGTGTTGGGTGAAGCGACTTCCCCAAAACGTATCCCCTATCGCAAGCATATGACCTTGCTGGACCTCATTGTCGCTGCCGGCGGTCTTACGCCGTATGCAGCGGGAAACAAGTCAGTGCTGATACGCACAGTCGACGGCAAGCAGAAGACGTTTCGTTTGCGTTTAGACGACTTAGTCCGTGAAGGAGACATCACCGCCAATTTATCGATGATGCCTGGCGATATTATTATCATTGCGGAGTCCTGGTTCTAAGCCAGCGCTTGATCGCGCTGAGAGGGTGTAACGAATGCAGGAAGTTTTTGCACAGATTTTTTCTTACCTTTGGGGCGTTTGGCGACATCGCTGGTTAGCGCTGATTATCGCGTGGTTGATTGCCCTTGCGGGTTGGATTTGGGTGTGGCAACTACCGGAGTCTTATGTTGCCAGGGCGCGCGTCTACGTAGATACCAACACTGTGCTACGTCCGCTGCTTGCGGGGCTGGCCGTACAGCCGGATGTCGAAGATCGAATCGGATTGTTGAGTCGTACTCTATTAAGTCGACCTAACTTAGAAAAACTCATGCGCATGACGGATCTTGATTTACAGGTCACAACTGCGCGTGAGAAAGATGAGTTGCTTTCTGAGTTGTCCAAGGCGATAAGCCTGCGAGGAGGGCGTCAAGATAAGTCTTTGTATGCGATATCTGTGCAGGATCCAGATCGTGATACCGCCAAACGCATAGCGCAAGCCCTTATCACTGTGTTTATTGAAAGTTCATTAAGTGGCAAGCGAGAAGACACGTCCGGGGCATCCGGCTTTCTCGATGAGAAGATTAAAGAGTATGAGGCGCGCCTAATCGCTGCGGAAACACGCAGCTCTAATTTTAGACAAAAGCACATCAAAATCCTTGGTGGTCGAGGCGGGTACTACCGCAATTTAAACAGCGCGAAAACGCGACTCAAACAGGCCAAGCTACAGTTGAAAGAAGCGCATAATAGGCAGGCGGCATTGCAGCGGCAACTTGACGGGGAGGAGCCGCTGTATCTGGCTCCTTCGATCGACACTTCAGCTATGGCTCAACCGGTGCCTGGCGCTGGCGCTGCTACCGCGCTCGATGCACGCATAGAGTATGTCAATAACCAACTGAGTGACCTCCTGTTGCGGTATACGAATCGACACCCCACCGTCAAACAGTTGCAGAACCTGCTCGGCGAACTGCAAGTGCAAAAGAGAGCGGAAGAGCGAGCTTACCTGCGCGCTCTGCAGGCCGCTTCTGAGCGCGCCAAAGGTCCCGGGGGCGATATTGCAGCGGCAGCGGCGGGTCTGACCAGTAGTCCAGTCTATTTGGGCATGCGCCAGATGTTGGCCGAGACTGAAGCACGCATCGCGAGCTTGGAAGTGCGCGTTGTGGAATATGAGGGCGAAGTCAAAGAGCTGGAGGAAAAAGTTAGCACTATTCCTGAGATCGAGAGTCAGCTAAAACAGCTTGATCGTGATTACGGTGTCGTCAAAAGCCAGCATTCAGCCTTATTGAAGCGTCGCGAACTAGCTCGACTCGGTCAGGATGTGGAACAAAAAGCCAGTGATGTTACATTCCGAGTGATTGATCCGCCTTACGTGCCATTAAAACCCAGCGAACCCAACAAGACTCTGCTTAATGCAATGGTATTGGGTGTTGGGCTGCTCGCCGGTATCGGTGCGGCTTTCTTAGTTTCACTCATTCGACCTGTGATTTTCGATGTACACACGTTGATGTCATTGACGGGGCTGCCAGTGCTCGGCTCTGTGAGTATGAGTTTGCAGTACGAACAACAGCGCAGGGAGCGCTATGGTGCTTTGATATTTACCTCCCTTGTTGTCTGTTTACTGCTCGTCTATCTCGGTATGACGATCGGGCAGAGTGGTTTACTGTGGAGTTAATCACGTCGCAGGGCGTTGTTAGCGCGGTGATTAGAGGGCGGTTTGCGTCATGAGTATCATTGAGAAAGCGGTTAATTCGCTGGGCAAAAATGACAAGTCTGGCGAGACCGACGAGATTGCGTCGGGCAGCAGCCAGAGACAGCCGACAGATACGGTGCAACGCTCAGAACACACTGGAGCTGTGGCCAAGACTCAGCGATCGTCGGAGCAGTTGCAACAATCACCGGTAGAGCGATCCACCGCGCCGCGCACTCAAGCGGGAATCCGAACTGGCGACAATCCCAGATTTGCGAAGATCCCTTTTAAAGAGCTGCGCGACCAGGGTATGTTGACCCCGCAAATTCCGCGCAGCGCCATCGCCGAAGAATACCGCACTATTAAGCGCCCACTGCTGACAAATATTACCGGGGATTCGGTGACACCTCCGATTCCTCACGGCAACTTAATTATGGTAACTAGCGCGTTAGAAGGTGACGGTAAGACCTTTAGCTCTATCAGTTTGGCATTAAGCATCGCGATGGAACAAGACAAAACAGTGTTGTTCGTCGATGCAGATACCGCGAAGGCGGAGGCGGGTCGCGTGCTGGGCGTGCCGACAGATGCCCCCGGACTCATTGAAATGCTGGAGAGTTCGAGCAGCGTGCCGGAAGACTACATCATAGAAACTAATGTCGAGAAATTTCGTATTCTTCCAGCCGGTGACCTACACACTCACGCTAACGAACTGTTGGCCAGTGATCGCATGCGACAACTGATGGTCCAGTTGTCTGAGGAAGAGCCCGACAGAGTGATCGTGTTCGATTCGCCACCGCTATTGTTAACCACGGAGTCCGCCGTCCTCGCGGGCTTTATGGGGCAGATCGTTTTCGTCGTCAGCGCCGATATGACCCCGCAGTACGCAGTTACCCAAGCAATTGAATATATCGGCGAAGACAAAATGGTCGGCATGGTGCTCAATCGGGCGCGTCGTCGACATAATCCTTATCACTATGACTATGGCTATGGACGTGGATCTTACGGCTACGGTAGCCGTGAGCGTGAACCCGCCAGAGAGCCAGGGCTCTGACTATGGAATTAACCCGCGTGCAATATTCAATAAGAATCGCACCCGTCCTCCTCCTCGCACTTGTTACCTCTCCCCTAACCCACGCTGCAAAAGTGGACACGGGTTTGTCGTTGTCGCCCTCGGTGACTTACACAGATAACGTTTGCCTGAGGAAGGAGGATACGCAAGGAGATTGGGTGGCGACGGTAACCCCAAATGCCACCGCCTCAGTGTCAAATCGCAGAATGAAAGGTAGGCTGAATGGATCGGTGTCTATTAATTCGCTCACTAACAGCCAATTGAAAAAGCGTGGATGTGGTGGGCGCGGCGAAGATCGCAAACAGTTTCAGCCGCGGATTAATGGCTCTCTTTCTACCAAGCTCGCCGGTGACTGGTTGAACTTATCGCTATCTGCGAGAGCCGATCAAAATACAGCCAATCCTCGGCTCGCTGGTGGTCTCGATGAGTTTGATCGACTGGGTAATACCAATACCTATTATCGCTATACGATTTCGCCCTCGATGTCCCGCACCATTGCAGGCGCTGTTCGAGCCTCATTGCGCTATTCATATAACGAGATATATAACACGGTAAACACCGTCAGTGATAGCAGTCGTGAAACATGGTCGCTGTCTCTAAAAAACAAACAGGCCTCGCAGTTGACCTGGGGTCTCTCTGGTCGTTCCACCCGTGTCGAGTACGCAGATACCTTGGCAGGTAACCCGCGTAAAGACACCGAGCTTCAGTCAGCGCGGTTGAGTCTGGGTTATAAATTAAACCGCCGATGGCAGGTTTCAGGGTCTTACGGTTGGGAGTGGAACAGTTTCCAGACACGCTCCAACTTTGACAATGATGGCGCGGCTTGGACGGCGAGCATAAAGTGGACGCCGTCACCGCGAACGAGCGTTTTAGTGGGCAGTGGCGATCGCTTTTTCGGCCAAACGCCGCGGGTCAAGATCTCGCATGAAACTCGCAACGGAAAGTTTAATGCGGGGTACAACAAGTCCATCACTTACGACCGCGATATTCGGACTTTGCGCGATGGATTTATACCTCGCTTTGGCACCGCTTCAAGTTTGCAAAGCCGCAGCCCAATCATTGATGAGCGTTTCACCCTCGGCTACACGCATCGCGTAAGGCGCATTGATATCTCCCTGGCGGGCCACTACTCGCAACAGTTGCGAGCCGAAGATGATACAACGTCTGATTACAAGCATGTATCTCTGACGGTTCGTCCAAACCTGGCGAGTCGCTACTCTGTTTCTAGCACCTTGGCTTGGAATCAGGACGAGCCACGCGGTGAGATCGGATTTCTGGGAACCGATAGTTCCTCCGAAACATGGCTCGCCCGCTTCACGCTGTCGCGGACGCTCAATCAGAGGATGAACCTCTCACTTAGTTATCAGTACTCGGTCCGCGACTCCAATATCGAAACCAGCGATTATCAGGAAAATAGAATTACTGCGGCGCTGGGAATTAGTCTATAGGGGCCGACTAAATGGGGACAAATTCGGGCTCCGGTCAGGTACTGTGTGTAGTAGGCGCGAGACCGAATTTCATGAAGATAGCGCCCATCATTCGGGCGTTTGCCGCGCCGACATCGGCGCTGTCCGCCATACTTCTGCACACGGGTCAACATTACGACGAGGCTATGAAGCACTCGTTTTTTACGCAATTACACATTCCCGAACCCGATGTAGATCTCGAGGTGGGTTCTGGTTCTCACGCTCAGCAAACGGCTGAGATCATGAAGCGCTTTGAACCTGTGCTAGATGCTCAGCAACCGCGAGCTGTTTTGGTGGTGGGAGACGTTAACTCGACCATCGCCTGCGCTCTGGTTGCCGTCAAGAAAGGGGTGCCGGTCATCCATGTTGAGGCAGGGTTACGCAGTGGTGACCGTACCATGCCAGAAGAAATCAACCGCGTATTAACCGATCAACTCTCCGAACTGTTGTACACCACCGAAAAAAGTGCGCAGGACAATCTCACACGTGAAGGTATCGACGTGCGTCGGGTCCGCTTTGTGGGCAACGTCATGATCGATACTTTGCAATTTAACTTGCAGCACGCCGTGCCTGTTGCCACTACGCTAACAAATCTCAATCTGGAGTCTGTCGCAGACGGAGAGGTAGGTTTTGGCCTGCTCACACTGCATCGCCCCGCCAATGTGGATATCCCGGAAACGCTCGAGCGTTTACTGCGAGTATTAGTTGAGATTAGTCGAGTAACACCGCTGTTGTTCCCCATTCATCCAAGGACAGCGGGCTGCATCGAAAAAGCTGGTCTGCAGCCGCTGCTCGAGGAGAGCAATATTCATACGCTGCCGCCGCTCGGATATTTAGAGATGTTGGGTCTCATGCGCGAAGCGCGATTAGTGCTAACAGATTCCGGTGGTATTCAGGAGGAAACTACTGCGTTGGGTGTTCCGTGCGTGACGCTGCGGGAAAACACTGAGCGGCCCATTACTGTGGAGCAGGGCACCAATACGATCGTGGGGACAGACAGCCAGAAAATCCTCGACTGCTTTCACGATATCTTATCCACTGGCGGTAAGGTGGGTCGCACGCCAGAACTATGGGATGGCAAAGCCGCCGAGCGCATCGTGGCGGATTTAAACGTTTGGGCTGAGGATTCCGCGCGATGACTGTGCAGCGAGGCAACTGTGGTAAGACCAGTGATGACTAGCGATAAGATCAACGCCATGACTGTCGACGTCGAAGATTATTTTCAGGTGTCGGCCTTTGAATCCCACGTTGACAAAGCTCACTGGTCAAACATGCCCTGTCGGGTTGAAGACAATACATTGCGTATCTTGGATTTATTCGACGAGCACGACACGCGAGGCACGTTCTTCATTTTGGGGTGGGTCGCAGAACGCTATCCAGATTTGATCAAGAAAATTGCTACCAAGGGGCACGAAGTCGCCAGTCATGGTTGGGAGCATATCCGCGTCAGTACGCAGACGCCCGCAGCTTTTCGCGCTGATATTCAGCGTACACGCAAACTCTTGCAGGATTTAAGTGGGACTCCCGTGTTCGGCTACAGGGCCGCCAGCTATTCGATCGGTTCGGCCCAGGCATGGGCCTGGAATGAATTGGCTGATGCAGGCTATCGCTACAGCTCTAGCATAGTGCCTATCAAACACGACCTGTACGGCATACCTGGAGCACCGCGATTTGCCTTCGACACAGCCGATGGCCGCCTGCGAGAAATACCGATAACGACGGTGCCACTGGCAGGACGGAATATTAATTGCGGCGGCGGTGGGTGGTTTCGTTTATTTCCCTACGCTTTTTCCCGTTGGGCAATCAATCAAGTGAATCAGCGCGACGGCGAATCTGGTATTTTTTATTTTCACCCCTGGGAAATTGATCCAGAGCAGCCGCGTCCCGAAGGTCTTGGGCTGAAAACGCGAATTCGCCACTATCTAAATTTGGAAAAAACCTACCAGCGCTTGGAAGCGCTGCTCCACGATTTTCGCTGGTCGCGTATGGATAAACTTTTCTTGGTCGATGGGGAGCGCCAGTGAGTATGGTAGTAAAAGAGCTCAATGCAAACGACGTTGAACGTTGGGATCAGTATGTAAAGGAGGCGCCTGCAGCTACGTTTTTTCATCAAGCTGGTTGGAAACAGGTGTTGCAAGAGGCCTTTGGGCATACGACTTTTTTTCTTTTCGCGGAGGAGGAGGGTGCGATTGTAGGTGTGCTGCCCTTGGCGCAAGTTAAAAGCCTACTCTTTGGTAACTCCCTAGCTTCGCTACCGTTTTGCGTCTACGGCGGTATTGTGGCGGATTCCACAGTAGCGGAACAAGCGTTGCGGCAGAAGGCCTGCGAGTTGGCCGATGAGCTTAAAGTCGACGCACTGGAGTTGCGCAATCGTGAACCCAGCGACGTCGATTGGCCGATTAAGGATTTGTATTACACATTCCGGAAGTCGATCGACCCAGACGAGGAGCGCAATCTCAAAGCCATTCCCAATCGGCAGCGCGCTATGGTGCGCAAGGGCATCAAAGAGGGGCTATCAAGTGAGTGGGATGAGGCGACAGACCGCTTGTATCGTGTCTATTCCGAGAGTGTCAAGAACCTGGGTACACCAGTATTCTCTAGCAAGTATTTAAAGACCTTGCAGCGAGTTTTTGGCGATGAACTGTCGGTGTTGATGATAAAGCACGAAGGGATAGACGTCGCAGGAGTTTTAAATTTCTACTTTCGTGACGAAGTCATTCCCTACTATGGCGGTAGTATCGCTGCAGCCCGGTCGATTAAAGGCGTCAATCACTTTATGTACTGGGAATTGATGCGCCGCTCCGGTGATCAGGGGTATCGTGTGTTCGACTTTGGGCGCAGTAAGGCGGGAACTGGCCCCTTCAGCTTCAAAAAGAACTTTGGTTTCGAGCCGCAGCCGTTGCCCTACGAATACTATTTGGTCGGCTCGGAAGCGATGCCCGATGTCAATCCACTCAATCCAAAGTACCGCCTAATGGTGAATGTTTGGAGCAAGTTGCCCCTGCCAATTGCCAATTTAATAGGCCCTTCACTCGCTAAGTCTCTGGGCTAGTTATATGGAAAGCGCTTCCACCGACACGCCACCGGACTACCGAGGCAGCCTAGTCGCTGCTGCGATCTTTGCGCTTTTGTTTTTTCTACTGTATTTCGACACAGCCGCCTCCATGGTAGCCATTTGGTCGCGTTCCGATACTTTTGCGCATGGCTTTCTGATCTTGCCGATCACACTGTGGCTAATTTGGCAGCAGCGCGCAGCGCTGCCGAGCTCTTCTTCACGCCCCGCCCCCAGGGTGTTGCTGTTGATGCTTCCACCCGCGGCCGCTTGGGTGGTCGCTTGGTTAGTCGGAGTCGCGGTTATACAACAGTTTTCGATGGTTGCGATTTTACTCGTTGGTCTCTGGGCAGTTTTGGGGCACAGGATGAGTTTTCGCTTAGCGTTTCCGCTACTTTTTTTATTTTTTGCCGTGCCCATTGGCGAGGGCCTAGTCGCGCCCATGATGGAATTTACTGCCACTTCGACCATCTGGTTGATCAAACTCATCGGGATACCTGTTTATCGCGAGGGCTTGCACTTTGCCCTGCCCACCGGCCGTTGGTCAGTGGTGGAGGCGTGCAGCGGCGTCCGCTACATCATCGCATCGGTAACCGTTGGCGTTTTGTACGCTTATCTTACCTATCGAAGTTGGTATAAACGCGCTTTGTTTATAGTTGTTTCGGCGATCGTTCCGGTATTTGCCAATACAGCGCGCGCATTCATCATTGTCATGTTGGGCCACAGCAGCAACATGCAAATTGCTACGGGCGCCGACCACTTGATTTATGGTTGGGTGTTCTTTGGTATTGTCTTATTTATTCTTTTTTGGCTCGGCTCTTTCTTTCGCGAAGAAGAGGGCGTTATCCCTGTTCAAAGTGCGGGCAGTACTCCGTCTTCACTGCACAGCGCGGGCCGAACAGCGCTCATCGGTACTGTGTTGCTCGCCTTGATTGCAGCCGCTATTGCACCGTTGCTAGCGCGAACGCTACTCGCCTCCGAGCCAGTTAGGCCGTTAGAGATTGCCATGCCAGCACCGTCAAACAACTGGCAGCTCGCACCGGACCCCGATTGGGAGTGGTCTCCCGCATCCTACGTGGCGGGCCTGCAGACCCAGTTTTATCACAGCGCAGAGGGCGAGTTAGTCACGGTATTTGTCCAGTATGCTAATGGAACAAATAAAGGCGCCGATGTGATTGGCAGCAGCAGCCTGTTTACCATGCCGGATACCGGCACACGGGTGATTGTGCAAGCCACTGCCACTGCTCAGTCACCGCAAGGCGACGTCGTGGTGAAGGAGGTACAAACTCGAGGGCCCGACGGCGAATTGTTGGTCTGGTCTTGGTACACGCTGGGTGACTTGAGCACGTCTAGCGCTTATCGAGCGAAAATCTATGAGGCGATTGAGCGGCTTCAATTGCATCAGATCCGGCCCTACCGAATCCTTCTTGTCACACCATTGGGTGAGTCTGCCGAGCAGGCGCGCGGACGGTTACAAGCTTATCTCGACGAGCAAGGCCCAAGACTCTACAACGGATTACAAAGTGCTGGTCCGGTAGCACCCTAATGTCGGCACCACCTCTTGTGGCGCACATTATCTACTCGCTCTCCACCGGCGGGTTGGAAAACGGATTGATCAATATCATCAATCGTTGCCCTCCTGAGCGCTATCGCCACGCCATTATCTGTATTACCAGCGCGGATGATTTTTCACAGCGCATCACTGCGCCGTGTGTCGAGGTTTATCAGCTACACAAGCGAGAAGGGCACGACTTGGCCTGCTACTGGCGGTTGCGCAAGCTATTGAGCGACTTGCAGCCAGCCATCATCCACAGTCGCAATTTGGCGGCACTGGAAATGCAGTTGTGTGGGTTAGCGCTCTTTGGTCAGAAACGTGTTCACGGCGAACATGGGCGAGAAATTAACGATGTCGATGGCAGCAACCGCAAATACTTGCTTTTTCGACGCTTCATGCGCTTTTTCATTGATCGATATATTGCAGTCAGTCAAGATCTGGAGCGTTGGCTAGAATCTCAGGTGCATGTGCCCGCGTGTAACGTGGTGCAAATTTATAACGGTGTAGATTGGGACAAGTTTTCTCCTCAAGCGGAGAAACCTCGCGCTTTGCTGCCGCCCCAATGGCGGGATCGGAGTGACCTACTTGTCGTGGGTACTGTGGGGAGACTAACGCCGGTCAAGGATCAACGCACCTTGCTAATCGCGGTGCGTTCCATACTCGACCGAGACCCCCAATGGCGGCCTCGCCTGCGACTGCTGTTGGTCGGTGATGGTCCGTTGCGGGCTGAATTGGAACAATTGATTGAGCGCCTAGGGTTGCGCGACATTACATGGCTAGCGGGTGATAGAAAAGACGTAGCGCAACTATTGGGTGTGATGGATGTTTTTGTACTGCCTTCTCTGGGAGAGGGTATTTCCAACACGGTGTTGGAAGCGCAAGCCAGTGGTTTGCCCGTAGTGGCGACGGCTGTCGGCGGGAACGTGGAGTTGGTCGAGGAAGGTGTTAACGGGGTCTTATTTTCAGTGGGAGATAGTGGATCACTGTCACAACATCTAACAATGCTCTTGAGTGATGAGCAAACAAGAAGGAGCATGGGAGAAAGGGGGCGGGCGCGGGTCATAGAGCATTTTGATTGGCAGCGTACGGTCAGCGACTATCTCGGGGTATACGATGATTTATTGGGTAATGGGCCAACTGCAAACACGCAGGCTGGGGATTAAGCCATGTGTGGAATAGCGGGGCTTTACGATTCAAAGGCGGAGCGGCAGTTTGATGTTGGTTTACTGCGCGCTATGAATCAGACCCAGTTTCATCGCGGCCCGGATGAAGGCGGCGACTACCTGCAACCGGGCGTCGCGTTGGCTCACCGGCGGCTGTCTATTATCGATTTGTCTTCCGGGCAACAGCCGATGCAAAGTGCCGACGGCAATATCTGTATTGTTTACAACGGCGAAGTTTACAATTTTCCACAGCTAGCGCGGGAATTGAAGAGCCGGGGCTACCAGTTTCGTACACGTTGTGACACTGAGGTCATTCTCTACGCCTGGCAGGAGTGGGGCGAAAACTGTGTTGATCATCTGCGTGGCATGTTTGCTTTTGCCATATACGACAAGCACCGGCATTCGCTCTTCTTGGCACGTGACCGTTTAGGCATCAAACCATTGTTTTACTCTGTTCTGCAGGATGGTTCATTTGCCTTTGGTTCGGAACTAAAAGTCCTCAAAGCACATCCCCACTTGCCACGACAATTAGAGCCACGAGCAGTAGAAGACTATTTTTGCCTGGGTTACATCCCCGAACCCAAAACCATCTACAAAGATGTATATAAGCTTCGCCCGGGGCACTCGTTGCTACTGGAAGCCAACAAGCCAATACCGCACCAACGAGAGTATTGGGATGTACCCTTCAAAGGTGATGGCGCGGGTAGTGAGGCCGACCTATGTAGCGAATTGTTTGCTCGAATGCGTCAAGCGGTGGATATTCGCATGGTCGCGGAAGTCCCGCTGGGGGCTTTTTTGTCTGGCGGTGTAGATTCCAGTGCGGTTGTTGCCGCCATGGCGCAGCTGCAGAGTGACCCGGTCAATACCTGCGCCATTGGCTTCGATGTGCCGCAGTTTAATGAAACTGATTTCGCACAGCAGGTCGCCCATCGCTATCAAACAAATCATTTTGAACGTACTGTTGCAAGCGATGATTTTGATTTACTGGATACCCTAGCTGCACTGTACGACGAACCCTACGCGGATAGTTCGGCCATTCCCACATATCGTGTCTGCCAATTGGCCAAAGAGCGAGTGACGGTCGCGTTATCTGGCGACGGTGGTGATGAGAACTTTGCCGGCTACCGTCGCTACCGTTGGCACATGAATGAAGAAGCGTTGCGTGGCCGCTTACCGTTGGGATTGCGTCGACCCGTATTCGGCGCACTCGGTCGGCTCTATCCCAAGCTCGATTGGGCGCCGCGCATGTTTCGCGCCAAAACAACCTTTGAGTCACTCGCGCGCAATTCCGTGGAAGCTTACCTTCACTCAGTGTCGCTCAGTTCGGACGCGCAGCGCAATGCCATGTTCAGTGATGCCCTGCATCGCGAGTTGCAAGGCTACCGCGCCATCGAGACCTTTAATGAACATGCGCGGCGTAGTCCGACTGACGACCCGCTATCACTGATTCAATACATTGATCTGAAGACTTACTTGGTTGGAGATATTTTGACCAAAGTCGACAGAGCGAGCATGGCGCATTCACTGGAGGTAAGGGTGCCCCTGTTAGATCATGAATTTGTCGAATGGGTCTCCGGCCTACCGGTCAATATGAAACTGCGCGGCCAAGAGGGAAAATACGTATTAAAGAAGGCGCTAGAACCTCATCTGCCCCACGACGTGTTGTATCGACCTAAAATGGGCTTTGGTGTTCCGCTGGGAAAATGGTTTCGAGGGCCGTTAAAACAACGCTTGCGTGAATCACTTTTGGATGGTGGGCTCGCGCAAACTGGGCTGTTTAATCAGACGTATTTAGAGCGGCTAGTGGATGATCACCAGTCCGGTGTAAGTGAATACAGCGCACCGCTATGGTCCCTGATGATGTTTCAAGCCGCTATCGCCAACGACAACTTTTCCGTGGGGTAAAGCGGATGCGTGTCGGACTCGTTGGACCTCTACCTCCGCCCAATGGTGGGATGGCCATGCAAACTCTGCAACTTGAGCGATTGTTGGAGGCGGAGGGGATAGAGGTGTGTTTACTCCAGACGAATGCGTCTTATCGCCCCCGTTGGCTCGGCAATGTGCGTGGTGTCCGTGCACTCGCGCGCTTGCTCCCTTACCTGTGGCGCAGCTGGGGGTTAGCTGGGGATGTCAAAGTCATTCATCTTATGGCGAATTCGGGTTGGTCCTGGCAGCTGTTCGCCGCGCCTGTCATCTGGTTGGCATGGCTGCGGCGAACGCCGGTTATTGTCAATTATCGTGGTGGTGAAGCGCGAGACTATTTGGCTCGATCACTGCGGTGGGTCCGACCTACCCTGCGCAAATCTGCCGCATTAGTTGTGCCCTCCGGTTTTCTGCATCACGTGTTTGCCGAGTTTGATATCAGCAGTTCTATTGTCCCCAACATCATCGATCTGGATCTGTTTCAACCCGCTGAGGATGCTCCCGCAGGCGATGGCTTTGTATTGGTGATCACACGCAATTTGGAGCCTATTTACGGCATTGAGACAGCGCTGCAAGCACTCTCCCTGGTGCGCGAGACAATGCCTAACGTATGTTTAAAAATTGCCGGTAGTGGTCCGCAGCTTGCAGCGCTGGAGCAGCTTGTAAAGGAGCTCAAGCTAGAGCGAGCGGTTGAATTCTTGGGACGCTTAGAACGCACCGCTGTACTCGATTTGTATCGCAGCGCCCACGCGATGCTAAACCCAACGCGTGTCGACAACATGCCCAATTCTGTTTTGGAAGCTTTGGCGTGTGGCTTGCCAGTGATATCCACAAATGTGGGTGGTGTCCCCTATATTGTGGAGGACGGCGAAACCGCACTCTTAGTCGACCCAGACTCACCAGAGCAAATGGGCCGAGCAATCCTAACGCTCGCGGGAGATCGCGATCTTCAGGCGCACTTGAAGGTGCGCGGCAGGCAGGCAGTCGCCGCCTATTCATGGGACAAGGTACGGCCCCAATGGCTGGCGCTTTATGAGCGCTTGGGGGCGGCGCAGTGAGTTTTTATACACGACTGGTGTCAGGCGCCTTGTTCCCACTTCATGAGCGTCTGAAGGGCCACTCCTCGGTGGCTGTTCTGCGGGAATTGGAGCGTTCACAATGGCTCTCGCAGCAAGAGCTGGCAGAACTACAAGTAGCGCGTTTGCGTACATTTTTGCAGCGAATCGGACGCGATGTTCCCTACTATGAGACGCTCTTTCAGCAGTTAGCGTTTCAGCCTGAAAGCATCGGCAGTATAGAGGATCTTCAACAGCTTCCCCTGACTGAAAAGAGCGATATTCGCGCGCACACAGCGGCAATGACGGCACGCAGTGCAGGAAAACTGGAAAAGTTTAGTACAGGAGGTTCGACCGGAGAGCCGTTGATCTTTTATCGAGGACTGGAGCGCGTCAGCCACGACGTCGCGGCAAAGTGGCGCGCTACGCGTTGGTGGGACGTCGATATTGGGGATAAAGAGATTGTAGTGTGGGGTTCTCCCATTGAGCTCAATTCACAAGACCGGATTCGGCTTCTACGCGATAAACTGATACGTACAGAACTGTTATCTGCTTTCGAGATGTCGAATGCGAATTTACTGAAGTTTACGCAACGTATTCGAGAATTTCGTCCACGACAACTCTTCGGCTATCCATCCTCGCTTGCGCTATTGGCAAACTACGTCAGCGCAAACGGCTATCGTGTCGATGATTTGGGCATCAAAGTTGTCTTTGTGACTTCGGAGCGTCTCTACGATCATCAACGTGAAGCCATTGAGAGCGCCTTTGGGTGCCCCGTTGCCAATGGCTATGGTGGCCGGGATGCGGGCTTTATCGCACATGAATGTCCCCAGGGGGGCATGCATATTACGGCGGAAGACATTGTAGTTGAAATTGTCGATCAAGCTGGCGAAGTACTGCCGCCAATGCAAAAAGGAGAAATTGTCGTCACACAGTTAGCGACCAAAGATTTTCCATTCCTACGCTATCGAACTGGCGATATTGGAGCCATCAGCGATGAGCCGTGCGCTTGTGGTAGGGGTTTACCCATTCTGGCTGAGATCGAGGGTCGCACCACGGATTTTGTGCGCGCAACGGACGGCACAGTTCTGCATGGCTTGGCGCTCATTTACGTGTTACGTGAGCTTCCGGATATTGAGGAATTCAAGATTATTCAGGAAAGTCTGAATGACATCACGGTTCAGCTGGTGACGAATCAGAGCGATAAATCGGAGCTGGAAGCGATCGTGCGTGAGCAATTTCGGCGCCGACTGGGAGACACCGTTTTGGTGAATTTTGACTATAAACGTAAAATTGAACGAGAAGCCTCGGGCAAATTTCGCTATGTTGTCAGTAAACTCGACGACTAGGCTCGATGATTCGGTCCAGTATTCGCTGAATTTTGATATAAGACCACCAAAAAAGTAGACGAGTAAATGCGCGACATTATTATCACAATCATGGTTTTCGCTACGCTGCCGTATATATTGCGCAACGCGTATTTTGGCGTGCTCGTTTGGTCCTGGCTGAGTTATATGAACCCACACCGGCTGGCCTGGGGTTTCGCCTACACGATGCCCTTTGCCCAAATCGTTGCACTGGTTCTTTTGGTTTCGCTGGTATTGAGTCGTGAGAAAAAGAATCTGCCAACAAATGGCTTGGTGGTCATCTGGTTGGGTTTCTTGGTGTGGATGGGTATTTGCACAATATTTGCGCTGAATCCAGAGAATGCGCTCGCTGAGCTAGAAAAGGTACTGAAGATCCAGCTGGTAACCTTTGTGACATTGATGCTGATGAAGAACTTTGAGCGCGTCAATCAACTGATTTGGGTTATCGTTTTCTCTATCGGTTTCTACAGCGTCAAGGGTGGCGCCTTCACCTTGGTGACGGGTGGCTCTTTCCATGTTTTTGGCCCCGATGGGAGCTATATCATGGAAAACAATACGCTGGCAGTTGCCGTGTTGATGATCATTCCAATGATGGTTTATTTGTATCGGTTCCCGCCCCATGACTTGGTTAAAAAAATAATGCCCGTCTGCATTTTTCTAAGTCTAGTTTCTGTTGCGGGTTCTCAATCGCGCGGGGCAATTCTCGCAATCGGAGCGGTAGCCGGATTTTATTGGCTGAAGTCAAACAAAAAACTACTGACCGCAATTAGCTTCGTCCTTCTGGCTGCCTTTGGCATTCTTTTCATGCCACAGGCCTGGTTCGATCGTATGGCCACGATTTCCGAGTTTCAAGAAGACTCCTCAGCCATGGAGCGATTAAAGGCCTGGGAATTCAGCTATAACTTGGCGAATGATCGCTTTACGGGTGGAGGTTTCGCTTCCTGGTCTATGGCGAACTATGCCAAATATGCACCTGGAGCGAAACAAGCGTTCGTGGCGCATAGTATCTATTTCGGTGTTCTGGGCGACTCGGGTTGGCCGGGCTTGATGATATTTCTGCTCATTCTCTTCCTCATCTGGAGGCAGTTGAGTCAGGTGATTGCCCTGACGCGGGATGACCCTGACCGGGCGGACTACAACTTTTTGGCGAAGATGCTGCAAATCAGTATGGTTGCGTTTATGTCCGGCGGAGCCTTTCTGAGTCTCGCGTACTTCGACCTGGCCTGGCATATCATGGCGATGACAATTGCGTTAACACAGTTGTCAAAAGAATCGACACGCGATGCCCCAGTGCGGGTTAAATTCCCTAGCAGGCGCTCTAGGAAAAGTCGCTCGTCGCGCCCCGGTGTGGGGCGTCCTCGTGTTCGTCCCAATGCCCGACCTGGTGCGCCACGACCGGGTGTCCCTCGACCTGGCGCGGCCAGACCCGGTAGGGCCAGACCGGGCATGCGTCTTCGGTGACAATATGTGCAATGTCGCGCTCAGCTTAGCCTCACGCGTTTTTCCCTATGCAGTGCGCAAACACCGCCTTGCGATCTTAATCTACCACAGGGTAGTCCCCACACTGGATCCATTGCGACCTGGTGAGCCAACCATTGCGGAGTTCGATTGGCAGATGCGTGCTTTACGCCGTTACTTTGCGCCGTTGTCGTTAGTCGAAGCCGCGGATCGCTTGGTACAGGGTGACCTACCGCCGCGCGCAGTGGCTGTTACCTTCGATGATGGATACGCCGATAACGCTAGCTGTGCTTTACCTATACTTAACAAATACCATATTCCAGCCACCGTTTTTGTCAGTACCGGGTTTTTAAACGGTGGCCGAATGTGGAACGATTCGGTTATAGAGGCTATTCGGCAGTACGACCGCGAGACCTTGGATCTTCGTCACTTTAATCTAGGTACTTATGCGACGGGAGACATGAGGGATAAAATACAAGCTATTGATAGTATTTTGCGCGCCATCAAACATCTTGATCCGAAAGTCCGTCTTGAGATTGTGCGCGATATTGAAAAGTGCGGTGGCGATTTGCCGCAAGACTTAATGATGGATGATGGCCAAGTACGTTCACTCGCCGATGGCGGGGTTAGTGTTGGCGCACACACAGTGAACCACCCCATATTAGCTAGCATTCCGTTTGAGCTGGCGCAACAAGAAATCTCCGAGAGCCGAGCAACGCTTGAGTCTTTGGTGCAGCGCGAGGTTGTCGAATTTGCTTACCCGAATGGTCGCCCAGGAGAGGATTACCACCAAGAACATAGAGACCTGGTCGCCTCAATGGGTTTTCGGGCGGCCGCATCGACCCACTGGGGAGTCGCGGCGGCAAGTAGTGATCGGTTTCAGTTACCTCGGTTTACACCCTGGGATAGGACGGAAGCGCGCTTCGTGGTGCGCTTGCTTTTACACTATCGCAATGAAGACCCATTGCAGCGAGGTGCAGCTTAACGCTTTACCTACAAACCTACTCAGAACTTGGGTCACCGCTTGTTTGTAACTTGGGCTTGTTCGCCTCCATCGATGCTACCCTGTCGTCAGTGTTCGCCGCGCCTTGAGTCGACTCGCTGTAGCCAGTATCGGGACCAGTAGATTCCACTGCGCTTTTCTCGGGAGCATCGACGGTAGTAGAACCGGTCTCCCCAGCTTGGATATCGGCATTTTCGGCGCTGCTCATATCCTGTTCGGAGCCCGACGCTTCATCATTTACAGAATCCTCGATTTCAGAAATGTCTCCTTCTTTTGCAGCGTCCTTTGCTGCGGGCTGGCTAGACGCATCGCTGACAGACGCGGCGCCTTGCGCCTCTTCTGATCCTGGCTGTTCTGATTTCTGCTTCTCTGATTTTGGCTTTGATTTCGGTTCGGGCTCCCAGTGTCCGGCCGCAATAAGCTTATTTTTTAGCCCCGGGAGAGGAAAGCCTTGGTCATAGACTTCCTTTGCATACTGCTTTGCTTCGGACCATCTTTCAAGATCGACCATGGCGAGTGCCATGTTGTAGCGCAGCATGAGGTCGGGAAACAAGTTGTAGGCCTTGCGATAGGCATCTAGGGCTTCTTTGGGCTTATTGAACCGGTGTAATAAAAAACCGTAGAGCATGTAGGGCGTTGGATCCCTGTGGCTAAACTTGATGGCGCGTTGGAGGTAGCACTCAGCGGGGTGGCCCTTACTGTCCTTTGGCCACTTCTTGTGCCGAAGGCGGAATTTGACGGCACTATTGAGCGCGCGGTGATGATTGGGAAATTCGCGCAGCGTAAAGTCGATATCACCCATAGGTTCTGTCGAGATACCCTCGGTGAGGCTCTCTACGCCCTCATCGAAGTGATATGTTTCTACCGTATTGAGTATTCCAGCGAACTTTTCCTTTTGCAAGTAGTCAAAGGGTCCGGACACGGGAGGCTGTCCCTTACACTCTGCACCGGCGATCGTTTCTCCAACCCAGGGCGCGGTTTTCACGCCTCGCTGGGCACTTGTTTCAGTTGCTACGACGAGCAGCGAGAACATAGCGACGGTGGTGCCGAAGGCCTTTGTAAAGCAGGTCAAATGTAACATGGCGAATCTCGTCAACTTAGAAATCATGATAAATATACTATGATTTACGGCATTTTTCATATCGGGGCAGAGCTTAATACGGTCTGAAAACTCGCTCTTTGGAATGTGGGTTAGCCGGTTGTATGGGGCTCTATGAGACAAGTGACGGCAGCTTGTTTGATAAGGCTTGGTCTCACGCGTTCAAAAGCATCGATAGCGGGTTGCATGCTGCTTCTGTCTATCGGCGTACTTGAGTAGTCAGATTTTTCTCGGTTAATTTTACCACTTCGCAGGCGCTCGGAATTGTCTCCAGAGCGGGCCTCTGATGTCTTAGTTTGTAGCTCGTAATTTTCGGTGAGGGGCTTTTTTAAAGAAAGCCAGTCTGTCAATTTCTCGAGACATTGAGCCGTGTCTTGTTTGAGGCTATCTGCATCCATATAGAAATAGGGTTGTGTCATGTTTTGCACCATCAGCTCTAACGTACCCAATCGCTCGGTGTAGTACTGGATACAAAAGTCTGACGAATTAAACTCGTGCTCAGGGTCAACTTTTGAATACAGCTTCAAGATACTTGGGATAACTTCTGTGGGGTGACGCAGCGAGAAGATAGCTCGTACACGCGGCATGGCTAAGACCTGTTGCGCTACATTGTGATCGTTGTGCAGCACTTTGTCGAACATGTAGCGACAATCCGGTTTCACAGTATCGGATTGAAAGTAGACGAGTTGTTGGCGAATCAGGCTCTTCCAGCTGTGGTAGCCGATATGCAATTCGTAATAGCCACATATTTCAGGGTTGGACCCCATAATGTGCCCAAACAAACTCGTATAAGCGCGCATATGACTTAAAAGGAGCACATGCTGCTTAGGTTTGGCAATAGTTTTGGCGAGGGTTAACGCTTGCAAAGGTCCGGGCATGGTCGATGAACTGCGCCTCAATGTGGTCTTTTACTTAGCAGTGTCGGTTTTTTTGTTGGCGTCCTTTTGCAACAGTGATTTGGCTGTGAGGTAGAGCGTGTACCCCGCCCAGCGCAAATTAAAGCCGCCAACAAGCGCCTGCTTGGCAAAAAAAGCCGCGCTCCAATAGTTTTTTTGCTCGTCTAAAATGTGAGCAGTGTGCTTCAATTCGAAAATTTTGCCTTTTGCGCAGAACTTAGCGATGGCCGGGTTTTTTGCCAGCGAAACGCCTTTGTCATAGACGCGCAATTGATACATTTTTTTGTCGATATGAGAGCTTATGGTCGACATATTATTTTTTTTACTCATATCAGGAATATTGTGCATGGATACGAATTGAGTACAAAACAGAATTTTATCGGCGGCGTCGATAGAGCGAATGTAAACGTCTCTGTCATTTTCGTAGCGAATACTCTCGTCCATGCCGCCGATAGCATCATAAAATTCGCGTTTAAATACGCTGCAATTGAGGTGTGCAAAACCTCCGCTGGACAGTAGAAAGTCAATAGTTGTGAAATAACTGCAGTCGGTATTGCGTTGCATAGAGCCTACACGAGGCACTAAGTCATCGAGCCAGACGTTAGCTTCCTGTAACTTGCCATCCGAGTATCTTGCCGTTTGATTGCTGTAGTGCACATCTGCGTCCATTTTCGCAGCGCTAAGGTTGTCGTACACAGTTTGCAGGTAGTTTTTGTCAGTCCAATAATCGTCATCGTCGAGGAAGCATAAAAATCGGCCTCTGGACACCATCGCACCATAGTTCATAGTGTAACTTTGTCCGTGTCCGTTGCTGCGATGTTTAAGAAAGTGAAACTGAACATCTGGATTCCGAGAGACCATCTCTTGGTATTGGATCATATTGGAATCATTGGAGCCGTCTACCACTACGATAATCTCTTTATCAAGAAAACTCTGTTGAGCGACGGAGTCCAGTGCCTTCGCGAACAACTCTGGTCTATCACGGGTTGATAAGATGATAGAGAGAAAAGGACTCGAATGGTTTGCTGTCATCGTTGGTCAAACCTCGTGTCTAGTGATCCTATTAACAGTAGTTGGAGCGGCTCCAAAAAGAGGCGTTTAGTAAGCACTTCGTCCGCTCTACGCGCCACTCTGATCTACGTATAAATTGTTAAGAAATAACGGCCGTGCGCCTCTTAATTGTCAGTCGGGCATCTTTCTCGTGCTTTTGAACAGACCAGCCATATTGGCCGGCATGACTGCGAGTCCACAGTAGCGTCGGTGCCGTTAATCCGATAGCACCAAGTCAGCCACAAAACTCCATTATTGTACTGTTTTGAGATGGTACTCCCGCAAGTTTTTTCTCAAATTACTCTCAATTTCATGGAGTCGCGCACATATTTACCCAGGGAAATTGTGTAAAATCGGGCCAATTAAGAACATTGTCTTAATTCGAAGAATAAGGGGCCACAACTGGGGCGAGGGTTCCATTTCTCCGCAAGTCCATGCAAACATTCGCGCGCCCTCCCACAGAATCGATATGCCATGACATCTGATGATGTAGATCAGTCGCAACTCGTTGATCGAGCGGTATCGGCGTTTCGATGGGTAGCCGCGTTGCGTTTTTTGGGCCAAATGTTTAGTTGGCTATCGACTATTTTCGTGATTCGGTTCCTGGCGCCAGAAGACTACGGCGTTATCAGCTTAGCGGAAGTGTTTCGCACTTTTTTCGTGCTTTTTTCCACGGTGGGTTTGAGTCAGGGTCTTATGAAAGTCGTCGATCTGACAGGCCCAATGATACGAAAAACGCTGGGGCTCCTCGTCCTGGTGAATTCCACACTATTTATTCTGCAGTTTACGTTGGCCCCCTATGCTGCATCGTTTTACGACAATCAAGACCTAGAGTATGTACTGCGTGTGCTGTCCTTTACCTATCTGGTGATGCCATGGACATCGGTACCATCTTCTCTAGTAGCGCGCAACCTAGAGCACAAAAAGACCTCCAAAATCACCTTTGCAACCGATGTATTGGCTTCTGCACTAAGTCTGACCATGGCTTACTTGGGCTACGGTTATTGGGCGCTTGTTGCGGCTATCGTATTTACGGCTGTTTTTAACTGTTTCTGGTTCAATCGGCTTATCGACTATCCGCGGCTCCCTTCATTTTCACCCAGAGGGATGTCGGAGCTGTTTAAGTTCGGCGCATTTGTTGCACTCTCTGAAGTGCTTTTTGTGGCCTATAGTCGCGTCGATGTGGTTATCGCGGGTAAGTTTTTCGACATCGCGCAGATTGGGCTTTATGGCGTGGCGATCCAATTGGCGACGATGCTAATGATTAAGAGCGTCCCCCTATTTAATGTAGTAGCGTTTCCTGCATTCGCGCGGATAAACGACATTGCCGGTAAAAGTAACGAATACCTGATTACCGCCCTGCGTTTTTCAAGCGCGTTGATCTTCCCCATATTTCTCGGTGTAGCAATGGTGGGGGACGAACTGATTGGTCTAGTATTGGGTGAAAACTGGGTGAACATCACCATACTGTTTGCCATCATCGTTGTTTCTGTCCCGCTACGCATTATGGCGTATCTTATCTCTCCTGCTATTTTGGCGGCGGGTGGAGCACGTCTCAATATGACCAACTCATTCATCACATTGGTGGTATTTACTGTGTCCATTTTTATATTGTTACCACTGGGGCTCAATGGCGTGGCTGCGTCTTGGAGTGTCGCTTCGTGCTGCATCCTGTCTCTCACTCTTGTGCGTGGTGGCAAGTTACTCGGTCTTCCCGTGGTGCAGACGTTGGGAGCGTTTTCGCCTGCCGTGATAAGTGCACTGATCATGTGTCTTGTTATCTATTTCGTAGATGCCAGCATCCCGACACAGGATAGGTTAATAGGGTTGTACAAGATTCCACTGGGTGCCGCTGTCTACGTTACCCTGTATTCGTTGTGCTTCAGAGAGCGTACAGAAGAGTTGTTACATGTCTTTAGGCGGTTGGTGGGGCGCAGTTAATATGTTTCAGACGCGACTGCACACCGGTCACGCTACCCATTCTATATTGCGCCTTGATGGCTCACTATTGGGGCTAATTCAGTGAGTTATCGTGTACTTGTACTTGATTCAGATATGGTGCCAGCGCTGACTATTGTGCGCTCATTGCGCGCGCGTGGATGTACGGTTGACGCCGCTGGCCACAGGGAAAAGTCGCTCACCACTTACTCGCGAGCATTACACCGACATTGGATATACCCGGATCCTCTGCTGGCAACCGACGAGTTTCTTGTTTGGCTGGATGGGCATACCGCCAATCACCAGTACGACCTGGTGATCCCGGTTACCGAGCGTACGGTGGTGCCACTGTCGAGAAATCGGCATGTCATCAATCAGAGCAGAGTTGCGATTCCAGAATCCCAAAGTTTGGAGTTGGTACTGGATAAGTCCAAAACATTGGCCCTTGCAACTAAGGTGGGTGTTCCGGCGCCCATGGGCCTGCACATCCATACTATGGATGATCTATCCCGCGTCTCAGAGGGCTTAATCTACCCAGTTGTTCTAAAACCTGCGCGGAGTTTGGGAGCAGGCGAACAGGGCGCATCTCAACTGCAGGTTAGCTATGCTTTTGATTTTACTGAACTAAGGGCGGGGTGTAGTCATGCGCTTGCCTATGGCTCGGTCTTGCTGCAGGAGTTTTTCCCGGGTGTGGGCGTGGGTATCGAGCTGATCGCACACAATGGGCAGATCGTCTATGCGTTCCAACACCGCCGCCTGCATGAAGTACCACTCACGGGTGGTGGCAGCAGTCTGCGCAAAAGTGAACCTGTGCGGCCGGAGTTATTGGCGGCATCCAGTCACTTGATCGAGGCACTGGCTTGGAACGGTGTTGCGATGGTGGAGTTCAAATGGAACCCGGATACACGCACTTTTTGTTTGATGGAAATAAACGGGCGTTTTTGGGGCTCACTGCCGCTGGCGGATGCCGCTGGTGCAGATTTTCCAGCCATGCTACTGGAATTGGAGCTACTGGGCGGTGTCGAGAGTATCGAGCCGTACAGAGAAAATGTTTATTGCCGATTGCTGTCGCGAGATCTGTCATGGTATGAGGCCGTTTTGCGCAATGATGCGGACCCGCGTATTACCAGTGTGCCGCCGCGAGGTGAAATCGTGAAGGAGTTGGGCCTGCTGCTATCTCCCAAACACTATTTCGATGTTCAGACCCTTCGCGACCCACTGCCGGGGCTGATTGACTTGGGCCGAACCCTAGCATCCTATGGTGTACGGTTATGCAGCTATATCAATGACAAGCGATTTTTGCGGCAACAACAACGCTCATGGAGTAAAGGGCGAGTCGCGGCCGCTGTCAAAAATGCAAAATCTATTTTGTTTTTGTGTTATGGCAATATCAATCGCAGTGCAGTGGCGGATGTTTTATTTCGTCCCTATGCGGAAGATTCCGGGATCACAGTTTTTTCAGCGGGCTTTCATCAACAAGATCAACGTCTAGCTGACCCCGTAATGACAGAAGTGGCGGCGCGAAGTGGTGCCTCGCTTGAGCACTTTCGATCTACCGCCCTCACTGATGAGATGCTGACGGCAAGCGACCTCATATTTGTCATGGAAAAATCACATCACGACAGGTTGGTCGTAGAGCGACCCGAGATTGCCGATAGAATATTTTTACTGGGTGCGCACCCTAGTGCCCGGCAACTGCCACCCGAGATTGCCGATCCTTACGGCCAAGTACGCAGTGAATACGACTACTGCTTCGAGCGAATCTCAGAGGCCACAGACACACTCAAATCGATTATTGCCGTGCAGACGGATGAATGAGGTTCTCTAGATGCAAATGGTTTTTTCCGCAAAATGCTGCAGGTTAACGACCTTCTCAATGGGGCTGAGATATTTGAGAGCTCAGCGCCTTGCCTGCCGCTTTGGACGATGAGTGAACGCCCACAATGATGAGTGAAGTGAGCATTAGACTGGAGCCCCGCTTCCTGGGAAAAGCGGGTGCCAGGTGGTTTACCCTGAAGTTTTGTGCCGCAACTGAGGCCGGCCCAAAAGGTCAGATCCTGTTCATTCCGCCCTTTGCAGAAGAGATGAATCGCTGTCGTTCACTGGTCGCCACACAAGCGCGAGCATTTGCACAGCAAGGTTACGACTGCACAGTGCTCGACTTTTATGGTACTGGGGAGAGCGAGGGATTGCTGACAGACGCTTGCCTGGATATCTGGCGAGAGAATGTTCGCGAGACCGTCACCGCACTGCAAAAGGATTCGAGTCAGCCATTGTATTTATGGGGTTTGCGCTTAGGTGGCCTTCTCGCTCTGCATTTTGCCAGTGATGCCTTCATCGCGGCGACTGGCGTCATTCTGTGGCAACCCGTGACCTCTGGAAAGATGTATGTCAATCAGATTTTACGACAGCGCGTTGCTGCCCTGATGGTGCGGGAGCTACCAGCGGAGACTACCAAGGAGATCAGGCAGCGACTGGCCCAGGGTGAGCAGGTTGAAGTCGCGGGATACACGCTGGATGGACGACTTATCGGCGAAATTGAAGTGCTGGAAATAGCCCAGATGCAGAGCCTTGGTGAGGTGGATGTATTCTGGTTGGAGCATGTCACTGAAGATGGCAAGGAGATCGGTGTTCCGGCGAGAAAAGCCGTGAATGCGCTATCCGTTGCCGCTCGCTCCGTGGTATTGCACACTTTTAGTGATCCGCCAATTTGGCTCATTCACGAGCGCGATTTCGCGCCCCAGTTATTGCGAGCAACCGAGGCCTTACTACCGTGAGTGAGTCGCAGACAGAAGAGATTCCGCTGGTATTTGAATGCGAAGGCGATAGTTTACTGGGCATTGTGCATCGACCTAACAAGCCAGCATCGGTGGGTTTGGTGACCATTATCGCCGGGGGGCCGCAGTATCGAGCAGGTGTTGCTCGGCAGGTAGTTAACATGGCCCGGGAGTTGTCTAAGCAAGGTATTGCAGTACTGCGCTTCGATCATCGGGGCGTCGGCGATAGCGCGGGCACTTTTCGAGGCTTTGAGCACAATGGTGAGGATGTTCGCTGCGCCGTTGAGGCATTGCGAACGCAAGTTCCTGAAGTGGAAGAGGTGGTGTTGTGGGGCGGCTGTGACGGTGCCTCGAGTGCGTTGATCCACGGTTGGGCTATCCCCGATGTCGCGAGTCTTGTAGTGGGTAACCCCTGGATTACCACTGCGGAAACGCAGGAAGTTGTGATGCGTCAACACTATTTGGCACGCCTGCGGGAACGAGCATTTTGGGCCAAACTTGTGCGGGGAGAATACGAGCTGACCGGCTATGCTAAAGGCGCTATCCAACAGCTGATTGCACGCCTGCGCCGTGCTAAGGCCTCTATTGGGCCTGCGCAAAGCGCCGAGGATGCCGACTCATCGCGAACGTTCGTCGATCGCATGTTGGCTGGGTTGCAGAAGTTTCGTGGCCCCGTCCTATTTGTGATGAGCGGACAAAGTATGCTGAGTCGGGAATTCGATGCGCTGGTCAAGCGCAAACCCGGTTGGCACGCGATAGTTAACAGCGGGCAATGCTCGCGTGTAGATTTTCCCGACGCCGATCAGACATTTTCCGACCAGGATTCTCGCGAGAAACTTAATCGAGCGATCCACGATTGGATCATAAGGATCGAATCGACTACCGCATAACCGCCTGTAAGAACTTACGCATGCGCCTTCGAGCGCTTGCTCAGATTGGTGGCGAAGGTAGCCTCTTAAATCGCTTCAACCACTGTTTTACGTAGAAACTAATTAGTTGGAGAGCTCCGCGCGGTACTCTGGGATTGTACGCGGCCACACCGACAAAATCAGTTCTTTCACTCATCCAATCTTGTTTATAGGCATCATCGCCGGACAGGTAGTTGATTCGCTCTATCTTATCGCCATCAATGACTGATTCGAGTAAGTGTGCGGTGAGAACTGTGCCTGGCGACAGCGACTTGAGTGACTCTCGATAGGCGAGCTTAAAGATGAACGCTTCGGCGCCGACCACGATCCAAATCTGGCTGGCTGCAGGGGTATATTTATAAGTGGCTAGCCCCAGTCGCAGCCAGCCGCGCTTGGCTGCCAACCGCAGCAGGCCGGGAATAAACTCGGGGTAGGGTTCATTATTTTTCCAGCTGTGGCGGTATACGTCTGCGTAGTGTGCGACCCCAGTCTCCATTGCCTCTCCCCCTGTTATCACTTCCAGCTTACCCTGATCGTCGGCCAGGAACTTCTTGCGGCGGCGCTTCACTGTATTGCGTACGCGCGAGGCGCGCGACGCCATGTACTCCTCGAAGCTGGACCCGCGCAGTTCGTGGACCCAATTGCCAAAGCAGAAGTAGTTGTGTACACCGCGCCAACCAGCAGTCGGCAGCGTTTCCAGCAGTCGATTATGCAGGTCGCTGTCTTTTGCAAAAGGGGCTACGGTGATGGCTGTAAATCGCTCAACCTCTAATAGGTGCCGTAGTAGGGCGATCCACAGGGGCAAATCGTCTGTCGCGTTCACAATGGGAGAGAAGGCTGAGGTATAGAAATTACCCAGTGCGTGGGCCTCACGGCGCCCCTGGTGAAGCCGCATAGGCCAGGCTACAAAATTGCTCTCACCCGTTTGCGCGACGTATACGACCCCCGTCTCATCTGGCTCCAGAGACGTTGCTGCGAGGTGTTGTAACCAATCTAGTCCGTACTCGAAATGTCTCGACTCTGCCGCTGCAAAAGCCTCCTGCACCCGCTGGGGTAGTGAACCCGGTGTGAGAGTATATTTGTCGATTTCAATGTGAGAGCCTGTGTCTGACAAACGTGATCCGCCTGAGTAATAGAATGCAACCCATTGTGATGGAAGCCCGCACTAGACGCGATCACCGGAGCAACGTTCCAGAATTAGTTGCCAGAACTACTTACCAGAACTACGTACCAGAACTAAGCCCCATACTGACCCGGGACACCTAACCATTTTGATAGGCAGGTCACACTTCGAACTTGTGATGCGGTGGCAGCAAGGTTAGCATTGGTCAGCGCCCAATTGTAGGGGGTGGCTGGAGCCCAAACAGTGAACTTCCCCTTTGCTTTTAAACCTATGTTGCGAGTTCGCTGACGCGCCTTCCGAACAGCTCGTTTTGCACCTCATGTGCAATGAAAGCGCGGCGCACAGTCAGTGATGTAGATACAGATGTAGTTCAAGATGTAGTGACAGATTTAGTTACAATAGGGGCCGACGCACTGACGAGATGTCGTTGCATAGACAACACTGATCAAATACTGAGTATAAAGCAAACAACAGGGAACCCGTTAAAGCCTTATGGATATGCAAGCTGAAGTCATCGCTATTTTGCAGACCACCTTGGGTGTGCCCGCTGGCTCGATTCCCGCCGACCCAAATACACCTGTGTTGGGCGCAATTCCAGAAATGGACTCCATGTCCGTTGTCGGTATTCTAACCAGCTTGGAAGAGCAGTACGGCATCATGGTAGATGACGACGAGATCGATGCCGATGTATTCGCCACCGTGGGGAGCCTGACCGCTTTCGTTGAGTCTAAACTCGACTAGGCAATGGCAGTGGAAAAATACCGTGTATCTGCTGACTTCCTAGATTCTGGCGGTAGAAGGTTGTTCTATCTCCACCTTAAGCCACCCAGTTCAAAATTTTGCGGCTCAGTATTGTTTTTGCCGCCCTTTGCTGAAGAAATGCACATGTCCCGCCGAGTCGTCGCCTGCCAGGCGCGACGTCTAGCGGCGGCGGGCTATCAAGTCATGCTCTTGGACCTTACCGGTTGTGGCGACTCCAGTGGTGAGTTTGTCGATGCCACCTGGGAGCATTGGATAGAGGATGTACACGCGGCGGTTAAATTCCTTTCGCAAGACCCAGCGCCACTCACATTGTGGGGGTTACGCCTGGGTGCCCTGCTCGCCATAGATTCCGGAGTGAAGCTGCCGTCGGTGACGTCTTTTCTGCTCTGGCAGCCAGTGCTCAATGGTGAACAGCAGGTCGACCAATTCCTGCGATTATTGAGTGCAGCGTCTGCGTTAAGTGACTCCACGACATTCAATCGCCGCGAGCTGTGGAGCCAACTTCGCGATGGACACAACTTGGAGGTTGCGGGTTATGAGTTGTCCAGCGCACTTGCGCTGGGGTTGGCAAAAGTCCGCTTGGCGGATCTGCATCCGCCAAGCCCCGTAGACTGGCTGGAAATTGGCAATCCCGGCGCGGCTGGACTGTCAGTTGCCAGCCAAAAAGTGCTACAGAAGTGGGAGCAAATGGGTGTTGTCAGTGCCACCTCCCATGTCGGTGGAGAGCCGTTTTGGCGCATCACCGATGCAAACGTCAACCCTGATCTAGAGACCGCGACCTTGGAGATGCTGTCGTAGTTATGGGTGCCTATCAGGAGCAGGGAATTGTTTTCGAGCGCGATGATAATCGCTTAATCGGTGTTTTGTCGCAACCGGCACAACCGCATCATCTGGGTGTGTTAATCCTTGTCGGTGGTCCGCAGTACCGGGTAGGCAGTCATCGCCAGTTTACGTCACTGGCCCGCTGCTTGGCGCAAGCAGGCATTCCTTCGCTGCGTTTTGACTACACGGGCATGGGCGACAGTGAGGGTGCGAAGCAGCCCTTCGATGCATCGGCTGACGATATTCAGTGCGCGCTGCAGGTTTTGCGTGACAATGTTCCGGGCGTCACGGATATTGTATTGTGGGGGCTGTGCGATGCTGCCTCAGCGAGTCTTCTATTCGCCCATCAAATGCCCTCGGTAAAGGGCGTGGTTTTACTCAACCCGTGGGTACACGGTGAAGAGTACTCGCCCGCTGTGCGACTTTCGCATTATTATCGGCCTCTGCTGGTGGAAAAGGGCTATTGGCGCAAGGTAATCAATGGCAAGGTCGATTTGTGGCCTGCAGTGCGAGAATTTGCTCGGGCCACCGTTTCTACGGTACGAGGGTTGATCGGTTCCGGTCGAAGCGAGTCTGTTCATGAACGATTTGTGTTTACCATGCTGCAGGGCCTTAAACAATTTCAGTATCCTATATTGGTCATACTGAGCGAGGGTGACTTAACTGCAAAAGAGTTCACTCGTTTAGTCGCCAGCGATACGCAATGGAGTGAAGCATTGGCGCGGCCCTCGGTGACCAGCCACGCTATTGCCGGTGCAGATCATACGTTTTCTAGTAAACGCTGGAAAGCGGAGGTGGAACAAGTCACTTTGCAGTGGCTCGGTCAGCTCTGAGCCCTAGGGCACTTTTTATGAATGGCAATGTACGCCGCCGCACCACGATTGTTAAGAATCAGGAGTGCCCTAAAAACTTAACTCAGTGTGGGCATTCAACCAAAGTTCCAACACCGTGAGAATCCAGACGAGTTCGCCGTAGTAGGCCGCGTGCTCACTCTGGTGCATTTGTATCGCCTGGTCGATAAACGCCGGTTTAATTAGTCCGCGCTGTTTAAGGCTTTGCAGGTTGTCATATGCCAAATCGCGCAGTGGCTGATAGGTCTGCATCCAAACACCAAACGGTAGGCCAAACCCCTGTTTGCTTTTGGATATTGTCGCCTCTGGCAGCCAACCGGCGAGCGCTTCTTTGTAAAAGTGCCTCAAATCTGATTGTGCCATCTTCCAGGCGCTGGGGATGCGGCAAGAAAACTCCACCAAGCTGTCATCCAACATCGGGTAGGCGACGTTGACCCCAGCGATAGCACACATGTGGCTGACTTTTCTCAGGTCATTGTCTGCCAGCGTGATCTGCCAATCGAGGTACAGCATGCGGTTGAGATCGTCAGCGTTTGTTGGTCGACGATAGATGTCGCGCTGCAATGCCATGGGTGCATCGATGTCCACGCTGGCCAAGTACTCGTCAGAAAAGATTTCGCTAGCGGCATGGCGATGAAGAAAATTGTAGCTTTGCAGGCGGTCCGGTAAGGGGGTGTTTGCCTGGGTGATATAGCTTTTCGCTTTTGCCACTAATGGCAGCCGGTTGGGTAGGGCTTGTATAACGGGTTCTAGTAACCCCCGCCGTAAGAAACTGGGCACTTTCGCATAGTGCTCAAAGACCTGTTGCCGCAGATAGCGTTCGTTCCCGGCAAATATTTCGTCGCCGCCGTCTCCGGCGAGGAGGGTATCGACCCCATTTTCAACCGCCATCTTAGCGCAGAAGTAAGCGGGCAGCGCTGATGAATTGCCAAACGGTTCTTCGTAGCTCGTGGCGATCATCGGGAGGGCTTCTACCACGTCTTCGGGCGTGACGTAGTATTCATTCAGTCTAATTCCAAAGTGCTGTGCCGTGATTCGCGCGAAGGGCATTTCGTCATAACCCTCCGCTGAAAACCCTATGGAGTAGGCTTCTGCAGCCCCATTGCTCAATTCGCTGAGCACCCCAGTCACCGTTGAGCTGTCCAGCCCGCCGCTTAAAAAAGCACCCGTCTTACCGCCAGTGGGTAGCGTATTTTTGACTGCGGTTGTTAGCGTTCGGCGCAACTCTTGGCCCAATGTCTGTTCTGTCTCGCCGCTACTTGATTCGTGGAAGATCGGTAGCCAATAGTTGACAAACTCCCAACCGGTGGCGGAATAGCGAACGTAGTGAGCGGCAGGGATTTTCTTTAGTTGGTCAAAGACGGTGACAGGGCAGGGGACCATATGAAAATATACATAGTTAAAGATGCCCTGATTTACCAGGCTCGGCCCCTGCGATTGTACCCAGCGCTGGGTAGCGCTGGCGGAGGTGCCAAAGGCGAGCCGTTCGGCGCCTGCCTGGAAGTACAATGAGTGTTGCCCTAGCCGGTCCACCGCCAAGAGGGTTTGCTGCGCCTGATTGTCGATAATAATGCAGCTAAACGGCCCGTGGACATGGGCAAAAACGCCGTCCTGTTCAGTTTCGTATAGCGTTGCGATTGCACTGGCTGCGCCCTGGTCTGCTGCCACTTGTTGAAGTTGCGTTGTGCGAAAGTAGGGCTGACCAGCAATGAGGACACAGCCCCCGGCGGGTAGCGCAGCTTTACTGCCTGTAGTCGCAGCTACAAAGTTATGGCCTACAGCGTTGTTGACCGCGAGGCTGGTATGCAAATCTTCATGCGACAATACGGTGCTCGATACACAGTTCGATGTATCTGCCATCAAACTGGGTGGTGCTTGGCAGAAGCCCCCGACGGCGTGTCGCAAAAGTGGGGAAGTAGAAGTGGCTGCTGCCTGGTCATTCCCGGTCATTAATAAGTTCCACTCGTGCCTGTGCACTAACGGCTAATGCTACCATCGAAGACTTGACGAGGTAAGTTGGGTAATGCGGTATTCGGGTTTTCTGTGAGCTAGGTCCCGCGCGCTGGCGCCAGTGTTCTCAAGCGCAAGCGCGCTTGTTATGCTGTAGTGGTGCATCTCCCTCCAAATCAAAGTGTCAATGTGTGTGCTTACATGAAGATGAGTAATTCCTTTTGGTCAGTTGCAAACGCTACCGTTGCGTTAGTTTGTCAACTCCTGACCATTGCAACATTCGGCATTGTACCTGTGTCCACAATAGTTGTTTCCACGGCCTGCCATGCCAAAGTGCCAAGTGACCATGGCAGCCACGGTGGACTCGAAGCCGTGCGCGACCCGGTAGTCGTTGCGCGCGGTGCACCAAAGGAACTTCCGGCTGATAGAGCATCGGCGCAAGATGGCTCTGGTCTCAAAGTGGCGAGAATGCCGCAGCTTGAGCTTATACAAGCTCCGCAGGCGCCCACAGAGACTGGGAACTGGTGGGCCTACTGGGTGGGCACAATGGATATTGATGGCGCACCATTTTACGACCCGCATGGTGTCGATTTTCAGTGGGCCTATTCGCGCAAGAAGTCCCTACCAAAAAATCCGCGTATCGTCGTTCATATGCATGGCTCTGGTGGCGGCACGGGCGCAATGGGTGTTTTTGGGCCCTCCATGCTGGGGGACATTGAAGTACGAGCGCAAGATGCTGAAGCACATAATCAAGATTGGCGCGAGTGGTGGGCTTATGGCGCAGACGGCAAGCCCTATCCGGGGCGACGCATAGCCGCCGCGTTGGATTTCATTGCGCAGCGCTACCAAATTGACGGTGGCACGCGGGGGTTGGTTTTGGATGGGCCATCGATGGGTGGTGCGGGTTCTGTTATTCAAACGATGATTTTACCCAGTCCCTGGCGTGAACAGATTGCTTATTCGACCGGCCGGGTCGGCGTGATGATGCCCCGGCAAATCTACGCCAAATCGCCCGGCCAATATCGTAATATGCCGCCAGACAATGCGCAAAATAGAGCCTTGTGGGACAGTATTGACTTTACGGTGCAAGCCAAGCGCGACCCGATTGTTCGAGGGATTCATTACCGCCACTCCTTCAGCAGTAATGATCAATTTAGTGTGGGTCTGCATGGCAGCACGCAGCTGGAGTTCGTCAATGTGCTAGAAGCGCAAAAAATGGGTGGCGCGTTTACTTGGGTAAAGGCCAACCACGGTATGCGCGAACCGGGTGTGAATCTACCCGACTTGGCGAACTTCGAGGCCCAGGAGCAGGATGTTACTCTCGATCGAGCGCACCCTGCGATTACTCAATCAACCGGTAATCACCCTTTGGAAGCAGCGCAGCGTATTGACGAAATGCGTTTCCCGCGCGGCCACTACAACATGGGAATAACCTGGGATCACAGCCGTATTGAGGATACTGCACAAGCTATAGTTTTCCCTTTAAAATATCAGCGGCGCAAAGGGATGGGCAAAGGTATTCCCGATCAGCCCAAAAAAATAACCGTGAGTGTGACTCCGCGACGCCCTGCTAACTTTGCGCTCCGCGATGGTGAAACGCTTCATTGGAGCTGGGACAATAAAGCGTTGACCGGAACAGCAGTAGTCCAAGGCGATACAGTTACTGTCACAGGTATCCCGTTGACCTCGGGGGACAACTATCGAAAGCTGCGAATTTTCCATAAGTGATGAGCAGCGCAGGCTACTAAAGCTTGTCATCCAATGAAAGCGTGATCTGGTTAATAGTAAGTAGCCCTTTCGTTGGCGCTATAGGGCATAATCTGCGAAATTGACAGGCTGCGTCCAGCGAATCTCTAGCGGAAACGTTAATGCTGTTCAATTCTTACGAATTCATTTTTCTGTTCTTTCCGCTATGTGTTCTTGGCTATTTTTTACTTGCGCGCTATTTTTCGTTGGAGTCGGCACTGGGTTTTTTGGTATTGGCGTCGCTGTTTTTCTACGCCTACTGGAAGCCAATTTATCTACTGCTCATTTTATTTTCCATCGCTTTTAATTATGTCGTTGGGCGTTTGTTGTCGGGGGAAGGTCCGTGGCGCATTCGTACGACGCTCATTGTAGGTGTCGTAGTCAATTTAGGCTTGCTTGCCTATTTTAAGTATGCCAACTTCTTCGTCGATAATGTAAACACATTGTTTGCCGCAGGGTGGGAGGTCGAGACGATTTTCCTGCCATTGGCTATATCGTTTTTCACCTTCCAACAGATTTCTTACCTCGTCGATGCCTGGCGAGGTTTGACACACGAATATAATTTTTTACATTACTGTCTCTTTGTCTGCTTTTTCCCGCAATTGATTGCGGGCCCAATCGTACACCACAAAGAGATACTGCCACAGTTTATGCGCACCGACGCGCTCTCGCCTCAATTTTCAAATTTTGCGGTGGGTATTTCCATATTTGCCGTCGGCTTGTTCAAAAAGACTGTCATCGCCGATACTCTCTCGCAGTACGTCGGCCCTGTATACGATGCGCCTATGGGCAACACTGATGGCCTGGAATTTTTCAGCGCCTGGGGGAGTACGCTGGCTTATACCTTTCAACTGTACTTCGATTTCTCCGGTTACTCCGATATGGCAATAGGTGCGGCGCGGGTATTTGGTATTCGCTTACCAGCGAATTTTTTCTCCCCGTATAAATCGGCCAACATCATTGAGTTTTGGCGTCGCTGGCATATTACCCTCTCACGCTTTTTGCGCGATTACCTCTACTTTGCACTGGGTGGGAATCGCAAGGGCAAGGCTCGCCGCTACGTAAACTTGTTTCTCACCATGTTGCTCGGCGGTCTGTGGCATGGGGCTGGTTGGCCATTTGTGGTTTGGGGTGCATTACATGGCAGCTATCTAATGGTTAATCACGGTTGGCGCCACCTCCTAATGCGTATGGAGTGGCAGCCTGCAGACTCGGTATTGTACCGAGCGGCGAGCTGGGCTGTGACGTTTTTGGCGGTGGTCTTTGCGTGGGTTTATTTCCGTGCACCCAGCCTAGAGCAAGCGAATCAGATTGCCTGGGCTATGCTTGGCGGTATGGGTGCCGACCTGCCGCACGGCATACTGATACGCCTAGGGGGTCTGTCTAACGTGTTGGCTCAGTTGGGTGTTGACGGTGTGCATGGTGGCGGTACCGTTTTAGTGACGACTTACGCCAGTGTCATTGTCGCTGGTTTGATTGCACTGTTCATGCCAAATACCGCTCAGATGTTTTATCGATTTGACCCCGTGCTGTACGAAAACGAGCGTGTCTTTGGCCCCTATCGCACCACTGGGTGGTTTGTCTGGGATTGCAACCACCGATCTGCTGCCCTTATTGCCCTAGCCTTAGTCGCCGGTGTGATGACGTTGCAGCAAGTCTCTGAATTCCTGTACTTTCAATTCTAGTTTATGCGCGCACGCGACTACATCGCACGTCTATTTCTCTACCTTGTTCTGAGCATCGTGGTTGTGGTTGCTTTCAACTATCTGATCGACCCCTATGCGATTACCGGAGCGCCGCGCGTATCGGCCTTGAATGACTTTAAAGCAGACATCAATGAACACACCCGCCAGATGAAAAAGTACCATCCGCTACAACAATCTTACGATACCTTGATTCTGGGTACGTCCAGGGCAGAGATGGGCTTAGACCCGGCGCACCCCTGTTTTGAGAAGCTGGGCGCACAGGTTTACAACCTGGGTATTCCAGGCGCTTCTTTGCGCACTTCGTTGAATTATGGTCTCAACGCAGTGTATCAACAGCCGGTCAAGCGGATTTACTTTGGCATCGATTTCACCGACTTTACTACGTCACGTCAGCGATATGTGGCAAGCCTACCACCACTGATGGAGCAAACGAGCGGTGAGCACAAATATTTTGCGTCTGGTGAGCTGAATCCGGCGTACCTGAAAGTGACATTCATAGACTATTTAAAAGCGTTGTTTTCCATCGATGCTACCATTAGCTCGATAAAAACACTGGTGCGGCAGCAACCCGGTGCACCGACGCGAACTGAACGTGGTTTCAATCCAGGTTGGGATTTTAAGCGGGTCGTGAGCGTCGAGGGCGCTCGGGCGCTCTTCGATCAAAAAATCCAGGAATTGCAAACCCAATATAATCGGCCCTTGTACCTGCACGATGAACGCGGCGAGCTGGTGCAGCAATTTATCGATTTGACGGATTTTCTGGACATAGCTGCGCAGCGCAATATCGAAGTGGTGTTGTTTAACAACCCGCTGCATGAACAATTTTGGCAGATTATGGATGACCTGGGGCACGGTACCCTGAACGAAGAGTGGTTGTCCACATTGCAAGCGATCTTGCGGCAGCGCGGAGATGCGCGTGTACAGTTGTGGGATTTCTCCCACGACTCTTACTTTATTCACGAGCCCTTACCCCCCACTGGCGAACGTTCCGGGCCGCTTCAATGGTTTTGGGAGCCCTCACACTATCGTCGCGAATTGGGAGACTTGATGCTCAATGCCTTGCTGGCGAAGGCGTGTGGGACTGAGGCTGAGTTCGGTCGACGTTTGTATTGAGAATTGCCACTGCATAACCGGAGCGTTCCAGCTAGCTTCCGCAGCATGGGCTTAGCGATTTTCTGAATCGATTCCAGCCCAGGGCGCCTCTGATTAATGGCAACGGTGGGTGCGACTAGTGCTTGGTCTCTTTGTGCTCCTTAAATCGCTCTGGGTTGATACTGTGCCGCTTAAGCAGCTTATAAAAATCTGTACGGTTGCGCTGCGCCAGAAGCGCTGCCTCGGCGACAGAGCCACTGGTAAGACGCAGTACTTTGACCAGGTAATCGTGTTCAAACTGTCGCCGGGCCTGACTGAGTGAGGGCAGGTATTGGTCTTGGACTTCTAGCGCCTCTCGCACCAGTGCCTCAGTGATAACCGGAGTGGTGGACAGCGCGGCTGTTCGCTGGACGACATTTTCTAATTGGCGCACATTGCCCGGCCAGGGAAAGTTGATCATGGCTTCTATAGCTGAGGGCGCAAAGCTAGTCACATTGCCCATCTGATGAGCGCGGGTTGTGCGCAAAAAATGATTTGCCAGCAATGGAATGTCTTCGACGCGCTCGGCCAAAGAGGGTAGGTGGAGATTGACGACGTTTAGGCGATAAAATAGATCCTCGCGAAATAGTCCATCGCGCATATCCTTCTCTAAATCTCGATTGGTGGCCGCGATGATTCTCACATCCACGGCTTCGCTTTGGGTGCTGCCGATTGGTCGCACGCGGCGTTCCTGTAGCGCGCGTAGCAACTTTACCTGCAACGGCAGTGGAATGTCGCCAATTTCATCGAGGAAAAGAGTCCCGCCACTGGCTGCGCGAAACAGCCCTATGTGCTCACTAATCGCACCGGTGAATGCGCCTTTGACATGCCCAAACAATTCGGACTCCAGTAGTTGCTCGGGAAGTGCGCCACAGTTCACTGCTACCATGGGGCCCGCGTGTAATTCGTCGGCTTCGTGCACGGCCCGTGCCAGTAATTCCTTACCAGAGCCGCTCTGCCCGGTAATCAATACGTTGACATCGGAGCTGGCAATCTGGCGCACTTGATTGAGTATGCGCTCCATGAGTGGGCTACGGGTGACGATGTGTTCGCGCCAGTCCTCAAAAATTTCTTTTTGGGTCGCGCCCGATTGCTGTAGTGCGGCATTAATGGTTGACAGCAGCACCTTTTTTTCGACTGGCTTAGTCAGAAATTCGAAAACACCCATCTGCGTCGCGGATACTGCTTCCGGAATGGTTCCTTGGGCGGACATAATGATAACCGGTAGCCCGGGATGAAAATGGCGTACCTGCTCAAACAGATCCAAACCGCTAGCACCTTCCATGCGCAAATCGGTAATCACCAGATCTGCGGGATCATTGCGCAGCGCTTGCAGTGCTTCTTCGGCTGACTCAACGGTTTGCACAGCAAAGCCCTCGGCATCCAGTCGAATGGACATGAGCTTCAACAAGCTTGCGTCATCATCGACTAACAATAAGCGATCTTGCACGATGATCTACTCCTCTTTTCTCGTACTGATGGCAGACTCAATATCGGTGAGTATCTGAATTTTTTGCTCCAGTTCTGCCTTTTGTTTATTGGCAGTGTCCAGGGATAGCTGCAATTGGGTGTTGGTCTCTAGCAACTGTGTCTCGCGTGTTGCCGCATTGATTTTCAATTGATTGATATCGCGCATCAGGCCCGCAAGGTGACGTTGTTGCTCTCCCAAATTGGTGTTGGAATTTAACTGCTCGAATCGATCTCGTGCCGCTATCCAGTTGCTATAGGCTCCCACGCGTTGGTGGAGAAGCGCGGAATAAAAGCGCTGACCAGCACTCTCGGGAGGATCCATCTCACCCAGGCGCTCCAGTGCGCGCTCGGGGGTCATCGCATCAACCTGTGAATAGAGATCTAGCCACTGTTTGACAGTAGGGTAGGCCGGGTACTGCGCGACGCTTACCGGTGCGGGCCGCAGCGGTTGCGGCAGTGCGCAACCGCAGAGCAGTAGCGCCATCAGCACGCAGACCGCCGGCCGCGGCTGAGCAAGGCGACTCACGATAGATGCGGGCATTGCAGGCGAAAACAAATAGGTAATCCTTTGTGGGGTACTAATGAGAGAGTGCCCCCCTGTGCTTCAACACACTCTCGAGCGACGCTGAGTCCGATTCCCGAGCCCTTGATGGGCCCGGAGCGTTTGGCAGCGCTTTGGAAAAATGGTTCAAATATTTGCTCGGCGTCGTTCGTTGGTATGGGTTCTCCCGAGTTCGCCACGTCGATAAGCAGTTGGTCGCGTTCACGGCGCCACACAATGTCTATTTTACCTCCAACCGGGGTGTAGTTGACAGCATTGGACAGTAAGTTATCCAGCGATGTTTTCAGCTTGTAGCGGTCTGCCCGCCAGGTAATAGCGGCACCCTGCGTCTGTAGTTGCAGCCCTTTTTTATTGACACTAATGCGGTGGGGAGGTAGCAGCTCGCGCCAAAGCTCGCGCACGTCAAAGCTATCGATTTTGAGGTCTTGCTGCGGTAGGTGATTGTAGTCGATCAGGTTTTCAATCAGCCGTTGCAGCTCGATGCCGTTGGTGCGCACGATATCTACGATCTCTAGCTGCTGCTGAGACAGGTGACCGGTGACCTGTTCCGATAGCAGGTCAGCACCTTCGCGCAAGCTTGCGAGAGGTGTCTTCAATTCATGTGAGATGTGACGCAGGAATTGCTGTTTTTGTTGCTCTGACTCGTGCAGGTCCTTGCGCAGTGCCTCAAGTTCAGTACCCAGAGCTTGCAGTTCCAGCGGTCCGGAGATTTCGATGGCGTGACTGAGCCCCGCTGTGCCGAGTTGGTGGATTTCCTCAGTGAGATCACGGACTGGTTTGTTGATCAAATAAGCGAACAGCAAGAGTAAGCCGAGTGTGGCTGCGGCCAGTACCGATAGCTGCACCAACAGTGAGTCTATGTGGTAATCCGCCTCCAGAGCGGCTTGCTCTAGGAGTTGATCCACCGATGCCAGAAGCCATGACCTGATCGCTTTGCTCTGATCGTAGATGACCGAGAATTCGTGATTGAGCCGATCCTGCAGGGTGGCCTGAATCTCACCGTTGATGGGCGTCTCTGCCGGCGCAACTGCCACCACCGTCGTCATCGCCTCCGCTTCCAATTGAGGAGCGTGTTCCAGCGCAGGATTGGGATCTGGCATGAGGGATAGCTGCCCGAGCGAATGGAGTAAGCCCTCTATATCTGGACTATTTGTCGGCATGAGGGTTTGCAGCGCATGCAGTTTATCGGCCAGTAACTCGAGTTCTTTCGAGAATAAACCCGCCAACTGCGGCTCGTTAAGCGCTATCTGTTGGCGAGCGCGGCGCTCCAGCTCTAATACGTCGCGTTGGATTTCTTGTCCCAGCCGTGTCGCATTGACAACCGATTTGGTGAGCTCCCGATTCTTGTCGGCGAGCTCGCCCAGCGTTTGCATGGTGAACACGATAGCTGTACAGATCGGTACCAGCGCGGCAAAAAAGCCGACTAGGACCATTTGGGAGAGCGATCGTGGCTGCCAGAGGGATTTCATGTGCAATGAGGTGCGTGGGAATTCGGCACATTGTATCTCGCGGCACAAGCGGGGTGCTAGGCATTGCAGTGCCTCTACAAAATAGCCCGTCTAGAGCGACGGGCTTTTGCTAGCTGCAGCGCGAGGGGCTATCGACGGAGCTCGCGAGTGCCCCCGAGCAACGCAGACCTATCTCGACTGGGTTTATCGGCCGCAGGGTCGCCGCTGAGCAGGCTGCGCAATGGCAAGTCATCGTTGCTCGTGGCTCCGACAGTTTTGATAACCATGTGATCGATATGCACCGTTTCACCCGGGTTAGCGCCGGGCTCCCAATCGTTGTTTTGCAGCACAATCAATACTCGGCCGCTGATGGAAGGCGGTAAACTAAACTGATGCACACCCGGATTTTGACGGGAGATGTTAAACATGTTTACGAAACTCTGGGCATCGGTCGTATAGGCGAAACGGAAAGTACCGTTGCTGCCGCTCACACTGGCATCTGCGTAGAACGTTATTGAACTGCCGGGTTGTACATCGAATGCCCAAACCACGCCCATCACGGAAATCGTTTCACCATCTTTGTTGAGAATGGGCACTTCCTGCACAGAGAAAGCAATTGAATCATCCGCCCAGGTGTTTTCCATATCGCCACCGGTGATGCGAGCCCAGGCTATTGAGTCATAGGCGTACTGCTCGACTACGCTCGATGCGGGCTCGGTGGCGATGGCTGCGACGTTGCTGTAGGAGGAAAAACCGCTGCTGTTGTGCGAGCGCACACGATAGTGATACAGGCTGTCGGCTTGTAGGCTGTCATCGACATACTCGGTAACGTTCTTCCCGAGCGTTGCAATTTGCGAAAAGGAAAAGCCATTGGTTGATCGCTCGACATAGAACCCAGTCTCGTCATTTGAAGCATCCTGCCAGGCGAGCTGAATAGCGTCGTGACTCAGCGCCGTACCAGTTAGGTCGCTGGGTGGGGCGGGGGGAGGTGGGGGAGTCGGGGTTGCGCTGGCGGAGCGAAAGCTTGCGACAAGTGGCGCGGTCTGCGATATCGCCAGGGCATTGTTGGTATAGGATGCAATGCCTGTGGGTGCTCCCTGGTAGTTCACGTTCGGATTAGAGAAATAGTTAACTCGGACACAGCCACCGGGACAGTTGTATGACATCACGGTGCGGAAAGCGTTGACCGAGTCCTGATGGCCGTAGGCGTAATCAAAGATCGCGCCCGAGCCATTGTCCGGGTCGTGGTGCGCGCCCTGATTATGGCCCACCTCGTGGCCAAATGAATAGTAGCCTGTCGCACAGCCGTGGTGCACCACACTGAACGCACTCGCGGCGAAGTAGCTCGACATGCTCGTCATGCGGTAGGCGACGCCACAGTATTGTGGCTGGTTGGCAATTAAGCTGACGAGGTCGGCGCCGTAGGTATCACGCAAGGCGTGAATCTCTTCCATGTAACCATCGTTGTTGCCGCGAAAACGGGACAAATCCAGACTCATGGAGCTAGATTCCGTGTAATTCACCATAACGGTGTGAACGAGGTTCAGGCGTACGTTCATGTTACTGTTGGCGTAGGCTTGATTGGTTTCGGCCACCGCCTGCATGATCAGCGCTTGGACACCATCGTTACCGTAAATCGATTGCACGGCCGGTGTGTAAGCCACCATCACATCCATGACTGAGTCGCCTGCATCGGCTGCGCTCACGACGTCATCCAACCCCAAATCAAATGTGCTGCTCGGGTCCGACGCCAGTGGGTCGCCGACAGGAATGGGTTCGAGCTCGGGAGCAGGGTCCGTGGGAGCGACTTCCGCCAGGATATGTTGACCGTTGCGGCGAGGCTCCAATTTATACAGTTTCCCATTGTAGGAAAACGTACCCGCCGCCGCCTTGCCCTTCACCGCGATGACGACGCGGTTGTTTTTGTCCTCGCGTGCGTGTCCCACCCAAGAAAATTGATTAGCTCCAGTTTGGCCCTTGAATTGACGCACGGCTTCATAGGTGATATCGCCGGGCAGGCTCACAAAGATGCGGTTGCCCTCTAGCTGCTTGATGTTTACGTTGACCTGACGTGACTTGCCCGGAATCGCCTGGCTGGGCAGTACGGTTTGTTTATCAAAGGCGAGCTTGGAAGATTTCGATGCTGGCACCGTTGAAAATAACCCGGCGGGTTCCGGTGTGCCTGCTGTAGCTAAAGCCGCTATGGCCACGGCGGAAATGGCGACAACTCCACGAAGGAAGGCGCTTGTGTGGAATGCTAGTCCTGTCATTACTGTGTACCTCATGTACTTCATTCAAATGCTTTTATTACCGGCTCGCCTTGTCCTTGACGGCGACGAGCGAACGTCAAGACATGCTAGAGAACGAGCATTACACGGAACAGAAAAAAGTCGAGAAAAGTGAAGAAAAACAATAACCTATGAGTTATGCCTTGAAACAATGCACGGTTATATCTGCACTGTGTTGTTACCCAAACGACTTATTTTTACGGTTACCTTCCGCCGAATTTGCCATGCGTTCATTCCCGGCCAGCAGCTTTCCTGGCAGCAATCGCACCCGGCACTGCCCGCTTTTGGGTTGCGACGGGGCGGTGTTTGCAAGTGGCAGACCAAAAGCCACAAAGTGCTTATAAATCAATGCGGTTGCTTTCAATGACTGGAAGAGCGAGGCGAAGAAAGTGAGAAATTACCGCTATTACTACGCAAAAGTGTTGGCCACAGCCGACGCGCAACATTGTGTAACAGAGCAATCTCTGTGTTTTCAACAGCTTAGAATGTCGGCATTTTGCGACTAATGGCGAGAGATGCGAGGGGGGCTGTACCGGCTGTTCGATAGCCCCTTGAAGTAACCGCCCAGAGCGGTCCGGTGCTTAGCCTGAACTGGCGGTCCCGTCCAGCATGGCGCGTACCGCGAGTAGTATGTCACCGGGAGCAATTTGTTTCCCGACCATGCCCGCAGCAGCCCCGGCCTGCGCGTCTTTCTCGGCATCACCGAGCATGAAACTGCGAGACAAGTCGGGTTGCCACTGCGCGATCAAGCTGTCTAGCATCCCCGTCGCGGGTTTGCGGCAAGCGCAGACCCTGCGCAACTCGGGCACTGTACCCTCTGGATGGTGCGGGCAGAAGCGCAGATCGTCGTAGTGTGCACCTATTTCATGTAAATCCGACTGTATCCAAGCGTGTAGCGCTTCCACGGCCGCGGTGTCGTACTTACCGCGCGCAATACCCGCTTGATTGGTCACTATAAATACGAGATATCCTGCATCATTGAGCAGTTTGATGGCCTCTTTCGCCCCATCGATCCAGCGAAATTCGTCAATCTTATGGGTATAGCCGGCGTCGTGGTTGAGCGTGCCGTCGCGATCTAGAAAAGCAGCGGGTTTTTGTAAATTGGCACCCAGTGATTTGCGTGCTGCTTCTAAGTCTTCAGGAATACCTATGTCGATAAAGAAGCCTTCGTAGCGTCGGCCCAGAAGTTGTCCAGCGGCTACGAGTTGTGGAAAGACGTCTTGCTCGAGTGAGCAGGGTGCATCCGGTAGGGTATCTAACAGGGATTTGCGTAACCAGTATACGCCCGAGTTAATCAGACCCGATTCAGGGCGGTCCGGTTTTTCGCGAAAGGCTGTTATGTGTGAGCGTTTTAGATCCACAAACCCATAGCGAGTGGCGTTCTCGACCGGGAGTAGGGCAACTTTTCCCAACCAATCATCGGTTCCTCCAGTGCCGCAGTTGTTGCATAGGTCGAGGTAATTGAAGTCAAATATCGAGTCGCCATTGAGTAGCAAAAACTCTTCTTGCAAGTCTGGAGCCGCATATTTCAGCGCCCCCCCTGTCCCCATCGGCTGCGGTTCGACCAGCACACGTAGCTGCGCACTGAGTGTTTTTACAAAATCGCTTGCGGGTGAGTAATAGTCTTTGACTACGTCTGCTTGGTAGCCAGCGAGAAGTAAAAAGTCGTTGAAGCCGAAACGTCGCAGATTTAGCAGTACATGTTCAACAAACGGGCGTCCGGCAACTTCCAACAACGGCTTGGGTGTGTCGCGAACCGCATCTCCAAGACGGGTTCCCTTGCCGCCAATAAGAATGGCGGCTTGTTTCACAGTTTTCATGAAAAAGCGAGGTCCCAAGGCGTCTAGGCTTTAACTCTGTAGGCCCGACGATTAGTATTTAAAAAATTAATATAACTGCGCCCTCGATTAGGGGCAAGGGTGTTAGGCTGCTCTCCTCAAGTGCGGGGTACATCGCCCTGTGCACTAGAACCCAACATGAAGAAACTACTCTACCTGGTTCACCGACTACCTTATCCACCCAACAAGGGAGACAAGATATCCTCCAACAATATGCTCAAATATTTCTCCGCCCGCTGGCGAGTGCACCTGGGCACTTTCGTCGATGACGCAGAGGATTGGCAGTATGTGGAACTGGTGAAAGCACATTGTGAGGATAGCTGTATTGTGGGTTTCCCCAGCGCCCAGCGCATAACAGGCGCGCTGCGCGGTTTGCTGACAGGCGAAGCGTTAAGTTTGAGTTACTATCGCAATACTGAGTTGCAGTGTTGGGTGCGCGATACCATAGTGCGCGAATGCCCCGATGCCGTGCTGGTGTTTAGCGGTGTCATGGGCCGCTTTGTGCGCGGTCTCATCCCGGACGGTGTACCTGTCGTGTTCGATGCCGAAGATGTCGACAGCGAGAAATGGCGCAGCTTCGGAAACAACAAGCCCTGGCCGTTGTCCTGGGTTTACCGGCGAGAGGCGCAGAAGCTACTGTCCTATGAAAGGCAGATGGCGGCTGCGACGGACGTCAGTGTTTTCGTTTCGACAGAAGAGGCGGATCTCTTTAAGACTCTGGCGCCCGAGAGTGCGGACAAAGTGCAGTTTCGCACGCAGGGTGTCGATGCGAGTTATTTTGACCCGACCATTACCCACGAAAACCCCTACGCTGCAAAAGAAAAGGTTTTGGTGTTCACGGGCGCAATGGATTACTGGCCCAACGTGGAGGCGGTCACTTGGTTTTGTGAGCACATCTTGCCGGAAGTGCGGCGCCATGAGCCGCAGTTTGTATTCTGTATCGTAGGTATGAAACCCACCGATCAAGTTTTGAAATTGGCGGAGTTAGACGGCGTGCGTGTGACCGGCGGCGTACCTGATGTTCGTCCCTATCTCGCCCATGCGCTGGCCGCGTGTCTGCCTTTGCAGCTGGCCCGCGGCATTCAAAATAAGGCGCTAGAAGCGATGGCCATGGAATTACCGGTCCTGGCCACTGAAGATGCCTTGGTCGGTATCATCGACTATCCGGGTACACTGAATACAGGTACTGTTGATGCCACGTCGATGATCGTCGCCGCGCAGCAACTGCTCGCCGCGCCAAAGCAGCGCAATACTGCAGGGCGACAGTGTGTACTCGAGCATTACAACTGGGATAGCAATTTACGTGAAATGGAACGATTCCTGCTTGGCAAGGGGGTCGGTTAGTGCGCGTACTGCATGTGTTAGATCACTCGATACCACTGCAAAGTGGGTATACGTTTCGCAGTCGCGCCATTTTGCGTGAGCAGCGTGCCCTGGGATGGGAGACAGTGCAACTCACTGGGCCCAAGCACAACCAGAGCGGGGATGTGGTGGCGATGGAGGAAGTCGATGGCTTGCTTTTTTACCGCTGCGCCAATCCTGCGGGTGTCGCTAGTAAGTTACCTGTGATCGGTCAGCTGGCAATTATTGGCGAGTTGACCGAGCGCCTGTTAGAGGTCGCTAAAGTCGAGCAGCCCGATATCATTCACGCACACTCACCGGCGCTCAATGGCGTCGCTGCCGTGCGGGCCGGTCGCACCTTGGGCATTCCCGTAGTGTATGAAGTGCGCGGTTTTTGGGAAGACGCGGCGGTGAGCCATGGCACCAGTAGACCAGGGGGGTTGCGGTATCGATTGACGCGGGCCTTGGAGACTTGGGCGTTGCAACGCGCCGATGCCGCAACGTGTATTTGCGAGGGGATTCGCAGCGACCTAGTGCAGCGCGGCATTCCCACACAGAAAATTACAACTGTACCCAACGCGGTGGATGCTAGTCGCTTTCAGCCCGTGTCAGGGCGGTTGCCTGAACTGGAGCTGGCATTAGGCTTGGGCGGCAGGAAAGTGCTCGCTTTCATTGGCTCGTTTTACGAGTACGAGGGCTTGGATCTTCTGCTGGACGCCATGCCAAAGCTGCTCGCGCAGCGCAGTGATTTGCGCTTGTTGTTGGTGGGAGGCGGCCAGGTCGAAGACGCGTTGCGCGCACAGGTGCAGCGGCTCGGCCTGCAAGATAGCGTTATCATGACGGGTCGCGTGCCCTACGCCGAGGTGGAGCGGTACTACTCAGTCACCGATGTATTGATCTATCCGCGGAAATCGATGCGGCTCACCGAATTGGTCACCCCGCTGAAGCCCTTGGAAGCGATGGCACAAAAGAGCCTATTTGTCGCCTCGGATGTCGGTGGGCACAAAGAATTGGTGCGCGATGGCACCACGGGAACGCTGTTTCGCGCCGATGATGTCGATGATCTCGTCGACAAAGTGTTAGGGCTCTTGGCAGATGAATCACGCTGGCCCGCAATGCGCGACGCGGGGCGGGCATTTGTTGAAAAAGAGCGTACTTGGACAAGCAGCGTGGCCAATTTGCAACCCGTATACGCCCATCTAGCGCCGGAGGCGATGTGAATACTTTAGTGCGCTCCAAAGCGCCCCTGCGATTGGGCCTGGCGGGCGGTGGCAGCGACGTTGCACCGTACTGTGATCTCTACGGCGGAGCGGTACTCAATGCCACGATAGATTTGGCGTCTTTCTGCACCATCGAATTGACTCAGGATGACGAAGTGGTTTTTGTTGCCAGCGACCGCGGTGAAGAGTTTCGCGCTTCCAGTGCCGAACAATTCAGCTACGACGGTCTGCTCGATTTACACAAAGGCGTGTACAACCGTGTCGTGCGGGAGTTCAATAAAGGTGAACCGCTGTCGCTGTGTGTCACCACCTATTCGGATGCTCCGGCGGGTTCTGGCTTGGGTTCCTCGTCTACTATGGTGGTAGCGATTTTGACAGCCTATGCCGAGTTGTTACGTTTGCCCCTGGGTGAATACGATGTGGCGCACATGGCCTTCGAGATTGAGCGCCGTGATATCGGTTTACGCGGCGGTGCTCAGGATCAATATGCGGCGACCTTTGGCGGCGTCAACTTTATGGAATTCCACGAGCAGGATCGCGTGATCGTGAATCCACTGCGGGTCAAGAAATGGATATTGAGCGAGTTGCAAGCCTCGTTGGTGCTCTATTACACCGGCGTTTCACGCTCCTCCGATAAAATTATCGCGCAACAAATTAAGAGCTATCAATCAGGGGCAGGGCAGTCGATCGAAGCCGTTCACCAGTTAAAAGCCGACGCCACGCAGATGAAGGAGGCGGTACTGCGCGGTAATATTCGTCGCTTTGGTGAAATTTTGGGCCGCAGTTGGGAAACCAAGCGCAAGCTCGCCGATCAAATCTCCAACCCAGAGATAGAGGAAGTCATGGAGGTCGCGAGAAAGGCGGGTGCCTGGGCCGGGAAAGTATCCGGCGCCGGTGGTGGCGGCTTTATCATGTTTGTGGTCGATCCGGTCGAGCGCATTCAGCTAGTGCAGGCACTGCGGCACTTGAACGGCGAAGTCGTTCCTTTTCAGTTTGAACCACATGGAGCAGCAGCATGGAACGTCCCGGTTTAGATTACGTCGTCGCTGAGTTTGAAGCTTCAGTGGCGGTCAAGCGGAAGGTGTTGCAGGATGCAGCGTTGACCCAACAAATCACCGCCATGGGCCATCTGCTCATCGATTGTTATGAGTCAGGTCATAAGTTACTGGTAGCCGGTAATGGTGGTAGCGCCGCAGATGCACAGCACATCGCTGCAGAATTTGTCAGTCGTTTCAATTTTGACCGACCAGGTTTACCGGCGCTGGCACTAACCACCGATAGCTCCATCTTAACCGCTGTGGGCAACGACTACGGCTACGATCAGTTGTTCAAGCGGCAAATAGAGGCCAACGGCCTTGCCGGCGATATATTTCTGGGTATCTCGACCTCGGGCAACAGCCCTAACATCCTCAAAGCACTCGAAGCCGCGCAGGCCAAAGGTATCACGACTTTCGGTTTGACCGGCGCCAGCGGTGGTGAGATGAAAGCGCGGTGTGACCACTGTCTCTGCGTGCCGAGTGATGATACGCCGCGCATCCAAGAATCTCATATTCTGATCGGGCACACCCTCTGTGCGATGGTGGAATTGGCACTGTTTGACGCGCCCTGACGGGGTTGCGCTACGGCACTGCTTGGGTTTACTCTGGTTGCGCACTAGGGGATGTGCTAATCGGGAGTGATTGACATGGATATTGGGTCCGTCTTAGTTTTTCTGTTTTTGGCATTTGTGACGTTTGTAGTATTCCGAGTTATTTTTCCGCCGCTCATCGGAGAGCGTACAGCTGAGCGAAGAACCGGCCGTACCAAGCGCGATCCGTTCCACGCGGTAGCGATTCGCCCGGGGCCTGCTCCCTGTAACGCTGTCGTGGCGATTCAGTCAAAGCGTTTTTTGAGTGATGTCGCACCTGCGCTGCCATTGGCGGAGTGCGGTTCAGCGGCCTGCCGGTGCAAATATGAGCACTACATGGACAGGCGCGGTGAACAGAGTGACCGCCGTATTGGTCGTACCTTGGTCGCCGAAGTCGCTGAGTTTTGGAGCCGCCGCGAACGCCGCAGGGCAGAGGGGCGGCGCCAGGATGATATGCAGGCGGCTTAAATCGGTGGACTTGTGGGCGGTTTCGAATTCAGCCGGATTCTGGCTAATAGCGCCACAGGACATCGTTCAATTTGTTGTGCAGTTTTCGCCCTAAAGCGTAAGCAGAGGGCATGTGTATATATGGCTGAGAAAACTCACTGGCCGTCCAGCGTTCCCCCGCACTGCCAAAATCAGCTGCCATGAAATCATCTTCATGACTACTTAGAAAGTGACATAAGTGCTGTAGGCGCCGTTGATTTACGCGATTGCGCTGCAGTTTGCTATAGCGTACATCTGATTTCTTGAAAAATTCAAACGGGTGGGTGAGCACGACGACGTTCTGCACACCTGCTGCGCGCGCACGCCACAATAAGTTGCGCATCTCCGGCCAAGAGCAACTGGTGATTTGTAATGATTTTTTGTGCGCACGACCGCCCAGATTGGAATCTTGATAGCTAAAAACTGGTAGCTCCATAACGCCATGAATGAGATGCCTGCCCGAATCAAAGTGGAGCGCGGGCTCCGGTGGTGGAAAAATGCCCATAGCAATATTTGAACTCATCGCAATGCCCAGTGACTGCATCACTCGGTAGACATTGTCGTCGGCGCGCAAGCTGCCTGTGCGAATCGCGTGGGGTTTATGGCCCACCCAGCGTTCAAACACGTCGATACAGGTGGCGAAGACGCGCTGCAATTCTTCAAAGCTGCGTCCGGAACAATCGTCGTGGCGTGGAAATTCTCCCAGCGACTGATCCTCGTTAAAGCTGAGCCAAACGGGGTGAACGTGCAACTGGATGTCCTGGTTAGCTGCTTGTAGGCGCCGTACCACAGAGCGCATCGGCTCATCACCAAAGTAGAAATAGTTGGCACACTCGACAAAGAAGGACGCCCGTACAGAATACTTTTCAAAGGTCTCCAACAGGAAGCCCAGCCCTTCCTCCTTTCCATTAACTTCGCCGTACACTACCGGTTCTGCGACTGGTTTGTGCGTCTCTGGGTTGTCAAAATGCCCGGCGATACTAAATTCTGTGTCGATGGAGATGCACACTTCTGTGGGTGGACCTGTGCTCATAGATTATTCCGTATGCTTATCTGCGCTTGGAGTTGGCTCCAACCGGTGGCTACTATGCATGTCCATCGATATGTTGCATCGATATCTTGTACTTGGCCAATATTCGACTTTGAAATAGATCGCGTATGGGCGTCAAGACACTGACCACTTCAACCGCGAGCGCCAAAAAGCCTACTCTCATGATCCGTTCGAGCAGCGACATCCACACAGTTTATCGCTATTCAGCCGGCAAACCCGTGATTTATTTGGGTGTTCTGTGTACTGAGTCCGCTTCCTCGACATCGATCAGGGGTCGTAGAGTGTAACGCCACCCTTGGCTGCCTCAACCAATGCATCTGTAACCTCACCTGCGCGAGCGCTAAACATTTGGCACCCGTGAAAACGCCATTCGCGCAATTTATCTGGCGGCATGATTGAGCGCAGTTTCCAAATATTAAACTGCCATTCCTGTTGTATACCACCGAGGGCAACTTTAGTCTCTTCGTCTTTGTCGACGACGACCACGGCGAGTTCTGGTAACACCTTCTGCGGGGCTGGCCACTCGTCGCCCATAAGGCATTCTACGTGATGGGTCTGAGTCATCACCTGAAAGGTTTTGCCGATACCTAAAATGTGCGCGTTGTGCCTGGCCATGTAGTCAAAAGGCGTATCTTCACCCAAGCCGCGCGGCGCGTATTCGTGCCCGGCAGTAAGGGCCTTGGCCTGGGGGCCCAATGCCGCGATGCGATACGCGGGATGTTTGCTCTGCACTACGCCTTTTGAGCGACGGAATAGTTCTGTGAGGAGGCCCATCTGCGAGGGCGTTCGGCGCAGGTCAAAGCGTGGATTTTTCTGCAGCGTGCCGCGCGCACCTTCCTCTGCCTCGCCAAAGTTGAAAGCCGGCATCACCAGGGTACGATGTGGGCCGCAGTACTCGATCAGGCCCTTCAGCAGCTCCAGCGCGCTGCCCTGATACATGGGAAAGAGATTATTGACCGAGCTGTGCACCATGAGGATGCTCCAGTCCGAACCCAACTGCGCATCGATTTCCGCAATCAAGTCTTGTGTGCTGTAGGTGCCGTGAATAAGGCGCAGCACAGGGCTAGCACGTGTTTTTAAACGCATGTACGCGCTGCGAATCTTGAGAAAATAGTCTCGCGGTAACAGTTTTAGTAAAACGGAGGAGAGTGTCTCAATGACGCCCACTAACTGACGTTCTCCGCTGCGAGGAAGTCCAATATGGCCTGCACACTATCCATCTCAGCAAAGTCTTCGACGTCCATATAAAGATCGAACGCCTGCTCAAGGGCAACCATAATATGCACGTGACCCAGGGAATCCCACTCTTCGATATCCTCCATGGTAGAGGATTCCTGTATCGCAGTGGCGGGGACCTTCAGAGTGGTCGCCATGATTTCTTGCAGTTTTCCGAAAGCACTCATGCAGATATTAGTCCTTGTATATCGATCGGGAAGGTCTTCGCGCCGGCGGCAGTCGTCGTGAGATCGCGCAAAAAGTATCCCTCAGGCTGTGAGGTGAAGCCATTGTCCTGCAGAAATCGCTCTACCAACACATTCTTCCGTGTGGGGATATAGTCCGCTGCAAGTAACTCTATGTCTAGGCTGCGCAAGTCGTCAATGATGCACTCCAGGAACGCCTGCTCGGCTTGCCTGCCAATCACGCGACAGGACATTAAAAAGGTATCGAGGCGAGCCCTGTTCTGGTCAGTGCGCTCCACAATCGCCAGGCCGACTACGCCACTGTCACCGAAATTGTCGGCCAGAGAGAAATGATAGACGTGTGCGCTATCGGATTCGATGCGCGTGGCTACATCTGCTTCGGTGTAGCGCCGCGTAGTGAGATTAAACTGATTGGTTTTTTGTGTGAGTTGTGCCAGGCGCGCTAAGTGCGTGCTGTCATCCCGACCAACGGTCATAACCATGTTGAGCGAACGCAGGTAGTCGTCTAAATTTCCTCCGGCTGAGGTCAGGGTGTCTAGCTGGGACTTGCGTTGCGCCTCCTGTGCATACATCGCTGTTTTCTGTAGGTCTTCCTCAGTCAGCGAGCTGATCTGCAGCCGAGCTAGTGACTCCAAACAAGAGGGGACTTCAATGGCCTTGTCGGGAACCTGCACTACATCGACTTCCGGCAGGGCGTGGCGCACCGCCGAGACTTCGTAATCACTGTCATCGACAAAGATAAACGAATCCAGCCCCAGGTTGAGTTCTTCGGCGAGGGCCCGCAGGTTGTCCGGCTTTGGTTGCCAGTTCACACGGCGTGCGGCGAAATGTTCCTGTTTCAACACCTGGTGTGGGTGCTCGTTTAGCACTTCATCCAGATCTGCCGGGTTGTTTTTACTGCACAGTGCTAAAACAAAGCCGCGTTGCTGGAGGCTGAGTATGCGCTTTTGAAAATCGACATAAGCGCTGCCCGGATATTCCTGGCCCAGAGCAATACCCTGCATGCCATCTTCGCCGATGATGCCACCCCACAAAGTGTTGTCGGCATCGAGTACTATCACTTTGGCGCGTGTTAGGTGCAGGCTTGCTGAAACTGCCGTGATCGCGTTCGCCACAGCAAAAGCGCCGTCGGGAGCAAAGGGAAAGACGGAAGAGTGCCACAGCCGTGCGTCAAAAAAATGGTCGCGACCGACTTGAGCCAGCACATTGTCTAAATCGAGGAGGGTAGTCCCACTTAAGTTTTCGCGTATTGCTGTCGCAAGATCGACCTTGAGTTGCTGCCACCACGCCACTTCGGAATACTCCGCCATCGCGTCGTACAACCCAAGGCCTGGATGATCCGTAGCAGGTAGCAATGTCAGCACGAGTTGCCCTTCAATACTACGACGAAATTGCTCCAGCATAGCGGACAAGTTGCCGAGGATTTCCATTGCCAGAGTTTTGCGCTCCTTGCCATTGACACAGCTTAGTGGCATCTGCAGAGCGGGATGCAAATCCTCGCGGCGCAGCAACAGTAATGTGACATCCGGTTGGTGAGCCACTAGTTGAGAACCGGGCTGCGCTTCTTGCACCGTGACGCCGTAGGGCGCATGGTAGATATTTAGAGCGATCTGGTTTAATGCGGCGGTGAAATGCAGCCAGGGGTCGAGCAACTCGCTGGTGTAAGTGTGTACGATGCCCAGGCGCACGGTTTTGCGAGGCGGGTCTACCGCCTCTAGGTGCTCACTAAGGCGCTCGAGCTGTGGTGGCGTAGGTACGAACTGGCGTTGTGTCAGAGCGCGATTTAGCGCCGGGCCATTGGGCGCGGTCAGCAACTTCTCAAGTTTGGTTTCGGTGATTCTCATCCGAGGTTTTTTTATAGCCGCTCGCGGTCAGAAATCATCAATCTGTGGTGGCACGTCGTAACTTGCAGGATTGGCCCTCGCTGCCCACACAGCACTAACTTTTGTGAGGGTGCGCACACTAAGCCGCAGTCTGTATGAGCCGAGCTTATCTGAGTTGTCAATCGCAGCGAAAGTTGCGCCTGTTCAGACTGTGAAATGACCCGCAAAAGTACTGGCGCCACCTAGTTTGATAGCGGATTCTAGCATAGAATTTTTGCACTTATTTTCACAGGCGAACACCATGTCCCGTGCATTTTCCGTCTATCTGGATTTGGTGAGATTTCTCGCTGCGACCCTCGTTCTCATATACCACGCCAATTGGATCTACACTCCAGGGCTCGTGCTCACCAGCCTCGGCCATGAAGCAGTGGTGATCTTTTTTGTGCTCTCGGGCTATGTCATTGCCTTTGTAGGTGACACGCGCGAGGCTAACTTCCGCGATTTTATGGTCGCGCGAGGGGCGCGCATTTTCTCTGTAGCAATCCCGGCGATCATATTAACTGGTGTGCTCGACGCTTCGGGTTTTTGGTTGGAGCCCTCGGCCTATCCCATTGATTATCGCGCGTGGGATTGGCCGGCCATCCGCGTCATAACCAGTGCGCTGTTTGTCAATGAGATCTGGGTGCTGGGTATTCAGCTCTTTACCAACGTGCCCTACTGGTCGCTGAACTACGAGGTTTGGTACTACGTGCTGTTTGGTGTGTTGTTTTGTTTTGAGGGGCGCTGGCGTGTCGGTGTGTTTATTTTGCTGTGTTTCTTTTTGGGCCCCAAGATAGTCCTGTTGTTACCGGTGTGGTGGTTGGGCGTATGGGTGTACCGCAGTGAGCGTTTACGGCAACTCTCGCGTGCCGGTGGTTGGGTTTGTCTAGTGCTGTCGATTGTCGGCGGCTACTTGTATATCCACTATAACATTGGCCAGTTTGGCTGGGATTACGTCAAGAGTTGGGTAGGCGAAGACTTGCATCGTGAATTGTCGTTCAGTCGCCAGTTCATCACCGACTACTATCTGGGCGCGGTGCTGGCATTGCACTTCGTCGGCATGCGTGTGCTACTGGCAAATACCGAACAGGTAGCGCCGAACCTGGAAAAGCCCATTCGCTATCTAGCCGGGGCAACGTTTTCCATCTACCTTTATCATCAACCTCTGCTGTGGTTTTTTAGCGCGGTATTTTCGTGGATCGAGATCGGCTTACCCCGCTACACACTGGTGGTGCCGCTTACCTTATTGAGTACATTCGTACTCTCTACCTTTACTGAGCAGAAAAAACACATCTGGAAGCCCTGGGTGGAAGGGTTGTGGGACATGGGTGAGCGCATGTTGTTTCTACTCACTCCCAAGCGTTGGCGACTGGGTTAAACGCTCGTTGGGGCCCATGAATCTAGGTACCCCTCGTCCCGGCTGCGATGCAGGCCTTTAGGCCCTAAATTGATATAACCGCTGTCAACTTTCGGGGCGATCGAACGAGCCAAGCCCTACCTAAATTCCCACATCCCTAGCATGGTCAAACATCGAATTGAAAGCATCCAGTACAGAGCCTCGCTGAAAACACGCAGTGCGCGTGAAACATATTCGCTCCCTCGCGTAGGTGGCACGCAGCGGGCCGGTATCTATTCTTGATGCTACCTCGGCGTGCCGCTAGTCTATAGTTATTCCTAAGGCTACCTATTGATTGAGGCGGGGCTCTCAAGCCAAACTGAGTAGCACAAGTTTTAGAGGTTGGAACTCCCACATGCCCATAAGAAACTCCATGTTGCGCCGCGGATTACTCGTATCGAGCTTACTTGCACTAGCTGCTTGTGGCGGTGGAGGCGGTGGTAATGGCGAAGGTAATGTCGATGGCAATAGCGTGTCGCCTAGTGGCAGCGAAAATGGCGCTGAGCCCCAGTTGCTGTCGTTTGCACAAGACATAGAGCCTATCATGCAAGGCAAGTGCTTGGGTTGTCATACGGGTGGGGATAATGCGCTGGCACCATTTTCGCTAGAGGGGGAGCAGCGTGCAAGTTCCTTCAAATCAGCCATTCAATACACTATGGAGGCAGGCAGTATGCCACCGGCCGGAGCGGTTCAGCTCTCAGCGGCTGAACAGCAAAAGTTGATTGCATGGGCGACGGACAAACCCTACACATCAAGCGGTGAAAAAGTACGCGTTGCATTGATACAGGCGCAGGCCTGGGACACCATGTCGCGTTCCAGAGATTTTTTCATCGATCACCGCCCATCGCGGGTCGAGTGTTCGCGTGATACCGGTTGGCTAGTGGAGGATGGTGATCTAGAAATTCGAACGGAGTTTTGCAATTACCTGTCGTTGACGCAGCAGAGCTTGCTAAATATAGACGCCGGTACCGAGGTGGAGTTGGCACTGAGCCACAGTGACTTAGACTTCAATGCGCCTTCCTCGGCTCATTTGGCCATCTCGATTGCAGGGAGCGTGATTTGGGAAGCGAATATCGCGATCCCCAGTGACGGCAAGATTATTAAGGAGTCGCTAGTACTGACCGATGCCATTAGTGCGGGAGACCCGATTGATCTGCATTTACACAACCATGGCAATAATGCATGGACGCTGCACTCTCTTGATATATTGGTGCCGGAAGGAACGAATCTAGAGTCCTGTGCGTCTTTCGACAGCACTTGGGAGGCGATCGAAGCTGTAGTGATCGAACGGGCAGGTTGTGCCAACTCCCTGTGTCACGGCGAGGCAGCCGAGGGTGGGTTGGACTTATCTCCCGGTGTGGCCTATCGGAATCTAGTCGGTGCGCTCTCGCAGGCGTCTTCTCTGCGCCGTGTTTCTCCGCGTGAACCGGCGGAAAGTTTCCTGTATCAAAAATTGTCAGCCAAGACTTTCCCGGGTAGCTATAACATTTCAGGTAGCCCCATGCCCAGTTCTGGGCCAGCTATTTCTGCGGGTGCACTCGAAGCTCTTCGGTTGTGGATAGAGGCGGGAGCACCTGAGACGGGTTCTGTCGGAGACTCCTTAGGTAGAGGCGAGGATGAAATAGAGCGGTTATTAGGTGTGTGTCTACCTGAGGCGACACCTACCAACACTCCGCCGCTAGAGCCGCCTCCGCGAGAAATCGGTGTTCAATTTTCGATGCCGGAACACGATGTGCCAGCGGAGAGCGAGACCGAATGGTGCTTTGCGGTGTATGAAGATATGCGCGATGTGATTCCTCCACAGTACATGTCGCCAGATCGAGAATTTTTCTATGTCCAAGGTGATGAGATTCGTGAAGATGCCTTCACTCATCACAACATTTTGATGTATGCGGGTGTCCCCGTCGATGATATTCACGATCCATCGTTTGGTGAATGGACTTGCGTGGGGGGTGAGGCTGCCGGTAGTGTGTGTGAGCCAACTGACCTGCAGTCCTGTGGCGCGGGCAAGTGCCGCAGCGAATTGCAAACCAGCACCGCCTGCATTGGGTTTGGGCCCGGAACTGGCCCCATCGCAAGTTTGGGTTCGAATGTAGGTTCCTATCTCACGCAAGACGGTTTCTTTGAAACTTTTCCGACGCACGGCATTTTCTATTGGAATTCGCATGCCTTTAATTTGACGACGAAAGACGCGACGCATCACGTCTGGCGCAACCTATTCTTTACCGATGATAGAAGGTTTGATGCTGAGTACTTCACTTATAGCGCAAATATTGGTGCTGGTGCTGGTACGCCACCGTTTGAGCGCCAGACCGTATGCCGAGACTACACACTCAATCAGGGCGATGGTTTGATTTACTTGTCATCTCACACCCACAAGCGTGGGGAGCACTTCACCGTGTCGCTAAAAGGTGGCGAACAGATCTATGAAACTTACACTTACGATGAGCCGCTAAACAAGCTGTTTGAACCACATCGGGTGTTTAATTCTTCTGACCCGAGCGAGCGTACCCTGGAATATTGTGCGACCTACAATAACGGTGTGAACGCTGACGGTACGTTGAATATTGATACGGTGACCAGGGCATCCCGTCGACCGGTGAACGCCAACGCCTGCGAGCCAGTCGCATGCGTCGCGGGCAACATTGGCGCTCCGTGTGCTGGGAGTGAAGATGATGCCAGTTGTGATTCAGCACCGGGCGCTGGTGACGGATGGTGTGACGCTTGTGCAATTACCTCGGGGCTAACCAGTGACGATGAAATGTTTGTTTTACTCGGTGCTACCTTGTCGGACTACGATGCAAAAATACATCAAAGCAGCGGTGCAGCAGAGATAGACATTGTGTCACCCGTCATGGGAGCGCAATTTGCTCCCGGTGATGTGGTGCGCATGGAGTTTGTATTTGAAAATTTCGACTTAGTGCCCCCAGAAGAAGGTCACGGGCATATGGCTGGCAGCGGCCACAGTGATCCAGGCGGTGATCATCGCGCGGTGAATCAAGGGCATTATCATATCTATCTCGACACCGATGACGATGACGCCGACCATGTAACGGCTTGGAGCTATACGCTGGATTACGCACTGCCAGCAGATATTGCTGCGGGCTCGCATACGTTGAGGGTCAATTTACGCGCGCCAGATCACCATGCAATTGGCGTTGAGCAAACAGTGGAGTTTGAAGTGCTGGCCCAGTAAGTGAACTGGAGTTGGGTTGGAATAGCAGCTGCAGTGACCAGGGCGGGCAACGAGTTAGTTTTCGTGCCTTACTGACGCTCGGCGCGCACCTCAGATAGGCGCTTCGGAGATAGTCACCTAGCGGATAGCCACTGCGCAGATAGCCATTTCGCAGATAACAGCGTCGACAACCCCCTGCGTATAATCAGCACTTCTGTGGCCCCTTATAACTTCAGAGGTTATCAAATAATTTCTTAGTAGCTAAATAGTCTTAAGATAGCGACGGACGTGCTTTTAAGACCCCCTAGTTACTAAAAAAACTGCGCTTATTTCCTGTTTTAATCGCTTTTTGATCTATTCAGTTGGCTTCTATATCCCTAGAATATCTTAAAAAATGCAATGCACTGTAGTGATTTTGCCCAGTCTATAGAATCGCAATCACCCAGTGCTATACTCGATTGCACGTTGGGGCAGAACCCCTAGCCGTGCTGAACAAAAAGCCCAAACAGCGCAGCGGGAGGTTTTAGAGTCGCATCGGCCTGGAAGCTTGATTTGCGCCTTCAGGCGAGTGCGATGCTCTCGCTATCCGATCCAGTGAACCAGCGGAGAGACGCGATATGAAACGCCACTACTACATCAGCGATGACCTTGACGATTTGGAAGTCATTGGTCAACAACTCAAAGACTCTGGTGTCACGTCACCGCAGATACACGTTCTCAGTGAAGATGATGCCGGGCTCGAAGAGCACCATCTAAACAAGGTGGAGGCGGTGCTAAAAAAAGATGTGGTGCACGGCACTGAACTCGGTGCAGTGGTCGGCGTTCTCGCCGCCGGACTCATATTGGCAGCGGCGTACTTATTAGGTCTGACGGAAACTTATACCTGGGTTCCAGCCATTTTTCTTGCCATTATCGTCCTGGGGTTTTGCACCTGGGAGGGCGGCCTCATCGGCATTCAGAAGCCGCATGTTGATTTCGAGCGCTTTCAGGGCGAACTCGATGCGGGCAGGCATATTTTGTTCGTGGATATAGACCCGGAGCAGGAGGCCATATTGCAGCGAGTTGTTGCAGAGCACCCCAAGTTGCAAAAAGGTGGTGAGGGTCCGTCAACTCCCAGCTTGGTGGTCAAGGCGCAGAATCTGTTCCCCCGCTCTATGTGGCGCATCAACTCGCGCTGATATGAGGTAAAGTTTCCGCAGTGCTATCGAGCGGTACTAGCGGGATAGCTGCGAAGTAGCAATGAGCTAGCTATACAGAATAATAGAGAATAGTAGGTGCATCAGCACCGGTGGTGCAAAGAGTAGTCGCAGGGTAGTCGCAGGAGAGCTTTAACCCGCAACAGTTACACGTCCAACAAGAACATAAAGGGACAGACAAATATGCATTTAGTGATCGCCCTGGTTTTGCTCATCGTCGGAACACTGGTCTTCCACTTCTGGAGCCCGTGGTGGTTTACTCCTCTGGCTTCCAACTGGGGAATGATCGACACGACCGTGGATATCACTCTGTGGATTACTGGCTTTGTGTTTGTCGCCGTCAATGCCTTTCTCGCTTACTGTGTCTACCGCTTTCGCCATAGCCCCGACCGGCGCGCCGACTACGAACCCGAGAATAAAAAGCTCGAGACCTGGCTGACCGTCGGCACCGCCATTGGTGTAGCGGCGATGCTCGCCCCGGGCCTGATTGTATGGGCCGACTTCGTCGACGTTCCAGACGAGTCCACCGAAGTAGAAGTATTTGGTATGCAGTGGCAGTGGCAGTATCGCCTGCCCGGAGCGGATGGTGTCCTGGGCAAGGTGGATGCACGGCTCATTACCCAAGACAACCCCTTTGGCATGAGCCGGGACGACCCAGCAGGACAGGACGATGTCCTCATCCAGAGCAACGAACTGCACCTGCCGGTTGATCAGCCGGTGCAGCTTTTACTGCGCTCCAAGGATGTGCTGCATAATTTCACCGTACCGCAGTTCCGCGTGAAGATGGATTTGGTGCCCGGTATGGTGACCTACGCGTGGCTGACACCAACGCGCACCGGCAAGTTCGATATTCTGTGTATGGAACTGTGTGGCATCGCGCACTACGCCATGCGTGGCTACGTCGTCGTTGAAGAGCAGGCGGAGTACGACGCCTGGGTGGCGCAACAACCGACCTGGGCCGACATGCAGGCCATTCCTGCCGGCGACGTCGCTGTCGGTAAAACCACCTATCTCACTTGCGCGGCCTGTCATGGTCAACAGGGCGAGGGCAACCCGGCCCTGAATGCACCGCGCTTGGCCGGCCTTCCCGCATGGTATATCGAACGCCAACTCACACATTACAAGCGTGGTATCCGTGGCGCGCACAAGGACGATGAATTCGGTAGGCAAATGGCACCGATGGCCAACGTACTGGTTAACGATGCCGCCATTCGCAACGTCACAGCTTACATAGAAACGCTGCAGCCGCCAGCCGCGGCCAATACCCTCGGTGGTGATCCGGCGCGTGGCGCGGCGCGTTATGTGAGCTGTGGCGCCTGCCACGGGGCCAATGGGGAGGGGAATTTTGCCCTGCAAGCGCCGCCGCTAGCCGGGCAAGATGATTGGTACATGAAGCGCCAGTTAAACAATTTCCGCCTGGGCATTCGGGGCGCACACAAACAGGACACCTACGGCCACCAGATGGTACTGATGGCCCGCTCTCTTAAGGATGAACAAGCCATCGACGATTTGCTGGCCTACCTGAATGCTCGATAAGCATCAGATGGTTGGCGTCGCAAGCCATGAGGAACGCGCAGCATGCAACATGTAGCACTTGCTGACAGACCGGACGAACTGCACGACCCGCAATCGTTCATCACTAAGTATGTGTGGAGCCAAGACCACAAGGTCATCGCCATACAGTACGGTAGCACCGCCATCTTTGTTGGCCTGGTGGCACTGGTACTGTCGGGGTTGATGCGCCTGCAGTTGGGCTTTCCAGATACCTTCGATTTCATTGACCCCAATTCATACCTGCAGTTTGTCACCATGCACGGCATGATTATGGTGATCTACTTGCTCACTGCCTTGTTATTGGGGGGCTTCGGAAACTATCTAATCCCCTTGATGTGTGGTGCTAGAGATATGGTGTTCCCCTTCATGAATATGCTCAGTTATTGGGTCTATTTATTGTCGGTGATCATCTTACTGGCGAGTTTCTTTGTTCCAGGCGGGCCCACTGGTGCCGGATGGACGTTGTACCCACCGCAAGCCATTCTCGATGGCACACCGGGTTACGACTGGGGCATTATTCTTATGCTGGTCTCATTGGCCGTGTTTATCGTCGCCTTCACCATGGGCGGCCTGAACTATGTCACCACGGTTCTACAGGCGCGTACACACGGTATGACACTGATGCGTATGCCGCTGTCGGTCTGGGGCATTTTTGTCGCCACCATACTTGGCATTCTCGCCTTTCCCGCGTTGCTCGTCAGCGCGATAATGATGCTGTTGGACAAGACCCTGCAGACGAGCTTTTTCATGCCCGCTATCGTTTCGATGGGTGAAAGCTTGAGTTATGAAGGCGGTAGTCCGATTCTATTCCAACATCTGTTTTGGTTTTTTGGCCATCCCGAAGTCTATATCGTAGCCTTGCCGGCTTTCGGCATGGTCTCCGATGTGTTATCGGTGCACGCGCGCAAAAATATTTTCGGCTATCGCATGATGGTTTGGGCTATCGTTATCATCGGAGCGCTCAGCTTTATTGTCTGGGCTCACCATATGTATGTCAGCGGTATGGATCCGGCATTCGGTTTTTTCTTTGCAACGACGACATTGATCATCGCCGTACCGACTGCAATTAAAGTATACAACTGGGTATTGACGCTGTGGCGGGGCAATATACACCTCACCGTACCCATGTTGTTTGCCATTGGTTTTATCTTCACATTTACCCACGGCGGCTTAACAGGTCTGTTCTTGGGGAACGTGACAATCGACCTACCTCTTTCAGATACTTACTTTGTCGTGGCGCACTTCCACATGGTGATGGGCGTATCGCCAATCATGGTGTTGTTTGCCGCTATCTATCACTGGTTCCCATTAATGACCGGTAAGATGTTTGATGAGCGATTGGGCAAGTGGCATTTCTGGTGCACTTTCCTTGGCACCTACGCCATTTACCTGCCGATGCACTACCTGGGCTTCCTCGGTGTACCGCGGCGCTACTTTGCCATGGGCACTACTGACTTTATTCCCGAGTCCGCCCAGTCGTTGAATGCGAGTATCACGTTGGCGGCATTGCTGGTGGGCGCCAGCCAATTGATTTTCCTGTACAACATTTTCAAAACGCTACGCAGTGGAGAGGAGAGCCCACGCAATCCTTGGGGCGCTGCCAGCTTAGAGTGGCAGACTGAGGATGTGCCTCCGCACCACGGCAACTGGGGCAAAGAACTGCCGCAGGTATACCGCTGGGCCTACGACTATAGCGTTCCGGGTGCAGCCGAGGATTTTATTCCGCAAAACCACCCCGTGTCCGAGAACGAACAGACCGAGGGGCATTGAGGAGACGCACGATGAGTCTGTTTAAAACACTGCGTGAGAAGTCCTGGGAACATGAGCCCGCCACGACCGGCGAGGTGACTAGCTATGCCGGCCCAGACATGGAGCGTGCGTCACGCACCGCATTGCGCTTTATTCTTGCAATTGTCGGGGTGCTATTTTTTCTCTTTATCATCACTTTCCTTTCCAGGTCTCAATACCCGGATTTTGAAGCGCTGGCAGGGGCTCCGTGGCAACCCTTTAACGACACCACCAGGCTGTGGTTCAACACTGTGCTATTGGCCTGCGCCAGCCTGGGCATGCACTTGGGCCTAGTGAATGTGCGCCGGGGCAATCTCAATACGAGTGTCATTGGCATAAGCGCTGCTGTGTTGTTTACCATTCTGTTCCTGCTCGCGCAGTACGATCTATGGCGGCACTTGCAATCTCTCGGCTTCTACATCAATAGCAACCCTGCAAACAGCTACTTTTACCTGCTAACCGCTGTGCACGGGCTGCATATGGTGGGCGGCCTTATTGTCTTGTCCAACGTTGTATTCCGCCTTTGGTATGACAGCGAAGCGCAAAGCCTTGCAGCCCCATTGCAATTGTGCGCGACTTACTGGCATTTTTTGCTGGGAGTTTGGTTGGTATTGTTTGCGCTGTTGAGCAGCTCACCACAAACCATCAATACACTGGCCGCTATGTGTGGATTCTGAGATCTAGCCTATGACCATAGAAACCGACAAAAGCACGACCTACACGGAACCCGGTGTCGCCGGAGTTGTGTCCGACTGGGCCGCAGACAAGCAGGCTTTCGACATGCCCTGGGGCAAGTTGATGATGTGGATATTCCTGCTGTCGGACACGTTTATTTTCAGTGTCTTCCTCACCAGTTATATGACGGTGAGAATTTCGGCCACGGATGCTTGGCCCAATCCCAGCGAAGTCTTTGCGCTGGAGGTTGCCGGCGTGCATCTGCCGCTGCTGCTAATTGCGATCATGACGTTCATCCTGATTACCAGCTCGGGCACCATGGCGATGGCGGTGAATTGTGCCTACCGCGGCAACAAGAAGAAGGCAGTCATGTTCATCATCCTGACAGCTATTTTCGGTGCCTCCTTCGTGGGTATGCAAGCGTTTGAGTGGACCAAACTCATTGTCGAGGAGGGCATACGTCCATGGGGTAACCCGATGGGTGCAGCGCAGTTTGGTTCTTCCTTCTTTATGATCACAGGCTTCCATGGGCTGCACGTTACCGCCGGCGTTATCTACCTGCTCTGGGTTGCCCGCCGTGTGGCCAGTGGGTACTACGATGGCAAGGGGCTAGAGATAGTCGAAATTGCCGGTCTCTACTGGCATTTCGTAGATTTGGTCTGGGTATTCATTTTCGCATTTTTCTATTTATGGTGAGGCGCCTGACCCATGAGTGATTCCGCCGAGCATCCCATTGGGATATATCTAAAGATATGGCTGCTGCTTTTTGTACTCAGCACATTCTCTTATATGGTGGACTACTTCCAGTTACAGGGTTACCTGCGCTGGGGGCTGATTCTCCTCTTTATGTTTTTGAAGGCGGGCTACATCATTGCGATCTTTATGCACGTGCAGTGGGAGCGTCTGGCCTTGAAATGGCTGCTGTTCGTGCCGCCTGTTGCTATTTTAGTATTGATTGCTTTGATGGCTATCGAGGGCGATTACACCTTTTCCACTCGCATGGAATTCTTTGACCGCTGAATCGCGCAAGCCACGGCGGGTGTCACCTCGTGCACGCATGCTGGCGGGCTTCGGAGCCGCCGTTGCCATTGCCGTAATCATTGCACAACTGGTTGTTATCAATCGGTCAGAGCCGCCACCTACCATTCAGGGCGTATTGCTACCGAAAGCGCGTAGCCTGGATGACTTCACGTTGTTGGATCACCACAATCGTGATTTCAGTAATGCTGATCTGCACGGTCGTTGGCACCTGATCTCTTACGGTTTTACCAATTGCCCAGACATCTGCCCGACAACCCTGGCGCAACTGGCAGTTGTAGCACAGTCATTGCAGGGTTCGGGAAGGGGTTTGGAAGACGATCTACGCATACTGTTCTATACCGTGGATCACCGCCGCGACACAGCCGCGCAATTGGCCACGTATGTGCCTTACTTTCACCCCAGTTTCGTCGGTTTAACCCATTTGGATGACCCCAAAAACCCCCATCTGCCTTTCGAGCGAAGTCTCGGTATTGCCGCAAAACTGTCGCCCAACCTTGACCCAGAGGCAGACCCCGACGCCAACGAGTACGAAGTCAGCCACGGCGTCACTTTGTTTTTGTTAAATCCGGAAGGGCAGTTGCAGGCAATTCTGCAACCGGATAGGACTGGGCCGATACAACACGCCTTTGACCCCGACAAGGTGTTGCGGGACTACCTGGCTATTCGCGATTATCTTGATTAAAAGGGTAGGAGTGCAGCTACTTCGGGATCTTTTCGCACCGATTGCGCAGTCTTTCTACTGGACATGGTGATACCTCTCGCCTTTCGCTTTCAGATTTGAGCCATTAAACTGCGACAGTTATGTAGATTGTGTATTCAGAATGCGCGGTGCAAACGAGTAACTTCACACACAAATTCCGTCGCTATAATTCAAACGTTTATATAACTGGCCAATACGGCCGTCTAGGAGTGTAGATTGTATAAGTTCTTGGCCATGCGTAAGTTGCGCGAGCAGGCACAGAATCTTAGAGATCAGTTCCAGAGCGCCGATCCTTTTCAGCATGTTTGCTTTGAGGATTTGGTTCAACCACATCGCTTAGAGGAAGTACTTGCGGCTTTTCCGAATGAAGACTGGGAAAATTGGCGCACCTATCCAAACGAACACGCCCAGAAGACCAAAGTGTGTGAATCAACTTATGTCTTGCCGTCGCCGATCAGCCGCCTCATCTTTGAATTAAATTCTGGCCCATTTTTAGAACTCCTTGAAAAGATCAGTGGAATCGATAATTTGCTGCCGGATCCTCACCTGCGAGGTGGCGGTATGCACATGACGGTCCCGGGGGGAACTCTGACACCACATACTGATCACCACCTTTTTGATAAGCACCCACGTTATCGCCGATTGAATCTTATTCTGTATTTGAATGAGAACTGGGAGCCCTCTAACCAAGGGTTCTTTGAATTGTGGGACAGAAACTGCACACGTGTAGAAAAGGAAATTTCGCCCCTTCTTGGAAACAGTTTACTTTTTCGAACGGATGACAACTCAGTACACGGCTTCTCCATGCCGGTTAAAGGGGATTTTCGACGCTCTATCGCCGTCTTCTATTACACCGCGACTGCTAACCTGGAAGAGTATGGCGGTAATACGGCAACTTACTGGCAAGCAAAAACCTTGCACTCAAGAACGCTCAACGAATCGGTTAGACTCGGTCTACAGGGTATTTTATGGGCTACAGGTAGAGTTTTTGGTCGTTTGTCGTGGTATTGCCAAAAGTTGGCCGCAAGGCTATCGGCAATGTCGACGCGCGATACCCCGTAGACCTCCTCAGCAGCTGGGGACTTGAGTGACAGAGTTATTTTGGGCGCTCCATAACCTCACCGAAACCTTCACCCTCGATGATTTAGAGCGGCTGACCAGTGTGCAGGTCACCGGGGCCAACACAGTCAGTTACAACTTTGACTCTATCGGTAAAGAAAGGTCGCCTGAAAGCGCTTTCGCGTTCAAGTCGACACCATAAAAAATCGGCAAAAAATGGAGTCTATTCATGCAGTTATGTGGATCATGGGCTCAGTTAACCGGACAGCAGTGATTTGATACAGTGGATTTTGGTGCAATTACTAGAGAATTGGATTTTCAACTAGGACACATGTATGACAGGTTCTCTCCATCGACGTCATTTGAATTCACAGCGATTAGGGGCGGGGGTGGATTGATATTTGACAGCAGCAATCAGTTTCAGGGCATTAGCTTAAATTCAGGCCTTGGTGCCAGCGCAACAACAAACGTCCCACTTGGAAGTACTAGCCTTGGAAGGTTGGCAAACTGGGCACTTGGAGGTTTTCAAGATCACTAACATGACTACCGGAATTTTAACCCTGCTGATCTTCGTTAGCTTTGTTCTTTCGGGAATTTCTCCACTAATCATTTTACTCAGTTGGATGAAATCTAACAAGAACATCCCCATGCATAAGAAGGTTGTTGCTGCATTCCTTCCGATTTTAATTCTGTTCCCATCAATTCATGAAGAAAGTAGCAGGCCAGAAATTAAACTAAGGATATATTGGTTTTTGGGATCGGTGTCTGCTGGCCTCTTGTTATTTTTATACTTACAACCGGTGCTTTCTTAGAAGCTCAAGCGAAGTAAACAGGACAGGCACTATAGTGAATGAATCTCTCTTACTTTGCGTTTTTTTTGGAGGTACGGGATTCGTGTTAATGGGGACTATGATATTGTATTCAGGTAAGAAACCAGGCGTAGAGATCTCAGATATTGCAGCGGCGGGTCTTGAGTTGGCAAAAAAAGAGAAGATTACTTTGAAACGCCGCACATTTATTTGTACAAGCTATTCACTCGGATTGGCCTCGTAATGTGCTTTGTTGCTATAGGTGGTGTTTTCTACATTGGACTCTACAGTGGTGCCTTGTCTTTGGTGCATTTATTAGCGGCGGCATTGGACCGTTTGGTGGAATTTTTGTCGATACTGATGGGGCACTAACGGTCGATACCGGAGCCGGCGGTGGCGCGGCCGGTGGAATCTCCATCTGTCTGGTTACTACGGAGTGCCGGGAATAAATTGAGGCTTAGCATGAATGGTTTTTTGGCGACCGGTGTTGTCTTTATTTTCGCGACATACATCCTGGGTATTGCGAGTAACTTCGAGGCTGCAAAATTTGGCTATGCCGTAGGTTTTGCGTTGGGATTGGTGGGGATGGCAGTTGACATTATTCGCAAGAGTAAATCGCACGGTTGGAGTTATTGGCATATACTGGCATTTATTGGTTTCTTCGTTGCTAGTTCATCGATACTAGTCAACTTGGTAGGTGTTTATAGAGGAGATTTACTCGAGGTCGCTTTTAAGCTTGGAGTGATTCTATTTGCAACAGGACTGTTTTTGCCAGCGTTACTTACGTTTTACAGATAGCTCAGGGACACCCATTAGCCAGCAGGCGAGAGTAAACAAGATTGGACATCCAGCGTGACGTCAGTATACGAATCGCGGGGCTATACGGGGCATGAGCATTTGGATGACATCGAGGTCATCCACATGAACGGTACGGGGTCCGCGAGCGTCCGCTTTGTGCCCATAGCGGGCACTCGTCATTTGCAACAGTTAAGGCTTAACGCAGGATACCGGCTCGCATTCGGCGATTATGTAAGCGCCTCGGTAGTTATTGCCACTGGTGACCACGTTTTCCATTTCTTCTTCGGCCGCTCGGCATGGGCGGGGATAACTCTTAGATAATCAGAGATTAGAACTTCGGACAGATTTATTTTACGGCCTATAATTACACGCCGAGCAAATTTTACAATACCCAGGGCAAAGTCGACACGCAGACCTACCCCAGCGGCTTTGCCGTGAAAAGCCAGTACAACGCCCTGGGCTACCTGGAGCGTATCCGGGAAACCGGTACGGGTAATAGCGCCTACTACCAACTCACCGCCACGGATGCCTCGGGCCGCGTCACACAAGAGTGGCTGGGGGATGGCAGCCTCACCGCCGTCACCTATGACGGCACCTCGGGGCGTATTGATGAGCAACACACCACCAACGGCGTGATCGATATCCAGCACTTTAGCTACGACTACGATACCTTGGGTAATATGGAAGCACGCAGCGATGTGCTCCATGGCCTGACGGAAACCTTCACCTTCGACAATCTAGAACGGCTGACCAGCGCGCAAGTCACCGGGGCCAGCGCCGTCAACTACAACTTTGATGCCATCGGCAACATCACCGAGAAATCGGACACGGGGAACCCGTACAGCTACACCACCAGTGCACTGCATGCGGTGACGCAAATTCAGGTCGGGCCAACCACCCAACACCTGAACTACGACATTCAGGGCAATTTACAAAACGGCGATGATTTGCCCACCATCACCTGGGCGTCTTACAACAAACCGACGCAGCTCACGAAGGGCGGTGTGACTTATCAGTTTGCGTATGGGCCCAACCGCTCGCGCTACAAGAAAGTTCATGGAAGTGAGACCACCCACTATGTGGGTGGTAGTCACGAAAAGATCATCCAGGCGACGTCGACCATCGAACGAGATATGGTAAAAGTGCGCGGTAGAGTCGTCATGCTGCGCAAGCACTACAGTAGTTCTTCAATCACCGAGCATGAGTATGTGCATCGCGATCACTTGGGAAGTACTACGGCACTTACACGAGAAGTCGATGGGTCGGTGATTGAGCGCTACAGCTACGATGCCTGGGGCAAGCGCAGAAACGCTACCAATTGGACCTCCGCTGTGACTTCAGTGTACGAGTCGCGAGGGTATACCGGGCACGAGCATTTGGATGACATTGACGTCATCCACATGGATGGGCGGATTTACAGCCCGAAGCTGGGGCGGATGTTGAGCCCCGATCCAATAACTCAAGCCCCAAATAGTGGGCGGAATTATAATCGCTATACGTATGCGTTTAATAATCCACTAAGCAATATAGATCCTTCGGGATATGCCTGTTATATCGCCTCGGCGGGTGGTGGGGTGTCGTCTAGATCATGTGGCAACCCGTATTGGGGCGGCTGGAAGGGCGACCATGCACTTGATCAACTTTGGTTCGCTAGATTTGTCTACAACACTGGTGAAGGCCTTGAGTTTGGCCCCATTGACTATAACTCACCTGCGGTGCAGAACTTGTTAAATCACTTTGGTTTACTCGAAGATGATGCGCCCGAGGAAATTGAACCTGGAGATACGGTTAGTGAAATCGGAGAGACAGCAACACCTTTTACAGAAATTGAGCAGGAAACAAAATCTGCACAAAACGATGAAGTTTCTTCCAATCAGTCATCACAGGTCTCATATCTAAACTTGACTGTTTTTTTTGGCCCAGGCGGGAGTTTTGTTATTGGGCCATTTGGAGGTGAGGTAGCTGCAGGGTTTTATCTTACAATTGGCAATGAGCCTGACTTGGGTGTGTTTGGAAGCTTCGGTAACCCCGAAGGAAGCTTGAATTACAATTTTCTAACAAGCGACTTGTCGGTTGGGATATTCAATGGTACTTCAGAGCAATTCGCTTCACCGACTACCAATACCAATTTGGTTTTCGGACCTGTGGCCGCAACTGGAATCTACTCTCCGGATTTGGGACAGCGCCAGGGAACGATATTCGGAATTTCCCCATACAATATCACACCTGTGAATGCGATTGGCTTTTCAGCTACTAACGTACAAACTAGGAAAGCGGGATTAAGAGGAATGTTTCAAGGCGTATACGATTTTTTTCTAGGTGAATGATTGTTGCAATATTGTAGAATCATGACGCGGCCAATTTATCCGGAGGAAGTCTTTGAGTGATTTGTTGAGACTAACTTTACTACTGGTTTTACTCATCGTGCTTGCTAGCCTGTTCGTTTATGCGGCAGTTGTGTTTTATCGCTTGATCATGTCCCTATTTGTTGTGGCAGCTAACAAAAAGGAAAATGCTGTTCGACCTTTATTTACATATTTTAACCCTCTATCCATTATCCTTAAGCCCAGCTTATTAACGCCAAGGGGGCTTGAGGCACGAAGAGAGTTTTATGTAAATCTGTCTATTTTTTTGAGCCTTTGGGGGGCGTTTACTGGAATCTACTTCATTTGCCAGTGGATACTTCGCTGAACTTCGCCCGGTTCAGCTCAGGGACAGATTTATTTTCCGGCCTATGCCTACGCGCTCGGTAACTTTGGCCGATTGACCGCCACGAGCACCGTGATTGATGGCGGCACCCCCTATGTGGCGGCGGTCACGAAAGCATCACCACGCCGGCCACCACGAAAGAACGTGACGTACTGCGCGTGAATGGCCGAACGATCATGCTGCGCAAGCATGACAGTGCAACCGCCACCACAGAACACGAGTATGTGCACCGCGACCACCTGGGCAGTATTACCGCGCTGACACGCGAATTCGATGGTTCCGTCATCGAGCGTTACAGTTACGATGCCTGGGGCAAGCGCAGAAACGCTACCAATTGGACCTCCGCTGTGACTTCAGTTTATGAATCGAGGGGATACACGGGGCATGAGCATTTGGATGACATCGAGGTTATTCACATGAACGGGCGGATTTACAGCCCAAAGCTGGGGCGGATGTTGAGTCCAGACCCTGTCACGCAAGCGCCCAATAGTGGGCGTAACTACAATCGCTATACTTATGTTGGAAATAATCCGGTTAGATATACTGATCCTACTGGCTATAGACGCGCCCCTTACTCCAGAGGATCTCAGGGCGGCTGGGGCAATGATGGTGGTTCGTCGGGCGGAGATATCGGCTCCGTGGGCTATGTGGATCCATTTAATATTACATCTACGCGAGGCGGTCCAAGCCCTTTTACCGGAGGGGCCTCAACGAGTGCTTTCTCGACAGACTGGGGATCCAATGATGTCTCACTAAACGTTACTGGATATTCTCAAACTGCCTACATTGATGCGGGGGGAGGTGTTACAGTTGTAGGTAGCAATGAAAGCTATACCATTGCCATTGGTTCGCCATTTGGTGGAACATCTCTTGGCAACAGTGGCAGCGGAAATCATACCGGTTCAAATAGCTCTGTCACTGAAATTTCACCGGAGCCCGAATCCGGTGACGAAACAAACGATGTGTCAGAGCCTCTTGTGCCTGGGCCGACTGCACCTGAGTCCTTAGTAACGGGGCCCGGCGGCAACTCTAATGAAGGCGGCTTTTCGTTCACGACTTCTTTCAGATCCATTTTTGATAGCGATGGCAGTATTCGTACTTTCGACGATAGCTCATTTCTCGGGTTTTTCGCCAACAGACTAGTCGATGGGCAAGTTCGAGACGATTTAAATTTTGGGTTTACCTCGGTTTCAATTGGTTCATCAGCTCTGAGCATTCCGTTTTTGACGAGCGGAAATGTCCCTGTGTATGGTGCCCTACAAGCGATCTCATTGGTATCAGGGGCTGGGGCATTAGCTACTGGCTTTAGCGAAACTTCTCTGGCAGGGTTTGGTACAGATGCCTCAGCTGCGTATCTAGCTTATCAGCTCGGAGTAACAACGACTCCGTTTGGAAGAGCTACTCTTTCTGTATTTGAAACAACAGCTACAGTAGGACAGTTCCTGTTTTATGAAGCAGGGCGGAATGATTGAGAAATGGAGCAATGACCATCGAGAAAGAGTTTTTGCCGTTGAAAGACAGAGCGTATCATCCTTCAGTAAGGATAGTGGCGCCATTTCTACCACTCTTAATTCAGGCTGACTATGCTCTCTCACTGCTGCTTTTGATGGTGCCATTCATTGATTTTTTTTCACTGCCTGGCCGATTATCAAGAAAGTACATTGAAGGTTATCAGAATTGGTACCTGATCATATTTTCAAGCTCTTTAAGCATCAGAATTGCTTTAGAGTTTCTTCCTCCGCCTTATTGGATTTTACTAATTCCCTTAGCTCCGATACCGATGCTTCTGTGGTGTAAATATGCTTGGAGCAGTTGGTGGCATTTATATAATGGCATTAACTTTTCCCGATCTGATACATAATGAGTGAATAATCGGGGCAGATTCTGAATTGGGTGATAATCAGGGACAGACCAGAATGGCGCTAAGTTAAGCCCGTTTAGCATCAATATTTCACAGCTCCTGCACACCCAAAATGAGACAATAGGCCATGAAATACAAGAGCTTATATCTCCCGGGTTTTCACCTGCAAACACTGCGTCGCACACCTCGTTCCGCCCGTCAAAAACTGGCGGATACTCAAATAGCTGGACAGGCAATCAATACATCAACACTTATGATTTAGGAAAAATTGGAAAAGGGTTGGGCGCTATCGGCTTTGGAGCAAGTATTGTATCTGACGGAACTGGTTTCGCAGGTGGAGAAATATCAACAGGCAAGCTCGCTGTAAACACTGCCATAGGTGTGGCAGGGTTAACCTCCGCTTGGCCATACGCTGTAGCTTATGGGTTAGGTGAGCTATTCGGACCTCCCGTGGCCGGGGCGGCCATGGAGCTGCTTATTCAAGGGCAAACTACTGGAATTCAAGATGCAATGAGCTTTCAAAGTATCTCACGTTAAGTGAAGGCTAAACCGATTATGTTCCTCAAATATTCATTCATATACTACGCCATGTACCAGTATTGCAACCGAGTCTGGCAGTTTTCTCAAGACTGGCCAGAGTTTTATGCTGCACTAAATCTTTCAGTTTTTTCATGCTTTTTTATAGGCGGGACGGCATTTCTTGTAAAAGCATTTTTTGGTTTTGACTTTTTAAATCTGGCATCTGCTTCCGAAGTTTTACAATGGGTACCGGAAATCATCAGAAATGTATGGCATTACGTGATAGTTCTTTTGGTAAACTTGCACCATTTTGTTCTTAAAAAAAATGGGTGGGCTACATCGATTTATATGATCAGTACTCTGATGAAACCCTGAGGAGAAATTACTGGCTAGTTGGAGGGGTATTGTTGCTGACCTTATTGTACTATTTAGCTGCTGCTTTTTTTCTTGACCACGCTACTGGGCTGCGGTCATGATAATCAGGGACAGACCAGAATGGCGCTAAGTTAAGCCCGTTTAGCATCAATATTTCACAGCTCCTGCACACCCAAAATGAGACAATAGGCCATGAAATACAAGAGCTTATATCTCCCGGGTTTTCACCTGCAAACACTGCGTCGCACACCTCGTTCCGCCCGTCAAAAACTGGCGGATGAAAGGGCACGTATTCGGCAACATTCGATCAGTCAATTGGGTGCTTGCTTCTCTCGTTTTATTCCACAACAGATACTGGAGAATCAGCCAAACGGTTCGTTCAGCCGTCGTCGATTGTTCAGTAAGGAAAACACGTTTTGGGCGTTTTTCTCACAAGTGTTTGATGCCGATGGTGGCTGCAAAGAAGTTGTGAGAAAGATACAAGCGTTCGCTGTGTCTCAATCGAGTGCTGCTCCATCTGCCTCAACGTCCGCGTACTGTCAGGCTCGCAGCAAATTGTCGGTCGATACGCTGACGAAAATAGTGTCGCACACCGGCCAGACCCTACAGCAGCGTGGCTTGGGTGATCGCTGGAGAAATCGCCGCGTAGTGGTCGTCGACGGCACGGGTGTGAGCATGCCGGATACTCCAGCGAATCAGGCGAGATGGCCGCAACCTACCAGTCAAAAAGCAGGATGTGGTTTTCCCCAAGCTAGAATATGCGCGTGCTTCTGCTTAACAACCGGTGCCTTACTTAGCCATCGTATAGGCAGCGGTAAAATCAGTGAGCTTCCCTTGCTACGCCAGCAATGGGATAGCTTTGAGCGGGGCGATATATTCCTCGGAGACAAGGGTTTTTGTAGCTATTACGATGTTTGGAAGCTTCAAGAGCGAGGTGTTGATTCAGTGATCACACTCGCAAGAAGAACGCCGGTTGAAGCGGCATCAGCGATTGAGGTTTTGGGGCCGGATGATCTGCTCATCCAGTGGCCGAAACCCAAATGGAATAAGCGATTAAGCTACAGTAAAGCACAGTGGGAAGCGCTTCCGGATCAGTTGCACTTACGTCAGATTAAAGTGACGGTAGTAGCACCGGGTATGAGGACGAAAGCATTCTACATTGTGACAACGCTCACCGATGTTCAGACCTACAGTTCTGCTGATATAGCCGACCTATACTACCAGCGCTGGGATGTCGAACTGTTCTTCCGCGATATCAAACAAACGATGGGCATGGATATTTTGCGTTGCCACACTCCGGCGATGGTGGAGAAAGAAATACTCATGCATTTAATCGCCTACAATGCGGTTCGGTTGTTGATGTTGGATTCGGCGAAAACCATCAATCAACTGCCAAGGAAAATCAGTTTTAAGGCAAGTGTTCAAGCGTTGCGGCAGTGGGAGCCTCAACTTAATTTAATGGGCTCAAACGATAAAGAGCGTCGAAGATTGATGGCAGTGCTTATTGAAGCCATCGCAGCAGCAACGCTGTATTCGAGACCGGGCAGACGCGAACCCCGATGTGTGAAACGCAGGCCAAAACCGTTTGCGTTAATGAGTGCACCGCGACACCTATTTGTAGAGATTCCACACCGCAGCAGATACAGTGCTAAACAGGCTTAACTTAGCGCCATTCGGGACAGACCACGTTTTCCATTACTTTTTCGGCCGCCCGGCATGGGCGGGGATAACTCTTCGCTTTAGAGCGTTTGCGATTTCGCGCTGAAACTTGGAATTGCCCAGAACGTAGTTTCCATTCGTGGCCATGCGAATTTGTTGTAATTGCTCTTCGCTTATTTGGGAAATCCTGGGGTCAGGCCTTACATATGACATCTAGCAAATCCTGAAGGAATAACCGAGAGAGATTTTTTCCGCAGTTTCAGTCATACCTACAAATACGCGCCGAGCAATTTTTGAACTTCCCCCGATTCTCTAGAGACTCCGAGGCAGCAGTGTTGCTGCCCGAGATGCTGGTAACACACTATTTTTCTGCCGAAGCTCCTCCTTTCGGCGAGAGGTTTACTTGCGGATTTGCAAGAAGGCGCTTTGCGTCCCTAAGCATCTTTTCCTGCTCATCAGGCGGCAGCGCCTCGTAGATGGCCATTAGCACCCTTGTGAGCGCCTTCTTTGTCGGTTGACTGTTGCCGTCGTTGGTTGCCTTATTCATGGCTTCCTCCTTTTGCTGCCTCGGCCCCATTTAATCTGGCCTGATAGGCTTCAAGCCGAGCTACCACAATGCGCATTGCTATTTCTTTGCCTTCTGGTGAAAAATTCTCATATGCCCTGGCAATAATGTCTGGAAGCCTCGCGGGGTCTACGCCGTCAATCACGTCGTGTAATGTGTCGCTCATGATTCGCCCTCCACCTCCTTGCCCTCTGGAATTTCCAACCAGGTAAAGACATTACCATAGCCACCACACTCGGCACCCATGTGATCTGCAATAAACCCACCCGTCTGCGCAAGCACCCACGTAGCATCAATCAAGCGCCCGCAGTGTTTTCTATCTGGCGTGGTAGCGATTTCCGAGCACAGCGCCTCGATCCCGGCAAAAATGGTCGTGAGTTTTTCATAGCCCTGCTCATACTCGCTTTCTGTGAAGCGCCTGGCCGCGGTCATTACCACCCGCGAGAGCCCATCCTCGACGACACAGGAATCATCATCGAGCGCGGCGAGTTTGGTGGCTAGCTTGTCGTGTTGTGCCAGTGCTCGCTCAATCGCTTCTCGAGGTTTCGAGTTTTTGCTGCTCTCACCTCGAGCGCTTTTTAACAGCGCATCGAGTCGATCGGATAACAAGACGCTTTCATTGATACCGACCCCTAGCGAACGCATCGGGCTCAGATCATCGGTTGTAGTACTCTTTTGTGTAGCCATAAGTCACCTCCAAGTAGGTGGTTTCATTTCTCCGGCACGGCAAAGCGCCCGAAAAACCTGTTATGGCGGGTTTAAAGTAGGGTAATTACGGCTTGTGCTTATAAGCTATTGATTTATAGAGCACTCTGGTACCGGAGGCCGGACTTGAACCGGCACGCCATCGCTGGCATCGGATTTTGAATCCGACGTGTCTACCAATTTCACCACTCCGGCACGACAGGTGAGTTAGCGGCTCGATGCGCTCCACTCAAAGAGCGCAGGATTATAACAACGGTTGCTGAAACTGCAATAATTCATCCTTAACCCCAGGCAGCTTTGCCTGTACACTGCGCGGCGGTTGGCACCCACGGAATTGACCGGGGTTGTCTCGCCCTGAGGTAACCCCCATCTAGAACATGAAGCGCAACTATCTGAGTATCGAAAGGAGAAAAGAGTATGGCTATGAAATTAGTCAAGAAGACCGACGACTATAGTATTTTTCAGCGCGGCGACAATCGCTATGCGGTGAAAGATGCGAACAAGAAGCCGATCAATGGCCTAGACAAGGCCACAATCCTCTTGGAAGAAGAGTTGATTAAAGTGACCTTGCCCGATCCTGCGGCCGTTGAGGCCACCGAGCAAGCCGCAGAAGCGGCAGCTCCGGAGGCGGACGCTGCGGCCGAAGAAGCACCAGCAGAGGAGCCTCAAGCCGAAGCGGTGGGTGATGAGGGCGATGCACCAGCACAGGAAAATACAGAGGATAAAGAGGGTGAGGAAGAGGCTAACTAGCCAATTCTCGCTACGGGTTCACACTCATGGGGTGCGAATGACCTGTACAGTAAAGCCGGCCCAGCGCCGGCTTTTTCATCGATGAAACCCAGCGATTTTACCTATAACTTGCCGAGTCAATTAATCGCCCAGGAGCCGCTACCTGAGCGTTCTGCCAGCCGCTTGTTAGTGCTGGACCGCAACTCCGGTAGTTGTGCGCACCGGCAATTTACGCAGTTGCTCGATTTTCTGCGGCCCAATGATCTGTTGGTGTTTAACGATACCCGGGTGATTCCCGCTCGGCTGTTTGCGCAAAAAAGTAGCGGTGGCAAAGCGGAGCTGCTCATCGAGCGGCAAACCGGTGCGCGCTCCGCGCTGGCACATATTCGCGCCAGTAAATCACCGCGCGACGGCACGCAACTCAATTTGTGCGTAACACAGGATGCAGCTCCGGGCGACTACGTGGTTCGTGTGACGGGCCGGCAGGGCTCGCTGTTTGTCATCGAGCTCGAATCTGGCCCAGATTTCTCCAGTGTTTTAAACCAGCTCGGCCATGTGCCCCTGCCACCCTACATTGAACGCGCCGACGATGTCCGCGACCTAGAGCGCTATCAAACGGTGTATGCGAACAAAGACGGCGCCGTGGCGGCGCCTACTGCGGGCTTGCATTTCGATGAAGCGCTGCTGCGCGCAATAGACCAGCGCGGTATTCGTCGCGCCACCATCACCTTACATGTCGGTGCTGGTACGTTTCAGCCGGTGCGGGCCGATAATATCAACGATCACTTAATGCACGCTGAGCGCGTAGAGGTCTCACCAGCCGCGTGTGACGTGGTGCAGGCCACGCAAGCAACAGGGGGCCGCGTTATAGCCGTGGGCACGACGGCGGTACGTGCGTTGGAAGCAGCGAGCCAGGCGACTGGGAAATTGCAGCCATTTTGTGCCGACACCGATATATTTATCTATCCAGGTTATGCGTTCAAAACGGTAGATGCCATGGTGACTAACTTTCACTTACCTGAGTCCACCCTGCTCATGCTGGTGTCTGCCTTTGCCGGGCGCGAAGCGGTGCTGGCGGCCTACGCCGAGGCCATCTCAGCAAACTATCGCTTTTTCAGTTACGGTGATGCCATGTTTATTGCACCACAGATAAATTTGGATGCGGGTACCTGATGACCTCACCGGCAATGCAATTTGAATTGTTGCATACTGCCCCTACAGCAGCGGGCGTCGCGCGCCGTGGTAGGCTTACCTTTGCGCGCGGCAGTGTTGCAACACCCGCCTTTATGCCCGTGGGTACTTACGGCACGGTTAAGGGTATGTCACCCCACGAAGTGCGTGCCACGGGCGCAGAGATGTTACTGGGTAACACCTTCCACCTCTGGCTGCGACCCGGCACTGACATTATCCGTGCGCATGGAGATTTACACGATTTCATGGGCTGGCAGGGCCCCATCTTGACCGATTCCGGTGGGTTCCAGGTATTTAGCCTTGGCGAGCGACGCAAAATTACCGAGGAGGGTGTGACATTTGCGTCACCTGTCGATGGCGCTCGGGTGTTTCTCGACCCGGAAACCTCGATGTCGATCCAACGCGAGTTGGGGGCCGATGTGGTAATGGTTTTCGACGAGTGCACACCGTACCCTGCAACGGAAGCGCAGGCTCGGGACTCGATGGCACTGTCACTGCGTTGGGCTGAGCGCAGTAAACGCGCACACGCCGACAACCCGGCAGCGCTGTTTGGCATTGTCCAGGGCGGTATGTTTGAAGCCTTGCGCCACGAGTCACTCGCCGGCCTGCGCGAGCTCGCATTTGACGGCTATGCCATCGGCGGGCTATCGGTGGGAGAGCCGAAAGCCGATATGCTGCGAGTACTCGACATGCTGGAACCGGTGATGCCGCAAGATAAGCCGCGGTATCTGATGGGCGTGGGTACACCGGCCGATCTTTTGGAGAGTGTGCGTCGCGGAATCGATATGTTCGACTGTGTGTTGCCCACGCGTAACGCACGCAACGGACACCTGTTTACTTCACGTGGCCCGCTAAAGTTGCGCAATGCAAAGCACAAGCGCAGTACATTGCCCCTGGACGAAGAATGTAGTTGCTATACCTGCCAGAATTTCAGCCGCGCCTATGTGCACCACTTGGACAAATGCAATGAAATTTTGGGCGCACAGCTGAGTACTTTGCACAACCTCTACTACTACCAGCAACACATGGCGGCGATTCGTGCCGCCATAGAGGCGGACCAATTGGAGTCATTCACACAGGCGTTTTACGAGCAGCAGGAGCGGGGTGTGTAATGTATAAACTCGGCTTTTATGTGCCCGAAACTCATGTGGAAGCGGTAAAAGCAGCCGCTTTCCAAGCGGGCGCCGGTAGAATAGGCGATTACGACTGTTGCAGTTGGCAAGTCTTGGGACGGGGGCAGTTTCGGCCACGCGCGGGTAGCGCGCCGTATATCGGCACCCAAGACGAGGTCGAGGTCGTGGCGGAGTACCGCGTGGAAATGGTCTGTGCCGAGGCCTGTGTTGCTGCAGCCGTCGCGGCGATGATCGCTGCGCACCCTTACGAAGAGCCTGCATGGGATGTCATTCACCTGATTACCGAGTTGCCTGGCACACTGTGAATCACGCGGTATTTCAGCGGATTACAGACCAATTGCCACTCGTGCAAGCACCTTGGAAAAATGAATTTGGCGCAACACAATGGCCCCAGGCGGCAGTATTGGTGGCGTTAACGCAAGAGTCGGAGCCCACCGTGTTATTGGGTCGGCGTGCGCTCCACCTGAATCACCACCCCGGAGAAATCGCTTTTGCTGGCGGCAAGCGCGAGGCGCAAGATATGACACCGTGGGATACCGCTTGTCGTGAGGCAATGGAAGAAGTTGGCCTGCCAAGCGACGTCATCACTCCGCTGGGTGAGTTGGAACCCATGGTCACGCGTACGGGTTTTCAAGTCTTCCCCTGCATCGCAGCCATTCCTGCGCAATTCGAATATGTCGTTGACCGCGCCGAGTTCGGCAGTCTCTTGTCACCGCGCCTCGCAGCCTTTGCCGATACGCGCTTGTATGAGCTGCGGGCCATCACCAAGGGCGGCGCAACACGCATGGTGCCGCACTATCAACTGGGCGAGGACAATGTCTGGGGGGTCACCGCGGCCATACTGGTTCTTCTGGCCAATGTCGCCTACGATGCGGGTTTGGATTTACAGCGCAATTGGGAAGCACAGCCCTGAGGTTTTTGAAACGATGATCTACACTTTGAAAGACAAGCGAGTCACCCTGTTGGGATCTGGACATTTTATTGCTCCCAATGCGGCGGTTATAGGCGATGTCACCTTGCACGATCGCAGCAGTGTGTGGTTTTCCTGTGTGCTGCGCGGCGATGCGGACACAATCGAAATAGGCGTGGGCAGTAACATCCAGGATGGTACAGTTGTGCATGCCGATGCCGGTTTTCCTACCAAGGTGGGCGACAACGTCACCGTGGGTCACAACGCGATGATCCATGGCTGCACCATTGGCGACGATTCATTGATTGGCATCAACGCCGTGGTGCTGAATGGCGCCGTTATCGGTCGGCGCTGTTTGATCGGCGCCAATGCTTTGGTGACTGAGGGAATGGAGATACCCGATGGCTCGCTGGTCTTAGGTTCGCCGGCGAAAATTAAATCGACGCTGTCAGACGATGCACAGGCGATGCTAACGCTTAATGCCGAGCATTACGTGCAGAATGCGTGCGACTATACGCAACATCTTCGGGAGCAGCAGTGACACAATCGGAGCCACGCAGCCCCTGTATTTCCGTATGCGTACTCGATGAGGAAGATGTATGCACCGGTTGTTACCGCACGGCGGGAGAAATTGCCCAGTGGGTGGTGTTAGATGTGGAAGGCAAGCAGCGTGTGCTGCGGCGCGCGAGTGACCGGCGCCACAAAGCTAACCCCATTACACTGGGATAGCGAAATCGCCCCCTTATTTCTAGTTAGCAATGAACGTGGGAGTCCCTCCCCCCCAGACAAAAGATAGGACCAGGCCGTTTTCGATGCCGCAGGGCGACTAGGCCGGGTGTTCGCGCGCTTTCACTGCCTGCACCACGTTGCCTTCCAGCGCCAAAATTTCCAGGCGATAACCATCGAGAGCAATTCCCGCATTGCCCTCGGGAAATGATTCCAGATGCTCCAGCACCAGCCCGCTCAGTGTGCGGGGCCCGTCAGCGGGTAGCGCCCATTCAAGCGACCTATTGATCTCACGAATACTCGCAGCGCCGTCGATGATGTAGCTCCCGTCGCGCTGCGGGAAAATGCTATCGGCGGCATCGGTGATATTTGAGGTAAATTCTCCGACGATTTCCTCCAGAATATCTTCCAGCGCGACCAAGCCCAATACATCGCCGTACTCATCGACAACAACACCCAGCGGCTGCTTTTTATTTTGAAAGTTGAGCAACTGCGTATGCAGTGGTGTGCTTTCGGGTATGAAATACGGTTTGTCGATCTCTCGCTCTAGCGCTGCGCGATCGAGACCTTCGTTGTCGAAGATACGACTAATGTTGCGCATGTGCAAAATACCCACGATATTGTTGATATCATCGCGCCACACGGGGAGGCGAGTGTGGCCGCTGTGGCGAATGCGATCGATGATGAGCGCGTCGTCGTCCTCCAAATCGATACCGTAGACTTCCGTGCGCGGTACCATAATGTCGTCGACGCTGGCCTGTTCTAAATCCAGGATATTGAGCAGCATGCCGCGGTGGCGCGAGGGAATGAGTTGCCCCGCGTCGGTTACAATCGTGCGCAACTCTTCCGATGAGACGTTTTCCTCTTTGCCCAACTTGGGGTCAAAGCCCAACAAGCGCAGCAGCGCGTTGGTCACGATGTTGACCAGTGCGACGATGGGATAGAGGATTCTCATGAGTGGCAGTAGCACCACGCTAGCTGGAAACGCGATACGCTCTGGGTGCAGCGCAGCGATAGTTTTTGGCGTGATTTCAGCAAAGATCAGTATGACTAACGTGAGCGCTACGGTGGCGATGAAGATACCCGCGTCGCCCCACAGGCGAATGGCAATCACTGTTGCAATTGCGGAGGCAAAAATATTGACGAGATTGTTGCCGATTAAAATTAAACCGATCAAGCGGTCGGGCCGCTCCAGTAATTTTGTCGCGCGCAGGGACCCCTTGTGTCGGTTTTTTTGCAAGTGCTTTAGGCGATATCGGTTTAGGGACATCATGCCGGTTTCAGAGCTGGAGAAGAATCCGGAGAGGACAATAAGCGCAAACAGGAGTGTGAACAGTAGACCCAGCGGTGCGTCGTTCAAGAGAGGGTGGAACCTCGCGGCAAAAAAGGGTTCTTATCTTGAAGAAAAAGCGCGGGGCGGGCAAGCCCTCAAAAGGGTGCGTTAACCCGGGCTCAACCGCGTTGTAAGACGAGTTCCAACACCAGCTTCGACCCGAAAAAAGCGAGCATGAGGAGCGCAAAGCCACCCAGTGTAAAGCGCACGGCGGTGGTGCCGCGCCAGCCGAGGTGATAGCGGCCCCACAGCAGTGTTGCGAACAGCAGCCAGGCCAACAGTGTGAGCACAGTTTTGTGCACCAAACTCTGCGCAAATAGGTCTTCGACAAAGACAAAACCCGAGAGAATGGCGATGGTGAGTAGTGCCAAGCCTATCCACAACAGCTCGAACAGCATGCGCTCCATCAATTGTAGGGGGGGCAGAATCTGCAACAGACCATGTCTGTGGTGGTTCTTCAGTTGATGATCTTGTAGTGCGAGGATGCCAGATTGCACAGCGGCGAGAGTCAACACCGCGTAGGCCAAAATGGAGCTACTGACGTGCAGTAGCATACCTCCACTGAGGTGGCTTACGCCGGTAGCGGTCTCGGGCGCGAAGGTGGCTACCAGAACTGCCAGGGCCGATAGGGGAAACAGCGCCGTCAGGAGATTTTGCAAGGGGCGGCGCAGCAGTGACGTGATGCAAGCAATATTGACCACTAGAAAAATCAGCGCCGAGATCTTGAAAAAACCGAAATGAATGCCGTCTTCCTGAAAGGCTGTCTGCCAGACGATGATGGCGTGCACGGCCAGGGCGAGCAGTGCCAACAGCCCCGTGCTGCGGCTCATGCGCGCTTGTTGGCTCCCCGCCTGTAATAACTGCGTACCAGTAGCGGCGAAGTAGAGCAGCGCACACACGGGAGCGAGTAGGGTCGCGGACATTGATTGACAGCCAGGGTTTGGGGCCAGCGGCCCGGTCACGTATACTTGGCTCTTTGTACCGGCTTGCCCGGTTAGAATCAATAGCAGCGCTAGTTTCCGCGCCAACCTTAAAGAGATTTCTATGTTTGAGAGTTTAAGCAGTCGCCTGTCCCAGAGCCTGCGCACCATCACCGGTAAAGCACATCTCACAGAAGACAACATTCAGGGCACACTGCGCGAAGTGCGCATGGCGCTGCTGGAAGCCGACGTCGCGCTGCCCGTGGTGAAAGATTTCGTGGAAGCGGTCAAACAGCGCGCCTTGGGGCAAGAGGTGACCAAGAGCCTGAGCCCCGGCCAGGCGTTCTTGAGAGTTGTTCAACTCGAGTTAGAAACCTTGATGGGCAGCGCTAACGAAGCGCTCAATCTGGCCACCGCACCGCCGGCCGTCATCATGGTCGCGGGTCTGCAGGGCGCCGGTAAAACCACATCGGTCGCCAAGCTCGCCAAGCTGCTGATCGAGCGCGACAAGAAAAAGGTGATGGTAGTCAGCGCCGATGTGTACCGCCCGGCCGCCATCAAGCAGTTGGAAACACTGGCCGGAGAAGTCGGCGCTGAATTTTTCCCCAGCGATAACGAACAGAAACCGGTCGCCATTGTGCAGGCGGCGATGGAACACGCGCGTATTCAGTTCGTCGATGTGCTGCTGGTCGATACCGCAGGCCGCCTGGCCATCGACGAAGACATGATGCAGGAAATTGCCCAGTTACACGCCGCGGTGAAACCCATTGAAACGCTGTTTGTGGTGGATGCCATGACCGGTCAGGACGCCGCGAATACCGCCAAGGCATTTGGCGAAGCGCTGCCGCTCACCGGTGTTATTCTCACCAAGGTCGATGCCGACACCCGCGGCGGTGCCGCTCTGTCGGTGCGTGCGATTACGGGCAAACCCATCAAGTTTCTCGGCGTAGGCGAGAAGACTGCCGCACTAGACCCCTTCTATCCTGATCGTCTGGCCTCGCGCATTCTCGGTATGGGCGATGTGCTGTCGCTGATTGAGGAGGCGGAGCAGAAGGTCGACAAGAAAAAAGCTCAGCGATTGGCGCGCAAAGTCAAAAAGGGCCAGAAGTTCGACCTGGAAGATTTCCGCGACCAACTGCAGCAAGTGAACAATATGGGCGGTGTGACGGGGATGCTCGACAAACTGCCGGGCATGGGCAATGTGGCGCAGATGGCGCAGCAAAATCTCGATGTAAAAATGTTCGCGCGCATGGAGGCGATGATCAATTCCATGACGCCGCGCGAGCGCCGCAATCCAGAGCTGATTCAGGGTTCGCGCAAACGGCGCATCACGCGCGGGTCCGGCACCCAGGTGCAAGACCTCAATCGCCTGCTGAAACAACACAAGCAGATGCAGAAGATGATGAAAAAGATGAAAGGCGGCGGCATGGACAAGATGATGCGCGGCCTCGGCGGCATGATGGGTCAGGGCAGCCCTGGTGGTGGCATGGGCGGCCCCGGCGGCATGCCATTCCGCTAACGGATTCACCGCAGCGTCAGAAGGGCGATGCAGCGACACTCAAATGGCGCTCTTGGCACGCTCGCGTAGTGAGCCCACAGTGGCGATTACCCGGCGCTGGCGCGGGGCACCAGCGATTCACCCTCTGTGCCTTAAGCCCCTAAATTTCAAGGCAAAAAACCCAACGCTGGGCTTTAAACCACTGCGCAATTTCCGTATGATACGCCACCTTCCGGCGCGACTGCCGGCTTTTGTCGTGCGCGGCCCTGCGAATTCGCGGGAGATCTCGGCCAAATATCAGGAATTAGACGAATATGGTAACCATTCGACTCGCCAGAGGCGGTGCCAAGAAGCGCCCCTTTTACCACCTTACAGTGACGGATAGCCGCAACGCACGCGACAGCCGCTATATCGAGCGCGTGGGGTTTTTCAACCCCGCCGCTCGCGGCCAGGAAGTGCGCCTGCGTGTTGACCAGGAGCGCATTGCCTACTGGCAGAGCCAGGGCGCTCAGCTCTCCGCGCGCGTGGCGAAGCTTGTCGGCGAGGCAGCGGCCGCCGCCGCATAGCGGCACCGGGTATCGGCGTGGCCAGTGCACGGAGCGCTGACATGACCGAGATGCTCGTCATTGGCAAGATTACGGGCTGTTATGGCATCAAGGGTTGGGTAAGAGTACAGGCCTACACCGACCCGCAGGAGAACTTTTTACAATTGGGTCAGTGGCACTTGGAGCGCAAAGGTGTGCTGGAGCCAGTGATCTTTGATCGAGGCAAACGTCACGGTAAGGGCCTTGTTGCCCACATCCAGGGCATCGATGATAGAACCGCGGCGGAAGCCTATTGTGGTGTGCAGGTATCAGTGCCGGATTCCGCATTGCCGACACTGCAAGCGAGAGAGTATTACTGGCGTGATCTGGAAGGTCTTGAAGTGTGGTGCCGCCCTCGAGATGAGCGCGGAGCGGCGCCAGAGGCAGTGCTGATTGGGCGCGTCGATTCCCTGATCGAGACCGGTGCTAACGATGTACTGGTGGTAAAAGCCTGTGAAGAGAGTATTGATCAACAGGAGCGGTTGATTCCCTATGTGCTCGACGACACTGTGCAAAGCGTAGACTTAGAGCGTTCTCGCATCGACGTCGACTGGTACCTAAGCGAAGCAACAGACTAGTTGCGATTCATCAGCCGGCGGTAGGGCGTTGTTATAGAACTTGGTTATAGATATTGCGCTCAGCCTTGTTGACGACTTAGCGAGCGCAAATACGCATGGCAATACACCAGGAGCGATAGGATGCATATAGCACTGGTGAGTTTGTTTCCCGAAATGTTTGCCGCCGTGTCGGATTATGGTGTTACCGGTAGGGCGGCAGGCAAGGGCAGCGGCAGTAGTCTCGGTAGTGGCAAAAGTCGCGGTGGTGAAAACCAGCAAGCTCGCTTGCAACTGAGCCACTGTAACCCCAGGGATTATACCGACGATACACACCGCACCGTCGATGACCGCCCCTACGGCGGTGGCCCGGGCATGGTGATGAAGGTCGAACCCCTGTTCGGTGCCATAGGTGCAGCCAAGACGGTGGTCGGTGAGAGTGCCCCGGTGATTTACTTGTCACCCCAGGGTCAGCGATTTGACCACCAGCGCGCCTGTGAGCTGGCACAGCAATCGGCGCTGATACTCGTTGCCGGACGGTACGAAGGTATTGATGAACGGCTGTTGGAAGAGGCGGTCGATGAAGAGTTGTCTATTGGCGATTACGTGATCAGTGGTGGTGAGCTGGCCGCGATGGTCGTTATCGACGCCATCGCTAGGCAGTTGCCCGGTGTGCTGGGGCACGAGGAGTCGGCGGCCAACGACTCCTTTGTCGACGGGTTATTGGATTGTCCGCACTACACCCGGCCAGAGGCACATCAGGGCAGGGCGGTGCCGCCGGTGCTATTGAGCGGTAATCACGAAGCGATTCGTCGCTGGCGGTTGCAGCAGGCGTTGGGCCGCACGTTTTTGCGACGACCCGACTTGCTCGACGCACGCGGTATGTCGAAGGCAGAACAGGATCTACTGGCCGAGTTTTTGAGCGATATCGAATGTCAGCAAAAAAAACGGTGAACACAGAACAGCAAAACAGTAGCAGCAGAATAAACAGAGTTAGAACGTAGGCTTAGGTATCAAGATCGATTGTTTCCCAAGGAGCGAATCATGAGCAGCAACAAAGTTATCGCCGAGCTCGAAGCGCAGCAGATGAGCAAAGAACTTCCCGAATTCGGCCCCGGCGATACTGTCGTGGTTCAGGTTCGTGTTAAAGAGGGTTCGCGCGAGCGATTGCAGGCCTTCGAGGGCGTGTGTATCGGCAAGCGTAATCGAGGTGTTAATTCCGCGTTCACCGTGCGTAAAATCTCTCACGGTATAGGTGTGGAGCGGACCTTCCAAACCTACAGCCCGCTCGTGGCTAGCATCGACGTCAAACGGCGCGGCGATGTTCGCCAGGCAAAACTGTACTACTTGCGTGAGCTGAGCGGACGCGCGGCGAGAATTCGAGAAAAGTTGTAAAGTTTCAGCTTAACCGCCTGCAGAAAAAACGGCCCATTAGAGGCCGTTTTTTTGCAGCTTCCACGTTGCGCCGCCAAGAGGGTAACCCTTCGAGGCCTCTTTCAGGCTGTGCAAATCAAAAACTGCTTGCTTCAGGTGTCTGTAATTAGTCCCATCTTAGGAGTTGGTTTCCTAGAACACAGTGGAGTAAATCGATCTAAGAATCTGAAAAGTACCAAGAATCTCAGCCACAGCGGTGCCTATTCCTGCCCAAATCCGTGATAGGCTGACGCCATGACATCGGCTCCCGAATCCACCGTCGACACCCACCCAGAAATCGAGCGCTACATCGATGCCGTTTGGATGGAGAAGGGCTTGAGCGAAAACACCCTGGCCTCCTACCGCCGTGATTTGCAGCAGTATCAAGCGTGGTTGCACCGCGTGCGGCAACACAGTTTATTGCACGCCGATCGCGCAGATCTGCAGGCCTACCTGGGCTCGCGCTTAAAAGAGGGCAGCTCGCAACGTTCCAGCGCGCGCTTTCTCTCCTGTGTACGCGGCTTTTATCAGTTTCAGTTGCGCGAGGGTCGCCTGCAGGTCGATCCGACCCTCGATGTGGAGAGCCCGAGGCTTGGACGGCCACTGCCCAAGTCGTTATCTGAGCGCGATGTTGAACGATTGCTGCGGGCGCCCGATTTGGAGCAGGCCTTAGAGTTTCGCGATCGCACCATGTTGGAATTGCTGTACGCCTGTGGGTTGCGAGTGAGCGAATTGATCAGCCTACAGATGACGCAATTGAGTATGAATCAGGGAGTCGTGCGCACAGTGGGCAAGGGTAGTAAAGAGCGACTCGTACCTGTGGGGGAAGAGGCGCTCAACTGGTTGCGGCGGTATCTGGCAGGTGCGCGCGGAGAATTGCTCAATGCCGCCCCGTCCTCCGTGGTTTTCCCCAGCCGTCGGGGCGCGCAAATGACTCGCCAGGCCTTCTGGTATCGTATTAAACTCTATGCTGAGCGAGCGGGCATTCGAACTGAGTTGTCGCCCCATACGCTGCGGCATGCCTTCGCCACGCATCTGCTAAATCACGGTGCCGATTTGCGCGTCGTGCAGATGTTGTTGGGGCACAGTGATCTCTCCACTACGCAGATTTACACCCACGTGGCACAGCAGCGGATGCAGGATCTGCATGCCGAGCATCATCCGCGCGGTTGAGAGCAGTGGAACTAAAGCCAGTGGGGCGGTTCCAATTGCCTAAGATTGCGCAGAATATACGACAGAGCACGCGCGCCGCGCGGGTAAAATTTGTTTCAGAATAAGGGGACACCATGAGCAAAGTAACGAGAACCACCTTCGCGGGCCTGGCCTGGGTAGCCATTGCCATTGGGCTAGTGACGGGCGCGCAAGCGGAACAGGTTGTCCCAAAAGCGCAGCAGGAGGCGCTGCGCAAAGCGCTAGAAGCGCCGGGCACACAGTTCAAGGTGGGCGAGGTTCGCTTCAGTGACATTTCCGGTTTGTACGAAGTGCAATACATCAATGGCCCCCTGGTCTACGCCACTGCTGACGGCAAGCATTTCGTTGCGGGCGATCTGTACACCGTAGGCCCAGCTGGTCTGATCAATGTGACTGAGAAGCGCCGTGATGCACAGCGCAAAATGCGTATGGCAGATGTCCCTGTCGACGACATGATCGTCTTTGCCCCGGAAAAACCTGCACGCGCTGTCATCAACGTGTTTACCGATGTGACCTGTTTCTATTGCCAAAAACTGCATCGGGAAGTTCCGCAGCTCAATGCCAGTGGCGTCGAAGTTCGTTACCTGGCCTACCCGCGCGCCGGGGTGGAGTCCGATGGCTTTCGCAAATTGGCCAGTGCCTGGTGTGCCGACAATCAACAAGATGCGTTAACTCGACTGAAGGCGCAAAAGTCGGTGCCGGAGAATGTGTGCAAGGACAACCCCATCAACAACCAGTATCAATTGGGTCAAGAGCTGGGCGTGCGTGGCACACCGGCCATTGTCACCCAAGACGGCCAGATGATTCCCGGTTATCGGTCGGCAGTGGATTTACTGGCCACCCTCGGTCTGAAATAGCGACTCGCGCCAGTTTTCCCGTCAATATTCCCACCTAGAGCGCCCAGTCCCTGGGCGCTGCGTTGACAGTGTGAGGGCGACTGCGTACTGTCTGCATCCCTTGTAAAAGACTGCGCCTGCGCGCGCTGTAGGTACTGATAGCCGCCGCTGCAGGGGCTCGAAAGTAGCGAATTGAGCGCCGATAGCAACTTTTACCAATTCCAGTCACCCAACAGCCACTAAAAACAGCTAGTTACAAGAGTCGAGATATCGTGGACGATCAATTTCAGCGCATTGCGCGCCTGCCGCCTTATGTCTTTAGCATCATCGGTGATCTAAAGCAGCAAGCGCGGGCGGCCGGTGAAGATGTGATCGATTTTGGGATGGGCAACCCAGATCAGCCGACGCCCGAGCATATTGTCGATAAGCTCGTGGAAACGGCGCGTCGCGGGGACACACACCGCTACTCGCAATCCATGGGGATACCGCGGCTGCGCAAGGCCATCTGCGATTGGTATCAGCGGCGCTACGAGGTGACCTTAGACCCCGACTCTGAGGCAATCGTCACCCTCGGCTCGAAGGAGGGCCTGGCGCACTTGGCCCTGGCCACGACCGGCCCAGGGGATGCCATTTTGGTGCCCAACCCCTCGTACCCGATTCACCCCTACGGATTTGTCATCTCCGGTGCGGACATTCGTCATGTGCCTTTAGGGGAAACTGAAGGAGACTTTTTTAGTGAATTGGAAAAAGCGATACACAACAGTTGGCCGCGTCCCAAGATGCTGGTGATCAACTTCCCCTCGAACCCTACAACACAGTGTGTGGAGCTGGATTTTTATGAGCGCATCGTCGCCATTGCCAAAGAACATGGGATTTGGGTGATACAAGATTTAGCCTACGCGGATTTGTGTTACGACGGCTATGTTGCACCGTCTATTTTGCAGGTGGAAGGCGCTCGCGATGTCGCGGTGGAGTTCTTCAGCATGTCGAAAAGCTACAACATGCCCGGCTGGCGTGTGGGTTTTTGCTGCGGCAACAAAGTGCTGGTCGGTGCACTCGCGCGCATCAAGTCCTATTTGGATTACGGTATGTTCACGCCCATCCAAGTTGCCGCCATCGCGGCCTTAGAGGGTGACCAGAGCTGTGTGCAGGAAATTAACGCCATGTACCAATCGCGCCGCGATGTGTTGTGCAGTGGCTTGAACGCGGCTGGTTGGCCCGTCACGCCGCCCAAGGCAACCATGTTTGTCTGGGCACGATTGCCCGAGGCCTATCGCGCGATGGGTTCTCTGGAATTCAGTAAAAAGCTGTTGGTGGAAGCGAAGGTGGCGGTCTCTCCCGGTATTGGTTTTGGGGAGCACGGGGAAGAATATGTGCGCTTCGGTTTGATCGAAAACGAACATCGCACACGTCAGGCAGTGCGCACCATCAAGCGAATGTTGCGCCAGGATGGGCTAGTGTAACCAGCGGTTCACTATAGGGATTGGGTGTTACGTGAAATCAGTTGGAATTGGAATCTGCGGTTTGGGTACCGTAGGCGGCGGTACCTACCAGCTCCTGCAAGCGCAGGCGGCACTGATAGCCGCGCGTTCGAATGCCAGGGTGCACGTGGTGCACATAGGTGCCCGGCGCGATAACCCCGACTGTCCCGTGGCAGATACGCCGCTCAGCGGTGACCTTCTCGACGTGGCCCGCGACCCGGCCGTGGATATACTCGTCGAACTTATCGGCGGTACAAACACCGCACGCGAGTTGGTTGAAGTTGCTTTGCGCAACGGCAAGCACGTGGTGACGGCCAACAAAGCGTTGATCGCCGAAGCGGGCAATGAACTGTTTGCGCTGGCTGAAGAGTGTGGCGTGAGTCTGCGCTTTGAAGCCGCGGTGGCCGGCGGTATTCCCATTATAAAGGCGCTGCGAGAAGGGCTGGCGGGCAATAAAATTGACTGGTTGGCGGGCATCATCAACGGCACCGGTAATTTTATTCTCAGCCAGATGCGCGACGAGGGGCGTGCGTTTGACGATGTGCTACAAGAGGCGCAAGCCCTGGGCTATGCCGAGGCCGATCCCACATTTGATATCGAGGGCATTGATGCCGCCCATAAACTGGCGATCCTCGCGGCTATCGCTTTTGGCACGCCGCTGCAAATGGACGCCGTCTACACTGAGGGTATTACTGCACTCACCCCGGCAGATGTGGGGTATGCGCAGGAGTTGGGTTATCGCATTAAGCATTTAGGTGTCGCCCGCCAATCCACCGCAGGCGTGGAAATGCGCGTACACCCGACACTGATTCCGGAAAAACGCTTGCTGGCCAATGTCGACGGCGTCAAGAATGCGGTATTGGTCGAGGGCAGTGCCGTGGGGCCGACTTTGTATTTCGGTGCGGGCGCCGGTGCCGAGCCGACTGCGTCCGCCGTGGTCGCTGATATCATAGATTTGGCTCGTGCGATTGGCAGCGGGCAGCGCGATGTGCTGGCACCACTGGGTGTGCCGCTGTCACAGGCGCGCGAGCTACCTGTCGTGCCGATGGCAGATGTGGTTACGCCCTGGTATCTGCGCTTGGAGGCAGAGGATAAACCCGGGGTCATGTCACAAGTCACGCGCATGTTAAGTGAGCAGGGCATCAGTATCGAAGGCTTGATCCAAAAGGCACCGGCGGAAGGAGAATCGCGTGTGCCGGTTATAGTCTTAACCAACAGTGCCGCTCAGTCGAAAGTGGATTCGGCGGTGGCAGCGATTTCCGCTCTTGAAACTATTCACGGCAGCATCGCGCGCATTCGCGTAGAGATGCTGGACGGGTAGGATGAGCAGTGGCGTAAGGTATAGATTTCTCTGATAGAGGGCAGAGAAAGCACGGCAAAGCGAGCCCGGCAGAGAGTGCAGGTCCAGACAGTACGGCCAAAGAGATTACGGTCAAAGAGACTACGGTCAAAGAGAGCACAGCGGTGAAATACATCAGCACCCGTGGCCAAGCCCCGGTACTAAATTTTGAGGATGTTCTGCTAACCGGCCTCGCGGCGGATGGCGGCTTGTACGTACCGCAAGAATTGCCCCAATTTAGCGCGCAAGAAATCGCCGCGATGGCGAAACTAGATTATGTGCAGCTCGCCGAAAAGATCATCCTGCCTTTTGTACAAGAGTGCATTCCACCCGATGATTTACGCGTCATCCTCCAGGAAAGCTACGCCGACTTTCGCCACGATGCGATAGCGCCACTGGTGCAGTTAGATGCCAATCAATGGGTGCTGGAGTTATTCCACGGCCCGACGCTGGCGTTCAAAGATTTTGCCCTGCAGTTACTCGGCCGCCTGCTCGACTACGTCCTGCAGCGCCGCCACGAAAAAGTTGTTATTTTGGGAGCGACGTCCGGCGACACCGGTTCCGCCGCTATTGAGGGGTGCCGACACTGCAACAATATCGACATTTTTATATTACATCCGCATCAGCGGGTGTCCGATGTGCAGCGCCGGCAGATGACTACTGTCCCCGGCGACAATATTCACAACCTGGCCATCGAGGGTAACTTTGATGACTGCCAGGCGATGGTAAAAGCCTGTTTTGCCCAGCGCAGTTTCCTGCCCGAAGATCGCTCACTGGTGGCGGTAAACTCGATCAACTGGGCGCGCATCATGGCACAGATTGTCTACTATTTTTACGCAGCCCTCGCTCTGGGCTCACCTGCGCGACCGGTGGCGTTTTCCGTGCCCACCGGCAATTTCGGCGACATATTTGCCGGCTATCTGGCCATGCGTATGGGCCTGCCGATTGAACGCTTGGTCATCGCGACGAATCGCAACGACGTCTTGCACCGCGCGCTCACCGAAGGAGTCTACGGCCGCCAATCGCTCTCGCACACACTGTCCCCCAGTATGGACATCACTGTGTCTAGCAACTTTGAACGCCTGCTGTTTGATTTGTACGGTCGCGATGGTGCCGCGATCAATACACTCATGGCAGAGCTCGAATCTGGCGATATCAACTTCAGCGCTTCCGCAATGCGCATGGCGAGGGCGCACTTCAGTAGTCAGGCTGTGAATGATGAACAAACTTGCCAAGAGATAGCCCGTACTTGGCAGCAGTGCGAGTACCTGCTCGACCCGCACAGCGCCATTGGCGTCAAAGCGGCCAGGGACAGCGGCTGTGCAAAACAGTTGCCGGTTGTCACCCTGGCCACTGCCCATCCGGCGAAGTTCCCTGAGGCCGTGCAGCAGGCCGGTCTCACCCGGGCGGCGCACCTGCCTGCGCATCTGTCCGACCTGATGGCGCGTGCCGAGCGCTTCGCGGTCTTGTCCAATGAGTTGCAAGCCGTGCAGTCCTTTATCGCAACCAACATCAACGCTTGAGTACCGCGAGCTCCGTGCACAGGGAAATACGCCGGCGCGCCGCAAATGACACCTCTCCACTCACGCAGGCAGGCGTGTCCAGCATGCTCGCGCGCATTTACGCTCAGCGCGGCATATCGAATGCCGAACAACTCGATTTAGATCTCGCGTGTCTACAGCCCCCCAGTCAATTGTTGCACGCCGAACGCGCCGCCGTTTTGCTCGCGGATGCATTAGCCGATCAGCACAAAATTCTAATTGTCGGCGATTTCGACGCTGACGGCGCCACCAGCACAGCCCTGGCGATCACGGCATTGCGCGCTTTTGGTGCTCGTTATGTCGACTACCTGGTGCCCAACCGCTTTGAATACGGATACGGTCTAACACCAGAAATTGTCGCGCTGGCTGCCGGGAATTGTCCCGATCTAATCATCACTGTGGACAATGGCATCTCTAGTATTGAGGGCGTGGCCACCGCGCGTGAACTGGGTATTGCAACGCTGATTACCGACCATCACTTAGCCGGAGCGGAGTTGCCCGCAGCCGACGTTATCGTGAACCCGAATCAACCCGGCTGTGCGTTTGCGAGTAAACACCTAGCGGGCGTCGGCGTCATCTTCTATGTGATGTTGGCATTGCGTGCCGAATTGCGTACGCGTGGCTGGTTTGCGTCGCGTCCCGAGCCCAAGCTGGTGGACTGTTTAGATTTAGTCGCCCTGGGTACCGTTGCTGACGTCGTACCACTGGATTACAACAACCGCATTCTGGTTGCCGCCGGTTTAAAACGCATTCGGGCTGGACAGGCACGGCCAGGTATTGCCGCGTTGCTGGAAGTAGCTTCGCGCAACAGCCGCACACTGGTCGCTACAGATTTGGGTTTTACCGTCGGGCCCAGAATCAATGCGGCGGGGCGATTGGACGATATGTCCATCGGTATCGAGTGTTTACTCAGTGACACCCCGGCGCAGGCGCGCGCTTTCGCCCAGCGCCTGCACGAACTTAATCGCGACCGCCGGGTCATCGAACAGGACATGCAGCAGGACGCTCTGCAAATTATTGCGAGCATGGATTTGGACACTCACAGTGAGCCGCCCGTCGCGATGACTCTCTACCAAAGCAGTTGGCACCAGGGTGTGATCGGCATCGTGGCCTCGCGCATTAAGGACAAATTGCACCGTCCAACGATTGTCTTTGCCGATGGTGACGACGGCGATATCAAGGGCTCCGCCCGTTCCATTGCCGGCCTGCACATTCGCGATATTCTCGATGCGGTAGCCACGCGCCACCCGGGCCTAATACACCGCTTCGGTGGTCACGCCATGGCCGCGGGCCTCACTCTGGCGCGCGATGATTACGAGACTTTCAATCAAGCATTCATCGAGGAAGTCACGCGACATGCGGACGACGTGGAGCTACAAGCGGTAATCGAGTCTGACGGTGAGCTTAGTGCCGAAGACTTGCAGTTAAGCCTGGCCACCGAATTGCGCTACGCCGGGCCCTGGGGTCAGCATTTCCCCGAACCTGTGTTCGATGGGCGATTCCAGATCGTCAGTCAACGCTTGGTTGGCGAGAAGCATTTGAAGCTAGTCGTTTCGCCCGAGGGTAGTGACACCGCACTAGACGCCATCGCCTTTAACATAGATTTGAATCAGTGGCCCAACGAGGATGTCGAGCGGGTGCAGTTGGCCTATCGGCTGGACGTCAATGAGTTTCGCGGTCGACAGTCGGTGCAGCTCATGGTGGAGTTGATCGAACCCGCCAGCCTTTCAGCTGCCTGACGCGCTCCACAGTTTTCTGCTGCAGTAGCCCCGGTGCTCGGTTTGGCTAAAAAACTCGGTCAAAAGCCAAGTGGCTCCTTGCTCAGCCCAGGGGACTTCGCGAAACGGGCGCAGCTGCGCGCCCTGATTGTGTCGCGAAGTCCCCTGGGCTGAACAGGGATCCCAAGGCGGGAATCTCCGGGCAGGTACCCCAAGGCCGGGCGGGGTGCCACATGTCGCCTGCAAATACCCAAACACGACCCTAGACGCACCAATCAACGCCGTGAGGTAGTCTGTGCTCACCTCGACCCGCGAGAAAACGTGATATCAGCCACAAGCTGAGAGTCGTCAAAAATACGCACTTGACCTTACAGCTACTGGAAGGATTACATTGGAGTCCTAGCACGAGGTGAGGCGAACATGAATATCTCCGAAGCGGCCCGCAGAAGCGGGTTGAGCACTAAGACCATCAGGTACTACGAAGAGATCGGGCTGATCGCGCCGGCTGCGCGCGGGGAGAATGGCTATCGGCAGTACGACAGCGAGGCGGTGGCGGAGCTACACTTTCTGTCGCGTGCCCGGGCAGTGGGCTTTGAACTGCCGGAGTGCCGTCAACTGCTTGAGCTACAACGCGACCGCAGCCGCCAGAGTCGTCATGCCCGTGAACTCGTGCTGGAAAAGAGTCAGCGTCTCGAAGAGCGCATCACCCAGTTAAAAGCGATGCAGGCTGTGTTGCAGGACTTGGCCAGTCGCTGTCAGGGCGATGAAGGCCCCGATTGCGCAATTTTGGAAGATTTGGCTGGCACAGTGGAGGGCGAAGCGTGACGACGCTCAATAGCCCAGAGCCCGTGCGTGCCGGCGGTGCCAGTTGCTGTGCTGGCGAAGTACAACCGGTTTCCGTGACCAGCGACTCCTGCCACACTAATGCTGCTGCGGATGATGCGTGCTGCGACGCCCCTGCGCGGCGCGACTATCTCCTCTGGGGCAGTGTATTGGCACTGGTCGTTGCCTACCCCGTAGGGGCGCTGCAGGGCCATGTGCACGACCATTGGTTTGCCATCTTCAGTGCCGGTGTATTCGAGTTGTTTAACCGCATGTGGTGGGGTATTGCCATAGGAGTTGTCTTCGTTGGCATTTTGGGGCGTGTCCCGCGCGAGTTGGTCATGGGCATCTTGGGGCGCGACGCGGGTGTGTCCGGCTTGTGCCGCGCGACCCTCGCTGGCGTCTTCCTCGATATGTGTAGCCACGGCATTCTCGCCGTGGGAATGAAATTGTATGAGCGCGGAGCGAGCGTGGGGCAGGTGATGGCATTTTTGTTGGCCAGCCCGTGGAACTCGTTGTCGCTCACCCTGATATTGATCGGTCTCATCGGTGTTTCCTGGACGCTGTTGTTTATCGTTTTATCGCTGGTCATCGGTTTGGTCACCGGTTTTATTTTTGATGCGCTGGTGAGTCGTGGACAGTTGCCGGCCAACCCCTGGCGAGCGACCTTGGCGGAGGAGGAGCCCGTACCGGTATTGTGGCGGCACTTTCGCAGCTCCATCAGCTTCTCCCTTTCCGGCAGCGGTAGAATTATTCGCGAGGGGTTTGCCGGGTCGCGCGTTGTGATTCGCTGGGCGCTGTTTGGATTGGTGTTAGCGTGTTTGATTCGCGCTTTTGTGCCGCAAGAGGTATTCGCCGCTTGGTTTGGCGCGACCGTCGGTGGGCTCTGGCTAACCCTGCTTGCGACGACCGTTATCGAGGTATGCTCAGAAGGCTCTACGCCGATCGCTGCCGATCTCATGAATCGCGCCGGTGCACCAGGCAACAGTTTTACGTTTTTGATGGCTGGCGTTGCCACAGACTACACCGAGGTCATGTCAATTCGCGATACCACGCAATCTTGGAAGATCGCGCTCTTTTTGCCCCTGGTTGCCGTTCCCCAGGTCATGCTTATCGGTGCGGTGTTGAATCAGTTTTAATCGCGCGAGTCGGTTTTTTGTGTCAATTTTTACGTCCGATTCTTTTTTCGGTAGACCTGGCCTGTCCACCTCGATAGCGCTCGGGTAGAATTGCCCGCTTTGTCGATTGACGGGCCAACCCCATGCTGGAGATCAACCCCCTTCTAACGCAGTTGCAGGATATCAAGGCGCGTACCGACGTGCTGAGGGGGTACCTTTGACTTCGATCAGCGCAAAGAGCGCCTGGCGGAAGTCGAACTAGAACTCGCTGAGCCCAGCGTTTGGGACAAGCCCGAGCGCGCCCAGGAGTTGGGCCGCGAGCGCGCGTCGTTGGAAGGTATTGTACAGACCATCGAAAATCTCGACACCGGCGTCTCCGATGCGGATGATTTATTGCAGATGGCCGCGGCGGAGGACGATGAGGAGACGGTTGCTGAGATTCAAAGCGAGATCGCGTCCTATCTCAAACTGCTGGAACAGCTTGAGTTTCGGCGCATGTTTGCCGGTGAAATGGACGCCAATAATGCCTACTTGGATATCCAGTCCGGTTCCGGCGGCACTGAGGCGCAGGATTGGGCGGAGATGCTACTGCGCATGTATCTGCGTTGGGGTGAAGCCAAAGGGTTTAACACCGAGCTCATCGAAGTTTCTGGCGGCGATGTAGCCGGTATCAAGAGTGCGACTATTAAGTTTGAGGGCGAGTACGCCTTCGGCTGGTTGCGCACGGAAACAGGCGTCCACCGCCTGGTGCGCAAATCACCGTTTGATTCCGGGAATCGTCGCCACACGTCCTTCGCCTCGGTGTTTGTGTCGCCGGAGATCGATGACAATATCGAGATCGACATCAACCCGGCAGATTTGCGCGTCGATACCTACCGCGCGTCCGGTGCGGGTGGGCAGCATGTGAACAAGACTGATTCAGCCGTGCGCTTAACGCATAACCCAACTGGCGTTGTTGTGCAGTGTCAGACGGAGCGCTCCCAGCACCAAAACCGCGATAATGCCATGAAGTTATTGCGCGCCAAACTCTACGAGTTGGAAGTACTGAGGCGCTCCGAAGAAAAGCAGGCAATGGAAGACAGCAAAGCCGATATCGGCTGGGGTAGCCAAATCCGATCTTACGTGCTGGACGATTCGCGGATCAAAGATTTGCGCACCGGTGTGGAAACCGGCAATACCCAGAGTGTTCTCGATGGTAATATCGACCAGTTTATTGAAGCTTCACTGAAGAGCGGGTTGTGAGAGGTTGCGAGAGTAGATATGAGTGGTTCAAACCAGAACAAATCCGAGCAGGATGATTCGAGCCACGTATCGGCGAAAGAGCGTGCCGCGCAGGAAAACAAGTTAATTGTCGAGCGGCGCAATAAGCTTGGTACCTTGCGCGAATCCGGTAATGCGTTTCCGAATGATTTTCGGCGCACCGCGTTGGCGCAGCAGTTACAGGAACAGTTTGGCGATGCTGACAAGGCGGAGTTGGAGGCGGCAAACCATGAATTTGCTGTAGCCGGCAGGTTGGTGCGCAATCGCGGCGCGTTTTTACTCATTCAAGATGGCTCCAGCCAAATACAGCTGTACGTCAATCGCAAGGGTCTGGACGAGGCGACCCTGGCGCTCATCAAATCCTGGGATTTGGGCGATATCGTGGCCGCGCGTGGCCCGCTGCACAAGTCCGGCAAAGGGGATTTGTATATCAACATGGAAGAGGCGCGGCTACTCACCAAAGCACTGCGCCCGCTACCGGACAAGTATTATGGCCTGGCGGATCAAGAGCTGCGTTATCGACAGCGGTACGTGGATTTAATCGTCAATGCGCAGTCACGTGAGGTGTTTCGCACGCGCTCTAAAATCGTGAGCTTTATACGCGATTACATGAGTGAGCGCGGCTTTATGGAAGTGGAAACACCGATGATGCAGGTGATCCCCGGAGGCGCGACTGCCAAGCCCTTCGTCACGCATCACAATGCCTTGGATATCGACATGTATCTGCGTGTCGCACCGGAGCTCTACCTCAAGCGGCTGGTGGTCGGTGGTTTTGAGCAGGTCTTCGAAATCAATCGCAATTTTCGCAACGAGGGCCTGTCTACGCGGCACAACCCAGAGTTCACGATGCTGGAATACTATTGGGCTTACGCTGATTATCGAGACGCGATGGATTTGACCGAAGACCTATTGCGGCGATTGACCGAGACCGTGCTCGGTAGCACTACGGTGTCATACCAAGGTGGCGAGTACGACTTCGCGCAACCTTTTGCCCGATTGAGCGTTTTTGACGCAGTCTTACAATACAACCCGGGCCTAGACGCCGCACAACTCGGCGATTTAGATGCCGCACATGTGTACGCCAAGCAATTGGGAATTGACGTGCAAGACAGCTGGGGTTTGGGCAAAGTGCAAATCGAGATCTTCGAAAAATCCGTCGAGCCTGAGCTAGATCAGCCGACCTTTATCACGGCGTATCCCACCGAAGTGTCCCCCCTGGCGCGGCGCAACGACGAGGACCCATTCGTTACTGATCGGTTCGAGCTATTCATCGCGGGGCGCGAGTTGGCCAACGGTTTTTCGGAGTTGAACGACGCGGAAGATCAAGCGCAGCGCTTTTTGGATCAGGTCGCTGAAAAAGAAGCTGGAGACGAAGAGGCGATGCACTACGATCACGATTATATTCGTGCATTGGAATACGGATTGCCTCCCACAGCGGGAGAGGGCATAGGTATTGACCGTCTAGTCATGCTCTTTACCAACGCTGCGACGATCCGCGATGTGTTGTTGTTCCCACATATGCGGCCAGAGTAGGGCAAGACGGGGACAGAATTAATTCTGTCTCCGTGTGCTACACTTTCTTGGCAAGACGGGGACAGAATTAATTCTGTCCCCCTACGTCCACCATAACGGGGAATAGCCGTGTTGCTCAACGCTTATCGCGCGCTTGCTATTGTCGGCTGTGTCGTTTGCTTTTCTGCTTGTACTGCATCACAGCAGCTGGCGACAGGTCCAGGTGACGCCGCTGGCGCGGCGGGAACTGCTGCCCGTGATGAGACGCAGCGCCAAGTGCCCGAACTCAACCTGAATTTGCCGGAAAGTTCCGCTGCGCAACAAGCTTGCGCGTGTGCCGATCTAGCTGCGGTTAACCATACGCTGTTGGAGCGCGGTATCAGTGCGCTACTCAACGGCGACTTCGCTGATGCTGATAGTTACTTCCAGCGTTACCAGCGACTGGAAAAATCCCAGCGCGCCTCCTGGGAGACAAAGGTGGCCGCCGCCTATTCGCGCCTCATGCCAAACAGTCCAAAGTACAGCTCAAGTGCGGCGAAACAGGCTTACCAAAAAGTACGCAAGGTGCCCACAGATTCTGGGCCGCCGCACGAGCAAGTGCTGATCATGCACCAGGCGCTCGCCATGTACTTTGGATTGCAGACAGATTTGCAAAACCTGGAAGCCAAAAATGCGCAGCTCGAGCAGGATTTGGCAAAGCGCGAAGCGGCCATTAAACGTCTGCGTGAGCTAACTCTGGGTCAGAAGGCAGGAGCACGGTAAACGTCGAGCCTGCGCCTGGTTCGCTGCTAACACTGATACTGCCGCCCATCATGTCACAATACTCGCGGCAGATGGCGAGCCCCAAACCGGTTCCACCATAAGTAGCGGACGTGGATGAGCCGGCCTGAACGAATGCATCGAATACGCGCTCCTGTTCTCTGACGTCCATTCCGATACCTGTATCATGCACTTCAAACTGCAGCCACCCCGGCTGCCCGGCCAATTCCCGGCCGCTAACCTGGATATGGCCATCTTCAGTAAATTTATTGGCGTTACTGAGAAGATTAGTAAAGATTTGTCGAAATTTAGTGACATCGCTAAACATCGCGGGGAGTTCAGATAAGTCATCGACGCGCAGCTCGTTGTTGTTGCTGCCCAACAGGGGTGAGAGCGCTTCCACCACCCGTTGCAGGGCCTCACTGGGCTCAAATGTCTCGCAGTGCAACGACATTTTGCCGGTTTCTATTTTCGATAGATCCAGAATGTCGTTAATTAGATGTAGTAGCTGCCGTCCCGAGCTCACAATGTTGCCGAGGTCTTTGCGATATTGATCGCGGTTAATGTCGCGTTTATCGCTCAATTCATCTTGCAACATTTCGCTGTAGCCAATGATGGCGTTCAGCGGGGTCCGCAGTTCGTGACTCACATTAGCCAGGAAAATACTCTTCGCGGCATTTGCCTCATCGGCCGAGTCGCGCGCGCGGCGGACATCGTAAATGGCGTTGCGCAATTTGTCTGACATTGTGTTGAAGGCCTGTGCCAAATCGCCCAATTCACCGGTGTCGTCGATGTCGTCGATGCGGTAATTGAGATCGCCGCTACCAAAACGTTCGGTGCCGATTTTCAGGCGTTTTAAAGACGAATTGGTGTAGCGCACGAGGAAAAACCCCAGTGTCGCCGTCAGAAAAATCGAGGAGAAAAAACCGATCACGGTGATGCGGTCCGTCAGTGCAATCGTGCGATCGATGATGGTCGCGCGCTGTTTGGCAACGAATGCCTGCCGCTCTTCCAGTTCCTTTAAGCGCTGGCTGGTCTCTAGGTAGGGTAGGGGGTCATCCAGATCCATTTGAAAATCTGGATCGTTATAGCTGCGGTAGTATTTCAGCCAACCTTGCAGCAGGCGATTGGAGCTTTTCCACAGCTGTTCGTAGTGCAGCTCGGTGATGTTGTGGCTGAGTCGACCCAAACGCCTGATATTGTCGACGACAGTCGCAATTCCCTCTTCCGCTCGCGCCAATTCCTCTGCGTCTAGCTTATCTTCCGTCGTTTCTCGCAAGGTGGCGAGTACGAGAATTTGTTGGCGTTGATTCTCCAGGAGTTGGGCAACTTCGGTGGACAATTGCGCGGCTGTAACTGACTCGCGATAGGCGATCATGCTTTCGCTTCGCCCGTAGCTTCCCCAAAAGTGCGTGCCCACGTTGATGGCAAACAAAATCAGAATCGTAAACAGCGACAGCGTGAGTCGGCGGCGTAGACTCATGAGTGGGCGAGTTTCTCGATTTTTTTCAACAAGCCTGGGAAGTCGACGGGCTTGGTCGCATAGTCATCGCAGCCCGCCTCCAGTGCATGGAGGCGATCCGCTTCCATGGCATGCGCTGTCAGCGCGATGATCGGTATCGGAGACAGATCGGGGTCATCTTTGGCAGTGCGACTGGCGCTCCAGCCATCCAGCACGGGGAGGTTCATATCCATGAGTACTACCGCCGGCTGCTCTCGACGCATGAGATCCAGTGCCTCCTGACCATCACCCGCCGTAATTACTTCCATGCCGGCACGCGTCAAGCGGCGCACCAGCATATCGCGATTCAGCTCGTTGTCTTCTACCAGGAGAATCGTTTTGCTCGCCGTTCTGTCGCCACTCACGTCGCCACCCCCCTCACCGGGTGTACGATGAGGCTCTCGTCGATGCCCTTCATGGTGATCTCTCGGCTGGCACTCAATTCGAAAGCGCTGCGTAAACCCTGTCGGGTGCTGTCGGAAATTAAAATTTCGCCGCCAGCGGTATTGTCTTCGATGCGCGAGGTCACATTCATCGGATGGCCGACAAAGCCGTACTTACTGCGTCGCTCGGAACCGATATTGCCGGCGATCACGTCGCCCGTATTGATGGCGATGGCGCTTTCGATGCGTGGTAGGTCCTCAGCGGCGTTCTGCTTGTTGATTTCTGTCATGGCCTCTTGCATGGCCAGCGCGCAGCGCACGGCGCGATCTGCGTCATCGTCGCCCTGCAGCGGTGCGCCAAACACCGCCAATATGGCGTCGCCGATAAATTCATCGATCGTACCCTGGTGTGCCATGATGATATCGGTCATCGCGCCCAGATAGCGGTTGAGCAGGGTCACCACCTGGGCGGGCGCCAAGTGTTCCGAGAGGGTGGTGAAGCCGCGGATATCAGACATGAGTATGCTGACGCGGCGCAGGTCACCGCCCAGTTCCAACCCTTCCGGACGTTCGAGAATTTCGGTAACTATCTCATCGGACAAATAGCGTCCAAAAGTGGCGCGAATGAACTTCTCGTTGCGCTCCAACTGCAGTCGATACTGCTCTTCCCGGTCGTGCCACCGTTTGCGTTCGATCCCAGCCTTGATACGCGCCTGCAGCAGCACGGGGTTGAAGGGCTTGAACAGGTAGTCGTCTGCCCCGGCTTCGATACACTCAATGATGCCATCCATATCTTGGCTGCCGGAGATCACGATGACTGGTGTTGCGCGCCACTCAGGGTGCTCTTTGATATGGCGCAGCACTTCGTGGCCGTCCATATCCGGCATCAGTAGATCCAGCAACACCACATCGACATCGCTCTGTTCCATAGCGCGCAATGCTTCTTCGCCGCTGGCCGCAGTCACCACAAAATGGCCACTGCGCGACAAATGCCGGGCTATCAACTCGCGGTTTTCCTGCCGATCGTCTACCGCCAAGATATACCCGGGTTCGGATTGCACGACCTTGGCGCTGAACTTGGCGGCCTCGGAGCGGTTGTCTTGGGCTGCCTGAATGGCCCCCAACAACAAATTGAGAGCATCCTCGGAGCTCGGTTTGGTGACATCTTCCCTGAGCATCTCCGCATAGCCACGCACGGCCGCGAGGACATTCATCAGTTCGTGTTGATCGGGTGGCGCGGTGCTGTCGGCGATCAGACATTGCACCCGCTCGGCGGCCGCAAACAGGTGGTTGAAATCCTCCTGCGCGGTACTCTGCAGCTCCTGTTCACTGGCCAGAAACGCCTCGCGCAGCAGGTCGATGGCACGCTGAAATTGCCCGCTCCATGCCAGTGTTATGTGCTTTGAACTGCTGCTCATCTGTTGTTTCGCCCCGTACTCCCCGAGCGCCGCCGGCGGTCGCCGTTAATCGACTGCCGAAGCGCCAATGGGTTGGGCTGCTATGACACCCACGCTTATTGCACTAACGCTTCATCTGGCGACTAGCGACCGACCCCTTTCTTTTTGTCAAAACAAGAGTATAACGACCGGGGTGGGCCGGGGGAATCGAGGAATTCTAGACCTGTGACGCCGATGTGAGTGGCGTGCCCACGGGTGCCGCTAAAATTTGGCGCGAGAGATTGCCAACAAAGGTGCGTTTTTCCAAAACTTTGCGGTACTATTCGTGTCAGCGATTTTTTCAATGGGCTGAAAACAGGATCGGGTGAACTGATGTTGCAGCAGGTAGAAATTTTTCAGGGGTTGTCTCAGGAAGAGTTGGACGCGCTCGCGGCCAGCAGTACCAGTCGATCATTTCCCAAAAACACCGTCGTTATACACGAAAATGACCCGGCAGATTCGCTGTTCGTGATCGAGAGCGGCAAGGTGAAAGTGTACTGCTCAGACAAAAATGGCAAAGAATTCATCATGAATACCCAGGGCGCTGGAGATTACTTCGGTGAATTGGCGCTGCTGGATGACTCCACACGCTCTGCCTCGGTACGCACGGTCGAAAAATCTTCCTTTTGCATCATCTATAAAGAGGATTTCAATCGCGTGCTGGATGACCACCCCAACATTGGGCGTCAACTGGTGCGCAATCTCGCTGCGCGGGTGCGCAAGTTGACGGCGGACGTGAAAAGCTTAGCGCTGCAGGACGTGTATGGTCGAGTTGCCAATGTCTTGATGGATTTGTCTGAAGAGCGCGGCGACGGCACGCTCTACATCCCCGAAAAACTCACCCAGCAGGATATCGCCGACCGCGTGGGTGCCTCCCGCGAGATGGTGGCGCGAATTCTCAAAGATCTCACTATCGGTGAATACATTCGATTTGAGGGGCGGCACATCATCATCAATACGCGGCTGCCCGCGAAGTACTAGCGCGCCTAACTCCGCTCTTTAACCTCCAGCGTTAGCACCCCTTCGGCGAGCTTGGCCTGCACTGCATCGCCGGGGGCCACTTGTGTCGCCCGAGAGATGACCTGGTCACCCGCGTCGGTCAGCAGCGCGTAACCCCGGCCCAGAATGGCGAGGGGGCTGAGGGAGTCCAGCACCTGTGCTAAGCGCGCGCTGTCCTGCTTGCCCTGCAGCAGTCGACGCTGCATCACATTGCCAAGTTGTTGCCGCTGCCGCGCGAGCCGCGCACGCATGCTCTCGATACGCCACTGGGGAGAACTGGCACTTAATCGGCCCCTCAGTAACGCCAAATAGCTGTAGTGCCGCTCCCACGCGAGTGCCTGCGCGCGCAACAGGCGTTGCTCGAGTTCATCCAGACGCTGAGACTGTTCCCGCAGCAGCGCACCGGGGTGCTTTAGGCGCTTACTCAGGTGCAGGGCTTCGCGGCCATAGGTGTGCAATTTGCTCGCCATGCGTTGAGCGAGAGCGGCGCGCAACCCCAGAAGCTGTTCGTACCACAGTATCTGATCCGGGCTCAGCAGTTCCGCCGCCGCCGAGGGAGTGGGTGCGCGGTAATCGGCCACTAAATCGGCAATGCTGAAATCCACCTCGTGCCCTACGGCGCTCACGACGGGAAGCGCGCTCGCCGCAATGGCGCGGGCGACAATTTCTTCGTTGAAGGCCCAAAGGTCTTCCAGCGAGCCGCCACCTCGGCCCACGATCAGGGCATCGAAATTGAGCCCAGCCTTGCCCTTGGCGAGGTTGGCGCGCGCGATAGCGGCGGCAATTTGGTCGGCTGCGTGCTCGCCCTGTACCGCGACGGGCAACACAGTCACCGCGATAGCCGGGCAGCGTCTGGCCAGTACCGTGAGAATGTCGTGTAGCGCTGCACCCGTGGGGGAAGTGATGACCGCCAGGTGTGCGATGGATTCCGGGAGTGGGCGTTTGCGCGCCTCATCAAACAGACCTTCAGCGGTGAGCTTCGCCTTTAGCTTTTCAAATGCGGCCTGCAGGGCGCCCGCGCCGGCCGGCTCGATAAATTCGACAATGAGCTGGAATTCCCCGCGCCCCTCATACAGAGAAACTCGCGCCCGCAGCCGCAGAGAATCGCCGTTCTGCGGTCGAAAGCGCAGGCGTTGGTTGTAGTTGCGAAACATCGCGCAACGCACTTGCGCGTCGCCATCTTTGAGTGAGAAATACCAGTGGCCAGAAGAAGGACTGGCAAAGTTACTCACTTCACCTTCCACCCAAACATAGTCGAAATGGCTTTCTAACAGGCGCTTCGCCTGGCGGTTTAGTTGGCTGACGCTGAGTGTTGGCGGTTGTGTTGGCTGGCTAGTGGCGCTCAAGAGGTGATTCGATCCATCGTGCTGCTGTTGTATACCCGCAGTGTACTGTATTTCCCGGATGTCGGGAGGGCGCGATTAACTCTACGATTCCTGTCGTTGCAATTGTGCTGCCCAGCTGCAAGTCATATAATCGCGCGCTCTATTGCACCTGCCAGCCGGAGATTGTGCCCCATGTTGCGCATAGCCCAGGAAGCCCTCACCTTCGACGACGTCTTGCTGAGCCCTGGGTACTCCGAAGTCGTGGCCACCGATGTATCCCTACGCACGCCCCTCACGCGTGAGATTCAGCTCAATCTGCCCCTGGTATCCGCCGCCATGGATACTGTCACCGAATATCGTCTGGCAATCGGCATGGCGCAGGAGGGCGGCATCGGCATCATTCATAAGAGCATGAGTATCGCCGAGCAAGCCGAGCAGGTGCGCAAAGTTAAAAAATTCGAAAGCGGTATGGTAAAGGATCCGATCACCATTCAGGACTCGGCCACCATCGCAGAGCTCATCGAGTTGACCAGTGCCCACGGTATCTCCGGTGTGCCGGTACAAAGTGGCGATGATTTGGTCGGCATCGTGACGCGGCGCGACTTGCGCTTTGAGTCCAACCCGCAAAAACTGGTATCGGAGATCATGACCCCGCGTGACAAGCTAGTCACCGTCAAAGAGGGGGCGGAACTCACCGAGGTGCAGCAGAAATTGCACCAGCACCGCCTGGAAAAAATACTGGTCGTCAACGACGACTTCGATCTTCGCGGCATGATTACGGTGAAGGACTTCGACAAGGCAGAGAGCTTTCCCGACGCCTGTAAAGATTCCTACGGACAGTTGCGTGTCGGTGCATCGGTGGGTACTAGCGCAGATACAGACGAACGCGTTGCAGCGCTGGTTGCTGCGGGTGTGGATGTCTTGGTGGTCGATACCGCCCACGGCCACTCGCGCAATGTGATTGACCGGGTGCGATTGATTAAACGTAACTACCCGTCGGTGCAGGTAATTGGTGGCAATATCGCGACGTCGGCTGCCGCGGCGGCCCTGGCTGACGCGGGAGCTGACGCGGTGAAAGTGGGCATTGGCCCGGGCTCTATCTGTACCACGCGCATCGTTACCGGCACCGGTGTGCCGCAGATCACCGCCATCGCCGATGTCGCGAGCGCCCTGCAGGGCACGGGTATTCCGCTTATCGCCGATGGCGGCATTCGGTTTTCTGGTGATATCGCCAAAGCTATCGTTGCCGGTGCTCACGCCGTCATGCTGGGCGGCATGTTCGCCGGTACTGAAGAGGCGCCCGGTGAGGTGGAACTGTATCAGGGCCGCACGTATAAAGCCTACCGCGGCATGGGTTCCCTGGGCGCTATGGCCCAGTCCGAGGGTTCCTCAGACCGGTACTTTCAAGATGCGAGCCGAGGTACCGAAAAGTTGGTTCCCGAGGGTATCGAAGGCCGCGTGCCCTATAAGGGCCCGGTGTCTGCCATCGTGCATCAGCTCATGGGTGGCGTGCGCTCAGCCATGGGCTATACGGGCTGTATCGATCTCGACGCCATGCGTAGCGTGCCTGAATTCGTGCGTGTTACCAGCGCCGGCATGTCTGAAAGCCACGTCCACGATGTGTCCATCACCAAGGAAGCGCCCAATTACCCGGTGCCGCGCTAGGCCACCTTTCCGCCATGAGCACTAACATTCACGCATCTAAAATCCTTATTCTGGATTTTGGCTCGCAGTACACGCAACTGATCGCCAGGCGCGTGCGCGAAGTGGGCGTCTACAGCGAAATTCGCACCTTTGATTGCAGCGACGAAGACATCCGCGCATTCGCTCCTCAAGGTGTTATTCTCTCTGGTGGCCCGGAATCGGTTGCGGCCGACGCGTCGCCGCGTGTTTCTCCCCTAGTATTCCAACTCGGCGTGCCCGTGCTTGGGATTTGCTACGGCATGCAGAGCATCGCACAGCACTTCGGCGGCCAAGTCGAGGGCTCACACATCAGTGAGTTTGGCTACGCGCAAATCCGCCAGGTGGGAGAGGGCGGCTTACTGCACGATATTCGCGATCATGTAGATGGCGATGGCCGCGGCCTGCTCGATGTGTGGATGAGTCACGGCGACAAAGTGGTGACGCTGCCGCCAGACTTTGATGTGATCGCGGAAACCGACAGTTGCCCTATCGCCGCAATGGCGCACAAGACGCTGCCATTTTTTGGCCTGCAGTTTCACCCAGAAGTGACGCACACGCTGCAGGGGCAGCGTATTTTCGAGCACTTCGTATTGGAACACTGCGGCTGCGAGGCACTGTGGACGCCCGCCAACATCGTCGAGGACGCCATCGAAAATGTGCGCGCTGCCGTGAGTGGCGACAAGGTATTGCTCGGTCTCTCCGGTGGCGTCGATTCTTCAGTCGTCGCAGCTCTGTTGCACCGCGCCATCGGCGATCAACTCACCTGCGTGTTCGTGGACAACGGCTTGTTGCGTTTGCACGAAGGCGATCAAGTCATGGACATGTTCGCGCGCAATATGGGGGTCAAAGTGGTGCGTGCCGATGCCCAGGATTTGTTTTTGGAAAAGTTAAAAGGCATCAGTGACCCGGAACAGAAACGCAAAGTGATCGGCAATACCTTTATTGAAGTCTTTGATGCACAAGCAGCGAAGCTTAAAGAGGTAAAGTGGTTGGCCCAGGGCACGATCTACCCCGACGTTATCGAGTCTGCCGGCGCCAGTACGGGCAAGGCACACACCATTAAGTCCCATCACAATGTCGGCGGTTTGCCCGAAGAGATGCAACTAGAGCTCGTAGAGCCGCTGCGTGAGTTGTTTAAGGACGAAGTGCGCAAGATCGGCTTGGAGCTGGGCCTGCCCTACGACATGGTCTACCGTCATCCCTTTCCCGGCCCCGGCCTGGGCGTGCGCATACTCGGTGAAGTCAAAAAAGAATACGCGGACTTACTGCGCGAAGCGGATGCGATTTTTTTAGAAGAATTACATCGCGATGATTTCTATCACAAGACCAGCCAAGCCTTCGCCGTTTTTCTGCCGGTGAAATCTGTCGGTGTCGTCGGTGACGGCCGCCGCTATGAATACGTAATCGCCTTGCGCGCCGTAGAAACCGTCGATTTTATGACTGCACGTTGGGCACACTTGCCCTACGAGTTACTCGAACGGACCTCCAACCGCATCATCAATGAGATCTCGGGTGTTTCGAGGGTGACGTACGATATTAGCAGTAAGCCACCGGCGACCATTGAGTGGGAGTGACCAGCACTCACAGGAAACGACTCACGCAGGCTGGCAACAACGGGTATTTAATCTAATGCCAGTTTCATCTTGCTCGCAACTTTCATCAGTCGTTTGTCGCCTGTCCAGAGCAGGGCATTGTCCGCCAATGCGGTTGCGGCAAGCAGATGGACATCAATATAACCGACTCCCTGTCCCATCAGTTGATTGTGTTCGATAAAGTGCAGTGCCTCTGCCGTGGAGGCTACAGGCGATGGCGGAAGATCATTGAGTAATCTGAGTATTTCCTCTCGGTTGCGCAGGGTTCCGCATGCCAGCTCACCAATGACAAACGGGTGTATCAGTACCTGGCTTCGATCAAGCAAATCAACAAGCCGGGTATCCCCGGAGCGTAGATGGTCGATCCAAATCGAAGTATCGACCAGGATCATTTTGCATGATCGGACTGATGGCGTGGTGTTGGTTTCAGTTGAGGTTCGCTTCCTCCCAGCCGCGCCAACCGGCGTGCGCTTTCCCGCTCAATGAGGGCGCGCAGCCCCTCACGAACGAGCGCAACTTTCTCGCTCACCCCGGTAACCCTCTGAGCCTCCGCCAGCAATTGATCATCGATATTCAGTGTGGTCCTCATCAGTGATTCCCTTCCTCAAAAGGCATATGATATGACATCAAATGATGATATATTAGATGCATTTATTGCGCAAGGGTGTGTCCTTGGATAGCGCTTGAGCTACAAAATCTACAGAGTACGGGTTGCTCAAGCGCACCTATATGGACACCTCTTTCAAATCCATTCCCACTATTGTCCTTTTCTGCCTGTACTGCGCTGCATGTTAAACGGATAAAACTGCGTACGTATATCCGACCTGTTGTCGAGGGCATCTCCCCTCTGGCCACTATGAGAACCGCACCCCTGCTGCTCAATCGTCCGTCCGGTATTTAAGTACCCGGTGCGCTTCCAGCTTCCTCAGGGGCCGGTTTAACCGCTTAACTCATACGCTTCGCATCCTCAGGCAGTGTACTCCTTTGGCCTAGATCGCCTGGTAAGTGCGTTCATAACGCACCATTGCCCAGATGATACGGGCCAGTTTGTTCGCAACCGCTATGGCCGCCTTGTGTTTACCACGCCGTTGCACGACGTCACGCGCCCACCGTGACAGCCGGTCTTCACGCTGATCCGCATAGCGGATCACCGACCAGGCTCCCTGGATGATTAGGCGCCGCAAATAGCGGTCTCCTCGGCGGGTGATCCCACCCAGCTTCTGAACACCCCCCGTGGAGTGTTCTTTGGGCACCAGGCCCAGGCATGCGCTGAACTGGCGTCCGCTCTTAAACTGTGTGCCATGCCCCAATTTCGCCACGGCCGCAGTGGCAATCAGTACACCCACACCGTGTATCTCCATCAAGCGCCGTGCCTGCGGCAGGGCTCGCGCACTGCTGTTAATACTGCGATCCAGTGCTTCTATGCGCGCATCCAAATCTCGCCATTCCGCTAATAGATCATGTAATACCTGACGAGCCATCGGTGTCAGTTCATTACTGGCGTCTTCCAGCAGCAGAGGCAGCGCGGATCTGAGCGCAGCAGGACCCGTGGCAATCACGATGCCATATTCCACAAGCAGGCCTCGGGTCTGGTTAATCAGCCGTGTTCTGTCTCCTATGCGGCGATCACGTACACGGTGAGCCAAGATCAAATCGGTTTGCTCAACAGAGCGCGGAGGCACGGAACGAACACGAGGGCGCCTAGCCGCCTCACTGATCGCAAAGGCGTCATTCCGATCATTCTTGTTGCCTTGAACAAAGGGTTTAACGTGAATGGGTGGGATCAAGATCACCTTATGGCCTTGTTGCTGAAAGTGCCTTCCCCAGTAGTTCGATCCACTGCAGGCCTCCATCGCGATGGGGACATCGGGGTGTTGCGCAATAAACGCTCCCAGTTTTGAACGACGCAGCTTGCGGTTGAACAGCTCCTTGCCTTCCCGGTTAACACCACACACCTGATACACGTTTTTTGCCAAATCGATGGCAATTAGGCTAATGTTCATATAGGACACCTCTTGATTGACTATTTGATGTATTGCATCTTCAAATTTGGCGCATTGACGCCGGTTCAACAAGAGGTGTCCATCTCATCATCCAGGCGTGATAGATGTCAGGTCTTCCCCACGTCCGTCGGGCCTTGACGGAGGAGCTTGCGCCATTTCTCGTCTCCAGGATATGGCAGTGTTGGGTCCTGATCTGTGAGGTGTTTAGTCGAGTAGCCGTGCTTGCGTGCGAGTGCGCACAGTCAGGCTCATGTTTGTAGTGCCTTCCCGGAGACAATGGGTAAATCCAGATAGGTTTTGATACCCGCCTGGGCCTCGCAAACCACAGGGATGCTGTTCACGCAGTGCATGGCCGTGGCAACCATGCCAGGGTTGCGTTTTTGTACTTCAGCCCAATCCATGTCGCGTGTCGGATGTACGCCGTGAGTTGTTACATACACGGGTGGGTCCCCTTCGACGCGCATGATGAAACAGTCACCGCTTTGCTCAATGGCCTCGGCGTCAAACCAATCCGTCTCGATGTTTTGTGTGCCCATATACCAATTGGTTTCTGCCTTGATCACAGGTGTGCCGTCCACCTGCCCTTGCCAACGAAAACGCTGCGCTGCCAATAGGCCGGGTTCGATGATGCCCATGGGTGTGTCAATGGGCGCTGTGGCCAGTGCGATTTCGTGGCTGGAGGATATCTCGGGGTCTAATACGAAACCCAACGCATCTGCGGTCATACGAATGGATTGTTCAAAGCCAGCACCGAGAAAGTTCAGCATGAAGCTGGTTGCCGCATCTTCACGTGTTTTTCCAAACAACATGATGTCGTGAAGCACATCGGGTGCACCATAGGTGCGGCAATCGGAGAATTCTTCACAACTGAGATAGGTAACCTCGCGTGAAAAGCCGGACATCAGAATAGGCCATTTTTCAGTCAAGCCGCCTGGATGTATGCCGGTGCCGTGTAGGGTGGAATTGCCGCTGGCACATGCCGATTCAATGGCGGTTGTGTTCAAGTTCTTGGGGTAAAACCAACCCAGGGGTGTAACGACGTTAATCCCCGCCGCTAGCAATTGTATAATTTCGTTCTCATCGGCCAGCAGCGGGCTATACAGCACACAGTCGGGTTGTAGAGCGATAATTTTGTCGATTCCCTGTGTTGCCGCGACACCGGTTTTTAGTTGAGGTTGCCCTGCTAGCTCACCAGCGTCGCGGCCCACTTTGTCCTCGCTGTGCACCCAAACGCCGACCAATTCCAAATCTGGGTGCGACACCATGCCTTCGATCGCCGAGCGGCCCAGATTGCCAGTAGCCCACTGTACGACTCGATAACCCATAGACTTTGCTCCTAATTACATTGCTTGAGTGTTGCTCTGTTACATCGATTGTGCGCTTACCTTGTGTAAATGTTGTGCAGAATCAGTGGTCGACTCCGAGTGGTGCTGTGTGCCTGGCGCGACAGTTTCATCCTCCCTGCGCGTAATCTCATTCCCTGGAAACCGTGGGTCGGATGCTGCCCCATTTGCTGCAACATTGCCACTGTTACTATCTCGCGGCATTTCCTGAGCTCTCCGTGGCTATATCCCCGGAGCCTGTAGTTGCGCACAGTGACGTGATCTGGGTCACGGTTTGAGCACTCAGCGACGCCTAGCTCCGCATTTCTGGAAATTCTCAGCGCAGCGTTAATGACGGTGCCGTAAGGTTATGCTCAAATTAGAGAAGTCCAGTTTATGTTAGTACCTAATAATTATTGAAAAAAGTAACCGGGGAGCAGTTAATACCACCCAAACGTGGAGTCTGTTTTCCCATGGTGCTGCAAGTTGTAAAGGGGGAATGCAGGCTTGCCAAATTCAAAGGCGCGGTGTGCGCGACCTATTTTTCTATCGCTTGCTTTTCTTCTGACCTTGTTCGCTTGTGGTGGAGTGCAGGCGCAGACCAAGAGTCTGAATTTGTTCCCCGCATCTGTGCAGGAGAATCTTCGATTTGCATTAGATACCAGCGCGCGAGCAGTTTATTCTGATAAAGATTCGGAGCTTTATCGAGCTGTTTTTCTCGGTTTTGATCTGCACAAAGTTTTCTCCTCTGACCGCGGCGATATCGGAACGTTGATTCTCCAAGGTTATTTCACTCACGTACCCGATGCGGAAATTCGGCCCGCCTTTCTGCGAGGTGAGAACGATTTCGTCTATCGAATTTTTAACTTCAACTACCACGTGTTGCCACGCAGTAGGTTGAACTTACGGTTGGGGCACTTTGAAATACCGTTTGGCTTGGAACATGTCGTCAACACTAATGGCACGCTGCGCGACTATACCCACCCTCGCAACCTGGGCGTTAAAGCGGATTGGGGGGCGGCCGTCAATGGAATTTTGCCCTGGGGCGAATACGAAGTCTCTGTATCGCGCGGTTCTGGAAACGAATGGGAATCGGATGGCGACCCATTGATATACGCTGGTCGAATTGGAACCAAGCGCGAGAATGACTGGTCCATCGGGCTTTCTGCCATGAGTGGCAAAGTGCTTGCCTATCAGGCGAATAAAATTACCGTAAAACGCAACCGGGTTGCTCTGGATGTGCAGTATCGAATGTTGCAGTGGACGGCGTTGGCAGAAGTCTCGGTCGGAAATACCGAAGGAAACGATGTGCGCAACGGCCTGTTTGAACTCAATCAAACCAATACCAATGGTACCTGGTTGACCTATATCCAGTTGGTCAACTACTCGCAGCGTTTTAGCGGTGCGGGGTGGGAGAGGGCAAGATCGCTGAAGTTAGGGGCGAAGTGGGATATCGATGAATACTGGGATGTCAGTGTTCAGTACACACACGATTTCCAGCGCTTTTTTACAACCGCCGAAGACAAAGTCTTGGCATTGCAAGCTCGTGTGAGATTCTAAGGAGCGATTTTCAACATGGCAACAACAACTTGCAAGAGTAAATCTGTTGTGGCGACGTGGGCGTCCGCATTTGTGGCCGCTTTGCTCCTCATGGGGTCCTCGTTTACTGCGCTGGCGGGTACTCCCTACTGCGCATTACGCGACCCTTCCCATCAAATTTATGAAATGTTTCCGAATGCGACATCCTATCGTTCTGTTGTCAGAGAAATTAATGCCGACGTGCGCGAAGAGGTAGGTGAGCACATCCCTTTTCCACTCTTTGGTAACGAACTGGGCCAACATACGATTTACGTACCCCTCAATGAAACCGCACCACTAGGTTTTGTGCATGTGCGCTCTGAGCGCAGTGAGTGGGGGCTTATCGAGATCGCTTGGGCGTTGAACCCAAACTTGGAAATCCGCAACTTTAACTATCAGCGCTGTCGTGGTGGTGCCTGTAAATCTGTTCTAAAAAAAGGGTTAGCGCAGTTGCTCACAGGCAAAAATCATTTGCAGCTCACCAGTATGTTGGCGGCTCAAGAAAAAGGGCTGCAACCGAGGACTGGTGACTTCACCACGGATGAATTCGAATTGGCCCGAGCCACGCTCATGTCAGCTATTAAGACCATCGCAGTGACCGAGCAAGCCTGGGGAAACACTGTCGCCCAGGTTAGAGAGGCTTACAAAAAGTAGTGCTATGCGTATATCGCAAGCCATAGCTGTACAGAGTGTCGCATTAAGCGTAGGCATTGTGTTGCTGGCGATAGCCACAACCCTGACCTGGACGCATATTGGATCGGCGCAATCTCAAATGGGTGAAAACTCTCTCGCGCTCAAAGACTTTCGGGTGCTTGAAGAGACCACTAAGTCGTGGCTGCTTACCAACGATTTGATCTTTGCGAGTGGTCAGACGCATTTAGTTCCCGGTGCGCTGCGCCAGTCGAAGCAGGTGATCGATCAGGCGAAACTGCTCAGTGAGACCGCTTTGGCTGCCGACATGCGCGATAGGCTGAGTGAGCTTATCGATGGGGTTGAGCGTAATCAGGCCGAGCTGGAGGAAGTTCAATACCTTTCTTTAGAGCAAACCCCCAAAGAATATCAGCGCTATCTCGAGCGTTGGGACCAGTTGTCGCCCGCAGTCGTCCAGTTTTTGGAAGAACAATCATTGTCCTTAGGTGAGAAGGCGAGTGCGCAAGAAATGGCCTTGGCTGACCAACGCCTCATACTATTCGTGGGTACCGTGCTGGCTTTTACGCTATTTGGACTCCTTGTTGCCAGCTTGTGGCGGTGGTTAACGAGCAGTCTAGCGCGGCCACTGCGCCATTTGTCTGAAGCCGCTGATAAGGCTTTAGATCTGGGTGCGTCTCTAGATTTGCAGAGTGAGGGTCCAGACGAGGTGATACGGCTTTCCCAGAGTATTAACGCATTCGTTCAGACACTGGAAGATCGGGTTGCAGACCGCACGGCGGAATTAGAAGATCAAAAACATAAACTGCTGGTGGAAGTTGAACGACGCAAAATAGCCGAGGAAAAGTCCTTGCGACTCGCGCAAGAAGCCAACAGCGCCAGCGAGGCAAAGAGCATTTTTCTAGCCACTATGAGCCACGAGATCCGAACCCCGCTAAACGGGATTATCGGTAGCGCTGACCTGTTGTTAAGTAAGCCGCAGAATAAATCGGTCACCAGTGGGCTTCGCACTATTCAAAGCTCTAGTGACCACTTGCTAGAACTTATTAACATGGTGCTGGATTTCTCCAAGTACGAAGCCAAGCAAATGAAGTTGCGTTGCGAAGAGTTTCCATTCGAGGAATTGTTGTCCAAGTTGCGTTCTATTTTTTCTTCCAGGGCCATCGAAAAAAAGGTCGATTTTCAATTTGAAATTGACCCTAGCATTCCACAATACGTCATTGGAGATGCGCTGCGAATTCGCCAGATTCTCACCAACCTGCTCAGCAACGCGTTTACCTACACTGAAAGTGGGGCGGTAACGTTGCGTATCGGCTTGGGGGAGTCAAAAAGTCTATCGGCGCTGCCGCTCGTGTGCGAGGTGCAGGATACCGGTATCGGTATTCCGAAAAATCAGCAAGCTTCTATTTTTGAGTCATTTCGACAGGTCGAAGTCGGTACTACGCGTCGCTTCGGTGGTACCGGTCTGGGTTTGACCGTTAGCCAACAATTGGCAGGCTTAATGGGAGGCGCTGTTGAGTTGGTGCAAAGTAACTCCAATGGCTCTATATTCCGCTGTACTTTACAATTGGAGCGCGGGTTCAACGAATCCCGTCCTGCATCTACTCCAATAGCGACACCCATTGTTCTCGCAATTCAGGATCAGGTCCTCGGTGATCAGGTGCAGCGCATTTTAACCGCCGAAAACTGTACAACAGTGGAGCGCTTGTCGTCGGCAACTGGGAATGAGGATGTTGACAGCATAGCGGCCCTGAGTCCGGAAAGTGTCGTTATTGTTGATCACGCAGGAAGTAAAGCTTTTCAACAGGTGCTTAGTGAGGCAGATGCACAGGGGTGCCGACGCGTCTGGCTGAAGAATGCCTTTTCGAGTTCTCGCCACAGTGAAAAAGACAACGCAGCGAATGTGCTTACACCTGTTTTAGCTGGCGAGTTGCTCGCAGCGGTACGCATCCTGATTGATGCACCTGACGGACGAGAGCGCCCTTCAGACGCCTCGTCTGACGAACTACACGGACATGTCCTGCTTGTAGAAGACAACCCGGTAAATCAAGAAGTCGCCAGCGCGATGCTGGAAAAAATGGGGTTGAGTGTTTCCGTAGCCTCTGACGGTCAGGAAGCGGTGGAGTGCTTCACCGGTATCCAGCAAGAGTTTAATCTGGTGTTGATGGACATGCACATGCCGATCATGGATGGACTGGAAGCCGCCAACGAGATTCGCAGAATAGAAGCTTTGGATAAGCGGAAGTCTGTCCCCATTGTTTTCGCGACTGCGGACACCCGGGAAGAGTTGGGAGAATGCTGCGAATTCGTCGGCAATGGCTCAGTACTAGCGAAACCCATAAAAATGGACGACTTGCGCAGAGTTTTGGTGGCCCACTTAAATTGAGCGTGTTCATACAAAGGGGTGTGTAGCACTGCCAGTCATACCGTTACGGATCAAAGCCATACAATTCTTGTAAAACGTCGACAATTACCTCCACGGTACGCAGTGGCCCCGAATCCTCCACTCCGCTGGTTTGATCAGTCTGTAATCGCGGTAAGCGGGGTGCATCGGAGCGCCAGTTTTTATTCGCGCAAACAAATCGTTCCGCGTAGGCTTCGGCGGCCGCTTTCGCTGCGATATATTCGTTAAACCCTTTCGCAGTGCCCTCTAGGAAAACACTTGAAGGAATAAATAGATGCATGTCGCGACCTCTGGGTGTTTGCTTGCGTATATGTTGTAGCAGCACAGCCAAGCCGTCGATATAAAAACGACAAAAGCGGTTGAACAAATCTCCGTTCCAACGATTGGTTTCACCCTTTTCGATGACCGGTGATGCCAGATAGTACACATGGGTGAGCTGTGCAAGTTCAGCTTGTAATTCTTCGCCTAACGCACCGGTTAACACGTCGTGTGGCAAAACTGTGGGCTTTGGGTATTGCTTGGCGATATCTGTTGCTACCGCCTCAGCATCGTCAGCTCCTCTTGCATAGGTCAAGATGACGCTTGCACCGCCCGCCGCTAGCACTTTGGCAATAACTTCGCCAAGGCCACGAGACGCGCCGACAATGAGCGCGGTTTGGTTCCCAAACAGACCGTCGGGCACTTTTTCTACTATCTCGGCTATGGTTGCTTGCGCGGCGGGAGCGGCTCGAAAAAAGGCCTCAATTTCCCCTTGTAAATAGGCATTACAGACACCGATTTCGACGCGGTTTAAGCGCGCATCGGCGGCGCTTACGGTATAGTGCAGCTGACTGTTACTGGCGTCGTCGCCTGCCACTGCGAACTGTAGTTCCAAATTCGAATAGACCGAATGTAAGCCAGGGCATTTCATGCCTACGATGTTTGTAGTGGCGATTAGAGAGGCAAGTTGATAGTCGGGGATTGCCGCGCTGGCGTTTGGGAACAGTTCGGCCACCAGTGCCGCATCCCAGATTAGATCAACCGCATTGGTGATTCCTTTGCAGTTGTCAATAGTGGGTTCGTCACAGTTTGGCGCGGTGTGCAGCGCGCTGGAAAAGTTGGGTGAAACAGGGGGCTGCCCTGATTTTTCCGTGAACACCAGACTGATTATCTGACAGCGCAGGCCCTGAACCATTAATTCCAGTTGCACATTGTTGCCTTCGTGCGTGGCATGCAGCGCTATCTCTTCACCCTGGCCGATGGGTCTAGCGTAGCTAACACTCAGTTTTTCCAGGGCTGTACAGTGAGGGTTGTGCCCGAGCCAACAATCAAGGGCCTGTAACGTGCCGCAGACGCCGTGAATGAGAGTCCGCCCAAACTGTGTGCGGCGTGCAGCGATAGGGTCTAAATGGAGCGGGTTAAAATCGCCGGAAAGTCGCGCGAATGACTGCGAGGTCTGCGCGCTGGTGGTGAAGTTGTCCAGGTGTTTCATCGTATAGTGGTTATGAAATGGGTTTAGTCACGCGTACTTTACTGGAATTTTTCGGGCACACCAGGTATTCGCGCACAGTCTTTCCGGATGGTGAGTGTTTGATGGCTGCTAACTGAATCTAGTGCCCCAATTTTAGACGAATTGCCTTAGGACTAATGCGGCGATGCGATAGTATAGCAACTTGGGCAGACATTTCGGTGACTGCTCCACTTTTTGTCTGAATCGAAACTTGATCGGATATTCCCCTACAATTATTTAAGTATTTGCGTTTTACCCATGAATTGGACGATGTGGTTTCAGGCTCTGCGCACCATGCCCACTGTGAGCGAGGCGCGGTGGCAGGAGTTAGATATAGTCGCGCGCTGGATGATTGCGTCGCGCGCTTCCGTGTTGTTAATGACTCTCAGTGCACTCGCGATCGGTGCCCTGCTGGCGTTCCGCGATGGCTATGCTGATCCGCTGCTGTTGTTTTTGGTTGTTATCGGTACGCTGTTTGCGCACGCCACGAATAATCTAGTGAACGACCTGGTCGATCACCGCCGCGGTATTGACCGCGACAATTATGCGCGCACTCAGTACGGTGTTCATGCACTGGAGCAGCAATTGCTCACGCCACGGCAATTTCTGGTGTATGTGGTGATAACGGGAGGTATCGCACTTTCCGCCGGTCTGCTGTTGGTGTGGTTGCGTGGCGACTACACTGTGTGGCTGATGTTGAGCGGCATATGTTTTGTTCTGTTTTATACCTGGCCGCTAAAATACATTGGCCTCGGTGAGCCCTCGGTGCTCATCGTGTGGGGCCCACTCATGATTGGCGGCAGTTACTACGTCATCGGTGGTTCGGTTCCCGACTATGTCTATTGGGTGAGTTTTTGTTATGCCTTGGGCCCCACAGCAGTGTTGTTTGGTAAGCATATCGACAAAGCTGCTGCCGATAGACAAAAAGGGGTGTACTCCTTGCCTGTCATTTTGGGGCAGGCCTGGGCGCGACGGTGTGTTGTAGGCATGCTGCTATGCCAGTATTTGATGCTCGTTGGGCTGATTATTGCGGGAGCGCTGCACCCCGTAACTCTCTGTGCCGCCCTTGTCGCTCCCGTTAGCTGGGCAACCAGCAGGGTTTTTCTGCGGCCGACACCGGCGCAACGTCCGGCAGCATTCCCGGCAGAGCTTTGGCCACTGTGGTATGCGCCGCACGCATTCAACCACACGCGCTGGTTTAGCGCCGGTTTTATTATCGCCTTACTTGTGGGACTAGGAATAGAGGCGATGTAAAGTCGCTAAGATGATCGCGCAATATCATGCCTGTTAATGTGCCCGGAAGCGCGTAAACTGTGTGCGCTTCCAGAACAAAGTGTTTCAGAGGACTATGGCATGGTGCAAACTCACGATCACGAAGTTGTTTCGATATACCCCTTCTCCGAGGCCGAGGTTGACATCTTGATGAACAACGCGATAGAAGCTGTGCTGATGTGGTCTACCAAAGACGGCTGGCCTGTCGGTGTCACCCACGCTTTTGTCTGGCGTGACGAAAAAATATGGCTCACCTTTGCCTCGCACCGGCACCGTGCGGCGGCAATCCGGCGCGATAATCGCGTCTCTGTAAATATCAGCTCAGCCTCCTATCCTGAGGCTGCCCCCGAAGGCTTCCCGAGCGGTGCGATCACCTTTAAAGGTACTGGCGAGTTTTTCGATGACGATGAGACTAAGGCTTGGTTTTATCGAGCGCTGGCCGCCAAGGTAGGGCAGGGGAATGCGGCGGTGGAAGACTCTTTTTATCAATTGCTCGATTCTCCTCTCCGCGTGATCCTCGCGGTCACGCCGGTCAAGCGCATCATGTATAACGCTGCTTTGGCCAATAGACACATCGAAGGCACTGCGTCTGAAGAAGAGTTGGGCGAGCGTTTAAGTAGTGATGCCAAGCGGATGAATCGCGAGCGGCAGGAGAAAGGGCTGCAACCGCGCTAGCGCACACCCAATGCCTTCGACGGACGAACAGTGGATGCACCGCGCCCTGGCCCTGGCCGACCGCGCGGCGAATGAGAATGAGGTGCCCATCGGTGCCGTTGTGGTACGCGATGATCAACTCATAGGGGAAGGTTGGAATCAGGTAATCAGTGCCAAGGACCCAACTGCCCATGCGGAAATTGTGGCGCTGCGCGATGCGGCGGCGCACAGTGGCAACTATCGACTACCCCGAGCGACGCTATATGTCACGCTGGAGCCCTGCACGATGTGTGCCGGTGCGTTGATACACGCGCGCATCAAGCGTTTGGTGTTTGCCGCTACGGAGCCGCGCGCGGGTGTCATCTGCAGTAACCGCCAACTATTGGACGAACCCTGGTACAACCACCGCATCGAGTGGTCGGAAGGTGTGTTGGCCGCTGCGAGCAGCACGCGGTTGCGGGAATTTTTTCAGGCACGGCGTTGAGGTCTAGGGTGACTTGGAAGCGCCGTGCCAGCGGGTTGTCTACACCCGATGCTATTACAGCGCGTAAAATCCCGTGCCGCGCAAAGCCTCTGGTAAATAGTCGTTGGTGTCAATTGGTGGAATGGGCTGCTCTTCCTGAATATCCTGCCAGGTGAGTATGCTGTAGTAGTGGCGTATGTTTTGCACATAAGTGACGGCCTCGCGGCCGCGCGCATAACCATAACGCAGTGTTTTATAGAATTTACTTTTTTGTAACAGCGGTAGCCGCTGCATCACGTTACTCCATAAATTGGGGTCCCCACCTTGTCTCTCAGTGAGTTGCCGTGCATCGTGCAAATGCCCCAGACCGACATTATAAGCTGCCAGCGCCATCCAGGTTCTATCGGGTTCGGTGATGTCTGCCGGTAGTCGCCGCAAGAGATTTTTCAGATAGCGTGCTCCACCACGCAAACTCTGGGCCGCGTCCAGGCGATTACTGACCCCCATCTCTTGGGCAGTGGGCCGCGTCAGCATCATCATGCCGCGCACGCCGGTTGGCGACGCGGCTCGCGGATTCCAATGGGATTCCTGGTAAGCGATGGCGGCGAGCAGACGCCAGTCCATTTGATATTCCCGCGCGACCTGTTGGATGAGAGACTGATACGTTGGCAGGTCCTTGCGCATTTTTAATGTGAACGTGTGTGAGCCAATACGTGACACCGCACCTGTGTGGCCAAAATGAATATCTCGCAGACGGTCTAACGTGCCGTCTTGCTGCAGGCGCTCGAAGAAGCCGTTGATCGTTGCCAGGAGGCGCGCATTGTCGGTATCGGGGGCGAGGTACCAGACCATCTCCTGTTCTGTTCCGAGGTCAAACGCCACTTTTAGGCGCGGGTAGAGGCTCTGCTGCACCGTGAACTCGTTGGAATCGAGGATGGCTAAGTCGGCCTGGCCGGTATTCACCATTTCCAATAGCACTTGCGTGTCTGCTTCGGGAATCTCGCGCCAGGTTAGATCCGGCAGTTTGTTACGTTCTATTGCGCGCAGCGACTCGGCGTGGCTGGAATCAGCCAGTGCCACGATATCCATACCGAGCAGATCGACGAGTTCCCGCGGGCGAAAGGTACCTGCCACGTAGATGACCTGGGTAATCAGGTCTTCATAGGGAACTGAGTGAGGAAATACGCTCGCTCGTTGTGCTGTCAGGGTGAGACCCGCTGCCGCAATATCTGCGTGTCGATCCCGGAGCTGTTGAAAAATATCGTTCAGGGTAAAAGCCGGTTGCATGATGACTTCGACACCCAGCTCTTCAGATAGCATGGAGGCCAGCGCGTACTCAAAACCGGTGGGTTCGTTCTTCTCGAGATAGTAGGTCGATGGGCCATTGCGGCTCACCACCACCAATTTACCCTTGGCTTCAATGGCCGCGAGAGAATCTTTGCGCTCACAGCCGGCTAGCCATAGCAGTGGCAGGCCAAGAAGCAGCACCGAAAGGTGTTTGATCGCCATCTTCGCAAACCCGCTCAAATGCTGAATCCTGAGCCAACTCCGGCGTGGATTGGTTAGGAGCGGTGCAGCGCGGCGCAAGTCGACTGGCAACATGGTTTTAGTGTAGCGCTGTGCTGTGTTTCTTGACAAAGAATATGCACAGGAAACTGGCGCAATTTCCATTCACTGGCTCGGCTACAATACAGTACAATACCGCCCTTTCTTAAAATCCACCTTTTTTGGAGATGGTCACCGCATGTTGACCCTGCGTGGTGCGCCCGCTTTGTCTGCTTTTCGCCTCGACAAAGTCGCGCAAAAACTCGCCGTTATTCACCCCGGCATCCGCCTGTTACGTACTCAATACCTTCATTTTGCGCAACTGTTTAGCCCGTTATCTGCGACGCAACACGCCGTGTTGGAGAGCTTGCTGTGTTACGGCCCAGAAGCAGGTTCCCAGGCGGAGTTCGATGACGCGCAACCGTCAGTCCAGCTGCGGTTGGTCGTCCCAAGATTTGGCACCATTTCCCCCTGGTCCAGTAAGGCAACCGATATCGCCCATAACTGCGGTTTGCTGGAAGTGGAGCGCTTGGAGCGCGGCGTCGCCTGGTATCTGACGATGCCAGAGGCACTGAGTGCGATCGAGCGGGAACTCGTCGATGCCGAGCTACACGATCGCATGACCGAAGTCGTTCTCGGGGGCAACGAGGCGGCCGCTGGCTTGTTTGGGCATGCCCAGCCTCGGCCCATGGCAAGTGTCGATGTGCTGCAGGGGGGGCGGCCCGCATTGGAAGCAGCGGATCGTCAACTGGGCCTCGCCCTGGCGGCGGATGAAATCGACTATCTACTCGAGAGCTTTGTCGAACTGGGCCGCAACCCCAACGATGTCGAACTGATGATGTTTGCCCAGGCCAACTCGGAACACTGTCGGCACAAGATATTTAATGCCCAGTGGACGATCGACGGTCGCGAGCAACCGCACTCCCTATTCCAAATGATCCGCAATACGCACGCGCTGGGTGGCGAAAACGTGCTGTCGGCATACTCTGACAACGCCGCAGTGGTGTCCGGACCCACGGCGGGGCGATTTTACCCCGACCCGGAGTCCGCCGAGTATGGGTTTCACCGCGAGCCGATTCATTTGTTAATGAAGGTTGAGACGCACAATCACCCCACCGCGATTGCTCCGCATCCAGGGGCTGGTACCGGCGCCGGGGGCGAAATTCGCGACGAGGGCGCGGTAGGGCGCGGCTCCAAACCCAAAGTCGGGTTGACGGGTTTTTCTGTTTCCAATTTGCACATTCCGGGCTACACGCACGCCTGGGAACACCCCTACGGCAAACCGGCACGCATCGTCTCAGCGCTGGATATCATGCTCGAGGGCCCCATCGGCGGCGCTGCCTTTAACAACGAATTTGGCCGCCCCAATCTCTGTGGCTACTTTCGCAGCTTTGAAATGGCGTTGCCCGCTGATGATTTAAGTGACGCGGAGCAGCGCGGCTACCACAAGCCGATTATGCTGGCTGGTGGCTATGGCAATGTGCGCGAGGCGCATGTGAAAAAGGGCGATTATCAGCCCGGAGCGCATTTAATTGTTTTGGGCGGCCCGGCAATGTTGATTGGATTGGGCGGTGGCGCGGCATCCTCTATGGCCAGTGGCGATAGCGAGGCCGATTTAGATTTTGCCTCCGTGCAGCGGCAAAACCCAGAAATCGAGCGCCGTTGCCAGGAGGTAATTGACTGCTGCTGGCAGTTGGGTGATGAAAATCCCATCGCGTTTATTCATGACGTGGGTGCGGGCGGATTGTCCAACGCCCTGCCGGAACTGGTGAAAGACGGTGGCCGTGGCGGAGATTTTCGCTTGCGTGATGTGCCCAGCGTGGAGCCTGGCATGTCACCTTTGGAAATTTGGTGTAACGAATCGCAGGAGCGCTACGTGATGGCGGTGGAGCCGCAGAATCTCGCACGGTTTACCGCTATTTGTGAGCGCGAGCGTTGCCCCTATGCCGTCGTCGGTGAGGCGACCGAAGCACTGCACTTGCGTCTGCGCGATGAGCACTTCGAGAATACGCCTGTCGATCTGCCGATGTCTGTGTTGTTCGGTAAGCCACCGCGTATGCACCGTGACGTCCAGCGCATCGAACGCACCGCGTACCCGGTCTCCATTGACTTGTCCCTCGCGGAAGCGACAGAGCGTGTGCTGCAATTGCCCAGCGTCGCCAGCAAAAGTTTTTTGATCACCATTGGCGATCGCACCGTGACCGGCATGGTCGCCCGTGACCAAATGGTCGGCCCCTGGCAGGTACCAGTAGCTGACTGTGCTGTTACCACCGTGTCCTACGACAGCTATGCGGGCGAGGCTATGGCCATGGGTGAGCGTACCCCGCTGGCACTGGTAAATGGCCCTGCATCTGGGCGCATGGCTGTCGCCGAGGCGATTACCAATATTGCCGCGAGTGCCATTGCCGATATCAAAGATATCAAGTTGTCGGCCAACTGGATGTGCGCTGCGGGTCACGGCAGCGAAGACGCTATTTTGTACGACACGGTGCAAGCGGTCGGCATGGAGTTTTGTCCTGCTCTGGGTATAACTATACCGGTGGGTAAGGATTCTATGTCGATGCGCACGCGCTGGCAGGAAGGCGCGCAAGAAAAGTCAGTCACGGCGCCCATGTCGCTCATCGTGTCCGCTTTTTCGCCGGTGACCGACGCGCGTTTGTCCTGTACGCCTGAACTCCAACCGCTGGCAAAAAAAGCACCGCTAGTGTTCATTGACCTGGGGCGCGGTGCCAATCGCTTGGCGGGCTCCGCGCTGGCGCAAGTCTGCGGCCAGATGGGAGCAGATGTCGCGGACATCGAGTGTGCCAGTGATCTGTCCGCACTGTTTGCGCTGGTGCAAGAGTTTTTGCAGCGCGGCGAGTTGTTGGCGTATCACGACCGCTCCGATGGTGGCTTGATGACGACGTTGCTGGAGATGGCCTTTGCCGGACGCTGCGGCCTCGATATACAACTCGATGCGCTACCTGGTGAGCCACTTGCTGCGCTGTTTAACGAAGAAATAGGTGTTGTGGTACAGCTGCGGCGTGAGCGCGTACAGGTGTTTCAAGCGCGAGCGAGTGTCCTGGGCCTGGAGGATTGCACCTATGAGATTGGCTGTGCGATACCGGGACAGACCCTTCGTTTTTCCCGCTCTGGACAGGCACTGTTTGAAGATGATCGCGGCCGCCTGCAGCAGCTTTGGTCGCGCACCAGTTACGAGATGCAAGCGCTGCGCGATAACCCCGTTTGTGCCCTACAGGAATACGCGCGGCACGCACAAGATGATCCCGGTCTATCCGTCGCTTTGAGCTTTGATCTCAATGAAGATGTGGCGGCGCCCTTTATCAATACGGGGCAGCGGCCGCCGCTGGCGGTGCTGCGCGAGCAAGGCGTCAATGGGCAAGTCGAGATGGCGGCGGCATTTCACCGCGCTGGGTTTGCGCCAGTCGACGTGCACATGAGCGACCTTTTGCAGGGGCGGCGTTCGCTGAGCGAGTTTCGTGGTCTGGTGGCGTGCGGCGGTTTTTCCTATGGTGATGTACTCGGTGCGGGAGAGGGTTGGGCAAAAAGTGTGTTGTTCAATACGGCACTGCGTGATGCCTTCAGCGCATTTTTTGCGCGCGAGGACACCTTCACGCTGGGTGTTTGCAATGGCTGTCAGATGATCGCCACACTGCGTGCCCTGATTCCCGGCGCGGCGCATTGGCCGCGCTTTGTGCGCAACCAATCGGAGCAATTTGAAGCGCGCTTGGCACTTGTGCAGGTCCAGGAGTCACCCTCTATCTTGCTGCGCGGCATGGCTGGGTCACACATGCCTATCGCTGTTGCCCACGGAGAGGGGCGCGCGCAATTTGCCGATCCGAGTGCCTTAGAGGCGGCGGAGCGTTCCGGTACAGTCGCGTTGCGTTTCTTGGAAAATACTGTCTCGGTGGCGCTCGATTACCCGGCAAACCCGAATGGTTCACCGGCCGGCATTACGGGGCTGTGCAGCGAAGACGGCCGCGCCACGATCATGATGCCCCATCCAGAGCGTATTTATCGCAGCGTGCAACATTCTTGGGCACCCAAGGAGTGGGGTGAAGATGGCCCCTGGTTGCGGCTATTTCGCAATGCGCGAGTCTGGTTGGGCTAATTCACAGGGCGGCCACTTGTGGCCATCAGCGGTTTACTTATAATGGCGCACGTTTCACGTCGGGCGCGCGCCCTTCAATATCGAAATCCAGCCAGAGCGACCCTATGCTGAATAAGTACCCCCTGTGGAAATACCTGCTCGTGCTGTCTGTGCTCTTGCTCGGGCTTTTCTACGCCGCCCCCAACCTCTATGCCCCCGATCCGGCATTGCAAATTACCGGTGAAAACTCTGCAGAAGTGTTGGGCAAACGCCTGCTGAGTCGCGCTGAGCAAGCGTTGGACGCGGCCAGCATCGCCTATTTTGGTGAAGAGATCGACGTGAAAGGCCGCAACGCACTGTTGCGATTGCGTGACTCCGAGCAACAACTGAAGGCGCAATCGACGGTGTCGCGCGCCCTAGGTGATGGCTATATCGTGGCACTCAATTTGGCGCCCACGACACCTTCATGGTTGAGCGATTATGGCGCCCAGCCCATGAAATTAGGCCTGGACCTCTCCGGCGGTGTGCACTTCAAACTCGAGGTTGACGTCGATGCGGCCACCAGTCGACGCATGGAATTCTACGAAACCGCCATCAAGAAAGCCCTGCGCGAAGCCAAAATACGCGGCTCGTTGCGTTTACAAGACAACAAAATTGAAGGCCGCTTTAAATCAGAGGAGCTGCGCGAACAAGCGCGCAGCCAAATTGCCGAAAATCACCCCGAGTTGTTGCTTGACCGCTTCGAAGAGGGCCAAAGCTGGAATATAGTGGCTGCGATGTCGGAGCAGACCCGCAAAGAAATCGCTGATTATGCCGTTGGACAAAACCTCACTACCCTGCGCAACCGCGTCAATGAACTGGGCGTTTCCGAACCGCTGGTTCAGCGGCAGGGTAAGAATCGGATTGTGGTGGAGTTGCCCGGTATTCAAGACACCGCTGAAGCCAAGCGTATCTTGGGCAAAGTGGCAAATTTGGAGTTTCGCTTGGTAGCCAAACTCGACGCACCAGCGTCTGATAAGCAACGCTTTGAGTACCGTAGTGAAGATCGTGTGGGCTCGTATGAATACCTAGAGCGCGAAGTCATCATCACGGGCGAGCGAGTCTCCAATGCCCAAGCGAGTTTCGACCAAAATGGTCAGCCCAATGTGCAAATCAGCCTGGATGGTGAAGGCGGCACGATGATGTCCCGCGCCACGCGGCACAATATTAAGCGGCGCATGGGTGTGTTGTTCATCGAGCGCAAGTATCGCACGCGCTACGAAACCGACGCAGCGGGTATCGAAGTCGCGGTTAAGAAACCCTATGATGAAAAGCGTCTTCTGACTGCCCCGGTGATTCAATCTGCTCTGGGCGCACAGTTCCAGATCACTGGCTTGGATAGTCCGCTGGAGGCCTCAGAGCTGGCACTGATGTTGCGCGCCGGCGCGCTAGCCGCACCGATTACCTTTGTTGAAGAGCGCACCGTGGGGCCGTCGCTGGGCGCAGAAAATATTCGCCTCGGCGTGAAATCCGTACAGATTGGTTTGGCCCTTGTCGCGCTCTTTATGATTCTCTACTACCGCGTATTTGGCGTGGCGGCGGTGATTGCACTGAGCTGTAACCTTATTTTGTTAGTCGCCGTCATGTCCATGCTAGGGGCCACGCTGACGCTGCCTGGTATCGCCGGTATTGTGCTCACCGTGGGCATGGCGGTGGATGCCAACGTCTTGATTTTTTCGCGCATACGCGAAGAGCTGCGCAACGGTCTTTCGTCACAAATGGCGATTCACGCCGGCTTCGAGCGCGCCGTTTCCACGATTCTCGATGCAAACTTAACAACACTCATCGTGGCCGTCATTCTCTATGCCGTGGGTACCGGCCCCATCAAAGGGTTCGCCGTGACTTTATCGGTGGGAATTTTAACTTCCATGTTTACGGCGATTCTCAGTACGCGCGCCATCGTCAATTTGATCTATGGCGGGCGGCGGGTGAAAAAACTGTCCATCGGCGGCCGCTTGGGGAGGGCGTAACATGGCTTCAGATTCCACGGCTAATTCTGTAAGTGCATCCGCTGCGACTAAAGGTGCTGCTCCTGTGAAGTCCATCAGCTTTATGGGCCAACGCCATTTAGCCTACGTATTGTCGGCGATTCTTATACTCGTGGCGATCGGTTCTTTGGCGACGCGCCAGTTAAACTGGGGCCTGGATTTCACCGGAGGTACTCTGGTTGAAGTCCATTACTCGGAAGCGGCAGATTTAAACGCCATACGTGGCACTCTACAGGCCAAGGGCTATGAAGGTGCGGTAGTGGTTAGTTTTGGTAGTGATCGGGATGTGCTGATCCGGCTGCCGGAAACTTACTCCGACAAACAGGGCATTGAACTCCTCACGCAATTGCGAGAGGCATCCAGTAGTGACGTGGAGCTGCGCCGCAATGAATATGTCGGCCCGCAAGTGGGGGACGAGTTGCGCGAGCAAGGTGGTCTGGCCATGTTGTTGGCGCTCGGCTTGGTCATGCTCTACATCGCCTTTCGTTTCCAGTTTAAGTTTGCCGTTGGCGCCGTCGTGGCGCTGGTACACGATGTGTTAATCACGCTAGGGTTTTTCTCCGTGATAGGCATGGAGTTTGATCTCACCGTGTTGGCGGCCTTGCTCGCGGTCATCGGCTACTCCCTAAACGACACCATCGTCGTTGCAGACCGTATTCGTGAGAACTTTCGCAAGCTCCGTCGAGTGGAGCCCGTAGAAGTGATCAACATCTCATTGACTGAAACGCTCGGTCGTACCTTGGTTACCTCGTTTACCACTTTGTTGGTGTTAAGTGCGCTGGCTATCTTTGGCGGCGACAATATATTTGGTTTTGCCATCGCTTTAATCGTGGGTGTCGCTATCGGTACCTATTCATCGATCTACGTCGCTGCGACTACCTTGCTCCTGCTGGGTGTCAATAAAGAAGACTTGATGATCCCCGTGAAAGAGGGGATCGATGATGAACCGATCATGCCCTAACCGCGTGGGCGCTGGAATCTCACCATGGAGCCAATGATCAACATTGCCTTGCGTGCCGCTCGCAAAGCGGGCGAGGGTATCGTGCGCGCCTCGGACGAGTTAGATCGCTTTGAGGTGCAGGCCAAGGGCGTGAACAACTTCGTCACCGAGGTCGATATCAAGGCAGAGCAGGATATTATCTACCACCTGCATAAAGCCTACCCGGACCACGCCATCCTGGGCGAGGAAAGCGGCCTTACCGGCGACGAAGATGCCGAGTATCGCTGGGTGATCGACCCGCTGGACGGCACTACCAACTTTGTGCGCGGCATTCCTCACTATGCGGTATCCATCGCCTGCTTCCATCGCGGCAAGGCGGAGCATGCGGTCATCGTCGACCCGGTGCGGCACGAGGAATTTATCGCCTCGCGCGGACGCGGCGCTGCACTCAATGGCCGCCGCTTGCGTGTAAGTAATCGCACCACCCTAGAAGGTGCCCTGCTGGGCACGGGTATTCCCTTTAAAGAACACTGTGACGATAAGCTGGAGCCCTACAGTCAATCCCTCGCCATCCTCGCGGGTCAATGCGCGGGTATTCGCCGCGCGGGTGCCGCCTCTCTCGACTTGGCCTACGTCGCTGCGGGTCGACTCGATGCTTTTTGGGAGCTCGGGCTCGCTCCCTGGGATATGGCCGCAGGTTCGCTCCTTGTTCGCGAAGCGGGTGGCCTGGTCGCCGATATCGATGGCTCGGACCGCTACCTCGATTCGGGGAATATCGTCTGCGGTAACCCACGCTGCTTTAAGGCGGTGTTGCAGGTTGTTAAACCTTTGCTGGGGTAGCGCGAAGTAGAATCTGCTTGTTGCTCGTGTGTTTGGAACCTGGTCTCTCGGTGAGGTTGCAATCGCCATGAGGCTGCGCTGAGACTCTCTGGGTCAGTGGCAGGACCTCTTGCGTTTGACGCCCGTATGCGTCAGGCGAGCCAAATCCTGATGGCAAGAAGCGCATCGCTAATAGCAACGCATATCGAACGGCTTTATCAATCGATGGTGATCGCGGCATGACTCAGCACTTCTGCCCAACGTTCCAAATAAAAAACACTTAGAGGCAAAGACATTAGATCAGCCCCCAGGATAGCGATATACCAAGAATTTGAGATGCGCGGTCAGCCAGTATCACGTAGATTATCGACACCGACATAAATTTGGGGCTGGCAATTGATCGGCACGCCGGCTACAACACATGCGCGTATCCGCACAGAGTAAGGTGCCACCGGCGGGATTACACATATCCGCATGATTCACTGAAAAACTACCCGTACCAGAACTGCGCTTTTGCGTATCCACAGTCCGCGTCCATGTCAGCCCTGGTGCAGCTAAGTGCTCAACCGCCATGTTAAAAAGCACCAGGCAATTTTGCGCGTAGGGTGGTGGAGCAAAAGGAGGTGGAGTACATGACCCTTGCTGTGATACTGGCATCGGGCCATTTACTCGATAGGTTACACAGCATTCATCGTGTTTCCAGCTACCTGCATTGATCTTGCAAAGATTCCCAGCGCAGAAGCCAAAATTGAAGCCATCGGCAACACCGCAGTTGTCTCCTATGGCTCCATAGCAACGCTGAGTGAGTGTTTCACAAGCCGCACCACTGAAATCTGCATTGCATCTACATTGCGTGCCAATACACTGGCCGTTACCACTGCATGTTTTCCCGTTGGAACCCGTTTTACAGCTTTGCACGCCGGACTGCAACAAAGTGGTGGTGCCAGTAGATAGCGATTGAGGACAGCGCACACTGTATAGGCTCATATGCAGGGGGTACACACCAGACACTGGCTCTTTTTGATTAAGTGCTGAGAGCGTTATCCACTTCCGTTGCGATGAACCCGGCGAGGACGATACTTCAACACTAACCGCCTTGCTTTTTCTATTCTTAAAATAACGTACATGGTTTCTTGATATGGATGTGGTTTCCGATTCGTTAACCCCAACCACGGTAATGCTCTCAGCAGAGCTACTGACCGATTTTCGGTAGCTAATTTCAAGCTCACAGTCCTTCGCAAAGGCGGTCGCAATGCCGGTATACGCCAAGCCGATCAACAATATGTGGAACATCAGTTTTTTTGAGCCTTGAATTTTCATCTTAACTATCTCCCGTCTTGGTATTGTAAGAATGCTGGTTGCGTCTATTTCCCGTATTTTTACTTTTGCCCGGAAGCGATCGACGCACTTGCTGATCGCGAGCATCACCCTGCACCCAGATGTACCAGGCGTTACCGCCCTGCCTGTTATTCGGCATGCCGTGGGGCTCATCATTCGCCGTGTCGGAGAGGGCTTTCATTGAATGTCTGGTGATGTCACTGCACCTGGAAGCGCCGCCATATGCTGCGCGCAATAGTCTCGCCACTTTCGTTTTTCGCATTCACACGCCAACGCACCAGATCCCCAGCTTTAACATCAACCCAGGGCGGCAGTGTGTAACTGTTGGCAGCGTCTGCTAATACCGCAGCAAAAATAGCCTCATCGCCTCGAGCTAGCTCGAGTTCGCTATAAGCAACGTCGACGTTCACTGCCCAAGTGAAGGTAAGCGTTTGACCTAAATGAAGTACGTAGTCATTGTGCGGAAACAACAACGACGGGGCATCAAACGCTGATTCCCTTGGAGCTAGAGTAATGTCCTCAGAGGCACCCACGTAGTAACGCAGTACCGGCATAGGAAATCCCGCCACACCCCCGCTGATTGCGGTTCCCACAAGTGCATCAGAATTGCCTTCTTTGTCTGCACTTGCTTCAATGCGCAGCAACACTTTGTAGGGTCCGTCACTACTAGTGGGCAGCAAGCTCGGGTCTGGCCCCGGTAAAAAAATCTCACCCGTCGGTGGTAAAAAGCGATCGAAACGCGATAAGAAGGTATATCGGCGCTGTGTACCGCGCAGCTCAACAGGTAGACTGGCCTCGGTCAGCAAGTCCTCAAATTCGGGCTCTAAATCACCGGGCCGTACCGCTTCCCAGCGACCTTTTAGACGACCACTACCATTGTAGTGAATCGTCGCACCCAGTGTTTGCGGTGTAGAGCCTTTGGCATAAACTTGAATGGGGCGATCAAGTTCTCCGGCGTCAAAGGCAATGTCTACATTGGTCAATGCCAGCGGTACTCGCGCACCGCCGCCGGCCATGCGACACGTTACCGCGATGTATTGCTCAACTCCGGCGGCGTCTACAAATTTTCTCACGTAAAAAAACTGCGACGCTTCCCCTTCTAATGCCGCAATGTACGCGCGCCGCGCCACCGAGGGCGGTATTGTCATGATGTCTGTAGTATTGCTAAAACCACTTGTTCCACTGGAGCGGGACAGTTCATTGCGAGCTGGTAAATGCCCGAAAAGCGTTCCCGGCACACAGGGGTTGACATTGGTGGGGGTATTGGCGGGCACTGTAATATCTCCGCACCAAAAAGCATCTGCCGGTTGCTGTCCGCCGGTATTCTGAAAGGTCAAGAATACGGTTGTTGGGCCTGTACTGCGTACATTAACGCCGTTTGGGCTAACGGCAGTCACGGCTACGACCAGCGTAGATTTCATGGCAACAACTAAAAGCGCACCCGCGAGATATAGCATTTTCATGGAGATAATCTCCCGGCTAGAATAAGTTCAGACTGAAGCCCGAGTTGAGAAGCCAATTCTCACCATCGGATTCAAAACCAAAGACGTTATCTTGCGATTTGTTTTCTTGCCTGCTGTAGCGTAAAAAGAACTGTCCCGGCATATCGCGTTTCCACAAGGGCAGCTCAAAGTTCCAGTTAACCTGCGCCGAGCCAGATGTGTTTTCGGTTTCGGAGAGGTCAAGACTGTCACTACTTTCCCCAAATTCGAGATTGGCCACGATGGACCAATGCTCGCTCACAATCCAGTCGATATTGAACCCTTTGGCTTGGGTTTCTCGCTCAACCGCTGCTTCCTTATCGTCATTGGTACCGATAGACCAGTTGAATCCGATGCCCAGAGAATCAATTGGGCGCAAAGAGACGTTTACACCGTAATCCATCAGTTCAAAATCTGCAGCGCGTCGCCCCACTTGTCGATTGTCTTGTGTTGCGTTGGCGCCGCGCAAGCCAAAGCTCCAGTAATTTCCCGACCAATTCAAACCCAGCTCGTGGCGATTATTCACTTGATCGGGCAAGTGGCTGCCACCATTGAAACCAGAGAATTCACTGTCTGGATTGTTGGCTGCAAACTGGTGATTCTCACTCCAGTTGTAGCTCAACTCGGGCCAATACGATAAGTTGTCCTGCTGGGACGAAAATAATTGAGCCATTGAAAGACTTGCTGATAAGCCCGTGTTTTTAGTTTTGGTGGTTAGTATTGTTGGAACGTCGTCGAGGTTGTCTTCGGATCTAGCGTGGTTTATCGCGAGATTTAGAGCACCTATCTGACCATTTAGATGCCACTGGTGATTCAGTCTATCGGCCGGCACATAGGCTCCCAAGCTGCGATATAGTGGATCGGCTTTATCGTGCACATAACGCAATGCGAATGAGGCATAAGATCTCTCTGTTAGCGCGAAGTTTTGTAATAGCTGATAATTGAGTTCTACGCGATAAGCCAGATCGCGACTGGAACCCGTTTTCACCAACTCGTCACCTAAACTTAAGAGCGGATCATTCGGGTTCGAAAAACGGCTACTGGCGACCGATAAATCGGCACGAAGTCGGCCACCGTCGGTTGCTCCGAGTAATCGCGCACCCCAGCCATTGCTTCTTTCGGCGTCCGCCACTTCACCAACATCGAAATTGAGCGTGGAACGCTTGCTAGCATCCATATAGGTAAGCTCAAGCCGCAGTTCGCCTGGGCGAGTCGGGAGTAGTTCGACGCCCAGTGTCGCTGCATCCAAGCGATGCTTGCTATCGTTTAAACCAAAAATATTATTGAAGCCAACGAGGCTAGTAGCATTCATCGAGCTCAACGAGAGATCCACCCGTTTGCTCAGTCGATAGCTAAAACCCAATCCGCGACTTGAGAACCCATTAAGCAATAATGGATTATTGCCGTAATGCATATGGCCTGCTTGGAGTGCCATTTGCTCGTTGCTCAGTTCGAGCAAAAAATCACTCAAATCCACCTTATGCGCCTTCCCATCTTTCTCACCAAAGCGCAAAGTTTCTTCTTGCCGAGAAGCACCAATAAAGTTGAAATTTGAACTTCCCTGAAAGTGTTCGGTTGAAAGCTGCGTGTGCAACCCCGCTTGCAGTGAAACATCTTGGAATGTGCGTGGGTCAGAAGGAAAGGCGTCGCCCGAGGACCCCTCATCTAATTGCCCATCGTTAGTTATTACCAGACGCGGGCTGTGTTTATAGGAGAGGGGCGCTCTGGGTTCAGTGATGCGTGCTGCCCATGCTTGTAGCTGCTGCCACTGGCCTTGCACATTAACGAGATAAAGCCGTACATCCGCGACACCTTCGGCTATGGTCGCAATCTGCATATCCAGTTTCAGCGTATGGGGCTCTGACACATTCACCAAGGCGGTCAGATCTTTATTGTTGACAATCACTCTCAATTCACCCTGTTGCGCACTGGGCAGCGCATTCAAGGTGATCAGCATGGGTTGTTCCGTACTCAGCGCATCGTCGAGATTGGTATGCATCACTTCTATCGCGGAAGCTTGGACCTCCGCCATGCACAATAAATTTGAAATCAAGGCCATTGCAGGCTTGGTGAGGTATAGGAAGTTTTCGATCGAACTGCGCTGGGAGCGATTTGTTTCGAGCATCATATGCAAAGATCCCGCGAATAATATTTTTAGGATTCCGCTGGCGAGCGACCATAGGCAACAATACGAATACCAGACAGGACAACATTGTTAGGGAGAACGCGGTGAGTCCATATCCCAAATATTGGGGATGGAGAAAACTACTGTGCAGGGCGGTTTGGCGTATACTGGATATGTGGCAAAAATAATAATCGTCGAAGACAACCAACCCACTCGCGAGCGCATTGCGAGTGTTATCGAGCAAACTCCCGACTTGGTACTGCTTGGCAGTGCCGCAACGTTAGCGGAGGGCTATGCCTTGCTAGCGGAATTTACCCCCGATGTGGTGCTGACGGATTTAGGCCTACCCGACGGAAGTGGTATAGATCTAATAAAACACGTCAGAGGCTGGCAAGAGCCAGCTGAAGCAATGGTAATTTCAGTGTTTGGTGATGAGCGGAATGTCATTGCTGCGCTGGAAGCTGGTGCAGCGGGCTATATACTTAAAGACGACACACTGGAACAAATCGGCGAATCGGTTCACCAGCTTCTTGCGGGCGGCTCCCCAATCAGCCCTTCTATCGCCAGACACTTGTTGCGCAGATTTCAATCAGCGGTGCCGACAGAATCGGAGCCAAACCTAGAAAAAGCGGAAAAAAGTTCCATATTGTCGCTTCGGGAAACCGATGTGCTAACACTCGTGGCGAAGGGCTATACCTACAACGAAATTGCCGACATGCTAGGTATTTCATTCCATACCGTAAGCTCCCACATCAAACACATCTATCGCAAGCTGGAAGTTGGCTCGCGCAGTGAGGCCGTGTTTGAAGCTATCAACTTACATCTCATCGACCTTGATTGACCATGAGTGGCGCAAACTCAAGACCTGAGAAGTTTCCCTGGTCTGCATCTCTACTCATAACCGCCATCGCTGGCTTGGCGGCGATAGCGGCTGTGGTCTATTTCTTGTACGCGACGGCGGCACCGAAAAATACCCTTGTGATGGATGTCGTTTATTTTTGCGCAACGCAGGATTCACAAGCTCCCAACGCCGAGAGCAATTGCTGGCAAAGTGTCTACCTACCTCACGATTGGCAAAAATCTGGATACGAAGAATTGCACGGCTGGTATCGATTTGGCTTGGAATTGAAGGTGCCGCCAAACCGATTATGGAGCATTTACCTTCCCCGAGTGACCTCTAACGCACTAGTAAAAATTAATGGGGAATTTGTCGGTCACGGAGGGCGATTCGAAGATCCTGTGGCACGCAACTGGAGTCGTCCACTAAACTTCTCCATACCCAGCGGTATTCTACGCAACGGCGAGAATAGTTTTTCCATATACGTAAAAGCTGCCCCTGGAAGCCCAGGGTACTTGGGGCGGATTCATCTCGGCCCAGAAGAGGCTATTCGGCCAGCATACCAACGCAATCACGGTTTCCGCGTAGATACCGTCGAAAGCATTAATTTCAGTTTAGTACTAGTGGCTATCTTAATTTTAGGGCATTGGGCAACGCGACCTAGAGACATGTTGCATGTGTGGTTTGCGAGCTTGGCCATTCTTTGGGCACTGCATAACTTGAATCTGTTAGTCGTCGAAATTCCGTTTTCCGTTCGGGCTTGGGAGACACTGCGCCATCTCACGCTTGGCTGGTTCATCGTTGTACTCATATTTTGTATGCACGCCTTTATCGGAGTTGACGGTAAACGCATAGAAAGAATCGTCGCAGCGGTGATGGCGTTCGCCAGTATTGCGATGTTGCTGATGCCAGCGGAGGCATCTTTCGTTTGGTATAGCGAACACGTTTTTCTTAGGATATGTACGTTGCTTGGCATATATCCTGCCTATCGAGTACTTCAACGATGGTGGGAAACCTGGAATCCCGAATATCTGATTGCCATTTTTGCTGGCACGCCTATTCTGCTAGCGGGTGTTCACGATCTCGCGCGTGTTAGTGGGTATGTCTCTCGAGAAAACGGTTTCTTCATTCAATATTCTGCGCCAATTTTGGTTTTGGGGTTTACCATCGTGCTACTTATTCGGTTCGCTCGCGCCCTCAACGAATCGGAAGCGCTCAATCTTTCTCTAGAGCGTCGCGTCGAAAGTAAACGCATCGAATTGGAGAATAATTACACACGGCTTGCTGAGCTAGAGCGTTCCCAGACCTTAGCTGCCGAAAGAGAGAGGATCATGCGCGACATGCATGATGGTGTTGGGGGTCAACTGGTTTCCGCCTTAGCATTGTCGCAAAGCACGACGACATCTACGCAAGAGATTCAAAGCCTGCTGTCAGACGCACTTCTCGATCTACGATTAATGATAGATTCGATGGAGCAAAATGATGGAGATCTCGTTTCTCTACTGGGGAGTATTCGCAGCCGCATGCAACCGGCACTGGCTAAAGAAGGGATAGAAGTGATATGGGATGTACGCGATATCCCCGTTATTAGCCAGCTCAGCGCCGATCGTTCACTGCAGATATTGCGCATACTTCAAGAATCTATCACTAATGCCATAAGACACTCCAAAGCAACGCAGCTTCGCATTTCGACGGGATCCAATGAAAATGTTGTTTACATGGAGATCAGTGACGACGGTATCGGCTTCGATCCCACGTCACTCGGAAAAAAACGCGGCGGAAGGGGGCTGGAAAACATGAAGCACAGAGCTCGCATGGCCAGTACCCAGCTAACAGTGGATAGTGCGCCGTCGGGCACTACAGTCAGAGTCACCCTACCCATTGGTGATACGATCCCCAATGTTGGGGATACCCCGGCAACCTATAATGCATAAACTGTCTCCATCCAGGAGACTTCGCAGTTTATGTTCAAAAAAAAATTTCATTTGATGGTTTTAGCAGTTTTGTTGGCGCCCAGTTCTCTAGCCAACTCGGCCGCGGAAGGTCGATTAGTTCCCCCTCAGGAACTGGCTGGCCCAGTCACACCGGCCACTGCGGGAGACCTTTTGTATTATGAAAGCTCTCATAGCCTTTCCGTTGGGGACAAAGGAGAGGAATCCTTCGATCTGAGCATCGCACCCCCAGCCTGTGGTGAGCGCGCTCTGGTTTTCGAAAAAGCATCGATCGTTTACAAGAAGCGCCGCTTTGGCGAGGCAAAAATCGTTCAGCAGCCATTGCCCGGTTGCCTCCAATGCTCCCCCTTAGTCGTCCGTTGGTATCACGAGCCCACTGGGTTTGTGGACTTTCAGGTACACATATATAGGAGGGAAAGGCTCGGAGTGTGCGAGAGTTAGCCTATTCGGATTTCCTCACGGCGACATTGCTTTTGACTCCCGCGATATTGTGTTGTCTAAAACCTCATGCAGTTGGAGCCCCACTCCCTAGTGAGGCTTTAAACAACACAGCATGGCTCTACTAGTCCCTCAATTTCTTCAATTCTCAATCTCTCCAAAGTCTGACAGAATCGGTCCCGATGCCCTTACAAACAAACACTTGCAATCTTGGGCTCCTTTGCTATTTTTTTCTTGCGGGATCAATAAATAAACGTAACGCGAAAATTGCATGGTAGCTTTCAGCCGAATAATCCGTATTTCACCCCCGACTCATACACATTTTATTACCTTGCTATGTACTGCTCTTTTATTGTCAAGGATGCAAACCGTGCGTATCAGTGGATGGCTTCGAGTTATCTGCCTAACGTTGTCGATTGCTGCGCTGCAGGCATGTGTGCAGTGGACTCCGACACCTGACTATGCTCGTGCTGGTAACACAATTGTAATCGGAGTGGGTGGGGTTCATCGAAACGCCAGCTCTGCAGCTTATATACCACCATCTGCCGTTACTGTGTCTTTGACTGACTCACTGGGATCATTGCATCAGCTCAAGGTTGAAAGCCTATTTCGGGCTTATCCTGGTTACGGTGCAAATAGTACGGCTGCTGCAATACACAATGGTGGAAGTGGTTTGGACACCGAACCCTACGACGGTGGTTGGTTTGTAGTCGCTTCACTCGTTGATAGCAATGATAATCCCCTGTCTTCTATTGCTGTTGGACCTGCCAGCGTCGCGGTCTCTTCTGCACAGTTAACCAATACACTAGCTACTGGTGCATTTGATATACCGGAAGGCGACCTGAATGATTTAGGGCTTGAAATACTGGAGGGTACAGCCTCATACGACAGTGACTATATACTCAGCTTACAGAAATTTGCACCTCTTCCTGGATTGGCCCTCATTCGACCCAATGGTCTGGTTGGCAATGAACAGATTGGGGCCGCAAGGTATCGATTTGAATTTAGCGGAGGAAATGCCACGGCGATTACGGCTGGTATAGCAAATGGCGATTACAAACTTTACGCGATCCCCGCACACCACAATCCATTTGTCCAAATAAATTCCCATCTTGTCGATAACGGAGATGGTTCGGGTTATCTAGACATCTATGTTCTCAATCCTTACGGTTTTTCGGCGACTACCGATGCTAACTTTAGAGGTGCTCTGCACCAGGATCTCTCAGTTCAAGTGGCTGCAATGGCGGAAGCTTGCCATGGGTGTTTGCAACAGTGGGGAGCGTCTTTTACGCTCAATCCAGTTGTAAGTGAATACTATGACATTGATGGCAACCCTCTCGCAGGGGTTACCCCTATGCTAGAGCTGCCCCCCCAACCTTAGTTTCTCCCCGAATCAAGACTCACGTGGCTTCAACGTTTAGCAGCTTGGGGTGTTTAACGAGAGTTTTCATGGGTCGAACGTTCATTGGACTGGAATGTAAATGCATAAAATTTCACATCAGTTGGTGCTAGTTGTATGCCTAACCTTCGTTTGTAGTGCTGCATATTTGGGGTCGAAAATTGCGCCCTCAGATAGCAACCAAGAGCGCCTCGAAGAGATGATTACAGACAGTGAAAATCGAACAACAAAAGTTGGTGAAGTAAGCGCAAAACTTAAAGCAGTAAACCCAAATGCGATTAAGCTGGACCAGCGAGACAATCCCCAGAAAGTGGCCGAAAGTTCAGAGAAAAGTTCATCCGATGATGTTGATCCAAGCACAGGCGTCTTGAGTGACTCCGCTTCCTCAGGCTTCGATTCGTTTTTGGGTCGAGATAAACCACGTTTGCCTGATCACGTAGATTCACTGGTTGTGACTGAGACTGTTTATGATCAAGTTGACCTACGTCGCCAGCCAATTTTGCAAGGCGGGCTAGCTAGCCCTACAAATCAGCATCATCAAGCAAGCCCAGAGTAAATAGTAGATGATTCAATTTACGATCAACAAAACCCCACAATCTGGTTGCGAGTTGGTAAAGCTCGTCCCGTGTTTGTTCATCGCTTTTTGCATCCTGGGTTATGTCGGAGAAGGGCTAGCAGCAACGGCCTTAGATCCCCTAGATGATCGAGCTATCTACAGCCAACCTGGTGTGGACTCTCGCCGCGACTTCCTGCGCGAAACCAACAGAGAGGCAGTCAATGCATTTTCTGGTCAAGTTCATTTAAGCAATACGGAAATTAAGATACCCGGAAACAGCGGCCTGGATATCATTCTTCAGCGCCATCACGCCTCCTGGTTGCCCGAATGGTACTACCGCGGTATGCCGATAACGTTATACAGTCAGCAATGGTCGAGTAATCCCTTAGGCCATTTGTGGTATGACTTTGGCTTCTACGTCGAATTTTGTGAAAACAACAACGCCAGTGAGGCTGGAGGTTAGTACCCCGCTTTTGGCTTCCACCGCGCTGAACGAGAGGTCTTCGTCTATGACTCAGAGAGGGCCGATGGAAGTTTGATCTCGCGCAATAACTATCGCCTTCAATGCGGTGCTACACCCCAGACGCTAGAGATGCGGGTTCCCAATGGCACAACCTACACGTTTCTACACGAAAATCCTTATGGCGGGGCCCATGTCACCAAGATCGAAGATATACACGGCAATTCGATCGATGTTGAATACGAGCCTGGAGATCAATGGCTCGGTACATATCTAGCTCGACCTAGAATTAAAACAATTTCGAGATCAGACGTTCCGACACCAATTGTGACTTTTTCGTACTACCCAGAAACTAACGACCCAACTATTGGAGCGGTAGATGTGCTCCAATCGATCACCGCAAATGGCCAAACTTGGCAGTATTTTTATACACATGCCAGTGAGGCACAGGTTCCAGATGTGTCCGCTCGTCCTCTTTGGTTGACACGCGTTGAGCGGCCAGACGGGAAATCATGGATATACGAATACTACGATTATGCTGACAATCCAGATTCGAGTGAGCAGGCCCCTGAGCCTCACGCTAACTCGCTTCAAATCCAAAGAGTAACACACCCCGACGGTGCGACTGTGGAGTATAGCTACAAGTGGATTGAGTTTGATAACGGCACCTATGTGAGCGCGCTAGATACCAAAATCGTTACTGACACCGCCACCACCAGCGGCACTTGGCAGTTCGACTACGCTCCCAGAAGCATTCCTTATCAGTTTGCAGGTGGGAGTAGCATTGATATCGACCTTACCACGGTCACAACGCCAAATCGACAATATAAGCTTGCTTATCTCGGAAGTACTGGGCGTGGGCAGAACGCAGAATTCATCAGCCGCTCGCTGGTGGGAGCGGAGGTTTTGCGAGAAATCTACGATGATGGGAAGTTGCTCGAGCGTCGTCAAAAAGTATGGGGTGAGCGTTTCATTTCTACCCAACCCTACCGACCGGACGAAAACACGGTATTCAATGTTAATACCTATGCTCCTGTTCTTCTAGGGGAGTACTTCAACCGCGATGATGACGCGGGTAACACTGCATCTGGGTTCTACAATTTTGTGGAATATGGCGATCATGATGCCTACGGCAACCCTCGCACCATAACTGAATCTATTCGCACTGAGTCAGAAACGCGCACCACTCAAGTGACCTACAAGAATGACGAATCTACATGGATTTTTGGATTACCGGAGTTAGTCACAGTCCGCGACGGCGTGGTTGGAAGCCCCGTTTATTCTCAAACAACGAACATGTATACCGTGAAAGGTCAATTGCAAAACTCGAATGTCAACGGTGTAGAGACCGCTTTCACCTATCATCCCACAGGTGATTTGCATACCATCGAAGACGCAGAGGGCAACGTCACAACGCTGACCAACTACAAACGCGGGACACCACAATCTGAATCATATGTAGTTGCAGCTGGGGACGGTATAAACCCTCCAGAGCTCGTCACCATAGATCGGGTCGTCAACGACACTGGGACAGTACAGTCCGTCACCGATGGCGAGAACCATACAACAAGTTACCTCTACGACGACATGAATAGGCTGCAACAGGTCACCTATCCGAAGGCAGCAAGTGCGGCTCTAAATATCACCTACGCCGCGAATACCCGCACAATTAAACGCGGAACGTTTACTCGAACTGACACCTTGGGCGGTCTGGGTCAGCTTATTCATAGCCAATTTCCAGGTTTTGCAGTTGAATATCAATACGATGCAAATCTACGGAAGATTTTTCAATCGTATCCTGGTCAAACTGAGGGAGTTAGCTTCTCCTATGATGGTCTTGATCGATTGGTAGAGCGATCATTCCCAGCAGGGGAAAAAATAACGATGGCGTATAACGACAATCGTGTCGATGTCACCAATGAACGGAACCATACCACCGAGTATACTTTTCGAACCCTAGGTGGCAACCCCAGCGAACAGCAGCTCTACCTGACGATTGAGAACCGAGACAGCGCGCCACAGAAATTCACGCGAGTTCGCTACGATAAAATTGGCAATGTAACGCATATAGACCAAGGAACTAGAGAGGCTGTTTTGCCAGGTGTGTCTCGCTATACCGGTTTTTCTCGCAGCTATGTCTATGACGATAGATTTTATCTTGAAAGTGAGTCTCATCCAGAGCACAACACCATACACTATCAAACAGATGACCTAGGTAATGTGATTTCCAGGGGCTACTCTACCGATCTAGCAACGCATACGGTTTACCATTACGACGGGCTGTCCCGTCTTATCCACATTAATTACCCCAACACCGAAGATGTAACTATCGCCTATTACAACGATAGCCGCCTGCACAGCATTGAAAAAGGGTCTGGCGATACCTATACGAGGCGCGAGTACAGCTATGATGACAATGGAAACCCCAGCACCGAAAATATCACCATAGGCAGCAATCTTTATACTCTGGGATATACGTCGAATGACTTAGATCACCTGATGTCTATGACTTACCCATCAGGAAGAACAGTCGATTACAACCCCGATAACTTGGGGCGCCCCAGGCAAGCCACTCCGTTTGCCACCAGCGTAACCTCGCACTTCACCGGACAATTCAAGAAGATTATCTTCGCTAACGGTGCTAGCACCGAATCTACGCTCACCGATCGCTTATTGATCAACACGCTGAACTACAGCAGTACCAGTATAGGCAACCTTGATTACGACTACGATGACGCAGGGAATGTCGAGTCTTTACAGAACTCGCTTGCACCCTCAGATCCTAGTGTTTTCAGCTACACGCAACAGCATTATCTGAAGTCAGCAACGGGAGATTGGGGTGCGCGCGCCATCTCCTACGATACCTTTGGAAATCTGACCCAGAAGGGCGACGGAGAATACGGTTATTTGGCCTCCGCTGGTGGAAATATCGTGTTAAACTCAATCACCGATACTACTCTGCGCGATTTCAGTTTTGACTCTACCAATGGCAACATGCTGGAAGTCATCACCAGAGCCAGTGGGGGAAACATTTATCACTCAGTCAACAGCTTTGACTATGATGACGCCAATAATTTGATTCAAGGAGAAAGCCGCGCTGGCATCAATCCTGCTAGTGAGGTGATAGCCTCACTAGATTACCTCTATGATGGTGCCAACAATCGCGTGAAACGCACCGATCAAAGCGGTATCGCTGTCGACTATGTTTTTACTCGCGGCGGGCTGTTGGTGGGCGAATATAACCCGCCGCTCTACCAACCTGGAAATACGGCCGGGACGAAAGAATTCTTTTATTTGGGGCGGCAGCAGATTGCTGCAGTGAAAGAAAATACAGCGCCGTTGTCTGCCCCCAGTTACCCAGCATCCGGTATCGTTGCTGTGGTGGGTGATCAGGTACAACTCGATGGCGGGGAATCGTATGACCCCGATGGGAGGATCGATAGCTATGCGTGGGTGCAGATAGGTGGTATCACTGCACCCCTATCCAGTAACTCAGACGCATCACCGACCTTCACCGCACCGGTGTTGCCCGGTGGTACTTCCAGCACTCTGACCTACCAGCTAATTGTAACGGATGTCCACGGGACTTCGTCTCCAGCGGCCACGGTCTCGGTCGAAGTGAATGAGAACACGGATCCTTCGGCGGTACCCCAATATGCCGCTTTAGCACCAAACGGCGTCGCTGCCGTGCTCAGTGGAGACACCACTTATCTAGTGGGTGGGAATTCCTACGACATTAATGGGCCGATCGCTCAGTACTTGTGGCAGCCAGTAAGTGGTACGAGTGTGACACTCTCCAATGCGAACAGCGAAGTAGCATCCTTTATTGCCCCGACGGTGGCTGCCGACGCAGTAGATATTCTGCAATTTACGCTAACAGTGACAGACATTCATGGAGGCCAGGACACGGTTCAAGTCGATGTGCCCGTTTATGGGGCAGATTACGACGATGATGGCGACGAAATGCCTGACCATTGGGAGCAACTGTACGGCCTGGATGATCCCGAGGGAGACGCAGACAACGACGGCATTAGCAATTTGCATGAGTTTTTACAGTCGACAGACCCAACTGACCAAGCGCCGACCATTAATATTCTTTTGCCCGAAAGCGCAACGACAATAACAGAAGGCGTGCAGATAAACCTGTCCGCAGGTGCTACTGATGTTGAAGACGGAGATCTCAGTACCTCTATCGTCTGGTCATCCGATCAACCGGATCAGATTCCCGATGGAGCAAATGTTGCAGTTACACTTGGTACGGGCGAGCACACCATTACCGCTGCGGTCACTGACTCCGCAAATGCAACGAGCACTGACACCGTCGTTGTGACCGTACTGGCAGATTCAGAGCCTGACGGTTTACCTGACGAATGGGAGTTGGAACATTTTCCTGACCTTAGCGAAAATTATTTTGATGACCCAGATCAGGATGGCGTCGTGAATGGTGAAGAGTACCTTCAGGGCACAGACCCGAACGACGCAACAACCAGCCTGAAGATATTGTCACCGACTGACGGTGCCGGATTTGCGAGTGGCGCCACAATAGTACTCAACGCCCAGGCAATCGATGTGACGGGGACTGATATGAGCGGTGCAATTCAGTGGAGCTCTCAGCCTCCTGAACTCGTAGCGACGGGAGCCTCTGCAAGCCATACGTTCCCAGATGGGAATTACACAATTGTGGCAGAGTACACAGATACTCAAGGACAATTACACACCAAGACACTCGCGGTTAGCATCAATGAGCTCGCTTGTTCGACAGTTGCAGTAGGGAGCGTGAACGAGCCGCTGCCAATCAAATTTTCGAGCACGGGTCACAGAATGTACGCACATATTTCTGGCGATGGATCGAAAATCGCATTTATTCCAAGAATAGACTATTCGGGCTTTGATGCGACGGACGGTGGATCGGTCGTCCTGATCGACCGAGAAAGCAATGCAAGTAGGTATCTTAGTCAACTTGGCTACAATATCTGGGGGGGGCGCTGGATGATGGGTCATACTGTCTCTTCAGGTGAACTCTATAACCGGATTTCCGATGATGGGAACATGGTCTCGGAGCTCTTTTCACTGAAACTGCCTGAGGATACCGCAATTGTTCAAGACACACTGTACTACCACGATCTGGCCGGAACGACCAAGGCCGCGCCCGTTAACCTCCAGTGGATGCAAAACCACGAGGTCGTAGATGGAGGCCATGTATCCGGTGATGGCGAAAAAATCGCGTATACGGCGCGAACGACCACCGACAACAGCGATAGAGTCTATGTGTTAGATACGGCTAATGGCACCGTGGTTAAGTACGGTGAAGCGCTCAATGCAAATTTTCTGCCCAGCGGAGAGCGCGTGTCTTGCAACAGCGATTGTTCCCTGCTGGCCTACCTGGGGGACGATGCACTCTGGCTAGTTGATACAAAACTAAATACCAGCTTGCAACTGTTGCCTCGCCTTGCGCCGCTCGACGCAGGGTTTAGTGGTAGCGACATTGAATCTGCAGAGCTTTCCCTCGACGGGAATGCCGTCGTATTTACTTCCTCTGTCAATGGCATCGTGTCCGATGACACTAACAACGCTATGGATGTGTTTGTCTACGACCGCTTGAGAAATTCCATAGAGCGCGTGAGCGTCAGTAGCTCTGGGGTGCAGGGTAATGGCGATAGCGGTAGTGGGCCACTTAACATCTCTGTAGATAACCGGTTTGTGGTGTTTGCTTCCGACGCAAACAACTTAGACGATCTAACAACCGACAGTAATGGTGTCTCAGATATTTTCATTCGCGACATCCTTTTGGGAACAACCACGCTGATTCCGCTTCCGCTGCAGCTCCAGGGCGCTGATCCGCTCGCGCGTATCGTGGAAAGTGTGGATAAATATGGCGCAACTGCGATGGTGTTAGCACGGTACGCCGGGCCAGAGGGCAGGCATTACATTGTTCGAACACCGCAATGCAGTGTAGATGAAGAGATTGGCATCTTGCCAACCATAGACATCGCCCCAATTGGGCCGCCGCCTACACCATTCCAAAACCCAGAGACGCCGGCGGTGGTTACTGTGCTGGAGGGCGAACCCATCACCCTGATGGCAACGGCCCATGATGACGTTGAAGGCCCCCTTGCACCCACGCGAGGGTTTTTAAACTCATCAAACTCGGGAGGAAGCCGCCAAGGGTGCTCCGTGACCAAAACGTACTTAAATGCGCCCTTATACAATCAAGGTGTGGCGGGCACATCTACCGTTATCGACTTTGTTTACGAGTCAAGCTGTAGTGCTGCGGCCAGGTCACTTCAGAACGGGTCAGGGGGTACGGGTGAAGTGGATGAAGATATCCTCGAACAGATCAACACCCATGTGATCACCTATTCGGTACGCAACTCTCGAGGTGCTCTCAATACCGCCTCATACACGGTGCGCATACTCCCCGATGCCAATGCCAATGGCCTGGATGACTACTGGGAGTTGCAATATGGCATCAGCGACCCGATGGGCGACGAGGACGGAGACGGCATTTCCAATGCCCAAGAATACAGTGAGGGCTCCGACCCTACGGCTACCGCGCTGGCGTTGGTTATCAGCTCACCGCAGGATGGCAATACTTACACAACGGATGATCTGGTCGCACTGATCGCCTCCAGCAATATTCCTGATCTAGCGGGTGACATTACCTGGCAGTCTGACAAAGACGGTTCCTTGGGCACGGGTCCAATGCTGTCAACTCAGCTGTCGCTGGACACGCATGTCATTACCGCGTCTATTCCGAGTTATACCGGCGAGACCCCGGTCTGGCCGAGTATTCAGCTGACGATTACCGCGCCTGAAGCGGATTCGCCGGATACGGTGGAGCCCAGTGACAACCCGGATGAGCACAGCACTGTCGTACAATGGGGTGCCTCGGGAGATTTGAATGGCGATGACCGCCTGACCGTGGTTGATTTACTGTTGCTGGAGAAAGCAGTGATCCAAGGAGCGACCCTAACGGCAGAGCAGCAAGAGAATGCGGACTTATACCCGCCCCCTGAGGGTGATGACCAGATCACGATTCAGGATCTCCTGCTGCTCAATCGTCGCCTCTTACACCTGGAGGGCGCAGCGCCATGATGATTGCTAATTGCACTTGCCGGGCCTCTCGCCTCGCTCTCTGCCTGACTTTTGTGGTCACTCTCTTTGGCAGTGCCAGCCCGGTGGGGGCGGTCGAGAATGTCATCTATTTTCACAACGACGCCAACGGCTCACCCATTGCGGCCACGGATGAGTTTGGTCAGGTGGTGTGGCAGGAGTCCTACGAGCCTTTTGGTGACAGGCGGCTAGAGAGCCGTTCGGCCCAGGAGCAGCCGCTGTGGTTTACGGGCAAGTCCGAAGAGCCCGAATTGGGGCTGCAGTATTTTGGGGCGCGTTGGTATATGGCGGATGTGGGCCGGTTCACGACGGTGGATCCGGCGGGTGTCAACCCGGCGAATCCCACCTCGTTTAATCGGTATGCGTATGCGAACAACAATCCGTACCGGTTTATTGATCCGGATGGGCGCGAAGCGGTGAATATACGAATGAACGCGAGGATCAAGCTGTTGGCCGGGGGTTACATCTCCGAAGAGAGCTATTTTGACTACGGGTATTATGAAGGCCTTGTAGCGCTGCCTGGATTAGCTCTGTTGGCACCTTCCGGTTCTGGAGTGGCTCTTTCTGTGGGTGTTTTGGCATCTGAGTCGGGTGTCATCTTGCCGGGTCCTCCTATTAGAGTGTTGCCATCAGTTGCAAAGGGGGTAAGTGCTAAAACTCCAGTGGGTCGTAAAGGACAGCACTTGGGTGGTTTCGATCCGAAGAATCCTACAAATGCTCCAGGTAAAATTGGCGATAGAGAATTTTCTGGTCATGCATTTGATCGAATGCAAAGTCAAGGTATCCCGCCTTCAGCAGTGAATAATGCGATTAAAAATGGAAAGTCGGCTACAGGGAAATTCAAGGGTACAACTGCCCATCATGATACCGTTAATAACATGACGGTCATAACGGATACGGCATCAGGCCGAGTTATTACTGTAGATCGCGGGATAATAAGGCAGTAAGGTGGCACCCGTGACTGAGGACTATGATATACGCCAACAGAATTTAATGATCGATAAGATTAAACAGTTTCAGAATGAAGAAATTCATTTGGCTACTCTTGTTCGTGATTTAGAAGCATTATTAAACGCTTTGGAATCTGTTCCCAATGACTGGAAATTAGCGTTCCATGAAGAATGGTGGAATCTCGAACAGGCTTATGCTGTTGCTCTCGATAGGAACGATGATTCGGTTTTGATTGAAAATGAAGAGTTGATTTCTAGCTCCTTAGATAACATGAGAAAGCTAATATCAATAAATAAAATACAGTAAGACAATGCCCCACGATGCGGGTCTTGTGATTATTCGTCAACAATGAAAATCAGCTTACCGTCATAGACCTCAATGGTGTAGTTTGTGCCGATACTGAACCCAGACTGTTCGAGCCAATGGCCTTTGAGATTAATCCAGGGCACATTGCGGTAAGCTCCGGAGCCGGGATTGGATTTTACCCCGGGGGTGCCACGCAGCGGCCTTTAGCGGCTCCAACTCTAACGCGGCAGCTCGGATCGACGCGATGATAAAGACGGCTCCCTGGGCACGGGTCCAATGCTGTCAACTCAGCTGTCGCTGGACACGCATGTCATTACCGCGTCTATTCCGAGTTATACCGGCGAGACCCCGGTCTGGCCGAGTATTCAGCTGACGATTACCGCGCCTGAAGCGGATTCGCCGGATACGGTGGAGCCCAGTGACAACCCGGATGAGCACAGCACTGTCGTACAATGGGGTGCCTCGGGAGATTTGAATGGCGATGACCGCCTGACCGTGGTTGATTTACTGTTGCTGGAGAAAGCAGTGATCCAAGGAGCGACCCTAACGGCAGAGCAGCAAGAGAATGCGGACTTATACCCGCCCCCTGAGGGTGATGACCAGATCACGATTCAGGATCTCCTGCTGCTCAATCGTCGCCTCTTACACCTGGAGGGCGCAGCGCCATGATGATTGCTAATTGCACTTGCCGGGCCTCTCGCCTCGCTCTCTGCCTGACTTTTGTGGTCACTCTCTTTGGCAGTGCCAGCCCGGTGGGGGCGGTCGAGAATGTCATCTATTTTCACAACGACGCCAACGGCTCACCCATTGCGGCCACGGATGAGTTTGGTCAGGTGGTGTGGCAGGAGTCCTACGAGCCTTTTGGTGACAGGCGGCTAGAGAGCCGTTCGGCCCAGGAGCAGCCGCTGTGGTTTACGGGCAAGTCCGAAGAGCCCGAATTGGGGCTGCAGTATTTTGGGGCGCGTTGGTATATGGCGGATGTGGGCCGGTTCACGACGGTGGATCCGGCGGGTGTCAACCCGGCGAATCCCACCTCGTTTAATCGGTATGCGTATGCGAACAATAATCCGTACCGGTTTATTGATCCGGATGGGCGAAATGCGAACCCAGCACTGGGGGGCTTGCTCTACGAGACCAACCAATTCATCACGGGCAACGGCTTTGACGGTCAGCGGATAGCTGGAGCTTTTGTTGATGGTTACGACGGTGCAGGTAGTGGCGTGGGTGCGGCCATTGTCGAAGACCTACTCTCATTTGGTGGTGGGGTTGCTTCGGTTGGTGTGAAGTTAGGCGGTAGAGTCGTTTTGAAGCTGGGGAAGGGTGCTTCAACATTTACAAAGGGTGTAGGAAAGTCACCTGACAGAGCACCAGATTTTATAGTTTCACCCGGGGGCACGGCGTTCCCTGTTCCAAAAGGTGCTGCCGGGCCAACACCAGTTGTTAATCCAGGGGGTAAGACTACAGGTAGTGCGTTTACTGGTGGTCAAGGTGGTTCAAATGGACAAGTCGATACTATGCGTATCATGGACCCCACGCCACCACACGGCAATAGCCCTGGTTATCCCAAGGGGTATGTGAAGTATGAAAACAAGTCTGGGCAAGGTGTAGATCCCTATTCTGGACGTACCCTGTCTAATAAAGACAGTCATTTCCCTAAAGATTGAGGTTCGAGTATCCATGTCTGTCCTCAATATTCTGATCGGGCTCGTTGTCAGTAGAATCGATACTGTCCATGACTATATACAATTCGTATTTTCTGACGGCACGATGCTGAGTGTTTTAAATAACTTTGTTTATGATGGTGAGTCGGTTCTGAAAACGGAGGGACGAAAGGTTGAATCTGTCGATGGGTTGGACAAGGCTATCGTGATCCAATTCGAAGGCGGGGAGTCTCTGCGAATTGGTTTAACCGACGAAGATTACAACGGCCCCGAGGCAATAGTGCTAAAGCAGGAGGGAAAGTCTCCAGTCGTTTGGAACTAACTTTGTGTTGCAAAGGGACCAGAATTTTATCGTGGTGCAAAGCCTGGAAGCACTCCCGATTTCACTCCGCGACCTAATGAGTTTAAGGTCGACGCAACAACGGGTACTGTAAAACCTACGCACGGTGTTTCGGTGTTCGATAATCCCAGCAGTGTGTCTTCAAAAGGGTTCGTTCCTCATAAGGTTGACCAAAGTTCAGTGCCTGATTCACTGCGGATAATTCAACGTGGAAGAGACCCATCGCATTTTGAAATCACTCCAAAGCCTGGCGCAAACCTTACTCCGAAGCAGTTCAGCGATGCATGTAGCAAGATCAAGTGCGGCAACTGACAGAGTATATCGATGAAAGCTGAGTTACTATTGCCCGAAGATTTTAGGAGCTACGAGTGGGAAGTAGAGTCTAAGGGATGGTTTGTCGCTAAAGCGTTGTTTGATGGGCAGCAATTCTCATTGGCATTTTATGATCCTATTAGACTTGCACAAGATGTACATGATGAATTGGAATCCAATTTCATATTCTGTGAAAACAATGTAGTTGTTGTAACTAGTGTTAATGGTGTGAACATGAAGAAAGCGGTCGTTGAACTTCATAATTCTGGTAAGTACCAGAACTTGAGGTGCGATGTAGAGGGCTAGTTGATCCAGGTAACTGAATACGGCCAGCGCATCGATGTGGTATGACCCAGACGACCGGGAGGATGACGAGGATCTCACGGAAGAGCAGATCCTCGATGACATCATGCGCCAAATCAATTACTACTGGAGCCGCAAGCGCTGGTGTCTGCATGTACGAGATGTGGAAAGTGAACGCAAGTACATCCAGGCAATGCGGGCCAAGTACGTGTTCCCAGATTACCTGAGCCTGGTTGGTGAGCCCTCGGAAGATGACTTTGATGAGCGGAGTTGGCTACGCGTAAAGCGCCAGGCCGAGTTGCTGCTCATTGGCGCCTTCACCTGGCAAGGTCACACCATTGCCCGCCACCCTGCGGTTTATAGAGCTTCCGATCGGTACGGCGACAGCCATTGGCTGCCCCGTATGCGTCAGGCGAACCACACCTAATCACCCTGCCAAAATTCTGCCAAGCTCCGATCTCCTGATGAACTGGAGATTTAGCGATGGCGCTGACCGAGAAGCAGCAATACTGGGCCAATCACCTGCAACAGGCCGACGCCTTTGACGGTTCAATGGCCGATTACGCCAAAAGCCAAGGCCTGTTGCCCAAAGTGCTGTATCAATGGCGCGGTCTGCTGCGTCAGCGGGGCATTTTGCCGGTCCCTGCCGCGCCAACCTTCACCGAACTGACGACGTCAGAAGGCGCCCAGGCTTCTTGTACTCTAACGTTGACCCTGGGTTCTGCACAACTGCAGTTTGATCGTTTACCTGACGAAGCCTGGTTGGCCCGGCTGATTGCCGCCCATGGCTGAGGCATTGCTTAGACCGTCAGTCTCTGCACCCCGCGTATTTTTGTGTATCGAGCCCGTAGACTTCCGTAAATCGATAGATGGCCTCGCCTTGCTGGTGGAGCAATCGCTGGGTCTGGCATTGTTCGAACCGGTGCTGTACGTGTTCGTGAATAAGCGCCGCGACAAGATCAAGATTCTGCTGTGGGAGAAGAACGGATTTATCTTGGTGCGACCAGAGGTCGCGCTGTTGAGTGTTAAACATTACAGGGAGGTGATGATTTAACCCTGTGTTCCGCCACAGGTGATCTACCTGCAGGTGCGTTTCAGTAATGAAGGGTGCCAAGCTGCAGGGACAAGGGTACCCCTGGCTAAGCCAACGTTGAATTCGTGAGAAGTCGACGAGGACTGCAAGCCCAATGCGGTAAGGGGGCCGGATCGGACCGGTATGGTGAACGTAAGTGAATGACTGTTAGAGGCTCCGTTAAACCGAGCGAGCCAAATGGGCTGACAGGCTCGGACCAAAATGGTGCAGGGTCAGGTTTCCTCTCCTAGGATTGGAGGAAACGCGGATAACGTACCCTCGGAGTAAAGGTCACACCTAAGTTGGTCGTAAGCAACAGCGGGAAACTGGGCAACCCCAGACTGCGCCACCAGGACGTGGAAACTGAATCGTGAGATTCAGCGGTCGCAGGCTGGGAACAGGATGTTGGAAGAAGCGAATGCCGCGCAGTAATAGCGCGGATAGAGGCTGCGCCCTCGGGCAACATCGCCTCCGGCCCCGAAAGGGTGGCAGACGTCCAACGGGTCTTTGATGGCGTGAACCCCGAAGCGGACTTAATAACCGGTGTCGTGGAATAACTGAGCATTATGATGACAGTACATACACCAACCGACAGCCTGGACTGGAACCAGATCGACTGGGACGAAGTGCAACGTCGGGTGAGGAAACTTCAGCAACGTATCGCCAAGGCAACGCAGCAGCGACGGTGGCGCCTCGCGCGCTCACTTCAACGCTGCTTAACTCGATCCTTCTATGCCAAATTGCTGGCAGTAAGGAAGGTGACGAGTAATCGAGGAAAACGAACGTCGGGTGTCGATCGAGTAATCTGGTCAACACCGACAACCAAACTGTCAGCGGCAAAGTCGCTGCGATCAACACGATATCGGGCAGCGCCTTTGAGACGCGTCTACATTCCTAAAGCAAATGGGAAGAAGCGCCCTCTCAGCATTCCGACGATGTACGATCGGGCCATGCAGGCACTGCACGCTCTCGCACTTCAGCCAGTAGCGGAAGTGCTGGCGGCGAAGCATTCCTACGGGTTCAGACCCGGCAGATCGACCGCTGATGCGATCGGGCAGTGCTTTATTGTACTGGCCCGGCGCAGTTCAGCGTCGTGGGTTCTCGAGGCCGATATTGAAGGCTGTTTCGACAACATCTCGCACGAATGGCTCCTGACGCATGTGCCAATGCAAAGCACGGTTCTGCGACAGTGGCTTAAGAGCGGATTCGTCGATCAACAGCGATTATTCCCGACACGACAAGGCGTTCCCCAGGGCGGGATCATCTCGCCAATCATCTCTAACCTCACCTTGGATGCGCTGGAGGAACGCCTCGAGTTGGCGATCCCAAAGCGCAGCCAACGAGGTCGCCGAGCGAAGGTCAACATTATCCGCTATGCGGATGATTTCATTGTTACCGGAAGCTCACCGGAGGTGTTAACTCAAGATGTCCTGCCTCTCGTTCAAACCTGCTTGGACGACCGGGGACTGAGTCTGTCGCCAACGAAGACGCGGCTATCACACCTAGATGATGGCTTTGACTTCTTGGGACAGAACGTCCGAAAGTATGATGGGAAACTGTTGATCACCCCTTCGCGTGAAAGCCAAAAGGCATTTAAGCGAAAGGTCAAAGCGACACTACACCGGATGAGAGCTGCGTCTCAACGCGATGTTATTGTGGTACTCAACCCGATTATTCGAGGATGGGCGAACTATCATCGTCATGTGGTGAGTTCTAAGGTGTTCTCCAAGCTGGATCATTGGTTGTGGAAGGCGCTATGGCGATGGTCCTTACGACGCCATCCGCACAAGTCACGTTCATGGGTGAAAGAGCGGTACTTCGGTCATTGGAATAACCGGGATTGGGTATTCATTGAACGCAGCAGCTCAGGCGCATTGCCGCTTGTGTTGAGTTATCTCTCCTGGCTCCCAATTCGGCGTCATGTACAAGTTCGGGAGGGCGCTAATCCGTTCGACCCTACTTGGGCGGATTACTGGGCCTCGCGAGCCGAGCAACGCCGCCAACGTCGATATCTCGATCGTTGCCGGATATTTGCCGATAGCGAATATCTTACAAAGGCTTGAGCCGGGTGCGGGGAAACTCGCATGCACGGTTCTTAGAGGGCTGGGGACGGGTAACCGTCCCTGGCTACTCGACTGGTATAAGCGCCTGGAGAAGGAGCGCTTCAAGTGGCCCAAGGGCCATTCGGGTAAAACCTTGTCGTTGAACGGCGAAGAGCTGAACTGGCTGCTCGATGGCTTCGATCTGTGGCGAAATCAACCGCACAAATCCCTGAACTATCGCTCGGTCGGGTAAGGCATCTGCGGTAAGATAGCAGCATGCCTTCGACTGCTGCCTTACCCGACGATGTTGATGAACTGCAAACACTGTTAGTTCAAGAACGCCGGGCGGCCCGCTCTCTACAAGAAGCCAACGATCAACTCAAACAACAAGTTCACTCGTTGCTCGAAGCCTTGCGTTTGGAGAAGCATCGGGCCTTTGGTGCCACCAGCGAGAAAGGCCCCGATCAAACCGAACTGTTTGACGAGGCCGATGCCCCGGTCCTTGCCGAGGATGCCACGCAAAACGACGAAGGCACACCGGTAGCCGCTCATACACGCCGCAAGGCCGTTCGCAAGCCCTTGCCTGCGGACTTGCCGCGTATCGAAAAGGTGATCGAGCTGCCTGAGGCAGAGCGCCAGTGCCCCTGCGGGTGTGAACTGACTGAAATCGGTGAAGACACCAGCGAGCAGCTGGATATCATCCCGGCCCAGGTGCAGGTGATTCGCACGATCCGCAAGAAGTACGCCTGCAAAGGCTGCGAAGAGTCGATCAAGACGGCAGCGAGGCCCAAGGTGCTGCTACCCAAATCCATTGCTTCAAACAATACCATGGCCTATGTGATCACCAGCAAGTACGCCGATGGTATTCCATTGTATCGTCTCAGCGGCATCCTTGAGCGCTACCACATTGATTTATCACGACAAACGCTGTGTGAGTCGGTGTTGAAGGTGGCCCAGCAGATCACACCGCTCATCGAACACCTCAATCAACACCTGCGAGGCTATCCACTGATGCACATGGACGAAACCCGGGTGCAGGTGCTGAAGGAGCCGGGCAAATCGGCCCAAAGCCAGTCCTACATGTGGGTCCAGCGGGGCGGGCCGCCGGACAAGCCGGGCATTGTGTTCAATTATGAGCCGAGTCGATCAACACAAACAGCCAATGACCTGCTGGAAGGCTTCCAGGGGGCCTTGATGACGGACGGCTATGCGTCCTACCGGACCGTGGCGCAAACGAAGCAGCTGACACACCTGTGCTGCTGGGCGCATGCCAGACGGAAGTTCAAGGACGCGAAAAAGGTACAGCCGAAAGGAAAAACGGGCAAGGCCGATATGGCGATTAACTTCATTGCCAAGCTCTATGCGGTGGAAAAACACAGCAAAGACAGCGATGCCGCTTCGCGGCATCGACTCAGACAGGACAAAAGCACGGCAATCCTTGAGCAGTTCCATACCTGGTTGGAGAAAGCGCAGCAGCAAGTGCCACCCAAAACGACCTTGGGCAAGGCCATCAACTACACGCTGGAATACTGGCCGGAGCTGACCCGATATACCGAGAACGGCGCATGGCCCATAGACAACAATGCAGCGGAAAATTCGATCAGGCCTTTTGTCATTGGAAGAAAAGCATGGCTCTTCTCCAACAGCCAGCGCGGTGCGACGGGCAGTGCGAATCTCTACAGCTTGATTGAAACAGCGAAAGCGAATGGCAGAGAGCCTTACCGGTACCTGAGTTGGCTCTTTGAAAAACTGCCCGAAGCAAACGAAGGTGACATCGACTCGCTCATGCCATGGAATGCGCCGATATAGCAACCGGGTGGTTTTAGCTGACGGTTACGCTGCCCCGGCATCGAGGCTGGTATGTCACGACTGACCCGGTGCCCGAAGAGCTGAGTTACAAAAACTTCTTCACGCCCTTTGCCAGTTTATCCCACCAACGGTTGGAGCGGGTGATCATGGCCGCAAATGAGCAACCGGTACCGAAGGGTAAAAGCGTGGAGTTGATCGATGGCAATGTGTACAACTGTCATCCTGATAATTTGCGTATCAAAGAGAAGCGCGGTCGCCCGATGATCTGTGTTGATTGCGGTAGGCGAACGACGAAAGAGACCTCTGAGCGCATCAAGGTCGGTGACCGATATCAGCGCCATTGCCATCAGTGCTTAAGAGAGTGGGCCGACTGGGAAGAGGAATAAATCTATTTGGTCGATTACCCCTTAGTTAATGGACAAATTTGCTGGGCCACCACATAATAATAGTTTGGCTAATTAATGGCAGTATGGATTAACCGTTTCCTCAGAGCAGTCGTCACAGCACCCCATAATTAAAATAAGGAACTAAGTCATGACACACCAAAACACTGAGAAACCCACCGTAACTCGGTATATGACATTCAGTAGAGTGATCGGACAACACAAGCGTGCCGCACTTTATTTAGCACTGCTCTCGACAGTACCATTCCCTGCTTATGCTTTGCAGCTCGAAGAAGTCATGGTAACGGCACGAAAACGGGACGAGTCGCTACAAGAGGTACCGGTATCGGTAACCGCATTGGGAGAACAACTGCAGACTGCTAGCATTCGAACACTCCGAGACATCCAGAGCTACGCTCCCAATATCAATATCAACAAAAACGGTGGCGGCTCAAGTGCAGCGTCTATATCAATACGAGGCGTTAGCTATCAGGAAGTGGATAAGAGCCTGGACCCATCTGTCGGGGTTATCTTAGACGGGGTCTACCTTGGCACCAACGTCGGGCAGTTGGTTAACAATTTTGATATCGAGCGGATAGAAGTACTCCGTGGGCCACAGGGAACCTTGTTCGGAAAAAATACTACCGGTGGAGTCCTCAATATCATTCGTACAAAGCCCACCGGAGAGTTTGGTGGCGAAGTAAGGGCTGGCACCGGTAGCTGGGACTTAAGAGATCTCAAAGGTGTGCTCAACTTCCCAGTAATGCAAGACAATCTGGCGGCTAAAATATTCGCTACCTATACCAAAGATGAGGGTTGGCTAAGAAATACCACAATCAATGACGACACAGCCCGTACCGACATTCGAAATTTTGGTCTCTCATTGTTGGGCACACCCTCCGATGATCTAGAAGTGCAATTTACGTATGACAATGTAAAAGATAGAAGTGACTTAAATGGCGGGCACAACTTCACACCAGATGATAGCGTGGGCTGCGCCACTTTGGCACCACTAGGTGATTTGGGCGTTATTCCGGGGATTACACCGGAAATCATCTCAACATCGACAGTCTGCGCCAGTTTGGATACCGGCAGCGGCAAAGATACCGTATCAATGAATGATCACCAGATCGCACGTCTCGATACCGACGCGTACACCTTGCGTGCACAATGGACACTTGATTCAGGCGCCATTACTTACATAGGTGGATATCGAGAAAATGATGAATTTCGACGTAACGAGTTTGATGCCTCGGCGGCTGATTACTTATCACTGGACTTTGCCCAAGAGTATGAGCAAACGAGTCACGAGTTGAATTTCACCTCATCATTTTCGGAGGTCTTCCATTTCGTAGCTGGGCTCTACTATTGGGAGTCCGAGTATTCTCAACGATCAGATACCTATGGTGCCGCATACAACTTCTTTGTGGGGGCGCGCCCATTGGATGCATCTTCCTTCCTCACACAAAACCAGGAAACGACTTCCTACGCAGCATACTTTCAAGGTGATTGGCATATTACCGAGAGGGTGACAGCGACAGTAGGTGTTCGTCACACAGATGAAGAGAAGGAATTAAAAGCGACAACACCTACTGCAGTACTCGCCGACGGCACCATATTCGTCGATGACGGTGTCAATCTACCCTCCGTGGCTACCTTGGCTAAAGATGACTGGAATGAAACGTCACCGAAAATTGGATTAAGCTATACAGTAAACGACGACGTTTTGCTCTTTGGCTCATATTCTGAAGGCTTTAAAAGTGGCGGCTTCTTTGGACGAAACACCAGTGTCGGTGGCCTAACGACATCTTACGACCCCGAAACTGTTGCCACCACCGAGCTAGGTATAAAGAGTGATTGGGCCGACGGTCAATTGCGTGTCAACGCGACTCTATTTTCAACAGATTATGACGACAAACAGGAAGAAAACCTTGTTCCGCTAGCCGATGGGACTGTGGGCACGACTGTGTCAAATGCCTCTACTGCAGAACTTCAAGGCGTGGAGCTGGAAATTACGGCGCTATTAGCGGAGGGCTTTAGATTACACATGTCTTATGGCTACCTTGACGCAAAATACGACGGCTACGATGCAGACATCAATGGAGACGGTATCGTTACCAATAACGACAATCTGAAATTACGTCGGGCACCAGAAAACACACTCGGCCTGACTGCAGGTTACTTCGGTAAATTTGGAGAAGTAGGCGTTGGGGCTGAAGTGACTTATAGATGGCAGGACGAAATGGAAACGATTGCCAACAATGATCCCCTGGGCAATGTTAAATCACATGGTATAGTGAACGCGTCGACGGACATCATCTTCCGCGAAAATTATCAGATTAGTCTTTACGGTAGAAACCTAACTGACGAGCGCTTTACTACCTCCGTTGTAAATATTGGGCCGTTGTCATCGTTTGGTGCATATAACCAACCGCGGAGCTGGGGTGCAGAATTTAGAGTCAAGTTCTAATTCAATTACAGTTAGAGGGGTCGTAGCTGTTTTCCAGCAGCGCTGTAAAGTTTGGTGCCAACACACAAGTTTTGCTTGAACAATCCGCTAACTTTGCTGGATTCCAGCAGCATTGATTGGTCACCGAAGCTGTTTCCCTGGTCAGATTTCAACATCGAACGAAGGGCAGTAAAAGGGTATTTTATTCGTCACCGTCACGCGAACCGGCGATAGTTTGCCATTTCTCAGGGGTGCAGAATTGTCAAACACGACAAGTTGATCGCAGACAGGAATCAGGCCAAGATTGGATATAGAGTATTCGTAGCGCTGGTAAATTTTTTCTATCGGTATGTCAGCCCACCACGTGTCACACGATCAGCAACGCGCTGCACATGCAAATCAACGGACTCTAATCCGCAATGATGCAGAGAGTTAACTCGCTCTCAGGCTCCTCTATTGAGGACAGACCTGTGGGTTGCCTTTCCGGTAATTTGAATGGCGATGACCGCCTAACAGTCGTAGACTTACTGCTACTGAATCGTCGCTTCTTACACCTGGATGGCGCAGCGCCATGATGATTGCTAATTGCACTTGCCGGGCCTCTCGCCTCGCCCTCCGCCTGACTCTTGTGGTCACTCTCTTTGGCATGATGAATTGGAATCGAATTTCATGTTCTGTGAACACAATGTAGTTGTTGTAAGTAGTGTTATTGGTGTGAACATGAAGAAAGCGATCGCTGAACTTCAAAGTTCTGGTAAGTATCAGAGCTTGAGGTGCGATGTAGAGTGATCATAAATCTGCGTCGAAAGGACATGTTTATGATGTCCGCCACCAACAGCTGGTTCACCCGTTCAGTAATGAGCTAGTTAACTTTTTTAAAGTTGATCTTATCAACTCTTCCAGTACACCATGAGAAAATGGTCGCACCTTGAACCAGCGTCTCGAAAGAACCCAACGACGGTTATTGATACCACTCGGCCCCGATGAATTTAGACAATATCCGCATCGTGTTAGTCAATACGACACACCCCGGTAATATCGGCGGTGTTGCGCGGTGCATGAAGAACATGGGGCTGTCGCGACTGTATCTGGTAAAGCCGAAGCAATACCCGGATCCACAGGCGCAATGGCGCGCCGCATCGGCGACGGATGTGTTGGATGCGGCAGTGCAGACAGAGAGCGTTGAAGACGCGATCCGCGATTGCCAGTTTGTCGTTGGCGCCAGTGCGCGGCAGCGACGCATTCCCTGGCCGCTGTTGGCGGCGCGCGACGCAGCGGGGCGCATCGCGGAGGTGGCGAGTGGCGAGCAAGTCGCTATTTTGTTTGGGCGTGAAGATAGGGGGCTAACCAACGAAGAGCTGCAATTGTGTAATTTGCATCTCACCATTCCCAGCTCCGATACCTATTCCTCATTGAACTTGGCCATGGCGGTGCAGATCGTCTGTTATGAGCTGTTCCTGCTGAGCGAATCCCCCGCCACAGCGCGGGTTGTGGAAGACGCTGAATGGGATGCCCCGTTTGCCAAAAGTGAAGATCTGGAGCGCTTCTACGCGCATTTGGAAGAGACCTTGGTGCAGCTTGAATTTCTCGACCCCAAGGCCCCGCGGCAGTTGATGGCACGCTTGCGGCGTATGTATGGACGGGTACGATTGGACGAGATGGAACTCAATATCTTGCGCGGCATTCTCACCGAAACGCAGAAGTGGGTCAGTCGCGCTAACAGTGACTAGTCGCTAGTCTGGTCGGTCGCAGCCCTGTTCGCCTAGCGGCTCATCCGTGCAGCCCCAAAACGCTAGTAACCCCTTGAAAATTCTGGATATATACCCCAGTATATCACTCGGACATATAATTGACTAAAATACTCGGTTATTGCATAATTACTGGAGCTTTACTCAGGCAAGATGCCCCAGGAGGAGCGCTATGCGACTGACAACGAAAGGCAGATACGCAGTGACCGCAATGCTGGATTTGGCGCTGCATGCCTCCGAGCGGCCGGTGAGTTTGGCGGATATTTCCGGCCGGCAGGATATCTCCTTGTCCTATCTTGAGCAGCTATTTGCCAAGTTGCGGCGCAACGAGTTGGTGAGTAGCGTGCGCGGGCCCGGCGGGGGTTATCGCCTGAGTCGCTCAACGGATGAGATTTTTGTCGCGCAGATTGTCGATGCGGTCAATGAGGCTGTCGACGCGACAGGGTGCGGCGGTACCAGCGATTGTCAGCAGGGCGAGGTCTGTCTCACGCATCACCTGTGGTGCGATCTGAGCGAGCAGATTCACAACTTTTTGAGTCAAATCAGCTTGGCTAATTTGGTGGAGCGCCGCGAAGTACAGACCATTTCTGCACGTCAAGACGCTCGCAGCCAAGAGCAGACTAGCGGCGCGCAAGTGAGCCCTAAAGCGCCACCCCAAGACACCTTGTCTCTGGCGGAGATTTGAGCACCGTTTTTGTGAGGGAGAAGTAGCAGCATGCAGAAACCGATTTACTTTGACTACCTCGCCACTACACCGGTAGACCCGCGCGTAGTAGAAAAGATGGTGCATTGCCTATCTGTGGAAGGAAATTTCGGCAATCCCGCATCGCGATCGCACCTCTATGGCTGGAAGGCGGAGGAAGCGGTTGAAAACGCGCGGCGGCAAGTGGCGGATTTAATCAACGCGGATCCGCGCGAAATTGTCTGGACTTCAGGCGCGACGGAATCCGATAACTTGGCGATTAAAGGCGTCGCGCACTTTTACACCAAGCGCGGTAAGCACATCGTCACCTCGAAGATTGAACACAAAGCGGTGCTCGATACCTGCCGGCAACTGGAGCGCGAAGGATACGAAGTTACCTATCTCGATCCCAGTAGCAATGGCTTGATCAGTCCCGAGTCTGTGGCTGCTGCGTTGCGCGACGACACGGTGATTGCGAGCATCATGCATGCCAACAACGAAATCGGTACGGTGAATGATATCGCCGCTATCGGTGAAGTGACCCGCGCGGCGGGTGTGTTGTTGCACGTGGATGCCGCACAGAGTGCCGGTAAAATTCCGTTGGATATGGAAGCGATGAAAGTCGATCTGCTATCCATGTCCGGCCACAAAATGTACGGCCCCAAAGGCATTGGTGCCCTCTATGTGCGGCGCAAGCCACGCGTGCGCTTAGAGGCGCAAATGCACGGCGGTGGCCACGAGCGCGGCATGCGCTCGGGCACCCTAGCGACGCATCAGATCGTCGGCATGGGTGAAGCGGCGCGCATCGGTCGTGAAGGTATGGCCGATGAGGCCCAGCGCTTGCAAGGGCTACGGCAGCGCTTTTGGGACGGCATCAAAGATATCGAAGAGGTGCATATTAACGGCGATGAAGAGCAGCGTTTGCCGGGTGCTATCAATGTCAGTATCGCCTTCGTCGAGGGCGAGTCGTTGATCATGTCACTCAAAGATTTGGCGGTGTCCAGCGGTTCCGCCTGCACTTCGGCGAGCTTGGAGCCGTCGTATGTGCTGCGCGCCCTTGGGCTGAACGACGAACTGGCCCACAGCTCATTGCGATTCAGTTTTGGCCGTTTCACCACCGAAGAGGACGTGGATACGGCGGTCGCACAATTGCGCGGTGCGGTGGCGAAATTGCGCGAGCTGTCACCCCTGTGGGACATGTATCAAGACGGGGTGGATTTAGACAGCATTGAATGGGCCGCGCACTAAGCGGTCACCCAGGACAGGTAAGCGTTACCGTAGGAAAATGAGTAGGTAAAGGAGCGAAGTCATGGCATACAGCGATAAAGTATTGGATCACTACGAGAACCCTCGTAATGTTGGCAAGTTGGATGCTGACGATGAGAGCGTAGGCACCGGTATGGTGGGCGCACCGGCCTGTGGTGATGTCATGCGCTTGCAGATCAAGGTCAACGACGATGGCATTATCGAAGACGCCAAGTTTAAGACCTACGGCTGTGGTTCGGCCATTGCATCGAGCTCGCTGCTCACTGAGTGGGTTAAAGGCAAGAATCTCGACGAGGCGGAGCAAATACGCAACACACAAATCGCCGAGGAACTGGCACTGCCGCCGGTAAAAATTCACTGTTCAGTGCTCGCTGAAGATGCCATCAAAGCAGCGGTGCAAGATCTTCGTGCGAAGCGCGCCGGAGACAGCTGATGGGCGTAGCAATTACCGAAGCGGCTGCGCAGCATATTGCCGCGCAACTTGCCAGTCGTGGTAAAGGCCTGGGCATTCGCCTCGGCGTGACGACGTCTGGATGCTCGGGCATGGCCTATGTATTGGAGTTCGCCGATGAGCTGCAACCCGAAGACCAAGTGTTCGAGGATCATGGAGTGAAAGTGGTGATCGACCCGAAGAGCCTCGTCTATCTAGAGGGCACTGAATTAGATTTTGTCCGCGAGGGCCTGAATGAAGGCCTGCAGTTTCGCAACCCCAATGTGACTGCGGAGTGCGGTTGCGGGGAGAGTTTCACCGTCTGAGTTACACCTGGGGCGCACCCGGTATGCCTTCGCTCGACTTAACGCACAACTATTTCGAACTGTTTGATCTGCCCGTGTCCTTTGATTTGGACGCGGCACAGTTGCGTGTGCACTACCGTCAATTGCAGAGCGAGTTACACCCCGACCGCTATGCAGCCGCGAGCGCCGGAGAACAGCGGTTGGCGGTGCAGTACTCCGCACGTGTTAATGAGGCCTACAATACACTGCGAGAACCGGTCGCTCGGGCGCTGTATTTGTTGTTTCTGGCGGGCCGTTCCCAAGATGAGATCAATCGAGAGCAAGTGGACGGTGGGTTTCTCATCATGCAGATGGAATTGCGTGAAAAGTTGGAATCTATCGATGAACTGGTCGATCCAGAAACTGCCATAGACAACCTATTGCAGGAAATTGCGCAAGACATGGGCGAATTACAAGGCGATTTCGCGAGTGCCTACTCGGTCGGCGATCTAGACAAAGCCGGTGCTGCATGTGTGAAATTGCAATATCTACAAAAACTCGCTCGCGAAGCGGAGATTAAGGAAGCAGATCTCATGGATAGAGCAGGATAGGGCCTTGGCGTTACTACACATAGCCGAGCCGGGGCAGTCGCCACTGCCACACCAAGTAAAACGTGCCATCGGCATCGATTTGGGTACGACCAACTCTTTGGTCGCGACGGTGCGCGGCGGTCGCGCCCAAGTGTTGAGCGATGAATCCGGCGTCGCCACGTTGCCCTCGGTGGTGAATTATGGTGATGGGCACGCCCTGGTGGGCGCGCAGGCATTGCAGCGCGCCGCCGAGCAGCCCGCCGATACCCTGGCGTCGGTCAAGCGTTTCATGGGCCGCGGGCGCGCAGATGCCGTGGCGGACATACAGCGCGCGCACTACCAGTTGAGCGCTGATGAGGATGGCATGGTGAGCTTCGCCACTCGTGCGGGGCCGATCAGCCCGGTGCAGGCCTCGGCAGAAATTCTCAAGGTGTTGCGCACGCGCGCAGAATCCACATTGGGCGGTGCGGTCGACGGCGCGGTTATCACGGTGCCGGCCTATTTTGACGAAGCCCAGCGGCATGCGACGAAAGACGCGGCACAATTGGCCGGCGTCAAAGTGCTGCGCCTACTCAACGAGCCCACCGCGGCCGCTGTCGCCTATGGGTTAGATAGCCAGGAGCAGGGCGTTATAGCGGTGTACGACCTGGGTGGCGGCACCTTCGATATTTCTATTTTGCACTTGCACCGTGGCGTCTTTGAAGTCCTGGCTACCGGGGGTGACACAGCCCTAGGAGGGGATGATTTCGACGCTGCCATCGTCGATTGGGTGATGGAGCAGGCTGGTTCACCGGCGCTTTCTCCGGGACAAGACCGCCAGTTGCTCGCGCTTGCTCGCGCTGCCAAAGAGGATTTGTCTGAGGTGGAGGAGGTTGCGGTAGACCTAGCGGCTGTGCTTCCCGATAGCGCGCCGATCACCTTGTCACGCGATCATTTTGAAGCGCTGATCCAACCGCTGGTAAAGCGAACTTTGCGTGCTTGTCGCCGCGCTATACGCGATGCGCAGATCGACGGCGAAGTCGACAATGTGGTGTTGGTAGGTGGTTCCACTCGTGTGCGTGCTGTGCGCGAGGCAGTCGCTGAATTTTTTGCTCGGGAGCCGCTAGCAGATATCGACCCCGACCGAGTGGTCGCTTTGGGCGCCGCTGTGCAGGCCGACATTCTCGTGGGCAATCGCCCCGAGGGTGATTTGTTGCTACTGGATGTCATACCGTTGTCGCTGGGCATCGAAACCATGGGTGGCCTGGTCGAAAAGATCGTGCCGCGCAACACCACGATTCCCGTGCGCCTGGCGCAGGAGTTCACCACGTTCAAAGACGGCCAGACCGCACTGGCCATTCACATCGTGCAGGGCGAGCGAGAGTTGGTGGCCGATTGTCGTTCGCTCGCCCGGTTTGAGCTGCGCGGTATTCCGCCGATGGTAGCGGGCGCTGCGCGCATTCGCGTCACCTTTGAAATCGATGCGGATGGCCTGTTGCATGTGGCGGCGCGAGAGGAAACTCAGGGTGTCGCGGCAAGCGTCGATGTGAAGCCTTCCTTTGGTCTCACCGATGAGGAAATTGCAGCGATGTTGCAAGCCTCATTTAGTCACGCAGAAGAAGATAAAGCCGCCCGTCAGTTGGCGGAAGAACGCCTCGCAGCGTGGCAATTGATCGATGGCTTGCGCGCTGCAATAGCCGCGGATGGTGACGCCTTGCTCAGCGCGCCGGAACGAGACAATCTGGAGCAACAGATGGCGCAACTACAACATGAAATGGAGGGCGACGATGTGCCGCGCATTCGCGTGCTCACCGAACAGTTGGGTCGCGACACCGAAGCCTTCGCCGCGCGGCGGATGGATCGCAGCATTCAAGAGGCCCTGGCCGGTAAGTCCCTCGATAGCCTGGATGAAGGAGCGGCACATTGACCCAGATTGTGATTTTGCCGAATGAGAATTTGTGCCCCGAAGGCGCCGTCGTTGACGCTGAACCCGGTGAGAGCATCTGCCGTGCGCTGCTGCGCAACGACATCGAGATCGAGCACGCTTGTGAGATGTCCTGCGCCTGCACCACCTGTCATGTCGTTGTGCGCGAGGGCTTTGATTCTCTGCAAGAGGCCGACGAACTGGAAGAGGACTACCTCGATAAAGCCTGGGGCTTGGAACCAGATTCTCGCCTAAGTTGCCAGGCCATTGTCGCCGACGAAGATTTGGTGGTGGAAATCCCCCGCTATACGATCAACATGGTCTCGGAACAGCACTAGCCGGAGCGCCCTTATGCAGTGGACAGACATACACGATATTGCCATCGAATTGAGCGAGCAACACAGCGCGGTTGACCCTCTCTCTGTCAACTTCGTCGATCTACGCAACTGGGTGCTGGCGCTGCCCGAATTCGAGGGGAATCCAGACCAATGTGGCGAGAAAATACTCGAGGCCATTCAGGCGGCGTGGATAGAAGAGCTGGAATAGTTGGCCGCGGGCCGTGCATAGCGCCCGCGCTTAGTGTTAAGTACAAAGCGTTGATTTTTCGACCAAAGTGGCCTTTTTACAGGTGCTTGGCAGGGTGAAAGCAGGGGGCAAAGTCCGTATAATTGCGCGGTTTTCAATACCACCCCCGTCTGGAGGATTTTCATGGCTGTAGAGCGCACCCTGTCCATCATCAAGCCCGATGCTGTGGCAAAAAATATTGTCGGCAAAATCTATTCCCGCTTTGAGAGCAATGGGCTGCAAATTGTCGCGTCCAAAATGCTGCAATTGAGCGAAGTGGTTGCCGGTGGCTTCTACGCTGAGCACAAAGGGCGCCCATTTTACCCCGCGTTGATCGAGTTCATGACCTCGGGTCCGGTGGTTGTGCAAGTCCTGGAAGGTGAGGGCGCGATTGCCAAGAACCGCGAACTCATGGGCGCTACAAATCCGCAGGAAGCGGCCGAGGGCACTATCCGTGCCGATTTCGCGACTTCCATTGACGCCAACGCCGTGCACGGCTCCGATGCGCCTGAATCTGCCGCCCGGGAAATCGCCTACTTCTTTGCCTCCAGTGAGATCTGTGAGCGCTAGATCGTGCGCGCCCTCGAGCTATGACAACTGACGACACCCACAGCGAATCGGCCGCTTCAACAATGCAGCGCGTTAATCTACTGGGTTTGTCGCGGGTGCAGATGGAGCAATTTTTTGTCGATCTGGGAGAAAAGCCGTTTCGCGCACAGCAAGTGTTGGAGTGGATTCACCACGCCGGTGTCACCCGGATAGAAGAGATGCATAACCTGGGCAAAACCCTGCGTGGGAGATTGCTCGACATTGCCGAAGTGCGACCGCCCGAAGTCGTCAGCCAACACGATGCACAAGATGGCACGCACAAGTGGGCGATCCGCGTCGACGGTGGTGGTCTGGTGGAAACGCTACTCATTCCCGCCGGCGATCGCGCCACGCTGTGCGTGTCCTCGCAAGTCGGTTGTAGTTTGGATTGCTCCTTTTGTTCTACCGGCAAGCAGGGGTTTCAGCGCGATCTCAGCGCTGCCGAGATCATTGGCCAGTTGTGGCAGGCGATCGATTCCTACGACGCGTTTCAGCGCGGCAAAGGTAGGGTGGTGACGAATGTCGTTATGATGGGTATGGGTGAGCCGCTGTTGAATTTCGACAACGTGGTTAGCGCCATGGACCTTATGCTCGATGATCTCGCCTACGGCTTGTCCAAGCGTCGAGTAACACTCAGTACCTCGGGTGTCGTTCCCGCCTTGGATCGCTTGGCAGGGGTCAGCGAAGTGTCGCTGGCGGTCTCGCTGCACGCCGCCAATGACGAGTTGCGCAATGAACTGGTGCCGATCAATAGGAAGTACCCCATCGCCAAGTTATTGGCCAGTTGTCGCAATTACATGGCGGCCCAGAGCGACAAGAACCGCGTGGTTACCGTGGAATATACGTTGATGGCGGGCGTCAATGATGCGCCGGACCAGGCGCGGGAACTCGCACAGCTGTTACGCGATTTTCCCTGCAAAATAAACCTGATTCCGTTCAACCCGTTCCCCAATTCCCAGTACCGCAGGCCCAGCGGCAACGCGGTGTCGCGTTTCTGGCAAGTGCTGGTCGATGCGGGCTATATTGTCACCGTGCGCACCACGCGCGGCGACGACATCGATGCTGCCTGCGGGCAACTGGTCGGACAAGTCGTTGATCGCACACGCAGAAGTGAGCGCCACACGGCTAACGAAGTGCTTGCCCGCGACACACAATGCATAAAAGTGGGGTGAACGTAGTGATCGATATAGTGATAGCCACAGCCAAAATCACCGGACAATCAAGTTCTCACACTTGGCAAAACACGGCGTTTACCAATACCCTAAGATTCTGCCTCACCCTCTGTTTAATTGGCAGCTTCGCAGCGAGTAGTGGTTGTGTCACGACGAAGAAAACTGTCTTCGCGAATGAAGCTTCCCCGGATAAAGCGCTGGAGAGGCGCGTAGAACTGGCGCGCAAGTACATTGGCGAGGGCAGTTGGGAAAACGCCAAGCGCAACCTCGAGCTCGCGCAACAGATAGATGCCAACAACGCGGAAGTACATGAAGCTTTTGCCCTGGTTTTCCAAAGCACCGGGGAGTTTGAGCGCGCAGAGGAGCACTTTAAAAAGGCTATTCGGGTCGATCGTTCGTTTTCTCGGGTCCGCAATAACTATGCGGCCTTCCTGTTTAGCCAACAGCGTTTTGAGGAGGCCGAAGAGCAACTAGAATACGTGGTGGATGACACGCTGTATCGCGGGCGCTCGCGGGCATTCATCAATTTGGGCTTGTGTCGCCAAAAGCTGGGCAAAAATGACGCCGCCCGCGAAGCTTTCGAGCGCGCCTTGACGATGGACAAAACCAATCGCATCGCCCTGTTGGAATTGGCGCAATTGCGCTTTGACAGTGGTGACTACCGAGCGGCGGAACAGTATTACGACCGCCTGCGCAGCTTTTCACGGCAACAGTCCGCACGGTCTTTGTGGTTGGGCATTCAGATTGCGCGCGCCCGCAACGATCGAGATGCGGAAGCTAGCTATGGCTTGGCACTGAGTAATCTGTACCCCAAATCTGCTGAATATGAGTCCTATGAGCGCTCCCGCAACCGCGACTGAGGGCGCACTGCGTCAAATCGATGCGTTTATAACGCCGGGAAGTCTGTTAAAGGCAGCGCGCGAAAGTCGAGGTATGACCGAACGCGAGGCAGCGGATCGACTTCACCTGATGCCCGATTATGTGGCAATTATCGAGCGCGACGATTACCAAGCGTTGCGCAGCCCGTCGTTTGCGCGCGGCTATGTCAAAGCCTACGGTCGATTGATGGGTCTGGACGAGGCACATTTGTTATCGGTGTACGACGAATTTGGCGGCGCTTCTCTCGATGCACTACCCAAACGTATCGAGACGCGTCCTTTGCAGCTACAGCACACCGGTGCCGGGGTCGTCATTGGATTGGTAGTACTCGGTCTATTAGTCGCTGTGCTCTGGTGGATGCGTGGTTCAAACACGGAAAAACCGAAGTGGCGTACAGAGCAGGCGCCAGCAGTGATGCCCAGCAGTGATTTTGGGCAAATTGAGGAGAGGGCCACACGGTGACCACGGCATCACCCATTCAACGTCGCGTATCGCGTCAGATCATGGTTGGCGATGTCCCTGTCGGTGGCGATGCGCCGATCAGTGTGCAGAGCATGACCAATACCGAAACCTGTGATGTCGCCGCCACCGTGGCGCAAGTGCAGGCCATCGCCGATGCAGGTGCGGATATCGTACGCGTCTCTGTGCCAAGTATGGAGGCGGCGGAAGCCTTTCGTCACATCCGCGGGCAAGTGCAAGTACCTTTAGTAGCCGATATTCACTTTGATCACAAAATTGCTCTGCGAGTCGCCGACTACGGGGTCGATTGTTTGCGGATCAACCCGGGCAATATCGGGCGCGACGACAAAGTCCGAGAAGTGATCGACAGTGCCCGCGATAAGGGGATTCCAATCCGCATCGGTGTCAACGCCGGGTCTTTGGGCAAGGAACTGCAACGAAAATACGGCGAGCCGACACCCGAGGCCTTGGTGGAATCCGCCATGCACCACGTGGATATTCTCGATAAATTTGACTACCCCGATTTCAAAGTGAGTGTAAAGGCCTCCGGTGTCTTTATGGCAGTTGAAGCCTACCGCTTGTTGGCGCGGAAAATTGATCAACCTTTGCACCTGGGCATCACCGAGGCTGGCGGATTGCGTGGCGGTACCGTTAAGTCCGCGGTCGGTTTAGGCATGCTACTCATGGAGGGCATCGGCGATACACTGCGCGTCTCACTGGCTGCAGATCCCGTAGAAGAAGTGAAAGTCGGCTTCGATATTTTGAAAAGTCTGCAATTGCGCAGTAACGGCATCAACTTTATCGCCTGCCCCAGTTGCTCGCGACAGAACTTTGATGTGGTCGGTACTATGAACACCTTGGAAGAACGCTTGGAAGATGTCCGCACAGCCATGGATGTCGCGGTGATCGGCTGCATCGTGAATGGCCCAGGCGAAGCTCGAGAGGCTCATGTGGGCCTAACAGGCGCGACGCCAAGTAACTTGATTTATTTAAACGGCGAGCCAGACCACAAAGTGAGCAATACCGACTTTGTCGATCACTTGGAAGCGGTGATCCGCCAGCGTGCGATTGAGTTAGAAAGTGAGCGCGAAAAACAAAAAGCACAACATGCGCAAGTCATTGCTAAGTCGTCTCCCACCTAATGCAGCACGGCGATCAAGGAAGCGAGAGTGAGTGAAGTGACCGCGATACGCGGGATGAACGATATTCTTCCACAGGAGTCCATGTATTGGCAATTTCTGGAGCGCATGGTATCGCGCACGCTAGAAAGCTACGGCTATGGCGAGATGCGCTTACCCTTGGTGGAGAAAACAGCGTTGTTCAAGCGCTCTATCGGCGAAGTGACAGACATCGTCGAAAAAGAAATGTACACCTTTGAAGATCGTAATGGCGAGAGTATAACGCTGCGTCCTGAAGGTACGGCTGGATGTGTGCGCGCGGCGATCCAACAGCGTATGCTCGCGGTACCGCAGCGATTGTGGTATCGCGGCCCCATGTTCCGCTACGAGCGGCCGCAGAAAGGTCGCCAGCGACAGTTTCACCAGATAGGCGCCGAGGCGTTTGGTGTCGCATCGGTAGATATGGATGCGGAGTTAATTCTGCTCAGCGCGCGCCTCTGGCGAGGCCTGGGTATTGCCAACGCAGTGCAGTTAGAGATCAATAGCATTGGTAGTGCGGCGGCGCGCCACAGTTACAGAGAAGCATTGGTGGCTTTCCTGGGCGAGAGAGTCGATCAGCTGGATGAAGACAGCCGCCGGCGTTTAGACAGCAATCCGCTGCGTATTCTCGACAGTAAAAACCCTGAAACACAGGTATTGTTGAGTAGCGCTCCTGCTTTAGAAGATTATTTGGACGTGGAATCGCGCGCTGATTTTGAGCGGCTCTGTGCGTTACTGGAGGCGGCGGGTGTCAATTACACAGTTAATCGCAGGTTGGTGCGCGGCCTGGACTACTACAATAAGACTGTATTTGAGTGGGTAACGCAGGAACTGGGTGCGCAGGGCACTGTCTGCGCCGGTGGTCGCTACGATAGTTTGGTGGCACAGCTGGGCGGTAAAGATACGCCTGCTGTGGGCTTCGCTATGGGAGTTGAGCGATTGGTATTACTGCTCATGGCAAATAAACAAAATGTGGAAGCTGCGTCGAGTGCATCGACAGAGCTCTACGTGGTGGCCGTGGGCGAAGCGGCCTATCAAACGGCCATGGTAGCCACTGAGAGGTTGCGCGAGAGTAATCCAACTTGGTGCATTTTGCAGCATACCGGCGGTGGTAGCTTTAAGAGCCAAATGAAAAAGGCGGATAAGAGCGGCGCGCAAGTGGCGCTCATTTGGGGTGAGGATGAAGTGGCGACCGAGACGGTGACCATTAAACCGTTGCGCGCGGCTCAGGGTGAACGATCCGAACAAGAGCAAGTCTTATTGCCACAGTTACAAGATACGCTGCGCAGGCTGTTGGCGTAGTGAGCATAAGTAGTGAGCATAAGTAGTGAGCATAGGTAGTGAGCATAGGTAGTGAGCATAGGTAGTGAGCACAAGTAGCGAGTATCAGAGAAATCGTCGCCGGCCATGCCGGCCAAATGGTATTGAGCAAAAGGAATTATCAGTAGTTAACCATGAGGAATTTGGCGGGTGAGTGAGTATCAAACCGAAGAAGAACAGTTAGACGCGCTGAAACGATGGTGGGAAGAAAATGGCCGGTCGACCCTGGCGGTGATTATCGTCGGGCTCGCTGCCACCTTTGGCTGGCAGAGCTACCAAGGTTTGCAAGAGCGCAACGCCGCGCGTGCCTCAGAGATTTATCAGCAGATGCTCGGCACTATTCGCGCGCCTGAGCCAGAAAACGCAGAGCAGGGTGCGGCGCTTGCACAGCAGTTAAAGAGTAACTATGGCGGCAGTGGCTATGCCGAATTTGCCGCATTGCACTTGGCAGCAGTTGCGGTGAAGGAGGGTGATCTCAAGCGTGCACAGGAAGAGTTGCGTTGGGTGCTAGGTGAAGCGACTAGCGGCAGTGAGAATGCGCGGATTGCCGCTCTGCGGCTCGCTCGCGTCCTGCATGCGGATGGGGAATCGGAGCAGGCGCTTGCCATACTGAGGGACACCGATCCGGGCTCCTTCGAAGGCTCATACGCCGCTGTCGAGGGAGATATTCTGGTGGCGACCGGACGGCAGCAGGAAGCTGTAGAGGCTTACACGCGGGCGCTTGCAGCCGGTGCGGCAGGTGGTGCGAATATGCCGGTCTTGCAGCAAAAACTACAGAGCTTGTTGTCGCTCTCTGTTGCGGCCGAGGCAGCAGAGCAGACAGCGGAATCGACACTTCATATTCCCGGCGCAATGCAACCCGATAGCGTTCCGCCAGAGACGACTAGCGCAACCAATGCTGATAGTGAACAGGAGTAGATTTATGCACGCATTGTTGTTGCGAGCGTTAGTGCTGTGCACCATCTTCGCTGTCGCGGGCTGTAGCACCATTTCCGGTTGGTTCGATGATGACGAGGACCCAAAAGCACCTGTTGCGCTGGTAGACATTGAGCCACAGGTCAAGTTGCGCAAGCTCTGGTCGGCCGCCGTCGGCAATGGGCAGGGAGAGGGGCTGTATAAGATCAAACCGGTACTCGCTGGAGACGCGATTTACGCCGCTTCCGCCGATGGTTTGGTGCGTGCCGTGCATACGGACACAGGGCGGGTGCAGTGGAAGGCCAAGATGCGCAAGGACCTCTCTGGCGGTGTGGGCTACTACGATGGCGCTCTGTTGCTGGGCAGCAGCGAAGGTGATGTGCTGAAGTTGGATGCCAGCAGTGGTGAGTTGCTCTGGTCCACTGCATTGCATGGCGAAGTGCTCGCCGCGCCCCAGGCCAATGGTGAAGTGGTTATCGCGCAGACTTATGACGGCCGCTTGCAGAGTTTGGATTATACCAGCGGAGAGTTGCTGTGGACCTACGATAGCAACGTGCCGGTGCTCACTGTGCGCGGTACCAGTACACCGATCATCGACGGTAGTGTCGTCTATGCGGGGTTTGCCAATGGGCGAGTGTTGGCGGTAGAAGCGCTGACGGGTTCTATTGTGTGGGAACTGCGCGTCGCCATCCCCCAAGGCCGTTCGGAAATTGACCGCATCGTCGACGTCGACGGCACCATGTCGCTGCTGGGTGGCGAGTTGTATGCCGCGAGTTATCAGGGTCGCATTGTCGGTATCGAAGTCGCTAATGGCCGCAAGGTGTGGCAGCAGGATGCCTCGTCTTTTTCCGGTGTGGCCCAGGGCTTTGATAATATTTATGTGGCGGACGAAGACGGGACTGTGACCGCCTTTTTGCGCAACGGTCAAGGCGTGCGCTGGACGCAGGCGGCACTGGGCTATCGAGAATTGACGCGGCCCACGCCGGTGAGTAGCTATGTCGCGGTCGCGGACTTTGAAGGTTACGTGCATATCCTCTCGCAGGTAGATGGTGAGATTGTCGGTCGGGTACGTGCCGATAGAAGTGGTGCGCGCGCCGACATGTTGGCCGAAGGCAATGTGCTCTATGTGTACGGCGATAGTGGTAAACTGATTGCTTACGAGGTTATCGCGCTTGGGCAATGATCCCGGTTATCGCCCTCGTCGGGCGCCCCAACGTTGGTAAATCCACGCTTTTCAATCGCTTGACCCGCAGCCGCAATGCACTGGTCGCCGATTTCTCGGGCCTCACTCGTGACCGACAATACGGCACGGCGACGGTGGGCCAACAACGATTCGTGGTGATCGATACCGGTGGTATTACTGGCGATGCAGCGGGTATCGATACCCCGATGGCGGGCCAAGCTTATACGGCCATCGAGGAAGCGGATAGCGTACTGTTGCTGGTTGACGGGCGCGAGGGATTGGCAGCCACCGATGAAGCGCTAGTGCAGCGCTTGCGCGCGCGCGGCAAGTCTTTCCACTTGATTGTCAACAAGATCGATGGTCTCGCTGAAGCTATCGCCACCGCTGAGTTCTACGGCCTCGGCGTGCCGTCTTTGTTCGGTATTGCTGCCAGTCAAGGGCGCGGTGTGCGCCAGATGATAGAAGCGGTCCTCGCGGAGTTTCCACAATCGGTGCCGACGGCCGCGAATGACGAATCCGAAACCAGTAACAGCGTTCGTGTGGCGGTGGTAGGCCGGCCAAATGTTGGTAAGTCAACGCTCGTCAATCGCCTTTTGGGAGAAGATAGAGTGGTGGTTTACGACGAGCCCGGAACCACCCGCGATAGTATCTATGTGGACTATGAAAGAAATGACCAGCGCTACACGTTGATCGACACCGCCGGTGTGCGGCGACGCAAAAATGTGCGGCTCCCCATCGAAAAATTCTCCATCGTCAAAACACTCAGGGCCGTGGAAGATGCGCACGTCGTGATTTTGGTGATGGATGCGCAGGAGGGCCTGGTGGATCAAGACATGCACCTGTTGGGCCATTGTATTGATGCCGGTAGGGCGCTGGTGTTGGCGGTCAACAAGTGGGACAACATCCATCCCGATCAGCGGCAACGGATCAAAGATGAACTGGATCGACGGCTGCGCTTTGCCGACTATGCCGATACGCACACAATTTCTGCGCTACACGGAAGTGGCGTCGGCTTGCTCTACCCATCGATTTTAAAGGCTTATCAATCCGCCACACGCAAACTGAATACGAATACACTGACGCGGATTCTAGAGGGTGCGGTATACGATCATCCGCCGCCCGTCATCAATGGACGGCGTATCAAGTTACGTTATGCACACGCGGGTGGGCAGAATCCGCCCATTATTGTGATTCACGGCTCGCAGACTGGGAAAGTGCCCACCAGCTACCAGCGCTACTTGGAGAAGACCTTTCGGCGCGCACTGGATCTTGCCGGTACACCGGTGCGTATCGAGTTTCGGAGTGCGGAAAACCCCTACGCACAAAAGCGCAATAAGCTGACCCAACGACAAGTGCAACGTAAGCGACGACTCATGGCGCATGTCAAAAAGAACCAGAGGCGGAAGAAACAGTAATATGACACGGGGAACAACCCTTCCGACCAGATCCCGACTGCAGTCTCCTGGTGTGGGGGAGCCCGGCTGGACGCAGCCCGGCTGGGAGCAGCCTGACACGGCGCCGATTCGCAGTGAGCCGCGTCCCGATGTAGATTCTCAAGAGCACATCGCCTTTTTTGTCGATAGGTTCTATGAACGTGTTTTGGACGACGAAGATCTGCGGCCCATTTTCATCGATGTCGCCGGGATTGAACTGTCAGAGCACTTGCCGCGAATAAAAGCCTATTGGGGTAAGTTACTCCTCGGTGAACGCAATTATCGGCGACACACTATGAATATTCACCGCGCAGTGCACGATCAGCGCAGTTTCGCGGCGTCGGATTTTCAGCGCTGGTTGAATCTCTTTACTTTGACCATGGATGAGTATTTCGAAGGGCCCAAGGCGCAACGCGCGAAAACACTGGCCGCAAATATCGCCGCCAATATGCAGAAAAGTTTGTAGTCTGGGGTGAATATTGCGGTGTTCCGGTCGGCTGAACGAGACTTAAGCACCGTGTAAAATGGCGTGATCTGTTCCCAAGTCACCAAATGAAGGCATCGAGAACAATGATGAAATTGCTGGATTTAAACTGGTTTGCTTCGGCTGTACTTCCCTGGGCACTATGTATCATGCTGCTGCCCATAGATGGTGTCGCCTCAGAGGCGGGTGTTGCCTATGATGCCGTTGCCCAGGGTGATGTTGCCGAGCGTGTTGTTACTGAGCGGGTTGTTGAAGACGCCGCGGAGTCCTCCACCGCCCCGGCTGGTTACACGCCCTGTATCGCATGCCACGGTCAACAAGGGGAGGGAAATTCTGCGCTTCAGGCCCCTGCATTGGCGGGGCAGGATGCCGCATATCTCGAGCGCCAACTGCAGCATTTTAAATCGGGCTTACGTGGCACCGGGGCGCAGGATACCCTGGGCGCTCAAATGCGCGCGATGGCCATTCCCTTACCGGATAGCGCTTTCCCCGAAATCGCCCAGTGGTTGGCGCAGCTACCCGCCCCTGTCGTTGAGGCTGCTGGCACAGGGGATTTGCGCAATGGCAACAACTACTATCAAGCCAATTGCGGTGTCTGCCACGGCAGTGTGGCACAAGGTAATTCCGCATTGAATGCACCAGCGCTGGCGCAGCTCGATGCTGCGTACCTTAAACGCCAGTATCAACTGTTCCAAAGCGGCAACCGGGGCTCGCATCTCGACGATAAATACGGCCGCCAAATGCAGATGATGTCCAGCACGTTGCCCGATGAAAAAGCCTTGGATGATGTGATTGCCTTTATTCATTCGCTGGCTGCGAACCCCTAGATTCGTGTCCATTCTAATCCTTGGTAAGCTGCGCTCGCGCTATCTTTTAGGCTTTTTCTTGACTTGGCCGCTTGTTCCTCAAGCTAGCGAGTTTGTACTGCGCGACTATTGTCCGCCCAGCTTCGAATTAACGGCGCAGACGACGTGCAAATTGCGAACGCGCTATGAATTGTATGACTCTGTGCAAAGTCGCGGCTTGGGTGGCACACAAACGGCACTGCCGAATGCGCGCGACGGGTTTACACCACAACAGATCGATTTGGGCCGCTACCTGTTTTTTGACCCTGTGCTGTCCGGAGATGGCAGTCTTGCCTGCGCGAGTTGCCACGATCCGGCCAAGAGCCTTGCAGATGGGCGCGCGCGTTCCGTGGGAATGCATGGGCAGGAGATTAACCGCGCTGCGCCCACCTTGTGGAATGTTGCTTTCTTGCAGCGTTTTTTTTGGGACTCGCGTGCTACCTCTTTGGAAGAACAAATGCAGGGGCCGCTGTACTCGGAACAAGAGATGGCCAACACCCCTGAAAAATTATTGGCAACACTCAACGGGATTCCTACCTATCGCCAACTGTTTCAGCAAGCCTATGGTGGGGCTGCTCTATCAAAACCTGATGTGCCAAAACCTGACTCCTCAAACAGTAGCGTAGAGGAGCTTAAAGACCGCGCTGCGTTCGACATCACGCTAGCGCAGATTTACACCGCCCTCGCAGCATTCCAAACATCGCTGATCTCCCTCAACAGCCGCTATGATCACTATGCCCACGGTCATCATGCTGCGTTGAATAAGAATGAAATTGCGGGGCTGAATATTTTCCGTTCATTTGTCTCGCGTTGTGCGGAATGCCATACACCGCCGCTGTTTACCAATGGCGAGATCGCGGTCATTGGTGCCCCCGAACCAGAAGGGCTCGACTTGGATATCGGTGCGGAGAAAACGTACGCTGCTCCTGCCTTGAGGGCAGGTTTCAAAGTGCCGACTCTGCGCAATATTGCGCGCACTGCGCCCTACATGCACTCGGGGCGCTTTGCCAGTCTGCGCGAGGTCGTTGAATTTTACAACGGTGGCCGGGGGCACGCTGTGCCTGACGGGGTAAAATTGCAGTTACACTGGCACATTAGCTCGCCGGATTTGCGCGAGGAAGAGCTCGATCGGCTGGTGGATTTTTTGGCCACACTCACAGATGAAAGTTTGAGTCCGCAAATCCCTGTGTTGCTACCATCGGGTTTGACAGCGGTGGTGTTGCCGCAGGTATTTCACCACAGCCATCAACGATAAGTTAATGGTGAGCTCGGCGGTCAAGACTCCAATGATCTCAGTCAACACGACTGCAACAAGTCGCGAGGAAACTGAATACCTAAACTGCGGTGATTTTTTAGAAAGCTTACTATAGGCCACCGACCCTATCGTGGTGGCCGACAAAATTGGAGAGATGTTATGCAGGTTGCGAGTAAAAAGACTGTTCTGAATGCCGGAATCGCGTTGGCCCTAATCTTTAGTGTGGTCGCTGTTCAGGCTGAAATGAGTGGTCTCGCAACGGCCGGGGCCTATACCGGTGGCTTTGACGCCAAGGGCAATGCGGTATCACAGCGCGGTGCCAGTAAGTGGGTGGCAGGCAAGCCGATGAGTGATGTTGTGGTAGTCGTCAATGCGGGAGAATCCATCCAGGACGCCGTGGTAAAAGCAAAGCCGGGCACTACCATTCATGTTAAACCCGGCACCTATCACGAAACGGTCTATATCGATAAAGATGGCATTCGCCTCATCGGTCTGATCGAGGAGGGTCGGCGTGCCACTTTGGATGGCGAAGGTAAGCTCAACGATGCAATTTTGTACTCTGGCAACAATGTCGTTGTAGAGAACTTCACGATCACCCGCTACAAAGGCAATGGCATTATGAGCCAGGCCGGGAACAACTGGGAGATTCGCAACAACATCATCGTCGACACCGGCGTATATGGGATCTTCCCACAGTTAGGTAAAAACGGTGTTGTAGAGCACAACATCGTCTCGGGTATTGAAGATGCTGCTATCTATGTCGGTATGAGTGACAACGTGCACGTTGCCTACAATGACGTGTTCGACAGCGTGGCCGGGATCGAAATAGAAAACAGCCGCCACTCTATCGTTGAGGCGAATCGTGTCTACAACAACACTGGCGGCATCCTGGCCTTTATTACACCGGGGTTACCGATTAAAACGACTTACGATGTCATTATCCGCAATAACTTCGTAGTGGCAAATAATCATAAAAACTTTGGTGCTCCGGGGTCGACGGTGTCAGGTATTCCCGCAGGAACGGGGGTACTAGTGATGGCGGCCGATGATGTTGTCATTGAAGGGAATATTATTCGCGATAATAAAAATGCAGGCATCTTGATCATCGATCATGCCAGCGCCACCAACGTGACTATCGACCCACATTCTGAGCCAAACCCGGATCGTGTGAAAATTCTCGATAATACAATGGATAACAACGGCTACGAACCGGTCGACGCTATCGGGGCGGTTATGAAGGCACTCGACAAAAAAGGTGCGCCGGATATTGTCAGTGTGGGCCCCAGTAAAGGAAGCTGCATCCTGCACCCGGAGCGCTATGTTACTTTCGGCTTGGATGACTTCACCCAGTGTGACTTCAACCACACGCGTAATATCGATAACTATCTGCTGCCACCGGTTGCCCCCCGAGTTATCAAGGGTGAAGAGCGCGGTAAAATTGCCTACTTGGGTGTTTGTTCCGGCTGTCACACTTATACCGGCCGCATGATCGGCCCGCCCGTGCAAATTATTCAAGCGCTCTATTTGGATAACCCCGAAGGTCTGGCAGAGTACATTGCGGCGCCGACCAAGAAGCGCGAAGACTACCCGCCAATGCCCCCGCAGGATTACCTGGACGAGGAGACTCGCTTGGCAGTTGCGCGCTACATGTTAGGTGTCAAACAATAGGGCTGAAACAGCGCACTCTAAAAGAGGGCTCTAGAAGTGCACACCTTTCATCAGCGATGCCAGAGCGACCTGCTCGTTCGAGGCTTCCACTTTCTCCGGCTTTTTCTCGCCGCGTGCCGCAGCGGAATCGTTAAACATCCTAAACACCGTATTCATAACAACTTCGGAGAATTTGGGCGCCAGTGCGCTCATAACCTGAAGACCCACGCCCATCTGGGTGGCGATCCGCTTGGGTTTCTTGATGACGGCTTCCACCACCATGTCACCGGCCTCGTCGGGACTGAGTACCGGCATAGAGTTGTAGATGGTGGTGGCTTCAATCATCGGTGTTCGCACCAGCGGCATGTTAATCGTGGTGAAACGGACGTCGCGGTCGGAATACTCAACCGCGGCGGCTCTCGTCCACGCATCTAACGCAGACTTAGACGCCACGTATGCGGAAAAGCGTGGGCTCGGTGTGAGCGTGCTGATAGAAGACATGTTGATGATGTGGCCTTGCCTGCGTTCTGACATGGAAGGCAGCAGTCCCATTGTGAGTCGCACGGCCCCAAAGTAATTGATTTGCATGGTGCGCTCAAAATCGTGGAAGCGATCGTAGGAGAGCTCTAAGGAGCGACGGATCGAGCGCCCGGCGTTATTAATCAACACATCGACGTGGCCGTGATCTTGCAGCACGGTGGCGACCAGCTTGTCACAGTCTTCCAAATCGGAGGCATCGCACTGGTAAATTGTCGATTTACCGCCATTGGCTTCGATCTCTTTTGCTGTTATTTCAAGTTTGTCCGCACTGCGTGCCACTAGCAACACGTGCGCACCAGCGCCAGCCAGGCGCAACGCTGCGGTTTTGCCGATGCCGGAGGAGGCGCCGGTGATGAGAACTATCTTGCCGCCGATGTTACCTTCTAGCGAATGGTCGACGAACAAATCTGGATCTAGATTGCGTTCCCAGTAGTCCCAGATCACCGGCGCGTAGTCTGCCAATTTGGGGCAGCTAATACCGCTGCCCTTAAGGGCTCTCTCAGTGTCGCGATTATCGTAGCGTGTGGGGTAATTCATAAACATCATCACCGAGTCCGGCAGGCCCATATCGGCGAGTAGGGTGCTGATGATGCGTTTCACGGGTGGCAAGCCCGCAAGTGTTTCTCGAACAAAGCCGGGAATGAAACCAAACACGCGGGTATCTAAGCGCATACTGAAACGCGGTGTATGGCCCGCCTCGGCGATAATGTTCATCAAGCTGCCCATGCTGTAGTGATCCGGGTCCGTGAGATGAAAACAGCGGCCCTCTAAGTCGTCTTGGTGTACGAGGTAGTCCATAGCGTCGACCACGTAGTCCACCGGCACTACATTGAATTTACCCCCTTCAATACCGACCAACGGAAACCAGGGTGGCAAGACTTTGCGCAGCTTTTGCAGGCTCTTGAAAAAATAGTAAGCGCCGTCGATCTTGTCGATTTCTCCAGTCTTCGAGTGGCCGACCACCATAGCCGGTCGATAGACGCGCCAGGGTACTTCGCATTCGCGTCGCACAATGGCCTCGGAGTCGTGCTTGGTTGAAAAGTAAGGGTGATCTAAATGTTCTGCCTCTTCGAACATATCTTCACGAAAAGTGCCATTGTAAAGGCCTCCGGCTGCGATTGAGCTGACGTGCTCGAAGCTGCCTGCGTCGAGCTCCTTGGCCAAATTGATAGCATTGCGGGTGCCATCGATATTTGTAGCCGCCTGTGCTTCCTCGCTGGCGGCTATGTCATAGATGGCGGCGAAGTGACAGAAATAGCGAATTTTACCTTTCAGTTTTTTGCGGGTAGCTGCATCAACTCCCAGGAGCGGTTTCCTCAAATCGCCCTCCACGGGCACTAGCCTACTACCGGCTTCTCCCATCTGCGCCTGCAACTCTTCGAACTTGTGCATGGACTGAGCCCGGGTCAGTACGTAGATATCCCCTTCGCGTTCCTTGAGTTTGGCGATGAAATTGCGCCCGAGAAAACCCGTACCGCCAGTAATGAAGTAGGACATAGTGAATCTCCAGTTGAAAGTAATAGAAGGCTAGCTGATTATCATTTTAGTCTAGCGTTCGCTCCCCGCCACATTGTACGCAGCCCCTCGGCTGCGGCAAGCGCTACAAGCGATTCCTCGGCAATCAACTCTGGCGTCGTCATTGGAGCCTCGTTACTATCATAGTTGGGTGTAGCCCATGGCTCGGCGCGGGGTGCCCGACCGTGCCACTTTTTCGAGCCAACCCAGAACTGACGACTTCTCGAAACTTACTAGGCGGAACCACTATGTCAGAACTCAAAACAGAACACGATGCCGCCCTGGCCCAATTGACGGGTGAAGGTGCACCGTTTGAACTGGCGGGGGATGAGGCCTCGGGCCGCTACTACCGCACGGCGCCCAATGACTTGATTGAGGCATTGAGCGTTGCGCGCGCCCACGGCGATAAGGAGTTTCTAGTTTATGAGGGGGAACGCCGCAGTTTTAACCAACTTTTCGGTGAGGCTGATGCCCTGGCGGCGGCGCTGCAGGCCCAGGGCATCTCACCGGGTGAGCGCATCGCCATCGCCATGCGCAACTACCCAGAATGGATGGTGGCTTTTCTGGCAGGAGTAATGGTGGGCGCGGTGGTTGTACCACTCAACAGTTGGGGTCAACCGGCCGATATCGCCTATACCATTGCCGATGCGGGCGCTACCTTAGTGGTATGCGATCAACAGCGCTACGACGGTCTGGCTGAGCATTTGCGTGAACTAGGCGTAACAGCACTCATTGCGAGAGGCCAGAATCCCGAGCATGAATGCGCCTTGGAGGTCTTCGTTAAACCGCATGTGGGAGCGCAGCCTGCACCGGTCTCGGTTCGAAGCGATGATTTGGCAATGATCATGTATACCTCGGGCACCAGTGGTAAGCCCAAAGGTGCGGCATCTACGCATTACGCCGTTTGTCAGGCCATTACCAACATGGAGTGCAGCGCCATGGCTTTTGCCATGAACAATGGCGATACTCTCGCCGCCGTAATGGAGCGCGGGTACGAGCCAACGTCACTGCTCGCTGTACCGTTGTTCCATGTGAGCGGTTGTCACGCCCAGTTCTTTATCAACCTTCGCGCTGGACGACGCCTGGTGATGATGTATAAGTGGGACGTCGAACGTGCGCTGGATTATATCGAGAGCGAACGCATCACCATGCTGCCCGCCGCCCCTGCCATGCTGATGGACTTGCTTGAGTCTCCCAAATTTGACGAAACCGATACCAGTAGCCTGTTTTCTGTCGGTGTAGGGGGTGCTGCCACACCGCCCAAGATCGGTAAGCTGCTCGCCGAAAAAGTGCCACAGAACTTTAGCGGCACTGGTTGGGGCATGACCGAAACCAACGCCCAGGGCGCCTCCTTAACTGGCAAAGCGTGGTTGGCTAAATCGCGCAGTGCGGGGTATCCCCATCCAATCGTCTCCCTGCGTATTTGCGATGAGGATGGCAATACTTTGCCGCCTGAGCAAGCGGGTGAGATTTGGGTGCGCAGTTGCAGCAACATTCGCGAGTACTGGAATAGACCCGAGGCCAACGCCACAGAGATTCGCGACGGCTGGTTGAGGACGGGCGATATTGGCTATGTCGACGCCGATGGCTTTTTGTATTTAGCTGATCGCGCCAAAGATATGATCATACGCGGGGGTGAGAACATCTACCCCATTGAGGTTGAAAACGTGTTGATCGAGCACCCGGCTGTCAAGGAAGTCGCCGCGATCGGGTTGCCCCACGAGCGCTTAGGGGAGGAAGTCTGCGCTGTGGTGCACGCCCAGGACGAGGTTACCGAAGCCGAGCTATTGGCTTTTGCGAAAGACCGCCTGGCCGCCTTCAAAGTCCCGGCCCGCGTGGTTTTCGAGAAGGAGCCCCTGCCGCGCAATGCCACGAACAAGGTGCTCAAAGCACAGGTTCGGGCGGCGGTTCTAGAGCAACTTGGCCTTTAGTGAAGCCAGCTAAATATTATTCACTTCGAAAATACCAAACATCTTCACCATTTATTGTAATTATAGTAATCACCTCTTTACACTGGTCGGCATGAAAAAGCGGAGGCATGGCATCGCTGGGCGTGCCTTCACCCGTTTAATGCAATGCTTTTGATGAGCGAAATTTGCTCCAACGGTGTGTTTTCGCACCTCGAAGCTGAACGTAGGGAGGTCCCACATGACCGACATCCAACAAGACATCGACGCGATGGCCAAGCTATGCAATGCGAACGGCGCCGCTTGGAACGCCATTAACCCCGAATACGCGGCCCGCATGAGAGCCCAGAACCGCTTCCAGAGCGGCCTCGATATCGCCCGTTACACGGCGGCCATCATGCGCAAGGACATGGCTGACTACGACGCGGACACCACTCAGTACACCCAATCACTGGGTTGCTGGCACGGCTTCATCGGCCAGCAAAAGCTGATTGCCATCAAGAAGCACTTCGGTGACACCAACAAACGTTACCTGTATCTCTCCGGTTGGATGATCGCAGCACTGCGCAGCGAGTTCGGCCCATTGCCCGATCAGTCCATGCATGAAAAAACCTCGGTGCCGAGTTTGATCGAAGAGCTCTACACCTTCTTGCGTCAGGCCGATGCCCGCGAATTGGGCGGCCTGTTCCGCGAGCTGGACGTCGCGCGAGAAGCGGGTGACCAGGGTGCCGAAAAAGCGGTGCAGAACAAGATTGATAATTTCCAAACGCACGTGGTGCCCATCATTGCCGATATTGACGCCGGTTTCGGTAACGCCGAAGCCACCTATCTGCTGGCGAAAAAGATGATTGAGGCGGGCGCCTGTGCCATTCAGATCGAAAATCAGGTTTCCGACGAAAAGCAGTGTGGTCACCAGGATGGCAAGGTAACGGTGCCGCACGAGGATTTTCTCGCCAAGATTCGCGCCGTGCGCTACGCCTTCTTGGAGTTGGGTGTCGATGACGGCGTTATCGTTGCGCGCACCGATTCACTGGGCGCAGGCCTCACTAAACAAATCGCTGTGACCCGTGAGCCGGGTGACTTGGGGTATCAATACAACAGTTTCCTCGATTGTGAAGAATTAGACCCGGCAGATATCGCCGATGGCGATGTGCTGCTGAAGCGTGACGGCAAGCTCCTGCGTCCTAAGCGCCTACCTTCGAATCTCTTTCAGTTTCGCCCCGGTACCGGTGAAGATCGTTGCGTGATGGATTGCATCGCTTCATTGCAAAACGGTGCAGATCTGTTGTGGATCGAAACGGAGAAGCCGCATGTCGGCCAGATTGGCGGCATGGTCAATCGTATTCGCGAGGTGGTTCCCGATGCAAAATTGGTTTACAACAACAGCCCCTCATTCAACTGGACACTCAACTTCCGTCAACAAGTGTTTGACGCCTGGAAGGAAGAGGGCAAAGACCTCTCCAGCTACGATCGCGATCAGCTGATGAGGGCCGACTACGACGAATCTGAACTCGCGGTGGAAGCGGATAACCGCATACGTACCTTCCAAGCAGATGCAGCACGCGAAGCGGGCATCTTCCACCACTTAATCACGTTGCCGACGTACCACACGGCCGCATTGTCCACGGACAATTTAGCGCGTGATTACTTCGGTGATGAAGGTATGTTGGGCTACGTAGCTAATGTACAGCGTCAGGAGATACGCCAAACTATCGCCTGCGTTCGCCATCAAAACATGGCGGGCTCCGACATGGGCGATGACCACAAGGAGTATTTTGCCGGTGAAGCTGCTTTGAAAGCAGCGGGTAAAGACAACACCATGAATCAGTTTGGCTGAGGCAGAGGTCGACCGCTGAACGCTAGGGCAGGTAGTCACTATCTGCCCTTTTTTATCTCTTGTGTAGCCAGCGACGATACGTCGGATCAGAAACTTGTGGCTTAGAAACAACAAACCCCAGTGTCAACACTGGGGTTTGTCTTTGGTGCAAAGCCCGAGCGAACCCAGGCTCTTTATTGCATTACCACCGACTTAGAAATGATAACTCGCAGTAATACCAACGGTGCGTGGTGGTGTGGTGATAAGTTCGTTATAGCCAAAATTCAACGGCTTGCGGCTAATAACACCATCCTCGTCGAAGGCATTTTTAACAAACACTTGCGCTGTCCACTGCTCATTGCGCAGGCCTGCAAAAAGATCAACCGTATGGTAGTCGTCGGTGTCTAGGCGTCCTTCCGTGTCTCCCGGTGTTTCAGATTCACCTTTATAGCTCCACAATCCGCTGACATAGGCCTCTCCACCCAGTACATCTTCAGCGACTATGTAATCCGCCTGCAATGTTGCAGTAATTTCTGGTTGGGTGCTCGCCACTTCGCCATCGGCATCGCAAGTATTATAGCGGTTGCTTGCACTCACCGGCGGCTGACTGGGGTCAGTACAGGGCACCTCGCCATCGGTAAACTCGACATTGGCGTAGGTGAAGCCGGTATAAACCATCAAAGCATCATTCACTTGCATGCGAAAATCCGCTTCGATGCCACGCTGTACCGCTTCGTCGACATTGACAAAAGGTGCGTTGCTGACGATCTCTACGCTACCGTTCGCAGTGTTGAATGCTGTCAGCCCAACTGCTTGGGTTTGGTAGTCTTCATACAGGCTATAAAATATCGCTGCTGTGTAACGTGCACGCCCATCTAGGACATCACCCTTGAATCCGAACTCAATGCTATCCACCGACTCACCTTCGTAGAAGATCAAGTCCGGTTGGAAAACTCCGGTGGTGTCAAAGTTCGGGGCACCTGGGCGAAAGCCTCTGTCTAGGGTGACATAGGCATTAAGTTCATCGCTAAAGTAGTGAGAGAGTTTGATCGTGCCGGTCCATTCTTCCCAGCCGAAATCGCCTGCACCCACTAAACACGGCGGACTACTGCCATCCTCACAACCGCCGAGTGGAAACGTGTTCTCTATGAGTACGTTGGGATCGGTAACTTCACCGCCAGGCAACATATTGGAGCCAAGGAGAAAATCGCCTGTCAGTGTGGTTTCATCCGTCTGGTCAAATTCGTTATAACGCAGACCAATGGTCAGCTCAGTATCTTCCGTCAAGGCAATGGTATTGTGGGTAAAAATCGCTTTAACTTCTGTCTCTAAAGGAATGCCGATAATAATGTTGAACACACCACCGCGTGTGTCGAATAGGTTCGTTAACGTGTCGACGTCGGTCCGCGAATCGGTCTTTTGGTAGTAGGCACCGGCAGTCCACTCCCAGTTATCGAAGGCCTCACCACTGACCCGCAGTTCGTGTTGTTCCGCCCCCCAGTCATCGCCGACGTGACTTCTTTGTGCCAACACAACTGACGGTATGTCCGTTCTATCTGTGTCTTGTCTGAGCTTGAGTTTAGAATCAAGGTAACCGCTGAACCACTTGACCTCGACTTCGCCGACCTGCCACGTCCAGTGTAAGGTTGTGAGGCTTTCTTCTCGATCAATTTCACTGGGGTTGTCAGATATCGCGTGGCGATCATCAGCGCGAAGGTTCGAAAAATTTGCCGTTGCATCAAAGCCTGGTGTGCCTGAACGAGCGGTTTCTACGACCCTATAGACTTCCGAATCGTTAGCTTCCATGTAAGTATGGCCGAGCTTAGCCTGAAAGTTGTCATTCGGCTCCCAAAGCAGCTTCGCGCGCACGCCATCGCGATTACGCTCTTCATCCAGTCGGTTTACCGGGTTGATGTTTTCGGTACCGGTTTCACGGTCATCACTCATCACAGCGACTCGCAGCGCCAGTTCATCTTCAATGAGCGGAACATTGACAGCGCCCTGCACGTTGTAGCCCGCGGGATCAATGAGATAGCTGCCTTTCACATAACCGTTGATACCGTCAAAGTTTGGATCACGAGTGCCGAGTATCAACGCGCCCGTCGGCGAAGGTTGGCCGTAGAGTGTACCCTGGGGGCCTTTCAACATCTGCACGTTGGACATATCAAACATACTGCCCAAAGCAAAGGCAGCTTGTGACGCCATATAGAAGTCGTCTGTATACACGCCCACCCGAGCTGGCGCACTTTGCTGTTGGAATGTGCCGACGCCACGCAAGCCGACACCCACCCGGCTGTCACCTTCAAAGCGTATTTCTAGGCCGGTCACCAGTTTATTCAGCTCATCGGCTTGAAAGACAGCGAAACCGTCTAGTTCTTCGCCGTCGACTAAGGTCACCGCAACCGGTGCCTCAGTTAGGGTTTCTTCTTTTTTCTGGGCTGTAACAATGACTTCTTCCAATACTTGGGCGTTAAGCAGGGGCGGGAAAGCGATCATGGATATTGCGAGTGCGAGCGGGGTGCGTTTCATATTGTTATCTCCAGTTTGCGTTATAGAACATGATGCATTTTACTAGCGAGCCAACTATACAAAGTCACCTCATGATGGCGCAATCCGCGAAACTGGTTTTTTTAACACTCAGTCAGGGCCCTCGCCTCTGCTTGGCGTTTGTGCCAGCGCATCTCTAGTGCAGATAGATCTTACCCGCTAGATTTTACTGTCTGCTAGGTTCCAAACTAGAACGAATATGCTAACGTTGCTGGCAGTAATAGGGAACTATGTGAGGCAAGCACCATGCGTTGGGACGATATCGATCAGCAAACTTGTTCTGTGGCGCGTGCTTTGTCCGTGGTCGGCGAGCGCTGGACACTGCTTATATTGCGCGATGCATTTCTGGGTACGCGGCGGTTTGATCAGTTTCAGTCGAACCTCGGGATCACGCGTCATCGGCTGTCCGAGCGCTTGAGTAAGTTGGTCGACCAGGGAGTATTGGTGAAAGTACCGTATCAAGAGCGCCCACTGCGTCACGAGTATCGGCTGACCCGCAAGGGGTTGGGGCTGTATCCGGTGCTGATGAGTCTCGCCACTTGGGGCGATGAGTGGATGGATAAGGGGCTGGGCGCGCCGCTGGAGCACGTTCACCAGCGCTGTAATGCAGTCACCAAGGCGGTGCTGACCTGCAACGACTGCGGTGAGATGCTGCGGCCGGAGGAGGTGCGTCCACGGCTTGGGCCCGCGCTACGGGCGGGGCTGGAGGATGCCGCGGCGGCTATGCGTCCGGCGGATATTCCGCCATTGTTTCGCACCTCGCGTTAGCGCTTGCGGCCCGAATGGCAGATGCAGCCTTCCCGCCGTCTATATGAAATAGTTACATTTAAGACCCCTCATCTGCGTTTTCTTTGCGGTTAAAATGCACCAGAAGAACTGTATAAAAAACAGTCGCACCCCTAGCACTCACTAAGGAGTACCCGCAAATGCAATTTAAAAGAACCTTGTTGGCCACATCTGTGATGATGGCCTTGCCTGCACTGTCCTATGCCGCGTTGGAAGAGGTCGTGGTGACCGCTACCAAACGTTCAGCAACCTTGCAGAACGTCCCCATGAGTATTACCGCCATCTCTGGTGATGAAATCGCGCGGACTGGCGCTGCGGACTTCACAGACCTTGCCACCAGCGTTCCGTCACTGGCGCTGCGTTCATCCGGCCCGGGTCGCACCAAGCTGAATATTCGCGGTATTTCGGCGGCCACGGGTGTGGCACCGACGGTGAGTTTCTATCTCGATGAAATGCCGATTCAAACTATTTCATCGGGTTCTTCTACATCCTTCCAGCAGGCGATCCTAGACCCGAAGTTGTATGACTTGGCGCGTATCGAAGTGTTACGTGGCCCGCAGGGCACTCTCTACGGCTCTAGCTCCATGGGTGGCACCGTGCGTTTGATTACGGGTAAGCCAGTTGTGGGTGAGTCTGAAGGCAGCATCAATTTAGATCTGTCCAACACCAAAGAAGGTGACATGAACTGGGTCACCAACGCGATGTACAACCTGTCTACCGGCGATAACGGTGCGTTGCGTATCGTGGGTTCCTATACCAATCGCGACGGCTTTCACGATCGCGAGAATCGTGTCACCGGCGAGACCTACGATGAAGACGTGAATAACGAAGAGACAAAGGCGGTGCGTGCCACCTATCGCCACGAGTTTGGCGATGCCTACATCCAGCCATCTGTTTTTTATCAAAAAACTGAAATGGATGGGAAGCCAAACTACGATGGCCCCAATAATGAGTTTACGCAGGGTCGTTTATTTGACGCACCAGAGCCGTTCGACGATGAGTTCGTCATGTACAACATCACCTATGGCCACGCATTTGACGGGGTAGATTTGTTGGTTAGTGCATCCAAAATCGACCGCGATGTGGCTAACGTTGAAGATATCACGGACGCTCAGTTAGGCATCTTTGGCGAAGTATTCGAGCCACTGTATGCTGATGAAAAAGCGGAGCTTGAAGATACTACGGTAGAAGTGCGTGTAAGTTCCAACAACAACGAGCGATTCCACTGGTTGGGTGGCCTTTATTACAAAGATTCCGAAGCCGATGCGGGTTATCGAATGGGCCGCGGCTTTCCCGCAGCGACTAACCCTGATGGCTTGGCCAATACCCAAGACCTCCGCAAATACGAAGAGATCGCTGTGTTTACGGAACTCACTTACGATATCACCGAGAGCTTTTCCCTGACACTGGGCGGTCGCTATCTCGAATATGATTACGAGCAGTTTAAAGAGGACTGGGGTTTTGCGTTCGAAACCTCGAACGGTCGCGCTGGCGCTAACGTTTTGGACTTAAATATCGATGACGACGACGTTCACGGCAAACTGACCGCGACTTGGCAGTTTGACGATACCAGCCAAATCTATGCGACCGTTTCTACCGGTTCACGTCCCGGTGGTGGTAACCGCACGGTTCCCCGCAGCACTGATCCCGCCAACAGCGTTGGCTTTGCCTGTGACCAGGATCTCAAGCGCCTGGGTATCACCGGTACGCCGGACTCCTTTGGTGGTGACGAAGTGTTGAACTATGAGTTCGGCTGGAAGGCCGACTTGTCGGATCGCCTACGTTTCAATGGCGCCGTCTATGTGATGGAGTGGGACGACATTCAACAAAACGTAACCACCAGCGGCGAATGCGGTGTGAACTTCACGGCCAACTTAGGTGAAGCGCAGTCGCAAGGTGTCGAGCTAGAAATGCTCGCGGTGCTGTCGGACAGCCTGACCTTGAGCGTGGGTGGCGGTTACACCGATGCGGAATTCCAGGAAACCATCCCCGATGCAGGCATCACCGACGGTGACAAGCTTGCGGATGTTCCGGAGTGGACGGCCAGCGCTAGCCTGGACTATGTCCGCCCTGTTGATACGGGTGAGTTCTTTGCGGTCGCCAGCTTCAGCTATGTCGATGAGACACTGGAACTGCCCGGCCGTGCCAATGACGATGTGTCCGGCAACGGCATTATCTCAGGCAACACTAAGCCCGACTACGGCATTACCGACTTCCGTGTCGGTTTTACTAGCCAGGACAACTGGGAGTGGGCGTTCTACGTGGAAAATGCGTTCAACGAAGAAGCGATCTACAGCTACAGTGATGCCCTGGCGTTTAACCTGGACATCTACGATCGCACCGTGCGCAATCGTCCGCGTACGATCGGTACGTCGTTCACGTACTCGTTCTAAACGTTTCATAGCGTCCCTGGCTCGCCGGGGATTGATAAAATCAGCCCGGCAGCCTTGTAGCGCCGGGCTTTTTTTGTGCGCAGCCAAAGCTTCAGCTGCCCGATTTGAAGCGAACCCCTTGAGGTTTTGGACGGTGCCTTAATCTATTCTCGGCCTGCCGTGTCTATGCCGCAATTTCATTTCGCAGCCGCTAAGGCCTGGTCAATATCAGCCAAGATGTCGTCGATATGCTCAATACCAATCGACAACCTCACCATGTCTTCACTCACACCCGCGGTTACCAGCTCTTCGGGGCTCAGTTGACGGTGTGTGGTGCTAGCCGGGTGGCAGGCGAGTGATTTGGCATCGCCGATGTTGACCAAGCGCAGAATCAATTGCAGGGCATCGATGAAGCGCGTGCCGGCCTCAATGCCACCGTCAATGCCGAAGCTGAGAATCCCTGCCGCTTTGCCGCCACAAAAACGTTTGCAACTCTCGTAATGCGCGCTGTCTTTCAGCCCCGCATAGTTCACCCACTTGACTTGAGGGTGGGCCTGTAAGTGTTTCGCGACTTTTTTGGCATTTTTGCAGTGAGCGTGCATGCGCACGCTCAGTGTTTCTAACCCCTGCATGATAAGAAACGCACTGTGTGGCGACAGCGCAGCGCCGGTATTGCGCAGGGGTACGACGCGGCAGCGGCCGATAAAGGCAGCTTCACCCATCGCCTCGGTATACACCACGCCGTGATACGAAGGATCCGGGGTATTCATGATGGCGAACCGGTCATTGTGCGCAGCCCAGTCGAATTTTCCGGAATCGACGATGGCACCGCCGATGGTGGTGCCGTGGCCGCCAATGTATTTGGTGAGCGAGTGAATAGCGATGTCGGCGCCATGGTCAAACACGCGACACAACAGCGGTGTCGCCACCGTATTGTCGACCATCAGTGGCACGCCGGCTGCATGTGCGATGTCAGCCCAGCGTTGAATGTCGACGATATTACCGGCTGGGTTGCCGATGGATTCACAGAACAGCGCCTTGGTATTGCCGTCAATCAGTGCGGCTACCTTGTCGAAATCATCGGCCTCGGCAAAGCGTGTCTCTATGCCTTGCCGGGGAAAGGTGTGTGCAAACAGGTTGTACGTGCCACCATAAAGTTGCGAGGTGCTGACAATATTGGAGTCCACTTCCGCAATCGCTTCAATGGCGTAGCGTATCGCCGCCATACCAGAGCTGACACAGAGTGTGCCAACGCCGCCCTCCAACTCTGTTAACCGTTGCTCCAACACCGCGTTGGTTGGATTCATAATCCGGCTATAGATATTTCCCGGAACCGCGAGATTAAATAGATCTGCGCCGTGTTGGGTGTTGTCAAAGGTAAAGGAGGTAGTTTGATAGATCGGCGTGGTGGCAGCATTGGTGGCGGGGTCGCCTTCGTAGCCAGCGTGCAGGGCAATGGTTTCCGGGTGCATAGAGGTCTAACTCCGTCAGTGGGGCGGGTTTACAATGCGCTCTAAAGAGAAGGCGCTGTTCAGCAGTCTCTGAGCTAGAGTAGCAGAGCTCCAGCTGGAGGCAAATTGAATCACAAGGTGGTACACCAAGCGGCCGCCGATTGACAAGTGGTGGGTAACTCACTACAGTCTCTGCGCGTTTTAGGTGCCTGTCACAGTTTCCCCAATCCGGTAATCGTCCCCGTGGTGATACTGGTTTTTGGGCGTCGCGATCCGCGATGTAAGCTGCGCAGGTTGAATGGGAAGAGTGACTCCAGTAGCTGTAAATTCATCACAGCGCAAGACTCTGGAGAGCACCGCTGCCCCCGCAACGGTAGATGGCATTGTCGGTTACGTCGTTGGTCAAACGGTGCACGATAATTTCTTGCTCCGCGTTTTGATCCTGCGCTTAGACAAAGTGTGCGAACCAAGCGCTCAGACCAAGCCATTAGCCCGACACCAGCCTGAAAACAGCAACTGTGGAGCGGAGGGCTTCACTTAGGTCTGCCCAGCGCTTCGCGCTGCCATTCTGTTTGTCTTCCCTTCGCCTATTGAGAAAGCACACTCGGCCTCGTGTCCGGGAAGACAGTGCTATGACAAAATCTATTCCTGCAAGAGCTGTAGTAATGGGCGCGGCAATAGATGTGTTAACGGGCAACGTCGTGGAGACTTAGTGAAGGATTTAGCCAAGGACGTAGTAGGGTGTTAGCTCCGCATCATACACTCATGGTACAGGGCACGACGTCGGATGCCGGCAAGAGTGTTGTCACGGCTGGTCTGTGCCGCATACTCGCACGCCTGGGTGCAACAGTGGCGCCCTTTAAACCTCAGAATATGTCGCTCAACAGTGCCGTCACCGTAGATGGGGGAGAGATTGGCCGTGCGCAGGCACTGCAGGCGCAAGCCTGCGGTATTCTCCCGCATTCAGACATGAACCCAGTGTTGCTAAAACCCTCCAGCGATATCGGCGCCCAGGTAATCGTACAGGGGAAGGTGGCCACCCAGTTACAAGCACGGGCTTATCACGAGTACAAGCCAAAGTTGCTGCAAACCGTCCTTGAGTCTCACCGCCGGTTGGCCTCGGAATACGAATACGTGATTGTCGAGGGCGCGGGCAGCCCCGCGGAAATCAACTTGCGCGAACACGATATCGCCAATATGGGTTTTGCAGAGGCAGCGGATTGCCCAGTCGTGCTGGTTGCCGATATTGATCGCGGTGGCGTTTTCGCGCATTTGGTAGGCACACTTGCCTTACTATCGAGTACTGAACAGCAACGAGTTGCGGGTTTTATCATCAATCGTTTTCGCGGCGATATCGCTCTGTTGCAGCCGGGTCTCGACTGGTTGGAGGCGCAAACGGGTAAGCCGGTGATCGGAGTCGTGCCCTATCTGCATGGGCTGTATTTAGATGCGGAAGATGCCATAGATACTGAGCAATTGCTGGGTGATTGCACTGCGTACTTGAAGGTCGTGGTGCCAGTGGTTTCCCGCATTAGTAATCACACCGACTTTGACGCGCTGCGCCTGCATCCTGAGGTCGATTTGAAATTTGTGGGGCCGGGAGATCCTGTTCCCGCGGCCGACCTCATCGTCCTGCCCGGCAGCAAAAATGTACGTCGAGATATGCGCTGGTTGCGGGACAATGGTTGGCCCGATGCGATTCAACGTCACCTTCGCTATGGTGGCAAATTACTGGGTATTTGTGGCGGTTTGCAAATGTTGGGCCAGCGTATCGAAGATCCACAAGGTGTTGAAGAGGCACCGGGAGAGTGCGCGGGCTTGCAGTTACTCGATTTTAGTACGCAATTGGAACCAGAAAAAACACTGCATCGAGTGAGTGGTAGCTTGCTTCCGTTTCAGGTGCCCGTATCGGGCTACGAAATTCATGCGGGTGTCAGCCGTGGTCCAGCGCTGGCCAAGCCGGCTGTGCGCTTGGAAGGTGGTCGCCACGACGGTGTGTGTTCAGAAGATGGGCAGATTATTGGTACTTATCTGCACGGTGTCTTTGATACTCCCGCTGCACGCGATGCCTTGTTGCAGTGGTGTGGCGTAGCGCCCACAGCTGCTTCCGACCCCGCTGAGATTCGCGAGCAACAACTCGATCGGCTCGCTGATTCCCTACTCGAGCACTTAAATTTGAGACAACTTTTCCCAGCGCTGGCAACCGAGGCATCGGCGTGATTGATCCAACGCAGGGGGGTATTACATCGCAACAGGGCCAGCCCATGGCAAGCTGTTTTTGTGAAGAGATCGTTCCCGGTACGACTTTCGTGAAATGGGAGGACGCCGTTCAACTTAGGTTCGCATCACCGCAAATTGCTTTGAGTTCCGCCGTTTCGAACGGCGGATTTTGTCGAGCAGACAACTTTCTCAACATGCAAGTGCCACGCAACCCATGCAAACCTCTGGAATCGCCGGTAAAAACCCTGAAGGATTACGCTGCGCTGCGCGGTATCGTCGGTACCACTGTCGCGATGATGACTGCTGCTTCGATGCGCAGTTGCCGACTGTGTGTAGAAGCGATCGAGCAATATCATCTGGCGGTGCTGGTAACATCGGGTACGAACAATGCCCGCCGTATCGGAGACGAGGCAGAGCAACAATCATTGTGGGTGGAAAAACCGAGCACCCTTGGCACCATAAATATCGCTGTGGTCAGCTCTGTACCTCTACTTCCCGCTGCCATGGTCGAGGCCATTACGCTGGTAACCGAAGCGAAAGCCGCCGCGCTGCAAGACTTGTGTATCTTCAGTGCGGTGTCCGATGCATTGGCGACGGGCACGGGTACAGATGCCACCGCCCTATTTGCCAGTGAAGGACCTTCCGAGCTGCCCTATGCTGGAAAACACACGCTTTTTGGTGAGCGCTTGGGAGTATTGACGCACCGCGCTATTACGCAATCGCTTGAACTGCGCAGCGAACCACACCTGTGAGGTTGCTCTCGCCAGTGAGGCTACTGACGGGTTTAGTTGTATTGTTGTTTCCCGTGGTTCTGCTCGGCTTAAGTTTGGGTCCCGTTGCGATCTCACCCCTGGAAATGACACAAGCTACCGCTGCAGCACTGGGCCTGAGTAGTGGCGATAAAGTGGCACAGCAGGAACTGATTTTGTATTCCATCCGGCTGCCCCGTGTACTCTTGGCCGGTTGTGTCGGCCTCTGTCTTGCCGTCTGTGGCGCGGCCATGCAAGGCCTGTTTCGGAACCCCCTTGCTGACCCTTCACTGATTGGCGTCTCCAGTGGCGCCTCTGCCGGTGCCAGCTTGATGATTGTTATGGGCGGTGGCGTGTGGTTACAGGTGGGTGAGTTTGCTGGGTTGTCTGCGGTAGCCTTGGGGGCATTTGCCGGTGGCTTTCTCGCTGTCATTTTGGTGTATCGCTTGTCGACGACCGAGACGGGTACATCGGTAGTGACTATGCTGCTTGCTGGTATAGCGATCACTGCGCTGGCCGGCGCCCTGAACAGCCTGTTCAGTTATATTGCCGATGATGAAATGTTACGGCGCATCAGCTTGTGGCAGATGGGCAGCCTAGATGCTGCCAACTGGCCACGCGTTTGGATTGCGGGAACGGTCGCGGCACTCTTGTTGGTATGTTTGCCGCGGGAAAGCGCCGCATTAAACGCGCTGCTCTTAGGCGAGTCTGAGGCCAGGCACCTCGGCATTGACGTCGAGCGAGTCAAGACTCGGCTTATTTTGCTCACAGCGCTGGCCGTGGGAGCGGCGGTGGCTGTCGCGGGCATCATTGCATTTGTCGGTTTGGTTATTCCACACTTGATCCGCCTGGCCATCGGCCCCGACCACCGCTACTTATTGCCTGCGTCCGCACTCGCCGGTGCGATGCTGTTAATTCTAGCCGATGGGTTCAGCCGCATTGTCGTTGCACCGGCGGAGTTACCAGCCGGGATACTGACAGCGCTTCTGGGCACGCCCTTTTTCATTCTTTTGCTCTTGGAACGACGCCGCTATGACCAGGGTTGATTGTGACCGATCTCAAGTAAGGCTGGGGTATTTATGACAGGGAATAGTGATGACGTTGTCTGCTGAACAAGTGGCGCTGGGCATCCGCGGTGTACCGCTGCTCAACGAGGTCACCCTCAAGGTGCTCCCCGGGCAGATTACAGCGGTGCTGGGCCCCAATGGTGCGGGCAAGACGAGTCTGCTGCGCGTGCTCACCGGAGATATTGCTCCCAGCCGTGGAGTAGTGATGTTAGATGACAAAGCACTGCCGGCTTATACATCGCAAGAGCGCGCGAGACGTATAGCCGTGTTGCCACAACACAGTGTACTGGACTTTCCCTTTAGTGTGGAAGAAGTTGTGTTGCTCGGCCGCACCCCACACGATACGGGTCTGGCGCGGGACATAGAAATTGTGCATGAAACCCTTGAGGCGGTGGATGCGGTTTATCTCAAGCAGCGCAACTATACCCACCTGTCTGGAGGCGAGAGACAGCGCGTTCATCTGGCGCGTGTGCTCGCCCAAATTTGGGAGCCCGAGGAAAATGCCAGCCGTTACTTGGTGCTGGATGAGCCAACGGCTTCCTTCGATTTGGCGCATCAGGAGATGACGATGGCGCTGGTGGATCGATTGGCCAATGAGCAAGTGGCGGTGATTATGGTGTTACATGACTTAAACTTGGCGGCGAAATGCGCCCACACGATGGTGATGCTGCAGTGTGGTCGGCTGCTGACACAGGGGACACCTGACCAAGTGTTGACCCGTGAAACTGTGCGCGCGGTGTTTGAAGTGGATGCCTCGATCGGCCGCCACCCGCGCACTAACACACCGCTGGTACTGACCTAATGCGTTCCTGTGCAAACGGCGGTTATCGGCTTGTTGCAATAAGCTTGTCTAGCGAGTGTATGTTGTGAGTGTATTTGTTGAATTGATATTGGGTGGCGCGCGCTCAGGCAAGAGTAGACTGGCGGAGCAGCGCGCGTTGGCGTCTGGCAAACAACTGTTCTACATCGCTACCGCCATGGTGGGGGATGATGAAATGGCGCAACGGGTGCAGATGCATCAAGACAATCGCAGCAGTACCTTTACCGTCGTTGAAACCCCGATTAGCTTGGCCGAAACACTTCGCGAGCGACAGGCAGAACAACACTGTTTGGTCGTGGACTGTCTGACGCTATGGCAGAGTAACTGTATGGCAGAAGAAGTTTGGCAGCGGGAGCGGCAAGCTTTGCTGGAGGCACTGCCGACCCTTTCCGGGCATGTCATTCTCATTAGCAACGAAACCGGTATGGGTGTTGTGCCCATGGGGGAGCTGACACGTCGTTTCGTCGATGAGGCGGGATGGTTACATCAGTCTCTTGCTGCACTGTCTGAACAAGTGACGCTGACCGTTGCAGGCCTGCCTCTGCAGCTCAAACCCACTGCGGCAATTCAGTGAATTGGTATTTGCAGGCACTGGCCCCGCCCTGTGAGCAAAGTCGCGAAGCGGCGGCAATGCATCAGGCACAATTGACGAAACCGCCGGGCTCGCTGGGTCGCCTGGAGTCATTAGCGCTAGATTTCGCGGCCTTCCAGGCTACCCGCCTGCCACAACTAGATGCCATTCAGATCTGTATATTTGCCGCAGATCACGGCGTTGTAGAAGAAGGTGTGTCGGCATTTCCACAAGAAGTGACCGCGCAGATGGTGCAGAACTTCACCAGTGGCGGTGCGGCCATCGCCGTGCTTGCGCGCCAACTCCGTGCGCATTTGCAGGTGGTGAATATGGGTACCGTCGCGCCCACCACCGATCTTCCTGGAGTGGTGGCTATCGATGTTGCTCCGGGCACGGCAAATTTTACGCGCACCGCTGCGATGACAGCCACGCAGCTGACTGCGGCAATTGATGCGGGAGCCGCGCAGGTGTCGCGCACAACGCAGCTTTTTATTGGCGGAGAGATGGGTATTGGCAACACCACATCTGCAGCTGCGCTGGCAGCGTGTTTATTGGAAGTTCCAGCGCAGCAGACGGTCGGTCGCGGCACTGGTGTCAATGAGGCGGGCGTGGCCAAAAAAATAGAGTGCGTTGAACGGGCGTTAGCGCTGCACGCAGCACATTGTCGGACACCCATCGATGTGTTGCAGCGCTTGGGTGGATTTGAAATTGCGGCGCTGGTGGGTGCTTATATACAAGCTGCAGCTTGGGGTATACCGATACTAGTCGATGGGTTTATAGCGGCCGTTGCCGCAGTTGCAGCTTGTCATATTAACCCATCGGTACGCGCGTGGATGTTGTTTTCACACCGTTCAACGGAGCCCGGCCATGCTCTGGTGTTAGCCAGCCTCGACGCGAAGCCCTTACTGGATTTGAACTTGCGCCTGGGGGAGGGCAGTGGTGCCGCTGTGGCGGTCCCGCTCCTGCGTCTGGCCTGTGAGTTACACAGTGGGATGGCAACGTTCGCATCCGCTGGCGTATCGGGGGCAGAACAGTTGTGACTAGCTTGTCGACGACCCGCATCGATCTACTGCGCCACGGTGCCTGTGAGGGTGGCGAAATTTTTCGTGGCCGCACAGATGTTCCCCTGAGTGCGAAGGGCAGGGCGCAGATGAATTTGGCACTGTGTACTCCCGAGCCCTGGACGCAAGTCTACACCTCTCCACTGCAACGCTGCGCGAGGTTTGCCCAGGACTACGCCGCGCAGCACGCATTGCCCTGTGAGCCGCTCGATGACTTAAGAGAAATGGATTTTGGCCACTGGGACGGCCGTAATAAAGACGAGATATGGCGGGAGTACGAAGACCAGGTTAAAGAGTTTTATCGCGACCCTGAAACCTTCTCTCCACCGGGGGGGGAATCAACACAGGCCCTGCAAGTGCGTGTGCTGGGCGTCTGGCATCGACTTCTTCGGCAACAGGCCAGTGGCCGATTGTTGGTAGTGACACACGGCGGCGTATTGCGCGTGTTGTTATCACATGTGTTGCAAGTGCCGCTTGCCAATGCGGGAAATATTCACTTGCCCTATGCGGTGCGCCTGTCGATCGCTGTCACGCAACATGGGGGCCGGCAGTATATTCAGTTAGTGTCTTTAACCCCGCCGCCGGAGGTGAATTGATGTCGAAGTCGCCAGGGTATTGGCAGTCCTTTGCAACAGCCATGAGTTTTCTCACTGTCATTCCCGGTTTTGCGCAAGGTGCTGAACCTGCCGGTGGTACTCACACTGAAGATGCGGCTCCAGACCATTCCCAGAACAACACACTTGAACGCCACGACGCGGCAGTTCAGGGGTCATCCCTGCTGTGGTATCCACTGGTGGGAGCCATCGTTGGCGTGTTGTTGACGGTGACCGCTGCCGTGGCTCCCGGCCCGCCGGTTTTACAGGCGGCTCTTATTCTGCTGGTTTGGGTGGTTTTGAGCGGTGGTCTGCACCTCGATGGCCTGGCAGATTGCAGTGATGCCTGGTTGGGTGGGCTGGGGGATCGTGAGCTCACCCTGGCGCTTCTCAAAGATCCGCTGTGTGGCAGTATGGCTGTGATCGGATTAGTGCTGACTTTGCTCTTGAAATACGCCGCCCTGGTCGCCTTTTTGCAAGCCGGTGCTGGCGCTGGTCTGTGGTTTCTTCCCGCACTGGCTCGGGCGGCACCGGTATTGTTGTTTCTACGCTCGACCTATGTCCGTGCTGCTGGCGTCGGAACATTGATGGCGCAGTCCTTACCGCGACGCGCACTGACTCGTAGCCTAGTGCTCCTGGTCGTTGTGGGGTTGGTGTATTTCCCATGGGGATTGGTTTTCTATTGGTTCATCGCATTTCTGGTCGTGTTTTTTGTACTGCAATATGCCTCCGAGCGGCGTCTACAGGGGTTTACCGGAGATGTCGCCGGCGCCATGGTGGAATTGCAAGAAGTGGCCTTGCTGATGGCACTGTGCTGCTACCTGTACTAGCGGGATGCTGACGTTGGCAATTACTTCGGCTCTGCTGCTCGATCACGCATTGGGTGAAGCTCGCCGCTTCCATCCCTTGGTCGGTTTTGGCGCCTTTGCTCAGGCTATGGAGTCGCTGGCGCGGCGTATAGCAAACGCACCCCGCCTGCACAGGCAGCCGGTTAACTCCGCTGCCTTGCTGCTTTTGCTGGGCGGCCTGGCATGTGCGGTGTCACTGGTGCCCTTGGCCTTGTTCGTGGCTTGGGTATTCCAGACTCTGGCCCCACAATGGCAATTTCCCACCGCAGTGTTGCTTCTCTATTTTTGTCTTGGCCGTCGCAGTTTGGCGGAGCATGCCGCCGCCGTTGCCAAACCGCTTCAAGACCAGGATGTGACCACAGCCCGAGACCAGTTGGCCTTCATGGTCAGCAGAGATACGGAGTCTATGACGGAGGCGCAGATATCAGCTGCTACCATCGAGTCGGTTTTAGAAAACGGCAACGATGCCTGTTTCGCAACTATTTTTTGGTTCGCGGTGGCAGGCCCGGCGGGTTGTCTCGTGCATCGCTTGGTGAACACGCTCGATGCTATGTGGGGCTACCAGAACGTACGCTATCTTTATTTTGGCCGCTGTGCTGCAAGGTTAGACGACGCTATGAACGCTGTACCAGCAGTGTTTAGCGCACTCGCTTATGCACTTTGTGGCGGAACGAAAGCGGCGCTCGAGTGTTGGCGTACGCAAGCCCCGGCCTGCGCCAGCCCCAACGCAGGTGCGGTGATGGCGGCCGGGGCTGGTGCGTTAGGAATTCGAATTGGCGGTTCGGCGACTTACGCGGGAGTCCCGGGAAAAAAACCTGTACTGGGTTGCGGGGAAGCTGCAACGAGTGCAGACATCGAGCGCGCGAGTAGATTATTGAGTCGATCCTTAGTGCTATGGCTTTTAAGCATCGCTTTGTGGGAGTTAATCCCTTGGTATTAAAGCATGGGGGCGGGCTGAACCATGCCATCCAAACCTACGGCCAGTCGCCGGAGAACTGGGTCGATCTATCGACCGGTATCAGTCCCTGGAGTTGGCCTGTGCCAAGCGTTCCGCTTGAGGTATGGCAACGACTACCCGAGGCCGGGAGTGAGCTGGAAGCGGTGGCGGGACAGTATTACGGCTGTGCTGTGCCCCTTGTGGTAGCTACACCGGGGTCGCAGTACGCGTTGCGAACGGTGCCTCAGTGCGTTCCGAAAACACGGGTTGCAGTACCCATGATAGGCTATTTTGAACACGCGCTGGCCTGGCGTGATGCAGGCCACGATGTACTTGAGTATGACAGCGAGGAATCTCTCGATGCGCTTCTCGAAAGCCGGGCCGTCGCATCTGCGCTGGTGATCAACCCTAACAACCCAACGGCCCACCAGTTTTCAGCGCAGGCTCTGGACAATCTGCTACGTCGCGTACAGGCCAATGGCGGCTATCTCGTGATTGATGAAGCATTCGTCGATTGCGATCCCCAGCACAGTTTGGCGCCGCGAATTGGAGAGCCCGGCCTGGTCGTGTATCGTTCTTTGGGTAAGTTCTTTGGCCTAGCGGGCTTGCGCCTGGGCTTTCTTTTAGCGACCGAAACCCTGTGTGAGCGTATGCGCCGGCAACTTGGGCCCTGGGCTGTGTCTCATCCTGCTCAGTGGATTGGAGTGCGAGCCCTGTCCGACATCGACTGGTGTATACAACAGCGATCGCGAGTATCCCGGGCGGGTGAACTCTGGTTGCAATGGCTCATGACGACACTGGACCCTATGGTCTGTGTGGGAACTCCTTTTTTCATAACGGCATCGGGGCTGAACAGCCATTGTCACGCGCTGTATGAGGCGCTGGCGAGGCGAGCTGTTTTGGTTCGACATTTTGATATTGGAAAGGGGCAGGGCTTATTGCGTTTTGGTTTGCCACCACCTAGCGCCAGTGTGGCAGTGAAACAACGAATTGTCGATGCTATTGAAGAGGTTGAATGTCTAAATACGTAACAGCGGTTTTGATTGTACTGATGAGCTTACCGACAAACTGGAGCTTGACCGCGATAGCCGCTGCTGAGCAGCGGGATAGCCGGGTCACCTTGTCTGATGGGCGCGGGGGCGAGCTCCGTTTGTCCGCGCCTGCTGAGCGGGTCATTAGCTTGGCGCCCCACATTACCGAAGTTGTGTATGCCGCTGGTGCGGGAGACAAACTAGTCGGGGCTGTGTCTTACAGCGACTACCCAGAAGCGGCTAAGCAGCTACCGCGAGTAGGTTCCTACGATAGTGTTAACGTCGAGAGTTTGATAAACCTTAAGCCCGATCTCGTTTTGGCCTGGCGCAGTGGCAATGGTGAAGATGTTATTCAGCGGTTGCGCAGTCTGGGCTTGCCCGTGTATGCCTCGGAGCCACGTACTCTGGACGACGTAGCAGATTTAATCGACGCTATTGGCATACTAACCGGTGAAGAGCACACTGCCGCAGTGACCGCGCAGCGGTATCGCAAGCGGCTTGCAAAATTGCGCGAAACATACAGCCAGTTGCCGCCTGTTAGTGTCTATTACCAAATTTGGAATGAGCCCTTGCTGACACTGAATGGTGAGCACCTAATTTCCGATGTCGTTCGATTGTGTAGTGGGCGCAACGTGTTTGCCGATGCAACACCCATGGTGTTGCGCATCAGTGTTGAATCAGTATTACAAGCCAACCCGGATGTGATTGTCGCCAGTGGGATGGATGAGGCACGCCCCGAATGGCTGAATGACTGGCGGCGCTGGAAGAGTATTCGAGCAGTGGCCAACGATCAATTGTATTTTGTGCCGCCGGATATATTGCAGCGCCACACACCGAGGATCGTCGAGGGTGCGGCTCTGTTGTGTAAACAATTGTCGCGGGCGCGCAAGCACTATGGTTTAGTCGCCACAAAAGGCGCTGCCGGGCAGTTATCCGGGAACAAAGCGGCACCGCTACCCACCAGGGGCAACGAGAACAAGCAGGGTCGAAACTAACATGCCTGAATTTTATGCAACGCTCTTTGGACGTCGAGACGTGCGCAGTGATTTCCTAGCCGACCCGCTACCCGACGAGGTGCTAGCGAAGCTCTTGTTGGCAGCACACTACGCGCCGTCAGTGGGTTTGTCGCAACCGTGGAATTTCATTCTCATTCAGGATCCCTTAAAAAAGGCTGACGTCTATGCGGCGTTTGTAGAAGCCAACGAAGAGGCGGTAGACCGTTTTCCAGCAGAAAAGCGGGGTGCCTATTGCAGCTTAAAGTTACAGGGTATTTTGGATGCGCCGGTGACGCTGTGTGTGACCTGTGATCGCAGTCGAGGCGGAGAGGTTGTACTGGGTAAAACTCACCAACCAGAAATGGATTTGTACAGCACCGTCTGTGCTGTTCAGAACTTGTGGCTTGCGGCGCGAGCTGAGAGCGTTGGCGTCGGCTGGGTGTCCATCATCGAGCCGCAACGGTTGTGCACGGTGCTGCAGTTGCCCGAGCCTGTCGTGCCTGTCGCCTTACTCTGCCTAGGCTACGTGAAGAAGTTTCGAGCTCAGCCAGAACTTGAACAGCGCGGCTGGGAGCAGCGTCTCCCGGTTGCTGACCTGGTATACCGCGACAGCTGGGGTGATTCTATTGCGAGCTCGGAGTTAGAAGAGGCGCTCGATGCGCTGCGGGATTGGCCTCGCAGGGCAGCTGAGGATTAGTAGTCCACCCCCTGGCGCGCCTTAATGCCTGCTTTGAAGGCGTGTTTAACCTCTTTGATTTCGGATACCGTATCCATGATGTCTTGTAAGGCTGAGCCCCCACCACGCCCGGTGACCACAACGCTCATGCTTTCGGGGCGCGACGTTAAGGCGCTGAGAACTTTTTCTTCTGGGAGGTAATCGTAGCCGAGCATGTAGGTGAGTTCGTCGAGCACGACTAAGTCGAAACTGGCATCGCTGAGCATCGCCCTAGCTTTTTTCCAGGTTGTTTCGGCCGCTTCGATATCGCTACTACGATCCTGAGTGTTCCAGGTAAAACCTGTGCCCATTTGATAAAAATCGACCTGTGGGCAGTGCTCCCGCAGGTAGATTTCTTCCCCGGATAGTTGTTTGCCCTTAATAAACTGTACCACGCCCACTTTTTGACCGTAGCCCAGTGCGCGCATCACCATACCGAACGCTGAGCTAGACTTGCCTTTGCCATTGCCTGTGAGCAGCAACGCGATACCGCGTTCGGTATCCGCCGCTTCAATAGAAGCGTCCACCTTTTGCTTTTGCTTTTCCATCGCGGCTTTGTGTTTTGCTGCCTTCTTCGGTTCGTCGCTATTTTCCTTCGTCATGATGTTTCGCTCCATAGACCTACAAGTTAGGCTGATGGGTTAGGGTATAAGATCACCGCGAGAGTTCTCAAGCCATAAGTCACCGCCTACTACTAGCAGGCAGTGGCACAGGAGTTACAGTTTGAAGAGATAGCGTATCCCAATATAGGCAGCTCGTTCACTGGCGCGATAGGTAGGAAGCTCTTGGTAGTCTTCATCGAGAACGTTTTCCGCACGTGCAAATAACTCTAGGTTGTCCGACACCCTGTAGTTCGCGTTAAGGTTGAGCACTTCGTAGTCTTTAATCTCGCCGCGCGCATCGTCGTAGTCGCGATTGCTGCGTAGTGATAGACCCAGTGTGAGCCGTTCTTCCAAAGTCGTCGCGATCAAGGCTAAATTGGTCGCATGTTTGGGCACTCGGATGCGCCGTTCTCCATCTGCGTCCTCGGCATTGGTATAGGTGTGGTTGCCACTAAAGATTAGCCAGTCGTTGATCGAAATTTCGCTGATTAGTTCTACACCATTGGACGAGGATTTCCCATTGCCCTGGAGGTAGCCGGAAAAGTCTTCCAGGTCAAAGAAGATCTCATCTTCTATGCGTTGGTCGAAGTACACCAACTCCGCAAACCAATGAGTGTTGCTGTAGAAGCCAAATCCAATATCGAAACCTTCACTGGTTTCAGCGCCCAATGTCGTGTCAGATGCGGGTGGAGCTGCAGCGAGACTGCGGTTGTAAGCGAGCTCTGACAGACTGGGTGCGCGAAAGCCAGTACCGTAGGTGGCTTTGTATTTCCACTCCCCGGACGCCGCAGGCATTAAGTAAGCAGCGCTGATGCGGTAGGTCGTTTCCGAACCAAAATCGTCGTTGTCATCGTAACGCGCGCCTGCAGTCAGAAAAACGTTGTTGTTGAACGCGCCTTGATACTCCAGGAAGTAGCCCAGTTGGTCGCGCTTGTCATCTGCGATACCGTCGTCAAGTTCTTCCTCCCGACTCTCGATACCGTAGACGAAACTCGCTGCGCTCGAGTCGCGATAGCTGCCTAGGTAGCGAATCTCGGATAGCTCACCCGTCGTAGCGAAGACACTCTGGCCGGCGGAGAAAAACTCTCTGTCTGTCGAATTTTCGCTGTAGGCAACGCTATGGGTCATCACTTCGTTGTTGTGTTCCAGCGCGATACGCCACGAGTCCTGCGCAAAATCACCGGTACAGCGATCTGTGCTGTCAAAGGTGATGGGAATCGAGCAGTTGTCAAATTCATTATCGGCGTCGATGGTGTGACCCACTGCCTCGAGTCGCAACCCCTCGATGATGTTCCATCCACCCCTGGCGTGCAGCGTGTCGTTTTGATAACCGTCGTCATCGCGCAGTACGGTATCGGTGTCACGCGAGTTGAACCCATCGGTATCAAAGGTTGATGCGGCGATGAGGAAGTCAACTCGATCATCACGGCCACCGAAATGGCCATTCAATTCGGTGGTGTCGTATTTGCCGTACTGAGCTGCCATGGCTCCACGTAGGCCCTCTGAGGTCTGTTGTGTATCGATGTAAACGACACCGCCTGCATCGGCGCCATACATCATGCCCTGGGGGCCGCGCAAAATTTCGACACGGCCGATTCCGGAGGTCGTCAGATGTTCGAAATGGGGGGCTGCCTGTGGGCTAGATGTATCGGTGAGTTCGATGCCGTCCAAAAACACTTTGGTTCTCGCGCCGCTCTCACCGCGGATTCGCAGCGACGTTGTTTTGCCGGCGCCGCCGCTGTTGGTCACAGTGATGCCTGGATCGTAACGCAACGCATTGGCGAGATTATTGAAGCCGCGAATGTCTAGGTCTTCCGCCGTAATGATGGATACCGAAGTCGCCACCTCACGTACCGGCATCGCGATTCGCGAGGAGACAATCGTCATCTCTTCAAGTGGAGTGTTGGCCAGTGCAGGTGTTGTTAGTGCAGACGTAGTTAAGGCCAACGTCAGCGTTAGCGCTGAACAGTAGGTATAGATTTTCATGTGTAGTCCTCAATTGCCGAACAGGGGCGATTGAGGGAGGGGATTCAGGAAGACAGTGTGAGACGCACTGAGCAACCGGTTATGAAGCCCTCCGCTCCATCGTTGCGTAAGTCCAGGCAGGTGTCGGGCTCACAGCGAATCGCTGTTACCGTTGCGGGGGCAGCGGTGGTTCCGGTTATTGGTGAAACGCGCGAATTAGCTTGTAGGCAGAAATTGAACGATGTTCGAGCTTGCCACCAACTGTGCGCGAGGCCAGACCACACTTCCCATTTAACCCACCCACTGGCAATATGCTAGCCAGGGCGGGCACCTGGTACCGGCGCGGACTGTATAGGCGCCCCGTTCTAATGTCAAATAGGAAACTGCGTAATAACCGCGCTTCGCCTGTGGTAATTGAATGTGAGTTCGCGCTGGATGAAAACCTGCGGCCTGAGGTTAGCCTGGTAGCACGCAGTTGCTTTTTTGATGTATGTCATGCTGTTTAGCGCTTCAGCAGATTAAACTAGCGGGTTCGCAGTTTATTAAAGAAATTAGTCTCTAGATGGAAGTAGCCAAAAATGAATACAAAAATTGAACCAGTATCCGGCGACAGCAGTGCAATAGCAGATGTGCCGGGCGAGGGGGGGTCGCCACCCGATGCTGGTAGCGACAATGACGTCACCGTTGATGCAAATGTCAACGTTGCCAGTAATGCTGCCAGTGACGAGACCGTCGCTGAGGGCGCAGACCAGAACGCAACAGATAATGTGGAGATAGAGGAACAATACCTCGGGGGTGAGTATTCCTCGGAAATGATCAAGAAAATCCGTAAAGACCCCTCTGCCATCAGCACATTATTCAAAGAAGGCAAGTATCCGTACACCGATCGCATCTCTCGCGGAGCCTACGCCGAGGAAAAGGCCAAGCTCCAAATTGAGCTGTTAAAGGTGCAAAACTGGGTGAAGATGCACGGTCAAAAAATCGTGGTGATTTGTGAAGGGCGAGATGCGGCGGGCAAAGGCGGCACTATCAAGCGCTTCATGGAGCACCTGAATCCGAGGGCGGCGAAGGTTGTCGCCCTAGAAAAACCGACGCCGCACGAGCAAGGGCAGTGGTACTTTCAGCGCTATATCGAGCATTTGCCGACCCGGGGTGAGATCTTATTTTTCGATAGATCCTGGTATAACCGCGCGGGAGTCGAGCGCGTGATGGGCTACTGCAATCAACTGGAGTATCTGGAATTTATGCGCCAGTGTCCGGAGTTTGAAAGTATGCTGGTGAACTCTGGAATAAAGCTATTCAAGTATTACTTTTCCGTCACGAAAAAAGAGCAGAAGGCACGCTTCGATTCGCGCTTGAATGACCCGTTGAAGCAGTGGAAGTTGAGCCCGGTAGACAAAGCGGCGATTGGTTTGTGGCAAGAGTATACGCGGGCCAAGGAAGCCATGTTCTTTCACACTGATACGGCCTCTTGCCCCTGGACAATCATCAAGTCAGACGATAAGAAACGCGCGAGATTAAACTGCATGCAGCATTTTCTCAGTGCTTTGGATTACCCTGAAAAAGATCATGAGGTTGTAACCGGAAGCGACCCTCTGATTGTTGGCTCCCCGAAACATATACTGCGCGAAGATGTTCACCGCGACGAATGGGCTTACTCCTGAGTGCATGCTGCGCACGGCTTCTTGCTGCGACTGGTTGATGGGTAGACACCACTTGTTCCAATAGGTGCGTGGTGCCGCGTAGTGGCAGTAAAAGTGGAGGGTGTGGAGCTCTGCTCTCTGTTATCAGCTAGCTGAGAACCTAACGTTTGGTGACACCTGCACAGTGCCGCTATATCGAGGAACACTTGGGGCGCCAGCCACGTGGGCTGCGCGCCGTAGCGGCCCTCGATGCCCAGAATCAACCTGCCGTTATTCGTGTCGCCTCCATTGTTGATGGTAAGCCGTTTCCTACGCTATTTTGGTTAATTGACCCGCGACTGTGCTATCACATCGATGTGGCTGAAGCCGGTGGTTTAATCGCACAATTACAGCATCGGGTGGACACAGAATGTCGTTTAAGCGAGCGCGTGCGTCGCGATCACCTGGCCCATATCGCGCTGCGCTGGCAATTCTTGTCTCCCGCCGAAAGAGCGGATATTCGGCGGAAAGGTTACGCGGCAACCCTGTTGAACAAGGGAGTTGGTGGAATTGCCGACTTTACCCGCATTCGCTGCTTGCACACTTGGTATGCCGCCCATCTGGTGGTGCCCAACACGATTGGCGCGATGATCGAAGCTAGCTGGTGATGGCTTTGCGATCCGCCCGATCTCTCTGCCTTGCGTGTCCGTGAATTAGATGCCGCTAATTCACGGGTGCTCGAAAGTCGTCTGCGCGATGTGCCACACTTCCATTAACCCCCCCGTCAATGGTCGATGTTTGTGGCGTGAAATAGTTACCTTGTCGTCGAGGCGGCATGCGCTGCAACCATGGTATATTGAGCGCCCTTTTAACACCGATAAGTCTCTTTCCTAACTGCCGAAGACGCGCACTGGACGCAATAGATATGCCCGCAATTACCGACGATTTGCGCATCGCAGAGATCAACGAATTGATCTCTCCGGAGCAACTGATTCGCGATATACCAGTGAACGCACAGGCGGCAGAGACTGTCGCTGCTGCCCGTCGCGCCATTGGGCGAATCATCCAGGGCGAGGATGACCGCCTGCTAGCCATCGTCGGCCCCTGCTCGATACACGATCCTGCTGGTGCCATTGAGTATGCGGACAAGCTCCAGGTCCAAGCACAGGCTATTGCCCAAGACGTGTTGGTGGTGATGCGCGTGTACTTTGAAAACCTCGCACGACAGTGGGGTGGAAAGGCCTAATTAATGACCCGGATTTAGACAACACCTTTCACATCAATAAGGGTTTGCATATAGCGCGGCAGTTATTGCTTGATTTGGCGAGCAAGGGGTTGCCTACGGGCACCGAGTACTTGGATTTGATCAGCCCGCAATATTTGGCGGATCTAGTCGCCTGGGGTGCGATAGGTGCACGTACGACCGAGAGTCAGACGCACCGCGAACTCGCTTCGGGGCTCTCCTGCCCGGTCGGTTTCAAAAACGCCACTGATGGCGATATCCAAGTGGCGATCGATGCCATTAAGTCCGCATCAAAGCCACACCATTTTCTCTCAGTGACCAAGCAGGGTCGTTCGGCCATTTTTCAAACCACGGGTAACGGCGACTGCCACATCATTTTGCGTGGCGGAAAACACCCGAACTACGACATGTTTTCTGTAGAAGATGCGCAGGCCATGTTGAGTAGTGCGGGCCTGCCCGCGCGCATTATGATCGATGCCAGCCATGCCAATAGCCGCAAGCTGCCTAGTCGTCAGGCAGATGTCACACGCGATATCGCCGCTCAGGTGGCGCGCGGTGAGCGCAGCATTATCGGTGTTATGTTAGAGAGTAACTTGGTGGAGGGGCGCCAGAACGTGGTGCCCGGTGAGCCCCTCACGTACGGCCAAAGCATTACTGATGCGTGTATGGGTTGGGAGCAAACTGAAGAGTTACTCCAGACATTGGCCGAAGCGGCGCGTCGGCGTCGCTAGTTTTCAACCACGCGTTTACCCAGAGAGGAACCTGCAATGCACTTAGGCTTTAGTTCAATGAACACCATTGACGACCCACCGCCAGCGCTGTTGGCGAGAACTTTGGAAGAGGCGGGCTTTGAGTCGCTTTGGTATGGCGAGCACAGTCATATTCCAGTGTCGCGGATTACGCCCTATCCACCGGGTGGTGACTTGCCCGAACCGTATAAAAAGATGATGGACCCGTATGTGTCTCTCATGGCGGCGGCGGCTGTCACGGAAAAACTCAAGCTCGGCACGGGTATTGCCTTGTTGATGGAACGCGAACTGTTTTCCCAGGCGAAGACGATCGCTACCTTGGATATTCTCTCCAAAGGCCGAGTCATCATTGGCTGTGGCGTCGGCTGGAATCGCGAAGAATTCGAAAATGCCACGCAACTACCCTTCGATCGTCGCTACCTGGCGTTGAAGGAGACCGTGTTGGCGCAGCGCGCGTTGCTGACCGACGCCGAGCCGGAATTTCACGGTGAGTTAATAGACTTCGATCCCGTGTGGTTTGAGCCAAAAACGACGCGCCGCGGAGGGCCGCCGGTCGTATTCGGCGCGATGGGGCCTTTGGGTTTGAAGCATGCTGCAAGTTGGGCGGACGGTTGGATGCCGGTCGATGTTGTCATGCCGGACATTCCCAAGGAGATAGAAAACTTTCGACAGATGGTCAAAGAGCGCGGACGCGACCCGGATGATGTGGAAATCACGATGGTGGTTATGTCACCGGTTACCGCAGATTTGCTAAAGTCTTACCGCGACATGGGTATTGCGCGCTGCAACATCGGTGTCGGCATGGAGAACTGGGATAAACCGGAGATTGTGATGCCGATGATTGAAGAGTTCTCCAAATTGATACCCCAGTTGTGACATCGGTGGGATAGGGCGCTGTCTTATCGAGGTAGTGTGTGATTTAAGCAGAGACTCAATTGGAAGCTGGCGCTCTTAGTCTGGGTGTTGTACGGTTACCTCATTATTACTTCAATAAGCCTATGCGCGAAACTGTCTGCCACATTGGGATGAGGGTATGAAAGCAGGCACCAAGGTCGGCATCCTCGCACTCGCCCTCGCGGTGGGCACGGTGGCGCTGTGGTTTTATCTCACTCGGCAGGTCAATCTTCCTGACGATCGCACCCCGTTTGTCATTGCCTTCCTGTGTGCAGCCGGCCTCGGAATTTTCGCGTTCGTCAAGGGCACGAGTTTCATTGGTGCGATTCCACCCCTGCTCGCCATTGTCATTGGCCTTTTTCTGCCGTTTACCATTTATGTGAGCCCACAAACTCTCGATACGGCGGAAGTCATCAAAGTGGGGGATACCATCCCCCATTTCACGGCGCTAGATGATAAAGGCACAACGTTTGACTCTGCGACCCTCAGGGGCAATCTGGTATTGATCAAGTTTTTTCGCGGACACTGGTGACCTTACTGTGTCGGCGAGTTGCGCCGGCTAGAGGAATTGCGCGCTGAGTTTGATCGGCGTGGGGTACAGGTTATTACTGTAAGTACCGACCTGCCTGAGGAAATTGCAGCGGATCGTCATTTCCACGGTTTGCAAGCGCGCATGTTGTCTGACCAAAAGTTGCTCGTCACCGATGCCTTTGGCCTGCGCAACACCGCCTTTCATTCAGCGCCCCCGGGGGACGAGGCTGAATCTTTACCGGTCCCGGCCACTGTGCTGGTCGATAAGAATGGCACTGTCCTATGGTTGGATATCTCAACAGATTACCAGCGCCGCTCTGACCCGTCGGTGGTGCTCAACGCGATGCAGCAGTATTTCGACGCTCCCTAGCTCTGCAGCCCCACTAGGGAGAGCACCGAAAGCACATCGATGGCAGCGCCTCTGACGACCTGTTCCGCTCCCGATTAGATCAGATGATTAATAGGCGCCACCGAGTCGGCGAGGACTTCTGCGTCCAACTGGTCCAGGAGAGTTTGCGTGTTGCGCATGAGAGTAAAGCACTCAGAACGCGCGACCTGCAACGGGTGGTGGTCGATACCACGGCGCAGACCAAGGCCCACGAGGTGCCGTTACGCCAGAGCTATGTGCGAGTGGCCAAGCAGGCCTTGATGATGTCGGGCGGTATCGCCACGCCAAGCAGATGAACCGCATTAAAGTCTGGCCGGTGGCGTTGGCCTGGCCATCGCCAAAAGCGCCACCCAGCTCCCTGGCGGCACAATCAATGCCGCCAACAATCCCGGCGGGGGGATCACTGTGACACTAACACTGCCGTTAACAGCGCCAACTTAAGAAGGTGAACCAGTGCCGGGTTAGACCTCTACAAACACCGAACCCGTACAATGCTGACAGTAACATAGCAGTCGAGGTTGTGAACAACACGCCAGCTATTGACGCCTCTGGGATTACCATTGCGGATTCACCCTGATCGCATCAGTCACTGTAGCGAGGCCCACAATCGCCCTTCTCCAGTCCCCCGTGTGTTATCACACCTTGCGGTGCTGCATGAGAATGGTGATCGCGAACGTAAAGCGTTGCCACGGGCCAAAGGATCCGCGCCAGTTTGGCGCGGTAAGTCAGTGTCATTCTTCTCCGACTGCAAGGTATCCTGTTAGATCGAAACGCTCTCGTAGATACCAGCAAAAATCAACTCTATGGGGCTGTCCGCCGCTCTCGCCTTGTGGGACAGAGCCAGCGTTGTTTCACTGTCCCACGCTTTATCTGCCGCCTTACCAGCGTCGGTGGCACTGTCGTGCTCTACGGTGAAAACCAGGGTATCAGTCGCCTCACCTGCGGCGGCGGCGTACAACAGACGAACAACCTTAGCACCCAGGTCTTCCACGGACTTCTTCATTTCCGCAAACAGTGCCATCGCATCTTCATAGCGACCGTCGCGAACTCTAAATGTATATGATGTTATTGAGCCGGCCATAGCAGTTTCTCCCAGAAGTAGTAGGTAGCGGCAATCCCCGCCATCACTGTCAATTCTGAGGGATGGGAGTTTTTTTTAAATTGATTTCCATCAATGAGCTTGGTGAACCTGCGAATTCTAGCAGCCGCATAGAGTAAACAGCGAGTAAACAGGAGTAAACAGGACAGGCACAGAAAGTGAGAGTAAACAGAGAGTAAACAGGACAGGCACTGTAGGAGTAAACAGGACAGGCACTGTAGAAACGACACATGTGTTGGTCATCCCGCTGGTCGATCCGTTCAACCTAGCCGTTGGTTGAGTGTTGAAGAAAATCCAGTATGGCCGAAATGGACGTGCGTTGACCGAGTGCTGGCCAAAGCAGCGTCCATGGCAGCACTGTCAAGTTGGCCGATTACCTGCAGCCAATTCGTGGGAAGGAGGCTTTAACGGCTGTTGCAAATTGTCGACGAAATACGGCCTCAAACTGCAGGCTCTGAATGAGCCAGTCGTCGGGTTGACTGTCAAGGCGATTGAGCATCGGCGGTAAATTGCTCGCGATCACACCGCGTTTGTCGCGTCGCACCTGACGCCCCGTCCAGTCCACCAAGGCCAGGTAGTCCTTCCAGGTAAAGGGAACCCCCGTGTGGGGTTGTGGTGAGTCTGTTCCCGCAAAAGGAGCTAGGGGCCGAAGCGGTAAGGGCGGCGTTCGCTGTAGCCCCTGCGCGTCAACAACGGCTTGGTGAAGCACGGGGTTAACCGTGGTTTGAATGCGCGCTTGGATGCTGGTGTAGTCCGACGTCTCAGGGGTGTTGGCCATCCCCGCTCTGATGGGATTGAGATCCACATAAGCCATACAGCTCAGCAAGGCTTGCTCCGTTCTCAGCGCCTGCGATTTGAAGCGCGCTTCCCAAAAATGCCCGGTACAGGCATCTTCTTGGTTCGCCTGCCGGGCGATGGGCTCATTCAGGCACTTCATGAACCAGCTTAAGTCCTGGAGGCGGTTGCGCCACACGCGGGTGATATCTGCCACAGTGTCTCGCTGCGCCGGGGATAGTGCATGGCCAGCGACGTGGCGCTGTACGAGCAAAGGCCCCTTGAACAAGGTCAGCCAGCGTTCCATCACCGCCTCATCAGATAGGTGATCGCTGCTGTGTAATTTGACCACCAGATGATAGTGGTTATTCATCACCGCGTAGGCACAGATATCGATGGTAAACAGGCTAGACAGAATGTGGAGTCTGTCACGAATCCACCCCCGCCGGTGTTCATAGCACTGGCCACTGACTGGGTCTTGGCCGCACAAATAGGCGCGGCGGACACAGCGGGAGAGGCAGTGGTAGTAAGGGGTGTCGGCACGGCTGACTTGTGCGTGGCGCGGCTGTGTCATCTTCCCTCTAATTGAGATCGAAACTACATTCAGCGTGATTGCGGCTGAGTCAATGTGTTGGAAAGGGAGGGAAGATACAAGGCGTTGACGGGCAATGATGGAAGACGGCGTGTGTGTCCTTCAGTAGTGTTCAGGCCAGATTAAATAACTCTAGGCTCCCCCTCTACCGTAACGGCATACACCCCTTCAGGTAGCCAACAGCCCCGAACATGTGCGCCAGACTCAAGCTCTAACCAATCGCTTAGGTAGCCACTGGTCGTTGAAATTGCAAACACTTCAAGCTTAACTGGGCGTGCGCCACTAAAGAGCGGCCCAAGTCAATCCACAAAACGCTCACACTGGTTAAACTTTGCACAACCCCCTAAAGCAGGAGTATGCTGTGATGCCATAGCAGTGGTTAAACCCACATCGCTGCGGTGGGGACGCATGGGTTGTTCAACCAGTGACTTGCAGCGGAAGCATAGGAGGTAGCGGCATGGCGCTGGCTCAAGCTCTGATGACAGCCCTCATTGACGATGATCTTTCCGGCTATGAGCTGGCCAAAGACTTCGCCACCTCCCTCGGCTTTTTCTGGCACGCGTCTCACCAACAGATCTATCAAGAGCTGCATAAACTCGCCGATAAGGGCTGGTTAAACAAGCGAGAAGTCAGTCAGCGCGGCAAACCCAATAAAATTGTCTATGGCCTCACCTTGGCGGGACGCAACGCTCTGGCGGATTGGGTGTATCGCCCCAGTAAGTTGCAGGCGGCGAAAGACGAGCTGTTGATTAAGATGTACAACTTAAGCGAGGACAACGCAGCCCATTTGGCAGCGGAGATTGGCGAGCGTCGCGAGCGGATGATGGGCCTGCTTTATCTCTACGAAAAGATCCGCCAGGCGCACTACCACGACCCTCACGCATTGCCCACCCGGCGCAAGGGTGTGTACTTGGCGCTCGCGTCTAGCATCGGCCAAGGAGAGCAGTTTTTAGCGTGGTGTGATGAAGCTCTGACCCTATTGGCGAGTGTGGGCGCGGCTGATGCCGCTGCGGCGTCGCGCTCGCGCGCGGCGGCCAAACCCTAGTGGCCTCTCGGCCCGATGGTGCTTCGATGACGACAAACTAGTGCCCTTGCTCGCCCAATTTCGTGGCGGCGGCATCTCCCCACAACTGTTGCAAACGCTGGTCGCGCCCACAGCGCCAACGATAGTATTTGTAGCGCCGGGTTCTTTAGGTAGTAGTCCTGGTGATAGTCCTCAACCGGCCAAAATCGTCCCGCATTTTTAATGGGAGTGTGGACGGTCTGCCCCGCGAAGCGTGCTTTGACTTTTTCCAGGGAAGCTTCTGCAAGTTTGCGCTCCTCTTCGTTGGCCACGAATAGCGCGCTGCGGTAGCTGTCGCCCTTGTCGCAGAACTGCCCTGAGTCATCCAGTGGGTCGATGCTGACCCAGAACAAGTTGAGCAACTCCTGGTAAGTAATTTTGGCGGGGTCATAGGTGACCTGAATCGCCTCGTGATGGCCGCTATGATCGCCTTTGTAGGTCGGGTTTTCCAGTTCGCCTCCCGTGAATCCAGAGATCACATCTAGCACCCCCTCGCGGCCCTGATAGTCCGACTCCATGCACCAAAAACAACCCCCAGCAAACAGCGCGGTGGCCGGGGCGTCGGCGCTGTGCACGAAACTGATAGGCATTAGGCACAACAAAAACAAGGCAATTCGAGACATAGGGGCTTCCTGGGACCAGTTCTTCAATTTTTTAAGTTGCGCGTTGGTAGACTGCGCGCCATCTCGGCAGTTCCGCAGGCGGGCACAGTCGAGCGCCGCGCTGCCACAATGCAGTAATCCCAGATTGGTTTGCCAGATCGATTTACCTGGCGCCTCTTTCGAGAACCCACCCCAATTCGCTCACTATTACGCCATATCCTGGCGTCAATTAGGGTCATATCTGTCCAGTGTAGCACCCGAATTAGTTGTTAAAACATTGAATTACGTCACTTTCTGTAGAAATCATTTAGATATTCCTAAATGTGATGATTGTTTTGTGCGTATACTGTAATTGTGAATATATACGATGACATCCGGAGCGGGGCACTGGCGGGGTTATCAGTTTACTAAGAGGTAAGGAGCTATGAGATCTACGTTACTATTTGCTGTGTTGTTGTTATTGCCGTTGCAGGCATCTGCTGAGGTTTACATGTGTGTAGACCCGCAGACTGGAGCGACCCTGTTTACCGATCGCGCCTGTGCACCAGATGATAGGCGAGAAGAAGTGCGTGTCGACGCAGCCAACCTAGAATCGGGCAATCGCTACGCCAAGCAGCCGAAGCAGAAGACGTGGACCAGCGAGCGCGATACGCGCAAAAACGGGCGCGAATACAATCAGCTGCCCGGTAGCGTCGCTGACAATGCGACTGCCGCTTCGGCCCTGCCAACCAATTAAAGAGCGGTACTCATTTTCGTCTGCGCTTCGAACTTGTAGTTACGCGGGCGCCGCTTGAGCTCCGCGAATAAGTTGCCCACCTAGATGGCCCGTCGGTCGGTTGTCGCGCAAAGCGACCTGGCCGGCGACCACCGTCACCTCATAGCCGCTAGCATCCTGCACCAGTCGACGCCCACCGGCGGGCAAATCGTTGACCACCCTAGGCGGATGCAAGTGCAGGCGCTCGAAATCGATCACATTGACATCCGCCTTGTAGCCAGGCCGCAACAGGCCCCGATCGTTGAGCCCCACTTGTTGTGCGGTGCGCGCGGTTTGCATGTGCACCAACCTCTCCAGGGGCAGCCGCTCACCGCGTGACCGATCGCGACCCCAGTGCTGAATCAACGTCGTTGGGAAACTGGCATCGCAAAGCATCCCGCAGTGTGCACCGCCATCGCCGAGGCCGGCCAGCGTATAGGGGTGCTGCAGCATCGTGAGCACGTGGTCCAAGTTGCCGTGCTCGTAGTTAAAAAGTGGCTCGTAAATCAACTGCTTGCCCTCATTCGCGCAGAGCATTTCGCACACCACTAATTCCGCTGTCACACCGCGCTGCTGCGCTTGCGCGGCGATGGACGTGCTTGGGTCCGGCTCGTAGTTTGCCGGGTCACCGAGCGCAAACATCTTGCTGTAGGTGTACAGCACCTCGTCAAACAAGGGCATTCCGGTCATGACCGGGTGTTCGGCAAATAACCGCTGCTGAAATGTCGGGTCGCGCAGGGCGGCCACTTGCTCCGCCAGTGGTGCCTGCGCAATTTCGCCAAACACCGGGTTGAGAATAAAAGGGTTTGCGGTGGCGGTGAGGCCCAGAAGTACCCCCGTTGCGCGCGGCGGAACCTGGCCGTACATCGCGATTCCTTCGGCCTGCGCCGCTGCAATACCATCGAGTAATTGTCGCCACCAATCGGGTCGTGCATCCTGCTGCTCAACCGTGAGAGAGATGGGGCGGCCGGATTCGCTCGCCATGCGCTTGAACAGCGCGAACTCACTATCGAAATCATAAAAATCTGATATGCCTTGCAATACTCCCTTGCCCGTTGCGCCCACCGCTCGTGCGATGCCGACCAATTCATCTTCGTGGGCAGTAATGCTTGGCGTGAGTACGCCGGACGAATCGCGGTGCTTCTCAGTGCGCGAGGTGCTAAACCCCAAAGCACCCGCTTCGATACCCTGAGCCACCAACGCGGCCATCGCGTCGATCTCTGCTGGGCTCGCCACTTCGTGATCGGCCCCGCGTTGCCCCATGACATAGGCACGCACAGCGCCGTGTGGCACTTGCGTCGCGACATCCACCGCCAGCGGCTTCTGCTGTAGTGCATCCAAATATTCCGGGAAGCTCTCCCACTGCCACCGAATACCCTCGTGCAGGGCAGTGCCGGGAATATCTTCCACGCCCTCCATGAGTCCGATCAGCCAGTCGCGCTGCTCCGGTTTGCAGGGCGCAAATCCAACTCCGCAGTTGCCCATGACCACGGTGGTTACCCCGTGGCGCGAGGAGGGCGCGAGGTAGGGGTCCCAGGTCACTTGTCCGTCGAAGTGTGTGTGTATATCGACGAAACCCGGCGTGACGATTTTGTCGCTCGCATCGATCTCCTCGCGCGCAGAACCTAAAATATCACCTACGGCCGTGATGACTGCGCCATCAATGGCGATATCGCAGGCTTGCGGTTGGGCACCACTGCCATCGTACACCGTGCCGTTGCGGATGACGAGATCGTGCATAGCTTGTCCCTCTTGGTCTGTGTGTGACTACAGCTAGTTTCAATAGAAGGTGTCGAGCGCTAAATCTGACAGATAGACTCTCGCCTAGTGACCAGTATAGAGCTTGCCGGCTGAGCTGTCTGTGCTCGCGCGGTAATGAGCGAGCTACCCACTCACGTCATAGCAATGCCAGCGGCCCTTGGGCATAATGCGCGGACGGTAACTGACAGGGGCAGTTAGGCCGGCACCGATGTACTACCAGTATTTTGGTCTCAAGGAAGCGCCGTTTTCCATCGCGGTCGATCCGCGTTATTTGTATATGAGCGCTCGTCACCGTGAGGCATTGGCGCACCTGCTCTATGGCGTGACAGTCGGCGGGGGCTTTATTTTATTGTCCGGCGAAGTGGGGACGGGCAAAACCACCATCAACCGCGCCCTGTTGGAACAGCTCCCACAAGACACTGACATCGCCATCATTCTAAACCCCGCCTTGAATGCGATGGAGTTGCTTGCCAGCGCCTGCGATGAATTGCGTATTCCCTACAACCAGCACCACCACACGCTGAAAACACTCACCGATCAATTGCACATGTTTTTGCTGCGCAACCACGCCGCTGGTAGACGCACGGTGTTGCTGATTGACGAAGCTCAGCATTTGGATTTCGACGTATTGGAGCAAATTCGTCTGCTGACTAACCTGGAAGTGAACACCGAAAAATTGTTGCAAATTATATTGATCGGCCAACCTGAACTCGCCGACCTACTGCGCCGCCCCGAGTTGCGGCAGCTCAATCAGCGCATCACTGCGCGCTACCACTTGGAACCACTCAACAAGGAGGAGACCGGCGCTTACATTCGCCACCGCTTGCAAGTTGCTGGCATGAACCCCGATCGGGAAATTTTTCCACCCGCCGTGGTGCGGGGAATTTATAAGGCCACCGGCGGGATTCCGCGCCTGATTAACGTCTTGTGTGATCGCATGTTACTGGGCGCCTATGGCAGTAATCGCAGCCAGGTAGATCGGCGCATGTTACGCACCGCCGTGAGCGAAGTGATGGGCAATGTACCGGAGCAATCTGCCGGGGCATTGTCCTTGCCCTGGCTGCTGGGCATTGCCACTTTGCTAGTCGCACTCAGTGGTGTGGGGTGGGTGTTGTGGCAAAAGAATACAGTGCCACCCGCGACTCCAACGGCCGCGGAGTTGGCGGCACCTTATTCAGCGTCGGAAGATGTTGCGGCAGGGGGCGCGTCGAGTGGGCGGTCGCAAACTTCGAGTAGCAGTACATCTCATGGCACACCGGCGTTAACCGATCCGCAAGTTGTGGGCACGGCGCGAACGCCTGCTTCGACCACATCAGTGCCCGTGACAGCAAGTGGGTCATTGCCGCAAGCACCCGTTGCCGCACCTGCAATCGGCCGCAGCCAAGTCGCTGTAGCGGAGGTCGCGTCAAGCCCACCGAGTAACCAAACTGCTGTTGAACTGTCCGCAGACTTGAGTCGTGCATTGCTCAGCCCGGGTGAAGGCACACTGCGGCTGTGGCCACTGTACTCGACCGAGCCTGCGCCGCCCGGAGCCTGCCCGGCCACGGTCGATCGCGGTGTGGCTTGCGTGGAAGCGCAGGCCGATACGTGGGACGACTTGCAGGTTTTCGATCGCCCCCTCGTATTGCGGCTCATTACGCCCGAGCGTTTTTCTGCTGAAGTGTTGTTCCTAGGCATGAGTGGTGGACTAGCATCCGTGTGGACGCCCGATGGCATCATCTCCATGACGCCGTCTGAACTCGCGCCTCTGTGGCAGGGACGCCTGCGCTATCTATGGCATCCACCACCGGGTTTTCAAGGCCCGCTGCGTGTCGGCGTGACCAGCCCGGCCGTCGCGGAAGTCGCCAAGATGCTCGCCCGATTAGACGGTCAAGACCAGCCGCTCGCCTGGAGTTTTTTCAATGAAAATTTGCAATCGCGGGTGCGCCTCTTGCAGCGTCAGCACGGTCTTACACCCGATGGTGTGGTCGGTCGGCAAACGCTGTTGAAATTGAATGAATTGTTAGGAATAGATCCGACGATTGTCCGTGCGAAGCTTGCGCTGGTGGGCAATGCCGGTCGGCGCGAGTGAACGAGAACAAAAGAGAGTGAACAGTAGGACCGCACAGCGTGGAGGCATAAACTCATGTCCATGATCCTGGATGCGCTAAACCGCGCGCGCCACGGCGATGACCCTGTGCCCGGGCTGGAAACACAGCACGAAGCCCCCAGACCAACACTCAGCGTGGCACGCTATTTGCCCTGGGTGGCACTGGCTTGTGCGCTCATCGCCATTGCCTGGTTGTTGTGGCGGGGAGAGGCCACCGCCCCGCCTGCGGCACCCCTAGTTGCCGCTGTAGAGGGGTCCGTAGAGGGGCCGGTGCCGGAACCTCAACCGCGCATGGTCGATCCAACTGCGGCCGATTCAATTCCGGCCGATCCAACTCCGGCGTCTGTAGCTACCGCTACTGCTGATGTCCGCGATATGAACTCTGCGCAGGCACAGGCCGGCGACGTTCCCGTATCCGTAGCGACACCGAAGGTGACGTCGGTAGTGACAACGGCGAGAGGGCAACAACAAGCGGAGCGCCGCGAAGCTGATTCCGTGCCCATCCCCTACACCAGCAATGAATCGCAACCAAACGGGGCTGCGCCCGATGCGGAAGTTGTGCAACTTTATGCCGAGCCCGTCGTCAAGGAAGCGCCCGTTAAAACTTCGAAAAAAGCCGTAGCATCCACTGTTTCCGCAAAACCTAAAAAACCTGGCAATGCCAAAGTTGCGCTGGGTTCGAAAACGCGGGAAGAAGCCCTTGATGTCGAAGAATTGCTGGCGCGGGCGCGTGCTGGCATGGCCGAAAAGAAACTGTCTCAGCATGCCGCGCCGCTGCTGGCGGATCTCTCGCAGCAGATCAAAGATCAGGTGCCCACTTTGCTGTATCAGCGCCACGATTACATCCAGCAGGGGGGGCGTTCCGAGGTTGTCATCAACGGCAAGAAACTCGGCGTCGGCGGCAGCCCGGCCGCGGGTGTAAAGATCGAAGAAATTCTGTCGGATTCCATTGTCTTGCGCCACCGCGACAACCAGTTTCGTCTGCGGGCATTGAATAGCTGGGTGAACCTGTAGCGGGACTACTGGTTGAGCATTTTTTGTCTGTGCACATGAAGACCGCCCGCGAGGCGTTATAGCCCAAGATAGTCGCGCATAAGCGCAAAGAGATCCGGCTGCAGCACGTAGCTGTCTATTTTCCCCACACCCTCACGGTTAGCAAACAAGGGCACCGCCGCGCCAGTATGTTCTTCCATTTGAAAATTCGTGGTGGCGTAGTTAACCGCCATTGTCTCGCCCCGGGGAGTGACGATTCGCGCCAGTTTGCCGGGTGTGAACGTGGGAATAGGATAAGCAGCGAAGAGACTCTCATAGGGGATTAGCTGCGCAGCCTGGGAATGATCGGCCGTCACGAGTATCAAGGTGTTTGGGTGAGTTTCCGCAAACTGCAGCGCGCTTTGCAGGGCTTCGTCTAACTGCGCCAATTCACCGATGGAACCGCAGGGTTTGCGTTCGTGACTCTGCTTGTCGATCGACGCCGATTCCACCATGAGGAAAAAGCCTTTGTCGTTACCTGTATCCAGGTGGCGCAACGCGGTATCCGTGAGTGTTTTCAAACTGGGAATGCCGTCATGGTCGGGGTTAGGTTCGCAGTGCATGGGTGCGGGCAGGGTCACATCGCCGAGGTAGGGGTGGATACGATTGAGCCAACTCGGTTCTGGTTCCTCTGCCTCGCGTCCGCCTTCGCCGCGCAAGCGCACCGGTAGCGTACTTTTGGCAAACAGGCCCAGCAAGCGGCTGTTGGAAGCGGTAGTCTTTAACTCGGCGGCGTTGGTGACAACGCTAAAGCCGTTTTTCATGGCCAAGTCCAGTACGGTGCCAGTACCTTGCTCGACCGGTACGGCGAAATGCTTCTGGCCGCCGCCCAGCAATACGGTCAAGGCGGATTCGGCCAGCTGCTCGGCGATGGAGCCCGCGCCGCCGTTGGCCTTGATATGCGCCGAGCAGTCGCCTAAGGGGATATCGCGGTACGTGATATCCACCATCAAGGTGGGGTTTTCGCACAGTCGAAAATTAATGTGGCTGGCAAAGGCCGCGGCGGTTGCATCGGTCACGCTCGCGGTGGTTACAACCCCGGTACGCAGCCCCTGTGCTGCGGCCAGTTCGACGATGGTGCGAATAGATTCATCGCTACCGGCGCGGGTGCTGATTCGGCCGCGGCTGGTCACCTCACCGGTCGCCATGGAGGTCGCTGTGTTGGCTGAGTCCGCTACAAATACATCGCGTCCGTTGCGTTTGTCTTCAATGGTCAAAACTTGCGCTGCAGAGCGCAACGGCAAGGTGTCAAGGGTCAGCTTGCCGCGCGCACCGACCAGGTAGTTGCGCGCGATGGTAATTTGCTGCTCATCCATGCCGTCACCGATAATCAGAATGACCTGGCGCGGTTGCTCCGCTGTGGCACTAGCGATTGTCGCACTGGCGCCGCTCGCTAGTAGTAGCAGGCAGCCGAGTAAGCGGCGACCAGGGAGGGCATAACGAAAATGAGAACGATGGAGAAGCATGCAGCGAATTCCTGTATCGAGGCGTCTGAGGGAAGATTCAGCAGTAGTATAGACGTATAGATACCACTGCGTGTTGTTCGCGAGAGTAGCGGCCGCGCCAGCAGGGTAGTTAACCTTTTTCACCAACTGTGGCAGGATGCGTCTTTCCCACCGCAGCTCTGAGTTGAGGAACACCCATGAAAATGATGACCGCGATCATAAAACCCTTCAAATTAGACGATGTCCGCGATGCGCTGCATCAAATCGGCATTACCGGTATGACCGTCGAAGAAGTCAAAGGTTACGGTCGCCAAAAGGGTCACACGGAACTCTATCGAGGTGCGGAGTACGTGGTGGAGTTTCAGCCCAAGGTAAAACTTCAGATCGCGATCAGCGACCAGCAAGTCGACGAGGCTATCCACGCCATCAGTGGCGCTGCCAGCACCGGCAAGATCGGCGACGGCAAAATCTTCGTGTCCCCACTGGAACATTGCATTCGCATTCGCACCGGTGAAACTGGCGAGGAGGCGCTCTAGATATGGCGATTCGACTGCGTGCCCTCGCTTTGTTGTTTGCCACGCTAATGTCCAGCAGTGCCCAGGCCAGTGAGCTCAACGGCGCCGACACCGCTTGGATGCTCACCGCCACAGCGCTGGTCTTGTTTATGACCATTCCCGGCTTGTCACTGTTCTACGCGGGCCTGGTGCGTGTAAAAAATGTGTTGTCCGTGTTAATGCAGTGCTTTGCGCTGACGTGCCTGATGTCACTACTGTGGTTTGCGATGGGTTATACCATCGCCTTCGGCAGTGCGGATGTGGAACAGGGTAAATTTATCGGTGATTTTGGCAATATCATGTTTGCCAGTATCACGATGGAAACGCTTAACGGTGGCATTCCTGCCAGTTTGTTTGCGATTTTTCAGATGACATTTGCCATTATCACACCGGCCCTAATCGTCGGTGGTTTTGCCGAGCGCATGCGCTTTTCGGCAATGCTGCTGTTTTGTAGCATCTGGATGCTTCTGGTCTATGCGCCAGTTTGCCACTGGGTGTGGGGCGGTGGTTGGTTGGCGGACAGAGGTCTACAAGACTTTGCGGGTGGCACGGTCGTGCATATCACGGCCGGCGTCGCGGCAATCGTTGCGGCCCTGGTGATGGGTCCACGCCGTGGCTTCGGCACCCAAGCGATGCCACCGCACAACTTAACCATGACTGTCACCGGTGCCGGTATGTTGTGGGTTGGGTGGTTTGGTTTTAATGCCGGGTCAGCTGTTGCCGCAGACAATAGCGCTGCCATGGCCATGTTAGTTACCCACCTTTCTGCCTCTTGTGGTGCCCTGGCGTGGATGGCGATGGAGTGGATTCGACACGGCAAGCCGTCGGTACTGGGTATCGTTACCGGCATGGTCGCAGGGCTCGGTACCATCACACCAGCCTCCGGCTCAGTCGGCCCCGCCGCCGCTGTGGTCATTGGGTTGAGCGCCGGTGTGATCTGTTATTTCGCAACAAATTACATTAAGAATGCGCTCAAGATTGATGACAGCCTTGATGTTTTCCCTGTTCACGGCGTCGGCGGTATCCTGGGTACGTTGCTCGCAGGTGTGTTCTGTTCCAAGCAACTGGGCTTGTTTAGCGGCAACGGTTTTTCTGACGGTATTGACAGCATCGGTGGGCAATTGGTGGTGCAAGCAACCGGCGTGCTCTCCACCCTCGTTTACACCGCCATCGTCAGCTACGTCATTCTAAAGTTAGTTGATCTGCTCTTGGGCTTGCGCGTCGATTCAGACCAGGAAACTCAGGGCCTGGACTTAGTCTTACACGACGAGCGCGGCTACGACCTCTAGAGCACATTACACGGTAGTCAGGGCCGCGACAGAGCGGCCATTTCTACGCTGCGAGTCTCCTGTAGCTGAATGGACTAGCTGAATGGACTAGCTGAATGGACTAGCTGAGTGGACTGGCCGAGCGGGCCAGGCGCGGGGCTAGAGCGGACCAGGCGCAGGGCATGAAGGGGGGTGCGAACGGGTACAAGATTTTCCCCGGTTGCGGGCCGCTGCGGAACTCGACCATTTTTCGCTGCGCGAAAAACAGGGACTCAAACAGTCCTCGCGGAAAGACTCCCGCTACCGGGGAAAATCTTAAGCGGCACCCTGATTGTTCGACCCCCCTTCATGCCCTGCGCCTGGTCCTTGCTCTGGTCCTCGCGATAACCCACTCGAAAGCCCCAGCCGGTTAGAGAGATCGTGTGCGACTCGCGCGCCTAAAAAGGCACGGGAAAGGATTAAGCTAGGGTTGCGATAACCACCGCAGAACCAGTCGGTGTTAACTTTTTTGTAGGAGCGAGCCATGAATTGGAAGCACCACCACGCGCAAATTAATGACATACAGATGCACTATGTGGAGGAGGGCGAAGGGCTTCCCATCGTGTTGTGTCACGGCTTTCCTCACCTTTGGTTTAGTTGGCACCGGCAGATCAGCGCCCTGGCGGCTGCTGGCTATTGGGTAATTGCGCCGGATATGCGCGGCATGGGTCAGACGGAGGCGCCGCCCGACCCAGCAGCCTATGACGTGGACCAGATAACAGCCGACTTAGTGGGTTTATTGGATCATCTGAAAATATCTCAGGCCGTATTTGCCGGGCTCGACTTCGGTGCCTTTGCGATTTACGACCTCGCTCTGCGCCATCCGGATCGAGTGATTGCGGTGATTGGATTAGAAAATCCCGCCGCACCACACAATCCCGACGAACCACCGCTGAGCGAGTATCGCCGCATAGGCGAGCAACATTTTCTCCATATCGAATATTTTCGCGAACCCCCTCGCGCTGATAAAGAGTTGGCCGCCCAGACTCGCTTATTCCTGCACAAGGTGTTCCACACCCTAAGCGGTGCCGGCAACTATTTCGACGTTTTTAAGTATCCACCCGACGCTTCGTATATCGAGGCGATGTCTGAGCCACCACCCTTGCCATGGCCGTGGTTGTCTGAATTAGAAATGGAATTTTTTGTGTCCGAGTACAGCCGCAGTGGATTTACCGGTGGCTTGAATTGGTACCGCTCCATGGATTTAAAGTGGCAACAGCGTAGGCCCTTTGAGAATGTGCAGAGCGAGGTGCCCGCCTATTTTCTAGGCAGTGAACACGATGTCGATTTGGAGGGTTTCCACGGCGATGATCCGATTTCCCTCATGCGAGCTATTTTTCCGGATTTGCGCGAGGTGCGCATGATCGCCGGTGCGGGGCATATGGTCCAGTTGGAGGCCGCGGAGGAAGTAAACGCAATATTACTCGACTATTTGCAGGATGTTTCCAGGCATATTTCTCAGGGCACTAGCGACCGGGAGGCCAGCACTAGCCCTTAGCGAATTTTTACCGCAATACCAATCTGCGCCAAAAACTTCTCTTCCTCTTGCAATTGCCACGCGCTGAGCGGGTGTTCTAGTAACCAGTTGCGTGGGAAGTTGATGGCCAGGTGATCCCGGTCGGCTAATACGGCAAATTGCGGCAGCTCTTCCACGTGTCGAAAACAAGTTGCTAGACGCATAAGGCAAACCAGGTAGCGCAGCCGCCTTTGCTCTTGACCCTCATAGTCATCAAGCAACTCCGGAGAGAGCTTGCCCCTGTGGGTGAGTGTTAATAGCGCGAGCTGCTCCTGTTCGAGTTGGGAAAACCCCGGTAGGTCAGAGTTGAGCAGCACGTAGGCGGTGTGTCGTTGATAGTGCTTGTGCGAAATTGCCATGCCCAGCTCGTGGCAGCGCGCGGCCCAGCGCAGCAATTCCCAATCCGAATTCAGTAAGTGCCAGCCCTTTGCAGTGGCCGAAAAGAGTAGCTGCGCTTGTTGTTCCGCGACGTCCGCGCTATTGGCATCGACGCTGTAGCGCTGCATGAGCGCACTCACAGTACGTTCGCGCACGTCTTCGTGGCGCAAGCGCCCGAGCAAATCATAAATGACACCCTCGCGCAGCGCTCCTTTGGAGGTGCGCATGTGCTCGATATCGAGTATTTCAAACAGTGCGGTGGCTATGGCAACGCCGGGAACGATGACGTTGCGACGCGCAGGAGACAGACCGTCCAGCCGAATATCATCAAAGTGGTGGAATTCCAGCAGCTCGTCGCGCAATGCCTGTAGCCCGTCACGAGTGATACCGCTTTGACCCCAACCGTTTTGCAGTAGCAGTGTTTCAATCGCTTGCAGCGTACCAGAAGAGCCCACGCACTCCGCCCAATTGCGGCGGTGGTAACGGTGACGTATGGGTAATACCTCGGCGCGTGTTCGGTATTCTACTTCGCGAAAGCGCTCCGGCGTAATGTGGCCATCAGCAAAACAGCTGCTCGTATAGCTCACGCAACCTATTTGCAGGCTCTCAGTGGCCAATGCTTCAAAGCGTTCACCGATGATAAACTCGGTGCTACCGCCACCGATGTCGATAACGAGGCGGGAGCGGCCATCGTCGGCCAACGCGTGCGCCACGCCGAGATACACGAGTCGCGCTTCTTCCCGGCCGTAGATGACATCTACACGGGCCCCGAGCAACGCTTCGGCGGGTAGAGTGAATGCGCGCCTATTCTGCGCGACACGCAAGGCGTTTGTACCTACGATGCGCAATCGCTCCGGTTCGACGCTGCTAATCAGTTGTGCGAAGCGTTCGAGGCAGGCCAAGCCGCGCTCAATGGCTGCCGCGCTGAGGACATTGTCCTCCAACCCCGCCGCCAATTGCACTTTTTCCGCGAGGGCTTCAATGGGTCGTATTTCACCATGCTCTATTTTCACTAGAAGCAAGTGGAACGAGTTGCTACCCAGATCTAACGCGGCGAGCAGGCTGCCGTCGGGGAGGCCTCGAGTGTCGTCAGCGGGCATGCACCCTCCCCAAGTACCGCTGGCAGAGCGGGCGTGGAATTATCGAATGAACAGTTGAATATGCTGTTGGGCGAGCTGTAAAGAAAGTTGCACAGTGGTTGACTAAGTTGACTAATTGACTTGCACAGTTAAATGAAAACAAAATGGGCTGCTTGTGTTGTTTAATTTCAGTGAGAGCACTGAATTTTAAAGCGCCTCGCCTGAGAACGCTATTGTATTTTCCAAGACATGGCTTAGAGAGACTAGCCGAGTGGTCGTCTGCCACTATTGGGTTGATACCAAATGGGTGAAGTCCAAGCGCGTTCCTGAATTTTCCAGGGTAGGGTGGGGTCTGCGCAACTCGCCGGTCGCTCCGCTGCGGGCAGGCTGAGACAATCATGCTGACTCCAGCGACAGCTCGGGTTTTCCAGCGCGCGCAGGTAATATACCGCGGCGACCTTTGGGTCGAAATGCGGATCTTGCCACGTGGCGCATAATTGCTGATAGCCACTACCCGTTACTTTGCAGGTATGTTTGTCGACATCTGCGTTGCCGCCCTCGGCACCGGCGACGTGGTACACCGCTTGATGGGTATTGCCGCTTTCGTCCACCCAGCCCTTGATGATTTGCAGGCGTTGCAGCAGGTTGCCGCCCTCCCTTGTATCGCGGACAGCGCTGGCCATGAACACGGGGCTCGTGATTGGACCCGAGGGCGCACGAGGTAGCTTGCCACCCATGGGTACTCCTGCGGCGTAGGCGGTTGCGAGTTGGTCTGGCTGCTCGCAGAGATTCTCGTCGAGATTCCAGCCTGCAAAAAAGCGCGGTGTGATGCGCGGCCCGCTAGTACCGAACGTTTCGCGTCGCCGCATCGCCGCAAAGAGAGCACCGCGTGTGTTTTCAGTTGCGTAGATGCCGGCGATACCGCCCGGGTTATAGCGCACTGGCGAACCCGTTGCGATACCACCGGGCACATCGACGGTGCTCAACAATCGGTCCTGCACGTTGCGATCATTACCATGGGAACCCAAATGGTTGCGTTCTCGCCCAGCGGAGGGCGCACCGAGGTGCGTATCACTGGCGGCGACAATGCCGAGTTTAAAGGGGTTTACGCCAAGTTTTTGTTCCTCTGCCAACCCTGCCGTGACTGCGTAGCGCACATAGCTGTAGCGCGACACGCAGCCCTTGAGGAGCATGCCGCCGCTGTCGAACTCTTCGCCACAATCTACAATGTTCTCTGCAGTGGGTCGCAATTTTTCAAAATTACAAAACTCATCTGCGGCACCCAGAACACTATTGATGCCGTTGCGGCATTCCGAATCGCCTTTCACTTGCATGATTTCCGCCAGTGGTTCCAACTTGGCGCGCAACGCGGCGAATTCCTGTTGCTTCTCGAGGGGCAGGTCGCGGTTGCTATAGGGGAACCACATGCGGCCGCTGCTCCAATTGCTATTGTGCGGAATTGCAAGTACGTCGCAGTTTGGATTGCCCGCAATACAGGCTGCGTCAAGCCACTGCCATAGCGCTTCGGGTGTATTGGCATCCTTGGCGCTCAAAGCCTCCTGCGGCACGGTGCTGCTCCTAAAGATGACATTGCGGTGTAAGTTGCTCGCATCTACCGCCAACGTGTATTCGTAGGCGTGGAAGGTGGTGAACTCACACTCGGCGGAGTAATCATGGAAAGCCTCAGTACTGCGTTGATTTTCGCGCCAAACCGCTGCGGCCTGCTCGCGACACTGGTCGCCATCGACACCGCAGACGCGCGCGGACCGGTCATTCCCATACACGGCAAAACTAGCCAGACGGATGAGCGATTGCATCCGTTCTTCCATGGGCAGCCGCCAGTCACCGCGATAGAGTCGGCAGCTCAGCGCCCGGTAGGCATCACTGTTGGGCTGATAACACAGGTGGGTTTCGCCCAGTGACTCGGCGTGATCGGTGACCGCCATAAAATCCAGGGGCGAGCTAATACGCAAGTCGGGGGCCTCGTAATCGTCCGGGTCACCGCGCAAACGCAGTTTTAGCGTTGCGCCACGCGCGTAGCGGTAGGCATCGTCGACGGTGGTCGACACACCAAAGGCTGCAGCGTCGTAAGAGGCAGCCGTGTGCACGTGTAAGGCGCCAAACCAGGCGCGCTTGTCGGGATATTGTCGTGAACAGGTCGGTTGCACTTTGGTCGGGCTGTTATCCAGCGCCGAAACTTCCACTTGGTGCCATGCATCGAGAGGATGTTGCGTCTGCTGCACGCGGCTGAATTCGTAGCGTAGCCAGAGAAACACCGCAGCTGCGAATAATGCAACCAAAAGCAGTGCCACCATGGTGAATTTCATGAGTCGCAGTATCAGCGTCATCGGTGATTGCTCTTTTGGGTTGGGTTAAAGCAAAATGAATTCTAGTAAAAATAGCAGCCGGATACCGGTAGAGTACAGGTTCGGCGCGCGTTTGCAAAAGCAACAACTGTCGTCCAAGTCCGCCACACGGTGTCGGAAAAAGTGCGCTAGAATGGTCCGCTGATGGTAACTATGACTCGGTTAAGATCGTTAATCAGGACCTAAACCCATGAGTAGTGCGCGATGAATAAGTCTTGGACCGGTGATCCCAATCGCGTCGTGCTCCTGTTTTTTTTGGTCGTCGCCCTGTACGCCAGCTATGTCCTGGTCAAACCCTTTATCGAGCCGATTGTGCTGGCCATTTTGATTGGCATGTTGGCGCAAGCACCGCACGATTGGTTATTGGCCAGGTTGAAAGGGCGGCGGGATCTCACGGCGTTGATCAGCCTGTTGTTGCTGTTTATGGTGGTGTTGACGCCGGTACTGTTACTATTGTTGGCAGTTATCCAGCAAGGTATTGGCTATTCCATTATCGTCAGGGATTGGGCGACGGTTGAGAATATTCGCGAGTTGCTGTCCCATCCCTGGGTGCTCGAGGTGCAATCTCGGTTGTCCCAGGTCTTACCCGAGGGTGCTCTCGACCCCGATACCTTGCGTGAACAAGCCCTGGGTGCCGCAGGTACTATGGGCAAGGGGCTGGCCGACGTATCCACGGCCATGATCGGCAGCGTGACGCGCTTTTTCATTCACTTGCTACTATTTTTATTTGTGCTGTTTTTTGTCTTGCGTGACCACGACAAACTCATCGAATTTATCCGTCACGCCTTGCCCTTGTCTCGCTCGCAAGAAGATATCTTGTTTAAGGAAGTTAAGGACGTCAGCAAATCGGCTCTCATGGGTTCTCTAATGACAGCAGCCACGCAGGGCGTGGTCGGCGGTTTCGGTTTGTGGATGGCAGGGTTTCCCGGCGTATTCTGGGGTGCAGTGATGGCGTTCACCTCGCTAATTCCTGTGGTGGGAACAGCGCTGGTTTGGTTGCCAGCCGCCGCATTCCTGGCACTGACTGGACAAGTAGGATGGGCCATCTTTATGGTGATCTGGGGAGTAATTGTCGTGGGCTCAATCGATAACTTCTTGCGACCTATGTTTATGCAGGGCTCCAGCCTGAGTACGGTTGTCGTGTTCTTTTCACTGATTGGCGGCCTGCAAGTCTACGGCCTCATGGGCATGATCTACGGGCCGCTCGTGTTTTCTCTGGCGCTGGTATTGTTTCGCCTCTATGAGACCGAATTTGCCGACTTTCTCGCCTCTCAAGACGAACGCTGAGTTGTTTTAGGACACATGAATCAACAGCCGGGGGGAGCTCTTTCTACATCAGGTACCTACCCGAATATGTGCTCGTACTGTCCGAAATTATTACCCTCGGTCCTATGGCGCAAATCCAAGTATTTTGGGGTTTGACATTGTCGAAGCGCATTCATTGTTGCTGGTCTTATTGCGGTACATCACTCTACAAGTATTTTTCCCCCAGACCACCCATCTTGCCATTTCCCAAGTTCACTGTAGACCTTTACACTGAATTTCTGGCATCGAAGTGCTCTGGGATTAAACATCAATCAAAGAAGGTGGGCATCTCCTCCTGCATAGCACTGACGCAACAGCGGTTTGTCCACCTTACCTCCTGCGTTGACGGGCAGGGCGTCGCAGCGGTGCCAGCGCTTGGGCGTTTTGTAGCCGGCGAGCCGTTCGCGGCAAAAGGCCGTCAATTCATCATCGGTCGCGGATTGCGCCAGCACTAATACGGCGGTGACGCGCTCACCCCAGCGCACATCGGGCAAGCCTATGACCGCGCAATCGCGCACTTTGGGGTGTTGTTGCAAAACTGCTTCAACTTCGCGCGAGGCGACATTTTCACCGCCGCTGAGGATCATATCCTTTTTGCGGTCGACCAAATACAGATAGCCCTGGGCATCAAAACGGCCCACATCCCCGGTGTGCAGCCAGCCATCGATCAAAGTCTCGGCACTCGCTTGCGCGTCTTGCCAATAACCGAGCATGCATTGCGGTGCTCGCACAACAATTTCGCCGCTTTCGCCAGTGGCGGTTGGCTCACCGCGAGCATTCACCACGCGCAATGTAGCTGTGGGTAGCGGTCTACCCACCGACTTGAGCAGTTCTGGGCGTGTTGTTGCCGCCATGCGATGATCTTCCGCGGTCAGAAATGCAACACTGCCGGAGAGTTCCGTCATACCGTAACTCTGGCACAGTTCAATGCGCGTTTCCTTCATTAAACGTTGTAGTAGCGGCAGCGGCATTGCGGCCGCGCCGTAACCGATGCTGCGCACGCGGGCTAAGTCTCTCGGATTAAACGTCGGTTCCTCAAACAACAGTGCCACCATAGTCGGTGCGAGTGACATAGAAGTCACTGCACCTGCGCGACATGCAGCGAGTGTTTCGGTCGCATCGAATGCGCGTGCCAATACCACGCAGGCGCCGTATAAGTGCTGCAGCAGTACATTGTGCGCTGCGACATGAAACAGCGGGAAGGGGTAGTAGTAGCGGTCGCTGTTTTGTACCGGGCGACACAGAGCCGCCGAGGCAAGGCCGGCAAAGAATGAGCGGTGATTGAGTAGTGCGCCTTTGGGTTTGCCTGTTGAACCTGAGGTAAACAGCAACCAGACGGGGTTTTCCCGGTCGACGTTTGGCAGCTCACCGAGTGCGTCGGCCTGTAGCCAATCTCGATAGCACTGTGCGTGGCCACCCTGGTCTTCATAAGCCTGCTCACAATTGAGTTGATTGTCAGACTCCGGGGGTAAGATAATGATCTCGACTCCCTTTAAATCCGGCTCGCAGCACTTTAACGTTTGCCACAGCTCAGGCTGCACGAACAGTGTGGTGGCGCCACTGCGCTGAAGCTGATCCGACCATTCGGCGGGAGCGAGGCGGGCGTTGAGTGGGACGAGCAACTTGCCCGCGGCAGATGCGGCGTAGATAAGTTCGATGTACGCAGCGCTATTCCAACTTAGCACGGCCAGGCGATCGCCAGAATTACCCGCACTCGCCAAGCGTCGCGCAGTGTGTTGTATGCGCTGTTGGAGCAGCTGATAGGAGATATCCTCGCCGCGCCAGCTCAGTGCACTGGCCTCGGGTTGAGCCATTGCCTGCTGCGCTGGAATATCGTGCAGCAACACTGCCTGCCCCGGTACTAGTCCCGATACTATTTCAGTTGATGAGTCTTTGTTGGTCTTCATTTAAATAGATGCGAGGTGTGCGCGCAGGCATCCGAGCCAGCAGTTCGTAGCCGACTGTGCCACAGCGGTTTGCAATCTCCTGAAGCGGCAGCCTAGTACCCCACAGCTCGACGGTGGCCCCAATAGCGACATCGGGCAGGTCAGTGATATCCACCGTCATCATATCCATTGACACGCGGCCCGCCAGGATTGCCCTCTGCCCACCGATAAGCACCGGCGTGCCGTTGGGTGCCTGACGCGGGTAACCGTCACCGTAGCCGGCGCTTACGGTGGCGATGCGTGAGGGGCGAGTCGCCACCCAATTGCCGCCGTAGCCCACAGACTCACCGATAGCGACATCGCGCACGGCAGTGACTTGACTGGTGAAGGTCATTGCAGGGACTAATTCATTGGCCCGCTGATCAGCGGCTGGGAGCGGGGAATAACCGTACAACAAATAGCCGGGACGCACCCATTCGTGATGGTGATCTGGCCAGGCCAGCAGTCCGGCGGAGTTGGCTACGCTGCGGGGCGCGTCGATGGGCAGCGCGTCGAATGCCGCTAGTTGGCGAGATGTTTGCCGATTGTGCAGATTGTCAGCCGAGGCCAGGTGGGTATACAACACCGGTGAGTCGGCACAATTTGCGCACGCTTGCAGTGTCTCAAAGGTCGCCACTGCGTCACTTCGAGGCACCCCCAAGCGGTGCATGCCGGTATCCACTTTCATCCAACAGCGTGCCGGCGCAGGCGGATCTGCTGCCGCCAGCCAGCTCAGTTGTTCTTTATTTACGATACTCATCCAACACTCGAGTGCCACCGCCTCGGCGACTTCGCTCGAATCAAAAACGCCTTCGAGCAATAGAATAGGCAGCGTAACGCCGCCAGCACGTAACGCAGCCGCTTCTTCTAAACAGGCAACAGCGTAGGCGTCGACGCTGTCTTGCAAGTTGCGAGCGACAGCGATCGACCCGTGACCATAGGCATTCGCCTTGACCACGGCCATGACCTGCGCACCCCCAGCCAAGCTCCGCGCTATAGCGGCATTGCGACGCAATGCAGCGAGATCGATGACCGCTTGTGTGGGTCGCATTGCTTGGCCTGCCCTAAAAGTTAAACTTGTTGGCGCGGTACAAGGTCTGCGCCGCCAGCCACGTATCGCCGATGGCACCATCGCCAACGGCACGACCATCGATTTCTATCACTGGGACAATGTCTTTGCTCGAGCTTGACAGCCAAACCTCGTCGGCATTGCGCAGCTCTTCCAGTGTCACGACGCGCTCCTGCACGGGAATGCTGCCGTCTTCCCGCAGTGTCTCCAACAGCATGTACCGAGTGATGCCGGGTAATTTTTGGTAATCTAGCGGCGGTGTGGCGACGACCCCATTGCTTACGATGAATACATTACACGCAGCAGCTTCAGTGATTTCCCCCGCTGAGTTGTAAAGTACCGTCTCTTGATTGCCACTCGCGGCACTGTGTTGATAGTGCATGACATTGCCCAACAGAGCAGTGGACTTAATGTTACAGCGCTTCCAGCGCAAATCCTCCGCCGTCACGACGCGAAATGGCGTGACCGAGTCTTTCGTGGCACCGGGCGCGGATGGAATGGCGTAAGAAAAAGCGAAAATGGTGGGGGCAATGTTATCGGGGAACGCGTGATCGCGCTTTGTATCCGCACCGCGGCTGACGTGAAAGTACAGTGCCAAATTGCCGCCGCCATTGCGCTCGATCAATTCGTTGGCGATGCGCCGCCACGCGTCTTGTTCGACATGTAAACTAATTTCGAGAGCGTCCAGCCCTTTTTTCATGCGTTCCATGTGTGGGCCGAACCCGACAAGGGCGCCATCGTAGGAGGGCACCACTTCATAAATGCCGTCACCGAATAGGAAGCCTCTGTCCATGGGAGAGATGCGCGCTTCGCTCATTGGCAAGTAGTCGCCGTTTAAAAACACCGTGTCCATGCTAATACTCTTAGTCCTCTTCCCAGCGTTTGTGCGCACTGACTGGCGCGCGTGTTCTCGGTGCGCAACCGAAGTTTTGTGCTTGAAAAACTAAATGCTTGCCGTTGACCACTCTCCTAGCCACTCCTGTATTAACCCCCCCTAACCATTCCCCGAAACGCGCCCATGGATTAGCCATCTAGATTTAATGTCGCGCCGTGTTCACCAGATGCTGTAATTGCTGCAATACAGCTAAACCCTCGCCAATTGCCATGCCATCTTCTGTCAGTGTGTTGATGCCGGTGACGCCATCCACACTGCCGTGTAGCGACAGGAAATTGAGTATATCCAGTGGCTTGATCTGTGCCAGTAAATCTTGCTCGGACCAATAGTCCAACAGGGCAATCATCGCATAGGCGCCCCAGTTAGAGACATCGCTGACGACTAATTCGTCGCAGCGTGTGACCGACGGTGTAATGTCAAAGTCAGCGAGTAGTGCGGCGATATTGCCCATTCCTACCTCATTCCCGCCGTCACCGATACCAATGGTGGGGCAGGTTGCTTCTTGTATAAAAGGGTCAAAACAGTAGCAGCGATCACTGATATCCTCACCGCGCATATTGTAGTACCGCTCATCCAGAGCGAGCCCCGGCCGTTCGATGGCCATCACAACTGCGGGTTGCAGGCGTGTCAGTTGCTCGGTGGCCTCGACACGCGCTGCGTCCGGGCGTTGGGCGGTTAATTCTAAAACGTTGAAGTGTTTGCCCAGGGTGTCAGACAGGGGTGGCCCGCAGGCAATCATTGGCGCTTTACCGAGACGTAGTAGCGTTTCATACAGTGCGATACAGCCCACCGGGCCGTCGGTTTCAAACGTGCCGATGACAGGAAAGCCAGTGCCGATGATGATGCATCCCGCCGCGTCGTACAGGTGTTTGGAGCCGCGCAAGACATAGCCCGGTTGCAGAGCCTGTTGGGCGCGCTGCATGTTGCGTGGGTTGCGCGCCACTAGCGTGTTTTCAATTGCGATGCTGAGACTTAAATCATCCATTATCAGGTAGCCTGAATCGCCCGATGCAGAGGAAAGCGATCCGCCAACTTGAGTACGCGCTGCGCGGTATCACGGCTGATCGGTGCGAAGTTTACCGTAGCGCCCGGTGTGAGTTGACTCAACCGGGCGATGTCCAGTGATAGCGCGGTACCGATTTTGGGATAACCACCGATAGTTTGACGATCACAGAGTAATACGATGGGTTGGCCGTCCGACGGTATCTGTATGGCGCCCGGTGCGATGCCTTCTGACACGATGCCATCCAACTTGCAGGCCACGCTGGCACCTTCTAAGCGGTAGCCCATACGATCGCTGCGCTCTCCCACGGTGTAAGGAAAGCTAAAAAAACGGCGTTTTTCTAGGCGTTCAAAAAACCGATGTTGATAGCAGGGGATGACGCGGACAGTGAGGCGATTTTGATAGCGCGGTCGCTTTGCCCTGGGCAGTGTGAAGCTGCGCCGCGTGCTATCGGCATCACAGGGCAGCACATCTCCGGCTGTTAGAGGCTGCCCCTTGAGGCCACCGAGACTCTCCCGTACCACTGTGGCGCTGCTGCCAAATATCTTGGGGATTTGGAACCCCCCGGCGACACCCAGGTAAGCGCGCGCGCCGCGGCGCGTATGCGCCAGTTGCAAAATATCGCCGGCCTTGACGGTATGCACCGTCCACAGGTCTCGCTCTTTGCCGTTACAGGTAAAAGGCATTGGCGCACCGGTTACGCAGACTGTCGTGTCGACCTCTGCACGAAGTTGCAAACCGCCGAGTGTGACTTCCACTGCGGTGCTCCCCGGTGGATTTTGCAATAGCTTGTTACACAGGTTGTAGGCCTCAACATCCGCCGGGCCGCCATCGGTGAGGCCGAGACGGTAATGACCGCGTCGCCCGCTGTCTTGCAGCAAGCTCAGTACACCTGCTTTGACAACGGTCATGCTCAATCGAGTTCTCCACCCAAGGCTAAGAACTGCTCGCGCGCGATGGATTCAAAACGTACGCTGTCGCCCACGCGCACCGGCATCGGTGGCTCGCGGCAGGGGACAAACAGCGGTGTCGGACAACGCCCGATCACATGCCAGCCGCCCGGTGACTGTGCGGGATAAACGGCAGTTTGACGCTCGGCAATGGCGACTGAGCCGCGAGCGACTTGAGCGCGCGGTGTGGCCAGTCTAGGCAGGGCAAGGCGCTCGTCAAGATCTGCCAAATATGCAAACCCCGGCGCGAAACCGATCGCGGCCACTTGGTAGGTGGGCGCACTGTGTCGATCAATAACATCGGCAATCGATAATCCCGTGGCGTTGGCCACGTCGGCGAGATCGGCGCCAACCTCCTGTGAGTACAGGACCGGTAAGGTGACGACAGTGTTATTGGTTTCGCCCAACATCGATTCGCCAACGCTTGTTTGCTCAGCAATCGCTTCGACACTGTTTGTCTGCGCGTGAGAAAACGCTGCGCGCAGCGCTCGCATGACCTTAGCGTGCGAAAGATTAGCTGCGTCAAACAGTACCAATATCGAGGCATAGGAGGGGATTAAGTCGATGAGATCATCGCCCAGTGTTCTTTCGATAATCTGCGTTCCCTGTCGCACGGCGCCAACCCACGCCGCTTGGCCGTTTGTCATTTGCTGTTGGTGCTGCATGGCCAGAGCAGTCGCTTCCCTTGGGTATGTTTCCCCCGAAAAATACACCATCAGTGCATTTTCACCGGCGATGCGCAATTGCACATTCATCGGGTACTCTTCACGCGGTCGGCAATCGCCATGATGTGCTGCGCCACGTCTGGATTGTCGCCGTGGACACACAGTGTATCTGCCCGCAGTGTTAGAGTTGTGCCCGCGACAGTTGTCACCGTGGATTCAGTGCACAATTGTTCAACCTGCGTCAGCATCGCCGCTGCTTCTAATACCGCACCGGCTTCAGTGCGCGGTACCAAACTGCCGTCTTCCCGATACGCGCGGTCGGCAAAGACTTCAAGTTGTACTTCAATGTTGAATGCCGCAGCTTCGGCCAACAGCTTTTCTGTATCGGGGGTCGCCTGCAGTACCAGGGGAAGCGGTTGGTGATAACTGGCGAGGGCGCGCAGCAGTGCAACTCGAATTTGGGCATCGCGCATCGCGTCGTTGTACAGCGCTCCGTGGGGTTTGACGTGAGACAGCGCAATGCCTAGGGAAAGCGCCATGCCCTCCAGCGCTGCAAGTTGGTAGTGCAGTAGCGCGATGAGTTCTGCCTCAGATAGACACATGCTGTTACGCCCAAAACCCTCGAGATCGGGGTACGCGGGGTGGGCACCGACCGCTACGCCGTGCTCTCTCGCCAGCCGTAGCGTGTTGCGCATTGTCAGTGGGTCTCCGCCGTGCATGCCGCAGGCAATGTTGGCCTGGTCGATGTGCGGCATGATTAACACATCTGTTGGAAACTGACGAGCCCCGTAGCTTTCACCTAGATCACAATTCAGTTGCATCGATTAGTCCACCACTGCGCGTTACAGAACGGCTAATTGTGAATTGCGTAAATCGGTCACGAGCATGCAGCCCGGCGAGTGTGTAATTGCCAGCGGTAGGGCCGCGGCTTCCAATGCCACTTGCGGGGTGACGCCGCAGGCCCAAAACACGGGCAGCTCGTGTTCCGCGATGCGCACTGCGTCGCCGTAGTCGGGCTCGCCCAGTGGTCCAATGCCAATCAGCGCCGGCTCACCGATGTGTACCGGGGCGCCGTGCACGGCCGGAAAACGGCTGCAAATTTGGATAGCGCGGATCGCATCCTGTGCCGCAAAGGGCCGCATGCTCACCACCATCGGCCCGGCAAACCGTCCCGCGCTTGCACAGCTCAAAGTGCTGCGATACATCGGGACATTGACGCCCTGGGAGACATTGCGGACATCCAGCCCTTCGTCCATCAAAGCTTCTTCAAATGAAAAGGAGCAACCTAGGGCGAAGCTGACAAAATCCGGCTGCCACAGCGCGGCGATGTCGGTGAGTTCTTCCACCAGTTTACCCTCGCGAAAAATACGGTAGCGAGGTACATCGCTGCGGATGTCGATATCACCGAGCGTTGGTAATGTGGGTTCGCCGGGTGAGCCGACCGCGAGCAGTGGACAGGGTTTTGGGTTGGCCGTACAAAACCGCAGGAAATCCTCGGCGTACTCGGCTGGTAGCACGACGACATTACACTGCACGAAACCCCGCGCCAAACCCGAGGTAGTGCCGCTGAATTCCCCAGAACGGACTTTATCGCGCAGTTGCGCAGCTGCCGTACTATCGTTCATAACAGTTGCTCAAAGGGGGGCGCTCAAATTAGGTGAACGCCAAAACCGTTGACTTAATCGCCGGATGACAGATTACCAGATAGTACCGCCTGCAGGCAGTCATGTCGGTGGCGTGAACTGTGGGCGTGTGATGTTGGTGCCGGTTACTAGCATGCTGTGAAACTTGGGTTGGAACTTGAGGGATAGGCGCTGGCTGCCTGGTGATCAGCGACAGTAGGCAAGCCCAGCCCTGCGCGCAGACACCTAGAGATTGGCAGCGCGCCATAAATCGGCATAATGTCGCCTTCGAGCTACTGCGTGAACACTCCATGCTGGAACAATTGTTACAGGTGCTGCAACCCGATCCTGCGGGAGACGACCGCTTCACCGCACAAAATATGCACCCGCGAGCCTTCCGCGTTTATGGCGGACAGGTACTGGCCCAGTGTGTCAGCGCCGCTGTTGCCACTGTTGTGCCCGAGCGGATCCTGCACTCACAACACGCCTATTTTCTGCGCCCTGGCCGGCCGAGTGAGCCGATAGAGATCGAAGTTGAGCGCGCGCGCGACGGCCACAGTTTTAGCTCACGGCGCGTGGTCGCCCTGCAGCGCGGCAAGCCCATCCTCGTCAGTAATCTTTCGTTTCAGCAGGGCTCCCGGGGCGATGATTACCAGCCGCCGATGCCCGCTGTGCCCCCGCCTGAGAGTCTCGCTAGCGAACGTGAATTGAGCCTCGCAGCGGGTAGCTTGGACGAAAGCTTCATGATTACCACAGGGGAGGATTTGGATATTCGGGTGGTGGAACCTATCGACTGGTCCAACCCGGTCCCCAGGGAGCCCGTGTTGCAAATTTGGATGAAGACCAACGGCAGCATCCCTGATACCGCAGAGGGCGACATCGGCATTCATCAGGCGCTGCTGGCCTATCTCTCGGATGCTTTTTTAATCGATGTCTGTCTCATCGCGCACGGACGCCACTTCGATGGCGCTGATTTCCAAGTGGCGAGTCTGGACCATGCGCTGTGGTTTCACGACGCCTTCCGCGCGGATCAATGGTTGTTGCACACAGTCGAGGCCGAGCGCATTCGCGGAGGTCGCGGCCTGGCCCGAGGGAGCTTTTACACCACCGATGGCGCGCTGGTCGCATCGACTATGCAGCAGGGCGTCATGCGCTTTCGCTGACCACGGATTCGACACGCTAGGCGGCCACCTTAGGTTCCGCTCGTGCGCGTACTTGTGGCACCATGTACGAATGTCCGCACTAGACCGATCCGCGATTACAGCTTTGTGCATTTTAACCTGAGGGTTCCCCATGCCACATCCCAGCATTACCGCCAAGACGTATCCCCACAAGCCCGCCATCATCATGGGCAACTCGGGAGAGATGGTCACTTACGCGGAGCTAGATCAACGCTCCAACCAGGGCGCGCAACTTTTTCGCGCATTGGGGTTGCAAGCCGGCGACCATATCGGGTTTATGCTCGAGAACACGCGGCAGTTTATGGAAATTGCCTGGGCTGCACAGCGAGCAGGTTTAATCTACACCCCCATCAGTACGCATTTAAAGCCGCAGGAAACAGCCTACATTTTAGAAAATTGCGGCGCGCGTCTGTTCATCGGTTCGCTGGCGCTCGCTGATATCGCGCAGAAATTGCTGGCCGCGGGCACTCAGGTCGAACACTTCTACCTGGTCAATGGCATTGCTGAAGGGTTTGAATCCTGGGAAGAGTCTATCGATATGCATCCCGCGACTCCTATTGCCGATCAGCGTAACGGTGTCCCCATGCTCTATTCGTCGGGAACCACAGGGCAGCCTAAAGGTGTGTTTGTGCCTCCCCAGAGTAATGACTTTGATACACCGCCCATTTTGGCCAGCACGATTGGTCTGTTATTTGGCTTTGGCGAAGAAACTGTCTATCTCTCGCCCGCGCCCTTGTATCACGCCGCCCCGTTGCACTACACCATGATGACGCTGTACAACGGCGGTACGCTCGTGGTGATGGAGAAGTTTGATCCCGAGCGAGCGCTGCAGTTGATTGAGGAACATCGCGTCACCCACAGCCAGTGGGTGCCGATCATGTTTATCCGCATGTTAAAGTTGCCGCAAGAGGTGCGCGAGGCCTACGACCTCAGCTCCATGCAGTATGCGCTACATGCCGCAGCGCCGTGCCCGATTGAAGTGAAAGAGAAAATGATTGAGTGGTGGGGCGAAATTATTGTCGAGTACTACGCCGCCAGTGAAGGTGTGGGCGCCACACTTATCGACTCGGCCAGCTGGTTGACGCACAAGGGCTCTGTGGGTCCAGCACTCATGGGTGAGCTACATGTTGTCGACGACGATGGTAATGAACTGCCCGTGGGGGAGATTGGCACTATCTATTTTAGTGGTGCACAAACGCAGTTTGAATATCACAAGGAGCCGGAACAAACCGCCGCAGCCTATACCTCGCAAGGCTGGGCGACCACTGGAGACGTGGGTTATGTAGACGAAGATGGCTACCTTTATCTCACTGATCGCAAAAACTTCACCATCATCAGTGGCGGAGTGAATATCTACCCTCAAGAAATTGAAAATGCACTCATCAACCACGACAAAATAGCCGATGTAGCTGTGTTTGGCGTCCCGCATGAGGAGTTTGGTGAAGAGGTTAAAGCGGTGGTACAGCCGATGAATTGGGTCGATGCCACCGACGAAACGGCGCTGGAAATACTCGAGTGGCTGCGCGAACGAATCTCCAGTATCAAAATGCCGCGCTCGTTAGATTTTCACCCCCAGTTGCCGCGCATGGACAACGGCAAATTGTATAAACGTCATTTGGCCGATGAGTATCGCGCCAAAGCTGAAGAGGAAGCGAGTAAAGATTCCAGCTAGCTCGCTGTATGGTTGTGAGCGCGGTGGCCTCAGGCAGCGCTGGGTGTGGTCGGCTCCGGGCTGGGTGAATGGGACGGAACAGTTTTAACTTTGCGCTCGCGCACCGGTGTGCGCGGGCGCAATGCTAGGTAAATGGCGGGAATCACAAACAGCGTAAACAGCGTGCCCACTAGCATCCCCGCAGTAATGACTAAGCCAATACTAAAGCGGCTGTTGGCACCTGGCCCGCTGGCAATTAACAGTGGCCACACGCCGAGCACGGTGGCGAAGGTCGTCATCAGAATGGGTCGCAATCGCAGTGCTGCCGCGCGCAGTGCGGCATCTCGTCGGGATACGCCCTTGCGTTCGAGTTTATTGGCAAACTCCACGATTAATATGCCGTGCTTACTAATCAACCCGATTAATGTGAGTAGACCAATCTGTGTGTAAATATTCAGTGTGGCAAACCCGAGTGCAATGGGCACCATAGCGCCGAAAATCGACAAGGGGACGCTGGTAAGAACGACAAAGGGGTCGCGGAAGCTGTTGAACTGAGCCGCGAGTACCAAGAAGATCAAGGTGATCGATAAGCTGAACAGCAGGGGGAATGAGGCCGATTCTTGCATGAAACGGTTTGAGGCACCCGTGTAACCGGCTTTGTAGTTGTTGGAGGCAATCTCGTCGAGCGTGTTGCGCAAAAACTCCAAGCCTGTACCCAGGCTGTTCGGTGGCATCATTAAACCCTGTAAAGTGGTACTGTTGAGTTGTTGATACTGCGTAAGTTCATTCGGCTGCACCCGCGACTCCAGCGAGATGACAGCAGATAACGGCACCAATTCTTCACTGCTAGTGCGCAGATAGTATTTTTCCAGTTCCTGCTTCGTCAGCCGAAAACCGCTTCCGGCTTGCGGAATTACCTTGTATGAGCGCCCCTCCAGATTAAAGCGGTTCACCTCAGCTTCACCGAGCATCACCGACAGCGTTTCACCGATATCGCGCATGGAGATGCCCAGCCGTGCCGCCAATTCACGATCGATATTGACCCCAACTTCCGGCCGATCGAACTTCAGTGATTGTGTGACGAAGATAAATAAGCCAGATTCGCGCGCCAGTTGCGCAAGCTGCTCACCGATAGCGTAAATATCTTCATAATTTTTGGTAGATGCGATAACAAAACTTACCGGTAAACCTGCATCGGAACCGGGTAGCGGAGGTGTACCAAAGGCGAACATCTCCATGCCGGCGATCTTGGATAGCTCTTTTTGAAATTCCGTATGAACTTCTTGTTGAGTCCGCTCGCGCTCGGACCAGGGATGCAATGTAATGCCACCAAAATTGCTATCCGCAAAAATCACTTGCCAGGAATGGCTAAATTCCGGAATGCGTTGCCACAACTGGACAACTTCATTGAGAAAATAATCAGTGTAATCCAAGTTGGCGTAACGCGGGGCATTGCCCGTGACATATATGCCCCCTGTGTCCTCCTCCGGTGCTAATTCTTCCTGTGCAAGGAAAAACAGCACGGGCAAGCTGGCAATGATGACGACTGCAAACAGTATAGCGGCACCGCGATTATCTAAACTGACGACCAGCATCCGATGGTAGCGTCGCGTTAAATTCTTGAACTGTCGATCCAGCCAACTGGCAAAGCGGCCTTGATCGGAGGCTTCGGTGAGCACACGCGAACACATCATGGGGCTCAGCGTGAGTGCGACCAAACCCGATACCAACACCGCACCGGCGAGGGTGAGTGCAAATTCGCGAAACAGTGCGCCTGTCAGCCCGCCGATGAAGGCGATGGGGGCATAGACTGCCGCTAGTGTCAGCGTCATCGCCAGTACCGGCATTGCCACCTGGCGCGCGCCACCCAGCGCAGCTTGGCGTGGTGTAGCGCCGCGCTCGATGTGCCGGTGCACATTTTCCACCACCACGATGGCATCGTCGACGACCAAACCAATCGCGATGACCATCGCTAACAGGGTAAGCAGATTGAGGGAAAAACCCATTGCCAGAATTAACACGACTACGCCGATGAGAGACAGAGGAATGGCCGCCAGTGGAATGAGAACAACGCGGAATGAACCCAGAAATAGGAAGATCACTAAGATGACGATGAGCGCTGCTTCCACCAAGGTCATCACTACTTCCTTGAGCGCTTCATCGATCACTACGCTGCCATCCCAGTCGAGGAACAGCTCCATATCGGCAGGCAGCGCGTCGCGAATTTGCGGCAATGCGGCGTGTACCGTGCGCGAGACATCCAAGGGGTTGGCGTCCGGCGTGGGCGTGATGGACATGAACACGCAATCGCGGCCGGAGGAAAGCGTCTTAAGCTGTGTGGTTTCAGCCGCTAATTCGACATCGGCCACGTCGCCCAGGCGTACGCGCTCTTCGCCCATCTGGCGCACGACCAGTGCTTCGAAGTCTGCTGCGCTTTGCATGTCGGTGCGTGCATCGACGGTGGCGCGAACTAAGTTACCTTCCGTCGCGCCGGAGGTGGCGATGTAATTGTCGCGTTTGATAGCCGCGCTGACGTCGGTGGCGGTTACGCCCAGTGCCGCCATGCGCACTGGGTCTAACCACACGCGCATGGCTAGTGAGCGACCAAACATGCGCGCTTTGCCGACGCCCGGGAGTGTCGCAAGCTCCGGTAACACACTGCGCGCGAGGTAGTCCGTCACTTGGTAGGGTGACATCTGCCGTGAATAAAACGCCAGATACATCATCGCGTCACCACCGCTAGCGGTGGTAATGACTGGGTCTTCAATCTCGCGCGGTAAATCGCCCCTCGCCTCATTGACTTTAGCGATCACTTCAGTGAGCACATCGCTGCTGTTTTCGCCCAGGCGCACATGCACTTCGATATCCGAGACACCGGGCTTGCTGCTCGACTCCATGTATTCGATGCCGCGTGCCCCGGCGATGCTGGTTTGCAGCGGATTAGTGACAAAGCCTTGAACGGTGCGCGCACTGGCGCCGGGATAATAGGTTTCGATATAAATGACGCTGCGCTCCAACTCCGGGAACTCACGGATGCTGACACGGGAGAGGGAGGTGGCCCCAAGCAGCAGAACCAGCGAGCTAATCACGATGGCCAGGACGGGGCGCTTGATGAAATGGTCGGTGAACGCCATGTAATTACAGCTTTACGTTTTCGTCGATGATGACGCGCGCGCCACGATAAAGTTTGTTTTGTCCCACGGAGACCACCCACTCACCTCCGCGCAAGCCCTTGAGTATCGCTATCTTGCCATCGCGCGATTCGCCGGTGGTGACCACCTGTGGGTGCGCTGTGGTTTCACCTTTGCCCTGACGCAACACAAATATGGTATTGCCGTGGAGCGAATAGTTGACGGCAGTTTCGGGCACCGTAACCACTTTGGTGGAGCTGTCGAGGTCGATCACCAGGCGGGCGAACATTCCCGGTAGCAAACCTTCATTTTCGTTTAGTCTTGCGCGCAGCTTCAGATTGCGTGTACCGGCATCGACTTGGGCGTCTAGTGCCTGCATTTCGGCGGAAAACGTTTTGTCGGGAAACGCCGAAGTCGCTACTTCCACCTGCAGACCAGGGCGGAGGCGAGGTGCGTGGCGGGCTGGTACGGAGAAGTCGACTTCCAACTCGCTGAGGTCCTGCAAGGTGGTGATCGCGGTGCCGGCGTTGATATAGTCGCCCACTTTCACATTGAAAATACCCACGGTGCCGGAAAAAGGCGCAACGATTTTCTTGTTATTGAGCCGCGCTTGCGTCTCAGCCAATTGCGCCACGGCGCTATCTAAATCGGCGCGCGAACGATCGTATTGGCTCTGCGGAATGGATTTTTGTTTGATCAACCGCGCATCGCGTTCAAACAGCAAGCGCGCCAACTTCAAGTTCGCTTCCTGCCGCTTAAGACTCGCCTGTTCGACACTGTCATTTAGGACAATCAGGGTTTGCCCGGCCTTTACCTGCGTGCCCGATTGCACGTCGATAGCGGTGATCTCCCCGCTACTCTCGGCACTAAGTTGCACGCCGCGAGCGGCGCGAATCGTGCCTACAGCCTCAAGTTTTGTCGCCCAGATTTCCGACTGCGCCGTGGCTGCGGCAATGGTGATCGGTGGGGGGGTGAAGTCGGTTGCCGCTAGCGCACTGTATCGAGTGTATAGATAGCCACCGATGCCGCCGAATATCAGCACTAGCAAGAGAAGGACATAGATGTATGCGCGCAAACCCAGGGCCCCTGTTGATCTGTCTTCAGGCATTGATCTTATTCGTATCAACCGCTGCGTTAAATGCTTGGCCTTGCCCTTCCTGGGCATATGGCGAGCGGCGCGGAGTCATTGTAGTGACTTTCACTCACGCCACCTAGAGCGTGGCCAAAATGTACCAAAATCGCGGCGCTTTACTGGCCTTTGTGGTGACCTCTGCCTGCGGATTCTATGGCCACATTTGACATGTTAGCACTGTATACAAATATCTGGGCTCGGCTCCGTATATGGCTTATCCTAGCGTTGGGCAGGAACGCAGGAGACACCGATTTTGTTGAAATCAACACGACGCAAACAACTCGACAAGCAGATGAAGCTCGCCGAAAGCTACGATGAATGGGCAACGGCAGCGCGGGAACACGATGAACTAACCGGTCTCAAGCGCTGGCGAGAAGTGGATCAGAGTAGTCAGTATGACTACGGTCAAATTCGCCTGCGTCTGGACCGCCTGCGCAGCCTGCGTGCACGGCAAGACTATCAGGGCCTGCTGTTTACGCTCAATGAAGGCATACACGGCAACATGGGCGGCATGGGTCGCAGCACGCTCTACCGCCGCGCCAAATTCGGGACCAAACGACTCATCGAACAGTATGTGGATGAAGTGGAGGACGCGCTGCGTTTTATCGCCGAGTTGCCCAATGACGTCATCGATATTCAGACGAAACTCGATTTTTTTTACCGCGCCAACGTATGTTTTGGCCGATCCGCGCTCATGCTCAGTGGTGGTGGCGTATTGGGTTTCTATCATTTGGGTGTTGTGAAAACACTCCTAGAGCAGGGTTTGTTGCCCCGCGTAATTTCAGGTTCTAGCGCCGGCTCGCTGGTTGCCGGCGTTATCGGGACCCACACCGATCGCGAGCTCGAGCGGTTTTACGACCCGGCAAACGTGCACTTTGAAGCTGAGCGCGAGGCCAGCGTGTTTTCGCGCATGTTTTTTGGTGCTAATCCGCAGATCGACGTAGCGGATCTGGAAAAACTGGTGGCGCGCATGGTGCCTAACATGACCTTCCAGGAAGCTTACGAGAAAACTGGCCGTCAGATTAGTATCTCTGTCGCTCCCGCAGAATTACATCAGCGCTCGCGCTTACTCAACGCCATTACCTCACCGAATGTGTATGTGCGCTCCGCTGTCATGGCATCTTGCGCCGTACCGGGTGTGTTCCCCCCGGTTATGTTGATGGCGAAGAATCAACACGGCGAACCACAACCTTACCTGCCGACGCGCAAATGGGTCGATGGCTCCATCGCCGATGATTTGCCGGCGAAGCGTTTGCAACGCCTGTACAGCACCAACCACTTTATCGTGAGTATGGTAAACCCCATCGCCATTCCTTTTTTGCGCACCGACGGTGAGCGCAATGCATTGACAGCGGCTTTGGGTACTTTGGGGATTGGCGTCAGCCGCGAGATGCTCAATTTTTACCGTGGCATGGTGCAAAAACGCAACGAGACTTGGCCGCGGTTCAATATGCTCATGAGCAGCATTCATGCGCTGGTCGATCAGGAGTACAGCGGCGATATCAATATTGTGCCGGGTTTCAACTGGTATAACCCCGCGAAAATACTGTCGCATTTGTCGGAAGAGGACTTGTTGGCATTAATGCGTGGCGGTGAGCAATCGACCTACCCGCGTGTCGAAGCCATTCGCACGTGTACGAAAATCAGCCGCACGATGGAAGACCTTCTACTGCGCTTCGAGCAGGGCGACTTGCGGCCCAAGGATTCCGATTACCACCGACCGCGCGCCTCGCGCCGCCGACCGCCACCCACGCGTGCGGATCGGGAAGCCATGCGCGAGCACCTGCCGAGCAATGACAAAAAACCCAAGTCGGCAGTAAAGAAACGTAAGGCGAAGTCCACACCGCGCAAAAAAACCGCATCTACTAGCGCAAAAAAGAAACGCGTAGCGAGCTCGAAAAAAACAGCGGCCAAGCACGGTGCGAAGGCTGCATCTAGCAAGCGCTCAACGCGCGCAGCTTAGATCGCTGGCCATAACATAGAGCCGTGAATTGGGCACCTAGGAGATCTGCATGCTGATTAGCAATATTGAAGTGCTACCCCATAAACGCATCGTCGAGCATCTCGGCTTGGTGCAGGGCAGCACGGTGCGTGCCAAGCACGCCGGTAAAGATATTATGGCGAGCTTTAAAAATATCTTTGGTGGCGAACTGGGTAGTTATACCGAGTTGCTGCAGGAATCCCGCGACGAAGCGCTGCAGCGCATGCAGGAGCAGGCGAAGGCGATCGGTGCGAATGCAGTCGTTAACGTGCGGTTTTCAACTTCTGCAATTGCCGCGGGCGCCTCGAAAATTCTCGTCTATGGCACCGCAGTGATAGTCGAGGATATATAGGTTTACGCGCCGTGGATGCACTCTTTCAGCTCATTGTATTTTTCAGCTTGCTGGTACTCGGCTTTTTATTCGGTCGCTATGCAGAGCGCAAACACTACCGAAGCATTGCCGAGCGCGAGGAGTCCTTGCGCCACGTTGTGCTGCTCAGCGAGCGTTTACCGCCGCCGCAGTCACGCGGTTTGGCCGCGCAATTGGTCAGTGGCAACGTGGTCATTTCGGTCGATTACTTTAAAACTGTTGTGGCCGGGCTGCGCAACTTGATCGGCGGTAATGTCAGCGCCTATGAGTCGTTACTGGATCGCGCGCGCCGCGAAGCCGTGTTGCGCATGCAGACCCAGGCGGAATCCCTAGGGGCAAAGCAGGTCATAAACATTAAATTCGAGACCAGTCGTGTCTCTGGCGATGCTGCAAAAGCGATAGGGTCGGTCGAAGTCTTGGCCTACGGCACAGCGTTATATCCGCTGTGAATCGGCCGCAGTCAAATCCCCGCATTCCCGAGGGCATCAACGCCAGCGAAGAAAACCCGCTCAAAGAATTTGCCCAGCTCGTGCTGGGTGTCGTGTTGGCATTGGTGGTCGCGGTGGCGATCATCAGTGCGCTGATGCGCTTGCTGGCACCCTATATTCCCTTTACCTGGGAGCAGGCCATGGGCGAGCGCCTTGCAACCGCTTTCGCGGAGGTGGAGGGCGAGGATGCCGGTGGCGATGAGGCGCTTGCCGCCCTGGAGCAATTGGCTAATGGGTTGCTGCAGACAAGCCTCGGAGTGCCTATCGATGGCGGGCCGGGAGACGCAAGTATCCCGGCTGATGCGTTTCACTTTCAGCTTTACGACACGGACCAGGCCAACGCATTTGCCTCCCTCGGTGCGCTGGTGGTAGTGACCCAGGGATTGTTGGCGGAAGTGCGCAGTGAAAACGGGTTGGCCATGGTCATTGCCCATGAAATTGCGCACGTGCAGCTGCGACACCCGATAGAAGCGATGGGGCGGGGCCTCCTGGTGCAACTGGGGCTGAGTGCTTTACTGGGCAGCACGGGTAGTAGTTTATTCGGTGGCGCACTATCGAGTGGTGGTATGCTGACCATGCTCAGTTTTAATCGAGACATGGAATTAGCGGCGGATGCACGTGCGCTACAAATTCTGCGAAAGCACTACGGTCATCTTGCCGGGGCGGACGAATTTTTTGTGGCCATGTCTGGCCAAGAGTTTGGTGGAGAGTCCGGCTCAGATAAGCGGCAAGCGTGGCTTGAGTTTGCGCAAACACACCCGAATACCGAACGTCGAGTGGCGTTGATTCGCGAAGCGATGGCGCAAGACGCGATAGCCGGTACTGTGCGACCCCTACCCGCAGCATTGCAGTCGTCCTCTGACACCCGCTCAGAATAGCTGCGAAAGCACGCGAGCGGCCTGCGGCAACAGTTTTTCGCTGCACTTTCCCGTACTATAGACGCGCGAAACCGTGAGTTTGAAGAGCCAATAAGCCACCGCATGACAACCTACCAACGCATCTTAGTGCACGCCGGGCTAAGCAAAACCGGCTCGACCAGTATTCAGGCCAATTGCCGACAACACCGTGACACCTTGGCGGCGCACGGTATCTGCTACCCACAATTTCAATTTGAGGGTCAGGCGTTTGCCAATCACTCGCTGCCGGTGGTAGCCGCGTTGACCGGCTCTACCACGCGTTACGGTTTGCGTCTAGAACAGCGCTACCCCGGTCGTTCACAGGCGCTGTTGAATGCTGCCAATGAACAATTAGATCAGCTACTCAACCGCGGCTCAGGGCACACCTTGTTGTTATCGACAGAGTTGATCGAAGGGATTATGGCACCGGATGCCGTGTCGTTGTGTGAACGGCTATTGCCGTACTGTGAGCAGCTCGATTTATTGGTCTATGTGCGCAGCCCGCTGACAGCGCTGGAAAGCTTGCTGCAAGAACGCATCAAGGCCGGTGCCTTGGTGAGACCTGAAATATTAGTGGGGCGGACTAAAGAAAAGCTCTCGCGACTGCGCAGACTGCTCGGCGAGTATCTACAGGTGGCGAATTTTCACGAGGCGTTACAGCGACCACGTGGGCTGATTGGTGATTTCTACACGCGTTTGGGCGTACCCGATGAAGTTGTGCAGGCGCTGCACATAGAAACACACAACCAGCGCCTCAGTGTCGAGGCCTTTGAGTTAATGCTTGCCATCAATGAGCACTACCCTAGAGATGCGTGTGACGAGCACGGTGTGCGACGCATGCCGGGCGATCTCAATGCTCTGGCGGCCCTACCGGGTGTGCCATTTCACTTGCCAAACTTTGAGGGGTCGCAATTACAGGGCTATTGTGAAGCCGAAGCGCGTTGGCTGGCGCGCAACTTTGGTTTAGCGTTTCCCGAGGAGGTGGGCGCACGAGACGCTGATCGCCATGAACCTTGGTCTAGTGATAGTTGCGCCGCATTAGCGCAGGGGCTGAGCGGGATCGAGCAGCGGGTACTTCGCGCTGCAGCTCTGGATTACCTGGAGTGCGCATGGATTACAGAACCAGTAATCGCTGCGAAGAAGTTAGATTTTAAACCAGAGATCGGCCCCGATAGTTACAGCGCGGCTGTGCGACAGTCGGCGGCGCAGCGATTACAGGGCGTTTGGCCGCAACTGGCGTCGCTGCGCTAGGCTGTTGTCGGCGCGCTAAGCTTCTCGTTCGGATAGGGGCAGGTGCTAGACACCGCTATAGCGGTTGATAATCTGCTTCCCCAGCGCCATCTGATGTACTTGGTCGGGGCCGTCGGCCTGGCGGCACCAACGCGCATAGTTGAATGCCTCTGCCATGGGGTAATCCTCAGTTAAACCGCCCGCTCCGTGCATTTGCATGCAGCGATCGATGATGTTTTGCGCCATCAGCGGCACACTGGTTTTACTTGCGGCGATTAAGTCCATGGCCTCTTTTGGGCCCACTTCATCCATTCGCTGACAGGTTTTCAACACTAACAGTCGCGCCATTTCAATTTCAGAAAAGCTGCGCGCGATGTCTTCACGCACGGATTGATGTTGGCTCAAGATGCGTCCAAAAGTGCTGCGTTGGGCGACCCTCACACAGGCTAACTCCAGTGAACGTTGTGCGGCGCCGATTAAGCGCATGCAGTGATGGATGCGTCCGGGCCCTAGCCGGCCCTGCGCAATTTCAAATCCTCGGCCCTGCCCGAGTAGGATGTTCTCCAGCGGCACTCGCACATTGTCAAAGCGCAACTCTGCGTGGCCAATAGGCGCATCGTCATAGCCCAGTGTGGTGAGCGGGCGGATAATCTCCAGGCCAGGCGTCCCCTTTGGCACTAAGATTTGTGATTGTTGTAGATGACGATTGCTGTTGTCGGGGTCCGATTTGCCCATCACGATAAAAATTTGTGTACGCTCATACAAAGCGCCGGTGATAAACCACTTGCGCCCGTTCAACACCCACTCATCGCCATCTTGCTCGATGCGTAACTCGATGTTGGTGGCATCCGAGGAGGCGACCTGCGGTTCCGTCATGGCATAAGCAGAGCGAATATCGCCGGCGAGCAGGGGCCGCAACCACTGCTCTTGCTGTGCCCGGGTACCGTACTTCATGAACACTTCCATGTTGCCGGTATCTGGCGCATTGCAGTTAAACACTTCCGGTGACCACAACACGCGCCCCATAATTTCCGCCAGGGGTGCGTAGTCCAAATTACTCAGCCCGTCGTGATCGGCAAACTCTGCCAACTTGGGCGGAATAAACAGGTTCCACAACCCCACCGCCTGCGCTTTTTGCTTCAGGTCTGCCATGATCGGCAAGTAGCTGTGCCGGTGGGGCGCTGCCGCTAACTGTTCCGCATACTCCCGCTCGCGAGGGTAGATATGCTCATCCATAAAGGCGCTGAGTTGTGTTTGGTACTGTTGTGATGTCTCACTAAATTGGAACACTGTGTTCTCCGAGCACGACTAAGAGATTGATTAAGCTCTGCCTCAGATACGCTCGATGATAATGGCCGGCGCCATACCACCCGCCGCACACATAGTGATCAACCCCAGTGTTTGATCGCGTCGTTCCAACTCGTCCAGTACTGTGCCGATGAGCAGCGAGCCGGTTGCACCGATGGGGTGACCCAGTGCCATTGCGCCACCGTTCACGTTGACGATGTCCCTATCCAAATCTAAATCGCGGATAAACTTTTCTGCCACCACGGCAAACGCTTCATTGATTTCAAACAAATCGATGTCGTCTTTACTCAAGCCCGCCTTTGCTAAGACTTTCTGCGCCGCCGGTACAGGTGCATTGAGCATCAGCGTTGGGCAGTCACCCATATTGCACATGGCCTTGATGCGTGCACGCGGCTTCATGCCATTGGCCTTGGCGTATTCAGGCGATGCCAGTAGCACGGCGCCGGCCCCGTCAACAACACCGGATGAGTTACCCGCATGGTGCACATGCACGATGTCTAGATCGGGGAACTTGGCCTTCACCATTGACCGGTAGGTAAGGCCAGTTTCGTCCAGTTGGTAATCGGCAATGGCGGCGAAGGAAGGTTGCAGCTCAGCTAAGCCCTCTGCGGTCGTTTGTGGGCGCGGAAACTCCTCTTTATCCAGCGCCAGCGTGCCATCGGTGGAGTACACCGGAACCAGGCTCTTGTCGAAGTAGCCGTTGTCGATCGCATTGGCGGCGCGTTGTTGAGACACCAGTGCCAGTTTATCCAACGCCTCGCGCTCGATACCTTCTAACGTCGCGATTGCGTCGGCACACACACCCTGGTGCGGTTGTGGGTGTAGTTCACGCAAGGCGAGGTTGCCATTGTCCAGGAACGGGCTCATGGCTGCACCTTCCTCGCCGTAGACGGACATCATCTCCGCGCCGCCGCCAATCACCAAATCTTCCGTACCCGACATAATGCTCATTGCCGCCAGGTTGACCGAGGTGATACCGGAGCCGCAAAAGCGATCCAACGTCACGCCGCTGGAGCGGATATCGTAGCCCGCTTCGAGGGCTGCCATGCGCGCCAGGTCACCCGACTGCCGTCCGCGTTGAGAACTTGTGCCGAAGATAACGTCATCGACCTCAGCGGTGTTCACGTGGTTGCGCTCAGCAATCGCTTTGAGCACAGTGGCGCCTAGATGCTGTGGGTGTTGATCGGCCAATGAGCCCTTGCCTTTTTTGCCAATGCCGCGCGGTGTGCGGCAGCTATCGATTATCCATGCTTCTGACATATCATTGTTCCTTGAATAATTTGTTGTGCGCCAGCACTGCGCATTGGCCGCCGGTGCTTCGTATCAATCGACCATAGCGCGTTTATTTGCCTTTCCAATTGGGTGCGCGCTTTTCTGCGAAGGCAATCGAGCCCTCCATGGCATCTTCGCTGGAGAATATCGGTACCACGAGATCGGCCTGTTTTTGCCACATCTCATCAGCACCCCAGCCTTCGGATTCCAGTACGACTTGTTTGGAAATCGCCACCGCAAGCGGGCCGTTAGCGACTATTTTTGCCGCAAGGGCTTTGGCGGCGTCTAGTGCCGTACCCGAGGGTACTACTTGGTTAATGAGCCCGATCTCCTGGGCGCGTTGCGCGGTGATGAAATCTCCGGTCAATGCCAGTTCCATAGCGATCCGCTTGGGGACTTGGCGCGGCAGCTTAATGAGCCCCCCGGCCGCTGCGGCGAGGCCGCGCTTAACTTCAGGAATCCCGAACTTGGCATCATCCGCAGCTACGATGAGGTCGCAGGAAATGGCCACTTCCAAGCCACCTGCGAGGGCGTAACCTTCAACGGCGGCGATGAGTGGCTTGCGGGGAGGTGCTTCTGTTATTCCCGCAAACCCGCGGCCATCAACATGCGGTGTTTCACCACTGACAAACGCTTTTAAATCCATGCCTGCACAAAAAGTACCGCCAGCGCCGGTGAGAATGGCGACGCGGATTTCGTCGTTGGCGTCGAGCTCATCCATGGCAGCGGCTACCCCATCAGCGAGCGCCTTGTTAGCGGCGTTCTTCGCTTTCGGGCGGTTTAGGGTGACGGTCATGATGCCGTCGCTCACATCTACTAGTACTTCATCGCTCATGTGGTAATCCTCTCGGGTGAATGTTGCAACTCAACTGTGTTGAAGCGTTTAGGTGTCTCAGTTATCGAACCGTGTTTTTGCCCTGCTTACTGGGCCAATTATTCGGTCAGCATCATGCCAAGGTCTGCCAGTTGCACGACCGCATCGCCCCGGCTGTCGGCGTCATTGCTCGACGCGGTGCCGATTTGGGCGCGCTTAACGATGCCCTGCAAAATAGCGGCGAGGCGAAATAGCGAAAACACGACGTAGAAATTCCAGTTCTCGATCGTGTCGCGGCCGGTGCGCTCGCAGTAGCGCGCGAGATACTCTTCGTCGGTGGGAATACCCAGTGTGCTGCGATCAACGCCCGCTAAACCCATAATGCGACCCTCGCGCGGTAACATCCAGGCCATGCATTGATTGGCCAAATCTGCCAGTGGGTGGCCGAGTGTCGATAACTCCCAGTCCAGGAGCGCAATCACGCGTGGTTCGGTAGGGTGAAACATCATGTTATCTAGCCGGTAGTCGCCGTGCACGAGTGACACTGTGCCATCGTCTTGCGGCATGTGCTTATCGAGCCAGACCATCAACCGCTCCATCGAGTCAATCTTTTTGGTCTCGGATGCGCGGTATTGCTTGCTCCAACGCGAGAGCTGGCGTTCAAAATAATTGCCAGGGCGACCGTAATCTCCCAGGCCGACTGCATCGACATCGACATTGTGTAGCGCCGCCAGCGTGGCATTCATGCTGTCGTAGATGGCGGCGCGCTCGGCGTTATCTCGGGCTTCGGGTACCTGTGGATCCCAAAAAATGCGACCTTCTAAATACTCCATGACGTAAAACATCGAGCCGATGACGCCATCGTTCTCGCACAACACGTGGGTACGGGGCACCGGGACATCGGTGTCTTTAAGGGCGGAAATGACCCTAAACTCGCGATCGACGGCGTGGGCTGATTTGAGCAGTTCACCCGGTGGCTTGCGTCGTAGCACGTAGTGTTGACCGTCACCTGCAGTGAGTTTGAACGTGGGGTTGGATTGACCGCCGGGAAATTTTTCGGCGCTTAGAGGGCCAGAAAATCCAGGCATTTCCGCCTCTAAGTAGCGTTGCAGCGCCTCGATTTCCAGAGTTTGTGTATTCATAGTCTATGTTTTAACAGTTGTCGGGCGGATCTATGCGCTGCCACCGGCGCGTCGCAAAAGCACCACAAACTCGCCTAACGTGCGCGGTGCTTGCTGCACACGTTTCTCCGGCAAAATGAACTTCGGGCAGCCGCCAAGTGTGTATTGCCCCCCCCGGGTGAACAATGACGGGGCACAACAATTAAATGTGCCCTATATCACAGCTCAGGTCTAGTGCCGGATGAGGCCCAATGCCTCAGCGTGGATTAGCGCGGTGCCCGCATTTGCCATCGCGGCCAAAAACAGTGCGAGATCGATATTGAGTGCATCGGCATTGGCCGTTATTCTGTAGCGTATGAGCTGAGCGCTGTTAGCGCGTGTGTTCGCAGCGGTAAGCAATCGAAAATCGCACGAGAGGTGGGGCAGCCGTGCTAGTAGAGCCGATCAATGAGGCGCAAAAACGCCTAGTGCGCAAAGCGACGCGGGGGTATATCGAGCGCGCCGAAGACATTTTCGAGTGTAAATTTCGCGCCGTGCCGGTGAAATTCGATCTGCGCGGTCGCACAGCCGGTATGTTTAAAGCTGTGGGCAAAGACCAGGTGATTCGCTACAACCCCTGGATCTTCGCCAAATACTTCGAGGAGAATCTGCGCGATACCGTGCCGCACGAAGTCGCGCACTATATCGTGCATGAGGTGTACCCGCAGCGCTCCACCAAACCCCACGGTTGGCAGTGGCAGGAGTTAATGGCCTCGTTCGAGGCGGACCCGGGCGTGACCTTCGACCTAGACCTCAGCGGCATTCCACAGCGACGTCAGCGCAGCCACCCATACCGATGCGATTGCCGCCTGCATGAGCTTTCTACAACCCGCCACAATCGCTCGCGGCGCGGAGCAGGGGAGTATCACTGCCGCTACTGCGATGGGCTGCTGGTATACGTCGGGTGACCCAGCCTCCAAGCCAGCGCGTTACTCCACCTCAAAGTCGTTTTTCCAACTGTGATACTTATTTAAGCGGTGATGTTTTCGAAGTGCAGGGGCAGCCCATCCGTTGGAAAGGTTAGTGGAACACTGTTGTAGTTGTAGCGGGTCATCGCCGGGTTTTTTGTGACCTTGTAGCGTTTCAGAAGATGGAATAGAAACATCTTGCCCTGTACTTCGGCGAAATGCATGCCTAAGCACTTATGCGCACCACCACCGAAGGGAATATATTGATAAAAGTTTTTTTTGTCTTCGGCGCGCTCGGGGGAAAAGCGCAATGGATCAAACTCGTAGGGCTTACTCCAATACTCCGACATGTAGTGGGTGAATAGCGCACAGATGATGACGATGGTATTGGCGGGAATGCGGTGCCCTTGGAATTCGAACTCCTCCAGCACGTAACGCGGCATAATCGTGAGAGCCGGGTGCATGCGCAGGGCCTCCTTAAAGGTCCAGCCGGTCTTTTCAAGTTTTTCAATATCTTCGAATTCTAACTCATCCTTGTTGAGGCTTAGCATCTCTGCCCGCAGTTCTTGCTGCCAGGTAGGGTTAGTGGCTAGCGAATATAGAACTGAGCACATCGCACTAGTCGTGGTATCGTGCGCGGCGAACAAAATAAAAATAATGTGATCGCGAATATCCTCATCGGAAAACAATTCCCCGTGTTCATCGCGCAAGTGGCAGAACTGTGAAAACAAATCGCGCCCCGGCGTTTTACGGCGCTCCGGGATGCTTTTCATGACATAGTTTGTCAATACTTTGTTGGCCTTTATTCCCTTCGCATAGGGCGAGAACCACAGCTCTTTGCGCCGGAACGGATCATTGGTTGCCGCGACAATGGCGGTAAACGCTTTATTGAGTTGCTCCGCTTCAGCCCCTGTTTCTAAGCCGAGGAAAACTTTGGCGCCCGTATCCAACAGCAACTGTTTCACATGATCCATAGTGCGTATGGGTCGATGCGTACCCCACTGTTGAACACCCTGGTCGAGCATTGGGTTCATCAACTTCATATGGCCTTCGATGGCCTGACGTTTGAATGCCAATTGCAGCACACGACGCTGAGCCTTGTGGTTGGCAAAATCGCGCTCTAGCAGGTTGTTGTCGAACAAGTTGCGAAAGGTGTTGTCCCAGGCCAGAAAATTAGAAAAGCGGTTGTTGTCATTTTTTAGTACGAGTTCATTGGCCTCCGGCCCGAGCAGAAACACACCATCCAATAGTGGCGCGCGCACTTTGAACACGGGGCCATGTTTTGCATACTCTCTATTGAGCCACGCGTGCAGTTCTTTCTGAAACCAATACACATGGCCCAGAATTGGCATCCCTCGATCACCGGGTAGGTGTGTTATATCGGCACTTTTTGTGTTCCGCTGAAAACGACGAATGGTGGGCAAGTCGAATTTCGAAAGGGCTTCGCGAATTTCCTGTGTGGCCAGTGTTTCGGGATCTCGCGATTTTGGAGTCGCTGGCGAAGTCATCGGCGTTCCTCTGTAGTCGTGGCCTAGTATGCGTTCAATGGGCCGCGATGCGAAAACTAGAATAGAAAAATATCGTGAAAATATCGACCCGTGTGTATGTTCGATGGCCTTTCCATCCCACGCTTACTCTTTCAGCGACCTGATCACCTATGTATGGTCCGAGAATATTGAGATTGATGAAGTCAATTTGCTCACGCTTGCTGGTCGCCTGGAAGTGGAAAGGCTTGCGAAGAAGTACTCATTAGACTGGTCCGATGCACTACAGATACAATCAATATTGGCTGGCAAATATTCGGGGCTCATTGATGAGTCCAGCACTATATTGGTAACTGCCGACGCACAGTTGGCTAGCTCAGCTCGAACTGAGGGCATACGGACATGGAATATGATCTCAGAGGACGAACCTGCATGGGCTAGCTAAAGGGCGCACCTAACAAGAGCCGAATGTTCGCCCCTGCGGGGCCGGACGCCAAAACCGCTGCGCGGTTTCGTCGCCGCGGCCTGAGGCGTTATGTGTAATGTTGTGTCGTGACTAGAATGCATATACTGCGATGGGATTGAAAGTCATAATTGGAATTACGGTTTTGCTGCTTTCGCTTGGTTTCGGGGGGCTCTATTTGAAGGATTCCGCGACAGTGGAAAAAGCGCTTATTCTTGAGAAATTTTTCAAAGACTACTGCCGACAGCAAAATAGCTATCCTGAGCTTGAAATCGTTGAGAAAACCTTTCCAGACTTGTATCCCGATCGCGGGTGGTACTACTGGCCAAATGAAACAAGGACCAACGCAACCTTTCAATTCCCTATGACGTTGCCAATACCCTCTGCTCCTGGTCATTCAAAGCTCTCCGAATTCATTCCCATCATTTATTCCTATGCCGTCCATCATCCCTGCCAAGGTATACTTTGATCACATAACATCAATATTCGAAATATGTGCAAATGCCACATAACAAACGCATGTAGCCGGAGCAAATGTCCGCTACGTGGCCATTTGGCCGCTGATGCGAGGCGTTATGAGTAAGGAGAACCAATGAATGAGAAAAAAGAGAGATCGATTGGCGTTAAGATCTTAGCGTCGGCGTCATCACTCACCCTAATCGTTTGTGTCGTAATTTTACTTTTTGCGGGTATAAATTATACAACGGCACTTGTAGCGGCAGCAGCGTTTGGTGGGCTAGCGGTTCCAGCAGTAGTGGCTGGAAATACATTGACGGAGTGTGTTTCTGGAATATTTGAGATGTTTCTGGAGGGCCTAAGTGCCATATTTGAAGCTATCGCTTCTATCTTTAGTTCATTCTAAGGTCATCGAGGTGCTAGTACGTGCTAGTTACTCATAATAAGGCCAGGCACGCCGCTTCGCTGGACTCGCAACCTTTGGTTGCTCGCCCGCTGCTGCAGGCGTTAAGTGCTCTCAGCGACACCGAGCAGATACAGAGTATCTTTGCTGAAGTCTTGTTCATTGGGCCACTCGATTGATCCGAACGAGACACGTACTTGTTTAAAGTAGTCCTCGTCTCTCAGTTCCTGAAATATCCCCTTATTCAGAAAGGGTGAAACATCAAACGCTTTGATCTCGCCATTCTCAAACTGGATTCGCAGCCTGTGATTCTCCATTGGCTCGACAGTTTTCACTACGGGATTCATGTCTCTACCTCAAAGGATCAATCTTGAATACTGAGTCGCCGTTTACGGCCAGCTCCCAGTCAGCCATTAACTCTTCTTGCCGCAATTCGACCCAGGCGTCTACGAGCTTCTACTTGGCAGTCGGTAAACTACCTTCCAGAACGTTGCCTGTAGGTATCTCAATCACTGCGCTATCATTTTGGTAATGGACGTGAATATGCGGCGTGCTAGGCTGCTGATTGTCAAAGTAATACATCCGCACAATTATGCCGTACAACATTGAAATAGTAGGCATTTATGGCACCTTAATCGTCCTTGCAAGCAATTATAGACCACATACAAGCACAGGCTGCTGGGACGCCAAAACCGCTTCGCGGTTTCGGCGCCCCAGCTTGAAGCGTTAGGCGCTCGATAGAGTGACATCTAGAGAGCCAGATGAAGTACTTAAGCAGTACTATGAAATTGCCATTGGCTATCCCATTCCCCTAGTCTGGGGAAACTACGATTCAGGTGCGCATGCCCAAGGCACGGCTTTCGTACTTAACACTGGAGAGCGGACTTTTCTTGTCACGGCTGGACACCTATTTCATTCTTACAAAGATAGAGTCGGCCGTAGTGGAAACGATTTTTGTCAGCTATGGAAGATAGATTTCGATTTGGAATCTAGGCTCATTTCGATAGCGAAAACATCAAAAGTTGATATCGTGCGTAAACCGCTGAAGCCTGCCACCCATTCCATTTGAAGCCTGCCACCCGGACCGGGGCAAAGCTGCCACCCAACGGCGCGTAGCGACGCGGGGTTTGCATTGTTACTCCAAAGGGGTGGTGCTCGTCAACTTTGATTGCCGCTTTCGCATGGATTCTCCTTTCAGATTAATCTTGTAAGCGTTGTGTACCAGCCGATCGAGGATCGCGTCAGCCAGCGTCGCATCACCAATCACACCATGCCACTCCTCAATGGGCAGCTGGCTGGTCGCGATGGTGGCGCGGTTGCCGTGTCGGTCTTCCAGGACCTCCAGCAAATCCCGCCGGTTCTCGGCGTTGAGCTTCAGCAGGCCCCAATCGTCCAGGATCAGCACATCCACTTTGGCCAAGCTGGCCAGTAACTTGGTGTAGCGCCCGTCACCCTTGGCGATCATCAACTCCCGCAGCAGCCGGGTCAGACGGATGTACTGGGCGGTGTAGCCCGCCCGACAGGCCTTGTGCGCCAAGGCACAGGCCAGCCAGGTTTTGCCCACGCCGGTGGGCCCGGTGATCAGTACGTTCAGAGATTCCTTTGCCCACTGGCAGGCTGCCAGGGATTGAATCAGCCCCCTGTCCAGCCCACGGGAGGTGTGGTAATCGAGATCCTCTAAGGCAGCATTGTGCCTCAGTTTGGCACGGCGCAGCCGGTTAGTGAGTCGCCGGTTTTCCCGCTCGGTGATCTCTCTATCCACCAGCAGGCCGAGACGCTCCTCAAAGCCCAACTCGTCTATATCGGGCATGGCCATCTGGTCGGCCAGAGCTGCCGCCATGCCGGTAAACTTGAGGGCCTGGAGTTTATCCAGGGTAGGATGCTTCAACATAATGTTCTCCTTCAGTGGTAGTACGCGGGGCCGCGGATGTTGTCGTGAGTGTCGGGTAGCGCCAGTTCCTGCTGTTCCTCCAGGGGCTGCTCGTCCAGTCGGTGCTTGAGGATGGATTCAATGCTTTTGTAGCGGCAGCTGCCCAGGGTCAGAGCCCGCCGGCAGGCGGCCTCCAAGCGTTCGTCGCCATAGGCCTTGCCCAGGCGCAGGATGCCCAGGCAGGATCGGTACGCCTGCTGCGGGTGCTTGCGTGATCCCAGTACGGTTCGGATCAGCTTCTCTGTGGCCGGGCCAGTCTGCGCTGCCCACCTGGCCAGCCGCTCGGGCGACCATTCCCCGGCCTGGCGGTGCGCTTCCGGCATATGGGCCGGTACTGTGGTGTGGCTGCCCTTGTGGTAAGAACGGCGGTGACTGGCGATCCGGTTGCCCCGGTGGAAACACTCGATGGTATGGCGGGTGATGCGCACATCGACCTGCTTCTTGATCAGGGTGTAGGGTACCGAGTAATAGTGCCCGTCGACGGCCACGTGGTAATCGATGTGGACCCGGGCTTTCTTCCATTCGGCGTAGACGTAGGGTTCGGCGGGCAAGGGTTGTAACGCTGGCTGATCCAGTTGCTCGAAGTGCTCCCGGCGGCAGCCCGGCAGCTTGCGGAAGGGGCGGTCATTGAACTTAACCAGCAGTTCGCTGATGACGGCGTTGAGCTCCACTAAGGAGAAGAACTGGCGGTGACGCAGGGCGGCCAGTATCCAGCGTTCCACAATCAAGACACCGCCCTCCACCTTGGCCTTATCCTTGGGTTTGCGCACCCGCGCTGGCAGTACCGCCACGCCGTAGTGGGAGGCCATATCCTGGTAGGTGGGGTTGGTGTCAGGCTCATAACGGTGCGCCTTGCTCACGCCGGACTTGAGGTTGTCCGGTACCACCAATGCCGGTACGCCGCCCAAGAACCCGAAGGCGCGCACATGCGACCCGATCCAGTCCGGCAGGGCCTGACTCCAGGTCGCTTCGGCGTAGGTGTAGTTGGAAGCCCCCAGTACCGCCACAAAGATCTGGGCCTGGCGGATCTCGCCCGTGTTGCGATCAATGATCGGCACGGTCTGGCCAGCGTAGTCCACAAACAGCTTCTCGCCGGCACGATGATCCTGGCGCATGACCACGTCCAGCTTGCCCTGCCAGGTGCGGTAGTGCTCACAGAACCAGCTGTACTGGTAGCCCTCGGGGTGGTTCTGGCGGTATTCCTGCCAGAGTAGGAACAGGGTGACGTGCTTGTGCCTGAGTTCCTTGTGGATGTGGCTCCAGTCGGGGATGCCGCGGGCCTGGGCCGGTAGATTTGGCGGTGGCGGGAACAGCAGCCGCTCCAGCCTGGCCTCGTCCAGATCGGCAGGCAGGGGCCAACTGAGGCCGGCCTCCTCGGCCCGGCGCAGATACTCGCTGACGGTGGGGCGGCCGATGCCGCAACTGGCGGCAATGCGCCGATTACTCATGCCGTTGCCCCATTTGAGGCGCAGGACTTCTTTGATTTTACGCATGGATAACCTCTTTGCAGGCATCTGACTCCCTCCTTATGGCAGGGGCCAGAATACCGGTTAGTTATCTCGCGTCGGGGTGCTCCGCTGGTGGTTCTCAGGCCAGCTGCCGGGGTGGCAGCTTTGCCGTGGAATCAGTGGCAGCTTTCGCGCGGAATGGGTGGCAGGCTTCGTCTGGAATCAGTGGCAGGCTTGGTCTGGAATACGCAATATCGCGACATTTGAGATATCGGAACAAGAAATAGACCTTTTACAGGCAAGTGTTCTCAGAGGCAGCAATGCGAGTTGGCCGCCTCCGCGTTCTGAGCGAGGCAACATGATAATGGTGGCAGGTTTTCCGGGAATAGAGCGCGAGAAAATTTCGCAGAAACACTATTCACTCGGTAGCGTCTGCTTTAGTGCTCCCGTTGATTCGGTTAGCGATAGAAATCTTGGGATCGCGCCTGACAGGAGCCAGTGGGTTGATCTCATCGGTAGGGGCATCCCTACGAAGAGCTATGACTTTGGCGGGTTAAGCGGTGCACCTGCCCTAGCATTAGTGAAATCTGACGGGGGTATTGTAAGCTGGAGGCTAGCGGGCATTGTCTACGAGGCGTTGGGGGGAGAAATTGTTATGGTGCATCATGGTGATCTCATTGAAGCTGACGGAACTGTCTGTGAATTCGCCTAACAAGTGACTATGGTTCCTCGTCAAGCTTTTAGGTCATATTCGGGAATAGGCCGCAAAGAATACAAGATCAAGAGAATCTTAGATTAACCTATGAGCGCATCTAAGTTAGTGATATGCATCGAAAATTCGGATTATCCTGCTTCACTGGAGAAGAGGAAAATCTATGAGTTACTTCCCGACCCCGCCGCGGAAAAGATTGGCCAGGTTCGAGTTATCGACGAATCTGGCGAAGATTACCTCTACCCTTCCTCATTATTCATCGAAGTCAAGCTTCCCAAGTCAGTTCAGACAGCGGTCATTGAAGCCGCGTAACAAGTGTGGGCAGTACGCTCCCTTCGGTCGCCGGACGGTCAAACCGCTGCACGGTTTGCCCCGCCCGCTGCCACAGGTTATGCGGCTGATTTGAGACTCCGTGCCATATGAAAAAGACACCCCGGTTTGTAAAGTCGTTCATGGACGACTATATAGGGGAGAATAATGAAGAGTATGTCCAAAATCTTCGGAATCTGCTTGTTGAGGCTACTGGCTTTCTCAAAGACCTCAACGAAGACATACTTTTTGCTGAAATGACAATTGCTTTATCGAAATTCAGTCAATACCAAAGTGACTATAGAGTCATGACGTTGTTAAATAGCCGGTATTGTCTCTAAAGCGCGCATATCTTTAGGAGCCTTTAACTAATACCTTCAAGGCAATGCAAAATCGCCCACTGCAATCGCAGGGCTCACTCACCACTTCAATATCCATAACCCAATGGAGCACGACAATGCCAGCACCAATGCCTACCCATGACGAATTGCTACTTTGGGCGCGAAACTACCCAAAATTGTGGAGCATCGGTGATCGCGAAGGCTGGATAGCCAATTATCGCACCGTATTTGAGGGCGACGCGGTGCGTATGCTAGACCCGGTAGGAACCCCCGAAAAGTTTGGATTCAAGCACTGCTGTATCGATTCCTACGATCTCTTTCAGGATCATGTCAAATTTGAAATACCGGAGGAGACCTTGTTCGTTCTCGGCAATACTGTAGCGTGGGTAATGCACAATAATATTACGTCCTCGGGGAAAACTCGCACAGCGAAGAGCCTTGAAACCTATCAGTTTGAGCCCGACGGCTCCCTCCAGATTAGAACTTGGTATGACGTTTCCGGTGCCACCTCGGGCGAGATTGGCAAGAGCATGCGCACCTACTTACCAGATTCATATGAGTAAGCATACGCTAGCGACATCCTGGAGAACTGTAGACGCGTTTGGATGAAGATTTCACGCTTCAACACAGCGGATGCTGACAAAGTCATCGAACTGTTTACAAATGTATTTACCGCATCAGAGGGTGAATCAGAGGGCGCTACCATTGGTGCGTTGGTTTCAGATTTAATTACCAGTACAAACCCAAGCGATTTAATCGGTTTTGTAGCACTGGAAGGTGATCAGATTCTTGGGTGTATATTCTTCAGTCGCTTTAATGTCCCCACTAGCCAAAGTGCCTTTATTCTTTCACCTGTTGCGATTGCCGATGATGTCCAAGGCTCTGGTATAGGGCAGCGACTGATTAATTACGGACTAAGTCATCTCAAGGCGCTTGACGTTGAGTTAGTCTTTACCTACGGTAACCCGTCTTATTACTCAAAAACGGGCTTCGAGCAAATTGATGAGGGCCAAGTAGAAGCGCCGTTTCCCCTAAGTCAGCCAATTGGCTGGCTAGCGCAATCATTAGACGGCAACCCCATTCAAAGCATGCATGGCACTACACAATGTGTTGCGGCGTTGAGTGACCCAAAATATTGGTAGGTCCAAGCACAAAACATAAATGGTACATTCGGGCAATACTGCTCCGCGCTGGTGTTCCCTCGAAGGTGTTTGGCACATCTTAGCTATGAGCGACAAAACCTATTTACGGTTTCGGTTATTGTACAGTCCAGCGCGACCGCAAACGCGACATTCGATAAGATATGTTGAGCCGCAAGAAAGAAGCATGTGGACGGTGTGTGACTTAGTGAATAAAGGTATTAAGTGTGAATATTCGCCCGGCAAATAATTCTGATCGAGAGGAGATAAAGGCCGTTGTGTTCCAGGTTTTGGAGGAGTACGGCTTAGAACCCGATTTGGAAGGCGCGGAAGCCGACCTCAATGCGATCGAAAAGCACTACACGGACAATGGTGGCTATTTTGGTGTCGTGATAGAAGCTAAATGCATCGTGGCTACGATTGGTTTGTATCGAGTTGACGATTCGACGTGCGAACTACGCAATATGTATGTATTCCCCGATCAGCGAAGAAACGGGCTGGAGGGGCAGTTGTTGAAATTCGCTCAGGCAACATCGCGACAGATGGGTTTTCAGCGAATTATTCTAGAAACAGTATCGTCGCTTGAAGAAGCTGTTGACTTGTATACGCGATTTGGATTTCAGGAGTATGAGTCCGAGCACATGGCTGCACGCTGTGATATGGCGATGGAGTTGATACTTGAGTAGCCGCTGTCACTTGCATACTAGCGTGACATTGCCCAGCGAGCTCCGTAACACCTTGATACCACGAAGTTGGAAATTGAATGGTTGGGCCATAGCCTGTCCATGGACCCGAGACTAATTGAGTGCAGAGATATTCTCCGTGAAGCAAACCAGCCTACTCGAAACGTTAGAGCTCAGTACTGATGGTGAAGTAGGACGCCTTTGGCTCAATCGGCCCGAGCGACTCAATGCGCTTTCCACACAGTTACTGAAAGAAGTTGCCGAGGCGGCCCGTTGGTTTGACGAGCAAGCAGATGTCAGGGTTGTTATTGTCGGTGGCCGTGGTCGCGCGTTTTCTGGTGGTGCGGATTTGGCAGGCTTTCCGGCGCTGGATGACGCGAATCTTCGCGACGCGGCGGATGCCGGGCGGCAGATGGCGGAGGCACTAGAGTCTATGAATGCCTTGACCATCGCCCGCATCCAAGGCTGGTGTGTTGGCGGCGGATTGGTTTTAGCTGCGGCTTGTGATCTGCGCATCGCATCTGCGGGAGCACGATTCTCCATTCCAGAAGTTGATCTGGGTATTCCTCTAGCCTGGGGTGGTATCGAACGTTTGGTGCGTGAGATTGGACCCGCGCTCACCAAGGAGTTGGTCATTACTTGCCGTCAGTTTGATGCCGCAGAAGCCAAAGCGGTCGGTTTCCTCAATCGAGTCGTGGAGGAGTCTTTATTGGATGCTACGGTGGAGGAACTCGCGTCTTCTATCGCGGCTAAACCTCGAATTCCAGTGGTGGCAACGAAACACCATACGAATGCGGTCACCGCGCAAATGGTAGGTATCGAGCGCGCCTGGGCGGATGCCGATAGCCTGATCGCAGCGCTCTTGGACCAAGAATGCGCGGCGGCGCGAGAGGCCTACATTAAAACGCGATTAGGTAAGTAGCGAATGTCGCTATTCGGATAGCTTGCTTACACCCAGCGAGCCGCAATTGCTTGTACTGGAGTAAATTGTAAATGCGCAAACTTACTTCCCGACCCGCAATCCGACACCACTGATAGCTTTCTCCTTGCCATCGCCATTCCCCGTGGATTGTTCGATCACCGCTCTGTCCGTGGCCAACTGCGCTTCGCCAATTAAAAACGTTTTTACGGCGGTCGCTCGTGCCTCGGCCAACTGAGTGAGTTGTTGTTCCTCAATGGCTACAGTGGCGCGCACGGCATCGTATTGCTCTGACGGGGTGGGTGGTGATGGTGTGCCTTGGGGTGAAACGCTAGCGGTGTCCGCGGGGGTATCTAGGTTCTTATAGCGTTTCTCGATCGCGCGTTCCCAACGTTCATTGCGCTCATCGATATCGGCTTGACTGACACCCGATGCCATCAGCTCGGTGTTTAGTGCAATTTTTTGCAAACCTTCTCTATCTGCCTCTGGGTTCACTTGACCGGTAATAATCAAATTTAAATTGGGGCGCTTCTGCAACGCCTCAGTCAATGTGATCAGCTTTTCCTTTCCCACATCATCTAACGAGGCTGAGCCTGCGGTGAAAGTGACATGCTGTAGGTCATCATCACTGCCAACGAGGTTGGCCAGGAGTGAAAAGGGTGCGGTGGCGGCCTTGGTGATTAAATTTACAAACGCGCCAAAAATGACTCCGCCCAGTTTGAATTTAGGGTCGTCGAGGTCGCCCGCTACGGGTACGCGCATATTGATGACACCGTTGGCGTCGGTAAGCAAGGAGATCGCCAACTGTAAGGGCAAGTTGACGGCTTTGTCGCTCGCAACTTTTTTTCCCAGCTTGAGTTGATCGATTATTACTTCGTTATTGCCTTGTAAGTGATTATCTTGCAGTTCGTACTTGAGGTCTAGATCGAGAAGCCCGCGATCAATGGCATAGCCTGCATAGGTACCGGAGTAGGGTGTCACACGTGCTAGGTCAACACCATCGAAGGTTAAGCGCAGATCGATGCTCGGTGGCGTTTTTAGCGGATTGGCAGTGCCATCCAGTGCCACGGGCGCGTAGCCATCGACAGAACCTTTGAGACCAACCTGAGCGGTGGCATCGGCCGCGCTGCTCAAGCCTTCAATTCGACCATTGAGATCGCCGATTAAGGTGCGAAACTCGATGGGCAGTGACTGATCCATAAAATCGATTTTACCGTTGCTAATGAGCACGGTGGGAATGCTGACCGACCAAGGTGTGTCGTCGGTTGCTGCATCAGATCCCGAGTCACCTTCATTTTCCGTTGTACTGCTCTCATCTCCCTGTTCGTTGGCATTCGCTGTAACTGTTTTTGTAGGCTCTGCGGTGGCTTCGACTTCACTGCTATCAGATGAGTCTGCTTGTTCGTCGGATGTTTTGGAACCTTCTGTCGTACTTCCCGCTTCATCCGGTGCACCTTCTTGCCACACATTCGAGGTATTGACAGTGCCGTCTTTTGAAATGTGTAACTGCCCGGTGAGGCCGTCGATGGAAAGTTTGCCCAGGGCCAGGTCGCGCTTGGTGAGATCCACTGCCAGTTGCTCAAAAGTTACTGCTTGCCAGCCGCCCAGCGTCGCCTTCGATGCCTTGGCATTGAGGGCGAGAGTTTTCACCGCACCATCTGCGCTAATCTGGGTGAGCGAAAATTCGGCAAGGGATGCCTGCCCTTTTACACTGAGTTTGCCATCGTCGATTTCAAGGCGAAGCGGGTCGGGTAGCGCGGGATTGAACAGCGCCAGTGGCAGTTGTTCCAGACTGTAACTTAAATCACCGCCACCCTCGCCGAGGGTCAGTTCGCCATCGACGGTGATAGGGGTATTGTCGTTCGCTGTGACGTTGAGAGCGATGGGTGTGCTGCCGCGCAGCGGCCAGTTGAGTTGTCCGAGTTTTAAAGACAGTGGCTTGAGCGCCAGTATTGGTGGATCAGTGAACTCTGATCGCCACTGTATTTCGCTGTTTTCCAGCGCGATTTCACCAATGCTGGCCTGCCAGTTGGCGGGCTGCTCTGCGGCGTCGGGTTCTGTTGCGGTCGGCTCTTTGCCGTCGTCGACGGGGGTAAAGAGTTCTTGCAAGCTGACGCGGCTGCCTTCGCTAAACCCCGCAAGGGTGAGGCCGTCGAGGGTCACACTCGCGACGCTCGCGCGCTCACTGCTGCTATCTACCGCTATATTAGCAACGCTGATGCGTTCTAGTTTTAGGGCCGTGTCACGTAAATCCACCGTACTTTTGGGTGCGATGTCTAGCCCTGCGACTGCGAGTGCACCTTGCTTGACACGGTACTGCAGCCCCTCTTTCCAATCGACGAGGTAGTCGCCGCTGATATCGAGGGCCCCAGACGTTAATTCGAAGTTGACCCAAGGCTCGGCAAATCGCCACAGCGCCTCTAGACCGAGCTTGCTAATGTTAAGATTGCCCTCGCTGCGACTGTCGGGAATTGACACGGTGCCTTCCCAGTTTAAGTTGCCGCCGGATTCATCCGAAACATTCAGTTTATAGGGCTGTCCGGCCTCGAGCACCGTGGAAATATTGGTGGCTTGTAGTGCCAGGCCTTGCAGTTGACTGGAAAACGGTTTCGCGCGCGCTTTGTCGGTAAACACCAGCGCTTCCGCAGTAAAATCAATGGTGCCGACGGTGACACCGGGAAGCGGTGCGCTTTCTGTTTCAGGTTCCTCCGGCGCGGGCTCTCCCAGCAAATCGGAGAAATTGAATTCCCCCTCGCGCAGGTGCTGCACGTGCGCGTACAACTTCTCGACGCCCAAGCGATCAAATACGATACCGTCACGCCAAATGCTGGCCAGTGAGAGATTCACTGAAGCCGCATCGAGATCGACAAAACGCTCGCCATTCTTTTCGGGTAATGTCGCATCTCGCACTTCTAGGCTGACGGTGAAAGGGTTGACCCACACAAATCCGGTCTCTAATTCTCGCCCATAGTTATCGCTTAGAAATTTGTGTGGCAAAAAATTGAGTAGGGGTGTGACCACCAACAGCACCAGGCTGAGGTAGATGGCGTAGATAATGAGAGCGATTTTTACAAACTTGGGCACGCTGTGATCCTATGCTTGTCATTGACTGAATCGTGGGCTAGCCACTATAGAACAACCGCAGTGCAGATCAACTGCCCAAACCCGGAAAGACGCAGCTTGCTTCTGACTAGGCGCTCAGCCGGTGCTAAATGTTGGCCCCGTAGTCATTACAGCCCTTTGCGGTAGCTATAGGGGGTAACCCCCATCCAGCCTTTAAAAGCCCTGATAAAGGCACTGTATTCTGAAAAACCTAGCTCAGCTATTGCTTTTCGAGGTGCTCAGGTGGATTGGCTTGCTCTCCACAGATGCAATGCGATTGCCACCGCGCTTGGCCAGACGCAGGGCACGTTGCGCCTCCTGTTCGAGTTTATCCAAGTCGATATTGCCGGTAACACCGGCAATACCCAGGCTCGCGGTGATGGAGATTTCCCGATTCAGCGCATCATAAGGTTCTTCGGAGATCGCCAAGCGCACCCGTTCAGCCAATCCGCGCGCGGCGTCCATATTGGTCTCAGGTAAAATGATCAGGAATTGCTGGCCGCCGGTGCGTGCCAGCACGTCACTGGTGCGGATGCTGTTTTGCAAAACCAAGGCTAGGTTGCGTATCACCTGGTCACCAAATTCGTGGCCAAAGTTCTCGTTGATTTCGCGAAAGCCATCGATATCGACTAAGATCGCCGAGGTGTTTGACTGTTGCCTGGCTGCCTGCGCCATACTGACGCGCAAAGCGCCCTCCAGGCCGCGACGGTTGAGCAATCGAGTCAGTGAATCCTGTGTTGCGAGGTGCGAGAGGCGCTGTTGGTATTCGACTAACACGCTGGCTAGAAAGCCGAAGGCTACTAGGACGAACGCGCAGCTCTGCACGCCCAGTGCAAGCATTTGCAGGCGCGCCTGACTGGCGCCGCTCGACCAGAGGAATAGCACATAGCCCATGCCAATTAACATGGCGAGGGGCCCGGCGACGCTGAGCGCATCGCCAAGATTACGCCGGCGCCACGCGCGCTGCGCACAGACAATACCGGCAGCGGTGAAAAAGAAGGCGGAGGCGGCGCATTGCAGAGTGAAAATTTGGGTGGGGGTGACGAAAAAAACGCTCAATATGGCGCCGAGGCAGCACAACCCTAGAGCGACCCGCCCTCGGGTTATTTCGGCACGCTGCCCGGCGGCTAAAAACAACAGGTAGCCGTTCAACATGGCGCTCACCGAGGGTACATCCACTACCATTGGAATCTCGGCCAACTGCTGTAGGGAAAAGGCTGCCCAGCCCAACAGGGCAGCCATAAAATACACGGTATACAAGCCCAGACCGCGCACCGGGATGCTGGCGTCCGCCAGAGCGTAGACAATGAGCATCTGAGTGACGGTAATCAGAAAAATCAGACCGAAGTGCAATGCGGCCCAGCTATCGGCGTTTACATGCTCCATACGAGTTCTGCTGTGCCCCTGCTCTTTGCCATTAATTTCGCTGTATTATGTAGTCAATTTATTTGTCGGGGTTGGTCATGGTTGGCCCCGCAGAGGCCTAACATACTGTCCGGCCTCGTTTTTCATCACGATACACCCATCAATCAAACGCACGCTGAGTGTCAAAGTTATTGGAGTCGCCCCTATGTTGCCGCGAGATTTCACCGAAGAACAACACATGTTCCGTAGCGCCTATCGGAAATTCCTGGCTGTGGAGATTGTGCCACAGATGGAGGCCTGGCGTGAGGCGGGAATTGTCGATCGGGAGGCCTTTCGCAAGGCTGGAGAGCAGGGGTTTTTGATGATTTGGCCCGATGAAGAGTATGGCGGTATGGGTGATGCCGACTTTCGCTTCGAGCAGATTATCATCGAAGAGACCGCCTATGCCCGTGCTGCCGATTGGTACAACTCATTGCACAGCCGACTAGTCGGTCCGTATTTCACCAGATTTGGCAGTGCCGAACAGTGCCGTCGGTTCCTCCCTGGCTGCGCCAGCGGCGAGTCCATTTTAGCCATTGCCATGACCGAGCCGGACGCAGGCAGTGATCTGGCCGGTATGCGCTCCCACGCAGTGGAAAACGATGACCACTGGGTTCTCAATGGCGCAAAGACCTTCATCTCCAATGGCATCAACGCCGATTTGGTCATCGTCGCGGCAAAGACCGACCCAGATAACAACCCCCACCACATGACGCTGTTCGTAGTGGAGCGCGGAATGGACGGGTTCGAACGCGGTCGCAATTTAAAAAAGATGGGCCTGAAAGCCCAGGACACCGCGGAGTTGTTTTTTAACGACGTCAAAGTGCCCAAAGCTAATGTTTTGGGTGAGCCAGGCAAGGGCTTTTATTACTTGATGGAAGGGCTGGCCGAGGAGCGCCTGCTCGGTGCGGCGGGCTATCTCTCTGCTGCTCACCTGTCGTGGGATTTGGCGGCGGACTACGTCAAAGAGCGCAAAGCGTTTGGCAAGACGATTTCTGCGTTTCAAAACACCCAGTTCAAACTGGCGGAGCTACGCACTGAACTCGATTTTGCGCAGTCGTATGTAGATCAGTGTGTACGCGCATTTAATGCCGATCAGCTTACACCAGTCGATGCTGCCAAAGCAAAGCTGCTAACCAGTGAGCTGCAGGTTAAGGTTGCCGATGTGGCTTTGCAGCTGCACGGCGGCCATGGCTATATGGACGAATACCCCATCAGCAGGCAATATACGGATGCGAAGATTTCCACGATATATGCCGGTAGTTCCGAGGTCATGAAAATCATCATTAGTCGGGATTGCTTGGCCGAGGATTACACGCCGTTTAATACGCGAAATTTTTAAATGCACTACACTGCTAAGTACGTGGTAGTCAGGCGGATGCACATGCCGTTCAGCGTGCAAGCAGTTAATTGATTCACAACGACGCAGATGACGCAGATAGAGGAGCAAGTACATGGATTTAACAGATAAGGTCGCGGTAATTACTGGTGGCGCATCCGGTTTGGGTCGCGCGACGGTGAGACGATTTGTGGCACACGGTGCCAAAGCCGCCATTTTCGATATGAATGAAGAGAAGGGACAAATTCTCGTCGATGAATTTCCCGGCAGCGTCATTTTCTGCGACGTCAACGTCACCAGTGAGGATGATGTGAAAAAGGGTATCGCCGCCACGATGGAGGCGTTCGGTGCTATTCACATTTGCTGTAATTTCGCTGGCACGGGCAACGGCATTCGTACGATGGGAAAGAAGGGCCCTTTTCCGCTGGATGAGTTCAACCGCATTATTCAGATCAATCTGGTGGGATCTTTCAATGTACTGCGCTTGTGTGCTGAACAGATGGCGGACAACGAGGTGCTCAATGAAGACGGTGGCCGCGGCGTAATCATCAATACGGCGTCTATAGCAGCCTACGAGGGTCAGATCGGCCAGGCGGCGTACTCTGCCTCTAAAGGGGGCGTCGTCGGCATGACCTTACCCATTGCGCGCGATTTAGCGGTATTGGGTATTCGCGTAAACACCATCGTACCGGGATTGATAGCGACCCCGCTAATGATGGGTGGCGCAGAAGAAATGACACCCGAAATCGCCGAGTTTTTGCAGCCGTTGGCGAGTCAGGTGCTCTATCCCCAGCGTTTGGGTAAGGCCGATGAAATCGCCCAATTGGCGCAGCAGATCGTGGAAAACGATTACATCAATGGAGAGTGCATTCGCATGGACGGCGGCATTCGTATGCAGCCGAAGTAAGGATGCACACGGCCCTAGTTTTAGGGCTCAGCCAATCACACATTTATCTTAAGTTGCGTGCGCATCACGCATAGGGTTCGCCGCGCTGGTACAGGAGACACATAATGGGGCCCCTCAACGGCTACACCGTCATTGAACTGGCTGGGATCGGCCCGGCACCCATGGGTGGCATGGTGCTCGCGGATATGGGCGCGGAGGTCATCCGCATTGATCGCGCCGCTTCGGCGCACATGGCGTTGGATGTCAGTGCGCGTGGCAAAAAGTCCGTAGTCATAAACCTCAAGGAACCCAAAGGATTGGAGACCTTGCTGCGCATGGTGGAAAACGCCGATGTGTTGATCGACCCCTACCGTCCCGGCGTGTGCGAAAAATTGGGTATTGGCCCGGAGGTTTGCATGGCGCGCAATCAAAAACTGATATTTGCACGCATGACTGGTTGGGGCCAAGACGGACCACTAGCGCAAGCAGCGGGCCACGATATTAACTATATTTCGATCACTGGGGCGCTGTATGCCATGGGGCGCAAGGGTCAGAAGCCAGTGCCTCCACTCAACCTGGTGGGGGATTTTGGCGGCGGTGGTATGTTACTGGTGACCGGCGTATTGGCTGCTCTGCTAGAAGCGGCGAATTCCGGTAAGGGGCAGGTGATCGACGCGGCGATGGTCGATGGTGCGGCGCAACTGATGTGGATGTTCTATGGCTTTCAAGCCATGGGTATGTGGGATGAAAAAGAACGCGAGTCAAACATGCTCGATGGTGCGGCGCATTATTATGATACTTATGAATGCGCTGACGGTGAATACATCTCCTTGGGTTCTATCGAGCCACAGTTCTATGACTTGTTGAAAGCGCTAGCTGAATTGCCCGAAGAAGACTTTAGCGAACAAAACAATCAAGCGTTGTGGCCTGAGCAAAAAGAAAAGCTGGCGGCAATCATCAAACAAAAAACGCAAGCACAGTGGTGCGAGATTATGGAAGGAAGTGATGTGTGCTTCGCTCCCATTCTCAATTTTATGGACGCGCCGAACCACCCGGCGAACATTGCCAGAAATAGTTATCTCGAGTTGGATGGCATGGTGCAGCCTGCACCTGCTCCGCGATTTTCGCGCACAGCGTCAGAAGTGCGACATGGCGGACACAGCCCAGGGCAGGACACCGACTCAGTGCTGTTAGCGATGGGGTTCGGTGAGCAAGAATTAGCGGCGCTTAAAGCGGCCGGTGCTGTAGCTTGATATCCGCTGCCCTATATACCTCAAATGCAACGCCGCGATAATTTAATCAGAGCGTAGCGGCGCTTATCTTATCTATCGGAGTAAAAATATGAGCCAGTATTCGGCGATCACTATTGAACGCAAAGGCGATGTCGCCGTGGTGAGCTTCAATCGCCCCGATGTTCTCAATAGCTTCAATGCCGCCCAGCGCAGGGACATCTTACTGGCTGTGCGTGAAGTCAACGACGATGAGAGCGTTCGCGTGGTGGTTTTGACGGGCGCCGGTCGTGCATTTAGCGCCGGCGCGGACTTGACAGAAATACCTTCAGGGAAAGGTGACTTTCGCGTAGAAGATCAGCTCAATGGTGAATACAAACCCGCGCTAATGGAAATCTATCAAGCGAATAAGCCCTGGATCAGCGCTATTAATGGCCCCTGTGCCGGCATCGGCAGCGCCTTTGGTATGGTGTGTGACCTGACTGTCATGGCGGAAGATGCCTTCATCTACCAAGCATTCGCTGCCATCAGCCTAGTGCCCGATGGTGGTGCTACCTGGCACTTGGTGCGCACCCTGGGTCGCAAGCGCGCCTACGAAGTCATCGTTACCGGTGAAAAACTCAGCGCGCAAAAGTGCCTTGATTGGGGTCTATGTAACCGTATCGCGCCCGCCGCCTCGCTACTGGATAACACGCTAGCCTGGGCGCAAGAGTTGGCAGCGAAAGCACCCTTGTCTTTGCGCTATGCAAAAGAGGCGGTAAATTTTGCGCAGGAACAAAATGTAGCGGCAACAATTTCCGATGAGGCGCGGATACAACACATTTGCGTGAACAGCGACGACGCCAAAGAGGGCATCGCCGCCTTTGTTGAAAAACGCGATCCTATCTGGAAGGGGCGCTGAGCGTCTGATATCTCCGTCGAGCCTAGAGCGCAGTACACGTCCTGGGTGGCGGCAGAATGAGTTGGTCGTGGCGTTAGTGCCTAACCTTAGGGTAGGGAAAAGTTGCAAGCGCCCATTGCAGACGAGTCTAATTCCTTCTGCTTGAAAAGTATCTGCTGCATGCACACTCAAATGATTGCGCCTTTGCGTTTTTGTGCAAGATGCTTGACTTGTTCCCGCATCAGCGCTGTTGATTTGCAACAGCGTTTCTCGGGGAGATAGTCAATTCACTTGCAATAGGTCAGTAGGCCTTGGAGTCGACAAACATGGTCGAAGAGATTCGCCCGGAATTACAAGCGCTGCGCGAGCGCCTGGCGCGCACACAGGATGAGGCACGTAGTGGTGCCCGCGAGAAGCGCCACGGCCGAGGTAATCGTACCGCGCGTGAGAATTTAGAGGATTTAACCGACCCCGATTCATTTCAGGAGTATGGGCAATTGGCAGTGGCGGCGCAGCGCAGTCGCCGCGAGTATCTCGATTTACAGTCGGCAACTGCCGCAGACGGCATTCTCACCGGTACCGCAACGATAAACCGTGACTTGGTTGGCGTGCAGCGCGCCCAGACCGCGGTAATCCTCAATGATTATTCCGTGTTAGCCGGTAGTCAGGGCTTCTTTCACCATAAAAAACTCGATCGAATGTGTGAACTGGCCGCGCAGCTCAACTTGCCCGTGGTGATGTATACCGAAGGTGGCGGCGGGCGGCCGGGTGATACCGATGTCGCCACACAAATTGCCGGTTTAAATCTGAATTCCTTTCGCAATTGGGCGGCCTTGGCTGGCCGCGTCCCGCGCATCGCGGTGAATAATGGTTACTGTTTTGCCGGTAACGCGGCACTGTTCGGCTGTGCGGATTTTACCATTGCAACGCGCCATTCCTGGATCGGCATGGCGGGTCCAGCCATGATAGAAGGCGGTGGGATGGGGAAACATGAGCCCACGGAGATCGGTCCCATTGCCATGCAGGAACAAAACGGCGTAGTGGATATCGTCGCCGACGATGAAGCACACGCCACCGTCATCGCCAAGCAGCTACTGAGTTATTTCCAAGGTTCACTCGAGACTTGGGATGTCGCGCCACAGGAAACCTTGCGCGATGCCATTCCAGAAGACAGGCGCTGGGGCTACCCCGTACGACACGTTATCGAAACCATTGCCGACACCGGTACATTTTTAGAGGTACAACGTATTTACGGCCGCAGCATAATCACCGGGTTTGTGCGTATTGAGGGTCGCCCTTTGGCCTTGATCGCCAATGACTGTCAACAGTTAGGCGGTGCTGTCGACGCACAGGCGTCGGATAAAGCGGCGCGATTTTTAGCGGTGTGTGGCGCGTTCGGTTTACCGGTGCTGTCGCTCACTGACACCCCTGGTTTTATGGTTGGCCCGGACAGCGAGGCCCAAGGTGCGGTGCGACGCATGTCGTCACTGTTTCTCGCGGGCGCGAAGCTAGCGGTTCCGGTAGTGGCGATTTTTTTACGCAAAGGCTACGGCCTGGGTGCCATGGCGATGACGGGCGGTAGTTTTGTCACACCGGTGTATTCAGCCTCCTGGCCCACGGGAGAGTTCGGCGGCATGGGGTTAGAGGGCGCGGTGCGTCTCGGGTTTCGCAAAGAGCTGGAAGCTGAGGCCGATTCCGCTGCCCGCGACGCTCTATTCCAACAGCTGGTGGCGAAAATGTATGAAGTCGGTAAGGCAACGGAGGCCGCATCCTTCTTGGAACTGGATGCAGTGATTGACCCGGCAGATACCCGTCAAGTCGTGCTCCGCGCGCTGGCGGCGGCGCACGGGGTTTAGCACTCGTGGCGTTTTGGATTTATCGCCGCTCGGGTTACAGTGCGCAAACGAAACTTAGGGGGTCGAAATTTTGGCAAGCGGTGGCGGTGAGGCGCAGAAACCAGGCGTAAAGTCGGGGCAGGGTAAGTCCTCTCAGGAGCCTAGCGAAGACGTCGAAGTGGTTGCGCAGGAGGTCGTTGAGGCCGTTGATGCTGGGCCGAAGCACATCTACATTCTGCACGAAGACGAGTTGGAAGCTGAGCGCCTACAGGCATTAGCGGCGCTACCAGGTGCGGTACTCGTGCCGCAATCGCACCCCGAACAACCTGCACCGGATTCACGTGTCTATCTCTATCTCCCGGACCAATTAATCCGCGAAGTTGCTCACCGCGGCATGGCGCGGGAGTGGGTGGTAGGCATTTTGCCACACCCCGGCGCCAAGTACGCCGTGGCCGCGCTCGGTGTTGAGGGTAGTTTGCAAGAGGTCTTCGAGCACTACAGCCATGCGCCCGCCATTCGTGCCGATGCGCTCATGTGTAATGACGAGCTGGTGTTTTCCTCTGTTGTCGTGGGCCGAGTTCTCGCTCTGCGGCCCTACGATATTAACCGTCCACAATCTCGATGGCAGTTATTTGTCGGTGCAGTGAAGGGTTTGCGCCGCCTACAACTGACTTCTTACACGGTTACCACAGGCAAAGAGCGTGAAATTCGCCTAGCGGCGCTCGGTATGGTGGTGTTAGGCCAAACCCAAAGCGCTTTAGTCGGCCGCGCCTTTGCGGAAGACCTCAACATTGCCGACGGTCATGTCACCATGTTGGCCCTAGCACCTCGCAGTATTATTAGTTACTTGTGGATTTTGCTTCGACTCATGCTGCCCAAGAAGCTCAGACTTTCGCAATTGCCCGGTTCGCTGAGCTTGGTTCAAACGGATTCACTGCATATTTCTGCACCTAGAGGTACTGAGTATCTACTCGATGGTGTCCCAGTGCTGACCTCTGAACTGGAGCTGCGTTCCCTGCGAGAACGGTTATTGCTGCTGCCCGGCCAAGAACTGGCATTGCACACGGAGGAGGCCGCTATACCGTCCAAGGAAACAGTAAGGCTCAATCAGGTTCCCGTCGATGCGGCGGCGCGGCCTTTGTTAGATACACATTTGCCCTTATTCAGTCACGCATCGGAAGAGGAGTACCGTGAGTTGTTTGTCGCTCTGCGTGATAACGCGAAAGCCTCCTCGTCCTTTCAAGTTCTCATGGTGCTTAGTGTTCTGCTCGCGCTGGCTGGTTTGTACGCGAATTCTGCCCCGGTCATTATTGGTGCGATGATTTTAGCGCCGTTGATGTCGCCCATTGTTTCGCTGGCCATGGGACTGGCGCGCACCGATCTACAGTTGATAAAAAGCGGGTTACGCACACTGGGCATTGGTGTGGCGTGGGGCCTATTGTGGGCCGTCATTGTCGCTTGGATTATGCCCTTGGACTTGCCGACGGCAGAAATGAAGGCGCGCATGTCGCCCACGCTGTTAGATTTACTGATTGCTGTCATCTCCGGTATTGCGGGCGCCTACGCGCACTCCAAAGAAGAAATTGCCAAGAGCTTAGCCGGCGTGGCGATTGCTGTGGCATTGGTGCCACCACTTGCCGTGTTTGGTATTGGACTCGGGTGGGCAGATTGGAGCATGGCCGCAGGCGCTAGCCTATTGTTGGCGACGAACTTAGTCGGTATTGCCTTGGCGGGTGGTGCCACCTTCTGGGTGTTAGGTTTTGCGCCGTTCACGCGTGCCCGCCCCGGCATGCTCATCTCGCTGGTAATTATGTTGGCGATCGCGGCGCCGCTTACGCTCTCTTTTTCGCATCTGGTGTCCCGTCAGAGCATTCAACAGGAAGTACCGACCGGCAGCATCGGGTTGTCCGATTTGACGGTTAATATTAGCGCCGTCGACGTACGCCTCGATGAACCGCCACTTATTCAAATTATTCTCAGCTCCGAGGAACACCTTACCGGTGAACATGTGAGAGAGCTCAAAGCGTTAATCACCCAGCGGGTGGGGCAACCCATTGAACTGGAGGTGCAATCGAATATTCGGTTGTAGTCGCCCTGCGTGGTAATGGCGTGTCGTTGCATCGTTTAGAATGTTAAAATATCTCCTGGGTTAGATGGCGAATGCGCAGTGGTGTTCTGCTGTCGACTCAGATGGCACCTCTATGCGGAGACCCTTGAGTAATGACAGCCGTAACCGCCAGTACACCACCGCAAAGTGACCCCGGTTCCAGCGCAGATGAAGCAACCATTGTCGATGTATTGATTGTCGGCGCCGGGCTTTCGGGTATCGGCAGCGCCAGACACTTGCAGATGGAGTGTCCCGATACGCGCTTTCTACTGCTCGAGTCGCGAGAGTCTTTGGGCGGGACATGGGATCTGTTTCGTTACCCCGGTATCCGCTCCGACAGCGATATGTACACATTGGGCTATTCCTTCAAGCCATGGCTCAACCGTAAGTCTATCGCCGACGGGCCGTCAATTTTGAGTTATTTAAAAGAAACGGCACGGGAGACTGGTGTTGACCAGTTCATTCGTTATGGTCACAAAGTTTGTGGCGCAAGTTGGTCTTCCGAGGAGGCATTGTGGACGGTGGATGTGGAAATAACAGCCACCCGTGAGCGTTGTACGTTTCAGTGCCGGTTTCTGCTGGCTTGCAGTGGCTACTACGATTACGAACAGGGTTATACACCTTCCTTTGAGGGGCAGGACGACTTTGCTGGTGAGCTGATACACGCACAGCATTGGCCAGAGCATTTAGATTACAAAGACAAGCGTGTCGTGGTAATCGGCAGTGGCGCGACGGCAGTTACCATCGTGCCCGAGATTGCGCGCGATACAGCACACACTATTATGTTGCAGCGTTCGCCGACTTATGTCGCCTCGTTACCTGAGCGCGACCCCTGGGCCGAAAGGTTGTCGAAATTTTTACCCGGGTCTTGGGTATATCGCATTGTGCGCTGGAAGCGGGTGCTCTTTCAAATTTATACCTACAATCTATCGCGCAAGCGGCCGCACATGGTCAAACACTATTTGTTAAACCAGGTGCGCGAAGAACTCGGCCCCGATTACGATGTCGAAAAACACTTTACGCCTCATTACAACCCCTGGGATCAACGCCTGTGCGCCGTGCCGGACGGTGATATGTTCCGAGAGATTCGCGCTGGGCGTGCAGAAGTTGTAACCGATAAAATTAAACAATTTACCCAGCATGGTATTTTGCTGGAATCTGGCCGCGAGCTGACAGCGGATATCATAGTGCTTGCCACGGGGCTGAATATGAAATTTCTCGGTGGCATTGCACTTACCGTGGACGGCAAGCAGATCAATCCGTCAGATCTGTTCATGTATCGCGGCATGATGTTCGCCAATGTGCCTAACTTGGCGCAGGTGTTTGGTTATACCAATGCCTCCTGGACGCTCAAGGCAGATTTGACGGGTCAGTATGTGTGTCGGCTACTCAACGAGATGCGCGACAGCGGGGCCAGGATTGCAACGCCGCGTTTGCGCGAAGGCGACGCAGAGGAGGAGCCTATGCTCGATTTCACATCGGGCTATGTGCTGCGTGCGATGGATAAGTTTCCGAAGCAGGGTAAGGAGATGCCCTGGCGCGTGTATCAAAACTACATTACGGATTTCCTTCACCTGCGTCTGCGCCCGTTGCGCGACGATACCTTGGAACTGCGTTGAGAGTCACTTGTAGCGTTGGCGTTAAATAACGGATGACTCTCCCGCGTGACAATAACACCGCTGGCGGCATTGTATCTGGCCGCGAGGGAGCCATCGGGTGTTGACTGCTACAACGAAACCCCTGTGCGTCATAACCGGTGTAGGGCCTGGTACCGGTACCGCCTTGGTGCGCAAGTTTGCCGAGGACTACCGCGTCGTTATGCTGGCGCGTAGTGAGGAGCGGTTGCAGAGCCTCGCCGCTGAAATTCCCAATACCCTTCCGATGGCCTGCGATGTTGCCGATGCCGATGCGCTGGCGGATATTATCGCTGCAATTCAAGCTTTGGGTGACCCACAGATACTCATTCACAATGCCGTACGCGGCGGTATGGGCGATGTGCTTTCCGTCGAACTAAAGCACTTGCAGGGCAGTTTCGCGGTTAACACACTGGCCCTTCTACAGTTGATTCAAGGCTTTGCTCCGGCCATGTTGGAGCGTGGTGACGGCGTAATTCTGGCGACAGGCAACACAGCGGCCTATCGCGGTCGCCCCAATTTTGTCAGCTTTGCACCAACCAAGGCGGCACAGCGAATTTTACTGGAATCGGCAGCACGACAATTGGGTCCGGGCGGTGTCCATGTCGCCTACGTCGCCATAGATGCCGCTATCGACGTGCCGTGGACGCGCGCAGCGATGCCGGATAAGCCGGATGACTATTTTGCGGACCCGAACGATATCGCTGAACAGTGTTACCACTTGGCGCATCAGCCGCGCTCTACCTGGGCATTTGATGTGGTGCTGCGGCCCTTTGGCGAGCACTGGTAGGGAAGGCGTTGGGTAATAATATTCACTCAGAGCCTGTAAGGCGCACGCAAGGGCAACCAGTGGGAGTAGTGGCTCTGGTTCGATGCCTAGGCAGGGTAATTTTCCTGCTCTGCTGCTGTGTGGTGTCGGCTATAGCGGCCGATCTGCGGGTGGGCATGACCGCGGACGAACCACCTCTAACGTTTAAGCAAGACGGTAGATTGGTCGGGCTCGAGGCGGATAACGCCCGAGCTGTGAGTAACATTCTCGGGCGGGAGCTGCAACTCGTCGAGCTGCCGCGCCAGGAATTGTTCAGTGCACTACAAAAGGGACGCGTCGATGTTGTGATGTCCGGGCTGGCAATAAGCCCAGACGTTAATAAGCTAGGGCAGGCCGGCAATGTGCTTTACACAGAGCCCTACCTTAAGACCGGGCAAATGGCTGTTACACTGCTCGAAAAAGCCGCGCATTTCGCTAAGCCTTGGGCGATCTATGCACAGGGGATACGCGTTGGGGTGGCGCCCGGCAGTCGCGGCGCAAATTTTGCCCTGTCACAATTGAAAGACGCCGAGGTTAGACACATAGAACCCGAAGCGGACGCGTTTACGGCATTGCGCAAAGGTGAGATCCACGCTTACATACATGACCCAGCAACGAGCTGGCAGCTAGCCACGCGCAAGGACACAGACGATCTTATCAGTTTGTATCAGCCGTTGACCGAGGAGCACTTGGTATGGGCGGTGAACGCGGGTAACGCTGCGCTAGTGGTGCAGTTGAACAACGCTTTGTCCACTATGCGAGCCAATGGAACACTGCGCTACATCACCAATCGTTGGATACCGGTGGCTGTGCAGTGATGCGCTGCACAGCCAAGTGGCGAGACTATTTTTTAGCTTCCTCTTCCGCCGCTTTAGCCGCTTCTTCCATTCCCTTCATGAAGGCGCCGACAGCGCGGCCGGCTTTTTCTGGATCGAGTTGCCCGTTTTCATCGAGCCCCAATTTTTCCAGGGATTTCATGCTTTGCTCCATCCGCTCTGCCTGATTCTCGAGTTGACCTTGCAGCGCTCGCTGACCGCGTTCCGCACCCAGCCCCATCACGATTCCCAACACGGCGAGAATGCCACACATAATGGTTGCTGTTTGTTTGCTGCGGTCGTGAACTTCGGTGCTGGCGGTAATCATCAACCACGTACCCCAGATCACACGCACTAGCGTGCCGAGGTAGGGGATAATACTCAACACGGCCAAAATTGGCAGGATCGCCGTGGTGTACGCCACGCAACGGTACGCCGTTTCGTAGTCTTCTGGTGACCCCATCAACTTCCAAATCACGAACATGACCGCCGCCGCAATAAATCCGCCTATGGCCACTCCAATCGGCAGGAAGATAATCATGGACAATCCCGCAGACCCGAGTGGAGTCAAGCCGACAATGGACAGCACAGCGAGAATGGCTCCGGCAATGGCGGCCATGACCAGGGCAAAAATCAGCGGGTCGCTAAAGCCGCCGCTCTTGGCCATACCACGGTAAAAACCAGCGGGGTCGGTGATAACCTGCTTGGCTTGCTCAATTACCGTACTCAGATCAAAACCCGAGTTGTTAGGCGTGGGGGAATTAGATGATGTGGAATCGGAATCGGTTGCAGCGCTTGAGTCGTTTGTGTCTGACATGGGTCAGTACTCCTTAGACAAGTGGGCCGGGGCACTCGTTGACGCTCTGCCAACGAGCTAGCACTGACATGATACCCCTTACATAGGGGCTAGCAAGGGCCGTCCCGCGCAGCCGCTAGCCAGCCCTGAGGCCGCGTGAGTAGCCCAGTACACGCTAACCGTATTATCGGTTTGCACCGAGCTACTAGCGCCATCTCAGTGAGCGCCATACCAGCCCCGACAGCGCGATGTGAACTGGCATTACTCTTCCAACAATAGTGTCTCGCCAATCTGATTTTCACTGATCTGATCGTCACAGAAGGGGAACCGCACCCACTCTTTGTTGGAGTAGAGTTTAGTTTGATCCGCATAGTGCGGAGATGTCGGATCAGTGGATTGGGAGGGCACTAAAATGACATTTGCAATCGGACATTCGCTCTCATCCCACGTGACTGTCTGGATGTAGGAGTTGCCACTTCTCGGGTTCACGTAACCGCTGTCGCTGAGTCCTACACTGATGGCGCCGTAGATGCCTCTGGTCCCCTGTCCGCCGTGGATGGGTACACGCTCGCCATTGCGAATGAGTACCTGCACTTCACCCCAGGGCGCATCCAGGGCAACGTTGTTGGCTGTTAGTCGGTCCATCGCGACACGCAAGGCATTAATCACGCGGGTGTGATTGACAGGCAACGTGGTATCGATACCAGCCGGGGTGTTGAGTGGGTCCGACGCGTCGAAGTCGACCCGCCAAAACTCATCGGATTGCACGACATTTTGAAAGGGATTTTCCAATTCAACGCGAATCCGCCCCCAAAACTCCATGAAGACCTGGGCACCGCGGCTATCCAAGTTGACTTTCATATCCCAACCAGCCAGCGCATCGCAAGCGGGTTTGACTGGTGCCGCCTCTGGCGTGGCACAGATTTCCAAGATGTCCTCCATAGTAATTTCCGCGCCGTAAACACGATTGTTGTACATGAAGTCTTGCAGCACCTCTTGGTCAAACAGGGGTTCGGGGCTCAACCCGTCGGTTGCAGCTTTGCGCTGCGCGACCAGCAAGTGGCCGATACGCGTGCGCAGAAATTGTTGGTTACCCTCATGTCCCAACGGCCCCATGATGGTGGGGAACCCTTCCAGTGGATTGTTCGCATCGCTCAGCCAGTAGCTGTTATTGCTGTTCCCCACATAGTCAGTCGTACGAATTTGTGGCAGCTTCCCAGCGCTGTACAGATTGCTGCCCTCTGGTGCGTCTGGGTCATCGCCCCATTCGCAGGCCGGGTCTGAGCCATCTAGCGCGAGGATGACATTGGTGGTCAGCTCCGCCAGTATCGGGCCCACGGCGCCATTAATGCAGGTATCCAATTGCTCTTGGGTGACAAACGGTACGGCGGAAATGCCGCCGTAAAAGGCTTCACCATTGCGATCGGCGGCGAGATCGTGGAATACCGGGTTACCGATGAGGCTCAGGGCATCGATGTATTCCGATAGGTTGGAGGCCTGCGCCTTCTGCGCCCACTGCCTTACAAACCGTGGCCCTGTATCTAGGTTAGCGTCACGAAAAGCGAGCAGGCCACCACTGAATAGCGGCCAGCCATCTAGCAAGGCGTTTTCGTTGGCGAGATTGATCACCGGCCCAAAGTGTGTCTTGTAAAACGTATGTGACCGAGTCTCCATCGAGCCGTCCGGTTGCTTAGCCAATACTTCAACCAGTTGCGGTTCGATATCGCGCCATTGCCCGTCGTAGTCGTATTGCAGCGGGTTGTCGGGGTTGAGCGTCAGTTCGTATAAGCTGAATCGGTTGGCGAAAGAGACGGTGTGTGTCCAAGCCACATCTTTGGTGAAGCCGATACCGACGATGGGCGTGCCGTGCAGGGCCGCCCCCCCGACATCGTACTCTCCGGGTATGGTGAGATGTACCTGATACCACGCGCCATCGCCAAACCAGGGTTGGTGCGGGTTGCCCAGCAATAAACCACCACCATTCTTGGTGGCGTCACGGCCTAAGGCCAGCGCATTACTGCCGCGGTCTAAGCTGCGCATAGCGGCGGCCGCCTCAGAGAGCTTCTTGCCGGCGTTGAGGACATCGTCAGTACTGGGGTTCAGTGCGGAGGCGCTAGCATTCGGGCCAGTTACCGCCAGCATCGCGCGCTGGAAAATACCTTGCGTGGAACTACCTTGTAACGCGATCTTGCGTAAAAACATCCAGTAGTCGGTGCTATCAAAAGGGAACACCCAGTCCGCATTGCGGCAGCCCCACTCCCCCTCGGGTAAGTTTTCGACACCGGTTTCTTCCAGATAGCGATTCATCCCACGGACGAACCCTGCGGCGACATCTTGGGCAAACTGCGGCAGCTCTGATACCACCTGCTCCTGGAATGTTTCCTTGTCGCCGTTAATGAACACCGAGATAAGGTCGGATTCAACACTACCTTCCGATTCGCCCATCAACTCGGCAGATCGACCCGTACCGAAAACCACCAGACGCATGGTGACGCAGAAGTTATCCTGCGCATAGGCGTACCCATAGCCATAGCCCAGGCTTGCCCAGTCGTCCGCCTTAATGTGGGGGATGCCGTATTCTGTACGCCGAATTTCTGCGCTCATGACAGGCCCGGCGGGTGGGGGTTCTGTGGTGGGCAGGTTGTCGCTGGAATCGCTGCAGGCGGTGATCAATAAGGTGGCCAGGGCGGCCAACAGGGGGGTGCGCGGCATGGGTCATCTCCGTTATTCTGTGTCGCAGTATTATGGCTGCTTGTGCGTTTGCTGCAAGTCGCGCGATGTTGCGTGCGATCGAACCTTAGTGCCCAGTGGGTGCCTAGTTGGTGGAAATTTAAACTGAATGATTCAGCCGATGTACTGTGCTTTATGTATCGCAGTGGCTGGTGCCCGCTAGCGCAAGGGTTCTCGGTAGATAAACACCGCTATGTGACTCGCTAACGCTAATCCATGACTGAAAAGGAAAACCCAGTGATTCCGATTAATGTAGAGGAGCTCAACACTGATTGGCTGCGCGGTGTACTGGATGTTGCCATCGACGATGCATCGCTACTGACATCAGATTCTGGTACGACTGGCCGTGCGGTGTTGGGTATCGAGGCCCCGCGTGAAAGTGGTTTACCGTCGCGCTTGTTTGTCAAATTGCCGCCCACCGATGAAATGCAACGCCTGTTTGTGACCAGCAATGGTATGGGCCGCCGCGAAGCATTGTTCTACAACCAGTTAGCAGGCGAGTTGCCCGTGCGCGTTCCGCGCTCTTATTACGCGAACACCGATGCCAGCGGCGAGCGGTACATCATGTTGCTGGAGCACTTGGAGGATAGCGGCTGCACCTTCAACAATGGCAGTACGCGTTACTCGCTGGATTACGTGCGCGAGATGCTGGCCGCGTTTGCTAGTTTCCACGCGGCGTACTGGGCGTCACCACGCTTTGACACAGACCTTGCCTGGCTGGAGCCGCCAGTGAAACACGATATCGCGGTAGAGTTAATCGGCCAAGCGCTGAAGGAGCACCGCGATGAAATGCCGGCGGTGTTTACTGCAATGGGCGAGCTGTACATGCAGCGCTCCCACGATATTCACGCGCTGTGGCAACGCGGCGAGCCCACGGTAATTCACGGCGACGCCCACGATGCCAATTTATTTTACGATCAATATCAACCTGGCTTCTTGGATTGGGCTCTAGTGGCGAAAGCGCCGGCGATGCGCGATGTTGGCTACTTCCTGGCGGGTACCCTGATCGACGAACACCGTCATCTGGGCCGCGATTTGCTGACCTACTATCGCGAACAGTTGCTGGCCAAAGGTGCGCCGGCTCCGGCGTTCGATGAGTTGTGGCAGCAATATCAGTGGCATGCCGCCTATGTTTGGGTGGGTGCAACGACGACCCTGGCGATGGGCGACGCCTGGCAGCCAGTCAATTATGTCAAAGCCTCGTTGAAGAAATTGCATGGCGCGTTGGTCGAGTTGGATTCAGTGGCGGCGATTGAGCGGGCGTTGTGACCCTAAACGAAAACGTCTTCGCCGCCCTTGGCCGCGAGCATTGAATGCGAGCTAGTCGGTTTTGCCCGATGAATGTATTTTTTGCTTTGCACAAGGCGCCAGCGTTCTGCGTGGCGCCCTAATTGTGTTGGCCGGACGTTCGTTTCTTTATCTATTGCGCAGTAATCGCACTCATTCACCTACTCATTCACGCCGGGAAACGAATACTCGTGCCCCCACAAATCGCCATCTGCGCTGTAGGTGGTGACGTGAGTTTCCGGATCGATGAGTAGCCCATCGTAGCCGTACTCGACAGCGATGCCGCCCGGTGCCAGCAAATACACTGAACACATGTTGTCATTGACGTGGCGGCCCAAAGTGGCAAGAAAATGCGTACCAGCTGCTTTGGCGCGATCCATGGTGCGCCCTAGGTCGTCCATGCTGGTTACCTCGACCATCATATGCACGATGCCCAAGGGATGTTCACCATTGAATAGTGCCAGGGAGTGCTGGCGCGGGTTGTTGGCGTGCATAAAGTGTATGCGCGTATCGCCCATCCCCGGGGGTGTTAACACATCGGTGAGGCCGGTGCCCAAGAGTTCGGTGTAGAACGCGGTCGCGGCGTCGATGTCGGGAGTGGGAAGGACGGCGTGACCAAAACCTAAATCGCCGGTTTGCGCGAAGGTGGTTACGAAGCCATTGACACCGGCGGGCGAGTTGAGAGTGGCGTAGTCCAGCTTGCGTCCCCAGTACAATTCCAGGGTATTGCCGGTGGGGTCGTCGACTGTCGCGAAGGCAGTGACGCCGCGCCTTGTTGCTTCCTCGTCGCTACTGGTTACGACCTTGTGGCCCGCGCTTTTCAGTGTTTCCAGTGTGGCTTGCCAGGCGTTGGCGTTCGGGAACTCCAGCCCGGTGGCGAGTAAACCATCGGCATCGCCGGGTTCCACCATAAACCGAAACGGGTGATCATCCATGCGCAAATAGCGAGCACCCGCGTCGTCGGGTCGCTCGGCGTCCATGAGGCCGAGCACCTCCGTGGCGAAGGTCATCCATGCGTCGACATCGGTGGTGGCAATTCGAAGGTATCCTGCAGCAGAGACGGACATGAGCTAACTCCTAAATTTGTCTGTTCAACACGATCGTGGGCGGTGTATGCGGGCGTTAGTCTAGCAGTAATTGCCCGCTGTCTTCGCCGGTGTGTGGCGAACTCCGCAGCCACTAGTACAAGAAAGGGAACCTGATTAGAGGTTACTTTGGGCAGAGCCGCGTTCGTACGGCCCGGTGGGCATTTTTTCACGGTTTAAGCGCTACGTGATCGCAAAAGTCATTACCGGGTGATCCATTGTGTCATTGAGTGGATTGACTCCCTCGCGGATACTGGCTTGCTTGATTCGTCACCCTAGTGGGAGGGCTGCGCCCGTGTCTCAACCGGAAATCCTCAACCAAGCTTTTGAGCTCGGTTTCACCTATACGCGATCTACCGGGCCTATCGTCGGCCAGTTTCTCACCGCGCTGAAGCAGCGCCGTATCGTTGGTATCAAGGCTAGCGACGGCCGCGTCATCGTACCGCCGATGGAATTCGACCCAGACACTGCAGAGGCATTGAGTGAATTTGTCGACGTCGGGCAAGAGGGTGAGATCGTCAGCTTCGCCTGGGTCAAAGAGCCGCGCGACGCACACCCGATGGATGTGCCCTTTGCCTGGGCCATGATCAAACTCGATGGTGCGGATATTCCCATGATTCACTGCGTTGCCGCGGCTGATGAACAAGCGATCAGCACCGGCGCGCGCGTGCGCGCCGTGTGGGCCGATGAGACTATCGGCTTTATCACCGACATCCACTGCTTTGAGCTGGTATAGGAGGCATTTATGAGCGATGAACAAGAACAGATCACCGGTATTGAAGCGCCCATCTATCTGCAATACAACTTTACTGCCGGTGCCGCCGCCGCGCGTTTTCTCACGCAGATAAAAAACGGTGTGCTCACCGGTCAGCGCTGTCCGCGCTGTGCTCAGGTCTATGTACCTCCACGCGGTTCCTGTGCTGCCTGTGGTGTGGCCACGGAAGAGGAGGTGGAGTTGTCCAATAAGGCCACGGTGAAGTCTTTTACCATCGTGAGTATCCCCATTCCCAATAACCCCATTGAGCCGCCCTTCGTAGTAGCGAATTTGGTGCCGGATGGTGCCAATATCGCGTTTATTCACTTGATGAGCGAATGTGTAAACGAGGAGGTGCACATCGGTCAGCGGGTGGAAGCGGTGTGGAAGCCCAAAGCTGAGTGGGACTATGCCATGGATAATATTCGCTACTTCAAGCCGCTTGACGAGCCGGATGTGCCCGCGGAAAAGATCGGTCAAATACCCGTTTCTGGTTGGGAGGGCTGAGCTATGAAAGAAATTGCCATCGTCGCTTACGCCCAGTCGGACGCGATCGCCAAAGTGGGTGCGGTCAATGAAGTGGAACTCATTATGCCTGTGCTCGCCAAAGTGTTTGAGCAAACAGGCATTCAGAACGCCCAGGAGGTCGACTTTGTCTGTTCCGGCAGTTGCGATTACCTGCAAGGGGCTGCTTTTGCTTTTGTGGCAGGAGTCGATGCGCTAGGGGCCGTGCCGCCGATCAAAGAGTCCCATGTGGAAATGGATGCCGCGTGGGCGCTGTACGAATCGATGTTGAAGATTCGCATGGGTCACGCGCAATCGGCCTTGATCTACGGCTTCGGTAAGTCCTCTCCGGGCGAACTGCCCATTGTCCTCTCGCAGCAGTTGGACCCGTACTACCTCGCGCCCCAATGGGTCGATACGATATCGCTCGCCGCACTCCAAGCGCGGCTGTTGCTGGATGGCGGTAGTATTTCGGAGCGCGATATGGCCGAAGTGGTCGCGCGTTCACGCCGCAATGCCATGGCCAACCCGCACGCGCAGCTCTCCGGTAATGTTTCCGCTGACGATATTTTGGCCGAGGAAACTTACCTGTCGCCATTGCGCAAATCCGATTGCTGTCCGGTTTCCGATGGCGCTAGCGCGATGGTGATCGCTACCGTCGAACAGGCGAAGCAATGGGGCGTGCCCTATGCATTGATTACAGGTATCGATCACCGCATTGAAAGCCATAACATGGGCATGCGTGATTTAACTGATTCAGTGTCAACACGCTTGGCAGCCGAGGCCGCAGGTGTGCACAAGGGCGCTGTCGATGTCGCGGAACTCTATGCGCCGTTTAGTCACCAGGAATTGGTGTTGACCAAAGCGCTGGGTTTGGGCGACGAAACTAGCGTTAATCCTAGCGGCGGTGTGTTGGCGGGCAACCTGATGATGGCATCTGGCTTGTCGCGGATTGGGGAAGTCTTTAATCGTATTGTGCAGGGCGAGGCCGAGCGTGGCATTGCGCACGCGACCTCCGGTCCCTGTCTTCAGCACAATCTGGTAACCGTCGTGGAGAGCGCGTAATGGCTAACTTGGCAGCAGTGGTCGGCATAGGCCAAACGAACTACACCACTAAGCGTGATGATGTGTCTATCGCTGGGTTGGTGCGCGAAGCAGCGCTGAACGCCCTGCTAGACGCGGGGCTGAGTTGGGACGACATCGACGCCGTCATTATCGGCAAGGCACCGGATATGTTCGAAGGGTTAATCATGCCCGAGGTGTATCTCACCGACGCGCTGGGTTGCAATGGCAAGCCCATGTTGCGAGTGCATACCGCTGGCTCAGTGGGCGGCTCCACGGCACTTGTGGCCGCTTCCCATGTGCAAAGCGGAACCTTCAAACGCGTATTGACGGTGGCATTTGAGAAGCAATCTGAATCGAATGCCATGTGGGCACTGTCGAACCCGCAACCATTCTCTACCCATTTGAATGCTGGGGCGGGGGGTTATTTTGCGCCGATTATTCGTGAATACATGCGACGATCGAATGCACCTTACGATGTGGGGATAAAGGTAGCGGTAAAAGACCGCCTGCACGGTGCGCGCAACCCGTTGGCGCATTTGCAAAAGCCGGATATCACGATGCAAGAAGTGGAAGACTCCTTCATGTTGTGGGACCCAATTCGGTTTTTAGAATCCTGCCCCTCGTCAGACGGCGCTTGCGCTATGGTGATTTGCGATGAAGAACTCGCCACCCAGGCTCCCAAGCCACCGGCTTGGATACGTGGTGTGGCCATGCGTTCAGAGCCAACCATGTACGCCGGACGCGAAGAAGTGAATCCCCAGGCGGGCCGCGACTGCGCCGCGGATGTTTACAGGCAAGCGGGCATCACCAACCCGCGCAAAGATTTAGATTGTGCCGAAATCTATGTGCCTTTTAGTTGGTACGAACCCATGTGGTTGGAAAACCTGGGTTTCGCGCCCGAGGGCGAGGGTTGGAAATTGACTATGGAGGGTGCAACCTCGCTTGACGAGGACGGCGACATCCCCTGGAACCCGTCCGGTGGCGTACTGTCGTCCAATCCAATCGGTGCGTCCGGTATGATTCGTTTTGCCGAAGCGGCGCGCCAAGTGCGTGGCGATGCTGGCGCACACCAAGTCGAGGGCGCGAAACTGGCCATGGGTCACGCCTATGGTGGCGGTGCGCAGTTTTATTCCATGTGGATTGTGGGCGCTGACAAAACCTAAACCCTCTTAAGCAGGCATTAGTTCATGAATAAGCACTACAACATTGCAGATCTGTACGAAATGGTAGCGGACAAGGTGCCTTCGCGGCCTGCCTTGGTGTGCGGCGAGCAGCGCGCGACCTTCGCGGAGTTGGAACAGCGGGCCAATCGCCTGGCGCATTACCTTGCCGCACAGGGTGTGAAGGCGGGGGATCACGTCGGGCTGTACATGTACAATTGCAATGAGTACCTGGAAGGAATGCTCGCCTGCTTTAAATTGCGCGCCGTCCCAATCAACGTAAATTACCGCTATGTGCAAGAAGAGCTGCTGTATATTTTTGATAATGCAGATCTCGTGGCCTGTATTCACCACCAGGAGTTCTCACCGCACATTGCAGAAATACTGAACTCAGCACCCGATCTGAAAACCTTCGTTTACGTGACTGATGATTCCGGTTGCGACCCAGCGGAAATCAACAGCCATGAATATGAATCGGTTATGGTGGGGCAGTCCGACGCTAGAGATTTTGCCGAGCGCGCCGACGATGATCTGTTTTTGCTGTACACCGGCGGCACCACCGGGATGCCAAAAGGCGTTATGTGGCCGCATAAAAATTTGTTCTACGCCGCTCTGGGCGGCGGCGGGTGGTTCCACCCGGATGGCCCGATCACACAGCCGGAACAAATCGCCGGCCGTATAGGCGATTTTCCTATTGTCGGCATGGCGTTGGCACCGTTAATGCACGGTGCCTGCTGGTGGTACGCGATCATTCAAATGCTCGGCGGCAATTGCTTGGTATTGAACCCACATCGTTCCCTGGACGGGGCACAGGTGTGGGATATTGTGGAAAAAGAAAAAGTAAATGCGCTGTCTATTGTCGGCGACGCCATGGCTATTCCGCTGCTGGACGCTCTGAAAGCCGAACCAGAGCGTTGGGATTTGAGCAGCGTATTTGGTATCGGCTCGGGCGGCGCAGTATTTTCCGGCTCCAAGCAAGATGAGTTTCGCGAGCGATTTCCCAACGTAGTGATCAAGAACTCTTTTGGCTCTTCCGAGTCCGGCAACATGGGCTTTGACAGCGGTGAGAAAAAGTCTGAGGAAAAAGGCCTGGGTAATGTCGAGCAATCCGATTTCATGGATGTGATTACCGATGTCGAAGGTGAGCCCCATCGCCACGTAAAACCGGGTGAGGTCGGTATTTTTGCACGCTCGGGCCATATTCCCGTGGGCTATTACAATGACCCGGTGAAGACGGCAAAAACCTTCGTCGACGTCGATGGCAAAACCTGGCTACTCACCGGTGATGAAGCGCGCCTGGAAGAGGATGGCTCGATCACTGTTTATGGACGTGGCTCCAACTGCATTAACTCTGGCGGCGAAAAAATATTTCCCGAAGAAGTGGAGGAGGCCGTTAAGGCGCATCCGCACGTGTTTGATTGTCTGGTTGTCGATACACCCGATGATCGTTTCGGTAGTAAAGTCACCGCCGTCGTCGCCATTCGTGAGAAAAGTAATGTCACATTGGCCAGCATTCAAGAGGAAGCGCGCAAGCACGTGGCAGGGTACAAAGTGCCGCGTGAGTTACACGTCGTGCCAGAAATACCGCGCGCGCCCAGTGGCAAGCCCGCCTATCCCAAGGCAAAAGAAATTGCACTGTCGCAGCAATTTGTAGTGGATTAAGAAGGAATAAGCATGCCAGAACTCGATATCAGCACGAAGAACTGCATCGTCGAACAAGAGGGCAACGTCCTGATTGTGACGCTCAATCGTCCTGAAGCCAAAAATGCGTTTAGTTCCGAGATGTTGCTCGGTATGTATAAGGCCTGGCGGCTGCTCGATGAGGACGATGACCTGTACTGCGCCATCCTCACTGCTAACGGCGACACCTTCTGTGCCGGTATGGATTTGAAAGCGGGTGCCGATGGCGAGCACCGTTCCACCGAAGAATTTATGGAGCTCATGGCCACGGTGCCCAATGTTCACTGGCAAGCGCTGTTGCGTGACAACCGGCCGTGCAAGCCACTCATTTTGGCAGTAGAAGGTTACGCCCTCGCCGGTGGTACAGAGATACTGCAAGGCACGGACATTCGCGTCGGCGCCGAAGATGCGATCTTTGGCGTCACCGAAGTTGCCAGAGGCTTGTACCCCATGTCCGGCTCCACGATTCGTCTGCGGCGACAAATTCCCTACTGCTTAGCGGCGGAAGTGTTGTTGACAGGCGATCACATTACCGCGCAACAAGCGCTGGATTTTGGGCTGATTAACAAAGTGGTGCCCAAAGGTACGACGCTCGCTGTCGCCAAGGAATACGCGAAAAAGATTTGTAACAACGGCCCGCTGGCGGTGAAAGCGGTCGTGAGATCCCTGCGCGAGCACCAGGAGTGTATGTCGGAGGACGAGGCCATGCTGGCCTCTGATAAATTGGCCGATCCCGTGTTTGCATCGGCCGATGCCAAAGAGGGCATGCGAGCGTTTAAAGAAAAGCGTCCGGCGAAGTTTACCGGCCAGTAGTACAGCTTAACTACTCGCGAGATCTAACATGACTAACAGTGCCAAAGTTTTCGTTGACATCGTCAATCAGCGACGCTCACTGCGTGCTTTTTTGTCCACGCCCGTCGAGCAGTCCACACTGGATGCGGTGTTTACTGCCGCGCAGCGTGCTCCCAGTAATTGCAATACCCAGCCCTGGCAGACACATGTCGCCTCCGGTGCGACTGTCGAAGCGCTGCGCAAAGAACTCCCCGAGCGCTTTATGAGCGGTGAGTTCACTATGGATTTTCCCTACGACGGTGTGTACGAGGGTGTGTACAAGGAACGACAGTATGGGTCGGCGCAAGCGTTATACGAATCTGTTTCCATAGAGCGCTCCGACAAGGCGGCGCGCCAGGAGCAGTTCATGCGCAACTTCACTTTCTTTGATGCTCCTCATGTCGCTTTTTTGTTTTTGCCAGAGCCCTTTGGTTTGCGCGAGGCGGCTGATTTGGGCATGTATGCACAAAACTTGATGCTCAGTATGACAGCTCACGGCTTGGGCAGTTGCCCGCAAACGGCGCTCAGTTTTCAGGCAGAGTACATTCGTGCAACCTTAGGTGTTAAAAGTAGCCAAAAACTGCTGTTTGGTATCTCCTTTGGCTATCCAGATCCGCAAGCGGCGGTCAATAGCTGTGTGACCGATCGGGCCGCATTGGCCGACGCAGTGACGTTTCATAGCTAGGGTTTAGGCGCTTGACAACGGTAAATTACATGTCCGAATTGCTCTTGCAAGAAAACCGCGACGGCGTGCTGGTCGTAGCATTCAATCGACCCCAAAAACGCAATGCAATCAACACTGAAATGTGGGCTGCTATTCGCGATACCTTTCGCGCAGCGGCCGAGGATGACGATGTGGTATGCATACTGCTGCGTGGCGAGGGCGAGCACTTTTGCGCCGGTGTTGATCTCTCTAGTTTTGGCGACACCGAAGAGGGCGCTGAGCACCCATTTGAGGCCGCCGCGCGAGCGGTTGTGGAATTTGATAAGCCGCTTGTCGCCGCCGCGCAGGGCGTAGCCATTGGCGGTGGCGCGACGGTGCTCTTTCACGCGGATGTCGTTTATGTCGGTGAGAGTTTGCGCATGCGCTTACCCTTCGCCAACTTAGGTCTGGTGCCCGAGTGGGGTAGTAGTTACATGCTGCAGGCCAATATTGGCGCGCAGCGCGCGGCGGAACTCTTTTACACCGCGGAGTGGATCGATGCCCAGCGTGCTCTGCACTGCGGTATCGCGGCCGCCGTGTTGCCCGATGACCAACTGATTGCCCACGCTATGGCTAAAGCGGAAGAGATCGCGCAGTGGCCGGTCAATTCACTGCGAGAGATCAAGCGAAGCTTGCGACTGCATCACCTAGAGGCCATCGATAGGGCGATTGTCGCCGAGCAGGCGGGGATGGAGCGCCAAGCGGGGTCGCCGGAAAATATTGAGGCAATCACTGCTTTTTTGGAAAAGCGGCCACCGAATTTTCGCGATCTTTAGGCGTACCCGACGGCGCGTCTAACCCGTGACAGTCACGCAATAAGCACTGACTCTATCGGTTGTAGCCTGTAGACTCTGTTTAACCACTCGCTGTCTCTACCGCCCGCTCGCAGCGATTCATGGAGGATAAGAAATGCTCTCATTCGCAAACGCTTATAGCCGCTTGCCTGTCGCGCTCATCGGTGCACTACTTTCATCTGCGCTGGTCGTCGGTTGTTCCGATTCGTCTGATTCACCCGATGACCCTGACACCACGGCCACCACAGAATATCAAGCTGATATCGTCTGGACGCAGTACGGTATCCCTCACATACGCGCAAACGACTGGGGAAGTTTGGGCTACGGTACGGGCTACGCGTACTCCCGGGAGAACTTTTGCACGCTCATGCGTGAGTATGTTATGTCCGCTGGTGATTCAGCGCGCTATTGGGGCGATGCGGGCGATATCAATTCTGATTTGGTAATGAAGCTGTACAACCGTGATGATCGCGTGCAAGCGATGCTCGACAGTCTCACAGATGAGCTGGCCGCCAATTTGCGCGGCTATGCAGCGGGAGTAAACCGCTACCTGCGTGAGACGGGCGTCGACAATCTCGCTGAGGGAGATGAAGGCTGCCGCGGTGAACCCTGGGTGCGCGAAATCGATCAGTATGACGTGGTGCGCTTAATTCACCGTACTGTGTTGCTCGCCAGTGGTAGGCCCTTGGCCGATTTTATCGCGGCTGCTGACCCGGGTCGGCAAGTGGCGCATGCAATGCCTGCGGACAAAGTTGCCCGCGATGCGTTGTTGGCCAACAGTTTGAGCCCAGAACGCTTACAAGCAATACCAGAATTTATGTCGGTGTATGAACTGGGCAGTAATGCCTACGCCGTCGGTGAGCAGGCATCCCAGACAGATGCCGGTATTTTATTTGGCAACCCGCACTTTCCCTGGCAGGGATCACAGCGTTTTTTCATGTTTCACTCCACCGTGGGTGATGAATACGATGTGATGGGAGCCGCGTTGGCGGGTTTGCCGGCGCCGGTGATTGGGTTTACGCGCTACGTCGCCTGGTCTCACACCGTGAGCACCGGTAGTCGCTTTACTTTTTATGAATTGACGCTCAACCCTGAGAATCGCTTTGAATACCTTTATGACGGCGAGTACCGAACGCTCGAAGCGCACGCTGTAACTGCCGGGTATTTGAATACGGCCGGTGAGGTGGAGGAGCGCGAGCATACGTTCTATTTGTCGCATTACGGCCCAGTCGTGAATTTGGGTGGCTTAAGCTCGCTCCTGGATGGCTGGCCCAATGCCGTCGGTTCTATCATCGCCTACCGCGATGGCAACTTGGAAAACCTACGCGGCCTCGATCAGTGGTTGCAGATGGGTAAAGCTAAAGACCTGGGTGAGTTTAAAAATGCGCTGCGCACCTTGGGTATTCCCTGGGTCAACACCATCGCAGCGGATCGTTACGGCGATGCCTTTTACGGCGATATCTCTGTGGTCCCCCATGTCACTTCGGCACAATACGAATCCTGCATACGCGGTATATTACAATCGACCGTCACCTCAGCGGGTTTTTTGACCATGGATGGTTCCGACTCGGCGTGCGAATGGGGCAGTGATGCCGACACTGCAGCGGGTATCTTCGGTTACGATAGCTTGCCAAAGTTAGAGACGCGTGAGTACGCGGCCAACGCCAACGATAGCTATTGGCTTTCAAACCCACGCATGCCGCTGGAGGGGTTCTCTCCCATTATCGGCGCGGAGCGAATTGCTCAAAGCCGTCGTACTCGCGCCACCTTTGATCAAGCCGAGAGACGATTAGTGGGGAGCGACAGTTTTGGTGCACCTGGGTTCAACATCGATAATATCCGCGCCATGCACTATAGGGCGACAAACTATACCGCTGAACTGACGTTGGACAGTATCGTCGAAGTTTGCCGAGAAGACCTCGAAGATGATCCGCTAGCGGGGATATCGCTGGAGCAGGAAGCCTGCACAGTGTTATCGGTTTGGGACCGTACCCATCGCGTCGACAGTGTTGGCGGACACATTTTTTATGAACTGTGGAATGCACTGCGCTCCACCGATAATTTGTGGGCGACACCATTTGATCCCGCCGACCCGGTCAACACGCCACGCGATGTGAATACTGGCGATGCGGACGTCAGAGCTGCCATTATCTCCTCGCTCACGGTAGCGGTGAACAAGTTGAGTGCCGCGGGTATTCCGCTAAATAGCCCCTGGGGCGACGTGCAGTTCGATGAGCGCAACGGCGTGCGCTATCCGATCCATGGAGGTTCGGGTGACATGATGTTCAGTGTTATTACCTCGGGTTTTGTTGCAGGAGAAGGCTACTCCAGCATTCGTCACGGCAATAGTTATATACAAGCGGTGACTTGGGATGCTTCCAATTGCCCCGACGCCTACGCCATTTTGACTTACTCGCAATCCACCGACCCGGAATCGGCCCACCATGCCGACGCGACGCAGTTGTACAGCAATGGCGGTTGGATAGACATGCCGTTTTGTGAAGCAGATCGCGATGCGCAAGAAATCGGAAGGATGACCATAGAGGAGTAGAACGAAGAACAGTGAGCAGTGGTTCGCTCAATGCGAGCGCGTTGCTGCGTGTGTGCGCTATACAGGTGTGAAGCGTGTCTGTGTTTCGATCCCTGGCGCTGCGCATAACTTGCGTCGCTCTTCGCTACTGCGACAAACTGTCTTTTTCTAGCGACGACTAGCAGTGCAGATGAGGGAGCCTTGGAGTAGGGCTACAGTGAAATGAAGGACAACGATCGTAAACATATGCGGCTGAAAGTCGATGCGAAGGTCTTTATCGAATTGGCCGCAGCGCCCGCCGGGTCAGAAAAAAAAGGGGAACTCGTTCGCTGTGAGGTGATCGATGTGTCCTACGGCGGGTTTAAAGTGCTGCTACCCAGCGAAGTGATCATCGGCACCATACTGTCAGTGTGTGCCGAGTTGCCCTACGTCGACGAACCTTTTTTTATGGTCGCTGAAGTTAAGTGGATAGAAGAGGCTCCGGACGACAATGCGTGGTATGCTGGCTTTGAACTGCTGCGTTCTCGCGATTCAGATATTGAGAGCTGGTGGAATCTACTGGAGCATATTTGAAGTCGTCATGATTAAGCGTACTAGGTCGTGCGCCGAAATGGCTACTTCTTACGCCACCCATCCCCGATATCAATAAACTGCCCCGATTCTGTTTTTTCGATCGCTTTTTCTGCGGCGCGTGCTTCTACTGCGTTCACACTAATGCCATTTTTCTTGGCGATGGCCTCGTAGTGCGTGCGGCGTTTAGCGTTCACTTCTTTCACCAGGGTGTCCACCTCATCGGAACTAACCACCGCGGCGATGTAGCCGGAGGCTGTTTCGCCAACCAGTCCTTGAGATTTTGCGTCACCAATTTCCAAGGCCAGGGCGGGCGCTGCCAGCAAACAAAGCGCCAGAGATAGATTACGTAGTTGTTGTGCTGTGTTCATAGTCGGGCCTCTTAAAACAAACCGCTGTCTTCGTCGAATAAATCGTCGAGTTCTTTGTCAACCTTGACTCGAATTTCGTGCTCAATCTTAACATTTAGGTTGATGGTAATTGGCTCTTCAGGTGGTTTGACCGCCACAGTGGGTGTGCAGGCAGCGACCGCAAAGAAGAGACAAATTAAGGCGGTTAATCTCATGCGATTATCCTTAGTGAAAATGTTTGGGGCCATGAAACTGTCTGACGCAGATCTTTCAAATGGCGCAGAGTTCTATATATCTGACCCGTATAACTTAGAACCGTGAGCGCCGCGAAAGTTCATTTCATTTTGCTCTCGATACGTTCCGTCACCGTATCACTTAAGCGCAGACTTTGTAACAAGGGGTCGATATTTTGTTCCAGATTCACATTAAAATTGATGTTGCGGCCCTCATATTTCTCCGGGTTGCGCCCGCGTAAGGACAGGCCCAAATTCATCTGCCCCCACTCATTCAGATCGACCGTAGTCTGCAAAACCTCGAACTGAAAGTTCTGCAAAAGCTCTAGCGCCAGCGACAGCTGTTCGTTGCTGGCGGCGAGGTCGGGGTTATCAGCGGCGAGCGAGTAGCGAATCCAGCCGCCCGGTGGCAGTGTTTGCAGCGTTCCGGTTTGGATGCCCAACCGCCCATTGGCGTAGCGTATGGGCAAGGAGCCACTGATCCTGCCCGAGGCCTGCAGTTTGCTCTCCTGTTGAAGTTTGACAATCTCTGCCAGTTCCAGCCGCTCAGCCTCTAGTGTCATCGCGTTCTCCGTCGCTGACAAGTCCCAAACTTGCGGTTCATTGAGAGTGATTTTGCCGCCCAATAGACTTGAATCGAAGCGTTCCAACAGGGCTCTGGGTTGCTGCCAGGGGGTATGATCGGGTAGCGCGACTTGCAGTTGGATATCGCTGATAGCCAGGCCCGCTTGCAATGCCTTCAAATTCAACGCGAAAGATTGGTCTGTATGCCAAGTATCAATACCGTGCCAGCGCCCCACGAGATCTAGGCCACTATAGGTGTACTCGCCATAATTGCCTGCCACCTGTGCGATTGACAGATTGGACTGTTGTTTCCATGTCATGGTGGCGTAACTTTTTGACTGTATGCGCGCCTGCCAATCCAGCCGACCGTCGGTAAAAGCGATATCCTCGCGCAACGACGCTTGCTCTGGAGAGATTTTTTCCAGCAGTGGCCGTAGCCACGCCTGCATCAGTTTTGGTATCGACGTGCTTACGATGTGCAGGTCATATTTCCCCGCGCCGCTCACGAGGTCCGCTTTGCCTCCCAAGTTTATTTTCAGCTTATTGGTCTGGTCGTCAAGACCGACGTTAAACGCGCTTTGCGCGATGGCGCCCTGATGTTTTAACTGCAGGTCGAACGGTGGCAGCTGCAGTCCGCGCAGTCGGACATTAGCTTGCGCTTTGGCGTGACCGAGCCAGGTTGACGAGGTGTCTACATTACCCTCAGTTAATAGTGCGAGCTGACTCAGCGCGATTTTGCTGTGCCGGTTGCCAATTTCTAGCAGTGCGTTGGGCAGCAACAGTAAGAAGGGTTTGTCGGTAGAGGTGGCTGCAGAAGTCGGTTGTGAGGACTCAGCCAGTGCCTTATCTGTAGTTGTTGTCTCAGTTGTTTTCTGAGTTGTTGTCTGAGTCGTTGCCTGAAAAATCGACAGTGCGTTTAGATCGATGTTCAATTTGGCAGGCTTCATCGTGCGCCAACTAATATCAAGATCGTTCAGCAATTCCAGTATCTCGACGACGGCTAGTGGCAGGCTATGCGCTGCAACGTGCCCCTCAACTTGATGGGGCGCGAATTGCAGGGCGAGCTGACCTTGCTCGAGTTGTGCCGCAAGTTGTAGTGCCCCTGATAGGTGCTTGATTGAGTCCGCGTATTGCAGCTCGCTAGTGGTTAGATCCATTTGTGCATTCACAGCAAATTGATTGAGCGTAGCGAGGTCTAGCCCCAGTGGCAGCTGGAGTAGGGCGGGATGGCTAATTTGCACGGCGAAGTTTGTTGCGCCATTGATTTGCAGCTTGCTCAGCGCTGTCTCTGGCTGTGTATCACTGCCCGATACGCTCTGTACATTCTTCAATAGCTCAAGGAGGAGTTTCGCCTCTGCATCGGTGGCCAGGGACCACTGCCAGACCTCGTGAGATTCGGTATTTAAAGTTATCGGTAGGGTGATCGCTGAACTGCGCACACCGTGCTCAGAGGCGGCTTGACTCAGTTCGAGGGTTATCTGTGTGGTTGTTGCAATGGGGCTGGCTTGGATGGTGGCATCCACCGCTGTGCCTCCCATCTTAGTGTGAATTGCTAGCTGCAAGTCGCGGCGCCACTGTAGGTTACCCCGTGCGTCCAGTGGTTGTGCGTCCAATGCCGTGTAGCGCAGCTGCCAATCGGCTATCTGCAGCGGAACCTGCGGTAGATCGCGCAGTAGGGTCGGCGGGCTCAGGGTCTTGAGGTCGAGTTCCGCATTGGGCGTGGTGTTTGGCGTTGGCAGCGCCTGCAATGTCGCCTTCAGGGAGTTGACATCGATGGATGTAATCCCAGAAGTGACAAGGTCGTTGATAGCTTTCTCTAGTGAACGTCGGGAAAACTCGCGCTTCACGATTTGTGTTAACTGCGCCCGATCGTAATCCAACTGGAAGTCGTGGATATTGAGTTGAAACGCATGATCGGCTGCCTCACCGGAGAGGGTGATATTGCCTGCGCTGACTGATCGCCGGTTGAGTGCTAATCCGTCGATCGCCAGATCAGCGACGCCGTAGGGTTGTAACGCCGCGAGTAATTGTTCTTGCAGCAGCGTTTGACCCTCGCGGTAGAGATAGTAGCCAGCACACAAGCAGAGCAGCACGAGTAATATGAAGAATACAATGAATATGCGCAGGAACTTCACGACAGGTGTGTGCTCATGCTTGACCGCTCATGCTTAATCACAACGTATTGCGCGCGATGGCTGCTGGCGATGTTGAGAAGCGTTCAATGTGTGAGTGAAGGCGTGCACCCATACGACCGTCCGACCACCTAGGCGTCTCAACGACAGTTATTGTGCTTGCACGAAATCGGTCACTTCCAGATTAAATCCCGATAGCGCATTGAAGTGAACCGGAGCTGACATGAGCTGCATTTTACCAATGCCCAAACGCTTAAGAATTTGTGCGCCGGTACCGATAACTCGATAGTTTTGTAGCCGCCGGCCACTAACGCTGGTGCTGAGCACCGGCAAACTTGGGAATTGTTTCACCTCAGCGAGTTGCTCCTGCGCGCTGCTCGATTGACCAATGAGTACAACAGCACCGGCACCGGCGTCGGCGATATACTGCATCGCGCGACGGTACGACCAACCCGTATCCGACCCTTCGATGCGTGTGGCCAACAAATCCCGCAGAGTATTGACCGTTTGCACGCGCACCAATAACGCCGTTTTTTCATCGTAGTCGCCATGGGTGAGGGCATAGTGCAGCGTATCGTCGATTAAATCGAGAAAGGTATGCAATTCAAATTCACCGAACTCCGTCTGCACAATTTTTTGATCGCACAGTTCAATCGATTGTTCGTGCACTGATCGATACTCGATGAGGTCGGCGATGGTGCCCATGCGTAAATTATGCTTCTGCGCAAACACTTCTAGCTCGGGTCGCCGCGCCATCGTGCCGTCTTCATTCATAATCTCGACGATCAAGGCAGCGGGCTCGAAGCCCGCCAAGCGCGCTAAATCGACTCCGGCCTCAGTGTGTCCGGCGCGACGCAAGACGCCACCTGGTTTTGCCACCAGGGGGAAGATGTGACCCGGTTGCACGATGTCCGATGCCTTGGCATCGGCGGCCACCGCTTGGCGTACCGTGTGCGCCCGCTGTTGTGCGCTGATGCCAGGCCCTTTGCGTTCGGCAGCATCGATAGACACGGTGAAATTCGTTTCGTGCTGCGAGCGATTGTCGCGCACCATTAGTGGCAGCTGCAGTTGTTGAGCGCGCTCTGCGGTGATGGGCATACAGATCAAACCGCAGGCCTCGCTGGAAAAAAAGTTAATGATTTCTGGCGTGACAGCCTCTGCTGCGATGATCAAATCGCCTTCGTTTTCGCGATCCTCATCGTCCATCAGGATGACCATTTTGCCAGCCTGAATGTCGTCTACCAGATCCGGGACGCTGCTGAGCGCCATACCCTAAACTCCCGTAGTTGTTTTAACGTGCCGGACGGCCCCCGCCAGTAGCACTCGCGCTACCGCGTAATTTTAATACCACTGGTTCAACCTGCGTCGCTGTGGCGCATCATAACATTTCAATTGCCAGCGCAGTGGCTTCACCGCCGCCAATGCACAGTGCTGCCACGCCCCGTTGTTTACCGTAGTGGCGCAGCGCGTGCATGAGTGTCACCACAATACGCGACCCGGTTGAACCGATGGGATGACCTTGTGCGCAGGCACCACCATGTACATTCACCTTGGCGTGATCCAGTCCCAAATCATCTATCGCCATCATGGTGACCATGGCGAACGCCTCGTTGATCTCAAACAAATCCACATCCGCTACTTGCCAGCCACTGCGCTGCAGCAGTTTTTCAATAGCGCCGATGGGGGCGGTGGTGAATTCTCCCGGTGCTTGGCTGTGTCGGGCGTGAGCCACCACGCGCGCCATTGGCTGCAAGTTGTGCGACTTCGCCGCGTTAACGCTGGCGATCAGTAGCGCGCTTGCACCGTCGGAAATGGAACTGGCGTTGGCGGCGGTGATAGTACCGTCCTTGGCAAAGGCGGGGCGAAGCTGCGGAATTTTATCGATGGCGGCGCGGTGCGGTTGCTCGTCATCCACTACGGTAGTTTCACCCTTGCGAGCTTTGACCACAACCGGCGCAGTTTCTGCTCGCAGCAAACCTTCGTCAATCGCGTGTTTCGCGCGCCGCAACGACTCTAGCGCAAATGCATCCATCTGTTCTCGCGTAATGCCGCGTGCGTCGGCGGTTTCCTGCGCGAAGCTGCCCATCGCGCGACCCGTGTAGGCATCCTCTAAGCCGTCGATGAACATATGATCACACAGGGATTTGTGGCTGGAACCAATGCCGCCGCGAGCATCGGGCAGTAGGTGGGGTGCGCGGCTCATGCTTTCTAGGCCGCCCGCAATGACCAGTTCATTGGTGCCGGCACGAATACTGTCGATCGCATAGATTGCCGCTTGCATTCCGCTGCCGCAGGCCTTGTTGATGGTGACAGCGCCGCTACTCGTGGGAATACCGGCCCCGATGGCCGCTTGGCGCGCTGGGCACTGCTTCAACCCCGCTGGTAATACACAGCCCATAAACACTTCATCGATAGTTTCTGGGGCAAGAGAGGCGCGCTCCAGTGTCGCGCTAATGGCTGTACTCCCTAGTTGGGGAGCGGGAACCGTCGCCAGCGAACCGAGTAAGCCACCCATGGGCGTGCGTGCTCCCTGAACGATGACGACGTCTTCCACAGAATTGTTGGTCGGCATATCTACATTCCTTCTTCGTGATAATTAGCGGTACAAATTGGCTGTGCTAAATCTGGCGCCCTAATTTCAATTGCGCTAATTTCAGGTACGCTCTCCGCCGCTCGCGACCCGCAATGGCGACGCGGCGGCCAGTGTAGCGAGGTGGAGGTGGTCAGTACAGAATGTTCGGCCGATTAAGGGGTTTGGGCTGCTGCACGGCAACCGGCTTTCCCTCATCCATTGGATTGTGGATGAAACAACGTACCCCGCGCCGCACGGCGGTATTGCAGTGGACTGACGCCCGTGTGGCTGCGAAAAAACTGTGTGAAGTAAGCTGGGTCGTGCAGACCCACTTGCCAGGCTATATCCCCCACACCCAGGTTGCTGTGACGCAACAAATCTTTGGCATTGGTAACTCGCAAATTCTGTAAATACGCTAACGGCGTAATACCTGTGGCCTTTTTGAAGCGGCGGTTTAAGGTGCGCGGGCTGAGCGACAGATGCGCGGCTAACGCCTGCATGCTGGCGGGGTTGGAGAGGTGATCCTGCAGCCACTGCTGTGCGTCGGCAATGAGCTCATCGTGATGCGAACTATCCGCCTCGTTTTGGTAAGCGGCCGACTGAAAGCTGCGCCGAATTTCTGGCGAGAACTGCTGTTCGATGGCGCGCGCGGTACGATTGTCTAACCACTGTTCGACAATATGCAATATGAGGTCTGCGATGGAGTTTACGCTACCAACGCAGTAGATATTGTCACTCTGTGTAATCAGGTGGCGGCTTTTCACATCGACGTGGGGGTAGCGCGCGGCAAAGTGTTCGAGGTAGTTCCAATGCGTAGTCGCTGGCCGGCCGTCCAATAACCCCACTTCGGCCAAGAGGTAACTTCCGGTTCCCACGCTACAGATGAGTGCGCCCTGAGTGTTCTGTCGCTGCAACACCGCTTCCCAACCGTTACCGCTGCGCAGGGTTTGTAGCGGGTTCCGCCAGATGGCTGGCAGCAGCAGCAAATCTACGCTGGGGAGGTCGTCGAAGATGATATCGGGTTGTAGCGACAGACCGCTGCTCAACACCATAGGGCGCAGATCGGGCGCGGCCAGTAGCGTTTGTATCCGCGGTTTCCCGCGCTGGGCCACACTGGCCATTTGGCTGGCGGCCTGCAAAATTTCCAGCGGCATGGTGATGCTCGTAGCCAGTGCTTGTGGGTAAAGCAGGGCGGCGACGCTGAACATGCGCGGTGGGCCCCTCGGGCTCAAGGCCCGTTGCTGGATTTCTATCACATGTCTTATGGTATGTCTAAAATACCATATTAATTGACCAATATAACACAGATTGTCGCGAATCTCGCGCATACACTGCGGTTGATGTAAGCCATGGTTGACGTGAGACGCCACAGGGTTGGTGACATGAGGGTAGTGATAGGGGGATAGTGATATGAGTGCAGTGATATGAGCGGGCAGCGCCTACCGGTGATCGTGGGGTTTGGAGGCGTGAATCCAGCGGGACGCGGCTACGGCCATCACGCCTATGCGCGCACCGTTTACGAGGCTCTGCCTATGTCACTGCAGCAACGCACCCTGGCTTCCCTGGCCAGGCTGATGCGTGTCGATCTCGGTGATGGCTCCGGCTCGGCAAATGGACACCCGCCGATCGCACCTGCAATCGAGCGCCAGTTGTTAGACCACACCCTGGTGCGCCGCATTGAACCAGCGCACTTTGATGTCGAGGCGGTGCCCTGGAACCAGCGCCTGCCAGTGGAAAGTAACGGCGGGCCGATCCGCTTCGATCTGGCGCGCAAACACCTACCAGCGCAACTACCCAGTCATTGGGAGATATCGGAAGCTTCGGTCACCCACGTGCATGTGCGGGTCACCGGCGAGCAACCATTCTTGTTGCCCACCCAGCGTGAGTTTGACGTGCAATCCGCCGGCCAGCTACCGACGGGATTTGAGCCAGGCGCTCTGTATCCGTCGCGCAATCACCCCCGGGGCTTGCAGATGACGGTGTATGCCGCCTCCGATGCGTTGCGCAGCATCGGTATCGAGTGGGACACACTCGCTGCCCACGTGTCGCCCGATGCCATTAGCGTCTACGCCGGCAGTGGTATGGGTCAGTTGGATGGCGCGGGAGCGGGCGGCATGCTCAAGGCGCGGGCCAACGGCGAGCGAGTCACTTCCAAGTATTGCCCATTGAGTTTTGCCGAAATGCCCGCTGACTTTATCAACGCCTACATTCTGGGAAGCGTGGGCTCCACCGGCGCGACGCTGGGTGCCTGCGCCTCGTTTTTGTACAACTTGCGCCAAGGCATAGACGACATTCGCAGCGGTCGCGCCCGCGTGGCTTTTGTGGGCACGGCTGAAGCACCCATTACCCCCGAGATCATGGAAGGCTATGCCGCAATGGGCGCGCTGGCGACAAAGAGAAAACTGTGCCAGTTGGAGGGCATCGACGCCACCGATGTGCCCGATTTTCGCCGCGCCTGCCGACCATTTGGTGACAACTGTGGTTTTACCATCGGTGAATCTGCGCAAATGTTGGTGCTGTTTGACGACGCGTTAGCGATGGAACTCGGCGCCAGCATGTTAGCCGCGGTTCCCGCCGTGTACGTGCACGCCGATGGCCACAAAAAATCCATTTCCGGCCCGGGTGTCGGCAATTACCTCACCATGGCGCGTGCGGTTGCAGCGACCCGCGCGCTGTTGGGAGAGCGGGGTGTGCAACGCGGTGGCCTGGTGCAGGCCCACGGTACAGGAACGCCGCAAAACCGTGTATCAGAGGCGCAAATTCTCAGTAAGACCGCTGCCGCGTTTGGGTTGGACGATTGGCCGGTGGTGGCCGCGAAGTGTTATTTGGGGCACTCCATAGGCAGTGCCGCCGGTGACCAAATCGCCAATACTTTGGGCATCTGGGAGCACGGCATCTTGCCTGGTATTACTACCATCGACGCCATCGCCGATGACGTGTGTCAGAAACATCTTCAGTTTAGTACGCGCCATCGCGACGTGGATGTCGATGAGCAGCGCTATGCCATCATCAACGCTAAGGGCTTTGGCGGCAACAACGCGAGTGCCGCGCTCATGAGCCCCGGCGCCACGCGCGAAATGTTGCAGGCGCGCTACTCGCGACAGCAGTGGCAGGCCTGGGAACAAGCGAACGAGGCAGTCTCCGCCGCTCAACACGACTATGACGAAGGGATGATTGCCGGTCGCATCGAACCAATTTACAAGTTTGATCACGGCGTTTTGCAAGACGCGGACGTGGTGGTGAGTGCGCAGGAAGTGTCGCTGGGCGCACAAACTATCGCGCTCGAGGTAGAATCTGCCTACGACGATTTAAAGATTTCCTAGTGGTGTGACGCACTCAGAACTAGTGAAGCTTGCCGTGTCGGGTTTGCACCCGCCGCTCGAACTGTTTGTGCACGGCCCGCAAGATCGCTATGTGTCGCAGCGACTGCGCGATGATGGCATTTGGGAGCCCTTCGAGACGGAACTCGTGAGCGCTCTGCTCACCCCCGGGGCAGTTTTTGCGGACGTTGGCGCCAACATCGGTTACTTCACCTTGCTCGGTGCCCACTGGGTAGGCCCCGACGGCGCGGTGATCGCGGTGGAGCCAGACCCGGCAAATGCCGCGCTGCTGCGGCGCAGCCTGCAATACAACGCATTGGAGGGTCGCGTCACACTGATTCAAGGTGCTTTCGCAGAGCAGGCAGGTGAGGGGCAGCTCTATCTCAGCGAGGACAATCTCGGCGACCACCAAACGTATCCTGAATCCGGGAGCGCGCGTGCTTCACTCAGCATTCAGACCTTCAACGGCAGCGATTGCATGCGCGGGCAGTGCGAACGGCTCGATTTACTCAAAGTGGACACGCAGGGCTCCGAAGCGCAAGTCGTGGCGGGCCTGTTGCCCTGGCTACACGCGTTGCCGTCACCACCGCAGATCTTGATCGAACTGACGCCCTTTTCGCTGCGCGAAGCGGGCTCCTCGGGTCGTGCACTGATCGCGATGCTCACGCAGTTCGATCAACCTTTCTGGATTGTCGATCATATTGAACACCGCTTGGTGCCCAGTAGTGCCAACGACCTCGCACAGTGGTGTGACAACGTGCAGGCGACACCCGGTGACCGGGGCTTTATGAATATATTGGTAGGCGCGGGAGTGTAAACTCCTGCTACTATAGACCTGCGCGACACGATTGATGGCATCCTCACCTGACCTTTCACCCAACGTCCGTCTGTGATATGAATAAAATTTTAGAATTTTTGCAGCAGCGCAATTCCGCGCCGAAACTCACAGAGCCGGCCCCCAGTGCCGCCCAGTTGTCGGAGATTTTCCGCGCGGCGCTGCGCGTACCGGATCACTCCTGGTTGCGACCCACGCGCTTTTTGACGATTTCCGGGGAGCGTCGCCACGACTTCGGCGAGTTGTTGACAGCGGCTCTCAAGCAACGCGCGCCCGATGCGGACGACGCGGCGTGCACCAAAGCACGCAGTGCACCCTTGCGCGCACCGTTGGTGGTCGTGACTGTGGTAAAACTCAGCGAGCACCCCAAAGTCCCCCCGGTGGAGCAGCGCCTGTCGGCGGGCTGTGCCGCCCATGCGGTATTGTTGGCCGCGCAGGCCCTGGGTTTTGCCGGTATCTGGCGCACCGGGGATGCGGCGTTTGATCGCAACCTCATGACTGAACTCGGTCTTGCGCAAGATGAAGAAATTGTCGGCTTTCTCTATCTCGGCACCCGAGTGGGGGAGCCGAAGTCTATTCCCCAACTGGATACTGCCGATTTTGTGACAGCTTGGTAGTATTCGCCTTCGCAACCGTGTGTGAGAAGAGCCCATGACACCCAGTTTTGACACGCTGGCGCTGGAGATCGACAACAAGGTCGCCACCGTCTACCTCAATCGGCCGGACAAGGCCAATGCCATGAACGCGGCACTCTGGGAAGAGTTGCAGCGCTGTTTTGAGTGGCTGGACGCGGAGCCCAGTGTTCGCGCTGTGGTGCTTGCGGGCAATGGCGACCACTTCTGCGCGGGCCTGGACCTCGCCATGTTCGGCAGCTTGCAGGATGAGGCCAAGGAGCCGGCCCGGCGCGCCGAGCAGTTGCGCCGCACCATACTGCGCTTGCAGGATAATTTGTCCGCCATCGAAAAGTGCCGCGTTCCCGTTCTGGCGGCTATACATCACACCTGTATCGGCGGCGGTGTCGACATGGTGTGTTGTGCCGATATGCGCTACGCCACCGAAGATGCGTATTTTTCGATCAAAGAGGTGGATATCGGCATGACGGCTGACGTGGGAACGTTGCAGCGTCTGCCGCGACTCATTCCAGACGGCGTGGTGCGCGAACTGGCATATACAGGGCGTAGAATGTCGGCCGCGGAAGCGCAGGCGGTTGGCTTGGTTAATCGCGTGTTTGCCGATCGCACGACAATGTTGCGTGAGGTGCAAGGCATTGCGCAGACGATTGCCAGCAAATCACCCCTCGCGGTGCGCGGCAGCAAAGAGATGCTGTTATACAGTCGAGATCACTCGGTTGCCGAGGGTTTAACTTACATCGCCACATGGAACTCAGGGATGTTGAGTGGTGCGGATTTGCGCGCGAGCATGGACGCGCAGATGAAAAAGGAAACGGCACAGTACGAGGATTGAAGACGTTCTCAAGTAGCGAAAGCCCCTGATACTAGCGCCTTCTAGTTGGCGCGTGGAGAATTCATTGGTATGACCATTCTGTCGCGGCTTAACCGGCCGTGGTTGCATTTTATTTTACTTGGCGCGCTGCTGTTTTATGCGCGCGGCGTTCTGTTTCCCGCCCCCAAGCCGGTTATCGGCCCGGTGAATGAGGCGCGCCTGGAGGCTTTGAGGCAACAGTGGTTTGCCAGCACCGGCCGCCTACCTGCACCTGAGCAGATGTCGCGCATCGTCGCGGCGGAGTTAGATCGCGACATGCTGTTCCAGCGCGCTTTAGATTGGAAATTGCATCTCTATGATACCGTCGTGTACCAACGTCTTTTACGCAATATGCGTTTTTTAAAACTGGGCGAGGGTAAGGACGATCAAGAGTTATATGACATGGCCTTGGATATGCGCCTGCACTTGGGTGACGAGGTTATCAAACGCCGCATGATTCAAGTTATGGAGCAGCTGTTATTGGCCGCCAATCCGCCCGCGCAAGTCACCGAAGATGCTATCCACGCTGAGTTCGCAAAACGTAAAGAGGAGCTGCGTCGTCCCCCTAGATATTCCATCGAGCACGTTTATTTCAATCGCGAGCGCGAAGGTGAGACGCAACAAGTCATCGACCGCATTCAGCGGGAAAAGCTGAACCCAACGGAGGCCCGCTCCCTCAGTTCGCCGTTCTTACCCGGTTATTTTTTCGCCCGACAAACGCCCGATCAATTGGCGCGCCACTTTGGCGCCTCTTTCGTGAAAAATTTTCTCGAGGCCAAGCCGCAATCGCAGACCTGGGTCGGGCCCATCCGGTCGACCTATGGCAGTCACTATGTCTGGGTGAATGCCCTGGAAGAGGAGCGCGATGCCACATTAGATGAAGTTCGCTTGCGCTTACAGCGCGATTTGGAAGCCCAGGCTAAGACCGCCGCACTGCGTAATGAAGTGGAGAAGCTGCGCGATGACTACGAGTTTGTACAATGAGGGCAACTACTGTGGGTACTAGTGTGTCTCGAGTTGTGCGAATAATACCGGGCGCGGTGTTCGCGCTATTGTGCCTAGTGATTGTGAGTAGTGCCCAGGCTCACCGTTTCGCGCCCTCGCTGCTCAAGGTGCAGGAGACGGCTGGCGGTCAGTATCACGTGTTGTGGAAAACGCCCGCCCAAGGTAGCAGCAATGTGCCGCTGCGGCCCGTGTGGCCCGAGAGTTGCGAAGTAATCAGCGCCAATCCCACGCAATTGGAGGGAACCGGCACTGTCACCAGTTGGCAATTGCAGTGCAGCACGCTCGGGGAAGACGGCTTGGTTGGAGAAACATTAGGTGTTTCGGGTTTGGGCGCCAACCAGGCCTCTGCGATGGTCATGGTCAGTTTGTTGGATGGCCGACAGTTCCAACAAGTGTTGAACGCGGAGCAGGGTGAGTTTGTTGTTCCAGCCCAATCCAGCGCGGGTGAAGTCGTCAGTGATTACACGGTGCTCGGATTTGAACATATTTGGAGCGGTATCGACCACCTCTTGTTCGTGTTTGGATTGTTGCTACTTGTGGGTGGTGGTAGCCGTTTGTTGTGGACTATCACCGCCTTCACCGTGGGTCACAGTATTACCTTGTCACTGGTGACGCTGGGTTTTTTCGATTACCCCGTGGCGTTAGTGGAGTTCACCATCGCGCTCAGCATCTTTGTGCTGGCCGTGGAGTTAACGCGTGAAGCACGCAACGACCTATTGTGGCGCAACCCCTGGTGGTTAGCTGGTGGCTTTGGTTTGTTACACGGCATGGGGTTTGCTGGTGCCCTGGCAGAGACCGGCCTGCCGCAAGATAACGTGCCGCTCGCCCTGTTGTTTTTCAACGTGGGTATTGAACTCGGGCAGATTGCTTTCATCGCCGCGATCCTGGCGGTGTGGTGGGTGTTGCGTAAGCCCCTGGCCGCCTGGCGGGAACGCCTGTTGCCCGTCCCCGTGTATGTGCTGGGTGCGCTATCCGCCATGTGGTGTATCGAGCGCGGTTTAGAAGCGCTGTTTGCTTGAGATATTAAGCTGTGGGATTGTGGGAAAAGCCCTAGCCAGTGGCTCCAGTGTTAGACGCGTGTTGTAAGCGAGCCGTCGACAATGTGTTTTCACGTGTTATTTTTCTTGTCCGGGCCAATCTTTCATCGGCACAAACGGGTGAAATGCCAAGCGGATACCTTCCATGATGAAATTTTCGCTCTCCAAGATATTGCGCCGACGCACGTACCGGCCTTTGCTGGAGCGCGTATCAATCGCCTCCGTCGCATCCATGCCGCCGCGACTGGAAAATAGCGCCTGTAATTCCATATCGTAGATGGTGACTTGCAACGACGCTGCTGCTGCCTGCATATTCCAATCGAAGTCTGCACTCACCGCATTCCCCGGGCCTTGTAGCGAGGGCTTGCGACTCACGCCATCCCAGCGCGCCAGATGTTTGAGGCCGCCATTGAAGGCGACTTCCAGTTCTACGATATCGGTGAAAATGATGGCGTCTACATCGGTTGATTTGGCCAACTCATCGCGCACGCTGTGCATAATGCGAGCAAAGGTATTGCCGTTCACTTTGCCCGTGGTTGGATCCACCGGGTTGCCGTAGGCACGCACGGCCGTATTCCACTGCTGTTGAAAGCGGCGCTGCGGCAGCACCTTAAACCCGTTCTCCTTTAGGTAGGTGGATACTTTGCCATCGATACGCGCGGCAGCTTTATCCAGGTAGATTCTCGAGGGTGGCCCAATATTGACGTGGGCGATCACCACGGTCTCGATGTTGGCTTGTTCTAAGCGACTCTCTTCGATTTGATAGGGAAACGTTGACGGGTTATAGCCCCCCGAGCTGCTGCATCCGGTCAAGATACTGGCACCCAGCGTCAGACAAAGCAGTGCGGCTGTGCAAAAAAATCGCCCGCCGTTCTGCGGCTGCCGCCCATTTGCCTTGGGGAGCAGGACATATGGGAGTTGGGCAGTCATGACGGCATGGATAGGGCTGGGTGATCCCATACGGCCGGCTCTCGAGAAGTGTTGGCAGTGACGCATAGCAATTTCCGATCCGTTATAGTGCTGCGCATGTTAGCAAAAAGTGTAATGAGGAGCAGCGGTCGATGAGCGTCGAGTTGTACAGTAGCACGCGCGGAGCCGGACCGCCGGTGGTGCTCTTGCACGGCCTGTTCGGCGCGGGTAACAATCTCGGCGCTCTGGCGCGTGCACTGCAGGCAGATTATGAAGTATACAGCCTCGATCTCCCGAACCACGGGCGCTCCGCCTGGTTGTCCGAGCCAACATTGGCGACCATGGCGGCAGCGGTAGGGCAGTGGCTCTGTGCGCAGGGTTTGCGCGACGCACATGTTATTGGACATTCACTCGGCGGCAAAGTCCTCATGCAGTTAGCGCTCGATGGGAAATGCCCGTTCGCCTCCCTGACGGTCGCAGATATCGCACCCGTGGCTTACGCCCCCAGCCATCAAGCGGTGTTTGCCGCGCTCAATGCGGTAAGCGCAGCGGCATGTACCAGCCGTGAGCAGGCGGCGGCCCTCATGGCAGGCCATCTCGAAGAGCGCGGTGTTATTGAGTTTTTATTGGGCAGCCTGCGCCGTGGAGAGAATGGCAAGTACGACTGGCGGATGGACGTGCGCGGCTTGGAAGCGGGCTATACAACACTGCTGGCACAACCAATGGCTCAAAGGGCTTACCTGGGCCCAGTGCTTTTTATTCGCGGTGGTTTGTCGAACTATGTTCCAGATAGCGCGTGGGCCGCAACGCAAAATCGTTTCCCCGAAGCGCAACTGGAGACGGTAGCCGATGCGGGCCACTGGTTGCATGTGGAACAACCCGAGAAATTTAATGCGAAAGTCATGGAATTCCTGCATCGTCACAGTGCGAAGTCGGCTCACTAGTCCACAGTGGGCCTCCTTGAATAACCCTGTGATGATGGCGGCACTGATTCCTATTCCTCGCGCGTTTGGTGCCTGTATGCGACGCCCGCTACACGCCGAGGCTTAGCGATGTATTTTGCGCTGAGCGATATCCTCTTGTTAGGTTTCTTAGGCCTCGTCAGCCTGTACTTTCTGGGTGCGATTCGAGTACGCGAGTTGGCCTACCAAGCCGTCAGCCTGGCCAGTCGCAAAGGTGAGTTTCAATTGTTGGACCAATCCGTACACATTCGCAGGCTGTCGCTCAGCCGCGATAACGCGGGCCGGTGGCGTATATGGCGACAATATCGCTTCGACTACAGCTTCGATGGCGTGGAGCGACGGCAGGGCTTCGTCATCATGTTGGGCAAGCAGCTGCAGTCGATTGTGGTCGCGCAGCCTGAGGCGAGTGAGGCATAGTCTTTCTCGAAGGCGCCCGTAAAGGCGTGTTTTGGAGAGTGCTTTGTTAAAGCGAATGTAACACTTGCGAAGGCCGTTCGTTGTCCACAAAAACTGTGGATAACTCAGTGGGTAAAGTGTTTAGGTGTGGCCTAAGTGCTTACAAGTGCTTGATCGGGATTGATTGGCTAAAAAGTAAACAATCCAATAAATATCATATAAAACAATAATATATAGGTTTTTCTTTAGAGCTTGATTGTAAAGCGATTGCTAACTATGTGAAAAATACGCTACCCAAATTGCGTGTGTATAACCCTGCAGCCATTGCTACTGCGGGTAACCGCGGCACTCAACAAGGAAACACTTGCCTGTGGGTCGGTGGGTAACACCTGGCGGGCCACGCCGCTGACACCTATTTCCGTAGAGTCTGCGAATTCGTCAAGTTTTTTTTGCAGTGTTACCGCGCCGGGAATGCTGCGCTACTCGCCGCGATAAATACAGCCGCTGGTGCATGTTTCGCGCACCTCAATTTGACACAATTCTGGCAGTGTGGGTTTCAGCGCGCGCCAAATCCAGCGCGCGATGTTTTCACTGGTGGGGTTTTCTAAGCCTGGAATGTCATTCAGGTAGTTGTGATCGAGTTGCGCGAAAATAGGTTCGAAGCATTTTTTTAAGTCGGCGAAATCCATGACCCAACCACTGGGTTCCTCCGCATTACCGGCAACGACGAGACGCACCCGAAAAGAGTGGCCGTGCAGGCGCGCGCACTTGTGGCCATTGGGTACATTCGGCAGACGATGAGCTGCCTCAAACTGAAATTCTTTGTAGATTTCCATTGTCGTTACCTGCACGGGTGACGAGTTGTGACCGGGCTCTAGCGGTCAAATGCGTCGTGAGTTGTGCCGCCTTGGGAAGTGCGCTTAGCAAACCATCGGGGCGCGCCGAGGCGTTAATTTTACTACCAAAATCAATAGCTTTTAATCGCTGCGAATGTGTTTGCAGTGCGTCGCAGTGGTTTGACAGTAAAGGGATAATCTCTATAATGCGCGTTCTCGGTCAGGGGGTGGTTAGCTCAGCTGGGAGAGCATCTGCCTTACAAGCAGAGGGTCGGCGGTTCGATCCCGTCACCACCCACCAATTCACGCCCAAACCGCGCCGAGAACAATGTGACTACTGCGGACCGGTAGTTCAGCTGGTTAGAATGCCGGCCTGTCACGCCGGAGGTCGCGGGTTCGAGTCCCGTCCGGTCCGCCATTTAAAAATGGTGCATTCCGGTCACATAGGTTGCACTTTATTCCGGGGACATAGGTAACAGTTTTGGAGCGAAGGGATTACTCCCCACAGGCTCCACCCTATGTTCCTCAAGATCGAAAAAGCCTAGATCATAATCCATGAAGCTGACAAGCCAAATGCCGTCAGCATCCTCTCTGATGCCCAAGCGTCTAACCTCAACCACCTATTTGGAGGTGACTTATGGCTACTCGAAATAGTACTACAACCGATGATCTGAGCCCCATGCGTGCGCTAGGGGTCGGTATCAATGAAAGCGTCTTGTTATCCGATCAATTCGATGTGCTGTTAAAAAGCGCACGCGGTGTCAGCAGTAAAAACTCGAAACCTCGAGAAGCGATTGAGCAAGCACTGGCACAGCGCGACAAGCTGGCCACCAAACTCGCTGCGCTCGATGATGATTCCTGTGTCGTCGAGGATGGGCTCTCGCGGGTGGTAATGACCGCGGCCAGGCGCTTCACAGAAAGCGAGTATGAGCAGGGCTATGAAAAACTCACGACCATTTTTGCCGGGATTGAGGCGCTGAGAGATGTAAGGCCTGACCCCCGGATTTCGGTTATTCACGGTTATTCGTAAAAAAGCTCCTCAATGTCCATCCTGGTTTCAGGTGCACTCAATACTGCCATTTCGGATGCTGTGATTACTACATTCTCACTCATTATGTGCTCGACCTCGTTTAACTTTAGTCCAAGCGTATCTGAGAAAAAAGTCAGGCTTTGACTGGTTGCTCGTTCGAAATTTGCTCGATACTGAAAGGCTACAAGACCATGGGAATCCGAATACCAAAACAATACCTGTGGTGACACGCCATTAAAGTACATCTCACGGTCTTCCTCGCTCGTAGGGAAGGATTCGACAATACGCACATAGTCAGCACCAGTCTGATGTTCATGAATAACACGGAACGTCCGACCAACGAAAAACCATTGAGTTGGTTGATCGCTTTTGGGAATTGAAAAAGTCAACATTGTGCCTGGAACTGCTATGCAAACGAAAACGCTATCTGCAGGGCAAACCTTTATTGGGACCTCATAATCAGTATCGCCTTTAACTGCGACGCCTTCACTCCAATATATAAGTAAGTTCCGCACAATAAGTTCTCCAGAGGAACTTAGGCTTAGAGCGTTAAAATTTGAGGTCGCCTTCTCAATAGCGACAACTGAGTGACAGCTAGCTGCTAAGGAGCAGTAGAGACTCAATAAAGCGAGGACTAGTCTTTGAATACGTTTCTGGTCCATTTTATCGCCTGTTCAGTTGCATTAATTTCTACGGGGTCAATTTCACGTCTATACCGTCCCGGGTTTTTACGAAGTATCCTGATGTTCGTCCGTGTACCATGCGCTGCCTCATGCGCGAGCATAAAAAGTCTGCGTTGATGTGGGGTTAACGACAGCAAATATTCTCGCTGCTCATCGGTAGCTTCTACTGGAATTCCATTAGTTCGAAAAAAACGTGGCCCCACCGTTATTTTTCTTTCACTTCCACAACAACGCGCAATGCCGTCGTAGTCCGGATCATATGCTATTTTTAGGCCTGCAATTACACTATAAATTTCATCCCAGACACTGATGTTCTCAGTTGTCAGCTTCTTAAACTCTGCCAGCGTTGTATCTAGCTCTGCTTGAGCCTCACTGGCTGTAGCCGGGACGGGAAGCCGGGTATCATCTACTAAGTCTCCTGGCTTCAATCCCAATGTATCAAGGAATTTTGCCCAAAGAACTGGGTCTTCCGATGCAGCCCGCAAGCCGTCACCCAACCTCCTCGCCGCCTGCGCAGTGTTGTAGTTAAAATTGGCAGCCCAAAGTACATCCAAAGCGTGAGGGCGATTGTGAAGGAGGGACAGTCATGAGGCAATCAGCAACCGGCATTCGCGGGCCTCAATCGCCCACAACTAGCGCACGACATGACGAGTTAGTGAAAATCGCTATGTTCGTGTTTGACCTATTGCCCGAAGACGCGCAACTTCGAGCCCTAGAACGAGCGGAGCGGCTGCGGGCGGATGAGCAAGCCAGAAAGGAGAGTGAATCATGAGTGACACATTACACGACGTGATTGACAGCGTAGACCCCGCGAGTCTTCCAGACGTTTTTGCCAGGGCATACGAGAAGTTTTTTCACCAGAAGGCAAAGAGATAGCAATGCGCATTGTGGTGGCTCGGTATGACGCCTATCAGGCCAAATTAAATGAGGCCGAGGCAGTGGAAGGAGAAAGCCATGAATAAGGCAACCAACGATGGCTACAGCCAACTGACAAAGAAAGCACTCACAAGTGTGCTAATGGCCATCTACGAGGCGCTGCCGCCTGATGAGCAGGAAAAGATGCTTAGGGACGCAGAATACCTTTCGGCAAATCCACTAGCGCAGCTTCGGCAGCCGACAGCCGAGCACCGGGAGGAATCATGAGCACACCAACACCCGTAGAGCAAATGACAGCGGAGGAAATGGACAGGGAGTTCATGGACATCATGGCCAATGGCAGCCCCAAGGAAAAGGCGCTCATGGCTGAGCTTATCGCCATTGAGTTGCGCAGGTTGGGCGGCTGTAATGCCACTGCCGAGAAATTTTATTCACGCAGTGTTTAGAGACGTTGAGCTGAGCGTGTCTGTAGCTTTGGCGCGGATAATTTCAAAACGCAAATTTGCGTCTTGGTCAGCAACACTGCTGCCTCCGAGACCAACGCCGCGCCAAAAATAAATCTATCCCGATTATTCGCCGCCCATGCCGGGCGGCCGAAGAAGTAATGGAAAACGTGGTCTGTCCCGAATGGCGATGGTTAGGTTAGCCCCCACCATAAAGGCCATTGTAAAAGAGGCCGCAGATGGAGAAAAAGCCCATACCAAGCCCGATATTCGAAAGAAGCTTATAGTAATAGATATTCCGAGGTTTAAAATACTTGTCGCGTTTCTTTGCAAATTCAAAACCTGCGGCTGCGATGTCGGAGAGTTCTATCCCTGGTTTCTTGCCCACATATAATACAATGTTAGAAACAAGCATAAATCCTGAGCCGACACAAAAAACACAAACTAAGAAAAATTCACTCAACTGTAACGTACCTCCCTAATTTGCCTTCAGTTCAGCGGGAAGGATCCCAGGAACTCCGTACTCGTAAATAGTGCTGAAAAGCCGGCTCCGAAGCCTGTTATTCCTGCAGGATTTGCTACATGTCATATGTAAGGTATCTGACCCCAGGATTCTTCGCGGTTATTCTAATGTGTGTCAAACTGGAGGAGTTTCATAGCTAAACTTCAAGTACCTTACAGTAATCAGCATCAAGTATGAAAATGGAACCGCCGCAGAAACAACAAACAGAAGTGGAGGGTGTACGATAAGTAACAAAAGAAAAAGTAGTTTATAGCGGTAAGCACGAAGGACTTCGAGCACCAAGTAAAGATACGCAATTCCGGCTGGTATGCACAGAGCCCACACTAAGGCGATCAGCTCATGCTCTCCGCCTACCGAATTTGCATTACGCATCATAATTGCTAGCAGGGCCAGACTGGCGAAAAATCCGGCCCAAAGAAGACATAACAACAGCAAGAATTTTTGCTGGTTGTGGCGTTTCACCTCAGTCACAAATTATTGCTCGAAAGTAAAAGTGTTTTCATACACTACACCAAAGCCAATCGAAACGTCTATATTCACCGGCTGACCTGTAAAAAACTCAATTACTGGCCCGGGAGTAGCGGTGAGTGGCCCATAGTTCCACGTGTCACCGTTGTCGTAAGTTGTATTCTCGGCAGATAAAGTTACGACCCCAAACAAGTCAACGCTCGTTAGCGTTCTTCCCTCAGAAAACGTAGCAACGTACCCGTTGTTTGTCCAATATCCCCCTGTCATGTCGGAAGTTTTTGCGGAACCAAAGTCCAGAGTAAAGCCAAAAATTCGATTTGAAAAAGACACTATAGAGCCTACCCTAATATCTCCGCTTGTTGATAATTCGCTATTTTCGGGAGGCGTAATAGCATCACCAATTTGTGTACGCCCATCACCTGGACCTGCCACTAAAGGTTCAGGAGCGGATGGCCCCGCCACCAGTGGTTCAGGCGGTCCTACTCCATTTGTGGGCGGCGTTGCAGAATTTCCGTACTCTTGAAACCATGCAGCAAGTTCGGGGCTGGCACACACTTCTGCGTTCTGAGGACTAGGAGAATCGCACGCAGTTTCAATCATATCGACGATATCAATTGTGAGTGACAAATTTACCACGCCGGTAATTATCGACCCAATATAGGTTTCACCCCAATCTGGAAGTAAACTGATATTGCTCAAATCAATCCCACCGCAATTGCCGGGAGAAGGAGAATAGCTTGTTGCCAGCGTCCAAATACCATTTGAATCTCTGTAACCACCAGCACTCGCAACAGCGGTGCACCAACCACTCGGATCAACGTACCCTAATGGATTGTTAAACGCATACGTATAGCGATTATAATTCCGCCCACTATTGGGAGCCTGCGTTATCGGATCCGGACTCAACATCCGCCCCAGCTTTGGGCTGTAAATCCGCCCGTTCATGTGAATGACCTCGAGGTCATCCAAATGCTCGTGCCCCGTATACCCTCGCGATTCGTAGACGGATGTCACGCTGGCTGTCCAATCCGTTGCACTTCTGCGCTTGCCCCAGGCATCGTAACTGTAGCGCTCGATGACGGAGCCGTCGAACTCGCGGGTGAGCGCCGTAATGCTGCCCAAGTGATCGCGGTGCACATACTCGTGTTCGGTGGTGGCGGTTGCACTGTCATGCTTGCGCAGCATGATCGTTCGGCCATTCACGCGCAGTACATCGCGTTCTTTCGTGGTGGTCGGCGTGGTGATGCTTTCGTGACTGCCGCCGATGTAATGCGTGGTTTCTGAGCCTTTGATTTTCTTGTAGCGCGAGCGGTTGGGCCCATAGGCGAATTGATAGGTGATGCCGCCCTTCGTCAGCTGCGTCGGTTTGTTGTAAGACGCCCAGGTGATGGTGGGCAAATCATCGCCGTTTTGTAAATTGCCCTGAATGTCGTAGTTCAGGTGTTGGGTGGTTGGCCCGACCTGAATTTGCGTCACCGCATGCAGTGCACTGGTGGTGTAGCTGTACGGGTTCCCCGTGTCCGATTTCTCGGTGATGTTGCCGATGGCATCAAAGTTGTAGTTGACGGCGCTGGCCCCGGTGACCTGGGCGCTGGTGAGGCGCTCTAGGTTGTCGAAGGTGAAGGTTTCCGTGAGGCCATGGAGCACATCGCTGCGTGCTTCCATATTACCCAAGGTATCGTAGTCGTAGCTAAAGTGCTGGATATCGATCACGCCGTTGGTGGTGTGTTGTTCGTCAATACGCCCTGAGGTGCCGTCATAGGTGACAGCGGTGAGGCTGCCATCCCCCAGCCACTCTTGTGTGACGCGGCCCGAGGCATCCGTGGCGGTGAGCTGGTAGTAGGCGCTATTGCCCGTAACGGTTTCCCGGATACGCTCCAGGTAGCCCAGGGCGTTGTACTGGCTTTTCACGGCAAAGCCGCTGGGGTAGGTCTGCGTGTCGACTTTGCCCTGGGCATTGTAGGTGACCGCCGCCACATAGGGGGTGCCGCCATCGATCACGGTGCTCGTGGCGGTCAATCGGCCATAGTTACCGGGCGCGTAGTCAAAGGTGCGATTAAAGCCGGTCTGGTTCTCGTTGTGGAGCTTGCCGATACCGAGATTGCCGCCGGTGGTGTCATCAAAACTCCACGTGGTGGTGCCCTCGGGCTCGATCCGGGTGGTTAATCGACCGAGCACATCGTATTGCAGTTCAACGCTCTGGGAGGCTTGTGCCATTTTTGGCGAAATTTCAAAGCGTACTTGGTCCAAGGCATCGTACATCCGGGTGTAGGTGCCATGATCGGGGTCAGTTTGGGTGAGCTGCCGCCCGAGCCGATCATAGGTGTAGGTCACCGAATTTTGTTGCGCGCCCTGATAATCGTTAACGACTTCAATGCGGTGACCTGCCGCATCGTAATTGAACCGGGTTTCGGTGCCCGCCCGATCTCGGGTTTTGCGCAATTGCCCCAGTGCATTGACCCAGCGGTACGCGCTTTGCGCATCGGAGTTAATGGTTTGCACCTGGTGGGCAATATCGTCGCTATAGACGTTGATGTAAGACTGGGTGTTATCGGCTGCCACAAACCACACGACGCGGTTTAGGTGATCGTAGTAATTAGTGTTCCAGTGAATGGTATCATTTTCAAAATAGGGCTCTGAAGTCTGGAAGGCGCGGCCACGGTTGTCGTAGTTAGTATCCGTGTTGATGTAGGCGCCATCAAACCCCTGGGATCGCGTGCGTACCGTACGGCCCAGGAGGTCTTGAAACACCCGCGCCGGCGGTTGGCCCGTACCGAGGATCTCGGAGTAACTCACGGCATGCGGATTGAACCCCGAGTTGTCCTCGTAGAATTTGGTCTCCGTGTAGGTGCTATCTGGCCGGGTTTCCCGCACGGGCGACCCGAAGGTGTCGTAGGTCCAACTCGTGGTTTGCCCGTTGGGGTCGGTTTGCGTCGCTTTCGTGCCCAGGTCTTCATTCCACGTTTGTGTGATCGTGTGGGCGAGCGGGTTTTTCAGCTCCAGCACAAACCGGCCCCGGGAGTCGTAAGTCATGGTGGAGGTGCGCGAGGTGATCCCCGGCGCTGAGGTGGTCTCTTGATTCACGTTCCCAAATTCGTCGTAGACCAGCGTCTTGGTCAGCTCAAGGCCCGTACCCATCCCCTCTTCGCGAATCACGTTCTCCAACTGCCCAGAGGGGTAGTAGTAATAATTGACGTGCCTATCCAGGCTCTGGTCGTGCACCCCCACCAGCCAATGTTGGGTCGTGCTGGCATCCAGCTGTTTGACGCGCCAATTGCTGACGTCGTGCGTGTATTGGCTAGTGACCTGGGTCTGGGTGTTGTTCCAAGCGGCGATATCGAGCACGTAGACTGTGCTATCGGTGATGTTGCCATACTGATCCACGCTGTTGGTGGTGGTAGTGGTGGAGGTCAGCGAACCGGTGTTGAGTGCATACTGGGACACCACACGGTTATCCACGTAGGAAAACACCGGGCCACTGCCCACCGTGCCATAGACCTGGTAAGTGGTTTCGGTTTTTTGCAGCAGGCGATTGTCACTGGTACGCCGCACTTCCACCAGCTTGGGTTGGCTACTGTAGGGGAAGGTCTGCTCGTACTCCGTGATGGTGGTGGCATCCGTGTTGACATTGGTCGCGGTGATTTTGGCAAAGCCGAGCAGCCCTCGGCCGCCGTGATCGCGCTGCAAACCCTCATAAGTGTAATTGACGGTCACCAGACCGCCGATGCCATCGGGCTGGGTGAAGGTGGTGACCACATGCGTGCCATCTTGCACATCTTCAATGGGCAGCACCGCCGACGTACCCTTGGTATAAATGCTGTGATCGGTGAGGGGTTTGTAGGTGAACTCGGTTTCAAACCCCAGCCCTGTGGTGACTTTGCGCAGCAGGTGGTGCGGCGGGTTATCGCCCTGGTACACCCGGATTTGGTCGGTCTCGCACCAGCGCGCTTGGGACGGGTGTGAGTGTGGCTCACAGTAGTGAGTGCGGTTGGCGGTGTACTCGTTGATGCCATCACCGTTGATATCCACAACTTGTTGAAAGTGGCTCAGCTCCCAGTCATCTAACAATCCTTTTCCGATAACACTGGTGCCCGCATCGTCCCGCATATACCACTTGGACGCGTTGGTATAGCGGTGATTGTCATCACGCTTGACAAAAGTACGCACTGTGTGGTCATTCTTCCCATTGCCGTTCAAGTCACTGTGCGGAAACATGGCGATCGTACCGGCCGTGACAAAGCCCGTGCCGGTGTTGTACTGGTAGCCCACGTAGGCGTTGTAACGGTCCGTCAGGCCATCGCTGTTCAAATCACCGACCAAGACGGCATCGTAGTAGTAGGGGGTGTGACACACCGGTGGGCCGGGGCTGCCAAATCCTGCACCGGTATCGAATCCTGCGCCATTATTCATGTATACGATATACGTGGCGGCAATATAGTCCATCAACCCATCGCCATTCATATCTGCGAACTCAGAATTGTGAGTCACATTTGAGAGCCAGGTATTCAGGGTGCCAAAGCCGGTGCCGGTATTGAGCGCGACTTTGATGGTGTATTCGTTTCGGGTGACGGGTGTGAGGTTACAACCGTTATAGAACTCATAAGTGCTATCCCACTCTTTCACCACCAAATCCAGCAGCTTGTCGCCGTTCATGTCATAAAAGTAGTGTTCACGCCCGTCGAGTAGGTGGGGGTAGCCTGTCCACGTTTGCACATCGAAATCCGTGCCGGTGGAAAACGCGATCTGGAAATCGGTGCTGGTCGCGGTGGAACTCCAGGTGGGGGTAACCATGTCCACCCGACCATCGCCGTCCATGTCGGCCCAGATGATGTCGTAAAACCGGTTGTGTGGGGCAATGCCGGGTGTGGTCCACGTGTCTGTGGTGTAACCGCTGGGGCCCGACAACAGAACCTCGAAGGTGCCGGAGATTTGTTGCGCGGTATAGTTGCTGTAGTTGCCACCGCTTTGCACTGTGTGCACATAATCGGGCGTGCCATCGCCGTTCAGGTCATGCCAACGTGGGTTGTACCACTTTTGGTGCTGGTTTTGGGTATCGGCAGGTACCGTGATGTCGTAATAAGACACCGGTGTGCCGTTTTGGTCGGCCCACCAGTCGAAGGTGATCGGCTCCTGGCACAGGCCCGCGCTGTCACAGCGCTTGATTTCAATGAGCCGCGAAAGATCACCGGTCGGTGCTAGCGATGCATTGAGGCCAAAGTCTTCGTAGGCCAGGCGATATTCCATCACCAGGTTGGCATCCACTTCAACCTTGATGCGATTGAGACGCAGTGCGTAATCGATGACGCGTGACCCGCCGCGGTAAATGCGCGGCTTGTCGTCGCGGGATTCATAGAAAAAGCTGATTTGGGCGTAGGGCATAACGTTCTCATTGGCATTGCCCGTGTAGTGAATGCGCAGGGGTCGATAGGCACTACTGCCACTTTGTTTTTTGTATTCCAACGTGTAGTAGTTGCTCGACACGTCTTCTACACGGTTCATCGCCCACGCCCGCACTGTGGACTGGCCCTGGGCCTCAATGCGCGAATCGGTGGTGTAGCCATACTGCCGCTCGACACCATCCGCCGATTCGACGGTGAAATACTCAGGGCCCGTGCCGCCTGCAACCGCTCCGTGGGCCGTGATGCGCTGGAAGGAATCGATCTCGGTGCGATACTCGGTGCCCGGGTCGCCGTAAACACCGCCGTTGACCAAGACCAGCCGCTGGCCATCCAAACAAAACCGATCCTCGTCGGTGAAATCGACCGCATGAATCTGGCCGTCCTGCGACAGAGTTTGCGGGCACCGGGTGATTTGCGAGCTGGCGCCCTGCAAGAAAAAGCCCACGCCCAACAGGCCGTTCTTCATGTTGCTGTTGTAGTGGATCGACAGCGACGGGGCGACACCGTTGGTGCCCGGCGGCAGCGGCAGCGGTATCGAATACGTGGCATTGCCCGCCGCACTGACAGACGCGGCACCTGTGAGCGCCCCGTAGTAGCGCGGCCCTAGCGGTGCTTCTGGCGTGGCATCGGGATTGGATAACGGCGGTGGCGTGGCTGCCAAGGTGGCGGCCGAGCAAGCCAGAAGAATCCACCCCCACCCTCGGGAGCATCGACGCGCTATTGACATGGGCTATCTCCTGACTGGGGTGTTGTTCGATGTGGGCGCGGTTGTCGGTTAAAGCCCGAGGGCTGTTATCTCGGGGGGGCCTTCCGTGACCCCGTTGACCCGATCACGCAGCGCCTGATTCTCATCGTGAAAACTGATGCGGGTGTTGTCATCGGTAAATACGACAGCATCTATCAGTAACATGGCGCTGTGCATGCCCGATTCGGTTTTAGGCCAACCGATGAGGGTGACCCGATCACCAACTCGAAAATCGTGCAGAGAAATATCTAATCGATCGATTTCTTCGGGTGTCTGTAGAATCGCTCGATAGAGTTGGCGCGTATCGAGTTGCGATTCACGGGCTTGTTCTGACGTGAGATCGAGGGTAAACAGCAAGATGACGTAGCCCGCCTGCTTGGGTTCTTCCACGCCCTGTATTTTGGCTGCAATTTCTAAAGTCTGAGTAAGGTCAAAAGACCGGGTTTGCGAAAAGTCGTTGCTGATGGTGGTGGCTTCGTGATAACGCACCGCGTCTTGGTGCGTAAGCGCTTGGGGTGGCGCAGCAACGCTCAGCGTTGATAGCGCCAGAAAAAACACCCCCGTCAAGACTCTCTGCGTACCATGATGATAGCGTGAGGTGTGCATCGTCCCTCCTAGGTCATACATGACCGTCGTCGGCAATGTGAGGATATTAGCGTTTTGAACAACACCCCTAACTTCCTCACTTTATTTTGATCGCGCTTACAAATTTATAGTCAAGAGTTCGCAACCCTGCACGTAGCGGCAGAGAATTTGCGCGCGTTTGAGCGAAATTGCTGGATTAGGGGCTGTTGGAGGTTGTAGGGTTCTTAAAAAATTGTAGCAACCACCAATCCATAGACAGCTAGCAGGAGGCCAGAGGCTTGAGTCTTGATTGGAGTAAGGACAAGCTGATTCAAATTGTCCTCGACTGACGTGACACGCTCATTCAGCTTTTCGCCAAGTCGATTTAAGCGCCTATTGATGGTCATGTTCTCTTTGCTCAGTGCATTGTAGAACTCTACTTGCTCTCTTTGTAGCCTGTCAGTTTCATTGACTAACCATTTTAGTTGTTCTTCCACGGTATCTGTAGGGTCGAAAGACACCCTGAAGCTAGCCGGATGCCCGGTGATGCCAATTGTTGCTCTATCAGGGGCACAGGTGGCCGCGCCGCCACTTCCAAATAGCAGCGCACTGAGCCAGTCCTTGAAAGCGTCCAGATAGAGTTGTCCAGGAAGCTGGCAGATTATTCTCATGGGAATAATTTAAAAGTCGCCTGTCAGTAGCGACACTTGCTAGCTTTGCGGCCATGGGTTGCGAAAACGGCAACCGCTCATACAGCTTTGACTTCGAGCCATCGACGCCAAGATCGAAGAGCAAATTGAGTTTATTAGGTGGTGGGATGAGCGGGTGTCAGCGAGAAAGCACTCTAATCAGCACACTGAGGTTGTGACAGCGCCCGTCACAACCGTTTGTGTAGATGATGCAGAAAAGCTAACAGGATTTAGTAAAAAACAAGTCTCCCGCATCCGTAAGCGCTTGCAGGGTGTCGCGAAATACCGGGACGACCTTAAAGGTGCCGCGTATAAACCCGCCTTTCCTGAGATCGGCAATCCACCCAGCGTAAAAACGAATGGGGCTATGGCCGCGATCTTGCAGAGGCGCGGCTAATTTGTGATGACCCGGAAAAGTCGGCGCATTTGGATGGGGATAATCCCGATCACAAATTTAGTTTGTGGGTGTCCACAATTATTGCGACCCCTGATCGATCAATTACTCAATTCTGAGCGCCCAGTAGCACGCCGAAGGGGATAGCATAAAACTCCAACGCTTCGTGCCTGAATGGCAGTATGTCCCGCCCATTATAAAACAGGATGCCCCGCTCGAAAGCCTTGCCGGAAAACTCTGCCAGAGCAGCGAGACCTTTAAAGTCTCCAGGGTTCACGCTGGCAGAGGCTTTGACCTCAACCCCGATAATTTTTGAATTGCCACGCTCCAATACGATGTCGACCTCGCGCTTGCGCTTGTCCCTGAAGTGATAAATCCCCACTTCTTCCTGAGACCAGGCGGCATGTTTGCAGATTTCCGTGTGGACCAGACTTTCCAGCAAACCCCCGTAGTGCTGACTGTTGAGAATTTGTTCCTCATTGCGTAGGCCGAGGAGGTGGCAGGCAAGTCCTGTATCTACATAGTGCAGTTTCGGCATCCGGGTGGCCAAACGTTTGGCCCGATTTTTAATGTAGGCGGGAACTCTACGAATAATGAACATGAGCTCAAGAATTTCGATATAGCTTTTACTGAGCCTGTCGTCCAATTCCAGATCATTAGCGATGTTTGAGTATTTGAGCAAGTTGCCACTCAGCCCGGCAAGGTAGGGTGCCAGAGCTTGCAGTCGGGAGTGATAATCACCCCGAGCCGCGTACAGGGATTCGAAGTCCTTATACAGCCCGCCCTCCATATATGATCGATACCAGGTTTGCCTGGCTCTGGCGCCCTTGTCCTGAACTTCGGGGTAGCCGCCTCGTAATATCAGGTTTGCTACGTCTTCCCGCGTTGGGTGCGTACTGGAAACCGATGAAAAGTCTCCCGCCAGTAAATAGTCGAGCAAATTCCACGACTGACCATCCATCTCAGTGATCGATAGTGGGAGTAATTCAAGCCTGGCCATATGGCCGGGCAGCGCCTCCTGCGTTCGGGCCGAACGAAAAATGTCAGCAGATCCTGTCAGCAGAAACTTGCCTCTTTCACCTGGCTCCAGTTGATCCGAAGCCTCTTTAATTGCGGGAATCAAGGTGGGGGCATACTGAAACTCATCAACCACCACACGCCTGGATCCCAGTGAGCGTATGAAGCCGTGCGGGTCGTTTTCAGCGGATGCTAATGTGGCCTGGTCATCCAGTGTGATGTATCCCATATCCAGGTCGTCGGCGATCGCCCGTGCCAGCGTGGTCTTGCCTGCCTGTCTTGGTCCTGTCAGATAGACAATTCGAAATTCGCCAAGCAGTTCGAGTATGGTTGCTTGCAGGCTTCGCTTGAACATACCTGTACCCTCAATCAGATATTGCGGATGTTCTCCACTCTAAAAATGGAAGCTGAGTATTGGTGCCAGCCTATGTATCAAATCTTAATGCGAAAATTACGATTTCTTAATGCGAATTATACACAACGCTATTGCGAAAAATACACCCTCTTATTGAGAAATATACAAGGTGTGCCAGGTGACGATTTTACGAGCTTTGATCGATAGACGACTGAGATGTATTGGTGATTTTCCGGAACTGAGCCGTCCATTCCACAAGGTCCTCCTCGTCGTAGATTATTCGACGTCCGCGTTTGATATAGGCGGGCGTGGTTACGCCTGCTAACGTTCCGGTCACTCTGGATTCCCTTAGTGTTTTTTTCTGCGTAGCCTAGAGTTGCAGCTGCTTCCTTACTGTTCATTTTGACCCTCCATAGTCGCTGGATCTTCAATAACAACCATCGTTGATGGAGTACTAATTTATTGATCCTCGAGGCAGTAGCAAGGCTGAATTCGGAAATCGCCGGGCGTCTTTAGACCAGCGCCGGCAAAAATGGACAGGTGGCCGGGATACCTGAGGCTTCATACTTCAAAAACTCTAACGAAGATTCGTGCCGGGATTGGTGTTAGGGCAATTCGGAGATGTAGCACCGTATTTCCAGTGGGTAATTCACACATACCTCATCCACTAAAACACAATTTTTGAATCGCGATGGCAACTGAGACAGCAAATCGGGTACTGCTAAAGCAGCTGGTGCATGATGATGCACCGGACACTAATCGAATGATCTGACTGGAAGTGACCCAGCTACGCACCTACGACCGCAATCCTCGACGGTCCCAGAATAGTGAGTATGAACGGATCAAAGCGTTTATCCGGGCCGAGGGTCTGGACCAACCTCTGGTTGTAACCTGCAGGCCGGGGGAGAACAACTACATGCCGCTGGCGGGCGGTAATACCCGCCTTCGCGCCATGTTGTCTCTATATGAAGAAACCGGTGACGAGGCCTTTCGTTACCTCGACTGCCTTTTCAAGCCCTGGGTCGCTGAGTCCGATATCTTGTTGTCACATCTGCGTGAAAACGAGTTACGGGATGACCTGCGCTTTATAGACAAAGCTCGTGCCGCGTTTGAGGTCGAAGCGCTCATTGAGATGGAAATGCAAGGGCGCCCGCTTGCTCAGCGCCGCTTATCCGAGATGATGGCGGTGCGGGGCCTAAGTTTCAGTCAAACCCTGATATCCCGCATGGCCTATGCAGTGCAAACACTGTGGCCTCTCATTCCCCAGGCCTTGTCCGCAGGCATGGGGTCCCCCAGGTTGTACGAATACAGTCTTAGGAGCGTGCAGCATGTGCTGTTTGGTTGGCCAGATCAATTGGCGCCGAGGCGGAGTTTAACCAGATCTTTGCAGCCCTTTGTCGTCGTTACGACAGCCCGCACTGGGAACCGTTCGATCACCCCTAGGACAGTAACAAATCAGTGAGCGCTGCTACAGCGAGCACTGGTACCGAATTACGAGGATTCCCCGGCAATCTGCTGCAGCTTGGCTAGGTCATCCATTGTGTCGATGTCCCTGTGAATACCAGTATCTTTCACTGTCAGCCGGTAGACACTACCGGGATGTGACTGTACCAGGTAGGCTCCCCCGCGGTCCCCTTCAGTAATCGCCAGCGCGGCAAAGTAGTCGCTGCCGAAACCCACGGGATTGCCCCTGCGATTGTCGTAATAGGGAACGACGATTCTGTCGGGCAGTATGTGGCTGGCAATAGCGGAAAAGGTCGCGGCCTTTACCAATGGCATGTCAGCGAGGGCGATGATGACGCCCTGCCAATCTGGCGGCCGGGAAAGCATGCCGTCGGCCAGCGTATTGCCCATGCCGTGCTCCGATAAGGGGCACTGGATGCACGGAATCCCCCGGTTTTCGAGCTCGCCGGCCAGACCCGAATCTTGTATGCCCAGGCAAACGGCGAGCGGCAGTTTGCTGTGCAGTATGCTGTCGATACATGTATCAAGCACGGTCTTCCCGTTGGTAAACCGCGTCTGTCGCTTGTCGCTGCCAAAGCGATGCGACCTGCCGGCCGCCAGAAGGAGGACTCCTGTCTTCACGGTGCGCTGGCAGCGGCGACGTCTTGCCCGCGCCGCTGAATCAGCTCGGCCATGATGGCTATCGCAATTTCCATCGGCGTTTTGCTGCCGATGGCAATGCCCACCGGGGCATGCAGGCGCTCGAGCTGGGCATCACCCAGGCCGAGCGCCCGCAATCTGTCAATGCGCTTGCGGGTGGTACGAATCGAGCCCAGTGCTCCAACGTACCAGGCCTTCGATTCCAGGGCTTCCATCAGCGCCATGTCATCGATGCGGGGATCATGGGTGAGCGTGATGATGATGGAATGATTATCGCTGGCGTGCTGCCTCAGGACGTCGTCCGGCATGCCCTGGATCAGTGGCAGGTCCGGGCCTTCCCACTGATCGAGCGCCTGCTGCCTGGGGTCCGTGACCATTACCTCATAGTCCATCGCCAGCGCGAGTTCCGACAGGCTTTGCGCCAGCTGCCCCGCGCCGACCAGCAGCATGCGCATGGTGGGGCCGAAGCACTGTTGTAGTTGCTCTTCGTCCATTGCCAGGGGCTGGTGGGTGTCGACCGACGCAAGCGTTGAGCGCCCGTCAGCCAGTGACAACGTTCTGACGATACACTCCCTGCGCTCCAGGGCCCCGAGGACGTCCGTGATCCATGTGCTGTCTTCGCTCGAGAGCTGCTGCAGCAGCAGCTTAATACTCCCGCCGCAGGGCAATCCCAGCCTCTCGTTCTCGGCAGCACTCAGCCCATATTGCACGACCCGGGGTGCAAACGAGGTGAACTCACCGGCTCTGAGTCGTTCGAGTAAATCTTCCTCCACGCAGCCGCCGGAGATGGAGCCGCACTGTCGGCCGTCATCAAGGCAGGCCAGCATGGAACCGACGGGCCGGGGGGACGAGCCGCTACATGACGTTATGATGCAAAGCCACGGCATATGCCCGTCGTTGCACCAATCATGGAGGTGTTTGAGTACGGCTTGTTCCTGGCTTTGCATGTGTACCGCGTTCGTTGGAAACTCGACTCGAGGACCGGGAGGGTTGCTGTCGCCACGGTGACGCCAATATAGCAAGTGTGGTTCGCGGCGTCATCGTCGATGATCCTGCTTTCACTCCGGCGAGCCGGAATTTTTCCGCACCCTGTGAGGTGGTATAGTGTGCGTGCCCTGCTTGAAGGGCGGCTGTTATAGCTTATGGAGGTGCGGATGGCCGCAAAGCAACAACGTCGCAAACGTGATCCCGACGCGACGCGGACAGCGATCCTGGAGGCAGCCAGGACGATTTTGGCAAAGGACGGCGCCGAGGGCTTGAGCGTATCGAGTGTGGCGAAGTTGGCGGGTGTCAACCGGGGCACGGCGTACCAGCATTTCCAGGTAAAGGAAGACCTGATCCGGGCAACCCTGGACTGGGTGAGCCACCAACTCCTCGATGCCGTGTTCGAGGGCGGTGATCTGGATGGCGAACCGCCGGAAGGCCTGTTGCTACCCGACCTCGAGCATCTCCCGGAAATTATCAACGGCATGGTGGAGTTCAACCTGCGGCTGGCGGAGTACGCTATCGAAAATCCGGATATCGGGCGTATCTGGCTGTACGACGTCTTATCCAGGGAAGACCCCAAGGAGGACGTGTTTTACAAGCGTTTTGCGCAGGCGCTGCAGACCCTGGCCGACAGTGATGCCAGCCTTGACGACATGGATGTGGAGGTCCTGGCCGTCCTCATGCTTACCGGCTATTTTCTCTGGCCCGTCTGGGTACGCGCCCACGCCCGCAGCAAGAAAGCGCGGCGGCAGATGGCTGAACGGTTTGCCGGGGAGGTGATGCGCCTGTCCATGCACGGGGTCCTCAGGGCCGACAGCCACGCCCTAATGAAGGCCTACCTGAAGAGCAATCTCAACAAGCGCTGACAGCCCGGGACCCCTGTCCCGGTGCAGTTGACATTCTCCCGAGCCCCGCACACCATGATGTAGTAGACATCATTGGTGATTAATTTGGAAAACAGCTCGCCCGTCAGGCCTCCCCGCAGAAGACGCCGCAATCCGGAAGCCACCCGGGAGGATATTATCGCCGCGGCGCGCACCGTGCTCGCGTCTGACGGCCCGGATGGCCTCAGCCTGTCCAAGGTGGCGCACCTCGCGGGCGTCAATCGAGGCACGGCCTACCAGCATTTCAAAACCCGGGAAGACCTGATCAAGGCCACCGTGGAGTGGGTCAGCCGGCACCTGTCGGAAAACGTGCTGGGCGCCGAGGGAGACCAGGGCCAGATCAGCGACAACCAGTCCGCCCTGTACAAGGTTATCAACGAGCTGGCCCGCTTCGCGGTGGAAAATCCGGAGCTGGGCCGCATCTGGTTGTTCGAGATGCTGTCCTGCGAGGACCCTTACGAGGATGTCTTTTTCAGGCATTTCAAGCAGTCGACAGAGTCGATGACCCACAGCGAGTTCAGCGAGGAGGGCGTCGATGCGGAAGTGTTGTCGGTGCTGATGCTGGCCGGTTATTTCCTGTGGCCCGTGTGGGTGCGCGCCGGGGCGCGCTCGAAGAAGGAGCGCGAGGCGATGGCCCGCCGGATGAGCCGCGAGGTTCTGCGCCTGTCCCTGTACGGCACCATGCGCGCCGAGGCGTTTCCCGAACTACAGGCCCTGCTGGATAGTCCCGCCCTGTAGTCGGTGGCGTTCAGGGCGTCATCCCGCCCGGCCTGAAACAGTGGTGCCCGTCGTCCGCTGTGCCCATCGTGGCCAGTGTTTCCCGCGGCGTGCCGAGCAGGCCGCAGAGCGCGATATTGCTGATAATCGGCCCCTCGTCCGTCATGCTGACCCATGCGATGTGATCGAATGCACCGCCGTTCTCGTGCAGCCAGATGCCGCCGGTGGTGGCCATGGTGACGTAGTCGCTGTCATTGCGGCGGGTGTAGTTGTAGTAGTGCTCGTGCCCGGCGATCACGGTGTAGGGGCGATCGGCCAGCAGCTGTTCGATGCGTTCGAAGGCCGCGCTGCCGTACTCCCAGGCGGGTTTGTGCATGAGGACGATCGTCCAGCGTACGTTTTCGAAAGCCGCCAGGGTTTGCGCCACCCAGGCTTCCTGGGCAGCGCTGATGGCGACCGCGCCGGGCAGTTTTGGTGGTCCTTCCGCAGCACCGGTGTCCCGTCGGCGCTCCCGCAGCATCCGCCGCACCCCGGCCGGGTCGCGCTGCATCATTTCTTCCAGTGCGGCCTGCCGGGCCAGCACGTCGGGGGGCAGGATCACCGGCGGGTCTTCCGTATTGAGCGACAGGAACAGCACATCCCGGTAGATGAAGTAGTAGTAATCGCGCCCGTAACGCTGATGCCACAGGTCCCGGCTCGGTTCGTTGCCGATGTCATGGTTGCCCACGGTGTAGAAGAACGGCATGTCCAGCCTGCCGATGATGCGGTCGAATTCGTCCCACTCTTGTTTCAGGGCCGCCGTATCGTCCTTGTAGCCCTCGATCAGGTCGCCCACGCCCACCACGAATTCGGGCTGTAACAGGTTTATACGGTCCACGGCGTGCCGGAAGACCCCCGGCCGGTGTCCGCCGGTGCGGTCGCCGACAATCACGAACTGGAAATTCCCGGGCTGGTCCGCGGGATCCCCGCCATGGCGGGCGGCGCCGGCCTCGGCGCGGAAATCCGGGGAGGCGCAAGCGGTAATCAGGACCAGGCCCGGCAGGAGCGCCAGGTTGGCAAGGCATGCGCCGGCCATTGTCACGCAGTCTCGCAGGCAGCGCCGCGAGCCGGTGTACATCCGTTTGTCTGCGATAGTGAGGCTCATCTACTGGTTCCGTTCGCCGATCCGGCCCAGTGAATCATGTTAGAGGCAGCGGGAACCAGCCACAATAGCCGGCTGCAGATATACATCACTGTTGATTTATATTATGGTCTGGCGGGCATGTCCCGTTGCCGCAACTCCGACATGGCACGGGATCTTGATCGCGCTACCCCGCTCGCAAGCGGTGACAGGAGATTCAGGTGAACGTCAAGCCAGCCGCATTCCTGCGTACCACGCTTCCCCTGGGACTGGACCAGATTGAAGCGCTCGACACCGGGCGTTATCACTCGATCTGGCTCCCGGACCACCTTGTCAGCTTCTGGCCCGACTCGATCTGGACGGAGGAATTCACCGACCTCGCCACGGTATCGCCTTCCCCGCACCGCCACCTGGATGCCATGGCGGTGGCCGGCGCCGCGGCCGCCCTGACCAGTAATGTGCCCATCGCCACCAGCGTGATCGATACGGTGCGCCGCCACCCGGTCATGCTGGCGCAGACAGCCCTGACGCTGGACCACGTATCCGGGGGGCGTTTCATTCTCGGGCTCGGCAGCGGCGAGACCGAGAACTGCGTTCCCTATGGTTTCGACTTTGCCACGCCCGTGAGCCGCTTCGAGGAAGCACTGCAGGTGATCCGGTTGATGTGGGACAGCGACGGCACGGTGGATTTTGACGGCAGGTTCTACACCCTGCGCCATGCGCGCATGGACACGGAACTCTACGACGGCAAGGCCCCGCCGATCTGGATCGGCGCCAGCGGGCCGCGCATGCTTGATATTACCGGCCGCTTCGCCGACGGGTGGTGGCCAGCCGGGGCCTGGTCGCCGGAGGATTACGCGGCCAAGCTGTCCGCGATCCGCGAGTCGGCGGAACGCGCGGGCCGGGACCCCGGGGCTATCGTACCGGCCTTTATCATGACCTGCCTGATCGGCGACGAGAATGAGTTGCAGGAGATCGTGCGCGCACCGCTGGTCAAGGCGATACTGCTGCAGATCGCCGCCGTCGAGTTGGCGAAATTCGGCCACAGCCATCCGATGGGTGACGATTGGCGCGGCTACCAGGACATCGACCCCGGCGTGCTGACCCGCGAACGCATCGTCGACTTCCTCGGCCAGGTCGATCCGCAGGCCGTGCTCGACATGGTGCCTCACGGCACGCCGCAACAGGTGGCCCGCACCGTCAAGGGGTACTGTGACGCCGGCCTGCGCGTACCGAAAATACTGGATTACGGCGGCATGGCCGGGCTTGCCTATGGTGCCCGCTCCGCCGAGAAAGTGCGGGCGACCGAGGACGAATTGCTCAGGCTGATGGGGCAGGCCTGAGGGTGGCGCAGGATCTCGAGCCCGATGCCCTGCTACAGGCCGCCACCTCGGAGACGGGCCTGTCTGACTGGGGCGACCCCACCTTCATGGAACGCTTCGCGGTCGTGCTGGAGGCGATCCGCGGCGCGGGCATGGACGCCGCGGGTCAGCGCCTGGCCGCTGCCAATATCCACTGGCTGCTGACGGACCGGCTGCGTTTTTTCGAGGATCACCGGAATTACGGTCTGCACGAGGAGGTGATCGAGGGGCCCCTGTTCGTTACCGGGGAACCCCGTTCCGGTACGACCCTGTTGCACGCGCTGCTTGCCGTCGACCCGGGGACCCGGGCCCTGCGTTTCTGGGAGGTCATGCACCCGTCGCCGCCGCCCGGCCTGGCCGCGGCGGACGATCCGCGCCGGGCGCTGGCCGATGCCGAGTGGGAGGAAATCAATGCGCGGCTGCCGCAATGGCTGCACTGCCATCCGTATAACGACATGCTGGGCAACGGTTTGCCCGAGGACGAGCGCACCTGGGCCTTCGATTTTCGTGTCCTGACCCCGACTGCCTGGTGGCGAGTGCCCATGGGTATGGTGGTGGCCAACCTGCCGCCTGATCCACCGGCACAGTACCGCATCCACAAGATGATGCTGCAGGCAACCCAGCACGGCAGACCGCGCAGGTACTGGGTGCTGAAGGGCTTTCACGCGACGCGCTTTCCCGCGTTCTTCGACTGTTACCCCGACGCGCGGGTGTTGTACATTCACCGTGACCCGGTACAGAGTATCGCCTCGCGCATCCAGATGGCGGCGGACCTTACGGAGGGCCTGACCGGCGCGGTCGACATGGCGCAGCAGGCGCAATTGCACACGGCCCTCGGTCGCGCCGGATTTCACGCAGTACTCGAGAACCCGATGATCGATGACCCGCGCATACACCACGTGCGCTATCCCGATTTCATGGCGGACCAGGTGGGCACGATCCGCGAATTCTACGCGTTCGCGGGGCGGGAACTGTCCGAGGAAGCCGAGGCGGCAATGCGCGATTACCTGGCGAATAATCGCGGCGATCGCTACGGCAAATTCGTCTATTCCACGGATCTGATCGACGGGGATATCGACGCCCTGCACGAAGAGTTCGCGCCTTATCGCGAACGCTTCGGACTCGACATAGAGCGGCGCTGACGGGGCGGCGGATGCACGAGCGCATAGCGATTCACCCGATCTGTTTCGCCGGCGACCCGGTCGCCGAGTACCTGCGCCAGTGCCGGGCCCTGGGCGCGAGGCGTGTCGGCCTGTTAAATCATGCACTGCTGGAAGCGGATGGCGTGCAACAGGTGGCCGCGGCCCTTGCCGAGCCTGGCCGGGCCGGATCGGGTCTGGCGCTGGAGAGCATCACCCACGTCTTCATGGAGGGGCAGTTATCCGCAGACGCAGCCCGCCTGCGTGACGCGCAAGACCGGCTGTCGCGCCTGATCGACGGCGCCGCGCAACTCGGCGCGCGCTCCATCTACATGCTTACCGGCGGCCATGGGTCGGGCACCTGGGAGCAATCCGCGGACTATTTCTGTGAGGCCATTGCGCCCTGCGTCGACGAGGCCCGGGCGGCGGGGATCGAGCTGGCCGTGGAAAACGCAGGATCCCTGTACGCCGACCTGCACATTGCCCATACCCTGGCCGACACCCTGCGGCTTGCCGAACGGGCGGACATCGGTGTCTGCATCGAGCTGTTTTTCTGCTGGGCGGAAGCGGACCTGGGCGGGTTGATCGAGCGCGCTGCGCCGCGTTGCCACCTGGTCCAGGTATCCGATTATGTCTACGGCGATCGAGCGCTGCCCGCCCGGGCGGTACCCGGGGACGGCGCGATACCGCTGGACGATATCGTGCGCCTGCTGTTGGACGCGGGTTACGCGGGCGCCTTCGACCTGGAATTGCTGGGGCCGCGTATCGAGGCGGAGGGCGCCGCGGCGGCGGTGGCGCGCGCGGGGCAATTTCTCGGCGACTTGCTGGCGCGCCACGGTGTGTGAGGGAGGGCTTGATGGCGTTCGGTGACTGTCCCGATGACGATGACCTGCGGCGGGCCTGGGGCCGCTTCTGTGCGCAACTGGAGGAGGCCGGCGAGCAGGTGTTCAAGGACTACAACCCTGCCAACGCGCTGCAGCGGGCCGACGCCATGCGGTTCCTCACCCAGAACCTGGGACAGGCTTTCGATCTCGCCCTGGAAACGCGCGATAGCGCGTATCCGCTGCTGCACGCATTCTGTACGCCAGGCCGCAAACTGGGCGGGGACGCGGCGGACCTCACCTATCAGCAGGCCTGGATCGATGGCGCGCACGCGTACCGCGTTTCCGGCAACACCGGTAGCGCGCGGTTTCTCAATTTCACGCTGCAGGGGGCGCGGCCGGAGCGCCAGCCCGGCACTGGCTGGCCGAGTCTGCACGAACCCTTCGGCGATATACCGCAGGTCAACCTGTTCGGGCACGAACTGGAGAGTGCGGCGAACGGCGACTTCGAACTGTTTATCGGCGGGCCGGAGCGCGGGGGCAACTGGCTGCCGACCACGGCGGAGACGCGCAAGCTGTTCATACGCCAGGGCTTCGACGCCTGGGAGGAAACGCCGGCGCGGCTGACCATCGAACGCCTGGGCATGGAGGCGCCACGGCCGCTACCCACGCCGCAGCGCATGTGCGAGGCCGTCGACTGGGCCGGGGATTTCGTCACGGGTCTGATGGCCGATTGGCCGGATCATCCCTATCGTTACAGCGGCGGCGTGGTCGACCCGCAGCAGCTGAACCGCTTTGCGGCACCGCGCGCAGACGGCGCCGACGATACCAGGCGCGGTCGCCAGGCCGCCCACCTGTGCTGGGCGCTGGCGCCGGACGAGGCGTTGGTCGTGAGCTTCGAACCGCCGGAGGCATTCTGGATGGTGTCCCTGGGAGGCGCGTTCATGAACAGCCTGGACTACCTGTACCGGCCCGTCAGCTACACACCCGCCCGCACCCGGGTGGACGGCGACGGCAAGGTGCGACTGGTGCTGGCGGCCAGCGATCCCGGTTACCATAACTGGCTGGATACCCAGGCCTTTGCGGCGGGCAACCTGACCTGGCGCTGCATGCCGGGCAGTGCGGAGGCGGACTTCACCACCGAGCTGGTTGCACTGGCGCAACTCCCGACGGTACTGCCGGCTGACAGCGCGACCACGACGCCGCGGGAAAGAATCGCCCAGATGCAGCAGCGCTTCGACAGCGTGCGCAGCCGCTACGGGCTCTGATCGGCCAGCAGGGTATCCCTGATGCGGTGCTTCAGCACCTTACCGGCGTCGTTTTTCGGCAATGCGTCGCGGATCACGACCCGCTCTGGAATCTTGAACCTGGCCACGTCCCGTGCGATCAGGAAATCACGCAGTGCCGTAACGTCGGGCTGGGCGTCCGCGGCGGGAACGACCACCGCGCAGGCGCGCTCGCCCGTTTTCGGATCCGGCACGCCGACAATCGCGATCTCGGCGATATCCGGGTGTTGCACCAGCAGGTCCTCCACCTCCTTCGGCGCGATGTTCTCGCCGTTGCGGATGATGATGTCCTTGCTGCGCCCGGCGATCACGAGGTAGTCGCCGTCCACCCGGTGGCCCAGGTCGCCGGTGCGGTAATAGCCCTCATCGTCGAATACCTGCGCCTCGTCTTCGCGGTGCAGATAGCCGACCAGCATTTGCGGCCCGCGCACCAGAACCTCGCCGGCATCCGCGGGCGATCCGCCACTGTCGACCAGTTTCACCTCGGCAATACCGGGTCGGCCATCGGTCTCTGCCGCGTGGCCGGCATCGCCGGGCGCGGTCGAACCGACGGTGGTCACGGGCACCTCGGTGGAACCGTAGACTCTGGTTACCACCGCGCGCTCGAAATAGTCCGCCGCTTCGCGAATCAGGGACGGCGGGACGGAGGCGCCGCCACAGACGAACAGCTTGAGATCGGGCAGTCGCGTGCCGGTCTCCCGCGCCGCTGCCAGCGTCTGCACCAGAAAGGGGGTGGCCCCCGCGAAGTGGGTGCAGTGTCGCGTCAGCAGCAGGTCGACGCCCTGTGCGGCGTGCCACTGTTCCATAAGTACCGCGGTGGTGCCCAGTAACAGCGGACACTCGAAGGCGTAAATCGAGCCGCCGATATGGCTGATGGGCGAGGCGACAAGAAAGCGGTCGCCGGGCTCCACCAGCCATTGGCGGCCCAGTTGCCGGATCAGCGCGTGGATGGAATTGTGGCTGTGCATGACGCCCTTGGGTCTGCCCGTGGTGCCCGAGGTGTACATGATCATGCGCACTGCATCGGGCTCCGGCGGTGCCAGTTCACAGTCGGGTGGGTCGCGCAGCAGGTCATCGTAGGCGCTGTATCCGCCGGCCTCACCGCGCAGCACGACGACCTCTGGTGGCGTATCCAGGCCGGCCGCGACGGTATCCAGCATTGCGCGGTAGTCGTGGCCGCGAAATTCCCCGGGGATGAACAGCATGCGGCTGTCCACGTCGGCCAGCATGTAGGACAGGTCGTGGCCGCGCAGCGAGGGCAGCACCGGGTGTGCCGCCATGCGCGCCAGGGTTGCGGCCATGTAGATAACGGCGGCCTCGTACCAGTTGGGCAGCATGAACGAGACGACACTGCCCGCGGGATAGCGCCCGGCGAGTGCCCGCGCCAGGTTGGAGGCCTGCCGTTGCAGTTCACGGGTGGTCAGTTCCACCGCGCCGTCCACTACCAGTATCCGCCGTGGATCTTCGCGCACCGCCCGCGCCAGGGCCTCGGCCAGCGTTTCACGCACCCAGTCACCCCGGTCGTAGGCCGCGGCGGCCCGGGCCTTGTTCCAGCGCACCGAGCGCCCCGCTATCTCCCGGTACCCCTTCGCTATCGCAGCCATTTTGCCCGCCGACTTTGCAAGACTGTTCTCCTCGCGGCCTACCGCGCCCGCATCTCTGGTAATAATCAACACCGATGATTATACTACATTGCACCAGGCTCCCGGCCCGGGCAGCGGTCCGGTGGAGTGGCACCACCAGGAGAACGTCATATGCAGGTCGCGATCATCACCGGCGCGGGCAGCGGCATCGGGCTCGCCACGGCCCTGCAACTCCACGGTGGCGGCATGGCGATCGTCGGTGTCGGCCGCGACCCGGCGAAGCTGGAGACGCTGGCGCGGGAACTCGACGACCCGGCGCGCCTGGCCACCCTGGCCGTGGATATCGCCGCCGACGAGGCCCCGCAGGCCATCGTCGACCTGGCGCTGGCGCGTTTCGGCCGCATCGATTTCCTGATCAACAACGCGGGGCTGGGCAGTCCCAAACCCCTGCACGAGACGGATGACGAGACCCTGGACAACTTTCTCGGCGTGATGCTGCGGGCGCCGTTCCGGCTGGCGCGCGACGCCATCGTGCATATGCAGCCGGGCTCCGCCGTCGTCAACGTCACCTCGACCTTTGCCGTGGTGGGTGGCCGCCGCGGCGGCGCCTACTCGGCGGCCAAGGGCGGCCTTACCGCGCTCACCCTGCACATGGCCTGCGAATACGGGGCCCAGGGCATCCGCTCCAACTGCGTAGCCCCGGGCGTCACCGTGACCGACATGGTCGCCGCCAGGCTGGATGACGAGGGCTTTCGACGCATGAACACGGAGATGACACCGGCGCCGCGCCTGGGCACCGTCGATGACGTGGCCAGCACCATCGCCTTCCTGTGCTCTGATGGCGGCGCCCATATCAACGGCCAGACCATCGTCGTGGATGGCGGCTGGTCGACCACCAAGTACCTGTCCCCCGAGGCGATGAACGCCCAGTGGATTCCGACGCAGTGATGTCGGGCCCGGTGTCGCCATGACGCAAGCTTCCCGGTACGACGCGCCGGTCACGCCCACCGTGGCACAGGGGTGGACACTGCAACGGCTGACCCCGCCCAGTCGGCTGTTCGGCGCCAACGGTATCTGCCGGGGTCCCGACGATCGCCTTTACGTGGCCCAGGTGTCTGGCAGCCAGGTCAGCGCCATCGACGTGGACAGTGGCGACGTGGAAATCATCAGCCCCAAAGGGGGTGACATCGTCGCCCCCGACGATCTCGTGTTCGATCCCGACGGCAACCTGTACGCCACCGAGATTACCGAGGGACGGGTCTGTGTGCGCACCCCGGCGGGGCGCACCCGCATCGTGCTGGGCGACATGCCCTGCGCCAACCCGATCGCCTTTCATCAGGGCAGGTTGTACGCCGGTGAGTGTCGCGTGGGCGGCAGGATCATGGAACTGGACCTGGACGGTGGTGCGCCCAGGGTGCTGGTGGACAACGTGCCCATGCCCAACGCCATGGAGGTGGGGCCTGACGGCCTGCTGTATTTCCCCGTCATGGGGGCCAACGAGATCTGGCGCGTGCCCCTGTCGGGCGGCCAGCCAGAGGTGGTGGCCGCTAAACTCGGCGTGCCCGATGCCGTGAAGTTCGATGCCCGCGGCCATATCGTATCGACGCAGGTGGGCAGCGGACAGGTGCTGCGAATCGATCCCGGCACCGGCGAGCGCACGGTGCTCGCGGATATCGCCCCGGGGCTGGACAACCTGGCCTTTATCGGCGAGCGCCTGTTCGTCTCCAGTATCTCCGGGCAGGTCAATGAAATTATTCCCGACGGGGAGGTGCGTTCGCTGGTGCCCGACGGTCTGAACTGGCCCCTCGGCCTGGCCGTCGGCGCCGATGGCTCGCTGTTCGTGGCGGATGGGGGGTTCACGTACTCCCTGAACCCCGGGGTCAGGCTGCAATCTCTCGGTATGTTGTTTACGCCTGGTTTCCCGGGTTACACCCGCGGTGTCGTTGCGGGTGGGGAGGGCGAATACTTCCTGACATCGGCCAACGGCCACGTCGCACGCTGGTCCCCCGCAAAGCAGGACAGCGCAATCCTCGCCGAGGGCTTCGAACAGCTGTACGGCATTGCGCTGACGGCCGACGGCGCCATTGTCTTCGCGGACAGGGGCGCCGGCCGGGTGTTGTGCCTGGAGTCCGGGGATGTGGCGGAACTGGCCTCCGGGCTGGACAGGCCCTCCGGTGTGGCGGTGCACGGCGACACCTGCCTGGTGGCGGAAGAGGGCGCCGGCCGGGTGTTGGCGATTCGCGGCGGCAACAGTGATACGCTCTTGGACGGGCTGGTCGCGCCACAGGGATTGGTGGTCTCCGGGAGCGAGCTTTTTATCGTCGATGCCGCAGCGCAGGAGCTGATCGCGGTGGACCTGGCAGGGGGCGGGCGCCGAACTCTCGTTTCCGGTCTGCCGGTGGGGGCCCCCGCCGGAGTCGTCCCGAAATTCCTTGGTCCGATCGGCGAACTGTCCGGGCCGATGGGGCCGTTCGCCGGTATCGCGGCCGGCAGCGATGGCACGCTGTACCTGTCGGCGGACGCGGAGGGCAGCGTCATGGCGCTGCGCCCGGGCGCAGCCGATGATCACGCAGCGGGACAGACATGAACGAGCAGCAGACCTTACCCGAATACTGGAGCGGCACATGAGCAACAAGACCCTGGACACTTCCGAACTCGACGCGTTGATGGGCGTGCCCATCGCACCGGCGCGGATGAAGGAGCCCCTGCACAACAACGACTTCCGGCGCTGGGTGCAGGCCATGCACTACCCGAACCTGCTGCACTACGATCACGACTACGCCGCCGAGGGTCGCTACGGCCGTTTGGTGGCGCCGCAATCCTTTGCCGTTGCCACGGACGACGGTCACGGTGCCGGCCCGGCATGTGTAGGCTGCATTCCAGATTCGCACCTCATCTTCGGTGGCGACGAATGGTGGTTCTACGGCCCGCGAATTTTCGGCGGCGACGAGCTGGTCAACGAGAAAATTCCGTTCGATTACGCGGTGAAGGAGACCAGTTTTGCCGGTCCTACCTGTTTCCAGCGCGGGGACAATAATTACTACAATCAGGACGGCGATTTTATCGCCCGGCAGCGCTCTACCTCGATCCGTTACAGCCGTGACGCGGCCGTGGAAATGGGTGCCATTGAGCCATCGAACGACCCCGAGTGGAGTGAGGGGGAATTGCAGGAACTCGAGGAGCGCAAGTACGATTACGTGCGCATGATGCACGACCTCGGACACGGTAAGCGCTACTGGGACGACGTCAATGTCGGCGATGAACTGCCGGTGCGCGTCATCGGCCCCCACAGTATCGCCAGTTTTACCACCGAGTGGCGCGCCTATCTTTTCACTATCTGGGGCGGCACCCACCGGCCCGGCATGGACATGGCGGCCATGGGCTTCACCGAGGAGTTTGCCGGTCACGAGAACGACCCGGTGATGGAGCGCGACAACCCGGAGCTCACCGACGGGGCCTACTTCGGCCCGTCTCGCGGCCACCTGTTCCCCGAGTGGGCGCGGCGTGTCGGCATGCCCCGCGGCTACGGCTACGGCGCGTCCATGGGCGCCTGGATTCTCGATTATTTCGCCGGCTGGGCGGGGGAGTGGGGCGGGGTGGTGCACAGCACCGCCTCTTACCGAAGCCCGGCCCTCACCGGGGACGCGACCTACATGACCGCCACCGTGATCGACAAGCTGGTGGACGACGAACAACGCAACCTGGTGCAGGTGGACTGCAGGATGGCCGACCAGCTCGGCTCCGTCATGGCCACGGCAAAGGCCGAGATCGAGCTGCCGACGCGATGACAGGAGGGTATCCCGGAGTGAGGGCAGTGGCCTGTGCAGGCCTCCTCGCTCTGGTCGGATGCGGTGCGGGTGGAGGAACCGGCCCTGAGGTGAGCGTCTTGCCTGCCGCGGACTGGCCCAATTTCGGCGGTGACGGCAGGGAACAGCATTACAGCGCTCTCGACCAGGTAAACCTGGAGAACATTGCGGATTTGTCGCTGGCCTGGTCTTACGACCTGGAATCCGGCTTTTCCGTATCCGCCCCCGTCAAGGGCGGCAACAAGCTGTTCACGACCACCAGCCACAGTCTTATCCGCGCTTTCGATGCCGCGAGCGGTGAACTGCTGTGGGACTACGACCCCGGCGTGCGCGAAATCGCCCAGTCGCCCCTGCACATGAGTTGGGGTAACAAGGGCATCGCCTGGTGGAACGGACGCGTGTATCTCGCGACGACGGACGGGCGCGTGATCGCACTTGACGATCGCACGGGCAAACCGCTGTGGCAGGCCCGGCAGTTCGACTTGTCCGAGCCGCGCAACAACAACGGCCCGCCCCGGGTGTTCGACGGCAAGGTGATCGTCGGCCACGGCGGCGCCGATGTCAGCCCGATCCGCGGCTACGTCACCGCCTACGACGCTCTAACCGGAGAGCAGGTATGGCGCTTTTACACGGTTCCCGGCGATCCGTCGCAGCCCGCCGCCGGCCGGGCCGATGAAGTCATGCGGCCGACCTGGAAGGGCGACTGGTACGGCCGCGGTGGCGGCGGTACAGCCTGGAACGCCTTCAGCTACGACGCGGAACTGGACCTAGTCTACATCGGTGTGGGCAATGGTTTTCCCTACAACCACGCACTGCGCAGTCCCGGCGGCGGGGACAACCTGTTCCTCGCCTCCGTTGTCGCGGTGCACGCAGATACCGGCGAGTACGTGTGGCACTACCAGGTCTGTCCGGCGGAGCAGTGGGACTGCACGGCGACGCAGGACATGAGTATCGGCGAGTTGGAGATCGCGGGCGTGCAGCGCCGGGTGATCATGCATGCGCCCAAGAACGGTTTTTTCTATGTACTGGACGCGGCGACCGGGGAATTTATCTCGGCGGAAAAGATCGCCAGGGTGACCTGGGCCGAAAAGATTGATCAGGCAAGCGGTCGCCCCGTGGAAAATCCCGGCATCCGCTACCAGGGAAAACCGGACCTGTTCGAACTCTGGCCCGGGCCCCAGGGCGCCCACAGCTGGCTGCCCCAGGCGTTCAGTCCGCGCACCGGGCTGGTGTACGTGCCGATCATGGATGTCGGCGGGCTGATCGGGCCGCTGCCCCCGGGCGTCTCGGGATTCGGTACCGCCATGGGGGTCATGATGATTGCCGATCCCGACCTGCCTGGCAGCCGCCGCAGTTACCTCAAGGCCTGGGACCCGGCGCGGCAGCGGCCGGCCTGGACCATCGAGTTGCCCGGGGCCTGGCCGGGCGGCGTGCTGGCCACCGCGGGTGATCTCGTGTTCCAGGGGCGCATGGACGGTTACCTCGTCGCCTACGATGCGCGCAGCGGCGCCGAGGTCTGGTCCTTCAAGACCGCTGCGCCGGTTGTCGCGCCCCCGATTTCCTACAGCGTCAATGGCAGGCAGTACATCACCGTATTGACCGGCAACGGGTCCCAGGGCGGTGGCATACTGGCCACCGGCAATGCGGCCTACCGCACGGATTACACCCTGCCACGGCGGGTGCTGAGCTTCACCCTCGAGGGTGACGCCAGTCTGCCCGCCTTCGTAATGCCGGCCAGGGTGCCGCCCCGTGATCCTGACTTCACGCCGGAGCCGGGCCGCGTGCAGGCGGGCGCCATGGCCTACGCCAATAATGCCTGCCTGGTCTGTCACGGGATGAACGCCATCGGCGGCGGGGCCGCCCCGGACCTGCGCTACTCATCGATGATTCTCAGCGCCGATGCTTTCCGGGCCGTGGTCAGGGAGGGGTCTCTGAAAGCTCGGGGCATGACGCCCTCGCCGACGATTTCTGATGCCGAGCTGGCTGACATCAGGCATTACCTGCGCGCGCTGGCCCAGAGTCTGGCTGGCAAGGACCAACGGGAGCGCACGCGATGATCCACTCTTCTCCGGGCCGCTGGGACCTCGAGGCGGACGTGGTCTGCGTCGGCTCTGGCGCCGCCGGTCTCGGCGCCGCCATCACCGCCCACGAGCACGGCGCCAGTGCCCTGGTCCTGGAGCGCTCGAACAAGGTCGGCGGCGTCACAGCCTTTTCCATGGGTGAGGTCTGGATTCCCGGTAACCACCTGGCGGCGGAACTGGGCATCGAGGATTCGGTAGAGTCGGGCATTGAATACGTTGACAATCTCTCCATGGGCTTTGCCGATGACGCGGCGGTGCTCAACCAGGCGCTGCACGCCCCGGTGGCCCTGCGCTATTTCGAGGAGAACATTGAGCTTCGCATGTGCGTGGTGCGGCATCTGCCCGATTATTACTACCCGTATGTCCAGGGTAGCACCGCCGAGGGCCGCTGCCTGGAAGCGCTGCCGTTTCCCGCCGCGAGCCTCGGTGAGTGGCAGGACAGGACCCGGGTGTCTCCCCACGTGCCGTACAGCCTCACCCACGAGGACATCTTCGACAACGGCGGCATGGCCAATATGGCGAACTGGGACTATACGGTCATGGGGGAGCGGCTCGCCAAGGACGAACGCTGCGCCGGCCCCGGCCTGGCGGCCTATTTCGTGAAAGGCGCGATCGATCGCGGTATACCGATGCATACCGATACCGGCGTTGAGGAACTGGTTTCCGACGGTAAAAACATTATCGGCCTGAGGGCGACGCGGGGCGGTCGTGACATTTACGTAAAAGCCAAACGCGGCGTGGTTATCGCGGTCAGCAGTTTCGAGCGCAACCCGGGCTACAGCAAGCGCGTGGGCAGCCTGCTAGACCCGAAGTCTATGGTCATGCCCTCCATCCAGGGCGCCCACCTGCGCATGGCCGGGGAGGCGGGCGCGCAGATCGCCAGGGTACCCGATGTCAGTATGCTGAGCTTCCACGTACCCGGGGAAGAGCAGGAGGACGGCGTACCCCTGTGGCGCGGGGCGCTGCCGTTCATGGGCCTGCCGCACAGCATCGTGGTGAACCGGCGCGGCCAGCGCTTTGCCAACGAGGCGTTTTACCGCTCGATCTATTTCGCCCTGGACGAAGTCGACGGCATGACCCAGTCCTACAGGAACTATCCCTGCTGGCTCATTACCGACAACCAGGCGCGCCAGAAATATCCCTTCGGCTCGGTCATGCCGGGGGAGCCGATGCCCGAGGCTCTCGGGACGCAGGCGGACAGCCTGGCCGAACTGGCCGCGGCCATCGGCGTCGATGCCGAGGGCCTGGTCGCCACCGTGGCCAGGTTCAACGAATGCTGCGAGGTCGGGGAAGATCCGGAATTCAGGCGCGGCAGCTTTCCCTGGGGCGCGCTGATGTGCGGGGATCCATCGCAACAACCGAACGCGAACCTCGGGCCGCTGCTGCAACCGCCTTACTACGCCGTCGAACTGCAGCGCATGGCCGGGGGCGGCATCACCTCCGCCGGCATTCTCGCGGACGAGCACTGCCGCGCCGTGGGCTGGGATGGCGTGGCCATCCAGGGCCTCTACGTGGCCGGTAACTCCGCGGCGCGCCTCGATAACGGCGCCCTGATGCAGTCAGGTATCACCAACGCGCGGGGCATCACCCACGGCTACCTCGCCGGCCGGCACGCCGCTGGGCGCCCCAGCGAATTGCTGTACAGCGCGATAGGAAAGACGGAGCGGGGATGATCGAAGCGGAACACGCTGTCACCGTCGGTACGGATATCGACCAGGTGTGGGAGTATGTGCGCGATATCAACAGGTGGGCCCTGTTGTTTCCCGGCTGCCGGGAATACGAGGCAATCGACGACAGGCGCTCGAGGTGGGTCATCAAGGTGGGCGCCGGGGGACTGGTCAAGACCGTCAACGTGCTAGTCGACGTGGACCGCTGGGACGGACCGGGCAGCGTAGAGTTCTCTTACAGGCTGGAAACCGAGCCCGTCACGGGCTCCGGTTCCTACCTCGCGGTCAGCCAGGGCGGAAACGCGACAGATATCATGCTACACCTGAGGGTGCAGGGCGCCGGGCAGGCCGCACCCATGTGGGAGGCGCTGAGCAGGCCGCTCCTGCCGCAGATGGCCAGGTCCTTTGCGAACGAGCTGAAGTCCGAGATCGAGAAGGCTTCCGGGCTCGCGGCGCCGGCGCCGGCCAAAGCGTCTTTGGTAGCGCGAATCTGGCGGTGGTTGCGGACCGTGCTTGGTATCGGACCGACGAAGCCGCTGCATAGGGAGCAATAGATGGGCAAAGAAAACGTGGCGACGGTACTGGCTTTTCTCGAGGCGATGGGTACGGGCGATGCTGCCGGGGCCGAACAGTGTCTCGCCGGCAACGCGTTTACCGTGGCGAAGGGCTATGGCAAGTTCGCCGGTGTACGCGAACGGGACACGATGATCGGCACCATAGACGCCTTCAACCGGTTGTTGCCCACCGGACTCAATATCGATGTCAAAAGTGTGACCGCCGAGGGTGACCGCGTGGTGGTGGAATTTGAGGGTGATGCGACGACCAGCGACGGCAACCCGTACCGCAACCAGTACTGCATGGTGTTTACGCTCGTCGGTGGCAGGATCAGGCAGGTGAATGAGTACTTCTGTAATATTCATGCCGACGAGGTGCTGTGGCCCCTGGTCAGCGCCATGGCGGAAGAGGGCACCTGACAGCGCGTATCCCTTCAGCTTAGCGGCGAGCTGTCCGTGATGCCCTCCATACCGCCACAGGCGACAATCTTCTCGATATTGTGCGGTTGGTAGAGCTTGTCCTCGACCTCGGCATCCCCGGTGCTTGCAGCGCCGTTGAGCAGGCTGTCTACGGTGGTCATGGCGCGCTCCCTCCTCTAATCGCTATAAATCATCAGTATTGTTTACTAAAAAAGATGTAGGCGAAGCCCTGCATTGTTTCGTCAAGCAGACTGCTGCGGGCGGCCTGTTGCGGGATCGGGCATGCGATCCGCTAGGTGGGTGTGATCTCGCCGATCTCCGTGCCTACCTCGTAAGTTTCACCCGCGGCGACTTTCTGGCTCAGCCGGCCCGCGACAGGCGCCTCGATATCCTGTACCGACTTGTCGGTTTCAAAGGAATAGATCGGCTGGCCTTCCTCTACGACCTCGCCATCCTCCACCAGCCATTCCAAGAGGGTCCCCTCGGTGGTGGACATTTGCAGTTTGGGGATGGTCAGCGTCATCGACATGCAGGGTTCCTCGAGTCTTACTTCAGCAGTTCGCGCACACGGGCGGCGATCGTGCCGGCGTGGGGTATCTGCTCGGTTTCGATGGCCTTCGAGAAGGCGATGGGTGCGTAGGCCGCGCCAAAGCGCGAGGCCGGAGCCTTGAGCTGGCCGAACAGGGTCTCGTTGATCGTGCTGGCGATTTCCGCGCCGAGGCCGCAGAACTCGGTGGCCGCGTGTACTACCAGCGCGCGGCCGGTTTTCTCGACGGACGCCAAAATGCGATCGTAGTCCAGGGGCAGCAGCGTGCGCAGGTCGATCACCTCCGCGCTGATCCCCTCCTTGGCCAGCTCTTCCGCTGCCTGCAGGCAGTGCATGACCTGCCAGCCGTAGGTGATCAGTGAAACGTCAGCGCCCTCGCGCTTCACCCTGGCCACGCCGATAGGGACACGGTAGTCGCCCACGGGCACTTCTTCTTTGGTGGCATAGGTCAGCATCATGGATTCGAACTGCACACAGGGGTCTTCGTCGAAAATGCAACTGAGCAACAGGCCCTTGGCTTCGCTCGGGGTGCTGGGATAGACGATCTTCAGGCCAGGGTTGTGCAGCAGCCAGGCCTCGGTGGACTGGGAGTGCTGTGCGCCGAAACCGCCTATACCCGCGCCGGCAACGGTGCGTATGGTCAGGGGGACGTGGGTTTTACCCCCGGACATGTAGCGCTGCTTGGCCGTGTGGTTGGCGAGCTGGTCCAGGCACACGCCCATGAAGTCGCAAAACATGATCTCTGCCACCGGTCGCATGCCCATCAATGCCGCACCGGTGGCGGCGCCGACGATGGCCTGTTCAGCGATCGGAGTCGGCCGGATGCGCTCCCCCCACTTGTCCTGCATACCCTGGAAGCAGCGGAACACGCCGCCGCTCTCGCCGATATCCTCACCGAGGAAGATGACTTCCTCGTCCAGCTCCAGCGCGGTCTCCTGGGCATCCTGGATGGCTTGGAACATGGCCAGCTCCCGCGATTCGCCGGTAAAGGGCTCTTCCGCGGCGCGCTTGTCCCGTTGTCCCCGGCGCGGTACCACGGCCGGGTCGGCGTACACGTCCAACAGCATTTCGTCTTCTGCGGATACCTCGCACTCGAGCGCCCACTCCACGGCTTCCTTCACCTCGGCTTCCGCGGCGCTGTCGATTGCGGTGAGTTCTTCCTCGGTGGCGATTCCCGCATCCAGCAGCAGCTGACGCGTTCTGGGTACCGGCCATTCCTCCTTGGCCGCTGCCAGTTCGTCCGCCGTGAGGTGGTTGGTATCACCCACGCCGGCGTGGGGGCCCAGGCGGCAGGTTCGGGCCTCGACAAACACCGGGCCGTCGCCGGCGCGCACTTCATCGATGACCTCCTTCATGCCCTTGTGAAAGGCGACGACATCGTTTCCGTCCAGGATCACACCCCGGAAGCCGTAGCCCGCGGCGCGGCCTGCGAAGTCCTCGCTGGCCGTGTAGTGCGGTATGCGCGTGTACTCACCCATCTGGTTGTTCTGGCACAGGAATACCACCGGCAGCTGCCACAAGCCCGCGAGATTCATGGCCTCGTGTACTGCGCCGATGCTGGTGGCGCCGTCACCGAAATTGACGATGGTAATCGCACCGGTACCGCGCATTTTGTCGGCCAGTGCGATACCGTTGGCGATGGGCGCGCCCGCGCCGACGATGGCGGTGGTCAGCATGGAGCCCGAGTCCGGGTCGGAGATGTGCGGCGCACCGCCCTTGCCCTTGTTGACGCCGTCGACCCTGCCCAGCGCTTCCGCGAACAGTCCCTTCAGGGGCACGCCCTTGGCCACCTGGTCGTGAATGCCGCGGTAGATGGTGACCATGCGATCCTCATTGCTGACCAGGGGGGCGATGGCGGCGGGGATGCCTTCCTGCCCCGTCATCGGCCAGTAGTTGAACTGGAACCTGCCGCTGGAGAGGCCCGCCTGGATGGCCCGGTCCACCTGGTGAATGCGCGAAAGCTGGGTGTAGATTTTGCGCAGGGTATCATCGTCTATCCCAAGGTCTTCAGCCATTGCCTCAGTCTCCAAAATGTCAGTGATTTAGCCCGCGCAGAGTTACGTAAGCCCCTTGTTGAGTCGCAAGAGAATCTACTTCTATCCAACAGCGTTGTTCATTATGCACGAGAGGCCGGCGCAAAGTAAATAGTGGGGATGAGAATGGGCCGGGATGGTCAACCCGGCGCCTGAGCAAGGATTCCAGCGCCAGTACGTGGGGGTCCTCATCCCCCAGTTCCCGCAAGGCGACGGCCAGTTGCAACAGGTAGTCCCGGTTGCTGCCGCTGGGGCCGTGGAATTCCGCGATGTGCGCGGCCAGTTCCCGCACCGGGGCGGGGCCCAGGAAGGCCGGGTTCTCGCGGCCTGCGACGTACACAGTCCCATGGACGGACTCGCCGTGCCCGGACTCTCCGTGCCTGTCCAGTTGAATTGCCCATGGACGGACTCGCCGTGCCCGGACTCTCCGTGCCTGTCCAGTTGAATTGAATTGCCCAGTTGAATTCTGTGCCTGTCCAGTTGAATTCTGTCCAGTTGAATTCTGTGCCTGTCCAGTTGAATTGGTTGAATTGGGACTCTCCGTGCCTGTCCAGTTGAATTGTTCTGTTGTGCCTGTCCAGTTGAATTGCCGTGCCTGTCCAGTTGAATTGTTCCCAGTTGAATTGCGGTCGCTGCAGCCAGCAGGGATGAGCGTTGCAGGAAATGGCGTCGGGTGATCCTGTGCATCAGTTGCTCTCTCTGCCCTGCGCGCGGCGGATGTCCGCCTCGAGGTAGCGGCTGCACAGGAGCAGCAACAAGCCGCCAACGGCGCCGATGGCCACGCTGCACAGCAGCGCGTAGCGGATCGATTCGGCGCCGTAAGATGGGGCGAAAAAATCGCTCAGGGCGCCCACCAGCAGCGGCCCCGCCCCGGCGCCGACGATGTTGGCGCAGAACAGCATCAACGCCGATGCCGTGGCGCGCATCTCCAGCCGCGCGAGGTTCTGGTTGGCGCTGAACATGGCGGGAATGTAGACGTTCAGCATGGTGAAGAACCCCATGAAGCTGACGCTGACGACGAGCGTGGAGTCGGCCAACAAAAAGACAGCACCCAGCGGTACGGCCAGCAGGGTGGATACGGCGGGCACGCTGACCGCCCGCGACACTTTTCTCACACTGACCCTGTCCACGACCATGCCTCCCGCGAGGGACCCGATACAGCCTCCCGCGCCGATCACCACGCCCATCATCTGCCCTATGCGGATGGCGTCCATCGTGTGCACGCGGGCGAGGAACTCGAAGCCCCACATGAGTACGGCGTAGCCGGTCAGCGATAGCAGGGAGTAGCCGGCCATCATGATGACCCAGGCGCGACTGTTGAGCAGAAAGCGCAGGGTGTCCATGAAGGTGGAGCTGGCCTGCTCGCCGGTGCGTTGTTCGGACAGGCCGCGCGGGGGTTCTTTCACGGTGAGCCGGACCACTAGCGCCAGCAGGATGCCCGGTGCTCCGACCACGATAAACGCCGTGCGCCAGTCGAAGTATTCGCGCAGGTAGCCGCCCGCCAGGAAGGCCAGGGCGCCGCCGACGAAGGAGCCGGCAGCATAGATCGCCAGGGCGGTCGCCCGGCGATCCAGCGGGAAGTAATCCGCGATCAGCGAGTGGGCGGGCGGCGACCCCGCGGCCTCGCCGATACCCACGCCGACCCGCGCCAGGGCCAGCTGCAGGAAGTTTCTGGCAAAGCCGGACAGTACGGTCATGGCGCTCCACACAAGCAGGCCTAGGGCGATGATGTTGCGGCGATTGCCCTTGTCGGCCCAGCGCGCGATCGGTATGCCGGCGATGGTGTACAACAGGGCGAAGGCAAAACCCACCAGCAGGCCCATCTGCGTGTCGGAAGCGCCGAACTCCTCCTTGATCGGCCCGATGAAGACCGACAGCACCTGGCGGTCGACGAAGTTGAAGATGTAGACGACGAACAATACGCCGAGCACGTAATTGGCGTAACCCTTGCTGTACTGGGTGTCGTCCAGCACGGCCGGGGCAGGGGAGTCCGGGGAAGGCGTATCGGGCATGGTCGGTTCTGGGTGTTATTGTTGGTCGCGCATAGTGTACATGAAGCCAGGCGAGTGACCGGTCTTATGCGCCGCGCCGCCTGCAGGGCCGCCGAGCGCCCCATTTCCGTGGCGAGCATGATGGTCTCGCGCGCGTTTTCAGCTTGGTGGTATCCAGGCCGACGTTGGGCTCGGTCACCGCGAAACACATTTTCTGCTCGCCGGAGAGAATCGGCGGGATCATGCGCTGCTGTTGTTTCTCCGAGCCGAAATGCGCGATGGGCTCGAGGCTGAATACCGGGCCGTGGATGCTGGACGCGGCCGTCATGCCGCCGCCGACGCTTTCCGGCATGGCGATGCCCAGCCAGCCGGCCCCGGCCATGGACTGCTGGAACTCGTGGGGAAATTCCCCGCTCTGGTCGTGTTCCAGCCAGTAATCGTCGGAAAACTGTGAGCAGTGTTTGAGGACCGCCTCGCGAATCTCGCGCTGGTCGTCGCCGGGGAAAATGCCATGGTCATGCTCCGGGTTGTTCGCGTTCCGGCTCGGGGTGCGCCTCGCCAGCGACGCGCTGCTGTTCCGCCTCGAGTACGCCGAGTTCTGCCAGTACCTCGGCGGTGTGGGCGCCGAGGGCCACCGTGGGGCCCTGTACCTTGCCGGGGGAGCGGGAGAACCAGGTGGGTACGCCCGGAAAGCGCACCGGCCCGGAATCCGTGTCCAGGGTTTCGAAAAAGCCCACCGCGTTCAGGTGGTCGTTATCGAACAGGTCGTCGAGGGTGCGGATCGGCGCGTGGGGTATGTGCAATTCGCGCAGCAGCGCCTGCCACTCGGCCGTGGTGCGCTCCAGGAACGTGTCCGCCAGCAGGCCGTAAACGGTATTGATCTGCCGCGCCCGTTGTTCCAGGGTCGCCAGTTCATCGCTGACCCACGCCGGTCGCACCGCGTCGACGAAAGCATTCCAGTGCTTGTCGTTATACACCAGGGCGGAGATGTAGCCGTCCCGGGTGCGATAGGGTTTGCGGTTTGTGGCCAGCGCGCGGTGATAGCCCGCCGGGCCCAGGGGCGGATCGAAAATGGCCCGGTCGGCGTGCTCCGTGAGGAGAAACGAGGCCATGGTCTCGAACATGCCGACTTCCACTTCCTGCCCCTCGCCTCTGCGCTCGCGGTGAAACAGCGCCATCACGGTGGCGTACAGCACGGTCAGCCCCGCCACCTTGTCCGCCATGATGGTGCCGACGAAATCCGGGTCGCCGGTGAGCATTTGCTGCGCCGCTACCAGCCCGCTGTCCGCCTGGATGGTGTCGTCGTAGGCGGGGAGGTCGCCGTCGGGGCCACGCCGGCTGTAGCCGTAGCAATTGGTGTAGACGATGCCCGGGTTGAGGCTGGCGACGGCGGGGTAGTCGAAGCCCAGCTTCGCGATGGCCTTGCCGCGCATCGAATGGATGAAGACGTCGGCCGTCGCCACGAGTTTGCGCAGGATCTCCCTGTCGGCTTCCTCGCGCAGGTTGAGCACGACGCTGCGCTTGCCCCGGTTGACGTTCAGGTAAACGCCGCTCATGCCGGGTTCCCTTCCCTGTGAAACGTAACGCGTGGGGTCGCCGCCGGGCGGCTCGATCTTGATCACGTCGGCGCCCATGTCAGCCATGATCTGGGTGGCATAGGGCCCCATGACCATCGCGGTCAGGTCGACCACACGCACACCAGCCAGTGGACCGCCCTTGCTGGTGTCCTCGGTGGCTGTTCCAGTGCTGGTCACCGTCGCAGCTCAGCGCAGCTTGCGCACCTGGCCGGTGCCCATATAGCGGGCCAGGTTGCGGTGCAGGTTGGCGGTACTGCGCTCCATGTAGGGGTTGGGTTTCGGGCCCGTGAACCCGGCTGACTTCATACCCTGTTGCACCGCGGCCATGTTGGAAAAGTCCTGGGACAGTACGTAGCACCAGTCTTCCGCGGTGGCCTCGCAGTATTCCCAGTCCGGCTGCGGTTCCTCGCCCTCGGGATACAGTTCGTACACGGCGCCCTCGAAGATGCATTTGTCCGGGTCGTAGCCGTGGGGGCGGGCGCTGTAGCACAGCATGTTGTTCACCGCGTGGCCGATCTGGAAGTTGGGGAAGACCTGCCAGGCGGTGCCGGTCTTGCCCACGTGCTCCGGGTCGACGGTGGGCCAGACCACGCCCCGGGCCTCGTCGTCGGCGCGCGCGCTCTGCAGCCAGTGCTGCAGCACCTCGCCGGACGGCGTGCCCTCGGGCAACTCTTCCTCGAGGCGCAGCGCGGCGTTCACCAGGGTCTGGGTGGTGTTGGTATTGGCCTGCTCCCAGGTATAGACCTGCATCTCCGCGGTGGAAATACGGGCGTCGCCGGTGCCGACGCGCAGTTTCGCCTTCTGGTTGTCGTCGTCAGTCTTGGCAGCATCGTAGCCGATGTGGCTGTGCTTGCCCTGGGCCCGGGCCCAGCCGCGAAACTCGCCGAACTTGTTGAATTCAGGGTGGGTGGTCTGCACGTGGTAGGTCTCGTTGAAGGCCTCGAGGGCCACTTTCCAGTTGCAGTCGAACACGCCCCACTTGCGCCAGCGCACGCGCATGCTCTGCAGCTGGAAGGGGTCGAGCATCGCCGGGATGGGCGCCAGGTAGTCGGCCAGGGGTTCGCAGTCCGGGTCGAGGTTGATCCAGATCCAACCGCCCCAGGTGTCCACGTTCACCTTCGCCAGGCTGGTGCAGTCCTCATCCAGCTGTCCCTGCCAGTCGTCTTCATGGATGATCTCCACCGCGCGACCGTCGAGGTCGTACTGCCAGCCGTGGTAGGCGCACATGAATTTCGGCCGCCTGCCGCTGGCATTTCTGGCGCCCGCGGGCGTATCCACCAGGCGCCGGCCGCGGTGCATACAGACATTGTGGAAGGCGTTGATATCGCCCCCGGGGCCGCGCACGAGCAGGACGGAGTCGTCGAGGATGTCGAAAGTGAGGTAATCGCCGGGGGCGGGGATATCCTCCACCCGGCCGGCCTGCAGCCAGACCTTGCGCCACAGGCGATCGCGCTCGGCGCGGGCGTAGTCCGGGGAAATATAGGCCTCCACCGAGAAGGTCACGGGCTGTTCGAGATCCGCAGGCGCGTCGATCACCCTGTCCTTGTCGCTCATCGCCTATCCTCAGCAGCAGCACCGGCAACGGCACCGCGAAAAAATTTTTCAGATATTCAAGATCGCACAGCAGTGCTCTATAATCAACAGTGTTGCTGATAAAAAGACGCGCTATCGACCGGTCGCTCGGACAAATATAGCGAAAGTCGCAAACGAGGGCAGGCCATCGCCCGTGAACCGGCAGGTTCGCGGCACCCTGGCAGAGGAATTCAGTGGACAGAAAACCGCAAGCGCTATGAGCGGCCAGGCCGACGGCGCGGCACGAACGTCCAACATTGCCCGCTGGTTGTGGCGCGCGAGCCGCATCTGGCCGCAGCGGCGGGCGCTTTCGACACCGACGGTTTCCTTACCCTCAAGGACAGGTCGAAAGACGTCATCATCTCTGGCGGCAGCAATATTTACCCGCGCGAGGTCGAGGAGGTCCTGCTCGAACACCCGGGCGTCGCCGAGGTGTCCGTGGTGGGAGACGCCGATCCGGAGTGGGGCGAGGTGGTGGTCGCCTTCGTGGTCCGGGCTGCCGGCAGCCCGGTTGCCGAGCGGGATCTGGACCGCTTGTGCCTGGAGCAGATAGCGCGCTTCAAGCGGCCCAGAGTCTACCGCTTCGTCGACGCATTGCCGAAGAACAATTACGGCAAGATTCTGAAGACAGCGCTGCGCGATGCGCTGGCAGGCTGACAGGCGCCGCGCTAATCTGCGCTTGCAGCGACTAAATGGGAGAACGCTATGCCAGAGCCGGGAAACATGACAGGGAAAGCGGCGATCGTGACGGGGGCCGCCAGTGGTCTCGGTCGCGCCACCGCGTTGAAACTCGCCAGTGCGGGGGCGGATCTGTGTCTGGTGGACATCAACGAGCCGGACCTGGAAAAGGCCGCGGCTGAGGTGCGCGCCCTCGGTGTAACAGTGCTGCAACAGGCGGTCGACCTGTCCGATACGGGCCGCTGCCAGCAGATCGTGGCAGCCTGCGTGGCGCATTTCGGCCGCGTGGATGCCCTGTGCAACGTGGCGGCGGTATTCCTGCCGGATCACAGTCACGAGGTGGACGACGAGCGCTGGGACAGGTCCCTGGCGGTGAACCTCAGCGCACCGTTCAAACTGATGCGCAGCGCCATTCCACACCTGCTGGAAACCGGTGGCGCCATCGTCAATATCGCCTCCTGCGCCGCGATCATGGGCCAGGCTTACCTGGCGGCCTATTCCGCCACCAAGGCCGGCCTGGTGCAACTCACGCGCTCCATGGCCATGGAGTACATGCACAGCAATATACGCATCAATGCGGTAGCGCCGGGCGGCATGATGACGCCTTTGGCGATGGGCCTAATGGAGCTGCGGGAACCGGATACCTCGGTGCTGGATCGCATCAAACCGCTGCGCGGGGTGGTGGAGATCGAGGATGTGGCGGACATGGTGGCGTTTCTTGCCTCGGACGCCGCCCGGGGTTACCACGGCGCCTGTATCAACATCGACAACGGCGTGACCGTCGGATAAATGGAGTAGACGTTTATGAAAGTTCTTTTGACCGGCCCCTGTGGGCGCGTTGGCTTCAGTACGCTGCAGCGATTGCTCGCCGCGGGTCACAGTGTGCGCTGTTTCGATACGCGCAACGACTTCCCGACCCACCCACCGGGCTATAACGAGGCGGTAGAGTCGATGCTGCGCGGGCGGGGCTGCGATTATGAGTGGATCTGGGGTGATATCCGCGACCCGGAGGAAGTGGCCACCGCTGTCGGAGACGACATCGACGCGGTCATACACCACGCCGCGATGACACTGCCCACGCACTGCGAGGAGGAGTGGGAGTACTGCTGGGACGTGAATTACTTCGCCACCCGGCACGTGATCGAGGCGATCAGGGCGTCGTCGCGCGCACCCAAGCTGATCTACTCCTCGTCCATCGCGGTGTACGGCTTCCCGCCGGAGGACGGCCACCTGTTCACCGAGACCGACCTGTTGCCGTCCACCTGCACCTACGCCGCGACCAAGATCGCCAGTGAGCTCGAGATCAGGCGTTCCGGCATCCGCTATACCATCATGCGCATGGCGAGCTGTCCCGACGGCAACCCGCCGTCGCTGGCGCTCAGCGGTTCGCCGTGGCTGGCCGAGCGGCTCGACAAGGAGGATAACCTGAAGATGCCGTCCTCGCCCGCGCATTTCGTGTCCTGCGTCGACGTGAACACGGCCTACCTCAACGCGCTGGACAACCCGGCCTCCGACGGAGGCGTGTTCAACATCGCCGGCCCCGAGGACTGCCGCACCACTTTTGGTGCGATCAAGGACGAGATGGCCGTGGCCACGGGCGGCGAGCCGGGCGGCGAGCACAACTGGGGGCAGACACCCTACCCGCAGTTCTACTACGACACTTCAACCGCGGCGCGCGTCCTCGGCTGCGTCAACACATCGAAGGCGGAACTGCTGGAGAACATGACCAAAGCCGTTGGCGAGATCGGCGAATTCCTGGCGCACTGGGGAGCCTGAATCAATGACGTCCCTGGCGGGCAAGGTGGCGGCCGTGACCGGCGCAAGCCGCGGCATCGGTCGCGGTATCGCCCTGGCTCTGGGCGAACTCGGCGCCACGGTGTACGTGACCGGGCGCACCGTACAGGAGGGAGCGCACCCGCTCCCCGGCACGATCGGCGAGACGGCGCTGGACGTCGACAAGCGCGGCGGTGTGGGGATCGCGGTACCGGTGGATCACGGTGACGACGAACAGGTTGCCGCACTGTTCGAGCAGGTCGGGCGCGAACAGGGCCGCCTGGATATACTGGTCAACAACGCCTTCGCGCTACCCGAAGACCTCACCGCGCCCGAGCCGTTCTGGAAAAAGCCGCTGTCCTACTGGCAGATGATCGATGTCGGCGCGCGCTCCAGCTACGTGGCCGCCTGGCATGCGGCGCGGATTATGGCGCCGCAGGGGTCCGGCCTTATCGTCGCGACCTCCGGCTATACCGGTGTGTCCTATACCTACGGCGTGGCCTTCGGCACGGCCAAAGCCGCCGTGGACCGCATGGCGCGTGACATGGCGGTGGAACTGAAGCCGTACAACGTGGCGTCGGTCTCCTTGTGGCTCGGGCTGACGTTTACCGAGCGCGCGGAACGGGTGCTGGCGGCGGATCCGGCGATGCAGGCGCAGACGGTCACCAACCCCGTCGTCGGTTCATCCGTGGAATTTCCCGGTCGCGTGATCGCCGCGCTGGCGACCGACCCCGACCTCATGGCGCAAACCGGGGGTACGTTCATTGCCGCCGAGTTGGCTGCGCAGTACAGCGTCACCGATATCGACGGCAGCGTGCCGCCTTCGCTGCGGGCTGAGCGCGGCGCGCCCATTTACACGCCTGTCTGAACACGACAGAGAAGGGAGCTTGAGTAATGGCGACACCTACAGACACGATGCACGCGCGCAGAGACCGGCTCGATGTCCTGCTGGATCGCCAGGATATCCTCGACTGCCTCGTGCGGTTCAGTCGCGGCATGGATCGCTTCGATCGTGAGTTGGTCCTCACCTGTTTTCATCCCGATGCGACGATTTCCGCGGGCGACTACGTGGGCGGCCCCGCGGACCTGTACGACTGGGCCAGCACCCTGCACGAGGAGAGGCAGGCGGCCACCCAGCACGACCTGCTCAATCACACCTGCGACCTCGACGGTGATGTCGCGCACTGCGAGACCTACTACTTGTTCGTGGGGCGTAACCGCGACGACAGCAACTGGCTCGCGGGCGGGCGCTACATCGACCGGCTGGAGCGTCGCGACGGTCAGTGGAAGATCGCCCTGCGCTGTAATGCCGTGGAGTGGTCGGGTATGTTGCCGGCGACGCCGCTGCCCTTTGCGGAAGTCGCCGACCGGGACGAGAACGGTGTCGTTGCGCGGGGGCGGGAAGACATCTCCTACCTGCGCCCGCTGGTCAACCGGCGACGTGAACGCGTACCCGGTGTCTGATCGGACGCCGGTGTCGCCACGCTAAGCGGCGCCCTGCATCAATTCGAGGCGCACGCCGTCAGGATCGGTGCAGAACACCAGTTGACCGAATGGTGAATCGACGCGCGTCTCCTCGTGCACGCTGCCGCCGTACTCGGTAATGCGCGCGGCGACCGCGCTCAGGTCGTCCACCACCAGCGTGATGTGGCTCAGCCCGCGCGTATTCATCGCGCCGCGCTCGCCATCGCCGCTCACCTTGCTGTCCTTGAAGCCCAGCAGTTCGATGGTCACGTCACCGCAGCGCAGCTGCTGTACGAGTAGAGTGACGCCGGGCTGCTCTATGAGGGCATCGAAGGGCGCGCCGATTTCCGAGATATCGATCAGGGGCTCGAAGCCCAGGCCCTCGCGGTAGAAGCGTGAGGACGCGTCGATGTCCGCGACGCAGATGCCGAGGTGCCGAATCGTGACATTTGCCATTACGTTATTGCCTCTGGAGTTGATATGCGATGTTCCGGTTTGCCCTGTACGTTCACCGGTATCCCGGAAAAGCGCGGCATGAAGTTGATGGGTTGCAGGTGCTGTTCCAGCGAGCACAGTCGTCCGGTAAAACTGCCGGCCTCGGCACGGTCATCCGGCGGCAGCAGGGCGCCGAACATGTGGGTCATGGAGATCACGCCGCGGCGCAGGCGCTCCTCCGCCTTTACCACGCCGTCGATATGTCCGAACTCCGAAGAGATCGTAATCCCCGCTCCGTCAGTAAGATTGTCGGCGTCCATGTCCTGCGGGTTCATGAACGCGAAGTTGACCGGGTAGCGATCGCGGGTCCGCGCGGCATCGCGGTAGGCGCTGTTCATCGCTTCCAGTATGCGCCGGCTGATGAGCCGGTAATGGAAGCGCTCGTCTGCCTTCTCGAGGAATACCGCCGCCAGTTCCCCTGCCACGTCCCCGGGGCACAGTGCCAGCCGCGCGCCGTTGTCGACGCTTGCGGCCGCGACGAATTGCGGGGGGCGGTCCGGGCGCACGCCGGCAGGGTTGGCCTTGAGGATGTCGAAGGGCACCGCGCTGTCCTTGCACAGGAAGCGGAGCATGTCGTCCGGGTCGGGTTTACGATTCATGTCCAGGGGCAGTCCATCCGCGATGGCGTCGAAGTCCAGGCCGTAAGTCCAGTATTTCAGCGTGAGTTGGCGGCCCATGCGCGATGCGACTTCCCAGAAAAATTCCCAGTCGTCGATCACGCCGGCTGGCTTGTCGACAACGGGCGACGTGTACTGGGCGAAGGCCTCGGGGTACAGGCTGTCACCCGGGATGCTGATGTCGTGCCGCTCGAAGGGCTGCGAGGCGGCCACCACGTAGTCCGCCAGGCGCGCGGTCTCATTCAGGCGCGAGTCGAGCACGACCAGCAGGTCCAGTTCACCGAAGGCGGCGACGGCGCGCTCCGGGTCTCCCAGCGCCATGACCGGGTTGCCGCCGAACACGATCAGCGCGCGTATGCGCTCGGGTCCCGGCGTGGTGATCTCCCGCGGCAGCAGGGCGGTGGGGAATTCGCCGAACAGTTTCCCGGCAGGGGCGCTTGTCAACCGATCGCCGCGATCCCAGCTCCGGGCCGGCGCCACCGCGGTTTCCACCAGGGTACGGGGCTTCAGCGTCCCGGGGTTGCGCACGAGGTCTCCCGCGCGCCGGTAGCCGCCGACGAGGGCATTGACCGCCTCGATCATGTGGTCGTTCAGGTTGGAGTGGGCTGACATCGACGGGCCGCTGCCGCTGCCCACGAAGGGCCGCTGCGCTTCGCCGAGCCAGCGCGCCGCCTGTTCGATCTGCTGCACCGGTACGTCGGCGCGCGCGGCGGCCAGTTCCGGGGTGAATGGCGCCACCGCCTCGCGCAGTGCTTCGAATTGACCCACGAAGCGCCCACAGAATGCCCGGTTGTAGGTGCCGTCGCGCAGCAGAATATGGGCAAGGGCGGCGAACAGCGCCGCATCCTGCCCTGGCAGTGGCTGGATCAGCAGGTCCGCATGGCGCGCGGTTTCGCTGTTGCGCGGGTCGATGACGACGATGCGGGTGCCGCGCCTACGCGCCTCGGCCAGGGCCCGGCCCGGGGCGCCGCTCTCGCCGGCGGCGAAGGGGTAGGTCTGGTGGCTGACCACCGGGTTGTTGCCGACGATCACCGCCAGGTCGACGTCGACTAACGCCGGCTTGCCGCTGGCCATGACGCCCATGCGGCCGGCAGTCACCCACTTGGCCGACTGGTCGATGGTCATGGTGGAGAACAGGTTGGGGCTGCCGATGGTTGACAGGAATGACTTTTCGAGCTGCCCGCCCAGCACACTGCGGTAGGCGCCGGTGCCGTGATAGAGCGCGACCGAGCGCGGACCGTGACGCGCGACCAGGTCGGACAGGCCGCGGGCTATGTCATCCAGCGCCCGGTCGGTGTCGACCTGTTCAAGTCCGCTGTCAGTCCTGGCCAGGCTGTGCAGCAGCCGCTGCTCCGCGCCGTTATGGAACTCGATAGCGGACTGACCCTTGATGCACATGTAGGGCCCGTAGGGCGATACGCTGCCGTCGGCGACCACATGGGTCAATAGTCCGTCGTCCACGGTCACTTCCATGGAGCAAAGGGCGCCGCAGTTGCGGCAGAATGTCTTGCGTTCTTCAGGCACGATAACTCATGACGGGGAAGGTACCCCGAATGGCGCGTGTTATTGCTGGCCCTCGGCGTACCAGGTCCGGAAACGGTCGTAGTTGGGCGTGTCGAGGTTCTCCAGTCCGCCGTGGTTCACCACCGGGTCGATCGGCACGTGGATTACCGTCGGTTTGCCGCTGGCGAAGGCCTGTTCGATAGCGGGTCCGAGATCCTCGCCTTGGTCGACGTACATGCCCTGGCAGCCGTGGCCCTCGGCGATCTTGTCGAAACGCACGTCCTCGCTCCAGTGCACCCCGGGCTCGTTGGTGTTGCCGTGGCCAAAGGTGCGCTTGTACACGCCGACCTCGAGGCCCCAGGCGTTGTCCACCGCGACCACGATCACCATGGGAATGTCGAAGCGACTCACCACTTCCAGTTCGCCGATATGGTAGAGGAAAGAAGAATCGCTGGTGGTGAACAGGATGGGACGCTTGCGTCCGTCGGCGATGGCGGCGCCAATGGCGTAAGGCAGGCCGGTACCCAGGCAGCCGAAGTTCTGGTTCCAGACGACGTCGCGCGGCTTGCTCTGCAGATAGGTCCAGGTGAAGATCACGGTGCCGCCGCCGTCGCGCACGTGGATGGCGTCCTCCGGCATGGCGCCCGTCGCCTCGACCACCCACTGGGCGGTGTGCACACGACCGCTCTCGGTGCTGAAATCCTGCTGCGCCAGCGCGGCCAGCCGGTCCTTGTCTTCCTGTATCCAGCGCGCGAGGTCCGGGTGCTCGTCACGCGGGCTGTCCTTCAGGGCCGCACTGAGCTGCGGCACCACGGCGCGCAGGTCGCCCACCAGCGGCACGTCGATGGGACGGTTCTGGCCGATGGCCTCCGGGTCCAGTTCGATGCTGATCCACTTGCGGTCGGTGTTGCCCTCGGCCCAGAGAAAACCGCGGCCGTAGTGCGAGGGTTCGCCGAGCTCGGTACCGATCGCCAGCACCACGTCGGATTTGGCGACGATCTCGTCGGCGACCTCGGAGAACAGGTAGGGGAACGTGCGATCCTCGAGGCCTTCGATGAAGGCGGTGCCGCCGGACGTCTGCAGCACCGGGCAGCCCATCAGCTGCGCCAGTTCACGCACTTTCTGGCCGCCGCGCGTGCACTGCACCGCGTGGCCGACGAGCAGGATGGGGCACTCGGCGTTGCGGATGAGTTCCGCGGCCTCTGCGACCCTGCCGCCGTCGGCGCCGGGCTCCACCAGTCGATAGGACGAAGGGGGCAGGGCGGCGGGCACGTCGAGTTCCTCGAGGATCACGTGCGAAGGGTACTCGATATAGACCGGGCCCGGCGTGCCGGACTGGCTCACGCGCAGTGCGTGGCGAATAATCTCGTCGGTCTGGTCGGCGTACTCGATGCTCGTGCTCCACTTCACCGAGTTCTTGAACAGGTCCTCCTGCTGGATGAACTGGATGCGGCCGCGGCGCACGCGGCGTTCCGTGATCCGCGCGCGCTGGCCGCCGAGGTAGATGACGGGAGAATTTTCCACCAGCGCGTTCATCATGGAGCCCGCTGACAGGGCGATGCCGGGCCCGAGGGTGCAAATGCACAGGGCCGGGGTGCCGTGCATGCGCGTATAGGCCTCGGCCATGAAGCCCGCCGCCAGTTCGTGGTGCGGCGTTACCACGTCCCAGCCCCGTTCCTCCGCGGCCACGAACAGGTGCACGAAGTTCGGATCGGGGATGCCGAACACGGCCCTAACACCCTCGGCTTCAAACAGGTCGAGAATTCTCTCGTAGACTTTTACCGCCATGGTCGCAGTTTCCTTATTGCTTATCGAGCAGGCTCGGGTAGCCCCTGCCCATGTACTGAGACAGGATGCGGTGAAAATTGGTGACCTTGCGCTCCTGGTGCGGGTTGGGCAGGGTGCCGCGGAAGCCGCGTGACTTCATGCCCCTCTGCACCCACTCCATGTTGGAGAAGTCCTGCGCCAGCACCGCGCCCCAGTTCTCGGCGGTTGGTTCCGCCTGCACCCACTCGGTGGCGGGTTCCTCGCCCTCGGGATAGCGTTCCAGGGCGTAGGATTCGAAGATGCATTGGTTGGGGTCGTCGCCATAGGGACGCGTGCGATAGCACAGGGCGAAAGTGACGCCCTGCAGGATGGTCTGGTTCGGGAACAGGGTCCAGGCCAGGCCGGCCTCCGACATCACCTCCGGTGGAATCTCAGGCCAGGCGACGCCGCGGGCCGCGTCGTCGGCCTTGGCCGAGGCCATCATATGCGCCATGACCTGGTCCGACGGCGTGCCCTCGGGCAGCTCGTCCACCAGGCGTTTTGCCGCCGCCACCAGGGTATCGGTGGCGCAGGAATAGTTCACCGTCTCGTAATTCTCGCGGATCAGCTCGTAGGTGGAGACCCGCGGGTCCGCGCCGGATCCGACCCGCGTGACGGAACTGCTCTGGCTGTTCTTGCGCGACGGGTCGCGCTCGTCGAAGCCGCTGACGCTGTGCACGCCGTAGGCCTTGCTGAAGGCGTAATACTCGCCGTACTTGAGCAGCTGGCTGTGGGTGCCGGTGACGTGGTAGGGCTCCATGAAGGCCTCGATAGCGGTCTTCCAGTTGCAGGGGTAGACCGTCCACTGGCGCCACTTGTAGCGCATCTTGTCAAACTCGAAGTGATCCAGGATGCGGGCGGCGGGCTTGAGGAACTCGCGCAGGGGCTCGCAGTCCGGGTCCATGTTGATGTAGATCCAGCCGCCCCAGGTGTCGACCTTCAGTTCCGACAGGCAGGTGCGTTCCGGATTCAGCGCGCCTTTCCAGTCCTCCGGGTCGAGCACGAAGGTGTTCTGCCCGTCGAGATCATAGGTCCAGCCGTGGAAACCGCAGATGAAGTTGGGCTTGCGGCCGCGCACCTGGTTGACGTCGTCGGGGGTGTTGATCAGCTGGCGCCCGCGGTGCGGGCAGACGTTGTAGTAGGCCTTGATCGTATCCGGCGCCGAGCGCACGATGATGATCGACTCGTCGGCGATGTTGTAGGTGAAGAAGTTGCCGACCTCGGGGATATCCTCCTCGCGGCCCGCCATCTGCCAGATCTTCGGCCACAGCAGCTCTTTCTCCGCCCGGGCATACTCGGGGCAGATGAAAGCGTCGACTGGGTAGGTCAGCGCCTCCTGCAGGTCGTCTTCACTGATTTCCACGCGCTTGTCCATGGTTCCCTCTCACGGTTGTTGGCCGGGAAACGGCTCTCTCGGGCGCCGGGCGGCGCTGCCGGGCTTAGCTGAAGAGGATAGGCCATAATCGGGGCCGTTCCACTCGCAACGCAGGCACAAACCGATTATAATCAACAGCGGTGTTTAGTAAAGGGCTATTTGCCGGTCCCAGTTTGCGAGGCGCGATCGATGGCCACGATAACATTCGAGCCCATTACCCCGAAGCTGGGCGCCCGGGTCGGCCTTGCTGCCGATAGGATGCTCGACGATGACGTGCCGGCGCAGCTGCTCCGGGCGCTGGATGAGTACGGGGTATTGCTGCTGCGCGGGTCAGCTATTCCCGACGATACGCTGGTGGCGTTCACGGGGCGTCTGGGCGAGATGAAGGCGGCAACCGTCACCGCGGACGGCTCGTCGCAGAGCGACAAGGGCATCTACCGCATCGCGCTGGACAAGCAGGACCTGAATCAGCTCGATTACGTCAGGGGCAACGACTACTGGCACATGGACGGTGTCTCCTACCCGGTACCGGGAAAAGCGACGCTGCTCAAGTGCGAGGCGCCCCCGGCAAGCGGCGGCGAAACGGATTTCGCCAACCTCTATGCCGCTTACGACGCATTGCCTGCCGAGCGCAAGCGCGAACTCGAGGGCCTGCGGGTAGTTCACTGCCTGGAAACCGTGATGCGCAGGATTTACCCCGCGCCGACGAAGGACGATATCGCGCGCTGGAATGCGGTCTTCCCGCCGACGGAGCAGCCCCTGGTCTGGCACCAGCGAAACGGCCGCACCTCACTCGTCATCGGCTCCACGGCCACGTATATTGTCGGGCGGGTCATCGAGGAGGGCAGGGCGCTGCTGGACGAACTGCTGGACTGGTGCACCCGCGACGAGTTCACCTACCGTCACCGCTGGCAGCGGGGCGACCTGGTGATCTTCAATAACCCGGGCCTGCTGCACCGTTCGCGGCCCTATGATGAGGCGGCGGGTCGTGTCCTGCACCGGACGGTCCTGAGCGGTAATGAGGCGTTTGCCTGATCGCTGCAGCCCCGTGTCCGCATTTCCCGCTAAAGGGCCGGGCTGCGGCTAGTCTTGCAGCACCAGCCCCGCTAACGCGCCTTGCTTGCGCCAGTCGCCCAGCAGCTGCATGAACGCGTCCCAGCCGGGACCGTAGACGTCGCCCAGGTAGAAACGGAACTTCTCGTTACCGTTTTCGTCCACGTCCGGCTGGCCCTCGTTGTTGAAGTAACTCGGCGTGCAGTCACGGATCCAGTCGGTCCGGTCCACGGCCGTCTCGCGCACGTGACCGACGTATCCTGCCTGGGCTTCGGCGCTGGCCTCGACACTGGCGGCGCCGCGCGCGCGCACCTCGCCGATGATGTAGGCGATGTGTTCCGCCTGCGTCTCGAAGTTCACCGTGAGGCTGGAGTTCAGTCCGCCCTGGTTGAGGCCGATGATGAACAGGTTGGGAAAGCCGTGGGTCATCACGCCATGAAAGGTCTTGTACTCGCCTTTCCAATTGTCGTACATGGAGAAGCCGTCGCGGCCCTCGAAGCGGTTGAAGCCCCAGCGCCGGTCGAGGTCCGAGGTGACCTCGTAGCCGCTGGCGAAGATGATGCAGTCGATCTCGTATTCTTTGCCGTCGGCGACGAAGCCGGTCTCCGTCAGGCGCTTGACGCCCTGGGTGGCCGACACGTCGATGAGCTTGACGTTGGGGCGGTTGAAGGTCTGCAGGTATTCGTCGTTGGAGGTGGGGCGCTTGCACTGGTAGCGATACCAGGGCTTGAGCAGGTCGGCGGTGGCGCTGTCCTCGACAATCTCATCCACTCGTCGGCGCAGCCGCTCCATGACGCGGAAGTCCATTTCCTCGTAGCGCACACCCCACTCCTCGAGGCCAACCGCCGGCCACGACTGTTCCTCCAGTTCCGCGGCCAGGTTGCGGTTCACCTCGGTCCAGATATCGCAAATCATGTCCGCTTCGCGATCTTTCAGCCGCTCGTTGGCGCCGCGGTGGAAGTTGGCCCGGCGCTCCGCCTGCCAGCCGGGCTGCAGGGTCTTCACCCACTCGGGATCGGTCTCGGAGTTGCGCCGCGAATCGACGCAGGAGGGCGTGCGCTGCAAGACATAAAATTCCTTCGTGTACTTGCCCAGGAAGGGGACCAGCTGGATGGCGGTCGCTCCGGTGCCCACCAGCGCCACACGTTTGTCGCCGAGTTTGTCGAGCACCGGGTTCTTCTCCTCGCCGCCGGTGTAGTCGTAGTCCCAACGCGCGGTATGGAACTTGTGGCCCTTGAACTCGTGGATGCCGGGGATGCCCGGCAGTTTGGGAATGTTGAGCAACCCGTTGGCCAGGATCACGAAGCGGGCGCGGATCTCGTCGCCCTGCTGCGTGGTGATACGCCAGCGCTGGCGCTCCTCGTCCCAGCACAAGGTATCCACCAGGGTGTGAAACAGGGCCTTGTCGTACAGGTCGTAGCGACGGCAGATCGCCTGGGCGTACTCGCGAATCTCGCGGCCGTCGGTGAACTTCTTCGACGGCATGAAGCCGGTTTCCTCCAGCAGGGGCAGGTAGCAGTAGGCGTCGTTGTCGCACTGCAGGCCCGGGTAGCGGTTCCAGTACCAGACGCCGCCGAAGTCGCCGGCGTGGTCGATATGGCGGAAGCCAGAGATCCCGGCCTTGCGCAGCTGCACGCCGGCCATGATGCCGGACCAGCCGCCGCCCAGCACGGCGATCTCGATATCCTCGTCGATCGGGTCGCGGGGTGTTACCGGCGTGTGCGGGTCGGCCGCGTAGTTGTCCGCCAGGTCCTCCACCGGCTGTTCGTACTGCTGCTGGCCGTCGCTGCGCATGCGCTTGTCGCGCTCCTGGCGGTAGCGCGCTTTCAACGCATCGATGTCGATTTCATCTACCGTGGGCAGGCCCGGAGACCGGCTGTTGATCATGCGTTGTCTCCTGGTGAGACGGCTGGGCGTCCTATTCTAATCAACAACACTGTTGACAACAACCCCGGCGTGGTCCGTGGGGCTGTCGCGACGGTCACGCGATGGGCTCCTCGCCCTCCGTTTTGGTGCGGTGCAGCAGGCGGCCGCAGTCGGGATCGTAGGGCATGGCGCGGTGCATGGTGCCGGTGTTGTCCCACATTACCGCGTCGCCCTCGGACCACTCGTGGCTGTAGACGAACCGTGGCTGGGTGGCCCACTCGCGCAGGCGCACCAGCAGCCGCGTGCTCTCGGTGGGATTCATATCCAGCACGTGGTGGGCGGTAGCGCCGAGCACCAGGGACTTGCGACCCGAGCGGTGCCGCCACACCAGGGGCAGCTCGGTTTCGCCCAGCTTGATCATCTGGTCCAGCTTGGCATAGCTGGTCTCGGGCTCGTAGTAGAGCAGGGTGGTCCAAGCCGCGTGCATGACGCGCAGATCCTCGACCAGGGCCTCGTCTTCTTCGGGCAGCTCGTCCCAGGCGGCGTAGGTGTTGCAGAACTCCGTATTGCCACCCCAGGTCGGCAACACCTTACTGCTCAGCACGGCGGCGCCGATCGGCACCTTGTTCATGGTGCCGTCGATGTGCCAGTAGAGGGAGCCCTTGAGATACTCGGAGCGGGCGTTGACGGACTGGTCCAGGGTGATCTTGTAGACCTCCTGGCCCTCCAGTTCCGGCAGGAACTTGCCCATGGTGCGGGTGAAGGCGGCCTGCTCCTCGTCGCTGAAGTGGATTTGCGGGAAGACCAGTACGCCGCGTCGCTCCAGCAATTCGCGCAGTTGGGGCGCGTATTCGCCGCTGAGCAGGTCCCGCTTGTTCAGCTCTACCCGGCTGCCGATAAGCGGTGAGATATCGACGGCCGCCACTTGTTCCGCTACATCGGTGCCCATTCGCCTGCACTCCCTCGTTAAGTCCGGGCCTTCAAGCTGCACTATGAATGCCGCGCTCTGCCCGGGCATTGACCCTAATCAACATAGTTGTTTAATAATACATATAGGCTATTGTATCGAGCGTATTTTTCAGTGCGCTGTAACGAGAGACCGGATAACGGCGGGACATATGCCAAAGATGGCGCCGGAAATCCTGTCGCGCTGGGGCGGTGTGACGTACCTCTTTCCCAACATACTGGTGCTGCTGCAGGCGGGGAACACGGTGTTCTACCGGGCGCTGCCGCACCCCACCGACCCGAACCGCTGCACCTTCGAGATTCGCTCGACGCGCACCTATGGCGCGGACGAAACGAGCGCGCGCGCTGAGGTCGAGGAGGTGACGGACCCGATGCAGGTCGGGCTGATCCCCAGGCAGGACCTGGCCAACCTGCCGCGTATCCAAGTGGGGTTGCGCTCGCGCGCCATGCAGCAGACCTGGCTGGCCTCAAACCAGGAAAAGCTGATCCTCAACATGCATCGGGAGCTGGACCGCTACCTGGGCCAGTGATTACATGGCACAGGGCCCGGTCAGTCGTCGTCGGATTGTAGCCGCGCGGCCGCCAGCTCGCGCAGTTCCCCGGCCTTGATCTTGGCGGAACCGGTGGTTGCCAGCTCCTCCTCAGCGAAGAACAGCACCCGTCGCGGTACCTTGTAGCTGGCCAGTTGCTCCTTCGTGAAGGCGCGCACCGAGTCCTCGGCGAGTTCGACGCCGTCCATCGGCACGATGCAGGCCACGACCAGTTCGCCCAGCAGTTCGTCGGGGACGCCGACGGTCTTGGTGACCTTCACCCCGGGCATGGTACCGAGCACGGCATCTACCTCGACCGGGGACACGTTGGCGCCGCCGGTCTTGATGATGTCGTTGAGGCGTCCCTCCCAGAACAGGCGCCCCCGGTCGTCGAAATAGCCGCCGTCGCCGGTGCGAAAGAAGCCGTCCTCGTCCAGGGTCTCGTCCAGCGGGATGCCGAGATAGCCGAGCATCAGCGTGGGGCCCTTCACGGCGATCTCGCCGCGCTCACCGAGCGGCAACACCTCGCCGGTCAGGGGCTCGACGATCTTGAAGGTCATGCCGGCCACCGGCAGCCCGTGGCTCTCGCCCGTGACGTCCTCCGGCGTGTTGGCGGGGAACACCGTGCTCAGGGTGAAGGTTTCGGTACTGCCGTAGGCGTGGGTGGCGTCGATCCAGTCGCTGCTCACCGTCGGGTGCGCCGCGATCGGCGACTTGCGGTCGATGTAGGTCAGCGCCGAGAGATCGACGTCCTGCCAGTTGTCGGCGTCGGTCAACTGCGCCCACTGGTGCGGCCAGGCGGCGAGGAAGGTCACGCCCTCGGCCTGCATGAGCGCCAGCGCCGCCTCCGCCTGGAAGGTGGGCAGCATCACCACGGTGCCGCCCGCCGACAGGGTCGAGCCCAGCGCCCAGGCGAAGTTGCCGGAAAAGAAAAAGCCGTTCGCCGACAGGCTGCGCACGTTCTCGTCGAGACCCAGCCAGTTGCGCCAGCGCCACAGCTGCAGGCAGGCGCCTCGATGTGCGTTGATGATGCCCTTCGGCTTGCCGGTGGAGCCGGAGGAGAACAGCAGCAGGCCCGGGTCGGCAGGTGCGACCGTGGCGGCGGCCGCGGCGACGAATTCGGGCGCCACCGCCGTGCCGCGCTCGAGGAATGCCAGCCAGCTCTCCATGGCGCCCGGCGGCTCGGCGCCGCCGACGACCGCAACGTGGCGCAGGAACGGAAAGGCGAGGGAGCGGATGTCCCCGGGCGAGGCCGAGGCGCTCTCCGGCACCAGTTCCGCCACCATCGATGCGAAATCCTTGTTCAGTACCTCGCGCTCCAACAGCAGCACCGAACAGGCTGAGTTATGCAGCAACAGCTCCAGCTCGGCGGGGGTGGAAAAGGTACTCATCGGCGTCGCCACGCCGCCGGCCAGCGCGGTGCCGAACAGGGCGGACAGGAACTCCAGGCGGTTGGTCATGAGGATGCCGACGCGGGTGCCCTTGCCGACCCCGCAGGCCAGCAGTGCGCGGGCGACCTCCAGGGCGCGTTCGTGCAGTTCGTCGTAGGTCCAGCGCTGCACTTCGTCGCCCTGGCGCAGGCAGGCCGCCTCGTTGGGCCCGAAGCGCGCGCATACCTCTTCAAGGTAGCCGCCCAGGGTCAGGGCGCCGATACCTTCCTCCTCCGACAGGGGCCTGCCGCGTACGATCGACAGGCCCCCGCTGTCCACATAGTCACTCATCCTGCCACCCGTTTGTTGTTCATCCTGTACCGTGTCCCGGCCTGTGCAGGGCGCCGTTAGCCCTGCCTGGCCATGTCGAAGCTGTAGCCGATGTGTTCCGCCTGCCCGCTCGGCACCACGTCGAACACCACGGGCTGCGACATGTCGCGTATGGCGTCGATCTCCCGCGCCACGTCCTCCATGGACCACTCGCCCCGGTATACACCGCGGGTTTCGGCGGCGTAGGCCAGGGCCATGCGCCCGGCGATGGCCACCAGCCATTCGCCGCTGATCGAGCAGGACTCGTGGGCCAGCCAGCCCACGGCGGGGGCCACCAGCTCCGGGTCCATGGGCGGGTAGGCGCTGGTGTCCAGTCCCTCGGCCATACGCGTCACCGCCCCGGGCAAAATCAGGTTGCACTTTACGCCGTATTCCGCGCCCTCGAGGGCGGTGACGTTGGACAGCCCGATCAGACCGGTCTTGGCGGTGGCGTAGTTGCCGACCAGCGCGTTGCCGTACAGGCCGCTGCAGGAACTGGTCAGCACGATGCGCCCGTAGCCGGCGTCGCACATGTGGGGCAGGGCGGCGCGCACCACGTGAAAGCCGCCGCGCAGGTGCACGTCCAGCACATCGTTGAAATCATCGAAACTCATGTCCTTCAGCGGCGAGCGGCGCACGATGCCGGCGTTGTGGATGAGGATGTCGACGCGGTCGTAGGTATCCAGCGCCGCGCGGATGATCGCCTCGCCGCCCTCCGGGGTGGCAACCGAGTCGGTGTTGGCAAGACCCGCGCCGCCCGCGGCGGTGATCTCCCGCACCACTTCCTCCGCAGGGCCGATATCGGTGCCGTCGCCGGCGAGGCTCACGCCGGGGTCGTTGACCACGACTTTGGCGCCGCGGGAGGCCAGCAGCAGCGCATAGGCGCGACCCAGTCCCCGGCCGGCGCCTGTGATAACGGCGACGCGATTGTCGAAACGCAGGTCTGGCATGGTTGTACTCCTCGGATGCTTGTCAGGCGACGATATTGTTGGCGCGCAGTGTGGCCACGTCCTCGGCGCTGAGACCGAGCACGTCGCGCAGGATTTCGTCGGTATGTTGGCCGAGCACGGCCGGGGCAACGGGCGCGGACTGTGACGTGCCGGAAAATTTTATCGCCCGGTTGACGATGGGGATTTTGCCTAATAGTTGGTGATCTGTTTCCACCACCATGTCGCGGGCAACCGCCTGGGGCTGCGCCAGCGCATCGCCGATCCCGAGGATCGGGGCGTTGGGCACCTCGTGCGCGTCCAGGACCTCCTGCAGTTGCCGCACCGTATGGCGGCGGGTGAAGCCGGATACGATACCGTTGACCAGCTCGCGCTCGTTGCGCCGCTTCTCCAGCGTATCGAAGCGCGGGTCTTCAGCCAGTTCCGGCATGTCCAGGGCGCGGCAGATGCGGCCCCAGAAGGCGTTGGTCAGGCAGGCGATGATGATGGCGCCGTCGAGGGCGGGGAACTGGCCGTAGGGCACTAGGTTGGGATGCTGGGAACCCTGGGGCTGGGGATCCTCGCCGTTGAAGAAGGCCAGTTGCGCCAGGTAGCCGAGCATGCCGAGCATGCCGTCGAGCAGGCTGACGTCGATCAGCCGGCCGCACCCGGTGCGGTTGCGTTCGTGCAGGGCGGCGAGGATGCCGATCGGGCCGTTGATCCCGCCGACCAGGTCGCCCAGGGGGATGCCCAGTTTCAGCGGCGCGCCGTCCGGTTCGCCGTTCACCGACAGGGCCCCGGACAGGGCCTGCAGCACGATATCGAAGGAGGGCTTGTCGCGCAGGAGGCCGTCCTGCCCGAAACCGGATATCGAACAGTAGATCAGGCCGGGGTTGTCCGCAGATAGTGCCTCGTATCCCAGGCCGAGGCGCTCCATCACGCCGGGGCGGTAGTTTTCGATCAGGATGTCGCTTTTTGCAGCGAGGTCCCGGGCCAGTTGCACGCCGGCGACGGTTTTCAGGTCGATGACGATACTTTTCTTGCCGCGGTTGATGGCGATGTAATAGTGGCTCTCGCCCTCGCGAAAAGGCGGGAAGCTGCGGGTCTCGTCCCCCGTGCCCGGGGGTTCGACTTTCAATATTTCGGCGCCGAGGTCCGCCAGCGCCAGCGACGCCGCCGGCCCCGCCAGTACCCGCGTGAAATCCAGCACGCGAATGCCGGCCAGGGGGCCGGGCCAGGGTGCTGCCTCGTTGTGTTCGCTCGACTGCGTCATGTGCCGAGTATGGCCCGCGACCGCGATTGCCTCAACCGCAGCGACCGATCAAGCCTTGCTGGGCAGCTGGACGACCGCGGCACCGGTGGCGGATAGCTCGCCGCGGTGGGTCTCGGCACGCTGGCTGATCTCAACCAGGTGCTTGCCGTCCTCTTCCCACTTTCTGGAGACCACGCCGTCGATAAATATCACGTCGCCGTCCGGGTTGTGCCTGCGGATCTGGCTCTTGTGCTTGGCGAGGAAGCCGTCGTCGCCGATCCAGTTGGTGATGTGGTGGGTCAGCCAGGAGGTGCGCTCGGGGCCGTAGTCGTAGGCGCCGGGGGTGCCGACCTCGCGAGCGAAGTCGTCGTCCCAGTGCACGCGCTCCGGGCAGTCGGGGATGTTGAACTTGTTCTTGATGCCCAGCCCCGGGTGCGCCTGCTGCATCTTCCAGGCGATCTTGTTGGCGCGTATGTAGAGGCCGCCCCAGCCCTGCGCGTAGCAGATGAAGCCGGTAACGGTCATCGGTCCCTTCATCATGCGCGGCAGTTCTTCGCCCTCCACGACGTCTTCCCAGTAGCGCGGGTTGGCGCCGCGAATTTCCTCGTCGGCGTACAACTGGCCCCACTCGGCCAGGTCCTCGTCGCTGATCTGCTCGACCTTGCCCTTGACGTCGTCGTACTTGGTGCCGCGCTCGCGGGCCTCGTCGCGCTCGGTGCGAAACACCCAGCTGTCAGCGCCGGCGACGTGGTCGCCGTGCTGGTTGTAGAAATCCACGTGGTAAATCTGCTGGATGGAGCGGCCGGCGAAGCGCGTCTGGTGCTCGATCAGGTCCTTCAGGTGCGCCTCGGTGTTGATGGTGTCGTTGCGCAGTACCGGCTTGTGCCATTCCCAGTCGGCGCCGGCCCACATGGCGTGTACGCCGGACAGGCCGCCGCAGTAACCGGAGATGAAGCGGTTGGTGGAAAACAGGAAGCTGGGCAGGGCCACGATGCTGCCGTACTTCGTCTTCTCCGCGTAATCCGGATCGCACCACAGGGGGTTGTCGTCGCCGATGCCGTGGGCGTAGTGGCGGATCGCGTCCCGGGAGGCCTCGTAGTTCCAGGGCTCGATGGAATCGGTGATCGTTACGCCGATGCGCTTGCGCAGGTCTTCCAGACCCTGGTCCGTGATCTTGGGGAATCGGTTGCTGCCGCTCATGTCGTTCATCGTTTGTCTCCTTCGTTAAAACTTTTGCTTGTCCTCATCCCGGCGTTCCGGGATTTAGTGTCCTTGTTCAAGCCTCCGCCGCCGTCTCCCGATCACGCAACACCTTGCGGTGTACCTTGCCCGCCGGCGTCTTTGGCAGTTCATCGGTAAATTCCACGATGCGCGGGTACTCGTGCTGCGCCAGCCGCTCCCGCGTGAACTTCTGCAATTCCTCGACAAAGTCGTCGCTCGCGGCGCGTTTGCTCACCACGAACGCCTTCACCACCTGGCCGCGCGTTTCGTCGGGCACGCCGATCACGGCCACCTCGTCCACGTCGTCGTGCTTGAGCAGGCTGTTCTCGATTTCCACGGCGCTCATGGTCCAGCCGGCGGATATGATGACGTCGTCGGCGCGGCCGCAGTGATAGAGGTAGCCGTCCGCGTCGCGACGCGCGAGGTCTTTCGTGCTCTCCCAGTGGTCGCGCTTCCACAGCATCAGTTCGCCCACCTCGTCGGCGTCGGTTTCGGTGCCGTCGGCGCGCTGTACCTGCAGCTTGAGGCCGGGAATGGGCTTGCCCAGTGAGCCGGGCTTGACCTCGTAGTCCCCGGCGCCGGGGAAGTTGACCAGCACCACGCCGATCTCGGTGGTGCCGTACATGCTGCAGGCCGGTACCTTGAAGGTCCGGTCGATGAATTCCAGGGTCGCGGGGTCGCAGGGCTCGCCGGTAAAGGAGAGTTTCTCGATGCTGAAATTGAAGTCGCCGCCCCTGCCGGAGTTTTTCATCATGCGGTAATGGGTCGCGGCAGCGGAAAGATTGGTGATGCGGTAGTCCTGCAGAACCTGCATCAGGCGCACCGCGTCGAACTTGCCGGCGAAGGTGCCGGTGGTTACGCCCATGCCCAGCGGCGCCAGGGTGCCGTGCCACAGGCCGTGGCCCCAGGCCGGGGAGGAGGGGCAGAAAAACTGGTCGCCGGGACGGATACCCGTACCGTAGAGCGCTGCAAACATCAGGGTGACCAGTGACTTGTGTGTGTGCTTCACCGCTGCGGGCAACTCACGGGTGGTGCCGGAGGTGTACTGGAACACTGCCATATCGGTGGCTTTCGTCCCGGTCGCAAAGGTGGTCGGGTAGCCGCCGATGGCGTCCAGTAACGCGGCGTTGGCGATCACCACCTGCAAGCCGTCCACCTGGTGTGCGATATCCGCTTTCTCGTCGTTGGTCACCAGCAGGCAGGGCGCGCAGTCATCCACGCGCAGGCGCAGCCCGTCCAGGCCGAACAGGGTGAACAGGGGGACGCTGATAGCGCCGGTCATCATGGCGCCGAACAGGCTGGTATAGAAGGGCAGGGAGGGCTCCAGCATGAAGGCGATGCGATCACCCGGCTGTATGCCCTGTCCCACCAGCCAGTGGGCGAACTGTGCCGAGCGCGCCGCAATCTCGTCGAAACTCAGAATCTCGTCCGCGCCGTCAGCGTGGGCGATGCGCACCGCGGTGCGTTCACTGCCGTCGGCGTGGCGGGTAATGCATTCGTGGGCGATGTTGAAATACTCGCGGTCGCCGTCGAACAGATCCCACAGGGCGGCGGAACTGGCGTGGGCCTGGGCGTCGGCGAAGGATGTGTAATCGGTCAGTTTGGCCATGGCAGCGCTGGGGTGAATCGTTGCGGGCCGGTCAACGGGCACCGCGACAGTCAGTGGGCGCTACGATGCCATGCAGGAAATAAATTGTAAATATCGAATTAGATTTTATATATTGAATTTATGGCAGGGGCGGGCTAAGCTGTTCTCATGCCCAGGTCAGCCAAATCCCAATCCAGTCGGGCCCTGGCCAGGGCGTTGCGGGGCAGCAAGGCCCCCGCCATCTCCCGCGCCGTCGCCATCCTGCGCCTGCTGGGGCGCAGCGACACACCGCTACGTCTGCAAACTATTGCAGAGGAGCTGGGACTGGTGCCCAGCACCTGCCTGTATGTGCTGCGCGCCCTGGTGGACGAGGAACTGGTGGCCTTCGATGCCGAGGGCAAGCGCTACACCCTGGACGCCGGGGTGCTCAGCCTGGCGCGGCACTGGCTGCGCGGCGACGAGTTCACGCGTCGGGTGCAGCCGGTGCTGGACGCTGTCAGCCGTGAGCAGGGCGTCACCATGCTCGGGGTGCAGATCGTCGGCCTCGAGCATATCGTGGTGGTGGCCGTGGCGCAGGGCGGCACCAATTTCCAGATCAGCGCCCAGGTGGGCAGCCGTTTTCCCGCGCTGATCAGCGCCACTGGCCGCTGCATCGCGGCCTACGGCGAGTACTCGAACGAAGAGCTCGCCGGCCGGTTCGGCGAGTTGCGCTGGGACGATCCGCCGTCGTTCGAGGAATGGCTGGCCGAGGTGAAGACGGCGCGCCGCAAGGGCTTTGCTGTCGATGCGGGCAATTACCTGGCCGGTATGACCGTCGTTGCCGCCCCGGTCTGGAAAGATAGCGGTGCGCCCACGCACGCCGTCGTCGCCCTGGCGTTGGGTGCCGACTTGCCGGAGGCGCGGCAGGCGTCGATTATAGATGCCCTGCTGGACACCTCGAATTCGCTGTCGGAACAGATGGGCGGCGCTTAGGCCGATACGAGGGACTGACCATGTTGCAGGGCGAAAAAATCCTTGTGACCGGCGCGACCGGAAAAATCGCCTTCTCCCTTGCGCGGACCCTGTGGAGGTGGCGAACCGCCTGCGACCGCTGCTCGAGGCGCGCTGGCGCGAGGGATGATGGTTCGCGCTGCTGGCAGCGCCGTTTTACAGTGTGGTGCCCTACGAATGGGGCCGGTACCTGCCCTGACCCGTCCCGGAACGAACAGAACGGAGTGTGCGATGGAACTGCAAGAACTGTTGGCCAGAGAGAGCATTCGGCGCACGATGGCCCGCTATAATACTGCGGGCGACCGCCTCAAAGCGGCGGACTTCATGGCGGCGTTTACCGAGGACGGCGTGCTGGAGTCAGAAGGTGTCGGAGCCGCCGACCAGTTCCGCTTCGAAGGGCGTGAGGCCATCGGCGGATGGTTGACGCGTTGGAGCGATGCCCCGCCGTCCGGGGATGCTCCCCGGGCGACCTTCGTGCGTCACCACTTGTCCACCTGCGACATCGAGATCACCGGGCCGGACACCGCTACCGCGTGCACCTACTGGACTGCCTACACGGACATCGGTCCGGACCACTGCGGCCACTACCTCGACGCGTTTCGCCGTCAGGGGGGCGACTGGCTCATCGCACACCGGCGCGTGACACCGCTATTGTTAACGGAAAAGAAGTAAAAACGAGACAACACGCCATGGAATTTTTCCTTTTCCTTCCAGCCATTCGCCAGCCTTTCGAGCGCCTCGTGGCCACGGCGCAGAACGCCGAGGCCGCCGGCTTCACCGGCATGGTCGGCATGGACCACCTGGTGGCGCCGGGGGCCGAGACGCAGCCCATGTACGAGGCGATGATTACCAGCACCTGGCTGGCCGCCCATACAGAGCGCCTCAAGGTCGGTTCGCTGGTTTTGTGCGACGCGCTGCGGCACCCGGCTGTGCTGGCCAAGCAGGCGGTATCCCTGGACCATGCTTCCGGCGGACGTTTCGAGCTGGGTATCGGCTGGGGTTCCTACCAGCCAGACTTCGACGTGTTCGGGGTGACGCCGCACGCCGCGCGCGACCGGGTGCGGCGGCTGCGGGAGACGCTGGAGGTGATCAAGGCGTTATGGGCGGGAGAAAGCGTTGATTACTCGGGCGAGTTCCACCAGTTGCAGGATGCGAAGCAGGTGCCGCGGCCGCTGACGGAGATTCCCATCGTGGTTGGCGGCGGCGGCCCCAAGACCCTGGCCGTGGTGCGCGATTACGCCGACTGGTGGAACCTCGACATCCGCCATCGGGCCAGGTACTCGGGGGAGGAGTTCGAGGCGCTGCGCGCGCAGGTCGGCGGCGCCCGCGTGTCCCTGCAGGTCGTGGTGGGCTATGTACCGTCGGAGCCCGAACGGGCCGAAATTACCGCGACCGCCACACGCCGTTTCGGCTACGCCGAGCCACGCATCGGTAATGGCGATGAACTGCTGGCGTATTTCGGCGGCCTGAAGGCGCAGGGGGTTGAGCGGCTGTATATCTGGTTCTGTGATTTCGCGCAGCCGGATACGGTGGCGGGGTTTGGCGAGACGGTTATTGCGCCGTTGAGTCCATGACCTGAACAGCTGGCCAAATGGGCTATAGTGACAAAGGCGGAGGTGACCGATGTTCAAGCAGATCTGTTTCTTCAGGAAACACCCCGATATGACCAGGGGCGAGTTCATGGACTACTACGAAAACCAGCATTCGCAGCTGTCGAAGAAACAGGGTCGTTCGCCTTCGATCCCCAATGCGGTGCGCTACGTGCGCCGTTACCTGCGGCCGGAGAAAAACCCGGTGACGGGCGAGGTCCACGACCCGGGTTTCGACTGCATCATGGAAATCTGGTGGAACAGTCGCGAGGACTTCGAAAATTCACAGAGGATTATTGCCTCGCCGGATCGTATCGAGCATGTCAAAGCCGATGAGGCCGTGCTGTTTGCCAGTCACGCCAACCCCGTTTGTTCAGTGATCGAGTACGATTCGCCCATGGGGCCGAACGGCGAAAACACCCACGTGTCACTGCAGTACCGCGACTGATGCTCCTGGCTCCACGGAGCCGGGCCTGGACCCACCCCGAGGAGGTCACTTATGAGCGATGAATCATCAGCTGCTATTTCGGAGGACCGGCGCGACTGGGTGTTCGAGCACCGCGAATCCTACCTGCGCTCGGGCGGCAGTGAGGGGCATATCATGGACATCACGGCCGTGGGCGGCCGGTATTTCGCCACCCACTGCCTGGTGAAATATACCGGGCGCAAGAGCGGCAAGGTGTTTATCACGCCGCTGACTTACGCGGATATCGGCGGTGAAGTCGTGGTCTGTGCCTCCAAGGGCGGCGCCGACCATCACCCCGACTGGTATCTCAACCTGGTGGCGGCGGAGGAGGTCGAGTTCCAGGTCGCCACACAGGCTTTTCGCGGCAGCTGGCGCGAACCACAGGGGGCAGAGCGCGAGAAGGTGTGGAATTTCTTTATCGACTGCCACCCCTTCTACGCCGACTACCAGGCCTCCACGTCGCGGGTGCTGCCACTGGTGATGATAACGGCCCGTGAGCCCGTCCCGGTGTTCAGGGAGTCCGACGCCACCGGCCTGCGCCAGGCGTGAAGGGCAACTGGCAATACTGCGTGCAGGCTGGCTGTGGCAGGCACCTTTTGAACGGCGTGAATACCAAACAAAAACGACAGAGGACTGATATGACCAGCGAAGATCGCATTACGGCACTGGAAGAACAGGTTCGCCACCTGTCCGACAGGCAGGCGATACTCGATTGCATTGCCGGCAACGCGCGGGGGTGCGACCGGCATGATTCGGCGCTGCTCGCCGCCTCCTACCACGAGGACGGCATCGACGAACACGGCGCTGCCAACACGATGAACGGCAAAAAAATACCCCGAGTGGGCTAACGAGGTGCACGCCAGGGGTTTGCTGCAGAACATGCACCACATTAACACCCACAGTTGCGAGATCGAAGGCGACGAGGCCCACGCCGACAGTTATGTCATCGGCCTGTTCCTGAACCCCGACGCGTCGATCATCCAGTCGGACTACCTGCTGGATATGGGTTTCCTCAAGGAACTGCGCAGCGCGGACGATGTCTCCTACCAACGGCCGCTGAACCTCGAGGAGACACCCGAGGGACATCGCTGGTAGACAGTGGTGAAGAACACTAATCAGCAAGAGGCGAAACGGTGAGTGAAGACAGGACCGTCGCCCCGTCGACCATGATCTGGCGGCCATGTTCGCCACGAAAACGAAAGTGGCCATATCTGGTTTACTTGCACTCGCAGGGGATTCTGTGTCATAGAGTTGCTCTATGCGCAGCGCCCGTAATTGCACAGGCGCTTGCAATGGCGCAATGATTAGAGAGATGGATGTTTAAATGAGCATAGATCCGACACGCCCTGTGCCACCGGCATACCCCCGCGTTTCAGGCCATGACAATGTGCCTGCGCACGTCCCTCCGGAACTGGTGAAGACCGCGGGCATACCCTTTGGTCCGGATTTCCTGCGCGCGCCTCACGAGTATCTGGCCGGCCTGCACGACAATTTTCCGCCGGTGTATTACGACGTCAGCGATTTCGGCAACTCGTGGCAGCTGATAAAGCACGAGGACGCGCTGTACATGTTGCGCCACCCAGAGATATTTTCCAACGAGGGGGCGACCCCCTTTCCCCGGGATCCCGAGGACTACTACTATTTCATTCCCATCGAAATCGACCCGCCCGATCACCGCAAGTACCGCGCGATCCTGGACCCGATCTTCTCGCCGCGGGGCGTTTTGGCGCTGGAAGGCAAGATACGCGATCTCGCCAATGCGTTGATCGACGAGATTATCGGCCAGGGCGAGTGTGATTTCACCACCGCCTTCGGCCGGCCGCTTCCCGTATCGGTGTTCCTGGATCTTATGGGGCTGCCCCGGGACAGGCGGGATACGTTCGTGAGCTGGGCCGTGCAGCTGCTGCATTCCCAGGACCGCGAGCAGATGGCGGCGGCGATGGACGCCATCAGTACCTACCTGAAACAGGTGATCGCCGAAAAGGCCGACCAGCCCGACGACGGCGTCATCAGTCGCATCGTGCATGCCACCGTGGACGACCGGCCCATGACGCCGCCCGAAATCTTCGGTTTCGTGATCTTTCTCTTTATCGGCGGCCTGGATACGGTCTTCGCCACACTGAACAATATCTGGCTGTGGCTGGCCCGGCACCCGTCACAACGGGCCGAGATCATCGCCGATCCGGATAACATCGACGCCCAGGTCGAGGAATTGCTGCGCGCCTGGGCGGTGACCTTCTCCGGGCGCCAAGTGATACAAGACTGTACGATTCGCGGCGTGACCCTGCGCGCCGGCGATCGCGTCTCGGCGTTGCTGCCGGCCTGCAATTTCGATCCCGACGTGTTTCCCAATCCCACGGCAGTCGATTTCCAGCGCCGGCGCAAACCCAACCTGGCGTTCGCCGGCGGGCCGCACAGCTGCATGGGCGCCCACCTGGCGCGCCTGGAAGTCAAGGTGGCTTTGCAGGAATGGCTGCGGCGCATTCCGGAGTTTGAGGTCGCCCCCGGCGCGCAGATCGAATACCGCCCCGGTGCCGTCATCGGGCCGGAAGCACTGCCGCTGGTCTGGTGACGGCACAGGACGCACCTATGCAAGATTATGCAGAGACCTACGCGGCCTTCGATGCCGCGGCGATGACCCGCGAGGTGCTGGGTGAGCCCGGCGCCAACGTCAATGCTGCCCAGTTGTGTTGCGACCGTTTCACCGGTGCGGGTGCCATGGCGCTGTACTGGCGCGACCACCCTGATCCTGGTGGACGGCCACCGCCTCGCACCCGTGGGTACCGACCAGTCCTCACTGGACCCGGACGTCATCCCGATGAACGTGATGCGCAGGGTCGAGGTGGTGACGAATGGCGGCTCGTCCCTGTATGGCGCCGATGCGGTGGGCGGTGTGATCAACTTCGTCACCCTGGATGATTACGACGGCGTCAGGGTCGACCTGGGCTACGATACCGGTGATGACTGCGATGGCTGGCAGGCGGCGAGTTCCAGCAGCCGGACCAGCTGTGGGTAGGTGACCCCGGGCTCTACCTCGACCCCGGCGCCGCGTGCCAGTCCCACCGCGGACAGCAGTACATTGCAGTCGCCGCCGAGGTGTTGCACGAGAGCCGGGAAGCCGAGCAGAAGATCGGAATGCAGTGTCTTGAACTGCTCCGCGACGTCCTGCCTGTTCGCACTTGAAGCCATATTATTTGTAATGTCTTTGCAGATTATCTGGACGGCAGCTTGATTTATCATACAACAGTGATGTTCAATAGCAAGCAGGCGAATCCGTGTCGGGAGTGAGGCATGAGTGTTGAGGCGATGGACAAGAAACGGGGCTCCGGTGACCTGCCACCCAACTGGCAAACCATGCCCCACGGGATTCGAATAGGGCGTTATACCGACCCGGGCTTCCTGCAGCTGGAGTACGAGAAACTCTGGAGCCGGGTCTGGCAGGTGGCCTGCCGGGTCGATGCGATCCCCGAGCCGAACGACTACACCGTGTACGAGATCGGCGAGCGCTCCGTGGTGGTGGTGCGCGTGGACGCCGACACGGTCAAGGCCTATCACAACTTTTGTCCGCACCGGGGCACCAGCCTGGCGCAGGGACAGGGCAGCTTTGCGCATGGCAATATCATCTGTCCCTTCCACGGCTGGCGCTGGAATACCTCGGGCGAGAACCAGTACGTGCTGGCCAGGGAGGAGTTCAAGCAGGGCAAACTGGAAGCGTCTGACGTCGGTCTCAAGGAAGTGCGCTGCATCGAGTACCAGGGCATGGTATTCATCAACTTCGCCGACGAGCCGGAGTCCTTCGACGATTTCATCGCGCCGATCCGCGACCTGCTGGAAAAAATGGTCGTGGGCGAGATGCGGCATTACTGGTGGAAGAAGATCGAGGTACCCGCCAACTGGAAGACCGCGCAGGAGGCCTTCCACGAGGGTTACCACGTGCCGGCGACCCACCCGCAGCTGGAGCCCGACGGTGCCGAGTTTATCTACGGCGAGACCATCGAGGGCGATTTCCGCTTCAGCCACTACGCGGTGTCCTACGACGCCTTCGACCGCGGCCACGGCCGCTTCTACGCCGGCAAGCAGACCGCGATGCAGGGCGAGATGCGCATCGTCACGCCGAAGGATCCGGTGGATGCGATGGCCGATCGCCTGCAACTGCTGGTGGATGGCATGGACGCCCAGGTGCTGCAGCCCGATGTGGATATCGTGCGCACGCTGAAGGGCAAGGAGATCCCGGAGGATTCCAGCCTCGGCGCGGAGTACATCAAGGCGCTGTACGCCGATGCGGCGGCACAGGAACGGCCGTTGCCGCCGCCGGTGCCGGAGGCGCTGGAAATGTGGGGCGGGGAGATCTTCCTGTTTCCCAATATCTGCCTGTTGTTCCACGCCGGCAACATGATGATGTATCGCGCGATGCCCCATCCGAGCGATCCCAACCTGTGCACCTTCGAGATCTTCTCGACGCGCACCCTGCCCGCCGCGGCCCCAAGGGAGCGTGCGGAGCAGATTCTGGTGACGGATATGAACGACCCCGAGCAGGTGTATGAAATACCGCGCCAGGACCTCGGTAATATCCCGCGTCTGCAGCGCGGCATGCGTACCGGCGCCATGAAACAGAGCTGGCTAGCCTCGTACAACGAAAAGATCATTCTAAACATGCACCAGGAACTCGATCGTTACCTGGTGGACTGACAGCGCAGCGGTGTGCGGTCGGGCGCCGCGGGAGTAGTTATGAGCAAGGGTTCACTCGAAGACCGCCTCGCGATTCGCGAGCTCATCGAACGCTTCTGCGCCGCGGTGATTCGCATCGACGCGGAGCGTTTCGCCAGTACCTTCGCCGAGGACGGCGTGTGGATCTTGCCCTCGGTACCCGAGGGCACCAAAGGGCGGAACCTGATCCAGGCGGTGTTCGCGGAGAAACTCGGTTACGTCGAACACATTCACATGGTCGGGTTTCCTGACAAACTCGACTTTGATGGCGATCGCGCCACAGGCAGAACCTATTGCCGGGAACTGATCTACACTAGGGACGGAGATAACAAGGTATTGATCGGGTGTTTCCATGACGAGTACGTCAAATGCGATGGCGATTGGCTGTTCCAGTCGCGCAATTACGAAGTGGTGGGCCTGCACTAGTTCGCACAGGTCTGTAATAAACACCCTTGTGGCAACGCTGCCGCGATTGCTGCGGCTTGTTGCCCTGACGTTTGTCGCGAGCGGCCTAATTGCCTGCAGCGATGGCAGCGACGGTGGCGGGGCCAGCGGCACGCGGCAGGCGGCCAACCCGCTCGTTGAGGGACCCGTCACCGGTGGCGGTGGTCCCGACTGTTGCAAGATCGTCTTCAATGGCCTGGAAATCGACGTCACTTCGATCATCGGCTACGTTCCGGGCACCCCCTTTTATCCGCCCACGCTCACCTATGACCCGTCGGAGGTCGGCTACCGGGAGACAGAGTTCACTATTTCGGGGACCGCGACATCGTATGCGCCTACAGGCGAACTGGGTGAAGACGGCCGGTGGTCGGTGGAACCGGCCGATACCGCACCTTACAAGACGCGCATCGTCGTCATGCGCCCGCAGAACGCCAACGACTTCAGCGGCACCGTGGTGGTAGAGTGGTTCAACGTGTCCGGCGGCACCGACGCGGCGCCGGACTGGATCCAGTTACACACGGAACTGGTGCGGCAGGGCCATGCCTGGGTGGGCGTTTCCGCGCAATCTGTCGGAGTCGAGGGCGGCGGCGCCTTTCCCGCCTCGCTGAAAACCATCGATGCGGAGCGCTATGGCAGCCTGTCCCACCCCGGCGATAGTTTTTCCTACGATATTTTCTCGCAGGCCGCACAGGCGGTGCGTAATCCCGACGGGCTCGACCCCCTCGACGGGCTGCAGGTGGAATACCTGATCGGCGTCGGGGAGTCCCAGTCCGCCGGGCGCATGGCCACCTACGTCAACGCTATCCATCCCACCATCGACCTGTTCGACGGTTTCCTGATACACAGCCGTCGTACCGGCGCCGCGCCCCTGTCCCAGTCACCGCAACCGCTGGTCGAACTGCCGCGCCCGTCCTTTATCCGCACGGATATACCCGAGCCGGTAATCGGTTTCGAGGCGGAGGGTGACGTCGCCGGCCGGGAAGGTAGGGAGGCCGCTGTGCCCAACCCAGACTCCGACAACTACCGCCTGTGGGAGGTGCCGGGCAATGCGCATTTCGACCTCTACGGTGTGGTGAAGGGGCCCGACGACCGGGGCGATGACCCCGGGGTCGCCGAGGTTGTAGAATTCAGCAGCGCCGTCGCCTCGGGCCTGATCGAGTGTGAATCGCCGATCAACGACGGTCCGGGCCACTGGGTGCTGAAGGCCGCTTTCCGCGCCCTGGATAACTGGATTCGCACAGGGGAGGCCGCACCAGCGGCAGAGCGCATACCCCGCCTCGAGGACGGCTCTGACGTGGTGCGTGACGCCTACGGTAACGCCGTCGGCGGTATTCGCAATCCCTACGTGGACGTGCCGGTGGCGACCTTCACCGGCGGCGGGCAGACCGGTTCCAGTTTCTGCGGCTCGTTCGGTACCACCACACTGTTTGATGAGCCGATGCTATCGGAGTTGTACCCCACGAAGGATGACTACATCGAGGCGATGGATGCAGCGACCGATAGCGCCGTGGAAAAAGGCTTCATCCTTCCCGAGGACGGCGCGCTGATCAAGGCGCAGGCGCGCCGTTCACCGAAGTTCAGCTTCGGCAAACCCCAGGCCACCAACCCGGTGGTGGAAGGCGAGATTACCGGCGGCGGTGGTCCCGATTGCTGTAAGATCGTGTTTGGCGACACGGTGTTCGATCTCGCCGAGGCTATCGGCTACGTGCCCGGCACGCCGTTCTACCCGCCCACGCTGATCTACGACATCGGCGAATTTGGTTACACCGAGACCGAATACCTGCTCTCCGGTACCGCAGTGTCCTATACCTCAGCGGATGAATTGAGCGGTGATGGATTCTGGTCCGTGCAGACCGCCGACAGCGCGCCGTTCCGCACGCGTATCGTCGTGGTGCGACCGATCGACGCCGCCGACTTCAGCGGCACGGTGGTGGTCGAGTGGTTCAACGTCTCTGGCGGCACCGATGCGGCGCCCGATTGGATACAGATGCACACGGAACTGATGCGCCGCGGCCACGCCTGGGTAGGGGTGTCGGCACAGTTCGTCGGCATCGAGGGCGGCGGCGCTTTTCCAGGTAGCCTCAAGACGCTGGACCCGGAGCTCTACGGCGACCTGAGCCACCCCGGCGACAGCTTCTCCTACGATATTTTCTCCCAGGCCGCCCAGGCGGTGCGCAATCCGCAGGGGCTGGAGCCCCTCGGCGGACTGGAGGTCGAATACATGATCGGCATGGGCGAGTCCCAGTCCGCGGGACGCATGGCCACCTACGTCAATGCCATCCATCCCACCGTGGACCTGTTCGACGGCTTCCTGATTCACAGTCGCGCCAGCGGGGCCGCGGCGTTGTCACAGGCGCCTCAGGCGGAAATCGCCGCGCCCCATCCTACTGCCATTCGTCCCGATTTCCCGGAGCCCGTACTGGGTTTCGAGACGGAGGGTGATATCTACGGCCTGCGCAGGGAAGGCGTACCCCAGGCGGACGGGTTGAACTATCGCCTGTGGGAGGTGCCCGGCAATGCGCACTTTGACGTTTACGGCGTGGTCAAGGGGCCCGAGGACAAGGGGGACGATCCCGCTGTTGCAGAGGTCATCGAATCCCTGGACGCCGGCGCGTCCGGCTTGATCGAGTGCGACCGCCCGATCAACGACGGCCCCGGTCACTGGGTGCTGAAGGCGGCCATCAACGCGCTGGAGAACTGGGTCCGCACCGGCGAGGCGGCCCCGAAGGCAGACCGCATCCCGCGCAACACGGAGGGTACCGACGTACAGCGCGATGAATACGGCAACGCGCTGGGCGGCATCCGCACACCCTACGTGGATGCGCCGGTGGCGACGCTGTCCGGCTACGGGCAGACGGGCAGCAGTTTCTGCTTCCTGTTCGGCACTACAACCCTGTTTGACGAGGCGACCCTTTCATCGCTGTATCCCTCGCAACAGGATTACATCGACGCCATCGATAACGCCACCGACAGCGCGGTGGAGAAGGGCTTCATCCTCCAAGAAGATGGCGCGCTCATCAAGGAGCAGGCCAGGTTGACCGAGCGCTTTAATCCATGATGCTCATGAAAAAACTTGCAATAGTCGGTGGTGACGCGGTTGTGGCCCGATGGGGAGCGCTGCTGGCCGTGCTGCTGCTGGTTCTGCAGGCCTGTTCCGACGGCAGCGACAACCGGGCCGATGCACCGCAAGTGCTGCCGCTGATATTCGTCCATGGCCAGTCCGGTTCGGCGCAGCAGTTCGAGTCGCAGGCCATGCGTTTCACCAGCAACCGGTACCCGCAGGAGCTGCTGTTCGCCTTCGAGTACAACACCGCCCTAAGCGACAACCCGCTCGCCGAACTCGACGCATTCATCGACGACGTTCTGCAGATCACAGGCGCGTCGCAGGTCTACGCGGCGGGGCATTCCCGCGGCACCAGCGTGTGGACCGGTTACCTCGATGACCCATCCTTCAACGGCGCCGCCAAGGTGGCGAAATACGTGAACATCGACGGGCGCTCCCCCGAGGCACTACCCGGCGGTGTGCCCACTATCGGTATCTGGGGGGAGTGGAATACCGCGAACAGCGGTTACAATCGCAACGACGACGGCGCCAATGCGCAGATTGGCCCGTTCTCGGAGGATAACTTCTATTTCCCGGACAAGAGCCACACGGAGGTGGCAACTTCCGCGGAGGCCTTCGCGGTGATGTACGAGTTCCTCACCGGGGTGGCCCCCGGTGTCACGTCCGTGTCGGCCGCGCCGGCGGGAGAGGATGTGAGCGTCGCCGGGCGCGCCGTGTTCTTCCCGGAAAACGCGGGTTACGCGGGTTCGACGGTGCAGGTGTGGCCGGTGGACGGCGCCAGCGGACAGCGCACGGGGACGGCACCGGTCGCGTCATTTGCGATAGGCGCGACTGGCGACTTCGGGCCGCTCAACCTGGCCAGCGGCGCCCACTACGAGTTCGCGCTGCTGCGGCCGGCTACCGCGACGTTCCCGGACGAGTCGGTGCACCATTTCTATCCCGAGCCATTCACCCACGACAATTTCTTCGTGCGCCTGCTGTCCAGTCTGCCCGGGGAGAGCATCGCCGCCTTTATCCCGCGGGCGGAGGGCGCCACGGGAATGCTCGCCATTCGCCAGCGCGAGTTCTGGGGCGACCAGGGCGGCAGCAGTGACGAACTCTACCTCGACGGCCTGAATGTGCTGACCCCGGCGATCAGCCCGCGCGCCGCGGGACAGGGCTCGGGTGTCAATATCGCCGTGTTCGCCTTCGACGACGGTGAGGATATGGTGACCGACCTCGCCAAGGGCGAGCTATCACCCTTCAGTGGTATCACCTTCCTGACCGCGGCGGACGTGTTCATCCCGGCTGATCCGGAGGGCCGCGGCAGCGTCGAGGTCAGGCTGGTTACGCGCGGCGCCGGCGAGAAGGTCATCAACGTGCCAAACCGCTCGTCGACGGTGCACCGCAACAGCGTCTTGTTCCGGGACGACACACCCTAGTCGCGCGCCTGCTAACCCAGCTTCGCCACGATCTGCGGCAGGTCCATGATGGTGCGGATGCCGGGTTCCGCTGCACAGACGTAGGGCACCGCGTTGACCGCCCTGAAAGCGGTGTAGCCGGACATCTGTTCCGGCACCGGCTCGCCGGTCAGGGGCATGCCGATGCTGAGGTCCAGCGGCGCGTCGCCCTCCATCAATACGCGCCAACCGTTGTCGTGCAGTTGCCAGTCCGCCTCGAGATCGGTGCTGCAGTACCAGTTGGAACGAAAGCGCAGCACCGGCTCGCCGTCGTGTATACCCGCCACCGTGACGCGGATTGCCGCCACGGTGCCCTGTTCGATGGCGGCGCTGTCGGCCAGGGGGACGCGGTCCTTCGCCGCCGCGGTTTCGCCGAACACCTCGAACCCTTCCAGGGTGATGCCCAGCGCGGCGGCGATAGTGCTTAGGGAATCCTCGAAGCACTGCGCCATGTGCATCAGCAGGCCCGGATCCAGTTCCTCTTCCAGGGGCCGGCCGTAACCCATGACCTGCAGGATCATGTCGGTGGAACAGGAGGCGGGGATGTCGGCGAACTCGTCGATGGTCAGGCAGTCGAGGCGACGCAGTACGGAGGTCAGCACCAGCGGCAGCGCCTCGGTGATGAAGCCGGGGCTGGAGCCGGTGGCGTGCAGTGACGCGCCGCCCTGGCGGCAGGCGGCCTCGATGCGCTCGCGCAGCGCCGGGTCCATTTTCTCCGGGTTGAAAAACTCGCCGCGGGTGGTGATAACGTTGACGCCGGCCTCCAGCAGCCCGCACAGGTCATCGGCGTCATAGCCCTCCTGCATGTACAGTACGCAGTCGGGCTTGCCGGCGAGGATGTCCTGCAGGCTGCGGGTGGCGGCCACGCCCACCGGCTCCAGCCCGCACAGTTCGCCGGCGTCGCGGCCTTCCTTTGCCTCGGAATGCGCGCGCAGTCCGACCAATTCCATCTGCGGGTGGCGGATCACGGCGCGCAAACTGCCGCTGCCGACCTTGCCCGTGGCCCACTGCGCCACGCGCCATTGTTCCTGCTGTAATTGCGGCATGTCAGGTCACCTCGGTTGTTTGTTTGACAGGATTTTATATTGGTGTCATTGTTGCGACACCAAATTGATATGGGAACAGCATGGCATGAATACATCGGCTGAGACAAGCGCGGGCGACACGCTTTACTGGGATCCCTACCGCCCCGACCTGGGCCGGGATCCGTACCCGACTTTCAAGCGTATGCGCGCGGAAGCGCCGTTGTACTACAACCCCGACTATGACTTTTATGCCGTCAGCCGCTTCGCTGATGTGGAGGCCTGCCTGTCCGACCACGAGACCTTCATCTCCGGCCGCAGCGACATCATGGAATTCATGCGCGAGGACATGGAGATTCCCCCGGGCATGTTTATCTGGGAGGACCCGCCGCAGCACACCGCGTATCGCTCCGTCGTGATGCGCGTGTTCACCCCGAAGCGCATGAACGCCCTTGAGGGCATGATCCGCGACTACTGCGTGAACTGCCTGGACGCCATCGTGGGCCGGGACCGGATCGATTTCATCGCCGACCTCGGCGGCCAGTTGCCCGGTGGGGTGATCGGTATGCTGCTCGGTATTCCCGACGAGGATCGCGACAAGGTGCGCGACCGGGTCGAGGCGTCCCTGCGCACGGAAGAGGGCAAGCCGATGGAAGTCGACCAGGCCAGCTTCCAGGGGGAGGGCTTCGAGGAGTATATCGACTGGCGGATGAAGAACCCGTCGGACAACCTGATGACGGAACTGCTGAACACCGAGTTCAAGGACCCAACCGGCGAGGTGCGCAAACTGACTCGCGAGGAAGTCCTTGTCTTCGTCAACCTGCTGGCCGGCGCGGGCAACGAGACCACCTCCAAGCTGATCGGCTGGATGGGCAAAATCCTCGGCGAGCACCCCGACCAGCGCCGCGAGATCGCCGCGGACCTGTCCCTGGTGCCCGCCGCCATCGAAGAGATGCTGCGCTACGAGCCGCCGGGGCCCTCCGTGGGCCGCTACGTCGCCCGGGACACCGAGGTCTGCGGACAGAACGTGCCGGCGGGCAGCGTCATGCTGAACCTGATCGCCTCGGCCAACCGCGACGAGGAGCGCTTCACCGACGGCGAGCGCTTCAATATCCACCGCACGGACCCGCCACACATTACCTTCGGGCGCGGCATTCATTCCTGTCTCGGCATGGCCCTGGCCCGGGTCGAGGGCCGCGTGGCGCTGGAGGAAATCCTCAGGCGTTTTCCGGACTGGACGGTGGATACGGACAACGCGCAGTTGTCCTCCTCGTCGTCGACCCGCGGCTGGGATACCATGCCGGTATTCGTGGGGTAGGGTGCGGGCGACACGGACGTGCCGAAGATAACCTATATTGCCAACAGCGGTGAGGAGTCCGTGCTGGATGTCGCCGTGGGCGGCACGGTGATGCGCGGCGCGGTGGACAACGCGGTACAGGGCATCATCGGCGACTGCGGCGGCGCCTGTTCCTGCGCTACCTGCCACGTGTATGTCGACCCCGCGTGGTTCGACAAGGTCGGGGAAATTGGCCCCACGGAAGCGGTGCTGCTGGAAGAGGTCTGCGACCCGCAGACGAACAGCCGCCTGGGCTGCCAGATCAGGATCACCGAGGAGCTCGACGGCCTCGTGGTGCGCCTGCCAATAAAACAGGTGTAAGGCTGTCGCCGACCGCCGCTGATATTCCCGTCAAGGAGGCCACCCATGGACTCACCAGGCGACGCAAGTGCTACCGAGGCCCCGTACTGGGATCCGTACCGGCCCGACCTGGGGCGCGACCCCTATCCCGCCTACCGCAGGCTGCGCGAGGAAGCGCCCCTGTATTACAACGAGCCGTACGACTTTTACGCCCTGAGCCGGGCTGCCGACGTCGAGGAGCATTTCGGCAACGTCGACGTGTTCAGTTCCGCGCGCAGCGACATCATGGAGTTTATACGCGAGGACCCGGAGGTGCCGGACGCCATGTTCATCTGGCAGGACCCGCCCCTGCATACGGTGTACCGCAACGTGGTATCGCGGGTGTTCACGCCAAAGCGCATGAACGACCTCGAGCAGCAGGTGCGCGATTACTGCGCGCGCTGTCTCGACCCGCTCGAGGGCACTGACCGCTTCGACTTCATCGCCGACCTGGGCGCCAAGCTCCCCGGCGGGGTGATCGGCATGCTGCTGGGCATCCCGGACCGAGACCGGGACCAGATCTACCAGAGCGTGACCTCGCGGCTGCGCACCGAGGAGGGCCAGCCGCTGGAGTACGACGAGACCCGGCACGAGGGCGAGAGCTACGCGGAGTACGTTGAGTGGCGCGCGAAGAATCCCGCCGACGACCTGATGACCATGCTGCTCAACGTGGAGTTCGAGGATGCGAGCGGCACGCGCCGCAAGCTGAGCCGCGAGGAGGTGCTGATCTTCGTCAGCGTGCTCGCCGGCGCGGGTAACGAGACCACCTCGCGCCTGATCGGCTGGATGGGCAGGGTGTTTGGCGACCACCCGGACCAGCGCCGCCAGATCGCCGAGGATCCTTCCCTGGTCCCGGCGGCCCTGGAGGAACTGCTGCGCTTCGAGCCGCCCGGACCCGCGGTGGCCCGCTACGTGAAACGGGACGTGGAGGTCCGCGGGCAGACCATTCCCGCCGGCAGCGTCATGCTGTTCCTGCTGGCGTCCGCCAACCGCGACGATGAACGCTTCGCCGACGGCGACAGTTTCGACATCCATCGGCAGGGGCCGCCGCACCTGACCTTCGCCCGCGGCATCCACTCCTGCCTGGGCGCCGCCCTGGCCCGCGTCGAGGGCCGGGTAGCCCTGGATGAAATACTGCAACGCTTCCCGGAGTGGACCGTCGACGAGGACAATGCGCGGTTGTCGTCGTCCTCGACGACGCGTGGCTGGGATACGTTGCCGGCCTTTATCCCCTAAAAAACGCGTTCCCGGTCGCGGACTCGAGCTCCGCGAGCGCCGCTGCACCGTCCAGTTCGGTAAAGGCGGCGGCAAAACGGCGCGCTAGCGCTGCGGAGACCTCGCGGGACTGGTAGCCGTCGGTGCCCAGTGTGGAGAGCCAGATGGCGAGGCCATAGCAGGTGGACGCCCGGTACCAGAGCCACGCTTCATCCGGGGACGGCTTCTGGTCCTCGGGTACGTCCAAAGCGCGTCGATAACCTTCCACGAGCTCAGTCTCGTGGCGCCGTCGGTTCTCCTCGGTCAGGGCGCTAATCGGGAAGCAGCCTGCATCCTGCGACCAGTGGCCGCGGCGCACCACCTGCCAGTCGAGAAAGCCCACCGTGTCATCCGGCAGCAGGTACGTATTGCCGATATGGGTATCGCCGTGCAGCAGGGTCACCGGTTTGCGGGACAGCTCGCGCACGTAGCGTACCCAGAGGTCGACGATGTCGTCGGCGGACAAAGCAAGTACTGCCGGCGGCAACTCGTTCGCACCACGTTCCAGTCCGCGGGGCACGCATTTCCTCAGGCCGATCTGCCAGCCGCGTCCGGGCCGCCAGTTCTTGACCCAGCGCAGGCGCGGTTCCGACAGCCTGCTGAAATTCCAGTAGCGGCTGTGTAACCGCGCCAGGCCTGCGAGGCCGCTCGCCACCTGATCGACCGTCATGGGACGTGTCGCGTCGCGCGGGTCGGCGTCCCTGTCCAGCAGGTCCTCCATCACCAGCAGGAAATCCAGGCGCAGGTAATCCGGACACGCCCGGTACACCAGGGGGTGTTCCAGGGGCAATTCGGCGCCGCAGGCAAACAGCCGGGACTCGTTGAACAGGTTGCCGTTGCGCAGATGCACCAGGCGGTGGTTCGCCGCATGCGCCTTCAGGAACACGTTCGCGGGGCCCGACCCGGCGCTGTATTCGAGGCTGAACCGCGCCCGCCGGTTGGTGCCGTCATCGCGTTCGGTCAGTGTGACGGCGGACACCTCGGCGTCTGGATGCCGCGACCTGAGCATCGCGGTCATCCAGTCGGGAGACACGTCCTCCCAGCGCTTGGGGACGCCCCCGAACTTCACGGGCGCTGCGCGCTCTGCGCGGGATCCAGGATCATCCTGCCGCTCAGGTAGCTGATCAGCCGTACCCGTGCGCGACGCAGTGCAGCGCGCAGGCCGAACACCTGGCCCCAGAAGTAATTGGGCCCGCGCGGCAGTCGCGCCAGGCCCACCCGCGCGACCTCGTCCGGGCTGGTCATGCCGCGCAGGGCCGGTTTGCCCTTGTCCGCCAGCAGTTTGCGCAGGGCCGGGGTGTCGGTGGTGGTAAGTTCCAGGTGCAGCACGTCGACATTGTCGGCCCCGAGCTCCTGCCACAGGGATTCCGCGAAACAGCGCACGAAGGCCTTGGCACCGGAATAGGTCGCCAGCCGCGCGGCACCGCCGCGGCAGGCCCCGGACCCCACCAGTAACAACCCGCCGCGTTGCCGCACGCGCATCAGGCCGCCGAAGTGGTGGACGCAACGCAGCGTGTTGGTGACGTTGACGGCCAGGAGCGTCTCCCAACTGGTGACCGGTTCCTCGAGAAACAGGGCGCCGTGGGAGTCGGCGCCGGCATTGGTGATCAACAGTCCCACCTCACGCTCGCCTACGGCCTCCACCACGCGCTCGCAGGCGTCCGCCGAGGCCAGGTCGACGCAGGCGGTGACGCAGTCCACCCCGTGGTCGGCGCGCAGCTGCGTCGCCAGGGCGGCGAGGGGTTCCTTGCGACGCGCGACGAGCAGGCAGTGCAGGCCGGCGGCGGCGAGGCGGCGGGCAAAGGCCGCGCCGGTGCCGTCGGAGGCGCCGAGTACGATGGCCCAGGGGCCAAAGCGTTGCGCAAGTTCTGTCATCGTGAATACCTTTCCTTTGCAGTGTCAGTGCCAGCGAGCGCGGTGGTCGTCAGCTGCGGTCAGTTGCCGAGCAGCGGCCTGACGATCAGTCGCTCGTGAATCGTCGCGAGTTGCTCCACGGGCAGGGGGTCGTCCTGCTGCAGCCACCAGGTCAACAGCTCGATCGTGCCGCTGGCGCCGAGTAACACGCCGACCTCGGGCGGCAGCCAGTCATGGTCGGAGCCGTGTTCGGCGGCAAACTCCCGCGTCAGGTTGATGAACTCTTCGCGCAGCCTGCCTGCGGCGCCGCCGGTGAGCAGCCGCGACCACAGCGCCCGGTGTTCCGCCACGTAGGCACACAGCGCCAGCGCGCCCGCCCGGGTATCCGCCGGGTCCAGCGCCGGCAGCGTCAGATCGAACAGGGTCTGGATTTCCGCCCTGGCGATGTCGTTGAGCAGTTCCACCTTGCCGGTGTGGTGCCGGAAGAAGGTGGTGTAACCGACGCCCGCCGCAGCGGTGATTTCGCGGATGGTGATCTCCTCCAGCGGCTTCTCGCGCAGCAGTTCCAGCAGCGCCCCGCGCAGGGCGTCCCGTGTATGCCGCACCCGGGCATCCCGGGTCGTGGCGAAATGGGGCCTGTACACCTTGCTGTGCGTCATCCGTGCAGGTTCCCGAAGGGTGGCGCGAGCGGCCATGACGGTGGCCCGCGTCGTTGTGATGCCCGAAAAGTTGTGAAATACTGTATTTCAGTATAGCAGCGCACGCCGCGCGGCAAAACGGGCCGGTGCCGCGAACCCGGCCCGGCGACCGCAAGCCAGCGATGCGTCGCCACACAGTGGAGGGCAGGGTATGCAGGATCGCTTCGATGGTGAGCTCATCCTCCTGTGGACGGTGCCGGTGCTGCTGCTGATCTGGTGCGCTTGTTTCCTGCTGTTCCCCGGTTTTGTACAGCCCATGTCGCCGGCCATGACCGCGGAGGAGGTGGCCGCGTTCTACCGCGACCCGGACAACTTGGCGCGCGTACGCTACAGCATGATCATGTTCAACTGGTTCTGCGTCGGGCTGGTGCCGATCCTGGCGCTGATCGCCATGTACATGCGTCGCATGGCGCACCGTACGCCGATTCTGTCCTACAGTTTTCTCGGTTGCGTCGCCGGTGCGCCCACCCTGTTCCTGATGGCCAACCTGTTCTGGCTGCTGGCGGCCTATCGCCCCGAACGCGATGCCGCCCTGATCCAGATGTTCAACGACATGGCCTGGGTGACCTTCACCAGCCAGGTGGGTTTCCTCGTTGGCCAGAGCGTCTTCCTCGCCCTGGGGATCTACCTCGACCGGCAGCCGCGCCCGGTGTTCCGGCCCTGGGTCGCTCATTTCAACCTGCTTATCGTCGCGGCACTGCTGCCCGCGTCCTTCGTCGGGCTGGCGCTGGAAACCGGCGCATTGGCCTGGGACGGCCTGTTCCCGTTCTGGATCAAGAACGGCGCGATCGCCCTGTGGATCGTGGTGATGGGTTTCGTGCTGGGACAGGCAATCTACGCCCGGCGCGCCGCGGAGGCCGAGGGTATCGCCGCGTGAGCGTGGCGGAGGCGGGCGCGGCGCCCCCAGCAACCGCCGGAGGCTGGCAGAAAGCGCTGTGGCACTGGCGCCACGACCCCAAGCTGGAGTTGTGGCTCGCTCTGTCCAGCATGATCCTGTTCTACAACGTCTATGCCATCGTTTTCTTCCTGGTGACCGACGCCCAGCCGCCGCCCGACCCGGCCTGGGAAATCCCGCGGGTAGGGCAGTGGTTCGACGATAACCGCCGCGGCCTGCCGCTCGGTTTCGGGGTCATATTCATTGCCGTATTTCTGACGGCGGCCTGCAATGCATTGATTGCCTACTCCATGCGACGCATGTCGGTAAGCCCGGCGTTTGCCTACGCGTACTTCACCATCTATTCATTTAGCGCCATCCCCGGCATGCTGCTGACCTGTATCGCCCTCGTGGTCGGCGCCATGCGCCCGGATCGCGACCCCGAGTTGCTGCACTGGCTGTACGACCTGGCCTTCATGGCCTTCGACGGCACCATGGGCGTGTTCCTGATCGGCACCACGATCTGGATGATCGCGATCCTGATCGACAAGAACCGGGTGTTTCCCAAGTGGTTCGCCTATCTCAACCTGTGTAACGCGATGACCGAGGTGGTGGTCGCCCCGGCGTGGCTGTTTACGGACGGTGTCTTCGCCTGGGACGGCGAGATCACCTGGTGGCTCGACATGGTGGTGTTCGTGGTCTACACGGGATGCTTCATCACCCTGCTCAGGAACATGATCCTGCGCGAGGATTTCGGTGACGGCCCGCTCCCTGCCTGAACAGGGCGCGACCTTCGTGCCCGGCCAGCCCGACATGTGGGCACTGGTCCTGTTCGAGGCCATGTTGTTCACCGGCTATTTCACGGTCTACATGGTGTGCCGGGTGCTGGAGCCGACCCTGTTCCTGGAGTCCCAGGCGCAGCTGGACCCGCGCTGGGGCGTGCTCAACACACTGGTGATGCTGGCCAGTTCCTTGTCGATGGCCTTGTGCGTGCAGGCGGCGCGCCGGGGCGCCTACCGCACGGCCCTGCACAACGTCCTGTTTACGGTGTTTCTTGGGCTCGTGTTCGTCGTGCTGAAAATCGCCGAGTGGTCGTCGGAAATCCAGCAGGGCCTGACCTTCACCAGCAACACGTTCTTCAGTTTTTACTATTTCCTGACCGCGATACACTTCATTCACCTGCTGGTCGGGTTCGTGGTGCTGGGGATAGTCGTCTACCAGCTGCGCGGTGTCGAACGTCGCTCCCGGGAGATCATCGAGACGAGCGCCACCTACTGGCACCTGGTCGACTTTCTCTGGGTCATCATCTTCGCCCTGCTGTACCTGATGAGGTGATCGCATGAATCTGAACGCGGGACAACGGTTGTTGCTGGTCTGGCTCGGCCTGTCGGTGATTTCCGTGTTACAACTCTGGCTTGGCGCAGGGGGCGGGGAGGCGGTACCGACGCCAAGCGCGGTCATCACCTTCGGCGTGATCGGTATGGCGCTGGTCAAGGTGCGATTCATCGTCCGTGAATTCATGGAGGTGCGCCACGCGCCGGCGCTGCTCGGTCGGCTCACCGACGCCTGGCTGGCGCTCACTGCCGTCGCCCTGCTGGGTACCTACGTCGCCGGCATGGCGCTCAACGGGTAACAGGAGCCGATAGGGATAAGCATGACAAATACGCTGACGGGACTGTTCGCGCTGGATGGCAGGGTCGCCCTGGTGACCGGCGGCGCCAGTGGTATCGGCGAGGGCATCGTCGAGGTACTGGCGGGGGCGGGGGCCACCGTCGTCATTGCCGATATCAGTGAGGAGGCCGCCCGGGAGAAGTCCGCGGCGCTGCAGGCAGAGGGCCTTGCGGTTACCTCGGTGCCAATGGATCTTGCCGACGAGGTGTCCGTGGTCGCTGCCTGTAAGCGCGTGCTGGGTGAGCACGGCGCTCCCTGGATACTGGTGAACAACGCCGGCCTGCAGGACCGCGAGGCGTTCCTGGAAGGCAGCCTCGACCACTGGGACCGCATGCACGACGTCAACGCCCGAGGCGCCTTCGTGGTCACCCGGGAAATCGCCCGCGCCATGATCGAGGCGGGGGCGGGCGGACGAATCGTCAACATTGTTTCCGCTGCCCTGGAGGGCAGCATCGTCAAGGGGCTGGCCGCCTACGCGGGCTCCAAGGGAGCGCTGCTGGGCCTGAGCCAGGCCAGCGCCTTCGAACTCGCCGGGTACGGTATTACGGTCAACGCCGTGCTGCCCGGCGGTGTGGCTACACCCGGCGCGATCTACGCCAGCGGGGCGCCGCCCGAGGGGCCCGCCACCCGGCCGGCGCCCCTGGGACTGTGCGAGCCGCGGGATATCGCGGCGGCGGTGCTCTACCTGGCTTCCCCTGCGGCGGGCAGAGTGACCAACCAGGTCCTGGCGGTCGATGCAGGGTTTTCGGTGACATGAGCATGGCCTGCGAGGCAGCCGCCGGGAGGAGAGATTATGCCCGATAACTCTATCGGCTTCGATGACTGGCTGGCGCTGACCGAGGCCAAGGCACGCTATTGCCGGTTTCTCGACGGCAAGCAGTGGGACGATTTTGCCAGGCTGATGACGGAGGATTTCGTGCTGGACGTGTCCGAGGGCACCGGCGTGCCGGTGATCGAAGGGCGCGATGCCGCGGTCGCGCAGATTCGCGCCTCCATAGACGACGCCGTCACCGCCCACCAGGTACACTCACCGGAGATCGTTGTCAGCGGCGACAAGGCGAATGTAGTCTGGGCCCTGCAGGACCGGGTGATCTGGGGGGCGGACCAGCCGTCCATTATGGGCTACGGTCACTACCACGAGCGGTGGCTGCGGACTGCGGGGGAGTGGCAGCTGGCGTCGCTGCGCCTGACCCGGCTGCACCTCGACGTCCTGCCACCTGCCGGCGACGACGCGCCCGGCCTGGAGTAAACACCCGACGGGTCGGTCAGGCGAAGGCTTCCTCGCCCTCGAGTTTGGTGCGGTGCAGCATGCGCCCCGAAGCGGGATCGTAGGGCGTGGCGCGGTGCATGGTGCCGGTATTGTCCCAGATTACCGTGTCGCCCACCGTCCATTCATGCTGGTACACGAACTGCGGCTGCGTCGCCCACTCGCGCAGTTTCTGCAGCAGCCGCGTGCTCTCCTTCGGGTCCTTGCCGACGACTTGGTAGGCGGTGCAGCCCAGGATCAGCGATTTGCGCCCCGAGCGATGCTTCCACACCAGCGGCAGTTCGTTGTCGCCAATGGCCATCATCTGCTCCAGCATGGCGAACTCCGGTTCCGGGTCGTAGTAGAACAATGAATTCCACGCGGCGTGCATGACCCGCAGCTGCTCGTACTCCCGCTGCTGCTCCGGCGCGAGGTCGTCGTAGGCGGCGTAGGTATTGCAGAACTCGGTCTGGCCGCCCTCGTCGGAAAGCACCTTGGCGGACAGGATGGACGCCAGTATGGGCACGTCGTTCATGGTGCCGTCGATATGCCAGTACATGGAGCCTTTCAGGTAATCCGAGCGTGCGTTGGCCGACTTGTCCAGGGTGATCTTGTACACGTCGTCGCCCTGCAGTTCGGGCGCCAGGTTGCCCAGGGAGCCAGTGAAGGCCACCTGTTCCTCGTCGCTGAAGTGGATTTCGGGGAAGACCAGCACGCCGCGCCGTTCCAGCAGCTCGCGGATGGCGGTCGCGTGCTCGCCGGACAGCAGTTCCCCCTTGTCGCCGCGAATCCGTGTGCCGATGCGCGGCTTGATGTCCTCTATATCGAGTGCCATTGTCGTTCTCCCTGCAGTGCAGGAAAGGTACTTCACGGCCTGCTGTTAGTCAACATCAGTGTTGATTATAGACGACAGGCGGGGTAAGGTGCTGGTGGCACAGGAGCAGGCCATGGACACAGAGCAATCGGCGCGCATCGAACCGCTGCTGCCTTCCGACTGGGACGGCGAGGCGCTGGAGGCGCTGGGCGCGTTTCCCAAGGGGCTGCAGTTCGTGCTGAGCAACTGGGAAAGTGAGGACGGCGATCCGCGCGGGCGCCACGTGCTGGGCTGTTTCGCCCGCTACCCGGCGCTGGCGCGGGCCTTCCTGACCTTCAATAACCACGTCTCCACTGGCAGCACGCTGTCCGCGCGGGAGCGGGAGATCCTAATACTGCGCATCGGCTGGTTGCGCAAGTCGGAGTACGAGGTTTTGCAGCACGTGATTCTCGGCCTGCGCGCCGGGCTGACGGAACAGGAGGTGGAGCGCATCCAAGCGGGTCCTGACGCAGCGGGCTGGAGCGCCGAGGATGCGGACCTGGTGCGGGTCGCCGACGAGTTGTACGCGCACGCCTGCATCGCGCCGGACACCTGGGCGCGGCTGGCGCAGCGCTACAGCGACGAGCAACTGCTGGACATGATTTTTGCGGTGGGGTGCTACGAGATCATCGCCATGGCGATGAAAAGCCTGGCCATACCCCTGGAACCGGGCGTGGAACCCCTCGATCCCGGGACGCTGGCGCGCATGCACGGGCAACAAGGCTTGAGTGAATGATTACGAGGAAACGGCAAGATGGCTGAAAAAGTAGCAATCGTCACGGGTGCGGCGGCGGGCATCGGCGCCGCCTGCGCGAAACGTCTGGCCGCGGACGGCATCGCCGTCGGTGTGCTGGATCTCGATGCCGAACGCTGCGGGGACACCGTGGCGGCGATCGACGCGGCCAGCGGCCGCGCGCTGGCCCTGGGGGCGGACGTCTCCGACCGGGTGCAGGTGCGGGCGGCGCTGGACACCCTGCGCGATGCCTTCGGCCCGGTGACCATCGTGGTCAACAATGCCGGCGTCACCGCCTTCACGCCCTTTACCGAAATCACCGATGAGCAGTGGGATTTCATCTACCGCGTCAACGTGCGCGGCGTCTTCACGCTGACCCAGGAGGCGCTGCCGGACATGCAGCAGGCCGGCTGGGGGCGGGTGGTCAATATTTCGTCGTCCAGCGCGCAGACCGGCGCGGTGAACATGGCGCATTATTCCTCGTCGAAGGGGGCGGTGATTACCCTGACGCGTTCGCTGGCGCAGGAACTGGGCCCGCTCGGGATTACGGTGAACAATATCCCGCCGGGCTCGGTCATGGGCACCATCATGTCCGAGGCCAACCGCGAAAAGTTCAATATCGCCGACGACACCCTGAAGGCGACCATACCGGTACGCCGGGTCGGCGAACCGGAGGACATCGCCAATGCCTGCGCCTGGCTCTGCCTGGACAGCAGCAGCTACGTGACCGGGCAGACTATCGGTGTCAACGGCGGCCGTGTCGTGACCTGAGGCCTGCCGGCGCGCTCACTGGCCGTCGGGCCAGTGGGATAGCAGGTCGTCGAAAATTTCTTCCGAGGCGCCGAGCCCGCCGAGGTGGCCCTCCCCGGGGCGCACCCGGAATTCCGACCGGGGCAGTCGCTCCGCCATGTGTTCGCCATGCCGGACTGGCACGATATTATCGGCGTCGCCGTAGAGCAGGTACACCGGTGTCTCGATCTCCCGGAGCAGGAAACCCCAGTCCCGGCCGAAAATTTCCACGTCGTGCAGCATGGCCTGCATCTGGGTCTTGCTGGCGAGCAGCATGTCGTCCAGGAACATATGCCGTATCGCCGGGTCCTCGAACACGGCCTGGTCCCCTGGCGGCATCAGGCTGGCCGTAAGGTTGATCGCCGAGTCCGCGCGGGACTCGACCCGGCGAATCAGGCCGACCAGAAATCTGTTCAGGGGCACCCGCACGTGCTTGATCAGCGGTGCGGTGGCGCGCACCAGTCTCGACACGCCCCCGGGTGCGGCGTCCTCGCCAACCGCCGGCGCCACGCCCCCCAGGATCGTCGCCGCGATCACCTGGTCCTGCAGGTAATAGGCGCAGGACAGGGCATAGGGGCCGCCCCCGGAAAGACCACAGACACCAAACAGTTCAATTTCCTTGGCAGTGCAGAAGGCCTGGATATCGGCAGCCCATTCCGCCAGGGATGTGTACGAATGGGAGGTGGAGTCGCCGATGCCGGGTCGCTCTATGGCGATGAGGCGCACATCGCGCTCCCGGGCCAGATCCCTGGCCTCGGGCGCGATCTGCCGTCTCCCACCGGGCGTGCCGTGAAACCAGATGATCGGTTTGCCCCCCGCCGGGCCGTATTCGGCGTAGCCCAGCTTGCGGCCGTCTCGCAGGCGAAACGTGCCCTCGAAACGGGGAGGGGTGATCTGTATATCCATGCTTCCTCCCGTGTATTGGCGGGTCTCGGTTGCCGTTGGGCGGCCGCTCGCCTGCGCTCGCCCTGGTCGGTTTCCTACCCTGCGGCGACCAGTGTACACGATCGCGAGGTAATCAACATCAATGTTGACTAATTCTGATGTGATGGGTAAGGTTTCTCGCTGGTACCTGGTCGACACGAAGTGCCCAGTTGGGTGTGGGCTCACAGGCGCCTGTAGCCGCGCCGGGCGACGTTCGCTTGTCGCCGTCGGCTTCCCCAACCCTCATGAAAAAGGATTCTTGCAGACATGTTCAATGCCATAGTAATCGATAAGACGGATGATGGGCAGAAGGTTGCGGTAACAGCGCTGGACCAAAAGGCGCTGCCGGAGGGCGATGTGCTGATCAAGGTGGATTATTCCACGGTCAATTACAAGGACGCCCTGGCGCTGACCGGCGCCTCGCCCGTGGTGCGCAGCTACCCCATGGTGCCCGGCATCGATCTCGCAGGCGTTGTGGAGGAGAGTGCCGATTCGCGCTGGCAGCCCGGCGACAGGGTGGTGCTGAACGGCTGGGGTGTCGGTGAGGGCCACTGGGGCGGCCTGGCACAGTACGCGCGCCTCAAGGCTGACTGGCTGCTCGCCCTGCCGGATAATTTCGACAGCCGGCAGGCGATGATCATCGGTACGGCCGGCTACACAGCAGCCCTTTGTGTCGACGCGCTGGCGGATCATGGCGTTGCAGCTGCAGACGGCGAAATCCTGGTTACCGGCGCCAGTGGCGGTGTCGGCAGTATCGCCATCGCGTTGTTATCGAAAGCGGGCTACACGGTGGTGGCCTCCACGGGCAAAGTGGACGAGAGTGACTACCTGACGGGCCTTGGCGCGACTGAGATCATGGATCGCGCCGCCCTGTCCGAGGCCGGCAAGCCCATGCAGCGTGAGCGCTGGGCCGGCGTGGTCGACGCGGCGGGCGGCAACACCCTGGCCAACGCCTGCGCCCAGACCCGCTACCGTGGTGCGGTGGCTGCCTGCGGCCTCGCGGAAAGCCCGAAGTTCCCGGCCAGCGTCATGCCTTTTATCCTGCGCGGCGTCACCCTTTACGGTATCGACAGTGTCATGGCGCCGGCGGAACCGCGGCAGCGGGCGTGGGCGCGATTGGCGCGTGATCTCGACGCCGGCCTGCTGGAAAGTGTGGCCAATGATATCGGCCTCTCGGAAGCCGCCGCCTCCGGCGCGGACGTCCTGGCGGGAAAAATCAAGGGCCGACTCGTCGTCGACGTCAACAACTGATAGTAACGTCCTGGCTGGGAGTCCTGCGCAATGAATTTCGAACTGTCCGAAGACCAGCGGCTCATGCGCGAGTCCTTCGCCCGTTTCCTCGATGAACACAGTAGTACCGAGCGCGTGCGAGCAGCGGCCACGACGGGCGGGTTCGATGCGCAGCTGTGGCGCGGCCTGGCAGAACTCGGCGCGTTTTCCCTGCGAGTGCCGGAGGCGCATGGCGGCCTGGCCCTGGGCGTACTGGACGCGGCGGTGCTGATGGAAGAGGCGGGCCGCACCCTGGCCAGCGGCCCGCTCGCGGAAACCCTGGTGGCCACGCGCGCGCTGGCGCTGCTGGCCGGTGACGCCCGGGACGACTTGCTGCAACAGGTGCTGGCCGGTGACAGTGTCCTGACCCTGGCTTTCGCCGATGCCGGCAGCAGCCCGCGCCAGTGGGTGGCAGGCGGCGCAGTGGCCGATGCCGTGCTGGCACGCCGTGGCGACCAGGTGCTGCTCCTGCAGCCCGTGGACGACAATCGCGGCGAGGACAACCTGGCATCGACTCCCCTGGCCGAACTGGACCTGTCCGTCGACGGTACGGTACTGGCCGCGGGTGACGACGCCCGGCGCGTTTTTGCACAGGCGCTGGAAGAGTGGAAACTGCTGGTCGCGGCGGCACTCGCCGGCCTGTCGCGTGAAGCCCTGCGCCAGGCGTCCGAATACGCCTGCGAGCGGGAGGCCTTCGGCCAGCCCATCGGTACCTACCAGGGCATATCCCATCCCCTGGCAGATCTCATCGTCGACGTGGATGGCGGCAAGTACTACACCTGGCAGACCGTCCACGACATCGCCGCGGGACGGCCGGAAGCCGGTGCGCAGATTTCCATGGCCCTCTGGTGGAACGCGGATGCGGCGTCGCGAGCGGTGGCCCAGTCCCTGCATACCTTTGGTGGCTACGGCCTGTCCACCGAGTATGACATCCACCTGTACAACCTGCGCGCCAAGGACTGGCCGCTGGCGATGGGTGATCCCGCGCTGTTGTTGGAGGAAGCCGGCAGGCGCCTGTATGCCGACGAGGCGGTTGGCTTACCCGATGTCGGCGCGGTGTCGATCGACTTTGACCTGGGCGAACAGGCGCGTGTCATGGCGGACGAACTGGCAACGTTCTTCGAGACCAACCTGACCCCTGAACTTCGCGCCAGGGCCCACTATTCCTTCGACGGCTTCGATGCCGGCATCCACAAGAAACTCGCCGAGGCCCGCCTGCTGTACCCCGCCTGGCCGGAGGAATACGGGGGTCGCCAGGCGCCCCCTTATGCGGTCAGCGCCCTGCGCAGGGTCTGGGAGAAATACAACTGGACCACGCATGCCACCAGTACCACCATGCTGGTGGGCACCATGATCCAGATGTTCGGCAGCGACGAACTCAAGTCGGAGGTGCTGCAGGGAATCGTTGCCGGCGATGTCATCTGCAGCCTCGGTTACAGTGAACCCGGTTGCGGCTCGGACGTGTTCGCCGCCAGGACCAAAGCGACCCGGGATGGCGATGGCTGGCGTATCGACGGTTCCAAGATGTGGACCAGCGGCGCCAATATCGCGCAGTATGTATTGATGCTGACCCGAACCAATACCGACGTGGCCAAGCACAAGGGGCTGACGCTGTTCGTGGTTCCCCTCGACGCCGAGGGGATCGAAGTGCAGGCGGTGCACACGTTCCAGGATGAACGAACCAATATCACGTTCTACGACGGTGTCAGGGTGAAGGACAGTTACCGCCTCGGTGAGCCGGACGGCGGGGTCAAGGTAATGGCGGCGGCGCTGGAGTTGGAGCACGGGGGCGGTTTTGCCCGCAACCAGGCCTCCATGGTCGACGCCGGCGAGCGCCTTTGCCGGGAGATCGAGTATGGTGGTCAGCCCTTGCTGGCCCGCGCGGATGCGCAGCAGCGCCTGGCGCGGGCCAGGCTGCACGCACAGCTGGCGGAGGTCATCGAGAACCGCGCCCTGTGGGCCGGCGTGCAGAAGATGCCAAACCTGGGTTACGGCCCGATGGCCAAGCTGTTTTCCTCGGAGAAATTCCTGTCCGACGCGCGTGACCTGCTCGACCTGACCGCGCCGCACTCGTTGTCCAAGCGCGAGGGTGCGGCGGGTGAGCTCAACCTGGCCTATCGTCACGCCCAGGGCACCACCATTTACGGCGGCACCAGCGAGGTGCATCGCAGCCAGATCGCGGAGCGCAACCTGGGCCTGCCGAGAACCCGCGGCTGACGGAGGAAAACGACATGTCCGAAGCCCCCCACCTGTTGGTCGAACAGCGTGGCGCAATACTGGTCGCGACCCTCAACCGGCCCGACAAACTGAACGCGCTCACACCGCAGACCATGGAGCTGTTCGAGCAGGCCCTGCACCGCTTTCGCGATACCGCCGATCTCAAGGTGATGCTCGTTCGCGCCACCGGTCGCTACTTCTGCTCCGGCGTCGATTTGCGCAGCGGCACGCCAACGATGTACGAGAGCGCCGTGCAGATTCGCGAACAGCATCGACTGCAGAACATGGGCATGCACCGCATGTACGACGAGATGGAACATATTGAAAAGCCTATCGTCGTCGCCCACCAGGCGGCCTGCATGGGCGGCGGGCTGGAGCTGTCCCTGTCCTGCGATTTTCGCCTCGCGGCGCAGAGCGCCAGCTACACCTTCCCCGAGGGCAAGTTCGGCGTGCTGCCGGGCTCCAATGGCGTCAGCCGCCTGGCGCGGATCATCGGCACCCACTGGACCCGCTACCTGATCATGGCCAACCTGCCGGCGGACGCCGAGCGGGCGCTGGTCATGGGGCTGGTGCACGAGGTCTATCCCGACGAGACCTTCGAGGAGGACGTCATGGGCTTCTGCGAACATCTCGCCGCGCAGCACGGGGAGCAGATGGGCACCGCCAAGATCGCCATCGAACTGGCCCGCGACGTCGGCCTGGACCAGGCGCGCCAGGTAGAGCGCATGGCGAACAGCGCGCTGATGCTGAACCCGACTTACCTGGCGGGTATCAAGCGTCACATCGACAGTATCGGCAAGAAAGGCAAGGACGAGTGAGCCGCGTGCCCTCGAATTCACACTGACGCAGGTGAGGTCGCCGTTGCATGGACTTTGACTGGAACGATGAACAGCGCGCCTTCCGCGACAAGGTGCGCGCCTTTCTCGAGGCCAACCTGCCGCCGGACTGGGAAGACGTGGCGCACGGGCCCGGCTCCGAGGCCCAGACCCTGTTTTCCAAAACCTTCTGCGGCGCGCTGGCTGCCGAGGGTCTGCTGGTGCCGCACTGGCCGGCCCGCTGGGGCGGCCGCGACGCCGACCCCTGGACGTCCTTTATCCTGGCCGAGGAGATGTGGGCGGCGGGGGAGCCCCGTGGCGGCCAGTACATGAACGTCAACTGGATCGGCCCGACCCTGATGCGCTTTGGCAGCGAAGAGCAGCAGGAACGCTACATCCCGCCGATGGGGCGGGGCGAGACGCTCTGGTGCCAGGGTTTCTCCGAGCCCGAGGCCGGCTCGGATCTGGCCTCGCTGCGCACCCGGGCCGAGGCGGACGGCGACGGCTACCGTATCAACGGCCAGAAAATCTGGACGTCCTACGCCGGCCACGCCGACACCTGTTTCCTGCTCGCGCGCACCTCCGAGGGCAAGGGCGGCATCTCCATCTTCCTGGTGCCGATGGATACCCCGGGCATCACCGTGCGCCAGATCCCCAGCATCATCGGCGAGGGGGATATCCACGAGGTGTTCTTCGACGACGCGATCGTGCCGGCGACGGCCATGCTCGGCGACGAGGGCCAGGCCTGGACCATCGTGCGCGAGGCCCTGGCCCTGGAGCGGGTCGGGATCCCGCGCTTCGCCCTGGCCACGCGCATGCTGCAGCGCGCCGTCGAGCGACTGCAGGCAGTGGGACGCTTCGCGCATGGCGCCGTGGAGCCGGCGGTCCGGGCCCGGGCCGCCTGCGAGTCGGCCCGCCTCGGCAGCTACCAGATCATCGACCAGCGCTGCCAGGGCCTGGTGCCGGGCCCCGAGGCGAGCGCCGCCCGATTCGCCACGGTCACCGCCGAGCGACTGGTGGCCGAGTTCATCGTCGAGCACGTGCCGGAGGCGCTGGCCGGCGACGACCCGATGCTGCTCGCCCACCATCAGCGCGCCATCGTGGCGGGTATCGCCTCGGGCGCGGCGGAGATCCAGCTCAACCTGATCGCCACCGAACTGCTGAAACTGCCCCGGGAGCCGCGCTGATGCACTTTACGCTGAATGACGACCAGGTCGCCCTGACCGGCGCCATCGAGCGCCTGGCGGCTGGCTTCGAGGGCATTCCCACCGAGTTCGACGGCTTTTACCTGCCCGGCGACGAGCTGGAGCGCGAACTGGAGGAGGGACAGTACTTCGACATCGCCTCGATACCCGAGCTGGGCCCGGTCTGCGCGGCGCTGGCAGTGGAACGGCTGGCGCGCCTGCCCTGTGCGGTGGAGGTGGCCCTGTCCATGCTGGTGCGCCCGCAACTGCGGCCGGAACTGCCCAGGCCCTTCGCGGTGGTGGAGGAGGGGCGTCCCGGGCGTTTCCTGGCCCAGGCAAAAACCGTGCTGGTCATCAGGGGAGACGAGGTCGGCATTGCCCACCCGGGCCCCGACGAGGTGGCGCCGGTAGAGTCGCTCTACGCCTACCCGATGGGCCAATGGGTGGCGCAGCCCGCGGTCACGCCGCTCAACGCCGGTGAGGCGGAGAGCGCGCGCACCTGGCTGCGTGTGGCCTGCGCCGCGGAAATCGCCGGTCTCATGCAGGCGGCCATCGACGCCACGGTGGAGCACATCAGCGTGCGCCAGCAGTTCGGCCGGCCGCTGGGAACGTTCCAGGCGCTGCGTCATCGCATGGCGGAGTGCGCGGTGCTGGCGGGCGGCGTGCGCCGCCTGGCCCTCAAGGCCGCGTGGAGCGGCGACCCCGGCGACGCCGCCCTGGCGGCGTTCCACGCCCAGGACAGCGCCACGCGCGTGAACTACGACGTGCACCAGATGATGGGCGCGATGGGCATGACCCTGGAAATGTCGCTGCACCTGTGGACCTACCGCATGAAAGCGCTGTTGTCGGAACTCGGCGGGCGCGGCGCCAACGCCGCGGCGGTGGCGGCCCATGGCTTCGGCACGTGATCGGAAAACCGTGTCGGTGACCGTCGAATCCGACCCGCTGGTCGACGACGCCGCGCTGCGCGAGGTGGGCTGGAAGACCATGACCGGCAGCGGCTTCACCGGGGTCGCGGGGCCCTGGTGGGTGCACGATACGGGGGAGGGAAGGATACTCGGTTTGCGCGTGGCCGAGCACCACGGCAACCAGCACATGGGGACCGTGCACGGCGGTGTCCTGATGACCCTGGCCGACAACGGCCTGGGCGCCGCGGTCGCGCATGCGATCGAAGGTCTGCACTGTGTCACTATCTCCCTGCAGACCCAGTTCGTCGCCACCGCGCGGATCGGCGAATTCATTCACTGCCGGGCGGAAGTGGTGCGCAGCAGTCGCAGCCTGGTATTCGTGCGCGGCCTCATCCTGGCCGGCGAACGCACCGTGGCCAGCGCAGAAGGCATCTGGAAAGTATTCGATGCAGATCCTGGGGAGCGCCGGAGTCGCGTACCGACGAGCCCCGCCAACGAGGAGTCAACATGAACGATACGACCCACGAGTTCGACGCACACGATTTCTTTCGCAGCGACCGTTTCGTCGACGACCCGTACGCCTATTTCGATTACCTGAGACAGCAGTCCCCGGTACTGCGCGAGCCGCACCAGGGCATCTTCATGGTAACGGGTTACGACGAGGCGCTTCACGTCTACAACGATCCCGAGTGCTTCTCCTCCTGCATGTCGACCACCGGGCCGTTTGCGGGCTGCCCCATCCCGCGGGAGGGGCGCGAGGACGAGGACATTTCCGGGCTGATCGAGGAGTACCGGGACCAGACGCCCTTCAGCGACCAGATCACCACGATGGATCCGCCGGAGCACACCAAGCACCGGGCCCTGCTGATGCGCCTGATCACACCGGTGCGCCTGAAGGAAAACGAGGAGTACATGCAGGAACTGGCGGATACGCAGATCGACAGTTTCATCGACCGGGGCGAGTGCGAGTTCATGGACGCCTATGCCCAGCCCTTCGCCGTGCTGGTGGTCTCCGACCTGCTCGGCGTGCCCCCCGAGGACCGGGTGCAGTTCCGCAGGAAACTCCTGCGGCAGGAAGAGGAGCACGGCGCCGGGGTGGGCGGCGTCGAAGATAGCGAAGTCCAGCACTCACCGCTGGAATGGCTCTACGACACCTTTTCGGCGTATATCGAGGAGCGCCGCAGCCAGCCGACCGGGGATATCCTCACCGGACTTGCGCAGGCCAACTTTCCCGACGGCTCGGTGCCGGAGCCGCTGGACGTCGCCCGCATTGCCTCCAACCTGTTCGCCGCCGGGCAGGAGACCACCGTGCGGCTGCTCAGTTATGCGTTCAAGATGGTCGGCGAGCGCGCCGACCTGCAACAGCGCCTGCGTGAGGATCGCGACCTTATCCCCAATTTCGTCGAGGAATGCCTGCGCTTCGAGGGCCCGGTCAAGGGCGACTTTCGCCTGGCGAAGAAACCGACGAACGTCGGCGGCGTCGATATTCCCGCCGGGGCCTTCCTGTATATCGCCAACAGCGCCGCCAACCGGGACGCACGCCAGTTCGACAATCCCGGGGAGTTCCAGATGGAGCGGGAGAATGCGCGCCTGCACGTCGCCTTCGGCCGCGGCCGCCACGCCTGTCCCGGCGCACCCCTGGCGCGGGCCGAGGCGGTGGTCAGCCTCAATCGTATGTTCGATCGCACCAGCGATATCCGCATTTCCGAGAAAGTGCACGGGCCGCCCGACGCGCGTCGCTACAGTTACCTGCCGACGTTCATATTGCGCGGCCTCACGCACCTCAATCTCGAGTTCGACCCGGTGTCCGGCGGTGCGCAGTGAAGGTCCACGTCGACCCGGGCATCTGCGCCGGCTTCGGGGTCTGCCTGGGGCTCTGTCCGGAGGTGTTCGAACTGCACGGCGACGGTTACGCGGTCGTGCTGGTGGCCGAGGTGCCGGCGGAGCACGAGGGGGCGGTGCGCACGGCAGTCAGTCAGTGCCCGTCGAACGCGATTTCGCTGAGTAACGATGCCCGGTAGAGACCCGGCCGGGCACTCCCCGACGCTGGCGGGCCAGGCAGACACCGTATGATAAATGCGACTGCTGGGGTGGCTGTCGTTACGGGGGCCAGTTCCGGCCTCGGTCGCGCCACGGCGGAAGCATTGGCCGCGCAAGGGTGGCGAATCATCGCCCTGGGACGCAATCCGCAGCGCAGCGCCGCCGCCGAGGCCGCGATTCGCACTGCCGCCACCAGTGGTGACGTCAGTATGATCGTCGCTGACTTGGCGCTCATGGCAGAGGCCAGGCGCGCGGCATCAGAGATCGCGCTGTTGACGGATCGCATTCACCTGCTCGTCAACAACGCCGGTGGCATGGCGAAAGAGCAGGTAATGACGGCTGACGGCCTGGAAGAGAATTTCGCCGGCAACCATCTCGGGCCGTTTCTCCTGACCAACCTGCTCCTGCCCTTGCTGCGCCGCGCTGCCACGGAGTCCCCGCCGGGTAATGTGCGTATCATCAATACGTCGTCCGACGCGAGCGAGATGATCGAGGGCCTGCCCTGGGACGACCTGCAATCACTAAGCAATTACACGCCCGGGGCAGCCTACTGCAACAGCAAGCTCGCGAACGTGATGTTCGCCCGGGCGCTGTCGCAGCGCCTGGCCGACGATGGCATCGTAGCGCACGCGGTGCATCCCGGGACGATCGACTCCAATTTTATTGCCCATGTCAGCGACAGCACGCGAACGTACATGGAAACACTGGACATGGTGTCCCCGGAGCAGGCCGCCGAAGCGATGCTCTGGCTGGCGACCGCGGACGAGCCTGGTGCGTGTAGCGGGCGTTATTATCACGGCCGCGAGGAGCACGCACCCAATGCGCCGGTCGACGACCCGGCGGCGGTGGACAGGTTGTGGCGGGAGAGCGAAAAACTCACTGGTCTTTGACCGTGGACGCAGCGCCAGGCGTCCCGACAAGCTCGCGTGCGCTCGCCAGGGCCTGTTGTATGCGCTGCGCCGCCGGCAGCGCGGCGAGGAATTCGCTCAGTGGAAACACCCCCGCGCCGGGCATGAGTCGTCCGGTGGCGGCTTCCCTGCCGTAGTCCGGCGTGACTTCGAGGCTGGTGCCATCACAGATCTGTGCATGGGCGACAGGCCTTGGCTGCGGGCGTACTCGGCCATTTAACCGGCAAAGGCATCGGCCTGTTCCAAGTGGTTGGCCCAGTATTGCTGCTTCTCGGTCAGTGCCATTACAAAGTCTCCGTTGAAACTGGAAAACCGAGCTTGGCAGAGATAAAAACAGAATATTAGATGGGTTTAGCGTGACGCATACGCCGTTCTCATAGGCATCGGACCTTGATGGGCTATGCGCACGTCGATTCCCAATCGCTTACATGAGCTTTGTCGCTCTCCATCACGCAAGGTGCTTCTCGACGTTGGTCTAACCTGTTCGCCATGAAGCCTTGTGCTTTGCTATCGTAGTGGTTATCTCGGTATTTTCTGTAAGTGTTTTTCTACAGTTGTCGCTAAGATGCAGCTAGATTTGGATCATAGTGGCGCTCACTCTGAGCAATGGCCCAGGCTATCGGTGCCGTCTTGTTTGCCAAGGCCACGGTCGCGACATTGATATGTTTGCGCGCAACCAGTGCATTGAGCCAACGGCTTAAACCATCTTCTTTTGTCTTGGCGTGCCGGATAACCGACATCGCCCCATGAACCAACAGATTTCTGATATAACTATCGCCCCGTTTACTGATACCCGGCAATCTATCTTTGCCACTCGTGCTATGTTGACGCGGTGTCAGCCACAGAGACGCCGCAAAATCTCGACCTCGATTGAAGGCAGCACCATCGCCAAGCGCACCGGACCAATACCGCGGGCCAACGGATCTGTTTTGACTGCTTGCTGTATGCGCTTATCCAATTCAGCTTTCCGTCCATCAATATAACGCAAATCGACCTAACCCGCGGTAAGCTAACAGCAAAGCACACACTGTTATTAATAGGTTTCATGGAAAAAATTCTGCAAGATTGCCTTCGCTTATCCGTTAGAAAACCTGGCATCAGCTCGCGGTATACCATACAACTTCTGGAAGATCTGGGAGCCGAGGTAAGCGGGGAAGATGTAGGTCCACTGTCCGAATCAACGGAGCGCTGGACAACTGCGGGACTGAAAGAACTCACAGGTTACCCGGATGAGACTCTTACACATTGCCCAGTAGCTGTCGCGGAATATGCTGACGGCGCACTGGATGCGCTGAACATTCTGGGAGGAAGAAATACCCTCGAAGAATACCGCGGTGCTAACTTGTTGTCGTTGCGCGCCAAAACTACCTGCGATCTAGAACGGGCTAATGTTTCAGTGGGAGGGAGCTGTCAGTTCCTGTCCTGCAAAGACGGGGCCATCGTCCTCAACCTGGCCCGAAACAGTGATTGGGATCTACTCAATGCCTGGTTATTGAGTGAAGTTTCAAACGACTGGTCTGAGGTGGCCCGGCGTGTGAGTGAACTACCCAGGTCGCAGTTGATTGAACGAGGGCGACTTCTTGGACTGGCTTTGGCAGATACGGAACCCACAATACCCACTGAGCGCCGGTGGTATGAACTTATTCATCGGGGAGGCAAAAGGCCGGATGATAGGATGCGACCAAGGGTCATCGATCTGTCTTCACTCTGGGCCGGCCCCCTCTGCGGCCGGTTGCTGTACTCAGTGGGCGCAGAGGTCATTAAAGTGGAGAGCAGCCAGCGGCCAGACGGCGCCCGGTCAGGACCTCAGGAGCTCTTCAGGTTTCTGAACGGAGCGAAGCAGAAAGTCACGCTTGATCTACACAAACGCAGCGGCGTTGACCAATTGCTGGAACTGATTCGTTCAGCCGATATTGTCATTGAGGCATCCCGGCCACGGGCGCTGCGCCAGATGGGGATCATCGCAGAACAATTCGTCGAGGAGATTCCCGGACTGACTTGGCTGGGGATATCCGGCTACGGCCGCGACGAGCCCCGGGGAAACTGGATCGCCTACGGTGACGACGCTTCCGTTGCCGGAGGTCTCTCTGCAGAGATCTATCGCGTCACAGGCAAATGGATGTTTTGCGGCGATGCCATTGCCGACCCCATGACAGGCATGCACGCCGCCGTGGCGGGTTATGCCAGCTGGCTCTCAGGCGGCGGCCATCTCTTGTCACTGTCCCTGGTAGAAACTATCCAACACTGCGTGCAAATGCACAGGGACAGCAGCACCTGATGGCCTTCCTGATAAAAAACTGCCAACTCATGGGAACGGGGCGAAAAACGGACCTTCGTCTCCGTAAAGACCTGATAGAGGAAATTGGCGAGAATCTCTCCGAAACACATACTGAAACTCTAATCGATGCAGGCGGCGGCCTACTACTGCCCGGCCTGCATGACCATCACATTCATCTCGTTTCACTGGCCGCATCTCTTGCTTCAATTCAGTGCGGCCCGCCACATGTTGAGACCGCTGAGCAATTCGCTTCTGTTCTTCAGGGTGAAAACAGTAAGAGTACCAAATGGTTGAGAGGCATCGGCTACCACGACTGTGTCGCTGGAGACATCGACCGGTTTTGGCTGGATCAACACATCCCCGATCGTCCGGCGCGCATACAGCACCGGGGAGGCCGTCTATGGGTTCTGAACAGTCCGGCACTGGAATCACTTGGCCTGATAGGAAGCACTCCGCCAACGAACACACCTTCAGGCGTTGAGCACGAAGGAGCAATAGCCACCGGGAGACTCTACGAATGCGACCGCTGGATCAGGGCGCAGCTCAACAGCACATTCCCCTGCCTGGCCGATGTGAGCCAGTTGTTAGCCAGCTACGGCATTATAGGTATTACCGATACCACACCCTCCAACGGCCAGGACGAGTGGAGGTACTTCAGCGAATCACAGTCCTCTGGGGAGCTGAAGCAGAAGGTTCGAATGATGGGTGGCGCAGCGCTGCCGCGAGACACTGATACGGAGAACCTTCAGGTCGGTGAGTTCAAAATCCAATTGCTGGAATCACAACTGCCAGAGTTCGACGAAGTCGTCAGGCAGATTCGTCTTGCACGAAAATCAGGGCGAAATGTCGCTGTGCATTGCGTCACCCATACCGAGCTGGTGTTCACACTCTCCTGCCTGGAAGTCGCAGGAGTGCGACCAGGAGACAGGATCGAGCACGCCTCGGTTGCCTTTCCTGAAACGCTGGCGAGGATCAAGGAGATGGGGCTACGGGTTATCAGTCAGCCGCATTTTATTCTTGAACGCGGAGAACAATATCTTCGGGATGTCGATCCAATCGACCAGGCCTCGCTGTACAGGCTCAGAAGCTTCCTCGACGCTGATGTGCCCCTGGCGGCTGGAAGCGATGCCCCCTTCGGATCGGCGAATCCATGGCATGCTATGGCCGCGGCGGTGAGCCGCCAGACCATCAGAGGCTCAGTGATTGGTTCGGAAGAAGCATTAACACCTGAAATGGCCCTGGCGTTGTTTACCTCCTGCCCAGAAAACCCTGGCCTCGAGCAACGAACAATTGCACCGGGACAGGCGGCGAGCCTCTGCCTTCTGGAAACCCCATGGAAACAGGCCAGGGAAAATCTTGCAGAAACTGAGGTCACAGCAACCTGGGTAGGCGGCAGGCTGGTGTATCGAAAGGATTAACCGGCTTTTGCGACTATCTCGTCAACAAGACCCCAGTCCAGCGCAGTCTCAGCATTGATCTTCTTGCCCGACAGCCCCAGCCAGGCCGTGCGCTGTCGCCCGACGCGACGGGAGATACTCACACACCCCCCTGCCCCTGGTATCAGTCCGAAGTTGAGCTCAGGTAGCTGGAAGAACGTTTTGGGAGCAGCGCTGATGTGAGAAGCGAATGCCGGAAGTTCTATGCCAGACCCAATACAGGCACTGTGAAGGTGACAGGCCACTCTATCGGCACATCGCGCCAGTAAACGACCGGGATTGTGGGTACTGCGTATAAAGTGGCCCGTGGCCAGGTCAGGCAGCAAACCAAATTCGCTGAGCTCTCCTCCCACGCTGAAGCAGGCCCCGCGGCCACTGAGCATCACACGCTCTACGCTGTCATCAGCAATAACAAGTTCGAAGAGTTCTACCAGAGCATCGCGCATCGCCACGCTGAGGGAATTGCGCTGCTCGGGTCTGTTCAGTTCACCGTAGACGATATTGCTCTCGCGCCTGATCACCAACGGTTCGCCATCCTCACTCTCGATTAACTGCGGGGGCTTTTCCCGCGACGCCAGCCAGTCCCGGTGCTCTGAACCTCCCTGTAGAGTCGCGTAAGCCAATGACTCCACCGTCATACCCTGGTCTATGGGCAAATTCTCAACAACTCGTAAAACCTGCACCAGTGTCATGGCGCTGACGGGGGTTTTGCGAATATTGGCTAAGAGAACATCCAACTCAGATTCATCGGGGAGTACTACATCCGCGTTTCCTGTTTCGCCCGCACCTATGGCAATGACAGGGTACGGCTGCCGGTACAGCCATCCGGCATCCCGGGGCACGTCTTCAAGTGGTAAACAAAAGAAATGATTATCGGCCATTCCGGAAAGTCTCCACAGAGACTGCTAAACCTAAAAAAGCGTCTGGATCAGGAAGCCAGCTCTTCTCTGACGACACGGCGCAGGAGTTTCCCGGTCTCGTTATAGGGAAGTTCCTCGCAGTAGCGAATCACCTGGGGCACACGCGATGAACGCAATCTCTCCTGCACCCAGGACTGCACCTCGCTCGTCTTAACTTTCTGGTTCGGCTGCAAAACCACTGCAGCGACGACTGCTTCTCCCCACTGCTCATCGGGGACTCCAACAACAGCCACGTCCCTGATTGCCGGGTGATCCAGCAGTACTTCCTCGATCTCTCCAGGAGATATATTTTCGCCAACACGGACAATCACATCGTCGGCACGACAAACGCATTGGTGATTGATTCCTGCTCTACTAGCTCAAGCCAGTCTCCCGCATCGAAGTTCGGCAGTTGCACAACTCTTCTGCATGAATAGGTAGAACTCATGACCGCAGAAATTCCCGCGATGTGATAGGGTGGCACAGAGACGAGCGCGGCGTCCTCTACCATACTCGACATAAATTCAACAGAGGTGAGAATGTAGGAGACTAGGTGCCGGTGGCGCAGGGCCGCCGCCTTTGGTGTATCCGTTGTGCCGCTGGTAAACAGCAGAACTGCCGTCTTCTCCGCATCCATGTCCCACGGTTCTTCCAGCGCTATCAGGTTCATTGTGTAGTCCTGCCCTTATGCCTAACCTGGTCACGCCAGACTTAGTCGGATGAAGGCAAAGGCTTTGCGCCTTTGACAGTCAGAACAGTGCCGGCAAGGCCCAGCGAGCCATCACCGGGTTTGACACACAGTAATTCTATCTGCGCATCCGCATCTTCATACCGTTTGCCCAGGAGAGCCCCCTCATCATGACCAGACTGCGGACCAGCGTCTCCTGCCCCACCTTCTCCCTCTGGCACCATGGGGCTACCACCGCAGGTAATATCCAGGTCGCCCTCAGGCGCCTTGATAACAATTATTTCGGTTGCACACACTGTACTCGCTAGGCGAGCGCCAATTTTCACTTCCATCGGACTAAATTCCTCCCAGTTCTGTAAAGACCCTAAAACACCGCAACGGATGAGGTGTTCTACCAGCCCTCTACTTTGTGCACATACTCCCAGAGCCTGTTCGGAAACAGACGGCTCATGAGGTACCCCCAACGCTCTCGAGGACGCACAAAAACCATGTCCTCGCCTTTATCCAGGGAGCGCTCAATCGCATCGAGAACTTCCTGGGGTTCAATCGCGTCACCACCCTGGTACCCCTGAATGGGATAACAGTCGCGGCCGGTGCTCAGTCCATGCTCACCCGCTCGCTCAACAGCGCCTCCCTGCTCAGGTACTTGGTGGTGCTCCAGCCGCCGTCCAGTGCGATGCTCTGGCCGTTGATGTAGCTGCCGCCCTCGGAGGCGAGAAACAGCACCGTGGCGGCCACGTCTTCGGTGGTGCCGTCGCGGTCGAAAGGCGTCTGCTCCTGGTTGGCGCGCTGGAACGGTTCCGCGTCCCAAGCCGCGTCGGTCATGGGCGTGCGGATCACTCCCGGTGCCACCACATTGCAGCGGATGCCCTCGGCGCCGTAGTCCGCCGCTATGGCCTGGGTGAGGCCGACCAGTCCGGCCTTGACCGCGCAGTAGATACCGCCGGTCATGCCGCCGATGCTGCCGAATACGGAGCCGATGTTGATGATCGACGAGCCCGGCTGCATGACTTTCACCGCGGCGCGGCAGAACCGGAACGGGCCCTTGAGGCTGATGTCGATGACATCGTTCATCATGTCGTCGGTAGTGTCGCCCACCGGTGCCCAGATGCCGGAGCCCGCGTTATTGACCAGGCAGTCGAGTCGACCGAACGCGTCCATGGCGCGCTGCACGGCGTTGTCGGAGGTCGCCGGGTCGGTGACGTCGCCCACGACCACGGCCACGCGTGCCTGGCCCGCGAGCTCGTCGGCCAGTTGCTGCAGGCGCGCCTCGCGCCTTGCCACCGCCACCAGCTCGAACCCGTTGGCGGCGAATTTCCGGGCGATGGCGTCGCCGATCCCAGAGCTGGCGCCGGTGACCAGCGCCACTGGTTTGTCGGATGTGTCAGTCATGCTTATTACTCCTCAGGATCACAGTGTTGGATGTTACGCCCGTGGCCCGAACCAGTCAGTGTGCAAACCGTGAATGTGACGGGACGGTTGCGGTCTGTGCCGCCGCAGGCATCTTTCGTTGCCCTTCGGGCATAGTTCCGTGGTGGCCGGAAGCAGCTCCCAGGCTAGCGTCGCTTCCTCGGTTCCACCGTGTACCCGCCGAGCATGAGGTCAGCCTTGGGCGTGTCGATCATGTCGTACGGAAAGCACGTTCCGATATCACTCGCCGCTTCAAGCACGTGCAGCTGCTCGGCGCTGAAGCTCACCTCCAGCGCGCCGAGATTGTCCTTAAGCTGCGCGCTGTTGCGTGCGCCGATAATGGGCGAGCTTACCGCAGGGTTGCTCAGGGTCCACGCCAGTGCGACCTGTGCGGAACTGTGGCCGAGTTCCGCGGCGACCTCTCCCAGTACGGCGGCAATGTCCAGCGCCCGTTGCGTCAGGCGCCCGGTGGCAAGGTTGATGTCCCGTCGTGCGCTGTCTGTCACGGGCTGCGCGCCGAGATCCTCCTTTCGGTACTTGCCGCTCAGTACGCCGCCGGCCAGGGGCGACCACGGGAGTACGCCGATGCCCATCTCCTGCGCCATAGGCATGAACTCGCGCTCGACGGTGCGCTCCGTGAGATTATAGGGCACCTGCAGGGCAATAAACGGCGACCAGCCGCGCAGTTCAGCGATAGCCTGCATGCGCGATACCTGCCAGGCCGGTGTGTCGGAGATGCCGATGTAGAGTACCTTGCCCGCCCGCACCAGGTCGTCGAAGGCGCGCAGGATCTCTTCCACGGGGGTGCGGTTGTCCCACAGGTGCAGGTAGAGGAGATCGATGTAGTCTGTGCGCAGGCGCCGCAAACTGTCCTCCACTGCCTGCATCATGTTCTTGCGCTGGTTGCCGCTGGCGTTGGGGTCGCCTGAACCCATGGCAAGGCTGTACTTGGTGGCGATGACCATACATTGGCGACGGCCCTGGAGCAATTCGCCCAGCATGCGCTCCGATTCACCCTGGGCGTAGAAATTGGCGGTGTCGACGAAGTTGCCGCCCGCGTCGCTGAATAACCCGAGTATTGTTCGCGCCTCGTCCAGATCCGTCCCCCAGCCCGGCATGCCGAAAGTCATGGTGCCCAGCGACAGGGGGGATACGCGCAGTCCCGAGCGGCCCAGCAGGCGGTAGTGGTCAAGCGATAGGCTCATCGAGTTTGGCCCGCCGTAGGTGGTAGTGGGTGTGCTGCCAGTAGAACGCCGCGTCAGACGCCGGCGGAGCGATTGGCAAAGGCCAGACTGAAGGCGGGGGGCATAGACACCCCGCGCGCCTGTTCAAAACGCTCGCGATATAGTCTTGGCGTCAGGCCTGTCCAGCGCTTGAAGGCGCGGCCGAAACTGGATTGCTCGGCATAGCCCAGTTGCGCGGCCACGTCGCCCAGCGGCATGTGTAACTGTTGGAGATAGCCCTTGGCCATTTCGCAGCGCTGTTGTTCCAATATATCCGAGAACTTCAGGTCGGAATCGGCGAGGTGCGCCTGCAATGTCCGCACGGAGACCCCCAGCTTCAGCGCGCAGCGTTCTATCGAACAGTCGCCGCCAGACAGGGAGCCGCGCACGTAATCCTCCACCCGTTGTGCCACGGTCGTACGTGACGCCGCCTTGACCTGCTCCAGGTAGCCGCCGAGCAACTGGTAAACCAGCCGGTTGGCCGTTGACACCGGTCGTTCCAGCATCGCTGCGGGAAAGGCAATGGCATTGTGCTTCGCGGAGCGGTTGCAGCGGCAGCCGAACTGGTTTTCCAGTTCCGGGATATCCCTGGCGCGTGGATTGACCGCGAGGTCTATCCACGAGGGTTTGAACCCTTCCCCGGCCACCGCACGCAGCAGTTTGAGGTTCAGCATGGCGGCCTTGTAATTGGCCTGCCGGTTGCAGCCCAGGTCCACGTTCACGTGCCAGCGGATTTCCGCCGTATTCAAACCCTCAACCAGTCCAATGGCGGCGTCGGGCGAGTGCACTACCGGGATGTAGTCAATGAAACTGGCCACCGATTCCCGGACGGTAGGCGCTGCGCGGCACAGTGTGGTAATGCAGCCGAAGACCTCCGGCTCCTGCAGCTGTGCCAGGTGCAGTCCGAACAGCGGGTCTCTCAGCGCTTCGCTGCTGTCCTCGAACAGGTCTACCACGGCTTTGCAGTCTACGAAACGGTCCGGGTCGCGCAGGGAGGCCGGGTCGATCTCGTGGCGCTCCAGCAGGCTGACCGGGTCAGCGCCCAGTTTTCGTACGAAGGGTGCGAAACCGGACAGGTTGGCGGTGCGCATCTGGTGCCTCGCCGGTAGCGAGTCCAGCGGGCCTTCCAGAGAAAAAAAGTGTTTATTATTCATAAGCCTACCGATTATCCTCGCCGGAGCTGCGGGCCTGCCAGGGGAATCTGCATGAACGGGAGATGCTACCATATCGGATGGCATTATTGAACGACACTGTTGTGTTGCTAAGATTCCCGGTGCGCCGGTGCGACGCACCAGTCGCGCGAACCTGACGGTCAGCCCGACTTCATGGTCAAACGCACCGGCAGGCTCTGCATGCCGCGCAGGATCACCAGGCTGCCGCTCATATCCAGGTCTTCCGGCGCTACCAGCAACTCGATGGACTCCACCGCATTGACGAACTCCCGCAGCGCGGCCTTGACCTCGTTGCGCGCCAACATGGCCCCAAGGCAGACATGGGGGCCAGTACCAAAGGCGAGGTGCTGGCTGGAGCCGGTGCGATCGATGCTGAATTCGTCCGGATCTGCAAAGCGCTCCGGGTCGCGGTTGCCCGAGGCCCAGCACAGGAAGACAAGGGAATCCGCGGGAATCTTGTGGCCACACAACTCGGTGTCGACTGTCGTCACCCGCGGTAGGGCGGGAACCGGCGAGTAATAGCGCAGCGTTTCCTCGCACAGGGCCTGGAGATCCTTGTCCAGGTCCGGGGACTCCTGCAGCCGCTTGAGCAGTTCCGGTTGGGTTGCCAGCGTGTACAGGGCAAAGGCGATCGTATTGCGGGTGGTGTCGACGCCGCCGGCGATCGATACCGACACAATGGAAAGCAGTTCCTGCTCAGTCAGACGCTCTTCTCCGGCCTCTTCGGAACCGGCCCTCACCAGCTGGGAGATCAGGTCATCGGTCGGGTGTTCGCGGCGCTGTTCAATCGCGTCCCGGGCAAACTGTTGCAGCAGCATGATGTTATCCGCGTGCCGGTACGCTTCCTCTCTGGTGGCGCCTGACCCCGCGCGGGCGACCATCGAGTCGGCGGCTTTACTGACGTCGTCGAGCCTGTCCAGTGGCAGGCCCAGGGCGTCGCAGATGACCCTGATCGGGATGGGCAGGGCATACTGCCTGTACAGGTCGACTTCGCCGCCGCCCCTGAACGACGCCAGTTCCTCGCGGCACAGTTCGGCGACCCGGTCCGCCATCGCGGCGACCGCGTGTGCCGAAAACGCGTGGGCCACCAGCTTGCGGCGACGGGTGTGGAGTTCGCCGTCCACCTTGAAGCTGTCCGACGGATCCAGCAGGTAGAAGCCCTTGCTCGTGATGTAGTCGTTGGCTTCGTCCTGGTAAGGGGATCGAATTGATTCGGCGACACGCATTTCATCCGAATAGGTTTCGGTATCCCGCGCAACCGCCACGATGTCCTTGTGGCGGGTGACCAACCATGCCCCCAGCTTTTCGTCGAAAAACACCGGCGACTCGTCTCTCAGGCGCGCATAGAATTCGTAGGGATCCTCGACCACCCCGGGGGCGGTAATCGTCAATTCACTCGCGGAAGTCATATCTTTTAGCCCTGCCATTGCCGTGCCGCATTGTAGTACGTCGGGCAGCGGACCGCGCGCCGACGCAGCGGCCTGCGTTAACTGTCTATACTGTTTCACGAACTGTCGTGTCTGCACGCCGCTGCCCTGCGCCAGAATACAGTCACGTGAAATCCACTCCCGTGAGGCCCCGCGATAATGAAAGATTTCGAGCAACTGAAAGAACAGGCAAAGCAGTACGTCCGCTACGAAAAGGACCGTGAAACCCGCATCGCCACCATTACCTTCGCCAAGCCCGAGGCCCAGAACGCGATGAACGCGGGTATGCGCCAGTACTACGGCGACCTTATCCACAAGGCCAACACGGATGATGACGTCAAGGTACTGGTCATTCGCGGCGAGGGCGACCACTTCGGTTCCGGCGGTGACCTGCCCGAGCAGGCCGATATGCTCTCGGAGTCCGACGAGGACGTCGACCTCAACTGGGAGATCGGCATCAACGACCCGGATGTGAAGTACCCGCCGAAAAAATCCTACCGTTTCCTGCACACACTGACGGACCACTACGCCAAGACGCGGGCCGGCAACCGTTCGCTACAGGATTTCAAGAAAATCAGCATCATCGAGGCCAAGGGCTACTGCTATGGCTGGCACTTCTACCAGGCCGGCGACGCCGACCTGGTGGTGGCCTCGGACGACGCCCTGTTCGGCCATCCCGCCTTCCGCTACGTCGGTTGGGGGCCGCGCATGTGGACCTGGATCGAGACCATGGGCCTGCGCCGCTTCGAGGAGATGTTGTTCACCGGCCGACCCTTCAGCGCCGCGGAGATGAAAGACTGTGGCTTCGTCAACAGCGTTGTACCTCGGGACAGCCTGGAAGCCGAGACCGAGAAGTACGCCCTGGCCTGCGCTCGCACCCGTCCCACCGATACGGTACAGGCGCAGAAGACCTTCATCGAGATGTACAAGCAGTACCGCGGCGAATACATGGGTAGCCTCATGACCGGCTGGTTGGAGGGCATGCTGCCGCTGATGCAGAACGACCGCATGAACGATGTACAGCTCGGGGACGGCGTGTTCGGTGAAGGCCTGAACAACATCGTCAAGAACAACGACTTGAACTACCCGCCCGAGTGGCGCCTCAGCATGTCTGGCCGCAAGAAGCCCTGATGACAGCCGGGCCCGCGTTCCGGCTGGAGGGCCGCACGGCCCTGGTCGCCGGAGCGTCCTCGGGACTGGGCGCCGGTTTTGCCCGCCTGCTGGCCGCGGCGGGCGCCGGCGTCGTCCTCGGCGCACGGCGCGAGGAGCGGGTGCAGGCGCAGGCCGCCGAGCTCGGTGAGGCCGGCGCCGAGGCCGTGGCTGTCGCCCTCGACGTGAGCGACGGGGAGTCCGTGGCCGCGGCATTCGATGCGGCCGAAGCGCGCCTGGGACCGGTAAACACGGTCATCGCCAATGCCGGCACTGCTGCCGGCGGCCGCTCCACGGAGGTGGCGGAGGCGGATATCAGACGTGTACTCGACACCAACCTGCTGGGCGCCTACCTGGTGGCGCGCGAGGGGGCCCGGCGCATGATCGCCGGCGGCAGTCGCGAGCGCGGCGACGGCCGTATCCTGTTTATCGGCTCGATCACGGCCGGGCAGAACCACACCGGCGATGCCGCTTACGCGGCGACCAAGATCGGGATTGCGCACCTCGGCCGGCAGTTTGCTAAGGAATGGGCGCGGCAGGGCATCAACATCAACACGATCCAGCCGGGCTGGATACACACCGAGCTGAACGACGACTGGTACCGCAGCGAGGAGAGCAGGGCAGCGATTGCCGCGCTGCCGCGCCGGCGGATGCAGGCGCAGGACTCCCTCGACGACATGGTGCTGTACCTGTGCTCGGACCGCTCCGCCTGGGTCACCGGGGCGACGTTCACCGTCGACGACGGGCAGTCACTGTAAACGGGCTGCGTTAACTGTCGATGGGGTTTCGTCAACGGTCATGCGGTTTTCCTGCCGGATCACGTATCGTTACGCAGCATAACCGGTGCAATTGCGGGCACACCACCTGCCCGCCGGGGAAGAAACATCCATGTCCTACGAACTGAACAGGCAGCTTGCCGCGCGGCGCGACCCGCTGCCCACCGAGGCGTCGGTAGACCCCGTCACCGCGAGTATCATCCGTGGCGGCATGGAGACCATCTGCTTCGAGGCGGCTACCTACCTGGGCCGGGCCGCGTCTTCCGCGATCATCAACCAGTCCAACGAGCGCAACGCCGCCATCGTGGATGCCCACGGCCGGCTCGCGGCGGGCGCGATCGGCACGCCGCACCTGACCTTCGTCACCGGCATGACCGTGCGCTACGGCCTGCTGCGCATGCAGGACTACGACTGGGGCCCCGGCGATGTCTTCCTGGGCAACGACCCCGACGCGGGGGGTGGACACTTGCCGGATTATAATGTGTACGCACCGGTGTACGACGAAGCCGGTGAGCTGATCATGATCCAGTGCCTCCAGGCCCACCAGGGCGACACCGGCGGCAAGGACCCGGGCGGTTTCACCTTGGAGGCAACGGATATCTTTACCGAGGGCATGGCCTTTCCCTGCCTGAAGCTGGTACACCGCGGCGAGTTGCGCCAGGACGTGTTCGACCTCGTGGTGCGCAATAACCGGTTTCCCACCATCGCCGGCGACCTGGCGGCCATGATCGGGGGCGTGCAGCACGCCGTCGCGCTGCTGCAGGACCTGATTCGCACCCGCGGTTCGGAGGAGGTCAAGGCGGCCATCAACTACAGCGTCGAGCACACGGAACAGCGCGTGCGCGAGGTGGTGAGCGGCTGGCCCGACGGCACCTACGAGGCGGACGTATTCGTCGACCACGATACCGTGGGCAGGGCAAAGGACATCCGCGTACACGTGGCCTGTACCGTGGCCGGTGACCAGCTAACCGTGGACCTGACCGGTACCGACGACAGGCAGGACCTGGTCGGCGTATGGAACACCTTCGGCAACAGCCGCAGTTACATCATGACCCAGGTGGTGGCTGCCATGGATCCGGGCATCGTTAAAAACGAGGGTTTTTTCAACGCGGTGGACATGATCATCCCCGAGGGCACCATCGCCCACCCGCCGCCGAACAAGCCGGCTGCGCTGGGCTCTTTTCACCCCGCCTGTGAAATCACCGAGGCGGTGTGCATCGCCCTGTCGGAAATCGTCCCGGAGCGCTCCGCGCCCCAGGTGTACAAGATGGGCATGCCCAACTCCGTTATTGGCTTCGACGAGCAGGGCCGCATGTGGATGGACCAGGGTGTGGACTCGCGTACCTGCGATACCTCGGCGGTGCAGGGCATCGACGGCTGGGGTACCTGCCCGGTCAGCCTGGGCAACCTGTTGTTGTCCCAGGTCGAGGATGCGGAGAGCCGATTCCCCGTCATCAACATCAGTCGTGAGATGACCGTGGATTCCGAGGGCGCGGGTCGCTGGCGCGGTCAGCCCGGCAGCCTGAACGTCAAGCAGGTGCTGGAACCGGCGACAGCCATGGCATGGATGGTGACCGCCGAACATCCCCTGCGCGGCATGTGTGGCGGCGATGATGCCAGCCCCTATGTCAACCATTTCAAAGTCGGTACACCCGAGGAGCACAGGGTCGACCTGTCCGCCAATGAGGTGCTGCCGGCGGGTTCCGTCATCGCCTACCAGTATGGCGGCGGCGCCGGCTTCGAGTCCGCGCTGGCGCGCGACCCGAAGGCGGTGCGCGAGGATGTGCTGGACGAAATCGTCAGCATCGAGCGCGCGCGGGAGCGTTACGGCGTCGTGTTCACCGGTAGCGTGGAGGCCTTTGATCTCGAGGTGGACCTCGCCGCGACAGAAGCACAGCGACGTAAACTGGCGGACGGGCAGGCTGCCTGACACAGGAATCGGGCGGGATTTGGTAATGATATATCGCGTAGGTATCGATATCGGCGGCACGTTTACGGATTTCGCCCTGCTCAAGGGCGACGAAGTCGTGCTGTACAAGAATCTCAGTACCCCGGAAGACCGGTCACTGGGCGTGATGCGGGGCCTCGAGAAGCTGGCCGGGATGGAAGGGCTGCCCCTTACCGACTTCATGGCGGCCTGTGACGCCATCGTGCACGGCACGACCGTCGCCGATAATACGCTCATCGAGATGAACGGCGCTGTCACCGGCCTCATTACCACCGAGGGCTTCCGCGACGAGATGGAGTACCGCCGCGGCTACAAGGAGAACATCTGGGATGTGCGCCTGGCGCCGCCGGCGCCTATCACACCGCGCCGTCGCCGCCTCACGGTACCGGAGCGCATACTGCACGACGGCACGGTGCATACACCGCTGGACGAGCAGGCGGTGCGCGAACAGTGTAAACGGCTCGCCCGGCAGGGCGTGGAGTCGGTGGCGGTCTCGCTGCTGTTCTCTTTCGTCAACCCGGTGCATGAACAGCGGGTCGTGGAGATCATCGCCGAGGAGCTGCCGGGCGTGCACGTTTCCGCGTCGCACCAGGTGCTGCCGCGCGCGCCGGAGTACGACCGCACCAGTACCACCGTGGTCAACGCCTACGTCGGGCCCAGGGTCACCTCCTATCTAGAGTGCCTGGTTACCCGCGTCAGCGAGGCGGGCTACGCGAAGCAGCTCATGGTGATGCAGGCCAGTGGTGGCGTGATGAGCGTGGACTATATCGAGGGTTCACCGGTGCGCGTGCTGGCCTCGGGCCCCGCCGGCGGTGTTATCGGTTCGGCCCACGCCGGCGTGGCCAAGGGTCACGATAACCTGCTGTGTATCGATATGGGCGGCACGTCCTATGATATCTCCTTGGTGCTGGGCGGCGCAGCGCCGGCAGTGGCCGGCTGGAACATGCATCACCGCAATCTCGTCGGCGTACCCATGATCCAGGTCGAGACGCTGGGCGCCGGCGGCGGGTCGATCTGCAGCGTGAACCGCGGCGAGGTCGAGGTCGGCCCGGCGTCTGCGGGGTCGGACCCGGGGCCCATCTGTTACGGTCGCGGCGGGGTGCAAGCTACCATTACCGATGCACTGCTGATGCTCGGCATCCTGTCAGCAGAGTCGGATTTCGCCGGCGGCAGTTTCTCACTGACTCGCGCGGGCGTCGACGAGGCTTTCCAGGCCATGGGCCACGCCATGGGGTACAGTGCCGAGGACGCCGCCTTCGACTGCTGGCGTGTGGTGAATGCCAACATGACCCAGGGTGTGCGGCGTATCACGGCGGGCAAGGGCGTGGACCCGAAAGACACCTGCATGCTGGCCTACGGCGGCAACGGGCCGGCCTTCGCGGCGAAGCAGGCCGAGGAACTGGGCATAGAACGGGTGCTGGTGCCGAAGGCGTCGCCTACGTTCTCCGCCCTTGGCACACTGATTGCCGACCCGGCCATTGACGAGGAGCGGTCCTACCTGACGCCTGCACTCGATGCCGACCCCGCGCGGCTGAAAACGCTGTGGGCAGAACTGGCCGGGCGCGCCGCCGACTATTTCCAGCGCGCCGGGTTCGAGCCCGGCGCCGTCACCGCCAACTTCCAGTTGAACATGCGCTATCCCGGACAGAACTGGGTGCTGACCTTCACCGCGCGGGTGACACAGGGTCTGGACGACCTGTCCTTCGTCGACGACGGTATGGGTCAGCACGCCATGGCAGCCTTCAACGAACGGCACATGGCCGAATACGGCCACGTGCGCAAGGACGAGATGCCCGAGATCACCGGGGTGCGCCTGCAGACCTCCGTGGCGACCCGGTCACCTGCGATTGCCCACGGTTTCAATGCCCCGGCCCGCCTGGCCAGGGCGTCGACCAGCCGCCGCGCCAATCTCGGCGAGGGCTTTGGCGAGACCGACGTATTCCGCGGCGCCGACCTGGAACCCGGGCACGAGATGCTGGGGCCGGCCATTATCGAGGAAACCTTTACCACGATCGTCGTGAGTCCGGGCTGGCGGGCCATCGTCGATGATGCTGGGGATTACGAGTTGCGTCACGGTACGGGTAGCGGGGGCAGCCGATGAGTGCATTGCGTTCCATCCGGGTGCTGGAGCTGGCCGAGAGTGTCGCCGGGGAATTCTGCGGCAAGCTGCTGGCGGATTTCGGCGCCGAGGTCATCAAGCTGGAGCGCCCCGGCCAGGGCAGTCCTACGCGCCACGTCGGGCCGTTTGCGCCGCGCGGCGCGGATCCGGAGCGCAGCGGCCTGTTCGCCTGGCTGAACACGAACAAGTCCTCCGTGGAACTGGCGCTGGAGGAGGGCGGATCTGAGGCCCTTGCCGGCCTGCTCGGTTCTGTGGACGTGGTCATCGACGACCACGAAGACGGCTGGCTGCGGGCGCGGGGCCTCGGCGCAGCGGCCTGTGAGGAATACTACCCGCACCTGGTGGTCTGTGCGATCAGCCCGTTCGGTGCAGAGGCCCCCGAGGAGCGCCGGCACGCCGAGGAGATTACTGTTTTTCACGCCAGCGGCTGGGGTTACCACACACCCAGCGGCGCAACCGGCGAGCAGCCGCCGCTGAACGGCGCGGGGCGTTTCCTGCCCGGTTATGAGGCCGGGCTGGATGGCGCCGTGTGCGTGGCCGCGGCCCTGTTCGAACGCGCGGCCAGTGGTCTGGGCCGTTTCATCGATGTGTCGGCACAGGCGGTGCTGGCGTCGCGGGTCGATTACGTGCTCGCCCAGATGGCGGCGGGCGACATGCCGGTCAGTGCCGACCGCGGCGCCTTCGACCTCGCCGGTCCCGCCGGGATCTTTCCCTGTCGCGAGGGTTTTGCCTACATCTGGATGTCGGCGCCGGCTCACTGGGACGCATTGCGACAGATTCTCGGCGACCCGGAATGGATGCATTCCTTCCCGGACAACTGGCTGGAACGCGAGTGCACGCCGGAGCGCGTCGAGCAGTGCCGGCAGGGCATTGCCGGATGGCTTGCCACGCAGGACAAGCACGAGGCCGCCGCCGCCGCCCAGGAACTGGGCCTGACGCTGGTGCCGGTCAATGACGCCAGTGACCTGCAGGCCTCGCCCCAGTACCGGCACCGCGGGTTTTTCACCGAGGTTGTGCACCCCGAGCAGGGGGCTGCTTTCTATCCCACCGTGCCATACCGGCTCGGCGAGACACCGGCGCGAATCGAAAGGCCGGCGCCGCTGCTGGGCCAGCATACGCAAGAGGTGCTGGAGTCCCTGGATGGTGACGGGCGTGGCGGTGCCCCCGCGCCGAGCCCGGACCGGGCGGCCGACGGTCCGCTGGCCGGTGTGCGCGTCCTCGAGTTGACCAAGGTCTGGGCGGGCCCCTGCGTCGGCAAGCTGCTCGCGTTTCTCGGCGCCGAGGTCATCCGGGTGGAGAGCGAGGGGTCGCTGGATGTCACGCGCACGTTCGGCGTCGACGATATCAACAACGCCCCGGGCTTTCACGCGGTCAATCCGCAGAAGCTCAGTGTGCAGATCAACATGAAGAGCGAGGAGGGCATCGCCCTGCTGCTCGATCTCGTGCGCGAGTCCGACATCGTGGTGGAGAACCTGCGCCCTGGAGCCGCAGGACGCCTCGGCCTCGATTACGAGCGGTTGCATTCGGTGAATGAGCGCATCGTCTATATCGCCATGGGCATGTACGGCAGTACCGGACCGCTGGCCTACCAGACGGGCTATGCACCGTGCTTCGTGGCCCTAGGCGGCCCCACCTCGCTGGTGGGCTACGACGGCGAGGCCCCCAGCGGTATGAACGTGCGGTACGCCGACTCCACCTTCGGCACGCTGGCGACCTACGCCGGGCTCGTTGCGCTGCTGCACGCCTGCGACACGGGCCGCGGGCAGCTGGTCGACGTGTCGGCGGTGGAAAGCATGAGCGTGATGGTGGCCGACTCGATCATGGATTACACCCTGAACGGCGTCATCCACACCTGCAACGGCAACCGCCACGCGGATATGGCGCCCCACGGGGTTTACGCCTGTGGCGGCGGTGAATGGATCAGCATCGCCGTATCCTCTGACGACGCGTGGCGGGCACTGGCCCAGGTCATGGAGCGACCCGATCTAGCCGGCGACACCGAACTTGCCACCCAGCCCGGGCGCAAGGCGCGGGAACAAGAGCTCGACGATATGCTGCGCGAATGGACATCGGGACGGGATGCGGCCGCGCTTGCGGTCGAGCTGCAGCAGCGCGGCATCGCCGCGGCGAAAAGCCAGAGTTCGCTGGACATGTTAGCCGATGCCCACCTGTGGGCGCGCGGTTTCTACCGCGACGTGACCGACAGCAGCGGCAAGTCCAGGACGACTACGGGGCCCGGCTGGAAAATGAGCCGGGAGATAACCATCACTCGCGCGGCACCCAGCCTGGGTGAACACACGGCGCGCGTGCTGAAAGAGGTGCTGGGTCTGTCAGCAGAAGAGCAGGCGCTGCTTGCGGACAAGGGCGTGACACGATGAGAGCCTGTATCAGCCGCAAAGAATCATAACTGGAGCCTTCGCTATGACCGAAACCCTGTTTGCGTTCGACGAGGAAAACTACCAGCAGTGCCAGGACGCGTATCGCGGCGACAAGGACCAGGAGTATTACCTCGGCGACTACCGTATCGAGGCGGGCGCGGATATCGAGGTCCGCGCGGAGAAGAAAACCGTCGGCGCCTCCTCCATCATCTGCCTGCACTCGAAAAACCGCCTGTTTTTCCAGCGTTCCTGGACGCATATCCGTGAGGACGCTACCGACGTCACCGTACTCTGGTTTGTGAACAACGGCTCGCTGCAGGTCACCCATTCCGGTGGCAGCATTCGAGCCGGGGCGGGTGATTTCGCGGTTACCCGCTCGATGCAACCCTTTTCCATCGAGTGCACGCCGGCGGCGGACTCACCGCTGGACGTGTTGCACGTGATCATCCCCTCGCACCTGCTGCGAAGCGTGCTGCCGACCGAACTGAAGCCGGCATCGCTGGTGCCCGCGGGCAACCGGGCGTTGGGCCTCGCTCAGAGGATATTCACCAGCCTGTACACTGACGGCGACGCGGTGAACGACAGCAGCCAGCAGGCCCTGCTTGACAGTGCGCTGGCTATTGTTGCCGAAGCAATCGGGCAGCGCGAGGATTGCCTGCAGGTCAGGGTGTCGCTGCGTGAAGAACGGTTGCGCGAGGTGCTGCGGTACATCGACGTGCACCTGTGCGACCCCAGCCTGAGTGCCAGCACGGTTGCCGGTGGCTGCGGTATTTCACCGCGTTACCTGTCGGCGCTGCTGAAGGAAAATGGTACGCCGTTCTCGGAACTGGTGTGGGGCCAGCGGGTTAAAGCGGCGGGGCGCTGGCTGGAGACTTCCACGCCCGCCGAGGTTTCCATCGCCGAGATCGCTTTCCGTGTCGGGTTCAAGAGTCCGGCGCACTTCAGCCGCATGTTCAAGCGGGTGTATCGCCAGGGTCCGCGGGCGTATCGCAACGCCTGCCAGGCTCAACGGGTGGCCGGTAGTACAAGCTCGGCTGAGCAGGCGCGAGGCCCCCTGTACCTTGCCAGCAATGACGGTGAGATTGCCAATGCAGATCGATCACATGCAGGACCGTGAACCTACTGGTGAGCATGCGAAATACAACAGGAGAACAGCACGATGGGCGATAGCCTGAAGGGAAAAGTCGCGGTCATCACCGGCGCCGCCAGCGGCATTGGCCGCGCCACCGCGCAGTTGTTCGTGGCGGAAGGCGCCAGCGTGGTGGCCGCTGATATCAACCGGGAAGCCGGCCGGGAACTGGTGGCCGGGCTGGGTGCCAACGCGCGTTTCAAGTCCACTGACGTGGCCAAACGGGAGGACACTCAGGCCTTGGTCGATTTCGCCGTCGCCGCGTTCGGCGGCCTGGATATCATGTTCAACAACGCCGGCATCTCCGGCGCCCAGTACCCGCGGTTTCTCGATGACGACCTGGCGGATTTTCACAAGGTACTGGATATCAACCTGTTCGGCGCCATGACCGGCGCCCACGCCGCAGGCAGGTACATGTCGCAGCACGGCGGCGGTATCATTATCAACAACGCGTCGATAGCCGGGGTACTGCCCGGCCAGGCACTGATGTCCTACCGCACCAGCAAGGCGGCGCTGATTCACTTCAGCAAGTGCATCGCCATCGACCTGGCGGAGTACGGCATTCGGGTCAACTGCCTTGCGCCGGGGCACATCCGCACGCCCCTGACGGCGTTCACCCTGCCCGGCATGACGGATGAGCAGATGGTGAAGATCCGCGAGGCGCTGGCGCCGGTGTGGGACTCCAACCAGCCGCTGAAACGCCACGGCAGCCCGGAGGACGTGGCGCAGACCGTGCTGTTTCTCGCCACCGACCGGTCGGCGCAGATCACCGGCGTGGTGCTGCCCATCGACGGCGGCATCACCGCCGGCGACCCGGTCAACCACCTGCGGGAATTGTTCGAGGCGCGGGAGCGGGCTTTGTTGTGACAGGTGCAGACTAGTGAGGGGACGGTAGAGCCGATGAGTTCAGATCAAGCAGCGCACGAGACATTCGACGTCGTAGTCGTCGGTTCCGGGGCGGCGGGCGCCATGGCGGCGCTGCGCGCCGCGGAGCGCGGCCTCAGCGTACTGGTGCTGGAAAAGGCGCACAAGTACGGCGGCACCTCGGCCACCTCCGGCGGCGTGATGTGGATACCCAATCACCAGCTCGAACCGGGCGACGACAGCCGCGAGCAGGCTTTGGAATACCTTGACAACCTGATCGACGTGCCGGTGCAGCGCGACCGGCTCGAGGGCTATGTGGACGCCGCGCCGCAGATGGCGGGTTACCTCAAATCCCTGGGGATGCCGATTTCCGCCGGGGTGTGGCCGGATTACTTCCCGGACCTGCCCGGCGCCCGCGCCGACCGCTCCATCGTGTTCGACACCTTCGACGGACGGCGGCTCGGTGACATGTTTCCGCTGATGCGCGAACAGTACACCCGCTTCAAGCTGTTCAACCGCTACGCCCTCGACCTGCCGGAATTCTTTGCCATCTCTACGCGCGGTCCCGGCTGGATCCAGGCCTTCCTGAAAATCCTCTGGCGTTACTGGACGGATTTCGGCACACGGCGCATCAGTGCAAGGGACAGGCGTTTTACCCAGGGCGGCGCCCTGATGGGGCACCTGTACGACGAGGTGTTCAAGCGCGGTGTGGAAGTGCGCCTGGAGACGAAGCTGGAGGAGCTGGTCTTCCAGGAGGGCTCGGTCAAGGGCGTCCGTGTCAGTAATTTCGGCCGTCGCTACCATATCAGGGCAAAGCGCGCGGTCATGTTGTGCGCCGGGGGTTTCGAGTGGAACCAGGAGCTGCGCGACCGCTTCCTGCCCGTGCCGGGCCTGACCCGCCACAGCAGCTCGCCCGAGGATGCGAACCGCGGCGAGGCGTTGATCGCGGGCATGAATATCGGCGCTGACACCGAGCACACGGACGACGCCTGGTGGATTCCCACCATGCACATGCCGGCGCCGAAGGCCTCCAACTTCGAGGAGATCCACCAGGCGGCCTTCGATGTGGGGCGGCCGCACAGCGTCTGCGTCAACCGCAACGGGGTGCGTTTCGTCAACGAGGCCTGCAGCTACGACGAGTTTGGCGAGGCCATGGTGGCGGACCAGCTGAGTACCGGCGCCAACACGCCCTGCTGGCTGGTGTTCGACAGCAATTTCCGCGACAAATTTACCGCCGGCGGTTTCATGCCGTCGCTGATCATGCCGGACTGGCTGATCGGCGTCGACCGCTGGGACCACTACCTGTTCCGCGCGGATACGCTGCGTGAACTCGCCGGGCGCATCCACGTGCCCGCAGACGCCCTCGCCGATACGGTGGCCAGGATGAACGATTACGCGCGTACCGGCGTCGACCGGGAGTTCGGGCGCGGCGGCAATGACTACGACCGCATGTTCGGCGATCCTTCCGTCACCCCCAACCCCTGTCTTGGCGCGATAGACAAGGCGCCGTTCTACGCGGTGCCGATCAACAGCGGTGACCTCGGCACCAAGGGCGGCCTCAAGGCGGACGCGCGCGGCAGGGTGGTCGACAGGGCGGGGCAGCCGATCCCCGGGCTCTATGCGGCGGGCAACAACTCGGGCAACCCCTTCGGCAACCGCTACCCGGGCGCGGGCGGCACCATTGGACCGGCTATGGTTTTCGCCTATATTGCGGTGGAGGATATCGCCGCTTCATAAGAACAGGACGGGACCCGCTCATGACTGCAGACGCCGGGGCATTGCCCCAGTACCAGACCATCGCGCTGCAAAGAGACGACCGGCTGCTGACTATCACGCTGAACCAGCCCGAGGCGCTCAATACCATCAACCTCGCCATGCACGAGGAACTGGCGGAAGTCTTCGTCTTCGCGGCGCGTGACGAGTACTCGGACGTGGTGGTACTGACCGGCGCCGGCAAGGCCTTTTCCGCCGGCGGCAACCTCGAACACATGTGGAACAACGCCAGCAACCCGCACCTGTTCGACGGCGAGGTGCGCCTCGCCAAGCGCATCGTGTTCGCCATGCTGGACCTGGACAAGCCGCTGGTCTGCCGCATGAACGGCCACGCCGTGGGCCTCGGCGCGACGCTGGCCCTGCTGTGCGACGTGGTGTTTGCGGTGGAGCAGGCGAAGATCGGCGACCCCCATGTGGCGCTCGGCCTGGTGGCGGGGGATGGCGGCGCCGCCATCTGGCCGCAGCTCGTGGGCCTGCCGCGCGCCAAGGAATACCTGTTGACCGGCGAGCTGCTGCGCGCGGACCAGGCCGCGCAGATCGGCCTGGTCAACCACGCGCTGCCGCTGCAGGAACTCGACGGTGCGGTTGATGCGTTCTGCCAGAAACTTTTAAACGGCTCCACCAACGCCATCCGCTGGACCAAGGTCTTGTTGAACCTGGAGTTGAAGCGTGTGGCGAACGCGGTGATGGACGCTGGCATCGCCTACGAGGCCGTTACCGTGCGTTCGGCGGATCATCGCGAGGGCATCAATGCCCTGAAGGAAAAACGGGAGCCGGATTTCCATCAATCCAGACCAGATGACGTCGATAGTCAATAGGGAAAACACAATATGCCAAGATACAAAATGCTGACCATGAGTCGGCCCACTGAAGGCCGTGAGGACGAGTACAACGACTGGTACCAGAATGTGCACTTGCAGGAGATCGTGGCGCTGGACGGTTTCCGCACGGCGCGTCGCTACCGTCTGGCGAAGGAGATGCGTGAGGAGGGCATTTACCCCTATGTCGCCGTCTACGAGGTCGACGCGCCGGATGCGGATGCCGCGGTAACCGAACTGACCACGGCTGCCCGGGAGGGGCGCATCAACATGTCCGAAGCGATCGACCGGGGCGATATCTATGCCGCCGTCTACGAGGCGTTCGGGGACGTGGTCAATGAGTCCTGATACGTGGCGGCCTGAGTAGCGACGGGTTCGGGCTTACAGGGGGGTTAACGCCCCGTGAATCGAGGTTCGCGTTTTTCGAGCATCGCCAGGGCGCCTTCGTCGCCGCCCATCATCCGTACGTTGCCGCCGGAGCAGAAGCCGCGGCCCGCCCCGGTAATGAGCAGGCAGCGGTAGCCCTGTGACGTGTCCGCGGCGTGGCGCACCGCGTCGAGGAACTCCTCGGCCATCTGGGCGCCCATGGCATTGAGCGTATTGGGGTCGTTCAGTGTCAGTGTCAATACGCCCTCTGAACTGCTTGTCTTGATCCGGTTCATAGTGACTTGCGGTGTTGAGTTACCCGGCCTCCTGCTGTGTGAATTCTTTGAGCAGGTCTGGCAGCGTCGACCGGTAGGCTTCCACCGATGCAGACTTGACCGGTCCGTAGCCGGCAACGTCCCGCGCTGCCATCGCGATCTGCAGGCCGACCGGGAGATTGCTCTCATCGAGACGGTCCACGATGCTATCGATGAGTTCCCGGTACTCGGTGATCAAGCGCCGTTCCATGCGCCGCTCGGCAAAATAACCGAAGGGGTCGAAAGGTGTGCCGCGCAGGCTTTTCAGTTTTGCCAGTACTTTGAAGACGCCTAGGACCCATGGCCCGAACTCGCGCTTTTTCGGTCGCCCCGTCGCCGCGTCCAGGCCGGGCAGGACGGGAGGGGCGAGGTTGAACGTCATCCTGAAGTCGCCGTCGAACTGTTCGCGGATGCGCTTGAGAAACTGCTCGCTGGAGTACAGCCGCGCCACCTCGTACTCGTCCTTGTAGGCCATGAGTTTGCCCAGGGACAGGGCCACCTGGCGCACGAACGCCTCGCCGCCCTCGATATTCTTCGCGCTCACCCGCTCGCGGATAGTGTTCACGAACTCGCTGTACTGCCGCGCGTAGGTCGCGTCCTGGTAGTCGGTGAGCAGGCGGCTGCGGCTGGCGAGCACATCGTCGACCGTGTCCAGCGCGACGGGTTGTGCCGATTCACCGAGTTCCGCGGCCAGCGCCGCCGGGTCCCGGGCCGCCAGGCGCCCCAGGGCCAGGGTGCGCAGGTTACCCTCGACGAAGCTGCCGTTGAGGCGGATGGCCTGCTCGATCGATGCCAGGCTCAGGGGCAGCAATCCTTGCTGTGCGGCGTAACCCAGCAGCAGGATATTGGTGCCGATGCTGTCGCCGGTGAGGTCGGTGGCGAGTTTGCCGGCGCGGATGTCGAAGGCCAGGCCGCCGTCAAGTGCCGCGATGATAGCCGCACGCAGGCGCGCCTCGCCCAGGTCCAGGTACTTGTCGCTCTGGAAATTCCCGGTGGGGGCGACGTCGGTGTTGAGTACGGCGGCGGTCTTGCCCGGCTTGATTGTTTTCAGCACCGGTTGGCTGGCGCCGACGATGATGTCGCAGGCTAGCAGCAGGTCGCACATGCCTTCAGACAGGCGCGAGCTGTAAATACCCCGCGGCGATGCGCCGATGCGCACGTGGCTGGTGACCGCGCCGCCTTTCTGCGCCATGCCGGTCATGTCCAGGATGGTGGCGCCTTTACCGTCCAGGTGCGCGGCCATGCCCAGCAGGGCGCCGATGGTCAGTACCCCGGTGCCGCCCACGCCGCCGACCAGGATATTGTAACCGTTGTGGTGCAGTGGCGCTGTCTGCGGCTCTGGCAGGGTGTCGATCAGCTGTTGCAGGCGCGCGGGATCGCCGGAGGCGCGTAGGGCGATCTTCGCGCCGGTGACGGTGACGAAGGAGGGGCAAAAGCCTTTCGCGCAGCTGTAATCCTTGTTGCAGGTGGACTGGTCGATTCTGCGCTTGCGCCCGAATTCCGTCTCCAGCGGCGCGATGCTCATGCAGTTGGACTGCACCGAGCAGTCACCGCAGCCCTCGCAGACGTCGGGGTCGATGAACAGGCGTCTGTCCGGGTCCTCCAGCAGGCCGCGCTTCCTGCGCCTGCGCTTCTCGGCGGCGCAGGTCTGCTCGTAGACGATGCCGGTGACGCCCTCCATTTCCCGCAGCTCACGCTGCACCCGGTCCAGTTCGTCGCGGTGGTAAAGGGCCGCGTTGTCCGGCAGGCTGATCCCGCGGTACTGCCCCGGGTCGTCGGAGACGAGGTACACCGGGCGCACGCCCTCGGCGAGCAACTGCCTGACCATGTCCAGCGGTGAGATGGCCTGTTCCACCGGCTGGCCCCCGGTCATGGCGACGGCGTCGTTGTACAGCAGCTTGAAGGTCATGTTGACATTCGCAGCCACTGCCGCGCGCACGCCCAGCACGCCGGAGTGGGAGTAGGTGCCGTCGCCCATGTTCTGGAACATGTGCGGCGTGTCGACGAAATCGCTCGCGGCAAGCCAGGGCGAGCCCTCGTGACCCATGGGCATGAACTGCATGGTGTCGCGCTCCATCACCACGGCGGCGAGGCCGTGGCAGCCGATGCCGCCCATGGCGCGCGAACCCTCGGGCAGCCGGGTGCTGGTATTGTGAGGGCAGCCGGAGCAGAAGTAGGCCGGGCGCATGACGCCGCTGCCCAGCCGCGACGCATTCATCGCCAGTGCTTCGAATTTGGCAAAGTGTTCGTCCATCATGGGGTCGTGAAGACCCAGTTGGCCCAGCACGCGTTTGACGGCCCGGCGCACGCTGCCGGCATCGAGTTCGCCGACAGCCGGCAGCAGCGGGTTGCCCTCGAGGTCCCGTTTTCCCGCCAGGGCGGGACGATCGTCGGCGTCCAGCGGGTACAGGTGGCGCGCCACCTGGTCTTCCATCACAGGGCGTTTTTCCTCCACCACCAATACGGCACGGCTGCCGCGGGCGAACCGTTCAAGGCCGGTCTCGTCCATGGGCCAGACCAGGCCGGGCTTGTACAGGCGGATGCCGAGGCGCCGGCAGGCGGCATCGTCCAGGCCCAGATCGTCCAGGGCCTGGCGCACGTCCAGGTAGGCCTTGCCGGCGCTGACGATGGACAGCGCACGACGCTCGCCGTCGAGCACCACGCGATCGATGCCGTTGGCGCGAGCAAATGCCGTCGCAGCGGGCAGCCGGTAGTTCACCAGCCATTCCTCCTCCACGAGGGGCGGCAGGTTCTCGCGGCAGTTCAGACCCTCGGGGGGGGCGGTCACGTCGCCGGGTACGGTATACGCCCGGTGCGGGTCCGGCAGCTCGACGCAGGCGGACAGGTCCAGGGTGTCGGTAATCGTCTTCAGCCCGACGTAGCAGCCGCTGTAGCGTGACATGGCCCAGCCGAACAGCCCGAACTCGATGATCTCGCCGATGTTGGCCGGGTACAGTATGGGCACCATGGCCGCCGCGAGGGTGTGTTCCGACTGGTGCGCGCTGTCCGACGATTTGCCGCCGTGATCGTCGCCGGCGACGATGAGGAAGCCGCCATTGGCGGATGCGCCCTCGAAGTTACCGAGTTTCATCGCCTCGCAGGCGCGGTCGACGCCGATGCCCTTGCCATACCAGAGTCCGAACACGCCGTCGTAAGCGGAGTAGCCGAACCAGTCCAGTTCCTGCGTGCCGCGAATGGCGCTGACCGCCAGTTCCTCGTTCAGGCCCGGCCGGAAGTGGATGTCGTGCTGGTCCAGCAGCGGCTGTGCGGCCCACAGGGCGGAGTCGTAGACACCCAGTGGAGAGCCGCGGTATCCGGAGATGAAACCCCCGGTCTTCAGGCCCAGCGCCCGGTCACGGCGCGCCTGGTCCAGCGGCAGGCGCACCAGCGCCTGGTTGGCGTTCATAAACACACGCCCGCCGCTTTGCAGGTATTTGTCCTCGAGTGTGACGGGGGGGCTGGTCATGATCGGATTGACGGGGGCGCTGCCTTACCGCCGCCGGCGGTTGCGCGGGCCCCGGATATCAGGTGGCGCGCGGGGGCAGTGCGCTCAGCGGAAACTCACAGACCTCCTGGGTCTGCTGGATCTCGATCAGGTTGCCCTCGGGGTCGCGTCCGTAGATGGTCTTTACGTGGCCGACGTCGATGGGGGCGGACTGGTTGAAGGTCATGCCCACCCCTTTCAGGCGCTCGTACTCCGCCTCGATGTCGGTGGCGTCGACGCAGAAGTGGGTGTAGCCCTTGTCGTAGGGTTTCAGCGGGGTGTCGGAATCCGGCTTGGGGGCCTTGTACTGGAACATCTCCAGGTAGCAGGTGCCGGCCCGCAGCATTGCCCCCTTGGCGGCGGAGTCGGGCACGTCCACGATGCTGTCGATGAACGCGTCGTTTTCCCACTCGAAGGGCTCGCCCACGACCTCGAAGCCGAAGGCGTCGCGGTAAAAGGCGATCATTGCCTCCAGGTCGTGGACATGGACAGCCACGTGGTGAATTCCTCGTATCATGAGTCGCTTCCTCCGGGTCTGCCCCTCGAGCGTGTGTCAGTGTGCTTGTGATAGCAGGAAGAATAAAGCACAATACTGCAACAAGACAACAGTGTTGTATGATTGCTCGCCAGAGGGCAACTGGATGTGCGTTGGCAGTCATTTGTGACCGGGTGCGCGGTGGCATAATTCCGGTAGTGGTGACGGGTATTCGAATTGAGGCTACTGCGGCAGAGGAGTGCGTCATGGGTAATCCAGCTTCTGAAAAATCAGCGTTCGCACCGGGCGAGGCGCGCTATCCCGATGAGCCCAGCACCCAGGACATCATTGCCGGGGACAGGGTGCCGGCGCCGGATTGGGTGCGCTCGGAATCCTACGAGTTTCTCGGCGACGAGGACGTGTCCATCGACCGCTACATCGACGCCGACTTCGCCCGGCGGGAGTACGACAACCTGTGGACCCGCACCTGGCAGTTCGCCTGTCGCGAGGAGCACATTCCCGAGCCGGGCGACTACTACGTGTACGATATCGGCCGCCACTCCTTCATCGTCACCCGAGTCGAGGAAGACCGTATACAGGCTTACTACAATGCCTGCCTGCACCGCGGCACCATGCTGCGTGCCCCCGGTACCGAGGGGTATGCATCCGAGTTCAAGTGCCCGTTCCACGGCTGGAGCTGGAATATCGACGGTAGCCACAAGCAGGCGTTGTGCGACTGGGATTTTCCCCACGTGGACAGCGCTGAATTCGCATTGCCCCAGGTGCGGGTGGAACGCCTCGGTGGATTCGTGTTCATCAACATGGACCCGGACGCGCCTTCACTGGATGAGTACCTCGGTCCAGAGTTCATGGCGCACATCAGGCAATGGGACCTGGAGAACCGCTACGTGCACTGCCACGTCTCCAAGTACATTCCCGCCAACTGGAAGCTCACCATGGAAGCGTTCATGGAGGCCTACCACGTGCTCGAGACCCATCCGCAGGTCGCGCCGTCCAATGCCGACGCCAACTCCCAGTACGATTTCTATGGCGAGCACGTCAACCGCTTTATCTCCTCGCTAGGTGTCGTCAGCCCGCACCTCAAGGGGCAGATCACGGAGCAGGATATCCTCGACCAGTTCACCGTTGGTGACGCTTCGATCCTGGGTGATGCGGACCGCACCCTGAAAGAGGGCGAATCCGCGCGCCAGCGCATGGCCGATATGATGCGCACGATGTTCGAGCAGGTGGCGAACACCGACCTGTCCGGCGTGTCGGACTCGGAGCTGCTGGACTGTTTTTCCTACACCGTATTCCCCAATACCTTTCTGTTTCCGGGAATCTCCCTGCCCATGGTCTACCGTTTTCGACCCGACCCGGAGGATCACCGCAGGAGCCTGTACGAAGTGTTTTTCCTGCGACCCCTGCCTGGTGACGGCGAGCGGCCGGAACCGGCGGAGCGGGTGCACCTTGAGGAGGCGCAGTCCTTCAAGGAAGCGGAGGGCATGGACCCGGGTTTCGGCGATATCCTGGACCAGGACACGGAGAACCTGTTCCTGCAGCAGCGGGGGCTGGAGGCCGCAGCCAAGCCGGGCATCACGCTGGGCAACTACCAGGAAATCCGCGTGCGGCATTTCGAGCAGGCGGTAGACCGCTACGTCGGCGCCTGAGCGTCGCGCGTACAAACCAGAGAGCGCCTGTTGTCGTGTCCGCCACTTTCACACGCTTCTGCGAGGTAGCCGAACTGCCGCCGGGAGAGAAGAAGCACGCCAAAATAGACGGCACCTGGATACTGGTGTGCAACGTCAAGGGGCGGCTGCTCGCGGTGGCGGGCATCTGTTCACACCAGGAAAAACCCCTGTGGAACGGGCGGGTGCGCAACTGCAAGATCACCTGCCCAGTGCACGGCGCGCGTTTCGATCTGGAAACGGGCGCAGCCCTGGACCTTCCGGCCACCCGGCCTATCGATACCTACGAGGTTCGCGTTGTGGATGACTGGATAGAAGTGGGTCTTTAGCAGCGTGAGTGTTGATAGCGACACTGAATCTTTGCGCCGGGACGTCAGGAGCTGGCTGCAGGCCAATGTACCCGACGGCTGGCGCGAAGCCATGACTGGTACCGGGCAGGACGCCTTCATAACCCTACAGAGGGAGTGGTTCGAGAAACTGTCCGGCACCGGATTTGCCACGCCGCACTGGCCCCGGGACTGGCCGGGCGGCGGCCGTTCACTTGCCGAGCAGAAAGTAATCTACGAGGAAGTGGCCAGGGCGGATGCGCCGCGGCTGATCCTCTACTTCGTCGCCCTGTACCACGCGGCCTGTACCCTGATGGAGTGCGGCAGCGACAAGCAGCGGGAACGCTACCTTCCCGGCATCCTCGAGGGCGAAATCTGGTGCCAGGGTTTTTCCGAGCCCAATGCCGGGTCCGACCTGGCGGCGCTCAGGACGCGGGCGGAGCGGCGCGGGGACGTCTACGTCATCAACGGCCAGAAGACCTGGTCCACCATGGCCCAGTACGCCGACCGCTGCCTGCTCCTGGCGCGCAATGACAGGTCCGGTGCACCGCAGGCGGGTTTGACCTACCTGTTGCTGGACATGAAGGCCTCGGGCGTAACCGTGCGGCCGATTCACCAGATCACCGGTGACGACGAGTTCGCCGAGATTTTCTTCGACGATGTCGAAGTGCCGGTAGCCGAGCGCGTCGGCGACGAGGGCGCCGGCTGGGCCGTGGCGCAGATTACGCTAGCCTCCGAGCGCGGCCTGACCCTGGTGGAGTTGAGCCAGCGCATGCGTTACGCGCTGCCGTTGCTGGCGCGGGCGATGCAGGAGGCCGGGCGCGACGCCGACGACGCCCTGCGCGACCAGCTCGGTCACCTGTCGGCGCGGGTGGATGCCACCTGCGCCCTGGCCGATCGCTATCTGCTGAAGCGCATCGGCGGCGAGGAGGCGCCCGGCGATGCCTCCATCGTCAAGTTGTACTATGCCCGGACGCTGCGCGAATTCACCCTGCTCGGGCGCCGCATCGGCGGTCTCGAGGCGCAGTACGACCGCGGCTTCATGCGCGGCGCCACGCAGGAGACCGGCAACTGGCCGGTGGACTTCATGAATTCCTACAACTGGTCTATCGCCGGCGGTTCCGACGAGGTGCAACGCAACATCATTGCGGAGCGCATGCTCGGCATGCCGCGCGAACCGAAGGACTGGCAGACGGTGGCGCGGATCTGATGTCGATCGAACTGGCCGAACTCACCACATCGACGCGCGCGGTCGCCGACGGCCTCGGGCTCGCCGCGGGCGCGTCGCAGGCCTGGGACCAGTTTGCCGAGCTGGGCTGGCTGATGCTGGAAATACCCGAGGCAGACGGCGGCCTGGGCCTGGAGCTGCCGGCGGCCTGTGCGCTGTACGAAGAGTTGGGTCGCAATCTCGCCTGCGCCCCGTTCCTGGCCGCAACCCTGGCGATCGACGCGGTGTGCAACGCAAGCTTTGCGCAACGGGAGGCGCTGCTCGCCAGCCTCGGCAGTGGTGAACGTTATGCGGCCGTTCCGCTGGGCGATGCGGACCTGGCGCCGGGCGCGGGCACCGCCGCCGGGCCATTAACGGGTACGGCACAGGCCGTTACCAGTGCCGACCGCGCCAGCCATGTGCTGGTGTGGACGACCGCCCGCGATTGCCTGGCGCTGGTCGCCACCGACGCGGCGGGTGTCGAGCTCGCCGAACGGCAGACTTGGGACAAAACGCGGCGCCTTTGCGACGTGCACCTGGCCGGCGTGGAGCCGGATCCCGACCTGGTACTGGCGCGAGGCGCGGACGCTGAAGGTGCTGTCGCGCGCCTCCTGCTGCGGCGCGATTTCGCGCTGGCCGCCGAGTCAATCGGTGGCGCCAACGCCATTCTGGAGCGTACCGTGGCCTACCTGGGGGACCGCCAGCAGTTCGGCCGCCCGCTGGCGATGTTCCAGGCGCTCAAGCACCGCTGCGCCGATCTCAAGGCACAGGTGGAAGCGGCGTCGGCGCTGTTGCACGACTCGCTGGCCAGGTGCCGTGACGCGTCTGGCGCGTTGGCTGTCACGGCGGATGCCGCGGCGGCCGCGCAGGCGGCGAAACTGCTGGCGGCCACTGCGTACACCGCGGTGACGGAGGAGTCGCTGCAGCTGCACGGCGGCATCGGTATGACCGCCGAGCACGAGTGTCACCTGTTTCTGAAACGTGCCATGCTCGACGAACACCTGGGGCGCGGTCGCGATACCTACGCCCCCTTTCTGGCCGACCGCTTGCTCGGCGCGATGGATTGATCAAAGGAGAACGACGCTATGTCTGCACAGGCCAAAGATGACGAGGTGCAATTCGACCTGAGCGACCTGGATAAGTGGGTCGGCAAGCCGGTGGTATTCGCGGAGCTGTGGGATCCCTGCAGTGCCACGGATATCCGCCGCTGGGTACAGGCAATGGATTACCCAAACCCGGTGCACTGGGACGAACAGTTTGCCCGCGATTCGCGCTTCGGCGGTATCGTGGCGCCGCAGTCCTTCACCGTGGCAATGGACTACGGCCATGGCTGCCACCCCACCTGCGTCGGCAAGATTCCTGGCTCCCACCTGATCTTCGGCGGCGAGGAATGGTGGTTCTACGGCTCGCATATACGTCCCGGCGACAGGCTGGTGCAGGAACGCAGCTTCGACGGTTACAGTGTTGCCGACACGAAATTCGCAGGGCCGACGGTGTTCGCGCGCGGCGACACTGTGCACCGCAATCAGCACGGCGTGCGCGTCGCGAAGGAGCGCGCGACGGCCATTCGCTACCTTGTTGAGGAGGCGAAAAAGCGCGGTATGTACGACAAGGAGCAGCGCGCCCCGAAACGCTGGACGCAGGATGAACTGGACGAGGTCACCGCGCTGCGCCTAGAGTGGATCAGGTCCAACCGCGACGGGTTGTCGCCGCGGTACGCCGAGGTCGAGATCGGCGACGCGCTGCCGCGCCGCGTCATCGGTCCGCATTCGCTGGTGACCTTTGCGCTGGAACGCCGCGCCCACCGCGAAAACATCTGGGGCACTTGGCGCTGGAACGTGCCGGAGGGGGTTCACGACCCCGCCACAGAAGATGTCGGTTTCGCCGATAACATGAGCTACGACTACGAGGCGCGCAAGATCGACCCGCGCATGGGTGACGGCCTGTTCCACGGTCCCTCCAGCGGCCACATCAACGCCGACAAGGGGGACCAGATCGGCATGGGCGGCGCCTACGGTTACGGTGCGTCCATGAATGCGTGGTTCGTCGATTACGTCGCCTACTGGGCGGGCCACGAGGGCTATATCTGGCACTCCAAATCCCAGTTCCGCAGCCCGGCTTTCGAGGGCGATATCACCTACCTCGACGGCGAGGTGGTGGACAAGATCGAGCAGTCGCCCTATGGCGGCGCCGTCGTGCAGGTCAAGGTCAGGCAGACTACCCAGGAGGGCGAAACCATCCTCACCGGCCTCGCCGAGGTGGAGTTGCCGCGTTAGCGCGGCGCAGGCCCCGGCCGCAGCCTATGTTTCCGTGCACGCCGCAGGGTAAGCTGTCGATCGTTCCAGGGGCGCCGCTGGCGGACGAGCCCGGGATGGGCGCCCTGACGATTCCCGGCTACCTGCGCGAGGTGGTGGACCGCCACGGCGACAGCGAGGCGGTGGTGTTGCACGGCGCCGGTGGCGACGTGCGCTGGACCTATCGCCAGTTGCTGGACGAATCCATGGCGGTGGCGCGGTCTTTGGTCGCCTGTGGTATGGGACGGGGCGCCCGCGTCGGCATTCTCATGACCAATCGGCCGGAGTATCTCGCGGCCCTGTTCGGCACGGCTATGGCGGGTGGCGTCTCCGTGGCCCTCAGTACTTTCTCCACCGGACCGGAACTCGAGCACCTGCTGGCCGCCTCCGACGTGTCGGTTCTGTTGTTCGAAAACAAGGTCGTCAAGAAGGACTTCGCGGCCCTGCTGCTGCAACTGGAGCCCGGGATAGAGGAGGCCGGCGTTGGCGAATTGCAGTCGGCAAGGTTTCCCTACCTTCGCCACCTGGTGCGGTTGGACAGCCTGGTCCCGGTCGAGGGAGATACCGCCATCGGTGAGATACCGGCGCTGGAGCGCTGGCAGGCGTTTGTCGGTCGGGGTGATGCGGTGCCCGCGGAAATTGTCAACGCCCGGGCTGATGGCGTTTGCGCCACGGACCCGGGGGGCCTGTTCTTCTCCTCGGGCACCACCAGCCTGCCCAAGGGTATCCTGCACGCACAGCGCGCCTTCGCCATCCAGTGGTGGCGCTGGCCGCGCGTGTTCTGCATCCGCGAGCCCGCGCGCTGCTGGACTGGCAACGGGTTTTTCTGGTCGGGCAATATCACCATCATCGTCGGCTGCGCGCTGTCCAGCGGCGGCGCGGTGATCCTGCAGCCGCTGTTCGACGCCGATGCCGCGCTCGAGTTGATAGAGGCGGAAGGTGTCACCATGATGAACGGGCGCCCGCACCAGTGGGCGCGCCTGCAGGCCTCCCCGGCCTGGACCGGTGCGGACCTGTCCAGCCTGCGCTACATCACCAAGGGCGAACTGGTACTGGAACACCCTACGGTGGACTCCGACTGGGAGATGCCGAACTCTTTCGGCACCACCGAAACCATGACCGTACTCGCTACCATCGACGCGGATGCAACCGAGGAGCAGTACGCCGCCAGTTTTGGTGTGCCGCTGCCCGGCAACGTGCTGAAGGTTATCGATCCCGTGAGCGGGCAGGTGCTGCCCCTGGGCGAGCGCGGTGAAATCTGCATCAAGGGTCCGACCCTGATGCTGGGTTACATCGGTATCGATACGGACGCGGTATTCGACGCCGAGGGCTATTTTCGTACCGGTGACGGCGGTTACGTGGACGACAAGGGGCGCCTGTACTGGGAGGGCCGCCTCAACGACATCATCAAGACCGGCGGCGCCAACGTGTCGCCGGAGGAAGTGGACACCGCGATTGCCGCGTATCCGGGCGTCAAGCGCAGCCAGACCGTCGGCGTACCCCACGACACCTTGAGTGAAATGGTAGTCGCCTGCATCGTTCCCGTCGACGGCGTGCAACTCGAGGAACGGGCGCTCATCGACTACCTGAAAGAGCGCCTGGCCAGCTTCAAGGTGCCGCGTCGCGTGCTGTTTTTCGAGGACGCCGACATGGCCCTGACCGGCAACGAGAAGATCAAGGCCGGCGAGGTGCGGCAACTCGCCGCAAAGCGGCTGGAGGAGACCTAGCGGCGCATGGCAGATGCGGCCTTCACACCGTCCGACCAACCCGTGCTGGTCACCGGCGCCAGCGGTTTCGTCGGCAGCCACACGGTGCGCCAGCTGGCGCAGCGTGGCCGCAAGGTGCGCGCGTTCCTGCGCCGCACCAGCAACCCCGAGGCGATGGCCGGGCTGCCGGTGGAGATTCACTACGGTGACGTGCTCGACCCGACCTCGCTGCGCGCCGCCATGGAGGGCTGCGGCACGGTGTTTCACAGCGTGGTCGACGCGCGGTTCTGGCTGACCGATACCGCGCCCCTGTACCGCAACAATGTCGACGGCCTGGTCAACAGCATGGATGCGGCCCTGGACCTAGGCATAGAGCGCTTCATATTCACCAGCACCATGGGCACCCTGGGTTTCAATCCGGATGGCCCGGTCACCGAGGACATTCCGTTCAACTGGCTGGACAGGGCGCCGGATTACATCCTGGCCCGCCTTCAGGCGGAACAGCGTTTTCTCGAATACTGCCGCGAACAGGAGCTGCCCGGAATGGCCCTGTGCGTCGCCAACACCTACGGACCCGAGGACTTCGGCCCGACGCCCCACGGCCGGATGGTGGTGGAGGTGGCCAGCGGCAGGGCGGGGTACACCGTGGACGCGGCCGCGCCCACGGTCGACATCCGGGACGTGGCGGAGGCGGCCCTGCTGGCGGAGCAACATGGTCGTGTCGGCGAGCGCTATATCATCGCCAACGAATTCATCGGCAACCGCGAGTTCTATGCCCTGGTCGCCGCCGCCGGCGGCAGTGAGCCGCCGCGCGTCATTCCGCGACCCGTGGCGTACACCCTGGCCTGGCTGAGTGAGCACATCATGCGGTTGCTGCGGCGCCGGGATTTCCTGCTGCGCACCGATGCGGTGTTCCTCGGTAACGCATTTCGCGAGATGGACAACAGCAAGGCGCGGAACGAGTTACACTGGCGGCCGCGGCCCATCGCGGAGACGATACGCGATGCGGTCGCCTGGTACGCGACGAGGGAGGAATTCCAGCATGGCGACAACCGGCACTGACACCCGCCCGCGCATGGTGGTATTCCGCGCCGGGGACGCGACCCCCGTCGACGACGACATGATGCCCCGGGAGGGTATCGACGACAGCGTTCTGGCGGGGCTGGCGACACTGGCGGAGGCGGGTGTGACCGAGGGGCTGGGGGAGCGCACCACCGTGCTGTTCAAGAGCCCGGGGGAGGGCGGCATGAGCCTGCTGCACGCCTGGTTCAAGAGCGGCTACGTGCTGCCGTTCCACAGTCACAGCGTGGACTGCCTGTACTACGTGCTGGGGGGCGAGTTGCACATGGGCTCGCACGTGCTGGGCAAGGGCGACGGTTTTTTCGTCCCCGCGGACCGCGGCTACGGTTACGTGGCGGGCCCGGAGGGCGTCGAGGTGCTGGAGTTCCGCAACGCGACCCACTTCAACCTGTTGTTCCGCGGCAATCGTCCCGAGCGCTGGCAGCAGATTGCCGATGCCTTCCGGGAGCGCGGGGCGACCTGGGCGGGGGAGAGCGTACCGCCCTCGGAACGCTAGTGCGGCGCTGAAGCGGCAGCATGGAACAGCGCGACTGGGTCAGGGGCGACCTGCAGGGGCTGGAGATTCCCGCGCACCCGGGGGCGCTCCAGGAGGGCGGCGCGGCGTACCTGACCGCGGCGTTCCACAAGACCGGCAGCCTGCCGGCGGACAATCGGGTCACGCGCATCACCAGGATGCAACGGGTCGAGGGCGGCAGCACCGGCGTCAAGTGCCTGCTCGACGTTGACTATGAGCGCGCGATGCCGACCCTGCAGCGGGAATTGTTCGTCAAGTTCTCACGGGATTTCGACCACCCGGCGCGCGACCGGGGCCGCGTGCAGATGGCGCGGGAGGCGCGCTTCGCGCTGTTGTCGCGCAGCCCGGGTTTCCCGATTGCCGTGCCGGATTGCTATTGCGCCGATTACGCGGCGTCCTGCGGTACCGGGATGCTGGTGACCCGGCGCATCCACTACGGTGCGGGCGGCGTGCACGCCCACTATCCCAAGTGCCTGGATTACGAATTGGGCGATGCCCTGCCTTTTTACCGCGCATTGGTGCTGTCACTGGCGCGACTCGCCGCTTTTTCACACACTGATCAGGCGCCGGCCTCGCTGGACATTGAATTTCCCTTCGACCGGGCGCAACTGACCGTCGGGCAACAGTCGGCGCTGACGCAGGACGAGCTGGCCGCGCGGCTTGAGCGCTACGCGGCCTTCGCCGGCCGCTTGCCGAACATGGTCCCGGCGCACCTGCGTCACCCGGCATTCACGGCCCGGCTGCGCGCCGAGGCGCCGCGCTTCCTCAGCCTGATGCACGGCACCGACGGTATCCTGTCGGCCGGGCAGGAGATGATCGCCCTGTGCCACTGGAACGCGAATATCGACAACGCCTGGTTCTGGCCGGATGCCTCGGGGGAACTGCAGTGCGGACTGCTGGACTGGGGCAACGTCAGCCGGATGAACCTCGGCATGGGGTTGTGGGGATGTCTCAGCGGCGCCGAGTTGTCCCTCTGGGACGAACACCTGGCAGATCTGCTCGAGGCATTCTGCTGTGAATACCACCGCGGCGGGGGGCCCGTGGTGAACCCCGCGGAGCTGGAGCGGCACATGACCCTGTACGCTTTGGGGATGGGTTTGCAGTGGCTGCTCGACGTGCCTGCCTTCCTGCAAAAGTCCCTGCCCGGACTCCCGGTCGATGCCGACCGCCGGCACCCGGACATCGCCGGCAACGAGACCGCGCGGGTGCGGCTGCAGATGATGACGGTGTTCCTCAATCGCTGGTACCACAGCGATATCGACCCGCTGTTTGCCTGATGGCGGGACTCCGGGGGCGTCGAGTTGTCCGCCCCGGCCAAAACCACTACTATACAACACCGGTGATTATAAAAGATTGGGTTATGGGCTTTACTGGCTTTCTGAACAGGGCGTCATCGATGCTCGCCGCCTGGCTCATGGTGCTGCTATCCGGGGTCGCCGCCGCCGGTGAAACCGGCCATTACTCGCCGCACGTGGCGCGCGATTTCCCGCGCAACCTGTATTGGGGTGATACCCACGTACACAGCAACCGTTCCATGGATGCGTTCAGCACGGGTAACGTCAGCGTGAGCCCCGGCGACGCCTACCGCTTCGCCCGGGGTGAAACCGTGCAGTCGGCCAGCGGCCAGCGCATGCGCCTGGGCAGGCCCTTGGATTTCGTGGTGCTGGCGGATCACGCGGAATGGCTGGGACTGTTTCCGCTGCTGGCGTCGGGTGACGAGCGGGCCCTGGCGACGGGCCCCGGCCGGCGCTGGGGCGACTGGTTGCAGCAGGGTGAATCCATGCAGGCACTGATGGACACCATGCAGGTCATGTTCGCGCCGGATGTGCCGGCCGGTGCGTCCGCGTTGGATCTGCACCAGGATCGGGAACTGCTCGGCGACCTGTGGCGCGAGGGCACAGCGACGGCCGACCGCTTCAACGACCCGGGGCGCTTCACGGCGTTCATCGGTTACGAGTGGACCGCCATGCCGGGGGGCAACAACCTGCATCGCAACGTGATATTCCGCGACGGCGCCGAGCGCGCCGACCAGGTGCTGCCCTTCAGTACGCTGGACTCCCAGGACGTGGAGGACCTTTGGCGCCACCTCGACGAGTACGAGCGGAGCACCGGCGGCCAGGTGCTGGCGATCCCGCATAATGCCAATGGCAGCAATGGCCTGATGTTTGCCGGCAGTGATGCGACTGGACAGGCAATGTCCCGGGATTACGCGACCACCCGCGCGCGTTGGGAGCCCCTGATAGAGGTCACCCAGATCAAGGGCGATGCCGAAGCGCATCCCCTGCTGTCGCCGGATGACCGTTTCGCCGATTTCGAGACCTGGGACGATCACAATTACGCCCGCCAGCCCAAGGAGGAGCGCATGCTGCGCCACGAGTACGCGCGCGGCGCCCTGAAGCTGGGCTTGGAACTCGAGCAGCAAATCGGCGTCAACCCCTACCGGTTCGGCATGCTCGGCAGCAGTGACACCCACACGTCCCTCGCCGCGGTGGCAGAGGATAATTTTGCCGGCAAGTTCACCCTGAGCGAACCGGCGCCCGACCGGGTGACGAAGGGTTTCGATTCGAGCAGCCCCTCCATCATTTACGCGGCCTCCGGTTACATGGGCATCTGGGCGCAGGACAACACCCGGGAGTCGCTGTTCGACGCGATGCGGCGGCGCGAGGTGTATGCCACCACCGGTCCGCGTATTCACCTGAGACTATTCGGCGGCTGGGATTTTGCCGCTGATGATCACCTGCGGCCGGACTGCGCCGCGGTCGGCTATGCAGGGGGTGTGCCGATGGGCGGCGAGATGGCGCCGGCGCGCGGTGATTCCGCACCGCGGTTCCTGATCTGCGCAGCGAAGGACCCGGTCGGCGCCAACCTGGAGCGCGTGCAGGTGGTCAAGGCCTGGCTGGACGGTAATGGTGAGGCCAGGGAGCGGGTCTATGACGTCGCCGTGTCGGACGGTCGGCAGCCCGCCGGCGACGGGTCCATGCTGCAGCCCCTGGCCTCGACCGTCGACGTGAAAAGCGGCCGCTACATGAATAGCGTCGGCGCGGCACAACTGGCCGCCGTATGGCAGGACCCCGATTTCGACCGGGCGCAGCAGGCGCTGTACTACGCCCGGGTGCTGGAGATCGCCACGCCCCGTTGGACGACCATAGAGGCGGCCTTCTACGGGCGCGACGCACCGGCGGGTGTGCCGGCGGAAATCCGCGAACGCGCCTATTCTTCTCCGATCTGGTACACCCCCGAGGGAGCCGAGCATGAGCAATGACGAAGACGAATCGGCCGGGATGACGAAACTGGGCTCGGTGACCGGTATCGACAGCAGGAACGAAGAACTCATCGTGGTGAACGATTACCTGTGCGTCTCCAAGGACATCAGCGACAGTATCCTGATCGAGACCCCCGCGGGGAACCTGGTGGTCAACGGCGGCATGCCGGGCAACGGCGCGCCGCACCGGGAGCGCTTCCGGGCCCGCAGCGAGGGCGCCATCGAATACCTGGTCATTACCCAGTGCCACGGCGACCACTTCGGCGGCGCCCACGAACTCGCGGACCCGGGGACCCGCGTCATCACCCACGAGGATTTCACCCGCTGTCGCGAATACTGGCGCATCCTGGCGGATTTCTACGGCAGGCGCAGCAACAAGCTGTGGGGCGCGGTGCTCGGGGAGCGCTCCGGCGTGCAGGACCAGATTCGCGAGGTGACCCCCGACATTACCTTCCGGGACGATTACTGCTTCGAGCTCGGCGGGCGCCGGTTCGAACTCCATGCCGCTCCGGGCGGTGAGAGCGAGGACGGTGTCGTCGTCTGGCTGCCCCAGGACAGGACGTTGATAACCGGCAACCTTTTCGGCCCGATATTCGGCAACATGCCAAACCTGTACACGATTCGCGGCGACAAGATCCGCTCCGCGAAACGCTTCGTCGAATCGCTCGATTTCGTCCGCGGTCTGGCCCCGCAGCTCATGGTGACCGGGCATGAAGTCATAGAGGGCGAAGACACCATCGATGGCGCGTTGGCAACACTGCGCGGCGCGGTACTGCACGTGCACGACTACACCGTCCAGGGTATGAACGAGGGCAGATCAGTCCATGAACTGATGCGCGAGGTGAGCCTGCCCGAGGAATTCAGCGTAGGCCAGGCCCATGGCAAGTTGTCCTGGTGCGTACGGGCGATCTGGGAGGAGTACGCCGGTTGGTTCCACTACGACGCCACCACGTCCCTGTACGGGGTCCCGGTCACGTCGGTAGCGGCGGACATCGTCGAGCTGGCCGGCGCCGAGGCGCTGGCTGCCCGGGCCCGGCAGTACCTTGAGCAGGCCAGGCCCCTGGAGGCGCTGCACCTGGTCGAACCGGTCCTGCGCGCCGAGCCGGCGAACGGCCCGGCGCTGGAAGTCAAGGTCGCCGCCCACGGGCAACTGCTCGAGCAGGCGGGACAGGAAAATTTTAGTGAAGTGATGTGGCTGAAGTCCGAACTGGATGCCGCACAGCAGTTAATGGAGTGAGCGATGGCAGAGTTTGACGAACAGTACGATTTCGTCATTGTCGGCAGCGGTGCCGGATCGATGGCCGCCGCCCTGTACATGCGGACGCAGGACAAGCGGGTGCTGATCCTGGAAAAAACCGAACTCGTCGGCGGCACCACGTCCCGCTCCGGCGGCGTGCTGTGGATCCCGAACAATCCGTTCATGGCCCGGGACGGCGTGCAGGATAGCTACGAGCAGGCGGCGACTTACCTGGAGTCGGTTACCGGAGGGCAGAAGGATGCACCCGCCGCCACCCCGGAGCGGCGTCACGCCTTCATCACCGAAGCGCCGAAGATGATCGACTTCCTGCTGGGGCAGGGGATTGTCCTGGATCGCCCGAAGTATTGGCCGGATTATTACGATGAGCGGCCCGGCGGTTCCAAGGACGGGCGCACGGTGGTGGCCGCGCCTTTCAACGTCAACGAACTGGGCCCGTGGCGGGAGCGCCTGCGACCCAGTTTCCTGGCCCTGCCGGGCGACCTGCCGGCGGCGCTGGAGGAGATGAAGCTGCTGCCTCTGATGCGGCGTTCCTGGAAATCACGCTGGATGCTGTTGCGCCTGCTCGGCCGCGGCTTGCAGGCGCGCCTGACCGGCAAACGCTACGTCGTGGGCGGGGCGGCGCTGCAGGGGCGTATGCTCAAGGCCTGCCTCGATGCCGGCGTGGACATTCGCACCGGGTCCCCCGTTTCCGAACTGGTGCTGGTGGACGGCGCAGTCAAGGGGGTGCAAACCGAGCGCGACGGCCAGCTGCACCGCGTCGGCGCCGGGCTCGGTGTGCTGGTGAACAGTGGCGGGTTTGCGCGCAACGCCGAGATGCGCAAACGCTACCAGCCCCAGGCATCTACCGACTGGAGCAACGCACCGGAGAGCGATACCGGTGAGATGATCCAGGAGATGCTGCGGCACGGCGCAGCGGAAGCCCAGATGGAAGAGTTCGTGGGTTACCAGGCGACAATGCCCCCGGGCCTGGAGCCCGGCAAGCTGATTCCCGGCGCCCAGGGACTGACGGCGGCGCCCCACGCCATCCTGGTCGACCGCACCGGCGAGCGCTACATGAACGAGGGCGGTTCCTACGTGGCCTACTGCCGGGGCATGCTGGCCCGGGACAAGGAGGCCCCGGCCGTGCCCAGCTGGGCGGTCTTCGATACGCAGTACATGGACAAGTACCTGCTGGCCGGCACCTTCCCCGGTAAGGACAAACCCCGGAGCTGGTACGATGAGGGCTACCTCAAGAAAGCGCAGAGCATCGAGGATCTCGCAGTCCAGATCGATGTCGATCCCAAGGTGCTGACCGCTACCATCGAGCGCTTCAACGGCTTCGTCGCCAACAACAAGGACGAGGATTTCGGCCGCGGCGATCGCGCCTATGACCACTGGCTCGGTGATCCGTTGCACGAGCCCTCGCGGACGCTCGGCAGCATCGAGCGCGGGCCGTTCTATGCAGTGCCCGTCGTGCCGGGCGACGTCGGTACCTTTGGCGGCGTGCTTACCGATGAAAATGCACGGGTAGTGCGTGCCGACGGTACGGTGATCGAGGGACTCTACGCCACGGGCGTGGCTACCGGGTCGGTGATGGGGCGCGTCTATCCGGGCGCCGGCTGCAGTATCGGCCCCGGATTCACCTTTGGTTTTATAGCGGCGCGGCATGCCGTGGGTTGAGTACTGCAGCGTGCTCTGTCCCGGTCATATGCTTCGCGTAAGCGGGGAGCAGGGACTTTGAAAGCGGCGATTCTGGAGCAGGGCAGGATCCATGTGGGCGATTTACCCGACCCGACGCCCGGGGTCAGGGCCAGGTCGTCGTGCGCACGCACCGCTGCGCCCTGTGCGCCTCCGACGCCCATTTCCTGACCTCAGGCCACACGGTCGTGGAACGTTCACGGAATAACAACGGTCCCTACGCCGGTATCGATCTCGACAAGCCCATCGTCATGGGCCACGAATTCGTCGGCGAGATCATGGATTACGGGCCGGGCAGCAGGCGTCCGCCTAGCCGGCGCCGATCGCGATGGCCTTGGTGTCCAGGAACTCCTCGATGCCCTCGCGGCCCCACTCGCGGCCCATGCCCGAGCCCTTGACGCCGCCGAAGGGCAGGTCGCCGGTAATGGGCAGGCCGCCATTGACGCTGACCGAACCGGTGCGGATGCGGCGCGCGATGTTGAGCGCGCGCTCGCGGTCGGCGGAAAGGACGCCGCCGCTGAGGCCGTAGGAACTGTCGTTGGCAATGCGGATGGCGTCCTCGTCGTCCTCGAAAGGAATGACCACCAGCACCGGCCCGAAGATTTCCTCCTGGGCGATACGCATGTCGTTGGTCACGTCGACGAAGCAGGTGGGCTGCACGAAAAAGCCGCTGCCCTTGTCCGGGTCGGGGCCGCCGCCGGCGAGCAGGCGCGCGCCTTCCTCCTGGCCCAGCTTGATATAGCCCAGCACGCGCTCCTGTTGTTTTTTCGAGATGACCGGACCCATGACGCCGTCGGGGTCTTCGAAGACTCCGTAGCTCTTGCCGAAGCTGCCGTAGGAAATCTCCAGCGCTTCCACTGCCTCCTGGTAGCGGCTTTTCGGCACCAGCAGGCGCGTCGGCATGGCGCAGCCCTGGCCGGCGTGGAACACCGCCATGGACATCATGCACTGGATGGCGAAGTCCGGCGTGTCGTCGAGGATGACCTTGGCGGACTTGCCGCCGAGTTCTAGGAAGATGCGCTTGAGGGTGGCGGCGCCGCGTTCCATGATGCGCTTGCCCACCGCGGTGGAGCCGGTAAAGGAGATCACGTCGACCCTTGGGTCGTCCACCAGCATCTCGCCGGCCATCGCGGGATCCTCCGAGGAGATTACGTTGAAAACGCCGGGTGGCAAGCCGGCTTCCAGCGCCAGTTCGCCCATGGCGGCGCCCATCAGCGGCGTATCCGGCGCCGATTTCAATACCACCGTGCAGCCAGCGAGCAGGGCGGCGATGACCTTGCCGATGTTGACGTACAGCGGCACGTTCCAGGGCGTAATGGCGCCCACCACGCCCAGTGGTTCGTGCAGTACGATGCGGTCGCTGACGGCGTCGTGTTCCTCGCGCCGGCCGCGATCCTCCTCCCACTCGATGGCGTGAAAGCACTCGACCAGGTCGTCGCCGCCGTCCAGTGCCCAGTCGACCACGGCGCGCTTCGTGGCGCCCAGCGCGGCGCCGGATTCGACCCTGGCGATAGTCGACAGGCGTTCGCTGTTGGCCCGCAGGATGGCCATGTAGTTCTTGACCAGCGCGTGGCGCGCCGCGTGATCGCGGCTCCAGTCCGTCTCGTCGAACGCGCGTCGCGCCGCGCCGATGGCCTCGTCCACGTCGGCGGCGGACGCGTCGGCAGCCTGCCCGACCACCTCGGCGTTCCACGGTGAGATATTGTCATAGGTCTTGTCGCCCTGCGCGCGGCGCAGCGTGCCGTCGACGTACAGTAGGGCTTCATCCAGTGCTTGCATGGCGTGTTCCTCGTGGGGCGCGGCGCGGTCTGCAGGCGCTCGCAACTGTCTATTGAAGGACGCGGTGTAAGCCGGGCCCGCTTATTCGGCGGCCCTGGCGTGCAGGCTGATATGCGCCGCGTGAAGGTCTTCAGGCAGGTCGATTAGCATCCGGAAAATACCGGTCACCGAGGTGAACTGGGAGATAGGGCGTTCAACCAGGTTGATCCCGGCGCTGGTCGCCGCCTCGTGGAAGGCAATTGCCGCGTCCATGTCCACGTCCCAGGTCTTGCCTTCCTCGAACATGGCGCCGGCGCGAACGGCGGAAACGCGGATGCCGTCCGGTTCCAGCTCGTGAAACAGGCTGGTGGACAGGCGCTCCACGCCGGCCTTGGTGCTCTGGTACACCGACAGGTGCGGATACGTCATGCCGACGGCTTCGCTGGTCACGTTGATGATGTGGCCGCCGCGGCCCATCAGGGGAATTACCGCCCGGGCGCACAGCATCGGGCCCGCCAGGTTGGTGGCCACCGTGTTCACGATCTGCTCGTCGCTGGCATCAACCAGTTTGAAGGGCTCGAAAATCGCCGCATTGTTGATCAAAACGTCCACGCGCCGATGCCGTTCGGCGACTTGCGCGAAGGCTTCCCGCACGGAATCGGGGGAGGATACGTCGCAGCCGACCGCCATGGCGTTGTCGCCGAGTTCCTCGGCCACCGCCTCTACCTTGGCCGGGGTACGACCCAGCAAGGCCACCTGTTCTCCATCGGCGACGAAGGCGCGCGCCAGCGCCCGTCCCAGTCCCACGCCTGCTCCCGTAATGATGAATACCCTGGACATCGAGTTATCTCCTTGTTCTCTGGTGCCGCCGCGCGGCTATCCTGATTTGCTGGCTTACCGCCGCGGAATCTCAGTCACCGTCGGCATATACGGAGAGGTTGCCGGCGTAGGCGATACCCCCCGGCCAGAATTGCGTCCCGCTCACCTTATTAAAGTAGTGCACCGTCCTCGCGAAGGAGCCCGATGTGGACCTGGGCTCCATGGCGATGCCGCTGGGGCTCACACCCCTGGCCCTGGCGCTGAAGTCGCGAATGGTAAACATCAGGTCGTCGGTCTGGTTGGCGCACATTACCAGTTGGTCACCCGGGCAGTAATGGCGCGGCTCTATCTGCACCTCGGACAACTCCCCGCGCTTCATGGCGACGTGCCCAGGCACATTGGTAACCTCCACGCTGTGCACCTCCTCGTACCAGGTCTGGTATTCCTCGTAGCGGCCGGCCACGTAGTTGCCGAAAATCACGCTGATACCGGAAAACGGCTGGTCCTGCTGCCAGTTGGGGCTGCTTTTCCAGTCGGAGAACATACGGTAGCTGTAAATGCGTTCGGTCGAGTCGTCCCGAACCAGGCCGGCATCGCGCGCGGTGGCCAGCAATGGGCCTAGCGCGGGTACGTCGATTTCCGGGCTGGGCAGGTCGAAGTCGTAGACGCTGAGAAACTGCCAGGGCTGGGCAATATCCGGCATGATCTGGGCCTCGGCCACCTGGTAGCGTTCAGCGTCGTGAAATCCTCTCAGACTGGCCAGTGAATCGTGGTGCGGGCCGTCGAACCAGCGCGCGTACTCCGCCTCCCGGCCGGCGGGAACGTTGTGCAGGTGGAGGGTCGTGTAGAGCGCCATGTGCGCGCCTCCGATTAATTGCTAATGAACACCATTGATGTATAATAACGCATCTGCTCCGTAAATGACCAGCAGCGGGGCCAGCTACGATTATAAGGACGGAATCGTCTATGAAAATACGCATCGACAAGTCCGCTTGTGTGGGCAATGCGAGGTGTTGGGCGGTCTCGGAAGCGCTGTTTCCCCTCGACGACGACGGCTACATCGACATCGAGGAGGTCGACGTGCCGGCCGGCATGGAAGACCTCGCCAGGCGCGGCGCCAGGGCCTGCCCGGAGCGGGTGATCCAGATCTTGGATAAAGGCGAAGAGTCGTGAGCGCCGCGCTGCCGGCCGCTGCATACCCCAACCTCAGGCGGGACTGACGTATGGATTTTCTGGGCTACAAGGACAAGCGGGTTGTGGTCAGCGGCTGCTTTTCGGGCATGGGCGAGGCCACGGCGCGACAGCTGCTGGCGCTGGGAGCGGAGGTTCACGGGCTCGACTTCAAGCCGACGGCGCTCGACCTCGCTTCTTTCAACCAGGTCGACCTGCGCGACCCGGCGACGGTGGACGCCGCGGTGGACGCCATCGGCGGCCGGGTCGATGCCCTGTTCAACTGTGCCGGCCTGCCGCAGACGGCGCCGCCGCTGGATGTCATGAAGGTCAATTACGCGGGTACGCGCCACCTGACGGACCGGGTGTTGGCGTTGATGGGCGAGGGCGCGGCCATAGCCAGCATTTCATCCAATGGCGGCATGGGCTGGAGCCGGCGTCTCGATGTGCTGATGCCCCTGGTCCAGATTGCGTCCTTCGACGAGATCGTCAAGTGGTGCGAGGACAACCCCGACATCGTTAACGAGGGTTACTCCCTGTCGAAGGAGGCCGTTATCGTGTGGACTATGCGCACGGCAGCCGACCTGATCAAGCGCGGTGTTCGCATGAACTGCACCCTGCCGGGCCCGACCCAGACACCGATGATGAACGAGTTCGAGTCCGCGACCCGCATGGAGGTGCTGGATACGTTCATCCAGCCGATAAACCGGCGCTCGACGCCGGAGGAACAGGCGGCACCACTGATTTACCTCAACAGCGACGCGGCTACTTATGTCAACGGGCTGGCAATGCCCGTGGACGGCGGCTTCATGGGCGGCATGGTGACCGGGCAGGTAGATATTTCCGCGCTCATGCCCGCGGAGGAAGCGTCCTGAGCCGCAGCCCGTTAACAGTTTGCCCGGCGCCCGGGAGATCCCCCGGGCGCCGGCATCACCCGATAGCAGGAAGCCAATAATGACCGAAGCAGCAACCGTGAGCGAAGCCACCCCGGTCCCGGACCACGTGCCGGAGTCGCTGGTTTACGACTTCGATATGTTCATGGATCCCGCCTACCGGGCGGATCCGCATAAACGCATACTCGATCTCATCGACCAGGCGCCGCCCGTGTTCTGGACGCCGCGCAACGGCGGGCACTGGATGCTGGTCGGGCACGCTGCCAATTTCGAGGCCGCCCGCGACGTGGAGAGTTTCTCCAGCGAGGTGATTCCCTACGAGCAGATGGAAGAGTTGCTCGAGCAGTTGGCTGGCGAGTCCGGGCGGATTCCGCGCGCCTACCCCATCAACCTCGACCCGCCCATGCACGGCATTTATCGCAAACCGCTGCAGGGCGTGTTCTCGCCGCGTACGATCAACGAACTGAAAGAGTCCATCAGGAAGCTGGCCGGTGAATTGCTCGACGAGGTGGCGGACGCCGGGGGCTGTGAATTCATGTCCTGCGTCGCCGAGCCGTTGCCGGTCAGGGTCTTCCTGCGCATGTTGGGCCTGCCCGTGGAGAAACTGCCCGAGTACCGCGCCCTGGTGCGCGCTCACCTGCACGCCCAGGCCTCGCCCAGCCCCGCCGGCGCCATCGAGCGTCTGCAGAAAGTGGCGGGAGCCATGCACGACACTATATTGGAGCGCAAGGAAAACCCCCGGGACGACATCATCAGCATGCTGTGGGGCGTCGAGATCGACGGCCGGTCGATTACCCTGGAGGACATCGAGAATTACGGTGTGCTGCTGTTCATCGCCGGCCTGGATACGGTGATGCAGGGCATGGGGCACGGGGTCCGGCACCTCGCGGAGCACCCCGAATTGCAGGAGCAGTTGCGGCAAAGCCCCGATCTGATCAGCAACGCCACCGAGGAGCTCATGCGCCGCTACACCTTCACCGTCCCGCCGCGCCGCGTGGCCCGTGATATCGAGTTCCAGGGCGTGACCATGAAGAAAGACGAGCGCGCGATGTTGTTCCTGCCCGGCGCCGATCTCGATCCCGCCGAGTACGACTATCCGGCGGCATTCGACCTGAACCGGGAGGGGGCACATATCGCCTTCAATGCCGGGCCGCACCGCTGCCTGGGGTCACACCTGGCCAGGGTGGAGCTGAATATCCTGTACGAGGAGCTGCTGTCCCGATTGCCGACTTTCCGTATCGATCCCGACAGGCCGCCGCGCTTCAATTGCGGCCACGTGGTCGGCGTCGACGAACTGCACCTGCTCTGGGAGGCGTAAAGAGATTGGCCGCCCCGCGCCCGCTGCCGCGTCTCGACGCTGATAACCGGGCCTTCTGGACCGGGGGTAGCGCGGGCGAACTGCGTATCCTGCGCTGCGCCGACTGCCGGGGCTTCGTGCATCCGCCACGCCCGGTGTGCCGCCACTGCCTGTCCGAAAACCTGTCGCCCGAGGCGGTATCGGGCGCCGGTGTCGTGGATACCTTCACGATCAATTACCAGCAATGGCACCCGGCCATGGAGGTTCCCTTCGTGATCGCCCGCGTGGCGCTGGACGACGCGCCGGGCGTGGTGTTGACCACCAATATCATCGGCTGCCCGGTAGACGATGTGGACGTCGGCGACCGGGTGCGGGTGGTGTTCGAGCAGCAGAACGACGTGTTTCTGCCGCTGTTCGAGCGTATCGACTGACATGGCTGCCGCGGACGCGTTCATCACCGGCATCGGTCAATCCGAGGTGGGGCGCCGGCTGGAGCGCTCGCCCATGCTGCTGACCGTGGATGCCGTGAAGGAGGCGCTCGCCGACGCGGGGCTTGCCATCGACCAGATCGACGGCGTCTCCACCTATCCGGGCAGGGTGCCGTCCTACCTCGGCTTCTCGCCCGTGGGCGCGGATGAACTCATCGACGCCCTCGGCATTCACGCGACCTGGTACGCCGGCGGCGGTGAAATCACCTCCCAGCTGGGCGCCGTGGTCGCCGCGGCCACGGCCGTGCGCGCCGGCCTGGCGCGGCACGTCATCTGCTTCCGCACCGTCTACGAGGCGGCTGCCATGGCGCGGCCGGAAGAGTACCCGCCGCCGCGTCGCGACCGTGTCGACGGGCACAGCCAGTGGACCGCGCCATTCAACGCGCTGTCGGCTGTCAATTGGGTCGCCCAGTACGCGATGCGCCATGTCAAGCGCTACGGTCTTACCCGGGAGCAACTGGCGCAGGTCGCGCTTACCGCGAGCGCCAATGCGTCGCGCAACCCGCGGGCCCTGGTCGACAAGCCGCTGACCATGGACGAATACCTAAATGCGCGCATGGTGTCCACGCCGCTGTGTCTGTATGACTGCGATCGCTACACGGACGCATCGACGGTGCTCATCGTCTCCGCGGGAGATGCTATCGACGAGGTGGCGTCACAGCCTGTGCGCATCGCCGCGATGTCCGGCAGCGTGGAGCGGCACAGCTGGGATCAGGCGGAGTGGATGGCGAGCTACCCAACGGGGCGCGACCTGTGGCGCGACACCGATTACACGCCGCAGGATGTCGATACCGCGCAACTCTACGACGGTTTCAGTTTCCTGGCGCTGACCTGGCTGGAAGCCCTGGGGTTTTGTGAGGTGGGTGAGGCCGGCGACTTCGTCGAGGGCGGCGAGCGCATCGCCCTGGGCGGCGAATTGCCGCTGAATACCTACGGTGGACAGTTGGGCGCGGGCCGTTTGCACGGCTTCGGCTTCGCCCACGAATCTGTTGTACAGTTGCGCGGCGAGGGCGGCGAGCGGCAGGTGCCCGGGGACCCCGCCCTGGCCGTGTGCACCTCGGGTGGCGGCCCACTGGCCACGGCCCTGCTGCTGGCCAGGGATTGATGCGATGAGCGGCAATAGTTGGGCAGTGGCAGAGCTGGCGTGTGAAATATGGCGCTGCCGCCGTGCCGGGCATATGGCTGCCCCGGGGGCCAGGCTGGCCGGTGGAAGCGTCCGCGGCATGGTCTACAGTTGTTTGAAAACAGTTCGGCGTAGCAAGTCGCCGTGGAGGAAAACGAGATGGAAATGAACGACATGGTGATCATCAGTGTGGACGATCACATCACCGAACCGCCGGATATGTTTGACCGGCACCTGTCTGGAGAGGACCTGGCCACGGCGCCGAAATTCGGCACCGACGAAAAGGGCAAGAGTTTCTGGACCTACCAGGGCATGTTCATGCCCTCGGTCGGGCTCAATGCGGTGGTGGGTCGTCCCCTGGAAGAGTACGGCATGGAACCCAATGCGCTGGAGGAGATGCGCAAGGGCGTCTACGACGTACACGAGCGGATCAACGATATGAACGTCAACGGGGTCGCCGGTTCGCTGAACTTCGGTACCTGCGTCGGCTTCGATGGCGGCAGGTTCCACAAGGCGCCGGACAAGAAGCTGGCCCTGACTCATCTGCGCGCGTATAACGACTGGCATATCGACGAATGGTGCGGGGCCTACCCCGGACGTTTCATTCCCTGTGCGCTGCTGCCGACCTGGGACATGGATGCGACGGTCGCCGAGATCAAGCGCATTGCTGACAAGGGCTGCACGGCCGTCTCGCTGAACGAGAATCCCACCAAACAGGAGTTGCCCAGCGTCCACAACGAGTACTGGAACCCGATGTGGAAGGCGATCGCCGACCACGATATCACCATGTGCCTGCATATCGGCGCGGGCAACCCGGTGCCGCACGCTTCCATGGAAACCCCGATCGAGGCCTGGATTACCACCATGCCGATGTCCAGCGCCGTGGGCGCCGCCGACTGGCTGCACCTGGCGGCGCTGCAGGAGTACGACCTGAAAATTGCCATGTCCGAAGCCAGTATCGGCTGGGTGCCTTACTTCCTGGAGCGGGCCGATTTCGCCCACTCGCGGCACAAGTACTGGACCCACAACCACTTCGGGGGCATGTTGCCCAGTGAGCGCTTCAAGAAGCATTTCATGCTCTGTTTCATCGACGACGCCTACGGCCTAAAGAATCTCGACCAGCTGGACGAGGACATGGTGGCCTACGAGTGCGACTACCCGCACTCGGACACGTTGTGGCCCGAGTGCCCCGAGCACCTGTGGCCGCAGTGCAATCACCTGACGGAAACGCAGATCAACAAGATCACGCACGAAAATGCCATGCGTTATTTCAACTTTGATCCTTTCCAGCACCATGCGAGGGACGACTTGACCGTGGGGGCCCTGCGCGAGCAGGCCGCGACGGACGGCGTCGATACCACACCGATATCGATGCCCGGCGAAAAACCCCTGCAGGAGGGCGAGGCTCTGCGTCGCATCACTTCCGGCGACCTGGCACGGATGTTCGCCCATCACGCCCAGCAGGATGAAAAGAAAGCAAGCTGATCCCCGCAAGGATTTACCAAGAGCCTTTAACCCAATTGATCAATTCAATAAGAGAGGACGATCATGATCATAGCTAAGCGCAACACTCGCACCGCATCTCAATCCCGCCAGGCGGTATCGCGTCGGGCAACACTACCCTGGGCTGTTGCCATGGTGACAGCGTCGCTGGCCGCGCTGGAGATACCTGCCGTCGTTGCCCAGTCGCAGGGGCGCCAGTTGGGAACGCTGGAAGAAGTGATAGTCACCGCCCGTCGTCGGGAGGAACTGTTACAGGATATCCCCATCGCGGTGACCGCGTTCGACAATGACTTCCTGGTCGAACAGAACATCACGGAGATCAGTGATCTCGGCATTCACGTGCCGTCTTTCCGGATCTCCGATTCGGCGCCAGGCACCAATAGCCCGCTGGTAACCCTGCGCGGGCAGCGCCCCTCTGACGTGGGGCTAACCATCGATCCCGCTATCCCCATCTATTTTGCGGAGATTCCCCTGACGCCGAACCAGGGCACCAACCTGGCTATGTACGACCTGGCCAACGTACAGGTGCTGAAGGGTCCCCAGGGTACGCTGTTCGGGCGCAACAGCACCGGCGGCGCGTTGCTGCTGACGCCCCAGGCACCTGGCACGGAACTGGGCGGCTATGCCCAGGTACGGATCGGCGACTACGATCTGCTGCACGTGGAGGGCGCCGTCGATCTGCCGGTGAATGATTCCCTCCAATTTCGCCTGGCCGGCCGCAGTATCGACCGGGACGGCTACCAGGACAATGTGGCGGACAACCGTCTGCGCGGCGATGAACAGTACTGGGACGAGGACTCCTACAGCGTCAGGCTCGGCATCAACTGGACACCGACTGACAAGCTGTCAAACGTCACCTTCGTGACTTACGATGAGAACGAGATCCTCGGCAGGGTCCCGGTACCGCAGATGTACAACAGCAGTATCCGGATTTCCACGCTGGTGGAGACGTTGCACAACGGCGGTGCCCTGTCGCCATTCCCCGGTGATACCCGGGTCGACGACGCGGTGGCGCGGCAGCAGCAACGCGACGACCCGACGAAGATCGAGACGGATATGGGCGCCGGGGAAGAGGTGGAAAACCTGCTCATCGCCAATACCACCGAATATAAATTGACGGACGATCTCACGCTCAAGAACGTATTCGGGTATCGTGACCTGAGTTTCGGTACGGTCAACGATGCCGACGGTACCGCCCTGCCGTTGTTCGGCGGTATTCACTCGACCACGGATTCCGTGACGCCGAAGCCGCGAATCTCGGATCTCGATTCCGACCAGTACAGCAATGAATTGCAGCTGCTCGGCGTATCCTTTGACGGCCGCTTCGAGTGGATCGTGGGCGGTTTCTGGATGGACATGGACGGGTCGCAGAAAGATTACCAGAATATCGTCGGCCCCAACATCGACTGGCCGGAGTCGGGAAGCGGCATTCCCACCTTCGATGTCATTGCCCGGGAGGGATCGCCGAACCTGCCTGACTTCGAGGTGGAAAACACGGCCTACGCCATTTTCGGGGAGGGGACCTGGACCTTCAACGAGCAATGGGCCTTCACCGGCGGTCTGCGCCAGAGTTGGGACGAGCGCGAGATGACGGTGAAGTCATTCATGTTCGACGCGGGCGCCCTGACTGCGATCTGCTCGGTATTCGATGAGGACGATAACCGCCTGCCCGACGACAATTGCTCGCGCACGGTCGATGAGAATTTCGACAAGTTGACCTGGCGCGCGGCTCTCAGCTGGAATCCCATGGATGACATGCTGGTCTACGGCAGCGTGGCGACCGGGTATCGCACCGGTGGTTTCAATTCCCGTGGCGGCAATAACTTCACCCTGCAGCCATTTGACGAAGAAACCGTGCTCACCTACGAGCTGGGTCACAAGACCGACTGGGAGCTCGGCAACCTGGCGGCGATGCGCACCAACCTGGCGATCTACCTGCAGGATTACGACGATATCCAGAAGTCGGTGAGCGGCACTAACCCGGAAACCGGCGCCTTCGAGACCTACGTGGTGAATGCCGCGGAAGCGGATATCTGGGGCGTCGAGTTCGATGTCATGGTCGCGCCGACCACCAACCTGACCCTGACCCTCGGCTACTCCTATGTCGATACCGAGTACGACGAGTGGCCGCGGGAGGTGGAGCAGGGCGTTATCCAGGATTACAGCGAGTCCAAGTTCGAGTGGATTCCGGCACACTCCCTAACCGGTTCCGTGAATTACGTACTGCCCCTGGATGAGGACATCGGTGAAGTCGCACTCACGGCCTTCGGCTACTGGCAGGATGACATGGATACCAACGACGACGCCTGGAACTGGCCGTCGCTGGGCTGGGCGCCAGAAGACCTGGAAGCCGCACTGGCGAGTTCCGAGGTGGACGATTACTCTGTGTGGAACTTCAGTGTGAACTGGCGCGGTGCGCTTGGTTCCAGCTTCGACGTGTCCGCCTGGGTCAATAACGCTTTCGACGAGGAGTACCCCACCGGCGGCCTTACCGTTCCCGAGAGCCTGGGCTGGGTGGGTTTCAGCTACGGCGCGCCGCGGACCTACGGCGCCACCTTGCGCTACGCGTTCTGACCGGCGCGGCACAGGCAGCGTGAGGACCCTGAAGCAACTGAGCCCCCGGGATGTACTGTTCATCGGGGGCGAGACCGACAACGTGCACCAGCGCACGGCGGAGAAGAAAACAGCGGCGAAAAAAAAGGTCGCCAGGAAAAAGGTCGCGAAGAAAACACCGCGCAAGAAATCACCGCGCGCGGCAGCGTCGTGATACGTGCAAGCGATGTGCGCTGGCCCGTACTGTGCTTGGCGTGGCTCGCGGTGCTCGCCCCGGGCGCGCAGGCCGACGCCCCGGGACGCGCGGTTCTGCCTGCCGAGCCGCAAGCTTTCGAGGGCGAGCTGGCGCCTACCGAACAGGGCTCGACCCTGTACTATCCGCAGCGCCTGACCGCACCGGAGGGCGCGCCCAACGTGCTGCTGGTGATGACTGATGACGTCGGCTTCAGCGCCGCCCGCACCTTCGGCGGCCCGGTGCCCACGCCGCACCTGGACCGCCTGGCCGAAGCTGGCCTGCGATACAACCGCTTCCACACCACGGGCATCTGCTCGCCGACGCGCGCGGCGCTGCTCACCGGGCGCAACCATCACGCGGTGGGCACCGGGTTCCTGGTGGACGTCGCCTCGCCCTATCCGGGCTACACGACTCGTATTCCCAGCAGCGCCGCGACGATTGCCCGCATCCTGCGCGACAACGGCTACAACACGGCCATGTTCGGCAAGGATCACAATGTACCGACCGCGGACCGCTCTCCCGCGGGACCATTCGAGCACTGGCCTACCCATCGCGGCTTCGAGCACTTCTACGGTTTCGTGGCCGGCGATACCAACCAGTGGCAACCGGCCCTGTTCGACGGCACGTCGCCTGTCGACGCGCGCGAGCGGCCGCAGGGCTATCTGTTGGACGAGGAGCTAATCGACCAGGCCATAACGTGGCTGCACAACCAGCAGGCTGCGGCGCCCGGCAAGCCCTTTTTCATGTACTACGCGCCGGGCACGGCACACGCGCCCCTGCAGGCGCCCACGGACTGGATCGCGCGCTTCGAGGGCGCGTTCGATCACGGCTGGGACATCGAGCGCGAGCGCATCCTGCAGCGGCAGCTGGCGGCGGGTATCGTGCCGCAGGGGACCCGTTTGTCGGCGCGCCCGGCGGAGATTCCGGCCTGGGACAGCCTGGGCAAGGACGAGAAGCGCATCTACGCGCGCCACATGGAGGTGTTCGCCGCCATGCTCGCCTACCAGGACGCGCAGTTCGGGCACCTGCTCGACGAACTGCAGCGCATGGGCCTGGCGGAGGATACTCTGGTGCTCTACATACAGGGCGACAACGGCGCCAGCGGGGAAGGCGGCTCTCACGGTACCCTGAACGAGCTGGCGCACCTTTCCAACCCGGAGGGCGAGCTGGCGGTGGACGTCGGCTGGCTGGCGCAGAACCTCGACCTGCTCGGCGGACCGGACACCTACATGGGCTATCCCGTCGGCTGGGCGTTCGCCACCAGCACGCCGTTTCCCTGGGTGAAGCAGATTGCCTCCCACCTGGGCGGCGTGCGCAACGGACTGGTGGTGTCCTGGCCAAGCGCTATCGAGCAGCCGGGCGGTATCCGTCCGCAGTACCACCATGTCATCGATGTGCTGCCGACCATCCTCGAGGCCGCCGGAATACCGGCGCCGGAGGCGGTGGACGGCGTGCCGCAACAGGCGATCGACGGCGCCAGCATGGTGTACAGCTTCAACGACTCCTCGGCGCCCTCTGTGCGCAAGACACAGTACTACGAGGTACTGGGCAATCGCGGCATCTATCACGACGGCTGGCTGGCCAATACCCGGCCGCGCAACATGCCCTGGGAGATTGCACGCGCCCGCGCCGGTAGCGACGTGACCAGCTACCAGTGGGAGTTGTACAACCTCGAGGAAGACTTCAGCCAGTCACGGGACCTGGCCGCGAGTCAGCCGCAGAAACTCGAGGCCATGCAGGCCCTGTTCGATGCGCAGGCGCGGCGCTACCAGGTCTACCCGATCCACGATACCGGCGCCATGGCGCGCATGACCAAGGTCATGCGCCTGCCGGGGTCGTCTCTTGTGTTCCTGCCGCGCAAGACGCTCTGGGGGCCGGATATTCGGCTATCGCTGGCCGCGGCGCCGCCGATTTTCATGCTGCCGTTCACTATCGAAGCGCAGATCGTGGTGCCCGACGGTGGAGCGGAGGGTGTGATCGTCGCCGCCGGCAGTCATTTCGGCGGTTGGAGTTTCTACCTGGATGAAGGTGTGCCGGTTGCCGTCGCCGCGATATCGCCGCTGCCCGGGGGCCAGTCCAGAATCGCCGCGGACCGGCCATTGCCTGCGGGCCCGCACACCCTGCGCTATGAATTCAGTGCCGATGGCGCCCTGCGAATTCTGGTCGATGGGGAGGCACAGGCACAGGGAACCGTGACCACTAAGCCGGCCACGATGGCCGGTGGCGGTGAGACCTTCGACACCGGTAGGGACAGCAACGATCCGGTGTCACGGGATTACAGCGACGAGGGCGTGTTCAGCGGCGAGATCCGGCGCATCGACGTGGCCGTGACCATACCCGGGTCTCACTAGCCCAGCTGTTCCGCCAGCCAGCCTGCAATCTGGCCCTGCAGGTCCCTGCTCATGGGGACCGGGAAAGTGGCGAAGCCGTGAATGGCGCCCGCGTACCGGGTCTGCGTGACTACCGCCCCCGCCTGCACGTAGCGCTCCGCCAGGGCCTCGCCCTGCGCACAAAGGGGATCGTACTCGGCCGTCACCAGCAATGTCGGCGGCAGACCCGAGAGATCTTCCGCCAGGCCCGGCGAGACATGGGGCAGTGTGGCCTGTGCCGGGTCGCCCAGGTAGGCATCGTTGAAAAACTTGCGGGTTTCAGGACTCAGTATGTAGAAGTTGCCGTCCGGCGCCGGCAGCATGGCTGCGGTCAGGTCTGCGGTCGGGTAAATCAGAACCTGCGCCGCAATGGACGGTCCGCCCGCGTCCCTCGCCCGCAGCGCCGTTACCGCAGCGAGGTTGCCGCCGGCGCTGTCGCCGATGACCACGATGCGCCCGGCATCGGCCCCCAGTTCCGCCGCGTTGGCGGCGGCCCATTCGAGGGCCGCGAGGCAATCGTCCGTGGCCGCCGGGTACGGGTGTTCCGGCGCCAGGCGGTAGCCCACCGAGACGGTGACACAGTTGCTGCCCGCGGTCAGGTCGCGGGCCATGTCGTCGTGTGTGTCCAGGTTGCCGAGCACGAAGCCACCGCCGTGCATGAACAGCAGCAGCGGTTTGCCGGCACCGTCGCCGTGCCGGTAGATGCGCAGTGGCAGGTCGCCGCCTGGTCCCGGTATGGTCCTGTCCGAGATGTAATCGATCGGAGTGGCGTTGGGGTTCGGTTCCGGGGCGCCGCGCAGGGCGTCCAGGGGCATCTCGGCGAGGGCCGGGAGGTGGGCGTAAAGCTCGACGATTTCATCAAATTGCGGGTCCAGTGGCATGGTTGGTCTCCTCAGTCGGCCTGCGCCTGGCGCACGGCCTCGCGCATGGCGCTGCAGCCCGCCCACAAGAGGACGGCCGCCAGCGGGCAGCAAACGGCGACCATCGCGGCGAGGCCGAGGCCGATATCCTGTGGCCCGCCGAATACCTGCTCAGCAATGGTGGCGATGACCACCGGCCCGCCCCCCAGCCCTATCAGCCCGGCCGTGGCCGAGAAAAAAGCGACCCCGGCGCCGCGCAGTTCATTGGGAGTCACCAGGTTGAGGGCAGTGGCGTAGCACGCGGGCAGGGGCGACAGCAGTACCAGGAAAGCCCCGATTCCGGCCAGGAACAGCCACGGCGAGTCGCTGGTCGTGGCGAAAATACCGATCGGCGTCGCAATGGCCAGGCTTACCGCGTACCAGCGCAACTGGGCGTCGAGGCGACCGCGACGGAACAGGCTGTCCACCGCGTAGCCGGTCAGCAGTTTGCCGCTTATGCCCGCGGCGACGATGGTCAGCCCTAGGCCCAGGCCGATCTGCCCCGGGTCCCAGCCGAAGAAACGGCCGACATGTGCGGGATACCAGGCGCCGCCACCGCCGATGACCGCGCCGGCCAGCAGGAAACCGCTGTAGTGGCACAGGAAGAAGCGGGGATGCCGGCGCATGAACGCGAGTAACTGCGCGTAGGAGTAGCCCAGGCCGCGCCACAGGGAAACGCTGGTATCGATTTCCCCGCGATTGCGGCGCGCCGGTTCCGGTATGGTGAAAATGATAAAGGAGAGCAGGGCGCCCGGAACGCCGACGATGAAGAACACAGCCTGCCAGGAGCGCAGCTCACCGATCAGCGGCAACAGGAAGGTGTCGGCCTGCGCGACCGCGTCGACGATCAGCCCGCCGAACAGGTAGGCAGTCCCCGAGCCCACCGTGGCGCCAATACTGTATACCGCCATGGCCGAGGTCAGGCGGTCGCGCGGAAACAGGTCTGCGAGCATGGACATGGCGCTGGGATTGAGGCCCGCCTCACCGGCGCCAACCCCAATGCGGGCGAGCAGCAGGTGCCAGAAATTCTGCGCGACACCGCAGGCCGTGGTCGCCAGCGACCAGATGGCGACGCTGGCGAAGATGATCCGGCGCCGGCTCATGCGGTCGGCCAGGGCGCCGGCGACGAGGCCGAACAGGGAGAAGGTCACCGCGAACGCGAGGCCGTGCAGCAGTCCGAACTGGACGTCAGTGATGCCCATGTCGCGTTTGATCGGGTCGACCAGCAGGGCGATGATGAAGCGATCGAGTATGGACAGCCAGTAGAGCAGGGCCAGGACGATAGTGGCGTACCAGCCCACCGAGGCCGGGGGATAGGTCGCATTACTTATAGCGGTTGCTGGCATGCAGTGACGCCCCGTTGCGCTGTCTTTGCGCGGCGGAATTGCGACCCGTAACGGCGTGCCGAGGCGCTCAAGTATCGGTCGACTTCAATCTGTAAGCCATCACCGAGTCCCCCATCTTCGACATGTACATGGTATGCCCGCCGGCGGGGATGACCACATACTGCTGGCCGTCGACCTCGTAGCTCACCGGCACTGCGGTGCCCGCGGCGGGCAGTTCCGTTTGCCACAGCACCTCCCCGGTGCCGAGGTCGAAGGCCCGGAAGCGGTTGTCCAGCGAGTAGCCGATGAACACCAGGCCGCCGGCGGTGACCAGCGGCCCCCCCGCGCCGGGGGTGCCGATGTGACCGAAATCCCAGGCCGGGGGCAGCCCCAGCATGGCGCCGATGCTGCCCAGGGGCGCTTCCCACACGATCTCCCTCGTATCCAGGTTCACCGCGGTCAGCGCGGCCCAGGGTGGTTTGGAACAAGGGCCGGGCGCCATCAATGGCTCTATCTTGTAGTGAAAGTTGGAGCCCGCCACGGGGAACTTGAACGTCATCAGCCCCTCGCCGACGCCGCCTTCGGCAGCCGCCCCCTCACCGGCCGGCAACAGTGTCACCACCATGGGCATGCGATTGCTCGGTGCCACCATGATGTTGCTGTCCGGGTCGACACCGGCGCCGCCCCAGTTGGGGCCGCCACCGGCTGACGGTGAAAATATCGTGCCCTGGGCGCTGGCGGGCGTGTAAATGGGGCCGGCAAGCAGGGATTCCACCTTGCGCCGGCACAGCCAGCGGTCGATCGGTGTGAAGCCCCAGGCGTCCTCCGGGCTGAAACCCTGCGGCATGATGGCGGGCATGCCGACAGGGAAGGGCTGTGTGGGCGACAGGACCTCGCCCGCCACGGCCCCTTCCTGGGGCACAGGGCGCTCCTCGATCGGCACCAGCGGCTCACCGGTGGCGCGGTCGAAGATGAAGATCAGGCCCATCTTGGTGTTCTGCAGCACCGCAGGTATGGTCTCGCCTTCGTGGGGGAAATCGAGCAGCAGCGGCTGTGCCGGAATGTCGTAGTCGAATACGTTGTGGTGCACGAACTGGAAGTGCCAGGCCACCTCGCCGGTGGCGCCGCGCAGGGCGACCAGGCTGGTGGAGTATAGGTTGTCGCCGGCGCGGCCGCCGCCGTAAAAGTCGCCGGAGGGGCTGGTCGTGGGTAGGTAGACGAGATCCAGGTCGTTGTCGACCGACATGTCCGACCAGACGTTGCCGCCGCCGAATCCTTCCGCTGTGCCCCGCTCCCAGGTGACGGCAGCCGGGCTGTCGGGGTCCCTGGGCAACGGATCGAATTCCCAGAGCTGTTTCCCGCTGCGCGCGTCGAAGGCCAGCACCCGGCCGCTAGGGGCGTCCACGCGCTGGTTGTCCGCTACCGACGAACCGACCACGACCACGCCGTTGACGATGGCCGGGCGCGAGGTAATCATGACCTCGCCCTCCATGATCTCGGGTTTGCTCGGATAGATCTGCACCGAGCCCCCGCTGCCGAAATCCTCGCACCAGCGGCCGGTGTTGGCGTCGATGGCAAACAGCCGGTTGTCCGCGCTGCCGAGGAAGATACGGGTTCCGCACACGGCGCCCGGCTTCGCCTCCGGGTCGGTCCATGCGGCGATGCCCCGACATTTTTTCATGCCGAATTCGGGGCTCTCCGGATCGAAGCGCCACCGTTCTTCACCGGTTGTCGGGTCGAGCGCCGCGAGTTGCCGCCCGGGCGTGCAGATGACCAGGCTGCCCGCCACCAGGCTGGGCTGGTCCTCGAAGGCGATGAGGCGGCCCGCGGCGTCATCTCCCGCCACGTCCCCGGTGTGGTATTCCCAGGCCAGTTCCAGCTCGGCCACGTTGTCGCGGTTGATCTGGTCCAGGGGCGAGTAGCGGTTGCCAAGGGTGTGTCCCAGGTCGGCGGATGCGTGCACCGCGGCCAACCACGGCAGACAGGTGCTGGCGACAATGGCGAGTGGACTGCAGGCGCGGCGAATCATGGTTCGATTTCCTGTGTGTTCTGCAAGGGAGCGCGTCGCGCTGTCGCTCAGATCTGGCTGGCGGGCAGGTGCACGACCAGGCCGTCGAGGCTGTCATCGACCACGATCTGGCAGCTCAGGCGGCTGTTGGGTTGTGGTTCTAGGACAAAGTCTAGCATCTCCGTTTCCACACCGTCGGCGGTGCCCGTCTTGTCCTGCCAAGCCTCGTCGACGTAGCAGTGACAGGTTGCGCAACTGCAGGCGCCGCCGCAGTCGGCCAGTATGCCGCTGACGTTATTGTCGATCGCGGCGTGCATCACGCTGGTGCCGGCGGCGACATGGACCTCGTGTTCCGCGCCGTCGTGGGAGATGAACTTGATCAGTGGCATGGCGTTGTGTCCTCGAAAAACAGTATCAGGCGGCGAACGCTTCTTTCACGTCGACGGATTCGTCCGCCAGTTTTTTCGGGTCGGCGTTTTGCCCCTGTGCCAGGGCGCGCCGTACGGCCATGAACTCCTTGGGCCGGTTGACCGCGTCTACTGCCAGCAATCGCTCCCCGCTGAAATAGAAGGCGGCAAAGCTCCTGCCGGTGTCACTGGAACCGCGCATCACGACGCGGTCGAAACCCTGTGACAGGCCGGCGATCTGCAGCTTCAGGTCGTACTGGTCGGACCAGAACCAGGGCAGGGCGCTGTAGGCTTCCAGTTTGCCACACAGGGTATTGGCCGCGACCTTGGCCTGGTCGGTGGCATTCTGTACGGATTCCAGGCGCAGGCGCCGGTCATAGATCGGGTTGTAGTGGTTGGTGCAGTCGCCGGCGGCCACGATATCCGGGTCCGAGGTGCGCGCGAACTCGTCAACCACTATCCCGTTGTCCACCTTCAGACCCGCACTCTCGGCCAGCTCGGTGGCGGGAATAACCCCCACGCCGATCACGACCAGGTCCGCGTCGATAGCGCTGCCGTCCGCCAGTTGCACGCTGCGTACGCCGCCATTGCCCTCGAGGCGTTCCACCTGCGCCTCGGTGACGATGGTCACGCCTTCCTCCCGGTGTACCCGGCTGTAAAACGCCGAGACTTCCGGTGCGGTAACCCGCTCCAGCACCCGGGGCAGCGCCTCCAGCACCGTGACCTGCATGCCAAGCTTGCGCATGGACGCGGCGGTCTCCAGGCCGATGTAGCCGCCGCCGATGATCACTGCGGTTTTACCGGCGCCGATATAGCCCCTGATACGGTCGACGTCGTTCAGGTCGCGGAGATAGAACACGCCGTCAAGGTCGCCGCCCTCGATGGCCAGCTTACGCACCCGGGCGCCGGTGGCCAGCGCCAGCCGGGTATAGGGTATGGTGCCGCCGTCGTGCAGGGTTATCTGTTTCGCGTCCCGGTCCAGCCCCGTCACACGGGTGCCCAGGACCAGGTCGATCTCGGAATTCTCGTAGAACATGGCGGGGCGGATCAGCAACTCGTCCGCGTGCTTGGCGCCGGTGAGATAGTCCTTGGACAGGGGCGGGCGGTGGTAGGGCAGCAGGGTCTCCTCGCCGACCACGGAGATATTGCCCTGCCAGCCGCTCTGGCGCAGTCCGGCGGCCAGTTGCGCGGCGGTGTGGCTGGCGCCGACGATGACGGCGTGATCTGCGCTCATGGAGCCTCTACCTCACAATACCGGGGGTGAATCAGCTGATAAACAACATTGTTGGTTACGATAACCAATAGCTCCGGGCAATGCAATGTCCGCGGGCACCGGGACCGCCGCTGGCTAATCCGCCGCCCCGGGGCGGTCGCCCGCGTGCACCGCCTGCTCGATCAGGGTGACCAGCCAGCGGATGATGCCGACTGCACGATCGGCGTCGAGGCCCCACTCCCCGACCATGCGCTCGTAGAGGGGCGGGTTCCAGAAGATATCGAGGGCCGCCGCCACGGCCTTCCTGTCCTCGTCACTCCACTCGGGCACGCCCCGTTCCACCGCCTGCAGCAGGGCCTCCCGGCGGTACCTGTCGATGGAGGCAAAGGAGGGGTCTTCCTGCTTCTCCGGCGCCACCGCGAAGGAGGACAGGTAGGTAAACATGCGCTGGATGACATCGGCGAACTCGCCAAACTGCAGCGCGCCGAGGTCGACGCCCGAGTCCTCGACCATGCGCTCCAGCACCGCGTCCCGCAACTGCGTCTCGGCAGGGAAGTAGCGCTGCACCGTGCGTTCGCTGACGCCGGCCCGCTCGCCCACGGCCCGTGCGGTCAGGTTGGTCCAGTCCCAGGCGTGAAAACCCTGTACCAGTTCCGCGCCGGCGGTGATGATGCGGCGGCGTGTGTCCTGGCTCTGCTGTTCCCTGAGGGGGCTGTGGTAGCGGCGTTTTTCAGCGTTCTTACCGGTTGCGGTCTTGCTCTTCATGGGCGGCCGTCGGTGTCTTTGCAACCCATGGTAACAGACGGATCGGCATGGCGTGACAAGGCCGCTGATAGACAACACTGTTGAATGCTGACAGGCCGCCGTGTATAGTGCCTGCTCGGCGGCCGGCCTCACCGGGGGTGGTCGTATTCCCCGTCACTCGCCAAGGAGAGAGCCATGTCAGACGCCTATATCCTGGATGCCGTGCGCACCCCGCGCGGTATCGGCAAGCCGGGCAAGGGCGCGCTGTCGCGAATGCACCCGGAGCACCTGGCGGCCTCCGTCCTTGCGGCCCTGGCCGAGCGCAACGCGTTCGATACCGCCGAGGTCGACGACGTCATCTGGGGCGTATCCGGCCAGATCGGCCTGCAGGCCGGGGACGTGGGGCGCATGGCCGCCCTCGACGCCGGTTACGACATCAGGGCCAGTGGCGTTACCCTGAATCGCTTCTGCGGCAGCGGCCTGACCGCGACCAACCTGGCGGCGGGCCAGATCATGGCGGGCATGGAGGATCTGGTCGTGGCCGGTGGGTCGGAAATGCTGTCCTACGTTACCGCTCACGGTATGAAGATGCGCGAGGCGGGCGTCGGTTCCGCCGGCATGGGCGTGGGCAACCCCAGGCTGCAGGCGAAACATCCGCAGTCGAACCAGGGCGTCTGCGCCGACGCGGTGGCCGCCATGGAGGGCATAACCCGGGAGGAACTGGAACAACTCGGCGTCGAGAGCCAGCGGCGGGCGGCGCGGGCCATCGAAGAGGGACGATTCGACAGGTCGACCATCACGGTGCGCGATGACGACGGCAACGTGCTCCTCGACCACGAGGAATACCCGCGCCCGGAAACCACGCTGGAGAGCCTGGCCGAACTCAAGCCCGCGTTCGAAATGTTCCACAATCTCCCTTCCGAGCCGGACGGGCCGACCTTTGCCGAACTGATCAGGAAAAAGTACCCGGGCCTGGAATTCAAGCCACTGCACCACGTGGGCATATCCTCAGGTGTCGTGGACGGCGCCGCCGCGATTCTGCTCGCGTCCGGGGATTACGTGGAGCGCAACGGGCTCAAGCCGCGCGCACGGGTGGTGGCCATGGCCAACGTCGGCGACGACCCGACGCTGATGCTGAACGCGCCGGTGCCCGCGGCGAAGAAGGTGCTGGCAAAAGCGGGCCTGGACAGGGACGCTATCGACGTCTGGGAGGTCAATGAGGCATTTGCGGTGGTGGTGGAAAAATTCATCCGCGACCTCGAACTGGACCGGGACAAGGTCAACCCCAACGGCGGCGCCATCGCCCTCGGGCACCCGATCGCGGCCACCGGCGCGATACTGATCGGCACCGCGCTGGACGAGCTGGAGCGCAGCGGCAGCCGCTACGCACTGGTCACCATGTGCGCCGCCGGCGGCATGGCCCCCGCGATTATCATCGAGCGCGTGTGACGGCGGCGCATCGGGAGGCTGCTCATGAGTGACAAACCGGAATCCGCACTGCCCTGGCCCGAGGACGATTTCAGCCAGTACGGGCCCGTTGAAGCCGTGCAGCCCGGCCGCGTACAACAGTACGTGGGGCGCGCCATGCACCGCAACTGGAGCGCCATTCCCCACGTCACCCACCACGACGAGGTCGATGTCACGGCCTTCGAGGACGGCCGCGCGGCCTGGAACGTGGCGCACCCGGAGCGCAAGCGTACCCTGTTGCCGGTGCTGGTAAAGGCCGCGGTGGCGGCGCTGCAGCGTTACCCGCAGTTCAACTGTTCCCTCAGCGCCGACGGCGCCACGGTATTCCAGAAACAGTACTACCACATCGGTTTTGCCGTGGACGTGCCCGGCGGGCTGCTGGTGCCGGTCGTGCGAGACTGCGACACCAAGCATCTCGACGCGATCGCCGGCGAGATCGGCGCCCTGTCGGAAAAGGCGGGCGGCAAGGGTCTGGCCATGACGGAAATGTCCGGCGGCTGCTTCACCATCTCCTCCCTGGGTCATATCGGCGGTACCGCGTTTACCCCGATCATCAATGCCCCCGAGGTGGCCATCCTCGGCGTCACCCGCACCCAGGACCGGTTGCGCCCCGACGATGCGGGCAACCCGCGTTTACACCGCATGCTGCCGCTGTCCCTGAGCTACGATCACCGGGTCATCAACGGTGCCGACGCGGCGCGATTCGTGGTGGCGATCGGCGAGTTCCTGGCCGACTTCAGTTTCGAGGACTGACGCGGGGCCAGCGCCGGGGTCTCACTGCAGTTGCGAGATCACCTCGGCGCCGAAGCGCTCGGCATTGTCGCACCACTCGGTGCGGTCGCGGCCCTCGATGTGGGCCGCCACGCCGCTCACACCCAGCTCCCGATAGCGGTCGATACGCTCCAGCACGCCCTCGGCATGCCAGGTCTCCCCCGGCCGCGTGACGCTGCCGAAGAATACCGCCGGCGGTTGCGCCCGGCCCACCTCTTCGCAATAACGGCGCATGTAGTCCAGGCCGGCGGCGAGGGCTGCCTCGTCGGCCATGGGCGCGGTGCGCGCGGTGCTCGACAGCGCCGCGGCGGTGAAAAAGGGATACCAGGCATCGCCCAGCTCTACCGCCCGGCGGATGGCGCGGCGGGAATTGCCGCCCACCAGCAGCGGCGGGTGCGGCCGCTGCGCCGGTCGCGGACGCATGCGATTGCCCCGGGCGCTGTAGCCGCTGCCCTGGAAATCGAAGTCCTCGCCGCTCCAGGCGGCCTTCAGTGCCCGGATGTATTCGTCCATGAGGTCGTTGCGGCGCTCGAAATCGGCGCCGAGGGCGAAGTATTCCCCTTTCAGGTAGCCGGCGCCCAGGCCCAGGGTGAGCCGGCCGCCGGAATAGACGTCCAGGGTGGCCGCCGCGCGGGCGACACTGAACGGGTTGCGGTAGGGCAGCACCAGGATGCCGGTCTGCAGGCGCAGGCGGGTGGTCACCGCCGCCAGCAGGCTGAGCATGACGAAGGGGTCCTGGGCGTCGTGGCCGCCCGCGTCCAGCCAGCGGCCGGTGGGGCAGGGATGGTCGGTGACGTTGCCGCCGTGAAAGCCGGCGCGCTCGAGGCTCTGGCCGATCCCGTGCACCGCGTCCATGTGCAGGAACTCGTCCGGCTGGTCGATACGGTCGAAGGGCAGTGTTGCATTTATTTGCACAGCGGTGTCCCCATGCCGTTCAGTCGTCCGTCTGCCCGCCCAGGGTCCAGTTCCCCGAGCTGTCCCGCACCCAGCCCCCGGAGGCCGCCGTGCTGCCGTCGACGCGCACGACGGCGCCGGTCCGCCCCAGGTGGATGCGCCGCGCCGAGGCCTCCTCCTGTTCCGGGGCCGGCCTCACTCGCCCAGCGCGTCCGCCCGGCTGACCTCGGGGCGGTCCTGTCGTGTGCCGCGCATGGGCCGTACCTGGTCCTCGGGCTCGCCGTAGTGGTGCAGGATCACGTAATCGTCGTGCACCTCGAGGAGCTCACCCACGAAGGGCATGTCGTCGAAGCCGTCGGGCACACGGTAACTCACGATGTCCCCCGCCTTGAACGTGGCCGCGTCGAAATTGAATTCGAAGGGGCAGTCCGGGTCCTGCGCTGTCACCATGTCCTTCACGGCATGCTCTCCCTGGTGGTTGCTTTCGCGTCGCTCAGGCGCCGAACCAGCTGCGTATTTCGCGCCGGAGCAACTTGCCCATCTCATTGTAGGGCAGTGCGTCTTTTACCTGAACCTGTTCCGGCACCCGCGATGAGCGCAGGCGGTCCCGGACCAGGGCGCGCACCGCCTCCTCGCCCAGGGCCTCCGCGCCGGGCTTGAAGACCAGTGCGACGCCGACCGCTTCCCCCCATTCGGCCGAGGGTACGCCGACGGCGGCGGCATCGGCGACGGCGGGATGGGCGACCAGCACGTCCTCGATTTCGCCGGGTGAAATGTTCTCGCCGCCGCGCACGATGACGTCGTCGGCGCGCCCGGCCAGGAACAGGTAGCCGTCCTCGTCCAGCCAGCCCGCGTCGCGGGTCGGGAACCAGCCGTCGGCATCGAGGGCGCTGCGCTCCCGGTATTCCCCCGACACCTGGTCGCCGCGCACGTAGATTTCGCCGCGCTCTCCGGCGGGCAGCCGCCGGCCCTCCTCGTCGCGAATCTCGATGTCCACCGTGGGCAGGGGGCGGCCCACCGAGGCCAGTCGTGCACGCACCGCCGCATCATCCGATGCCAGCGCCTGCCGGTGCTCCTCGGGGCCCAGCAGCGCGATGGTCGAGCTGGTCTCGGTCAGGCCGTAGGCATTGGTGAAATCCGTGTCGGGAAACAGGTGCAGCGCGCGCCCGATCAGTTCCAGGGGCATGCGACCGCCGCCGTAGGCGATGGCGCGCAGGGAGGACAGTTCGGCACTGGCGCCTGCGTCGATACGTTCGATCACACGCGACAGCATGGTCGGCACCAGGAAAGCGTTGGTCACGCCTTCCTCGGTCGCCAGGCGCAGCCATTCGTCGGGGTCGAAGGCGGGCAGTAACACGATACGGCGTAGGGCGTAAACGGAGCTCAACAGGGCAGAGATGCCGGCGATGTGATAGGGCGGTACACAAACCAGTTGCGCGTCCGTTTCCGCGGCGGAACAGAATTCCACGGTGCCGAGAATGTAGCCGAGCAGGTTCGCGTGGCGCAGGATGGCCGCCTTGGGCGCCGCCGTGGTGCCGCTGGTAAAGATCTGCGCTGCTATACCGTCGTCGTTCTCGCGTTCCGCGCCGCTGGCATCGGCGCCGGCGGCCGCCGCGCTCGCCACGAATTCGTCGCGACTCAGCAGGGTGTGTCCCGTGTCCCGGCACAGGCGCTGCGCCCGCTGCACGTCGCCGACGATGCAGGCGGGCGCAATGCGCGCGATGAGGGCGGTGAGGTCCTCGTCCGCCAGTCGGTAATTGAGCGGTACGTAGGGAATTCCGGCCAGGGCCGCGCCGAACAGTGCGATACAGGCCGCCTCGCTGCTCTCGTCCAGCAGGGCGACGAAATCGCAACCCCCGTCGTCGAAGACCTCCGCCGCACCCTGCGCGGCGCGCAGTAACTCGCCGTAGGTCCAGCGGCGCCCATCGCAAACCAGGGCATCCCTGTCGGGTCCCGCCTCGGCGGCCATCTGCAGGATCAGGGTGATGTTCATGGCGTTGGATTCAATCCGAGGACGGCAGGGGCTTGGCGTCCTTGGTCATCATGGCCTGCCCGGCGATGGACAGGGAGCCCTCTCCCGCCTTCACGCAGAGCAACTCGACGCTGTCATCCGCGTCGATATAACGCTTGCCCAGCAGCGTACCCGCGGAGAATTCGGCAGCCGGACTGCCGCCGTCGGTCTTTTCCTCGCCCATCGGCACCCCACCACACTCTATCACGGTATCCGTGCCGCGGATGACCATGACTTCGGTGTCGCACACCGCGCTGATTAATTTCATTCCCGGTTTCATGGCATTCCCGATTGTGTTCGCGCTGGCGTCAGGCAATCGCGCCGACGCTTTTCAGTTTTTCGATCTCCTCCCACTCCATGCCGAGTTCCATCAGCACCAGTTCCGTGTGCTCCGAGGCTTCCGGCGCCTTGGTGGTCTGTACCGGCTCGTGGTTGAACTGCACCGGTCCGCGCACCAGCTTGATCGGCGCTCCGCCGTCGCCGGCGGCGACCTCGAACAGCATGTCGTTGGCCAGCGCCTGCTCGTCCTCGGCGATCTGCAGCAGGTCCAGTACGGGCGCCCACTGGCCGCTCATGGTTTTCAGGTGTTCGCGCCAGTAGTCGAAAGTCTGGCCGGCGAACTGCTCCCGGATCAGGTCCGCGGCGGCTTCCCAGTTCCGCATCAGGGACTCTGCGTCGGCGAAGCGGGGATCGTCGGCAGCTTCCGGAATGCCCAGGTGTTCGAAGACGTTGCGAATGTGCGGTCCCGGGGTCAGTGTGCACAGGTTGATGGTGCCCCCGTCCGAGGTGGTGTAATTCCCCATGAACGGGTTGCCGGGGTTGCCGCCGGAGGCGGGCATGCGGTTGCGCGATACCTCGCCGCAGTCGATACCCATGTCGATTGACGTACCGGCTGCCCACCACGCCGTGCTGAGCAGCGATACGTCGATTTCCAGCGCCTCGCCGGTACGCTCGCGGTGAAACAGTGCCGCCGAAATACCGCCGGCGATGTTCATGCCGCCGATGGAGTCGCCGAAGGCGGGTATGCCCTGGGAGATGGGGCCGCTCAATTCGGGCGGCGACATGGCGGTGGCGATGCCGCTGCGGTTCCAGAACGCCGTACCGTCGAAACCGCCCGTGTCCCGCTCCGGGCCCTTGTCGCCGTAGGCGCTGCCGCGGGCATAGATGATATTGGGGTTGACCGCGCGGATGTGTTCGATATCGAATTGCATTTTCTGGCGTTGCCGGGGCAGGTAGTTGGTCAGGAAGACATCCGCGGTCTTGGCCAGTTCATAAATGACGGCTACGCCTTCCGGCTTGGAGATGTCGACGCCGACGCTGCGCTTGCCGCGGTTGGGATGCTCCACGAAGGGGCTGCGTTGCGGGTTGACCTTGACGCCCCCCATGTTGATGAAGCCCCGTTGCGTGTCGCCGCGAACCGGGTGTTCGATCTTGATCACGTCCGCGCCCCAGTCCGCGAGTATGGCCCCCGCGGAGGGCACGAAGGTCATCTGCGCCACTTCTAGCACACGAATCCCCTGCATCACCTGTGTCATCTGTGTTCCCCCGGAACGTATTCAGCCACGAGTATACAGGTCAACAACAGTGTTGCATAGTTATGGCCGCTGATATATAAAATAGCAGCCCGCAATGACGGCGGGATACTGTCCATGAACTACCCAGGGAGACTGCAATGAAACTTGATTCCTCACTTGCGGCGGTGGTTACCGGCGGCGCCTCTGGGCTCGGCCTGGCCACGGTTAAAGCGTTGCGCGCGACGGGAGCGAGCGTCGCCATTTTCGATCTCAACGAGGAATCGGGCGAGCAGGCCGCCGCCGAAACCGGCGCGATATTCTGCCAGTGCGACGTGTTGTCCGACGACAGCGTCGACGCCGCGTTTGCCAGGGCTCGGGAGGCGCAGGGGCAGGAGAGGGCGCTGGTATGCTGTGCCGGTGGAGGTAACGCCATACCCACGGCGCGGCGGGACAAGAAAACCGGTGAAATCAACATTTTTCCTTCGGACCAGTTCGAGTGGGTGCTGAAACTGAACACGGTGGGCACGTTCCGCTGCATCACCCGGTCCGCCGCGGGCATGATGGAACTGGAGCCGATCGACGGTGAGCGCGGCGCAGTGGTCAACACCGCCTCTGCCGCGGCCACCGAGGGCCAGATGGGGCAGGCGGCCTATTCCGCGGCCAAGGCCGCCGTCGTCGGCATGACCCTGACCATTGCGCGCGACCTGTCCCGGGAGGGCATACGGGTCAATACCATCCAGCCGGGCATTTTCAACACGCCGCCGATGGCGCGGGTCCCGGAGGAGATGCTGCAGGCGCTGGGCGGCATGGTGCCGTTCCCGAAACGGCTGGGCGACCCGGAGGAATATGCCAGCATGGCGCTGGAATTGATCCGCAATGGCTATGTCAACGGCGAGACGGTGCGCCTGGACGGTGCGATACGTATGCAGCCGCGCTGACGACGAGTACTAGAAATCGATCATTACCTTGGCCGAGGCGGGTGTGCGCGCCACGTCCAGGGCGTCGATGACCTCGTCGAAGGGGTAGCGGTGGCTGATCATCGACGCCGCCCTGTCGCTGATCCGGGGCAGCGCCGCGAGCACCTCGGGCATTTCCTTGGGGTAGCCCATGGCGGTGGTGATGCTCATCTCCGTGGTCAGCATGGCGCCGAGGTGAATTTCAACGGGTTGCATGTACGCCGCCGTGACCACCAGGCGGGCGTGGAATTTCGCCATACCAATAACGTCGTTGAGAATGGTCGGCGCGCCGGCCGCGTCGATGTAGGCATCGGTCCCCACCGCGTCGCGGTTCAGGACCTTGCCCGTGCCGTGCAGCTTGATCAGTTCTGCGCGCAGGTCGACGGTGGCCGGGTTCAATGCCGCCTGCGCGCCCAGTTGCCTGGCCCGCGCCAGGCGCTCTTCGGACAGGTCCAGGGCGACCACGTGCTCGATGCCCCGGTCCAGCAGCCACAGGACCATGCCCAGGCCGATGGGGCCGCAGCCGAACACGACCACCTTGTCGCCGGGCTGGACCTGCGCGCGGTTGACCCCGTGCAGCGCGACCGCCAGTGGTTCGGTCAGGGCCGCTACCTCGAAGGGCAGGTCTTCCGGAATAGGCAGGATGCTGTCGCCGACGCGGGCGTCCGTCACCAGGAGGCGCTCAGTAAAGGCGCCCTCCGGCCCGCCGCTGCCGATCATGCTGGGGGTCTGCATGGGATTGACGACCACGCGCTGGCCCACACTGACCCCCGTGACCTCGTCGCCCACGTAAGCGATTTCACCCGCTGCTTCGTGGCCCAGTGGCGTTACGCCGCCCGGGGCTCGCATGATGCCGCCCATTTTTATATAGGAGAGGTCGGACCCGCAGATGCCGCAGGCCTTGACGTCGATGACCACGTCCCGGCTGCCCGGTTCCGGTGACGCCACTTCATCCAGGCGGGCGTCGTCGACCTCGTGAATGTTCAGCACTCGTCGCATGGTGATCCCCCGGCAGCCGAGCCGTCGTCAAATATGGACCAGGGCCGCACCGTCGATGACGATGGTGTCCCCGGTGTGAAAGCTGGCGGCGTCGCTGGCCAGGTAGGCGGCGATCGCCTCGAAGTCCGCGGCAAAGCCGGGGCGCTTCAGCGCCGCCTTGCCGGCGAAGATCTTGTCGATGTCGTTCCATTCTTCCTCGGGTTGGGCGCTGCCGTCCGGCCGGCCGCCGCTGAAGCCGGTCTTGATGTAACCCGGCGCAATGGTGTTGGCCCGGATGCCGTGCCGGCCCAGTTCCACCGCCATGCAGCGGATCACCGCGCCGATGCCGCCCTTGGCGGCTGCGTAGGGGCTGATGCCCGGCACGCCCTGGAACATGGACAGGCTACCGCAGAACACCAGCGAGCCGCCCGGGTCGCCGGACTCGGCCCTGGCCACCATGCGCCGCGCCCCCTCCTGCAGGGTGTAGAAGGCGCCGTGCATGTTGGTGGCCAGCAGCTTGTGATAGTCCTCGGCGGCGGTGTCCAGGATGGAGCCCGTGTTCGGCGGCATGCCCGCGTTGGCGATGACCGTATCGATGCGGCCGTAGTCTTCCAGCAGGGCATCGAAACCCGCTACCACCTCCTCCTGCGAGGCGACGTCGACCGCCCGGGCCGATGCGCGCGCGCCCAGGTCGGTGAGTTGCTCCAGCGCCGCGGCGTTCTTTTCTTCCGAGCGCCCCCAGATCACGACATCGCCGCCCTGCCTGGCAATCCCGCGCGCAAACCCCAGGCCCAGGCCGCTGTTGCCGCCCGTTACCAGCGCGACCTTGCCCTCGAGATCGAATAAACCCTTGGCCATCGTTCCTCCCCCGGTGTCGGCGCGCAGGCCCCCGGTCATCGTTGTCAGTCACAAAAGTGTAGGAAAGCCGTGCGCCACCGACAACGACTTTCGATGATGAGTGTCGGCCCCGGCGCTGGGTGATGGCCCGATATCGACATCCGGACCGGGGCTCGAAACCGCAAGTTGTTGCCATGGCCCGGTGCGGGTGCAAGAATTTCCCACGGCAGATCACCGCCCGCGCGTCGCGGCGCGGCGAGCATGCGGGAGGCAGACAATGGCGCAGACACTGGTAGCACAGGAGTTGATCGACGAGGCCCGGACCGCTACCGGCCTCGAGGCGTTCGACAGCGACAGTTTCATGGAGGGGCTGGAGGTCTACCTCGCGGACCTCAACGCCGGCGAACCCTCCGAGACCGGCTACCAGCGCCTGCATCACCACGCGGTGCAGGTGCTGTCCAATCGCCTGAAAGTCAACGACTACCTGGCGTCGCGGCCGGAGCTGCTGAGCCGCCCGGTGGAGCGGCCGGTGCTCGTGTTCGGCATTCCGCGCACGGGTACGACCCTGCTGAGCAACCTGCTGGCGACGGATCCCGCCCGTCGCTCGCCCCTGACCTGGGAGATCGACGACCCGGTGCCCCCGGCCACCAAGGAGACCCTGCACACTGACCCGCGGGCGGTGGAGCGGCTGGCGTTCGAGGCGGAAATGCTCAAGGCCCGCCCCGAGATGGGCAAGTACTACCGCAGTTCGGCGATCTACCCGAACGAGTGTGTGTTTTTCATGGCGCACGACTTCAAGACGCTCATGCTGGAGTCGCGCTGCAAGATGCTGCAGTACCGCGACTGGCTGCTGCAGACCGACATGACCTCCGCCTACGCGTACCACAAGCGCTTCCTGCAGCTGTTGCAGGCCGATGCGCCGGGCAACTGGAACCTGAAGATGCCGTCCCACGCGCTGTGGCTGGAGACGCTGCTCACGGTGTACCCGGATGCCCGCCTGGTGTGGACGCACCGCGATCCCTACGCGGCGCTGGGTTCCTTCTGCAGCATTATTTCCCTGTCCCACACCATGTTTGAAACCGGGGTGTCCCCCGAGTGGGTCGGTGACAACTGCCTCTGGCAGCTGGAGCAGCACGTCAACCGCATCATGGACTTCCGGGAGAAATTCGGCGAGGAGCGGATCATCGACGTGCACTACGCCGATATGGTGGAGGACCCCCTCGAGAGCATGCGCGCGCTGTACGCGGCCCTCGGCGATGATTTCAGCGCCGCGGTAGAGCAGGGCATGCGCAGCTGGCTCGAGGACAATCCCCAAAACAAATTCGGTAAGCACGAGTACAAGCTGGCCCAGTTCGGCCTCAGCCAGGAGCGGGCGGCGCCGGTGCTGGAGCGTTACCTGGCGCAATACGACGTGCGCGCGGAAGCCTGACCCGCGCCGGTCATCGGCCAGCTTGGGTTCGTCCGCCAGCACCGACCTGACTATCCCCAGCAGCCGTATTGATGTCGGTATGGCGCCGTGATTTAATGAACAACAGTGTTGAAATATGATGCCGGGGTTCGGTAGGCTGGCTTGGCCTTGCAACCGGCGCCAGCCCTGCTAATCACTGCCTGGAGTACGCGATGCCGCCAGCCCAATTCAGTGCGCCGACAACTCTCGCCGAGGCCGCCAATCTGCTGGCCGGCACTTCCGGGGCCAGGGCCCTTGCCGGGGGCACCGACCTGCTGGTGCAGATGCGGCTGGGACTGCGCGACCCGGCGCACATCATCGACCTGAAGCGAATTCCCGAATTGATGACCGTCACCCTGGACGAGGGGGCCTTGCGGCTGGGGGCCGCGGTGCCCGGCGCGGTGGTGGCGCGCCACCCCGATATCTCGCGCGTTTTCCCGGGCTTCGCGGAAGCGCTCGGCCTGATCGGCTCCAGCCAGGTGCAGGGCCGCTGTTCCGCGGGCGGTAACCTGTGCAATGCCTCGCCCGCCGCCGACTCGGTACCGGCGCTGATCGCCAATCGGGGTACCTGCCATATCGTCGGCTCCGGCGGCGCTCGGTCCGTCGCCGCGGAAGCATTCGCCACCGGTCCGGGCAGTACTTGCCTGGGCGAGGGCGAGATCCTGGTGTCACTGGAATTGCCGCGTCCCGGCCCGCGCAGCAGCGATGCCTACCTGCGCTTCATCCCCCGCACCGAGATGGATATCGCCGTGGCCGGCGCCGCCGTGGCGCTGAGCCTGGACGAGGCGGGTACCTGCACCGCGGCCCGGGTGGTCATCGGCGCCGTGGCGCCCACCGCCCTGCTGGTGCCGGCGGCGGCAGAGGCATTGGTCGGCTCGGCACTGGACGCAGGCAGCCTGGAGCGCGCTGCCGACGCGGCCCGCGAGGCGGCGTCCCCGATCACGGACAAGCGCGGCACCGCCGACTATCGCCGCAGGGTGGTGGGGGTGCTGGTGCGCCGTGCGGCCGCCATTGCCGCCACGCGCGCCGCGCAGGCTGCTTGAGGAAAACCCATGAGCGAAGCGAGAAAAATCCACGTCGCCACTACCGTCAACGGTGAAGCGCGGGAGTTCCTGTGCGAGCCCTGGCAGGTGTTGTCGGACGTGCTCAGGAATACGCTCGACCTGACCGGCACCAAGGAGGGTTGCAACACGGGCGATTGCGGCGCCTGTTCCGTCATGCTGGACGGGGCACTGGTCTGTTCCTGCCTGGTACTCGCCGCGGAGGCCGAGGGGCGGCAGGTAGAGACCGTCGAGGGTGTCGGCGCCCCGGGGCGCCTGCACCCGGTGCAGGAAAAGCTGCTGGAACACGCGGCGCTGCAATGCGGCATCTGCACACCCGGCGTGGTTATTGCGGCCAGGGCACTGCTGGAGGAGAACCCCGATCCCACCGAGGAGGAGGTCCGCTTCGGGCTCGCGGGCAACCTGTGCCGCTGCACCGGCTATGACAAGATTATCCGCGCGGTGCTTGACGCAGGCGCGGTCATGAGAGGAGCGTGACACCGTGAGCGGCAGTGTGAAGACGGACTTCAAGTATGTTGGCACCCGGCCGGTGCGCCCCGATGGGCCGGACAAGGTTACCGGGCGGGCGAAGTACGGTGCCGATCTCAACCTGCAGGGCATGCTGCATGCCCATATCGTGCGCAGCCCCCACGCCCACGCGGTGATCAGGTCCATCGATTTTTCCGCGGCACTGGCGCTGCCTGGTGTCGTCGCCACCATGAGCGCCGCGGACCTGCCCGAACCGGGCGACAAGTTGATGAAGGGCGCGGAAATCGAAATGAAGCTGAGTGACATGTCGCCGGTCGTCATGGCGCGGGGCAAGGTCATGTTCCACAGCCAGCCCGTGGCGGCAGTGGCAGCCACGTCCGCCACCCTGGCCGCCGAGGCCGCGAAGCTGGTCAAGGTAGAGTATGAGGTCCTGCCGCACGTGCTCGACATGCACGCCGCGCTGGCCAACGACGCGCCCCTGTTGCACGACAAGGTTTTCACCCAGGGACCGGATCCGGCGCCGACCGAGCCATCCAACCTGTCCGTGGACATAACACTGGAAATGGGCGACGTGGAAGCGGGGTTGGCGGAGGCGGACGTGGTGCTCGAACGCACTTACCGCGTACCCATGTGCCACCAGGGTTACATCGAACCCCACGCCGTCGTCGCCAACGCAGACGAGAGTGGCCGCGTGGAAATCTGGTGCTGTACCCAGGGGCCGTTCACCGTGCGCAGTTTCACCGCGCAACTGACCGGCATCGAACTGGGCAAGATCAAGGTCACCGCGTCCGAGATCGGCGGTGGGTTCGGTGGCAAGACCACTGTCTACATCGAGCCCGTTGCCGCCGTCCTGGCGCTGAAGGCGGGGCGCCCGGTGAAGCTGGTCATGAGCCGCGAAGAGGTGTTCCGCGCGACCGGCCCCGTGTCCTGCTCCGAGACCCGGGTGCGCATCGGTGCGAAGAAAGACGGCACGCTCACCGCGATCGAGACTGATATCCTGATGGATTCCGGCGCCTACTCCAGCAGTTCCATCATGCCCTCGACGATGTTCGGCTCCGCCTGCTACCGATGTGCCAACATGCGCAGCCGCGGCCGCGAGGTGCTGACCAACAAGCCGCGGGTGTGGGCTTACCGCGCACCGGGGGCGCCGCAATCGATACAGGCGGTCGAGTGCGCGGTAAACGAAATCGCCGACCAACTGGGCATGGACCCCATCGACCTGCGCCTGCACAACGCGGTGGAGGAGGGCGATGTGCCGCTGTTCGGCCTGCCGTTCCAGGCAATCGGTTTGAAACAGGCGCTAGAGGAAGCCAAGAACCACCCCAACTACCAGGTACCCCTGCAGCCTGGCCAGGGGCGCGGTGTCGGCGCGGCCTTCTGGATCAACGCCGGCATGCAGTCCAGCGCCACGATCAACGTGGCCAACGATGGCCGCATCAATGTACTGACCGGCAATCCCGATATCGGCGGCTCACGCGCGTCCATGGCCCTGATGGCCGCCGAGGTACTGGGTGTGCCGGTGGAGACCGTACACCCCGCGGTGGCGGATACTGACTCGGTAGGCTACTGCGACGGCACCGGCGGCAGCCGCACCACGCTGGCCACGGGCGGCGCCGTGATCCAGGCCGCGGAGAAGCTGGTGGAGGAATTGCGCGGCCGCGCGGCCGCCGTCTGGGGGCTGGGCGTCGACGAGGTCGAGTGGCGCGACGGCCGGGCAATTGCGAGAGTCAGTGCCGACCTGGAAAACCTGATGGAGGGCGATGCCGGCGCGCAGGCGGCGCCGAAAGTCCTGACCCTGGCGGAGCTGGCGGAAATGGCGGGGGCGACCGGAGGCCCGCTGTGCGCGGTAGCGTCGCTGCATGCGCACAACTCCGCGCCCGCGTTCGCGGTAAACGTCTGCGATGCCCAGGTGGATCCCGAAACCGGCAAGGTGGATATCCTGCGCTTTACCTGCGTGCAGGACGCCGGTAAGGCCGTACACCCCGCCTACGTGGAGGGCCAGATGCAGGGGGGGGCCGTGCAGGGCATCGGCTGGGCCCTGAACGAGGAGTACCTGTACGACGCCGACGGCGTGCTGGAGAACCCGGGGTTCCTGGATTACCGGATGCCGGTCGCCTCGGACCTGCCGATGATCGATACGGTGATCGTCGAGGTGGCGAACCCGCTGCACCCCTACGGCGTGCGCGGTGTCGGCGAGGTCCCGATCTGTCCGCCCATGCCCGCCGTGACGACGGCGGTGAATCACGCGGCGGGTACCAGCTTGTACGATCTGCCGCTGTCGCCGCCGAAACTGCTGGCGGCGATAGAGGCCGCGGATTAGGCTCCGCACGGCAGGTCACGTCATGGCGAAAGTGGTGTTTCCTTCAGACCTGCAGCGTTATACCAGGGGCGCGGGTGAGATAGAGGTCTCTGCCGCGTCCTACCGCGAGCTTCTGGCAGAGCTGCGGACGCGTTTTCCCGCCCTGAGCGACGAGGTGATGGACAAGCAGGCGGTGGCCATCGACGGGCACATCATTCCCGAGCCGCTGCTGGAGACCTTCGGCGCGGACAGCGAACTGGTTTTTTTCGCGAAGATCGCCGGTGGGTAGCGCAAGGTGATGTCGGCTGCACAACACAGTATGAAGATCGAAGGGGAGTTGCGCGCGCCCGTGGCGTCTGCGCGGCTCGTGCGCTTTCACTTCGAGGAGCCGGTCGACAACGTGCTGCAGGGTACCGAGACCTACCGGGTGGACATGTGCCTGTCACCGCGGCCCGGCAATGCGCGGGCGCGCTACCCGGCCCGGCGCGAGGCCCGTCGTTTCGAGCGCATCGGCAACGTCTTCATGGTGCCGCCGCGTGAAACCCTGCAGGCGGTTAGCGACGGCTGCTGCGAGCAGGCCTCGATCATTTGCGAGTTCGACGTCGACCGGATGGGCGAATGGCTGGATACCGATCTGGAGTGGACCGACAGCGCGCTGCTGGCCGGACTCGACATTCGCGATGTAAACATTCGGATGCTGCTGGAGCGCCTGGTGCGCGAGGCGCGACAACCGGGTTTCGCCAGCGAGTTCCTGACGGAACTGGTCGTGGCGCAATTGTCCGTGGAACTCGCACGATACTGCCTGGCAGCACCTGCTAGCGAATCGGCTGGGGCGCTCGCGGGTTGGCGGCTGCGCCTGATCGATGAGCGCCTGCGTGAAGAGGCGGCGGCGCCGACGCTGGGCGAACTGGCAGGCCTGTGCGGATTATCGGTCCGGCAGCTTACCCGCGGTTTTCGGTCCAGTCGGGGATGTTCGGTGGGTGATTACATTGCCCAGCTGCGGATAGAGCGGGCGCGTGACCTGCTGGTCACCGGTGACAGCGTCAAGTCCGTCGCCTATACCCTGGGTTTCGCGTCACCATCGAGTTTCTGCTACGCCTTCCGTCGCGCCACGGGGGAGACGCCCGGCCAGTTCAGGGAGCGCCGCAGTCGAGGATGCGCGTGAGGCTCTCATGGCTGGAGCGCTCGATCATGCCGAGGGCTTCCTCGCCGTCCCAGCGATAACGCGCGCCGCCCTGGCTCAGGTTCAAACCGCCGATATCGGGATTGCCTATCCGGAATGTGGACAGCAGGCTTACGCCCTCGATGCGGGTGATGCCCAGTTCCGACTTTAGTTCCAGCGTCACGTCGTCGCCTTCGCCCACGATGTCGCGCAACCAGGGAATTTTAGCGGCCCGTGCCGGGTACATGATGCCATCCTGGTACAGGTAGCCCTCGTTGTAGGATTCGGTGCCATCCTCGTGGGGCGGGTAGGCGATGTAGCCGAAGGCGCGACCGTCGGGGAACAGGGCCGACTGCCAGCAGTGGCCGCGGAAGCCCCCCAGGGGGCGCTCGCTCTGGCGGTGTATGCGCAGGCCGGTGCCGGAAAAGGAGCGCGACCGACCGTCGATATCCAACTTGCCGTTGGCGCGAAAAAGTTGCTCGCAGCGGTAGCCGATACCCATGAAGCCGGCGTCCGCGGCGTCCTTCGCGTCTATCCCGGCGAGTTTGTCCGGCGAGTTGTCCTGTGCCCAGGCGGGCGCTGCCATCTCCAGGTCTACTTCCAGTTGCACCGTGCTGCGACAGTCGGGGTCCAGCTCGTTGCGCACCTGCTGTGCTACCTGCCCATCCACCGCGCTGCCGTGAAAGCTGGCGCGCCAGCGGCGGAACGGTGCCTGGCACTGGAATCTGAGGGGCCCCGCGCCGAGGATGGTGGGGCGTCCATCGTCATCGCGGGGCGGCAGCGTCGCACCGGTGCCCGACTCGCGCAGCACGCGCCCCCCGGGAAAGGCGATGTTGACATCGAAGCGGTGCGCGTCCCAGGTCGCCCCCACAGCCTCGATGCCCATGCGCGGAAAGTCGAAGCCGCCCTCGTCCTCGAACAGCCAGATAGAAGCGCTCTCGCGCATTTCCGGGTTGTCGGGCCGCGCGGGCAGTACCAGGTCCTGCTCCGGCGTGAGCCCGCCGCGAAAATCAGTCGTCATGGGTTTTTACCTCGAACCTGTCGTGGTAGAAGCCAAAGCGCTGGCGCAGCACCGTCGGCTGCAGTCCGAACGCGTCCGCAACTACCCGGTGCGCGCCGTATTTATCGCGCGGCGTGTCGCGGACCCAGGCGGCCATGCGTCTGCGCGTCTCTTCGGTCAGCCTCTCGCCCAGGAAAGCGTAGAGTTTTTCCAGAGAGGGAAAAGGATCCGCCGTGAAGTGACGAAAGTGGACGTCGAAAAAGCGCCCGTCGTTACCCGCGTCGCGAAAGGCGATCATGCGCCGCATGCCCAGTTCGCAGAAGTCACTGGTAACGTCGCCGAGCCAGAGATAGTCCACGTCGTCGGTGAAGGCCTGGTGCAATTCGCCGTACAGGTCCGCCACCGACGGCAGGACGTCGCCCACGTCGCGGTGCGTCATCCAGAAGCGCGCATCGGGGAATACGGTATTCAGCGCGCCGATGAACAGGCTGTGACTCGGGTTTTTCAGGCGCCACCGACGCGGCGGGCAGCGCCACTGCAGCAGTTTCAGCACGCGCTTGACGTACTGGTAGGTGGGCACCAGGTCGGCCTCGTGGTTGAGCCAGTCGATGTAGTCCGGGACGCGCGCCGAGGCCTGGAACAACTGCGATTTGAAGTCGTAGCCCATGAAGGTCTGGCACTCGGTGGGGGAGGTCGCGGTGCTCGGGACCATTTGCTTCATGCGCGGGAACAGTTCGTTGCGCCGTGCCATGAAAGCCTCGGCCTCGGCAATACGCGGGTCGCTGCGCTCGGTGGCGGTTTCCGGCGGCGGGCAGGGCGCCTGCGCCTCCCAGTTGCGGATGCAGCGCGCCTCTCTATCCTGCGCCAGCAGGCATGACAGGGCGGTGGAACCCGTGCGCGGCAGGCCCAGGCCGATCAGCGGCGCGACGATCTCCTGCTCCTCGATCTCAGGGTGCCGCGCGTACCAGTGTTCCACCTGCAGCCGGTTGCGGAGCAGGCCCGTGACCTGTGCGTCGAAAGCGGCGGCGCCTGCCGCGGAGAAACGGGCGTTACGATCGGCGGACCGTACCAGGCGCTCGAGCCCCTCGCGGTAGCTGTGGTCGCCGAAGTCGGAGAGCCCGGTTTCGTCTTGTGCCTGCCGTTCGAGAGCGTCGACACGGTCCACGTTGTCAGCCCCGCGCCCGGCGGCGTCAGTCGCCGCTGACCAGGGCAGGGCTGAGGCTGTGGATGGCGCCGTCCTTCATAACCATGGCGATGCGGTCGATGTCGGTGAGGATACCCAGGTCCTGCAGAGGGTCGCCGTCTACAAGCACCATGTCTGCCAGCATGCCTTCCTGCAGCGTGCCCAGGTCCCCCTCACGACGCATCGCCAGGCCGCCGTTGCGGGTGGCGCACTGCAGCGCCTCGGCCGGTGTATAACCGTAGTAATCCACGAAGTACTGCAGGTCCCGCGCCTGGGTGCCCTGCATGTTCCAGGTGAAACCGTAGTCGCCGCCGATCAGGTGGCGGATGCCGCGTTTGCGCAGCTCAGTGTGGGTCTTTACCGATTCCTCGATCAACTGGCCTATACCCATGGCTTCGGTAACCTCCCGGGGCATGCCGTGGTCGGCGCCCTCGTGCCACATGGTGTGGAACAGGCCGATGGTGGGCGCAACGAACACTCGGTCTTTTGCCGCCTCCAGCATGTCCAGGGCCTCCTCGTCGCTGTACTCGGCGTGGTAGATCATGTCGACACCGGCAATGAGGGCGTTCTTGATCGACGCGATGGAGCGTGCGTGCACGTTCACCATTTTGCCGAAGGCGTGGGCCGTGTCGACGGCCATCTGTATCTCTTCCAGCGCCATCGTCGTGCAGTGGGCGGGTATGTCCGGGTAGAACGGGTCGCCGGACACGTCCAGCTTGATATTGTCGCAGCCTTCGCGGCAGGCGATCCGCACCGCCTTGCGCATTTCTTCCGGGCCGTTGACGACCAGGGACGGCGAGCAGCCGCTGGACGGTTCGTAGCAGTTGCGGGGGTTGTGCAGGCGACTCTCGTCTCCCAGCCCGCCCGTGACGGTGATCTCCAGGGATCCCGCGCGGATACGCGGTCCGGGAAGGCGCCCGGCGTCCACCTCATTGCGCACCGCCACGCTCAGGCGCAACTTTGCCTCCGATGCCCCGTAGGCGCTGGTAAAACCGTAGTCGAGCAGTGTCTTCGCCACGCGCGCGGTCAGGAAGGCGTGTTCCTCCGGCGGTGGTGTGATCAGGTCCTCGGTGCAGGTGAAGGCGTCGAATGAGAGATGCGCGTGGCCTTCTGTCATGCCGGGCATCAGGAACTTGCCGCTGCCGTCGATCACCGTATCGGCCACGGCGCCACCCCCTCCTCCCGGGCCCACGGAGCGAATTCGGTTGCCCTCCACCAGCAGGTCGCCGCTAAAGGTGTCTGTGCCGTTGCCATCGAAGATGGCGGCGTTCTGAATCAGTATGGTCTTCATAAATCAGCCTTATAGTGCAAAGGAGTAACCGCCGTTCACCGGGTAGGTCTGCCCCGTGATCCAGCGGGCGGCATCCGAGCAGAGAAACAGCACGATACCCGTGACGTCCTCGGGCTGGCCGAAGCGGCGAATGGCGTACCGCGACAATTGCGCTTTGGTGCGCTCGCTGGACAGGAACTGCTCGAGTTTTTCCCCTTCCATTGGCGGTTCGAGGGTGGACAGGGAAACGCAGTTGGCCGTAATGCCGTAGCGCCCCGTTTCGCGGGCGATGGCGCGCATGAAACCGGCCGCGCCGGCCTTGGCCGCGGAATAGGCCACCAGCCGCGCATCGCCCATCCGGCCGGCGTCGGAGATCATGGTGACGATGCGCCCCGTGCCCACGTTCACCATGCCCGGAATCGCCGCGTGGCAGGCGTTCATCACACCGCGCAGGTTGGTGTGGAAAAAACGGTCCCAGTCCTGCGGATCGGTGTCCCAGAACTCGGGGGAAAATCCCATGGTATCGACCGGCCCTGCATTGCCGGCGTTGTTGACCAGCAGCGTGATCGGCCCCAGTGCTCCGGAGGCGTCGGCGAGCGCCTCCGCGAGCGCGCCGTGGTCGCCCACATCCGCCGGTGCCGGTACGGCGGGGATGCCCATTGCGCGGATTTCGCCGGCGACGGCCTCGGCGCGCTCCGGCACGAAGTCGTTCACCGCCACGCCGCCCGCATTGTGACGGGCGAGGGTCAGCGCTATGGCGCGGCCGAGATGCTGCCCGGCGCCGGTGACCAAGGCCACCTGCCCATCCAGGTCCAGAAGCTCCTCTTTCTCCATATTGACTCCCATCGAGGACGGCCGGGTTGCGCGCGGCCCGCACTCAACAATAAAACAACAATGCTGTTTACTTGACAGTGCATAGTAGATGCAGCTAAATCCTTTTTCCAGCCAAACAGGGCAGTGAGGAGAGCGAGAGTGGCGACATATGTGCTTGTCCACGGCGGCGGCCACGGGGGGTGGTGTTACCAGAAGGTGGCGCGCCTGCTGCGCGACGCGGGTCACGACGCCTATACGCCCACCCTGACCGGGCTCGGCGAGCGCGAGCACCTGCTCAGCACCGATATCGACCTCGACACGCACATCACCGACGTGGTCAAGGTTCTGCATTTCGAGGACCTGGCGGATGTCATTCTGGTTGGGCACAGCTACGGTGGCATGGTGATCACCGGTGTCGCCGATCGGGCGACGGCGCGGGTCGGGCACATGGTCTACCTCGATGCCGCCCTCCCGGAAGACGGGCAGTCGCTGATGGATGTCGCAGGTCCGCTGATGAGTATGGCTCGGGAAAGCCGCCGCGTGGTGGATGGCATCGAACTGGTATTGTTTCCCGGTGAAGACCCTATGAATTACTTCGGCATGACCGACCCGGAGCTGATCGACTGGATGAAACCGAAGCTGACCCCGCACCCCTGGCCGTGTTTCGAGCAGAAACTGGTGCTGCGGAACGAGCAGGCCATGCGCGCCATTCCCGAAACGCACATAGTGTGCACCGAAACGCTGCCGTTTCGCGATGTCGAGGCAATCAGGGCCAGTTCGGAAGGGCGGGTATGGGATGTCGATACGGGTCATGACCTGATGATTTCCGAGCCCCGCGCGGTAGCCGACCTGCTCCTGCGCCTGGCCTGACCCCGGCAATTACCCGGAGAGTCATTTGCCGCCAGCGCTATAATCCAACGAGTCAGCCGGCGCGGTTACGCTCACTTCGTCGGCATTTTCCCGCGCCAGTTCCTGCACCAGGTAGCGGTGAGCTTGCGCCGCGTCGGCGCCGTCACCGAATTCGCTATGCAGGAAGGCGTGCACGGCGAGGGTGGTGAACATGTGTTGCCGCGCTGCCCGCATCGCCACAGGTATCAATTCGCCGGTACAGAACTCGATCGGCTTATCGATCAGTACATCATCCGTACCTTCCTCGATTAATCCTAGCAGGGTCTCGTTCTGCCGCATGGCATCCAGGTCCAAGAATCGGGTGACCGTACTGCAGCCGATGCCGTCCGGGTTGTCGATAAAACGCATCAGGGTGGACGCGGGCTGTGCAAAGCCCGCGTGGGACGCACCGCTAAGGGTTACCAGTGTCGCTGCAGGGTACATGTCGAGCACCGGTAGCGCGTTGTCCTCGTAAGTGACGATGGCGTCATCGGAGCTGTAGATCATCAGCAGCGGCACCTCCACACCGCTGAAGAAACGAGGTCCGAACAGGGTGGTAGGGCCCGCTATGGACACGACCGCGGCGACCCGCGGATCGCGCAACTGCTGATGGAACCCCGCCAGTAATGCAGTCAGCCCCCCCAGGGAGACGCCGGCCACCGCGATGTGCTGTGGATCAATAGATCGGTACAGTGTGTCTCCCGGTGTGTCATTGCGCCTGAGTATGGTGTCTATGAGACAGCTGATATCGCCCGGCTGGTTGATGACGTCGGTCATCAGCGGTCCGTCAGGCGCGTAATAGCCGGTGAGCGGATAGTCCACCGCGATCACCGTGTACCCGTGTGACGCGAGAAAACGTATCAGATACAGCCCTTCCTGGCGAAAGGACATGAACCCGTGGCTGTAGACGAGCAAGGGGCCCGGCTGATCCATGCCAACAGGGCGCCATATCTGGCCGTTGAGAGTGCGCTGCGGCAGCCCGCTGAAATCGTTATAGGCCTGTGTCGAACGGGACGGGTCGACAACGGTGATCTGCTCGCTGGCAACAGTCCAGGGGCCTGGCGTGAAGCGCGCCTGGCTGCCGGCGCCATTGGGCACCGGCGTGGCCGGTATGGTGAGGAACCAGTACAGGCCGGCAGCAACAGCAACCAGGCCAGGCACCACGATGGCGAACAATTTAGAGCGTGTCTTCATGTGTAGTAGTTATCCTTACAGCAGGCGATGTAACAGTCCTCACCGGACCGTGGCGAACGTTCGGTGGGGCGCGTTGTTAATAATTGTCCCACTGGTGGGTAAACTGAACAAATTTGATCGTTCTGGGAGGTCGCGTCATAGCGGTTGTGGAAAAGTGTGTACAGATTGAAGCGGGGGGAGTGCGCTTCCGCGCCCGCCAGCGCGGGGCGACGGCCGACGCCGTGTTCCTGCACGGCTTTGGGGCAGACCTGCATACCTGGGACCACCTGTGGCGGGAACTCGGCGATGAATTTGCCGCCTTGCGTTGCGACCTTCGCGGATTCGGTGAAAGCGAACCTGCGAGAGACGATGCTTTTAGCCATGCCGACGATTTGCAGCACCTGCTCGATGCCCTGGAACTGGGCAGTGTCGCCTGGGATGACTGGACGCGCTAGCCATGTGCTTCCATGAACAAGCGCCGCACGGCCGGCAGGTCCACCTTCATGGAGGGCGTACGGGGGAGGGCGTCCACGAAGCGCCAGGCTGCGGGGATGTGCGTTGCGGGCACTTGCCTGCGCAGGTGTGCCTCGATGTCGGCGATGTCGGATGCGGGTGCTGAACTTTTCAATTCTACGGCTGCCGCCGGCACTTCTCCGAGGCGCTGGTCGGGAATGCCGATGACGCAGGCCTGGGCAATAGCGGGATGGCTCAACAGCCCGTGCTCTATCGTCGCTGGTAGTAATTTGAACCCGCCGCGCATGATCGCGCCGTCCGCCCGACCCTTGTGGAAGAGAAACCCTTCCTCGTCAATGACCGCCAGGTCCGATGTTCGTATCCAGTCGGGGCCAATACGCGGCGATACGACTTCCAGCACGCCCTGTTGCCCCGCGCGCAATTCCACTCCCGTTTCGGGGTGCACGACCCGGAGTTTTACACCGGGCAGGGCGCGACCCACGCTGTCGTACTTTGCATCGCCCCATTCGGCGATAATCTCGGGTGTCATGCGGGTGACCGGGCCGGCGAACTCGGTTGCCCCGTAGGACAACAGCACCGGGATCCCAAAGCGCTGTTCGAACGCGCGCTTGACCCGCGGGTCCAGCGGCGCGGCGCCGGTACCCAGCACCTGCAGGCTCGCCAGGTCGCCCGGTGGAATGTCGGCGTCCAGTACCATTTGCAGACCCGCCGGCGGCATGCCGCTCATCACGGGCCGGTACTCGACCACGTACTTGTGCCAGCCCTCGACGGTGAACTTTTCCAGCAGCACCACACGCTGGCCGCTTAGCAGGGGTGGCAAAGTGGAGTACAGGCCCGAGATGTTGCTGACCGGAAACATCAGCAGCATCGGCGGTCGCTCCGCTGGGTCTCCTGTCTGAGCCATCGGCTGCACGGTTTCGCCGAGCACATGATCGACGATCTGACTGTAGCGCAGCGCAAAGGGCTTGGGCGGCCCGGTGGTGCCGCTGGTGAGAATCTCGATCGACGGCGACTCGACTTTCGCTCCGCCGCGATCACTCGCCGTCGGGGCGTCTCCGGGGCTCACCAATACCGTCATCTCCTGCAACTCGACAGTCACTATGCCGTTGCTGCGCAGGTAGTCCTGTACGGGTGCCGTAAGATCCTGTGCATCGGCGACGACCGCGGCCGGGCCGATCTGTCGCAGTTCGCCGATCAGTGCGTCGTCGGACAGGAAAGGGTACACCATGCGGATAGTCCGCGCTTCGGCCAGCAAGCCCAACAGGGCAGACAGGGCCGAGGGTCGGTTCCTCGCGACGAAAGCCACGCTGCCCGCAGCGGGCCCGATCGCGGTTCGCACCGCGTTCGCAGTCATTCGAAACTCGGCGCCTTTGTACCAGCGCCCCTCGAATTCCAGTAAGTCCCTTGATGGGTCGACATCGAGGGCGGCACGGCTCAGCGCGTCGAGGCTGTTTATTGGCTTTTTCCGAGACATGTTGCTTGGCGCGATGGTGCGTCTTTCCGTGGCCGACCTTTAGCCGGGCCCCGCTTGCGCTTGTTTTGCCGTCATCCCGGAAATGAATCCGCCGTCCACTAGGAGGTCGCAACCGGTGACGTAAGCGGCCTCGGAGGAAATAAGAAACAGGCATACACGGGCAATGTCCTCGGCTTCGCCGAGTCTTTCCAGGGCTATCATTGATGTCATTTCTTCGAAATTGTCGATGGCGTCACTCTCGAGGCGGCCCATGTCCGTATCGATGAGCCCCGGAGAGACCGACACGATGCGCTTGCCCTCTCGGCCCCAGCGAAAGCCATTGTTGCAGACATAATCTTTCAGTGCTTTCTTGGCGCGGGCGTAGGCCATGCCGGAGTGCTCGATAGCGGGGTGATCCTGTTTCAGTTGCTGCAGCTTCTCCGTGAATTCGGGTGCGGTCGGGTCAGCGAACAGGGCGTCGATAGCCGCTTCCGCGGGCACCATGTGTGCACTCATGGAGGCGATGCAGACGGCGCAAGACCCAGTTTTGAGTGCAGGACGGACTGCCTCCAGCAGCGCTATGCTGCCGACGAGATCGACTTCGATAATGGTCTGCCAGTCCGCCATCTGGGGAGAGAGGCCGACCGTGTAGATCAGCGCGTCGATTCCGGGTTCTGCCAATGCCCGGGCCAGTTTATCGCCGCCGGCCCGGTCGCGCACGTCCAGGCGATGCGTCTGGCAGTCAGCACCCAGGGCTCTGCATTTTGTTGCAATATCGTCAAGTCGGCCCTCGTACAGGTCCGCTAGGATGAGCGAATAACCCCTCTCGGCAGCGAGCAAACTGCAGGCACGCCCCATGCCGCCCGTCGCTCCACAAACCAGCAGGCTTTTTCCTGAACCGATAGCCATCGGGGTGGATTGCCCTCTACGCTATAAACATCACTGTTGTATAATAGAAAATCTAGCAGATTTGTCTACCTTCGAATTAGAGGCGGGGGTGGGTTTTCGCCGATCGGTTTTGGGAGAATGCGTTGCTCTATACTTACCTGATTTTTTCGCTAACCCTAGGCGTATTGAACCCCCAGTGACAGTAGGACTATTTGAAGAGCAAGGGAACGATGGTGCTCGGAATAGAGAGAGAAAGTTTTGACTTCCTGAAAATTGTCTCTGTGGATGGAATTGTTGTGCTATCGCTAACCAACCCAGATCCTTGCGTATTCCAGACCAAGCCTGCCACTGATTCCAGACGAAGCCTGCCACCCATTCCGCGCGAAAGCTGCCACTGATTCCACGGCAAAGCTGCCACCCCGGCAGCTGGCCTGAGAACCACCAGCGGAGCACCCCGACGCGAGATAACTAACCGGTATTCTGGCCCCTGCCATAAGGAGGGAGTCAGATGCCTGCAAAGAGGTTATCCATGCGTAAAATCAAAGAAGTCCTGCGCCTCAAATGGGGCAACGGCATGAGTAATCGGCGCATTGCCGCCAGTTGCGGCATCGGCCGCCCCACCGTCAGCGAGTATCTGCGCCGGGCCGAGGAGGCCGGCCTCAGTTGGCCCCTGCCTGCCGATCTGGACGAGGCCAGGCTGGAGCGGCTGCTGTTCCCGCCACCGCCAAATCTACCGGCCCAGGCCCGCGGCATCCCCGACTGGAGCCACATCCACAAGGAACTCAGGCACAAGCACGTCACCCTGTTCCTACTCTGGCAGGAATACCGCCAGAACCACCCCGAGGGCTACCAGTACAGCTGGTTCTGTGAGCACTACCGCACCTGGCAGGGCAAGCTGGACGTGGTCATGCGCCAGGATCATCGTGCCGGCGAGAAGCTGTTTGTGGACTACGCTGGCCAGACCGTGCCGATCATTGATCGCAACACGGGCGAGATCCGCCAGGCCCAGATCTTTGTGGCGGTACTGGGGGCTTCCAACTACACCTACGCCGAAGCGACCTGGAGTCAGGCCCTGCCGGACTGGATCGGGTCGCATGTGCGCGCCTTCGGGTTCTTGGGCGGCGTACCGGCATTGGTGGTACCGGACAACCTCAAGTCCGGCGTGAGCAAGGCGCACCGTTATGAGCCTGACACCAACCCCACCTACCAGGATATGGCCTCCCACTACGGCGTGGCGGTACTGCCAGCGCGGGTGCGCAAACCCAAGGATAAGGCCAAGGTGGAGGGCGGTGTCTTGATTGTGGAACGCTGGATACTGGCCGCCCTGCGTCACCGCCAGTTCTTCTCCTTAGTGGAGCTCAACGCCGTCATCAGCGAACTGCTGGTTAAGTTCAATGACCGCCCCTTCCGCAAGCTGCCGGGCTGCCGCCGGGAGCACTTCGAGCAACTGGATCAGCCAGCGTTACAACCCTTGCCCGCCGAACCCTACGTCTACGCCGAATGGAAGAAAGCCCGGGTCCACATCGATTACCACGTGGCCGTCGACGGGCACTATTACTCGGTACCCTACACCCTGATCAAGAAGCAGGTCGATGTGCGCATCACCCGCCATACCATCGAGTGTTTCCACCGGGGCAACCGGATCGCCAGTCACCGCCGTTCTTACCACAAGGGCAGCCACACCACAGTACCGGCCCATATGCCGGAAGCGCACCGCCAGGCCGGGGAATGGTCGCCCGAGCGGCTGGCCAGGTGGGCAGCGCAGACTGGCCCGGCCACAGAGAAGCTGATCCGAACCGTACTGGGATCACGCAAGCACCCGCAGCAGGCGTACCGATCCTGCCTGGGCATCCTGCGCCTGGGCAAGGCCTATGGCGACGAACGCTTGGAGGCCGCCTGCCGGCGGGCTCTGACCCTGGGCAGCTGCCGCTACAAAAGCATTGAATCCATCCTCAAGCACCGACTGGACGAGCAGCCCCTGGAGGAACAGCAGGAACTGGCGCTACCCGACACTCACGACAACATCCGCGGCCCCGCGTACTACCACTGAAGGAGAACATTATGTTGAAGCATCCTACCCTGGATAAACTCCAGGCCCTCAAGTTTACCGGCATGGCGGCAGCTCTGGCCGACCAGATGGCCATGCCCGATATAGACGAGTTGGGCTTTGAGGAGCGTCTCGGCCTGCTGGTGGATAGAGAGATCACCGAGCGGGAAAACCGGCGACTCACTAACCGGCTGCGCCGTGCCAAACTGAGGCACAATGCTGCCTTAGAGGATCTCGATTACCACACCTCCCGTGGGCTGGACAGGGGGCTGATTCAATCCCTGGCAGCCTGCCAGTGGGCAAAGGAATCTCTGAACGTACTGATCACCGGGCCCACCGGCGTGGGCAAAACCTGGCTGGCCTGTGCCTTGGCGCACAAGGCCTGTCGGGCGGGCTACACCGCCCAGTACATCCGTCTGACCCGGCTGCTGCGGGAGTTGATGATCGCCAAGGGTGACGGGCGCTACACCAAGTTACTGGCCAGCTTGGCCAAAGTGGATGTGCTGATCCTGGACGATTGGGGCCTGCTGAAGCTCAACGCCGAGAACCGGCGGGATTTGCTGGAGGTCCTGGAAGACCGACACGGCAACCGCGCCACCATCGCGACCAGCCAGCTGCCCATTGAGGAGTGGCATGGTGTGATTGGTGATGCGACGCTGGCTGACGCGATCCTCGATCGGCTGGTACACAACGCTTACAAGATTAATCTGAAAGGAGAATCCATGCGAAAGCGGCAATCAAAGTTGACGAGCACCACCCCTTTGGAGTAACAATGCAAACCCCGCGTCGCTACGCGCCGTTGGGTGGCAGCTTTGCCCCGGTCCGGGTGGCAGGCTTCAAATGGAATGGGTGGCAGGCTTCAGCGGTTTACGCAGATCCTCCAAAAAAGTGACATTTCTAAAAATTTTGGAGGGTGACATTTCTAAAAAGCGTGGACATTTTTATAACCAATTGAATTTTTATTCTTTGCGAGGAGGCGAGTGAAACTAGAGATGATTGAGCGGCAGCATCTTTTCATGAAGTACTCGGACAATATCGATCATGTCCCCAACCAGGCGGTAATAAATGACATGATGCTTAATCTGCAGTGATCGGTAGCCCTGGCGAACTTCCTCCCGCGACTGACCGAGCATTGGGTTGGCGAGAAGTTGATCCATACCGGAGACCAGGTGATCGAAGTACAAATCGGCTTGTGCTTCGCCCCAGCGCTCGAAACTGTATAACCAGATTGATTCAAGGTCCGCCTCTGCAGCGGGGGATTTATACAGCTGGGCCATTTAGTTGGTAATACCCGCCTTTATCTTTGCTTTGCTGCGGATTGCTTCCATATCCAACGCCGTGCTTTCGCCGCTATTTTCTCCCTCGATCAAGGCCTGGCGCAGCGCTTCCATTTTTTGTTCTTCCTGTTCCAGGAGCCGCAATGAGGCGCGGATCACCTCGCTGGCGGAGCCATAACGGCCACGTTGTACTTGTGCCGCAATAAACTCCTCGAAATGATCCCCAATGTTAAAGCTGGTGGTTTTAGCCATGTCTGACCTCCTTTGGTATTACTAATATATAGTATATGTTAGTAATCAAGAGTTTGGAATCATGATTCCACTAAGAGCTTATGAGTTGTCATAGTGCGCATAATTGCTATGAGAATACGTCCACAATCGATTGCTCCTTTTTAGCAGGGCAAAGGTGGGCATAAATTTGGGTAGTCTTGACGTCCGTATGCCCCATTGCTTATCGCGTTCTTCTAGCGCGGATAGCAGTCGTATTTCTTCTTCCGTTGTCAGATATCGAATTTTGGGGAACAACGGGGAACGGGGAAGAACTTCATCGGATAACAAAGGACAACTTAAACCATTGATATATATAAAATAAATTGAATAAAATGGAGCTCTTTGAATTACATCAAATATTTAGCATATGCCGAAAAATCGGCCTGTCACGCCGGCCGTCGCGGGTTCGAGACCCGTCCGGTCCGCCAATACACAAACCCAAGCCCATGAAAAGCATGGGTTTTTTGTTTCTGAGATATGCCAGCCCATACATGAGCCCATACAGAGGTTTTCGGGCTAGTCCTGGCCCCAGTTCACCAGCCCCAGCGCTTGCTCAGGATCGACTCCGGCTTGCTTGGCCACGGCCAGCGCTTCAACTATCGCATTGACTGTCCGTGCTCTGCCACCGGCATCGAACGCCTGAAGGGGTTGCATTACATCGACACTGATCTCCGTGTCCAGTACCCGGGTGGCTTCCTGTGCGATCAGATTGGCTATGGGCCTATAGTTGCCACTGCGCAAGGTGTCGCTGGGCTTCCCTGACAAGGAACAGCCCACGCTGCCAGGCATTACTCACTATTCGCGGTATTGGACCCATATTGGCCATGACCATTTTCCTGGCATGCGGCGATATAAGCCGCTTTGCCAAAGTCGGCAACTTTGCCTCCTATGCACGCTGTGTCCTGGTTATTTTGAAATGTCAGATTTTTTTACACATAATGCTAAATTTTGAGCTTTTCGCCACAATTGCCGTAGAGTTTAAGCTCCAGATGGCGAATAATCTATAAAAAACAGCAAGTTGAGTCTTTTGGTCTGGATATTGCGTATCTAATATCACAGGTCGAAAGTACCTCCTGTGGGGTCCGATCGGCAATAACCCGAAGCGCATCGGAGGCACTTGCCGCACAGCAGGTGCCGCGACGACAGGTTTACAGAGGTATATAGCAATGAAAAAATTAATCAGACAGGCAGCGTTACCACTCGCATTGTTACTTGGCAGTGCCAGTGCAATGAGTTTAGAAATCGTGGGTGGCCCTCTCGATGGCACCGATGTCGGAGCCGAGGATACTTTCATCGATTGGCAGGCGGGCCCATTCACCGGTGGAAGCGGTAGCCCCTCCGGCGAAGAAGATTGGGTCAACTCGATTTTAGATCCCGATACGGAGTTCACCGTTAAAACCGCGAACGTGCAGATGTACGAGACTGACGGTGACGGAATTCGCGCCTTTGAATTGGCCGCGGGCCCCGCTTACTTTCTGGTCAAGAACTCAACGTTTAGGGCTCTGTTTGAAAACAGCGCCGATCTCGATTTTGGTGTGATCGATGTGGTGGCCCTGGCGGCATTGGGTGGTTTCGATTTGTCCGGGCCGGATCAGTTGACCATTAGCCACGTGACCGAGTTTGGTAAAGGTATCGACCCGGATCCCATGCCGGTTCCCGGTACCGTGTTACTGGTGGGTTTAGGGCTTCTGGGTTTGCGACGTTTGACGCAGCATTAACCTAACAAGGGCAGTTGGATCGAGAAAGAGGCTGGAGATTTCCAGCCTTTTTTTATGCCTAGCGGGGGCTTGATGAACGTCGAGTAGTTACCTAAGCTGGTTTGAAACTGACCGCTAGGGCTTTCACTATGAATAATAATTCGCCGCGCGCTGTTCCGGCATCAAACTCAAAATCTTTCAAAGTACTGCCGTTGCTCGTACTGTTCTCGCTCGTGTCTGCCTGCAGTCAGGTTGATTCCACCGGGGATGATGCATCGACCCAATCACAGGCCGGTGCCTCTGTCGCGCAAGGTGCTCGTCTGGTCAGCTACACGCAACAGCGTGAGCCATGTAATCACTATACTGCAGAACGATTGCCGCTGTTTGGGGATGTGCATGTGCACACGACTTTTTCCTTTGACGCCTCAGCCAATGAAATTGGTGCGACACCCGTCGATGCGAATCGTTTTGCCCGCGGTGAAGCCATAGATTTTTGGCCGCGCGACGAAGAAGGCAAGCCTGTGGGTAAGTTCAAGATCGATCGTCCTCTAGATTTTTTGGCGGTGACTGATCACGGCGAATTTTTGGGTGAGCGCCGCCTGTGTCGAGAGCCTGAATCGCCCAGCTATGACACGGCGTTTTGCCAGGTCACACGCGAGAGTGACCGCACTGCCATGGTATTGCTCGCCTCTGTTATCGCCACGGAGCATCCAGCGCGAACTGCTGAAATTTGTGGTGAAGACGGAAAACTGTGTCGCGACTATGCACGTTCGCCCTGGCAGCAAATGGCTGCGGCAGCCGCACAGGCGAATGACGACAGCGCTGATTGTACGTTTAGCAGCTTTGTCGCGTATGAGTACACCGGAACACCGGAGACCTCCAACTATCACCGCAACGTCATCTTCCGTAACCAAAACGTGCCCGAGTTGCCGGTATCTTACATCGACGCACCCTATGACAGCGCGTTGTGGGAAAAACTGGATGAAGCCTGTCGCGCCGAGGACGGCTGTGACTACCTCACTATTCCGCACAACAGCAACTTAGCGAACGGCCGTATGGCGCCTTACATGCGGTTGAACAAAACGCTTGACACGCGGCGGGCTTACGCCAAACAGCGGCTGCGGCGTGAACCCATCATGGAAATTTTTCAGCACAAGGGCAATTCAGAGTGCATCAACGGGTTGAGCAGTGTTTTGGGCGAGCCCGACGAGCTGTGCGACGTTGAAGCTGTGCGGGTGATTGGTCGGGAAGAAGAGTACATGGGCCAGGTCCGACATGGTAACGATGTGGAACTCGTCCTGCACAAACAAGTCACCCAGGAGTGTGCAGCGGGTGAGGTTGGCGAAAATGGCATGCTCGGCGCCGGCTGTGTCGACGCCACAGATTTTATGCGTTCCGGCCTGGCCGTGGGGCTCGCCGAGGAAAATGAAATCGGCGTCAACCCCATCAAGCTCGGCATCATCGCCGCCACCGACACCCATGCCGCTAGCCCCGGCGCCGTGCAAGAGAGCGATTGGCGCGGCCATGTCTCGGCGGAGATGACGGTAGAGGAGCGCCTGCAACCCGGCCTGCTCACCAGTGGAATCGATGGCAACCCGGGCGGATTGGCCGGTGTGTGGGCCGTGGAAAATTCGCGCGATGCAATTTTTGATGCCATGTTGCGTCGCGAAGTGTTCGGTACGACCGGTCCGCGCATCGTGCCGCGTTTCTTTGCCGGCTGGAATTACTCGGACAACCTGTGTTCATCCGACGCCATGGTGGCTACTGGGTATGCCGAGGGTGTGCCCATGGGTGGCGATCTTACGGGGCTGCCGAACCGTGATGCACGACCCACTTTTATCGCATCCGCACTGCGTGACCCGGCAGCGTCCGGGGCCGCTTTGCAAAAACTACAGTTGATCAAAGGTTGGGTGGACGGTCAGGGCAAAATGCACAGCCGCGTGATCGATATTGCCGGTGGCGAGGGCGAGGTGCAGCACAGCAACCTGTGTGTGGTTTATCAAGACACCGACTTCGACCCCGCGCAGGCGGCATACTACTACCTGCGCGCCGTGGAACACCCGGTACCACGGTGGCACAACTACGACTGCAAGCGCCTTCCGAAAAACAAGCGCCCTGCAGTGTGCGCCGATAGCAGTGTTCCCGATACAGTACAAGAAATGGCCTGGACTTCGCCGATTTGGTACCGGCCAAAAGGCTAGCTTGACCTTATTTGATCGGCGCGGTGCCGCGCTCGTTAGTTCAATAACGCCGGGCTAGTTGCCAAACAAATCGGTGGCCGCAGCACTGGCTTTGATCAGCTCTGCGTCCGGCGCCAGCAGGAAGCCTTTTTCCACCGCATCATCGGCAGAATTGTTGACCGCCGCGCGGTAAGACGCGTTGCTCGAGTACAGGGAACTTAGAGTCGCCGTATCAAACAGTTCGGTCGTGCCGGATAGAAAACAAAAATCCACCGTTTCGATACTGATTTCGTCGATATCATCACCGCCGTTTAAGAAATCCGGTTGCGGCTGGCCTTGGCCTTCCAAAATGGCGATGGGAGCATCCACGTAGGGGGTGCGCACGCCACCTAGCGTATTGCCGAACTCGTCTGTCACGAACATCGGGGGGGCACCGGCGACTTCTAAGCGATTGGCGCTCGGCGCGGGCGTACCCTGGGTGATCCACTCGTTCAGGGCGTGCACCGCGGCCTTAGCGACGAAATGTTGTGGGCCGGCATTGACGGGTATTTCACACTCGATGATACCCGGTATGGGTGCCTTGTTTTCAACAATGGCAGCGACGGCTGGGTTAGCGCCGATATCTAGGCGATTATCGAGAAAGGTATAGAGGTCAGCGTGCGCCGTTCCCGCCACTTCCCACAGGCGAAAGTTGTCGCTGTCTTCCTGATTGCTTGGGTAGGAACCCAGCACAAAAAGATCAGTTTCTGTTTGTAGCATGAGGGTCGGCACGCCGAGATCATCACGAACGCGCACGACTTCGGGTGTGGGGATATCGGCTTCGAAGAACGTACCCTGTAAAGGTGCGCTGCCCTGTGTCCTGCTGTGTATAAAATAGCCGTCAAACAGCGCGTGACGGGGCGCCAGTGCATTGACATAGGTGAGTAGGAAGCCCGCCGATTGCGACTCGCCCGCAGCGATGAGATGTTGGGGTTCGAGGTCGCCCAGTAACCCACTGGCTCCGGGTTCGCGCAAAGCTTGTGCAAACTGCGAAAATATACTGTAGGCGAAGGGGTCTCCGGGGTGCGAGAGTGTGTCGTAGCGACCATCGGCAGTACCACCGGGTACAACCGCACTGGCGCTGCCGTCGATCAGTGCATCTACGCCCACTTGCTGTGCAGAAATGCCGACCCACGCATAGCCGCTGCGGATGAGTTCCGTGTGCAACATGCCCCAGTCTGGGGCCGAATCAAATCCGGCGCTGACGTTGAGCCATTCGACCAAGACGGTGCCATTAAATTGACTCGGATCACTGGGTCGATTGACGACGACCCGTGTGCGGTAACCCGCCTGATCAGCTTCTTCCACTTGCCAGCGGCCATCTGACTGTAGTTCATTGACATTCACATAAGCCCGCGCCGTGCCCTCAATAAAATACTCCGCCTGTTCGTAACCGAGGCTGGGTAGTGAAAAGAATGTGCTCACGAGGGTGGGCGCGCCCGCGATGGGGCTCGATACCTGTGCGGCGGTGACGGTGACAACGTCGTCAGTGTTGGAACCCGGTACACCGCGTTGATCATTGTCGCCGTTGCCATTGGAGCAGGCACCGAGAGCGCCGAAGCAGATTGAGAGCAACACGTGCGGAAAAAAACGCGCAGACATAGTTTGGGCACAAGCAATCATCACAGTTCCTTCACTGGCAGCGGTGTGGGTTGTCAGTATAACCACATGGTGAGAATGGAATGTACGGTTATTTAATGCAGCGCGTAGATTTCAGTGCCTGTGGTTCTGGGCGTAATGTCTGGGTGTGAGAGAACCCCGGGTTGAATGGCGAGCGTGCCAATTTCCGCGGGTTGCGCTCCCCGCTAGAGCCCGCTGCTATCTGTTGCGCGCCATTGACGGGGGTCAACGCCGTAGTAGCGGTGCAGTTCTGCAAACAATTCCGGCCGGTGTGCGTGCAGTTGTGCCGGTTGTTCGAAAAATGTCTCGGTCGCCACGGCAAAAAATTCGGCGGGATTGGTGGCGCCATATTTATCCATGACCGTCGGTTGATCACGCTCACTGCGCCGTTGCAGATCGTCAAAGTTGCTGGCGAGAACTGACGCCCAGGACTTATAAGAATTGCGGCGCAGCACAGGAGCACCATTGGTGCTCCCCGAGTGCGCATCAAGTTGATGGGCAAACTCGTGCAAAACCACATTTTGCCCATCGGTAAAATCGCTGACCCCGTGCTCGACATCGTCCCAGGAAAGCACCACCTTGCCCAAATCCCAGGATTCCCCCAGCATGTGTTGATCTCGACGGGTCACGGTACCGTCCTCATTGCGCTGCTCGCGCTGAGCTGAAAACGCACTGGGATAGACCAAAATGGAGGTGAGATCGGGATACAGCGTGGCACTACGATGATGCAACACCAGCAGGCAGGCTTCCGCGGCGATGGTCACGCGCATCTCATCGGTGATCTCAAGGCCGGCGCAGCCATAAAATGTTTTGTCGGCGAGAAAGCGCATGATCAGCGTATGGAGTTGCTCGCGCTCTTGTGCGGCCAGGGACTGATAAACGGCTTGATTCGCGCCGAGGATTTGCACCCAGGCCGAGGGGAACGGGCGGGCGCGAATGCGCTGCTCTCGCCACCGCTGAAATAGAGTGTAGCCACCCCAGGCGAGCACTACCGCAATAATGGGTAGAAAGCCGATTAACGCAGGATTGCTGATGTTGGGCATATCACCTCTGGTCTTTCACTGGGGCGCATGTATCGCCGATTCACTGCCGGTACTGTCTCTGCTACCGTTCTGTAAACTGCAACAGAGTGATGCTGTCTGGCGCCCGAGCGAGCGCTACATTCATCGCAATCTATCATCAATCTACCGGACAGGCACGGGCTGGGTCTCGGACGCGGACACGGCCTGCGCCGGCACTGAGAACCCTGCAGCGGTGCGTCCAATGCAAATCGCCTTTACAATAACGCCACCATAGCAGCGAAAACAGCACTGACAGCAATGGCGACATAGGGGAAAGACATGGCGGATAAAATAGAACAATTCCTGCGCTCGGACTTAGGTGGCGCAATGGCATCGCGGCTGGGCCTTGTTGTGCCCGATCTAAAACGCTTCAGCGACGGTACCAACCTACCCCAGGGTACAGTCCTCGTCGGGGGCGAAGGGCCCAATGAAACGGCGAGTAGCGCACTGCGTGCTGTGCTTGATTCACTGGGCTTGCGGCGCATGGATCTTACCGGTTCCGATGCCGCCAATGTCTTTCCTGAAGGCAGCAGCGATAAATGCGATGCGCTCATCTACGATGGACGACACTGTCGCAACGCCGCCGATCTCAAGGCGCTGCATGCGTTCTTCTCGCCGACAGTGCGGCACCTCAACCGCAACGGCCGAATAATCGTCTTGGCGGAACCCCATGAAGCGGCGGACAACGCGGAACACGCGGCAGCACAGCGTGCCCTGGAAGGATTTACCCGTTCGGTGGCCAAAGAGATCGGCAATTGGGCGAGCACCGCACAGATGTTGATCATCGAACCGGGAGCGGATGCCGATTGCCACAGCACCTTGGCGTATCTCTTGTCGGGCAAATCCGCCTTTATCGATGGCCAAGTGATCCGCATTCGCGCTGGTGTCGATGTACCTGACCCGCTCGAAAAGTCTCTGCACGACAAGGTTGTGATCGTCACCGGGGCCGCGCGGGGTATTGGCGAATCCATTGCGCGGGTGATGGCGCGCGAAGGTGCGCGGATTGTCGGCGTCGACATCCCCCCCTCCAGCGATGAATTGCGCGCTGTCATGAGTGACATCGGCGGTGTTCCGCTGGACGCGGATATTACCGCGAGCGATGCGCCGCAACGCATCGCAGAACAAGCGCGGCAGTTGGGCGGTGCCCATGCCATTGTGCATAACGCCGGTGTCACGCGCGACAAGCTGATTGTTAACATGCCGGAAAAGTGGTGGGACATGACCCTGGAGATCAATCTCGCTGCCGCTCAGCGCATCAGTGACACGCTGCTGACGGAAGGCGTGTTGCAAGACGGTGGGTCGATTATTGGCGTCGCATCGATGGTGGGCATCTCGGGTCAGCGCGGGCAAACCAACTATGCGGCGTCGAAAGCGGGGGTGATTGGCTACGTGGAGTACATGGCGCGCGACGCGGCGCTGCTAAAACGGGGTATCAATGTCAACGCCGTGGCGCCCGGTTTTATCGAGACTCAGATGACGGCTTCCATCCCCGTCATGACACGCGAGGTGGGGCGGCGCTTGAATTCTCTATCCCAGGGTGGGCAGCCCGAAGATGTGGCCGAGGCCATCGCTTGGTTGGTTGACCCGACTACCTCGGCCGTGAACGGTCTAACTCTGCGCGTGTGTGGGCAGAACTGGTTGGGTGCCTAAGGCGCGCTTGCCTGCAATATAGAAAGCGGAAAATGCGCAGAACGAGATGACAAGACTAGTGCATTTCCAGGGCGCGTTGCCCGGTATTCTTCGGCGCTCCGCGCCGTTGCAGCCCGTTTTCTCCGGTGTTGGGATCGGAGCCGCGATTGAGCCCGACTGGCAGCTCGCGCAGCATTTGCGCCCCCCAGCGGTGTTGCGGTAGGTAGTCCACCAAGTCTTCCGAGCGCACCACGGGGATGATTTCCGCGAATGGTTGCACCCCCTGGCCGCGTCCGCCGCTTTTGTCCCAGGCCTCCCAGGCGTGCACCTGTAGCGTGTGGTCGCGGTCGAAACCCAACACGAGATATTGACCACTGGTGGTCATCAGGCCCCAATCCGCCTGTAAAAAATCCGCGCCTAAGAACCCGAGGCTGAGGCCGAGCTTGTTTTTACTAACACTGCGATACTCCCAGGCCATGACGTAGCCTAGCGGTGTGCTCGCCAAGTAAAGCGGCGGGCCCAGGTTGTCCAGCACGCTTTGTAATGATGTCCCCTGCCCCGGAGCGGACGCGACAGTCAGCGGCGTGCCGAGATTGGTGCGCCACTGGGAGCACCCAGTCAGCAGCACGATCAGCGGTAGCGCCAGCGCAATACTAGCGCGGCGCGCTGTCATCAATGTGTGTCGCATATTCAGTGAGTCGGTCATTGGCATCGAAAAAGAACACGGCTCGGTCATAGCGCGTTTCAATCCGTGTGCGGTTGTACAAAATCAATAACAGACCATCGCCCACAGAATGTTCAAAGAGGTAGTACAGGGCGCTTTCGCCATCCAGCGCGACGATCTGCGACGGCGGGCCGAGCAGGGCGATCACGTCCTGCCGCGTGCTGCGGCCTGTTTCGAGCTGGCTCAGCGTGCTCTCTTGCCAAGTCACTTCGACGCCGCGTTTGTTTTCGTATTGGGCGCATCCGCTCAGCAGACCGGCGACGAACACGAGCGCGAGGAGGGGAAAGCGCATAACGGGGGTGTCCTTGCATTGAAAATGGGGTCACAGAATAAGCTATTCACGTAGTGCCTGCTACGTCTTCGTGGAGTGCTCGCCTGGCGCTGCTATCAGCCTGACAGGAGTCGGGCCCACAGTGGATCAAACAGGGGTGTGAGTGCGCCTGATCACCAGCGGGGGCGGGTAAAGTGTTAGCTGGTGCACAGATGTCAGGGGTATCACTGAATGCCCGGAGGTGCTTTGGTAAACTCGCAGGAGCAGCGCAGTGGCATTAAAGGCCAAAAAACGGTCGATAAACAACGCTTTAAACTTGTGTAAAGTATTTTAAAAACATAAAGTTACCAGTTCATTGAGTAGTGGTTTATAGGTTAGGAATGGCAGAGGAACTCAGCGACAAAAAGGAGCAGCCGGAGAAGTCGACGGTCAGCGCTCAACCCACAGATCCGGTAAAAACCAATTGGGGGCGCACTCTCACCTCGGTATTGGACGTTGGCAAGGAAATCTTGGCCCGCCGCCGTACCGTGCAGCACGTCGCCCCTCAATCCGCCGCCGCGGTGATCGGGCTCTGCCACGAGTTATTGAATCATCGTGGTGAGGCGTCCGGTTTAGCCTTGGCCAGCGAGATCGTCCAGGGCTATCGCCAATTGCCCGAATCTGAGCAGTTGTTCTTTTTTGCCAGCTTAGCGCATGAATTTGCCGTGGACGAAGCGGTGGTCTTGGCGACGGCAGATCGCTACCGCGACGAGGGCAGTGCCGAGTGTTTGTGGGCGTTGCAGCGCGCGGTCGAAGCGCCGCGACAAAAGTTATTCCGGCGCATCAACATGGCTATGGAGGGAACACGCACGCTGGTAACCATGCGCGGAGATCTGCTCCCCTTGCTACTTGATCATCCGGAATTACAGGTGGTGGATTCTGATCTGCGCCAGTTGTTTGTCTCCTGGTTTAACAAAGGTTTCCTGGAGTTACGGCGCATCGATTGGTCTTCGCCAGCGGCTGTGTTGGAAAAAATAATCGATTATGAAGCGGTGCATGAAATTAACGGCTGGGATGATTTGCGTTCACGGCTGGGCAATGACCGTCGTTGCTTTGCATTTTTTCACCCGGCGATGGCGGATGATCCGCTGGTGTTCGTGGAGATCGCGCTGACGGATGAGACACCGGATAAATTGGCGCCCCTGTTGGTGCAGGATCGGGATATGGACCCCGATGTGCCGCACAATACGGTGGTGTTCTATTCCATCAGCAACTGCCACCCCGGTTTGGCCGGCGTATCCTTCGGTAACTTCTTGATCAAGAACGTGGTGGAAGAGCTGCAGCGTGAAATCCCCAGCCTGAAAACGTTTGTGACTCTGTCGCCCGTTCCCGGTTTTCGCCGCTGGTTGAAAGGCAGCGATTTGCACAAGCTCATCCCCGATCACCTGGTGGATCGCGTCATGGAGCCTGTGGGGCAAGTGGTCGACGCGCAAGTCTACGACGCATTGCAAAAACTCTGTGCGCACTACCTTTTGCAGGTGAAGTCGGGGCAGTTACCGAAGGATCCTGTCGCGCGTTTTCACTTAGGTAACGGTGCGCAGTTGTCGCGTATCAATGGTGGTGCCGATCTCTCGGCCAAAGGCAGAGATCAGTCGGGCGGCATTATGGTCAACTACCTGTACGACTTACGCAAGATCGAGGAAAACCACGAGGCATTCTTCGACGAGGGTAAGATTGCGGCCGCCAAAGCCGTAACGCGACTGCTGGATTAAACGCAGCGCTCTCACTTCGGGTATACTGAACCCGTCTGTGCGAATGATCTAGTACAGAGCAGTTTTGCGTGGCCAGAGCTTAGTGATGATGCGGGCCACAATGTGACCACAGCTTCCCGAGCAAACAGGCACGTATGAGCGATCGCAATCGCATTCCCGCCGTCGATGTAGGTAGCGGCAAGAAGTTTACCAACGCGCGCGGCATGCGCGTCGTCAAAGACGGCATTAAAGCGGCGGCCGCTGAATCTGAGCGTCTCCCGAAACCCCAATGGTTGCGCGTGAGGGCGCGCGGCGGTGCCACCTTCGAAAAAGTTCAGCATATCGTGCACGAGCACCAATTGGCGACGGTTTGCGAAGAGGCGAAGTGCCCGAACCGCAGCGAGTGTTGGAGCGCTGGTACCGCTACCATTATGTTGATGGGCGATGTGTGCACGCGCGCCTGTCGGTTCTGTTCCGTCGACACGGGCAACCCCAAGCAGTGGCTGGACCCTAAAGAACCGGATAACGCGGCACGCTCGGTGCGGCTGATGGGTTTGCAGTACGTCGTGCTCACCTCAGTCAATCGCGACGACTTGGACGATGGTGGCGCCGCTCACTACGCTGCCTGTGTACAGCGCGTGCGCGCGGTAAACCCCGGGACAGCAGTGGAAGTGTTAACCCCGGATTTTCTCGGCGATTGGCGCGCGGTTGAAACTGTCGTGGATTCTGGAATAGCTGTTTTCGCGCAGAACATCGAAACCGTCGAACGGTTAACGTACCCGGTGCGCGACCCGCGCGCCGGTTATCAGCAAACGCTCCAGGTGCTCGCCCATGCAAAAGCGCATCGCCCGGATGTTCTCACTAAAAGCAGTTTGATGCTCGGTCTTGGCGAGACTGACCGCGAGATTCGGCAATGCTTGCAGGATTTGCGCGCAGCACAGGTCGATATCGTGACCCTTGGTCAATACCTGCAGCCGACGATCCATCATCACCCTATTGACCGCTATGTCACGCCGCAAGAGTTCGAGATTTATCGCCAATGGGGGTTGGAAATCGGGTTCAGCGAGGTTGTTTCCGGCGTGCTTGTTCGTTCCAGCTATCGCGCAGAGCAGATGCTGGCGGGCAACAATGTGGGGTTGCCACCGGTAGGGTAGTTCACGATGATGCAACTACCTCAAGCAGCTTTGAGGTTCGCATTGGGCGCTCTTAGCGGGAACTTTCACCCAGTTGGTAACGCAGTTGCACGTACACTCCGCGATCCTGCCCCACAAAATAGCGGTAGTTGCCGAACCCGAAATCCGCGCGCTCGGCGTATTCTCGATCCAGTAGATTGGTGACGCGCAGCGCAGCGTGCCAGCGGCGGTTCAGTTGGCTTGCCAGGCGCAAGTTCAGCAGGGAATGGCCGTCATAGCGGTGTTCATTGCGCGGCTCAAGAAAGTAGGAATCCATATAGATCCACTCGAGCTCGGCGACGCTAGCTCTGCCGGTTAGGATTGAGGTGTCCCATCGCAACCGCGCGCTGCCAAAGCTGCGCGGTGCGGTATCGATATCATTGCCCTTGATGTCGCTAATGCCACCGAGCAGGACTACGGCGCTGTCGTAGCGGTGCCGTGCTAGGTTGGCGTCGATTCCCAGGCTTAGATTTGTGGCCAGATCGATATCGAGACTGAGCTCCAACCCCTGATGTTTCGTTTTCGCGCCGTTGATGTTTCTGCGATCGGCATCTTGAAAAATCACTTCGCGCTTGCGCATGTGGTACAGGGTGAGCTCGTAGTTCACGCGGCTCGCCCAGGTGCCACGTACACCCAACTCGACATTGTCTATTTCTTCTGAATCCAACACCTCGGTTTGTTGAGCCGACTGCAATCGATACAGTTCTGTCGCCTGGGGCGCGCGAAAGCCGCGCGCGAGACGCAGATAGACGAGCTGGTTGTCACCCAGTGGATAACTCACACCGCCATTTAGCGACCAGTCGGTAAATTCGTCCTCGCGATCTGCCGGGCGAAAAAACCGACAGGCACTGGCTGCGGCACTGCAGGCAGCGCCATCGCCGGTGCGATTGTCGTAATCGTAACGGTTGTGTTCAATGCGTAGGCCCGCGCTCAACTCCCAGGGCGATGACCACAAGGTGCGCATTTGCGCGTACGCCGCTATCGAGCGCGCGTCCACGCGATAGTCGTAGTGAGTGCCGGCGGGTTGATTGTCGCTAAAAGGCCGCGCTTGATTCTCTTTGAGCCGCGCATCGGTAACTTCGCCGTCGATACCCAGAATCCACTGTGAGTTGTCAACAGTCGTGTGCATTGCCAGGCGTAAGCCGAGACTTTTTTGGCGATTGGATTCTGTTGGCTGCCAGGGCAAGAAGTGCTGCAAAAATTCCATATCGGCATAGCGCAGATAAGGTGTGAGTTGCAACTGAGTAGACGGATTTATCGCGGCGCTCAGACGTGAGTGGAAGCGCAGTGACTGCGCGTCCCGGTAAGATTCGGGATTGGGATTGCTGCGCCTGATGGCACTGTCTTTGAAGGCTTTTTGGCCCTGTATGAAACCCGCTGTTTCCTGATTGAGATTGCTGCCATCGAGCACGGTACGGCTGCGCCAGATTTCGCCTTCGTAGTCGTGCCGCAGGGTGATTTTTTGTTGATCATAACCCGCGTCGTCGAGAAAACCGCCGTCTGTCACGCCGTTGGCGTTGAAGCTAATGCCGTGCTTACCCTGCGTATCTCGGTAGTAGTACTTCGTGCGGTAGTAGTCGTTCGGCCCGACCTCAAGTGCCAGCGCGTGATCCAGTTTGAGCGTGGGTGCGGTACTGAGAATATTGATAACGCCGTGCATCGCGTTTGAGCCGTACAGCGCCGTCGCCGGGCCGCGCAGTACTTCGATGCGGCCCGCCTGCTCTGTATTGGCTTCAAACAGTTGATTAACGTTGCAAAAGCCAGGGGCGCGCAGGGCAATGCCGTCTGCGGCTGTCGCGAAGGCGCCGCACGCGCCGGCGCCGGTCAACACGGGTGAGCGCAGTGCAATGAGGCTTTCCTGGCCATTACCACGGCTGATCCATGCACCCGGTACACGGTGCACAACCTCGTTGATGTGAACTGGCGCGACCAATGTTAGCGCTTCACTGCCAATGCTGGACCAGCTCAGTGGCAGCGTCGAGCCATCCTCGGGGTTTTGACTGGCGGTTACGATGACGATTTCTGGATCTCTGTGCTTCAGGGCGACTTCTGGCGCTGCATGGGTGCTCAAGGCGATTAGAGACGAGAGGCAGCTTATCAACCATGTCGGCGACGACAGCGGTGCGACACGCGGTGAAAACTGCGAAAGCGTCCAAGTCACTGCGGTCATCCCGCTGCTATGATGTTGTCATCGGTTTTTGCGGAACTCGGCCCGGTTTTGTTGCGCACCGCATCGGCAATGCGAAATAGCGGTATGCGCAACATCTCGCGCAATTCTTCGCTGGCATCGATGGCTTCCAGGGCTTTGTTCATACACAGCAGCCATTGGTCGCGTTCTTCGGGGCCTATATGGTAGGGCTCGTGGGGTTCGGTCATGCACACGGTACCGTTTTTTTCGGCGTACAGCGGCGGGCCGCCCATCCAGCCAATGAGATACTCGGCAAGTTTGCCCTTCATTGGGGAAAGGTCTGCAGCGTGCATGGCTCGTATGTCAGCGGCTTCGGGTAGGGTGTCCATGATGTCGTAGAAGATATCGGTCAACTGGCGAATACCGTCTTCTCCCATAATTTGATAGGGCGTTTGCGCTGTCTCATCCACGGCAATATTCCTGGTAACACTCGGCTGTGTGATTGCGGTATTGTAACGCAAACGACAGGGGAGTGAGCAGCGCGTTCTCAAGGGCGCGCGGTAAAGCGTTGGTTTAGTATATGAGTGACACGGCGATGGGGGCCAACAGGCGGGGTGTGAGCAGCTACGCGGGCATGCGCCGGCAGGTGAGTCTCGCGTTGCTCGTGATTGTTAATCTGTTGCCTATTCTCTGCGTGTTGTTTCTGCAGTGGGACGTCGCAGCTCTGATGGTGCTGTACTGGTCCGAAAATTTGGTGCTCGGATTTTTCACCCTGGTAAAAATGCTCAGCAAGTCGTTTACTCGCGGGTTGGGTATGGGCGCCTTTTTCCTCATTCACTACGGCGGTTTCTGTGCAGGGCACGGCGTTTTTATTCTTTCGTTGCTCCTTAAACAGGGTAATTTTGACCCCACTCCCGAAGATACCTGGCCATTTTTCCTTGTGTTCCCCCAGATGCTTTGGGAGGTCATCAAAGCGGTGCTCGACTACGCGCCGCAAGCCTGGATCTATGCCTTTATCGGCCTGTTTATCAGTCACGGCGCATCGTTTCTCTCGAACTTTCTGTTTGGGCGAGAGCGCGACCAGACGACGGTTGGTGATTTAATGACCGCGCCTTACGGCCGCATTGTGATATTGCACATCGCTATTATTCTTGGCGGTATCGCCGTGATGGCGATGGGTCAACCCCTGTTCATGCTCTTGGTGCTCGTTCTCGCCAAACTCGCCCTGGATGTAAAATTGCACCTGCGCGAACACGAAAAAGTGGCTGCGGCAGGAACGACCGCCGTGGAGACGGCCGCCGTGGATACGACCGTCTAGTTCCCGCCACCTAGCTGGGGTAGAATTCCGGTTTTCTCAGCGTCGGCCTCTCGCGCTTGTTCGAGAGAAACGCGATTCAACGTCCGCCGCTTCGACCGATAAATTATTTAACGACAAATTTACAGGACGCCCAATGAGTCTTGCCGATAAGGTATTAGCCGTAAACGACGATCTACCCATTCGCACCGCAGCGCCGGTTCACAGCGGAAAAGTTCGCTCGGTCTATTGGTTAACTGACGCCGATAGCGCACGCCTGATCAAGGCACGCGGCTACGCCGTCGCCCCGGATGCGCCGCTGGCGATCATGGTGATCTCCGATCGAATATCCGCCTTCGATTGTATCTGGCACGCCGAAGGTGGCATGCGCGGTGTGCCCGGTAAGGGCGCCGCGCTGAACGCGATTTCCAATCACTGGTTCAAGTTGTTTCGTGAGCAGGGGTTGGCCGATAGCCACATTCTGGAGGTGCCCCATCCGTTGGTATGGATCGTGCAAAAAGCGCGGCCTGTGATGGTGGAAGCCATCGCCAGGCAATACATCACCGGCTCGATGTGGCGCGCCTACGAGCGCGGCGAGCGCGAGTTCTGCGGTATCCGGATTCCCGATGGCTTTGAGCAAGATCAGAAGCTCCCCGAATTGCTTATCACGCCATCCACAAAAGGCATTTTAGAAAATATTCCCGGTGTTCCTGCGGTGGATGACGTCAATATTTCGCGCAGGGATATTGACGCTAATTTTGAAGCATTTAAATTTCGCAGTGTGGCCGACATCGACCTGTACGAGAAGCTCTTGCGCGAAGGCTTTGATCTGATCAGCGATGCACTCGCCGCACTCGATCAAATCTTCGTCGACACTAAATTCGAATTTGGTTATGTCACCGGCGCGAATGGTGAGGAAAAATTAATCTATATGGATGAGGTCGGCACACCGGACTCATCGCGGATTTGGGATGGTGCTGCGCTGCGCGAGGGTAAAGTCGTGGAAAATTCGAAAGAGGGTTTTCGTCAACTGTTGCTCAATCACTTCCCCGAGCCCGACATTCTATTGAACAAGTCGCGCATGCCTGAGCGCGAGGCACTGGCCAGAGACAATGCCTTGCCGCCCGAAGTATTAATGGCAGTGTCGGAAACTTACACCGGCATCGCCGAAAAAATTATCGGCCAGTCGGTTCCGCCATCGGATAACCCCAGAGCGGAGATCATCGATGTCTTGAGTGGCGATGATTTTCAGCTAATAGATTGAGCCCACTTGCTTAGCGAACCCGCTTTTTACCTCGCAAGCGTTCCCGCGGTACTACTCTACGGTATCGCCAAGGGTGGATTCGGTGGTTCCATCGCTGTGCTTTCCGTTCCCCTCATGGCCCTGGTGATGCCCCCCACTCAAGCCGCCGCTATTCTCCTGCCCATTCTCGTGGTTATGGATGCCGTGGTAGTTAAAACTTACTGGAAAAAGTTCGACAGTCACGCCTTGCGACTTCTACTGCCCGGCGCCATTGTTGGTGTCGGCTTGGGCTATCTCAGCGCCGACGCCATGAGTGAGCACTATATGCGCGTACTCATCGGTGCTCTGTCACTCGTTTTCGGCCTGCAAAGCTTGCTGGGTGTGCGCAGTCTGAGCGGCCCTTCGCACAACACCGCTGCCGCTAGTGGCTGGGGTGCACTCGCGGGTTTTACCAGTTTTAGTATTCACGCGGGTGGGCCACCGCTCATGGTTTACCTGATGCCGAAGCGGTTAACTCCATTACTCTTCGCTGGCACCGCCGGGGTTTTTTTTGCTGTCGTGAACGCCGTTAAATTGATTCCATACTATGCCCTGGGCCAATTCACGGCGAGTAATTTGCGGTACTCTGTGGTGCTTGTGCCGCTGGCACCGTTAGGGGTTAAGCTCGGGCATATTCTAGTGAAGCGCTCAGCCTCTAATTTTTATTACAACGTGATCAGTGTGGTATTAGTCGGTATTGGAGCGAAGCTCTTGTGGGAAGGTCTTGGTGGGCTCTAACTATAGGCTCAATCCAACGCTATACAACTCAACTGAACTCAACTCAACTCAACTCAACTCTAGATGGACAAACTCCTAGTTGCGCGAAAACATCGAAACAAAGGTAAGAAAATATGCCCAACACCATCACATTTGAAAAATATAACCAGCAAGCCTGGATCACTTTAAATCGCCCCGAGGCGCGCAATACCTTAAATGGTGAGATGTTCGTAGAATTGGCCGACGCGTGGCAGGAAGTAAGAGAGGACGACGGTATTCGTGTCGCCGTGCTGACCGCAGTGGGCAACCAAGACTTTTGTTGCGGCGGTGATTTAGGCGAAGTGATCCCGCTGTGGACAGGGCAGCGCCAAGCGCAGACCCCTATCGAAGAGCGTTTGTTGGCTGACCCCATGATTGCTGACAAAATCATGCTCAAGGCAGAGCCCCTCTATAAACCCGTCATTGCGGCGATTAATGGCCGCGCTCTAGGTGGCGGCACCGAGCTGCTGCAAGCCACCGATATTCGCATCGCCGCCGACACCGCCGAATTCGCGCTGCCCGAGCCCAAAGTGGGAGTCGTACCCGGTGCCGGATCCATGGTGCGGTTGGCGCGCCAGTTACCCTGGGCCCACGCGATGAAGATACTGCTCGGTGGAGAACCGATCAGCGCCGCCGACGCCCTCGCCATGGGTCTCATTTCAGAAGTCGTTGCCCCGGAACAGTTGCAAGCGCGTGCCGAGCAAGTCGCTGCACACGTCTGTCGTCAGGCGCCGTTGGCGTTGCAGGCCATCAAACGCACGGCACTGGAAACCCACACGCTACCGTGGGCGGAGGCCTTTAATTTCGAGATGGAGCAAGCGGCGGGCGTCATGGTGAGCAAAGACGCGCGCGAAGGGCCCAGAGCCTTCAAAGAAAAGCGCGAGCCGCAGTTTCGCGGGGAGTGAAGAGCTGTTAGTAATCTGTCAACGCACAGTCGGCGAAAGGGCATGCTGGAGCTTCCGCCCTCCCTTTGGTATAACCAAACGCCCGACAATGGAGTCCACATGCGAATTATAGAGCTATCCGACAACGTCGGAGTGTCCGCACAAATACATGTTCGAGATGTCCCCGCCATCGCCCAGGCCGGCTACAAAGTGTTGATTAACAATCGCCCAGATGGTGAAGACCCCGGGCAACCTAACGGTGCTGAAATTGAAGCCGCCGCAACCGCCGCCGGACTGGAATATCACTTCCTGCCAGTCTCCGCGGAAAATTTCCCCGGACCCAGGTTTGAAGATAACTGCGCACTACTGGCAGATCCAGCAGAACCCGTGATGGCGTTTTGCCGCAGCGGTACGCGTTGCGCCAATCTTTGGGTTTGCTCCCAGCCCGAGGCGGATCGCCAAGATGCCGCGCAAAAGGCGACACAACACGGTTTCGATCTGGGTTTTGCCGCGCAGTTTTTAAGTCGCTAGCAAGGCGCCGTATATGTCCGATGTAGTAGCCGATATCGCTGCAGCTCGCCCCGCGAGTACTGTCGTGTTGTTGCGCGACAGTGCTGAGGGTCTGCAAACCTTGATGTTACGGCGCAACAAAGCGCTGCTGTTTGCCGGAGGTGCTTGGGTGTTTCCCGGCGGCTCCCTAGAACCCGCTGATTTAGAGTCGGCGCAGGGCGACGTCACACTTGCGTCGCGCATAGCGGCCGCGCGCGAAGCGCAAGAAGAATCGGGTCTCGCCCCAGATGTTGAAGACATGGTGTTACTCAGCCACTGGACAACACCCGTAGCGGAGCCGAAACGCTTTTCCACCTGGATATACGCTGCCCCACTGGATCGAGATGACGACGTGGTCATCGATGGCAGTGAAATCCACGATGCACAGTGGTTACCTGTTGCCGCGGCGGCGGCGCAACACGAGGCGGGCGAACTAAATATGCTGCCGCCGACCTATCTCACGCTGCGCTCTCTTACGCAATATAGCACCGTTGCGCAAATGAGCGCCGCAGAGCGTGATTCCCCAGCTCCGGAAGTCTTTCCGGTGTTTTGCACGGATGGGCCGGATGTAGCGGTGTTGTTTCGCGGCGACGCAGGGTACGAGCAGGGCGATGGGGCTGTCAGCGGCCCGCGTCATCGCGCCGTGCTGCGAGACAAGCGTTGGCGTTACGTTTATCAAGATGTTCCCGCAGAATTCCCGCCCTTGTTGCCGAGCGATCTTCGGTAACGCGCACTGTTTGTGACCTGATGGCCCTTGGTAAATGGGGATACAGAGAGCTTTATGAGCACTGAAAATACGAGCACTGAAAATACCATACTGTGGGATCTGCCCACGCGTATTTTTCATTGGTCACTCGTGTTGCTCATTCCAAGCGCTTGGGCCAGTGCTGAATTCGGCTATTACGATATTCACCAATGGCTGGGGTATACGCTGTTGATTCTTGTTGCCACACGCGTGTTGTGGGGTTTTGTTGGCAGCCGCCATTCGCGTTTTGCCGATTTTGTCCGCGGTCCGCACGCTATCGTTCACTATCTGCGGGAGGGAAAATCAGCGACGGTCGGGCACAATCCGCTGGGCGCCTTGTCGGTTTTGGCTTTTCTAGTGCTGCTGCTCGCGCAGGGCACCACCGGTTTATTCAATGCCGACGATGTTAATTTTCGCGGTCCGCTGTACTACGCAGTCTCCAGTGAGTGGCGCGACGCTTTGGGTGCTGCACACGACTGGCTGTTCAATCTACTGCTCGCGCTCGTAGGGCTGCATCTGTTGGCGATAATTTATTACCAGCGCCGGGGGCAAAAACTCCTGCAAGCGATGTGGCGTGGGCAGGCCCCGGGCAGAGAGGGTAAAGTTGCACCGGTGCCTACCTGGCGTGCCATCGCGCTGGTAGCGACCCTCGGTGGCTCGTTCTACCTGCTTCTGCAGCAAGCACCGCCACCACCGGCCTTTCGCTGGTAGGTGGTATGGCACTCAGAGCGGCTTGTAAGAATGCTATTTCTAGGAATAGAAAAGTAACTTAACACACTGACATATAAGTAAAAAACGTTCAATTATCAGATGCGGGAGCACACAATGCCTGACAGTCCGATCACCGGCGGCTGCCTTTGCGCACAGGTCCAATTTTCCGTGAGTGCCTTTAGCTCGGCGATTTTTAAGTGCCATTGCTCGAAGTGCCGCAAAGCGTTTGGCGGAGCCTCCAGCGCGGCGGCGCTGGTGCCGGAGGCAAACTTTACCTGGATTAGCGGTGCCGAAAGCGTTCGTGAGTATCAAACCGAGAGCGGATTTAAGCGCCGGTTTTGCCCCCAGTGCGGCTCGATATTACCGCAGGCACTACCGGAGCACGCACTCGTGTGGGTGCCCGCCGGGCTATTCGATGTCGACCCTGGTATTCCCTTAAAGCAACACATTCACGTGGAATCCAAGGCCGCCTGGGAAGTGTTGGATGCAACGACCAAGCAACTACCCCAGGGCTTTTAGCGCGCACTGCTGCGGCGGTGCGATGTGTAACTTAGTACAAATAGTCTTTCGATTTGTACTCGTCGTGGCAGGATTTGCAGGACTTTCCGGTGGCGACGATATCCTCGATAATTTTGTCCTTGTCGCCCTCAGTGGCTGCGGCTTGTAGTGCGTTAGCCGCATTCTGGAAGTCGTCCATTTTCTGTTCGAAATCGCTTTGGTTCTTCCAAATGTCCGGTTTCGCCCGGGTCGTACCTTTCTCCGTGCCCGGTACAAAACCGCGGCTGACGTCCATGTTGGCCAGCGCAGCCAACTGATCGGCGTACGCTTTTAACTGTTTGTCGTCCCAGGCCATGTCGCCTTCCATCATTGCTTGGATCGGACCAAAGTTTGCCCCCACCATGGCGAACCACGACTGGCGATAAGACTGGCGGGGCTCATCTTCATCATAGTGCGAGGTAGCGGTGGTGGCTAATAATAGACCGGATGCCGCGATGCTGGCGAGCAGCAACCGAGGTGCTCGTCGTTGATGACCGATGTGTGTTGCGGTGCGCGTAAATAGGGCGGGGCGTTGCTTGAGCTTAGACATAGTGTGCTCCAGGGCTGTGCGTAGAGGTGGACTGAGGGGTTACCTCTACAATGTTCTCTCGAATTGTGGTTATCACAGTTGTATTCAACTTGATGGCAGCGAGTGTAGTCAGCAGCCATCTCAACTGGCAAGTGCTTTCTGCCGACTCGCTTTCAATTCGCACCTAGCGAAGACGGCCAACTTTTTAAACTTGGGGCACCTATACCACCGCGCCAAGGCGGTATTTACAAGCCATTGCGCTACCATGGCGCTTCAATTGGCTGAGGTTGTGTAGCATGGCAAAGAAAACAGGTTGGGACTACAGCTTCGATGTGGTTGTTGTCGGCTCCGGCAACGGTGGCATGACGGCGGCGCTGTGTGCCTATGAGATGGGTGTCAAGGACGTATTGGTGATCGAAAAGTCTGATCTTTACGGTGGCACCAGCTCTATTTCTGGTGGCGGCGTGTGGATACCCTGCAACCGCTATGCACGTGCGGCGGGCGCCGAGGATTCAATCGAGAAGGCCAAGACCTATTTGCGCGCGCTGATCACCGAGGAAGAGGTGCCGGAGTACCAGCTCGACGCCTATCTCGAGAACGGCCCCAAGATGGTCGATTTCATGCACGAGCGCACCCGTGCGCGCTATGTGACCCTGGAACACTATCCGGATTACTACACCAACTTAGAGGGTTCGATGGAGGGGCACCGCTCCATGGAGCCGGAGACGTTCTACGCCGATGAATTGGGCGAGGAGTGGCGCCGCCTGCGTCGTACACACCCCATGATGCATTTGGCGGGCGTGATCGGTATTACTCAGGTTGAGGCGGCACTGCTAGTTGGACAACAACCCGGTTGGTGGAAAACGGCGCTGCGCCTAGTGGTCGATTATGTGTTGGACATTCCCTGGCGCATGAAAGACAAGTTTCATCGGCGCTTGGCTACCGGTTGTGCCGGCATCGCTCGACTGCGTGCATCGATGCTCGATCGCGATATTCCCCTGTGGCAGAACACCGCGATGACCAAGGTAGTGGCCACCCGTGGCAAGGTCACTGGCGTAGAGGTCGCGCGCAACGGCAAACCACTGCGTATTCAGGCGCGCAAGGCGGTAATTTTGGCTGCCGGTGGTTTTGAACACAATCAGGAGATGCGCGAAGAGTATCTACCCAAGCCGACCGATCATCGCTGGAGCGCCGGCACGAAAGACAACACTGGCGATGCCATTCGCGAGGGCATCCGTTTGGGTGCCAAGATGCACCGCATGGATGAGGCCTGGTGGTGCAACACGATCTCGGTGCCGGGCGAAGAGATCCCCCGTCTGAGCATTATGGAAAAATCATACCCCGGTTCCATCGTGGTTAATCCGTCGGGCCAACGTTTTTCCAACGAGTCGCAAAACTACATGGCGTTTCAGCAGGAGACTTTCGAAAAACACACCGACGACAACCCCTGTCATCCTACCTGGCAAATTTTTGACGCCAATTTTCGCGCCACCTATTTTGTTGGCCCCTTGTACAACAGCAAGTTTTTACCCGATTGGGCGGTGCCCAAGCGCTACGAGGAAGAGGGCTTTTTCGCCACGGCCGATACCATCGCGGAGTTGGCCGCCAAGATCGAAGTCGACCCGGATGGCTTGGCCGACACGGTGCGGAAAATGAACGAGTACGCGCGCAAAGGTGAAGACCCGGATTGTAAGCGCGGTGAGTCTGCCTACGATCGCTATTACGGTGACCCGCGCGTGTCGCCCAACCCGTGTCTCGGCCCCATCGAAAAACCGCCGTACTATGCGATGAAAGTCGATCCGGGTGATTTCGGCACGCAGGGTGGTATGGTGATCAATGCCGATGCGCAGGTGATACATGAAGAGGGGCATGTCATTCCCGGCCTCTACGCGATAGGGAATTGCAGCGCACCGACTCTGCCCTGTTACCCCGGGCCTGGCTCGACCCTGGGTCCAGCCATGACCTTTGCTTATCAAGCGGCGAAGTCCATCACGGGCTATGAAGATTGATTGTCACTGGCTGCACCAGCCAGCGGTTTAGCCGTCCAACCGATAGAAAGGAGTAGCACTGCATGGATAGCACAGTTCAATGCGCGGGTAACTTGCGCGGTTACGCAGTCCTGGTGACGGGCGGTGGCACGGGCATTGGCGCGGGTTGTGCCGCCCAACTCGCGGCCGATGGTGCCGCGGTGACGATTTCGGGTCGTCGCCAAGAGGTACTGGATGAAGCGGCCCAGCGCATTGCTGCAGTGGCCGACTTTGGCGGCAGTGTGCAAAGCGTGACGGGTGATGTCACCGACGAAGCTGATGTCAAAAGGATGGTTGAAGTCAGCCTAAAGCCCACTGGTAAACTCAACGGCTGCGTCGCCAACGCCGGCGGCGGCGGTATGCTCGCCGGTTACGAGGCGATGGACACCGAAGAATTCCTGCGCGTGATGAATCTCAACGTGCTGGGCACCATGCTCTGCGTGAAATATACACTGCCTGCGATGGTTGCCGCGGGCGGTGGTTCTTTCGTTGGCATGTCGTCGCTCGCCGGGCATATCACGCACCCCTGGTTTGGTGCGTACCCCGTCAGCAAGGCGGGTGTCGAGGCCATGATGCGCAACGCCGCCGATGAGAACGGACCACAGCATGTTCGGTTTAATGCAATTCGCCCGGGCTTCGTCGCCACTGAAGTGATGGAAATGATTCCGCGCGAGGGCGAAGTCTATCAATCCTACATCGACAACACGCCGATGGGAGATGTCGCCTACCCCGATGACATCGGCCATCTCGCACGTTTTTTGATTGGCCCGGAATCGCGCTGGATTACCGGCCAGTGCATCAACGTCGACGGCGGTCACAGCTTGCGACGGGGGCCGAACTTTAGTTCCTTTAAGGGCTAAATCTCGGGTGTCGTTTTAAGTTTGTCGTTTTACATCTGTCCGCCGATGGATTTGTGCCATCAGTGTGGCGCTAAGTCCCGGGTCTGCCGCGTCACAGGTGTGTTTTGTTAAAACTGCAACGCTAGTCTTTCTAGCAGTTGCGCTTTGCGTGATGATGTCGCGCAGTACTAGATAGCCTTTCGCCCATGAGTTTTCCTGATCTGCTGGAACTTTTCCAGGCCACCCTGCGCGTTTCGCTCCCGACCTTTGCGTGGGTTGTTCTCGGTTTGATCTTGCATCGTATCGGCTGGCTCTCGGTTGCGTTCAACGACAAGGTCTCGCGCCTAGCTTTTAATTTTGGCCTGCCGGTCATGCTCTTCACCGGTGCGGCTCAGGTCGATTACACGCATATCGGACAGGCGCGTTATTTGTTGTCCGGTGTGATTTCCACGCTACTGGTGTTGACGCTGAGTTGGGGGTATAGCCGCTGGCGCCGCCACCCGCGGCCGCTGCAGGGCCTATTTGTACAGGCTGCGTTTCGCTCCAACCTCGCCATTGTCGGCATGGCGCTGGCGGTGTCCGCTTACGGTGAGCGCGGTCCTGCGCTGGCAGCGCTGCCGGTTGCTATGCTCACTGCCTTGTACAATGTTCTGGCTGTGTGGGTACTCAATACCACGTTGGGAAGTGAGACGTCGCTGCCCCGTGTTTTATTGGGTATTGCGCGAAACCCCTTGATTATCGGCATTGCGCTCGGCGTCGTTTATTCGCTGTCCGGTATCGCGCAGCCAGACTTTATCGTGCCGCTAAGTCTGGGCCTGTCGCAGTTTTTTTTACCGCTTATGTTGGTGTTAATTGGCGGTTCCATGACTGTGACGCACTTGTATCGTGCGGGAGCTCCCACCTGGGAAGCGGTGGGCTGGCGCCTGTGTGTCGCCCCGTTGATCAGCGTGTTGGTCGCACTCGGTTTTGGGGTGACGGGTGAAGAGTTGGGAGTGTTGTTTTTGATTTTGGCAACACCGGTGGCGGCTTCGAGTTACATCATGGTGATTGCGGCCGGTGGCGAAGGGGTGCGCGCGGCTAACATGGTGGTGTTGAGCACCCTGTTGTCAGTGGTGACCATAACTGCCGGGTTCTTTTTGCTGTCGCTACTTGGTCTAGTGGGGGAGTGGTAGCCGTGAAGTATTTCGAGCGAGGAATGTCTAGAGGCGCTCGGTACACTGCATAACTAAACCGCCACGGCGTCGATGGGCTGGTGTCATTGACGGGGGTTGAGGTCAGGCGTACTTTGAAATCTCCACTATTGTAGAGCGGCCTGCAACTTTGTTGTGGTGGGCACGTAGGCAAAACCAACCGCTACAAACTGCGAAAAGGAGCGGCATGAACGCAATCGCACCCAACCCGGGCCTCCAAATGGCTCGCTCCATTGAAGCGACGGCCCTGACCGAGGCCGCCGCCTCGGAAACGCGTCGCACACTCTCCGACCCGCTGGTAAAAGCTCTGTGGGATTCGGGGCTCATGCAGTTCATGAACCCTGCTCCCGCTGGCGGCCGGGAACCCAGCTTTACTGAGCTTCTCGAAACCTGGATAGAGATGGCCCGACAAGATGGTTCTCTGGGCTGGATAGGCATTGCCAATTTGCCCTCTACCGCCTTTGCGGCCGCATACCTTCCCGATGACGGCTTCGCCGAAGTTTTTACCGCGAACAATAACCGGGTCACCATGGGCGGCCAGTTTTTCCCCAATGGTACTGGCGAAAAAACCACTGGTGGTTACAAGGTGATCGGTGCCTGGCAGTTTGGTAGTGGCACAGGCCACTCGGAGTACGTTTGCGCCGGGTTCCTGCCCATGGACGGCGGCGAGATGGTGATGGCGGACGATACCATGCCGCTGATGATGGTCGCCGTTGTCCCGCGCGACGAGGTCAATTTCACCGACGGTTGGCATGTGCAAGGCCTCAAGGGCACAGGCAGTTACGACTATGAATTGCAAGATGTATTTGTGCCCCACAGCCGCACCTACCCCCTGTTTACACGTGAGCCACAGCGCGGCGGCGCGCTCTATCGCTTCGGTGTGCTGCCTTTGACGGCTGGCGGCCACGCCGGCTGGGCTCTGGGTGTGTCGCGCAGCATGCTGGACGATATCGTCGCGCTAGCCGAGGAAAAAACGCGCATGGGAGAAGGGAGTTCCCTCGCCCATAAGCCGACCTTCCAACGCGGCCTGGCTCACCACGAGGGCATGTGGCGTGCAGCACACCGTTTAGTCGTCGATACCTTCGCCGAGACCGAAGTGCAGGTGAGCGCCGGTGCTGATCTCACACCGATGATGCGCGCTGATTTACGCATAGCCGCTACTTATGCCACGGAAGCGAGCCGCGAAATTGTGCAGTGGGCACACTTGGCTGCCGGTACCACCGCGATTCGCGAGGGCAGCCGCTTGGAGCGCGCCTTTCGGGATATGTACACCGGCACACAGCACGCCTTTATCAGTGAAAATACCTATTTAGAGGCGGCGAAATTGTTGTTGGGCTTGGCCGACGATAGCACGGCGCTGTAACGCATCACTGCGTGTATCGATGTGAAGCATGATCTCGCGCACACCAATTGGGGGTATAGTGCAGGTACCTGCACTCTCCACCTCTGCATTGCGTGAGTGCGCAAAAAAACCCTTCATACAATAAGTTCGACACTTTTCTTTGCCTCAATGGATAGGCCACGACCATGACTGCAACAGCGACCATGAACTCGGCAGAGCATAGCTTTAACATTCCCGATGACGACGAATTCATCGCTGAGGCGTTAGAGCATGCCAGCATTCCCACGCTCATGATGAGCATGATTCACATGAGTGGCGACACCAGTTTACTCGACGGGCCGGTGCGACCTGCGGGCGTGTATATCAATGAATATCAAGGCTACATGTCAGAGGAAGACAAAGCCGCTGTGCGTGCCCAGGCGCTAGAAGTGATCAAAGCCTTTCGCGACGGCGGCTGCGTACTGCCGCCACCGCCGGATTCCGCGACCGTGCACCGTATGATGGGCTTTTTTGTCGGTGCGGACGTGCCCGACGATTATGTGCCCATGATGTTAGAGGAAATGGAACTGGATGGGCGCGATCAGCGCAGCGATGCCTGGGGCGATGAAGTTCCGATGCAGCGACGCGAAGCGCACCGGGTATTGGTGATTGGCGGCGGTATGTCCGGCGTGCTCGCCGCCTACCGGTTGCAAGAAGCGGGCATTCCCTATGTGGTGATCGAAAAAAATGCATCGGTGGGCGGCACCTGGTTTGAAAACCGTTACCCCGGCGTGCGCGTGGATGTCGGCAACCATCTGTATTGCTACTCCTTCGAGCCAGCCCACCACTGGACGCAATACTTTGCGCAGCAACCAGAACTGCAACAGTATTTTGAACAAGTCATCGACAAGCATGCGTTGCGAGGCAACTTTCGTTTCGACACCGAGGTGACGCGGGCCCAGTACGATGAAGCCACCTGCCAGTGGCAGGTGCACACCATCGATCGCGATGGCGCGGAAGAAACCTTTATCGCCAACAGCGTAATTAGTGCCGTGGGGCAACTCAACCGGCCGAAACTACCAGACATTCCCGGTATCGAGAGTTTTCGCGGCCAATGGTGTCATTCCGCTGCGTGGGATGACAGCATTGATGTGCACGGTAAACGTGTGGTGGTGGTGGGTTCTGGGGCAAGTGCCTTTCAGATGGTTCCCGCTATTGCGCCGGATGTGGCACACCTTACTGTGTTTCAACGTAGTGCCCCCTGGATGTTTGAGAACCCGATCTATCACGACGCCGTTCCCGCCGGGAAAAAATGGTGCTTGGAGAACCTGCCGTTCTACGCGCGCTGGTTTCGCTTTCTCATCTTTTGGCCCGCTTGCGATGGTGCTTATGACACTGTGTTTGTCGACCCACAGTGGCCTCACCAGGAGCGCTCCATCAGTGAGATGAACGAATTCGTCTACACCATGTTTAGCGATTACATCAAAGCGCAGGTAGGGGACGACGAAGCACTATTGGCAAAGGTGATACCCGACTACGCCCCTATGGGCAAGCGCACATTACAGGACAACGGCAGTTGGCTCTCGGCGTTGAAACGCAACAACGTCGAACTGGTCACGCAAAGCGTTGCTGCGATAGAGCCCGAGGGCGTGCGCGCAGCGGACGGTGGCTTTTATCCTGCCGATATTATTCTCTATGCCACGGGTTTTGAAACCGACCGCTTTTTGTGGCCGATGGAAATTCGCGGGCGCGATGGAGTCTTGCTTGCCGATCAGTGGGGTGATGAACCCGCGGCCTACCTGGGGGTCACTGTGGCTAACTTCCCCAATTTTTACTGTATGTACGGCCCGGGAACTAATCTGGCTTTTGGCGGCAGCTTGATCTTTAACGGTGAATGTCAGATGCGTTACATCATGGCGTGCTTGAAGTGCTTGCTGCAATCCGATAGTGCAGCGTTGGAGTGCAAGCAGGAGGTGTACGATGATTACTACCGGCGCTTTCGCGAGCTGCACGCGCAGTTAATCTGGGAGCACGATTCCATAACAACCAGCTTTTACCAAAATGCAAATGGTAAAGTGACGCTGCTTTGGCCTTGGAAAATCATCGACATGTGGCGCTGGACGCAAGCTGCCAACGCCGACGACTACAACTTCATTCAAGCACAATAACAGCACATAACTGGGTAGCGCGGTTCACAGCGGATAGCCCGTGATTGCGCGGAGGCGAGGTACGATGGCTCGATTAGCAGAGAAAGTGACACTGATCACGGGAGCCGCTTCAGGTATAGGTCTGGCCTGTGCCCAGCGCTTTGCCGCAGAAGGAGCGGTGGTGATTGGCCTGGATATTCAGGCCAGCGACGCTTGGCAAGAGGTGGAGACGGTGTCTCCAAAAAGCCAATTTCGCGTCATTGATGTCACCGATGGCGCCGCACAAAATGCAGCGGTGGCACAGGCGCTAAAGGAATTCGAACGCATTGACGTACTCGTTACGGCTGCCGGTGTCGGCGATGGCGGGCCGGTGGGGATGTTGGACGAAGGCGCCTGGGATCGCGTCTTGGATATAAATTTAAAAGGCACGTTTTTATCGATCAAGGCCGTGCTGGATGCAATGTGTAAGCAGCGCAGCGGCAGCATAATCACTATCGCCAGCGTCGAGGGTTTGCAGGGCACGGAGGGCGGCAGTGCCTATAACGCCTCCAAGGGTGGCGTGGTGTTGTTGAGCAAGAACGTGGCGATCGATTACGGCCGTATGGGCATTCGCTGCAATACCATTTGCCCGGGGTTTATCGACACGCCCCTGTTGCGCGGCATTATGGATTCCATGCCCGAGTTCAAAGCCGATGTCGTGCGCCAGTCCAAGCTGGGCCGCCTGGGCAAGGCCGAGGAGATTGCCGGAGCAGCGCTGTTTCTCGCGTCGGACGATGCCACCTATGTCACTGGCCACACGATGGTGGTCGATGGGGGCTATACCGCCGGGCACAGTCACGGCCTCGTCGAAATGATGGGCCTCGTATAAGCGAAAGAGCCCCCGCCGCTAGTGCTAGAACGAGTTCGCGAGCCTAGCGCCCCAATATCGATCGCGCCACCACTTCGCGCATGATTTCCGAGGTACCGCCGTAGATGCGTTGAATGCGCGCGTCGGCGTAGTAGCGCGAAATAGGGTACTCGATGGTATAGCCATAGCCACCAAACAACTGCAGGCAATCGTCAATGGTCTTGCACTGCATTTCTGTACTGGCGTATTTCAACATGGCCGCATCCTCGGCACTGAGCTCGCCGCGGGCATATTGTTCAGCACACTGCTCGTACAGGGCGCGGTTCAAGACGATTTCAGTTTTTACTTCCGCGAGTGTAAAGCGCGTGTTTTGAAAACTGGCGATGGTTTGGCCAAACGCCTTGCGGTCCAATACATAGTTGACGGTCAACTCTAGGGCGCCTTCGGCCGAGGCGACGGCTTGAGCAGCGATGCCCAAGCGCTCGCGCGGCAGCTCTGTCATCATGATGACAAAACCCTTGTTCAGTTCACCGAGCAGGGCGGAGGCGGGGAGTCGCACATCCTGGAAGAACAATTCGGCGGTATCGGAGGTGTGCTGCCCCAGTTTTTCGATTTTCTTGCCGCGCGAAAAGCCTTCCAGCGACGCATCCACTAAGAACAGGGATGTGCCCTTGGCGCCTTTGCCAGGATCTGTGATCGCGGCCACGATCACCAAGTCCGCCAACATGCCATTGGTGATAAAAATCTTTGAACCGTTGAGTACCCATTCATCGCCGTCTTGTACCGCAGAAGTGCGAATGGACTGCACATCGGAGCCGGCGCCGGGCTCGGTCATTGCCAGTGCGCCGACAACCTCGCCACTCACCATTTTAGGCAGCCACTGGGCCTTTTGCTCCTCCGTACCAAAGTGGTTGATGTAGGGAGCGACAATGTTGCTGTGAATGGCGCAGCCGGTTGCGATCCCGCCAAAGCCGAGGTGTGCCATCTCCTCGATGATCGCGAGCGTCACTTGTGGGTCCGTACCCGCCGCGCCGAACTCCTCGGGCATATCCGGGCAGAGTAAGCCCGCAGCGCCGAGTGTGTTCCACAGCTCCCGTGGAATGGCGTGCGCTTCCTCCCACTGCTCAAAGTGCGGCGCCACCTCTTGTTCCAAGGCACGCTTGGTCATGTCGCGAAACAGCGTGAGTTCTTCCTGATCCATGGTGCAATTCTCATACTCGGCTAAGGGTCGGTAATTTTGCGCGATTCTTGCGCGGTATACAACGCCCGCTCTGTTGCGGTGTTTGCTGGAGCACGGTGGATAGACATTGTTGATAGTGCTTGTGCGAGGGCCTGGCCTGTGGCACTGGAACTGCTACACTAAGCGGCGATTCGTTGATAGCAAATTGGTGAGAGCGATTTGCTGAGAGTGATTTATTGACAGTGACCACGGCTGCAACAACTCATCTATACCGAATGGTCATCCCATTGCGAGGTATGAGTTTTGAGAGTTCAGATTTTAGCGTTCAGTTGCGAGATTTTTAATGCGAAAGTCGAGTTGCAATAGCTCAGCTGCGATAGTTGAGTTTCGAGGTTTTAGCGGCGCTGGAGGTACTGAGCGAACGCCAGCAAATTAAGTGCCACAACACAAGGGAGTGCACCATGCGCGAGTACAAACAGTTTTACATCAACGGCCAATGGGTCGACCCGGCCACGGCCAATGATTTTGCGGTAATCAACCCGGCCACAGAGGAAGTGTGTGCGACTATTTCACTGGGCTCTGAGGCGGATGTAGATCTCGCCGTGGCGGCGGCAAAAGACGCGTTCGAGTCCTTCAGTCGCACATCGCGCGCCGAGCGGATAGAACTGCTTGAATCCTGTGTTGCGGCCTACCAAAAACGCTATGCCGATATCGCCGACGCGATTCGCGAAGAGATGGGCGCTCCCCAGAGTCTCGCGATGACAGCGCAGGCCTATTGTGGGCAGGGGCACTTGGAAGAAGCCGCTCGCGTGTTGAAAGATTTTAAATTTGAGGAAGATTTGGGCGAGCACCGCATTTTTAAAGAACCCATCGGCGTGTGCGGTTTGATCACACCCTGGAACTGGCCGGTCAATCAGATTTCCTGCAAAGTCGCGCCAGCGCTGGCCGTAGGCTGCACCATGGTGTTAAAGCCCAGCGAAGTTGCACCACTGTCCGCCTATATCTTTAGTGAAATTATGCATGAAGCGGGTGTTCCCGCAGGTGTCTACAACATGGTCAACGGCGATGGCCCGGGCGTGGGCACAGCGCTATCAAAACACCCCGATGTCGCCATGATGTCGTTTACCGGCTCGACGCGGGCAGGGTCGCTGGTGGCACAAAACGCGGCGCCGACGGTGAAGCGAGTGACCCAGGAGCTGGGTGGTAAATCGCCCAATATAGTGTTGAAAGATGCCGATGTAGAGGAGGCCGTCACGCGCGGTGTGCAGCATATGTACAACAACACCGGGCAATCCTGCAATGCGCCTTCGCGCATGTTGGTGCCCAAAGATAAGTTGGCAGAAGCAGAAGCGGTAGCGGCCAAGGTTACCGAGGCCGTGGTGGTGGGTGATCCAAGGTCCGAGCAAACCACGATGGGGCCGGTCGTGTCCGAAGTGCAGTTCAAGAAGATCCAAGGCCTGATCGAAAAAGGGATAGAAGAGGGCGCCAAGGTGGTGACTGGCGGCCCGGGCCGCCCTGAGGGTTTAGACAAGGGCTATTTTATTCGGCCCACGGTGTTCTCCGAGGCGAACAACGAGATGACCATCGCGCGCGAAGAGATCTTTGGCCCGGTGCTCACGATGATTCCGTATGAAACAGAGGAAGAAGCCATCGCCATCGCCAACGACACGCCCTACGGGTTAGCCGGTTATGTGCAAAGCGGCGACGTGGACCACGCCCGTGATGTGGCTTCGCGTATCCGTGCGGGCAATGTGCACATTAACGGTGCATCCGGCGGCTTCGATGTTCCCTTTGGCGGCTACAAGCAGTCGGGCAACGGTCGCGAGTGGGGTAGCCACGGCTTCACCGATTATTTGGAAATTAAAGCGGTCGAGGGTTACGGCAGCTAGGTATGGCGCGCTACATTCTGGCGATAGACCAAGGTACCACCGGCAGCACTGTGGCGCTTATGGATGCGCGCGGCAAACTGTGCGCCAGTGTCAATCACGAGTTTCCGCAACTGTATCCGCGCCAGGGTTGGGTGGAACACCGACCGCAGGATATCTGGCGGTCAGTGGAAAAGGGCATCGCCAGCTTGTTGCGGCGCAAACTGTGTCGCCCCAGCGAGATTGCTGCCATCGGCATCACCAATCAGCGGGAAACGACCCTGTTGTGGGATCGCGAGACGGGCGAGCCGCTCAACAATGCCATTGTATGGCAGTGTCGGCGCACCACGGATTACTGCGAGGCGCTGAAAGCGGCGGGTCACGAACGAGCGGTTAAACGCAAGACGGGGCTATTGCTCGACCCGTATTTTTCCGCGAGTAAATATCGCTGGTTGCTGGCCAATACTGCCGGTATCAAACGCAGTCTTCGCGCCGGTCGAGTGGCCGGGGGTACTGTCGATAGTTTCCTGATCTGGCGGCTCACAGCGGGCGCTGCCCACGTGACCGACGTCTCTAATGCCTCGCGCACATCGCTGATGAATTTAAAGCGTATGCAGTGGGATAACCAACTGCTGGAGCTGTTCGACGTCCCGCGTGAGATCCTACCCACCATCGTTCCTTCCAGCGCTGTGCTGGGTCACACCCGGGGCGTCAAAGGCCTGCCCGATGGCATTCCCATCGCCGGTGTCGCCGGCGATCAACAGGCGGCGCTGTTTGGCCAGGCCTGCTTTGGTGTCGGCGACGCCAAGTGCACCTTTGGTACCGGCTCCTTTATTTTGATGAACACCGGGGCCAAGCCACTGCAGTCGAAGGCCCATCTCTTAACCACGGTGGCCTGGCAGTTAGGAGAAACGGGCAAACCCGTTTATGCACTGGAAGGCGGGGCCTTTATTTGCGGAGCCGCTGTGCAGTGGTTGCGCGATGGTTTGCAAATTATACGCAGCGCTGCCGAGGTCGAAACCTTGGCCAGTGAGGTGGCAGACAACGGCGGGGTTGAATTCATTCCCGCGCTCACTGGCCTGGGCGCACCCTATTGGGCACCCCAAGCCAGAGGCACCATCACGGGGCTTACCCGTGGCACCGAGCGCGGTCATATCGCGCGCGCCACGCTCGACGCCATGGCCTTGCAAAATGTCGATATTTTGCGCGCGATGCAAACCGATTTAGGCAAACGCATGAAGCCCCTGCGCGTCGATGGCGGTGCAGCGGCAAACAACCTATTGATGCAAATTCAGGCGGATGTACTGGGTAGCAAGTTAATTCGTCCACAAGTGATTGAAACCACCGTTGCCGGCGCTTGCTATCTGGCGGGCTTGGGGGTGGGGCTGTGGAGTAGTCCGGGGGACATCAAAAAAATTTGGCGTATCGACCGTGAATTTTCGGTCAGATCTACGCGCAAGTTTCGCGAACAACGTAGCACCGCTTGGTGCAAAGCGCTACAGCGTACGTTGTTCTAGGTTTGCGATTGCGCATTGAGCCCATGCTGTGCCTTACCGGTTGCGCTTAAACGTATTATCGGCCCACAAATGTGTGGCAAGTGTGCAGTTTTTAGTATTGATCTTTGTCTTCGTAGGTCCAAACCGAGCGCTCCGTAGTCCATACACGTTGGAAACCGAGTTCAGAAAAGGCCCATTTGCGAGCTAGTGTTCGCCTCACTGGCCGGGGCTGGCGGCCTAAACAATGTCGTGTTCATCGCAAACGTTTCTCCCGTTTCGAGCCCCAGGTTCTTAGTGGCCAGCCGGAATCGCTGCGCTAAAATGTCGGCGAACGCACCGGTACCGCGCATGCGGTGACCAAAGCGACTGTCGTTATCGGCACCACCGCGGGATTGTCGCATCAGGCTGAGTACATGCTCCGCACGCAGTGGGTAGTGGGTATGCAGCCACTCTTCAAACAAGGCTTTTATTTCCAGTGGCATACGCAAAAGTGTGTAGGCGGCGCGGGTAGCACCGGCGGCTGCTGCTCGCTCCAAAATGCGCTCCAGTTCAGCGTCGTTGAGCGCGGGAATCATCGGCGCGCACAGCAGGCCCACGGGGACGCCGGCATCGGCTAAAGCGGCTATGGCAGCAAAGCGTGCTGCTGCGGAGGGCGCGCGCGGTTCGAGGTGGCACTTTAAGTCACTCTCCAAGGTTGTGATGCTGATGGTGACTGCACTTAGGCCTTTTTCGGCCATGGCGGCGAGGAGATCGATGTCGCGCGTCACAAGCGCGCCTTTAGTGATGATGGCCACGGGGTGCTCGCAATCGTGCAGGACCTGCAGTAACTGGCGTGTAATTCGCCGTGTTTTCTCCACCGGTTGGTAGGGGTCGGTGTTCGCACCCAGGGTGATACTGCGGCAGCGGTAGCTTTTTTTGGCGAGCTCTTTTTGCAACTGCTCCGCTGCATTTTCTTTGTAGGTCAGCTTGGTCTCAAAATCTAGGCCCGGTGACAAATCCAGGTAGGCGTGCGTGGGCCGCGCGTAGCAGTAAATGCAGCCGTGCTCACAACCCAGATAGGGATTAATGGATTGCTCGAATGGAATATCGGGCGAGTTGTTGCGTGAAATAATGCTGTGCGCTTGTACGGCGCGGCACTCCGTCACCGGGCTGGGGCCCTCTATTCCTTCATCCCACTCGACGTCAAGTGGCTGAAAGCGGCTGCCCCGATTACTGGTGGCACCGCGCCCTTTGTGATGGCGCCCACCGATTCGCGTGTTCGCAGACGGCCGGATGGTTTTTTTCGATTTTAGCGACATAGGCGGGCCCGCCTGTGGATTCTTTCTCGATGCTGTATATATACACAGTATATCGCCTACACTTGTCTGGCAAGCCCTTCGTCGTGGATACCTACAAAGATGCGGTAGTTAGGTGCAGTAGTGGCTGATCACTTCAGAGTCACCCACCTCAGAGTCGCGTTGCGCGCTTGCGGTGTCACCCTGGGCTAGCAATAAGCGATTGATCCTGCGCATTAACTCTCTCGTCATCAGGCACTATACTGCGGACCTACAGCCACAACAAGAAGGACAGGATATGGACAGAGTATTGATCGTTGCCGATAGCAGCGAGCGCTGCGTCGCCACACCGCGCGGTCTGGAATTGGCCGCCAAACTGAAACAGCACGCGGAAGTAGTCGCCTTTGTCCATGCGCCCCTATCGGCAATAGGAAAATCCAAGGCGCAGCAAGAAGCAGCAAAAAAGCGCTTGCTTGCTGCGCGCAAAAAAGATGCACAAGAACGTATTGATAAATATAAGAGCCCCGGTCAAAAAATCGAGCTCGAGGTTATCTGGAGCAAAGATCCAGTGGGCTGGGTCAGCAAAGAATGCCGCTCCAAAAAGTTTGTCTGGGTAGTCAAAACGGGCAGGGCGAAGGCGTCACGGGTGCGCGGTTCCAGCGACTGGCAGTTGTTACGTGAATGCCCAGCTCCCGTGCTGATCGTGGCCGAAAAGAGATGGCACCGCACCAAGCCGGTGCTGGCAGCGTTGGACCTAGCGACAACCGTGGCGCGCAAGCAAGCGCTCAATAAGAAGATCTTGAGCGTCGCACAAGCGCTGGCAGAGACGCTGAATGTTGACTTGAAAATTATCACCGCAATTGAAGTCCCGGCACTGCTACAAGATCTAGACTTGGTCGATCCCCGTACCTATGAGATAGAGGCCAAGGAGTCGATGCAGCCGCAAATCGACAAGCTCGCGGCGGAGTTTGATTTGCCGGAATTGGCATTTAGCTGCAAGCGTGGCCCGGTCGAAAAAGTTATTACTAGCCGGGCGGCGAAGGTCCGTGCACAGGTGGTGGTGATGGGGACGGTGGGGCGCAAGGGGGTGCGTGCCCGGCTCTTGGGCAATGTTGCGGAACAGGTACTACGCCATCTAAAAACCGACGTGTTGGCGCTTAAGCCCTAAAAATTTTTTTAACTATTTTCTTGAAATCGGTGAAATACCGACTATTTTTTATATAGCACGCGCATCCCTTGCGTGTGCTAACACGTCCCCTGGCCGATGTTTCTGCCCCGAAACATACGGCTATTAGCCCGCTTTCAACTCTTGAAATGCGGGCTTTTTTATTAATTGGCATGCACTAATCAATCAAACTTAAAGTAATTTATTAGATTGATGTGCTAACGTATAGATATTTCTACCCCCAAGCTATTGGCGCAAGCAACCACTAATTCACGCAGGTGCGCTACTAGCCGCCAATTTACCGGTGCAATGGCTGGTCTGTCCGACATCTTTCCTCGCCGCTACCGGCGCTGCAGCTCGTCGTTCTGGTGCATCTGCACCGCACCGTCGAGTGCGTTGTCGACAGTGCCGTAAGCACGCCCCGATGATTGCGCGAAATTTTCTTGTTGGGAAGGTTACAGCGCGCGGGGCTCATGGTTTACATTGTCTGCCCTGCGGGTGCGCAGTGGTTTTCACCGTCGGTGACCACCAAGGTTTATCGATGGTTAAGGCCCTGAGAAGCTCAGACAGCGATAGTAATTTGCACAGGCAGCGCACTGCTCAGTAGCGGCACACGAAACCAAACCATTAGGGAGAAATAATGGCGAATCCGATTAAAAGCCGGTTAGCCGATCTGCTAGACCAAGATCTGTTCATGCCACGAGAGCTGAGCTGGCTGTCATTTAACGCACGGGTGTTGCAAGAGGCCGCCAACGAGGAAGTGCCCATTATCGAACGCGTGCGCTATCTCGGGATTTTTTCCAACAACCTCGATGAGTTTTTTCGCGTTCGAGTGGCGGAGGTTCGGCGCCTTATTGCGGTGTCTTCCGGCGATAATAGGCAGCAGTCTAAAGAATTGCTCGCGGCCATCCAGCAGCGTGTCGTGGAACTACAACAGGAATTTGAGCGGATCTATAACCAGGTCATCGACGCCCTGGGACAGCGCAGAATTTATCTTATCAACGAACGCCAGCTGGATCCCGGCCAGGAGTCATTTGTTCAGGCGTATTTTACCCACACCGTGCTGCCCGAATTGGAGCCCATTTTATTGTCAGATGGACAAACTATTCCGGCTCTTAACGACGAATCGTTGTACCTGGCCATCGATATCGAGCATGCCGGTGAATTTCGCTATGCCCTGGTTGAGGTGCCAACTGATCGCCTGGAGCGGTTTGTGCAAATTCCCCGTCAGCGCGGCAAGGGCGGTAAGGTGTTTATTGTTTTGGAAAACATCATGCGCGCATGCCTGCCGCAGATGTTTCGCGGTGTCGTCGAAATCGATTCTGCTAGCGCTTATGGTTTCAAATTTTCACGCGATGCTGAGCTGGAAATCGATACGGGCATTACCCAGAGTCTGATCGACAAGATGGCGCGCAGCTTAAAGCAGCGCCAAAAAGCGGACGCGGTGCGCATGGTCTACGACGCCACTATGCCGCAGCGTTTGCTGGATTACCTGTGCAACCGATTTGGGTTTGGTAAATACGATAGTTTGATCGCTGGTGGTCGTTACCACAACTCAAAGGATTTTATGGCGTTTCCCAATGTGGGGCCGAAGTACCTGGAGTTTAAGCCATTGCCACCAATCCGCCAGGAACGCCTCGACCATGATGCCAATATTTTTGACAGCATTCGTGCCAAGGATGTGCTGCTTTGCTACCCCTACCACCCGTTTGACTACGTTGTAGATCTATTGAAAACAGCGGCTCTAGATCCAGCGGTCGAGCACATCAAAATCTGTCTGTACCGCGTCGCGAAAGATTCGCGCATAATCGATGCGCTGGTCAACGCCGTGCACAACGGGAAACGTGTTCTCGCGGTGGTCGAACTTGCCGCGCGATTCGATGAGGCGGCAAACATAAGCTGGGCGGAGCGCCTAACCGATGGCGGCATCGAGGTAATTTTTGGAATTCCAGGCCTCAAGGTACACAGTAAACTCCTGCTGATTGAGCGCAAAGAGGAGGGCACAACGCGCTACTACAGTCATATCGGCACCGGCAACTTCAACGAGAAGACGGCCCGACTCTACGGTGATTACACATTGTTGACGCACGACCAACACATTGGCAAAGACGTGCGCAATGTCTTCGAGTTTTTACAGTTCAATTACAAGCGCCCCGATTACCGTCTGCTGCTGGTGTCCCCCCACACCTGCCGTTCGGGCCTCATCGACCTCATCGACCAAGAAATTGTCAATGCGCAAGCCGGTCACGATGCGCGGATGACCTTGAAGTGCAATAACCTGGTCGATAAGCAAATGGTTATGAAGCTCTACGAGGCCAGCGAAGCGGGTGTGGAGGTGCGCCTGCTGGTTCGCGGTATGTGTTCGTTGCTGCCCGGCGTTAAGGATATATCCGACAATATTCAGGCGGTGAGTATTGTTGATCGATACCTGGAGCACGCCCGGGCTTATGTGTTTCACAATCGCGGCGAGCCATTGTATTTAATCGGCTCCGCCGATTTGATGACGCGCAACCTAGATTATCGCGTCGAAGTTCTGTGCCCCATTCTCGATCACGAGGTGCAGCGGGTCATTCAGGATACCTTAGATCAGCAGTGGCATGACAATGTTCGCGCGCGTACGCTGGATGCCGCCCAGCGAAACCACTATGTTACCCGGCGCGGGCGCACCACCAAAATTCGTTCACAGCACAGTATTCATCGCTACCTCAGCACGGGTAAGTTGCCGCGCTATCCAAAACAGATTAGCAAGCGGCGCAAGCAGCGGCGGGCTAAGTCCAGTGCATAGCGGCATCGCGCAATTGAAACGCGGGATGTGGTGCGCAAAAAAGGCACCTGGAGGGGGTGTCTTGTTGGGGACATGCCCGACGAGAATGCCGACAGCGGCTGTTAACGCCGCCGACGGAAAATAAAGACCGCGCCAGAGAGCAGTGCAAACAGTAAACCCAAGCCCGGTATTCCCATCACAGGAACTGCCACGTTGCCCGCAGGAATACGGTAGTCTTCTACTTCCCCGTGATCGATGGAGCCAGTGGGCAGAGCGCCGCCCGCCCGTGTGCAGCGGAAGCGGCTGTAATAGTCGTTTACCATTGCCGCACTAGCGGGAACCGAAAATGGCACGCTGGTCTCGCCGCTACTCGCCGCGAAGCTTTGCGCCACGATTTGTTCGCCCGCATCCAAGAAATCGCCATCGTCGTTAAAATCGATCCAGCCGTCAACGAAACAGTCTTCCGCCGACGCGTTGTTGGGCATGTTCACGGTCAATGTGTAGTCGCCGCCTGGGATGACGTTTGACGGTAGTTGAATGCCATCTTCGTCGTCACCATTGACACAGGTGCCCAATGCCGTCCCGCTAGTGTTATCGTCGCCATTGGCCCCGGCGGACGGCTGGGCGGCTGCATCTGCATCCACACAAAAGCCGAGGTACGGGCCCTTAATCTCATGCGCCGCGCCGCCATCGGCCACGGTCGTTTCGTAATTGCCTGACCCTGTGCCCGCACCGGTGTCGGGGTTGTCACCGAGATCTACCAGCGGTGCGCCCTGCACAGTGATGATGTCTACGTTTTGCGACATGTCTAATGAGAGCGTATAAGTGCCGGGGGGGATGACGTCTGTGCGCGCCGAGTACGCCAGGCCCGTTGCCGGGCTGATATCCCCTACCGAGCTGTCGCCGGTCGGATCGTAGAGTGCACTTAGCCCCGGAGAGGTGATTGACAACGCCTGGTTGAGATCGCCTTCATCGGTCAGTTCTGTGCCGCCGACGATGCCGCCGGGTTGCCCATCGGGAGTCCAGGAAAATATCGTACCGGCATCGCCGCTAATACTGAGGGTGACGTCGATGTTGGCGTTAATCGTGCCGCTGCTCGCGGCAGCGGATAGGGCGACCTGCAAGAAGGGGTCGGCGAGAAAATCGAATGCAATGATTGCTGGCTGTGCCAATACAATGGTGGTGTCGAGCCCGGTTTGCGATGCGTTGTCACTGCCCACATTGGCAGAGCCATCGGCGGCGACATAACCTTCACCGAGCAGCCAGGATTGGGTCAACGTGCCAGTGGCCACAACGGGGCCACCGCTCAGCGGTTGTGCAATGCTCGTAGAACCCACTTGGGAATCACTGTAGGCGTAGTTGCCCGCTTGCCCCTGAAGTGTCATGGCATTATTGCCCGGCGCGCCCAAGGGGAACACGCTGTTTAGGCCAAAGGCGGGTTGCGCATCTGCGGGCCCGCGTTGGAAGTCGCTACTGGGCGGGTTGGCGGGGTCAACTTGAACATCGAGAAACGCGATGGTCGTGGCAAAGACATTGAACTCGGTAAACGCACTCAGCGGCAAAAAGAAGGGGCCATTGGCCCCGTTTTCGTCGGTGCTGGTGACGGCGAGATCATAAATATTGACGTAGGCACTGCCGTAGGCTTGTGCGCTAACATCGGCGGTGGTGGCCAGCAGGGTCGATACGACCATGGCTGACGTAAGCATGTGCCCCTGAAACTTCACTTGAGAGTCCTCGCTATGGCCGCAGCGCACCGTTGCAGGTGGTGGTACAGCTCGTTATTGTCAATTGCTTCAGATGGAAGCGCTCTCAAGAATCGCACATTTAAACCACAGAATACAGAGGGTATTTTTACGCGCTGTTAGTGACTAATTCACGATTCGTGTCACTTGAGCAAAGAGCCTAACACACCGCGAAAAAGCTTGCGGCCCAAGCTGCTGCCCGCGGCGCGCGCGAGGCTTTTCACAAAGGCCTCGCCCGCAGTGTCGCCGCGACGGCGCGGTTTGCTTGTGTCGCGCGCCTTAGCCTTCGCTTCCCGCTCTGCGAGTTCCGCCTCTTGCTCGTGCTTTTGGCGTTGGACCACGCGCTCCTGCAGCACTTCGTGGGCGGAGCGGGCATCAATTGGGTCTTTATAGCGCCGTTGATTGATGTCGGCGGCGAGTACGCTGTTGCGCTCGGCGTCGGTCGCCGGGCCCATGCGCGAGTGGGGAGGCCGCACCAGTACCCGCTCGACGTAGGAGGGCACACCCTTTTTCTCCAGGGTTGACACTAGCGCTTCTCCTACGCCCAATTCGGTAATCACTGTTTCGGTATCTAGCTTGGGGTTGGCGCGAAACGATTGGGCGGCGACGCGCACGGCCTTTTGTTCCTTCGGTGTGTAGGCGCGCAGCGCGTGTTGTACGCGGTTGCCCAGTTGTGCGAGCACGGTATCGGGAATGTCCGCGGGGTTTTGTGTGACGAAGTACACGCCGACACCCTTCGAGCGAATGAGTCGCACGACCTGTTCAATCTTTTCCAATAGTGCGCGCGGCGCGCCTTTGAATAACAAGTGCGCCTCGTCAAAAAAGAACACCAGCACAGGCTGCTCCGGGTCGCCCAACTCGGGTAAATTTTCAAACAGTTCCGACAGCAGCCACAACAGGAAAGTAGAGTACACACGCGGGCTCATGATGAGCTGATCTGCCGCCAGAATGTTGATCATACCGCGGCCGTCGCGGCTGGTTTGCATGAAGTCCCGCAAGGCCAGAGCCGGTTCGCCAAAAAAGTTGCGGCCACCTTCGCGTTCCAGCATTAACAAGCGACGTAAAATGGCGTTCACCGAGGCTTTTGAGACGCCGAACCCCGTACCGAGTTCTTTACTGTGATTGCCCAAGTATTCCAGCGTTGTGCGCAAATCTGCCAGATCGACTAGCAGCATGCCCTCCTGGTCGGCGAATTCAAACACCAACATGAGGACGCTCTCCTGCGTCTCGTTGAGATCCAGTAAGCGCGACAGCAGTTGCGGGCCCATTTCGGAAATCGTGGAGCGCACAGGCGTGCCTTGCTTGCCAAACAGATCCCAAAAGGCGATGGGATAGCCGCGCTGGTGATAGTTGTCGATGCCGATTTTCGCGACGCGTTCATCCACTTTAGGGTGCGGATTACCGGGCTGACACATGCCAGAGATATCGCCTTTGACATCGGCGAGAAAAACCGGAACTCCGAGATCGGAGAAACCCTCGGCCAGGCACTGCAAGGTGACAGTTTTACCGGTACCGGTGGCGCCGGCGATCATGCCATGGCGGTTGGCGTAGCGCGGGTTTAAGAAAATCTTGCCAGTCTCTGCCCCGCCGATGAGAATACCGTCGCTCATATGGTCTATCCTATTTCAGTGTGGACTCACTGGGAGCCCAATGTGAGAATTATGCTGTTAAGGTGTAAAGCACCCATTGTATAAAACAAATGAACTAAAGAAAGCGAGCAACAGGAATCTATCATGCGTTGGAGAGATGGCAGAAGAAGTGACAATGTAGAAGACCGCCGCGGCCAAAACGTCGGTATGGCCGCCGCTGGGGCAGTGCCGTTAATTATGCGCTTCTTGCCCTCCTTGATTCGCTCCAAAACCGGCCGAACCATCCTGCTAGTGGGTGTAGTCGCGGTGATCGGTGGCCGCTTGATGGGTGTGGATGTCCTGTCGATGCTTACCGGCGGTGGTGCCAGTATGGCTCCAGGTGGAACCCCTGCGGAGTTAACACAGGCAGAGAAAGAAGCTAGTGAATTTGTCTCTGTGGTGCTCGCCGATACGGAAGAGACCTGGAATACTATCTTTCGCCAGGGCGGCGCCCAGTACAAAGAGCCTAAACTGGTGCTTTTTTCCGGCCGTGTGAATTCCGCCTGTGGTATGGCCAGTGCTGCCGTGGGCCCATTTTATTGCCCGGGTGATCAAAAATTGTACATTGACCTGACTTTTTTTGACGATCTGAAACGCCGCCATGGCGCTCCTGGTGATTTTGCCCAGGCCTATGTGATCGCACACGAGGTGGGTCATCACGTGCAAACCTTGACTGGCACGAGCAACAAAGTGCGCGCCGCCCAGCGCGGTCGCAGCAAGACAGAGGCCAACCAGTTGTCGGTGCGTCAGGAGTTGCAGGCGGACTGCTATGCCGGAATCTGGGGCCACATGGCCAATACCCAGCGTCAAATTCTCGACCCAGGTGACTTGGAGGAAGCGCTGCGGGCCGCTACCGCCATCGGCGATGATCGGCTGCAGCAGCAAGCCGGTGGGCGGGTCGTGCCCGATAGTTTCACTCACGGGTCATCCGAGCAGCGTGTGCGTTGGTTCCGCAAGGGTTTTGAAACGGGCGACGTCAACGCCTGTGATACTTTTGCGGCGCAGCAGTTGTAGCGGGAAAGCGGCGTCCAAAGCAGTGTCAATGCGGCTAGTGTAGCGCGCGTAGCGAACCCCGCTCGCGTTCGTGCAGCGCTTCCAGCAATGTTTCGGGTAAACCGCAATCGGAACAGGCCTTGCGCAATAGCGCGTAGTGCGCGATAGCCTGCTCGATTTTACCTGCGGCGATCAGCGCGGAGGCGGCGTCCAGCCGCTGGTTAACCTCCCTGGCACTAAGCACACGGCTTGGCGCTTTATCCTCCGCATCGCGGTCGCGCGCTGGCAACTCATCTGTTTCTTTGCGCGCGGCTGCTGCAGCAAGCCCAGCGCTCCGTGCCGCCCAGGCGCTATCCGCTCGAGAGCGCTCGACCACCCCTGCTAAATCTGTGCTGGAAGGCGCCTCGCTAGGGGCGTGTTGGGCTGGATTAGCAGGGGCGACCGGCGCGCGGTTAGCGGTGCCGGTGTCGTCCGGCAACGCGACAGAGGGTTGTACAGCGGCTTCTTTGGTGGGCGCGGACCGTTTTTTGGCGTGTGCGAGCCCTTCGGGCAACTGGGTTGCCGCGGGTGCGTGAGCTGCCTGGGCTAAGTCATCGGCTAAGTCATCAACACGATCATCACTGGTGCGCGTCGGGAGTTGCGGATACGCAATAAGTAGGGCTAAGCCGACGATGCCTGCCGTTGCCAAACCCGGAATCCAGCGCGGGGTAAAGGTAGCTTGCCGTTCTGGAGCATGGCGTCGCGCGTGGGCCAGAATGCGTTCATCCAAGTCGCGCGGCGAGCGTGCTTTGGGTAGCGGCAGTGTGCCGCTAGTCTTCGCTTTGCTCGAGTCACTCATTGCTTGTCTCCCAGTGCTGCGCCCCATTCGCCGTAATGCTCTTCGCTTAGTGCATGGTTAAGTGTTTCGCCAAATCCTTCCCCAAGAGTTTCGCGCAGTGCTGTGCGTAGGGTTTGGCGCGCGTAGCGCAAACGACTCTTCACTGTCTCCTCGCCACAGCCAGTGATGTGCGCGATATCGCGCAGGGAAAAACCCTGCTCTTGCAGCAGCAGCGTGTCGCGCTGTTCCAGTGGCAATGCCCCTATGGCGTGCATGAGTTCGGTCTCCAGGGAGTGTTCCCGAATTCCGCTGGGCGCGGCTACCGGTTCGGGCGCGGCCTCCAGCGTCTCGTGCTGGTTATCCCTGCGGCGCCAAAAGTCAGTGAGGCGGTTGCGTCCGATTTGGTACAGCCAGGTTTTGAACGAGGATTCGGCACGGAAGTTGGCAGCGCCACTTACCACCGCTGCCCAGGCCTCCTGTGCCAGTTCCTCGACAATTGCCGGGCGGCCACAACTGCGATACAAAAAGGTGAACAGGCCGTCCTTGTGGCGGTGATATAAGCTCTCGAAAGCGCGGGTATCACCGCGTTGGTAGGCCAGCATCAAAGCTTCGTCGCTTTTTAGGCGATTGACGAGTTGCAGCATGTGACTCCCGAGTGTTCAGCGCATCCCTGCGACTGACATTAAGACCCCGAGGATAAAGACTGTGCCAGCTCGATCAAGTGAATGAATTCACTACGATAACCATGCGGGTCGTGACCGCGCGCATTGCGGGCAAGGTCGAGCGCATCTGTGTAGCTCCAGTCACTAACAAATGTACCCTGTTGTAGGAGCTGTCCAAACCCTGCCACACTGGCGGCAAAGCGCAGATCTCCGCTCGCGTTGTGGATGGTTGGCTGGAGGTCATCGCGCGCTACGACACGTGTCAACAACTGGCTACGCGACTGACCGGGCGTTTTATAACGCAACTTCACGTGGGCCAATTCATTGCCGTGTACCGGCGCTTTGACGTTGCGACGCTCGTCGGAGTGCGTATTACCATAGCGCAGGGCGGGAATGCGCTCCTGGCCGCTGCCCGCCAGCACCACTTCATACAACGCGGTTACCGTGTGTCCAGCTCCTATGTCACCGGCGTCGACTTTGTCGTTGGTAAAGTCCTCCCGTTGCAAGATGCGGTTTTCATAGCCGATCAAGCGATATTCACTGACCAAGGCAGGGTTGAACTCCACTTGAATTTTTACATCCGAGGCGATTGTAAGCAGTGTCGATTGCATCTCATTAACCAGTACTTTTTGTGCTTCCTGCAGGTTGTCGATATAGGCCGCGTTGCCATCGCCCACATCGGCGATCTGCTCCATTAGCGCGTAGTTGTAGTTGCCCGAGCCATAGCCCAGTGTGGTGAGGGCGACACCTTGTTTGCGGTTACGCTCCACCAAATCTTTGAGCGCTTCAATCGTGACCGTACCCACGTTCATATCGCCATCCGAGGCGATGATCACGCGGTTGATGCCCCCGGCGATGCGGTGTTGCCGCGCCAGTGCATAGGCCAGTTTGATACCGGCGCTGCCGTGGGTGCTGCCGCCCGCTTCCAGGGCGTCGATGGCGGCGAGAATCTTCGCCTTGTGACTGCCGGGTGTGCTTTCGAGCACCGTGCCTGCGGCGCCGGCGTACACTGCGAGCGCGATCCTATCCCGCGCCGTCATTTGATTGACCAGTAAGCGCAAAGATTTTTTTACCAGCGGCAGTTTGTTCGCGGAGCGCATGCTGCCCGATACATCCACGAGAAAAACCAAATTGGCAGCGGGGCGCTCAAGTTTCGGCGGTTCATAACCCTTCAATCCTATCTGCATGAGATAGTGCCCGTCGCTCCAGGGTGCGCGTGCCAACTCTGTGTGAATGCTGAACGGTTGCTCTTCATTGGCTGGTGTTGTGTAGTTGTAGCTGAAGTAGTTAATCATCTCCTCCAGACGTACCGCATCCGAAGGTGGTAAGCGTCCCTCTTGAGTCAACATGCGTCGCACATTGGCGTACCCCGCAGTATCGACATCGATGCTAAAGGTTGAAACCGGAGTTTCCACCACCCGGTGCACGCCGTTTACGGGGTAGTCGATGTAGTTTTCTCGATCGACCACCGTGGTGATCTGCGGGTAGGGGGAAGGCATGCTGTGCCCGCTGACTGCTTCCGTAGCAATGGAATACTGGTGTTGCGCGGCGCCCGTTGCCGCCTCCCCCTCTGCGATTGCCGCCCTGTGCCTTGCTCGTGGATCCCGCGTTGGCGTATTGATGGTGGGGGTCGCGTCGGTAAGCTCTGCATCTTGATCCGCTCGCTCTTTTTTTATAGCGACGGGTTGCTGAGTCCCCATGGGCGTATTGCTCAGCGCTTTGGCGGGACGTTCTGCCAGGGGTTCGGGCTCGATGCTGTCTGGACGTTGGGTTAATTCTGGCCGCTCTGGCTGTACAGCGACGCTGTCGTTCTTAGCAACTGGCTCGGGGTTGTCGCTGCTGTCGTCCACACAGGCGACGCACAGGACCGTGGTAATCGCGAGCGTCAGTAGGTGTTTTTGGTGTGCCATGACCGTTCTCCTTTGTTGGGGTCTTGGAGTGAGTCGCGGCAGGAGCGGGAAAGGGGTTAAAAAAATGTGAAAAAAATACCGCAGTGCCCTGGCCTGACCTGTCGCTTTTTCATACCTATAAAATACTGTATGTATAGACAGTAGTTGCTTTTGACGTAATAATGACGCTGCACATTGAGTTAATGCACTGGGTCAGGTTGGCTAACGAAGAAGCGGGTGAGTTGCCACCACGGCGAGCAGTGACTAAGAACAGCTAACGGTTTGAAAACCAGCGACTTGTCAGACCCTTGCGGCAAGCGCCAACAGCGGGAGCGACGCAATGAATACAGCGAAATGGCCACATATTCCCTTGTCTGCAGGTGTCGGCAGCAGCGATTTCTTTCAGGCGCAAAACGAAGATTTTCACGGGGAAGGGCAGTTGAGGCCGGTCGAGGACAGCACACTTCAGCCCGAATCCCCGGCGGGTTCTCCGACTACATCTCAGGGCAAAATAGAGCCGCTCCCCCTAGCGGATTTGGTCATTGCCGTACTCTCGGCCACTGCCCTACTCACGTTGGTGGGCAGTTATGTGCCCGAATTGATGTGGGGTCTGCTTTCCGGGGCCACCGTTCTGACACTGGCTTATAGAGAATAGACATATAATACACAGAGTTAATAGATTCATTTAAGACGCTTCCTAGGCAGTTAAGCGTTGTGCAACGCCCTCACCACTGCGTGTTCGGGCGAGCGCTCGAATGTCGCGCCCATACTCCGCGCTGCTGAAAGTAGCTCTTGAGAACCGCCTAAAAGCCGCTTGGGAAGGGCTGGGCAACAAGCCAGGTAAAACACTCTGGCAATGCACTCTGGCAATGCACTCTGGCAATGCACTCTGACGATAGGCCCAGTGAGGTTTCTGTGTCAGAGTCGGATGTGTTATTTTGTGGCCTTGTCGAGTGACCTAAGAGAGTGACCTAAGAGAGTGACCTTGGCTGTCACCGGCGCAGTCGTTAGCATGGGTGCACCACACAACCTGCAGCGGGGCATTTGTGCAAGACGCTGTTATCACATTGAGTTTGGGCCAGCTCTCTCTGGCCTTGATGCCGGTGGCGATCACCTTGGTGATTTTGCTGAAGTGGGCCTTCGATGTTGGCAACGCAATGTATGCGCTGGGCCGGATGTTGGCGCAATTGTTGCTGATTGGTTACGTTCTGGCGTGGATTTTTGGCGCGGATAATAGTGTGCTTATCATGCTGGTCCTGCTCATTATGCTGCTCGCATCGAGTTGGATTGCTGTGGGAACTGTCAAAACCCAGCGCCGCCAACTTGTGGGTTCTTCCTTGCTTGCCATCGCGTTGGGCGGCGGTCTGACGCTCGCGCTAATGACCCAACTTGTTCTGCGGTTGGAGCCCTGGTATTTGCCGCGCTACATGATCCCACTCGCCGGTATGGTCTTCGCAAATTCCATGACGGCGGTGAGTTTAGCGGCAGAGCGGCTCTACGCCGAGTTAGCACACGAGCTGAGTTGGGAGGAGGCGCGCCTGGCCGCTTATCAGGCAGCGATGATCCCGGTGATTAATTCCCTGTTCGCCGTTGGCATCGTGTCTCTACCGGGCATGATGACGGGGCAGATTTTATCGGGCGTTTCACCGCTAATCGCGGCGCGCTATCAAATTATGGTGATGTGCATGATTTTCGCGTCTGCGGGCTTATCCACGGCGATATTTCTGGCGCGCAGCAGGCGCGTCGTTGATACCTAGCAGAGATCAGTGGGGAATTGTTATAGCGGCAACCACGCTAGCAGAAACGTTCGCAGAATTTTCAGCCGAAGAGCCGATGGTCAGCGGGCCGCTACTCGGCGTTGCGGCGCACTCGGGTTGCTTCGTAAGTTTGTCCGCCAAACCAGTCCTTCACTTTGCGCGCGGCTTTTTCGCGTACAGTGTCGTTAATGTAGGTGGAGACTGCCGCGATAGCGAGGACTAAAACACCTAGATCATCGGCATAGCCGACCCCGGGAGTGAGATCGGGTATGGCATCCAGGGGCACGATAAAATAACCCAGGGCACCGGCGATGGTGGCTTTGGCCCAGGCTGGCACATTTTCCTCCTGGCTGGCGTAGTACAACAGTAGGGCTTTTTCGACCACTTCCAACCCGGCGGCGCGGGCGTAGCGCTTGAGTTTGTCCCAAAAGCTCTCTTCGTTGTAGGCGACTTCGAATAGGTTTTCGTCTTGCATGGCTCACACCCAGGTTCGTGCTGAAAGTTGATAGTTTATACGATTTTGCGTTGTCGAGCCTCTTTCATCCGAACAACCACGGCTGCAACTCGTCGAGGTTTTCCACCACAATTTGTTGCGCGGTGGGTTCGCGGGTTTCATTGCTGGGGTCGATGTGCAGTAGTTTTAACACGTAGGGCACCAGTTTGGCGCGCGCTGCTATAGCGAGCACGCCGTCTTGCATGCCGTAGTCAACTTCCACCACTTCCTGTTGTGCGGCGGTTAATCGCGGGTCCGGCACGATACGCACGGCAACTTTGGTGTTCCAGGCGACATCACCCTGGGCAGTGTGTTCTGAGGTATCCAAGATTTCCGGCTTGTCGCGAAAGCGACTGAGCACGAAGTCGCGATAATCGCGATTCTTTTCGCACCAGGCGCGCACGTGCCAGCGCAGGCCGGTAAAGATCAGCGTGTGGGGAACGATGATGCGACCTTCGCGGTCGGGATTGTTGATGGACACATAGTCTACTTCCAAGCGCTTTTGCGCGCGCGCGGCTTGCATGATCGGTCGCAGTACTTCGGGGCGCACATCGCGAACGGGTACGTGCAGTACTTGCACGTTGGCCACCGCGAGCGCCAGCGATTCAAACATATCCATCAGTTCGTTATTGCGCGCCATGAGGTGCAAGTATTCGTCGGCCAATCCCTGAGTGACTTGGGGTTGGAAATACTTGGTCGGTTTGTAGCCTTTGAGATACTTGTCGTATTCGAGGTTGCCGGGGCCGACTTCGCGTTTATAGTTATTGATGTCCTTACTGGCCTGCTGGCGGCCGATGCCAAAGGTGTCGCACAGGTGGCGCGTGGTCAGTCGGCCTTCCCACAGGGCGATAGTTTCGATAAAGCGATAGCGCAACAGGAGGTCCCAACGAAATGGCCATTTGTTGGGTGGTGTTGCTCGATTATTCATGGTTTGCCAGCCGGGTGGTGAATGCGGGGTCAGTATAAGGTGCGTGCCCTGAGATGGGTACAGGCTGACGAGTGTAGTTTGGAAACTATTCAACTCACCGATGGTCTTTTGTGTGGAGAGTTTGCTGTACACTGCGGCTCAACCTGACTTTTTGTGCAGCACGTCGACATGGTCACATCGCATCGCGTATTACAGTGCTCCAAATCCATTCAGAACTGGCCGCAGGTATTGCTCCTTTTGCTGCTGGTCTTTGGATGGCATGCTTCCTCTGTGGCGGAAGAACTAACGGTGTTCAGCGGTGAGGTGCGCGTGACGGCGCAGCAGTTGATCGAATCCGCTCGCGGCAATGACCTGGCTTACAAGCTGGTTAAATCCCTTACGACGGAAGTGGGGCCGCGCCTCGCGGGCAGCGCGCAGGAGGCGCGCGCCCGGGAGTGGGCGGTGCGCACGATGCGGGAGATGGGGCTTGCCAATGTGCGTATCGAGGAATTTACAACGCCTTACTGGCAGCGCGGGGTGGAACGAGGCAGCATTGTCTCGCCATTCCCTCAAGCGCTGACGCTGACGGCACTGGGCGGTAGTGGTAGCACGCCGCAAAAGGGGGTCATGGCAGAGGTAGTGGCGTTTGCATCGTTAGCAGCGTTAACCGAGGCACAGCGCGAACAGGTCACTGGCAAAATAGTGTTCATCGATGAGGTGATGAGCCGCACGCGTGATGGCAAGGGCTATGGTGTAGCGGTACGCAAAAGGGTCACGGCGGCGTCAACGGCGCAGGCATTGGGGGCGGTCGGTTTGCTGATTCGCTCGGTGGGGACGTCTGCGCATAGGTTCGCACACACGGGCATGATGGGCGGCCCCGACGCTGAGCAACCGCCTTTACCAGCGGCCGCGTTGAGTGCGCCGGATGCGGATCAACTGCAGCGAGTTCTGGGCTACGGGCAACCGGTGACTGTGCATATGCTGCTAACCCCAAAGCATTTGCCACCTGCGCTTTCTGGCAATGTCGTTGGCGAGATTGTCGGTGGTGAGAATTCCGATGAGATCGTGGTGCTCGCCGCCCACTTGGATTCCTGGGATTTGGGTACCGGTGCGGTCGATGATGGTGCCGGAGTTGGCATTGTGCTAGCCGCGGCCAAGTTACTGCTGGAAAAACTTCCGTCACCGCCCGCGCGCACCCTGCGGGTTGTGTTGTTTGGCGCGGAGGAAACAGGCTACGCGGGTGCCAAGGCCTATGTGGAGAAACACGCAGCGACGCTCTCTCAACAGGTGGTTGCGGCGGAGTCGGATTTTGGTACCGGAGATATTTGGCGGTTTGACAGTTATGTTGAACCACGGTTTTTGGCCACTTTAAATGACATCGGACTAGTCTTGGCACCGTTAAACATAGCGCGCGGCAATAATGAGGCGCGCGGTGGTCCTGACATACGCTTTCTGCGCGATGCGGGTGTACCGGTGGTGACCTTGCTGCAAGACGGTAGCGATTACTTCGATGTCCATCACACGGCCGATGATACCCTCGCGGCAATTGCGCCTCGGGCGCTCGATCAAAACGTAGCCGCCTATGCGATCTTCGCCTATCTCGCGACACAGTCGGGCGCTCTTTTCCGCGAATAGCTCTTTTCTTGCGTGCCCTCCCAGTCGCGGCCCGCTCACTGCGACGGTATACTTAGTGCTTTCCTGCCTGGGGATGTGGGCAATATGTCAGTAGTGTTCAACAAGATCGGCTTAGTGGGGCGGCGCAGGCAGCGCGGGCTACAAGATGTGTTGGCCAGTCTGCTGAAGCTGTTGCAAGCGCATTCACTTGATATCATTGTCGAAGACCAATTGGAGTCGCTCGCCTCGGGGCAACATTTTGAGGTGGGCACGCTCGAGGATATCGGTGCCAAGGCAGATTTAGTCATCGTGGTCGGCGGCGACGGCAGTCTGTTGAGTGCCGCGCGCACCCTGGCTCGGTATGACACCCCCGTACTGGGAGTCAACCGGGGTAGGTTGGGTTTTCTGACCGACATCACGCCGGATGACATAAATACGCAAATTCCAGCGGTGCTGCGCGGAGATTTTGAGCGCGAGCAACGGTTTTTATTGGATGCGGAAATTCATCGCGGCAACGATGTCGTTGCCTGCGCTGAGGCCCTCAACGACGTAGTGGTGGATTCTGGGACGTCGGCGCGAATGATTGAGTATGAGCTGTATATCAATGATACGTTTGTCTACCGGCAGCGCGCCGATGGGCTTATCGTGTCAACACCCACGGGTTCAACCGCCTATTCACTCTCTGGTGGCGGCCCAATTATGCACCCCGTGCTCGATGCTGTAGTGTTAGTGCCCATGTTTCCGCATGCATTGAGTAGCCGCCCGATTGTCGTCGATGGCAACTCGCATATTCGCATGGAAATTTTAGAGCGCAATCGTATTCACCCGCCGGTAACCAGCGACGGTCAAGCAACGATGAAGGCGCGCCCGGGGGATGCAGTCCACATTCGCAAGAAACCGCATCAATTGACGCTCTTGCATCCGCTGGGGCACAGTTTTTACGAAAGCTGTCGCGACAAACTGCGCTGGAGTAATGCGCTGGTCAATTGATGATGGAATTCCACGAGGTACTCAGAATTGGGGTAGAGGAGGATCTACTACCGCTAAGCGCGCTTTTGTATAAACGCGAGATTAATCATCGCATTTTTGAAGAGGGCGGCCAGCAAGTGCTGAAGGTTGAAAAACCCGAGCACATTGAAGAGGTGCAGGACTTGTACCGCCAGTGGCAGGCGGGAGAACTCAAGATCTTGTTGCGGCGCAAGGCGCGCGACCCCAGTACTATTACGCAACTCAAAGCCTGGCAGGACTCGCCCGTGACGCTGACGCTTATTGTTTTCAGTATTATTGGTTTTGCACTGGTCTACCTGCGGCCGTTGCACGAGCTGGCGAGCTGGTTCACTTTTCTTCCCCTCGGCTATGACAGGGCGACCGGTGTACTGGAGCAAATGCAAGGTCAGTACTGGCGCGCCATTACACCGGCGTTTCTGCACATGGGTTGGCTGCACATTACGTTCAATTGTTTGTGGATGTGGGATTTGGGTACTAAGGTCGAGCGTGTTATGGGTCGCTTCAATATGTTTATGTTGTTTGTCGTGATCGCTTTGGTCTCCAATGTAACCCAATTCATGAGTAGTGGCAGTGCCTCTTTCGGTGGTTTGTCCGGTGTCGTCTACGGGCTTCTCGGATTTTCCTGGATGGGCGCGTATGTGCAGCCGCGTTGGGGTTTTCGACCCAGTGGCCCGATTATGTTCTTTATGGTCGGGTGGATGTTTGCCTGTATGTTCGGCATCGTGGAAGGATTGGGTTTTGGCAAGATCGCCAATGCAGCGCACGCCTCTGGGCTGGCCTGTGGGGCAATGATTGGTCTCGTGTTCGGTTTGTTCTCGCGCCTGACCGACAACGCCGATGACGAGCACAACGCGGATACCGATGCCAGCTAGATTTTGTGTAACTGCGCGCAGCTTCCCGTTCGTCCTCAGTGGCGGTAAAAAGGAATCATTTGAAGGGTTCAGTCAGTGCGGGTGGCAAGGTAAAACTGGCAGTGTGAAAGCGGTAAGGTGATAGTAGCAATGTGATAGTAGCAAGGTGAAAAACGACGAATACAGTGCGCTTATTGCACGCATGACGCCGGAACTGTGTGCTCGCTTGCGCAGCGCGCTGGAGTTGGGTCGTTGGCCGGACGGCAAACCGCTAACGCTGGAGCAAAAAGAAAATGCACTGCAAGCTGTTATTGCTTGGGATGCGCAGAACTTGCCGGTAGAGCAGCGCGTGGGTTATGTGCGTCCCAAACAAACGCAGCTCACTGGGTCGGGTGCTGTGCAGTCAACGCAAACGTTGCGCTGGGAGGGTTCGACAACGGAGCGAGATCGCAGTGCGCCTGTCACCTCTGGCGCCGTCACTAGCGGAAACACGTTGGCTGACGACCAGCAAACGAACGGCAAAGAGCAGTCACAATGAGTGAACTACTGGCCAGTGGCGCTGCGCGGAAAATGAAAACGGAGTTGCGGGCGCCGGTTTCCTACTCCCTGCCTCTGGGTGATACCGACATCCCTCTCAATCAGTACCTCGGGCAGGCCGTTGAGCTGCGCTACGAGGGCGAAATTAACTGCATTCACTGCGATCGGAAGACCAACAAGAGTTTTAACCAGGGCTATTGTTACCCCTGTTTTAAACGGCTGGCGCAATGTGACACGTGCATTATGAACCCACAGAAGTGTCACTACCATGAAGGCACATGCCGTGAGCCCGATTGGGCCGACGAACACTGTATGATCGATCACTTCGTGTATTTGGCGAACACCTCCGGATTGAAAGTAGGTATCACGCGTGGAAGTCAGGTGCCGACGCGTTGGATGGATCAAGGTGCGACACAAGCGCTACCGATTTTTCGCGTGTCTTCGCGGCTAGACTCTGGTTTATTAGAAGTGGTGTTTAAAGATCATGTCGCCGATAAAACCCAGTGGCAGGCCATGCTTAAAGGTTCACCGGAACCCCGTGACATGGTTGCAGAGCGCGACCAGCTGCGCACGGCTTGTGCAGCCGACATCGAAGCGCTGTACGAGCAACGTGGTTTGGATGCCATAACTGTGCTTAACGATATCGAAGAAGTGGCTATCGAATACCCTGTGCTGGAATACCCCACTAAGGTAAAGTCGTTCAACCTCGATAAAACACCGACGGCGGGCGGCACCCTGACGGGTATCAAAGGGCAGTATCTAATTTTCGATACGGGTGTGATTAATATTCGAAAATACGGCGGGTATCAGCTCGCTGTTCATCTGCTGTAATAAATGCCCTAGGTCAAATTTAACAAGAGAGCGGCTATGCGCGACGCACAACCACGAACGATCTATCTTAAAGACTATCGGCCACCGGCCTTTGTCATCAGCCGCACCGAACTTGACTTTCAGTTGCACGAAGATGAAACGCTGGTGACCTCCCGGTTGCACCTGCTTCGCGATCCACACACGCCTGAATCGGCACCACTGGAGCTTCATGGGCAGGAACTGCAATTGATCGACGTGTCTGTAGACGGCAAATTACTGGGCCCTGATCAGTTCGAACAGACAACGCAAGGGCTCACCATTCACGCGGTGCCCGATCAGTGTGTGGTGAGTTGTCGCACGCGTATATTCCCGCAAAACAATAGCTCCCTAGAGGGTTTGTATAAATCGCGCAGTATGTTTTGCACGCAGTGTGAGGCGGAAGGTTTTCGCAAAATCACCTATTACTTGGATAGACCCGACGTGATGTCGGTGTTTACGGTGAGTGTAGAGGCCGAGCAGCAGCGCTACCCGGTGCTATTGAGCAACGGCAACCTGGTAGAAGCGGCTTCCGCAGAGGCGGGGCGACACCGAGTTGTGTGGCATGACCCGCACCCCAAACCTGCGTATTTGTTCGCCTTGGTTGCAGGTGACTTAGACCATGTTGAAGACCGCTTTACCACGACAAGCGGGCGCGACGTCACCCTGCGTATTTATGTGGAACCCAAAGATATCGATAAGTGTGGCCACGCGATGATGGCACTGCAGCAATCGATGGCCTGGGACGAGCAGGTCTATGGGCGCGAGTACGACCTGGATATTTTTAACATCGTAGCGGTCGATGATTTCAATATGGGGGCTATGGAAAACAAGAGCCTCAATATATTTAACACCTCCTGTGTGCTGTGTAGTCCACACATCACGACCGATGCGGGTTTCCAGCGCGTTCAAGCTATTGTTGCACACGAGTATTTTCACAATTGGAGTGGTAATCGCGTTACCTGTCGCGATTGGTTCCAGCTCAGTTTAAAAGAAGGTTTTACGGTCTTTCGCGATGCGCAGTTTTCCGCAGACATGGGCTCGCCCACCGTCAAGCGCGTAGAAGATGTGTCAGTGTTGCGCAGCGCACAGTTTGCTGAAGATGCCGGCCCCATGGCGCACCCCGTGCGCCCCGATTCATTTATGGAAATCAACAATTTCTATACCTTAACCGTCTATGAGAAGGGTGCAGAGGTCGTGCGCATGATCCATACGCTGCTCGGGCCGGAGGCATTTCGGCGTGGCACAGACTTGTACTTTGAACGCCACGATGGGCAAGCGGTAACTTGCGAAGAGTTTGTCCGCGCCATGGAAGAAGCGGGCGCTATCGACCTGACCCAGTTTCGCAATTGGTATAGTCAGTCCGGCACGCCGGTGCTGACCGTGACCGATACGTATGACGTCGAGAGCAAGCGCTACTCACTTAAGGTCTCGCAGTCCTGCCCGCCAACTCCGGGGCAGCCCACTAAGGAGCCCTTTGTCATTCCGCTGGCGATGGGCCTGCTCGGCGACGCGGGGAACTTGCCCTTGCAGTTGGCCGACCAGGCGCCGGATACTGACTCGGCGGATAATACGCACACGGTGTTGCAGGTGGATGGCCCCGAGCATCGCTTTGAATTTGAGAATGTGCCGGAGCGCCCGATTCCTTCCTTATTGCGCGGCTTTTCGGCGCCAGTGCGCCTGCACTACGATTACAGTCGCCGCGATCTACGGGCACTCATGAGTCGCGATGCAGACGGCTTCGTACGCTGGGACAGCGCTCAGCAATTGGCTATCCAGGTACTGAACGAGGTCGAGGTACAAGTGCTTTCCGGTGTGCAGCTCAACTGCGACAGTTTGTTGATCGACGCTTTCGCCGATTTACTGGATGATGAAAGTCTAGACCCCGCCATGGTGGCGGACATGTTGAACTTACCCAGCGAGAGCTATTTGGCGGAACTGGCCAGTCACGCGGGGGAGGCCGATGTCGATGCCATCCATCAATCGCGCGAATATGTGCAACGCACTATCGGTCTATCTCTCACTGAGCGCTTTCTCAAGCGCTACGAGGAGCTAGCGAGCTCCGCGGCTTACGCACCGAATGCACAGCAAATCGCTGCGCGCAGCTTGCGCAATATGTCGCTGCGCTATCTGGTCAGTGCTTCTGACGACTATTTGGTGCTGGCGCACACCCAGTTCGACAAGGCAACGAATTTGACGGATCGTTTAGCGGCGCTGCGCGACATTTGTTTCGCCGGCGATGACACCCAGCGCGAGGGTGCGCTGGCGCGGTTTTATGAACGCTGGCAAGACGAAGCCCTGGTGGTTAATCAATGGTTGCAGTTGCAGGCCGTGATTCCCGACGAGCAGGCCTTGGATCGCGTGCAGGCGCTGACGCAGCACCAGGCGTTTGATATACGCAATCCCAACAAGGTGCGTGCGCTAATCGGTGCGTTCGCCGCTCAGAACGCGGTCAATTTTCATCGCCGAGATGGTGCTGGTTACCGTTTACTTGGCACGACGATCGAACAGTTGAATGCGCTGAATCCGCAAATTGCTTCGCGCTTATTGACGCCGCTCACCAAGTGGCGCTGTTACCGCGATCGACAGGCATTGATGCAGGCGGAACTGCAGCGGCTGGCACGATTGCCGGATCTATCGCCAGATGTTTACGAGGTCGTGAACAAGTCACTCAACGCAGAACTGTATACAGATTGAAGGGGGAAGTCATGAGCGTCGATCAGGCCTTTAATTTCAAGCGCGTGGATGAGCTCACAGCGACTGCGGGCCTGCTGGGCACAGACCAGCTCAGTGCGCTGGGCCCCGAAGGGTTCACCGTGGTCATTAATTTACTACCGGATGACAGCGAGTACGCGCAGGCAGAAGAAGCACAGATGGTGCAGAACCAGGGAATTGAGTACATTTACATTCCCGTCGATTTCGATGCGCCTACTAAAAATGATTATGCGCAATTCGAGGCGGCCATGCAGCGCACGGAGGGCAAGGCACGGCTAGTGCATTGTGCGGCTAACTATCGCGTCTCCGCGTTTTACGCCATCTATGCACATCGTCATTTAGGTTGGGATGTGGGGCGTGCACGTGAACACATCGCGTCTATTTGGGATACGCGGGAGTTCCCCGCATGGCACAGTCTCATCGATGGCTATCTGTCGGATAAGCAAGCCTAGTCGTCTGGTGTAACTAACTCTGGTGAAAAAACTCTTTACCCGTGAAAACCGCTTTTTAGTGTATAACGCCAAAAACATTGTCGAGGCGGCGGGCTTTGAGGTGGTGGTACGCAATGAGCATTTGGGCGGTGCTATCGGTGAGATGTCGCCCATCGATGCCTGGGTAGAACTGTGGCTGGTCGACGAAGCCGACTACTCCGAGGCTAAGGCGCTGCTCGATAACATGCTGGTCGAGGACGACGGTGGTTCCTGGACGTGCGCACGGTGTGGGGAAATTAACGGAATGGCATTTGAGGCCTGCTGGAATTGCCAACACCACCCTCTTGATATGTCCAGGTTTAATCCAAGCTCTGACAAGTGATAGCGCCGTACTGATTACAACGCAGTAGCGCTAGGCACCGATGTTGGATACAACGTAAGCTCTGTCTCATCGCTCTGTTTTGACCGGCACTTAGCATGCGCGCGTGCACTGTCCAACGCCGCCGACAAGGACGCACCGGACCAAGCATGTCCCGTCGAACAGGCGTCGTTGGCGACGCTGTATAAGGTGCGCTCCAAATCGGCGAGCGCAGCAGACAGTCCTGCGGACTCGTTTGATACATTGTCACGCGATTCGCCGGCTTGAGAAAATTGCGCTGCCACCTGTGCAAGACTGGTTATTTTTCCAGACTTAGATACCGTGTTTGCCCATTCGATCAGTGCTTTGCGCGCCGCTGCAGGGTCATTGGCTTCGCAGGCTTGTTGCAGTGCTTTGAAAGCGCGGCGCTCAGAGGTCGATTCCTGCACCGGTGTCAATCGATTGCTGCGACCCCACCGTCGCTGTAAGGCGAAGAAGCACAGGGTGCCCAGCCAGCCCGCACTAGAAAAGAGCGCGATCCAGCGCCACCAACGTGGCTCTGTGGTCCGCAGCGTTTCTGCCGGTGGTGCGACTGAGATATCCCCCGCAGTTTCTTCAGCGCTCGCACTTGTCGGGGTCGATGCCGATGTTGCAGGAGCCACGACAATTTTACGCTCAGGCAGCTCAGCATAGCGAACCTTTTGACTCTTTGTGTCCCACCACGAAATGCGAAATTTCGGCATAGTCCAGGTGCCAGCCTGTGTGGGTACCACGGCGACACTATCCCTGCGTGTACCGAGCAAGCCGCTCTCGATTTCCCGTTCATCGATACTCGGTTGATCGGGGTAGAACTTAATCCCATTCATGGTCGGCACCAGCACAGGCGGGAGTTGTGCGCCTTGCAGACCCTCGCCAATGATAGTGACATCGCGTGTGGCCGACTCGCCAACTTTGAGTTGATCCGGCGGGGTAGACCAGCGCTCGGAAATCGTGATCTGCTTCGCTGGTAGCCAGGTACTGCCGGGGAAGTTTTCTGGTCGCGGTAACACGTTGACGTCTAAGGGCTGGCTACTGCGTCGCAGTTGACGGCCCCCTCCTGGGTTAAAGAGACCCCGGTTTCGTTCGCGCGCAGTGGCGGAAAAAACCAGGGAGGGGATCCGCAAAGTGCCACTTTTTTCTGGGAAGATCGCATAGCGAATTTCGTGCACCAGCCACTGTCTACCGTCGATATTGCGCTGAAAGCGCTTGGTATCCAGCTCTTTCACGAAGGCATTGTCGATCTCGAGCTCAGTAATTGTGCGTCGTTCCAAGTTGACCGCCTGGGATACGCGCAGGGTCAGTAGTAACTGGCTCTGTACATACAATTGTTCGTGATCAACTTCGGCTTCAAAGACAACGCTTTGGCCGTCGCTTGGCGTCTTGGCGGCGGGTATAACTTGTAGCGATAGCGGGTTTGTCGTTTGTCCCCCTACCATCAAGCGTGGAATTTGTAGCCGACCCTCGCGGCGCGCGCTGATGTCCAGCGTTAGATTTTTTGTTTCCGAGCGGCGGCCGTTAATGATTCGGGTGTTGCTGGTTGAGGTGCGCTGTAAAATATCGAAATCGACCTCTAGCGGCGTCAGATCCACCTGTTCGAGGTCTTCGCCCTGAGTTGCCGTTACAATTAAGCGCACGCTGTCGCCCAGGGCGACCTTTTGTCGATCCAGCGTCGCCGTGACCTCGGCCTGCGCCGCTGCACTTGCTAATACTGTAGCCACTAACGCTGTCGTTACGAACGCCGTCGTTGCGGATGAAGCGACGGCGAAGCTTGCCAGCCATCCGCCGATGTTGTGCCAAAATCGATGCATGTTTTTACCAGTAACCCTCATCGGTGTCATCGGCTCCCTGTGCTTGGCGACGGCGGCTCTCATAGCGGAACTTTTCACGCAGCAGGCCCGAAGGGTCGTCGGGAACACGACGCAACCATTGCTGCATCGCCTGATCAACTTCTCGCTCGTGAGCGGCGTCCGGGTCCCTCTCCTGGGTACTCATCGCCCCGGCGTTTTGCTCCTCTTCACCCCTGCCCTGTGGTGCAGCTTGTGCCTTACTCTCAGAATCGCTAGCGTTTGGCGATTCCTCTTGATCAGATTGCGATTGAGTCTGCGGCTGTTCTGAGTCCTGCCGTTCTATGGCGGAGTCGTCGCTCGCACCCTCATGCCCCTGTTCGCGCGACGAATGTTGCTCATCACTTCCTTTGCCGTTGGCTGCGTCGGATGATTGCGCGGAATCATTCTCTTTGCCAGAGGACTGCTGATCGGGATTCTCGTTGTGTTGCGCATCTTGATTTTGCTCAGAACCGTCGCCCTGTTGTGATTCTTGGCCGGGTTGTGCGGTGTCGTTTTGTTCTCCCTCGCCTTGTTCGCCGTCTCCGGATTGATTTTGCTGCTGCTGTTGTTGCGCTTGCAGCGCTTCGATAAGTGCCAGATTTTGCTGCGCGTCCTTGGCCTTTGGATCACGCTGTAGTGATTCGCGATAGGCTTGCGCGGCTTCATCGAGCTTACCCGCGCGCGCTAGGGCGTTGCCGCGGTTGTACCAGTTATCGGCGCTGTCATGACTGGAAAAGTGTGCCGCCGCCGCATCGTAGTCCTCGTTTTTATACGCCGCGGTCCCCGCCCAGTTTTTGTTCTCAAATAACTCGGCGGCAAGCGCAGCGTTGCCGTCCTCTAGTGCGCGCTGACCCTGTTGGTCGGGGCGCGCCCACAAATCATCCCAGTCCAGCGCATAGACCGGTTGTGGAGGCAGCATTAGTACAAGTGGCACCAGGGTGAGCAGCCACCCGCGGCGGAACAAGCCTAGGGCTATCGGCAGTAAGGCGAGCACGAACCAGTGGCCTTGATCTGCCCATTGGTCTGCCGTGCGGCCTAGCGCCAGGGTTACGTCGCCGTCGGTTAACGGCGGCCTAGACAGGACGGACCTCACGTCGGCGTCGTCCGCCTGCAGTCGAAGGTAGTGGCCGTTCGTGGCGCCAGCGAGTGACCGCAGTGCCGCTTCGTCGAGTGCCGCGGTGACAATGCTGCCGGATTTATCTTTTAAGAAGCCGCCACCGTTGACGGGTATGGGTGCGCCGGTGTTTGTACCGACACCCAGAATCGTCAAGCGCATGCCGCTGCCACGCAGTTGGTCGCGCACACGCGCTTGTTGCACGGTACCCACTTCATCGGTGATTAACAGTAGGTCACCCTGTCGAATACCCGCGGAGTGCATGAGATTGATGCCTTCCTTCACTGCTGCGGCGGTATTGCTGCCCAGTACCGGCATCATATCGGGGTTGAGGGCGGGGAGGAGATTGGCGATGGTGAGGGTATCGTCGGTCAGTGGCGTGACGATGTGCGCGTCCCCCGCATAGGCGATGAGTCCGGTTTGACCCTCCCTGCGTAGTGTCAGCAGGTCCCGCACTTTTTGCAGGGCGCGATCTAAGCGCGAGGGTTTGAGGTCGGGGGATTTCATGGAATAGCTGAGATCGAGGAGAATAACCAACGCATCCTGCTTTTGATGCACCGGCTGTGGAATCTTCTGCCAGCTAGGCCCCGCCGCGGCGATCACGGCGAGCAACCACGCCAGTGCGATGACTGGCACCAGGTTGCGAGACCGATTCTCAGTTTCGCCGCGGACTAGGTGCTCCAGCAGTGCCGGGTCAATCACGCTGCGCCAATTGCCGCGCTGTTCGCGCGAGCGCCACAGTAACATAACCAGTGCGACTGCGGGAGCGAGCGCCCACAACCATTCGGGGCGAAGCAGGTGAAAGTTCACGACACCCACTCCTCACGCCGCTGTACGACCTTCGATGATTGTCGCCGCCACCACAGGCGCGCCCAAGAGTCACTGGCTGATAACCGGTAGAGAGTGAGCAAGAAACTCAACACTAACGCTGCGCCCAATGGCACATAACCCAAGGCCTGGATGGGGCGGTAAAATGATGCTTCTTGGTCAACGGGTTCGAGTTGGTCTAGCAATTGGTAAATGTTGAGCAACTCCTGCGGGTCGCGCGCCCGAAAATATTGGCCACCGGTGCGCTCTGCGATGTCGCGTAAGGCACTCTCGTCCAATTCCGTAGAAGGATTCACTCGCCGGCTGCCAAAGCTAGATCCGAACAGACCCGGGAGCGCCAGCTCATCAGCACCGATGCCTATAGTGTAGATGCGCACATCGTATTGCGCGGCGAGTTGCGCTGCATCTAAAGGCTGCACCGTGCTCGCCGTGTCTTGGCCATCGGTGAGCAAAATGAGTACGCGACTGCTGCTGGGGCGCTCCTTCAACCGCTTTACCGCCAGGCCGATGGCGTCACCAATTGCGGTATCTTTGCCGGCGAAACCGATTTGTGCCTCGCGCAAGAAGCGCTCGACCGTCTGTCGATCAAAACTTAGGGGCGATTGTACATAGGCGCGGGAACCGAACAAGATGAGTCCCAGTCGGTCGCCCACGCGCCGGGCGATAAAATGCGCGGCGACCTCTTTGACGGCGTCGATACGGCGCACGACTTCTTGGCCAATTTGCATATCCTCCACACGCATGGAGCCGGATATATCAACCGCCAACATGAGATCTCGCCCGCTGTCGGGCAACTCAATAGGGTCCCCGATCCACACAGGCCGCGCAGCGGCTGTTACCAACAACAGCCACAGTGCCCAGAGGACAAGAACACGTATGGACGATCTCCCACTGCTGCGCCCAGATGAGCCGTCGCCCGCTTTTTCGAGCTGCTGCCACTGCGCGAAAAAGGGAGCGCGCAGCGCCAGCTCCTCGCTCTGGGCCGGCGGCACAACTCTTTGCACGAACCAGGGCAGTGGCGCGAGAAGAAAACACCAGGGCCATAACCACTCAAGCATGCGCGGCCTCGTGATGCGTAACCCAGTATCGGGCACTGCGATCCAATGCGTCGATGTCAATGGCGGGGACTTGAGCTGCGTAGGGGCCGGACGACAGCACCTCGGCAAACGCTTTTTCCTGAGGCAATTGGTTGTTCAAAAAGTCGCGCCATCGATCGCTATGCAACGGTGCGAGGGATTGCTGCGGATAACTGCACAGCGCCACTGCTTTTAACAGCGTGTTGAGCTCCGCCAAGTAGCGTGCCGGGTCGCGGTGCGCGTTAAAGTCTGCACGTATGACGGCGAGCTGCCTCTGTGCCTCGCGGCGGTAGGCATTGCGGCGGCGTCGACGTCGATATCCTACAAACGCTGCACTTGTAGCGACAATGAGTAGTCCCGTCAGTAACCACCAGCCAGGGGCGGGGGGCCACCAGTGGATAGCCTCCGGGGCGCGCAGGGGTTGCAGTGCGGCGAGTGGGTCTTGCGGGTTCACCCTCGACGCTCCTGGTAGTAAGTTTGCAGAAGACTAAAAGGCGATTGCTCAGTGCTGGCGGACAGCAGGGGGATACCCAGGCGTTGTAAGTCCTGTCGCAACTGTTGTTGCTGTTGCGCACGCGTGCGCGCGAAGCGCTGTCGCAAGCCGCGATTCCCGGTGTCGAGTTGCGCCTTCTCCCTGCCATCGGTGACCGCATAGATGCCCTCTCGAGGCAGTTCTTCTTCCAGCGGATCACTGCAAGCCAAGGCTGTGATCTGCGTGTGCTGCGCCAGCGCAAACCACTGCTCGCGCGCTTGGTCAGCGGTCGCACCGTGAAAATCACTGATTAGAAACACGCTAGTACCTGGCCTGGCGATAGGTCGCAGGTGGGTGAGCATATCGACAAAACTACCAGGCACAAATTCGCGCCGGGGCAGGGCGTGATTGTATTCCACCACCTGGGAAAGCAGCGCCAAAACCGTCTTGCGATTGCGCTTGGGGCGAACCTCCCGTTGTGTGGCATCACCAAATACCAGGCCACCCACGCGATCTCCGCCAGCCAGTGCGCTCCAGCCCAGCAGCGCAGCCAGTTGTGCGGCGAGAACAGATTTAAAGCAGTGGCGTGAGCCGAAGAACATGCTATTGCGTTGATCGACGACTATCAGTACCGGGCGCTCACGTTCTTCGCGAAACAATTTGGTATGTGCACTCCCGGTGCGCGCCGTTACGCGCCAGTCGATGGAGCGGATGTCATCTCCCGGTTGGTAACTGCGCACCTCTTCAAATTCGATGCCGCGCCCGCGAAAGTTGGTTTTATTCGGCCCGCTGAGCGCGCTCAGGGCAGCGCGTCGCCGACTCAGTATCAGTTGACTGGCGTGCAAGCGCAGCGCAATGAGCTGCGTCAAGTCAGCGAAGGCTCCCTGTGCCGGTGCAGTGATGGTAGTCTGCCGCATGCTGGGCTCACCCCACGGGAACGCTGGCGAGTAATTCGCGCACCACATCGTTGGCGCGGATGCCGTTGGCCTCTGCTTCGAAACTCAGTATAAGACGATGCCGCAAAACATCGGCGGCGACTGCTTGCACATCGTCGGGGCTGACAAAATCGCGCCCCTGTAACCAGGCGTGCGCGCGCGCACATCGATCCAGCGCAATGGTGGCGCGCGGACTACCCCCGTACTCTATCCACGAGGCCAATTGTTCACCGTACTGTTGTGGCGCTCGGGTCGCGACTATCAGTTGCACGATGTATTGCTCTACCGCCTCCGCCATGTGTATTTGTAGCGCCGCGTTGCGAGCATCAAAGATCGCCTGTTGTGCCAGCACCGGTGGCGACTGGTTGGCCCCATCACTCGCTTCTTGGCGCGTAAGACGCAGGATCGCGGTTTCAGCGCCGGCATCGGGGTAGTCCACTTCTACGTGCAGGAGAAAGCGATCTAACTGCGCTTCTGGCAGGGGGTAGGTGCCTTCCTGCTCTATCGGATTTTGCGTTGCCATCACTAAAAATAGGGCTGGCAGTGCGTAGGTTTGACTGCCCACGCTCACCTGGCGTTCCGCCATAGCTTCCAGCAGGGCCGATTGCACCTTGGCCGGAGCGCGGTTGACTTCATCGGCGAGCACCAGATTGCTGAACACCGGGCCCTGTTGAAAGTGGAAGCTGCCTTCCTGCGGACGGTAGATTTCGGTGCCCGTGACATCGCCGGGCAGTAAATCGGGAGTGAATTGTATGCGGTGAAAAGTGCCTTCAAGCCCCTCGGCCAGCGATTTGATGGCGCGAGTTTTGGCGAGACCAGGCGCGCCTTCGACCAGTAGGTGCCCATCGGCCAACAGGGCTATCATCAGGCGTTGAATCAGGTGAGACTGGCCAATGATTTGACCGCTCAACCAGGATTCTAGTGCGTTTATCTCAGACTGTGCCACGTTTGCCCTCACGTGTTCGCGCTTGCATTGCTGTCGGTGACTGCCTCCCTGTTGCTGCAACGGTTCGAAATCTTTGTGCGAGGGGCTGTCGAGAAGGTCCGCATTGTAGCGAAAGAAGCTTGCTCGTCCAGTCCGTCCTACCCCGGCGGCACTACCTCGGCGCCTATTTCTGACTGGCGCTGGCCGGTGAAGTTCCAACAGGGTGAACGCGACCCGTGTCAGCAAGAGGCGGTTTCGTGGTCGCTTCTGAAATAGAGTGTTGGCGCTGTGTCGCGGGCGGCTGACGAGCCCTGGGGGCTAGTGCACTGCTAGGAGCGATCGTTAGTATCAAAAAAAGGGTCGCATCGTGCAGTGTGCAGTGATAGACGCAGCACTCAAAAGCAGTGTGAGCAAAAGTAATAGTTCGCGCGGTGGTGGTGACTCGCGCGAAGGGTGTTCAAGCCACGGTGATCGCGGTCAAGCGGGGACCAGGGATAAACTACCGAGTAAAACAAAGGCGAAGACCAAACCACTGAGCCAGGTGAGGAGCCCGGCAATCCAAGCTTTTTCCATCTACGTTTTCCTTCTGTACTGGTGCGCTTTACCGCTGTGGGCTGGGCAGAGCGTTATGTTGAACGGCAACGACAGTCTTAAATGTAGCTGTAAATGTAGTAATTGCCACTGAAAGTCGGCAAATATCACACCCGGGAAGGAATAATTCAATAAATCCAATGAGTTAAGAGACTATGTTAAAGCTCTATCACACTCAGTTTAAAATTGTTTGACGTGCTCGGTCCTCTGGGTTGCTAGAGCGCGCGTAGTTTGTGCACGCCGGAGATACCGGTCAATCCGTCCCATTGATCCCTGCGACCTTCGCGCCAGCCGGCTGTCCATTGCTGCCGGTACTCCTCGTTTTCGTGGGGGCAGAATTCAACGCTGCGTCCAGTGACGCCCGCTTGATAGCCCTTGTCATACACTCGAGTCGTTCTGTCGCGTTTCTGTCGTTTCATATGGGTGGCCTCTGTTAGGTGGGGCGTCGCCTGTTCGCCGTGCGACTCTCCCAGTTCAACAGAGCGCTACCGCGCTGTCGAGAACCGATTTGTTCTGATAAAAGCGGTTAATATAACGCGCAGAAAAAAAGCGTTGTAGAACAGGTAGCTGAGTTACTTTGTTATGAGACTAAGTGAACCGTCTGCTACGCTAGTTGTGCCAGATAACTTTTTTCTGCCGCTCGTACCACTGATCAAAATGTCGGCCATAAGTATCTTCAATAACATTGCGTTTGATTTTCAGTGTCGGCGTCAAAAAGTTGTTGCTCACGTCCCACTCATCGCTAACCACCGCTATGAATTGCAGAGCTTCAAACTCTTCGACTTGCCGATTGACGTGCTGCAGCAGCTCCTCCAGCTCTTCGCTCAGGCGCGCCTGTAGTACTTCATCCGGCAACTGGGTGCGATGTTCTTCTGCCACTTGCACGATGGCGTGAGCGGCTGGTCTACCAGGACCAGTGACGCAGCACAGCTCAATATGACTGTTGCTGTTGAGTAGATTCTCGATCGGTACTGGCGCCACATATTTACCCTTGCTGGTTTTAAACAGCTCTTTGACGCGCCCGGTGATTCGCAACAATCCATCGACGGAGTACTCGCCGCGATCTCCCGTTTTAAAATAGCCATCGTCGGTATAACACTCGGCCGTGAGCTCCGGCGCCTTGTAGTAGCCGAGCATATCGCCGGGTGACTTCACCAGAATCTCGCCCTGTTCGCTGATTCGCGTAAGCACGCCGTGGCTAGGTGCGCCGACATAACCGGCGCGGCGCTGATCTGGTTTAGACATATGCGAGTAAGCGAAGTCCTCACTCATACCGTAGCCTTCGAGAATCTGCAGCCCCAGTTTTTCGTACCAGGTGATGAGTTCCGCGGGCAAGGGTGCCGAGCCGCTTCCCGCGAGGCGCACATGGGAAAGCCCCAGGCCTTCCAGAACGCGTTTGCGGACGAGTCTGCCCACGAGTGGAATTTTCAGCAGCCAATTTAGCTTCTCTTCGGGAAATTGTTGAAACACACCGAGTTGGAACTTGAGCCACAGCCGCGGCACAGATATGAAAAGTGTGGGGCGCGCGCGTTGCAAATCCGCCACGAAGGTATCCAGTGAGTCCGCAAAAAAGATATGCATGCCCGAAAAGAACGAGGCGATCTCAACGATAGAACGCTCCATGACATGAGCCAGCGGTAAGTACGACAGTATCCTATCGTCTTTGGTGATAGCTAACGCCGCCATCGTGTGCTGGGCGGGAGCGGATGCTGAGGCGAAACTGTGCATCACGCCTTTGGGCTTACCCGTACTGCCGGAGGTGTAACACATGAGTGCCAACTGCTCTCCCGGCCACACCGGGCTGTCGCTGATAGGTTCGTGGCGAGCGATGATATCTTGCCACTGCGGCGAGTCAGTGGTGGGTGCCAGGGGTAAGGCAATGGTAGGCATCGATTCAGGTACGCCGGCGCGCATCGATTCCCAGTCATCCAGTTTGCCGATGAACACGAGTTTGATATCCGCGTGGTGCAGGATGTATTGGACGGTGTCCGCGTTTAAGGTGGGGTACAGTGCGATAGAGACGTGTCCGGCCATCCAGATGGCCAACTCAGTCATAATAAAATGCGCACAGTTTTTTGAAATTAAGCCGATGTGGCTAACCGGAGGTAGATTCAAGCTGCGCAAGTGCGCGGCCATGCGCCGCGCCTCTTCCACGGTTTGGCCCCAGGTGTAATCTACCGTTTCACCATTGCCTAGGGGTTGGGTGAGATAGACGCGATCCGGGCTGCTCTGCTCCCATTCATACACCGCTTCCAGCAACAATTTCTCAGCACTCAATGGGGCTTCCTCTTGTTTCTCATTGTGATGTCTTGTCTGACTGCGATCCGGGTGCGGCGCAAACGCATTCGCGCAAGGAGTGGAATATAGCAGAGCGGGAAGAGAGTTGTGCAAGGCCTTGCGCATAACCTTGCTGGGCTTGTCGAAAATTCCCCGCATCGAGGTCTCGGGGCCGAAACAGTTTGCTGGTGACCCCGTGGTGACACTCTAGACTTGGCTGTAGTGATCCAATAGCTCCACCCAGTGCACCACTTCCACCGATTCCTTGTCGGGCAGCCCGCCCTGAAAATGTAGCTGACAACCAATATTGGCTGTGGCGATGATGGCGGGCGATTGGCTGGTGAGCGCTTGTAGCTCGCGCTCGCGCAGCCGGTTTGCCCGCGCTGGATACAGTAGCGAGTAGGTACCGGCCGAGCCACAACAGCCCGGGTTGGGAGCAGCTGCTAACACCTGAAAACCCGAACGAGTGAGAACGTCGCGGGGGTGCTGCGCCGCACGCAGCGCATTGCGCAGTGTGCAGGGAGTGTGCAGGGCAATGGATTCGGACGGTGGATTGATAGCCAGCGCGCTCGTATCTTGCTCCGCCAATACCACACCGATATCCACTGCCAGCTCCGACACGCGCTTGGCTTTTTTCGCGTAGGCGGCATCATCTTGCAACAACCGCCCGTAATCGACCAGCATCGCGCCGCAGCCCGAAGCAGTGCTGACGATGGCGCTCGCTCCGTTGTCGATGTGCGGCCACCACGCGTCCACATTGCAGCGCGCGCGTGCTAGCGCTGCCTCGGTGGCACCCAGGTGGTGGTCGAGAGCACCGCAGCATCCCGCTTGTGGCGTGCTAGCCAAGGCGATCCCCAACCGCCGAAAAGTGCGGCGTGCTGCGGCGTTGGTGTTGGGGGTCGCGGCAGCTTGTACGCAGCCGTCCAGCAACAGCATGCTGGAGTGCGGCGTCGGTCCAGTTTTCCCAGTTAGGTGGGTAGTTTCAGGAGCGTTGGCAGCATTGGTCTCTTCCCGCGATCGCACAGCAGGCGCAGGTAGCCGACTAGATTTTGCTGATCGAGGGATTTTTTCCTGGAGTGCGCGGGGCAGCACGGGGGACAGCAGCAGCTGCAGGGATTGCCCGATACGTAGTAAGACTGCAAACAACGTCGGTTGCGTGAAGAGCAAACGGACACCACGCCGCAAGAGCGTCTGCCACCAGCTGCGCGCTGCTTGTGTTTCCATGACGGCGCGCCCGATATCGAGCAGTTCGCCGTACTGCATGCCGGAGGGGCAAGCGGTTTCGCAGTTGCGACAGGTGAGACAGCGATCGAGGTGTGTTTGGGTTCGCGCGGAGGCTTCGCCGTGTTCTAGCAGTTGAGCAATGAGGTAGATGCGCCCTCTGGGGCTGTCGCGTTCGTCGCGCGCGTCAATGTAAGTTGGGCAGTCGTTCAAACAGAATCCACAGTGTACACAGGCCTGGGTTAAGGACTGGGCGCGCTGTGTCCTGGGGTCGTGTACAAACTTGGGATGCAGCTCTACATGCACGGCTTTGGCCTCGTTTTCACAGCCAAGTGTATAAGCGGCCTGGGTTGAATATCCCCCGGGGGTCAAACGCGTTTTTAAGGCGCTCGTGGAGACTCTGCGCCACAGCGGGCTCCGTGTTCGGCGCCAACACATCAGTGTGTGTTTGAGAGCGCAGTGATCGCACCTCAGCGCTGCGATCACCACCGCGAAATAGCGTGAGGTGTCCGCCAGCGTTTGCGGCGTAACCTTCTAAATCGGCTCGGGAGTGCGCACCGCGCACCCAGCGCTGCGCGCCGCCCCAGTCGATTAGCATTGCTCCAAATTTCTCCGACCCGGCGGTATCACTCGCCAATGACAATCTCCACAGGGGCGGTTCACCGGCAAAAAATGGCAGCGAGAATTCGCGCAGCTGTGACCAGGGCGCTGCGCTGTCCGCCAGTTGTTCGCCGCCCCACTGCTTGGCCGTGTCAATGACGGCATCTGCCGCCCCCGCTAGGCGCAGGTATAATTTTTCGTCTGTCCAGCACGCACCGGTGAGTGGTTTGGCTTGCGCGCCGCACGCCGCCATTTTGGCGATAGCCTCAGTAGGGTCCATTTCAAAACATAGGGTGAGGGAATGTTCTGCTCGCGGCAGGACCTTGATGCACACTTCTGTGATGATACCGAGCGTACCCAGGGCGCCCGCTTGCAGTCGGCTCACATCGTAGCCGGCGACGTTTTTCATCACCTGGCCACCGAAATGTAGTTGCTCGCCCAGACCGTTAATCAGGGCAATGCCCAGTGTGGCGTCCCGTATGGAGCCGCGCCAGGGTCGCGCCGGACCGGACAAGTTGCACGCCAGCGTGCCGCCCAAGGTGGCACGACCTTTGAAAACAGGGGGCTCAAAGGGTAGTTCTTGTCCTTCGTTGTGCAACACTGTTTCGATGTCGGCAAGCGACGTACCGGCCCGAGCGCGCAGTACTAACTCGCCGGGCTCGTATCTGATGATGCCGCGGTGATTGGCAACCGACAGTGGTGCCCCTGTCGGTGTGCGGCCCAGCAGAGCCGCTTTACTGTTGCCGCCTTGAATAGCCAGCGCAGTTCTCTTGTCGAACGCATCCTTTACTGCTGCTTGCAGTTCGGCGCCTATATCGTTACCTGCGACCTCGTGCAACGACGCCTTGCTCGACGGCCTCTTTGTCTCGAGTGCGTCTGGGTGGCGCGAATCACCTGGTGCCGCGGACGCCGAGATATTGACGGTTGTGTCGTGTTGATGCCGGTCCGGCAGAGCACGGTACTCCTGACAGCGTTTCAATATGGGTATACCCTTGCCTGGGTTGAGTGTCAGACTTGGGTCAAATGCCGCTTTAATCGTTTCTAACTGCAGCAGCTCTTGCCGCGTGAATTGATCGTCCATGCTGCGCAGTTTTTCCACGCCGACGCCATGTTCGCCTGTTAAACAGCCGCCGACGCTTACGGATAGCGACAATATATCCGCGCCAAAGGCCTCGGCCCGGGCGATGGAATCCGGATCGCCGCCCTCGAATAAAATTAGTGGGTGTAAATTGCCGTCGCCCGCGTGAAACACATTGGCGACACGCAATTGGTAGTGCTCGGACAAGCGCTGAATTTCGCTCAGTACATAGGCGATCTGACCGCGCGGAATTGTACCGTCCATGCAGTAGTAATCCGGCGATAACCGACCCACCGCGGGAAACGCCGACTTACGTCCGCGCCATAGAAGCGCGCGCTGCTCTTCGCTGTCGGAGGTCACCAAACTGCTGGCACCTGCCACGCGAAAGAGCTCGCGAATGTGTGCGCTGTGCTGCGCAACTTCAGCGGCACTGCCATCGACTTCGCACAACAGAATGGCCGCCGCATCGCGCGGGTAGCCCGCCTGGCAAAAATCTTCCGCCGCTTGGATGGCAAGGCTGTCCATCATCTCCAGCCCAGCTGGAATGATACCGGCAGCGATCACCGCGGCCACCGCGTCCGCCGCGGCGGTAACGGTGTCAAACCCTGCGAGAACGACTTGCGCCGCTTCCGGCTGCGGCAACAATTTAACCGTGACGTCGGTGACCACGCCTAATAGACCCTCGGAGCCGTGCATGAGGGCGAGTAAATCCAATCCGGGGCCATCCAACCCATGCCCTCCCAACTGTAGCGTCTCACCGGTGACCGTCAGCACCGTCAGTGCCAGGACATTGTGTACCGTGAGGCCATACTTGAGGCAGTGCACGCCGCCGGAATTGGCGGCGATGTTGCCGCCGATGCTGCACGCCACTTGTGAGGAAGGGTCTGGTCCGTAGTACAAACCATGGGGCGCAACCGCCTGCGAAATCGCGAGGTTACTCACACCGCATTGTACTTTGGCCCAGCGCCCTAAAGGGTTTACCGCTAAAACTCGATCCAGCTTCGTCAGCACCAGGAGCACCCCTTCCGGATGCGGCATGGCACCGGCGCACAAACCCGTGCCCGAACCGCGCGCAACGACCGGTACATCCAGCTCATGACAGAGGCGCAACACGTGCCCCGCTTGCGCTGCGGTTTCTGGCAGGGCGACGACTAAGGGAAGTTCGCGATACAAAGGCAATGCATCGCACTCGAATGGACGTTGCGATTCTTTGGCTGCGATGAGGCAGTGGGCCGGGAGTATGTCGCGCAACCTCGCAAGGAGTTGCACTTTGTCCACAGCTGACTTCACAGGTGTATGACGACTTCGCGTTGGCCGCGATGATGTCGGTGTTCCCAGAGAAAAATGCCCTGCCAGGTGCCGAGCATCAGCGTTCCATGCTGAAAGGGCACACTCAGTTGCGTGGCCGTCAACGCTGCTTTGATGTGCGCTGGCATATCATCTGGCCCCTCGCAGGTGTGTGTGTACAGCGGGTCATTCTCCGGTACGAGCCGATTCAACCAGTTTTCTAGATCGACTCTGGCGCTGTCATCGTAGTTCTCTTGAATCAGCAAACTGGCCGAGGTGTGGCGGATAAACAGCGTGCAGAGCCCTTCTTCTATAGCGGCACCCGCGACAACGGGCGCCACCTGGGTGTCGATGGGGTAGAGGCCTTGGCCTTTCACGGCGATGTTAAGCGTTGTGATCAATGCAGTTTTTCCAGTCTTTTTCAACAAAGCGCGTGCTGCGTATGTGTTGCTAGTTACACTGTTTGAGAGTTTATCCTAAGAAATGGGTCGGCGTATGCCCGCTGTTGCGTGTTCTGCGATGCATGATCGACCCGCGGCGGTGCGCCAGTTGGGCCAGTACACCAGGCAACTGACAATTGCGCGCGAAAATCGTCTTTTCTCAGTGCTGGTGAAGGGAGCTAGACCAGTGCCTGATAGTTGTCGCGAAACACGCTTCGAGGTGGCCTACACGCTGGAGTCGTACCAAAAACTATGGCATAAACTGCCCATCAAAAATTTATGGGAGAGAAGGACATGGACGATTTTTCTAACAAAGTTGCAGTGGTAACTGGCGGCGCGAGCGGTATCGGTCGCTCGTTGGTGAAAGAACTCTTGGCGGCCGGCGCCAAAGTGGTAATTGCCGATGTGGAACAATCTGCACTCGATAAGGTGATCGGCGAGTTCGATGGTGCGGGTGAAGTGAGTAGTGTGGTCACCGATGTCTCCAGCAGTCGTTCTGTAGAGGCTCTAGCAGATACCGTCTACGAACAACACGGCGCCTGCCATCTCCTGTTTAACAATGCCGGTGTGGCTGCGCCCTCTGCCAATGTGTGGGAAACCACCGAAAACGATTGGAAGTGGGTGCACGGCGTCAATGTCATGGGTGTGGTGTATGGTATACAGGCCTTTGTACCGCGAATGATTGCTGGCGGTGAAGAGGGGCATATCATTAACACTTCCAGCGGCGATGGTGGAATCTCACCGCTGCCCTACCAGTCAGTGTATGCGTCGAGTAAAGCGGCGGTGTCTTGCATCAGCGAGTGTCTTGCAGCGCAGTTGCAAAGTGAAGGGACCAAATTGGCAGCCTCTGTGTTCTACCCCTCGGGAGGGTTGCTCGACACGGGAATTTGGACAACCGATCGTAATAGACCGGCGGATTTACAGCGCGAAAAGCCCTACGACCCAGTTCCGACAGTCCAAGATTTTAAAGTTGCCGCGGAAGCCGCTGGTATGGAGCTACAGTTCCAAGATCTCGATGAGCTCGCACGCTATTGCCTCGATGGCGTCCGCGAACGGCGCTTTGTCATTATGATCCGCGTAGAGGAAGCCGAGGCGACACTGCAGGACCGAGCTGCGCGTATCGGGCGCGCCGATTTGCCAATCGACCTTGCAGAAATCCCACAGCTGTAAACAACGCACTTGCTGCCTCTGGGTCGGCGGCGCGCCGTGGACGTCGCACGGCTGGCGCAATGCGCAGCGACGCTTTCCGCGCGACACTATCTACGCGAGGGCTGTTGAATGACGAACGAGCGTGCCGCGAGCGCTGTCACTATTTGGGTCGACGCCGATGCCTGCCCGCGTGTCATTCGCGATATTCTGCAGCGCGCTGCTGTGCGCGCTGAAGTGTCATTGGTGTTTGTCGCCAATCATGCCTTTGCGGTCACGCCGTCGCCTTGGGTGCGCTGCGTGCAAGTACCGCAGGGCTATGACGTCGCCGACAACTATATCGTGCAGGAGGCGAACTCCGAGGATCTCGTGGTGACCTCGGACATCCCTCTGGCGGCGGAACTCATCGAAAAAGGCGCACAGGTCATCAGTGCGAGGGGTGAACGATTTACCGCCAACAACGTCCGTCAGCGGCTGAACATGCGCGACTTCATGGACACGATGCGCGCCAGCCAAGCTGTGGGGGGAGGGCCGCCGGCCTTGGGTCCAAGAGACAAACAGGCTTTTGCCAATGCGCTGGACCGATTCTTGGCACAAGCCGCGAAGGCACGCCGGGCGTGATGGGGGCGCGGTGCGAATCACTGCTTCTCGGACCGCGAGACAGCCGCATCCTGAGTGCGGCGCTACCGCTGAACGCCATGTCTAGCTTCCCCGGGCGCAGTTTCTAAATGGAGATGCGCCACCGCGTCATGTCCGCTCTACGTTGGACGGCCGCCGCGCGATTTTTCGGGCAGTTAATCTCCTGGGCAATCACCATTTGGGTGATCCGGCTTTTGTCCCCCGGCGATTACGGGTTGATGGCAATGGCGATGGTCCTGGTGTCGTTTTTTGTGTTGCTCAACACCCTGGGCTTGGATGCAGTGTTGGTGCAAACGAAGGAGCTCACTGACACCTTGCGCCGGCAGGTATTTGGCGTCGTGATCCTATTGAACTGCGCGTTCTTTTTGCTGTTGTTCTTCGGCGCCAGTAGCGTGTCGGCTTTTTACGCGGAACCTGCGCTGACACCGATTCTGCAAGTGTTGTCCATCCAGTTTTTACTCTTGATATTTGAAACATTACCGCAGTCACAGTTGGAGCGGGAGATACGCTTTACGCAGCGCTCCATTGTCGAGTTCACGACCTTGGTAATTGGCAGTATTACAACGCTCGGCTTAGCACTGCTGGACTTTGGTGTGTGGGCACTGGTGTGGGGCACCGTGGTGACCAATGCCACCCGCATGTTGGGAATTAATCTGATTTCGCCCTGCTTGGTGTGGCCCACCTTTAACTTCAGCGGCATGAGAGCACACCTTGCCTTCGGCAGTTTTGTGACGACAGATCGCGGTCTGTGGTACGCCTTTAGCGAATCCGACAAGTTTATCGGCGGCAAATTGCTGGGCAATCAGGCCCTGGGTTACTACACCGTGGCGAACCAACTCGCCTCGCTGCCCATTCAAAAAATCACCGGGATGCTCAACTCCATCGCTTTTCCCGCCTTTTCTGAAGTGCATGCGCAAACCAGCCCGGCTAAAGTGCGTGAATATCTTTACACGGCCACCCGGTTCATGAGCATGGCGGCGTTTCCCGTGTTCTTCGGCATCAGCGCAACCGCAGAATCAATCGTCGGTTGTCTGTTGGGGGAGAAGTGGCTACCGGCCGCACCGCTGTTAGTGCTACTCGGGTTGGTGATGCCGCTGCGGCTATTGAGCAATGTGTTTCCGCCCTTACTCTGGGGAGTCGGACAGCCGCGCTCCAGTGCGATTAACTTTTTATTGGCCTCCATTTTTATGCCATTGGCCTTCTTTTTGGGCGCTCGCTACGATGTCCTTGGTTTGGCCTACGCCTGGCTGGGCATGTATCCCCTGGTGTTTACGCTCACCGCCTGGCGTACCTGTCGCGCAGTGAGTGCAAAATTGTTGCGCTACTTTGCCCAATTGCTCAAGCCGCTGGCAGCCGCTTCTATCATGTACGCCGTCGTTTATGCGGTGCGCGAGTTGCAGGGTGGCGACCCCCAGGATTGGTGGTTTTTCTGCCAGTTGATCGGCGCAGGTGTGGCCAGCTTTTTGGCTGGTATTTGGCTACTCGACCGCGAGGGGCTGATGGAGGTCGCAGCACTGCTACGTGCTTGAGTTGGCCACCCGGAGCGACAAAGCCTCGGTCACGCAGGCGTACAGTACGGTTCTGCTTATCGTAAGACGTGAGCCGAATGGCTCCATCTTTGATGTTCACCGGTTGCAAGCTAATGCCTATTAGTCTATAGTCATTTTCATGGTCCAGTTAATCAGTGGTTTATCCAGGAGACGAGAATAATGAGTCAGTGCCCGTTTGCCGATTTCCCTAACATGATCGACCCAGCCACCTATGAAAATGGCATGCCCTATGAGGTTTTGCGCGATATTCGCAGATCGGGGCCCGTCCATTGGATGAGTGACTCCTACCAGGGTGTGCCGTACTGGTTGGTCACCGGCCGTGACGAAATCGACTTCGTCTCCAAGCACCCCGAGTTGTTTTCCAGCGAAACGAATACCGCGCTCGCCGAGGAGTGGTCCCGGGAAGAGATCGAGGGCATTCACAACCACATGATTATCAATATGGACCCGCCGCGTCAGCTCAAATACCGCAAGATCGTCCGCGCGGCTTTCACCCCCAGCGCGGTCGGTTCCTACGAAGCGCGCTTTCGCGAGCACGCTAAGAATATCGTCGATCGCGTTGCCAGCCGAGGTGAGTGCGAGTTTGTCGAGGAGGTGGCCGCAGAATTGCCACTGTTGGCAATTTTGGAGTTATGTGGCGTGCCCGCCGAAGACCGCAAGGATTTTTTCGAGTGGACTAACACCATGATGTTCAATCAAGACTCCGAAATGGCCGAAGATAAGGATGCAGCTGAAGCCGCCTCTGCCAATGTGATCGCCTATGCAATGAAATTAGCAGAGATGCACAAAGATAACCCGAAAGACAATATCGTCGGCGCGCTGTTGCGCGGCCACGGTGGTGTGGATGGGTTGACCGAAGAAGAGTTCGTCTGGTTTTTCCTGCTGTTGATTGCAGCGGGCAATGAATCAACACGCACGATTACCAGCCACGGCATGCGCCTGCTCATGGAAAACCCCGAGCAATTGCAGTATCTGGTAGATAACCCCGATAAAATTGCTGGCGCTACCGAGGAAATGATTCGCTATAACACCGCGTTTATTATTATGCGCCGGCAGTGCCTTAAAGACACCGAAGTTGGTGGGCAGCTAATTAAAAAGGGCGACAAGCTGATCATGCACTATCATACCGTCAATCACGATGAATCCGTGTTTGGTGAGGACGCCATGCAGTTTGATGTGCGCCGCCCGGAACGCATGCCGAACATGTACAACGAGCACCGCGCCTTTGGCATTGGCCAACACTTTTGCTTGGGTACCCATTTGGCGCGTCTGGAAGTGCAGGTGATGTTCGAAGAAATTATTCCTCGCCTACGCAACCCAAAGTTGATGGAAGAGGTGCGCTACACACGTTCAAACTTGGTGAATGGGATCAAAAGTATGCACATTACGTTTGACCCAGAAGTGAAGAAGGCCAAAGACGAAGCGGCGTGATTCTTTTTTGAACTTTTTTTGGAGTTACAAAAACTCCGGCTTTTATTGCCGGGGTTTTCTCTGTTCTTAGAGCCCCGCTCGCCTGTGCTCGCGGTTAGTCGAGGGTGCCAAACACTTTGTCGTAAAACAGCGTGATCGTCGCGTAGTTCCCCTTATGCATGGTTTCATGGTGCACGTGGTGTTTGGCCGTGATCCAGCTCAAAGCCTTAAACGGAAAATAGGGCAGGTTAACGTAGGTATGATTGATTTGATTGAGCTGATAGAAAATAACGAAGGTCACAATAATAGTGGCGACGTGAAATGGCCCCATTAGCGCGGCGAGCAGCGCAACAGATCCCATATACAACACCAGCCCCACAAAAGTTTCAAAGGGGTGGACATAGTGTGCATCGAGGTAAGTCGGGTTTCGTGCCTGGTGGTGCACCGCATGTATTTGCCGCATCCAACCATTACCGTGAAACCAAAAACGGTGGCTTAGGTAATAAAAGAAATCATAAAACATGAGGATGACAAAGATATCGAGTAAGACTAGCCACCAGGGCTGAGCGTGCAGCGTGACACAAAATGGCAGGACTAATGTATAAAAGGCAAGGTTACAATATTTGCCTACGTTCTGCGTGCTTCGCACGACGGGTGGATATTTTTCTTTTGCCCATTTCTTTTTGTCCTCGGCACGATTCAGCTCGCGCATTTGTTGCAGTGCTGGCACTTTGAAAATGAGGCGTTTCCCCACGACACTGATCACAATGATGCCAACTAGCGCAGCCACCGCCGCGAGTAGGTTGTAGTTGGCCCAAAGCGCGTGTAGCCACTCGGTGTTCATATCTTCTTCCCTATGCTGTTGTGCGAATTAGCTAACAGTTTGGCCAACGCGATACTTTGCTCCGCGCCCAGTTGCTGGCGTAATTGTTGCGCCAATAAGGTTAAATTTATGGGACGATGGTTGTGGTGAAACACATCCTGTTCCAGTGCTAACGCCTGATAGATGGTGCGCAATGCCTCGCAGAGAAACTGAAATTTGCCAGCGCCGATACGAGTCGTGCATTCATCGGCCAACTCAGCGATGCTGGCCACGGAATCTGAGATGAGTTGCTCGCCGTGTGCGGTAAACTGCAACACGACTTGGCGAGCATCCCGTGGGTCCGCCATTCGCTGCACGTAGTTGAGTGATTCCAGCTCGCTCACAATCGCATTGATAGCCTGCTTGCTCACGTCGTGTGCGCTCGCCATTTGCGGCATCCGTCCGCCCTCGGGTCCGATCATGTTGAGCACTTGACTGAAGGAAAGTTTGAGCGCGGGATGCCCCTTAGCTTTGGTGAACTGCAGCAAGCGTTGCAGCGTAAAATCGGCGAGTCGAGGTACATAGCCCACGATACCGACATAGCGTGAGTCTCGAGTATTGTTTGAGCGCTGCGGCGGTTCGGTGGAGCGCTGCGGCGGCTCGGAGGATGGTCGACTTACTTTGCTTACCAACTGTGCGAGGACTTCGCTCGTCCTGATAAAGTCACGCTGCCCGAGCAGCTGCGCCAGCTCAGCGTCGAGCACCGCCGTGTTGGCGATTCCATCGCGCCGCAATTGTTCACCCTGTGCACTGAGCGCAAGTAGCTTCGCTCTGCCATCCATGGGGTCGGGAGTGCGTAAAACGTAGCCCGCATTGACCAATTGTACGACCACCTGGTTGCATGCCTGTCGCGATATCCCAAGAAGCTCTGCAAGATCAGAAGAGCGGCGCGCTTGTTCACCAATGAGCGTAATATAAGGCGCAAAACTGAGCCGCAGTTGCCGATGCCCGCAGTCCGACTCCAGGGCATACATCAATTGCGCTTGATAGTGGCGAGCAATGCCGAGGAGATGGCGCCACACATTATCGCGGTACGCATCCCACGGCGTGGATGGGTCTGCAATACGTTGTTTCATGTCTTGGGTCGCAACTGCCATACAGTGATCGCCTCACCGAGCCGCCGTTGTAAGTCCAGTATATGGTAAATAAAATTGACGATAAGTCAATTATGATTGACTAGTGTTTTGAGCGTGATTAGACTGCTGTTCTCATCACTGAGGTGTTGGACTAGGCAAGTAAACAGGTAGCGATCAACAGTGCCGCCCCGGTATGGGCGCCGCCGCTGCGCATGCTAAAGCGCGAGCTGGCGGGTTTCGTCAGCGGCGACAATTTGCCGACTGATGTTCGCTATCGTGTTGAAGTGTCTAGGGTTCAGCGCGACGATTTGTTGGGTACGAGTCAGGTGAATCGCAAATACTACAGGAAGCAATTGCAATGAATATCTTGATTGTAGGCGGTACCGGCCTCAGTGGCGCACATGCCGCTGTGTATCTACGCGATCAGGGTCACGCTGTCACCTTGTGTTCTCGCAAGCGTACGGAAATAGAACTTCTACAAAATTTTGCTCAAATTACCGGTGACTACACCGCGAGCGATTTTCCCTTTGACACTCTAACGGGTTTTGATGCCCTGGTGTTCGCCGCTGGCGCGGACATTCGCCAGCTACCACCCGACGAAGATGACAACGCATTTTTCGAACGTGTGAACACCCGCGCCGTGCCTGAGTTTTTTGCCCGCGCGCGCGAAGCGGGAATTTCTCGCGCAGTGTACATCGGGACGTATTACCCGCAGCTTGTACCCGAGGCCATTGCAACCAGCGCCTACGTGCGATCGCGTCACTTAGCCGATGAAGGGCTGCGCGCATTAAACAGCGACGCTTTCAACGTCTGTAGTCTCAATGCGCCGTTCATCCTCGGCTATGTGCCCGGCCTTCGACTGCCGCATTTGGAAGCACTGGTGCAGTATGCCGCTGGGCGCATGGAAGACCTACCCGTGGTGGCACCTGCCGGTGGGGTCAATCACATTGCCAGTCAATCTTTATCTGAAGCGATAGCGGGTGCCTTACACAGAGGTGTAGGGGGTAAGGCGTATTTAGTCGGAGACGCTAACCTGAGCTGGAAGGACTACTTGGAGATGTTTTGCGCAGCGGCGGGCCAACCGCGAGATTTGCCTGTGTCGACCGAAGAGCATCCGCTGTTCCCCGATGTGATTATGTACGCGGGGCGCAATGCCGAAGTGTTTTATGAGCCGGACAATGGTGAACTGGAGTATAGTACCGGTCATGTTCCTGCGGCTATCGAACAAGTCGTCAAGGCCTATCTTTAATCCCGAGCATGCGGCAAAACCCGCTGCTGCGGTGGACGCGGTTGCGCGGCTTTGATCGCCCGTAAAAATAGGTGCTGAGTTGGTGCGGTTCTCTTTGCAGCGGTTCGCTTCGGTAACATGGCCCGCCCTTCAGGAGTCGAACCTGAGGCCTTCCCCTTAGGAGGGGGACGCTCTATCCAGCTGAGCTAAGGGCGGTCTGTCAGAGCTGCAAGATTATTCCCCCTCGCACGTAAAATGGCAACTGAGACACTACCCGACGACGTTGGCATATAGGCGGTTTTGCTAAGCGAGCTCCTCATGGTAACTGAGATGATACTCGTCCAACTGCGGCGCGCGCATATCGCGCAGGTACCGCGTCGGTGGGAACGGATACAGATTGGGTTTGCCACTGGCATCGAAGTACCAACTGTCGCATCCGCCGCTGGCCCAAGTGGTGTTGGGGATGGCGGCTACGAGTTCTTCATTGTATCGCTCATAGGCGTCCTGCCGAGCCGCGATTGCGGTGAGGCCTTCCGCTTTCATGGTGTCGAGCATCGAGATGATGTAGTCCACTTGATACTCGCTAATCGTAATCAGTGAGAGATTGCCTACCGGCCCGGTCGGGCCTTCGAGCATCCAGAAATTGGGAAAGCCCGGTACAGCGACGGCGCGATGAGCGCGCGGCGCGCCGGCCCAGGTCGTGGCCAGGTCTCGGCCGTAGTCACCGGTCACTTGCGTGGGTAATATAAAGGCCGCTGCATCGAAACCCGTGGCCATTATGAGAATATCTAGCTCGTGTAGTTCGCCATCCCAGGTGCGTACACCCGAGGGCTCGATGCATTCGATACTCTCGGTGTGTAGATGCGCCTGCGGGCTGCCGATGGCGGTATAGAAATCCGAGCAGAAGATGAGACGTTTACAGGTGGCTTGATAGTTGGGAGTCAGTTTTTCACGCAGTGCTTCATCGGGCACTTGATCGCGCAAGTGACGTTCACAGCTTTTGGAGATTAGCCGTTGCATGAATGTATTGCCAACAGTGGCTGCGCTAAATACGCGCACTAGGCTCTGAAAATAAAAGTGATAGGCCAGCCGTTGTAGAGGAGGGCACAGTGCCATGACGCGTTTCCACGTCGCGGAATAGGCTTTTTGCGGCAGCGGTGCCACCCACTGTGGTGTGCGCTGGAAGACGTGCATGGCACTGACATCTTGGGTGATAGCGCCGATGATTTGGCAGGCGGTGGAACCGGTTCCAATCACTCCCACACGTTTCCCGCGCCAATCGACGCTGTGATCCCAGCGCGCAGAGTGAAAGGCAGCGCCCGCGAAGCTGTCGCGCCCAGGAATGTCGGGCAGTATAGGGTGGTGCAGTATGCCGGTGGCGGAAATGACAATATCGACAGTCAGTGTTTCGCCATTTTCCGTGGTTAAGCGCCAGTGGGGTTTGCGGTATTCCAACGCAAGGACAGCGGTGTTGAATTTTATTTTTTGCACGACACCGAAATCGTGCGCGACGTCTTCGAGGTAGGCTTGTATTTCAGGGCCATAGGAATAGCGATGACTCCAAGCGGCTTTCAGCGCAAAGCTGTAGCAGTACCAGCGCGAGGGAATGTCGCAGGAGAGCCCCGGGTAAGTGTTCTCGCGCCAGGTGCCGCCGAGACGACCCGCTTTTTCAAACACGGTGACATCCGTATATCCGGCTTTTTCCAATTTGATGACTGCGGCGATACCCGACATACCGGCACCTACAATGGCGATGCGCGGCTGCACGCCACTTCGCGCCCAGGGGGTTGTATTCATTGTTGCCGTATCATCTATTCCCATGGCGGACGCCTCGTAATGATTTTACTGCCGCCACAAGGATGCCGCGCCTGGGTGTGATTGTGAACTACTCCACCACTCCATTGTGATCGATCGGCCTAGTTATTGGTGGTCATAAAGCCGCAAAAAATTTACGCCTGTGTATCTTGAAAGCGACATCTTGAACCCCATATTTAGCGTAGGCACGTTGTAACCCATTGATAGGAGGTGTCGTATGTCACTCGTACCACGCAGAAGCTTATTCGATATAGATCGTTTTTTTAACGACGGTTGGCCGCAGTATACAGACTCAGCAAAAGATAATTTCTTTGCGCCACGCGTCGATATCAGGGATGCGGAAGATCACTACGAAATCACCGCAGAATTGCCCGGTGTCGAGAAGGATGATATTCACGTCCATGTGAAAGAGGGTGTCCTTACGCTGGAAGCGGAAAGCCGCCAAAATTCAGCGGAAGAACAGGACGGTAAGGTCATTCGTCAAGAACGCCGCTACGGCAAATTCCTACGTAGCTTTAACCTGGGTGCAGATATCGAGGAATCGGATATCCAAGCGACCTTTGTCGACGGAGTCCTGACCCTGCAGGCACCCAAAGCGGTAGAGAAGGAAGTAGAGCGACGTCGCATTCAGATCAATTAGGCACCATCGCGTCGTTCATGTTGTTTGCTAGCTTGTCACCGATCGAGCCGTGGCCCGAACGTACAGCTAGCTAATCAACATCGCCCGGATGACTTTGTGCAGTAATTGTTTTTGCCGCGCAATGTTGTCCGGGTGCATTAGTTCTCCGTCCGCCAGAGAAGCAAAAGCTCGCTGCGACAAGAAGTAGCCGGTGGTGAGGTTAAACATCGCGATGAGGTTGATAGCCAGGGTTGCGCGTTCGCGTTCCGATGGTGATTCCGCCCCAGCGCTCGTTGCGGACCTCCCGATATCTTGCAGGCTTGCCATGCCCTGGCTGAACAGGGTCTCCAGCCACACACCCACCATCTGATTGTCGATGGTATTTTCGTCGCCCTGCAGTGCCTGTTGAAAGAGAGCGGCCATCGCCGGGTGCTCCGCCAGCAAGTCCGTAATGATCGCTGGCAGTTCTGTGTAATCGCGCAGATGGGATGCATTGGCCATGTGCACTTCTAGGGCATCAGCCATCGGCTGTAGGGCGCGATCCAAAACGGCCTCGTACAGCGCCTGTTTACTGGCGAAGTGGTTATACAGACCCGGTTCGCGTATGCCTGCAGCCGCTGCAATCTCGCGTAAACTGGTGCCGTCGTACCCCTGGCGCGCGAACAGCGCTTCGGCCGCGTCCAGAACGCGCCGCGCCGTGCGCGCGCCTTTGGTCTCCTTAGAGCTGTCGTGATCTCGAGCGGGTGTGCTTTTCACTAAAAATGATCGAATGATTGCTAAATTATGGCCTGAAAATAGCATAGGAAGGGTCATAATTCGATTAAAAGGCGTATATACTCAACAAAATATTAACAAACGATAATTTATGAGGTGTTCGTGGGCTTTCTTGTGGCTCCGATAGAGATTGATAGGTGCTCTAGGTTTGGGGGTATAAGGCCTTGAATATTAGAGAGTTAGTCAGCGAAGATGGCGCCTATGTCAGCCGCCGCTGTTGGTCTGATGAGCATGTCTACCGCCTGGAAAAAGCGGCGATTTTTGCTCGATCCTGGCTCTATTTGGGCCATGAATCACAGTTAAAATCTCCCGGAGACTTCATTCAGGCCTACATGTGCGAGACGCCGGTTATTGTCGCCCGTGGTCGGGACGGCGCTATCCACGCCAGCGTTAACAGCTGTACTCACCGTGGTTTACCGGTGTGCCGAGCAGACCACGGCAATACCAAGCGCTTCGTGTGCCCCTACCACAACTGGTCGTATTCGGTTGCAGGGCAGCTCATGACCATTCCCCAAGAGAGCGAAGTTCAGCACAAGCCTGACAAATCGAAGCTCGGCTTAAAAGCAGTGCCTCGGGTCGAGAGTTGGCGCGGTTTGATCTTCGGTAGCTTCGAAGAGCACATCGTCTCCCTGGAGGACTACCTGGGTGATATGCGTTTTTACCTGGATGCCTTTTTACTGCGATTCCCTCAGGGCATCGAAGTCATTGGCGCACCGCATCGCTGGGTCATCGACGCCAATTGGAAGCTGCCAGTTGAAAATCAATTGGGTGACGTCAATCACGGTGCGTTTCTCCACAGTGCCATCATTCCGCGCGAGGCACAGGATGTCATCGAGAAACTGGGCTATAGCGTCGTTACTACGCCGGGACATGGCGCCACGTTTCGAGTGATGCCGAAAGATGCGCCGATGGAGGACGTGGCCTGGGGTATGGAGGGTATGGGAGGCATCCTCGGCGGCGAGGAAGTGCAGTCGTACCTGCGCGAGGTGCAGGCACAAGCGCGAGAACGCGTGGGTGATTTGCGTGCCCGTATGAAGGGTTTAACCTATGGCCTGTATCCGAATTTTTCCTTTTTGTGGTCGAACACATCGTTCAAGGTGTCCCATCCGCGCGGGCCAGGGAAAGTTGAATACTGGTCTTGGGCGATCGTGCCGGCGGATGCACCCGAGCATATCAAGAAAATTCTGCGCACCAACTACAGCTCTTTTTTTGGCCCGGCGGGTATTCTCGAGCAGGAGGATTCGGAGGTTTGGGTACAGCAGTTTCGCGGCAGTGCCATCGATTTTGCCGATGACCATCGCTATTTTTATGGCCTGGGATTGAATGAAGAGAAGCCGCACCCGGATATGCCCGGCTTGGTGAGTGTGACCGCGAATGAGTTTTATGCGCGGCATTTTTTTCGCCGCTGGCGCGAGGAGTTGCTCGCTTGGGAGGCGGGCCGATGAGGGAATCTGCGGTGTCCACCACGGTAGAAGAACAACGCGCCCTCGAAGCATTTTATTATTATGAAGCGCGCTTACTCGATAGCCGGCAGTTTCAGCAGTGGCTCGGTTTGATGAGCCAGGAGGTCAAATATGTGATGCCCGCCCGCGTCAATGTGCAAGTCGATAACCGGCAGCGGGGTGATGAATCCATGATCGCCATTGCCAACGAAGTAGAGGGTGTGGACTCGATGGGTTGTCCGCTTCGAGAGGATTCATTCATTCACCTTTCTTTGCGTGTCGAGCGTGCCTACAAAATCAATTCATGGGCGGAACATCCGCCGGCCAGAACACGGCGCATGGTGGGCAACGTGGAACGTATCGCAGTGGAAAATGGGCAACAGAGTGTGCTGAGTAACTTTTTACTCTATTACGCGCGCCCCGGGCACGCTCAGGTACTGTACAGTGGGCAGCGGCGCGACCAGCTGGTGAACCATGGTGATTCATTCCAAGTACGCAGGAGAGAAGAGCTGCTGGACTACGCGAATATCGAGTTACCCACATTGGGGCTGTTGTTTTGAGCAGCGGTTCGCAATCCTAAGTAGTAATTAACCCGTTCTGATCAGTGTCGGTTGCATTCACCGGTACTTCGTATCACGCTACAGCGTCGTGCTTTCGCAATCCGTGGCATCGAAGAACTGCGGCCGAAAGCTACGATCAGACTGCATGTGGACAGTTCAGTCTAGGGGCAGTGCCGAATCGGCACATTTTTTGGGCGGCGTGCAGGTAACACCGATGCGCGACATGATTATTCCGATAGCTGTCGAGGATTCTAACACTGTTAGTGAAAGTGCGGTGTCCTCACGATTCCGTTTTACTGCTCTTTGGTATCTTCTGTTGGGTGTTTTGCTGGCCGTTTTCGGCACCCACGAAACGTCTGCGTTGAGCCGCGACCTAGAGAAAGAGCGCCGCGCCTACTCCGACGCCCTTGCGGCGATAGAAAACGAGCATTGGCAGCAATACCAGCGCCTGCGGCCGACACTCGATAGTTATCCGCTTGCTATCTATCTCGATTACTACCAACTGCGCCGGCAGGCGAATAAAGCGCAACCGGAAGACATCAATCAGTTTGTATTGCGCAGTGGTGATTCGCCGCTACCCAATCGCTTACTGCCCGTCTATTTGCGCAACGCCGGTCGTGCGCAGCGGTGGCAGGATTTCCTGGAAGTTATGCCACACACGCCAGCCTCAGCGGAACTTCAGTGTTACTACTATCGCGCTCGCCTTGCCGCGGGCGAAACCAACATCGCCTTCCGCGGTGCCCAGGCGCTGTGGCTGCACGGCAAATCCCAACCCAAGGCCTGTGACCCACTGTTTAAAGCCTGGCAGAGCGCAGGCCGCCTTACCGACGACCTCGTGTGGCAGCGGCAGTTACTGGCCTACGCGGCCAAACAGGGGCAACTGCTCAAATACCTGCGCACTAAGGGCAGCGCAAAACTGCAACCCTGGTCTGCGAAATTGCATGCGGTCTACCGCCAGCCGGACAACTTAAGTGCACAGACACTGCCGGTGGGCGACGCGCGCTCCACAGAGCTGGCCGCGGTAGCACTACAGCGGTTATCGCGCTACAGCCCCGCCATGGCACTGGCACAATATCAGGTGCGCGCACGCGATTTACACTTTACCGAGCAGCAGCGCCACGACATCGAATACGACATCGCGCGCCAGAGCTTGTTTGCGCGCACAAAGGCCCATGTTCAATGGCTAGATGGCGCGCTGGCACGATTGCAAGACGATGAGTTGGTAGAGTTTCGCCTGCGCTGGTTGCTCGAAGAGCAGGACTGGACCGCAATCTACAGCGTCCTGGCCTTGCTGACGCCTGCCGCTCAAGAGAAGGGTGTCTGGCGATACTGGCGGGCAATGAGTTTGGAGCAGCGCGGTAAAGTGGCTGAGGCCAGCATCATTCTCAAAGCACTTGCCACGCAGCGGGGCTACTATAGTTTTCTCGCGGCGGATCATTTAGAAGAACCCTACAACTTCAATCATCAACCGCTTACCCGGGACACCGTGGATACGGTGTCACAATTAGCCGCATTGCGTCGCATTGAAGAACTACATTTTCACGATCAGGACCACTTGGCCTATTCCGAGTGGTTCAAGGTATTACAGGACACCCCGGAGTCACACAAGAAGCAACAGCTGGCACTATTGGCAGCCGATCAAGGTTGGCACCGGCTCTCCATCGATGCGGCGAACCGTGCCGGAGCCTGGAACGCACTAGATGTGCGTTTCCCAACACCCTATCGCCAAGTGTTTGATCAGTATGCAGCCCAATATCACTTGCCGCCCTCGGAATTGATGGCCATCGCGCGGCGCGAAAGCGCATTTTTCCCCGCGGCTAGATCGTCTGCCGGTGCGCGCGGTTTGATGCAGATTATGCCGGCCACGGGTAAGCAGGTGGCATCCTCCCTCGGTCGGCGGCATCGCAGCGCAGATTTGTATAAAGTCGACCATAATGTACTGCTCGGGAGCACCTATTATCGGCAATTGCTCGACCGCTTCAGTGGCAATCGGATTTTCGCGCTCACCGCTTACAATGCCGGCCCGCATCGAGTGGACCGCTGGCGTAAAAAATCCGCACAACAACTGCCCTTTGATATTTGGGTCGAGACCATTCCCTACCGCGAAACGCGCAACTATGTGCAGGCGGTGCTGTCCTACAATGTGGTGTTCCGCTATCTGATGGGCGATACTCACAGCCTATTGAGCGCGACAGAACGCGCAACACGTTACTAGGACTTTTTGGGTAAAGCACGGCCAGTAGAAAACCGTCGCATCGGCGTGACAGCCGCGTGAGCATCCTCCGCGGCGTCGTTGCGACGCGCGGTACCCTGGTGCAATAATCGCGTGCTCACGCTCGCTAGGTCTAACGCCCAAGTCCCTCAACAGAGCACGGCATGCGCGATACTCGCCCCTTCCTTATCGATACTGTTACTGATGAACAACCATTTCCGCGATTGCAACGTGGCGCGCTTAACACGCTGCAGGTTAACCTCGGCTACTTGTGCAATCTCAGTTGCGCGCACTGTCACGTCAACGCCGGCCCGCACCGGACTGAGCAGATGGATGCCGCAACAGTGGAGCAGGTGCTCGCTTTCCTGCGTCGAGAAAAACTGCGGGTACTGGATCTAACCGGCGGTGCGCCTGAGTTGAACCCACATTTCCGCTACTTAGTGCGCGAAGCGCGGGCGATGGGTGTTCGCGTTATTGATCGTTGCAACCTGACGGTGCTGCACGAACCCGAACAGGGTGATCTGGCGGATTTTCTGGCCGAGCAATCTGTCGAAATCACTGCATCCTTGCCCTGCTACTTGGAAGATAATGTCGAAGCCCAGCGCGGCAAGGGGGTGTACGACCAGAGCATACGCGCCATTCGGCGTTTGAATGCATTGGGTTATGGAAGTGATTTGGTTCTGAACCTCGTTTACAACCCCGTTGGTGCTCAGCTACCGCCGCCGCAAAAAGCCCTGGAAGAAGACTACCGGCGCGAGTTGCACGCAAGACACGGCATTTATTTTAATGAGTTGCTCACCCTGACCAATATGCCGATTAGCCGCTTTGGCGCCGTGTTACTGGCCCAGGGTGAATTTAGTCAGTACATGCAGTTACTGCGCGATAATTACCAGGCAAGCAATTTAGACGCGGTGATGTGCCGTTCGCTTCTGAGCATCGATTGGCAAGGGTTTGTCTATGACTGCGACTTCAATCAGATGCTTGACTTGTCGATTACAACCGACAATCAACGCCTGCATTTAGCGGGTCTGCTTACAGGTGATCACAAGTTGCCCGCCCATATCGTCACCGGTGAGCACTGTTTCGGCTGCACCGCCGGACAGGGTAGTAGTTGTGGGGGTGCGCTGGAGGCCTGATGGGCGTGCGTATAAGCTTTGTGATACCGGTGCTTAATGAGGCCCAGCACATCGAGGCGCTGTTGCTCGACTTGCGAGTGCGTTATCCGCAGTGCGAAATTATCGTGGTGGATGGCGGCAGCTGTGACGCGACGGTCAGGTTGGCGACGCCGCAGTGTGATCACGTGTTGCACAGTGCGCCCGGGCGCGCTCGACAGATGAACCTCGGTGCGCAGCAAGCGGCAGGCGAATACCTGTTTTTTCTGCACGCAGACAGCATGCCAACTGTCGATGACAGCGCATTGGAGGCGGCCTTCATGCAGGGTCCAGCCTGGGGTTTTTGTCGTCTACAGTTGCGCGGAGAGCGCCCTGTATTGCGCGTTATCGCGTGGTTTATCAACCTGCGTTCCGCGCACACGCGAGTTGCTACCGGCGATCAAATGCTATTTATTTCGCGCCAGGTGTTTTACCGTGCCGGCGGTTTTGCCGACATCCCCCTGATGGAGGATGTCGAGATGAGTAAGCGGTTGCGTCGCAGTGCAGCACCCCACGTGATTGCAGCGCCGGTGCGAACGTCAGCGCGGCGTTGGGAATCACAGGGTGTGTGGGTCACAGTGCTGCGCATGTGGCTGCTACGGCTGGCCTATTTCTGTGGCGTGGAACCGACGCGGTTAGCGCGACACTATCGTGGCCGCTGAGCGCACAGACGCTGCGCTGCGGCGGCCCAGGGTATTATTCGTGCAGTTCACGCGAGCTCCTATCCCGGGGCAAGTCAAAACGCGATTGATTCCGGTATGTAGCGCCGCCGAAGCCTGTGCCATCCACCGCGAATTGACCCTGTGGACGTGCCGCACCTTGATCGACAGCAAGCTGGGTTCGGTTATCCTGTCAGTGGCGGGAGAAGCCTCCAGTGAACTGTTTCAGCAGTGCCGTGACATGGGTGTCGAAAGCATTTGGTCACAAGGGGAGGGTGACTTAGGTAAGCGGATGCACGCCGCCTTGTCCGCAGCCCTGAGGCAATTTGACCACGTGGTGCTGGTGGGCAGCGATTGTCCGCAGTTGGATCGGCACTACCTCGCGCGTGCGCTCGCTGCCCTGGAAACAGTCCCGTGCGTCATAGGGCCCGCCGCTGATGGCGGCTACGTACTGCTGGGGATGACGCAAGTTGCTCAGGAGCTGTTTCAGGGCATCGATTGGGGAACGAGTGCTGTGCTAGCGCAAACCAGGCGGGCGCTTGTGCAAATCGGTTGGACGCATATTGAACTTGACGTGTTACGCGATATAGACCGGCCCGAGGATATTGAGCTGTGGGAGAGTATAAAGCGCGAACGGGTGCATTGAGTACGCACCTTAGGCGCTGGCTTGCGCGTCACGCGCGGAACCCACCGTTGTCGCCTCTTGCGCAGCAGCTTGAGCCTGCTCCACGCCGCCTCCTGCGCGCAGGTGCAGCAGTAGAGCGATGGCTGTGCAGTAGCTCAGATTGGTTTGCAGTTCACCGTCTGGGTCCGTGAGGAATGCCCGTTGGCTGGCGAGCCCGCGCACGCGGCTGGCCATTTCGGGGTTGAAAGCGAGATAGCGATCCCACAAGTCGCGGTGTTGCGCCGTGGTGATATGAAACAAGCCCAAGCCGTCACTGCGCGCGGCGAACAGGCCCACCTCCGGCGCGTTAACGGCTGCATTCAATAATTCGGATTCACAGCTGGGTGACCAGGCTCCCAGATACTCCAGCGTTGGTCGAATCACCTGATCGCGCAGATGGTCTGCGGTTACATACATGGCCCCGTCCTCGCAGCGTTATCCGTTTGTCAGACGCGCTGCTTATTTTGCTCGTTATCGTTTTTTGTATTTGTTGAGGGTGTTATCGCATTGACGGGACGTGGTCTTCGTTATTGATGCCTCGTCCCATTGTCTTGGGCACTTCTTTATATGGCACTTATTTTTAAAGCGGTTTTTTATAGCAGCTTTGTTATAGCACTTCGGAAGATACCGCCGCGTTTGCGTCTGTTCGCCACCCACGGGGTATTTTTTAACACAGAAAAGACAATAATCCAATAAAAATAATGGGTTAAAGGCATTACCTCATATCTGATTTTTAAAGTGACGCTAAGTAGGGCAGGTTTTGCACCGCATCGAGACGAAGATATCAGCGACTTTGTCGTTAACTTCTAAAAAATAACGAGAAATTGACGATAATAGGGTCGAAAAACGGGAAAGTCACCTATCCACCCGCGATCTTGACGGTGTAACCTAACCTTTCAAGTTCTGCCTTTAGAAGCGCGCGTTGATCGCCCTGTATTTCAATGCACTGACCCTTCACCGCGCCACCCACGCCGCATTTTTGCTTGAGTTGTTTGGCTAGTGACTTGAGTAATTCCTCTGTGAGAGGGAGGCCGCGAATCACCGTGACAGCCTTGCCCCTGCGGCCCTTGGTCTCGCGCTGTAGGCGCACGATCCCGTCGCCGACCTGTGCTGGTCGGTCCTCGCCGGGTCGGTCCTCGCCGGGTCGGTCCTCGCCGGGTCGGTCCTCGCCGGGTCGGTCCTCGCCGGGTCGGTCCTCGCCGCACACACAATCGGTGAGTAGGCGGTGGCACTGTGGGCACAGCTGGCCCCCATCGAGTTATTGTAAAAAGTGGTGTTTGGCAGCTTGAATCAAGCGGCGACCTGATTGCTAGCTGACACTTCGATTCCATCTTTAAATTCAATTCCTGTAATCACCTTTGCCAGGTAACTGAAACCGCGGAGGCGGCGCCAGTTGTCCTGTGCACACATACCCAGCTTGAAGGTCATGTGTAGCATTCCATCTCGGCTCAGGCAACCCTTGCTCCGCCGGGTGCGATGGCGGATTGTCCCGAACGTCGACTCAATCGGGTTCGCCGTGCGAATGCTCTGCCAGTGCTTCGCCGGAAAACCGTAGAAGGCCATCAGCTCCTCTCGATCTTTTTGTAAACAGACCGTTGCCTTCGGGTACTTCGGTTCATAGGTCACCAGGAATCTGTCGAACGCCTTTTCTGCCTCCTCTCGCGTCGCCGCCTGCCAGATGTCGTGCAGATCATTCTTGGCTTTGGGTTGCAGCGATTTCGGCAGCGCGTTCAATACATTCATCGTCTTGTGCATCCAGCAGCGTTGCTGGCGTGTCTGCGGATACACTTCCTCCAGCGCTGCCCAGAACCCCATGGCACCATCACCAATCGCCAGTTCAGGACCGTTCAGGCCGCGCGACTTCAGGCTCAACAGGACTTCGCGCCAGCTTTGCGTCGACTCCCTAACCCCATCCTCAATCGCCAAAAAATGCTTCTCGCCGCGCTCGTTCACGCCAATGATCACCAGGGCGCACAGCTTGGCGTTCTCTGCCCGCAGGCCGCTGTAGACGCCGTCTGCCCACACATACACCCAGCGATCCTTGTCTAATCGCCTTTGCCGCCAGGCATCATATTCCTGTGCCCACTGGCGCTTGAGCCGAGACACGGTACTGGCGGATAAACCCTTCGCCTCTGGCCCCACCAGCACTTCCAGTGCCGATGCCATCTCGCCAGTTGAAACACCCTTCAGGTACAGCCAGGGCAACGCCGCTTCCAGGCTCTTTGCCTTGCGTACATACGGCGGCACCAGGGCTGAGCGGAAGGTCACTGGTGTCCCATCTCGGGATCGCACCTTCGGCACTTTCACCGTCACAGGCCCAATGCCTGTCTGCACCTCTCGCTCGGGCTGGTGGCCGTTGCGAACGACTGCAGCGCGCCCATCGGCAAGCTGGCGGCCTTCAAAGCCAGAGAGAAACTCTGCCAGCTCTGCTTCAATAGCTTGATAAATCAACGTTTGTGCGCCTGTGCGCAGTAGCTCCGTGAGTGCATCAGCTTTTACCGCTCGACCTGCAAACTCGACAACGTTATTCTCATTCATGGTGGTGTATCTCCTGGTTGCTTTGTCTGTTGTGGTGACAACAAATCAACCAGATACACCGCCTTTTTTCAAACCGTCAAACACCAGATTCAGTTATAACTCGCCCCCATCGGTGGAGTACACGAGTGTCGAACGTTTCTTGTGGGGTTTCTTGTGGGGTTTCTTGTTGGACAATGCTGCAATTCCCTAGCTGGGCAACCGAAGAGTCTAAGCTGGTGTGTAAGTACTTGTGCCGAAACACTTGTACGTAAAAAACGGCAGTATTAGGCTTCACATGGGGGCGTTTGTCTAGGAACGAAGTGGGTGTTCTTGAAGTTTGTACGAACAGCGCGCTTAAAATTTTCTGTAGGTTGACTCTTTATAAAAAACTTTTGGGTTTGCAAAGCATGAGTGTGAGCGACATTGAACGGCAGCGCGCAGAAATAGAAACCCTGCAAAGCCAGTTGGCCTTTCAGGAGGATATGATCGGCGACTTGGATCAAGCGCTGTCACAGCAGCAGCAGGAACTGTTAGTGTTGCAGCGACAGGTGGCATTGTTGGCGCAGCAAATAAAGGATTATACAGCCGGGATTGCGGCTGGTGCAGACGCTGTGCAGGAGAAACCGCCGCACTATTGAACCCGCATAGCCCGTGCCCGGGCTGATCGAATTTCCCCTGCCCCCGGGACCTGCAGGGTCATTTGCTCCCCGGCTTCCAATGTAAAATAGTGCGTTTGGGTACCCGGATATAGTCGGATTTTCTCCACGACTTGCTCTGCCTGAATTATTCTCAATTTTAGCCCTCTCTCTTCTTCGATGAAAATTTTCACCCTTATATGGATTTTTCCAATACCCTGATTTTCCAAGCTCAATCTTTGTGGAAGTCTGTACCAGCTATAATTAAGTTTCCCTGTATTGATCCTACCCGCGAACAGAGGACACACCTTTAAGCGACTTGTAATGCCTCAAATGCTACTGGGCTGATATACCCATTGGCACTGTGTCGGCGGGTTCGATTGTAGTCTACCTCAATGTATTCAAACACAGCCTGCTTGGCCGCTTCTCGGGTCGCAAATCGCTCACCGTGAATCGCTTCAACCTTGAGCGAGTGAAAGAAGCTCTCCGCGCAGGCATTATCGTAACAGTTGCCTTTGGCACTCATGCTGCACAGCAAGCCATGCGCCTTCAGCATTGCCCGGTACACTCGTGAGCAGTATTGGCTTCCCCTGTCACTATGCACAATCACGCCTGTCGGCCTGTGACGTCGCCACAGCGCCATCTGTAACGCATCACACACCAGCTCTGCCCTCATCCGTTCAGACATCGACCAACCAACGACCATTCGTGAGTAAAGATCAATCACCACGGCCAGATAAAGCCAGCCTTCCTCTGTCCAAAGGTACGTGATATCCGACACGTATTTCTGGTTGGGTGCCGTCGCCGTAAAATCCTGCTTGAGCAGGTTGGGCGCAACCGGCAAGTTGTGCGATGAGTTCGTCGTCGCCTTAAATTTCCTGGCCGCCTTGGCTCGCAGGCCCTGTCTGCGCATGCTGTTCGCCACCGTCTTACGGTCATAGGGGTGGCCTGCCTCTGCCAGATCCTGAGCAATTCGAGGGGCGCCATTGCGTCCCTTGCCTGCCTCAAAGGCCGCTTTCACCCGCGCATCCAGTGTCAGCTGTCGCTGTTGCCTGGCGGTAGGCTTCCCTGCGCGCTTGCGCCAGCGATAATAGCCACTGCGAGAAACCCCGAGCACTCGACTCATGGTATTCACTTTGAAAAGCCTTTGATTTTCCTTCATAAAGCCATACTTCACTTCAGGCTCTTGGCGAAGTATGTCGCGGCCTTTTTTACAATGGCCAGCTCCTCTTCCTGCTCGGCCAACTGGCGTTTCAGGCGAGCGATTTCGAGTGCTTGGGCTTTCTCCACCTCAGACTGACTGGCTTGCCGCTTTGTCTTGGAGCGCCACCCATACAACTGCGAACTGTGTAGGCCTAGCTCTTTGGCCGCAGCGGGAACACCGATGCGTTCCGCCAGGGCCAACGCTTCGTCTTTAAACGGTTGTGGATAAGAATTGCGCCTGGCGCGAGTATTCTCTGTTTTGTCTTTCATTGATCACCTCTGTTGCGTAGTCTATTCGCTTAACAGGGTGTCTACCATTGGCGGGCAGGATCATATTGATATCAATTCGATTTACTTTACCCGGAGTAGCGCGGCCAATAGCTACCGTCGTGTCGGAAGGAATGGCGTGGTAATCAGCTTTAGCCTGAATGAATCTTCCAAAGATGGGGCCGGCGGGATAGCTATTTGCAAAAACATTGAGACTGTTTGTCTTCAGAAATTGGACTGCTTCAGAAAAAGACCGACCAGTACCAAAATGAGCATGGACAGTCGCTGGTAGCTCGATGGTATTTTCAATAGTTTCACCAGAAAAATATATCGCGAGGGCATGGTTATCGTGATTCCAGTGCTTGTAAGGGGTTTCTTCCCAAGCATTAGCAATCTGATAAGCCTGAACTGCTATAAAGAAACCGAAAGACAACGTGGAAGCGACGACTGCAAATATTGACCAGATACCTTTCAGTGTCTTGCCTTGCGATTTAAAAATCAACCATAGTGTCCACGCCGCTCCAATAACGGCAAACTTGTACGTTGGCATGTAGTGCTCAATAGCCATTCCCCACTGATGTTCTGCCATCAAAGAAATTCGAATAATATAACTAGACACCAAGAAGGCTAGAGCGAATAACATGAGTCCTAGTGGAAGTAACGTTTTTCTGTAGATTTCCCATATAAAGAATAGAAATATGCTAATGCAAAAGAGGCCTCCTAATACCAATGAAAAAAAGATTGTCGTCTTTTCTAAATGGGGAAACATATCAACGATCATTCGCGTGTTAATGAGGCCTGTTCCCAGCGCAATCGAAGCGCGCTTTATATGCTCGAATGGGCTTGTAAATATATAGCTGATAAAACTGCCAATGTAATTGTCTGGCAAGGCCGCGCTGGTGCGACCTGTATAAAAGTATACAATGCCATGACAGAGCAATAGGGCAATTAAGATGAAGGCGGCGGGTACAACGAGAGCTCTTTTGCGGCTTATTAGTGCAGAGACGCCCAGTAGTAGTAGAGAGACAATTAAGAAAAGCGTCCCGTAGTCTACATTTGCAAACATCAGGATGGCGGAAAAGATACAAATTGCAGCCAAAGCCCGACCTGAATAGCTCCTTACATAACTATCAATTGACAAGATTAAGCAAATTCCGAAGCAGTATAGATATTGAACGGTTGTTAATAGTGGCCAGGAGTATTGTATTGGAGTGTTGAAGCCCAGCAGTAATACAATCGTGGCGACGACAAATAAAGTATCGACATAATCTATTCCATTGTTACTCGTTCCCCGCGCGTAGAGCATGTGTCTAATAAGCAGGCAAACAGTGGCTAATTGGAAAGTGAAGCCCAGGTAGGCGTGGTAATCGAGTCGAAAATCAAAGAGTTTTATGTTTGCGATTTGAATGAGATGTAGCACGGGAGAGGGGTGTTGATTACTCCACAGGTGTAGAAAATTCTTGCGGCCTTGAAGAAAGGGTATGATGACTTCTTCAAGATGTCGGAATACATCAGCTTGGACAAAGGGAGCGGCGACAAGATAAACATAAGCTGCCGCATTTATCGTTGCTAAGACTAGCGCGAATGTTATTATCCCCTTGAAGAATCTGTCGGAATTTTTGCCGACAAACGATTCAGGCATTCAGAGTGTCTCCAATACTCGAAATTTAGTCAAAGCGTAGCCTGTTATCCATTGTGAGCCTGCGGCGGAATTGGAAGTCAGTATACAATATCAATTCGACTGACGGGAGTGTTAGTGGTTCGCGACACGTTCTTCATGTCTGTGGGTTTATCGATGGCCGTGAGCAGTGCCGTTGCAGGTTATTCATGCGATCGACTCCATAAAAGTGCCAGGACGTCATGCTTCTCTGATTTTGCCCTAGCACAGTCGGAAAGCGCTGATCTGCCGCGGCAAGATAATACTTTCCTAGCGCTATGTGCCACCAGTAGAATCAACGCCCTGATCTCACACCTAAATTCAATCGATGGAGGTAAGCCGTGGCCGCAAGCGCCCGCACCGACACCCCTGAGCAAGCAGAGTTTCGCGCGCACTGCCAACAGTGGTTGCGCGACAACAAACCCGGAGAGCCTCCAGTGCGCCTGCCGCAATCTCCCCTGGAGATCATGACAGAGCCACAGCTTGAGTACCTGCAGGCCTGGCAGAAGGGCGCTTATGATGCTGGACTGGTGGGCTGTGATTACCCTGTCACTGTCGGTGGGGGCGGCCGTACCGATTGTCAGCGCATCGCTAATGAAGAAATGATACGAGCGCGTACGCCTTTCTTCCCCAATGTTATCGGTTTGGGGATGGCCGCGCCGACGGTGTTTTACCACGCCCAGGATGCATTGAAAGAGGCGCTGCTGCCACGATTGTTTTCCGGTGAAGACATCTGGTGCCAGGGTTTCAGCGAACCCGGCGCGGGTTCTGACTTGGCCAATGTACAAACTTTTGCCGAGCGCCAGGGCGACCAATGGGTAATCAACGGCCACAAAGTGTGGACATCACTGGCGCACTTCGCCAAGTGGATGATTATTCTGCTGCGTACCGACCGCGCTCACAAGTACGATGGTTTGTCCTATTTCGTTGTGCCGATAGCAGACGCCTTGGGGCGCGGTGTAACTGTGCGGCCGCTGATTAAAGTCACCGGTGAAACTGGCTTTAACGAAGTATTGTTTGAGAACCTCGAGGTAGATGATAGCTACCGCCTGGATGAACTCGGCAAAGGCTGGCAAGTCGCGATGACCACGCTATTGCATGAGCGCGGCGCGGGTGAGTTGCAAACGCCGCGTGCTGGCGGACTAAAGAGCAAGGCCACGCATGCTAATACCAGTGCTAATCTCATTGAGTTAGCGCGCGGTAGTGTGCGCAATGGTAGACCTGCCAGCGAAGATCCACTGCTGCGCGATCGCATCGTACAACAAATTATTCGCGAAACAGGGCTGGCACAGAATCAGCGCCGATCACGTGTACCCGCGCTGCAGGACAACCCCTCACGATTGCTGCTACAAAACAAGTTGCTGGCCAGTGAGATCGCACAGGATACCGCTGCCCTGGCACTGGAAGTTGCCGGAGCCGAGGCGAGCCTTTATTTGGGCGATGACAACGCACCTGCCGGTGGTCAGTGGCCGATGGCTTACCTCAATTCCTACGGTATGACTATTGCTGCGGGTACCAGTGAAGTGCAGCGCAACATTCTCGGCGAGCGCGTGCTCGGCATGCCAAAGTCGAAATAGGGGAGGCACATGGCGCAAGTGAACTCAGGTCAATCAAACGCCGGGCAACCCAAAAATTTCGGTTTCGGAGAAGAGGCGGCGCTGCTCAAAGAATCCGCGCGCAAATTTTTCGAGGATAATTTTCCGACCTCAACGTTGCACGCGCTCGTAGCCAGTGACCCAACCCCGGAACGCATGAGCACCTGTGATTGGGACGAGGCTTTGTGGCAACAGATGGTGGAATTGGGCTGGGGTAGTCTGGCGGTTCCAGAATCCGCCGGTGGGCTGGGCATGCCAATGGTTGCTGTTGCCGGGCTGGTGGAAGAATTAGGGCGCGCCGCCTTTCCCTGCCCGCTGCTCGCGACCTTGAACACGACCTATGTGCTCGCTGCCTGTGGCGCTGCGGGCGAGGCGGCCCTGGCAGATATCGCGCAGGGTGAGAGCGCCACTTTGGCAATTACCAATGAGCAGGGATCTTGGGAGCCTGGCGATTGCTCCGTGCACTACCGCGAGGGCAAGTTGTCCGGTAGGGCGCACTTTGTGCAGGATGCGCGCAAAGCGCAGCACGTGCTGGTTGCGGCGACTACCGAGCAGGGTATCGGTCTGTTTTGGCTGCCGCTCGATGCGCCCGGACTCATAGTGCACCCCAATGCCATTGTTGATTTGACGCGCGATCAAGCCAGTATTGAGTTTAACGGGGTTGCGGGTCAGCCCCTGGATGTTAAGGGTGAGAAGGCGTTGGCGGCAGCTATGCCCGCCATCTGGACGCTACTGGCCGCCGATATGGTCGGTGCCGCAGAGTGGCAGCTGCAAACGACGGTGGAGTACGTGAGTACGCGCCAGCAGTTCAACCATCCCCTGGGATTTTTCCAGGCGGTTAAGCACCCCCTGGTAAATGTGATGATTGCCAACGACCAGAGCAAGTCCCTGGTGTACAACGCAGCCTGCGCCGTGGATACCGAGCCCGACAAGGCGCGAGAGTTTGCACACATGGCCAAGGCGTCGGCCAGCGAGACGGCGGCCTATGCTTCGGGTCGTTCAGTACAGTGTCATGGCGGCATAGGGTTCACCTGGGAGTGTTACGTGCACCTGTTTTTCAAACGACAAAAACACAGCCAGCTCTTGTGGGGGGATGCTGCCTGGCATCGCGCCAAGTTGGCTACCCTGTTGATTGACTTAGCGTGAGGATAAATCGCGGATGAATTGGAAGCGCGCCATTGCCCTAATGCTGGGCCTCGTCGTTGTGCTGGGTATCGCCTTTAAGCTGGCAATACGTCGCGAGCAACCACCCGCACACCAAGTATTTATCAACGGGGTTGTCATCACCATGGATGGGGAGAATCGTGTCGCCGAGGCCTTGTCGGTGCGTGGCGAGCACATCGATGCGGTTGGTTCCACACAGGAAATCTTAGCGGGAAAGAATGACAATACCGTTGTCATCGATCTGGCGGGTGCCACCTTGCTTCCCGGTTTTATCGACGCTCACGGACATTTCCCGGGCTCGGGTTTGGCGGAAGTGGCCGCTGATTTAAACAGTCCACCCATCGGCACGATCACCAATATGTCTGAACTGCTGGCGACGATGCGCGAGCAAGTGGCGGGTGCCGAGCCCGGGGAGTGGGTTGGTGGTTTTGGTTACGATGACACACTGCTCGCCGAGCGCCGGCATCCGACGCGGGCGGAACTCGATAGCGTGTCCAGCGAACATCCAATAGCACTGCTGCATATTTCCGGGCATATGGTCGTGGCCAACAGCATGGCTTTGGAATTGGCGGGAATCGATGCCACGACACCCAATCCCGAAGGTGGTGTTATCGGACGTAGGCCGGGTACGCAAGAACCCAATGGCCTGTTAGAAGAAACGGCACGCAGTGGTGTTCTGGAAAAAATGCAAAACTTCGGTGTGCGCGATGGGCTTAACATGATCGCCTCGGCGGGTACAGCGTACGCCGCGGTTGGAGTGACGACCGCGCAGTCTGGCGGCGTGCCGCCGGGCCTGGCACGCGCCCTGGCCATGGCCAGCCGCATGGGGTTGGTAGATCAGCGTCTGGTGTTGTTTCCCATGGAAGAAGCCTACGGAGAATCTCTGCTGAACGGCGAATACAACCCGGCGCAGCTTAACGACGACCGTGTGCTCATGAGTGCGGTCAAAATTATTGCCGATGGCAGTATCCAAGGTTACACCGGATATTTAACGAAAGCCTACCACACGGCGTATCACGGTGACGTCGATTATCGCGGCTATCCTACCGTGTCGCGCGAAGCACTGTTTGAAAAAGTATCGGCACTGCACAAAGCCGGATATCAGCTCGCCATCCACGGCAACGGCGATGCGTCGATCGACGACATTCTCGATGCGTTTGCGGCGGCGCAAGCAGAGCACCCGGTGGACGATCCGCGTCTCATTTTGATTCACGCGCAAATGGCCCGCGAGGATCAGGTTAAGCGCATGAAGGAGCTCGGAGTCACACCGAGTTTTTTCACCGCCCATACCTGGTATTGGGGTGATCGGCATCGCGATGTATTCATGGGGCAAACTCGTGCGGCGCAGATCAGCCCGCACGGTTGGGCGCAGCAATACGGCGTGCGCTTTAGCTCGCACTTGGATACCCCTGTAGTGCCCATGCAGCCCCTGCAAGCGGTATGGAGCCAAGTACATCGTATGACGTACGGTGGCGATGTGTTGGGCCCTGAGCAACGGATCGATGTTATGTCGGCCTTGAGAGCGGTCACCATTGATGCCGCTTGGCAGGTGTTTCAGGAGGAGCAATTGGGTTCTCTGGAGGTGGGAAAATTGGCGGATTTGGTCATACTTGCAGGTAATCCTCTGACTTCGCCTATGGCAATGCGCAATTTTGTGGTGCAGCGCACAGTTATAGGCGGAGTAACGGTCTACCAAGCCCCGTAATTTGGCTTCCATACCTCCTAGTTTCGGTCGTTATAACTATTGCGACTGAAGTGCAATGCCTTCCATGCTCCCTTTGGAGCGTGGACACTCACTAAGCATTCCGCTATAAAGAAAGACTACGTTTAGGGTTATTTTGAAGACTTGCAGGCGGGTCTCAAAATCTTAAAGGCAGGCTCGATCGTCATGCTTCGTCACAGTGTAGACAAAACTATCTCCTACGCACCGGAAGACCTCATTTTGTTCCGGGGGTCACCCTTTGCGGCGTGGATGGAACGCCTTACCTTTGAAAACCCCGATCACGGAATTCCCGCCGATTCCGGGCCGGCGGACCCAATGCCTTTATTGGGCTCACAGGACGCATTGGTCGAAACTCTGCGAGAGGAGGGGCGGCGCGTCACCATTATCGATGCGCATATGGTTGAAGAAGAGCGGCGTGCGCTGACGTTGGATGCATTACAAGCGGGGGCGGACTTCGTCGTCAATGGGGTCCTGGCATACGGTGCTTTCGCCGGGACAGCCAGTTTGCTCATGCGTACTAGCGGGTACTCCAATTTCGGTGACTTCCTCTACGTTCCCTGCGCCCAACAGTATGGCGATCAGCTCGATGCTGGGTTTCGCTTAGGTTTTTTTGCCGACTTGCTGCACAGTGTGCAGGGGCAGTTGCCGCCGCAAATGTTGATTATCCGCAACGGTGCTGATGTTGTTCCACTGAACACCGATGACTTCATTCATTACTACCGCGCGGTGCAATTGCGATTCATTCAGGCGATGAATAATTTTCGCCCCGACGAAATGCCCAACCCTGCGGATTCAACGCACTTCGGACGTTGGGCCGAGTGTGCAGCAGAAGTGTTGAAGCAACGCGCAGAACACGCCGAGCCAATCCCACAACAGCGGCATGCTACTCGCGACGCACTGCCAGAGGATGCTCCAGCTGATTCGAACGAACTGGACGAGCCGGACACTTCGGAGTTGCCCGCACGCCTAGTGTCTGGGAGCGATGTCCCTCTGGCTGATGGTTCGCCTACCGAGCTTACCAATACGAGTGCTCCGACTGAATCCGCAGACACTAACACACAAGCCAACACAGCCGCCGAGTCCGATACCACTACGCGCATCGGTGGTTCGGCATCCAACCCGGTAGCCGACAGCGCGGCTGCCACGTCTAACACTGCGGGCAGAGAAGCCGGCTTACTCGTCGATCAGGCAAGGCGTTTGAAATCGGGGCAATTCTACAAAGTGGCGCCGGGGCATACACCCAACGTGGCACGCAGCCCAGGTGCGTCGGCCGAGCAGGACAGCCTGACAGAAAACGCTGCCAAGGACTCGGATGTTGCGTTGCAGAATCTCGAGTTCATTGGCAGTTCCACCGGTGGTAAACAGGCAAGTGGCTCCGCCCTGAGTGCGCAGGAGCGCGAAAAAGAAGAGCGGGCACTCGCAGCGTTGATGTTTGAGTCGGCTCACGACTCGCAAGTCTCGGCGCCACCGCCACAGCCCGGCGTTTTGGATGAGGGTGGCTCTGGCAAAGATCCGCTGCGCCGTCGGGAGCATTTTTTTAATACGCCCGCACCTGACTTGTCCGAGACTGTCTCTCCCGCGTCGGTGGCAGATAGCAGCATTGAGCGGGCCGATACGCGTGAGCGCAGTGCACATTATGTACAGTTCGACGGGTCCGCCCAGCAGCGCCGCGCGTCCGACAAGGTAGCCGACGGCGGGCCTGAGCGCACTCGCGCAGACGCAGGTGATGCTAACGCGCCAGAAACTGAACCTTCGCCCCGAGTTTACGACGACAGAGGTGGGCAGACTGCACAACATGCAGTGGTAGAACAAACGAGGGCAGGGGAGGCGGACCGCCCCAAGTATCAGTTAGACGCGTCACCGTGGATTGACAGAGATGACACCATTTCTACTCCTCCAGACAGCACATCGGACGCGGTGTTACCTCCCGCAGGCCTGGCGCAAGACGAAGGTGCGCTGGAGATGGATGTGGGTACGCGTGAGACCTTGGAGCCGGAGAGCCCCTGGCCGGATACAGAACCGGAGCTAACCACCGATCGAATGGCCTCGCGAGCAACCGCTGCACCACGGGGTGCAGCCTCTGCGGTTAAACCGGATGAGCAAGTCAAACCTGAACTACGGCAGCGACCAGCAGCAGATCTCGCCCCTGAGGTATCGGCGGATCCCGGCGTCGCATCCCGGCCGCACCCCCTACCGGATCTCGAGCCGGGAGAACCCAAGCTATTGCCACCTAATCAAAGGCCGATGGGCGATCAACGCGGTAATGGGCTCAGCTCGCGCGGGGATAGCGTACTTCGTCCGCTCGCAGCGGGTGTCTATCGTCAGGAACCTCTTTACCCTTCCCAGACGGATGCTGCCCCCGATGCTGCTGATCAGGGTGACACGCTTCCCGGTGGGTACATCTCTGACGAGGAGACCACCAGGCAGGAAGTTGGCCGTTCTAGGCACAGCGGGCGACGTCGCGCAGATAATATGCCGCGCGATGTCTCTCCCTACGCGGATGACGCTGCCGACGCGCAGGGCACTACCGACAACCGTCGTGCCCGGAGTGGACAGACATTCGACAGCAGCGCACGGCACCCTCTAGACAGCTTGGATGAAACCCTGCGCGGCGACTCGCAACGCAAACCCTTAGATTCCAAGACTGCTCCCTCGTCTGAGTTGCCGCCGGTACCTAATTTGCACACCGATGCGCTGTCCTCCGACCTGGGTCGTGGCACAGGTAACTACGCCGACCCAGATGCTCCCGCAGCTGGCGATGAACTTTATTCAAAAACACCACCTGGCCGAACTCCAAGGGCGGATAAAAGGCCCAGCGGCAATACAAACGGGCCCTCACCTGCAGAAATCAGCAGTAGCTTGCACACCAGCGACGATTTGACGGAACATTAGGTCGTCGCGGTCGGCGCTATTCGTCGTCGTCAACGCAACAGGCGGAAACATTTGCGGATTTCCTCCACAAATAACTCGGGTTGTTCCAGCGCCGCGAAGTGCCCGCCGCGATCGAGTTCTTCAAAGTAGATGAGTTGCGAAAAGCGCTTTTCCGCCCAGCGCCGACTGCACCGAAAAATCTCGCGGGGAAAGATTGAGCAACCCACTGGTAGGTTGATGGGCTCGAGATTTGGCGTGTCGAAACTCTCCCAATACAGGCGAGCTGAACTGGCGCCGGCATTGTTCAACCAGTAAAACATGACGTTGTCGAGCAACTCGTCCTTGCTAAGTACATTTTCGGGGTGTTTCACGCCGTCCTGTTCGCAATCGGTCCACATAAAAAACTTCTCTACCACCCAGGCCATTTGACCAATGGGTGAATCTGCCAGCCCATAGCCCAGTGTTTGCGGATACGTCGACTGCTGTTTCGAATAGCCAGAGCCTTTATCCATGTACAGCGCGACATCGTCGAGGGCCGCTTGTTCTTGTGGGGTCAGATCGGCCATGGTGTCTGGGTCGGGCATGACTAACGGCATGTTGACGTGTATCCCGGCACAGTGCTCAGTCTGGGTTTGGCCAATGCTCTGTGTGATCATACTGCCCCAGTCACCGCCCTGTGCCATATAGCGGTCATAGCCCAGGCGCGCCATCAGTTCGCCCCACATCTGCGCGATGCTATCCACCGAAGTGCCCACCGCTGTCGGTTTGCCGGAGAAACCGTAGCCGGGTAGGCAGGGTGCTACGAGATGGAATGCATCGTCGGCGCTGCCGCCGTGAGCTGTCGGGTCCACCAGCGGCCCAATGACTTTGTGAAACTCAACTAAGGAGCCGGGCCAGCCATGCGATAGGATGAGCGGTAGGGCATTGTCGTGTTGGCTGCGCGCGTGAATAAAATGTATGTCGACGCCGTTTAACTGCGTGGTAAATTGCGGCCAGGCGTTTAAGCTAGCTTCATAGCGCCGCCAGTCATACTCATTCGACCAGTAGTCGGCAAGTTCGCGCGCATAGTCCAGCGGCAAGCCCTGGTTCCAACCCTCTGCGGTTTCCCGCTCCGGCCAGCGCGTCTGTGCGAGTCGGTCGCGCAGCGCGGAAAGTTCTCTGTCATCGATGGCGAGGGTGAAGGGCTTGATAGCGCTGCTCACAATGCGGGCCTCCTGGGCTGTTCTCGTTTTAGCTGTCTAATACGTCGGTTAGGGGCAGGCGTAGCCTGAACTTGCCTGTGAATTACTCGTCTATCCATACGCGGCGCAGTGGTTCGCCAAAATCGTCGTAGATTGTTTTGCGCCGTGGTCGCGGCAACCGCCGTTGCCGTTGCGGTTTGCGCCTTGGCCTTTGTTTGCGCGCTTCAATGGCGGCGATCACATCGGATACTGGTGTTCGAGTGCTTTTCGGTTCGGCGAATAGGCGTTGGTTGAGATAGAGCGGTGGGTCATCCGGGTTGCGCCCCGAAAGTCCTGTGGGTATTTTCTCAACCTCACCACCGTTTTGCAAAAAGCGATGGGTTTCTTCATGCAGTGCGCGGCGCAGGTCTTCTTTTGAAACAGGTTTTTTCACAGACGGAATTATCCACCGCACTCGAACTCACCAGTATAACCGCCTGTGGCCGGGTGGCAATGAACGCCAGCCGCATCGGGCGTTGTATCTACAACCTTATAACTCAATCTTCCTTAAAACCCGCTAGCTCGGCCATTCTCGCCATTAATTCCATGAGATCGGTAGTCTCTTGGTCGTTGGCAAACTCCCTATACAGGGAGTCGACATTGACGGCGATGCGCTCGGGATCAGACCATGATGAGTACTCGGCTAGCTCAATGTCTTTTGCCGCTTCATAGGCACTGAGACCCGCATCAAAGCGAGCTCTGGCTTCATCGTGCACGTACTGCAGGTAGTGTCGTACCTTGGCGACCCCGCGCTTGTTGGTGATTGGACCGTGGCCAGGAACGATCAAATCCACCTCCATCTCTTCGATGCGTGCACAGGCGGCGATCCAATTTTTCACCGGGCCCTGCCACATGATAGGTGTGCTGTCGATAAATAGTATATCGCCGGTGAATACTGTGCGATCTGCGGGTGAATAAACCAACACATCACCGCGCGTGTGGGCGGGGCCAACTTCTAGCAAGTGCACTGGCTTATCCCCCACTTGCAACCGCATCTCGCCGCTGAACGTTTCGTTTGGCGGGGTGGGTATTATGCCGTGGAAATTGAAGTCGCCGAAGCAGTGCAGAAAGTATTCACCCAGTGCGCCCAACTCCCCCGCGCTCGTCATGAGTTCGGCCATGACTTCGGGCGGTAGATCAAGCATTTCCTGAGCAGACGCCTCGGAGGCAATAATGTTTGCGCCGGTAACGAGTTCGTTGCCGTGACAGTGATCACCGTTGGCGTGCGTGTTGACTAAATTGTCGATGGACTTGGCCGCTTGCTCCGCCGCTTGCATGGCGCGCAGCATATTGTCGGTGAGTTCCAGATCGAATAGCGTATCGACAAGTAAGGATTGGTCGCCATCGACGATAAGGCCAGCGTTGCTCCAGCCCCAACTGCCCACCGGTGCGAGCCAGGCGTAGGCGCTGGTGGAGATTGGATGCAATCCACTGGAAGCGCGGTGCGGCATCGATCATTGAGTCCAAGTCGTTGTTGATCTGACATGGTAACGCGTTTGCCGCAATTGCCAACCTTGTGAACTACGATTGCGGCGAATGCAAACTTTATTCGGATCAAAGCATTTCACTGTTGCCTTGGAGCTGGTGGTTTAGTGGATACTTGGAACGAAGCCGCATGGGAGTTCGAATACTGCCCTTAGTATTGCAATAGGTACGACCAATCGATGTGCGATATTGTCACATCCCAGTCGTTTCTAGGTACAATAGTGCGTATGGTCTACCACGGGGAATGTCGGCGCCGGGCATGAACACCATTCGCTCAATACTTGTCTTCACCTGGGGCGTGCTCACCCTCATTCCAATGGGGGCCGCCCTGTTGATCGGCGCTCTGTTTTTGGATAAAGACAAGCTCTGGTGGTGGTTCGCTGCACCCTGGCTGCGCGGAGCGATTCATGCGGTGCGGCTTTTGGGCGGGGTAAAGTACCGCGTTCACGGCGAGGAAAATCTGCCCGCCGCCGATGATATGCGGCGCATTATTTTGTGTTCGAAGCACCAATCAACCTGGGAAACTTTTTACTTTCCCAGCATGACCTCACACCCTCTGGCCTATGTGTTTAAAAAGGAGTTGTTGCGGGTTCCAATTTTTGGCTGGTGCATGGGGGCGGTAGATATGATTCCCATTGATCGTGCCAAGCGTTCTGAGGCCTGGATCGAGGTAGCGGAAAAGGGCAAAGCCCTGATGGATCGCGGCAAATGGATCATTATGTTCCCCGAGGGAACACGCATAAAACGCGGTAAAAAGGGCGTTTATAAGACAGGCGCCAGTCGGCTCGCGATCGCCACGGGTGCCAGCATTGTGCCCATGGCGGCTACCTCCGCGCGCTGTTGGCCACCGCGAACCTTTTCATTCCGGCCCGGAATGATCGACGTCTCCATCGGCGCACCGATTAGCCCAGAGGGGCTAGGCGCCGATCAATTGATGGCCAAAGTTGAACATTGGATCGAGAGCGAAATGCATCGTCTTGACCCGGAAGCTTATGCCCCGCAGAAGGAAGAAAACCATGTCTAGAGGGAAGTGGACACTACTGGCAATTTACGCCGTATTGATCGGCCTGGCGCTGTTTCAAAGCGGGTCCGCGATCGGGGTTTGGTCGCTGCGATTGTTGCTGTTATTAGCGGTAGTTCACGCCATCGAGGTCGCGGTGTTTTTTAGCAAGTGTCGTGAGGCGCCCGGCTCTCTGCCGAAGCACTTGCTGCATATATTTTTGTTCGGGATCTACCATGCGAAGGAAATAGACGCCGCACAGTCAGCTAGGTAGTGCCCACGCTACCCCTGCACCGCTCTGTCTAGTGCGTTTGACCAGTGACACAGTGTGTTCAACCCGAACCGCGTTCCAAATTATTGGCAAGCACATCGCAGATCGTTTCGAGTATTTGAATCCGCGCAAACCGTTTGTTGTCGCCCGCGACGAGTGTCCAGGGCGCAGTAGCTGTTCCGGTGTGCGACAGCATGTCTTCAACAGCTGCTTCGTAGTCCTCCCACTTATCGCGGTTGCGCCAGTCATCAGGCGTGATTTTGTGGCGCTTGTGGGGCAGTTCTTCGCGCGCTTGGAAGCGTGCTAGCTGTTCATCCTTACTGATGTGCAGCCAAAATTTGAGAACGATGCAGCCGTGCTCGACGAGTTGTTCTTCGAATTGGTTGATCTCCGCGTAAGCTCGCTGCCATTCTGCGGGTTCTGCAAATCCCTCGACTCGCTCGACCAGTACGCGTCCATACCAAGAGCGGTCAAACAGCGTGGCGCGGCCATCGCGTTGCAAACGGCGCCAAAATCGCCACAGATAGTGGTGGGCGAGCTCTTCCTCACTCGGTGCCGCGATCTGGGTCAAATAGTAGAGGCGGGGGTCTAAGGCAGCGGTGACTCGGCGAATGGCCGAACCTTTGCCCGCAGCGTCCCAGCCTTCGAACACTGCGACTACTGAGCGTTCCTCGCGATACGCTTCCCACGCGAGATCTTGTAACTGTGCCTGATAATGACCTAGCTGGGTTTTGTAGTCAGCTTTGCGTAGTTTTTGCGATAAATCCACTTGGTTGAGTTGAGACGTACTGCTGTCGTTAGATATCGCCGGATGCATTGACTCAGTCGAGCTTTGCTCCGCCTCTTTAGCGGATCTGCTTAAGGCATCCTGCATAGCCGCGAGAATTTGCTCTGCAGCGTCAATGTCACGCGCGTACCTATCTTCGGCGTCCACGAGATGCCAGGGTGTTTTTGGCCCATCGCTGGCTTCGATCAAGCGGCTCGCTATTTTTAGTGTGTCGTCATATACCCCGATCAATTCGTAGGGTCGATCAGTGACGCGGGGAATCTGTTGCTTTCCCGGTGCGAGCTCTTGCAATTGCTCGCGATGTGTATCTTCGCTGACGTGCAACCACAGCTTCACCAGACAGGCGCCGTCTTCAACTAACATACGTTCAAACGCCACGATGGATTCACATGCCCGTGTGAGCTCGGCGTCGTCTAACACACCAGCAATCGCAGCCTGAGCTGGGTGGGTATACCAAGAACCAAGAAATATCGCGATTTGACCACGCGACGGTAGCTTGTTCCAGAAGCGCCAAAAGTAGGGACGCGAATTTTCTTCGTCTGAAGACTGCCAATACGTGTTGGTCTCAATACCGCGTGGATCCATCCACTCGTTGAGGCGCTGGACGAGAACACCTTTGCCCGCACCATCTAAACCGCCGATCACTAAAATTGAAGGAATGTTTTGGTCACGCAGGGCAAATTGCGCCTGCAGCAGCTCGTGACGCAGTGTCAGAGCGCGAGCGTCGAATTCTTTCCCCGTCAGTTGTCGGCCCTGCAATATGTTGTCAAACAAGTATGAATTCCGCGGCGTCAATAAGTCGAGACCCACGCGCCAAATAGTCCATATGCATGAAATATAGAGGAGAACCTGACCAATTAACAGTGGGAAAGCGGCGGGGACAGTCGCTCAGGGAAAAAAACGGCTTCCGCGATAAACTCAAATTGAGCGCACGGTTAAACGGCTATTGCGACTGTTGGTGCAGAGATTAGGAAAGGCTCAGTAAACACTAAAATAGACGATCTTTGGTAATGGTAGTGTGCAAACGCGCTCAGATTCGCTAAAGTTCTCCCCCTTGAAAAAACACCACACAAGGCGGGAGCAGTATGAGTGAATTGACTAGCATCGACGGTGTAGATTACGGCCCCTTGGCCGTGTTGATCGGTACTTGGACGGGCGATCGTGGCGTTGATGTAGCGCCGGAACCGGATGGGGATGAGCGCAATCCGTACTACGAGAGAATAGTGATGGAAGCGGCGGGTGATGTGACCAACGCCGAATCGCAGACCCTGGCGATCGTGCGCTACCACCAAGCCGTGACGCGTAAATCCAACGATGAGGTCTTTCACGATCAAGTGGGTTACTGGCTGTGGGATGCCGCAGACAACACCATCATAGAGTGTTTTGTTATTCCGCGCGGTGTCGCCGTTGTGGCGGGTGGCACATTGGCACCACCCACTGACCTGGAGCAAACGCTTACTTTTGAAGTTGCAACAGATGTCGACCAGCGCGACTACGGTATATTACAGCCACCGTTCATGGCGCAACAGGCGCGTACCACGGCCTTCAGCCACAGCGTAACCGTTGCCGGCGACGAGTTGCAGTACAGCCAAACCACCTCTCTAGATATTTACAACAAGAGAGATTATCCGCACAAGGATATTAATACGCTGCAACGCAACAAGTAGTGGACCCAGTAACCCAAGGCGTATTGGGCGCTTCGTTCCCGCAGTCGCTGAACCGCAATCGCTGGGCGGCAGCGGCCGGGCTGTTGGGCTTTTTCGCCGGAATGGCGGCCGACCTCGATGTGCTTATCCGCTCCAGCACGGATTCACTGCTGTTTCTTGAGTATCACCGGCAGTTTACTCACGCGCTGATCTTTATCCCCGTCGGCGGCCTACTCTGTGCCCTGGTATTACACCCGCTTTTGGGTCGGCGCCATGCGTTGTCTTTTAGACAAACGTTGCTGTTTTGTAGTTTAGGCTACGCCACCCACGCGCTACTCGATGCCTGCACGACCTACGGCACACAATTGTTTTGGCCCTTTAGCGACATGCGTATTGCGTGGAACACAATCTCTATTATCGACCCGCTATTCACTTTGCCGCTACTTTTGGGTGTTGTGGCAGCGGCGCGGAAACGGCGCGCACGCTACGCACAACTCGCATTAATCTGGGGGTTGAGTTACATGGCGTTGGGCTTGTATCAGCGCGAAGCCGCCGAGGCAATGGGGTGGGAGTTAGCGCGCAGTAGAGGGCATGAACCGCTGCGCTTGGAGGCCAAACCAAGCTTCGCCAATATCCTGTTGTGGAAGATTGTGTACGAAACACCTGAGCGATTTTATGTCGACGCTGTGCGCGCAACTATTGCACCGCGCCTATACCCGGGGAATTCAATTGCGCAATTGGATCTGGCGCGTGACTTGCCTTGGTTGCAGGCAGACACGCAGCAAGCACGCGATGTCGAGCGTTTTCGCTGGTTCAGTAATGGCTATATCGCACGCGACCCGGTAGACGCCAATCGCGTGATCGATATTCGCTACTCGATGCTGCCCAATGAAGTGGCCGCATTATGGAGTATAGCGCTAGACCCAAGTGCGACACCGGAGCAGCACGCTGCGTATGAGGTTCACCGTACGCGCGGTGAGGGGCGGGTCGGGCAGCTCTGGCGCATGCTGACCCACAACTAACAATAAAGACCCGTGCGTGGCAGCGGTGTTGGCGAGCTCAGGCGCGGAGAATGCCCAGCCAGACTTCAGCCGATCATTGCCCTGGCTGCTTTCTGGGCGGCACCTGTGTGGATCTCGGCCCCCTGTAAGCTCAGCGCCGTTTCTAAGGCGCTTAAGCAATACAATACATTGCGTTGTGTGCTGGAGCAGCCCATCAATCCTATGCGCCAGGTTTTTCCGGCCAGTGCACCTAAACCAGCGCCGATCTCCAAGTCAAAGTCTTGCAGTAGTGTCGAACGCAAAGTGGCGTCGTCAACCCCGGCGGGAATGTTCACTGCATTTAACTGGGGGAGGCGATCTGGCGCAGCGACAGCCATAGTCAGGCCCATGGCTTCCAACCCCGCCACTAGCGCTGCATGATTGCGTGCGTGTCGCTCCCAGGCTTGCTCCAATCCTTCCTCTTGCAACATGACTAGTGCTTCGTGCAGTGCGTAGAGATCATTCACGGGTGCCGTGTGGTGATAAGCGCGTTTACTGCCACCACCCCAATAGCCCATGACCAATTGCATATCGAGGAACCAGCTCTGTACGCGGTGTTCGCGCGCCTCGATGCGTGCAACCGCTTTGTCGCTGAAAGTCACAGGTGATATTCCGGGAATGCAAGACAGACATTTCTGCGTACCCGAATACACCGCATCGGCCCCCCAGCCATCAACATCGAGTTCGATGCCCCCGAGGGCAGTGACGGTATCGACGATAGATAGCGCGCCGTGCTCGGTCGCTAGCGCACACAAACGCGCCGCGTCGCTGCGCACACCGGTAGAAGTTTCCGCGTGCACGAAAGCCAGCAAGCTGGCGTCTGGATTGGCTTTAAATGCCGCCGAGACTTTATCGATACTAACGGGTTCGCCCCAGGCATCCTCGACCATAATTGCGGTCGCACCGCAGCGCTCCACATTCTCCTTCATGCGGCCGCCAAACACGCCGTTTTGACACACGATAACCTTGTCGCCCGGAGAGAGCAGGTTGACGAAACAGGTTTCCATGCCCGCGGAGCCAGGCGCGGATACCGGAAGCGTCAATTCATTCTTCGTACGAAATGCAAACTGGAGTAGACCCTTGATCTCATCCATCAACTGCACGAATAGAGGGTCAAGATGGCCGATGGTGGGGCGCCCCAGGGCGGCTAGAATGCGCGGTGGTACGTCGGAGGGGCCGGGGCCCATCAGTGTGCGTTGCGGCGGGTGAAAGCTGTTTGTCATAGTCGCGTGAGTAGGTGCTTAAAAAAGGGCCCACACGGTAGCAGATTTGCGCGTGAAGCTTAAGCGCTTTGGCGAAGCGATTAGCGTGGTGTCTGGGATCGGTTCTCTATTTGTGTAAGTGTGCCGAGGCCCAGCTCTAGTCACTCGCCTAATCTTGTCACGTGTGGCAAGAGGTGCCCACTGCCCAGGTCAGCCTACTCTTGAACATCCCGTCCCACATTGGCCTGCGCGGCAGCAATGCGTGCGATAGGAATGCGAAAAGGGCTACAGGAGACATAGTCCAGACCTACCTGATGGCAGAAACGAATGGAGCGCGGGTCACCGCCGTGCTCACCACAAATACCGTATTTGATACCCTTTTTGCGCCGTCGGCTTTCTTCGATAGCCATCTCCATCAAACGGCCCACCGCGCGCCTATCCAACGAAATAAAGGGGTCCACATCGATAAGCTTCTCACCCAAGTACTTGGGGATAAACTTGTTGGCATCGTCGCGCGAAAAGCCGTAGGTCATCTGCGTCAAATCGTTGGTGCCGAAACTCATGAATTCAACTTCTGGGGCGAGTCGGTCTGCGCCCAGTGCCGCGCGCGGAGTTTCCATCATTGTGCCAATTTTGTAGGGAATGGAAACCGCTTTCGCGCGGCTCACCTCGTGAATACACTTATCGATGATATCGGTAATCAATCGTACTTCACGCACGTTAACGACCAGCGGAATCATAATCTCCGGTAGTGGTCGCAGGCCCTCCAGAACCGCATCCGCGGCGGCATTCATTATCGCTTTAACCTGCATCTCAGTGATTTCAGGGAAGACCACGGAGAGCCGGCAGCCGCGAAACCCCAACATGGGGTTCACGTCTTGCAAGCGCACGATAGTTTCTTTCACTTGCGCCTCGTTTTTACCAATGTTGTGCGCCAGCACAGCGATGTCATCATTGGAGTGAGGCAGAAATTCGTGCAGCGGTGGGTCGAGCAAACGAATGGTGACTGGCAGACCGTCCATGACACGGAAGATGTCGAGAATATCTGTGTGCTGAAATGTGCCGAGCTGTGCGAGGTACTGCTCCCGTTCCAGTTTATTATCAGCTAGGATCATCGCGCGCATAATATCGATGCGCTCACTGTCAAAAAACATGTGCTCGGTGCGGCACAGGCCAATACCTTCGGCACCCAACTCGCGAGCCTTGCGTGCATCTTCCGGCGTTTCGGCATTGGCGCGTACTTGTAAGCGGCGATGGGTGTCGGCCCAGGAGAGCAGTGTTTGAAAGTCATCGCTGGCGCTGGCCTCGGCTTTCGGAATGTCGCCCAGCATGACTTCGCCCGAGCTGCCATCCAAAGTAATCACATCGCCGCGCTTGAGCTGCACACCCGCTTGCGTCGCAGCGCACCCCGCCTCGAGATCGATGGACAGTTCACCGCAGCCGGTAATTGCACAGACGCCCATGCCTCGTGCGACGACAGCCGCGTGCGATGTCATGCCACCTAATTCCGTGAGAATTCCGACTGCTGCTTTCATGCCGTGAATATCTTCCGGGGTGGTCTCGCGGCGCACTAAAATAACGTCGTGGCCCGCGTCGGCTTCCACTTCCGCCTCTTCTGCAGAAAAAACAATGCGCCCTGTGGCGCCGCCAGGACTCGCGGGCAGACCCTTTGCGACTATGTCGCGCTTAGCTTGCGGATCAACCATGGGGTGCAAAAAGGCTTCTACGTGTTCGGGAGAAACGCGCATCAGTGCTTCGCGCTCATCGATTAAGCCCTCCTTGACCATATCGACGGCGATTTTCACCGAGGCGCGACCGGTGCGTTTGCCGCTGCGCGTTTGCAGCATATAAAACTTGCCTTGCTGCACGGTAAATTCAATATCCTGCATGTCGCGGTAGTGTTGTTCGAGCAATGCCTGGGTCTTGAAGAGCTCGTCGTAGACCTGTGGCATGCGCTCTTGTAGTGCGACCACTGACAGCGGTGTACGGATGCCCGCTACGACATCTTCGCCGGCAGCGTTAAACAGGTATTCGCCGAAAAACTGTCGCTCACCGGTCGCGGGGTTGCGGGTAAATGCCACACCGGAGCCCGAATCATCGCCGTAGTTGCCAAAGACCATAGCTTGCACGTTCACAGCGGTGCCCAAGGTATCGGGGATGTTGTTCATCTCTCGGTACACGATAGCGCGGTGTGTGTGCCAGGACATAAACACAGCTTCAACTGCCCGTTTCAGCTGCTCGAAGGGGTCATCGGGGAACGCAACGAGGGTCTTGTAAGTTGCAATAATGGCCTGCCAATCTTCAGCGCTCATATCGACATCGGTGCGTTTGTTGTTGGCTTTCTTATAGGCTTCTAACTCGGCTTCAAACATCGAACCCTCAACGCCCATGACCACATCGGCGAACATCTGAATAAAGCGTCGGTAACTGTCGTAGGCGAAACGCGCGTTGCCGGTTTTCTCGGCCAAACCTTGTGTGACATCGTCGTTCATGCCGAGGTTTAGTATCGTGTTCATCATCCCCGGCATGGAGACGGGCGCACCGGAGCGTACGGAGAACAACAGGGGGTTTTCCGGGTCGCCGAATCGCGCCCCCATGCGCTTTTCGACCAAATCTAACGCCACGCGGTATTCCTGCTCCAACAGCACCGGAAGCTTGTTGCCCGACTGAAAGAACTCGCGGCAGGTGCTCGTGGTGATGACAAAGCCATAGGGTACGGGCAGGCCAAGGCGGGTCATCTCGCACAAATTAGCCCCCTTGCCACCGAGCAGGTCGCGATCTTCTTTGCCGCCTTGATTGAATAGATAAACACGCTTGGCCATTGCCGCTCCTTCGGTACCCCGGGCACACAGTCGACGCGCAGTATAGCGTGGGCGCGAAGGGGGTGCGACGTTTACGGCCATCCTGCTAAGATTGCTATTCAGTGCGAACTCGAAATAAGGAAAGTATCAATGTCCCTCACTGCCGCTCAGGTTCAGGCCAAGAAATCGGAGATCACCGCTGCAGGTGGTGTATTTGAACTCGAATCTGTACGCATCGACGGTCGAGAATTCCGCACTTACAAACATGCTCCCAAGACACTTGTGGAAGTTATGGACGGCGCTCGCGCCCATGGCGATATGGAATTTGTGGTGTACGAAGACGAGCGCTTGACCTACAACGAGTTTTTCGCACGCGTGGATGCATTCGCGGCCGTGTTACAGCGCGAGTTCGACATCCGTAAAGGTAATCGCGTAGCGATTGCGATGCGCAACAACCCGGCGTGGGTGATCAGTTTCGCGGCCATCGCCTACTGTGGTGCCATAGCGGTGCCGATTAATAGCTGGGGTAAGACGGAGGAATTGCGCTACGCATTGGAGGACTCCACCAGTGAATTGTTGATTTGCGATTCACCTCGACTAAACCTTATTGCTGCTGTACTTGGTGATCTAGACCTGCAAGTCATCGTTGTCGATAACGCTCAGGCGAATACAGACGATGTCAACGTTCAGCCCTTTGAACGGCTGTTGGTCTCCGGAGGGGATCAAACCCTAACTCCGGTAGCGGTGGATGGGCAGGATAGTGTCGTGATCTTGTATACGTCGGGGTCGACTGGTTTTCCCAAGGGTGTGCTGCACCGGCATATTGGCTTGTGCCAGTCGCTGATGAACATGTTTTTTCTCGGCTATTTGTTGATGGAGTTGGAAGGTCCGCGCGAGTTTCGCGGTGGGGCCGAGCGGGAAACACCATTGCTCACCGTGCCGTTGTTTCATGCTACTGGGTTGTTGGCGGGTTTTGTTTTACCCATACATACTGCACAAAAAGTGGTCATGATGCGCAAGTGGGATGCCAACCACGCCTTAGAGTTGATCCAGGCGGAAAAAGTCACTGGCCTGTCTAGCGTTCCCGCTGTAATTCAAGATCTACTCGCCCACCCCAAATTCGATCAGTTCGACACGCAATCACTGATTCGTGTCGGCGCTGCCGGAGCCGCCACGCCCGCGGGTCTGGCCGAGAAAATTCGTGAAAAATGCGGTGAACCGAGCCGCTCGGCGGGTTGGGGCATGACAGAGACCTTCGCTGTAGGCGGTAGCATGAGCGGAGCAGTGTTTGATTTGAGCCCAGATTCCGCAGGCCTCGTTTCACCCATCGTTGACCTACGCTTTCTCGATGCGCAGGCCAAAATTGTCGAGCCATCGACCGGTGGTGAGATGGAAATTCGTAGTGTGACCTGCACACCCGGCTACTGGCAAAAGCCTGAGGCGAATGCCCAGACTTTCGATGACGATCACTGGATGAAGACCGGTGACTTGGGCCGGGTTGATGACGATGGCTTTTTGCATATCACCGGGCGCATTAAGGAAATCGTGATTCGGGGTGGCGAGAACATCTATCCCGGAGAAATTGAACAGGCGGTGTACGAGCTCGAGCAAGTGAAAGAGAATGTGGTATTCGGTGTGCCCGATGAGGCGATGGGCGAAGAACTGGCGCTCGTCTTATACCTCAAACCTGATATGCAATTGGCCGAATCGGAGTTGCGCGATTACTTGAAGCGGCGCCTGGCGAGCTACAAAGTACCCAAGCATATTCAGTTGGCGGAGCAGCCTTTGCCGCAAAACGCCAGCGGAAAGCTGCATAAACTCAAGGTGCGTGAAGAGTTCATTAAAAATCAGGGGCTGGCTTAGCCGTCACAACTCGCAGAGCTAGTCTACACAGGGAGTGAACCCTTTGGTCGGACAATGTGCGCGGCCGCAGTCACAACGCACACAACCGCACATACAAGGTACGCAAACACAACGTACATCGACAACCCGAGTTTAACGGCTCGCGATGATGTCGCTCATATTATCGACCTCACACAATTCTGCGGTTGCAGGTACCAAAAAGACCTCTTCGCAACCTGCGGCTTCTGCATTGTCCAGGGCTTCCTTCACTGCATCTTTTGAACTGCGGTGTACCGATTGCGCCATCATGGTGGCTATCTCATCGCCCGCGATAGCGAGGTAGTCGTACACATAGTCGTACAGTTTTTGTTGTCCATCGGGTGCTAAGGTGTACCAAAAGCCACCTAGGCGGTAAGGCTTGCTATTGCGCGCATTGCGCTCCCAGGCTGCGTCTGCCATGGCGAACGTCGAGTCCAGCTCCTCGCGTTCGCCGTTGCCCGACCAGGCATATAAGCCGTCCGCCCAGTGCGACACGCGCTCGATACTTTTGGGCCCCATGGCGCCGGCGAGTAGCTTAGGTTGATCTGCGGGGGCCAACAGTGGCCCAATGGCGCCCCCGCCCTCTATAATTTCTTCACCCGCCCACACTTGGCGCAGGGTGGCGACTTGTCTGTCCATGCGTCCGTAACGTCCCTTAAATGTCGCATCGACCGCCGCGTAGTCTTTGTCGCGGCCGCCGTAGCCCAGCGCGACCTTGTTCAAACGTCCACCGCTCAACACATGGAGCGTCGCAATTTCTTTGGCCACGCGAACGGCGCTGTGCATGGGTAACACATAAAGGGTGGGTGTAATTTCCACACGCGATGTGGCCACGGCTGCGGCGGATAAAATGACGCGCATGTCGTAGGTAGGGCCGTGGACTCGTTCGCCACAGGAGATGCTGTGGTAGGGGCCATCGTCAACGGCACGAAACCAGTTGAGGTAGTTTTCTTGGGTCAAACCCGCTTTCATATAAGGTAGGCAGACGCCGATTTTCATGGTGCTGGCCATAGTAGCGTTACTCCAGTGGTCGCACTTCAAGGGGTGAAGTTCGTCTGTGAATGCTCAAGTGCTTACTTATCTTAACGCAGGTGGGCGTTGTACTTGTCTACTTTAATGAACTGACTCAGGTTTGCTCTGCCATTGGCAGCGTACCCGATGATTGACTGGGTTAGTGTCCATCGCTTCTGGTATCCTGACGCCATGGCAAAGAAACAAAACCCTACCAGGGCAGGTGATGCCGATGAGGCGCTCCCCGCCGATCAAGAAGACGGCCACGCCGGCGAGTCTTTTATCAACTCACTGGTCAAGCTCACCGGCCAAGTAGCGGGGGGTACGCTTGATCTGGCGCGGACCACCGCCACGATGAGCGCCATGTTTGGCGAAACTTGGCTGCGCAATACGCTACTCAACCGATTCGAGCCCGAACGTTTAGAAGCGATGGCCGAGGCGGGACGCTTTTTACGTGATGCGCGCGAGACTGCGGGTTTATCAGTTAAAGATCTCGCCGACAGTTTAGGGATGTCGGACAACGCCGTGTTGGAAGATATCGAGCGCGGGCAGACGATTATGCCTTTGGAGCTCATGCTGCGCAGTGCGGCACTACTGGCGCGCCATGACCCTATTCCGTTTTTAATTCGCTTCATGCGCACGTACAACCCAGCGCTGGAGCAAACGCTGGAACAGTTGGGAGTGATGGCGCTGCCGCGCCAGTATGAGCGCGAGCGGCGCTTCGTCAATTTACTGCGCCAGCACGATGTGTTGCGCAGCTTGAGCGATGACGAATTCGAGCGTTTCATTCATTACATGGACAGCTCAAGCCAAGTCATACTCGATGTGATGCTCAAAGAAAAAGCGGTGCACGAAGCACAGTTGGAAGCCGAGCGCGAGCGCAGTGCCGCTCGGCGGAAGCGCACTGCGAAAAAAAGAGCTGCCGCGGGAGCGAAGAAAGCGGCGACTTCTAGGCCGAATTCCAAGAGCACGTCCAAAAACAAGAGCAAGGCCCGCAGCACAGCCGCGTCCGCAAAAAAGACTCGGCGAACGACGTAGGCCGATAGCTACTTAATACTTCACAGTTAAAGTAAATTCTAATCAAATGATTTATATGGGTTATATCCAAACAGCTTGGAAGGTTGGCCGGTGCCTAATCGCAGCGCCAATACGCTAGCTGCGAATTCCAGCACCGCTTGGTTTGCCACCTGTCCCAAGGGATTGGAGTCACTTCTTGTGGAAGAGCTGACGTCCTTGGGCGCGAGCGATGTGCGAGAAACGGTTGCCGGGGTCCACTTTTTCGGTGCGCGCGCTGTGGGCTATCGGGCCTGTCTTTGGTCGCGACTGGCCAATCGCGTGCTGTGGCCGCTCGGTCAAGTGGCAGCGGACAACGCCGATACACTATACCGCGAGTTATTCGCGATAGCTTGGGGTGATTATTTTACCCCCGCGCGGAGTATCGCCATCGATTTTAGCGGTGAGAATCGCGAGATTCGCAATACGCAATTTGGTGCACAGCGTTGCAAAGATGCCGTAGTCGATTGGTTCAAAGCCAACGCCGATCAGCGCCCGGATGTCGATCGCGCCAACGCCGATGTGCGCATAAACGTACGCTTGGTTCGAGATCGCGCACAGATTGCATTTGATTTCTCGGGCAGCAGTTTGCATCAGCGCGGCTATCGCTTGCAGTCAGGCGCCGCTCCCATGAAAGAAAACTTGGCTGCAGCGGTGTTGTTGCGCGCCGATTGGCCGGGCGTGGCGGCGCGCGGCGGTGCCCTCATTGACCCGATGTGCGGAGCTGGCACGCTCTTGTTGGAAGCGGCTTTGATGGTGGCGGATATCGCCCCCGGCCTACATCGGCAGAGCTTCGGTTTTGAAGGTTTGTTGCAGCACGATGAATCCCAGTGGCAGGCGCTCCTCGCTGACGCAACGGGTAGGGCAGAGCGCGGTCGCGCAGCACAGTTGCCGGAAATGCGCGGCTACGATGATGATCGCGAAGTGGTACGCCGTGCATGGCAGAACATCGCGCGTTCAGATTTACAACAACAAGTGCGCGTTAGCCACAAGCCACTGGCGCAGCTGATCAAGCCGACACACAAACGCTTGGATTTCGGTCTCATCGTATGCAATCCACCCTATGGTGAGCGCTTGGCACGCGCGAGCGATTTGCCAGCGCTCTACAACCAGCTAGGTGAAATCATGCAACGAGAATTTACTGGGTGGCAGGCCGCAATTCTAACGACGGATATCGCGCTTGGGAAAGCTGTGGGGCTGCGCAGCCATCAGCGCTACCGGTTATTTAACGGTGCCATTCCCGTCAATCTCCTACTATTTGAGTTGCGCGACAATCACTGGCGTGCGCTACAAGAGAGCACCAAAACAACAGGTGTCAGAGAGCCAGTCAAAACAGGCTCCGATAATACGGAGCAAAAAAAGGCCGCGACGCTATCACCAGGCGCGCAGATGTTCGCTAACCGCATCACAAAAAACCGCCGACGTCTCAAGAACTGGTTGCAGCGCGATGGCGTCACCTGCTACCGCGTGTATGACGCTGACATGCCAGAGTATGCAGTCGCTATTGATCTTTATCACAGCCTAGACGAAGGCGATTACGTGCACGTGGCCGAATATCGAGCGCCGAGCACTGTGTCACCCGAGTCGGCGGCACAACGCTTACAAGATATACAAGTAGCGTTGCCACAAGCACTGGATGTTGATGCGACACGGATTGTGTATAAACAGAGAGCGCGACAGCGCGGTGCTCAGCAGTACCAACGCCGGCACCGGCGCGAGGAATGGGTACAGGTGCGTGAGGGATCCGCCAAGCTACTGGTCAATCTGCACGATTACCTCGATACCGGGTTGTTTCTAGATCATCGCCCTTTGCGTCTGCGCATCGGCGCCCAAGTCTGGCGCAAAGATTTTTTAAACCTCTATTGTTATACCGGCAGCGCTACGGTACATGCGGCGCTTGGTGGGGCGCGAAGTACCACCAGTGTCGACACCTCAAATACGTATTTGGCATGGTTGAAGAAAAACCTGTCTCTCAATGGCCTTCTCGAGGATGGGGGTGAGCGTGTACACCGTCAAGTGCGCAGCGACAGCTTTGACTTTTTGCACTGCACGAAACAGCAGTTTGACGTGGTCCTCCTGGACCCACCATCATTTTCAAACTCCAAATCCCGGGAGGCGAGTTTCGATGTGCAGCGCGATCACGTGGAACTGCTAAGTAGCGCCATGGCACGATTAAAGCCGGATGGTCAGTTGTACTTTTCTAACAACCGTCGCGGTTTTAAACTCGACGCGTCTATCCATGCTTTGTATGCGTGTCAGGACATTACCGCACAAACACTAGACCCCGATTTTGACCGCGGCAGACCGGCGCATCAGTGTTGGCTGTTGCAACATTCGTTGCCGGAGTGAGTTGCAGATCTACGCGCTTTTACAGCAGCGCTCTTACAACTACGAGGCGTGCTTTATTGAAGAAGTGGCAAACCGTTCTCGAGCAAGACGAATGCGTACTTCGGGGCTCTCCGTTTGCGCGATAATTTGATTAGCAGTCACCATGCGGTGCTCCAAGCCCGCTTGGTTCGCCACTTGAATAGCGAGCCCGGGCCTGGCGTTGAGTTCCAACAGCATCGGTCCACGTTGTCTATCCAAAACAATATCGGCTCCAATATAACCCAAGCCCGTTAACGCGTTGCACGACGCCGACAACTCTAGAATTCGCTCCCAGTGCGGCACCTGCAAACTATGGAAATCCGCTCCGGTGTCGGGATGTGTAGCAATAACTCTACCGTTTTGCACTGCGCAGACAGCGGTACCCGCAGCGATGTCTAGACCCACTCCCACGGCACCCTGATGCAGATTGGCTTTGCCGTCCGATTCATGTGTGGCGCAGCGCATCATCGCCATGACGGGTACGCCCTTAAACACAATGACGCGCACGTCTGGCACGCCCTCGCAACTGTATTGCTTTAAGGTAGGGTCGAAATCGATGAGACCTTCGATCATGGCGCGGTCGTTGCGGCCGCCGAGACTGTACAGACCAGCCAGAGTGTTCGTAATGTGGTGGCGGATATCTCTGCGCTCGATGAGCGCTCCACTGGACTTAATAAATTGTTCTTTATCGCGACCAATGACAACCAGAATGCCCTTGCCACCACTGCCCTGCACCGGCTTGATTACGAACCCATTTTTCCCATCGAGGTTTTCCAGAAACTGCTCGATTTGAAACAAATACTCAATGACGCCATAGAGCTCTGGCACAGGAATATCACCACGTTCCAAAGCAATTTTTTTGGTCAGCAGTTTGTCATCCACCAACCGGTAGTTGGCCCGAATATTATTTTTGCCGATGAGGTTAAGGTTGCGCTGATTCATGCCGATGATGCCGAGATGGCGCAGAGTCTTTGGCGAGATGAGATTAATCATGCGCGTTTTTTCATGTCCCGGAAGCGGTATAGCTCAGACAGGCGATACCCGGTGTATTTGCCCAGCAGCAGAATGATGCCCAACAGTGCTAACAGTAATTCTGGAAAGTTGAAGGTCAGATGCTCGACAAAGTGGTTCGCCATGACCAAATAGGCCAAAACCGCGACTAAGAGACTGCCGCCACCTTGAATCATAACCTCGTGGCCGCCTTCTTCTTCCCACAAGATGGACATTCGTTCAATCGTCCAGGCGAGAATAATCGTTGGGAAAAAGGTGACAGTGAGCGCCTGGTCCACACCTAATTTGTAACTCACAATGGCAATCACCGCCATCAGTAATATCACGACGATCACCACGGCTGCCACGCGTGCTACCAACAGTAAATTCATGTGGCTGAGATAAGAGCGTATCCACAGGCCGACACCGAGTACCAAGAGAAAGATCGCCAGGCCAACCATGAGCGTGGTTTGTAGCAGTGCAAGGGCGATGAGGATGGGCATGAATGTGCCCGAGGTGCTCAACCCGACCACAATTCGCATAAAGACCACGACCAGCGCGGCGACGGGAATGAGCAGGAGGCCTTTAAAGATACCCTGTTGCTCAACGGGCAGCGCATAAATTGAAAAATCTAACAGAGCGAACTGTTCGGATTTCTCTTCCATACTTACCACGGTGCGCAATGGGATACTGTTTTCAACCAGGGCAAACTGTAGTGTAGATTTTTCGCCGCCCACGACGCGTAAAATAGTGTCGCTACCACGGTTCCAAATGTAAAAGTCATTGGGCAGACCCGTAGCAGCATTATTGGGGTTGAATACGACCCAGCGTTGTCCGTCGTGGATTTCCAGCATTGAGCTGAGTGTTTGCCGTCGCCTGCCATCTTCGAGAGCAATACCGCGCAGCTTGTGCGCGGGAATACCGGCTCGATGTAATATTTGCAGCACCACCTCCAGTTTGTCTTCGTGCAAGCCACTCACGATAAACTGTGCTTCTGGGCTGATGTTCTCGGCAAAAAAATCGAGGAGTAATAATCGTGTAAAGGTTTCCGCGCCGGTAGATTTTTCTCGCAACGATTGAATGTAGAGTTTAATCGCACGGCTGTATTCTTTTGGGAGTAGCTTGGGTGATGCTATCTCGGGTGCGAGATCAGGCAAATTGTAGTCAGCAGCTTTGTAGACTTGCATTTTATAATACAGCGTTGAGGGCTCAGTCTGAGAGTTGCGCGTCCAGTGCGCTTGCCGGACGCCGTCTTCGTCGCGCACTGAAAATCCAAACCCCGAGGAGGAGAAGTTTTCGTTAAGGGTGATCCAGCCGTTGTAGCCTTCTGAAATCGTTAGCGATACATCTATCGGAGAGTCTGGAATGGGAGAGAAGTTGATCTTGGATTCAATCGTCCACACATCTTGATACTGATCTGGCAGCAGTGGCAGCCCCAACAAAAAGGATTTATACAGTGTGAGCCCAACGCCGCAGGCGATGAGCAGCCCAGAAATAATGCCGATCTGCGTCTTTGACGCTAGCATATCATTTGCCTTCTGGACGCCTTTTTGGTTGGGTGTGGCGCTTGCTTACATCGACGATGAATTCATCGACCAACATGTTGCGGCCAACCAGTAAAGGGAATTCAAAATCGTCGCGATCCGATAAGGTAACATCGAGCCAAGTGCGTTTCTTTCCGATTGTAATCCACATCCTAACGACATATCTGCGCTCCGGCTCTGCTGCGCCGGTTTGCTTAATGAGAACTTTGCGACGCAGACGCCGCTCTAAAGTCACTACCTCTTGTGTCTCGGGGTTCTCTAGTGTAAAGCTGACATAGCTTTTCCCATCCTTTTCCAATAGCTGGATCTGTTCAGCATGAATCGACGTGGTTTCAGCGCCGGTATCGATGCGCGCTTGGAGTAACAGATCGCCGGGTTCTACGAATGCCCATTCCACGGCACCAATACTGGCAATCACTCCTTCTGCTGCAGCGACTTTGGGCGGCTCGGGGCACGCCTCCACAATTTTTTCAACCTCTACAACTTGGGGTTCTGGACAAACGGTAGGTGCACACACCGGACATTCCACCGTCGGCGTGGGAGGTTCGGCCTTCGTTACCGGTGGCTCTGCCACTGGCGCAGTACCGCAACCGCCTAACAACAGCAAGGCGGAGGCGTACAGAACTCGCAGCGAGTGATTCGCCATCCGCTCGTGTTCGATCAGACTGTTACGGGTTGTGGGTTCGCGCATTGATGTCCTGCGTAAAGTTAGTCGAGTTCAATGAGTTCCTCGGCTTGCAACCCCTCACTATCGGGCGAAACCTGGACTTCCGTTCGCCCACTTTCATCCGGTATAGCGGTATTCAGCGCGTCTTCTTGTAAGGATTCGTCGCGCGGTTGTGCATCACTGGCTGGAATTTCCTTGGCATCGGCTAACATACCGATGTGATAAGCAGCGTAGCCGGGCATGACCACTTGGTCCAGTGCCATGCCCAACACCCGGCCGGTTAAGGGAGAGCGAATTTCGCTACGAACATTCGTAATTGGGTTTGTTACAGTGCCCAGTACCTCATCTAGAGCAACTTTCTCACCCAGTTCGACCTTGCTTGAGAGTATGCCGCCAGTATTGGCGCGCACCCAACTAGAGCTGTAGTAAACAGGCTCCCTATCACCCCAGTTAAAAATTTCATTCAGCATGTCCAAGTGATCCAATAGAGTTTGAATGCTTTTTACGCTGTGTCGAACTTCTTCCTCTTGCAGGCGCATGGGCCCGCCAGCCTCCAAAGTCACAGCGGGTATGCCGTATTCAACGGCGGCGCGGCGCAAAGTACCTACGGCGCCTTCGCTGTGCAATACCACCGTTGCGCCGAAGCCTTGGGTCAGTTCAACCACTGCGGGGTTGGTCAAGTCGGCGCGCAATTGCGGCAAGTTAACTCTGTCAAACGAGCCGGTGTGCAAGTCCACTAAAGCGGTACAATGCTCGATGACTTCGTGAAAGAAGGAATAGGCAATTCTGGCCGCAGAGCTCCCTTCGGGATGGCCCGGAAAATGTCGATTGAGATCGCGCCGGTCCGGCAAGTAGCGTGAGTTGCGGCGAAAGCCCTGCAAGTTCACGATGGGCACGCCGATCACTGAGCCGCTCAGCTCATCCGGATCGATGTTGTACAGCACGCGGCGAACAATCTCGATGCCGTTGATTTCATCCCCATGCGTGGCCGCTGTGAGACATAGCGTGGGGCCCGCACTGGCGCCGTGTACTACTAGCACCGGCGTTGGGCTGGCCAGTCCTTCAAAGGAATGCGCCGGTGACCAGGAGAGGCGCGTCGCGGTTCGTGGCGGCACTTCAATGCCCAGCATGACCAGCGGAGACTCAGTAGATTCGGCAGATTCAGACTGGCTCGATTCGGCCTTTAAATCCACGTCCGGGAAGGCCACGATCACTGGCGCCTCTCCCGCCTCGACCGGCTCTTCGAGTTTAATGCTATCAGCTTGTGGTCTATGGGGTTCAGTATCTGTATCGGCTTCGGCGGAGGTGGCCACTTGTTCGCCTGCTGCTTCAATTTCCGCCCGCTGTTTAGTTCCAGGGTCGGTTTGGCCGTATGCCACAGTCAGTGCTAAACAACAGAGAGCCGGAGTAAGCATTGTACGCGCGATAAGTCGGGCAGTTGGTGCAGGCATTGAATTCACTAGTTTAAGTGGTTCCTTTTAGGGGTGATTGGGAAGGGAAGTGCATCAAACCGGTGCATCTGTCTCCACCTGAGTTCTACCGGGTCATTCTACACTGGCGAGTCTGTTTAGCGCAGCCGCAGTTTGCCACTATTTGATTGCGACAACTGTAGGTTGCCTGGCCCGGCTGCAATGGTCTGGTTGCAATAGTCTGGTGGTGACGCAAGATGCAGTGGCTGTCGAGCCAGACTAAAACTTCACTACAAAGCCAATTCCCCAGTCATACTGATCGTCGCGATTTGCGCTAAGCGCAAATTTTTTGCTTAGCTCATAGTCAACTTGGAGACGCCCGCGTGGAATCCATATAGCTGACTACCCGCGTCATGCCAGATGTCATGTGATAGAGGTTGTGGCAGTGAAACCACTGGACGTTTCTTAGTACTTAGCGTAAGTTTCCCATACCGTGAAGATACCGACTGACATTCGAATCCGGCACTCGTTATTGGTGGCGCTGCTCGCTCTCTTGCTCGGCGCACAATCGGTCCAGGCCGGTCACTTGCATGCAGATAACCTGTTGGCTGCTGATTGCTTGCAATGCATGCTGGATTGCGGAAATGCCATAGAGACTTTCCGTGTACAGGCTTCATTTTCAACTCCGCTGAGCCTCAATACGTTACTCGCTGTATCGCCTGCGGCATTTGCAACCGGCTACCAATTGCCTGCTCGAGGTCCGCCGCCTCATTCCTGTTAATACACCCATTCTTTTTTAACAGGAGATTGACATGAAACGCTTTCTTTTGGCCACCCTCGTCGGTGCGGCCAGCCATGTTGTGGCACAAAATTCTAATGAACAGATGGAGCACGTCTTGGTGTCTGTGCCCATCCACAAGAAAACATCTGAAACTGCACTTCCAGTTACTGTTTTATCTGGAGAGGCACTGCGCAGAGCGGTGGCCAGTAACATCGGTGAAACACTCGGTGACATGCCGGGCATTGCCAGCGCCTCTTTTGGGCCCGGCGTGGGCCGCCCAGTCATCCGGGGTCAGCAAGGCGCGCGCACCGTGACGCTAACCAACGGCATTGCGGTGGCCGATGTATCGAGCCTTAGTCCCGACCACGCGGTTGGCGTGGAACCTATATTGGCTGAGAGTATTGAGGTTCTCCGTGGTCCCTCAACCCTTTTGTATGGCGGAGGTGCCATAGGTGGCGTAGTAAATGTCACCGACAATCGTATTCCGCGAGCGGCGATTGATGGCGTGCGAGGCGCTGTGGAGTATCGTAACGATAGTGCGGCGAGTATGGATACAGCCACTTTGAAACTTGAAGCGGGTACGGGCGATTTTGCCTTTCATTTCAGCGGCACTACTCGAGAGTATGGAAATCTAGATATTCCGGGTTTGGCAATTGATGAGCAGGCGCTAGAAGAGCAGGAAGAACTACTCGGCGGCGAGCACGAAGAAGAACATGAAGAGGAAGAAGTTGAAAACAGCGACGGCTTCATCGCCAACACCGATGGTGATGCCGACAACTTGACGCTCGGTGCAAGCTATCAGCTCGGAGAGCGCGGTTATATCGGCTTTTCTTACAACAACTTAGAAACTAACTATGGGATACCGCCCGGTTCCCATGGCCATGAGGAAGAGCATGAAGAGGAGGGACATGAAGACGAAGAACATGAAGAAGAACATGCTGAGGAAGAGGAGGAAATCATTCGTATTGATCTCGCGCAAGAACGCTACGATGCACAGCTCCACTACCATGATGTAGCACCGGGAATGATTGACGTGGCGCGAGCATTTTTGACCTATACCGATTATGAACATGTCGAGCTCGAGGGAGCCGAGGTGGGTACACGCTTTGAACGCGAGACGTGGGAGGGCCGCTTGGAGTTGGTTCGTGAGGCTGACGATCACGCGGTGTTGGGGGTGCAGGTGCGCGCGGACGAGTTTAGTGCGACAGGTGAGGAAGCCTATGTGCCGCAAACCGATTCACTGGAATGGGGCCTATTCTACGTACAAGACTTCCATCTCAATAGCTGGCAGTTTGAAGTGGGTGCGCGGGCTGATTGGGTCGAGCGTGACCCGCAGGCAACTCAGGCCAACGAAAAAGATTTCACCAGCTTCAGCCTTTCTGGCGCAGCTATCTACACGCTCGATCCGGCCTGGAGTTTTGGCTTGGCCCTGTCTCGTTCAGAGCGGGCGCCATCGACTGAGGAACTGTTCTCCAACATTGATAACGCCGGGGAATCGTTAGTGACGCACGCAGCAACTGGACTAATCGAGGTGGGTGACACCGATCTCGACCAGGAGTCTTCTATCAATGCGGATTTATCTTTGAATTGGCAAGCTGCGGACTCATGGGCAGAGTTCACCGTTTTCTACAGCCAATTCCAAGACTATATATTCCTGCTCAATAGTGGCACGGATGTAGACGAGACTCGCGTGTACCACTATACGCAAGACGACGCCGGTTTCTATGGCCTTGAACTTAACTCCAGCTTCCACCTCGCCACCATCGCCGAGGGCGGATTAGCATTCGAAGTTTTTGGTGATTATATTCGCGGCGAGTTTGATAGCGATGGCGATGTACCCAGGCTGCCGCCACGCCGTATTGGTGCAGAGCTCAACTGGACGGGCGCTGCGCTGGGAGCCTATGTGCGTGTTGTTAATGCGGGTGATCAGGATGCTCCGGGAAATTTTGAGACTGAAACAGATGGCTACACGCGCTGGGATGCCGGAGTGGATTACCGTATGGATCTCGCTGAGCGTGTGGAACTACTGGCCTTTCTCAAATGGAAAAACATTACCGATGAGCGAATTCGCCTAAGTACTTCGTTTTTGCGTAACTATGCCCCAGAGGCGGGCGAATCACTGGAGGCTGGAGTCCGGCTGACGTTCTAGTACCAAAGGGAGACCCCCCCGGCTTTGCCGGGGGATACTTACTTGAGCGCTTGGAGCTGGCGCAACCCTGCACATGCAGCAGGTTATCGATAGGTGGAAGCGGAGAAAGGGGCGTCGCGTAGATCCGGAACTCCTGAGCCATATCGGGCCCGCCCGATCCGAAGGTGTGAATTTTCGAGGGAAATTGGACTTCCCGATTCATCAATATCAGGAACGTTTGCTATCCGGGAAAGTCAGTAAACTGAGATAGGGCAGGGTGGCGACCATTCATCGATCGGCGGGATTGGGTTCTGAATTCAGTCTCTCAGCTTCGATGACCGCCCGTGTCTGTGCCTGCAATTCAGGTAGATCCTTTTCCAAGGTTTGCCAGACTATGGCCAGTTCAACCTTGAAATATCCGTGCGCCAACACGTTGCGCATCTCGCACGCCGAGGCCAGAGGCCTACGGGGTAAGTCCCCACCAACCTAGGCGCGAGTGCACTATCCACACCGAGCATTTTGGTGCTGTATATACAGTGTTTGGTAGCCACGGGGTGCGGAAAGCGCTATGAAAAATCGCTAAGTCATTGATTTAATATTATAAAAACTAGCTTAGTTTTTTCGCCGTTAACGCCATAAAGGCTCGAAGGACTCGACTTTAGACGCACAATGACGAGACGATCCCCATACTTATCCACAGGCCTGCCTGTGGATAACTTATTGAGGTCGATGCAACATGCGCATAATTTGACCAATCGAGAGCTGTCTTAGCTCGGATCGGCGAGCTTCAGCATTTGCTTACCTTGGTTTTCTCCCCGAAACAGCCGCTGCAGTGTGGCGGGAATATTGTCGAAGCCTTCTTGCATATCCTCGCGCCAGGCGATGTCACCCGCGCTGACCCACTTCGCCAACGCGTCGCTGGCTTCTTCCATACGGCCGAGGAAGTCGATCACGATAAAACCCTGCATGCGCACGCGGCGGCTGATCAATAGCATGATGTTATCCGGACCGGGCTGGGGTTTTTCGTCGTTGTAACCGGCGATGCCGCCGCACAGGGCGATGCGGCCATAGTCAGCCATATTGGCGATGGCCTCGCGCAGGGTGCGGCCCCCGACGTTATCGAAGAACACGTTGATGCCGTTGGGGCAGAGCTCGGGAATACGTTCGGCGAGTGATTCGTCTTTGTAATCGATGACGGCGTCTAACTTGCATTCATTCAGCAGCCAAGCGCATTTCTCAGCGCCGCCGGCGATACCAACGACGCGACAACCTTTGAGGCGCGCGATTTGAGCTGCAACGGAACCGGTGGCACCCGCTGCGCCAGAGACCAACACGGTCTCACCGGCTTGTGGTTGTCCAATGTCTAATAGCCCGAAATAGGCGGTCAGGCTCGTCAAGCCAAATACACTCAGAGCCATTTCAGGTGTCACCCCCTCGGGAATAGGGGTGGGTGGAATGAGTTCATCGGGGCCTCCTGCTAAACTGTAGTCCTGCCAGCCGAGCAAGCCCTGTACCAACATGCCCTCGGGCAGCGTTGGGTTCTGCGATTGGACAATCTGACCGACGCCACTGGCGCGCATGGTCTCGCCGATACCTACAGGTGGCAGATAACTGGGTTCGTCGACCACCCAGCCACGCATCGCGGGGTCGAAGCCCAGCAGCAGGGTCTTGACGAGCACTTCCCCAGCAGCGAGGTCTGGTTTTGGTGCGGGTTCGGTGACAAGTTCATAGTGTTCCGGCCCAATCATGCCCACCGGGCGTTCTTTTAGCCGCCATTGCCGATTCAGGTCGCTCATTACAGTTCTCCTGGGTGCGTTTTTCCTGTTCAGTTAGCGTTGCAGGCCCGCTATTAGAACAGCTTCTCGAATAACTGAACACTGCGAGCGTTGGTCGCGAATGACACACTTAGGTTGCTGTGTTCCAATGTCTAGATGTTGGGTGAGGAATTCGAGTTTGTTCGAGTTAGCGGCTTTTGTCAGTTCTCGCTGTTAATTTACGTTGGCAGTTTAGGTTGATAATTTACATCGACAGCTTCCGGTCGTAGTCAACGCGTCCCGCGCGTCCAACATCAGCGCCGCACACAGCAAGAGTTTACATGGCGAAGACACTACTCATTGTATATCACAGCCAGAGCGGCACCAGCGCACAATTGGCGATTGCCGCTTGTCGCGCGGGGCAGGTGGAGGAGGGCGTAGATGTGCGATTGTGTCGCGCCTGGGATGCGGGCACCCGAGATCTTATCGACGCGGACGGTTTATTGTTAGTGGCTGCCGAAAATTCAGCCACATTGGCCGGAGCGGCGAAGGATTTTTTGGATCGCACCTTTTACCCGGGTATCGCGGCTCGGCTTGTATTGCCCTATGGCCTCATTCTCAGTGCCGGCAATGATGGCCGTGGGGCCGCAGCGCAGGCGCAGCGCATCTTCCGCGGCTACCCCTTTCCACCCGCCACTGAACCGCTTATTTTGCGCGGTGAGTTGACGCAGACTGCGGTGCAAGCGAGTTCGGACTATGGTCAAGCCTTTGCGGCGGGGCTCGCCATGGGTATTTTTTGACTGTAGAGGCGGAGACCTGCGCGACCAATTCTTGTGACAACATAGGTTGGCAGAGCGCCGGCGCATTCACACGAAGCGCAGCCAACGGGTGAGCACGCGCTCTACTTGGGCGCTGAGAACATGAGTTGCAACCGCGCACGCAATGAGCAAACGATAGGTAAGAGCATATGAATAAGGATGGTGAAACTCCGAAGGGGCGGGCAGAAGATGAATCGAGGGCCGATGACGCCGCCGCGACTTCCGCTGTTGACGCGATACCCGAGGGCTTTGAGCGCATGCCGACTGGCCTAGGTTTTACCGATAAATTGCAGCCGATCTACCGCTTGGCGCACGACAATGACTCGTGTTTTGGCATGGTGGTGGAAGCGCAGCATTCAAATACTATGGGAATTTGCCACGGCGGTGTGTTGATGACCTTGTCAGATATCACTGCAGCGGTAGGCGCGAACTTAGCGCGTGGTGTGACCGCGGGTAGCCCAACGGTACATTTGAGTATCGACTACATCTCTTCGGCAAAAGTCGGGCAATGGATTGAAGCGCGAGCGGAACAGGTGGCAATTAAGCGCAAGTTTGGTTTTGCCAGTGGCGCTATTCATAACAGTGAGGGCATTGTCGCGCGCTTTAGCGGCACATTTTACTTCCCCGATCACCAGGGTTTATGGAAATCAGGTTCTCCGGACGACTTTGTGTCGCGCGAGGAAGAGAACTAGGTTGATTGACGCGTTGCGAAGTGCTCTAAGCTATCGATAAATGCTTGCGCGGCCCGCGATAAGCTGCGCTCTCGGTGAAATACAACCCCCAGAGAGCGCTCGATTTTTGCTTTATTGATGGAGAGAGTTGTTAAATTTTCTTCACGCATGCTGACGGGCAATACCGTCCAACCCAAACCTACTGAGGCCATCATGCGAATTGTTTCTAGGTAGTTCGTTCCAATCGCGATTTGCAGGTTCAGTGCGTGCTCGTCGAAAAGGCGTTTTACCAATTGCCCTGTATACGTGTTCAAACCGGGCAACACGGCCGGGTGCTTGCTCAACTGAGCTAGTGTCAGGCGCTTAGTGCTAGCCAGCGGGTGCTCCGGATGCACCATAAATTCTAGCGGGTCCGGCCAGATTACACGCGAGGTGATGCCAGTGACCGCAGCTGGCGCCAGCGTTACCACGCCCAACTCCACTTGACCGCGCAGCACTAATTCATAGGCTTGCTCTGAGTCCATAAAATCAATGTCGATATGCACAGCGCGATAGGTTTGGCTGAAGTGACTCAACACCGGCGGTAAGCGATGCAAGCCGATGTGGTGGCTAGTGGCCAAGCGCAGGGCACCCGCTACTGGGCCGGCAAGATCGCGCACCGATTGCTGCGCCGCCTGCAACTCGAGTTGCACGGCCCGAGCATGTGGCAGCAGAGCGCGGCCCGCTTCGGTTAGGCTCACGTTGCGACCGATACGATCGAACAGCGGCGAATCCAGTTGCGATTCCAGTTGTGCAATTCGCTTACTCACAGCGGGTTGAGTCAAATGTAGCTGCTCTGCCGCTTGGGAAAATGACCCAGATTCAGCGACTAGCACAAAGGCCCTCAAGTTTTCAGTATCCACAGCAAGTTTCCCGCGGCAGTAAGCGACACATCGCGACCACCATCCATTCCTCAAAGGAATATATCCGATAAAAATATTAAATTTGAGTTATGAAAAGATCAAGCTCATAATTGCGGCCAATTTACCGGGTAGCGATTGTTCGGCACTGCCTTAGAAAAGTGACCTACCAAACTCGAGACCCAGTTAATTCATTGGAAATATCAGCAACGATGCGAGGTGCGCCATGAGCGGACAAACTCTTTACGATAAGTTGTGGCAAAGCCACTTGGTACTTGAACGCGAAGACGGCAGCGCGCTGATCTACATCGATCGTCAATTGATCCACGAAGTGACCTCACCGCAGGCCTTTGAAGGTTTGCGTTTGGCCGGGCGCAAACCCTGGCGAGTGGATGCCAATTTAGCGGTGCCCGATCACAACGTACCCACCGAGCGCGAAGAGCGCAGCGGCGGTATCGCCGGTATCACCGACCCAGTCTCGCGTTTGCAAGTACAAACCCTGGATGACAACTGTCGCGATTTCGATATTTTAGAATTTGACGTCAATGACATTCGCCAGGGTATCGTGCACGTGGTGGGACCAGAGCAGGGTGCCACTCTGCCGGGCATGACCATTGTCTGCGGCGACTCGCACACGTCAACGCACGGAGCTTTGGGCGCATTGGCACACGGTATTGGCACCTCGGAAGTCGAACACGTGCTGGCCACCCAGTGTCTCGTGCAGCAAAAAATGAAAAATATGCTGGTGCGCGTCGATGGCAAGTTGCTGCCCGGTGTGACCGCAAAAGACGTTGTACTAGCCATTATCGGCAAGATCGGCACCGCCGGTGGCACCGGTTACGCCATTGAATTCGGTGGCGATGTCATTCGCAACCTCAGCATGGAAGGCCGCATGACCGTGTGCAATATGGCCATCGAGGCGGGTGCCCGTGCGGGTATGGTGGCGGTGGATGACACCACTATCGACTACGTCAAAGGTCGCCCCTACGCACCGCAAGGCGCGGACTGGGAGCAAGCAGTTGCTGCCTGGCGCGATTTGCACAGTGACGATGACGCCCATTTCGATACCGTGATTGAGCTGCGTGGTCAGGATATCAAGCCACAGGTCACCTGGGGCACTTCTCCGGAGATGGTATTGCCGGTGGATGGCGTCATTCCCGACCCCGCCAGCATGGCTAGCCCGACGCGCCGCGAAGCAACCGAGCGCGCGTTGCAGTACATGGGCCTGAGCGCGGGCACTGCGATTAAAGACATTCAGTTGGATACTGTTTTTATAGGCTCGTGCACCAATTCGCGCATAGAAGATTTGCGCGCGGCCGCCGCTGTGGTTAAAGGCAAGCGAGTTGCTGCAAATGTAAAACGCGCGTTGGTGGTGCCGGGCTCCGGCCATATCAAACAGCAGGCCGAACAAGAGGGTCTAGACAAGGTTTTTATCGAGGCGGGCTTGGAGTGGCGGGAACCGGGTTGCTCCATGTGTTTAGCCATGAACTCGGACAAATTGGCGGAGGGCGAGCACTGTGCCTCGACCTCCAACCGAAACTTTGAAGGTCGCCAGGGGTTTGGTGGCCGCACGCACCTCGTCAGCCCCGCGATGGCCGCCGCTGCAGCGGTAGCCGGACATTTCGTCGATGTGCGCGAGTGGCAGGAGTAAGCAGTTATGAAAAGTTTTGAAGTGTTACACGGCTTAGTCGCCCCCATGGATAGAGCCAATGTCGATACCGACTTGATCATCCCAAAACAATTTTTGAAATCGATTAAGCGCTCCGGCTTCGGCCCCAACTTGTTTGACGAGTTGCGCTACCTCGATCAGGGCGAGCCAGGTCAGGACTGCAGTGACCGGCCGGTGAATACCGATTTTGAGTTGAATCAACCTCGCTACGCGGGGGCGAGCATATTGTTAGCGCGCGATAACTTTGGTTGTGGTTCCAGTCGCGAGCACGCGCCTTGGGCACTGGAGGACTACGGCTTTCGCTGCCTAATCGCGCCGAGCTTCGCCGATATTTTTTACAACAACTGTTTTAAAAACGGCATTCTTCCCATCGAAATGGACGCTGCGATCGTCGATCAGTTGTTTCAAGACCTGTACGCCAACGAAGGCTACATGTTGGACGTCGATTTACCCGCGCAATGTATTCGTACACCGCAGGGCCAAGAGATAGCCTTTGAGGTGGACGCCTTTCGCAAGCACTGTTTGCTCAACGGGCTCGATGACATTGGCCTGACTATGGAAAGTGCCGATGCGATACGCGAATTTGAGCAGCGCTGGCAAAAGCAATCGCCCTGGTTGTTTGGCTCGCTGGCGTCTTAATAGTGCACATTGGGTTTTTCGCGTAGGAAGAACAACATGAGTCAGGAATACGATGTCGCTGTCGTTGGAGCGACGGGGGCGGTAGGCGAGGTAATGCTCGAGCTGTTGGAGCAGCGCGAGTTCCCTGTGCGCAGACTGTATCCCTTAGCCAGTAGCCGTTCCGCCGGTAAGAAGGTGATGTTTAAGGGGAAACCCATTGCGGTAAACGATCTCTCCGAATTCGATTTTTCCAAGGTGCAAATCGGTTTGTTCTCCGCTGGAGGCAGTGTGTCGGCAGAATACGCGCCGCAGGCAGCGGAGGCCGGTTGTGTGGTCATCGATAACACTTCGTATTTTCGCTTGGACGACGACGTGCCGCTGATTGTGCCTGAAGTTAACCCCGAAGCACTCGGGTTGTATAGCGCCCGCAACATCATTGCCAACCCGAATTGTTCCACGATTCAAATGTTAGTGGCATTAAAACCAATCTACGATGCGGTCGGCATCGAGCGAATTAATGTCGCGACGTATCAGGCCGTATCGGGCACGGGCAAAGAGGCCATTGAGGAGCTCGCTGGGCAAACTGCGCGATTGTTGAACGGGCAGGAGATTGAGTGCGAAGTTTATCCCAAGCAAATCGCGTTTAATGTGCTGCCACATATCGATACTTTTCAAGACAACGGCTATACCCGCGAAGAGATGAAAATGGTGTGGGAGACGCAGAAAATATTTGAGGATCCGTCCATCGCCGTCAATCCAACTTGTGTGCGCGTTCCGGTGTTCTACGGGCATTCTGAAGCGGTGCATATCGAGACTGTCGACCTACTGGAACCGGAGCAAGCGCGGCAGATGTTGGCTGCCGCGCCCGGTGTCGCGCTGTTAGATGAACGCGAGGACGGCGGCTATCCTACGGCAGTGAGCGAAGGTGCGGGGCAAGACCCGGTCTACGTCGGACGAATTCGCCGCGACATCTCGCATCACAATGGGCTTAATCTCTGGATTGTTGCCGATAATTTGCGCAAGGGTGCTGCCTTGAATAGTGTGCAAATTGCCGAGAGCTTGGTGTTGACCTACCTTGATTAATGCCCCTATTTCACTGATACTTGAGACGATAGTGGGGGTGTGAAGCGCAGTAGCGTTCGAGCTGCGATTCTCGAGTGGCAGTGTTCACGCGGCAGTGTTGCTGTCGATAGCCGTTTCTACACTCCGATCGAATGGATGGGGCGTTCGGTCAGGTTCTTACGGGGAAAATAATAAGGGACGGATATGGCTCGGAAGTTAGCTGCTGTAGTGTTCTCTCTGGGGTGTATCCAGGCGAGTTCGGTCATGGCTCTTGGCCTGGGAGAACTGGAACTTCAGTCCTTTCTAAACGAGCCGCTGCGCGCCAGCGTTGATTTGCTCAACACCGGTGGGTTGCACGAAGACGAAATTAAGATTCGCCTCGCCACCCGCGAAGATTTTGATAAGCTCGGGCTGGATCGCGCCTACTTCCTAACCAGTATCAAGTTTGATGTCGAAGTCGACAGTCGCGGCCGCGCGAAGATTCTCATGTCCTCCGAAGAGCCGGTGCTCGAGCCGTATCTCGATTTTGTGGTAGAGGCGCGTTGGCCATCGGGCAAACTGCTGCGTGAATACACCGTACTCATCGATCCCCCGGCTTTTTCGGCAGCAACGCCGACAGTATCCGCAAGTGCTCGGGTTGAAGAGGTGGAAGGAATACCCCCCGCGTCAAAAAAAAAGAGTAGTGTTGGCGCCTCCAGCGGCACCACTGTCAATGTAAAAAAATCGACACTAGCTCCGGGGGCGATGCCCCAGCGCAATTTCAATAGCTCAGCCTCTGCCGCGCCCGCTCCGGGCACACGTTACATGGTCGCGCGCGATCAAACCCTTTGGGAGATAGCCAGTCAAGCACGGCCCCGAGGTGCCTCGGTGTACCAGACCATGCTGGATATCCAACGCCTCAATCCCGATGCCTTTTTACACGGCAATATCAATCGATTAAAAGCGGGCTACATCATTTACCTGCCCAGCTCCGATGACATCAGCTCACAAGATCTTGAAGCCGCGTTGGCAGAAGTGCGACAACAGCATGAAGCTTGGCGCACCGGCCGTGAAGCCGAGTATACCGCGCGCGGTAAACCAGCGCTGCGCATATCGGCGGAAGAGGGCGACACGGGCACCGCGCGCACGGGTGATGCCACGGTTGGCAGTGGCGGCAGCGGCGCGGTGGCTGCCGGTGCAGATACCGCGACTCCCGGCAGCGGTGATCCGACAGCAGCCGTATCTGGCGTCGATGCCGAACGCGTCGCAGCTATGGCCGAGCAGTTGGAGACGATGGAGCGCATCGTCGCATTGAAAGACGAGCAAATTGCCGCGCTACAGGCCACCTTAGCAGAGCAAGAGCGCTCGGACGCCGCTACAGATGGCGCTGAAACAGAAGAGCCCGCAGACCAGGAAGCCGTATCACCTGTTGCGACGCAGGATGACGAGAGCGTAGCGACCGGTGCAGATCCAACGCAAGATCAAGTAACAGCGTCGCCCGAGCCGGGAGACGACGAGCTCCGTGTTGGGCCGGGCGGCGATACAACCGTTTCTGCTCCCTCATACGAAGGTATAGAGAGCGCAACCGAAGCGACGGTGGAGCAGGCGCCAAAAAAAGTCGATAAGCCCGTTGATAAGCCCAAAGAGACATCCACACCGAGTGCGAAGGATAAGCGTGAAGATGAAGGCCGTGGGTGGAGGCAGTACCTACCCTATGGCCTAGGGGCAGCAGCGCTAGCGGGTCTGGGTCTGTGGTGGGCTCGACGTCGCAGTCACGATGACGACGAAGATGAGTATGAGTACGCGGAGGCCGAGGATGCCTTCTCGGATGTTGAACTCAACGATCAGGCCATCGATACTGATCCTGAATTACCCGAGCCAACAGCTCCAGCATTCTCTGAGAAAGCGGAAGACGTCCTGCAGCGCACAAGCCGCGGTTATGGCGAACATCGCCACGACGAGTATGCATCCGATGTAGAAGCGGCTGACGCGTTGGCGGAGGCGGATATCTACATCGCCTACGGGCGTCACCCCCAGGCGATTGACTTGCTGAATAACGCCCTTGCCAGCGAACCCAACAATCCCGTCTACCGTTTGAAATTGCTCGAAATCTACAAGGAGTTGGGTGATAAGCGCAACACCGATGAGCAGCTGCATCAGCTTCGTGGCATTGGTGACGACGCTGCCATCGCCAAGGGGGAAGCAATGCTCGCCGCTTCCGGTGCAGTGGAAGCCACTGAAGACGATATCCCAGCCTTTGATGATCGCAAGACCACGCGTGTTGATGCAGGCCCCGGCTTATCGCCCAATCCATTGCAAACGGAGAGTCCTGCAACCGCTGGCCCGGCGCTCACTGATTCCGATACTACCGAGGGTGAAGCCGATTTCATCGGCCTAGAGATTGAAGGCGATGACAGCGCTGACGATGAGCTAGATCTATCCGCCGATTTTGTCGATATTGATGACGACGACGATGACGACTTGGTGATTGCCGCCGAGGGCGATGGCATGTCCACCAAGCTTGATTTGGCGCGCGCCTATTTGGATATGGGTGACGAGGATGGCGCTCGTCAGATTCTCGAAGAAGTCATCGCCGAGGGCGGAGAAGATGTGAAGGCAGAGGCAGTCACTCTGCTGGAACGCATTGGCTGAAACCCTAGTTAACAGCAGCGCTCCCAGTGACATGTTACCAGTGGGCAGTCGTATTGCCGCCCGCGTTGAGTACTATGGCGGCCCTTACAACGGCTGGCAAGCGCAGCCGCAACCTCACTCCACTACTGTGCAAGATACCGTCGAGGCAGCTCTGTCTTATGTCGCCGACGCCCCCGTGCGTATTCACTGCGCCGGCCGTACCGACAGCGGTGTTCATGCCCACGCCCAGATCATCCATTTCGATTCGCCCACGGTGAGGTCGTGTCAGGCCTGGCTGCGCGGTGGTAACAACCAATTGCCCGCCGACATCCGTTTGCATTGGGCAATGCAGGTGCCGGTCGACTTCCACGCGCGTTTCGCCGCTACTGCGCGGTACTATCGTTACATCATCGCTAACACGAGCGTGCTCCCAGCTCTGTTACAGGGCAAAGTTGCCTGGCATCGACGGCCACTGGATGCGGACAGCATGCACGAGGCGGCGCAAAGCCTCCTCGGTGAACAAGATTTCACTACCTTTCGCGCGGCGGCCTGTCAGTCCAACAGCCCGATGCGCCATGTGACAGCCGCCAGTGTTGAGCGTCGTGGTGAGTTACTCCTATTGAATATCGTGGCCAATGCTTTTTTGCATCACATGGTGCGCAATATTGCCGGTTCGTTGCTCGCGGTTGGCGATGGGCGAGAGGCGCCGAGTTGGATAGCTGAGCTGCTGGCGGCCCGGGATCGAACCGCTGCAGCGTCTACAGCAAATGCCTGCGGCGTGTATCTGCTTGATGTCAGTTATCCGCCGCACTTCGGCTTGCCCCAGACACCGCCTGGTCCCAGTTGGTTGCAGTGCTAAGTGTGGCTGGCTCCGAGTTCACTCGGCGCCCTCGTTAATCTGCGCATTTTTCGATGTTCTTGTGCAGAGACACCCCGGGGGGGTTCTGCTATGATGCGCGCTCATTTTTACCCCCTGCGACCATCGGCTTTACAACACAGATAGACCTATGACGGCAACGCGTATCAAACTGTGCGGGATTACCCGGCCGAGCTGTGCGCAAGCTGCAGTGGCACATGGAGCGGATGCGATAGGCCTCAATTTTTATCGTCCCAGCCCGCGCGCCATTGATGTCGAACAAGCCATAGACATAGTGCAAGTCGTGCCACCTTTTGTCAGCGTGGTGGCGCTATTTGTCAATGCCGATCCACAGTTCGTCAGCGAGGTATTGGCGGCTGCCCCGATCGATGCCTTGCAATTTCACGGCGATGAGACTGCGGACTATTGCCAACAGTTTCAGCGTCCCTACGTAAAAGCACTGCGCGTGCAGCCGGGGTCCGACATTGCCGCCGCGTGCGCGCCCTACGGTTCCGCGCGTGGGGTGTTATTGGATAATTATCAGCCCGGAACACCGGGCGGAACTGGCGCGACATTTGACTGGGGCTCAGTCGCACAGACCTTATCGCGACCGATGATCCTCGCCGGGGGATTGAATGCAGACAATGTGGGAGATGCGATGGCCGTGCTGCGCCCCGCAGCAGTTGATGTCAGCGGCGGTATCGAGAGCGCGCCGGGCATCAAAGATGCGACAAAAATGGCGCAGTTTGTCGCCGCCGTTCGCGCCGCCGATGCCGAGCTGGCGGGGGGCGGATAGCGCGCTACCTGTGCATCGGGGTGACTGAGATATCAAGCATGAATGGCACTGATAGGCAGGCAGGGTTTTTGGAATCATGAACAACAAGGAGCGCCACGATTTTCACAGTGTCCCCGATGCCGAGGGACGCTTTGGCATGTACGGAGGGAAGTTCGTCGCTGAAACACTGATGTCGGCCCTGAGTGATCTCGAGGAGCTCTACCGTCGTCTATCCGCCGACCCGGCATTTCAGCGCGAACTCGATCAAGATCTGGCAGATTATGTCGGTCGTCCGTCACCTTTGTATGAAGCCAAGCGCTGGGCCGACACCCTCGGTGGCGCCCGTATCTTCTTAAAGCGAGAGGATTTGAATCATACCGGCGCGCACAAGGTGAACAACACTATTGGGCAGGCGCTACTGGCCAAGCACATGGGCAAGAAACGCGTGATTGCCGAAACCGGTGCCGGCCAACACGGGGTAGCCACGGCCACGGTGGCCGCACGGTTGGGCCTGGAATGCCAAGTGTTTATGGGCGAGGAGGATGTACGCCGACAGGCACTAAACGTCTATCGAATGAAGTTGCTCGGGGCGGACGTTGTGCCGGTTTCCTCGGGGTCGCGTACCCTAAAAGACGCCATGAATGAGGCGATGCGCGACTGGGTGACGAATGTCGATGATACGTTTTACATTATCGGAACCGTTGCCGGGCCACACCCCTATCCTTTGCTAGTGCGCGATTTTCAGTGTGTTATCGGCCGCGAAGCACGTGCCCAGTGCCTAGAAAAAACCGGCGCCTTGCCCGATGTCCTAGTCGCCTGCGTGGGTGGTGGTTCCAATGCGATTGGCTTGTTCCATCCCTTTTTAGACGATGAGAGTGTGGCGATGTACGGTGTCGAAGCCGGCGGACACGGCCTTGCCACTGGCGAGCACGCCGCGCCGCTCAATGCCGGCACACCGGGGGTGTTGCACGGCAACCGCAGCTACTTAATGCAGGACGAAGACGGCCAAATCATGCACACGCATTCAGTGTCGGCGGGGTTGGACTACCCCGGTGTCGGCCCGGAACACGCCTGGCTGAAAGACATCGGGCGAGTGAACTACGTGGTCGCCGACGATAAAGAAGCACTGCAAGCGTTTCACGCACTGACTCGAATAGAGGGCATCATGCCGGCCCTCGAGAGCAGTCACGCCCTGGCCTATGCCGCGCAACTGGCTGCGACTATGCGCGCTGATCAGTCCATCGTCGTCAACCTTTCCGGTCGGGGCGACAAAGATATTCACACCGTCGCCGAGATCGACGGTATCGCCTTGTAGCGCTCGGGGAATCTCAAACGTGAGTCGTATTGCTTCTGTATTTGCACAACTACAACAGGAAGGCCGCACTGCGGTTATTCCCTACATTGTTGCCGGGGACCCTGCGGTCACCCTCACTGCGGAGCTAATGCACGAATTGGTGCAGCGCGGCGCTGATGTTATCGAGTTGGGCGTGCCGTTTTCCGACCCAATGGCCGAGGGGCCGGTGATTCAATTGGGCCATGAGCGCGCGTTAGCAGCGGGTATGACCTTGCGCGGTGTGCTCGAATTGGTCACGGAGTTTCGCCGAGAAAATGATCAAACTCCTGTTCTACTCATGGGCTACGCCAACCCAGTGGAGCGTATGGGGTATGCGGCATTCGCCGATGCCGCCGCACAGGCGGGGCTCGACGGTCTGCTGACGGTGGATATTCCTCCGGAGGAAGTTGCGACGCTCAATCGGGAGTTGCAGCGGGTGGGCATAGACAACATATTCCTAGTAGCGCCGACGACCCCGGCGCAGCGCATGCAGCGCATTGCCGATGAGGCCAGCGGGTTTATTTATTACGTGTCGCTGAAAGGTGTTACGGGGGCGGGCCACATTGATACCGAAGCAGTGCGAGCCCGATTGACACAGATTCGCTCCCATACGGCGTTGCCGATAGCGGTCGGCTTCGGGATCAAAGACGCACAATCCGCCCGCGCCCTGGCCGGTAGTGCAGACGGTGTGGTCGTGGGCAGTGCGCTGGTCGATACAGTGGCCACAGCACTCGCCAATGGCGACGACGAAGCGGGCGCGATAGCCAAGGCGGGCGCGCTATTGGCGGAAATTCGCACCGGTGTTGATGGCGCTGCTTCCTAGAAGCCTACTCGCTTGTTTATAATAACCGCTGCACTCGGCGGCTGGGGAACACGATGAGCTGGATCGATAAAATACTGCCTTCGGGTGTGCGCAGCGGCAGCGACGGTAAGGGCTCGAGTAGTGTGCCCGAAGGCTTGTGGACGAAGTGCGTCAAATGTGACGCTATGCTCTACCGGCCCGATCTGGAGCGCAACCAGGACGTTTGCCCCAAGTGTGGCCACCATTCTCGTATCGGCGCCCGGCGCCGACTTGATATCTTCTTCGACGAGGGTGAGTACGAGGAAATTCTCACTGAGATCGAACCGGTCGATAGACTCAAGTTCAAAGACAAAAAGCGCTACCGCGACCGACTGGCCGCGGCGCAAAAAGCCACTGGTGAAAAAGACGCTCTGATAGCCATGCGCGGCAACTTGGGGGGGCAACCCCTCATCGCTCTGGCCTTTGAATTCGAGTTTCACGGCGGGTCTATGGGCTTCGCTGTGGGCGAAAAGTTCACCCAAGCGGCACAGCTCGCACTGGAGGAACGCATTCCGCTGGTCTGTTTTTCCGCATCTGGCGGAGCGCGCATGCAAGAGGCGCTCATCTCCTTAATGCAGATGGCGAAAACGAGTGCTGTGCTAGAGCGCCTGAAGCTTGCCGGCGTGCCTTACATATCCGTGCTGACCGACCCGATTTACGGGGGAGTTTCCGCTTCGTTAGCGCTGCTCGGCGATGTCAATATCGCTGAACCTGACGCGCGGGCAGGGTTTGCCGGGCCCAATATTATCGAGCAAACTATTCGACAAAAATTACCCAAGGGCTTCCAGCGCAGCGAATTTCTATTGGAGCACGGCGCTGTCGATATGATTGTGCACCGCACCCAGATACGCGCCACAATCGCCAGGCTATTGTCTAAGCTTACTGGCCTCAACATGGATGTTGAGGAACAAGCGCCTGTTGAGTCCACACCACCAGAAGTCGCCTCCGATGAGGATTTAGAAGCATCTGTAGCGGAGGAGTTCGAAGTACCGGAAGCTCTGATACCGGAACAACCCGATGAGGAGCGACCCAGCGCGTCGGCGGGAGATGACTAAGCAAAGCCTGGGTGACTGGCTGTGCTTCCTCGAGAATTTACACCCCGACGCAATAGACCTGGGGCTAGATCGAGTGGCCACAGTGGCGGCTGCGTTGCAACTGTTGCCAGTAACAGTACCGGTCGTCACGGTGGCTGGTACCAATGGCAAAGGCTCTACGGTCGCCGTGATGGAAGCGGTGCTCAACAGTGCTGGGTACCGCGTCGGTGCCTATACATCGCCGCATTTGCTGCGCTTCAATGAACGCATTCGAGTTGCCGCCCAGGCGGTAGATGACGGCGCAATTATCGACGCGTTTGGGGCTATTGATCACGCCAGAGGTGATGTCTCACTCACCTATTTCGAGTTTGCCACCCTGGCGGCCTTGTACGTGTTTCAACGCGACGCAGTCGAAGTTGTGCTGTTGGAGGTCGGCCTGGGTGGACGGCTCGACGCGGTTAATATTGTCGATCCCTCCGTCGCGGTGATCACGAGCATTGCCTTAGACCATAGCCATTGGCTGGGTGACACGCTCGCAGCGATAGCGCGAGAAAAAGCGGGTATTATGCGCGCGGACACGGCCGTCGTGATCGCCGATACAAGTGTGACTGATGTGTTGCGAGATTGCGCACGTCAGGTGGGGGCGCAACCTGTGTTGCGGTACGGTGTTGATTTCGAACTGCGTCAGGAGCCAGAGGTCACCGCAGGAGCCACGGTTATGGGGCAACTGACCATTAATGCAGGCAACGCGGCGGAGCAAAAAGTGTCTCTCCAGGTGCAACGTGCATTGTTGCCGGAAAATATCGCTGCAGGGCTGCAAGCAGTCGCGCTACTCCCGCTCGACTGCGGGCCAAGCGACTGGGGCAGGGCACTGCAGCGTTTGACGCTGTCAGGTCGGCGCGAAGCGCTGTTAGTCGCCGGGTTGCGCTACGTGCTGGATGTCGCACACAACCCTGCCGCTGTAGAGAAATTGCTTGAATACTTGTCTATAACATATTGTAATGGAAGGACTATTGGGCTATTTTCTGCGATGGCAGATAAGGATATTGGGCAGATGGTAGCGCTGGCTGCACCGGCCATCGATGCGTGGTATCTCGCGGATCAAGCGACCAATTCGCGGGCGGCATCAGCGCAAGACATTGCCGAGCACGTGCGCGAGTGTACGCAAAACACCATTCATATCAGTCCGAGCTTACCGCAGGCGCTCGCCGAGGCACAAAGTGACATGACAAAAAACGATAGGTTAGTGGTGTTCGGGTCCTTTTATACTGTGGCGGGTGTGCTACCGTCTTTGCAGGCGTGCATGCAGAGCGAGCGGCCAGCGAAAGACGCCGAAAATGAGCCCGGCTGTGAGGCGATGTAGGTGAACGATCTATTGAGACAACGTTTGGTTGGCGCACTGATTTTGGTTGCACTGGGCGTTATTTTTTGGCCCATTATTTTCGTCGATCAAGAACGTGAAGAACACTTTGAGCACCGCCCTATACCGGAACGTCCATCCATTGATACACGCGAGGTGCAGCCCCCCAGTGAGGCCGACTTGCGCCACGCCCCGGTGACCGCAGTTGATGAATCGCGTTTGACGGAAATGCGCAACGAACAATCACCGAGAACAGTCGCGGCAGATGTGGCCGCCCAGCCCAACGCGACGAGCGCGTCGAACAAAAACGACGCTGAGCCATTAGCACCAAAGAGCCCCAAGCCAGCGAAGCCGGAGCCGAGGAAACCTGATCCAAAAAAGCCACAGCCCTTAACGGTTGACGCCAATGGAGCCCCCGTCGCCTGGATGTTGCAAGTGGTCAGTGTCAGCAGCCAAGAGAAAGCGCACAGTTTGCGCGACCGTTTGTTGGCAATGGATTTAAAGGCCTATACCAAACCGGTTGAGAGCGGCGGTAAGCGCCTCTATCGAGTCTACATCGGCCCCAAGTTTGAGCGCGAAGAACTCGAGCGCGTAAAACCCAAAGTAGATGCTGAAATTGGTGTGTCATCGCTGGTTGTGCGCTATGTGCCTTGAGCGCTAGAGGCTGATTGACCGTGCTTGATTGGAACGCCTTAACCGGGCTTGATTGGTTCATTATTGTCGTCTTGAGTGTGTCCATGTTGATCAGCCTTTGGCGTGGGTTTGTGCGCGAGGCCCTGTCGCTGGCGGGCTGGTTTGCCGCCTTTGTGGTCGCACACGCCTTGGGTGATGAAATGGCGGCACTGCTTGGCAATTGGATTGCGAACAGCACCGGTAGTTACATCGCAGCCTACGCTCTGCTTTTTGTTGCGACGCTGATTCTGGCGGCAGTTCTAAAATCACTGGCGGCGCAGTTGCTCAAGGCGACGGGTTTATCGATCGTGGACCGTCTCTTAGGTACAGTCTTTGGGTTTGCACGGGGCGTTATTATTTTACTGGTCATGCTCTATGTGGTGCGCGCACTCGTTCCGCCCCAAGAGTTGCAGTGGATGGGGCAATCACAACTCTTGCCTCATCTCGACATGTTGGGGCGCTGGGCGCAGGAACTGCTCTCGAACACGGGCGTGCCTGTGTTGAATCAATCGTAGAATCATAGGAAATAGAGTAAACAGAGTAGGTAAAGTACAAACGGTAAGTAGCGCTTTGGTGAGGTAAAAGCTGATATGTGTGGCTTGGTAGGCTTGGTGAGTAACACGGATGTCGCCCCCGACATCTACGATGCGTTGACGGTATTGCAACACCGGGGGCAAGATGCTGCGGGAATCGTGACCTGTGAAGGCGGGCGTTTCAACCAGCGCAAAAGCGAGGGTCTGGTGCGCGACGTGTTTCGACAACAGCATATGCAGCGCCTGCGCGGTAGCATGGGTATCGGCCATGTGCGCTATCCAACTGCGGGGAGTAGTGGCACCGCTCTCGCACAACCTTTTTACGTGAATTCTCCGTACGGCATTGCCCTGGCACACAACGGCAATCTCACCAATTCAGAGCAGCTCACCCGCGAGTTATTCCAAGCTGATTTACGCCACCTCAATACCGATTCTGATTCTGAAGTGCTGCTCAATGTGTTGGCCCACGAATTGCAAACTCTGGGCAAGCTCAGCCCGCAACCCGAAGACATTTTCCAAGCGATTGAAGCGGTGCACCAGCGCTGTCGCGGCGGCTATGCAGTGGTGGCGCTGTTGGTCAACTACGGGATCCTGGGTTTTCGTGACCCGCGGGGCATTCGTCCGCTCGTGATCGGGGTACGTGAGACCGAAGCGGGCGAAGAGTACATGATTGCCTCAGAGAGTGTCGCGCTCGATGTGCTGGGTTTTACACTGTATGGAGATGTCGCGCCTGGCGAGGCGATTTTTATCGACCAACAGGGCAAGTTGCATCGCCGTGTTTGTGCGGCAGCGGCCGAGCTCTGGCCCTGCATTTTTGAACACGTGTATTTTGCGCGCCCCGATTCGCTGATGGATGGCATTTCGGTCTACAAGACGCGGATGCGTCAGGGTGCCGCGCTGGCGCGTAAAATTCGTCGCCTGCGACCCGATCTCGATATCGATGTCATCATCCCCATCCCGGATACCAGCCGCATCGCCGCGCAGTCTATGGCCCATGAGTTGGGTATCAAATTCCGCGAAGGCTTGATGAAGAACCGCTATATCGGCCGCACGTTCATCATGCCAGGGCAAAACCAGCGAAAAAAATCGGTACGCCAGAAGTTGAACCCAGTGCCTCTGGAATTTGAGGGCAAGAACGTACTGCTGGTGGATGATTCGATTGTGCGCGGAACAACGTGTCGGCAAATCATTGAAATGGCGCGCGAGGCCGGCGCTGCAAATGTGTACTTCGCTTCAGCGGCGCCGCCGGTGCGCAGCCCCAACGTCTACGGCATCGATATGCCCGCCGCGTCAGAGTTGATCGCACACGGTCGCAGCACGCAGGAAATCTGCGAGTTAATCGGTGCGGATTGGCTGGTGTATCAAGATCTGGAAGATTTGATCACCTGTTCACTCGAGGGTAACGCCCAGGTACACGGTTTCGATTGCTCGGTGTTTGATGGTAAATATATCACTGGCGATGTGGACCAAAATTACCTTGATCGACTGGAGGTACTGCGTAACGATGAAGCTCAGAGTCAAAATAGGGCAAAGCTGCAGACCGACGGTGGGTTGGTAGGTCTGCACAACGATGTGTAAGCGTCCCAGGCAATCTCTGCGAACGCCACACGATTAATGGTTGTGTAGTGGTTGATCGCACTTCACACCAGACATTCGCCAGACCTTAATAGCCGTGAGTAGTAGTTTACGATGAGTGAGCAAGACAACCGGGACGATCCGCTAGCGGGTGCTCATATCGACACCCTGGCTATCCGCTCCGGCATCCACCGCACGCCTGAAGGTGAGCATGCGGAGCCTATTTTCGCCACGTCCAGCTTTGTGTTCGCGAACGCGGCGGAGGCGGCGGCGCGATTCGCGGGTGAAGATCTGGGCAATGTCTATTCCCGTTATACCAATCCCACGGTGCGCAGCTTTGAAGAGCGCTTAGCCGCCCTGGAAGGCGCGCCCGCGTGTGTCGGAACCGCTTCGGGAATGGCGGCTATTCTCAGCACAGCGATGGCTCTGTTGCAGGCGGGTGATCACGTGGTGTGTTCCCGCGACGTGTTTGGCACGACCACTAATCTGTTTGGCAAATATCTGCAAAAGTTTGGCGTCGACGTCACCTTCGTACCGCTGCTCGATGTGGACGCATGGCGCTCGGCAGTGCAGTCGAAAACGGCATTACTTTTTTTGGAGACCCCGTCTAACCCGCTGTGTGAGGTAGCGGACATTACAGCGATGGCGGAACTGGCACATAGCAACGGCGCGCTGTTGGCTGTGGACAACTGCTTCTGTACTCCCGCTTTACAACAACCACTGGCATTGGGTGCCGATATTGTGGTGCATTCGGCGACTAAGTATTTGGATGGCCAGGGCCGATGTGTCGGTGGTGCGGTGCTAGGAAGCGAGCCCTTGATGGAACAAGTTCTCACTTTCTTACGCACCTGCGGCCCCACCATGAGCGCATTTAACGCCTGGGTGTTCTTAAAAGGTTTGGAGACATTGAGTTTGCGCATGGCGGCACACAGTGCATCGGCATTGGGCATCGCGCAGTGGTTGGAGGCACACCCGAAGGTAGAGAGGGTGTACTACGCGGGCCTCGAATCGCACGCGAGCCATGGCCTGGCGGCGCGGCAACAGTCCGACTTTGGGGGCGTACTGTCGTTTTTGGTCGAAGGTGGCCGGGACGAGGCCTGGCGCTTTATCGATGGCACGCAATTTTTATCACTTACCGCCAACTTGGGCGATGCCAAGACGACCATTGTGCATCCGGCATCCACCACGCATGGTCGATTAACACCGGAGCAGCGCAGTGCAGCCGGCATTGCCGATAATCTCATTCGCGTCGCGGCCGGCTTAGAACATGTGACAGATATACAACACGACTTGGAGCGCGGCTTTGGCGCTATGGGGTAAGCTCGCACGTTGTTTCACCTCTTGTTTTTCAGTGGTGGCAAAAAACACGCTGCGTTTGAAGGTGAAACAATCGCGATGCAAAAAGACTGCTGCAATAGCACTAGCGTGCCAGTAAACAACAAGAATACTTTGTGCTAAAAAACGGGAGCGTAAATTGGGCGACGATATCGAAACACATAGTCCGCAGGCTGCCATTGAGTCTGCCGTGAAGGAAGTGGGGCGTATCCTGCTGGGCAAAGAAGCCCAGATCCGCCTGGCGCTGTGTTGTTTGTTTGCGCGTGGACATCTGCTTATCGAAGATTTGCCCGGTATGGGTAAGACCACCTTGTCGCATGCCCTGGCCCAGGTGTTGGGTTTATCCTGGACGCGCGTGCAGTTTACCAGCGACCTGTTGCCAGCAGATATTCTCGGGGTCTCGGTATACGACGCCAAGGAGGCGAGCTTTAGCTTTCATCAGGGGCCCATATTCACGCAAATTTTACTCGCCGATGAAATCAACCGCGCGACACCGCGCACCCAGTCAGCCCTGCTTGAAGCGATGGCGGAAGGGCAGGTCACGACCGAGGGGGAAACCCGCGCGCTGCCGCAGCCCTTTTTTGTAATCGCGACCCAAAATCCCGTGCATCAATCCGGGACTTATCCGCTACCCGAATCACAACTCGATCGTTTTTTGATGCGCCTGGAGTTGGGCTATCCTCACCCCAAAGCGGAACGGGAGATGTTTCTGCGCCGCCACAGTGCCACCCAGGAAATTCTCACGCCGCGCCAGTGCATAGATGCACGGCAATTGCTCGCTATCCGCACGGCGGTGAGTGAAGTGCACGCTTCTGACAATTTGCTGGACTACCTTCAGCGCTTGGTGGCGTATACACGGCAGTCTCCTGAATTTGAAGTGGGGTTATCTCCGCGCGGCGCTATGGCCCTGTTGGATTGTGCCAAAACTTGGGCGGTAATGAGCGCACGAGGCCACGTGGTACCGGAAGATGTGCAAATGATATTGCCAGCCGTCGCCGCACACCGCCTCGTGCCCAGTGGCGAATACAGTGGTGATGGCGGTGCCCTGGTTGATCTTCTGCAGCGCTCGGTGGATGTTATCGGCGATTGACGCTGCGTGTTGGAGACGAAAGTAGTGAGTGCGAATCCGACATGGCCATTGACGCAACTTAGGCAATTCAGGCAACGGGGCAGGGAGCGCTTTGCCCGTTGGGTGAACCGGCGCATTCCTGCAGCGCGCTCGGTCACGCTAGATCAACGCCGCATCTTTATTTTTCCCAGTCGCGTCGGGTTGTTTTTCGGCGTGTGTCTTCTGGTCATGCTGATGACCGCTATCAACTTCGAAAATAATTTGAGTTACGCCTTGACCTTCTGGCTGGCCACGCTGTTTATTATCGCGACACTGCACACTTATGCAAATTTGTCCGGTCTCACGATTCGGGCACTGCGCGCGAAACCGGCCTTCGCCGGGCAGCACGCAGAATTTGAATTGCTGGTCGAGCGCGCCAAGCGCCGCGACCACTATGGGCTGCACGTCACCTGGCCCGGCGGTAGTGAAGTTTTAGTCAATTTGCTCGAAGACGATGCCGCTCGAATCAGCTTGCATGTCCCGGTCGAACAGCGCGGCTGGGTCAGTCCCGGCCGGTTATTGATTGAATCCACTTATCCCTTGGGTCTGTTGCGCTGTTGGACGTGGATAGACTTGGACATCCATGCACTGGTGTACCCCAAGCCGTTGGCCATTGCGCGGCGCACTGGGTCGAGTACCGAAAACCCGGAGGGCAGCAGCCTCCCGATACTGGGCAGCGATGACTTCAGCGGTTTGCGCGATTACCAAAAAGGGGATTCCCCCCGCCACATTTACTGGAAGGCGCTCGCCAAGGGGCAGGGTGTACAAACTAAACAATACGCCGCCTACGCTGACCACTGCATATGGTTGGATTGGGATTTGTTTCCCGGCTTGGGCATCGAGCAGCGTTTGTCCCACTTGTGTTACTGGGCGCTGGAGTTCGACCGCGGCGGCGAGGATTACGGCTTGCGGCTGCCGGAACTAACGATGCAGCCCTCCTCGGGCGAGGCGCATAAAGAGGCAGTGTTGCGTGCACTGGCGGTGTATGGCTCGAGCGAGGCGCCGTCGTGAACGTGATCACCCAAATTCCGCGCAATGCGTTAGCTTGGATTATTCTGGCCATGTTTGCGCTGCTCGCGCCGCACCTGCTGCGGCTACCACTCTGGGTCATCATCGTTTACGGCATTGCCGTACTGTGGCGAATACAGGTGTACCGCGGGCAGTGGTCTTTCCCCGGCAATATCGTCAAGGTGGCCATGACACTCACCTGCTTCATCGGCATCTACCTGAGCTACGGTTCTCTGATTGGCTTAGAGCCGACAGTGGCGCTATTAATGGCGGCATTTGCACTCAAGCTCATTGAACTGTGTGAACGCAAGGACGCCTATGTCCTCCTGTTTTTGGGTTACTTCATTTGTCTCACTGAGTTTTTGTTCAGTCAGGATATATTGATCACGCTTTACTCCGTCTTTATGTTGACCATTGTGACGACCGCTCTGGTTGCTCTACACCAGCCTGGTGAGCATCGCTTTACCCTAAAAACACTGCGTTCCGCCGGTGTGATGCTGTTGCAAGCCGTGCCGATGATGCTCGTTCTGTTCTTTGTATTTCCCCGATTTGGCCCACTGTGGACGGTACCCATCAAGAGTCACACCGCAAAAACGGGCATGAGCGATTTTATGCGCCCGGGTGATGTGGCAAAACTCAGCCAGTCCGACGAAGTGGCGTTTCGCGTGAAGTTTGAGGGCGACATTCCAGCGCAATCAGAATTGTACTGGCGCGGATTGGTGTTTAGTCGCCTCGAGCGAGGCACTTGGTCAACACTGGGCTATTACGACGTTCCGCTGAGTGAGCAGCGGCCACAGCCGGTCGACCTGTCCGGCGATGCCCTGAGCTACACCGTCATCATGGAGCCAACTCAGCAAAACTGGCTGTATGGTTTGCACTATGCACGCGGATTGTCCGGGGGCGTGATGCAGGCTAGCGATTACCGTTTGTTTACACCCGGCCCGCTGGAGACTGAGTACCTCTATCGGGTGCGCAGTTGGCTGCGCGTACCGGTGGAACAAGAACTCTCAGAGTGGCGCCGAGAAACCGAGTTGAAGCTACCTCCCAGGGGGAATGAACGCGCGCGAGCGCTGGCCAGCTCGATGCGCGCGCAGGTCTCGAGCGATGCAGAGCTTGTCATTGCGTTACTGCAAAAATTTAATACTGAACAATATGTCTATACCCTAAAACCCGGACTGATGAAAGGTGCCAATGGAATCGATACCTTCTTATTTGAACGTCGCCGGGGCTTCTGTGAGCACTACGCCGCTGCTTTTGTCTTTATGCTGCGCGCTGCGGGTATACCGGCTCGTGTCGTCGCCGGTTATCAGGGTGGTGAGATTAACCCGGTCAACAAAACTGTCATTGTCCATCAGTTCGATGCGCACGCCTGGGCTGAAGTCTGGCTACCCGGGCGCGGCTGGGTGCGCTATGACCCCACAGCGGCCGTGAGCCCCAGTCGAATTGAATGGGGTTTAGAAGAAGCGATGTCATCTGAGGGCTCTTTTTTGGAAGACGCGCCCTTGTCACCTTTACGCTACCGCAAAATACCACTGCTCAATCGGTTGCGATTGGAATACGACGCTCTCACGTACCGTTGGCAAAGTTGGGTGGTGGGCTTCAATCGCGAGCAACAATTTTCGCTGTTACATGATCTCTTTGGCGAGATCAGTGTCCGGTTGTTTGTGCTGCTATTGCTTGGCAGTTGGGCGTTAGTGCTCATCCCTCTTGCCGTTGCCTTATTGCGAAAAGAGGGAAAGAAACCCCAAAGTGTGTTAACACAGCACTATCAGCAGTTCGCCAGTCGACTTGAAAAACTGGGCCTGGTGCGCGCGCAGGGCGAAACAGCGGGTGAATTTGCGCAGCGCGTCAGCGCAGCGCTGCCTGAGTATGCGAGCGAGGTACTGCACATCACGCAACTGTACGAACGGATCGCCTATAGCGCGGCTGGGAGTTCGGCTTCTGGAACGAAAAGTGAGCTGAATGATGAGCCGAATAGTGCCCGCGCGCTGGGCGCTGTGCAAATGCCCTCTGATACGCTCCTGAAGAGCCGGAGTGACCGCGGTCTCCTGGCCGAATTTTCTGCCGCCGTGTCCGCCTTTAAGCCGCGGCGCAGAGGTAATAGCGCGGATTTACCCGTGGGCGCATGAGCAGAAAATCACAATTACATCATCGCAGACGCAGGTGAGCCGCACCCAGAGCGGCAAACGAGCAGCGATAGACGAGCGAGCAAAAGGCGCGTCCGTACAGCGGCGCCCTGTGGGCGCCGTAGCCGTCAAAACCAACTGACTATTAATAGAGGAAGAGCCAGCAGTTAAGCGCTCAGCTCGGTGATCTCCACTGCGGCGATACGCGCGCCTTGTTCGGCGCTTTGATTAAACTTCGTCATTTGATCGAAGTTCATATAGCGGTAGATTTCCGACGCCATGGAGTCAATATTGCGCGCGTACTCCATGTATTCCTCGGGTGTGGGTACTTTGCCAAGCACAGCGCCAACAGCGGCGAGTTCTGCTGAGGTTAAATACACATTTGCGCCATCGCCCAAGCGGTTCGGGAAATTACGCGTGGAGGTCGACAGCACGGTAGAGTTCGCCGCAACGCGTGCCTGATTTCCCATGCATAGGGAACAGCCGGGCATTTCCGTGCGCGCACCCGCGCGGCCGAAAATATTGTAATAGCCTTCTTCCATGAGCAGTGATTCGTCCATCCGCGTGGGCGGCACGATCCACATGCGCGTAGAGATCGTTCCTTTGTGCTGTTCCAGCAATTTACCAGCGGCGCGGAAATGGCCGATATTGGTCATACAGCTGCCGATGAAGACTTCGTCGACTTTGTCGCCGGCGACTTCCGACAACAGGCGAGCATCGTCCGGGTCATTCGGCGCGCAGACGATGGGTTCTGTGACCGCCGCGAGATCGATCTCGATGACAGCGGTGTATTCGGCGTCGGCATCGGCGCGCAACAAGCTGGGATTTTCCAGCCATTCCTCCATTTTACGCGCGCGGCGTTCCAGCGTGCGCACATCGCCGTAGCCTTCGGCGATCATGGTGCGCAGCAGAACGATATTGGAACGCAAGTATTGGGCCACTGTGTCTTCAGAGAGATCGATGGTGCAACCGGCGCAGGAGCGCTCGGCGGAGGCGTCGGACAATTCAAACGCCTGTTCAACGGTAAGGTGATCCAGCCCTTCGATCTCTAAAATTCGTCCGGAGAAGATGTTTTTCTTGCCTTTCTTATCAACCGTGAGCAAACCCTCTTGAATGGCGTAGTAGGGGATGGCGTGGACTAAGTCGCGCAGGGTGATACCCGGTTGCATCTCGCCCTTGAATCGCACCAAGACGGATTCCGGCATATCCAGCGGCATGACGCCGGTGGCGGCTGCGAAGGCGACCAGGCCTGAGCCCGCTGGGAAGGAAATACCCATGGGAAAACGGGTGTGCGAATCGCCGCCCGTGCCCACGGTGTCGGGGAGCAACATGCGGTTTAACCAGGAGTGGATGATGCCATCGCCCGGGCGCAGCGACACACCGCCGCGGGTCATAATGAAATCCGGCAAGGTGTGTTGTGTGTCGATATCGACCGGCTTCGGGTAGGCGGCTGTGTGGCAAAAAGATTGCATTGTGAGATCGGCGGAAAACCCCAAACAAGCGAGGTCTTTTAACTCATCGCGCGTCATCGGGCCGGTGGTGTCCTGGGAGCCGACAGTCGTCATGCGCGGCTCGCAGTACGTCCCAGGGCGAATACCCTCGGTGCCGCAGGCGCGGCCGACCATTTTCTGGGCCAGCGTATAGCCTTTGCCGGTATCGTTGGGCTGCTCGGGTTTGCGGAATAAGTCGGACTCAGGCAAGCCCAGTACTTCGCGCGCGCGCGTGGTCAAGCCGCGCCCGATAATGAGATTGATGCGCCCACCGGCGCGCACTTCATCGAGCAGCACTTGAGATTTGAGTTCGAACTCGCTCAGCAACTCGCCAGATTCGGAGAGAATTTTGCCTTCGTAGGGGCGAATGTCGATGAGGTCACCCATGCTAATGTTATCCACCGGCGCTTCGAAGACGAGCGCGCCCGCATCCTCCATCGTGTTGTAAAAAATCGGAGCGACCTTGCCGCCGATACAGATGCCGCCGCAGCGCTTGTTCGGTACCCCGTCGATATCGTCGCCAAAAAACCACAGCACGGAGTTCGTGGCCGATTTACGTGAGGAGCCCGTACCGACGACATCGCCGACGAAAGCGACCGGCAGGCCTTTGGCTTCGATCTCTGCAACTTGTTGCATTGGCCCGGTAACACCCGGTTCTTCGGGTTGCAGACCTTCCCGTGGCATCTTGTACATGGCCAGCGCATGTAGAGGGATATCGGGGCGCGACCAGGCATCGGGCGCAGGGGAGAGATCGTCGGTGTTGGTTTCACCAGTGACTTTAAATACCGCTGCTTTGATGGATTCTGGCACTTCGGGTACATCGGTAAACCACTCGCCATCGGCCCAGGATTGCATGACCGCCTGGGCGTTCTTGCTGCCGCCCTTGGCGAGTTCGGCCACATCGTGAAAGGCCTCGAACATCAGCAGGGTGTGCTTGAGTTCCTCTGCCGCCTGTTCACCCAACTCGGGGTCATCGAGCACGCTGATCAGTGTCTCAATGTTGTAACCACCGTGCATATCGCCGAGCAGTTTGACCGCCGCCTGCTTATCGATCAAAGGGCTGCTGGCCTCGCCTTTCACAATGGCCGAGAGGAACCCGGCTTTTACATAAGCTGCTTCATCCACGCCGGGAGGTACGCGAGTCGTTAACATGTCTACTAGAGCGGCTTCTTCCCCGGCGGGCGGTGCCTTGAGCAGTTCTACCAACCCGGCAACTTGCTCTGGGCTTAGGGGTTTCGGGGGGATATTGAGCGTGGCGCGTTCGGCCACATGTTCGCGATAGGCGTCTAACACGTGAGGTGCTCCTCTAATGACGTTATTCGGGCCCGGCGGTCGAGTCTTACTGACGTCTGTACCATTCGGGTGTAGCAATTAATCCGCTCGGTCAGTTCCATAGGGCAACAACTGGCCGATTTTCTCAGCTCGCGATGCGCCGCAAAGACTCACAGGTTCGACGCACTGGATCGGTAGGACTCGGTTTTGATTCCAGGCCAATTATAAACTAGCGACGAATTAAGATAAATGAATCAAGGCCTTATAGGCTGCATTCACCCCAGTGATACCTGGCAGCTGCAGGCGCTTTGGTGGGGCGATGGTTGTAGCCGCCCTGTAGTGGTTATAAACTCACCCGGATGCGTGCCGACACCGTCAAAACCCCCTGTATTGGCGTTTGCTCCACCGGCATTGGCGATAATGTGTGTCGCGGCTGCAAGCGCTTTTGTCACGAAGTCATTCATTGGAACAGCTATACACAAGCGCAAAAGAGTATCATCGACGACCGCTTAGCCACTTTCCTTTCACAGTGCGTGCGCAGCAAACTCGAAGTAACCGATAAGGCTTTGTTATTGTGGCAGTTACGTGTGCAGCAGCTGCCCTACGTGACGCACTATGACGAGTACTGCTGGGTATTTTCCTTGCTCAAAGCCGGGGCGGGGCAAATCGATGATGTCGCCGACTACGGCTTTGTGATCGATCGACACTACCGCAACTTGCCGCTTACCGAGTTAAAAGACCTGATCGATCAAGAATTCTATACGCTCTCGGAAGCGCACTACGAGCGCTATATGCTCATGCCAGATTTGTTTGGCGGTGACTCCCAGTGAACAACTCGGCGGACGTCGATGCCATCTTAGAGTTTCTCCCCTGTCCGACCCCGGCCACTTGGGTGGAAGCGGCCCTCGACAACATTGAACTGTTGCTCGTCGATCACGCTAACTGCGAAAAGAAAGCGGCCTCGACGGCGCTGCACTTGCTCTACCGCTATGTGGAGCACCCGCTGTTGCTGCACAAGTTGTCGCGACTGGCACGCGAAGAATTGCGGCACTTCGAACAGGTGTTGGCGCTAATGCAGCAGCGCGGTATCGACTACCCGCAGTTGACAGCTTCTCGTTACGCCAGGGGCCTGCAACAGGAAGTGCGCAGGACGGAACCCGAGCGGCTGATCGATACTCTGATTATGGGTGCGATCATCGAAGCGCGCTCCTGCGAGCGCTTTGCGGCCCTTGTTTCGGTCTTGCTACCGCAGCGCGATGTTGAGCTGGGCGAGTTCTACGCCTCGCTATTGCAATCTGAAGCGCGTCACTATCGCGACTATTTGGCGCTGGCGAAGTCGCTCTCGTCGCCGGAATCGGTCGCCGAGCGTCTCGCGGTTTTTTTTACGCGTGAACAAGAGCTGGTGGAGGGCGTAGATGCGCAATTTCGTTTCCACAGTGGGGTGCCCGTCTAATCTTTAACCAAAACATTAGATTAACTATTTAACATACTGTTTTATATTGAAAATAGCTCCCAATAGTTAGCGCTTACACACAGGCCAATGCCGGTCGGTTGCCAATCGCCTAGGACCCAGCGTTCACCCCAGGGCTCCCGATGCCGTTTCGGCCGGTGGGTATGGCCGTGAATGATCGCTGTCACGCCGTGGTCCGAGGCGACCTGAGCGACGGTGGCGGTGTTGACATCCATGAGGTTCTCGCTCTTGCTCGCGATAGCCGCCCTGCTCATGTGTCGCAGCTCGCGGGCGAAGGCGCGCCGCTCACGGAGGCTGCGCGCGAGTAAAGCGGTGCGCCACGCCGGGTCTTGGCTCTGCAGGCGCAGGGCTTGGTAGTCGACATCATCGGTGCAGAGGCTGTCGCCGTGCAGCAGCAAAGTGGGTGTGTCGCAAAGGTTGAGGACCAGCGGCTCGCGCAGCAGTTGCGCGCCTACCGCGGCGCAAAAACGTTCGCCGAGAAGAAAATCTCGATTGCCACCCATGAGATAGAGCGCCGCGCCGGTAGCACGAAACCGAGCGAGTAACTCTCGAATGTGCTGTGCAAAAGGTGCGTCGTCATCATCGCCCACCCAGCGTTCAAATAAATCCCCAAGAATATAGAGTGCGCTGCAGTTGCGCCCTGGGTCGGCGAGGTCAGTGAGAAAACGCGCGAAGGCTTGGGTGATATCGGGCCGTGCTTCTTCGAGGTGTATGTCAGAGATGAAATAGCTGGCCGACATGGCTCATGCCCGACTTGGTGCGATTTTGTGATTTGGACCGAGGAGGAAGTCGCACAACTACCCAGCCCTTGATGGCAGTCACTGACCTTGGGTGCTCGCCCCAAACGTTAGCTCTTAACGGTCACTGACTCAATAATAACCGGGTCAGCGGGCACATCCTGATGGCCGCCATGGCTGGTGGTTGGCACCGCACGAATTTTATCCAGAACATCGCTGCCCTCGACCACTTTGCCAAACACCGCGTAACCCCAGCCCTGTTCGTTCTTGCCGCTGTGGTTGAGAAAATCGTTGTCTTTGACATTGATAAAAAACTGGGCGGTGGCGGAATGGGGATTGGAGGTGCGCGCCATCGCGATGGTGCCAAAGTCGTTTTTCAAGCCGTTGTCTGCTTCGTTCTCGATCTCCGCACCAGTTTCCTTTTGCTGCATATCGGCGTCGAAGCCGCCACCTTGAATCATGAAATTGTCGATAACACGGTGAAAAATGGTGCCGTCGTAAAAACCATCGCGCGCGTAGTTCAAGAAGTTTTCAACGGTTTTAGGGGCTTTGTCGGCATCGAGTTCTAGCGTTATTTCGCCGAAGGTAGTGCGAATGATGACCATGTGTTTATCCTTGCGGGTGGAAGAGTAGAAGCAGCGCCATGATACGGGCTTTTACAGCCTAGGAAAACCAGCGCGAGAAGAAGATCGGCAGAAATGCGCATTTCGATTTGACACCCCATCCAGTGTCTGTAAGCGCTGCTGGCATCCCGTTATACTACCGGCCCTTTTAGCGCAATAGAAACTGAACATGGACAGTGCAGGCCCCAGTAATTTTCTCCAGCACATTGTGTCGGAAGATCTCGCCAGCGGCAAGGTGACCGAGGTGGTAACGCGCTTTCCGCCCGAGCCCAACGGCTTTTTGCATATCGGTCACGCCAAATCGATCTGTGTGAACTTTGGCCTGGCGCAGGCCAACGGTGGCCGCTGCCATCTGCGTTTTGACGACACCAACCCGGAAAAAGAAAGCCAGGTTTACATCGACGCCATTGTAGAGGACATCCGTTGGCTGGGTTTTGCCTGGCATGGCGAGGTGCGCTACGCCTCGGCCTATTTCGAGCAGTTATACGCCTGGGCTGTGCACTTAGTGGAGCAGGGCAACGCCTACGTCTGCGACCTCAGTGCCGATGAGGCACGGGAGTATCGCGGTACCTTAACCGAGCCGGGCCGCAATAGCCCGCACCGCGAGCGCAGCGTCGAAGAAAATTTGACCTTACTGGCGGCGATGAAGGCCGGCGGATACGACGACGGCAGCAAGGTGCTGCGCGCCAAAATCGATATGGCATCGCCGAACCTGAACATGCGCGACCCTATTTTGTACCGCATTCGCCGGCAGACGCACCATCAAACGGGCGATGCCTGGGTGATCTACCCGACCTATGATTTTGCCCATGGGCAGGCAGATGCCATCGAGGGCATCAGCCATTCCATCTGTACCCTCGAATTTGAGGATCACCGCCCCCTGTATGACTGGTTCCTCGATCACTTGCCGGTAGACCACCGTCCTCGCCAATTCGAGTTTGGACGGCTGAACCCCAGCTATACCATTACCAGCAAGCGCAAATTGCGCCAGTTGGTGGAGCAGGGGATTGTGCGGGGCTGGGATGACCCTCGCATGCCGACTATTGCGGCGCTGCGCCGTCGCGGCTACACCCCCGCGTCAATCCGCCGCTTCTGCGACATGATCGGCACCACGCGCAGTGACGGTGTGGTGGATGTTGCCATGCTGGAGTTCGCCATACGCGAAGACCTCAATGAAAACGCGCCACGCCGTATGTGCGTGCTCGAGCCGTTGACAGTGGAGCTGACCAACTACCCCGCCGATCAAGTGGAGCGGCTGCGCGCCGCCAATCATCCCAGTCGCGAAGAACTGGGGGATCGCGAAGTGCCCTTCACTCGCGTGTTGTTTATTGACAGCGCCGACTTTCGCGAAGCGGCGAATAAAAAATACAAGCGCCTCGTGCTCGGTAAGCGGGTGCGGCTGCGCAATGCCTATGTCATCGAAGCGACCGGTGTGGAGAAAGACGGTGAGGGTAATATTGTAAAAGTACTGGCCGAGATCGTGCCCAATACCCTTGGCGCCGATCCAGAAGACGGCATCAAGCCGAAAGGCGTTGTGCATTGGGTGTCCGCCAGTTACGGCGCACGAGCAGAAGTACGTCTTTACGATCGGCTGTTTAATCACGAGGCACCCGATCGTGACCAGCAAGACTTTCTCGAGCACATCAACCCCGATTCACTGAGCGTGGTGACCGATGCCTGGATAGAGCCAGCGTTACTCGAGGCCGAGGCGGAACAACATTTTCAGTTCGAACGCGAAGGCTATTTCGTTGCCGATCGCCACGACCACAGCGGCGCAAATCCGGTATTCAACAAGACCATCGGCCTACGCGACACCTGGCAGGGAGGCTAGGGCAGGCTATGAGCTTACAACTGTACAACACATTAACCGCGAAAAAAGAGCCCTTCGAACCCCTGGTGCCCAACACAGTCACGATGTATGTCTGCGGCCCCACTGTGTACAACCTGGCGCACATCGGCAACGCCCGTCCGGTGGTGGTGTTCGATACGCTGTTCCGATTGTTGCAAACTCAATTCGACACCGTTACCTATGCGCGCAACATCACCGATGTGGACGACAAGATCATTGCCGCGGCGCAGGAGGGCAAGCGCAGCATTGGCGATGTTACGCAGGAATACACCGCCAAGTATCGCGAAGACATGGCGCAGCTCAATGCACTGCCTCCCACTTTAGAGCCCTGCGCCACCGATAATATCGAGCCCATGTTGCAGCTCACGCGCAACTTGCTCAACAAAGGCCACGCCTACGAAGCCGATGGACACGTCTTGTTCGCGGTGGAATCTATGCCCGATTACGGCGCACTGTCCAAGCGGTCACTCGATGACATGCTGGCGGGCGCGCGCGTGGAAGTTGCCAGTTACAAGCGCCACCCCGGCGATTTTATTCTGTGGAAACCCGCCACCGACGATGAGCCCGGTTGGGAAAGTCCCTGGGGGCGCGGACGCCCCGGCTGGCACCTGGAGTGCTCCGCCATGATTCGCGAGCACCTGGGGGAGACCATCGACATCCACGGCGGTGGACGCGACCTCATTTTCCCGCACCACGAAAACGAAATTGCCCAGAGCCGCTGCGCCCACGGCGCCGACTATGTGCGTTACTGGATGCACAACGCCTACCTCGATTTGGACGGCGAAAAGATGTCAAAATCCCTCGGCAATTTCCACACGGTGCGCGACTTACTGCAAACCCATCGCGGTGAAGTGCTGCGCTTTGCGCTGTTGTCCGCCCACTACCGCTCGCCACTGAATTTTTCTGAGTCCCTGTTGCAGCAGGCGCGCAGAACGTTGGATGGCTTGTACAGCACACTGCGCGGTGTGGAAAGTGTTGATAGCGATGGTAGCGAGGTTGCGTTTGCGGAAGAACCTTTCTACCGCGCGTTAAACGACGACCTAAACACCCCCATCGCTATCGCTGAAGTCCACGCTCTAGCCAACGCACTGCATAAAGCGGAAGACGCCGAAAAACCAGCACTCAAAGCGCGCATGCTGGCCGCCGGGGAGCTGTTGGGCATTCTACAAGCAGATCCGCAACTCTGGTTGCAGGGGGAAGCGAGTGAGGATAGTTTGTCCAATGACGCCATAGAAGCGCTTGTCCAGCAACGCATTCAAGCCAAGCTCGACAAAGACTACGAAGCTGCGGATCGCATTCGCGCGACATTGTTGGAGCAGGGCATCGTGTTGGAAGATTCGCGCGATGGCACGGATTGGAAGCGTACTTGTTAAAACTTGAGCTGAGTAGCGCTGGTTTAACGCAATCGAGAGAGTAAATTAGTTGATGTGCAGGGCTCATCAAGTGGCGTGGCGGTCTTCCTATTCCTTTCATCCCTCTCTTGGTTTGGATTGAATCGCGCACCGCTTATTCGTTCATTTGCAGATAGATTCCGTACGAGTATCTCCAACGAGGCAAATTCTATGCGCCGAATAAAAATAAAATGGTCGACCCCACCAGCCCTCGGTTTAGCCATTACAAGTTTGCTAGCCACGCCACTTGTCAGTACCCAAGCGCTAGCGCAGTCGGCGACACTTGAAGAAGTGTTGGTCACCGCTAGAAAGCGCGAGGAGAGTCTGCAGAAAACACCGGTAGCGGTTTCTGCCTTTAATGGTACGCAGTTGCAGGATGCTGGGCTCAACGACCTCACCGACATGAGCAAGATTGTACCCAACCTGAGCGCCAATCCCGGTGCTGGCGGTGGCGCGATACAGCTCTTTGTGCGCGGTGTCGGCGCGCGCAATACGGGTGCCAATTTCGACGGCGGTGTGGCCATTTACCAGGACGGTGTCTACTTGTCCCGTGCCGATGGCGCGATACTCGACAGTATCGACATCCAGAGTTTACAGGTACTGCGCGGCCCACAGGGCACTTTATTTGGTAAGAACTCCACCGGAGGGGCAATACTGTATGACACCAACAAACCGGTAGACTCGGTAGAAGGCTACGCTGAGATCAACGTGGGCAATTATGATCGTCTGGACGGGCAGGTCACCGTCAATGTGCCGCTCGTCGACGAGGCCCTCTATTCGCGGTTGTCACTCTATAGCACCCAGCGTGGTGGCTTAATGGAGGATCAGTTAGGGCGTAAGTTTCGAGATGTCGACCGCTGGGGTGGGCAACTGCAATTGCGAGCGCTGGCCACCGATAGCGTGACGGTGGACGTCAATAGTCAGTACGGCAAGGTGGATCAGACCTCGACGGCCCAGAAGTGCGAGATCGCGACTGGCGTGCCAGGCACGGGTTGGCAGGCGGGGCTTCAGGATACGTTTATTATCCAACCGTCAACGGGACTAACCATTCAGGAGCACTGCGCGCAGTCCAATCAGCTTGATGAAGACAGGTTTCTCAGTGCGCTTGTTGGCGGTATAAAGCCCATATATAAGTCGCAATCCACCTCCCTGTCGGCAACAGTCGACTGGGAGATCGATGATGCCCTCAGCCTGAAAAGTATCAGCGCCTGGCGCAATATCGAAGCGGGTCAGCAAGACGATGTGTATTTCACCGGGATACCCATGGTGTTGCGCTTAAACTATGGTTATCCGATAGCTGAGCCGCGCAACACCGACTGGTTCAGCCAGGAACTCCAGTTAACAGGCTTTGCACTGGACGCGTCCTTGACTTATGTGCTGGGTGTTTTTGTCTCTAGCGAGGAGACCGATGCCGGCACGGCTGTGGGCGCCCAAGGGCCCTTCTTTAATTCACTTAACAATCCCAATTGGGCGTTTTACACCGCTGAGGCAACCGAGCTCCTGACCAAGAACACGGCCTATGCCGCGTTTAGTCAAGTTGAATGGGCGGTCAATGAGGATTGGAACGTGACGGTGGGTCTGCGCTACACCCGCGAGGAACGCGAGTTGGATCGAAACGCCTATGCCGTCGACCCCACCGATCTCTCCACCGGTGCCCAACCCACATTGCAGCTTGGCAGGTTCTGGGATTTTCCCGATGGACCAGCCAGCTTCAATAGCAGTCACAGCCATATACTCTCATCTTCCCTGCAGGGTGATGTGTCGAATGATGACTGGAACCCGATGGCCAGTGTGCAGTACTTGTTTGGCGATGTGGGTGCCATCAATACAGGCAGTGTGTACTTGACTATCGCAACGGGGTTTTTATCCGGGGGCCTTTCGGAGAGTTTGGATCTTGACGGCAACATTCCCACGTACGATCCAGAACAAGTCGTCAATTTCGAACTTGGCTCTAAGCTGGATATGTTCGACGGCACCTTGCGCGTCAATACCGCGCTGTTTTATACCGACTACAAGGATCGGCAGCTCACCAGTATCGGTGTCAATCCGGTCACGGGAAGTATTGCGGCACGTACTATCAACGCTGCAAAATCTTCCATCATGGGCCTCGAGTTGGAAACCGTTTGGCTACCTATAGAAAATCTACAGCTTATTTTTAATGCGGCGTTTAACGAGGGAGACATCGAGGAGTTTGACGACTTGTCTATCTTTGCTGCAGGCGAATCTGGGCTCGCGGGCTGTACGGTAAATATCGATGTAGGCGGGGGCAACCTCGTGGACGCGTGCCCGGTTGATCGCAGCGACGAGGATCTACCGTCTTTGCCAACACAGATCTACTATTTGGCGGGCCAATATACGTGGAATACCGGCATTGGTAGTATCGTCGCGCGCGTCGACGCATCCTACTCCGAGGATATCAACTACTGTTTCGACTACGCGAGTTGCCTCTGGCGCGATGGTGAGGGCTTAGTGTCGGATGCGTTTTCTCTCGGTGCCCGTGTGACCTGGTTGTCGCCAGAAGCGGATTGGCGATTGACCGTCTGGGGTGACAATCTTACCGACTACGAGTACCGCAATGGCGGAACGCCGCTAATTGGTACCACGCAGACGAACAGCTATGAGGAAAATGCGCCGAGAACCTACGGTGTGGAATTGGCCTACACGTGGTAACAAATATTTATACGCTTACGAGCCCAGCGCGGTAGATCAAGTGACCCCTTATGTGCAGGCGCAAGGTGCATGTTCGCCTTGCGAGGCTTTGGCTAACTGAACTAATGTTATCGGGACTAATGCTATCTGGATAATAAAATGCAAAAGCTTTGTTTAAGACACGTCTTGTTTGCCAGTGTATGTGTGCTCACCGCATGCGCTAAGTTTGACGACCCCTCGTTACATCCCCCAACCCCAGCTAGCAAGGACCCACTGGCAGAACCACCTGCGCGCGACGAAGTGCCCGTGAACCCTACGCGCAATCTGCTGTGGGGGGATTTGCACATTCACACCTCCCTGTCCTATGACGCCTTTACCATGGGTGTACGCGCTTTGCCCGACGATGCCTACCGGTATATGAAGGGCGGTGAGATTATGCATGCCTTGGGTTATCCCATACAGGCCAGTGAGCCGTTGGATTTCGGTGCTGTTACCGATCATGTGGAATACCTCGGTGTGCCGCGCCACCTCGCGGGTGCGGCGGGCAAAAAACCGGACACGCAACTCATAGAAGCACTGCGTAGTGGAAACTCGTTGCGCTTCAGTGCGCTATTTTTACAACGCGCGTTATTTCAGATGGGATCGAAGGACACCCGGGAAGAGAAGTTTGCACGCGATGATTTAGTGGCAGTATCGCGCACCGCCTGGTCAGACATTATAGACGCGGCCGAACGGCATAATGATCCAGGCCGCTTTACGACGTTTGTGGCCTATGAGTACAGTTCTATGCCCAATGAACGAAACTTGCACCGTAACGTGGTATACAAAACTAATAAGGTGCCCGAGTTTCCGTTTTCTTCGCGTGAGTCGGAAAATCCCGAAGACTTGTGGCGAGCGCTCGATGCCCAGCGGGCCGATGGTATGGAAGTGTTGTCGATTCCCCACAACAGCAATGTCAGTGACGGTCGCATGTTTGAGTTAACGACATTTGCGGGCGCCGCGCTCAGTGCAGATTACGCACAGTTGCGCAGTCGGAATGAGCCGGTCATTGAACTGTTCCAGGTAAAGGGAACATCGGAAACTCACCCTGATCTGTCGCCCGATGACGAGTTTGCCGACTTCGAGCTGATGGATGAGATCATGTCGTCAAAAGTTTTACCCAGTGAACCCAAGGGAAGTTACGCCCGCGATGCACTGCGTACCGGTTTGGAGTTCGCGCATCAACAGGCCTTTAATCCCTACCGGTTTGGTGTGCTTGGCAGTAGCGACAGCCACAACGGCAGCTTTTCAGTAGAAGAGGATAACTACCACGGTAAGTTGCCGTTGATGGACGGCTCCCCCGCACAGCGCTTGGGGCTGGCGTTTTTACACCCATCCATGATGCGGATGCGCGCTTACGGTGCAGCGGGCTTAGCGGCGGTCTGGGCCCAGCAAAATACACGGGCGTCTATTTTCGAAGCGATGCAACGCAAGGAAACCTACGCCACATCGGGCCCCAGAATAGCGTTGCGGTTTTTTGCCGGTTGGGATTACCCCGAGGAGGTGTTACAGGGCGATTGGCTGGCAGCCGCCTATGCCGGTGGTGTACCGATGGGCGGAACGCTGCACGGAAACGCAGCGCAATCACCGACATTTATTCTTTCCGCCATGAAGGATCCGCTGGGAGCAAACCTCGATCGGTTGCAGGTGGTTAAAGCCTGGGTAGATGGCCAAGGCGAGAGTCACGAAAAAATATTTAATGTCGCGGCATCGGGCGATCGATTTAAGGGCGGGGCGAGTGTTTACATCGCCAAGGTTGGCAATACCGTTAACGTGACTGACGCCAGTTATACCAACACCATTGGCGCGGCGGAGTTTACCTTGACCTGGCGAGACCCCGAATACCGACCTGGGCAAGCGGCCTTCTACTATGCCCGAGCCATCGAGATCCCCACGCCTCGGTTCACCACTTATGACGCAAAAGTCATGGGCATAGAGGCACCTGAGCCGCAAACGATACAGGAGCGGGCAGTAAGTTCTGCGATCTGGATTTCACCCGGCAATTGAGTCGTAAAGGTTAAACGAAGGGCTCAATGCAAGGCGTACAGTGAGTCAAAACTTGCGCAAGATGCTGGAGCGTAACAGGAGCACAATTGACTAGCTGGGTGTTGATTCCCGGCATCGTGGCGCAATTCAGCCATAGCTTCCACCGAGCGCAGAATCACAGCAAACCCCCACCGCCAAAATCCTCAGTAAATTAGAGGGATTTCACGCCCAGAAACCCCACGCCTTCCCCCGCCCTTGAAATCTCGTATAATGAAACCCATCTATAGTGAACAGAGCAGTAGGCGAGAGATCACCGTGAGTTTAATCCGCAGGGGCAGTGGATGGCGCATGGGCCAGGAAGAGGATGACTCTATCGGTGGCCTGGCGCTTGAAGAGTCGAAGCCGGAACTAAAACGCCCCCCGCTGTACAAAGTTGTTTTGATCAATGACGACTACACGCCCATGGAGTTCGTCGTCGAAGTCCTCGAGATGTTTTTCCGTATGAACCGCGAACAAGCCACCCATGTTATGCTCACGGTGCATACGCAAGGGAAAGGTGTTTGCGGTATTTTTACCCGCGACATCGCCGAAACCAAAGCGGCGCAAGTCAATCAGTATGCGCGCGAGAACGAACACCCGCTACTGTGCGAAATCGAAGCATCGGAGGGTTAGCGCCCAAGGAGCTCTGACATGCTGAGCAATGACCTAGAACAAACCCTGAACGACGCCTTTAGGGCGGCACGTGCTAGGCGCCACGAATTCATGACTGTGGAACATTTGTTGTTGGCACTGCTCGATAATAACGATGCGATTCGTGTACTCAAAGCCTGCGGTGCTGACATCGGCAATCTGCGCGGCGACCTGGTCGAATTTGTCGACGCGACTACACCCCTGATTCCCGAAGAGGAAGACGAGCGCGAAACGCAGCCCACACTGGGTTTCCAGCGTGTGTTGCAGCGCGCTGTGTTTCACGTGCAGTCCTCCGGCAAAACCGAAGTGACTGGCGCCAACGTGTTGGTCGCAATTTTTAGCGAACAGGAAAGCCAGGCGGTGTTTTTCTTAAAGACTCAGAGTGTGGCGCGAATCGATGTCGTCAATTATATGACCCACGGTATTTCCAAGGTGGGTAACGACAGCGGAGGGCCAGCGCCCAGTCCCATGGGAACAGACGAACAGGGCGCGGGCGAGGAGGGCGAGAGCAATCCTCTGGACAGCTTTACCACCAATCTCAATGAAGAGGCCGCCGCTGGCAATATCGACCCCCTCATTGGGCGCATCGCAGAAGTAGAGCGCGTGGCGCAGATTCTCGCGCGGCGGCGGAAAAATAACCCATTGCTCGTCGGCGAATCCGGTGTGGGAAAAACCGCCATCGTCGAGGGTTTAGCGAAGAAGATTATCGATGGTGAAGTACCCGAAGTCCTCAAAGATAGCGTGGTTTACTCTCTCGATTTGGGTTCGTTGTTGGCTGGCACTAAGTACCGGGGTGATTTTGAAAAGCGCTTTAAAGGCCTGCTGGCGGAGTTAAAACAGCGCGAGCATGCCATCTTGTTCATCGATGAGATTCACACCATTATTGGCGCTGGTGCCGCCTCCGGCGGTGTGATGGATGCCAGCAATTTGCTCAAGCCTTTGCTCAGCTCCGGCAAACTACGTTGCATCGGGTCCACCACCTTCCACGAGTATCGAGGGATTTTTGACAAAGACAAAGCGCTAAGCCGCCGCTTTCAAAAAATCGATGTGTTGGAACCCAGCGCAGACGATGCGTACAAAATTCTGAAAGGCTTGAAGTCACGCTTTGAGGCTCACCATGGTTTGCGCTATACCGACAAAGCATTGCGTGTGGCCACAGATTTGTCCGCACGCTACATCACCGATCGTTTTCTGCCCGACAAAGCCATCGATGTCATCGACGAGGCGGGTGCGTATCAACAGTTGAAGACGCCGTCTAAGCGCAAGAAAGTAATCGGCGTGGGTGATATCGAAAGCGTCGTGTCGAAAATTGCCCGTATTCCTCCGAAGACGGTGAGCACAGACGATAAGGCAACGCTGGAAAAACTCGAACAAAACCTGCAAATGGTGGTGTTTGGTCAAGATGCCGCGATTAGCAGTCTTGCGACGTCGATCAAGTTGGCCAGGGCCGGGTTGCGCGGCGGCGAAAAGCCCATCGGCTCTTTCCTGTTGGCTGGGCCCACCGGCGTGGGTAAGACAGAAGTCACCAAGCAGTTAGCGCTGATTCTGGGCTTGGAATTGATTCGCTTTGACATGTCTGAGTACATGGAGCGCCACACTGTATCGCGATTGATTGGCGCGCCGCCAGGGTATGTCGGTTTCGATCAGGGCGGTTTACTGACGGACGCCGTAACCAAGCACCCCCACGCCGTCGTTTTGCTCGATGAAATCGAGAAAGCGCACCCGGAGGTATTCAACCTCTTGCTACAGGTCATGGACCACGGGACGTTGACGGACAACAACGGCCGCAAGGCAGATTTCCGCAACGTCATTCTCGTAATGACCACCAATGCCGGTGCTGAGAGCATTAGTCGCCGCTCCATTGGCTTTACCCATCAAGATCACTCCAGCGACGGCATGGAGGCGATCAACAAAATGTTCACCCCCGAGTTTCGGAACCGTTTGGACAGCGTCGTGCAGTTTGAGCCATTAGGTGAAGATGTCATTCTTACCGTGGTCGACAAGTTCCTGACGGAGTTGCAGGGGCAATTGGACGAGAAGCGCGTGATGCTGGATGTCGACGAAGATGCGCGGTTGTGGCTGGTGGAGAAGGGCTACGATATCCACATGGGCGCGCGACCGATGGAACGCGTGATTCAAGAGCACATCAAAAAACCCTTGGCTGAACTCGTGTTGTTTGGCTCACTGGCTCAAGCGGGCGGGACTGCCTTGGTACGCCTAAACAATACAAAGGATGACCTCGAGGTCACGGTGGAAGAGAAAACTGAAGCTGTAGTAGAGAGCAGCGAAGCGGAGTAAATGTGCTTTAACAGGCGAATCGCCTAGCGTTCACGGTAGGTGATGCGACCTTTGGTGAGGTCGTAGGGAGTCAGTTCAACACGCACTTTGTCGCCCGTTAAGATACGAATGTAGTTTTTGCGCATTTTGCCGGAAATGTGGGCGGTTACCACATGACCATTTTCCAGTTGCACACGAAACGTCGTGTTGGGCAGGGTGTCGATCACCTCGCCTTCCATTTCAATTTGATCTTCTTTTGCCATTAGGCAGTTTTCCTCAAAAAAACGAGGGCCGCATTTTGCCTCAATAGCAGCGCTAGCGCTAGGGGAATATGACCGCCTGCGACGCGGGCACAAAGCCCAATCTCGGCCCTAGATCGGTGCTGCAACGAAGCCCACGCAACGGGTTTTTGCGGGGGCTCGACCGTGTTTTGAGGGCCTCCGGTTGCAGCGCGGCCTGGGTATAGCTTTAGAGTAACTCAGTCCAGCGGTTGTTGAGGTAGACCTCGAGGGGGCGGTAGTCCGCCTTGTAGGCCATCTTGCGGCACTCTCGAATCCAGTAGCCCAGATACAGATACTCAAGGCCCATCTCCTTGGCTTTTTCAATTTGCCACAGGATGGCATAGACGCCTAAGCTGCGTTTATCTGCCTCTGGGTCGAAGAAGGTGTAGATTGCCGAGAGGCCGTCCTCCAGTTCATCAACCACTGCGACCATGGCCAGTTTCCCCTGGAGGTAGAAGCGGAAATAGCGCGTGCAGTTCCACACCTCATTGAGAAAGGCTTCGTATTGCTCGCGATCGGGCGGGTACATATCGCCGTCTGCGTGGCGCTCGCAGATATAGCGATGGTAGAGGTCATAGGCTTCCTGGTCGCGGATGTCGTGCGAAGCCACGGCCATTAAATCGACGTTGCGCTGCCAGATGCGACGCTGCCCTCGGCGCGCTGCAAACCCGGCCACTGGAATGCGCGCGGGAACACAGGCGTTGCACTGGCTGCAGTGCGGCCGATAGACGTGGTTGCCACTGCGGCGAAAGCCGAGTGTAGAGAGCTGGCTGTAGAGAGTGCGATCCATCGATTGACGCGGATCGACAAACAGGGTGGTGGCCTCCTGATCCTCCAGGTAGCTGCAATTGTGCGGATATGTGGTGTAAACCTTGAGATCGCGAATTGAAGACGTCAAAGCAAGTCCCTGGTGCTGATATCGAGTTGCCAAATATCGCTGGTTGTTGACCGATCTACAGTTTGCTCAAGCCAGCGCTCGAAGTCCAGTCGGCTGATATTTTGCGCACCGAGCGAATTCAGGTGGTCGCTTTCCACCTGGCAGTCGATAAGCTGGAAATTGGCGCGCCGGAGCGTGCGCACCAGGGCCACAAGCGCCACTTTCGAGGCATCGCGCTGGTGGCTAAACATGGATTCTCCGAAGAAAACTTGCCCCAGCGCGACCCCGTAGAGGCCGCCTACCAGGTCATGGTTGTCATCGGTGACTTCGATGGAGTGTGCGTATCCCTGCTCATGCAAGGTGCAATACGCGCGGGTCATAGCCTCGTCAATCCACGTGCCCAGGCCGTCGCCACGCAACTGGCCGCAGTCACGCATGACCTGTTCAAACTGCCGATCGGCAGTGATGCGCAGGTTCGCCCGCTGCAGGTGCCTGCGCAGTGAGCGGGACACATGCAAATTGTCGGGGAATAACACAGAGCGGGGGTCTGGCGTCCACCACAGAATAGGCTGCGGCTCTTCGTACCACGGAAAAATGCCGCGCCGGTAAGCTTCCAGCAAGCGTTCGCTGGAGAGATCGCCGCCGACGGCGAGCAAGCCGTTGGGACTCGTTAATGCTTCACTGGTGGGTGGGAAGAAGCTATCTACCATACACGAGCCAGAACACTAGCAAATAGACCGGCAAATAGACCAGCCATGGGGGGCTAGGTGTTCGCCGCGAGCGCTACCTCTGCTGACCATACAGCGGTCCTGCCCTGTTCCCACCCGAGCGTTACAAAGCATCCAGGTATTTTTCTGCATCCAGGGCGGCCATACAGCCAAAACCCGCAGAGGTGACAGCCTGGCGATAGATGTGATCGGCCACGTCACCGGCGGCGAATACACCCGGTACAGTCGTGGCCGTCGCGTTCCCATCAGTGCCACTCACGACGTGTAAATAACCGTTGTGCATGTCGAGCTGGCCGCTAAACAAGTCGGTGTTGGGTTTGTGGCCGATGGCGATAACACGCCGGCAAGCTCGATGTCAGTTAACGCCTCGTCTTTGGTGGATTTGATACGCATGCCATTAACACCGGCGTCATCTCCCAAGACCTCCTCGAGTGTGTGATCCCACAGTATTGTTACTGTGCCTTCCTGTTCGCGGGCAAACAGTCGGTCTTGCAAGACTTTTTCGGCGCGCAGTGCGTCGCGACGGTGCACGAGGACAACTTCAGAGGCAATATTGGCGAGGTACAGTGCTTCCTCTACCGCGGTATTGCCGCCGCCTATGACCGCCACTTTCTGGCCGCGATAAAAAAACCCGTCACAGGTCGCGCACGCACTTACACCCTTGCCCATAAATGCTTCTTCGCTGGGCAGGCCCAAGTATTGAGCGGAGGCCCCAGTGGCGATGATGAGCGCATCACAGGTATAAGTTGCAGTGCCTTCGAGTTGCATGGGGCGAACGCTTAAGTCGACTTTTTCTATATGATCGAACTGCACCTGCGCATCTAAGCGCTCCACATGCTCTTGCATCTGCTGCATGAGCTGTGGGCCCTGTAAATCGGCGGGTCCACCCGGCCAATTCTCCACCTCTGTGGTGGTAGTGAGCTGACCGCCCTGTTGCAAGCCGGTGATCACCAGCGGTTGGAGATTCGCTCGCGCTGCGTAAACCGCTGCAGTGTAGCCTGCAGGGCCGCTGCCTAAAATGATTAGACGGTGGTGTTGCGCTGCACTCATGAGAAGTCCTTGCCAGTATGTATGTGATGTGAGGAACGGTCAGTGGCGACCAAAAACGGTGATATTCCGACCTGGGCGACCAACTCGTTCTGTATTGGGGCGGACTATGGTACTTTAAAGGTGGACGTGTCACAAAGGTGACCATATTTCTATAAAAACGCCCTATCTCTCTGATATTTAAAAGAAATGGTTGTGCAAGTTAAAGATAAATCTTACCGTAAAACTGACAGTCAGTGCCCGCGGAATGGCCGCCGTACCAGCGTGATACGCAAGCGCTATACCTGGCGCGCGTGGTCTTGCAGCGAGTTGGGGTACGCCTGTGGCTGAGACGACCTCCAACGAGGGTGTGCTTAGCACGCGGTTGCGCGAGGGAGCGTTTGTCGCGGTTGTCGCGCTGTGTCTTTATCTGTTAATCGCGTTGCTGAGCTACAGCGCGGGCGACCCCGGGTGGTCGGGGACCGGCAGTGGCGGCACTATTCGTAATCTCGGCGGCCCCACAGGCGCATGGTTAGCGGATGTTTTCTTCTCGCTCGTCGGTTACGCCGCCTATTTATTTCCGCTGCTCTTGGCTTACAGGGCAGTTGTCATATTGCTGCAGAAACACGGTGGGGAACCGCAGGACAGGCACTTTGACAGCCTCACCTTCGCCGTGCGCACCTTGGGCTTGGTGTTGGTGATGGTTGCCGGTACCGCCATGGCGGCGATGAATGATAGCGGCGCTTCACTTCTCCCCCAAGGGGCGGGCGGCATTTTGGGTCAAGCCATTGGCAACGCGTTCACTGTCGCCTTTAGTGGTGTCGGCAGTCGCCTAATTCTCTGTGCGATATTTCTGTTTGGCATCACCATTTTTACCGATCTGAGCTGGCTGCGTTTGACTGAGAAATTGGGTGCTGGTGCCATTACGTTGTTTTCACGCGCGCGCGAGCAGCTACAAAAAACCTGGGATGAGTTTCAAGATCGCCGCCAGCGCGAGGCCGCTGTCGAAGCGCGCAAATTGCAAATCACCGAGCACGTGGAAAAAGAGAAAAAGCGGCCACCGCCGAAGATTAAACCCGTCAAAGCGCCGGCTAAGAAAAGCGAGCGCATTGATCGGGAAAAACAACAGCCGCTGTTTGATGCGCCGGTCATTGGTGCATTGCCGCATCTAGAGTTGCTGGATCAAGAGATCAAAGACCCCACCAAAGGCTTCTCTAAAGAGGCCTTGGAAGCCTTATCTAAGGTGTTGGAGCTCAAGCTGATGGATTTTGGCGTTGCCGCAGAAGTGACAGCGGTGTACCCCGGCCCAGTCATTACGCGGTTCGAGATACAGCCTGCACCAGGTGTCAAAGTGTCGCGTATCTCTAATCTGGCGAAGGATCTGGCGCGCTCACTGGCGGTGATCAGCGTGCGTGTCGTCGAGGTGATTCCCGGAAAATCTGTGGTGGGTATCGAAATCCCTAATGAAGACCGGGAGATTGTGAACTTCCGCGAAGTGCTGTCATCCCAGGCCTTTGAACAGTCACCCTCGCCATTGACACTGGCGTTGGGGCACGACATCTCTGGCCAGCCGGTCGTCGCCGATTTGGCGAAAATGCCGCACTTGTTAGTCGCCGGTACGACCGGCTCGGGTAAGTCTGTCGGCGTAAACTCCATGTTGCTGAGTCTTCTCTATAAATCCAGCCCGGCGGAGGTGCGCCTCATTCTAGTGGACCCGAAGATGTTGGAACTGTCCGTATACGACGGCATTCCGCATTTGCTGACTCCGGTCATTACTGACATGAAAGATGCCGCCAACGGTTTGCGCTGGTGTGTGGCAGAGATGGAGCGGCGCTATAAGCTGATGGCGTCTTTAGGAGTGCGTAACCTCGCCGGCTACAATCGCAAAATACGCGACGCCCACAAGGCGGGCTCGCCTCTGGTCGACCCACTGTGGACACCCGATCCGCTGTTTGCCGAAACCAATGAGGAGCAAACGGCGCCGGAGTTAGAAAAATTACCCAGCATCGTCGTGGTCATCGATGAATTCGCCGACATGATGATGATCGTCGGCAAGAAGGTCGAACAACTGATCGCGCGCATCGCACAGAAGGCGCGGGCGGCGGGCATCCACCTCATACTCGCGACGCAGCGTCCTTCCGTGGATGTGATCACCGGCCTGATTAAGGCGAACGTACCCACGCGTATCGCGTTTCAAGTCTCGTCTAAGGTCGATTCGCGCACTATCATTGATCAAGGCGGAGCCGAGCAATTGTTGGGCCACGGTGACATGCTTTATCTCCCGCCAGGCAGCGGCATGCCGACCCGAGTGCACGGGGCGTTCTGTAGCGATGACGAGGTGCACCGTGTGGTCGCCGACTGGAAAAAACGTGGCGAACCTGCGTACATCGACGGCTTGCTCGACGAGGGCAGCTCGACGGCGGTTACTGCGGGGGAACTACAAGCGGAATCAACTGACGAAGATAGTGAGAGTGATGCCCTGTACGACGAGGCCGTGCACTATGTGACGCAAAGTCGACGCGCCTCCATCTCCTCGGTGCAGCGAAAATTGCGAATCGGTTACAACCGCGCAGCGCGTTTGATAGAGACGATGGAAGGCGCCGGCGTGGTGTCTGAAATGGGTACCAACGGCCAGCGTGAAGTGTTGGCGCCCGCGCCCCCAGAGGCATAACGGGGCCATCACAGTTCACAAGGCCTGTGAGCACGCGCTTTCACGCTGGATGACCGATCGTCTGCACAGCCTCTAAGCTACGCAGACTCGGGTACTGTCAACGCCGGACTTTTCAGACTTGGTTTCTCCACACAGTCACAGTCAGACTCACATTTGGAAAATTCATCGATGAAAACTTTACTAATATTACCTCTGGTGCTGACGCTGACGGCTGGTACTTCGGTTGATGTAGTGGCGGGCGGCAGCGATACCAGCGGCCCCAAAGTGAGTGCTGCACCTAACAAGGCCTTTGATGAGCTGATGCGAGCACTGGAGCCGCTACAGCATGTGCGCGGGTCTTTCACACAGCAACAGTTCGATGAAAGCGATACGCTAGTGCAGGAATCGACAGGCAGCTTTCGATTGTTGCGCCCCGGCTACTTCGCCTGGGAGATCAGCGCACCCGACAGACAACTGGTGATCGCCGACCCCTCGTATATTTGGCACTATGATATCGATTTAGAGACCGTCACGCGGCGGCCAGTGAGTGGCACAAATCAAATGACACCGTTGCAGATACTCGGCGGTGATCGGGATGTCATGCGGGAGGAGCTCGCAGTGACGCAAGCGGCGAGCGGAGAATTCACCATTGCACCGCGTCAGGCCGGTGCTGGGTTCGAAACTGTGGTTCTCAAACTGGCGGCGGGGCAGTTGCACCAAATGACAATTCGCGACGACCTCGGCCAGCGTTTGGCGATACAGTTTGACGCTGTGGCTGTGGCAGCGGACCTAACGCCAGCAGACTTTGCCTTTGCTGTGCCTGAGGGCGCAGACCTTTTTGTCTATGACCAGTGATAGGATCAGCAGTTAGATCAGTTGTAGAATCAGCACTACCGTCAGCGACGCACCCGGTTAGGCACCCGTGAAGGCTAATAGTGACTTGTTCGACCCCGACGAACCCGCCCCAGTAGGTACCGCAGCTCACGCGGGCTATGAGCCGCTGGCATCGCGTCTGCGGCCGCGTACGCTCGCGGAATACATCGGTCAGGAACACTTGCTCACACCGGGCAAGCCGCTGTATCAGGCCATCGAGACGGGACACCTGCACTCCATGGTGCTGTGGGGTCCACCCGGCGTCGGCAAGACCACGCTGGCGCGCATCGCCACGGAACACGCGCAGGCGGAGTTTCTACAAATTTCTGCCGTACTCAGCGGAGTGAAAGATATTCGCGCGGCGATTGAGCGAGCGCGCAGCAATAAAACCACGGGGCGCGATACGGTGCTTTTTGTGGACGAAGTACACCGCTTCAACAAAGCCCAGCAGGATGCCTTTCTGCCTCATGTGGAAGATGGACTGTTGATCTTCATTGGCGCCACCACAGAAAATCCATCCTTCGAGCTAAACAATGCCTTGTTATCCCGCGCGCGCGTGTATCAACTGCGGCCGATAGCCGCCGACTCAATTGTCGAACTGCTGGAGCGGGGGTTGGCACTGCTACCCGCCGTTACGCAGACTGATTCCTACTGCTTAAGCCGCATTGCAGGACAAGCTGATGGCGATGCCCGGCGTGCGCTCAATATACTGGAACAGGCCGCCGATCTGGCCACGGAGGGCGGTATTACGGAAGCCACGCTCGATGAAGTGCTGCAAAGTAGCTGGCGGCGCTTCGATAACGGTGGCGATGAATTTTACGACCAGATCAGCGCGCTCCATAAAGCAGTCCGCGGTACCGCGCCAGATGCGGCTTTGTACTGGTTGTGCCGCATGCTCGATGGCGGCTGCGACCCGCTGTACATCGCGCGCCGCGTAGTGCGCATGGCCAGTGAGGATATCGGCAATGCTGACCCGCGCGCGTTAACGCTGGCTCTGGATGCCTGCCAAGTGCAGGAGCGCCTGGGCAGCCCGGAAGGGGAGCTGGCCCTGGCGCAAGCCGTGGTGTATTTGGCCTGTGCCCCGAAAAGCAATGCGGTGTATACCGCCTTCAAGGCGGCGGCGGCCGATGTCGCCGCGGGCGGTACCGAGCCTGTTCCCAAACATTTGCGCAACGCCCCCACTGCGTTGGCCCGAGAGTTAGAACACGGAAGTGACTACCGCTATGCCCACGATGAGGAAGGCGGTTATGCCGCGGGCGAAAACTACTTTCCGCCCGCGCTGAAAGATGCGCGTTACTATCATCCCGTATCACGCGGGCTGGAACAGAAGATCGCCGAGAAGCTGGAACACCTGCGCGAGCAGGACAAAACCAGTACAATGCGCCGCTACGATTAGGCCAGTTTAAGGCCGCTATGAAATACCTCATTTTTGTTGCGCTAGGTGGGGCCGGTGGGGCCCTGTCGCGGCATTTACTGGCTAACTGGGTCCATGAATTGTGGCAGGGCCCGATGCCCTGGGGCACCTTGTTGGTGAATGCGGTGGGTTCATTCGCCATTGGCATTGTCTACGTGTTGATTGTAGAGCGGCAACTGGTCCACGCCGATTGGCGGGGTGTGATTATCGTGGGTTTCCTGGGCGCATTTACGACCTTCTCGACGTTTTCTTTGGAGACCATTGGTTTATTGGAATCGGGTCATCACCTGCAAGCTGCGGCTTATATGTTGGGCAGCGCACTGATTTGCGTGCTGCTGGCGGGCACAGCCATGCAACTTGCGCGTGTGCTGCTGTGAGTGATGGTCGGTGACCTAATCTCACCCGCACTCGGTCGAGTGTTATTGCACTATGTTCGACAGTTGTTAAGGAATCACTTGTAATGCTGGATCTAAAAGCCGTTCGGAAAAACCCCCAAGGTGTCGCCAAGGCACTCGCCCGGCGCGGTTTTGTCTTCGACGTGGATGCGTTTATAGACTTAGACAGCCGCCGCAAACAAGCCGCTATCGACAGTCAGAATTTACTGGCGGAAAAGAAGAGTGCTTCCAAGAAAATTGGCGAGCTGATCGGTCAGGGTATGTCGGTGGATGATGCCAAAGCCGAAGTGAATACTACCTTAGAGAGGCTGGCTGTAGAGTTGGATGCGGCGACCGAGCGCGCAAAAGCCGTGCAAGCGGAGCTGGAAGCGCTGCTGTTGGGCACGCCAAATATTCCAGCTAGCGAAGTACCACCGGGCAACAGTGAAGACGACAATATCGAAATCTCCCGCTGGGGTACTCCGCGCGAATTTTCCTTTGATGTCCAGGACCATGTGGCGCTCGGCGAGGCGCTCGGGCTGTTTGATTCCGAAACTGCTGCAAAGATTACGGGTTCGCGCTTTACCGTGTTGCAGGGGCCCTTGGCGCGACTGCACCGCGCACTCACCCAATTCATGCTCAACTTACACGTGGAAGAACATGGCTATACCGAGGTTTATGTGCCCTACATCGTCAACGCAGACTCGTTGCGCGGCACCGGGCAGCTTCCAAAATTTGCCGAGGACCTGTTTCAGCTCGATGCGGAGAGAGACTACTACCTCATTCCGACAGCGGAAGTACCGGTCACCAATATCGCTCGCGATCGTATTTTTGAGGATGATGAGTTGGGCGACGCAGGTTTGCGTTTTGCGTGTCACTCACCCTGTTTTCGCAGTGAAGCGGGCAGCTACGGTAAAGATACGCGCGGTATGATTCGGCAACACCAGTTTGAAAAAGTAGAGCTGGTGCAGCTTGTGCGCCCGGAACGATCCGCAGACGCGTTAGAAGCCTTAACCGGCCACGCGGAGCGTGCGCTGCAACTGCTAGAGTTACCCTATCGCAAGGTCATTTTATGCGTGGGCGACTTGAGCGCTTCAGCGTGTAAGACCTACGATTTAGAGGTGTGGTTACCCGCGCAGAACACCTTCCGAGAAATTTCATCCTGCAGTGTATTTGGCGATTACCAAGCGCGGCGCATGAGTGCACGCTGGCGCAACCCTCAAACCGGCAAGCCAGAGTTGATCCATACTTTGAACGGTTCCGGATTGGCCGTTGGGCGCGCCCTGGTTGCGATCATGGAAAACTATCAGCGCAACGATGGCGGCATTGACGTGCCGGGTGCTTTGCAGCCTTATATGGGCGGCGTCACCGAACTGGCTGGTTAGCGGTTGTGGACTACCTCCCGGTTTGTCTAAAACTGCAGGGCGAGCCGGTACTGCTAGTTGGCGGCGGGCAACGCGCAACACGTAAGGCACACTTACTGCAGCGAGCGGGTAGTGTATTGACGGTTGTGTCGCCAGAGATTTCCGCAGAGCTTACTGCGCTGGTAAAAGAGAGCGGGGGACGTTGGCTTAAAGCGACTTATCACAAAGACCATCTGTGCGAGCAACGGCTAGTGGTTGCTGCGACCAATCAATCTGACGTCAATCGGCGCGTTTCCACCGATGCCATCGAGATGCACCTGCCAGTCAACGTTGTGGATGCGCCTGAACTTTGCTCTTTTATCTTCCCGGCGATTATTGATCGCAATCCATTGTTGGTCGCGGTCAGTAGCAGCGGCAGTAGCCCTGTGTTAGCACGCCGTGTTCGCAGTCGTATCGAAGCGCTGTTGCCTGCATCCTATGGACAGCTGGCGCGGTTTGCTGGACGGGTGCGTGATCGTGTGCGCGCCGCCATTATGGATGAGAGTGCGCGGCGGCTGTTTTGGGAAGAGATCATCGATGGCTCGATAGCGGAAGATGTATTGGCGGGGCGGGAATCGCAGGCGGAAGGCGCGTTGCACGCACGGCTAGTAGATCAGAACGCCGCACCGACTAAACAACGGGGTGATGTAGCCTTGGTAGGCGCTGGGCCGGGCGACCCAGACCTACTCACGTTTCGCGCCGCGCGCCTGTTACAGCGTGCCGATGTCGTGCTGTATGACCGGCTGGTGTCATCGGGTGTACTCGAGCTCATGCGCAGAGATGCCGAGCGCATCTATGTCGGTAAGCGCAGAGCGGAACACACACTGCCGCAACCGCAGATTAATCAGCTTTTAGTGGATCTGGCCACAACGGGCAAGCGAGTCGTGCGCCTAAAGGGCGGCGATCCTTTTGTGTTCGGTCGCGGCGGGGAAGAAATAGAGCTGCTAGTGAAACAACAGATTCCCTTTCAAGTGGTGCCGGGAGTGACAGCGGCGACGGGCGCAGCCTGTTACGCCGGTATTCCCTTGACCCATAGAGATCACGCCCAGTCCGTGCGCTTTGTCGCTGCCTACTTGCAGGGCGACGTCGTCAGTCACGATTGGAGTGACTTTCAAAACGTATCAGAAACGCTGGTATTTTATATGGGTCTGCGAGCGCTACCGGAGATCTGTCGACAGTTGCAGGCGCATGGTCGAGCAGCGACAACACCCATTGCCCTGGTTGAGCGCGGCACACTTGCAAATCAGCGCGTCTTGACGGGCACCTTGACAACGATGCCAGATATTGTGGCGAAGGCGCAGCCGCATGGCCCGACGATCATCATTGTCGGTGAGGTCGTCACATTGCACAGGCGATTGTCATGGTATGACGGTACGTCTTGAGAGACACAAGCATAGGTGGGACGGCGTGTGTGAGGAGGGTGGTGTGAATCATCGTTTGCTTTACACCGCTTGCAACGACTTGCTGTGAAACGTGCGGTGATTGGCAGTGCCGTTTGTTTAGGGCTCTGCGGTTTCAGTGTTTTCGGATGGATTGTGCACGGCAAATCGCTGTCGCTTTAGTAGCACCATATCGACCAGCACATTGCCGGCCTCCTGTAGTAATACATCGTCTTCGATTGACGATTCCTCATCTTCTTCTTTCGAGGTCTGCGCATCTTCGTCGTTCTCTTCTTCATCTTCGAGGGAGGTCAACAAATCCTCTCCCTTGGCTTTGCGCCGCTTGTTTTCTAGAGCCAGGGCTTTTGCCTCGCGCGCTTCGCGCAGCGCTCGACGCGCCTTTTCCTGCAGTGGCAGTGTTTTGAGTTCGCGGCTTTCCTGCGCGAGTGCGGCCTGTTCTTGCAAAAAGATTATGTCCGGGTTGCGCGAGCTACGCTCGTTGAAGAGTGACGTTACCGTGGGCAGTATTCCGGACATGTCGTTGTAGTGGCGGTGTCCGATGGGATTGATCTGATCCCAATTCAGAGCGTGCTCCAATGAACTCTCACCCACTTCTTCGTGGTCGTACAGGGAGGGAAACTCGACATCCGGAACCACACCTCGATGCTGCGTGCTTTCGCCAGATATGCGGTAGAACTTACTTTCGGTGATTTTCAGTTGACCCTCGGCCAGTTTTACCAGCGTTTGTACCGTGCCTTTACCAAAAGAGCGTTCACCGACGATGATCCCACGTTCGTAATCTTGAATGGCTCCTGCAAAAATCTCCGAGGCGGAAGCGCTGAGGCGATTGACGAGTACCACTAGCGGGCCCTCATAGTATGGCGTCTTTAACGGCTTGCCCTGCCGCCAAACACGGCGGGAAGAGTGGCGTATCTGCACCGTATGGCCGTACTCAATAAACAGGCCGGTAAGCTCATTCGCCTCCTGCAGTGAGCCACCGCCGTTGTTGCGCAGGTCGATGACAATACCGTCGACACCTTCTTCCTGCAGCTCTTTCAGTAATTTACGGACGTCTCGCGTCGTGCTCTTATAGTTTTGCTCACCGCGGCGCATGGCATCGAAATCGATATAAAAAGCGGGGATATCAATGACACCCACTTTCAGTGTCTGGTCACCATCGGGAATCTCCAGCAGCTTTTTCTGCGCCGATTGCTCTTCTAACTTAACCTTATTACGGGTGATCTCGATAATCTTGTGTTCGTCTGGCGTCTTCGCCTTTGCGGGGATGACCTCCAGGCGCACCAGTGTTCCCTTGGGCCCGCGAATGAGCTGCACGACTTCATCGAGGCGCCAACCTATGACGTCTTCCAACTTGCCATTTTTGCCTTGACCTACGCCTACGATCCGATCGGACGGTTGCAATTCCCCCTGCTTATCCGCGGGCCCTTTGGCGACGAGGCGCGCAACTTTAGTGTACTCATCTTCCAATTGCAGAACGGCACCAATGCCCTCCAGGGACAAGCTCATATTAATGTTAAAATTCTCTGATCGCCGCGGTGACAGATAATTTGTGTGGGGGTCGTAGAGCGAGGTTAGAGCGTTGGCAAATACTTGGAAGACATCTTGGCTGTTGTACTGCTCGATACGCTTTAGTTGATTTTTGTAGCGTTTGGTCAGCGTCTGCACGATTTCCTCATCAGGCTTTTCCGCCATTTTGAGGCGCAGTACTTCGTTTTTTAATTGCTTGCGCCAGCGGTCGTCCAGCTCCGCTTGATCCTTCGCCCACTGCCGCTCATCGACATCGAGGAGGTACATCTCATCTTTGGTAAAATCGAGTTTGGCCACTTTGTCGGCCAGATGCTCCACCACCGCGCCCAGGCGAGACTGCAATCGCTGCTGGAAACGATTGAAAATAAAGTAGCCAGATTGGAGGTCGCCCCGAGGTAGCTCGTCATCCATCGCCGTGCGAAAACGCTGGAACTCGTCGATATCGGCTTGCGTAAAAAACATTTTACTGCGATCGAGATTGTCGATATAGGCATCCAGGTGGGCGGCAGATAAGCTGTCATCGTATTGCAGCTTGGCGTAGTGCCGCTCTTCGAGTTGATCGATCATCTCGATCATGGTCTCGCGCTGCTTATCGGAGTATTCGATCAGGCTCCGAGCGGGCGTGGCCAACACCAATCCCAGGCACAGAGCGAGCGCCAAGCGGCAGTGTGTGTGCAACGCACGGTGGCGTCGGCAAGGTACGGTCATTGTCGTCATGAGTGTTGTTAGCGTTTCTGTTCTTCCCGGCGCGAGCGCTCGTTTGTCTGCCAAAACCAGGGTACTTAACTCAGTGCATTCAACCCAGAGAAGAGACGGGTTGCACAATGAGACAATTATCAGCCACCGTGTTGGCTGCGTGCTCCCTCTGTGTTTTGAACCCTAATTACTCCTTACGTTCCATACTGATATAACTCAGCCTACCCGGGATTGACAAAAATGGCGGCATCGTGACCAGCTTATGTGACCTATATCACAACTCAGGGTTTACTTTGCGAGTAGTGAAATTACAGTAGCTTAGGAAGTTTATGTCATCTTTTGCATGAATTAAACCGACAGCCTAGCAACCCCTTTGCACCACACCTCACTACTCAACTGGCACCCTGAGTGGGAGCAGGAAGAGGATGGCAAGCACCATGACGCCCACGAACATCAGCAGCGGCGATTGGAAGCTCCCACTGCTATCCACCATACGGCCCACCACAATAAAAGTCGGCATCACGCACAGTGTAATCAGCGGTGTCATCAAGCCCATCGCGGTGCCGTAGCTACCCAGCCCAAAGATGCGCGCCATCATCGCACCCCAAACGGGCAGAAAACCACCAGCGGCAAGGCCCATGGCGCCGGCACCTAATAGCATGCCCCAGAACGGTGGTTCAAGCGCCAGCAGGATAAAACCCACGACGACGAACAGTTGGGCTCCCCACAGGCCGAGCTTGAGGTCAAATCGATCCGCCGCCGTGCCAAACACAATCTTGCCGATAAGGCCGAGAATAGCCACGGTCACAATGAGTTTAGAGCCAGCGGCTTCGGTATAACCAGCGGTCACAGCGTAGGGGGTAAGGTTGGCCAATATAGCGCTGTAGGCAGCCATGGTAAAAGCGAGACTGAAACCTAGAAACCAAAACCCGGGGTTCTTTAGGATTGCCGCGGCTCCAGAACCTGCGACCGGCTCTGTTGGCGTGGCAGGCACACCTCCCTCGACAGTCAGGCCGACATCTTCGGGATATCCACGAATCAGAAATATGACAGCGGGAAGCGCCCCCAGTAAGAGCATCAGTGCCAGGTTGTGCAGGGCATAGCGCCAATCCTGTGCTTCGATCCAATAGTCCAGTACCACGGGCAACAGAGCGCCACCTAGGGATGTACCTATCGCAGCGATTCCCAAGGCTTTGCCGCGACTCGCAGTAAACCAGCGTGAGACCACGGCCATAGCGGGGATGGTGGCCGCAAAACAGTTTGCCGCTGACATGGTCAGTCCAAACAGCCAGATGTATTGGGTGATGGTTTCACTGCGTGACATCGCCCAGGTGCCGATACCGAACGCCGCGATACCCCCCGCCATCAGTATGCGCACGGATACCCGATCAACCAACGCGCCAGCTAGCGGAGAGGCTACCAAGCCGAGCAAGGTGCCGATGGTCATCCCATACATGACTTGTTCTAACGAGACGTCGAACTCAGCGCGCACCGAGGGAATCAATAGACTCGCGGCGTAGGTGAAGAAACCGACGACAAACAATTGCGAGATAAATGTGCCGGCGACAATCCGCCATCCGTAGAACATAGTGTCGCTCTTCATGGGTTTTCTGCAGTCTTATTATTTATCTTCTTCGAGAGGGTCTGGTAATTGCCGGGTGACCGCACATCACCGTCAATCATCTCGTTCAAATGCTCGCGAGTTGTTTATCGTATTCTTCCTGCATCATAGTTAGAGTCGCATGTCGTGCAAAGTGTTTATTTGTCGCATAGTTTTGCGCGGGCAGGGCAGCTAACCTTTGCGCAATGGCCAGCGTCTCTTTCTCCAAGTCGGCGGCATCAACCACAGCGTCGAGAAACCCCGCTTCAACGGCGAGATCAGGTGTGAATACCTCGGCCTGAATGGCCCCCCTGGTGAGAAATCGCGGAGATAGGCGTGATTGAGTCAAAGCCACCAGCGTTCTGGGAATGTCCATCCCAATAGCGGTTTCGGGTAGCGTAATTTTAAAATCACCGTGGACGCCAATACGCGTATCGCTTGCCAGAAGGAGGAATGCGCCCATGGCAACGGCGTGGCCGGTGCATGCGGCGACAACGGGTAAGCCAAGACTATAGAGCCGAATTGCCGCCAAGAGCCCGCGGCTCACCAGGGCGACAGAGGCTTCTGGCCCCTTTTGAAACTCCTTGAGATCGAAGCCTCCGGAAAATACTCCCTCACGCCCGCGTAATACGAGCGCGCCTGCACGCGCCTCTTCTGCGCTAGTCATCGCGTTGTCCAGATCGTCTAAGAGTGAGTGCCCGACGACATTCGCTTTGCCGTCATCCATGGAAAAAACAGCGATTCCGTCATTTATGTCGAAATGCATGGGTGTCTACCTCCTGGGCTCGTAGATGCGTCGCCAGCATTGTTACACGGATGATCACAAGCAGCACCCAGGAAAACGCTCTGTGCAAGGCTTTGACAGTTTGTGCCGTTGATGGGGAAAGTCTTATCAATGATAACTAATGTCATATATACTGTCATTTAGAGAGAATGTACGCACCCTGGGGGCTCTAGCCAATTGTCTATTGGGTTGCCATCATTGGTACGTAAGCGGCGATAAGGCGATAATGGACCGTCGCTAGTATTGCTCCCCCACCGGACGACACGGAGAAATGCAGAATGATGAACAAGGTAATTTTAATACTCGCGGGATTGGCAGGCTTGTTGCTCACGGTATCGGGGTTGCGCTGGTTTGTTGAACCCGGCGCGGCAGCAAGCGCAATCAATATGCCATTGCTAGATGGTCTGGCCCGCAGCAGCCAGATCGGTGATTTGAGCGCCTTCTTTCTGGTGGGCGGGTTGTTTGCTTTTCTCGGGTTTCGCCAGGCGCACTGGATGTGGGTGCCGGCGGCGCTGGTTGGCCTAGCGGCCATTGGCCGGATCTTAGCTTGGCAGTTGCAGGGAGCGGACTTGGCCGCCAACTTGATCGTGGTTGAACTTATTATGTGTGCCGTATTTGTCGCGGCTCGTTTTCGCAATTCGAGGGTATAGATTTTGGACACCAGACTCAGTGAGGAAGACATCGCCTTTCGCGAAGAAGTTCGCGCGTTTTTAGCCGAGGCCTACGACGATGAACTGCGCACCAAGATAGGCACGCTTGCTACGATGAAAGAAGGCATGAAAACCTGGCAAAAACGCCTATACGAAAAGGGCTGGATTGCCCCCAACTGGCCACAGGAGTACGGCGGCACCGGTTGGACGGTGACGCAAAAGTTCATATTTGACTCGGAGCGTGCGCTCAGTGGTGCTCCAGAGCCGATACCCTTCGGTGTGACAATGGTCGCGCCGGTCATCATCGCCTACGGCAACAACGAGCAAAAAGAGCGCTTCCTCCCCCGAATTCTCAACAGTGAGGACTGGTGGTGTCAGGGTTACTCCGAACCCGGTGCAGGCTCGGATCTCGCCTCGTTGAAAACGCGAGCAGAACTGGATGGCGATGAGTATGTCATCAACGGCAGTAAGATTTGGACAACTTACGCGCAATATGCGGATTGGATATTTTGCTTGGTGCGCACTGATAACAGCGGGCGCAAACAGGAAGGCATTACCTTTTTGCTGATCGATATGACCTCCCCCGGCGTTACCGTGCGACCTATCGATACGATTGATGGCTTTCATCATCTAAACGAAGTGTTTTTTGACAATGTACGCGTGCCGGTGGCTAATCGCGTGGGCGAGGAGGGCAAGGGTTGGACCTATGCCAAATCCCTGCTGGTGCACGAGCGCTTGTCCATTGCCGGTGTCGCCGATTCCAAGCGTGAAATTTTGGAACTGCGCGAACTGGCTCGCCAAGAAATGAATGGCGGTAGGTCGCTGCTGGATGACCCGTTGTTTGCCAAGCGGTTGACTGACATCGAAATTAAACTGATGGCGCTCGAGTACACAGAGTTGCGCGCCCTAGCGGATATCGCGCAAGGTAACCCACCGGGCCCGGAATCCTCGCTCCTTAAACTTCAAGGCACTGAAGTCCAGCAGGCGATCCAGGAGTTACGTATGGATATCGCTGGCTATTATAGCGCCACCTTGCAAGGTGATTTGACGCCGGAGCAATTGGGCCACAGTTTTGCCGACAGCGCACAAAAACTGTATTTCCGCGGACGTGCGTCTTCTATCTACGGTGGTTCCAATGAAATTCAACGCAACATCACTGCTAAGTATGTTTTGGGATTGTAGGAGAAACCGATGAATTTTAGCTTGAATGAAGAGCAATCCCTCATACGCGACAGTATCGCGCGTTTTGTCGATGACAACTATAGCTTTGCTCAGCGCAACGAGGTTATCGCTCTGGAACATGGGTTCAGCACCCAGCACTGGCAACAGTTCGCCGAGCTCGGGTGGTTGTCCATTCCATTTTCCGAAGCCTATGGGGGTTTTGGTGGCGGTCCCGTCGACACCATGGTGATCATGCAAGAGTTTGGGCGCGGTCTTGTAGCTGAGCCGTATATCGCAACCGTGTTGTTATTCGGCGGTTTACTGCAGGCAGGCGCGGATGATGCAATCTGTAGCGAATTGATCCCGCGCGTCATCGCCGGCGAGTTGCACGGTGGCTTTGCCTACTTGGAGCGTCAGAGTCGGTATGCCATGGCTGATATTGCCACGACTGCGACCCAGGTGGATGGCCAGTGGCAGTTGCAAGGTGAGAAAACGGTGGTTTTAAATGGCCTAGCTGCGCAGCAATTGATCGTGGCCGCGCGAACTTCAGGTGATCAGTTTGATGAAGCGGGTATCAGCTTGTTTCTCATTGATACCAATGCGACAGGCGTCAGTCGCATCGGCTATCGGCTCACCGATGGTCAAGAGGCTGCAACAATTACTTTTTCTGGTACACCGGTCAGCGCAGTACTTGGCGAGATAGACCGGGGTTTTGCAGTCCTTCAACCCATTGTGCAGTCTGCGATGCTGGCAGTGTCGGCTCAGGCCTTGGGCGCGATGGAAGCGGTTAATGCGCAGACGCTCGAGTACTGCAAGACGCGCGAGCAGTTCGACAGCGTTATCGGCAGTTTTCAGGCGCTGCAACATCGACTCGTCGAGACCTTTGCTGCTTGTGAAAATACCAAATCGCTGTTGTATCGCGCCGTGTGCGCTGCCGATGCCAACGATGAGGATGCCCAGCGGTCCTTGTTGGCCCTCAAGGTCATGGCTGGCCGCAGCGGTAGGCTGGTGGGCGGGGAGGCGATACAGCTACACGGTGGCATGGGCATGACCGAGGAGCTGGCTGTGGGTTCCTATGTCAAGCGCCTCATGATCTGCGACATGCTCTTCGGTGATGCCGATTATCATCAGCAACAATTCATGGCTCTGGTCAGCGGTGAAGCCGCGTAAGCTGCCCGCGCTAGCACATCCGCAAACTCTAGACTACGCTACAAAATTTGCGCGCTATGAGCACGTGTTTCTATCAAAAATAATGCCGTTGATTACGATTCAAAGCCTTTTAGCCTTCCGATACTTTGCCACAGGCATCCTGTGTCACTTCAAGGAGAACTAAACAAGCCTGAGTTTCAAATTGGCATCAATACTCTGTATCATCTTTTGGCGCTGTTTATCATTGCCGCGATTTTAGTGGATCTGGGTAACGTATAATGCGCGGCTGCTGCAAGCGAAGGCCGCGCGATTAATCCCCTTCAGTGAGTTTTCGCGCCAACCGATTCATTCCGGACACCCAGCGATTGTAATCCGCCGTTTTGTTTTGCATATAGCCGAGCACTTCCGGGTGAGTCAGAATGAGGAACTCCTCACGCTCTAGGTGCTCGATTACAATCTCCGCCAATCGCTCTGGCTCCAACATGCCATCACCCGCCGCAGCTCGTGTCGCTGGGTCATCGTTGTCCGTCATTGCGGTGCGTACCGCTTGTGGGCACAACACAGACACGTTGAGCCCGCGATGTCCGTAGGTAAACGCCAGCCACTCGGCAAAGCCCACAGCGGCGTGTTTGGTCACTCCATAAGCTGCACCGCCAATTTGATTGAGTAGGCCTGCGGCAGATGCAGTATTGAGCAAATAACCGCCACCACGAGCAATCATTTTGGGGACCAAGTGGCGCGCTGCATACACGTGCGACATCACATTGACCCCCCAAGATAACGACCACTCATCATCCGCTGCCTGCTCATCCAACCCCGCAGCAATACCGGCGTTGCTGCAAAATAAGTCAATTGAACCATGGGTTGTCTCGGTAGCTTCAATAACACGTACGATATCCTCTTCCACGGCCACGTCGGCCTGCATGGCGATACAGCCAAAGGATTTTGCTGTTTGGCGCGCGGTGTCCTCATTTAAATCAACAGCCACTACCGTGCTGGCACCGTCGCGAACAAATTTTTCGACGAGAGCACGGCCAATGCCGCTGCCGGCGCCAGTTACTACGATGGTGCTGTGAATAATCTGCATCGTCTTTTCCCGTGTAATTGAAAAAATCGTGTGCTGCCTGCCACCCGTGAGTGAAAGAAGTCAGCTTCGCCTGCAGTGTATTCGCAATTTGCAAGAGTAGCTGCGGAAGAGGTAGGAGTCGAACCCACCAGGCGTCGACTGGACGCCTCACTGGTTTTGAAGACCAGGCACCCCACCGGGGGCATCGCTCTTCCATCGTTGGTGTCGGTACTGCGCACGGCTGCAGTGTAGCGGTTGAGCAATCTTTCAGGAAGCGAGGGATCTAACCCAACCCGCCCGTTTTCGCGACGCTCTGTACAGTAAAGTCGCTCAATGCACTCCAGTCGTTCGGTGGTTGGGTTGCGCGTGCGCTGGTATTGCCGCCTGACTTCGATCGGGGTGCTCTTCTTTCCCGTGCCGAGACTCATTGCTGCAAGAGAGCCAACTGATTGAGAAACACCGGCTCCTGGGCCGTCTCTAGGCAGCGCAGGTCTAGCCACAGCGCCGATCGGTGTATGCGGCCGATAACTGGATGTGGCAGTGCGCGCAATTGTCTTGCGAGTTCACGTACCACGGCGTCGTCTCGCTTGTTGTCGGTGGACTTTTGTGCGCGAGTGATATGTAAACCAGCACTCGGAAGTGTGTCCAGCGGGACTGCACCACTGCCGATTTGGCTGTCGCAGGGTTTGACGCTCACCAGAAATTCATCGCCCAGACTCGCCTGTACGGCTGCGCGCAAGCGGTTGGCCGCAGTTGTAATGTCAGAGCTGGAGCGTTTCAGATGCCGCAATGTCGGTAGTGCTTGCAGCAATTTATCGGGGTGACGGTACAGGTTGAGGACGGCGGCCAGCGTAGCCAGTGTTACCTTGTCGGCGCGCAGGGCCCTCTTCAATGGGTTGCGTTTAATGGCTTCGATGAGGTCGCGCCGCCCGGCGATCAATCCGGCCTGCGGGCCACCGAGAAGCTTATCACCGCTGAAGGTGATGATGTCTGCTCCGGCAGCCAAAAGGGTTTGCGTGCGCGGCTCCGAGGGTAAACCCAATTGTTGGAAATCAAGAAGATTGCCCGAACCCATGTCGACTACAAGCGGCAGCGAATGTTCGTGCGCAAGGTGAGCCAATTCTGCTTCGCTCACCGAATTTGTAAAACCCTGGATACGATAATTGCTGGTGTGAACCTTTAGCAGTAGCGCTGTCTCGGCTGTAATGGCCTTGGCGTAATCGCGTAAATGGGTGCGATTGGTGGCACCTATTTCCAGTAATCTACAGCCTGAGCGTTCCATCATTTCTGGGATGCGAAATGAGCCGCCAATTTCCACCAGCTCGCCGCGCGATACCGGAACCGATTTATTCAGCGCCAGTGTGTTAAGAACCAGAAGCACCGCAGCGGCGTTGTTGTTCACGACGGTAGCTGACTCCGCCCCCGTCAACTCGCAAATCAGCGGCTCGACGAGCTTATCTCGATCGCCACGCTCACCATCGGCCAGGTCAAATTCTAAGTTACAATTGCCCAGTGCCTGCTCAATGGCGGGCATGACCGTGTCGGGTATGACTGCACGCCCGAGATTCGTATGCAGTACCGTGCCGGTTAAATTAAAAACTGCAGTGAGGGAGGGACCAGATTCACGGGTAAGGCGCGCAGTGGCGAGTTTGCAAAGCGCCTCTACATTGAGCTCCGCTTTACCGGTAGCTGCTAACAATGAACGCTGTTCGGTAAGCACACCGCGTAGCGCGGTCGTGACTGCTTGCTTGCCCGATTGCTCGATGGCTGCCGACATGTGTCGCAACAGAACATCGACAGAGGGAAGCTTGCGAAACAAGTTAGCGTTGGACATACCCAAGTGTAGTCGAATCTTGGGAATCTTGACGCCAATGTTCTTGAGGTCATCGATAACGCGTATTTTCAGGTAGAAATTACGCGACGGGCGGCCCAGGTAAAAATTACCTTTTCTCTATAGGGTTTAATACTTTGGTGTTTGGCGTCCGGGACGGTGGTTCAATAGGGAGTCGGATGTTGCAGTTACACTCGGTTCCGTGAGACGAAACTTGGGTTTTTTTCAGGAAAGTGCCGGGGTATGCTTGGCACCGCCAGAGCGGTCTAGCTTCACGACAATCAATGGGTATAACGACATGGGATTTATCGGCAGCGCGCAAGAGACCTTCAGAACACTAAGTGAGGCAGCTCAAATACTGCCTAGCATGGCACGCTTCAAGATTGCGGAAGATGAGGATGTCACTTCATTGGGGGCGGTGTTTGAACAGACCGTGAATGAGCACGGAGATAGAACGATGCTCATCTTCGAGGGGCGCGAGTGGACCTACGCTCAGTTTAATGCCGAGGTCAACCGCCTGGCGCGGGTGTTGCAGGCACAGGGGGTTGAGCGCGGTAACAGCGTCGCGGTGCTGATGGAAAATCGTGCGGAATTTCTGTTGGCATGCCTCGCCATCATGAAATTGGGTGCGGGAGCGGCGCTCATCAACAACAGTCTTACCGGAGCTGCCTTGGTGCACTGTCTCAATGCCACGAGTGCACAGGCGCTCGTAGTCGGAGAGGAGCGGGTCTCTGCGGTGGATGACATTCGGTCTGAGTTAGCGCTAACGCCTGGACGCGACTATTTGTGGTTCCCGGATCAATCCCTGTCATCATCAGCATCGCAGCCACCCGATTGGGCGCTGGATGCTGTCGCCGCGATGGACGATACGGATACGGCGAATCTGCCGCTGACCCAACAGATCTGTGCCGGTGAGACAGCACTTTACATTTTTACTTCCGGCACCACTGGCCTGCCCAAAGCAGCGATTGTGGCGCATCGCAAGATTCTAGCGGCGGCATTGGGCATGGGACGCGCTGGTTTTCGCCTACGGCCCACAGATCGTTTGTACTTGTGCCTGCCAATCTACCATCTCACAGGCCTCGGGCCGGGATTGTGTAGTTTTTTGACTCAGGGCGGCTCAATTTTCTTGCGCCGTCATTTTTCCGCGTCAAATTTTTGGCCCGAAGTCCATCGGTACAACACCAACTGCTTTATCTATGTCGGTGAATTGTGTCGCTACTTAGCGATTCAGCCCCCGTGTCCGGAAGAGCGCAACAACCCGTTGCAAAAAATGGTCGGCAACGGCTTGCGTCCCGATGTGTGGGACACGTTTAAATCGCGCTTTGGGGTGCCACGCATTTGCGAATTTTATGGCTCCAGCGAGGGCAACGTCACGTTCATCAACTTTTTCAATAAAGAGAAAACGATTGGCGCTTCCTTTTCACCGGTGGCCTTAGTTGCCTACGATATGGATAACGACACGATTTTGCGTGACGCCGCTGGCCGCTGTATCGAGGTCCCTGTCGGTGAACCTGGCTTATTATTGGCGAAGATTGGTCCACAAACCAAGTTCGATGGCTACACCAACCCCGAGGCCACGCGCACTAAAATCCTCGAAAATGTCAAAGAGGACGGCGACCGTTGGTTCAATACCGGTGATCTCATTAAAGAGATTGATGTAGGCTTCGCTCTGGGATTTAAGCATTATCAGTTTGTCGATCGAACCGGTGACACTTTCCGCTGGCGCGCGGAAAATGTCTCCACCAACGAAGTGGCAGAAGTGCTCAATCAGCACCCCCAAATACACATGGCAAATGTCTATGGAGTGTCAGTGCCTGGAGTGGAGGGCCGCGCCGGCATGGTGGCCTTTGAATGTGATTCAGCAGCCGACTTTGATATGGCGGCATTTCAAGCGCTGGTGGAAAGCGAGTTACCAGCCTATGCGCAACCGGTGTTTATTCGCCTATTACAATCGGCGAAAACAACCATGACGTTTAAGTTGCTGAAAGGCGAGTTGCGCGAGCAGGCATACCATCCAGACAAAGTTAATGGTGACCCGATTTATGTGCGTCAACCGCGCAGTGCTGGTTACACGTTATTGGATGACGCCTTCTATGAGCAACTCATGGCCGGCACTTCCGGGTATTGAGATCAGCGCGGTACTGTCGATTGTGCTTCTTGGCAAAGGCAGGCGATAGTGTGAATGTGACAAATGCCGAGAGGGCTCAGTAACCCGGCGGTACCTCCGGGTCCAGCACATTGGGAACATCAGCACCGTCGTGTGCGTGACACACACTGCAGTCGGCACCGGAGTTTTTCGATGGGTCACCCGCGAAGTCGCTGCGCCCGCGGCACTGGCTTGTACGAGCGCGCTTGATGTTAGTAACAGGACGAGAAAAAGTAGTGCGATGTACCGCAACGAGGCGCTACGCGACTGCTGTCTGGTGCGATCTACGTGTTGCTTTCCTGGGGACAGTATAGAACATTCCCGGCTAGGCGCTGCCGGTCGTGAGCGGCATAGTCATAGGGTATTGCGCAATTGCAGTTCATCGGGGTAGGGCGACATGAACACCTGCTTATCAATATAGGCGTTTGGGTTATTCTGAAAGTGATGCTTCAGAAGGGTAATTGGCACAATGAGCGGTACGATACCTTGTTGATACTGCTCGATGAGCAGGCGCAAACGCTGCCGTTCGGTACCAGAGACAGTACGCTTTAAGTAACCTGCCAGGTGAAATAGCACATTGCTGTGGCTGGCGCGAGTGGTTGTATGAGAGAGAGCATGCATCAGCGCGTGGATAAATTCATCCCCCAGTTTCTGGATATCCGCTTTGCCCGCGTTAGCGAGCATAGGGCCGATCGTCTTGTAGCTCGACATGTGATGCGCCATGACGAGGTACTTGTAGCTGCTGTAAAACGTCACCAGCGTGTGGGCGGTAAGCCCTGCAGCGACCAGTTGCTGCCAGGCGTGATAGGTGAACGCCCGGGTGGTGAAGCTTTCGCGCAGGCCGGCATCGTGCAACCGTCCATCGTCCTCCAGCGGCAACAGTGGGTCTAGCGTGGCCAAGGATTTGGCGAAGACACCCTGTTGGTCAGAGGCCACGGAGTGCCCATTGTCGGCAAAACGTTTTACGCGGTCATAGCCACAACTCGGGCTGCCTTTGACTAATATGTAACCGCACAGATTAGGGGCCAGCGACAAGACCGTCTTGGCATAGTCACGCAACGGCTCGGTAAAGTCTTCGCTGTGACTGGCCACATCGAGCGCACGCACGTCTATGGCGCTGCCCACCAGATGGATGGGCGCGCGCGGCACGCCCATGCCGATTCCCATTTCAGGGCAAAAAGGCCGTAAGTCAAAGTATTCACCCAGTGCTTTGACGTGTTCGTTAGCACTTTTCGTCTGCCCGTTGTAGCGCACCGCTTGGCCGGCCATACAAGCGCCGATGCCCATAAGCGGTTTGAGCTGGTTGTTGTCTTTGGCTTCTAGCATTCCCGCAGTGTACTACGAGATCGCGTGTACTTTCTCCACCCAGTCTGTGAAGATGGTTGCGGCTTCACCGTGTTTTTTTGTGGGGGTATGGGTGTGTGCAACAAGCGGTTGCCGAAACGGGTTTCGATGGGTAGCGGCGCAGCCGCAAAGTGCGTGGAGCGCTGTATGGAAGGACACCGATGAACTCAACCAAAACACTAGACTTCGACCTCCATGTACTGGAGGAGTGGCTAGCGACTCAAACAGGCGAACAGTCCACGATTGAAGTGCGGTGGATGGCCGGCGGCGCCTCCTGCGAAATGTTCGAGATGGAGCGAGCAGGGGAACGCTGGGCAATTCGCCGTGCCCCGGCCAATGCAGTGAGTGACACTGCGCACAATGTGATTCGTGAGTTCCAAGTAGTCAGTGCTTTGCAAGGTAGTGCCGCGCGCGTGCCGGAGTTATTGGCGTCCTGCGAGAACAGTGCGGTGATCGGTGCACCATTTTATATCATGCGTTACATTGACGGCGAAGTCATTCGTCGCTCACTCCCAGATCGATATGTAGCCGCGCCACCCATGCAGGTCAGTATTGGAGAAGAGCTGATCGACGCATTGGTGGAGTTGCACGCCTTTGATTGGCGTGACAGTGCCATGGTTGAGCTGGCCAAACCCGAGGGATTTCTCGAGCGTCAAGTGTCGCGTTGGATGGGGCAGCTCGAAAGCTATCGGCAACGTGAACTACCCGGTGTGGATAAGGTGGCACAGTGGCTCGCTGAACACCGCCCCACTACGGGGGACCTCACTGTGATGCACGGCGATTATAAAATTGACAACACCATGTACAGTAAGACGCTGCCCCCGAAAATACTGAGTGTCGTCGATTTTGAGATGACTACCATCGGAGACCCACTGATTGATTTAGCCTGGGCAATGATATTCTGGCCAGAGGAAGGCAACGTGATCGCTTTGGCCGCACCGGGCAGCGAAGGCGGCATGGACGCGAGCTACTGCCAGCCGCCGCAGACGCTCATTGACCGTTACGCGCAGGCGACGGGTCGCGACCTCAGGGAGTTTCAGTGGTATCAGGCCTTCGCGGCGTGGAAGCTGGCAATTGTACTGGAAGCTTCCTATGTCAAGCATTTGCAAGGTCAGTCAAGAAACCCCAATCATGAATTCTTTGGATTTATCGTTGACCAATTGCTGTTGCGGGCGCAACGTTTCGCTCAGTAAACGAAGGTGATTATACTGGGCGCGACCTTAAAGGTTTTTTCCGTAACGACGGCGGGATAACGCTATGAGTAACAAAGTAAGAATGGGCATGGTCGGTGGCGGCGAGGGGGCATTTATCGGGGCAGTGCATCGCATGGCGGCAGCGCTCGACGGCCAGATTGAACTCGTCTGTGGCGCGCTGAGCAGCGAACCCGAGCGCTCCCTTCGCTCCGGCGCTGCACTTTTTTTGCCCGCCGAGCGAATTTACTCGGATTATCAAACCATGCTGTCACAGGAAGCCGCGCTCCCTGAACATGAGCGCATGCAATTTGTCGCCATCGTAACGCCCAACCATCTACACTTTCCTGTGGCAGAGGCAGCACTGCGCGCCGGTTTTCATGTCATGTCCGACAAACCAGCGACTTTCAACTTAGCCGAAGCGTTGCAGCTGCGCGATATCATTGCAACAACAGGTTTATTGTATGGTTTGACGCATACCTATACGGGCTATCCATTGATCAAGGAGGCCAAAGCGCGCGTGGCGTCTGGTGACCTCGGTACCATTCGCAAGGTCGTTGTCGAATACTCCCAGGGGTGGCTAGCCAATAGGGAGGAGGATGAGGGCAACAAGCAAGCTGCCTGGCGCCTGGATCCCGCGCGTGCGGGCGTGAGTAGCTGTATGGGCGATATCGGCGTGCATGCAGCAAACTTAGCGGAGTACGTGACTGGCGCACGCATCCACGAGCTGTGCGCCGACTTAACGGCTTTTGTCGACGGTCGGCAGCTCGATGACGATGGCTCTATTCTCTTGCGATTCGATAGCGGCGCCAAAGGCGTGCTAACGGCGAGCCAGATATCAGTCGGCGAAGAAAACGCATTAACCCTGCGTGTTTATGGTGACAAAGGCGGTTTGGAGTGGCTCCAAGAGGAGCCCAATACCCTATGGCTAAAATGGCCCGACCGTCCCACCGAAAGGCTACGCACCGGCGGTGCTTACCTCAGCGCGCTCGCGCAAGAAAATACGCGCACACCCAAGGGTCACCCGGAAGGCTATATAGAAGCGTTTGCTAATGTATATATGGCATTCATTGGGCAAATTCGCGCCTGTGCAGCAGGAGAGTCACTGACAGAGCGCGTCGCCGATTGTCCGGGCATTGATGACGCAATACGCGGAATGACTTTTATCGAGTTGGCCGTTGAGGCGAGTGCGAGTACCGTCAAATGGCACTCCTTTCCCTAGAGCACCTAGCGTTCATTCGAACTAGGGACAGCAGGCGGCTCATCCAGTCACGGTTACTCGCCACCTGACAACCGCACCTAACCTATTTCATTGACGGATACAGGATCACAGCATGGCAACACAACACACCTCAGCAATGCAGGGCCCGGCCATTTTTCTAGCGCAGTTTGCAGGGCCAGAAGCGCCTTTCAACAGCTTGGATTCGATTACCAAGTGGGCCGCTGATTTAGGTTATACCGGTGTGCAACTGCCCACCTGGGTGGAATCCTTCATCGACTTGGAAAAGGCGGCGCAGAGCAAAGACTACTGCGATGAAATAAGTGGTATCTGTAACAACAACGGCGTGGAAATTTCTGAGCTTTCGACGCATTTGCAAGGTCAGTTAGTGGCGGTGCATCCCGCTTACGACACCCAATTCGATGCGTTTGCACCGGCCCATGTACATGGCAAGCCCGCCGCACGGCAGGAGTGGGCGGTGGGGCAACTGTTGCAGGCGGCGCAGGCGAGCGCACACCTGGGGCTAAAAGCACACGCCACTTTTTCCGGTGCGCTACTGTGGCACATGATGTATCCGTGGCCACCGCGTCCGCGGGGTTTGGTGGCAACGGGTTTTAAGGAATTGGCCAACCGCTGGCTGCCCATTTTAAACGCCTTCGATGAGGCAGGAGTTGATCTTTGCTACGAAATTCACCCCGGGGAAGATTTGCACGACGGCGTGACCTTTGAGCGATTTCTTGAAGCCACAGGCAAGCACCGGCGCTGCAAAATTTTGTACGATCCCAGCCATTTCGTCTTACAGCAATTGGATTACTTGCAGTTTATCGATTTCTATCACGAGCATATCAAGATGTTCCACGTGAAAGACGCGGAGTTTAACCCCAATGGTCGAAGCGGTATTTACGGTGGCTATCAGGGGTGGACAGATCGGCCGGGACGTTTTCGCTCACTAGGTGACGGGCAGGTCGATTTCAGTGCGATCTTCAGCCAGTTCGCTAAATATGGCTACGCGGGTTGGGCTGTGCTGGAGTGGGAGTGCTGTCTAAAGCACCCGGAAGATGGCGCGGCTGAAGGCGCTCCATTTATTCAACAGCACATGATTCGTTTGACTGAGCACGCGTTCGATGACTTTGCTGGCGGCAAGCCGGATGAAGCGGGTAATCGACGTCTATTGGGTTTGCCGGAGTAAAGCTGGCATGCGAGGCTCGTCCTCGCTGCGCAATGTTTAATACGCAATTTACAGTACGCAATGTCTAAAATCCAATGCCAAATCGCTGGCACTAAGCGCGCTCAATCTTATGCGGTTGTCGTCTTAGCGTTTGCTAAAAACGCTGCTAACCAGCCCGGATAATCCACGCGTTGAATTGCCGCCGCGGCGCGTTGCAAAATTTCCAACATAAGCGCGTCCTGTTCTTCGTTCATCGCAGCCAAGCCGATGGATACCACGATAGTCATCCAGGTGTGGAAGGTGTAGCTGCGGTACCTCTCCCAAGTTTCATCAAAGCAAATTGGTGTGCCGTAGTGCCCGCGTCGTTCCACATAATAGTGTACGAAGTCTCGCTCGTGTTGCGCTAGAACCCCACTCGGTAGCGAGTCGGTGAGAAAGTACTGCACGTCGCGAATACCATGGCCCCAGTGTACCGCCTGAAAATCCAACATGCCCATCGTGTCGCCAGTGCGAAAAAAATTACCCAAATGGCTGTCGCCGTGGCACAGTGACAGCTTGCCGGTAAACCAGTAGTCTGTTAAATGTTGCCAATTGGCTAGCGTTTTTCGATAGACCAGTGCCAGCTCGTCGGTAATAACGCCCGGCGCCTTTTTTCGGCAGGGCTGCAGCGCTAGTCGCGAGAGTGCCGGTGATAGCGCACGCATATTGTTTCCCAACATGAGATGACGATCTAGCGGGAGGATTGTGAGGCGCTCCTGCTCTGAGAGATCGTAGTGAGTTGCGTGTAAGCGCGCGAAAGTATCCAGGCAGCGCCTTGCATCTTCTAGTGAGGGGCCGTTGAGCATATCAAAATTCGTAAACAACTTTACCGCGGGGTCGGCATTGAGGTCTTCCTGAACGAGGCAAAAGCGTGACCGCTGCGTCGTTACCGCAAAAGCCTCCGGTGTGCGAATAGGTAAACTCCTGGCGATGTGGGCAAAGAAGTGTGCTTCTAATTTCCACGCTTCAATAACGTTCAGAAACCACCGCGTCGCGAGTGAGGGGCTAGGAATCTTGATAAATAGAGTTTCCGGCAGAGCGGGCGGCCTGTTTCTTTGTTGAATGCGCACAACGAGGTTAGTGCAGTTGCTGCTGGGGGAGGTGATGTCGAACAGTTCCACTGACTCCAATTGCACCGCTTCGCTGCGCGCAATGACAGCGTGCTCATTGAGAATAGCGGACAGAACTGGTGGCGAGGTGATCTGCGTAGCATCGAAAGAAAGGCTGCAGCCTGTCATATCACCGATTGCATCAAGCGCGATGCTTCCACCCCGCGCAATGGTTACTGCAAGCAACCGTGTTACTTGTGAAAGTGATGAGTTCAATTGCGAGCTGTGCCAGCGGCAGGATAGTGCGTACACCAGTCGCTGTCATAAAATATAGCTGCCAGTCTTTTCATTATTCTTTTTCATTATCCTTAAACGGCTGCGGCAACGGTTTATGAACCGCAGGCTTGTCGTAATGCAGCCGCGGTAATTTGTTGAATGTCATTCCAGCGCCGCTGTGCAATCAAATCTTCTGCCACCATCCAGGAGCCACCACAGCACACCACGTTCGGCAAAGCGAGGAATGCTCGAATATTATTTTCATTGATGCCGCCGGTGGGACAAAACAGCATATCGGGAAACGGCCCGGCAAGTGCTTGTAGATAGGCTGTACCGCCCAGGGCAACCGCAGGAAACAGCTTACAGAGGTCGATACCGCAGGTGCGCGCCAGCATGATCTCGGAGGGGGTCGCTACGCCCGGGATGAAAGGGATAGATAGATCGGCGGCGGCATCGAGCAGCTCCCTGGAGATTCCCGGGCTGAGGGTGAACTGTGCACCGGCATTGATCGCGTCTGCCAGGTCAGTGCGGTTGGTAATTGTTCCCGCGGCAACTGTCATGTCTGGAAACGCGCGCGATAGCGCGGCGATACTTTCGAGGGCGGCGGGCGATCGCAGAGTTATTTCAATGGTTTTCATACCTCTTGCAGACAGTGCTTCAGCGACTTTCAGGGTCGAAGGCACATCCGGTGGTGTCAGCACGGGAAGAATCTTACAGGCTCGCAATTTTTCTGTTAGCGTCATGACTTACTTCGCCACTTGGTGACTTAGTGTCCGTCGAAACTTAGCCTGAGTCCGGGTCGCAAGACCAGAAATACATAGGGATAGTTCGAACAGCACTTTTGAATCATGTAGCATCCTTGAAACAATTAGCAGGCCGGATCTTCAGGGGTAAAGTTCGAGAAACTCTATCACAAGGTCCTGTGACATGGCAGCGGCGAGCAGTGAAGATTTGCGCAAGAAGTTGCGACGATTGATGATTGGCATGGGTTCCCTATAGTGGTTGTTCATGGCTTTCTCGCGAGATGCGAAGTCGTTTATTGCCTGTTAATTTAGGGCCGTTGCTCGATTTATATCAGACTCTAGGAAGCGACTGCTCAGTAGCAGCAGCAGACTGCCCACTCCGCCGATGATGACGCAACACAGCAGCGCATAGCGAATCGATTCGCTGCCAAATTCTGCAGCGAAAAAATCGCTGAGTGCGCCGACCAGCAGTGGCCCTACACCGGCACCCACGATATTGGCGCAGAACAACATGAGCGCAGAAGCTGTGGCGCGCATATCCAGCTTGGCCAGACTCTGGTTAGCGCTGAACATGGCGGGAAGGTAGACGTTTAGCAACAGAAAAAAGCCCAGGAAGCACCAGCGCGCCGTATCGATATCGGCTGTGCTCAGGAACACAATGCCCAGTGGTATGCCGGCAATCGTGTACAACAAGGCGAAGGCAAAGCCCACGAGCAGACCCATCTGTGTGTCCGATGCGCCGAATTCTTCCTTGATCGGGCCGATGAACACTGAGAGAACCTGGCGATCGACAAAGTTAAAGATATAGACGACAAACAGGACGCCGAGTACGTAATTGGCGTAACCGCTATTGATGGCAGTGTGCGCGTCTCTCGCGGTCTCAGGCGACGTATAGTTTTGCATTGTTGGTCGTTCTCCGGCGTATTCAATTCAAAGCAACGATCGAGAGGCGTCGCGCGACCATAGTTTATCGCCCCTACCCTTTGGGTGGCGCAGCAAATAAATTTGCGCAGACATTCTAGATCGCATCGCACTCCAATATAATTAGCAACGTTAGTGATAAAAAGGGGACAATTGCAGCATGTCTAAGAGCTCGGCACCTAGAGTACGGGCATTGACTGACACAGCTACTCGCGAGTGGAACGTCGCACACCTTCTTTTGCGGGCGCGGCACATTTGGCCTGATCGCCCTGCGTTGAGTCGTGGCACCTCTGTTTACTCCAACTACCGCCAGTTTGCCGCATCCACTGCGTCCATGGGAGGCGCGATGCGTGGCACACTTGGCCTGCAACCCGGTGATCGCGTGGCGATCGTCATGAAAAATTGTCCCGAATATCTAGAGACTCTTTACGCAATCTGGTTTGCCGGGCTGATTGCTGTACCCATCAACGCCAAGCTGCATGCACGTGAGGTCGCGTATATTCTCGAAGACAGCGGCGCGACATTGTGCTTCCTGTCACCCGAACTCGCGGGGGGTATCGATCACCGCGTGAGGAAGATGATTAGCGGATCGACAGACTGGCAAACGCTGCAGGGTTCGGCTCCCATCGATATCGAGCCGGTGCGAGCAGATGACATTGCCTGGCTTTTCTATACCAGCGGCACGACCGGCAAGCCCAAAGGAGCGATGCTCAGTCACGGCAATTTGCGTGCAATGCTGCTCGCCTTTTTTGTGGACGTCGAACAGTTGCTCCCCAGCGATAGTATGTTACACCCGGCGCCACTATCGCATGGCTCCGGTCTCTACAGCATTGCAGCCGTGCAGGCTGGCGCCAATCAGGTACTGCCCGTTTCTGGACAATTCGACCCGAGCGAGGTGTATGCATTGATCGCGGCCTATTCGGGCACATTTTTCTTCGCCGCACCCACCATGGTAAAGCGCCTGGTGGAAGCACCGGAAGCGAGGGCTGCCGACACCGCCAATCTAAAGAACATTATTTATGGTGGCGGCCCCATGTACCTCTCGGATTTGCGTACTGCACTGGATCTGTTCGGCAATAAGCTCGGCCAAATTTACGGTCAGGGCGAGAGCCCCATGACCATCACGACGCTCAGCAGGGCGATGCACGAGAGTGCGAGCGAGGCTCGCCTCACCTCTGTGGGAGTTGCGCACTCGGTGGTCGAGGTGCAGATCGTGAGTGACGACGATACAGTACTACCGTCCGGCGAGCTTGGCGAGATCCGCGTGCGCGGTGACGTCGTCATGCAGGGCTATTGGCAACAGCCCGAGGCGACAGCACAAGCGCTTCGTGACGGATGGCTGCACACCGGCGACATCGGTGTTTTTGACGACGACGGCTTTCTTACGTTAAAGGATCGCTCCAAGGACGTGATTGTCAGTGGCGCCAGTAACATTTACCCCCGCGAGGTCGAGGAGGTGCTGCTGATGCACGCCGCGGTCGATGAAGTGTCAGTGGTAGGAGAGCCCGATCCAGAATGGGGTGAGATAGTTGTTGCCTTTGTGGTCGGGCCTAAGGCCAGTGCCGCCATTGAAGAGGAATTGGACAGCCTCTGCCTGGAACACATCGCGCGCTTCAAACGGCCGAAGCGCTACCTGTATCTCGACGCATTGCCAAAAAATCACTACGGAAAGGTTCTTAAAACCGCCCTGCGGGAGACGTTGGGTAACTGATGCGCGATGGGGCCAGACGCTAGCATTACAATTCATCAAGTTGTTGGAGATTGGGAGGGCGAGCGTAAAGGTTATTCCCAGATTAAGGCCAACGCTATGGAGGGGCAATCCGCTGGGCACTTGTCCTGGAAGTGTGCGCTTTTGCCACGGACACTGGCACTGCACTCATGCGTGGAATTCTCACCACCCGATCGGTGGTGTCGGCGGTACTGAGTAGTTCATTCACCGAGGCGCCACCGCTCTTGCCACCAAACCCATGGCTGATGGACAACACACCGCGCCGCAGTTTGTCGTCACCGCCAGCGGTTACTTCAATTTGCCCATGGGTCGAGCGTACGACTATGCGATCGCCTTGATCTATGCCCTCGCGCGCGAGATCCTCCGGGTGTAAAAACGCAGTGTTTTCCGCCGGTGCTTGGGGTAATTCGTGACACATGGTGTTGTACACGTGCGGATTGCGCCGACAGATCAATAGGTAGTCTCCATCAGCCGTTTGTCTGCACGCGTCTGCCAGCATTTGAAACTCTTCCGGCACCCCCTCGGGTAAAAACTGAAACTTTGCGCTAAAACCTTCGATGCCGGGAACAACCTCGACCGCGGCGTACTCCGGGTAGGATTTACCGCCAGCAGAGGCTGCAATTTCAGCGACTGGCACGCGGGTTGTTCCCTCCGGAAACTGTAGATTGAGGAGCTCAAGATCACTAGGCGTGTTGGCGGTGTCAATTTCAACGCCGTGATAGGCCATCGCAATGTCCAGGCGTTGGGCAAGCTTCATCAAGTAGCGCTGCTCGTCGTCGGCATCGCCCGGCGGTGTAACCAGTGGCTGGCTAACTTGGTGAAACGGAAAGTCCCAGAACAAGTCATTGAACACCGTCATGTCAGTTTTTTCCAGACCATAGGTGGTGGGCAGGAAGTAGTCGGCGTGTTCGGCCGTCTCGGTGATTCGTCCGTCCATGCACACCAGCAGCTCCAGTGAGCCGAGTGCCCGCTCAATCTGTTCTCTCTGTGGTACGGAAAGCGCCGGATTGCCACCGATGACAAGCAGCGCTTTTATCTGCCCCTTGCCCGGCGTGAGTATTTCTTCGGCCAGTGTGCCGGTGGGCATTTCACCAAACATCTGCTGCGCGTTGCTAACTCGTGAGCGCCGTGTATTACCGGCGGGGTTGAGCGGCTCGGGTAGTAATTCGGTCGGCAAAACTGCTGCCATTGGCTCCACATCCGGCGTCAGCAAACTGACACTGACTTTGTCGCCGGCGCGATTGCGACGACCGCACAGTGTATTGAGGCTGTTGATCAAGTGTTCGCTTAGGTTACCGTGGGGCGCCATATCGGGGCCCGTAGCACTGTTAGCGGTACCGCGTTGCTGGCTGGCGAACAGTTCGGCGGCAGTACGGATCAGATCGGCATCCAGTCCTGTCAGGGCCGCCGTGGTGTCCAGATCGTAGGGCGCCACCTGATCGGCAAGCTCGTCCAAGCCGTCTGCGTAACGCTGACAGAATTCACTATCATGAAGGTCGTTTTGAAGGATGTGTTTGATCATGCCCGAAAGCAGGAAAGCATCGGTGCCCGGCTTTATGGCGAGGTGCAAGTCTGCCTGTTGCGCTGTCTCGGTCTCTCTGGGATCTACCACGATCAATTTCAGCCCGCGTTGGCGCGCCTCCTTGACCGTCCCCGGCTGCCAGCCAGGGATACAGCCGGAACCATTCAGCCCAGACACAAAGGGGTTGTTGCCAAACAACATCAGCACATTCGCGCTTTCAAAGCTGTGAACACCGGCCACCCAAACGCCATGCCGCACAGCGCTGATCACTTTCGCAGGCTGATCGATGGTCAATGCGGTGTAGAGCTGATGCGATCCCAGGCCTTTAAGGAATGCGTGAATGGCGGGCATCACCAACGCCTTGAATGACACCCCGTTGCCGGCGTAGATGGCGACGGATTCTGCGCCGTGCTCAGCGATGATGTGGCGTAACTTGTCTGCGATTTCGTTCAGCAACGGCTCTGCTTCGACTGACTCTAGGCCGTTGGGCGTGCGTCGCAGGCACCGGGACTCACGATTGTCACTGGTAAGCAGGCGATGGAAGTTGCGGCCTTTACTGCAACTGAACCCGCGACTCATCGTGTGTGCGCGATCAGGGTCAAACGCGGTGACGACGTTATTTTCAACTTTGGCCTCGAAGCCACAGAAAGCCGAACATATCGAGCAGAAAGTTTTCTGTACTGTCATTGTGATTCTCTCTTTGAATTAGGGTCCGATCTCAACTTGCACCTTCATGCGTGCCTCCCGCAGGTTTGCACCCTGCTCCATATAACTAGAGGACACGACTCCGTACCCCTTTCGAGGCTCCAGCCGACGGTGGATACAGCGCAGCTTGCTATCGCTGTGAATAATGCAGGACGCGAGAATCCAGACGTTGATATAGTGCACTTAGTCACAGTGATTGCAACTGGAGGGTCAACACCTTTGATCGTCGCTACCGCCGGGCACGTGGATCACGGCAAGACATCGCTGGTAAAGCAACTCACAGGCGTGGATACCGACCGGCTGGAGGAAGAAAAACGTCGCGGCCTGTCCATCAATCTTGGCTACGCCTATCGCAAGCTTTCCGACTCCAGTCCTATTGGGTTTATCGACGTGCCGGGCCACAATCGCTTTATTAACACCATGATTGCCGGTGTTGGCGGTATCGACATTGGAATGCTGGTCGTCGCTGCTGATGATGGTCCGATGCCACAGACAATCGAACACCTGAACATACTGAGATTGCTCGGTGTGCAGCAATTGCTGCTCGTTTTAACCAAAATTGACCGCGTCTTCGCAGCGCGTGTGCACGAGGTTGAGACAAGAATGCGGGGACTGTTGGCTGATCAAGGTGGCCAGGTGCCGGCATTCACACTCTCCAATGCCAGCGGCGAGGGTGTACCGGCATTGCTTTCTCACCTTGAACAGGTTGCGCGTGATGCCACTGTTAAGTCCTCGGCTGGGTGTTTTCGTCTCTCCATTGATCGCGCATTCACGCTGAAAGGCGTTGGTCTTGTGCTAACCGGCACCGTTACAGCGGGTTCTGTCCGTGTGGGTGACTTCCTGCAGCTGCAACCTACTGACGTGAAATTACGGGTACGCAGCCTTTACGTCCAGGATGAACAGGCAGACACGGCCAGTGCCGGTCAGCGTTGCGCGCTCAACGTGGTTGGCGATATAGAGAGAGGCGCCATCGTACGTGGCAATTGGCTACTGGGTATCGATGCCGGGCCGCCGTCGTTATGTATCGCTACCCGCGTGCGTTTGCTCGACGCAGCACCGTTTGCACTGAAGCACCTGTCACCGGTCAAAATCTACTTGGGTGCTCGGCGCGTTGCCGGGCGGCTCTGCCTACTGGAGGGCGACGCGCGCCTCAACCCGGGTGGCGACGCACTGGCACACGTATTGTTGCGTGAAAGCCTTTGTTGCTGCCACGGTGAGCGCTTCTTGCTGCGCGACGACAGCGAGAGCGTTACCCTTGGCGGCGGCGTCATCCTCAACCCCTATGCAACGCGAACGAGGGTGGATCGCCCACGGGAGCGGAAGAGCCTGCGGGCACTGGAAACGGACTCGGCGCAGGTTGCGCTCGAGGCTCTGGCAGTAGAGCAGGAGCAGCTACTGGATGTTGAACAGTTCCGACACAGCTGGAATCTGCGCGAGAGTGAGCTGCCGGCATTGTTCGCGCCCAATTTGCATCGTTTCGACGTGGACGGCCGCCGACTGGTGGTCGCCAAGGCGCGCTGGCAACAGGGGCTGGCGGCTATACCCCGTTACCTGGAGCACTGGCATCAGCGACATCCTGCCGTGGCGGGCATCAGTATCAACGAGTTGCAAGCTGCGCTAGATGTGACGCTGGAAGCACCCCTGTTGGCGGCGTTACTGGATGAGTTGCGGCGCGTTGGGGTGCTAGCTCTGAAATCCGGTAGTGTGCGATTGAACAATTTCAACGCTTCCCTATCCGATGAAGACGTGGCGCGCCTGTGCCAGTTTGAAGCTTGTGTAGGACAACGCGGCACAAAAATCCCACTGTTATCCCAGATTGCTGCTGAAACCGGGCTTGGTAAAAAAACATTGCAAAGACTCGGACAATTGGCCGTACGTGATGGCAGGCTGCACAAACTCAACGACAATCGCTACGCTACTGCGCAACAATTGGCTCAACTCGCGCAACTGGCAATGGATCTCGCGGCAGAAAATCAGCCCGTCACAGTCGTTAACTTCAAAGATCGTATGGGCACAGGCCGCAAGGTTGCCATCGAGGTACTCGAATACTTCGATAGTATTGAATTTACGCGTCGCAGGGGAGACACGCGTGAAATCTTGGACGCTGAGCTACCCGCACGTCTGTTTGAAAGTTAAGCGCTTGAAGCGCTAAGCAGCGGCAATCCCCGTGCGCGTTGAGCGCGAATGGGCGCGCAACATACGGTGTCGGAAATAGCACGATGGCAGGTTAGGCACGATACGGTCCATTAATCGAAGTCAACAATGGGATTTAGCGCGCAATTGTGCTTTTTTATACCTGAATTCAACGCTATCTTGCGGGATGTTATCGGAGATTTGGGGTGTTACATGCATAAAGAGCGGTTGGACTTAGCGGAAGTATTACAAGCTTGTCTCGATAGTGGTGAGGAAGGACTTACAACGAGTTGGGATGAGGTCAACGCACCGATGATACGGCACTGGGCGCAGGCGATGGGGGACAAAAATCCCATCTATACCGACGCGGAATTTGCCGCCGGTACTCGCCATGCAGCCCTCGTGGCGCCGCCTACGATGTTGCAGGCCTGGACCATGCGGGGTTTGCAGGGCCCGGCGCCGGGTTCCTCCACCACGGACCCCATGGCGAGTGTGAACAGTGCCATTGAGGATGCGGGCTATGGCGCGGTAGTGGCCACGAATTGCGAACAAGTTTATCTGCGTTACATCACGCCCGGTGAAAAACTGCACTGCAAAACGCGTTTAGAATCGATCTCACCGGAGAAGAAAACCGGTTTGGGAACCGGCTTTTTTGTGACTCAGCTTCTCGAGTATTTCACCGAGGAGGGCGAGAAAGTTGCTGAAATGCATTTCACGATTTTGCGCTATAAACCTGCTAAGCGCGAGCCAGAAAAAGAGCAACAACAAGGGCAACAACAAGGGCACCCATCGCGCGCACGGCCGGGAATGGCACGCGATACCATGACTACACAGGAATTTGGCGGCGCTTTTTTTGACGCGGTCTCCCTGGGCGATCAATTGCCACCGTTGGAGATCGATATCACTACCTTAATGATCGTCTCTACAGCGATCGCTTCGCGTGACTATCAGGATGTCCATCACGATAAAGACCGCGCCCAGGAGCTGGGTTCACCGGATATTTTTATGAACATACTGACGTCCAACGGGCTGGTCGGACGTTACGTGACAGACTGGGCTGGCCCTGAAGCAATACTCACGGCGGTAAAAATACGCTTGGGTGCTCCAAATTACCCGGGCGATAAGATGGTGTTGAGTGGCGAAGTCACCGACAAGCGTGAGAGTGACGGTAGGTACCTCGTCGATCTTACCGTGGCGGGTAACAACCGTATCGGCGTTCATGTTAGCGGCACGGTGACCGTGGATTTGTTGAAATCGGCGCCGGGAAAATAGGGGGTAATCATGGGCGTGCAAAGTTTTGAACGCAATTCCGCCATTAGGGCGGCGATCGTTGGTATGCGCGGCATGCGCTATTGCCCTTATTAACTGTGGGCAACAACATACTGTCAGATATAGAAAAGATAGAGATTATTATCTTAACTGTATGATTTTAAGGGAATTCCTTGGCAGCACTTTTAGCACTTTTTGTACGCCCTAGCCTATTTATGCGGGCAACGTCCCGGCCCATCGTGGCAGGCGACTGGAGGAACTATTCGCCATCTGTGGCTCTCTCACGCTGCTGAGCAATGTCACCATTGCCTGCATGAGCTTGCACATGCAGCAGGGTATGGACCGATTGAGGTGGGAGGAGGGGCGTCTGATTGATCCCGAGCTCCTGCGGCATATCGGGCCCGCCCGGTCCGAGGGGGTCAACTTCCGAGGGAAGCTGGATTTCCCGTTTCATCAATATCAGGAACGTCTGCTATCCGGGAAGGTCAGTAAACTGAGATAGGGGAGGGTGGCGACCCTTCATCAATCGGAGGGATCGGATGTTAAATCCAGTCTCTCAGCTTCGACGACTGCCCGTGTCTGTGCTTGCAATTCAGGTAGACCCTTTTCCAGGTTTTGCCAGACTATATGGCCAGATCAACCTTGAAATATCCGTGCGCCAACACGTTGCGCATCTCGCACGCCGAGGCCAGAGGCAGTTCGGGGTGGGCGTCCGCAAATTCCGGATAGCGTTGCCTGATGTTACGGCTGGCTTCTTCGATCACCTCGAGATTACGAATCACCGCATCCTGCGCCATTTCATTCTGTAGAAAGGCTACCTCGTCGAGCTCTTCCGTGTAATTCTGAATCCGGTCAATGGCTTGGAGAATATGTGTGAGATAACCAATAGTCCATCTAGGTAAGAGGAGGTAAAAACTTGGACGAGTACCCGATAGTAGAGTTCACTATCCTTCTAAAACTCAGTGCATATAGCACTTTGGTTACTTTGCTTATCCTCTGGAAAGCAATTTGGCAAGATAAAACGTTTCTTACTAGCAGGGGAATTGTCGTCGCGGCATTGATAGGAGCACTAACGATCTATTTTTATCCCTCTGGGGTGACAGCGTGTGAGACATGCTTTCTAGAACCAATAATTGCACATGCTATTCTCGGGTCAGTAATATTTCTTTTGGCTTTAGCTGTAACAAAAATATATAACAGAAATAGGCATAGCTCTTAGATTAGACCTGAAAATAATTTCTACACGTTTCTACGGGCGTTTCTACGGGCGTTCCTACGGGCGTTCCTACGGGCGTTTCTACGGGCGCTTACAGTTGTTTCTACGGGCGTACTGCGTATAATATATATTATGTTAAATAGCATTCTACGCCCAGCCCCTCTTCTCTAAATCTTCTTTGACAGTGTACAAAGTGACGCGCTGCAGCGTGTCTATTGCAGTGTTGTTCGACTGGTTTTCCAGTGTTGAGAGCAGCTCTGAGAGGATTTCACTATTGTAGTAAAAGACGGCGTTGGCGATCAGCCAAGTACATTCATTCCAGACTTCCTGTTCATGCTGTGATCGGACCCTGAACCGTCCGCCGTGTGCGTAGGCAACTGCTCTCCGTAGTCGATGGTACGCCTCGCCCCGATTCAGTGCTCTGTGCACATTGCGCCGAAGGAGTGGCGAGTCAATGTAATCGAGCAGGTAGAGGCTGCGGATGATGTGTTCGAACTCCCACAGTGCTTGTTTGGTGCGATTCTGACGCCGGTGACTGCTGAGCTTGGAGACGATGACACTCTGCGAGGTGGTCTTCAGCGCCAACGACAACAAGATGCGCTCGATATTATCCCACTCGGACTCAATGAGACTTTCTTTGATCCGCCGTACCGGCTGGATCGCACATCCGGCATAGGCGTTGGGTGACTTGAAGGCATACAACCCGGTTTGCACTTTGCGCCGGAAGTCTCGATATCGCGGCGCAAAGCGATAGCCAAAGAGGGGTACTAGGGACATCCCCGCCGCAAATAACACTTCGCCCTGAAACCCAGGCCTGGCAAGGCTTTCAGGAGTGCCTTACTTTTTAGTTCTTCCGGATTTACCGGTCAGCGGGCTGAGAATCTCCGCCATATTGATCATATTTTGCTCAAACGTGAAGCTGTAGGTGCCATTGAGATTGACGTTCAGCCAGGCCACAGGAGACACTTTTTTCACCAGATCCAGATTTTTCTGATCCCCCGCGGCCCGGTAGTACGCCAGCAAATTGCTCAGTATGAGTGAGTTGAAGTAGATAATCGCGTTCGTCAGCAACCGGGCGCATTCATTCCAGATGTCGATTTCCTGGTCGGAGGAGCCGCGGAACCGGTTGCCGTTGACCGAGGCCACCGCTCTTCGTAACTGGTGATAGGCTTCTCCCCGATTCAGCGCCCGTTGTACATAGTTGCGCAGGGCTGCATCGTCAATGTAGTTCAGAAGGTAACTGGCCTTAACCAACCGGTCATACTCCGTCAGGGCCTGCACCAGCGGGTGCGTATTGCTGTACGTGGATAGTTTTCGGATCAGCGCAGCCTGCGATGTCGTCTTGCGCTGAAGCGAGATAACAATGCGCTGGATGGTCTCCCATTCCTGCACAATGGCATCCGCGCGGATCGGTTTTTTCAGGGACAACACGGGCTTATCGCCATTGCTGACGTTGACCGTGAACATATCCTCGATGACCCGTCCGACCTGGGCGTAGCGCGGCGCGAAGGTATAGTCAAAGAGGTCGAGTAACGCAAAGTTCACGTGGTTCACGCCGTGCGTATCCGTGGACAAAACATCCGGCTTGATCTCCGATGTATTGTTGAACAGCAGGTCGAAGATGTAGTGGGACTCGTGTTCGTTGGCGCCGATAACCCGGGCGTTCACCGGCACATGGTTGGCGACTAGGGTGACGGCGGACACGCCCTTGTTGGTGCCAAAGTACTTGGATGAGTAACGTGTTTTGAACGTATGCAGCCGAGACTCAAATTTCTGCCCGTCGGCGCTCGCATGCAGGACACCTTCCTGGATATTGTAATGCTGGAAGATCTCAAGTTTGGCAATGGCATTACTAATGGCATCGTTGGCCTGGTTCAGTGTTTCCATGCGCAGATAGTTGGCCTGCGTCGAGCGCAATTCTTCATAGGAACGGTCAGAGATATGCGCCATGCGGTAAAGGCCGTAGTTGGTACCGTTGGCAATGATGGCAGCAATCAGGTTGTTCGCGTTCACCGCCTGCCTGGCTTGCACTTGCCTGACATGATCGAAGGTATCCAGAAACCCGGTTTCCTGGTCGACAAATCGCATGAGATCGGCAATATTGACCTGGTTCAGCTGTTCGAAGAACGGGTTGTTGAGCAGGCTCTTAGCGCCCGATGACGGAAGTCGCCATTGGGTTTTCCCGGAGCGAGAGCGCAGTATGACGTTTCGGTTGTCGCCTTTCCGGATGCGGTCCCCCACCTGCTCCAGTGTCGTGGACAACTCCTTCTGCATCGAACGCATCAGTTGTTTCGGGGCTGTGTTAATCCGGCTCAGCAACGAGCTTTTGATCAGCTTCCGTCTCTGCTTCCAGATGTCGTCATCGACCAGATCATCCGCCAAGCTGCAGTGTTTAGGCGATTGCGGGATGAACAGGTGCCCGTCGAGTTTGCCTTGAACCAGTAGATAGAGCAGCACTTCAAAGCGAGCAGAATTGATGGCGCCGCCGGGAGCGACAAAGGGCAGGTGTCTCGGTCTGATCAACCGCCGGTCGATTTCCCTGATACTGCCGCAGGTATCAAGGTCAAATTGGCTTCGTTCGATCTGTGCGCCCAGGGCGCGAGTCGTTGTCGACGACTGGAACTTGAGGGCGAGGAATATCGGCCGCAGTGTCTGCTCGATCAGTTCCGCCTGCTGGTCATAGTATTCCCAGATGTAGAACGCCTGTGATTGTTTCTGGTCGGTGAGGTACCGACACAGCGACTCGATCTGTTTCGGGCGCATGACGCCGGCCGCTCGCTGGCGTATCTCGCTAAAGGGCACCGATCCGTCAATGGAATCGTCAATATACAAACGTAACAGTGTGGCGCCCTTGCCGACATTCGCAACGGCTTCTTTCCACTCCTGGTAAGCGGTGTCGTCAGCGTACTGTTTGGCCTCCTGCTGCAGCTTGCGGCAGTGGTGCATAAAAGCGTCTGCCAGGTGCTCGGTAACCTGTCGATGTTTTAGGTGAAGATAACAGATCAGGTACAGGGAGCGAGTCATTTTGTCGAAACGACGAAGCTTGGTTGGGGTGTAGTAGTCGACCATGGAACTAAAGTGTTCCAGATTGCTGAGTGATAGCCCCAATTGCTGAACAACTGCATCGATCTCATCGATCAACGGTTCGATCTGCTGGTGTATGATCAGTTCCTTTTCCAGCTCTGATACGGAGAAATTCCTGGCCGATTGCCGCACAGTGTTCACTGTCGTTGCTGTATCGTCATCCAGAATTACGTCCACGCTCTCACCCAGAGACTGGCTCATTGAGTGTGACAAAATATCAGCCAGGCGCTGGCGCTCACTGGCGATAGCTTTGCTGACCACGCGCTGAAGCACGGTATATTTCGGGATGGCAATGCGTTGCTTGGCCAGATAATCGATGGATTCATCGAATAGGAATCGCGATTCGATAGAGGCTGTCGCCGCCACTCCAGCGCGCCTGCTTAAAGCCGCTTCGCTGTCATCATCGAAAGATTGGTAGTCCAATAGCTGAAAGATGCGGCGGTAAATTCGTACTTTTTGCATGGGTGACAAGTTCTTGCGCCCGAGTTTCATGCCGGGGAAGAACTCGCCTGCAATGAACTGCAGGTCCTCCCGTACATCGCTGTAGCGGATGTTCAGGACAACGGGCTTAACTTTGAAGTAGCCCAGCAACAGGACAAAGTAGACCCTGTTGTAGCGGTCACGGATTGAGCGGAGGGCATCGAGTTCGGGATCATTCAGGGAGAAATAGTATCGCTTTTGTTCGAAGGCGAGCTTCGGTGCGCCATATAGATCTTGAATCTCAGAATCCAGGAGGATGGCGCGGCGCTTGCTTTTACGGCTCATTCGGGAATCCAAAACGCCCGATCTTAGCCTAATCGGCTAAAAATCAGCCAATTCGGGGGAAGGTCAGAAAGTAAGGCACTCCTGAAAGCCTTGCCAGGCCTGGGTTTCAGGGCGAAGTGTTATTTGCGGCGGGGATGTCCCTAGTACCCCCTCTTCTTATGATTGATTGACAATATTTGACATATATTGCCATACTACATTTTTGATTTAGACACCAGGAGGATGCCATGGCCACCATGAATATCTCCGTGCCCGACCCGATGAAAGACTGGGTCCAGACCCAGATTGATGAAGGAAAGTACGCCAGTTCAAGCGACTATGTGCGGGATCTGATTCGGAAGGATCAGGAAGAGAAGGACAAGCTTGCTGCCTTCCAGGCCGCCATTACTCTCGGGATCGAGAGCGGCGACGCCGGCGAACTGGACATGGACACCATAAAGAAAAAAGCCAGGCAATTGACGGGGCTTGAAAAATCCTGATGCCTCGCATCATCAAGCAGGTCCAGGCCGAGCAGGATTTACTCGATATCTGGCTGTACACCTTCAATGAATGGGGTGAACAGCAGGCTGACAAATACCTTGACGAACTGGATCAGGCAATTCAGTTGCTTGCTGAACAGCCCCTCATGTGTAGAGAGCGCTTCGAATTCGTACCACCTGTCAGAATCCACCGCCACGCACACCATCTGGTCGTATATCTGGCCCTAGATGACGGGACTAATGTTATCCGCGTACTGCACGAGAGCATGGACATCGATCATCAGCTTGATTGATCAGATTCAGGCCCTGCTCCCAGGGTCTCGCGCCCTCCCCATTGCAGCGACACCAAACAGACTTGTAATCAATACCCCTCAGGCGTAGCCTGTGCGGTCGGCCAAAATTCGGGTCGGCGGGAATCAGGAGCCGATCATGGGCATCTTCTACTGGGGGCAGGACATCTTCTAGGTATTAACACCTGGGAGATGACGATGTCCGTCAAAAACAAAACGAAAGATCGCGACCACAACGGGCGCATTCGCCGCAAATACACCAATCGCCATAAGTGGGGAGTTCATTACAACAAGTCGCCCGGATGGTGGGTGAAGCTGTTCATGACTCGTCCCCAGCGGAGGGTGCGTAAACCGCTGAAGCCTGCCACCCATTCCATTTGAAGCCTGCCACCCGGACCGGGGCAAAGCTGCCACCCAACGGCGCGTAGCGACGCGGGGTTTGCATTGTTACTCCAAAGGGGTGGTGCTCGTCAACTTTGATTGCCGCTTTCGCATGGATTCTCCTTTCAGATTAATCTTGTAAGCGTTGTGTACCAGCCGATCGAGGATCGCGTCAGCCAGCGTCGCATCACCAATCACACCATGCCACTCCTCAATGGGCAGCTGGCTGGTCGCGATGGTGGCGCGGTTGCCGTGTCGGTCTTCCAGGACCTCCAGCAAATCCCGCCGGTTCTCGGCGTTGAGCTTCAGCAGGCCCCAATCGTCCAGGATCAGCACATCCACTTTGGCCAAGCTGGCCAGTAACTTGGTGTAGCGCCCGTCACCCTTGGCGATCATCAACTCCCGCAGCAGCCGGGTCAGACGGATGTACTGGGCGGTGTAGCCCGCCCGACAGGCCTTGTGCGCCAAGGCACAGGCCAGCCAGGTTTTGCCCACGCCGGTGGGCCCGGTGATCAGTACGTTCAGAGATTCCTTTGCCCACTGGCAGGCTGCCAGGGATTGAATCAGCCCCCTGTCCAGCCCACGGGAGGTGTGGTAATCGAGATCCTCTAAGGCAGCATTGTGCCTCAGTTTGGCACGGCGCAGCCGGTTAGTGAGTCGCCGGTTTTCCCGCTCGGTGATCTCTCTATCCACCAGCAGGCCGAGACGCTCCTCAAAGCCCAACTCGTCTATATCGGGCATGGCCATCTGGTCGGCCAGAGCTGCCGCCATGCCGGTAAACTTGAGGGCCTGGAGTTTATCCAGGGTAGGATGCTTCAACATAATGTTCTCCTTCAGTGGTAGTACGCGGGGCCGCGGATGTTGTCGTGAGTGTCGGGTAGCGCCAGTTCCTGCTGTTCCTCCAGGGGCTGCTCGTCCAGTCGGTGCTTGAGGATGGATTCAATGCTTTTGTAGCGGCAGCTGCCCAGGGTCAGAGCCCGCCGGCAGGCGGCCTCCAAGCGTTCGTCGCCATAGGCCTTGCCCAGGCGCAGGATGCCCAGGCAGGATCGGTACGCCTGCTGCGGGTGCTTGCGTGATCCCAGTACGGTTCGGATCAGCTTCTCTGTGGCCGGGCCAGTCTGCGCTGCCCACCTGGCCAGCCGCTCGGGCGACCATTCCCCGGCCTGGCGGTGCGCTTCCGGCATATGGGCCGGTACTGTAGTGTGGCTGCCCTTGTGGTAAGAACGGCGGTGACTGGCGATCCGGTTGCCCCGGTGGAAACACTCGATGGTATGGCGGGTGATGCGCACATCGACCTGCTTCTTGATCAGGGTGTAGGGTACCGAGTAATAGTGCCCGTCGACGGCCACGTGGTAATCGATGTGGACCCGGGCTTTCTTCCATTCGGCGTAGACGTAGGGTTCGGCGGGCAAGGGTTGTAACGCTGGCTGATCCAGTTGCTCGAAGTGCTCCCGGCGGCAGCCCGGCAGCTTGCGGAAGGGGCGGTCATTGAACTTAACCAGCAGTTCGCTGATGACGGCGTTGAGCTCCACTAAGGAGAAGAACTGGCGGTGACGCAGGGCGGCCAGTATCCAGCGTTCCACAATCAAGACACCGCCCTCCACCTTGGCCTTATCCTTGGGTTTGCGCACCCGCGCTGGCAGTACCGCCACGCCGTAGTGGGAGGCCATATCCTGGTAGGTGGGGTTGGTGTCAGGCTCATAACGGTGCGCCTTGCTCACGCCGGACTTGAGGTTGTCCGGTACCACCAATGCCGGTACGCCGCCCAAGAACCCGAAGGCGCGCACATGCGACCCGATCCAGTCCGGCAGGGCCTGACTCCAGGTCGCTTCGGCGTAGGTGTAGTTGGAAGCCCCCAGTACCGCCACAAAGATCTGGGCCTGGCGGATCTCGCCCGTGTTGCGATCAATGATCGGCACGGTCTGGCCAGCGTAGTCCACAAACAGCTTCTCGCCGGCACGATGATCCTGGCGCATGACCACGTCCAGCTTGCCCTGCCAGGTGCGGTAGTGCTCACAGAACCAGCTGTACTGGTAGCCCTCGGGGTGGTTCTGGCGGTATTCCTGCCAGAGTAGGAACAGGGTGACGTGCTTGTGCCTGAGTTCCTTGTGGATGTGGCTCCAGTCGGGGATGCCGCGGGCCTGGGCCGGTAGATTTGGCGGTGGCGGGAACAGCAGCCGCTCCAGCCTGGCCTCGTCCAGATCGGCAGGCAGGGGCCAACTGAGGCCGGCCTCCTCGGCCCGGCGCAGATACTCGCTGACGGTGGGGCGGCCGATGCCGCAACTGGCGGCAATGCGCCGATTACTCATGCCGTTGCCCCATTTGAGGCGCAGGACTTCTTTGATTTTACGCATGGATAACCTCTTTGCAGGCATCTGACTCCCTCCTTATGGCAGGGGCCAGAATACCGGTTAGTTATCTCGCGTCGGGGTGCTCCGCTGGTGGTTCTCAGGCCAGCTGCCGGGGTGGCAGCTTTGCCGTGGAATCAGTGGCAGCTTTCGCGCGGAATGGGTGGCAGGCTTCGTCTGGAATCAGTGGCAGGCTTGGTCTGGAATACGCACGGAGGGAGGAGGCGAGTTTGTGCCGCTTGCTCGAACGGGGATCAATTGACGGCGATGAGGTGATTTTCCCGCTTGGGAATCATAAGCCGCACATGTACTACTGGTGACTCCCCTGCCCCTACTGCACCTTTTCGGGCATTTGGGCGAAAATAACCAGATATGACTTTGACAATCACATCTGGCCTTGGACTACGCAAAATTGAGCCAAACAAGCGCTTTCAAAAAGGTGGAGAGAAATTATAATAAAAACAATGACCTACGGGGTGCGAACGCAAGATCTCGCCCCTATATGCCCGCGAACCCAAGTTTTTGTGTCGCCAGCCTCAGGCAGTATGTGCACTAATAAGCTCCCGAAGAAAAGTCGCTATTACACGGGATGGCTTTGGAGAGCGACGCACTATCGCAACATACTCGCAAAGATAGTGATTCTTCTCGGGCTGCAGCGTCCGAATCAGGCCCTTCTCTACGAAAGTCCGGGCATAGTGATCTGGAAGATATCCCAAATAGCACCCCGACAGCAGCAGGGTCAGCACTCCCTCTTGGTCGTAAGCACTCGCGTTACGAGAAAGTCCCTGCGACTTCGACTGTTCCATATTCGGAGAATGGTAACCCAGTCCAGCATATTTGAAGGAGAGAATATGCTCATCGGATAAATCATTATCGCTCTTCGAAAATAGCGCATGGTGGTTACCACAGTACAGAAACATGTTTTCTTCAAACAAATTGACATAGTCCAGACTGGGGGAAGGTCGGTGCTCTGGAATTATGCCAACATGAAAAGTTCCATCCATGACCCCTTTCTCAATGACATTGATCGGCTCAACATGGATCTCCAGTTCAACCTCAGGAGCAACATTATCAAAATACCGTACGGCATCGTGCACTCGACATGCCGGATTAGTCGCAAGCTTATCGAACAATGCAATGATCACCTTACCGGTCATCCGTTCATGTACTTCGTTCACTTCAGCTCGAAAATTATCCAGAGCTGAAAATAAGCGAAGTGTGGCAGCGTATACCACTTCACCTTCATCCGTCAGAGCGAACCCCCCGCGACCCCGTCGGCAGAGAGTCATCCCCAGACGAGTTTCTAAGTCCTTGATATGTCGACTAATGGTAGAGAGACCAATATTTAGCTCCAGTTCAGCGGCCGAGATTCCACCGGCCTCTGCAACCTGGCGATATACCTGTAAAAGCCTGATGTCCACGTCAGCTAATTGGGTAAGAACGGCACGTTTACGCATATCTCAGCCTTTTTACTTTCATTTAAGTACCACTAAACAGTGATATTATTATATTTTATCAAATATAACCCCAGTATAGGCTGTCCGTTGCCATTAGATTTGTCCGAAGAGGCCATCAATGACAGTCGCACCCACTCTGAGCCCAGAGGAAATTTCGGCCCACTGGATGCCGTTTACTGGGAATAGGGAATTTCAACAGAACCCTCGCATTATCACTTCTGCAGAGGGCTGCTGGTATTCCGACGCTGACGGCCGCAAGGTGTTCGATGGATTGTCAGGCCTTTGGACCTGCGGACTCGGCCATGGCCGCAAAGAAATTGTTGAGGCAGTAAGCCGCCAAATAGCAAACCTTGACTATGCTCCAGCTTTTCAATTCGGACACCCCGCGTCATTTAAACTTGCGCACCGGGTCTGCGAGTTGCTGCCGGGAGAACTGAACCATCTGTTTTTCACGGGATCCGGATCAGAAAGCGTAGAAACCGCTCTCAAAATTGCGCGTGCCTATTGGCGACTGAAAGGCCAGGCCTGCAAGTCCAAGCTTATAGGCCGCGTTAAGGGGTATCACGGGGTGAACTTCGGCGGAATCAGTGTCGGAGGAATTGGCGCAAACCGGGCCTTGTACGGTCAGACACTCGACGCGGATCATCTTCCACATACCCTCTTGCCCGAGAATAAATTTTGCAAAGGCATGCCCGCTACAGGTAGGGACCTCGCAACGCATCTAGAAGACATGATTACGCTCCACGACGCCTCCAATATTGCGGCTGTGATAGTTGAACCGTTTTCTGGCTCGGGTGGAGTGATTGTTCCACCTCAGGGCTATCTGCAAAAGCTGCGCGAAATTTGCACAAAGCACGACATCCTGCTGATTTTCGACGAAGTAATCACTGGCTTTTGCCGCACCGGTTCAATGACGGGATCCGAGGAATTTGGTGTTCAGCCAGACATCATGACACTAGCCAAACAACTCACTAACGGCACTCAGCCGATGGGTGCCGTAGCGGTAAAATCTGATATCTACGACACATTTATGTCCGCTGGGGGACCGGATTACCAGCTTGAATTTCCCCACGGCTACACCTACTCCGCACACCCAGTTGCCTGCATGGCTGGCCTGGCCACACTCGACCTGCTCGCTACCGATAACGCAGTAGGTAGAGTGAGAATGCTGGCACCCGTACTAGAGGATTTAGTGCACAGCCTGAAGGGCACACAATATGTGTCCGACATTCGCAACTACGGCCTTGCTGCAGGGCTCACCATTGAGTCTTTCCCCGGCGAGCCAGCCCGGCGCCCCTATGAGATTGCAATGAAGTGCTGGGAGAAGGGTTTTTATGTTCGATACGGTGCAGACACCATTCAACTGGCGCCCCCTTTCGTCAGCGAAATAGAAGACATCGATGCCCTTATAAATGCCCTGGGCGAATCCATCCGCGAACTCGACTAACGCAACCACTTTGTACAGGAGTCTATCATGGGCCAACCCGCAAAAAATGACCAGGACATCAATACCATCGGACATTTCATTCAGGGTCATCATGTCGCCCATACCGGTCGCACGCAAACCGTATTTAATCCCGCGAACGGTACAGGTGAAAGCGAAGTAGCCCTCGCGAGCACCGACCTAGTAAATAGAGCTGTCTCTTCCGCACAATCAGCATTCGCTGCCTGGCGGGCAACTCCTCCTATAAAGCGCGCGCGAATTATGTTCCGCCTGAAAAATCTTCTGGAGGTGAATTCCGAGCATATCTGTACCCTTATCGCAGGCGAGCACGGCAAAGTCCTAGATGACGCGCAAGGTGAATTGCAAAGGGGGATCGAAAATATTGAGTACGCGTGCTCGGCCCCGGAGCTTCTAAAAGGCGAGCACAGCCGCAACGTCGGCCCCGGAATAGACTCTTGGAGCGAGTTCCAGGCACTGGGTGTCGTAGCAGGCATTACGCCATTTAACTTCCCCGCCATGGTACCGCTCTGGATGTGGCCGCTCGCTGTTGTCTGTGGTAACACATTCATACTGAAGCCCTCAGAACGCGTTCCAAGTACCGCAATTTACATAGCAGAACTCGCGCACGAGGCGGGGTTACCACCGGGTGTTCTCAACGTCGTGAACGGTGACCGAGAGGCCGTAGATGCGCTGATACAAGATGATCGCGTTCAAGCTATCAGCTTCGTCGGATCTACGCCGGTTGCAGAACACATCTACGCCGAAGCTACAGCCCGAGGTAAGCGAGTCCAAGCACTGGGCGGGGCGAAAAACCACGCAATCGTGATGCCGGATGCTGATATTGCTAATACAGTAGACGCGCTGATTGGCGCCGCATACGGCTCGTGTGGCCAGCGCTGCATGGCCATATCAGTAGCTGTTGCTGTAGGTGACGATGTCGCCAATGAATTGGCATCCCGACTGAGCGAAAAAATTCCTGCGATCAAAGTAGGCCCCGGGATGCAAACTGGTTCTGACATGGGGCCGCTGGTTACCCAACAACACTTAAACAAAGTCCTTGGCTACATTGAAAGCGGTATCGAAGAAGGAGCAGACCTCACGATAGATGGGAGGGGTGTCTCAGTCCCAGGCCACGAGAGTGGCTATTTCCTTGGACCATGCCTTTTCGACAATGTTACTCCACAGATGAAAATCTACCGCGAAGAAATATTCGGCCCCGTACTCTGCATTGTTCGTGTTGAAAGTCTTAAAGAAGCGATAGAAATCGCTAATGCTCACGAATACGGCAACGGTACCTGTTTATTTACCCGCGATGGAGAAGCGGCCCGATATTACTCTGACAACATTCAGGCGGGCATGGTGGGCATTAACGTACCGCTGCCTGTTCCGGTTTCCTATCACAGCTTCGGCGGATGGAAGAGGTCACTCTTCGGCGACCTGTCAGCCTATGGTCCGGACGGCGTGCGCTTCTACACCCGGCGCAAAACCATCACCCAACGGTGGACATCCAGTACTGTTCGCGATGGCGTTCAATTCTCTTTCCCAAGTAACAGTTAAATAGATAGTTCAGGCAGAGGTTGTACGTGTGACCAAAAAAAAATTGAAGAAATTCTATAGCAGCACCGATCTTCTAGGCGAGAGCTATAACCCCGGACAGGAACTACGCTTCGCGGAGATCGCCACCTTTATGCGTACTCCGTTTTGTCGGGATCTCAAAGAGGTGGACATTGGAATTGTCGGAATCCCCTTTGACGGTGGCCTCACCTGCCGAACCGGTGCCCGCTACGGACCTCGAGAAGTTCGCAATCAGTCCTCGCTGATGCGCGACATCAATGTCGTAACAAACTCACGTCCGTATGAGATGTGTCGTGTTGCGGATATGGGGGATGTCCGTTTCAAGAATATCCTCAACTTGGATAATGCCTATCTGGACATTCACAAACACTTCCAAGCCATTGCGGCATCACAAGTAATTCCACTGTCAGTCGGAGGGGATCACTCGGTGACCTACCCGATACTCAAGGCGCTGGGCGCCCGCTATGAAGAACCGATCGCCATCATTCACATCGATTCCCATACAGACACCTGGGCAGAATTTCAGGGCTCCAAGTTTCATCACGGCGCCCCCTTCCGGCTAGCAGCCGACGAGGGACTAATTGACCCGAAAAGAACTGTCCAGATAGGAATTCGCGGTGGCCAGAATGTAACCGAGGGCCTCGACTACTCTCGCGACAAGGGTATGCGTCTCATTACAATCGAAGAATTCGATGACCTGGGTTGGCAGAAAGTAGCCGAAGAGACACTGAAGATCGTTGGCGATCGCCCGACCTATATCACATTTGATGTAGATGGGCTCGACCCAGTCTTCGCGCCCGGTACGGGCACCCCTGAGTCCGGTGGAATAACAATGCGGGAAGCGCAACGCCTCATTCGAGAATTTGCCGGGGTCAATTTTGCCGGGGGAGATGTCGTGGAAATTGCCCCATCACTTGACCCGAGTGGGATAACTGCATTAAACGGCGCGACCATCCTTTTCGAAATACTCTGTGTAATCGCGCAGTCTATGTTCGCTGACAAACCTGACTAAATCTAAACCTACCTGACTGGGCTGTTCTTCAACCCATAGTCGGACCCCTTGTTCATGCAAAGGAGAATTACCGTGCGAATCGGCGTCCCCAAGGAAATCAAAAACCACGAGTACCGTGTAGGGCTCACACCGTCAGCAGTTCAGGAATACACCAAAAACGGGCATGAAGTCCTGGTTCAGGCTGATGCCGGCAAGGAAATCGGTTTCTACGACGATCAATACGAAGTGGCAGGAGCCACCATGATTGCGGACGCCTCAGAAATTTTCGATCGAGCCGAAATGATCGTAAAAGTAAAAGAGCCCCAACCAAACGAATGTAAAATGCTCTCCCCGGGACAAATTCTTTTTACTTATCTTCATCTGGCGCCCGATCACAAACAAACCAAGTTATTGTGCGAGTCTGGTGCTACTTGTATCGCATATGAAACGGTAACCGCGCCAGATGGCACACTTCCTTTACTTGCGCCCATGTCCGAGGTGGCCGGCAGGATGTCCATTCAAGCAGGAGCACACCATCTTGAAAAATCCGCCGGCGGAAGAGGCGTGTTGCTTGGCGGTGTGCCCGGCGTTCCTCCCGCTAAAGTTCTCGTAATCGGCGGCGGTATAGTCGGCGAGAACGCTGCCGCGATGGCTGTTGGCATGGGGGCTGATGTCACCATTTTGGACAAATCTATTTCTAGATTAAGAGAGCTGGACCAAAATTTCGAAGGTCGAGCCAAAATGATCTATTCGACATCAAGTGCAATAGAAGAACATGCACTCGAATCTGACCTTATAATCGGCGCGGTTCTTGTGCCAGGTGCAACCGCTCCAAAACTACTATCAGCTGACATAATTCAGCGCATGAAGAGAGGCTCGGTTATTGTTGACGTCGCAATCGACCAGGGTGGCTGCTTCCAGACCTCCCGCCCCACAACCCATGACGAACCTATCTATTTGGTTGACGAAGTTATCCATTATTGTGTTGCCAATATGCCAGGCGCGGTTGCCAGAACCTCTACTATGGCCCTCAACAATGCAACGCTTCCATACGGACTTACGTTAGCTAACAACGGGGTATCTGTCGCGTTACTTAGTGATCCACACTTGCGTAGCGGACTGAATATTTGCAATGGAAAAATCACTTGCGCCGCTGTCGCAGATGCTCAAGAACTCGATTTCACTGAACCCTTGTCCGCTCTAGGATGAACACTGGCGTAATTCTCGCGATTACGCCGAACACTCCTGATCCGAATATCCCGCGATTTGGCACGCTCTAGGAATCCAAATCCGAGGGGCTTCAATCACGGACACAACCCACTATCGCTAACCTCAACAACTTGTGATTCCCCCCATGACCGAAAGCACAAAAGCGCAGAAGTGACCTAGAGTTTTTACCCCCAAGGGTTACGCTGCGCTCCGTGTAGGTGCGCTTTAATGCAGAGCCGCCCTATCAACTAACTTTCCCTGTTGAATCACATGAACGATACGACGGGTATGGCTGATATTCTGTGTTGGATTACCCTCTACAATTAACAAGTCTGCTTTTTTTCCTATTTGAATAGACCCAATCTGATCCTCCAGCTTCAATATTTTGGCACCGTTATAGGTAGCAATCTGAATTGTCTCTAGGGGAGTTAAGCCAGCTTCAACATGAAGTTCCATCTCTCGATGCAGGCTGTCACCAAAAAAATTCCCCGGGGGAGAGTTGCCGTCGGTTCCCATGCCGAGCAACACACCCTTGCTGTGCAGCATTTTGAGGTTTTCTAAGTTGTAGCCCAATAATGGCTTGAGCTCGGGAAAATACTGCGACTGGTAAAGCGACTCGGGAGTATCGTAAAAAGCATCCCGAATCTGCTGGAAGTTTTTGTAGTACTGTTCAAGCACTGATTGACCGATAACATCGACAATGAGTGGATTCATCAGAAAACTACGGGATTTATAGTCTGGAAATTGGCGATGCCCCCCCATTGCATCGAAAATGGTAAGCGTCATGATGGCGAACTTATCATTTTCTAAAATCCAGTTTGCATCTGATTCTTCCAGGCGATGACAGGCACCATGTGCAAAGGCATCGACCTCCGTAACGGCGAACAGGTCCCGACTCAGATTTCCACACCAAAAATCTGCAATACCGCGCATGCCCCGGCTATGGGCTTCACGCATTAAGTGGCGCGCGCTCCAATTGGACATTCCCGCGTACAGCTTGATGACCTCTATGCCATCATTCTGATAGCGATCTAGGCGTTGTTCTATTTCAGCCTGACCTTTGGTTGGCAACTCGAATACGCTTTGAATAGTATGTAGGCGATCAAACATTGCCCCCGTTGCCACAATTCTTGGGCCAGGCATCTTCCCGGCCCCTTGAGCATCACGCGCCTGCAGGATTACTTCATGACTATTGCCAAGATCCATTACCGTGGTCACGCCAGCATAAAGCAGCGCTCGCATGGCCTGACCCAGATCTTCGACCGCCGGTACTGATTTTTCCGCCGGGATCGGAAACTCTGTTTTACCCAGATGGACGTGTAGATCAATCAATCCGGGAAGCATGGTCAATCCATGACCATCGATCACCTCGACGACACTCGCCGGTGGTAGATGCGCACCGCTCTTTGAGATACGGGTAATCTCACCAGATTCAATCACTACATCGCGGTTATTCAGCGGTTGGTTACCCAAGCCGTCAATAACTCTGATGTTTTGTACCAATAGCGTTGCGCTCCCCGCCCGCAGCGCAACTAAACTGAAGGCGAAGAAAAGGACAATGATGCTTGTCTTGCGAATGTTCAGGCTTCTCCAGCAGGCCCGTGCAACCCCTCTTCCTGCAAGGCTGCAACGAGTTCACGATGTCCTACTGCGTGGGGGGCAGCTACAAAACCCACCTTACTGTACTTCCCCCGCAAGAGCCGATCTGTTACTTCAGCCGCCAGCACACCCGTCGCGAGGTAGCCACAGGTAGTAAAAAAGGCGTAGTTTTTGCCACAACTATTACCTCTTGCCCAGCAGGAAATCACAACGCGATTAATCTCTTCGATTTCGCGCGGTGGCTCGGTGCTACAGATCTCCTCTCCCCAACGGTTTGTCAACTCTTCCTTCTCGTCGTCATTGAGAGTAGGTGCAACTTTGGCGAATTCCTGCGCTTTAGAAACAACCATCTCCATCAAAGGGCGGTTCGTAAATGCTGTTAACACAGAAACACTGCTTACACGCTCGTCGTCCTGGTACCAGATCGGTTCACAGCCGCCACTCCAGGGCAGTGCCAGCAGGTGTTGGTGAAAACCTGGAACACTAGTCTCAAAGGGCTGAGCTTCAGGCCACGCCACTAACTCGTTGAATTCCAGCTTGTACTGCGGCTGACAGCACATACGCAGAAAGGATTTCGTCGATGCAGGTGAAGGATTGCCATTGGGGCAATAAACCAAATCGATAGTATCAATACCTGGGACTTCCAGGGCAATCTCGGCTGCGATAAGACCAGCGTTCCACATCCAGGAGGTTGCCGGCGCCAGCACAAGCTCTTTCTCTGCGAACGCCTGTCCGTACTGCTCTTTACAAGCCATCACCCAGTCCTGCTCACCGGTCGTATCCAAATAATGGATACCAGTATTCAGGCAGGCTTGTACGGTTTCGTGACCTAACTGCGCAAAAGGCCCTACCGTATTGATCATCACCGATGTGCCCTCGCAAAGTGCGGTCAGGGCCTCTGTAGTATGCTCTACAGCAACCACGGAAACATTCACGCGGTCGATGAAGGGCACCTTTTCCATGTGCGCCTGCAATTTTTCGGCATTGCGACCTGCAGCGATAAAATCGATATCGCGCTTGGCCAGGTACTCGGCAACCAGCTTACCCGTGTAACCACTCGCGCCGTAGATGACAACTTTGGGCTTCTCGCTCATGCTTATTCTCCTTAGTGGCGCCAACTGACGCCTATTTTTAATTATCGACGTTTAGCAGATAGCCGCCGGCCTTCATGCCCAGCGTCTCGTTGGTGCCATCCTCGATCATGGAAGCTCGCGCATCGCGCCACATTTTTTCAAGGGGGTATTCCTTGGTGAGCCCATTGCCGCCGAATATCTGCATGGCCTCTGAACTAACATCGTATGCCGACTGGGTCGCAGTCACCTTGGCGCACACCGATAGCTGAATCGCTGGCGTGGGGGCGTTAAAGTTATACCTGTAAGCACGGTAGGTCATGGCTCGCGCCGTCTCTACCTGTCGGAACATCTGAAAAATTCTATGTTTGGTGTACTGATGATTCCGTAACAATGTGCCACCCGCCTTTCGCTCATTGGCGTATTGCACAGCCAACTCGTATGACGCGCGCGCCTGCCCGGTGAACAGAGCGCCCATGATCATATTAGCCTCTGCTAGAATCGTGTATGTGCTGGCTTCGTACTCGTCGGGGCCGTACAACAGGTGCTCTTTAGAAAGGCGTACATTGTCAAAAAAGACCTCCCCCTGAGGCAGCGCTCGCTGGCCAACCTTATCCAGTGGCTTGCCACAGCTCACTCCCGGCGCATCGAGGGGGACGATCAGCGTTGCACCACGATGGGGGTCCGGACCATCACCACTGTCACAGGCCGTAAACAGAATAGCCACATCGGCCACGACACCATTAGACACCCAGGCAGACTTCTGGCCATTGATCACCAGGTCATCGCCATCAAGCGTCACCACACAATTAGGCTTGCCATAATCGCCGGTGGGATAATGATTTTCCCTATTGTAGTCCAGACAATCTGAGCCATGATCCGGCTCTGTGATAGCCCAGCAGCCGATCTTGTCTTCGGTAAGATCGATCATCGCTTGATTACCCGCATAATGAGAGATCAGAGAGGCCAGAGCCCCTGCGGCCAAGGAGATGCCCAGACCGGAATCGCCATAGCCCAGCTCTTCGTAGACCAAGGGGAATAAGACCGACTGATCTTCACGGGAGTAATCCGCAAACACACTGGGCTTGAGGCCCAATTCGGCAAACTGGGCCCACATGTCGTAGAATGGCGAACCTTCGGCGACCACTTCCTCGGGGCTCATTTTGTCAAGCTGTAAGCCAATGGGTCGCATGACATCCTGCGCAAAGCGGCGCACTACATCTTGAATGGCCTGTGCTTCTTCACCTAAGCCCCATTGGCCTCCCGTAGGCGGCAGAATTATTTTTGGTGAGGACATCGTTATTCTCCTACTAATTAATCTGGATGACGCTGTCGTTATCGACATCGAAAGCTGCAATCAGGAAACGCTCCTGGGGTTTCTCTGAAGCGGTCTTGGGAATTTCATCAACCAACTGGAAGTAACCGGGTACAAAGCTGGCTTCCAGCTTCTGCTGACAAGCGGTGATCGTGGCCTCTAGATCAAATTCGCTTGGTTCGACGACAATGGCTGCCACGACCTCCTTTTCCCCGGGAGCGTTATGAGGCAATCCAATGCCGTAAACGAAAACATCGCTGACCCCGGGAGTTTCAGCGATGGCTTTTTCAACAAAAGCGGGATTGACAAAATCACCATTGCGCCGAATACCACCACCGGCGCGGTATTCGAAGAAAACGAAACCTTCTTCGTCCATGTGGCCAATGTCACCAGAACGGAACCAACCTCCTTCTGTTTTTTTCTCAGAAGCTTTGGCATTTTTGAAATATTCCACCGGGGGACAGCTCCCATCGGCATTGCGAAAACAGATTTCGCCACTAATGCCTGCAGCTACTTCCCTGTCCTGTTCATCGCGGATGCTGCACTGAGAATTTGGCGGTGCCTTGCCAATAGAACCGATCGGACCCTGACCGGGAGGATTTAATGTCAGGCCGCCTTCGGCACAACCATAAAATTCGTATATCTCCACATCGAAGCGTTGCTGGAAATCTTTCCAGATTGCCGCTGGCATACCGGCAGAGAACACATAGCGTACGGGATTGTCGGCATCGTCTGGGCGCGCTGGATCAGCATAAATTGCTGTGGTCATACCTCCCAGCAAATTGAACATTGTGCAGCCGTAGTGACGGCAGATGTCCCATAGCCGCGACTTGGTGAACTTAAGACTGATAACGCCTCGTAAGCCCATTTTAAGTACGTTGCCCAAAGTAATGAGTTGGGCATTAGCATGGGTCAGACTGAGACCGGTATAGGGGCGATCATTTTCGTTCAGGCCAATCACTGGCCCAAGGCTGCCAATCGTACCAAAACGGGCGTGGGGTGAACGAATCGCCTTGGGGTCGCCGGTGGTGCCTGAGGTGTACAACATCTGCATCGGCGCCATAGCGTCTTCGGACAGAATCGGCAACTGAGGAACCTCCGCTCCCAGAACCTCCCGCATCGTTCGAGCACGAATATTGTCCAAGGTGGCCATTCCCGACCCTGTTTCCAGTACCCATATCCACTCCAGCCGCGGTAAATTGGGCAGTTCAGCTATCAAATTGTCCACGGCATAGTCCGCCACAATCACGCCGCGGCACTCTGCAAAATCCAGCATATAGGTGAGCTTGTCGCTCTTGGTGCGCGGATCGATGGGCACAAAAACGGTAGCGGCGATACTGGAACCCACCATGGTATCGACAAATTCTGCATGGTTTAGCATCAGCAAACCGAAGGCATCGCCAGTTTCCATGCCTTCGTCCTGTAGTGCCTGGGCAATCCGCTGGCCGTTATCCCACAGATCCTGGTAAGTGCGCACCGTATCGACAAAATCACCGTTTTCGTCAACATCAACAAAAGTCAAGACATCGAGGTCCGCCTGCGCGACCAGTTTTTCGCGTACGATATGTGCGAGAATCAGTTCTGTGCTCATCTCTACAGATCCCTTCTGCTACTCAGCAAGGTCATCGCCATCGCCGCAGCATCTGTTCCGATAAACCCGCCGCCATTTTCCGCCAGTGCAAAGCGCGGATTTGCAACCTGCCTCGGCCCCGCCTCGCCCCTTAACTGCAAGCACAACTCGTGTATTTGACTTAATCCAGTCGCGCCAATCGGGTGACCTTTGCGGTTGAGGCCACCCGAGGTGTTGACGGGAATGCGGCCGCCTATCTCAGTGGCTCCGGAACGTAATAGAGCGACCCCCTGCCCCGGCTCGCACAAGCCAAGAAATTCGTAGTACTGCAACTCAGCAGAGGCTGACGCATCATGTAGCTCAACGCAGGAGAGCTCTTGCGGACCGACACCAGTGAGTCGGTAGACTTCTTCAGCACACCAAGCTGCCAGCGGCTGATCACCTTCACCATAGTCATAACCACTGGCCACCAACGAAGCTTCAACCTTGATCATACGCGCCAGCCCCAACTGCCTGGCCAAACGTTCTGATACCACCACCGCAGCGGCGGCGCCGTCGCCGATGGGAGAACACATGGGGAGGGTCAACGGATCCGCAATGACCGGCGCTGAAAGCACTTCCTCTGCGGTCAGTTCATTTTGAAACTGCGCTAGTGGATTGCGAGCACCATGGCGGGAGTTCTTGGCCGCGACAAAAGCAAAGTCTTGCGCTGTCGCGCCGGTATCTTGCATATATTCCCGCGCCATACCTGCGTAGATATCCATAAACATGGAGCGCTTAGAACCCGCCTCATCGAAATTCACAGAGGCGCCGGTTTGTTCCGCGTTCCGCAGCAGGTGAGCTTCAACAGCGGCCATATCCTCCACATCGACACACCCGGTAAAAACCGAGAACGTGCGCGCCTTGTCTTCGTGGTACAGCTTTTCGTAACCAGCACATAGCACCACATCATAAGCACCATGCGTCACCATGGAGCAGGCCTGCTGTAGAGCCGTGGAGGAAGTAGCACAGGCATTTTCGACATTTATTACAGGGATACGACCTATCCCGAGAGATCGCAAAACGGCCTGCCCTGGGATACAAAGCTGGCCAGTAATCAGACTGGCTGCGGCCGTACCCATATAGGCCGCCTCCACCCGATTTTTTTCCAACCCGGCATCGGTCAGGGCATCCTCGATCGCTTCGATTGCCAACGATTTAAGGCCCCGCTCTAGGTGCTTACCAAATGGAGTCATACCAACACCGGCGATGTAGGCGTTTTGCTTCATAGCAACTCCTTGTCTTTTCGAATCCAAATATAAGGTGTGCGCAGGAATATTCGTGATGGTCGGGGGTGACAAGGTTTTAGTATTTAGCGACAATCGGAACATGTCGCACCCCAGTATTTACAGCAATGTCGTAGAGTTCTCCAATGTCAGCCATCTGGCACATGGGCTCTACCCTCTCATAAGCTGGCTACGCGAAATCAATCACGATTATTTACCCTACCTGCAAGCCGCGAACATTTCGGAACAGAGCTTGGAGGACCCTGAAGAGACAATATCCCCCGCCCAGGAATTGGATTTTTACAGTGCGGCCTACAGTGACCTCAAGGTTCCGGAACTGGGATTGATAATCGGTCCCCGCTATCACCTCTCTTCGTACGGCATGCTGGGGTTGGCTGCTATGACCAGCGCTGACCTGTACCAGTGCTACCAGCGCTACTTCGACAATATCATCATGACCTGGACCTATTTTCGCTTCGGGATGTACGAAGAGGGGGACAATGGGATAGTGGACATGACAGCCCTGCGTGACCTTGGGAGCGCCTATAGCTTTATGAGCGACCGAGATATCAGCGCATGCTACAAAATTGCCTGCGAGGCGCTTGGCCAACGCCTACCGCTATTGCGTCTAGAACTGAAACAAACGAGCTCGGACTACACTGAGAAATATCAGGAGCTTTTTCAAGCAAAAGTTCAATTTAACAGTGGCAGGAATGCCCTGGTATTTGAGAAACAATGGTTTAGCGCCAAACTCGATAAACCAGATCCCGCTACCAGCGAAGTGTTCGCCAAGCAATGCCTGGCAATATCGGAAAAACTTTCCCGGGGATACAACCTGACCGAACATATTCGCGTTATGGCCATGAACCTGTCGGAACAACCCAAAACCCTTGATGAACTTGCGGCTCAACTACACACTACTCCCCGCACGCTGCAACGAAAACTCAGTGCTGAAGGCACCACCTACAAAGAATTGATCGAGGAAGTGCGCATCAATATAGCCATCGAATTTCTCAGCACTTCTGATCTGTCAATTGAAGCCATAGCCAGTAAAGCGGGATATGCAGACACCTCAAGCTTCAGTCATGCTTTTAAACGATGGACGGAACAAACCCCTAGTAGCTTTCGGTCTAAAAGCAAGTAACGGTATTTGTTACCGGTAGCCACTTCGGGGTTCATTTAAATTCAATCGAATCTGAAAGCGTGGAACTCGGTCTGGCTTGGGGCTCCAGGTGCAAAGTACAAAGTCGGTGACTCGCCAAACTCCATCACCATGGCATTGATCGATGGGAATTCATCCCCTGGTTCCCCGGAAATCGGCGTCTCACGAGAGGAGAGCAGGTCCATCACCCGCTCCAATGTGACGGGTTTGCTCTCAACACCAAGCTCCCGCTGCAAAAATTCGGCGCGCTTGAGAGTATTACCCGCTTCCTTGTCCTGCAGGCCATTCCACATGGCGATATCCTTGCAGTAATTGTTGTTGGCCAGCGGATGATTGGTGTGCCATATACGCCCCTGTTCAGGCGCTGGAGCAAACTCGGCGATCTGGGTCTCGGTGTCACTACTGGAAACCTCGAAAGTTCTGGCCTGCTCCCTGTCGACCAGACCGTAATTCATGCCAGAGGCGTGACTTACACTACCCAGTAACTCCACGCCCTGCTCCACACCATTACCCCGCTCCATCAAAATCCTGGCGACAAAAGACACTGGAAGACCGGCAGGGTTCCGATCCAGTTGCCCAATGTGGTTCAGGCAGACACCCAGATGAGGCCCCATGCCGTCCTGGCAGATGATGCCGGCGATGGTTGAATTCAGGATTTCCACATCGCTATCGGCATAACGCGTTCTCACCAGGGCCCCCGCTCCGATATAGCAAGGCGGCAGGTCCTGCGTCTTTCCCAGTACAGGCGGCAATTCCCTGCCCTGGTTGAAACCACCTACGGTCGAACACTTTTCGATGTACACATACTCAATGACATAATCGATGATCTCATCGACAAGTTGCCAGACATAGATAAGCTCTTCATCCAGAGCTGCACCCTCTGCAATACCCCGCATTTCCTCCAGTAGATGGGGTGCCCACCGCTCGATGGCGGGCCGGTAATCAGTGTCCCGCAGGAAGCGCGCTATCAAATCGGAAAAGGACATTCCTGTTGCTTCAGCCAGGTACACTTGCCAACGGCCAATGGTATCGTGAATAGTTGGGCGCAAGGCCTCGCCGTGGGCACGGCCCAGTTCCCTTGCTGTGCCTGAGATATCGAGATAGAAATCGTGGTCAGTCATTTTTTGCCTGCCTTCCTGAATAAGTTTTACACTTCCTGTCGCTCCTGGGACAGGGCTATGCGGCCCACCAGCACGGTGTACAAGACCAGGGATCCGGCTGCTAGGTATACCAAGCCTCGGTAACCACTCAATTCCAGGGCAAAACCACCCAGGAACGGGCCTATTGAGATACCCACCGCCTGGATGAAGGGTACGAGCAGCACGAAGCGGTGATGCCTGTCCTCTGAGATCAACACGCCAAAGTGATATCCCAGCGGCAGGTTCCAGAAAAACTGGATCACCGAAAGGAGCACTGTAAAGGTCAACAGGTCAATCTGGGGAGACCAAAGGGCAAACGCTACCAGCTGAGCCAGAGCGGCAACCACAATCGGGAGGAAACGACCGAACCGAGTGGATAGTGCCGCCCCCAGCACCGCGCCCCCCAACCCCACAAGTGCGCTGACCCCCAGGCTGTCACCGATATCCTGCGCGGCGAATCCAGCCTCGACGCCCAACCGCTCCGCGAAAGAAAACACAGAGACCTGAGCAACGAAAAACAGGGCCATACCCAGCAGCACCAGAATAGGCCGGATATTCTCCGAATGGGATCGTGCGACACCATTATGGGTGTCGCCGGATCTTTCCGGCAGGCCTGACACAGGAAAATAAACTGTGCTGACTAAAGCGATAGAACCGACCGCGATCAGAGACCCAAAGAACCCCATCAGGCCGAAATCCGCAATCAGACCCGGTAGGAGAATAAACCCTAGAGATTGCGCCGAAACCTGCAGCACGATGTATATTGCGGCAACCCGATCAGGGTCCCTGACATAGGAGATGGATTGCATCAGCATGACCGCTATCAATCCGCCGCCGAGGCCAACCATAAAACGTACCAGGCAAAGTGTAGTGAAGTCATTGAGGAAGGCGGAGACGTAATTCCAGAGCATCATCCACAATAAAGCCAGACGAACTACAGTGCGCCATTTCAGGCGCTTTATCCACAGGGGACCGAAAAGCGACATAACGGCAATACCGGCCAGGTCCATGGAGGCAAGAATACCGAGCTGACTCTCGCTGAAGCCGAAGCTGTCTGCCAGCATTCCAACATAAAGTGGCAGCACCAGAAAACTAATGACTGCGACCAAACCGCAAATGAGAACGGACGCCAGCACACGCTTGTCGTTGAAATCGGATAAAACCTGTACGTTCATAGCGCTATTCGCAGTGGAGCCCTTCTCACAGCTGCAATCATGCCACGCATTATGCTTCTCACACTCAGGATGTGTTTGTCGAAGGGCGACATTAATTGCGCAGTTTGCGTCATTTCAGTTTCATCCTCAATTGCGGCCAACTTCCGCTGCTACGTCGCTCGCAACCAAATTTCTGTCACCCAAACGCATTCCGAGCCCTGACTACATCACACTAGAATCCTGCTATGCTCAGACCGGTAGATCAGCGTACCGTCAGGAGTGCTTCGCGACCGACACTTGGCTCCAGGCCATATGCCGGACTCAACGATAATTTAATAAGACCTGAATTCAACCCGGAGAAACTCATATGAAAACCGTATTCCGCAAAAAGACTCTAGGCTTAGCCGTGGCAGCTGGGGTGAGTTCAACGCTGCTTGGCGGCACCGCTCAGGCGCAACTGGAAGAGGTGCTCGTCACCGCCCAAAAGCGGGCCCAAAACACCCAGGATATCGGCATTTCTATCGCCACTGTCGGGAGCCAGGACCTGGAGCAGCTTGGCATTATGAATGCAGGAGAAATTGCTCAGTACGTTCCCAATGTCGAGCTGGCCAACTCTGGAGATTCCGGTATTCCCATCTTTGTGATTCGGGCAGTGGGGCTACAGGACTACAACGCCAATAACACTCCTACCACGGGGATGTTTGTTGACGATGTTTACCTGCCCTATGGAATCTACGGCTCTTTCGCCCTCTTCGACGCGGACCGGGTAGAGATATTGAAGGGGCCACAGGGTGGTCTGTATGGTCGCAACACCACTGGCGGTGCGATCAACTTCGTGTCCCGCACACCTTCTTTTGAGCAGGTGGAAGGTAACATTGCCGTCGATGCAGGTAATTACGACACTTTTAACCTGCGCGGTGGTATCAGTACGCCAATCGGCGAAAACATGGGGATTCGTCTTGGGATCCAGCACCAACAGAGTGAAGGCTACTACGACAATGAATACCTGGACACCGACCAGGGGGGTGTGGACAAATCACAGGTCCGATTGACCTTTGCATTTGAGCCTACAGATACGTTTCGTGGAGCCGTGCGCCTGACTTACGGCAGGGACAAGTCGGAATTGGGTATTCCCGAAATTCTGCCAACGCTGGACCCCACCGTACAATTAACCGATGAACAGCTAGGTCTGGCGCTGGGCTTTGGTGGACCTGTCGGGTTACCTGACATGAATCAACCGCTCAACCCGGATCTGACGCAAGCATTCTGCCCCCAGTTCGTGGCCACTGGCCTGCCCAGCAGTGACTGCATCAATATGCAGCTCCAAGGCGCTGATGGCGATCCCTACAAAGGTGTAGATGACAAGGTTTATGAAGTTGATGACGAATACAAGGCCGCCGCAGTCAATCTTGAGTGGGATATCGGCAATCTGACCATCATTTCCATCAGTGCTGTGGCCAACATGAAATTTCTTCATCCACAGGGCGACGGTCACGTGGGTATAGGTCAGGACAACGCTGAGCAGTGGGCGCTTACCGGTGAGACACTAGGTCGCTTTAACAACGGCGCGTTGGACCCGACCATTATCCAGGAGTATGGCTCTGAGGTGGATTCCTGGTCGCAGGAATTCCGTGTATTGTCAAACTATGACGACGACTTCAACTGGATGGCGGGTATCGTTTACGCTGAGGATGACTTTGAAGAAAATCGTTTCACCACTTTTCCCGGCAACCTGTTCTGGGACTACGTGTTCTTCCCAGGTGGCGGTGACATGAACTACGAGCAGGAGACTGAAGCCCTGTCGGTCTATGGCCAGATTATCTGGAACATCGGTGACGCCTGGCGTCTCACCGTTGACGGCCGTGTCACTCAGGAAAAGAAGGATTACTTCGGGGATTTGGTGATCAACGACGGCGCCTGGACCTGCTTCCTGTTCGGGGTGCCCGACGCAGAGTGTGCAGAGATAATCGGTGACGAGGGGACGTACCCCTTCTCCGGCGCAGAAACCGACTACGATGAAACCAATGAATCCTGGAAGGTAAACCTCGATTGGACTCCCAACGACGACTGGTTGATCTATGGCAGTATCGGCCACGGCTTCAAATCCGGCGGCTTCTTTGGTGGTTTCATGACCGACCCGCGCCAAGTGACCGCCTACGAGCCAGAGACTAACACCGCTTACGAACTGGGCTTCAAATCCACACTCCTCGACGGTACATTGCAGTTCAACAGCGCGATTTTCTTCTATGACTACGAAGATTGGCAAAGTGTGATTTCCGTCCTCGGGGAGGGCGGTGCAGGTTTCGCGGGGTTGGCCAACGTAGGGGACGTGGAGGTAACAGGCGCAGAATTTGACTTGCGCTGGGCGCCTGTAACGGGACTGGACCTTCGCCTGGGCGCTGGCTGGCTGGATACCGAAATCAAGTCCGTGGATCTGCCGACTTTCTCGGGGGAGGACCTTGCCGTCGGGATTGTCAACGAATATGACGAGTTCGTTGATGTGACTGGAAACGAAATCCCCAATGCGCCTGAGCTGACCGTAAACGCCCTGGCCCGATACGACTTTAGTATCGGATCCCTTGGGGCAGCCCTACAGGTGGATGCCGCATATACCGATAGTCGCTATATCACCTCCCAGACGGCTATTTCGGAGGCTCGGATCGATTACGAGGACAGCCAAACGATATGGAATGCCCGAGCGGAGATCTATTCCGATGGCGACAGCAACTGGAATGTGGCTGTTTGGGGTCGTAATCTGGGTGACGAAGAAGTGCGTATCGCAAACTGGCAGGACGGCCTGTTCAACCGCTTCTCGGAGTACGGTGCGCCGCGCACTTACGGCGTCACCCTTGGCTACAATTTTTGAATCTAGCAGCGGGTGCGGCATCCTTGACCGCTCACTTTTTAGCGGCCTTTCGGGGCCGCTTTTTTTAAACACAATCGGTGACTACGGGCTTTTTGCCATGGATTGTTGAGGAGCACAACAATGGCCTGGACCTACTTATGACGAGCGGGTTTATTGGAATGTGGTTGGGCTATCGGACTCAAATAAACGGAGGTGTTTAGTCGTCCACCACCCTCAGTGCTTACCGTAAGGACGAGCACGGCACCAATTGAAAAGTGTCGCACTTTCACCAAACTTCCCCCTTCTAGAATTAAAAAAGGCCGGACTATTGAATGTTAGACCGGCCTTTGCCTTCTCTCAGACAGTCAAGCTAAAACCACTGTTTGTGGCCCCCACCCTCGGCGTTCTTAACCGTGTCGAGCAGGGCGTCGCCGAACAAACCCAGGTGCTCATCGTTGAAGATCAGCGGCGGCATCACCTTCACAATGGGGCCGTGCTGGGAGCTGGGGTAGATGTTCACCCCGCGCTGCCACATACCGTCAAAGGCCTCCAGTGCATTAAACTGTTCCTCGTCCACTTCCAGTGACCAGATCAGGCCGGTGCGCTCCACATGCACGATATGCTCCGGGAAGTCATTCTGGATGCTGGTAATACATTCATGCAGCTTGTCGCCCATGGCCATGGCACCGGGCAGCAGTTTCTCAGTCTCCAGGATTGCCGCGTTAGTGGTGCGTGCGCCCACGTTGGTCCAGGCATAGGAGGACAGGCTCTTATAGGGGTTATCACCCCAGAAATCGAGCACGTCCTTTTTCATAATCACGGCAGCCATAGGTACGGCGCCGCCAGAAAAGCCCTTGCCCGTACAGATCATATCGGGGTCGATGCCAAGGGCATTACAACCCCACACATCACCCAGGCGACCCATACCGGTGATCACCTCGTCGATGATCAGCTTGGCGCCATTCTCATCGCACAGGCGCCGCACTTCCTGCCAAAACTTGGGGTCACGGGAACCACGGCCCGTCCAGTCCGTCTGCACCGCCTCAAGGATTACGCAGGCAGTGCGGTTACTGATCTTTTCCGCCAGGGAACTGGCGTCGTCGTAATCGAACGAATTGAACCCGGGTACCAACGGCTCTGCGTAGTGACGCAGGTCATCTGATGCCATCGCCGTGAGCGACAGGCCCGTGTGCCCGTGATAGGCGTGGTTGGCATACAGCACCTCGTAGCGGCCGGTCGCGCCACGGGCCATCTTGATCGCCTCATCCACAGCCTCGGAGCCGGTTACCGCCGGTAGGGTGACATCACAGCCCTCGGGCGCGGTGCGCGCCAGGGTCTTCATCAGCTCGCCCTTGGCCACACTAGGCCAGAAGAAGGTGCCGAAGTCCTCCTCATTGATGGCCTTGTGGTACTCCTCCATGATGACGGGATTTCGGTGACCCAGGTTGAAAATACCGCCCCCGAGGAACATATCAAGTTTGCGATTGCCTTCGGTATCCCAGATATAGGCGCCCTCGCCCCAGGCCTCTACAAAGTAGTAGCCCATCCCCTGGATACCTTCAAGGCGACCGCCCCAGTACTTGCCGTATTCTTCGACGTATTCCTGCCCTGTCGGGCCTCCACGATTCGGACCGGACATAACAACCTCCAAAATTTGCTTAGCCAACGTGTGTTGGTTCACATCAATACTCCCATCGCGCCACCTTGAAGTATTGACCTCCACCGCCAGCCGATTGACTTTATGCGCCAACTGGCTTTTTATATCGGCAAACAGGTATCACAGGTCGCTCATGCCACGCGCATACACAGAGTCAGGTGTACCCCCCTGGATGTTGTCGGGCTCCATGAGCGCCATCGTGGAATTCCTCCACAGCCAGGACCTGGATGCGCAGTCTGCAGTGGGTGCCGAGGGCATACGCATTGCGGAGGCCTCGGATCCTTATCGCAAGGTAGACCTGGAGACCGTGCTAGCGGCCTTCCAGCAAACAGCCGACATGACCGGCCGCCCAGATATAGGGATAGAACTGGCTCTCAACACCGACCTGCAGGAGTGGGGGCCTTTTTTCTTCCTGTTTCTGAACGCGCCCTCTGTGGGTGATGCCATGCGGGATCTTTGTCGCTACGGCGCCCTCCTGCAAAGCCAGGCCCTGCTGCATCTGATCGCTGACAAACAGCACCTGGGTATAGAGTACGCCTCCAATTTCCCCCAATTGACCGGCTGGGATATCGACAGTGAAGTCTCCATCTGCATTTTTATCAATCTAGTGAATACCCTGCTGGGCAAACAAGTAGTCCCAGCCAAAATCCAGTTTCAGCACCTGCCTCGCTGCGAATTGAACATCTATCGTAAATGGCTGGGAGTGACGCCTGAATTTGACGCGCCCTGCAACAGTCTCCTCTACTCGGCAGCCATAGACCGCCACAGCACCCGCAAGGGAAATCCCGCCCTGTACAAGGTCTTAAAACGGCATATGCGGGACTTGGCGGAACGGGCGTTTCAAGAGGACGACCTGATCAGTTTTGTGCGCAACAATATCAACCGCGGTCTGGCCAGCGGCACGGCCACCCTGGAACACATTGCTGCAGAAGTCGGAATGCCCCCGCGCACCCTGCAACGTCGCCTGGCCAACGAGGGTACGACCTTCCAGAAACTGATCGAAGACATCCGCATGGCGCGAGCCCTCTATTATCTCGAGAAGACCGCCCTGAGTATCACCGATATTGCCATGGAACTGGCCTACGCCGAGTCCAGTGTGTTTGTGCGCGCCTTTAAGCGGCGAACGGGCTTAACACCCAATCGCTATCGCAGCACGGTGCGCTAGGGAGCATTAGTCTCCCCTGTAATGGCCTGGTGTCTCGCCAGTCCATTTGCGAAAGGCCTTGATAAAAGCGCTGGTATCGTAGAAGCCGAGCAAGTAGCTGATCTCCTTGATCTCCATGGCGGCGTTATCGATGTATTGCAGGGCCAGCTCCCGCCGGACTCCTTCCACAATCCGCGCAAAGCTGGTGCCCTCCTCCTGCAGACGGCGCTGTAGGGTTCTCGGTGTCAGGGCCATGTCCCGGGCGATGTTTTCCAGTTTGCACTGACCTGAAGACAGGTACTGGCGCACCTGGTAAGCAACTAATTCCACAATGCCTTTCTCATCCGGCATGGCGCCGGCCAAATCCGCCAGGTGCTGCTTGACAATGGGAAACAACTGCAGGTCCGCCGACAACACCAGCCTGTCTTCGAGGTGTCTGGGAAAAAAAATCGCATTAACCGGCTGGTCGAACAGGGGAATCACACCCAGGCAGCTGCGATAGATCTCCAGTTCACACAGGGGGTTGTGTTCAAAATATACATGCACCGGTTCGATGTGGCGCTCGCATAGACGGTCCACCACGTGCTTCACGTAGCCGATAGCGAACTCGGCATCCTGGGCCTTGTATGACACCCGGGGATCGATGATGGAATACTCGATCCCGATCGCATTGTCCCTTTGCGCGTAGGCCATGTGGGTGCCACCCTGGGCGGGCTTGAGGAAAGTAGCCATATTGTTGAGCGCTGCCCCCACGGTCGGCGAATTGAGTACCACGTAACCGAAAGCACCCCACTTGGTAGGATCCTGGTGTAGACCAAGTTCCAGGCCCAGGCCTGGCTGGTTCGCCGCCTCCGAGGCAAGTTGCAGCAGGTAAGTGTAGCGGGTAAGGGAGATCTGCGCGTAGGGATCGCGGATCGTGGCCAGGTCAACAGCGGCTTGTTCGAACACCGGTTCTGGGTCAGTACCATTGCGATGCAAGAGCTGAGCTACGTCTACAGCCACGGATGCACTGACGGTTGCATTGACGACTTGTGTGCGCTGTCTCATGGTTGTCATACGCCCAAAACCCACTCCCTGACGGCCCACCCTATAATGGCGCATTTATACAGTCAATTGTCGCCATTAAACTATCCGTTTTCATGTGCTGGTGGGAGGATATGCACCGAAAGGCGACATCATAAGCTGAGCAATCACAGGAGAAATAACATGTCATCTGCACCAGAGAAAGCAGCACCGATTAAATCACGTCGCGGCCCCACAAAAGACGAATTCATGGAGCGCTACGCCAAATACATGAGTGAGAGTTGCGTCAAGGCGACCCAGGGCATGAATTACTATTTCATCGAGGATAGTGGCGAAGGCGCTTACGTCTGGGACACAGAGGGCAATCGCGTACTGGACTTCTGGGGCGTTGGCGGTGTGGCCAGCCTTGGGCACCGCAATCCCGCGGTGATGGCTGAGTTCGAGGCGGCAGTCAGGGAAGAAGATTTCGGCAGCTTGTTCTGGTACTCGGAGGCAAAGGGCAAACTGGCCGAGAAACTGGCTTCTGTCACACCCGAACGAATCAAGGTCAGCAAACCCTGTGTCACAGGGTCGGAGGCCGTCGACGAATCCATCAAGTTTGCTCGCGGCGCCACGGGACGCTACGAGATCCTCTACTGCACCAACGCCTACCACGGCCACACCGGTTTCTCACTCACGATGATGACAGCGGATGAGTGCCGCGCCTGGGCCGAACCACTGATGCCTGGTTTCCGCCAGTTCGATTACGACGATGCTGGTACGCTCGCCGATATTATTTCCAACCGTACCGCCGCGGTCATCTGTGAAGTGGTGCAGACTGATTACAGCGGACGCGCTTCCAAGGACGCCAACTTCTGGCAGGAGGTACGCCGCCTGTGCGATGAGAATGGCGCCAAGCTGATCATCGACGAGGTGGTCACGGGCATGGGGCGCCTGGGCGATGTATTTGCTTGTAATGCCTACGGCGTCGATCCCGACATGATCTGCGTTGGCAAGGGCTTCTCCGGTGGTGCCTTCCCTATGGCAGCAGTACTGTGTGCCGAGGACGTGCTGGATTTCTTTGGAGATAACCCCTATCGCAGCATGTCCACGTATGCCTGGTCCAACGTCGGCTGCCGCACTACCAAGGCCGCCATTGAAGAGACCGAGCGCCTGCTACCCCAGGCGATGAAAGTAGGTGACCAGTTGGAGCAGTGCATCCTCGACATCCAGAAGCTCTACCCTGATCACATCACCAGCCTGGAGCGCAACGGCATGCTCTATTCCATCGAAGTGAATGAGGACAACTTCACGGCTCTGGAAGCCTTCACCGGTATGTGGGAACGCGGCGTTAATGTCGTCACCAGTTCCCAGCACGCACCGATGTTCAAGCTCTACCCGCCACTGATACTGGACGAGTCTCATGTGGCTGAGTTTAGCGAAAAGTTTGAGGACTGCGTGAAGAACGCCGAAGGTGGCGGGCACCAGGGCTTCTTCTGATCAACCGTTCATTGGTGTAGGGCGGGCATTGCCCGCCATGCGCCTGAGTCCGGATACAGCAGAGCAGGCTCCGGGCACTCCTAGCCTCTCAACACAACATGCACGAACATCGAGACCAACAACATGAGCGTATTCACCCCGGTTATTCCCGAAGGTATGGAGTCCTTATACAACGACTACCAGTTTGCCCCCGCCGTGCGCACGGGTGATTTCCTGATTATTTCCGGCCAGTTGGGCTTCGACCCGGATGGCTCCCTACCCGCTGATGTCGGACAACAGATTGCCAACGCCTTTGTTGCCATTGGCCATATCCTGGCCTTCGAAGGCCTGACTTTCGCCAATGTGGTCTCCATCGACAGTTTTCACGTAGGCGATATACACGCGCAGTTTGAGGCGATGATAGCCGAGAAGGCCAAGGTGATCTCCGAACCCCACCCGGCCTGGACTGCCGTGGGTGTTAGCGCCCTTGCCCTGCCGGAAGCGGTGGTTGAAATCAAGGTTACTGCTAAAGCATGACCTTGTGGCGACTGGTATTAGGCGCCTCCGCCCTGCTGATCTTCTACCCAGCCGCCCTCGCGGTGGCAGATATTTCCCCTCAGAAGGCCGACACCGTTCTCCAGAATGGTCGTATCTATACTGTGGACGCGGCCCGCAGTTGGGTCGATGCATTGGCCATCAACGAGGGGGTAATCATAGCGGCGGGTAGCGATCAGGACATTCAGATGTTCGTTGGAGAAGAGACCGAAATTGTTGATCTCGAGGGGCGCATGGCAATGCCGGGCTTTGTGGACTCTCACGTTCACTCCATCCAGACCGGGCAGGACCGAAATGTTTGCATTCTCCCAGGTACCTTTGACAACCCTGGCCTGACAGAATTTTCCGACGCACTCAAAGCATGTGACCAACGAGTTCCTGGCAATGACCTGCTTCTCGGCTTTCGTTTCACTATCAGCGCTATTCCAGAGGCCAAGCTCAACCGCCATTTTCTTGACGAACTGATCGATCATCGCCCAGTGCTGCTCAAGGATGAGGCCGGACATACCTACTGGCTCAACAGCCGCGCCTTGGCCCTGTCCGGCGTTACCGCAGATACAAAAGTTCCCGACGGCGGACAGATACTGCGCGATGAACAGGGCGATCTCAGCGGTGTACTCCAGTCGGCCGCTGGATCATTACTGACACCCTTGCTACCAACACCACCAGATGACAATGAGTTGATCTCAGGTATCGCCTGGTCTCAACGGCACATGGCCGAAAAGGGAATCACGGCGGCAATGGAGGCAATCGTAAAGCCGGAGGATCTGCCATTGTGGAAGAGTGCCCTCGACCAGTTACCCGTTCATCCACGCATGCACCTGTGCCTCTGGGTTGGGAATAACACCTTCGAACCTCCTCCGGCAAAAACTCTCCGCGACGCATTTGAAGCGGTTGAGTTTGATGAAGACACAAAAATTTGCGCAAAGGTTTATGCCGATATGGTTCTAGAAGCGGGAACCGCCGCGCTTCTGGAACCCTACGCCAATCGAAACCATACTGGCAGCATGAACTTTGAGCCGAAGGATCTGCGGCGCATAATTTCGGACTTGGACACCCATCAGATACCCATCAAGACCCATGCTGTGGGTGACCGGGCCAACCGCGAGGTACTGGATGCCTATGCGCAGGCCATAAACAGGCGCGAGGGCAATCCATTGCGCCACCATCTTGCTCACCTTACAGCTGTCCACCCACAGGACTTCCCGCGCCTGCGGCAGCTGGACGTGCCGGGAGAGTTCATCGGTAACGTGGCTGCACTGATACCCTATGTGGAGCGAAGCTATTACCCAGCCCTTGGTCACGAACGTTTCCACGCCGAAATGGAACCCGTGGGTGGCCTGCTGGCCGCCGGTGCCATTATCAACGCCAGTAGTGACTGGGGGGCAGCAATTCTCGACCCAATGCGCAGCATTCAAACCGTGATTACACGTCGGGACCCCCACAACCCGAAGGGCCCGATCGCCGGGCCGAAACATAGGATAGATCTTCCAACAGCCATCGCCGTACATACCATCTACGGTGCATATGTATTGGGCCGAGAAAAACAAACAGGATCACTGGAGGTGGGGAAACAAGCAGATCTGATAGTACTGGACCGCAATTTGTTCGAGATTCCAGTAGAGGAAATTCGCCAGACCAGGGTTCTGCTCACACTGATAGGCGGGAAAACCGCCTGGCGGGACGACACTCTCTAGGGTCAAATTTATTCGACTCCTGGCTTATATGTCATTTAAGGACGGCTTCAATCAAGCTGGTGCAATACATTCTTAATCCGTGATTCAGTCTGTGTGCCAAAGTACTCAGATGAATCCAGGTTAAATGTTTCAGCCTCATCCACACTTTTACGCACCAGGTCCATCAGCTCCGCCGCTTCTTCCACGGTAATAGTCAGCGGTGGCATGAACTGCGAACTCACCCGGTCATTATTGGAGAACAGGCAGAACACGCCGTTGGCGTTGAGTCGCTCCACCGCGGCGATGCAGGTCGCCACATCCTTATATTCTATCGCCTGGAACAGGCCCATTTGCCGCAGACCGGTAACCTTGTCTGTCTGGGCCACCAATTGATCGAATTCGACGCGGAAAAAGGCTGCGATCTCCAGTGTGTGTGCCAGGCATGCCGGATCAGTTGCTTTGTCCAGGGCAAGCTCTGATGCGGCGCAGGAAATCTCATTGCCGCCGAAGGAGGAGAAGTGAATCAGTGGATTCTTCGCGAACACCTCCTCCATCTCGTCGCGGTACACCACCGCGGCACTAGGCATGATGCCGCCAGAAAAGCCCTTACCAGTGGCAAAGATATCCGGAAGGATGCCGTAGTGCTGGAAAGCCCAGGTCTTGCCGGTGCGGCCCATGCCGGTCTGGATCTCGTCCAAGATCAGGAGAATACCGCGCTCCCGTGTCACCTTACGGATGTGCTGCATCACAGCCCTTGGAATAATAGTCATACCCAAGGTGGCGGGAATACTCTCCAGGGTCACCGCAGCAGTATCGTCGTCGAAGTATTTTTCAATCTGCCCCAACTCCTCCCAGGACACCTTGGCGAAATTGGGTGGTGAAGTGTTCCAGGCTTTGGTGTACTTCTCGTCCCCGGCGCCCATGGCCAGACCGGTGTGGCCGTGGTAGCCGCCGTCGAGGCATAGAATTTTGTTCTTGCGGGTGAAACCCCGTGCCATTTTGAACGCAAAGTCCATGGCTTCGCCGCCGCCGGCTGCCCACATCACGCGAGCCAGAGCCTCTCCTTCCACCTCACCAGCAGAGTCAACAAGTTTTTTCGCTAGGCGCGCCCGGTCCGGGGAAATCAGGTGGTGATTGCCAAGGTCCAGGTGATCCAGGGCGTGCTTTACGGCGGCAATCACCTCCGGGTTGCGATGACCCAGATTGTAGGTACCACCGCAGGTGTGCACATCGAAGTAGCGTTTGCCGTCGATGTCCCATATAAACACACCCTCACGCTTACCCTCGATCACTTCCCAGTTGAATTCCCGGTACACCGGCACTTTGTGCTTGTGCAGGTGCTTTTCGTAAAGCTCGAGAATTTCAGAGCGGTTCATGGAGATCTTTTGTGTATCCTCATTCACTTGCCCGAGCTCAGGCGCGATAAACTTCGGCCTGAGCCAATGCATCTTCTATCAGCATTGGAGACAATTCCTTTGCCGTTTCCGTCTCGTGCCGGGTGGCCGCCCAGCCGACGTAGGCAAGGGCGCGAGCCAGAAAACAGGTGGGCAGCAGAGCCAGGTGTTCGTCCGGAAGTTTTCTGTGTGAACGATAACCCTCGATCAGGCCTTTGTATGCTGCCTCGTAATAAGGCTCGCCGCGGAAAAAATGCAGCGCCGTAGCGATATCCATCATGAACCAGCCAAAACCACAGTCGTCGAAATCGATGATACGAATGCTATCCCCATCGACCAGGAAGTTTTCCGGAAGAAAGTCGGCGTGACTCAGACCGAAGCGGTCGGCCCCTCTGCCGAAGGTCTCCAGATCGGCAATCACCTTCTCTGCCGACCGATCCAGAATATCCCTCTGAGCCGAGGTGAGATCCGGGTGACTGCGGAAATCTCCCAGGTACCCGGCCTTACCGACCAGCCCCTCACCATCCATTACTGGTCGCTGAAAACCGGGTGGCGAGGTCCAGTCCTGGGCCTGGTTGTGTATCCGCGCAGCGAGTTGCCCAGCCAGATAGTAAGTGGCCCGCATCTGCTCAGGTGCCACGCCCTCATTGCCCTCGATATTGCCCGCTACCTCACCGTCAACCCAGCCGAGCAAATCACATGTCCGTGCCTCGGGCACCTCATTTACCTTTACACTAACCATCAGGCTGCCGCCTTTGGTGTGGATAACTTCCGGCGTTTCGATGCCTGCCGCTCGCAGGGACTCCATCCATACCAGTTCGGAGTGCAAAGCAGCCTCACTGTGGTAACCGGGCCGGTGAATACGCAGCGCGTAGCGTGTGTCGGTAGTCACCTCGCGGACTGCAAACACACAGTTCTCACGGTATTTCAACAGACACAATTCGGCATCAGCGAGCCCCCAGTTTTCCAGCCCTTCCCGGGCCAGCACTTCCAGCCGTTCGACCTGCCGTTCTGGATCAAGGGCATAAAATGATTCTGACACCATGGCTGGTCGCGCGCTCCCGTAGGCCAGCGTGAATTGTACTGACTATAAGATACCGGTTTACTGCTGAACAAGTATTGGCCTTGGATGCCACCCGTTGTCATCTCAAATCAATACTCCCCAATAAGGCGCTGGTAGAATACCTCGCTGAAGTACCACTATCGGATCGTGGAGAAATAAACAATGAGCACAAAACCCCGTGCCCGAGACATCGGTGTACCTCTGACCGGGGAAACAGGCCCTCACAACAACATAACCGACGTGTCTGGAGTAGCGGTGGGCTACAGTACCCTCATACGTGGAGAGCCATCCGACTACGACAGCTACGATTCGAATTTTGCCCGCACTGGGGTTACCGCTATCCTGCCCCGGGGAAAGTCGCGCAGCGTGGTGGTGGCCGGTCGCCACTCCCTGAACGGCTACGGCGAAATGACCGGCACCCACTATCTCGATGACTACGGCCTGGTCAACGGCCCCATTATGCTGACCAACACCTACAGCCTTGGCACTGTTCGCGATGCGGCCCTGAAGTGGTTTGCTCGCAACGATCTTATCCACGAACTAACCCTGATGGGAGAGCCTGTCGAGGGCGCCAACCTGATATATCCGGTGGTTGGTGAAACCTACGACGGTATGATGAACAATATCCACGGATTCCACGTACAGCAAGAGCACGTGGCCGAAGCCATCGAGTCCGCCGCGTCCGGCCCAATTGCTGAGGGCAATGTGGGCGGCGGCACCGGTATGCAGTGTCATCTGTTCAAGGGTGGCAGTGGCTCTTCCTCCCGTAAGCTTTCAGCAGAGGAAGGCGGCTTTACCCTGGGTGTGTTCGTGCAGGCCAATCACGGGTACCGAGAACGCTTCATGATCAAGGGCGTCCCGATGGGAAGCCGAATCACAGACTGCGACCCTGTACTCAACGGCGTGGCCCCCGGCGGCGGCCTGTCGCCCAAGCCCGGCACTGGCTCGATTATCGCCGTACTGGCAACAGATGCGCCGGTCACCAGCGAGCAGCTCAATAAACTGTGTAAGCGTGTTACTGCGGGAATAGGGTTACTGGGGGGTGCAACCGAAGACGGATCTGGAGACATCTTCATGGGATTCTCCACTGCCCATGACAGCGATTCCTTGATGGCGCCGATGCAAGTGCAGAGTCGGGAATGCTTGCCGCACGAGATGCTGGATTCCCTGTACGAGGCGGTCATCGACGCTACTGAGGAAGCCATCCTCAATGCAATGGTGGCTGCAGAGACGATGACCGGTATCAACGGCAATACCCTGCACGCCCTACCCCACGATCAGGTGCGCGACATCCTGGCCGAGCATGGCAGGCTGGCTGAATAGACGCAGGCCGTGGCAGGAGTATCGGGAGTTGACCATGGCAAATGACTACAACTCCACGTATATGGGCTACATGTGCGGCGAGATTGTTCCGATCGTCAAGGATATCACTGAGGGCTTCAGCCTGTTTCCCGAAGCCATATATATCAACCGGCACCTGAGTGAATACGCTGCCTACTGGTATGGCTTCGCTCCCTCAAGCCAGCCATTCAGTTTTGAAGAGCGGATTCGTTCGTTGGACGTGGCCACTCTGGATCATCTACAGGCGACTCACAGCGACGGTTTCATCGAAGTCGAAAACGGCACCATCGTGACGGAGTACCGGGCGCCAGGAATGGACCCCACCACAACCCACTGCACGCACTCCGTGGGCAAAAGCTGGACGTCGGCCACCTGGTCCGATGCTCTGTTGCCGCTGGCGGACAGCCCTGTGACGGACTTCCTTCCAGCGCTTGAGGGTACGCTCTGGGAAGGCGTCAATATTCGCTATCTGTTAGATATGCAGGTGCCCGTAAAGTGGTGGGAGGACTACACCGACCCAAATTCGCCAGTGGTACTGAGCGGCTCCGCTTGTGGTTTCGATGTACGGCAGGGCCCCACTGCGGGCCTAGTAGATTTCGTACTCACACTGGAAAGAGATTCTGAGCTGAACTTGGGCGACTGGCACTACGCTTCGATCAACACCCTTATACTGGCGAAACTGGGTAGCACTATCACAGGCAAGAGCAGCTATGAACGACTGTTTGATTTTTACCAGGCCATGGGACTGGAACATCGTTGCGGCATAGTCGCCAACGCCCAAGGGGAAATCGGCGCTGACGGTGGACATGCATTTACCCTGCGCGACCAGGTCAAATTGCCCTGGGCCATGGCGAATGGTGGCCGCATGGGTGAACGAGAGGTGCTATCTCAAGACTACATCGACGACGTGTTCACCGATATTCCCGTTTATCGCAAGGCCTGGGACCAGGGCGATTACAGTGCCGCATTGCCCGGTGTAAGTTATTACCGGAACAAGTGGTTCGTCATCGACAAAAATATTGCCATGGGAGTGGGCTCGTATGGCCAGTTCATCCTGTTCAATCGTGCTAACTGCAAAGCTATCGCCAAGTTTTCCACCTACAAGCATGGGCAGGATTTTGGAACCGCGTCCGTGGACATACCCTGGTTGATCGAAAGAATTCAACAGTAGCAATCTAATTGGAGGGAGACACTACACCGTGAGTACAACAAAGAATCGCGCCACATTTAAAACAATGCGAGAGGGAACGCGGGAAGATTTTCTTGCGGTCGAGAATGGGGATTCCAAATATGCAGAGCAATTACCTGGGGCACTCCTGGCGGAACTGAAACGGCTGGACGATGCGGAGCCGGCGATGAACATATCCCGTTATCAACACAGCTTGCAGTCAGCCACACGCGCTTATCGCGATGGCGCTGATGAAGAATTAGTTGTCGCGGCGCTGCTGCACGATATCGGCGACAACCTCGCTGTTTACAACCATGCCGATCTCTCTGCCGCGATACTGAAACCCTATGTTTCAGAGAAGACACACTGGATCATTAAACATCACGCCATATTCCAGGGATACTACTACTGGCACCATCTGGGTGACGACCGCCATGCCCGTGAAAATTATCGAGGTCATCCCTGGTTTGACGCCTGCGCTGAGTTTTGTGAAAAATATGATCAAAATTCGTTCGACGAGAATTACGACACCCTGCCCATAGAGTTCTTCACACCCATGTTGCAGCGCATCTTCGCTCGCCCACCCTTTGGCGAGCATCTTCAGGTGGCTTAGCATTCTGTTTGAGACCAACGGCGGGACATTTATGTCTGAAATATCGTAAAGAGAAGTGTCCGCCGAATTGCTACTTGGCAGTCAATCCACCATCAACCACAAACTCTGCTCCGGTCACATAACTGGACACACCCAACGAAAGATAATTGATTCGTCCGCTCTTTCAGATAATGTCCACAATGACGAATTCGCCAAGTGTCCGGGAGGCGTCAGCGCTAGGAGCGCAGACGCTACGAGCTACCCCCCCATGCAAATACGCACGATATCGTCCCATACCGGCAGCCAGCGATCGGTATCTTCGCGGGTATGCTGCGGTGTCACGATCAGCATATTGAAATACGGCATGATCATGATATTGCGGTTCCAGGCATAAGCGTGGCTGAACTCGAACAGGCCACCGAAACCAATACCTACTGAGGCGGAGATTGGGTCGTGACACTTCTCAGGGATAAAGGTGTAGGCGATGCGGTTACCCATCTTTTCCACCAGGAAAGGGGCATTGTAGCGGTCAATGGATGTATTCATACCGGCTACGATCTCGTCGACGTGCCCGCTCACTTGGGCATACACATCATCGGTAAGTACCTCTTCCAGAGTCACTCGCAGGGCCCTGGCACTCATAGTGTTACCGCCCAGCAGGGTACCCAGACGCCCGAAGGCGGCCTCGCCAAACAGACCCTGGGCCTCGGTCTGCTCGTACAACTCGCGGCCAATTTCTTCTGTCATGCCGAACACACCAGTGGGCACGCCGCTGGCAATGCCCTTGCCGCAGGTCCAGAAATCATACTTACCGTGCAGGTCGAGTTCACCGCAGGCACCGGCGGGGCCGGCAGAGAGTGTGTGAGTCTCGTCGTAACACAGCAAGGTGCCGTACTTCTGGCACAATTCGTACACTTTCTCGTTGAAATTGTCTTTCGGCCAGGCCCAACCGAAGTTACTCATAATGGGTTCCATGATTAAGCAGGCCACCTGGCCATCCCTTAACACCTCCTCTACAGATTCCAGGTCGTTATAGCTGAAGATACGCGTGCGGTCGCCAACATCGGGGTCAGGATACACATTCATCTCGTGAAAACGGGTAACAACACCCTTTTCGGGCATCATTTTCTGGGTCTCGTCCAAATTACCGTGATAGGTGAAATTGGGGATGGCAATGATATTGCGGCCGGTTACCTGGCGCGCGATAGCCAGTACCGCCCGGTTTGCATCAGAAGCGGACAGATTAGCCATCCAATGTGGTAGTCCGAATTTTTGCGCCATCAATTCGGTACAAATCACACCGTCCTCATTGGGCGCCATGGTGCACAGACCATTTTCGAGCAGGTGCGCCGCTGCGGCCTGAATAGCTGGATTCGCGCCGCCATGGCCGTACATATCAGGGGTATCACCCAGGCTGAAGTCCAGGTACTCGTTGCCGTCGATATCCCAGAATTTATTGCCCAGGGCCTTCTCACAGTAGATATTCTGAGGCATGTTGTTCCAGTCTTTCTGGTGATTGCCCAGTACGCCCCAGGGCGAGGATTTGCGGCCACGCTCCGTCATTGCCTTACTCTTGGGCTGCTTAGCCAACCAGTCTGCCAATTCCTTCTCTGCCAATGCCATGATCTGCTCTCGCGGCAGTACACCGGGCAGTTCCGTGGGGTAGGCGTCTTCCACAGTACCTTCAGGAGAGTACTTGAGTGCAGTCTCGGTCATAATGCTGCCACCACTGGCCGCTGCGATGCGCGCCGGCATAGAAGCGGGTACGTTACCAAAAGCCGCATTGACGGCACTGCGTATTTCCTGCTTTTCCTTTTCGAGTTTTGCCGGATTGGTCATTTTATTCTCCTGTCAAAGACTGTAACGGCCCCACGGGGCCTTTGCAGAACAACACCATCTTCACACAAGAAACAGAAAGATTACTTGCCCCTGCATGACCGAAAATTGACAAATTGCGACAAGGGCATCTAGTGTACCGAAGGAACGCTGACACATTCATAGAAGGGGCACAGCAGGCACCATGAAAGAGGCCGGACAGAGCACACCGCTGGGGCCCTGGGTACGCTCGGGTGCCATGCGCGGTGTTGTCAGTTTCCTTGAAAGGATTAATCTGGATCCGCTGGAGGTCGTGGGCGTCGAGGGTATTCGCATGGCCGAGGCCACGGATCCCTACCGCAAAGTAGACCTGATAACGGTGCTCCAGGCTTTCCAGAAAGTGGTGGACGTGTCGGGCCGTGTAGATCTCGTACTGGAACTGGGGCTGGCGCAACGAATGGAAGAGTGGGGCCCGTTCGGCCACCTCTTCCTAAACGCGCCCAACGTGCAGGAGGCGCTCAAGGACCTGTGTCGCTACGGCAGAGCACTACAAAGTCACGCCAGTTTCGGGCTAATCAGCAACGCCAACGAGATCGCGGTGGAATACAGTTCCAACCACCCGGAATTATCAGGCTGGGAACTGGATACTGAAATCTCTATCACCTTTCTCATGAGCATCGTCAATGCAGTTGCTGCAGCTGGCGTTCAACCACGCGAAATCTGGTTTGAACATCATCCCATTCATAATCCCGCCCTCTATTACAAGCACCTGCACCTGGAACCGTGTTTCGGAGCGCGCTGCAATAGGGTGACCTATCATCGCAGTGTGGCACAGAGGAGTTCCGCGGCAGCCAATCCCGAACTCTATGTAATCCTGAAACGCCATGTACGAGATCTGGCACTGGCTGAGGGTGAGAGTGAAAAAGAGCAGTTGATCAGTTTCGTGCGCAATAATATCAGCCGGGGCCTGACCCAGGGAACGGCAACCCTGGAGCACGTTTCCGCAGAGATAGGCCTGGAACCTCGAACACTGCAGCGGCGCCTCAAGGAGCAAGGTAGTAACTTCCAATCACTGGTTGAAAAAGTGCGCCTGAGCCGCGCCATCTACCTGCTGGAAAAGACCACCCTGAGCATCACCGACGTGGCCCTAGAATTGGGCTATGCCGATGCCAGTGTATTCATCCGAGCATTCAAACGCCTTACAGGCTCTTCGCCAAAACAATACCGTAAGCAAAAACACAGTTAACACACAGAAACCGTGATGCGAGCTCCGGGATCAAAGGAGACGAGAGCACCGAAATCCTTGAGGCAATTTGAATTCTCCCTACAGGCTGTACCCTCCCCTGCAGTTTTTTTGCCTAGAGGCAGTTTCTCGTCGCGAGTCGGCCAGGTCAAGATCGGGGCGCGGAGCGTGTGGGATTAAATAAATGCGTCCCGGATATTCACGTCCCCCTCCGGTGGGATTCAGGGGGGAGGTAAATCACGCCTTTCGTCGCTTGCGGCGGCCTTAAAGCGCCAGTGACATTGACACATAATACCCACATTATGTTCACCCCTAGGGCCTGATGACACTGGCGCGGTGAAGCCCCTAGCCAGGGGCGCGCGGTGGAAGGCGCGCAGCAACTGCAGCCGCGGGGGAGGGTTAACACATAGCGTAGTCGGGCACAGTGAGGCTTGGCACCCTGTTTGCCGTGTCACCCTGTTGCAAACACGGTGACAAGCCTTTGTGTGAACGGCTGCAAGCTGTGTGTCAGTAAACCTCCACGCACCACACATCCGGGTCAGCATCCGCCTGCTCAATGACATCTCGGTGCGCCAGCAACTTTTCCAATATCACCGATTTGGGCAGATTCCCACAACGCTACCAGATCACCAGGGGCGGTCCGCCAGCCAACACGCTATAGGCTTCAAAGTCCGCATCATGGGTCACAATGGCATACCCACCAGGCGCGGCTTACCACCCCGCTTCCCCGGCGTGATTTCAATCAAATCCTGATAGCGCATAGGCTCAACCCTCATTGCCTCTCAACTCTTCACTCAGCACCTAGTACACCGGTCATTCACCCGTATCGCCTGCCTCCAACGCCAAGATGGATCACAGCGCCTCTTCACCCGATGTCACTGTGCCATCAGGCTGATACGGATCCGCCCGCGCTGGGTGGGTTGCTGTATGGGTCTCTTTCAGCTTGTGAATCGCCACGTGTGTGTAAATCTCCGTGGTCGATAACATCGCATGACCGAGCATCTGCTGGATAAAGCGGATGTCCGCGTCGTTCTCCAGCATCAGCGTCGCCATGGTGTGCCTGAACAGATAGCACGAGAACCCACCTTGTCGATGTTTGCTTGATGTATATATTTTTTGACAGCGCGGCTTACCTTGTGTGGATCGAGGGCATTGCCGGTGTCATCCAGGAACAGATTGTCGGATGGATTCAGCGATGATCGCTGTAAACGCCCCAGTGGCTGCCCCATTTGCGAACATCGGTACACCTGATGTGGATCGTACATCCACATCATAAATTCACTTGTTGTAACAGTCTGTTAGCGGCGCGATCTGGAAGGCACAGTGTGCGGGTAAATCCCTCCTCACCCTGCAATAATTTATACCGGTCAGCCCTACTCCTGGAAGCGCTCGACCGAACTCAGCAAACGCTTACCGTGCAACACCGCCAACAGATGCACTTCTCGCTGAGCCTCGAGGATTTCGTAGATCAATCGATAACTGTAGATAAAGCGCTCCCGGATAGACGGCTCATTGAGCTCGGGTACTACACGACCTCGGGTCGGCTGCTGAGCAAGCGCATCTCACGCCACCATGACTTCAGTAACGACTTGCTGCGCATAATAAAGTGAATCCCGCGCGATGTACTCCGCCAAGGCATCAATGTCATCCAGTGCATCGCCTGACCAGACTACGGTGTAATCCATCGGCTCAGGCGTTCACGGGCTTCCTGGGAGGTATAGCGCCTGCCATCGGCAATAGATTGCTGGCCCCGCTTGATCTTCTCCAGTACATACAGATGGTACTGGATATCCTCTAGCGTACTATCATCTGGCAACTGATCGAGCAGGTGCTCAACATCTTGTTTCGCGGTTTGCATGATCGAGCCTCCTCACTGTCCGCAAGTACACCGGTAGAATAACACGCCCAGTCTATCAGAGGGTCGTCGGCCTCTTCGTCTGCTTCGGCAGCTAATGTATCCAGTAACGCCTGCTCAGTCTGTGTATAGTCTTCATGCACGTAGGCATCCGCCCGGGCCTGGTGCGTTGCTAGGACGTAAATTGTGGTCTGTCCCTGAGCTATCCCTGGAGCCGCGATAGGTAGTACTCTCTTTGGGCCGGACTCTTTAGCGGGCGATGCTTTAGACTTTTTCAATCCATTGAGTGATCTACAAGATATTGCAGACCTTATCAGTGATTTGAATTCGCCCGATCCAGTATCCGACGATATTATGGAGCAATTTTGTGCGCAGAATCCTGGGGCACCTAATTGCAACTGTCAGAATTAGCGATGCCCAACCATAACGGATAGCTGTATTTGTGGAAGACTTCAAAGTAAATATCCCCCGGCTTTGCCGGGGGATATCTACTTTGGCTTTGTCCATGACGCCCGCTTCGTACAAACTTCTGGCGCTTTCATGCACGACTTCCAATATAGATTTTCTCATCTCAGTGCCCTGCTACCTTCCGCGCTCACCGTGAGGATTGCTGAGACTCCATGTAGCGCCGGAGCAACTGGTTAATGCGGGTCTGGTAGCCCTGCCCGCCTTCTTTGAACCAGGCCAACACATCTGCATCCAGCCGCAGTGTCACCGGTTGCTTCGGTGGCAGGCGCAGTTCCGCATTCTCGAAGAAGGCGTCATCCAATTCGGGGATATCGCTGGTATCGATGTCCTTGTCTTTCATCTTGGACAAACGCTTCCAATCAGTTTTCGATGACTTGCTCATAACGACGCACCTCAGAGCGGGTTGCTTTACGGGCCGAGATAATCCGGAGCACATCCTGACCACGCTCGGTATACACCACGACTGCAACGAGTGATTCCAGCGGGCCGATACTGATCCACCGGGGCTCACCGTAATCCTCACGGTCATCCAACAGCGTCAGTAAGGGGTAATTGAACATCGACGCTACATCGGCAAAGTCGATCCCGTGCTTTCGGATATTGCGCCGATTCTTCGCCGCATCCCATTCTATCCGCACGTAATCACCCGTATTGACAACTGTATGTACAGTATAGCACAGTTTTTGTCTCGTGTTTATCGGGTCGCCTCACCCCTATCGCGCCTGTCGGTGAACATAACGCGGGGTTATGCGCAGTCCCTCACTGCGCTCAGGGCCGTCCGCCTGCGCCGCATAACCACCATTATGTGTCAATAGGGGGAGGCGTCTTACTCGTGCTCGTCGTGCTGTGCCTGGAAAGCCTCAGCGGCTAAGGAGGCCAGCAGGTCATCTTCAGTAGGTGCTGGCGTGTCGTCGGATGCACTGTCTGGCCCATAGTGCTCTGCCCGCGCCGGGTGCGTCGCGGTGTGGATCCAGCAACGAAACACAATCTACGCCATAATCTGGCGTTCAGGGTGGGTCACTTTTAAGTGCAAACCCCGGGTCAGTTTTAACTGCAAATCAACAACAATGCAGGCGGAAAGCACCGGGCTCGAACAGCTACTGGCGGACTATCAAGCGCTGGCCAGCGCTAAACGTCAGGCTGCACTTCAATCGCAGCCCCACTCAACCACGAACTTGATTCAGCAGATTACGGTGTCTGCCGAGCAGTACGATATTGTGTTTAGTGAAATCGCTACGCTAAGTGAGCGTCGATTAAGCTTGTCATTGAAAAACGCAGCCTTCGACAAGATCGTGAGATGGTTGTACGACCTAAAGCTAGCGCATGCGGTGAACGTTGGCACGTTGAGCATTAAACGCCTGAAAGAACCGGGGCATGTTGATGTCAGCGTTGTGTTGTATAGATGAGCATGGGCATACCAGTGACTGCCGTTTTCTCACAGCCTGAGGAACACAAAAAAACATGGTGCCTTTGGAGCAGCCGAAGCGGGCGTTAGGCTCGGTGCTTTCAGTCCTGTGGAGAGCACCGAAATCCTTGGGGCAATTTGAATTTACACACGCGGCACCACCCAAAAAAATATGGTAGATTCAATCAGTTGCAAGTAGTACCGGAGCACAATGCTAACCGGTGCCCCACATATTTCGGTGCTCTCCACTTAGGCGTAGTAAGCGTGTATTCCACACCGCCTACATTGACTAATGTGGCATCCCTGAAATGATAAAACTACATCACCCACCGAGCGAGTATTGACCATGATTACCAGCTTTGACGATTACTGTATTCACCAGACGGCGCTGCCCGTCGCCGAACCCTCCCAGAGTGATAGAAACTTCTATGATCGCTACTGGTTTAACGGAATTGAGGAGACCAACGGTGACTGGCTGTTCGAAATTGGTTTTGGTCTATACCCCAATCGCCGGGTAATGGACGGTCACTTCAGTGTGGCTATTGGCAACAAACAGCACGCTTTCCACGCATCGCGCCGGTCGCCGAAAGATCGCAAGGATACTGTGGTCGGCCCGCTGGCTGTAGAAGTTTTGGAGCCCATGCGACAGATTCGAGTTACCCTCACCGAGAACGAGCACAATATTGAATGCGACCTGTTATTCACTGCCGCCAGTGTGCCGCACCGCGAACCGGCTAATGTCATGCACGATGATGGACATCTCATCATGCACAATACCCGCTTTACCCAGATGGGTTTTTGGAGCGGCCACTTCAACATCGACGGCATGCGCTACACGGTTAATAAAGCAATAGGTACCCGGGATAAATCCTGGGGTGTGCGGCCGGTAGGAGAGCCGGCAGGCGGAGCACCTGGGCTGATGAATAACGAGCCAGGCGTGTACTGGGTGTGGAATCCGATTAACTATGGTTCCTTCAGTACCCAGATGGGAACTTTCGAGGATAGGGACGGCAGGCCGACCCAGCTCAGCGCTGACTACCTGCCCCTGTATGACAACCCAAAGGACATTCCTGAGTTGGAAGATCCCGGTATCATCGAAATGGCCGACATCAGGCACCAGATTACCTGGGCCCAGGGCACTCGCCGTGCACAGAGCGTAGAGATGCAGTTTACCGACATGGACGGCACACGTTATGAATACTCGCTGGAAACAGGCCAGCGTTTTTATATTCTGGGCATCGGCTATAACCACTCTGACTGGGGCCATGCTTTTTGGAAGGGTGAATTGGAAACTGGCCGCGAAGACTGGAATCTGGACGAGGTGGATGAATTGGATTACCAGTTTATACATACGCACCAGGCAGTTAAGTCGACCTTGAAAAAAGGGGGCGAAACATTCCACGGAATAGACACATTTGAGTCGATAGTTATCGGGCGCCACGCCCGTTCCGGCTTTAAGGATTTCTTTGACGGCGCAGAATAAACGCGCGTCGCCGCCCGAAGCAATGCGCAAAAAAAGATATACTCGAGAGAGCTAACTAATGGCGAAGCATGATCTGGGAGATATGGAAGTTATTCGCGCTGCACTGGAAAAGTGGTTACGCGATAATCTGCCGGACGCGCAGGAACTTCAGCTGGGTGAACTGAGTTTTCCCGAAGAAAGTGGCGAGAGCAGTGTCAGCTTGATTCTAAAAGCGACAAACCGCGGTGAAGAGGTGCGTTATATCTGCCGCATGAAACCGCCATTGAGTGAAGTGTTTGAAGAGCACGACCTGCCGCTGCAGTACAACCTGATGCGCATTGCCGGGGAGAATGGCATTCCGGTGCCGCCACTGTTTGGGATTGAGCAAGACGAAAGTCTGGTGGGCAGCGACTTTTACATCATGGGCTTTGTCGATGGACAGATTCCGGCTGATATTCCGCCCTATGCCTTCGGTAGCTGGGTGACGGAGTTGAGCGACGATCAGCGATTAACCATGTGGCAGAACGGCATTGCAACAATGGCGAAAATTCATCAGATCGACCTCGATGACTACTCGGTCAGTGGCTTGCGTTCCTCTCCCGAGGGCAGCTCACCGGTTCAGCACGAGATCGATAAATTCAATGCGATGTTCAGCGATGACATAAAAGAACGGATGTCACCGGTCATCGGCGGAGCGCTGCAGTACATTAATGAAAATGCGCCTGTCAGTGGTGCCCGCAGACTCTGCTGGGGAGATTCGCGGGTAGGAAACATCATTTGGAAAGACCAGATGCCGGCCGCAGTGATTGACTGGGAGATGGCCCACGTCAGCGACCCGGTGCAGGAAGTCAGTTGGTGGTATTGGGTTGATCATATCAATAGCCTCGGCCTTGGTCTTGAGCGTTTGAGCGGCCTGCCAAGCTTGGAGGATATGTACGCCCAGTGGCACTCGCTGACCGGATTGCCCCTGGAGCATACAGATTATTACGACCTGTTCACCGTGGTGCGTTTTGCCATTATTCTGGAGAAAAAATTCTTCGCTCTGGAAAATGCAGGTATCGACACAATAGAAAACTACTGTGTGCCCTTTGTCGGGCAGCAACTGGCCCAGTGTAAGGCCCGGTAACGGGGAATGGCCAATGAGTGGCGGCGGGCCGCCTGGCAAACGGAAAAGCTGAAAGTTGTTTTGAGCAGGACGTGGTGCGTCGGACACTAGCGTTCGGGCGGGACCGCTGGTCAGAAGCATTGGCGCAGTCCATGACAGCTTCGGACCGGCGATTGTTGGATGCCCTTTATTCTGAATTAGTGAACAGCCAAGGATTGATGAGATCAACTCCCGTCAGGCTAAAATCATCAGTATTCCTGGTCACCACCGTCATATCATGAACCAGTGCCGTGGCCGCTATCAGAGCATCTCGATCAGATCGTGGGTCTGGGACATGTAGACTGGCGCAGCGCTGTGCTACGGCAGTATCCACCACAAGAATACGGTCAGAGAACGCTGGCAAGACATGCGAGTTCAGCCAGGACCGAAGCATTGCTCCTTGCGCTGGATCACGCCGTTCAACTAAAAGCACCTCGGTCTCTAGTTCCAAGACAGTAAATACAGACAAATAGAGTCGAGTGGCAGAAACGCTATTGGCCCAAGTCAGAACATTCTTGTCGGCCCTGTCTGACTTTGCTTTCCTCAAATCAGAAATGACATTGGTATCGAGTAGGTACACTATGATAAGTCCGCAGGCCGATACAGCTCTTTCCCTACCTGTGCCGGGTCAAAATCAATTTCCGCCGCCTCAGGCATGGCAAGCATTTCGACAATACTGTCTTTTACGTCGGTGATTGCCTGATACTCCTCAATCGTCAGCAACACATGTGCAGTGTGACCTCGATCGGTAATAAAGACCGGCCCTGATGCAGCTGCTCTTTTCGCCTTGCTGACGTCCTGGTTGAACTCTCTGCTGGAGATGGTTGTAACACTCATAAGAAAAATCTCCACTACTCGATTAATAGGTAGGTATGTTACTACATTCCAAATATGATCGCAATTGGTGTAGGTATGTAGGTACATTAACATGTCATGCTGATGTATACCCCATCATGGCCATTTCAAAGGGATTAAGTAGCCGCGTACCGGTGCCGGAAAAATCACTGGTATTTCGCGTGACAAGTGTCAGGTCGTAGATCAGGGCGGTGGCGGCGATCATTTTGTCGATCGTGTTCTCATGGTGGGGAACACGCAGCGTCCCCCACACCTGGGCCTCGGCAGTAGTGAAATCCAGAATACGGGCTTGGTAGCCGTCTACCAGGACCTGCTCTCATTGAGGCTGATAGTTAATATGATGGAATATCGTTACTCCTGAAAATATCGCGCTTATATAGTCGCTTCTGTTCCTAAGCAACTACCGCACACCGGGCATGATTGATAACAGAAGAGGCTACCAATAATGGCTTACATCACAGATAACTATCTGAAAAACAATAATAAGTTCAAGAAGAAGGCGCCCGGTCTGAGCCAGGCCATCGCGCTGGTATCCGCGGTGGCAGTCAGCGGCCAGAGCGTACAGGCCCAGCGGAGTCTGCAGCTGGAGGAGACCCTTGTCACCGCCACCAAGCGGGAAACCGGCATGCAGGATGTCCCCATCGCCCTGTCCGTGATGGCTGGCGAGATGATGCTCGAACAGGGCGTACGCAATATGGAAGAACTGTCGCTGTTCATCCCCAATTTCACCGTGCAGCAGACGTCCGGAGACGACGCCGTATTCATTCGCGGGCTGGGCTCGCCGGGCAACCGGGGCTTTGAACAATCCGTAGGCATCTTTATCGATGGCGTCTACTTCAGCCGCGCGACGAGTTCGCGTTCCGCGTTTCTCGACCTCGCGCGGGCGGAAGTGCTGAAAGGCCCTCAAAGCACACTGTTCGGCAAGAGCACCATCGGTGGCGCGCTGAATATCACCACCAACGGCCCCACCCAGGAGTTCGAGGCCATCGTCCGCGGCACCATGGAGCCGGAATTCGACGGCTGGAGCCTCACCGGTATTCTCTCCGGGGCACTCACAGACACGGTCCGGGCACGTGCCGTGTTCAAGCAGGAAGAAACCGACGGCTGGATGGACAACAAGGCCCTTGGGGAGGACGAGGAAGACACCGAGGACACCATTGCGCGGTTGGTGGTGGACTGGAATGCAACCGAGGATCTCAGCTTCCGCCTCAAACTCGAGGACGGTGAGTCGGATATTGTCGGCAGGAACACCAAGATCGGTATCGCCACACCCCAGGCTACTGCAATCTACCGCCAGGCGGATCCCACTTTTGAAGCAAAAATCAACCAGGACAAGTGGTCCATCAATCCTTCCGAGCGCCCCCCGCAGGCCCTGGAGAACCGCGAGTGGACCATCGCATCCCTGACCTTCGACTGGGCACTGGGGGAGCACAACCTGCGCTCGGTCACCGCCTATACCGAACTGGAAAACACCAATTCCATGGACGTCGACTTCGGTCCCCTGGAACTCCTGCGCAGCGCCGGTTCCGAAGAGGTTGACCAGCTTACCCAGGAGTTCATCCTGACCTCGCCGTCCGGCGGCAGCCTGGAATACCTGGTCGGCGCCTTCTACCAGGAGGAAGACCTGGATAATTCGGGGCTGATCGACATTCTCCCGTCGGCAGTCGGTGTGGGGGGCGGCGCGCTCGACGGCACCACCTACAGCGCCTTCCAACAGGACGCCCTCACGCTATCGGCGTTCACCCAACTGACCTGGCATGCGAGTGACAGACTGCGTGTGATCGGCGGCCTGCGCTATTCCTACGACGAGAAGGAACTGGATAAATCCTGGTTCGTTTCCGAGTACACCAACGATGTGCCAAACACCGGCTTGCTGGCAATAGGCTACGCGGCGCAGGGCTTCGGCAACACCCATACCCTGGATAGCGACGGTATGTTTGTCTGCGTTGGCGGCGCTACTAACTGTTCGCTGATCCCCTCTGACAACAAGATCGACGACGAGCACTGGACTGGGGACATTACCCTTCAGTGGGATGCCACCGATGACATCATGACCTACCTGAAAGTCGCAAACGGCTACAAGGCCGGCGGCTTCGACGCACGGGATTCCAAGGGCGATGTCGACGTGCTCGAGTTCGACGACGAAACCGTGGCGGGTGTGGAAATCGGCGCCAAGATGGATATCGATGGCGGCCGCGGCCGCATCAACGTGGCGGCGTTCTACAACGAGTTCGACGACGTGCAGGTGAGCATTTTCACCGGCGGCGCCACCTTCCAGGTTAGCAACGCAGCCGAAACCGAATCCACCGGTGTGGAAATCGACGGTATGTACCGCATTACCGAGGACCTGACCGTCAATGGCGCCCTGGCCTACCTGGATGCCTCCTACAAGAAATTCGAGAACGCACAGTGTACGGCTGAGCAAAACACAGCTTTCGTTCCCTCGGCGCCGGGTGAAATCTGCGCTCAGGATCTGTCAGGCGAGCCGCTGAATTTCTCACCGGAGTGGTCGAGCAACCTGACCCTCGATTACCGCACGCAGATCACCGCGGGCATGATGTTTGGCCTCAGCGGCACCTGGGTGTATACCGATTCCTACCATGCGGTGAACGACAACGATCCAGTGACGGAGATCGACTCGTTCAGCAAATACAGCGCCCGGGCATTCCTGGCATCGGCTGACGGCACCTGGTCCGTGGCCCTGCTCGGCAAGAACCTTTCCGACGAGGATGTGATTATCTCGCCGAAGGACGTGCCACTGGGAGCCTTCGGCTTTGCGGGTAGCCACTTCATGCTGATCGATGCGCCGCGCAGCTACGAGATCCAGGCTGAGTACCGGTTCTGATTCCTGACTGAGGAAAGGGTGTAGCGATGTCCAAGGCACAGGCCACCACCACCGCCGGAGTGCACGGCGCGTTCTGGGATGCTAGCAAGCTGCCCGGCAATACCCTATTCGACGCAACGGTCGTGGCATGCGCCGACGGCGCTTTGTGCCAGGGCATCCTGGCATTCTGCGGTGGCGAGAAGGTTGCGGCCATGGGTATGCACCCGCGGGAATACCTGCCCAACAACTACATGGTGCCGGAGTTCCTCCATGCCGGGATTGCAATGTACACCCAGGCCCCGCGCAGTATCGGCAATGACCTGCGCCTCGAGCACGAAACCGCGCTGCTGGAGGTGGCCGCCGGTATCCGGCACCTGCGCGACAAGGGCTTCGAGCAAGTGGTACTGGCGGGCATGTCCGGTGGCGCCAGCCTGTTCAGCTTCTACCTGCAGCAGGCCAACCTCCCCGCGGAGAAACGTATTGCGCGCACCCCGGCGGGCAAGCCCACCAAACTGCAGCAGGTTGAACTGCCACTGCCCGACGGGGTGATCTTCGTATCCCCCCACCCGGGGCAGGGCATCCTGCTGATGAACTCCCTGGATCCCTCGGTTATCGATGAGAATGACCCGATGCAGACCGATGAATCGCTGAACCCGTTCAGTCCCGAGAATGGGTTCAACAAGCCTCCCGAGTCCAGCAGCTACCCGCAAGCGTTCGTACAGCGCTACCGCGACGCCCAGCGCCAGCGCGTGGCTCGCATCGACGCGTGGGCCCTGGCGAACGTAAAGGAGCGTGTCGCCGCTCGCAAGCGCTTCAAGGAAACCTTCGACATGAACGACATGAAGGTCTCCTCGCACACACCCATCATGACGCTGTGGCGTACCGACGCAGACCTGCGCTGCTTTGATCTTTCCATGGAGCCGACCAGCCGGGCCTACGGGACGCTGTGGGGTCCGAATCCTTTCGTCTCCAACTACGGCAGTATTGGCTTCTGCCGTACCTGCACCCCCGACAGCTGGCTCAGCACTTGGTCGGGGCTAAGCTCCAACGCGGTGATGGCGGACACTGCAAAGGGCATCACCCAGCCGGCACTGGTGGTGCGTTTCGACGGCGACAACAGCCTGTTCCCCTCCGAGACGCAGGCCATCGTCGACGGCATTCCCGTTGGGGACTGCCGCTACGAGGTACTGCCAGGCAATCACCACGGCCGCCCGGTGCGCGAAGGCGACCCCAATGGCCAGGAGCTGGCCGGGGAACTGATGACCAGCTGGATCAGGGAACGCTTTGCGTGACAGACCAGGCATTTCACTAAGTATCGCACCGGCACCCGGTGCCACCGGCTCGAGATCCAGCGCCTCCAGCTGCTCCTTGGTGACCTTCTGCATGCGCATGCGGCTGGAGTGGAAGGTGAAACGTTCCTCTCTCATAGACTCACGGGCGCGCAACATCGCCGGAATCTCGGTTTCCATGGTGGTGTTCGAGCTGGGCACGATCTGCCCGATACGACAGGTTCTGGACAAGGCTTCATCTCCGCAGCTTTTGGGCTGTATGCATTGAGATGTAAGCTTACGTGCGCATCACAGCGGCGGGAAAGGAAAACTCCGCTTAAGAACAAACACGAGGATTGATGCCCCGGGGGCCTAGATGCCCTCCAGCGACTTGGCCACCATCTCCCTAAACCACAAGTGTTCCGGGTCGTTGTCCAGGGAACGGTTCCAGATCAGGCCCACCTCGAATTCGGGGACATCGAAGGGCAGCGTCAGAGGCTTCACCTCCGCATCCGGCCCCACCACTTCCACCAGCTTTCCGGGCATGATGGTAATCACGTCAGAATACTTCAGGGCATAAAGCAGGGCGTTGAAATTGGCGAACTCGGCCGCGGTCTTCACGCGCAGGTTGCTCTCTTCTAGGAAGGCCTGGGTAGAGGATTTCCAGCCGGCCATCATCCCGGGATTGAACTGCAGGTGGGTGGCCTCCAGCAATTCCTTTTCCGAGATGGAGTCGCCGTACTTTTCCGAACCCGCCCAGACCGCCGCTACCTGGTGATCCGTATACAGTGCCTGGATGCTGACCTGGTCCATCGGGTTGAGCTTCTCGTCGAAGGGCGCAATCATCAGATCCAGGTGGCCCGAGCGAACGCGATCGCGCGTGTCGGCCGCGAGCGGCGTGAAGATCACACGGGTCTGCGGCGCTACCGGGTGAATCTCTGCAATGATGGGGCCGGCGACCCGCTGCAGCAGGAAATCGGTGGTGGCCAGTGTGAAACTGCGCTGCAGGTTCTCGGGCTCGAAACGCACTTCCTCTACCAGGATCTCGATGCGCTGGATGATGTCTTCGACCGGCTCCAGCAGGCCCTCCGCCCGCTTGGTGGGTGCCATGGCGCGGCCGGAGCGCACGAACAGGTCATCCTGGAAGGCCCAGCGCAAGCGGCCTAGTGAGGCACTGACAGCGGACTGGGTGAGGCCCAGTTTCTCGCCGACCTTGGTGGTATTGGGTTCTTTCAGCAGCTCGCGCAGCACGTACAGCAGATTGAGATCCACTCGGCGCATCGTGTTCTTACCCTGGCAAAACTCTCGGAAAGCTTAGCGCCGCCGCCAGGGCTTGTCACTAGCCCGGGTACGGTGAGGTCTTGGAAGCTCATTGTTTAGCGGGACGCGGCAACAGCTCGTCCTGGCGGAAAGGCTTGCCGTGTTTAACGACAGTCTCGATCGCCTGCAGGTTGGCGATGTCCGCAAGCGGATCCTGTGACAGCACCAGGAAGTCCGCGAACTTGCCGGGCTCGATGCTACCGTAGTCCCGTGCCCTGCCGGCGGATTTCGCTGCATTGAGGGTGGCTGCAACAATCAGTTGGGACGGTGTCAGGCCCGCCCTGCGCAGTGCGCGCAGTTCGAGGTGCATCGCGGGACCGTGGACGAGGCCCATCAGCCCGGCATCGGTTCCCGCTGCCAGTGACACGCCCGCCTCGTTCAGGATCTGCGTGTTGGCAGCGGCCATCTGCCCCTGCAGCGTCAGCTTGCTCGCATCGCCTTCTCGGCCAGGCAACGGCTCGTACCAGGACTGGATGACGTCAGGCACACCACAGTGCTGCTCGATGGGCAGGAAGTTGAAATCCTTGCTGTACAGTTCGTCAAAGGTCCGTTGGTAGAGCGCCAGCGTCGGAACGACGATGACCTGTTTCTCCCGCGCGGACGCCGCGAAATCCTGATCGATCGGCTGGTCGGAGGGCAGGTGCTGCAAGCTGTGCACTCCCATGTCCAACAGCTTGCGCGCCGGTTCCAGCTGGTGCACATGGGTGGTCACCGGCAGGTCGTGCCCTGCCGCCTCAGCGATCATCGAATCCAGCACCGACTCCCAGCCAACCCATTTCATCAGCAGCGCAAACAGGAATCTGCCGCGATCGTCCACGACCGTCTTGACCAGGTCGGCCTGCTGCCCTGCCGCGTCACGCACGAGGGTCGCGCCCTCCGCCGGAGACGTCACCGGCTTCAGCGTCATTTCGCCGTGCCAGCGAGGGAAGAACTGTTCCGCGAGGAAGCCGGGAAAAGGGACCGCCGGCCCGTGGCCAATAAAGAGCGTGGGCGCAGCCGCCATCTGCCGTGCCTTTTCCCTGGCCCGATACTCGATGCTGGGCCCGCCCATGGAGATGGCGCCGGTGACGCCGGCACAGAGCATGCTTCTCAGGGTGTCGGGGACATGGGATTCGATCCAGTCGATCTCTTCCTCGTACGGCACGACATGCTGCAGGTCGACCATGGCGGGGCGGGTATAGGCGCGCCCCGAGGTCATGATGTGTATGTGCGCATCGATGAGACCGGGAACCACCCACTTGCCGGAGACATCGACCTCCTCGGTGCCATCGGGGACAGCAACGCCGGCGCCCGCTGCGAGTATCCTCTGGCCTTGCACAACGATGGTGGCATTGTCGATAGCGGCGCTGCCGGTTCCGTCGATAAAGGTGGCACCGCGGTAGGCCCGCAGTGGGCCATCCGGATCCGGCCGCTGCGCCACTGCCCGGCGACCCTCGATCTGCGGGCTCGTCACGGCAGGCGGGGTTTCGGGGTCAGCGCAGCCCGCCATCATTGCGAGCATGCAGGGCAGCAGAATCCGCTTCACGAATGTGACCGCATCTGAAGAGAGCCGCCGGTGTACATCCCGGTTCTACCCGCCCTTCAATTGTTCGGTAATGCCCAGTTCCTGCGCCTTCGCCAGGGCCTTCATGGTGGCTTCCTCACCAAAACGACTGATGGCCTCCTGCATCAGGATGGAAGGATCATCGCGTCCGGTACCCTCACCGTGGCCGTACTTGCCGGTTTCCCGGACTATCGCGTGTATGGGACCGAAGTCGGTCAAATCTGCATCGTGCGCCCCGTGGCCCTGCATAATGGCATTCATGAAAGCAAACATGCCGCAGATAAATACCACATCGGTGAGTGTTCGTTCAGACCACCCGGCCTCGAAAATCGGATCCACGTCACGCTGCACCAGGCGATTGGGGTCGGTGACGAACTTGCGCACGAACACCAAGATCGGCCGGAACTTCTCATCCACGGGTGCTGTGGCCGGGTCCTGCATGACATCCTCGAAGAACGCGGGATCGATCCCGTAGGCCACAGCCACGGGGTAATGGGCCGTGTAACAATGTGTACAGCCACGCAGGGCGGACGAATAGGCACCGATAAACTCTTTCTCCCCCAGGGAGAGCTCGGACTCCGAGCGCATAATGGCCTGCGCAAAATCTGGCCATGCGGCGTAAGCCTCAGGATGCAGTTTCCACAGGGTTACGGCAGTGGTTACTTCAGGTAGTGACTGAACAAACGGCATTTATCGCCTCCTTTTATCTGAATCTGCGCTTTGCAGAAACCAGGTTGATATAGTAGCAACCAGTAATCGCTGCCCTCATGAGGCCCTGGCTTCGAGGGCTTGTGCAAAGTTGGGCGCATACATCTGCAGCCGGTCCCGTGGCATGCGTCCGGTGCGGTCCATGAAGTTCTCTATAAAGTCGAGAATGGGCATGTCGAGCTTGTCGTGTACTTGCTCGTACCAGCTGTAGCTGTTCACCGTCGCCGCCATCAGCTTCTCTTTGCGCGGCTTGCCCTTTTCCTCGAATGCGGCAAGTGCGGCCGGCACATCGCCCGGATGGTCCTGGAGTGCATCGGCCAGGCCGAGTGCATCCTCCATGGCCAGGCGCGTACCGGAGCCGATTGAGTAGTGTGCGCGGTAGAGGGCGTCCCCGATCAGCACACAGTTGCCGACCGACCAGCGTTCGTTGGTAATGGCCTCGAACTGCACCCAGTTCGACTTGTTTTCGATCATGGGCCGCCCCTCGAACACGTCGTCGAAAGCGTCTTCGAACATGGCCTTGCGCTCGGCGTTGCTCATCATATCCATGCCGAGTTCATGCCAGCACTGCTCCTCCACCTCGCCCACCACCGTCCACATGCTGGGCGTGTAAGCGTAGTAGTGGACCATGATGCTGCTGTCGCCGCAGCGGCGGAAGCGCAAGCCGGACTCATGCCGGGGGTGTTCACAACCCCACCAGACGAAGTAGTTGCCACAGGGTGTGCGGCGGGTACCAAATTCAGCTTCGGAGGCACTGCGCACTGCTGAATTGGCGCCGTCCGCGCCCACGATCAGGTCGTAGTCGTCGTACTCGGCGAGGTCGTCGATGCGGCGTTCGTGCTGGACCTCAATACCCAGTTCCGCGCAACGGCTCTCCATGACCTTGAGGATGTCCAAGCGGGTAATGGCACCGGAACTGCCGCCAAACTTCAGCGTGAACTGCCCGCTAGGATTCTCGATCACCTGAGAGGTCACGAAGTGCATTTTCTCCTGCAGGCCCTTCATGGTGGCAGGCTCGGCTTGAGCAAGCTTATCGATGGCAGAATCCGCCAGCGCCACCCCGAAACCGTACGTGGCGTCCTTGGGATTCTGCTCCAGTACGAGGATATCCTCTGCGGTGCCCCGGGCTTTCAACAGTATCGCCAGGAACATGGCGCCTGGGCCCCCGCCCACAATGCATACTTTCATTCGTCGACTCCTTTACTATCCGGTGGCCCGTTGCTCCGCGGCCTCCGCCTTCAGCTTCTTCACGATCATCTCCCGCAACAGCGGCTTGCTCGGCTTGGCCGATGCCGTGGTGGGAAACTCATCGACCAGCTCGATGCGTTCCGGGCACTTGAACTTGGCCATGCCCTGGCCAACCAGGAACTCCATCAATGCCTTTACATCGGGCGCCTCAACGTTGCCCGAGGGCACGACGAAAGCACAGGCTTTCTCTTCGTAGTCCGGGTCCGGCATGGCCACGATCATGATCGCCGCGATCCCGGGATGCCGGGCGGCAGCCTTCTCCACCTCTTCGCAATTGATCTTCTCGCCACCGCGGTTGATGATGTCCTTGAGGCGGCCGTCGTAGGAGTAGTACACCTGTCCGGCAATTTCGTGGGCAGACATCAGGTCCCCGGAACGGTAGAAGCCATCGCTGGTAAAGGCTTCCCTGTTGCGCTCATCCGCATCGTAGTAGCCGTGGAAGGTATAGGGGCCGCGGGAGATCATCTCCCCGGTCTGCCCGGGCTCCACATCCTTCTCGGTACCGGGTTCCACGATGCGCACCTCGTCCCATTCGGAGATGGGTCGGCCAATCGTGTTGAACCGGGCTTCCTCAGGGTCGGTGGGCCGACAGTAGGCGATCAATCCCTCCGTCATACCGAACAACTGCAGGCCCCTGACCCCCAGGACCTCCTCGGTCTTTCGCGCCGCGTTAATGCTTAGCACACCCTTGACCTGCTGCAGCGGCAGTATGTCCCGCGCCCCGATCTGCTCCATTTTGCTCAGTGCCGCGCCCATGATGCCCAAGTAGGTGGGCTTGCGCTCCTGGATGAGGGTGAACACGGTCACGGGGTCTACCTGCGCGGTGACGACGGCTTCACCACCGCGCAACAGCACCGGGAACACGGTGGTGACCATTGCCGCGTTGTGGATGACCTGTAGTGGCATGAATGTCACCGTGTGTTCGTCGTAGTAGTACCACTCGGCGAAGGAATCCATGTTGTAAAAATACTCATTGTTGAAGCGGGGAACGATCTTGGGGATGCTGGTGGTGCCGCCGGACAACTGGAACATGGCGACCTGGTAAGGGTCTCGCTTCACCGCCTCGACCCGGGCACGCGCCTCTGCCCTGTCCTGGCTCGCGATCATCTGTGCCATGTGCGGGGCGCCCTGTGGACCCTCGCCGCGAATCACCACGAGATGTTCCATGGATGGCGTCTTCGCGGCGATGCTGTTGGCGAACTCCACGAAATCGAACTTCTCCTCGATGCCTATGAAGTGCGCTTTAGCGGCCGCGTGATTCGCCAGGTAGGAGACTTCTGCATCCCGGTGCGCCGCCAGGGTGCAGACGGGGATCAGGTCGGCCTTCCAGCAGGCCATTACCGCCACGACAATCTCGACGCTATTGACAACCTGGAACACCACCCGATCGAGAGGTTCCAGGCCCATGTCCATCAGGGCGGCGGCGAAGCAGTCGGAGTCGTGGTCGAGCTGGCCGTAGGTTATCTGGCCTTCGGGCGAATAGATCGCAACGCGATCGCTCCATTTGGCCATGGACGCCATAAACGCCTCGGCCAGCGTGCACTCTCCCAGCGGGCCATTGGTCACGTAGCGCTCCAGCGCTTCTTCCGGGGGATAGACCACCCCCGTCATGGGGTTTTCTACGCCTGTCATTGCCTGGTCCTTTTCAGCTTAGCCTGGTCCTTTTCAGCTTATGGCAGGCATTCTAAGGAGCAGCCATGGAGAGGGAGAAACAAAAAGAAGAGATACCATCTATCACCTCGGGTGCTAAAAATTTCCTCAATACCTGCCAACAGCACTATGCGTCATGGCCCGCCGAACAATGGGATATAGTTTGGCGAATTCAGGCGGGCGGCCTGACGCCGCGCGCGCCCGAGAGCCCGAACAAACCAGAGAGAAGACGACATGGCACTGAATCACATCGCGTTCTGCACCCATAACCCCGAACTCACCTACAAGTTCTATACCGAGGCCATGGGTTTCAGCATCGCCGGTATCGAGGCGGATGACAGCAAGGGCAACAAGTACAAGCACGTGTTCTTTGACACCGGCGACGGCTGCTTCCTGGCCTATTATGACCTGGCCGCATTCGGCGCCAGGGCTCATGAGGGCGCCAATACCAACATCACCCAGGCCATGGGTCTCGGCCCCGCATACATGCACGTGGCCTACGAAGCGAAGGACAGGGCGGGGCTGGACGCCATCCGCCAGCGCTGGCTGGATCACGGCCTGGAAGTCGCCGAGGGAGATCATCACAAGGGCTGGATGTACTCGATCTACACCTTCGATCCCAACGGCCTGATGGTGGAGGCCGCCTATGTCGACGGTGGACTTCCCGAGAAGGATGCCGAGCATGCCTACCAGCTGTTCGTCGAGAAGAAGGGCATCGACGAAATCGGCTACGAGCGGGAAGGCCTCAAGCCCATGACCCTGCACATTCCCAGTCCCGAGGTGGAAAGGCCGGAGTACCACGTGTCTCTGCCTGAGAAAATATTCAACATGAGCCTGGAAGCGGCGAAAGAGGTTCCATTCCTCACCATCGAGCAGCACTGATCTACCCTTGGGCCTCGGGCCAAAAAAATGCCTGACCGCTGCGTTGCTGCTACATCGAGCGCGGCAGAGACGCGGCCTACTACATGGGTGACTGGAAGCTGTACCGGGGCGAGAAATACGGGCTGCGCCTGTTCAACGTGGAGCGGGACCCCGATGAGGATGTTGACGTGGCCGAGCAGAATCCCGGCATCGTTGCCAAGATGTCCGAACGCATAGACGCGTTTCCCCGCGGCGAGAGGATCAATGCATCGCCGCTTTGGATGCTGATCAGCCGGAGAGCTGGGGCGGCGAGGAAACACGGGAACCCTGGGCGGATGTGGTCCGATGAATCCGGGGCAGGCCCTGGTTCCAAGGAGCTTGACTCCCGGGCTACATGGAGACGCCGAGGCCAGGAGCCTTAGCGAACCAGACGCTTGACAAATTCCACCGTAGAGAGTATTCGCCCATGCCCGCCCTGAAGAATTGCCACAATATTGCCGACCTGCGCCAAAGAGCAAAGTGGAAACTACCTGCCCCCATGTTTCACTACATCGACGGTGGCGCAGATGACGAATGGACTCTCCGGCGCAACACCGCGGCATTCGATGAGTGGGAACTGCTACCCAGCTATCTGAAAAACATCGAGCATATCGATCTCGAAACGACTGTTCTGGGCACAACGCTGGATCTACCCTTCTTTCTAGCCCCGACCGGCATGTCGCGTTTATTCCACCACGAGAAGGAACTTGGGGCTTGCCGAGCGGCAGACAAGTACAGCACCCTGTACAGTCTATCCACACTGGCCACCACCAGCCTCGAACAGGTGTCCGCGGAGACCGCAGGCCCAAAGATGTTCCAGATCTATATTCTCAAGGACCGCGAACTTACCCGCGAATTCGTGCAGCGCTGCAAAGACAGCGGCTACCAGGCACTGTGCCTGACCGTCGACACCCCTCTGGCCGGCAACCGTGAGCGTGACCTGGTGAACGGCATGACGATGCCACCCAGGATCACACCGAGGAATTTTTTCAGCTACGGCCTTAGCTTCGAATGGCTGTTCAACCTGATCCGCGACCCCGATTTCAAACTGGCCAACGTCGCTCACCGAGTCGACGCACTCGGCAAGGGCGCAATGGGCTTGATCGATTATGTGAATGGCCAGCTGGATCGTACGGTGACCTGGGAGGACGCCGCATGGCTTGTTGAACAATGGGATGGCCCATTCGTCCTCAAGGGACTGCAGACGGTCGAGGATGTAAAACACGCCCGCGACATTGGCGCCAGCGGCGTTATGGTGTCGAATCACGGCGGCCGCCAACTGGAAGGCACTCCCGCACCGGTGGATTGCCTTCCGGCATTGCGCGACGCAATTGGCGATGACCTGGAGTTAATTGCTGACGGCGGCATCCGCCGCGGCACCCACATTCTCAAGGCGCTGGCCTTGGGCGCGAACGCCTGTTCGATCGGCAGGCCCTATCTCTATGGACTCGCCGCCGGCGGACAACTCGGCGCGGAACGCGCGCTGGAAATTCTGAAATCCGAGATCGAACGGGATATGGCTCTGCTGGGCGTGACGAACGTAAACGAACTGGGGCCCACACACGTTCGGCGAGTAGGCAGTCCGGAAGTAATGATGGGGCAAACCTAACTATAGTCTTAGAAGCTCGATTCCGGTACTGGATTCGGGTTGTGCTGAGAAATAAGCATCTGGATAATTCGCGCCATGAAAAACACGACCGATATTAGAATCGCTGAGGGACGCCCCCTATCGTGCTGGCTCAGCACCTACCGCTACAAGACACAGAGGCTGCACTGGCAGGCATACCAGACCTCCCTTCAATAGGATAAGCCTAACAGTTTCAGGAAGTTATGCCCGATTATTCAACTGGATGGTGAGAATTACCCCCACTTTGTTCTACTCTCTCCGTCTCGGGGTAGCGACCGGGTAGCTGCGATAACCGCCAACGCTCAGTATTTGTTCATTCGAACCGACCCCGTCGAACGAGTTGTAGGTGGTTACCAAAAGGATACTGCTTGAATCTCCACGGCTGGCTAGCATAATCCGTTAGCACGACCGGATTAGCGAGAGGTTATGGATATGTCAGGCGAATATCACGTTGGGTGCGACTGCGGCACTGTCAAAGCCACACTGAGGGGGGAGCCGAAGGTTCGGGGCTTCTGCCACTGCGAAGACTGCAGGGAACTGCTGCAGATTCCCTATCACTCGGTGACAGCCTGGGAGCAGGACCAGGTGACTATCGACGAGGGTGCAGACGAGTTGATCGCTTTCCAACACCCAAGCAAGCGAATGAAACGCTTCTACTGCGCCAACTGTGGTGAAACCCTGTTTAACTCCAATGCCATGGACTGGCGCATCGTATCCCAGTTGTTGATCAGCAAGTGCCACGATGGCGAACTCCCCGCCGAGCTGAAATCAAAAATGCACTTCTTCTATGGTCACAGGATCGTCGATATTGACGACCAGTTGCCCAAGCGCGATTGAGGAAACACCGTGAGCAATCCGATCCACCTGAAAATCGATATCGTCTCCGACGTCGTGTGCCCCTGGTGCATCATCGGCTACAAGCAGCTTCAAAAATCACTGGACGGTATGCCCGGCCAGTTCGAAGTCAGCCTCGCCTGGCACCCCTTTGAGCTGAATCCACACATGCCCCCGGAAGGGCAGAACCTACGCGAGCACCTGGCCGGCAAATACGGCACCACGCCAGAGGGAAGCCGCGCGGCACGCGCCCGCCTGACTGAACTCGGCCAAACCCTGGGTTTCACGTTCGACTACTACGACGAAATGCGCATGTACAACACCTTCAGCGCCCACCAGTTGTTGCACTGGGCCGGCACACAGGGCCGGCAGACCGAACTGAAGATGGAACTGTTCGGCGCATTCTTCAGCCGTCGGGAAGACGTCAGTGACTTTAACGTGCTGGCCGCCGCCGCAGGCAGGGCTGGCCTTCCCGTTTCAGAAGCCATGGCAGTGCTCCAGGATGGACGTTTTGCGGATGCCGTGCGTACCGAACAGGCGCGATGGCTGGACCGTGACGTGCATGCCGTGCCCACTTTCCTGTTCAACGAAAAATACCTGGTCCCCGGTGCACAGGATGCCGATACCTTTACCCGCGTACTGGACAAACTCAGTTCGAGCGAAGCCGCCTAGAATCTTTAGAATTACACCGTAAAAACTCTACAATTTTTGGTTTTTTTGGAACACTGGAACTGGCACCAACATTGATAGCATCAACTCCATTGTGACGAACCAAACATAAGAAGTGCCAGATTTATCCCAGTTCAATGATCGACAAAAAATCAGGTCAACTCAAAAAACTCTCGAAGTTTTTCAGCCGTCATCGGCAGGCCAGCTGAGGCCAGCGCTTCCAGGTATTCGTCAGCACTCTTTTCAGGATTGGTCAGCCTGGCCCGAATTCTCTTGGCGCAACCAACAACGGTTGCTTCACTAAGGCCAAGCTGGTGTTCGATGAACTCGTCCGGATGCAACGCTTCAATACCGTAGGGTTTGAGCGCCTCATCTGGGAAATCTTTTAAATTACTCGTGACCACAATCTGCGCGCCAGATTTAATCGCGGCGGCCAAGACGTGCCTGTCATCCGGATCCGGAAGTTCGACGCTGGGTATCAGCTGCTCGTATTCCTCAACGACGGCATCGGGGATGGCTTCGTTCATTAATTCTCGAATGCGATAAACCCTATCCTGTAGTTCGGGGCGATTCGTAACCAGATTCCTGGTCCACTGATCGTGGATTGCTTCTGTCCATTTGGCGGCGACCAGATCACTGATGGCGATTTCCATCAGCAGATCCCGAATGGGAGCCGGATAGAGAACGCAGGCATCGTAGATGACGGTGAAACTCATCAATAACCCATATTATTTTCCTGGGCGATACTCGCGAGCTCTTCCATTGCTTCTGCGCTCTTCCGTTTGATCCTTTCTCGATAGGCCATGAGCTCGCCGAACTGTACCCTTCGGTGCGTCCCCACCAGGGTGAACGGCAGTTCACCCGATTCCAGCAATTTGATGAGATACGGCCGGGAGACATTCAAGATGTCTGCCGCCTGTTGAGTGGTCATCTCGGCATTGCGAGGCACGATAGAAACAGCGTTGCCCTGGGCGAGATCTGCCAATAGATCCCTCAGCAGCAACAAAGCCTGGCGAGGCAATATCAGGTCATGGCCATCCAGTTTTACGTTTGCCCGGTCCGCCTCAGGCTGTTCACTCAGCAGCCGGCTTAATTCAGACGCACTTTCCCTGGCCAGTAATACTGTCTCATGATCTGGCAGTTGTTCGTAATCTCTCTGGCTACTCATGCTCATTGCCTTATCCTCCAAGTCGACTTTCCAACTCCCAACCGGCGAAAGCTCCTTCAATATTCCCACGAAAAAGATACCCCACAAACACTAGCTCATATTCGCAATATTCGCAACAAACACATTATTCGAAAGGAAAGTGGGAGATACGGTCAGTTCTCAAAATACTTATAATTTACAATAGGTTACGTGGTTTTTATTATTCAAGATATACCCTATTATCATGAATATTAGAGCTGTAAAATCCCAATATCGCCGATTTAGCAGTAGGAGACCTTCAGGGGTGGAACTGGCCAATTTTGGGCTGCATCCGGTGTCACTGGATGGTCTGGGTGCGCTGCCAGAAGAACTGGATGGCAGCCAGGGCAACAATCGGCTGTCTCAGGACCATTGCCGAATCCAGGCGAACAATGACTGGCAGGCGATCCAGTGCTGGTTGGCAGAATTTGAAGATTCACCGCACACCTACCGAAAATACCGCATCGAGGCGGAGCGCTTGCTGCTCTGGTCGATCAAGCAGCAGTACAAGCCGATCTCCGGGTTATTGCGAGAAGACTTTCAGGCGTATCAGCTGTTTATAGGAAACCCCCAGCCCGAGGCCTACTGGTGCGGCCCGCGAGCCCCGCGGCATTCACCAGCCTGGAAACCCTTTCAGGGACCACTGAGCCAGAATAGCCAACGGCAGGCCCTGATCGTGATCAACGCCCTCCTCTCCTACTGGGTCGACGCTGGTTACATACGGGGTAACCCCCTGTCGTTGATCCGCCGACGCAATAAGATGCTGACCCCAGCTACCGACGATCTTGTCGTGCAAGAACGCTTCCTCGACCAGGAGACCTGGGAGCACTTGAAGGAATACATTGCCGCCCTGCCCCTGGGAACACGCCGAGAGATCCAGCACTTTGAACGCATCCGCTACCTGTTTCACTTCCTCTACCTACTCGCGCCACGAGTGTCAGAGATTGCCAGCCATTCGATGAACAGTTTCCGGGAGTTCCGCGGGAAGTGGTGGTGGTTTGTCGAAGGCAAGGGAGGGAAACGAGCCAAGGTGCCGGTCAACGACGAAATGCTGGATGCTTTGATGCGCTATCGCCATTTTTTAGGTCTGGATGATCTACCTGCGGAAGATGATACATCCCCTGTTTTTCGGAGTATCAAGGGAACCAATGGAGTAACGGACAATATGATTTATCGCCTGGTGAAAAACATTGTCACCGGGGCCGCTGACACTATTGAAGTTGAATCTCCAGTCAGCGCACGAAAACTTCGAAGTGCATCTACGCACTGGTTTCGGCACACGGCGGTAACCCACGGTGATGATTCCGGTATCGGCATTAAGTACATTCAGGCCTCGGCCCGCCATGACAAGTTAGAAACTACGGCAATATATCAACACGCAGAGGACGCCAAATGGCATGATGAATGGCAGCGGCTTCGATATTGAGCCAAACATTGATAGTGTTTGGGTCAGTGATTGCTTCAGACACCATCAGTGCCTGGGTCAACTAAATTTGCCAGGAGACCAATACAGCGAGCTGTACGTGGAAAGCGCTTAACCGTCAATAGGCGGCAATCTGGCTAGATTCTCGCAAATCGGGTCCTTCTGCATGAATCTTGGCCAGACCTCATCTACACGAGAACAGAAAATTTGCCGAGGGTAGCGTTACAGCACAAGAATAATCAGGTCTATCCACTACGACACACCTAGCCCCTCAGCCGCCTTCATGACCATTTTCATGACGTGCTCACCACCGCTAGATATCTTTATGTTTGACATCTCGTCCGCCAGAGAGTGCCAGTTAGCAGCAATATTCTCTGCCGTTTGTTCCCCTGGGGGAAACCAGATGCCCTCAGTCTCAACTAATCGGCTGACCGAGTAACTTCCCGCTTGTGCGTTCAGGATGGAATGATTCGGGCAGTCTTCATGGCAAAGCGCGATCATTGCTTGCGCGACCGGCTCCACCTGAAGTAATTGCTTAACTTCGTCCTCCAGTAAATCTTCGGTCATGCGTGTCGCTGCGCCCGGCCCGAGTGCGTTGATGCGAATGTTCGACTTCTCGCCTTCAATCACCAGTGTATTCATCAGCCCCAGTACACCCATTTTGGCCGCACCGTAATTGCTCTGGCCGAAATTGCCATACATACCTGACGAGGAGGTCGTCATGACAATGCGCCCATAATTTTGTTCTCGCATTGTGTCCCAAACGGCCTTCGTACAGTTAACGCTGCCCATCAGGTGAACGTCCATAACCAGTTGAAAGTCCGCCAGCTCCATTTTCGAAAAAGACTTGTCACGCAGAATACCCGCGTTGTTAACAAGAATATCAATCCTTCCCCACTGCTCCTGAGCCTGCCTCACCATGTGTTGGACTTCTTCGTAATCGGCCACATTCGCGCCATTGGCGATTGCCTCACCGCCCGCTGCCTCGATCTCCTCTACTACTGCGTGGGCAGCAGCAGAAGACGCACCCGTTCCATCACGCGAGCCTCCGAGATCATTGACTACGACTTTGGCGCCTCGCTGGGCCAGTGCGAGCGCATGCGCACGACCAAGACCATTACCTGCGCCAGTTACTATTGCGACCCTTCCATCAAAACTAATGCTCACTCTACTTCTCCATTCTTATGCGGTAACAACCAGGCCCAACCAATCCGCCACCAATGCTGGTGTCTCTTCATTCTCAATTTCAATGTTGAGTCTGTAGCGGATTAGGAACTGACCAGGATCTTTTTCATGAATGTCGGCTACCGTTGCTCGACAGCGTATTCTGCCCCCCGTTTTAACCGGTGCTAGAAAGCGCACTTTGTCAAAACCATAGTTCAAACCCATCGTCGCCCCCTCGATCAGAATACTGAACTGGGCAGAGAAGTGAGCGATCATGGAGAGCGTGAGAAAACCATGAGCTATTGTCCCGCCAAACGGCGTATCTTTGGCTTGCGCCTCATCCACATGAATAAATTGGTGATCTAGGGTGACGTCGGCAAACTGGTTGACTCTACTCTGGTCAATTTCAAACCACTCTGTTGGTTCAGCTTCGTAGCCGATGTAATCAGCAATCTCGCTCTTCTCGATAATCTTGATCATGAAAAATCCCCTAAAATATCTCGAAGAGTCGCATCTTCCATAGTCGTTTACGGCGACTTTATTCACGATCGCGAGTGCACAGAAGATATCGAATTGGGGCCCCATGTCGGCCCTTATTCCTACGCCAAGCAGCAACAGGAAGATGTATGCCACTACTATGCGCGGGAAAGAGGAGCACGGGTCACCATCGCTCGCCCGGCGAATGTTATCGGCGCCGAAAGCGCTCCGTGGCTGGGCTGGATTGTACCGATGCTCCAGGCAGGAATCCCGCTGATCGTCGATGAAGGGAAGGGTAACGCCGGTTTAATCCATGCCCGGGATGTCGCGAGCGCCCTGCTGCTACTCGCTCTCAGTGAGGATACCGTCGGTGAGGCATACAATCTCTGTGCTGAATATGACATCAGCTGGGCTCAGTACTTCGACGATTTGGCCGATGCCTAGGGGTCACGCTGGCACTATCTATCGACTACAAACAGCATTACTGCGCAGCTCGCGAACATGAACGCCCCGAGGAATTTCTTATTCCCGAAACCTACACAACACTGCCCATTGGCTTTCTCACTCTCATAGGTTCCGACAATCGAGTCCCCTCGAGAAAACTCAAATCCTCTACCGACTGGGCGCCCGAGGTTTCCTATCCAGAAGCTATAGCGGAGATCCGTCGCAAGCTTGCGGACTGTCTGGACACTGGCGCCCAGGGTTCTAACAGCTTCTCACCCAGCGAAAGCAGATACCGTGAACCACCTGATAACGCAGTGGATACATAAGGAAAACGACCACCATGAGCGACAACAAACTGATTCTGGGCTCCGTGCTCTACCCGGGCTTTGAAATGCTGGACCTATTCGGCCCGCTAGAGATGTTCTCGGTGCTGGGGCCCGATGCTGTAGACATTGTTATGCTGGCTGAAACTACAGAAGCAGTGCCCTCAGCCATGGGCGTAGATATCAGCAGTGGGCCGCGGGCCGTCGTGGATGCCACCTTTGCGGAGGCGCCGAATCTGGACATCGTGATGCTGCCCGGCGGCTTTGGTACCATGCCGCAACTGGAAAACCCGGCCATTCTAGACTTTCTCAAGGCGGTCGGCGAACATGCGCAGTTCGTCTGTTCCGTGTGTACCGGCTCCCTGTTGCTGGCACGGGCCGGCCTACTGGACGGGCGCAAGGCCACTACCAACAAGCAGTTCTTCGGCCTCAGCAGCCTGGAGCCTGCAGACGTCACCTGGGTAGAGGAAGCCCGCTGGGTAGAAGACGGTAAGTTCTTTACCTCATCCGGCGTCTCAGCTGGGATGGATATGGCGCTGGCAGTGATTGAAAAAATGCTCGGCACCGAGGCGGCGGAAGCCATTGCCAACGGCGCCGAATACAGCTGGCATCGAATTGCTGATTCAGACCCCTTTGCGCGACATCTGAATGAGGGCATGGCGGCACTTGGAGATTAGGCGAGCGTACGGCTACCTCAGTACATGCTCGCGCAAAAACAGCATGGGTAATCTGCCCCGAGCATCACTGGGGCTTAAGTCACTTCAAGGAGCCAAACATAAGAAGTATTTGAGTCATATCGATGACCACCGCCCGCAAAGGCGGCGGTCAGGCGGCCAGGTACTAGAGCCCTAACTCACTTTTCTTGCGCGGATGCTGATCCACGGGGGCCTGACTGTAGTCATTGAACGGGGCGTCCCGCCGGGTAACAGCCTCCTTGACACCACGATCTTTGGCCACATGCACAAATTCACGTCCTTCGGGCGTATTGCGCATCATGCCGTCCAGTATCGGCCCCAAAGTCTGTGTGCTCTGTAGGCCCATATTGTCGTAGGCCTGGTTGACGATCAGTTTCATCGCCATCAGTTGGGTCAGCGGAATTTGCGCCAGTTTCTCAGCAAGATTCTGTACCGTTTGATCCAACGCTTCCAGCGGTACCGACTCATTGATCAGCTCGATCCGAGCGGCTTCTTCGCCACTCACCCATTCGCCGGTCAACGCATAGTATTTCGCCTTTGCAAGGCCGAGACGGTACACCCACATACCCGACAGGTGGCAGCCCCATACCCGTGAATACGGCGTTCCAATACGCGCGTCATCGGAGGCGACAACGAGGTCTGCACACAGTGCCATCTCCGAGCCGCCACCCATGCAGTAGCCGTGCACTTTGGCAATCGTGGGCTTCAGGCTGCGTAAACCGCTGAAGCCTGCCACCCATTCCATTTGAAGCCTGCCACCCGGACCGGGGCAAAGCTGCCACCCAACGGCGCGTAGCGACGCGGGGTTTGCATTGTTACTCCAAAGGGGTGGTGCTCGTCAACTTTGATTGCCGCTTTCGCATGGATTCTCCTTTCAGATTAATCTTGTAAGCGTTGTGTACCAGCCGATCGAGGATCGCGTCAGCCAGCGTCGCATCACCAATCACACCATGCCACTCCTCAATGGGCAGCTGGCTGGTCGCGATGGTGGCGCGGTTGCCGTGTCGGTCTTCCAGGACCTCCAGCAAATCCCGCCGGTTCTCGGCGTTGAGCTTCAGCAGGCCCCAATCGTCCAGGATCAGCACATCCACTTTGGCCAAGCTGGCCAGTAACTTGGTGTAGCGCCCGTCACCCTTGGCGATCATCAACTCCCGCAGCAGCCGGGTCAGACGGATGTACTGGGCGGTGTAGCCCGCCCGACAGGCCTTGTGCGCCAAGGCACAGGCCAGCCAGGTTTTGCCCACGCCGGTGGGCCCGGTGATCAGTACGTTCAGAGATTCCTTTGCCCACTGGCAGGCTGCCAGGGATTGAATCAGCCCCCTGTCCAGCCCACGGGAGGTGTGGTAATCGAGATCCTCTAAGGCAGCATTGTGCCTCAGTTTGGCACGGCGCAGCCGGTTAGTGAGTCGCCGGTTTTCCCGCTCGGTGATCTCTCTATCCACCAGCAGGCCGAGACGCTCCTCAAAGCCCAACTCGTCTATATCGGGCATGGCCATCTGGTCGGCCAGAGCTGCCGCCATGCCGGTAAACTTGAGGGCCTGGAGTTTATCCAGGGTAGGATGCTTCAACATAATGTTCTCCTTCAGTGGTAGTACGCGGGGCCGCGGATGTTGTCGTGAGTGTCGGGTAGCGCCAGTTCCTGCTGTTCCTCCAGGGGCTGCTCGTCCAGTCGGTGCTTGAGGATGGATTCAATGCTTTTGTAGCGGCAGCTGCCCAGGGTCAGAGCCCGCCGGCAGGCGGCCTCCAAGCGTTCGTCGCCATAGGCCTTGCCCAGGCGCAGGATGCCCAGGCAGGATCGGTACGCCTGCTGCGGGTGCTTGCGTGATCCCAGTACGGTTCGGATCAGCTTCTCTGTGGCCGGGCCAGTCTGCGCTGCCCACCTGGCCAGCCGCTCGGGCGACCATTCCCCGGCCTGGCGGTGCGCTTCCGGCATATGGGCCGGTACTGTAGTGTGGCTGCCCTTGTGGTAAGAACGGCGGTGACTGGCGATCCGGTTGCCCCGGTGGAAACACTCGATGGTATGGCGGGTGATGCGCACATCGACCTGCTTCTTGATCAGGGTGTAGGGTACCGAGTAATAGTGCCCGTCGACGGCCACGTGGTAATCGATGTGGACCCGGGCTTTCTTCCATTCGGCGTAGACGTAGGGTTCGGCGGGCAAGGGTTGTAACGCTGGCTGATCCAGTTGCTCGAAGTGCTCCCGGCGGCAGCCCGGCAGCTTGCGGAAGGGGCGGTCATTGAACTTAACCAGCAGTTCGCTGATGACGGCGTTGAGCTCCACTAAGGAGAAGAACTGGCGGTGACGCAGGGCGGCCAGTATCCAGCGTTCCACAATCAAGACACCGCCCTCCACCTTGGCCTTATCCTTGGGTTTGCGCACCCGCGCTGGCAGTACCGCCACGCCGTAGTGGGAGGCCATATCCTGGTAGGTGGGGTTGGTGTCAGGCTCATAACGGTGCGCCTTGCTCACGCCGGACTTGAGGTTGTCCGGTACCACCAATGCCGGTACGCCGCCCAAGAACCCGAAGGCGCGCACATGCGACCCGATCCAGTCCGGCAGGGCCTGACTCCAGGTCGCTTCGGCGTAGGTGTAGTTGGAAGCCCCCAGTACCGCCACAAAGATCTGGGCCTGGCGGATCTCGCCCGTGTTGCGATCAATGATCGGCACGGTCTGGCCAGCGTAGTCCACAAACAGCTTCTCGCCGGCACGATGATCCTGGCGCATGACCACGTCCAGCTTGCCCTGCCAGGTGCGGTAGTGCTCACAGAACCAGCTGTACTGGTAGCCCTCGGGGTGGTTCTGGCGGTATTCCTGCCAGAGTAGGAACAGGGTGACGTGCTTGTGCCTGAGTTCCTTGTGGATGTGGCTCCAGTCGGGGATGCCGCGGGCCTGGGCCGGTAGATTTGGCGGTGGCGGGAACAGCAGCCGCTCCAGCCTGGCCTCGTCCAGATCGGCAGGCAGGGGCCAACTGAGGCCGGCCTCCTCGGCCCGGCGCAGATACTCGCTGACGGTGGGGCGGCCGATGCCGCAACTGGCGGCAATGCGCCGATTACTCATGCCGTTGCCCCATTTGAGGCGCAGGACTTCTTTGATTTTACGCATGGATAACCTCTTTGCAGGCATCTGACTCCCTCCTTATGGCAGGGGCCAGAATACCGGTTAGTTATCTCGCGTCGGGGTGCTCCGCTGGTGGTTCTCAGGCCAGCTGCCGGGGTGGCAGCTTTGCCGTGGAATCAGTGGCAGCTTTCGCGCGGAATGGGTGGCAGGCTTCGTCTGGAATCAGTGGCAGGCTTGGTCTGGAATACGCATTCAGGCCGCGCCACAGGCCCATGAACTGGGTCAGGTAGGTCTTGTAGGGATTTATGACCAGATCCATGTCCATACCGGGGTCATAGTTTTTCTCCGTGATGCCCTCGAAGTGATCCAGCCCGTCCGAAAAATCGAATCCGGCGCAAAACGCGTCGCCGGCGCCTTCCAGAATAATAACTTTCACCTCGTCATCCGTGTTTGCCTGGCGCAAAGCCTCGTCCAGGTCGCTCAACAGAGAGGGACGCAGGGTGTTGTACTTTTCCGGGCGATTCAGGGTGATGGTCGCAATGGCGCCAGCTTTTGAGTAGAGGGTGTGCTTTTCCATGACATGCTCCTGTCTGCTTGTGAGATTTTGGAAACCAGCTGCAGAAAATAATAGGAGCGAGTGGCGACCAAGTCCCTGGAGCAAAGTACTCATTGATAGGACAAAACGGCCAATAGGAGTAACATCCCAGACACTGCCCTGGCCCCGAGAAATCACCGGATAAGTCATATGAACAGAGTTCCCGTTACCATCCTGGCATTTGATGGCTCCATGGAAATGAGCATCGTTATGTCGCGGGATGCCTGGCACGCCGGAGCCGTGGCTCTACATAACGCTGATCCGAAGTCAGCCACAGACCCCGCTGAGCAGATCGCTGTTGCCAGCCAGGACGGCAATCCTGTACGCACCTTCAGTGGCACAATTTACCGGCCGGATTGTTCCATGACAGAAATTGAGCATACAGACGTGGTCGTGGTTTCCGGTATCTGGGGAAAAGTCGACGAATTGATCGCCAACAATCGAGCGGCCGTAGACTGGCTGGGCCGCCAGCACCAGGCGGGTGCCATTATCAGTTGCCTACACACCGGTACCTTTATCCTCGCAGAAACCGGCCTGCTGGATAATAAAGTCGCCACCGTCTACTGGCGCATGATCGAAGAATTCAAGGCTCGCTACCCCAGGGTCATCCTGCAACCGGAAAAAAACATCACCTCCGCAGACAATCTGTATTGCGCTGCAGGCATCGCATCGGGACTGGAACTGGGCAACTACCTGATGGAGAAACTCTGGGGCATGGAAGTAGCTGCTAAGGTATCCAGGCACTTTCTCATGGATATCCCGGAATCACCGGTGGAATTCCAGTTGGCGCTGGATCAGCAGAAGCGCCACAACGATACGCGTATTCAGTCAGCCCAGCAGTGGATGGAATCTAACTTTTCATCCGACTTCCTGCTGGAAGAGGTGGCGGAAAAAGTAGGGCTGAGCCTGCGCAGTTTTCGCCGCCGGTTCAAGGAGGCCACGGGCGAGCCCCCTATGCAGTACCTGCAACGGATCCGCCTGGAGACAGCCAAGCAACTCCTGGCCAGCAGCACCCTGGGGGTCGACCAGATCGCTTATCGCGTGGGGTTTGAAGACGCCAGTTATTTCAGTCGCCTGTTTAAACAAAAACTCAATGTCACCCCGAGTGAATATCGCAGCAACTAGCCCTCCATTTCGTGCCGCACGATCCCGGGGGTTTTAACCTGGCCCTTGACCCTGTCCGGGTGATCCCGCTCATTAAAGCGGCGCAGGCCTTCCATAAATTCAGCCTGGGATTCCGGCGAGGTCAGTAACCGATTGTAGCACTCTGCCTCTATCCGCAGCCCCTCGCGCAGGTCCTGGCCGAAGCCGCGAATGGCTGCCTCCTTATCCGCGTGAATCGCAGGCTGGGGCAGCGAGGCGATAAACTGTGCCAGTTCCACGGCGCGGCCGCGGGACGTGCCGGATGGCACAACCTCGTTGGCCAGGCCGATGCGATAGGCCTCCTGGGCGTCGATCACCTTGCCGGTGATAATCAGTTCCAGTGCACGCCCCATGCCCACGATGCGCGGCAGGCGCTGGGAACCCCCATCCGCCAGGCCGATGTTCCAGCGGCGACAGGTGATACCAAAAGAGGCGTGCTCCTCAACGATGCGCATATCCGCAAAGCAGGCCCACTCGAACCCGCCGGCGTAGGCGATACCATTGACCGCGGCAATAATGGGCTTGTAGATATCGGTCCAGCGGGAGGGTCCGAGAATACCGGGGGCCTCGCCGCGATTGTGGCGCGCAACGTCTGCGGGCTCCACGGGACAGAGCATCGCCTTGTCCGGGTCTGGATGGTCGGTTGGTTCGCCCCGGTCGAAGGTGCTCTTGAGGTCACCACCGGCGCAGAAGGCGGAATCCCCCGCCCCGGTTATAACCGCCACCTTGGCCTCATCGTCAGTGCGAAACCGGTTGAATGCATCGATCAATTCGCGGTGGGTGCGGGTACCGATGCAGTTTTTTACTTCGGGCCGATTGAACGTAATGATGGTGACCGGGCCTTCCTGTTCGTACCTGATTTCCTGGTAGTCCATGGTTCTGCTCCTGGGTTGATGTCGGTTGAATCAGGTAAGCAGAATAGCCATCGACCCCGGGCGCAATAAGGTTATAATCTCGCCCTCAGGGGGTCATTAGATTACAAATGGCGACATCATCACTACAGGACAGGCTCCTCTACCCCAGTATCCCGGTGGCCTTTGTTGACGATACGCTGCTGGCTGCCAGGTACCGCGGCCTGGATGTGGAGAGCCTGCTCGTCGCCAATGGCCTGTCCGGTAACCGCCTGCAACTGCCCGGGGCGCGGGTATCGATCGAGCAATACAGCCGCGTCTTGCGCGACCTGCGTCGCCTCACCAATGATGCGTTCATGGGTTTCCTGTCCAGGCCCGTGCCACCCGAATCATTCAGGGTTTTCGCTTACAGCGTGGTGGGCTGCCGCACGCTGCAGGAACTTGTTGACCAAGCCAATGCGTTTTACAGGCTGCTCAGCGATGACTTCAGCTGGCGACTGGAAGATGCGCACGAAAGCCTTCGCCTCGTGGTTAACCTGGAACCGACGCTGCCAGTGGACTATCGTTTCATTATTCAGAGCCTGATGCTGATGAGCATCCGCCAGTTCGGCTGGCTGCTCGGTGAGGATGTTGAACCGATATCCGTTGGCTTCACCTTCACCGCCAGGGAAACTGACGAGAGCCTGGCTTACCTGTTTGGCAACGGTATCGGCTTTGGCGCCGACTGTAATTACATCGATATCGACAGGTCCTATGGCAAGGCCGCCCTTTCTTCCAACAGAGACCAGGTGGCATCCATGCTGAAAAGCACGCGCCACCTGTTCCTCGTCAGCCGCCACAGAAACCCTCTCTCCCAGGAAATACGGCGACGCCTGTTACTGAACAAGTCGGAAGCGTGGCTAGAGGTCGGGCAAGTGGCTGCACAACTCGGCATGGACAAGCACCAACTCTGGCGCAAGCTGAAGAAAGAAGGCACCAACTTCCTGGACATCCGCGATCAGGTAAAACGTGACTGGGCGCTGCTACTGCTGGAGGAGCCTGCAAATACAGTCGAGCAAGTGGCGGACATACTGCGTTACAGCGATGTGAGCGCCTTTCGCAAAGCGTTCAGGAAGTGGACCGGTGTACAGCCGATGCAGTATCGAGAAAAACTTGTCAGTTAGCCTCCCTCTGGAGCCTTAACTTTAGCGTCGAATTCCTATTCGCTTATTCCGTTGCATGAATATCCGCTATCCAAAGTAGCTGTTAACAGTACTCTGAATGTGGTGAACTGTTCCGAGAATGACTTCAAATTTTGGTGGTTCACCAGCTACAAGGTTCATGTCTCGCATTTCTTCATAGTCTTTCGCGATACGTCCAAGTAGTTCCTGTTTCGGCTCAAGGACTAAGCTGCCTTCTAAACAATGTTCGTAGTTCGCAGATCCGGCATAGTAAAAGACATTTTTCAGTGCGACGACTTCTCGCAGGAGCGCTTCATCTACCAACGCAGATTCGAGATCGACAGGACCATCCGTAACCAACATATGCAGGTCGTACCAGTGACGAGACAGACGTTCGGCTTTCACCGTCGCAGGCTCTTTTCCACAGGCTGCATGGATCAGTGTGACTTTCTCCCAGAAAGTTCTCAGTACATCGACCGCTACTACGCCGTGCGCTTCAGGAAAACTGACACCCTGGATTCCCTCCGCCCCGTCCAGATAGGTAGCAACAGTGTGAATCGCATTGGGCTCGAGCGTATTTCTGCCGCCAAACTCCAACAACACTGAGTCAAGAATATAGGGATTCTTCGCGTCAGCAGATACGGTGCTGGGGTAACTGAGAATCAGCTTCTCGCCATCCTCGGAGTGGTTGATCTAGTAGCTACCTCCAGGTAACTCGTCGCGCAACGCATTCTCAAAGTAGGGAAGTACCACCGAGCTCGTATAGGCTTTTACTTCAGCCCTGAGTTCCTGGGTGATTTGCTTACGCTGATTCGAGCTAACCTTTCCTGCAAGGTGATCAAACCCGGTGCCAAATGACCTGTAGTCGATGGTGACGTCAATATCTTCTGAAAAACGGCGAATTGCACCCCAAATTTTCGACAGGGCGGTGCCGCCTTTGAACGCCATCGGCTTGGCACCGGGCAGTTCAAACAGCTTTCTCAGCGCCCAGCACACCCAGACATCCTTTTCCAGGATCTGGGCGGTAATACCCAGTTCCGCAGCCGCTGATTGGAGGATTTCGCGGCGGTCAGCCTCTTCCAGTTGTAAGAAGGGCTCACTCATGCGGCAACCGGCATCGCCTGATAGCTTGCGATGGCTTTAGACATCCATTCTGGGATGTTTGCAGCCTGCACTTCAGCCAACACTTCGGGTGACATGCTGTTTGCAATCGTGGCGAGTACCTCCTGATTAACCTCTTCCTTGCCCAGGTACCAAAGGGCGGCTAAAACCATGCCAGCTGGCGTACCGGCAAGCTCCAGTTTCCGGTCAGCAACGTGCTTAAGCTTTACTCGTTGGTTATTGATGGTCAGCTCACGGCTACTACCAGAGGTATAAAACATGGGAGCGACGGGCACCTGAGTAGTCAATTTCAGACGCTGGGCCGCCTCGGCACCGCTCATCGCGACACGTTCTCCTGTTCGCTCCGCGACAGCCGTCACCACTTCTCTCAGTGAAGGGACAACCGACTTAACAAATCGAGATGATTTCGGGCGCATATAGACCCCGCGACTCACCCGAATCACGGTACCTTCTTCTACCAGACGGGCCAGAGCACAATCTACTGCCCTTCTACTGCCCAGACTGAAAAAGTGACGCATATTAAATGGCTTCCCTTTCTCATATCTGAGTACTTGGCTTTTTACGTCTTGAGCCACACTCATGACCATTTCCTCTAAAATATATGAGGGAAATATAGCATATATTTCCCTTTACATTAACCCCGAGAAGCTTACAGAATTTACCCGATTTTTTGCTCTCAACCCGAGCAAACGGCATCATTCTCCTGGAAAGTAGCCAAACTTGAGCCCCACGAGGTTTTTTGGATATTTACTTTAAATACAGAGAGTTATGAGGATTCTGTAATTCATGATATACCCTATTATCATGAATATTAGAGCTGTAAAATCCCAATATCGCCGATTTAGCAGTAGGTGCCACATTGCGGAGCTGAGTAACCAGTTTGCGCTGGCGCTGGAAATGGGCACGCGCCTGGAAGATCTGGCCAACACCATCCACGTGCACCCAACCCCGGGTGAGGCCACGATGGAGGCAGCGATGGCCTCACTGGGGCACGCTATTCACGTGTGAAAAACTGCGTGCTGCTCCTTCGCATATTCAAATATGCGGCGAGCGATGATCAATGAAGGGAAGCCAGTATGAGAAGTGCTTGGTTCATCTCCAGATAGCAAATTCACGAGTATTTTTATATTTAGGAATATGCCATGCAATAGGCGGCACCGCTAAGGAGAGCAGGAAGCTATGCCGCCACAGCGTTCTGCGACTTGGAAATAGGCACATCCGATGTAAGGGTCTGGCCCTGAATCGCGCAAAATCGAGCCAATCAGGCGCCTCCAGTACCCCTTAATAAAGCGATTCTAGAGTTCTTAACGGACGACCACTTACCGTGTTAGGAAACTACTCTCGAAACAGTGCCGCGCCTTGAATCAGCGCAACGTCAATAGAAAGTAAATCCGGGCTCGAGGTGTTCTAACAGGATCAATCACTGACTGTTCGCACGGCGCTAACGCCCCCTGTAACTCAACGCCCCTTGAATGTTGCAGTGCGCCGTTCCACGAACGATTGCATGCCCTCTTGCATATCTTCGGTCGCCGATAACGCCTTCTGGGTTGGCCCAAGCGCTGCCACTGCAGCGTCAAATCCTTCTTGTACGAAGCGGCGCGAAGATGCTTTAGTCGCCTGCACTGCCAACGGTGCGCCGGTCGCGATGACTTCGGCGATCTCTATTGCGCGATCGAGCTGCCTGCCAACCGGGACAATCTCCTGTACTAGGCCGATGCGCCGCGCTTCTTCGGCGTCGAATTCGTCCGAGGTGAGCAGATGGTACATGGCATTGCCCCAGCCACCGCGCTCCACGAAGCGAATGGTGGCACCGCCCGTCGCATGTATGCCGCGTTTAGGTTCCAACTGGGAAAAGCGGCAGTTATCCGCGGCGATGACAATGTCGCCACCAAGTGCCAGTTCGATACCCACCGTGTAAGTAATGCCCTGCACGGCCGTAACGATAGGCTTGCGGCAGGCGCGACCCAGGCCAACAACATCGATGTGGCTGCCATCTCCGCTCACACCTTTCTCCATAGCCCCGGACCATTTCGGCAGATCAAGCCCGGCGGTAAAGTGATCGCCGTGACCAAACAGAACGCCAACCCAGAGATCGTCATCCTCGTCGAGTTGGGTGTATGCTGCGACAAGCTGTTTGGCCATAGTCGGAGTGTAACCGTTGTATTTCTTGGGGCGATTCAAGCCCATAAGTAGAATGTGACCGCGCACTTCGGTGGTGATCGAACCTTCATTGTTATTCATTGAAACTTACTCCTTTCGAACGCCCATCGAGCGGGCGTCTTATTGATTGGCTGAACAGCGTTAAGTGCTGACAATCAGGTCACCAGTGCGGCCGTTTCTTCTTCCCTATTCTTCACGCAGCGCACAACCTCCGCCTGGTACACCTTGCCCCGCTCGCAAAGCAAATCCAGGTAATGCAGCGAGGTAGGCACAAAGGCAAAGCCGATATCCAACTCCGGGTTCCACTGAAAGATGGAGCCGCCAAAGCCCATCCAGCCGTAGAAGCCCTCGCGGCCTGCATTGAACGCACGCACCATCTCCGGGGCGCCGGGTTCGCACTCGACGTATCGATCCACCCCGCCCTGGGTAAACCGAGTGAGCGCAATGGCGCCCAGCATGCCCTCGAGGGGCTTGTCGTGCATTGCCTGGCAGGCCTGGGGCGTAAGATACTCCCTCCCCTCCAGTGCGCCGCCGCCCGACAGCATGGCACCCAATCTGGCGAGCCCCCGGGCAGAACAGGTGGCATTGGCTGAGGGGGTCTCACCCCGGCCCCAGTCTGGATGATTGAAGTAGTCCAGACTTGTCAATGCCTTGAAGGCCGGAGGCGGCTTGGACCTACGCCTGCTCTTCAACAGAGCGGGCACCATCTTGACGATACGCGCAAGGATCTGAAAAAAGTTATGTACTACCTTTCTGCCCAGAAAACGGGGCACGAAGCTCTGCAATAACTGGTAGCCAAACCCTAGCGGCTTCACTGGAAACATGCGCTCACGATCTTCTTCGCTCACCCCCACGACCACATCTGCCCCCATGGTGCCCCTGATGTCCTGCCGTAGAAACTCGCCTATCGTGCGGCCGGCGGGGTCGACCCGCCGGAATACTTCGTTGACGATCCAGCCACGAGTGATCGCGTGGTACTCGCGCCTGCCAGTGGGGCTAAAGTCCAGCCCGTGATTCTCAATCACTCTGCCCACGGTATTTCGCTTGATGTTTTCAGTACACACGTCTTCGGCGTCAAGCGCAGTATCTAAATTTGCCAGGCCCGACTCGTGCCGCAGCAAATCAGCTACGGTGATGCCCTCCTTGCCCTGGCCGCCGAACTCCGGCCAGTACCGCACGATCGGGGCGTCATAGTCAATCAGCCCCTTGCTCACCAGGGACGCGATGGCGACGGCCTCGAGGCTCTTGCCGCTACTGAATATATTGACCAGAGAATCACCGTCAAAGCGCTCATCTCCGGTGGCGGAAGCCCACAGGTCGACCACCCTTTTACCTTGATGATAGACACACAGCTGGACATTTTCCTCGGCGAGGGTTTGCGTCTGCCGCGCGAAGAGTTGTTTCACGGACTCGAATCCGGGAGCGACCGTCCCCTGTATCTCGACTTGGCTCATTGCGGCGTAATCCTGTATCTCAAAAAGACGGGCAGGATTATAGCGCGAGGCTTCCTCCCCGAGTTGCCTTCATCTTATGCAATGCTGAAGGCTTCTACGACTGACGGGAGAAGGAAGTCAATTGCCAACAACACAACGCCCCACTGAAGGATTCGGGCCAAGGATCAGTGGCAGAAACCTTTGTCCCGTGACCATCTTTGTCGTATTAGCGCAAATTAATGTCGCAACACCACATCCTAATTCCAGCTTGGGTGTGTAAGCTGCATGCACCATACCAATAAGGAACAATACGGATTCTGAAATGGATAAACTGCCTACTCTTGCAAAGTTTAAAACAATAATACTTGTTTTAGTTTTTTCCAGTACAGCCAGCGCTCAAAGTTTAGAAGAGATTGTCGTCACAGCACAAAAACGGGCAGAGAATTTACAGGACGTACCCGTATCAATTTCTGCGCTTACTCAAGAAATGGTGGATGAATTGAACTTAGAGACTGCAGGTGATATCGCGGCAGCGATTCCTAACCTTCAGGCGTCTCTAGTATTTGGAGAAACTCAGCCAATCTTCACCATCCGTGGCATGAGCATGTCGGACTACAACACGAACCAGGCTTCGCCCGTGTCTGTTTATCTGGATGAAGCGCCGATCATATCGAACTTCATGCAAGGGTTATCGATATTTGATGTGTCACGTATTGAGGTGCTCAGGGGGCCGCAGGGGACCCTTTATGGGAAGAATGCAACGGGTGGGGCAATCAACTTTATCACCAATTCGCCAGAGCTCATTGGTACATCCGGAAATGTAAAGATCGGTTATGGAGCATACGATAGGAAACATGTCAGTGGTGCCGTCGAAACGGCACTTATCGAGGATAGCCTAGGCGCCAGAGTTGCATTCACCTACACCGACAGTGATGGCTATCACGACAATAAACTTTCCGGAGCGAGTGATTTGTGGAGTACGGATACGCACTCTGTACGTCTAACCTTGAGCTACGCTGCCGAAAACATTGATGCCAAGCTTAAAATCACAACGGGAGAGAGCGATGGAATCACCACCGGGGTAATCAATGAGGCTCGCGTAGAGCTTGAAGAGTATCGATTCGATGCGTTAGGTAACACGCTCGTAAACGTCTACGGTTTCTTGGGAACTGATCCAGATTCTGTAGCGGCGTTGGGGTACGTGCCTCGCGACTCAGAATGGGACGCATGGGAGGGAGCACACAACAAGGTGGAGTCATATTCGACGGAATTCGATGCCGTTAATCTAAGACTACATTGGGACATTGGCAGTTATACGATAAGTACAGTGACGTCTTTCCTTGACGGTAGCGGATTGAATTTGGCCAATACTGACGGAGCACCCTATCGTCTGCTAGAGATTGACTGGGGTTCGAAAGTAGAACAGTTCAATCAGGACATACGTATCGCGAGCAACTATACTGGCCCATTCAACTTCATCTCGGGCATCTATTTCGACGAAGACGAACTGAAAATTCATAACGTCTACGAATTCTTTCTCGAAACTCAAACCCTGTTTGCTCAGTTCCTTGGGGATGAGAACAACCCCCAGTCTATTCTTGATACGCTTGCGCTACCTGATAACGTAACTGTGCCTGGGAAGACCGGATTTACAACGGATCAGCGGTATACTCAGGAACGAGAGAGCTTGGCGGTTTACTTTCATAGCACCTACGCGTTGACAAACACTCTGACTCTGAACCTTGGGCTACGTTACACACACGATGAGGGTCGAGGCAAGGATATCAATACTAATTTGGGAGACTATTATCGAAACAACATCCAGAGCCTGATTACAAACCAGGAAAATGTAATTGGCATCCCCGCTTTTTCGACAGTCTATGACCCTGATCAGCTAGAGTGGGAAGATGAGAAAGTCACCGGAAAGCTAGGAATTGACTACCAGGTAAACGACGATATCATGCTCTATGCCTCGTTTAGTCATGGCTATCGCTCCAGTGCGTTCAACGGTGGCGCGCAGTTCTTTGCTAGTGAGCTGGGTGTGGCGGATCCAGAAACCGTCGATGCCTACGAGCTGGGATTAAAGTCTCAGATTTTTGATGGTCGGGTTCAGTTAAATGCAGCATTATTCGATTATGAGTACACCGGCCAGCAATTCGTTAATGTTGTTGGTGTACAACAGTTTCTCGTCAATGGTGAAAAGTCCTCTATAAGAGGGGCTGAAGTGGAGTTGGTTTTCGTTCCTACCGATCGGCTATCTATCAATGCAGGCCTTGGTTACCTAGATACCGAGTTCGAAGAGCTGAGCCTGTACAACACACAACTCAATGATGGCAGTAACATTGATCTCAGTGGTAATGAGCTCTTTAACGCTCCTGAGTTTAACTTTAACGCAGCTTTTCAATACTTGTTGTTCGAAGGCAACAGTAGTTCGTTATGGGTGGGCGCAAACACGACCTTCATTGATAGCCAGTGGTACTCAGCCTATAACGAGCTCATCGGGTACGAAGGCATAGGTTCTGACTCGGCTTGGCAATCAGATGCAAATCTGTCCTGGCGATCAGCAGATGGAGCGTGGGTCGCTTCTCTATGGGTGAAGAATATTGAGGAAAACGATGAGCCCTCGTATGCCATTAATCTGCAGGGCGGGTTTGGTTACGACTACGTTACTGTTGGTTTGCCTCGTCGATGGGGTGCTGACGTTGAATACAGGTTCTGAACGAGGCATGTCCCCTGTAGTATGGACAGATGATTCCTAACCTTTTATGAACGGCTAGCTTTGCTTACGGATGCGAAAGAGCCGCACAAATTTGTCGGCATTTCTGGTGAAAGATTCGCGCTGTATTTGTCTTTGTTTGTCGCAATTCTTCAGAGATGTTCCCTACATTGCTATTGGAGTTGGCTTTTTTAACATTAGGTTTTACTTCTTCAGCAGATATTTCCGGATGGAAGGGTTTTAGCCCTTCCTCTTAGAAAAAGAATGGTTGATCGAAAAATGGTCGTTTTTTTTCAGCTCCTATATACCTCTGTGAGTGTTTTTCTACCTTCGTCGTTAAAAGCCCTCTGGCGGAGATTCTCAGCCCGCTGACTGGCAAATTGGGGGAACTCGAAAAGTAGGCCCCCTTGACAGCCTGGCTGCGCCTGGGTTCCATCGGCGTCGGCGCCGACGAGGTTATGCTCGGCCTTATCTGTAAGATAATGGGCATAATGCCCAAGGTCTAACAAAGGAACGAGAGCAGAGCGATGACTGAGATAATCAAAATTGCCAACTGCAGCGGCTTTTACGGCGACAAGCTTTCTGCCGCGCGCGATATGGTGGAAGGTGGCCCGATCGACGTGCTGACTGGCGACTACCTCGCCGAACTCACCATGGCCATCCTTTACAACCAGAAAATGTCCCGCAATACGGGCTACGTTGGCACCTTTCTCAAGCAAATGAAAGATGTACTCGCGCAGTGCCTGGAAAAGAACATCAAGGTTGTCAGCAACGCCGGTGGCCTGAACCCAGCCGCCATGGCTGCTGCTCTAGAAGAGATCGCAAGCGAGCAAGGACTGGCTGCGAAGATCGCCTACATCGACGGTGACGACCTGGCTCCGCGCATGCAAGAGTTGGGCGACGCAGGTGAAACGTTTACCAATATGGACACCGGTATTGACCTGGTAGACACCAAAAACACCCTGCTCACCGCCAACGCCTATCTCGGGGCCTGGGGTATCAAGGAAGCCTTGGACCAGGGCGCAGATGTCGTTATCTGCCCGCGTGTTACCGACGCCGCCGTCGTGATCGGCCCCGCTGCCTGGCAGTTTAACTGGCAGCGCGACGACTATGACGCTCTAGCGGGCGCGCTCGCCGCAGGCCACATCATCGAGTGCGGCCAACAGGCCACCGGCGGTAACTATGCCTTCTTCCAGGAAGTGCCCAGCTTTGACAACCCCGGCTATCCCATCGCCGAGATCGAAGCGAACGGAAATTTCACCATCACCAAGCACCCAGGCACTGCCGGCCTGGTTTCCGTCGGCACTGTGAAGGCACAACTACTATACGAAATCAGCGACCCGGCCTACAAAAACCCGGATGTCGTCAGCCATTTTGACTCACTCCAAATTGATCAAGTAGGCGCTGACCGCGTGTACGTCAGCGGCTGCAAGGGTTCCAGCCCTCCCCCAACCCATAAAGTGTGCATCAACACCCTGGGCGGCTTTCGCAACGGTTTTGAGCTCATGCTCACCGGACTGGATATCGAAGAAAAAGCCCAGATCCTCACCGACACATTCTTCACCAGCATCGGCGGCAAGCAGCAGTTCGACGACGTGTCTATCGAGCTGTTGCGCACCGACAAGCAAAACCCGCAGATTAATGAAGAAGCCTTCGCCCGCCTACGCATTGTCTGTAAATCTCGCGACAAGGATTTGGTGGGCCGACTGTTCAGCGCCAAAATGATAGAAATCGCTCTCGCCAACATTCCCGGCTTTGGCCCAATGAACCCAATCGGCAACGGCGACACTTTCCTCGCATACTGGCCCGCACTGGTGGACAGCAAGCACATCTGTGAACAGGTACACATTGGCGGCGAAGTGCTTCAGGTCAAGCCGAGCAACCAGTTGGGCCTACAAGAATGCACCGCCGCATTCGATCACACCCCGGTACCCGCTGCGCCCACTGGTGCAACCGTCACTGTTCCCTTCGGCCGCCTGTTCGGTACGCGCTCCGGCGACAAGGGCGGTTGTGCGAACGTCGGCGTGTGGGCAACCAGCCCTGAAGCCTACGGTTTCCTCAACGAATTTCTTACCATTGAACGCTTGAAGAAACTGATGCCAGAAACCGCCGCATTAGAGATTGAGCGCTACGCGCTACCCAATATCCATGCACTTAATTTCTTTATTAAGGCAATTCTCGGCGAGGGCGTGGCATCATCGGTCCGCACAGACCCGCAGGCTAAAACCATGGGTGAGTACCTGCGGGCGAAATTGATTGACGTGCCAGCGACACTGATGCAGTAAAAATATAAGGCAGAACCATGAGTGATGAACAGCTTTCCCTACAAGGGCTTCTTTTCGAGACGGTTGAACTGGAAGAGAAGGGCCATATCCTGACAATCCGCCTCAACCGTCCCGAGCGCAAGAACGCCATCAATCCCACCATGGCCGCTGAGCTCATCTATGCTCTGGATTACGCCAAAGCACAGCGCAATATTCGCGTTGTCGTCCTAGCGGCAAACGGAGACATCTTCTGCGCCGGTGCCGATCTCGCCTCTATGAGCGGCAAGACCGGTGAGACGAAATCAACCGTTCCTGTGCGCGGCAGCCAGGATGACATTGCCATGCGATTTCGTCACTTGAACAAACCGTCCATCGCTTGTGTGCACGGCAATCTCTACGCCGGCGCCCTACTCTTCCTGTGTAACGTAACTCACGCAATCGCAGCCGAAGGTGTGACATTTTCCGCGCCCGAGATCAAGCGTGGCATCTGGCCGTTTATGGTGATGGGGGGGCTGTTCCGAGTAATGCCTCAGCGCGCCGCGCTGGACTTCATTATGCGCGGCAACGCAGTGGATACTGTGCAGGCGGAAAAGTGGGGCCTCATTAATGGAGCTGTTCCCGCCGATCAGCTCCAGGCACACGTCGCAACGCTCGCCAAGGAATTAGCGAGCCTGGCACCTGGGTCCATGTCTATGGGTCTGGCCGCCTACGTTGCCCAAGACGCCATGGAATTTGATCAGGCACTGCCATTCCTGCGGGAACAGCTGAATTCATGTCTGCAAAGTCCCGACGCCAAAGAAGGCATTGCCGCCTTTTTGGAAAAACGCGAACCGCGCTGGGACTAGTCCCCGACTTGCTCTACATATACAGACCCAAACTATTCGGACTGAATTAAGGTCGAGCCTCCTTCATGTTCAAAGGAGTGCTTCTCAAGACAGTCCGGTTTGTCAATCACAGTACATGTATTCTTGTGCGGGGATTAGAAATATCTGTATGTCACTTCCAGCCCGTACCGGCGCCCCGGAGCCAACGGCGAGAAAGTGCCGCCCACCTGTGCAGGGCCGATAAGATCCGGCAGTTGCGTATCTCCCCCAAAGCTCACTTCGTCGAGCAAGTTACGACCATAGATGGAGAACACCCAGTGCCCATCATTCGAACGGAAGTCTATACCGGCATCAACCATATCCACTTCTTCGACGAAGCCCAGGTTGTTGTCGGTATAGGCGAATTCATCTCGGTAAGCCCAGTTGACACGGGAGGTCACGTAGCCCCAGTCACCGAGTTCCTTATCGTGGGTTAGACCAAGGCTATAAGTCCATTTTGGCGCACGGGGAAGATTGAGATCTTCATCCACGCCGTCAATAACACCGTCACTGCTAATGTCAAAGCTCACCCCATCATACTCGGCATCGATGTAACCGATGCTGGCGAGCAACACAAGGCTATCGGTTACGCTGAATACGCCGTCGATCTCTACACCGGAAATAGTGGTATCGGCGGTGTTACGAACCAATTGAATAACACCGGCGCCCTGGCTGGGCAGATTGATCTCACGCTGCTGGTCGTCAATCTCGTTATAAAAGATCGCCGCGTTAAGGCGCCCCCAATCCCCTGCTGATTTAATACCGATCTCGAAGTTATTGACCTCTTCTTCGTCAAAAGGACCGGGTGTATCGTCCGGGTTAAAGGAGGTGTTTCGTAAGTTATAACCACCCGAACGGTATCCGCGTGTCCAGTGTGCATAAAGGCTCTCGTTATCGCTTAGCGTGTAGGTCGCCCCAAGCTTTGGCGCAAGGTTGTCCCAGTCTGCATCGTCGACGAAATCAGATGGGCACGCTGGACCTTCAACAATGTTACAACCAATTTCTGTGTTAAAACTAAGCGATGTGATTTCCGCGGATTTTTCTTCCGAGCTATAGTTGACGCCCGCGGTGAGCGTTAAGCGCTCATTGATGTCGTAGTCCAACTGTGCAAACAGGCTGTAACTCTCGACATCGTATAGGCCACCGCCATCAAACTGTGCCGCAGGTGCGACGCCGCCGGTTAGAGCGCCTAACAGTTCGCGACGCTCGTGGTACTCCATTTCATTTTCGAAATAAAACACACCGGTGGTGACATTCGCGCGCTCGCCGAATAAGCCGTTGTAGCGCAATTCAACGCTGGTCTGTTCGGCACGCAACCAGGCTGGCGCATGGAAAAACCACTCAGGCTGAGCGTCAATATCACTCCTTGAATCGCCTTCGTACTCGCGCCAACCAAGAATTGCAGTGACGGTGCCTTCACCCAGATCCACCCCGCGATCATACTGTACAGTGAAGAAGTTGGTTTCTGTTTGCTGGTAGCCCTCATCGTCGATCGAGAAATCGAAGCTATCTCGGTCATTATTGACAGGAGTACCTGGCACACCTGAGCCGTTGATGTGCGATTGGGCAGGAGCGCCCTCACCATCTGTGTCGCTATACTCGTAACGTACCGTCAGTCCGCTGACATCGTCGGGGGCCCAGACAACCGTACCGCGCGCCATGAATTGTTCGATCTCGCCGAAATCGTCGCCGGTGAAATCGTTTTCAAATTTTCCTTCGTCGTCGTTGTAATACAGTACAAGGCGCGCACCGAGGTTATCGCTGACTGGGCCGCCGACAGAGCCCATCAGATAAGAATTGAGCCCGCCAATATCACCTGTATCGACCGCAGCTCGAACGGTCGCCTCAAACTCGTCGCCCGGCTTTTTGGTGTTCATCAGCACGGCACCGCCCGTTACGTTACGTCCAAAGAGCGTGCCTTGGGGGCCGCGCAACACCTGGATGCTCTCAAGGTCGAAGACGTCAAACAGAATGCCGCTGTTTAGACCCAGATACACACCATTCACGAACACGCCCACGGTGGGGTCAATCGAGGGAATGGAGGAGTTAATGCCCAAGCCACGTATCGAGAAGTTCGCGGTTCCTCGCGTGGTACCGAGGTCTTCCAACGAAACGTTAGGCATACCGATCGAGAGGTTGGTCAAGTCTCGCACCTTGAGTACATCAATCTGATCACTGTTAAAGGCTGAGACCGATAACGGCACCTCTTGCGCACCTTCCTCCCGCTTACGGGCCGTTACCATCACTTCCTCTAACAATGCGGAAGCAGAACTGCGGTCCGACTCCTGAGAAGCGACCGGCATAGAGATCGCGGAAGTAACCAATGCGAGGTTTAATGCTGTGGCTAGAGGTTTGGGTACGAGAGATTGAGACGGAAGATTTTTCATGGGTCTTCTCCTGCTTATTATATTTTTAAGTTTTTTTGTAGCGGTTTACTAAGTATCGTACATCGCCAGGAAGGTCTTTGCCCGGCCCTTGGTGTGTCAATATTTACATTTTAGAGATGTAGATATTTGGCAAATCACCAGGCCATGAGCTGCGAGGAAGTACAACCCCAAAGCTGCTATCCCTCAAGTGTCGGCTTGGCCTAATGGGTCGACCAGGAGCTACTCACCCCCTAACGGCGCCAAGAAGATCTCGAACCATATTGCCATCCGAGTTTAGGCCAGCTTTGCCAAATCTAAGTTAAGCTCGCTGGAATAGCCCTGGGCCCTAATAAAAGATGCTTGGCTCCAAAGACATATTGTTTACAGTCATGGTTACTTCATCTGCAGCGTGTAGGGGCCGTAGAAGCGCGTGCCACCACTGGCCTCCTGTTCTGAGAAGCGGTATTGATATTGATTGCCCACCGTCGCCGCAGGGTCGAACAACATGTATTGCCCTCCCAACGGTGCGTTGATCAGCGCTGGCATCATGCCGTTGTTGATCTGGGTCCAGTTTGCACCATCGCTGCTGCGCTCTACATAGAACCCGACAGTGCCGCGCTCATCCAGTGTGTCCCAGCGCAACAGGGCTACCTCTCCATCACCATCGAGATCCAGTCGGCCCTGGAGCGCGTTCTGTAGTTCTGTGTCACTCAATAGATGTGCCGACAAGGCGTATTCAGGATCGACGGTAGCCAGTAGCGATTCGCGTCCCGCGCGGCTCAGACCTTGTACCACGCTAATCACATTCACCGATCGCAGCTCAACTTTGCCGATATGCACCGCAGTGGGCGTAGAGCTGATCGTAAAGTCTTCCACTTCACCGTCCCTGGCCGGGCCTTGAGAGGACGGCGACGCATCACTGAAGAAGTCGGCCGCACCACCTGGCGTGCTTCCATCTTCTGTTGTTAAACGACAGCGCAAATAAGTCGTCCCACTGGTCGGCACCGAATTTAAGTCGGTCCAGACCACGGTGACGGTGCCACTACAGCCCGCCGGCACATTGCCCGTGGTGAAAGAGTTGTCGCTAATGCCTGCGGCAGAACAGGAACCACTGCCGCTCAAGTTTGCAAGGTTAAGGAAGGGCTTACTGAGCTCACCGATATCAAGAAAGTCGCCATCTTGATTGAAATCCACCCAGCAGGCCAATTGTGCATCGTCCACTAAGTTGTTGGTGACTCCAGAAATAGCTACCGAGGCACCATAGCTGGTACTGCCGGGCTCAAGGTAGGTTTTGAAGGAACTCGCATCCACCCCGTCTTCGTCCGCCCCATCACCGTCCGCAGCGATAGTCGGCTCACCATCATCTTCTCTATCCAGTGTTGCTCCCAGGCGCAGTCCGGCAGTGATGTAATGTCGCGCTCCACTACCGTACTTAGTTTGATAGTTAAAGCCGCCCCCACTGGTAACATCAGGCGCATCGCCATAATCCCATTCAAACTGGATGCGATAATCCTCTACTTCGCCGCCGGTAACCGTTCCCGAAAACGCAAGCGCGGATACACCAGGCTTGGAGCGGAACAAGCGGAAGCGAGAGTAAAAAGAGCCTGTTGTATTTGTGTTAGCAGGTACGTCAAATTCGACATTAACCAAGACGGGGTTAGCGTCAGTCGCATTCGTATCGGTGATCAATCGGTCGACGACCATCTCATCTTCATCGAGAAAATCCCCATCGCCATTGAAGTCGATCCAGCCCACCAGCCAACCACTGACCTCAGACTGCGAAGTGCTAACGCCCTGGAAAGTCACATCAATGGAACCACCGTTGCCGTCCACAACATCACCTGCCACCCAGGAAGCCAAATCGATGAAAGCGATACCATCTTCTTCACCATCGGTAGCTGCTGCGACGTCCGGCTGACCGTTGGTTTCATTGGTCACACCACCGCCTAGACGGATCAGCGGATCAGCGGCGTCGACGATATGAGCCGCGCCGTTATCTGTTAGTTCCGTCGGATAATCCGTAGGCAAATCACCAAAATCCAGTGGCTCATCCAGCTCGAACGCGAAATCGACGTCCGTGATGCTCAGGGGCCCCTGCGCCCCCGCTGTATCTACATCTAGCACCTGAATGATTGAACTGCCGGTATCCGTTACCGACGTCACATTCGCGTGGGCCGGATTGCCTGTCATGGTCGTCGCTGTGGCCAAACTCAGCGGCTCTGTAGACGTGCTGAGGACGACCGCGTAATTTCCGTCCGGCAGACCATCAAAGGAATAATCGCCGGTCGCTGTGGTAATTGAAGAACCCAACAGCACATCATCACCTCCACCCACAACGCCATCCGCGCCTAGATCCCAAAGATAAACCTGCTCACCTTCTAACTGTGCTTCACCACCGGTGCCACAGGTACCATCCAGCGATGGGTCATCCAAACACACGTTACCCGCCAGACTGTTATCGCCATTCAGATCGAAACCGAAATCCAGATCGAGTGCGCAACTGACGCCCGTCGTACACCATGCATTGCCGCCACCCGCGTTGATGTCACCGCCGGACATATTGAATGTCACGGCGCTATCTGGGCTGGCGATGCCGCTGTCCGCGTCATAGGTCGCTGCGTGATCGGCGGGTGTCCCCACAGAAATCGTATAACCAACCGCATCGGGGATGTTGAAGAAACTGTATTCGCCATTGGCATCCGTGGTGGTGCTGATGGCCACGCCCGGACCGTTGCCGAGATCCACGCCGGCAGGCGGAGTCAGCGTTACGTTGACACCTGCGATGCCCACCTCTTCAGGATCTTGGATACCATCATTGTCTAGGTCACGCCAGACCCGATCGCCGATCACGCCACTGGGTTGGTAGCCAAAATCAGCGCTTAAATCCACCGAGCCCACGGCCACCGTTACCGTGTAGGAATTGTCACAAGCCGGTAGAGTCGGATAGGTATTATCGGCACAGGCCACGCCGTCTCGATCAGCATCCCCGGTTTGTGGTTCACCATTCAAGTTACCTGAATTTGTATTTACCTGCACGGTGTAATCACCTGGCGGCAGGTCCTCGAACAGATATTTGCCATCGGCGTTGGTGGTGGTGGTGATCGCTACGCCGTCACCATTACCCAAATCGACACCCGCCGGCGGAATTAACGTGACCGTCACACCGGAAATACCCGTCTCGTCAGCGTCCTGGGTTCCGTTTTGGTTGGCGTCCCAGTAAACCGTATCACCAATCGACGCCAGCGGGCCAAAGCCGAAGTCAGCGTCGAGGAAGCTGGCACCATCGGCCAAGTTATCCACATCAACGATGGTTTCTGCAGTGGACACATAACTGCTGCCGGTTCCGGAACTGGGAATATCTGGGTCGGTGGTATCCACCCTCACCTGATAATCAATCACGCCATCGGCCGGCAGCTTTTCAAATAGATAATTACCATCTGCGTCCGTGGTGGTAGTCGCCACCAGTCCGAAGGTGCCATCGCCGTTCAAATCGGCCCACAGTTCCACTGTGATATCGGCAATGCCGACTTCCGAAGCACCCTGAGTGCCATCGCCATTGGAATCGGTATACACCGTGTCACCGATGGACGCCGTGCCCACCGGTTGATAGCCGAAGTCCTGGGTCAAATCGGAGTTGGTGCCGTCCACGTTGGAGGAACCAGTACCAGTACAAGCTACGCACACCCCACCGGATTCATCCGGGTCCGCGGTCTGCGTGGTCCCGGCTAAGGTGCCGCTACTCTCATCCACCACCACGATGTAATCACCGGGCGGCAGGTTAGTGAAGCTGTAGGTACCGTCCGCAGCAGTAGTCGTGGTAGCGACGATCGCATCCACGCCGGCATCGATATTGCCATCGCCGTCTGCATCTTCGTACAGGTACACCGTCACACCGGCAATGCCTTCATCGCCCGCCTGCTGCGTGCCGTCACCATTGAAATCGTAGTAAACCGTATCACCGATTGTCGAGGAACCGGTTTGCTGGAAAGCAAAGTCCCAGGAGCCGGAAATCTCGCCACTGACCAGGGTTTTACTGGTCGAGTTGTTAACGCTACCGTCGGTCTCGAAAGTCTGCGTCCAGGTCTGACCCGCCGGTGTCGTCACGGTCACGTTATAGGTGCCAGTGCTCAGGTTCTCGAACGAGTAATCACCGTTGGCGTCCGTCGCCGTGGTGCAAGGTGTACAACCCGGCCCTGTGATGGACACTGTCCAACCAGACAGGCCTCCTTCACCTGGGTCTTGCACACCGTCACCGTCAACGTCTTCCCAGACATTACCGAAAAACGCGGGCGGCACATCAAAACCAAAACTCCAGTTGGTGATGTCCTCGCTGGCGGACACATCCAATTCGTTGAAGTAACTACTGTTGAGCTCACCGGGCTGCGAGCCGCCACCGCCACCGCGGGCCAGTACGCCATTGATGGTGTCGCAGGTGTAGTCCGGCGGAGAGGAAGTGCAGGTATAGCCGGTGTTCACGCCCTGGAACTCATCGGCCTCGGCGGTCTGGGTCACCGTGCCCGGAATCGTGGAGGCGTCGACATCGACATAGTAGAAACCGTCACTGGTCAGCGCATCGAAAGTATAATCGCCATTGGCATCAGTGGTGGTGGTGCCGATCAGCATCCACACGCCCACCGGTGCGCTGCCGCCGCCACCGTCTTTCTGACTGTCACAATCCTTGGAGCTATCGTAATTAGCATCGCCACTGTCGACCAGATTAGTGACATCGCCATCCCAGGCGCAGGCATACAGCTCGACGGTGACACCTTCAATACCAAAGTCGGTACCGCTTTCGTAACCGGTAGTGCCCACCCAACCATTGGTGCCACCACTGCCTTCCGACCAGATATTGCCGGAAATACTGCCCGCAGGCTGCAGGGTGAAGGTTTCGGTATCGGTGGGCGTATTGCCCGGCGTGCCGTCGAAGAAACTGGAGCTGGTGACATCCGCCTGGTTGTCGATGGTCTGACCACTGTTACCATAGAGCACCTTGAAGGTGACGTCCACGGATACGGTCTCGCCAGCCTCGATCGGCCCGATATCGTCCCAGGTCAGGGTGGCGACACCGAAGTCCGTGGAATCAGGCGTAATAGACGCCGACACAAATTCCAGCTCGCTGGGGTCATAGGTGTCCACCAGGGTCACGTCATACATGCTGGAAGCCGGGTCGAACCCAGCGGTTCCACCGCCATAGTAATCAACATCCGCAAAAAATTGATCAGGGAGATCATAAATCACCGGCGGAACCTCATTGGATCCATCATCGCGGGTCCCCTTGCCGATATCTCCCAGGTCATCCGATGTCCACAGATCGCGACTCGAAGGATCAATGGCAACGCCCTGCCACCTTTGGGACTGCCATGTGTACAACACTTTGATAAGGTTCCCGGTGGTTGCGTCAAACACCCGTATGCCGCCGTTGGTAGGGTCTGAGGACTCAAACGCGACCCACACCTCATTATCCGCAGCGACGTACTCTAAATCCTGCCGGTCAGCAGTACTTGAAATCGAGGTCAGCGTCGTGAACCCGGTGCCGTCGAAGTTAACGGAATACACTTCGGCATTCCCACCCACCCAATAGATGGTCTGATTCTCGATATCAATATCGATGCCTTCGGTCCAGACATCGTTACCACCACTATTAGTCTGGTTTCCGACCAGGACGGTACTGTTGGTTCCATCAATGTCCATACGCAACAAATCAGGATCTGAGGGCGTGGCACTAGTCGATGTATAGTAAATATGTCCATTGATCGGATCCACGGCGATACCAGTTGGCCGAGCAAGGGGGCTCGGATCCCCGGAATAGTCATAGATCAGGGTCAGGTTGCTGCCATCAAAGTCGACCCGCGCGATATCACCGGCGAAATCCTCCACAAAATAGACGTGAAAATTGACCTCATCAATAGCCAGGTATCCAGGTGAAAAGGAGCCACTGGCAAGAACTTGCACATTGGAGCCATCCGGCTCCGCCGTCATCACAAGGCCGTTGTCGCCCTCACTCCAGTAGATGGCAGCGGGTACGCTGTCACCGCCTTCCGCTGACACCAAGTGATTTTTCGCATCGATGGAATAGGTGATTTCCTGACCTTCATAGACTGGCGTCGGCACGCTCTTGTCGATGGACAACGGCGGCGCAAAGCCAAAATCATTGTCGCTGCTGGTCACCGGATTGGCATCGGTACCGTCCGGGTCCAGCGCTACCGCAATTTTAGCCGGGGTCGTCAGGCCGGTACCGGCCGGCAGATCGGTATCCGCGTTATCCACCACCACCAGGAAATTACCGTCCGGCAGGCTGTTGAACGCGTAGTCTCCGGTGGAAGCCGCCGAATCCACCGTCGCCACCAGTGCATCGCCGTTATCCAGTATTCCGTCGCCATTGGTGTCGACGTAGAGGGACACCAGAATGGTGCTCAGGCCGCCTTCGGTGCCGTCCTGGGTGCCGTTGGCAAAGGTGCCACCACCAGCGCCATCATCAAGGAACACGGTGCCTGCAAGGGAGTTGTTGCCGCCCAGGAACACGGTCTTGCAATCTTCGTCAAATGCGTTGCCGGTACCGATTACAGCCTCGGCGCAGTTATCCACGGTGGCGCCGGTGTAATTGGTGGGGATCATCACCTGGAAGGTGACAGTTGCGGTTTCCCCCGCCGCAAGCGGTTCGCTCATGTGCCACTGGATATCCGTGACATTGGATGCAGGACTAGGCTCGTCGATTTGCCAGGAACTGCCACCATCGGTGGAGAACAGGGTCGTGGCACTTATCCCGGAAGGTAACGTGTTATTGGCATCTGCTGTGCCAGCCACATACTCAGTTCCGTTGGGTATGCTGTCGCGAAGTACCAGACCGGCGCCAGTCAGCGGCAAGCCAATAGACTCTGAACCCTGGTTTTCAACAGACAGACTGTATTCGATGGTGTCTCCGGGCAACGGCAGCGAGATGGGCAGCCCGGTGCTTGGGTCCAGCCCGACCTTCTGGTAGTCGACGGAGGGATCGGTGGATTTAACAGAAGCCCCGAAAGAACCGAAGTCATCGTTAAACTTCTCGTTTTCGGAACCGGAAGCTGCCTCCTGGTAGGGCGTCAACTCGCCAGAGCAACCCCCTTCGACAGGCATCCACTCGTAATACACTAGCCCCACGATACCGGTATTATTCTCCGGCAGGTTTTCGAAATACAGCTGATCCTCGATCTGAATCAACTGTTCGGTGCCATCGTTGAGCTTGATGATGAGCAGACCCGTCACCGACACCAGGCGGAAACAGTCGCCGTCGAAACGGTCGGCGTCACCGATGGGTTGCAACCAGAGGTTGTAGTCTGGCACCAGGTCGCCGTCATTATCAAACCCCTGGTTGACCCTACCCATGTCGTACCAGATTCCCTCCACTACTGCCCCGGAGCCGACTGTAGAGGACGTCACCTGTGAGCGCCAACCAAGCTCTGCCTCAATGAGCGCCACATATTCCTCCGGCACTTTCGCGTCATTGTTGGGGTAAATCTTATTGGCACTGGCTGATATTTCGTTGCGCATCGTACCGTCGTAGGTGGCATCGGCCGCTAAATCCGTACCGTTGTCGTCCGCTGTGGCCCAGATGTCATACTCGAGCACCAGGTCGTCGTCCAGCGGCGTATTGGCGCCGAATACCGGATTGCCATTGGCGTCCAGATTCGGATAAGTCACCAACCAGTATTGGGTGACACATTCGCCTGCCGGAATATAAGGAATATAACGGGTGGCATCGGAAAGCGAACTTGCCAGCATGAAGCTGAACTCGCCCTCATACAGCCAGCCGTTGGCGTTTTCGTCCACATCCTCCACCGGGAAGATGCCCGGCGTGGGGACACCGGCCGGGTCCGGGGAATTCGGATCCAGGCCGTCATTGACGCCATCGGGATTGAAGTTACCGATGTTGACGAGGACATCGGTCAGATCATTCGAGCCGTCGTTACAGATATGGGCGCCAAGATAGGCGGAATCCGGCCCATAGCCCGACGGAGTATCAATGTTGGAGTCGACGACGAAGTTATAAGCCGCGATAGGTTCGATTCGCAGATCGCCATCGGGGTTGGCCGTATGACCTGAATGTGGCCAGAGCGCAAAAACAATCGCTAAACACCATGCTAAATCTTTGTTCGGCGATAGCGGGAGTGTGAACCATCTTTTGCAACAATGGCGTGCTCGACCTACCGGTGAGTTTGGGTGCCGAAACGTTGTCGGGTCACTGTGTGGAGTTTGTGTTTTAGTTAAAGAATTGAACATGCTGAAAAACTCACTCGTTGTTGAACGCGCCTTTTACAGTTTTTTAGCTGTAGTTCGTTGGCAGAAATTCAGACGGAAGACCGCCAATATTTTACTAACGCTACAGGTCAAACCTATCACCGGCTGACGCGGCACAGAAGTTCGTGAGAACAGCATCAATGCTATCGCCCCCATCCACCCCGCCAACATTACACCCAGCGGCAAAACCCCGAATTGTGGTTCGGAAATTCCGGCCAGGTGCGATAAGGCTAGCTGACTTCACTACTGATTCTACGATCAGTTTTCTGTGCAAGCGTAAGTGAGCGTTGCTGAACCTAACACATATTTGAGGTGCCTATCGGTTCTAGCGGACACACGAATGCAGAAATTCGTCAACCTCCCCTTTGGTCGAATTGTATCAAAGTGACGACCCCAGCCACTGTGATCAGGCTCTAGAATCTGGCAAACTGCCAAACATTATCGATATTAGATTTGACCTGTGGTGCAGACGCCAGTGCTGACTTGTGAACTCAATCACAGTTTGTTGGCAAGACCACTACTGCGACAGTGATAAATGATGTGGGTCTAACCGCACCGCTGTAATGCAAAATGAAGGGCTGCATAGCCATCAGCCAATCGCAGTCTGATCAACACATCCGAGTACAATGCCGTTATCATTTCCCTAACCATAAACTTAACCTCACCGTTTCATACGCCTAACAATGCACTGACGCCGAGTAACCCCGTACATGCACATCCCAGATCTTCTCCTGTTGAGTTTCATTGGCTTGTTAGGCCTGCTCTGCCAGTGGCTGGCTTGGCGTGCAAAATTGCCCGCCATTTTGTTTTTGTTAGTCATCGGGATTCTCTTGGGCCCCGTTTTCGGCGCACTCCAACCTGACGATTTGTTCGGCGAGTTATTGTTCGCCTTTGTATCGCTATCGGTCGCCATCATTCTATTTGAGGGCAGCCTCACCCTAAAGCGCAAGGAGTTCAGTGAAATTGGCGATGTGGTGCGCAACTTGGTGTCGTATGGCGCACTAGTTAACGGGCTGATTGTCAGCGTCGCCACCCATTTTCTGACGGGAATTAGCTGGTCACTCTCGGCGCTCTTTGGCGCAATCATGGTAGTCACCGGCCCCACTGTCATCATGCCGATGCTGCGCACCGTAAAACCAAATGCACTACTCGCCAAGACCCTACGTTGGGAAGGCATTGTCATCGATCCGCTTGGGGCTCTCTTCGCGGTTTTAGTCTTCGAATGGATTGTGGCGCAGCAAACCAGTACCGACACAGTAAGCGTCTTGCTGCATTTCGGACAAACAGTCGCACTGGGAACTTTGCTAGGGGTGGTGGTGGGCTACGGTTTCGGCTTGGTTTTGCGCCACCGTCTGTTACCCGAGTATTTACACAACTTCGGAGCTATCGCGTTTGTGACGAGCACCTTTGCGCTGTCCAATACGCTCATGCATGAATCTGGCTTACTCGCCGTCACCATCATGGGTATCTGGCTCGCCAATATGCCTGGCGTTCACACACGCGAAATACTCAACTTCAAAGAAAACGTGACACTGGTTCTGGTGTCTACCCTCTTTATTATTTTGTCTGCCCGTATAGATTTCGAGGCACTGGCCGCGCTGGGTTGGAGTGCTCTGGGAGTTCTTCTCGTCATGCAATTCATTGCCAGGCCGGTAAAGGTGTTTCTAAGCACCTATGGCTCCAACTTCACGCGCAACGAGCGCTTATTGCTGGCTTGGGTAGGTCCACGCGGCATTGTGGCGGCTGCGATTAGCGCCGTTTTTGCGCTGAAACTTGAATTGTTGCAAATCCCCGATGCCGAGTTACTGGTCCCTCTCGCCTTTTCCGTCATCATCGGCACAGTCGTCATCCAGAGTGCAACCGCACGCTTGCTCACTAACTATCTAGGTGTAAACGCGCCAGACACACAGGGCTACTTAATTATCGGCGCGAACTCCGTTGCGGTAACCATTGGCAAAGCGCTGCAGGACATCGATATTGATTGCATCCTCTGCGACACCGATTGGCAGGATATCCGCGCAGCGCGTATGGCGGGGTTGAAAACCTATCATGGTAATGTCATGTCGGAGCACGCCGATTTGCATCTGGACCTCACCAACCTAGGTGGGATGGTAGGCCTGTCACGCAACCATGCCGTCAATAGCACCGCGGCAATACGATTTAGAGAAGATTTTGGCCCGCGCAAAATATTTATTCTTCCCAGTGCCTTGGCCAATAAGCCGCAGTATAAATACGGTAGCAATGAAAACTATGTCGGACGCATCCTGTTGGGGTCAAGTGGGACCTATCACAAGCTGTACAACTGGGTGTATCAATATAAAGCTGAGATAAAGAGTACCACCATTAGTGAAGCTTACCCCTACTCACAATGGTTGGAAGACAATGACCCGTCATCCACCCTGCCCGTATTTTCCATCAATGAAAGTGGCGAACTCTACTGGATCACCGAGGGTGACAATAAAGAACCTGGGCCGGGCTGGAAAATTTTTGCGCTGGCCAAGCCCAGCGCTCGGACATCTGCTGCGAGCGAAGAGATGGAACTGCCGGGAGGGGCAACACCAGCATGAACGACGTACAACTCGACATAGAGATCGAGCATCGCGTTTTTAGATCGTTTTTAACCAGTCGGCAACGGCCTGTCCGATCTCCACCGGCGAGTCCTCCTGGATGAAGTGCAGGCCTTTTACAGTAACTTCCTGCTGATTCGGCCAGCTTCGACAAAACTCACGCTGGGGGCCGACCAGAATACTCCCAGGTTCTGCGTTGATAAACAATTTTGGTATCTCGCTGTCGGCCATGAAAGCGCCGTAGTCATTGACTAAAGCGACAACATCTTCAGGTTCACCGTCGATAGGTATCTGCCGTGGCCAGTTCAGCAGGGGCTGACGATCATCAGGCTCTAAGTGAGGTGCGCGGTAGGCGTCCATTTCGGTATCGCTCAGTTTGCGCATGATGGAATTGGGCAGCACACCCTCGATGAACAAATTACGATTGAGGATCAAATCCTCGCCTTTAGCGGAGCGAAAGCCTTTGAAGATTCCCGCTGCGCTCTCCGGCCAGTCGGACCAGCTCACCGGCTGCACGATACCTTCCATATACGCCACGCCCTTGACAGCGGCGGGATGGCGCATCGCCCAGAGGAAACCAATACCACTGCCCCAGTCATGAATGACCAGGGTGACATTGTTATTGGCCTCCAGGGTTGCCAATAAGCCGTCCACGTAGCGGTAGGCGACTTCCAAAGAGTAGCGTTCCGGGCCGTCACTGGCGGGTAATTTTTCTGAATCGCCTTGGCCAATGAGATCGGGAGCGATAACCCGACCAGACCCCACGAGCTCCGGCACCACGTTGCGCCACAGGAAAGACGACGTGGGATTGCCGTGTAGCAAGACGATGGGGTCGCCGCTGCCCTCTTCAACGTAAGCGATTTTTTTGCCGTGTACTGTGGCAAATTTCTTTTCAAAGGGCATGGTTTCGGACAGCATCTGCAAGTTTCCTTGGATCAATTACCGGGCAAATTGGATTTAAGATTCTGGCAAGCCCGCAGTAGCTAAGTCTTGTCACAGGGACGTATCGTTAACGGTCATTGCTAGTCCATCTCCAGGGTATATGGCCCGTAGAACCGCGTGCCGCCTCTGGCCTCCTGCTCGAGGATGCGGTACTGATATTGATTGCCCGCAGAGGCGGCTGGGTCAAACAGCATGTATTGGCCACCCAATGGTGCGTTAATCAGGCCGGGCAGCATTCCGCTGTTGATCCGCCTCCAGTTCGCGCCGTCGTCGCTGCGCTCTACAAAGAAGCCTACCGTGCCGCGTTCATCCACGGTATCCCAACGCAGCAGGGCCACGTTTCCGTCGCCATCGGCATCCAGTTGCTCCTGCAGGGCGTCCTGCAGCTCCTCATCGCTCGCTAAGTCCGCCGAGAGCGCGCGCTCAGGATCGAGGGAAGCCAGCAGCGCCTCGCGGCCAGCGCGGTCAAGGCCCTGCACCACACCAATCACGTTCACCGATTGCAGCTCCATCGCGCCAATATATACCGCGGTGGGCACGAAGCTGACCTCATTATCTTCCACCTCGCCATCGATTGCACCGCCAACTGGCTGTGGCGACGAATCACTGAAGAAGTTCGCACCAAAACTGGTATCGTTCTGAGTGGTCAAACGGCAACGCAGGTAACTGGTGCCGGTAGTCGGCACCGACGTCAGACCGGTCCAGACCACCGTCGCAGATCCGCTACAGCCCGCCGGCACGTTGCCAGTGGTGAAGGTTGAATCAGTGATACCGGTACTTGAGCAACTGCCGCTGCCACTAAAACTGGCCAGATTTAAAAACGGCTCGCTGCGCTCACCGGCGTCGTGAAAATCACCGCTCTGATTAAAATCTGCCCAGCAAACTAGTTGCGCATCTTGACCCAGGTCATTGGTGACGCCTGTGATGTCCACAGAGGCGCCAAAACTGGTTCTACCGGGTTCAAAATAGGTTTTAAAGGAACCCGCATCCACGCCGTCTTCGTCGTCTACCAGAGCGGCGGTCTTGGTCGTATCCAGGTACCCGGGCACCAGTTGATTGCCGTTGTAATCGATACTGGCGACACCCAGGCCAGCGGCCCCAGCGCTACCCGCCACCGGCACAGCCGTTCCACCGGTTTCGAAGTCAAAATTGGGTAGAGCGCCCTCGACAGATTTGGCCTCCGTTTGTATAAATTCAATGCCGCCAACACCATCGGTGACCTTGATTTTTACCCCATAGGTCCAGGTAGTGGGCGCATTAGTGATATCGTCGACCCAAACCACCCAGAATTCGTCACCACTGGTCAAACCCGTTGGCAAAGTCTCTCTGATCGAGTATGCAGCGGTCGATTGACCATTAACATTCACATCGATCGTGCTGCCCGCCAGATCGGCCACTGTGTCGTCCACACTATCATCATCATCATCGGTAGCGGCCGTTGAAGGCTGGCCGTCTAGCTCATTGTCGGCAAGATTCCCGAGCATCAACCCGGTGACAATTCGATGGAATGCGCCAAAGCTGCCATCCAGGGTCTCGTAACTGTCCGGTGCATCGCCGAAATCCACTGCCGCGCATGCCAAGGCATCATTGGCATCCAAATAGGCCGCGGTCGTGCCCTGCGGTGATCCTGTCACTGTTGGTACACCATCTCCATCCGCCGAAGCACCCAGGTTGTTAGAACTACCGCCACTACTGCCGCCATACCAGGTAGCGGTCGTCTGCAGTTCATTGGCGCCTTCGGTCGCATCCGGGCAGCTATCATTATCACTGTCAGTATCTCGGCAATCAGGTAGTCCATCACCATCCGTGTCCGTAGCAGTTAACACTTCTACAGACTCCACCAGGTAATCATCTCCGGGCTGAAGATTAGATGGATCTGTTCCTAAGTGATCTGCCTCAAGTCTTAATGCACCAGAAGCAGAAACCGAATCAGGAAGATCTATCACCCAGGTATTGAGAGGTAGATTATTTCTCGGCCCAGTTCGATCATCAATTTCCATTTGTGTGAGGTTGCCCGACGCTCCGTTATGGTACGTAATTGCAGCAAATGCAGGGGAGATTTCGTCTTCACCGCTGCTAATGCGGGCGTACAAAGTGCCAGCTATATAAACGTTAAAGTCTACGTTATGCGAGTTACTTTGAGGCACACCCGTCAGTGGCTTCATGACGATTTCTATCGATGCTGCTACACCGTCGCAAGACAGATCCAGATCGTTCACCACTTGTTCCATCACATTGTTCTGCCCAGTGTTTTCATTACCAAAATCTAGACCTTCGGTGCTGGCTGAAAAGTTTCCAGTCACTACGGTCCAATTTGCTACGGTGGTAATTACGCCAGAGCCTTCATCGGTTAAGTCTGAATTGGTAACCTGCTGGATAGGAAAGCCTTCATTGGTATCTAAAATACCATCGTTATCATCATCTAGGTCGACTGGATCCGGTACACCATCGCCATCGGTATCGCACGGCAACGAAAAATTAGCCTCATTTAAATCCCACCAAATAGTTGAGCCGCTAACACCCTGCAAACGATAGTATCGATATGCAGTTGCATTACTGCGAAACTCAAAATTCTCTGAATTTGCAGCGCCGGTAACGCTTCCTGTTTCTACTCCGCTTGTGGTTATATTCCCTGACAAATCAGTCCATGTAGAATTGTCATTAGAACCCTCTACCACCAATACAGAGCCTGTATTTAATATCCCATTAGCAGTAGCCACCAGTTCGATAGCATCAAGTGTTATTGCTGAACCGAAGTCAAACTGCAAATAGGTTTCCCCGGCAATTGGAGTCCCGTCTACGGTAGTCCACAGTGCATTATTGCTATTATTGCCATCAAGAAGTATTGGCAGGAGAGAGGTGTTCCATGAAATGGTCGAGGTGACAGTAATGCCACTCTTATCCGACAATACCCCACAGGTGGCTGCCTGGAGATTGCCGACATAAAACAGGAGCATCACAACGAGGCATCCTAAAAATTTAGCACCGCTTGCCAAACCCGATCCGCTGCCTGACGGCCCATAGCGATGACCACCGGCATTGCCTGTCGTCCCCCCGGCCAGGGCACCGGCGGATGAGGCGACTGACATCGCCAGCGATTTGCCGAAAGAAAGTGCCTGTGTTTGGCGTTGTTTATGACTGCTTGCATGATAATTGGTCATATTCTGATTTTCCCGTAGCGAGCTGAACGCTTTATCAACAATTGAGGGATCGCGACCCAGTTCACTGCCGTAAGCTTCGACATGAATGCGCATTCATCCATTCCCCTATCTAATCGTTACCCAGAACCGTCCGCTCTCAATGAGCTACCGGTTCAACCTATTCTTGGTGATGATAAAAACAATCGGTAACTGCACACGATCTTCAAGACTTTTGGCACATGCGCTAAGTCAATCGGCTAAAACTACTCACCTGCGACCGAATTCACGCTATCGCTAATCGCCGACACCACGCGCTCGAACCGCGGGTTGCGGTTCAGGAGCCCTGATGGCGGCAATAGCCATCAACAATTTTGTTTGGAAAATTATGGCCAGATCGTGCTGCTACTATTTTGTCACCCCTACGTCTAAGTATAATACGATGAGGATCAGTAGCACATGAGGGCCTATGGTAAGTATCGAAATCCTTGAAGTGTCTCGCATTTAATTAATACCACTAACCCGAGCCGTAGAAGCGGGAATCTTATTTTTGTGATCTCCATCAACAAATGCGCCTCAAGCGACCACAAGCGTTGCCAATCGAATGTTATACCCCCCTTCCGCTCCACGCTCACTTTGCCTTCCGCTTGATGGAAATTTTTTCGCCTTTGCGGTGCATCAGGATCTCGTTGACGGCACCGCTATCTTCGACAACGAACTCTAACTTCACGTTCTCCCCTCCAGCGGCAGCCGTAAAAACGGTATCCGTCAATTGCGTCATGATGCCGCTACCGTACATCGGCACCGACAGATGCAAACCATCGGGCTCTTCACTGACCGTAAGTGTCAGAAAGCTGACGGCGTATTTGCCGACAAAGCGGTCAAAGCCGCGGTCAAACGGCACCGCCGTTAGCTCCTCTGCGGTCCAGGGTGCATCTCGCTGCGCTGACATGGTACGAATGTCCTTCGCTGTCTCGGTGGATACCGGGTCTGCTGTGTTCCCCCAGCTACGCCGCAAATAAGTCATCAGCCCCGCAAGCACAGCATCATCCAAGGCATCCATATGACCGTGGGGTGGCATGACACCCTGCCAGGTCACACCGTTCACTTCGAGCGGCCCACTGATGCCCTGTAAAATAATACGGCCCAACCACTCCGGTGGACCAGTGACCCAATCAGCGCCGGCCAGTGGTGGCGCCAAACCCTCGATACCCTGCCCAAGATCGCCGTGACAGGCCGCGCATTGCGGGTAGAAATCTTTGCCCAGTTCCATCGATTGTAGTTGTTCAGGGCTCAGCGGTTTGATACCCATGGCCAACTCATCGCCCGGCCAGGTAAAGGCAACTCGTCCCGCGAGCCGCGCTTGCCACAAGGGGTCTTTTTCTGAAACGGAAGCATCGGCGAAGATCGGTGGCGCCGCCGACAACAGGGCAGGAACGAACCCCTCTACTGTGGCCACCTCACTAAACCCTTCCAACAGCGCAATTTGTTGCCAGGCAGCGGCACCGGTACGCGACGCGGTCAGTTGCAACAGTTCTAAGAGCTGTGCAGTTGCTGGTTGCGTGACCGTGACATCCGGGCGCAGCGTCCGATATGCATTGCCGCCCAATGCCGCTAACGCCTGGCGTGCGCCTTCCTTGTCGGTTTGATAGTCCTTAGCGTTCAGCAACACCGCGAGAAAGGCCAACTCGTGGCTGCGCACCGCACGCACCACGGCCTGGCGCAAATAAACGTTGTCATTACCTGTCGTCAGCAACGCCGCCAGGGCTTGTTGCACAGCGTCCGTCTCACTCGCCTGCGTGGTCGCAAGCGCCAGCTGCATTCGCAAGGCCACCGGTGCGTCGTGCCATTGTTGGTATAACAGCAATAGATCGTCTTGGGTGAGTTGATCGCGACCCGCTCGCAGTGCGTTGACCTGGCGCGGAATATCGTCAATTGCCAGTACATCCAAAACGAGAGAGCGTTGCAATTCGTCGCGCCCTTGCAGTGCCCAAATAGCGTGTAAGGCGGGTATTGACTCATCGCCCAGTGCGATATCGGCCAGCGCGGGTTGCACAGCATCGTCGCTGGTTAGTAAGAGACGTTGCGCAGTATCGCGCACCCAGCCGTTTTCGTGTTGCAGTGCCTGCAGGAGTACCTGAGATGACGCATCACCTAAATTCACTGCGTTGGCGTTCGCCGTGCCCTGCTCGTGCCGCACGCGCCAGATACGACCCAGACCGATAGGTTTATCTAAACCGCGTTGAAAAATTTGCTCGCGCAACTCTTCGGTCAGATACTGATCGTCCTGAATAATGCCGCGATACATATCGATGATGTACAGGGCGCCGTCGGGCCCATTCATGGCGTCTACGGGGCGAAAGCGCTCATCGGTAGAGCCGAGAAAGTCACGCTGTCCCCACTGCTCGTCTTCGTACAAGCGCTGTTCTGCGCGCAGGCCGAGACCTGCTTCATGGAGGGCAAATTGCGCCACGACATTGCCGGCACTTTCCGGCACGAAGACATCGCCGCGAAATTTCTCTGGAAACTGATCACCGCGGTAGGCGACCAAACCGCTAACACCCGTGGCGCGGTGCAGTCGACCGTCGGGCCGCAGGGTGGTATCGAGGTACGCGCGATTCACACCCGGGTTGACGCGCACCGAAAACACTTCGGGATTGAGTGTGAGATTTTCCCCCAGACCTGCATACTCGGCCGTATCCCCCGCTTGGATCAGATCCTCGGCGGCAAAAAAATCTGCCTGCAACCAGGTGGAGTTGTGGTTGTAGAGTAGGCGTCCGTAATCGTCCTTGGTGATACCCCATTGGCCGCGAAATAGGCTCTCGCGCTCCAATAACTCGCCGTTCACCAAGCGGAGCTGGCGCGTCGACTTACTGTTGTACAACCAATTATCGAGGCCCTGACGCAATCCGTTTTCCAAGTGTTCGACATTCGCAGATGCCACGTTGGCGGCGTAGGCGCCGACGCGTTGGGGCCGGGTACAAAGCGCGTTTTTGTCTGGCAATTTGCACAAGTATAAATTGGGTGGCACGCCCACCAGGACGCCTTCGTTGACAACGGCCACGGCTCTTGGGTTAACCAACTGATCTAGAAACGCCTCGCTGCGATCCATCTTGCCATCGCCATCGTCATCGGTTAAACGCACAACGCGGCCCACGGGTTTTTCACTGTCAGTTCCATAAGGGTCTCGCATATAACCGCGCAGCTCCACGACGTAGAGTCGCCCATATTCATCCCAGGCCATGGCCACTGGGTCTTCAACTAAGGGCTCGGCGGCAACTAATTCGACAGTAAAGCCGGGGGCGATACGAAAGGCCTGCAGTGCTTGTTCCGGACTCAGCACCGAGGCGGGCTCGTTGTCTAAAGTCTGGTAAAACAGGGTTTCGGAACTACCCTCGCGCAGTGCCAACCAGTCAAAATCACGTATTTCAAACTCTGGAGCACAACGGGCAGGTTGAATGCTCAAACGACCGCGCGCCGGAATCGTTGACTCTGTAACGCGCAGCACATCAGTGTCGGCGACGCTAACAACCACTGATTGCCCGCGCGCCGTCGTCACCACGGTATGACGCTCTGCCCCTGCTAGGTCAACCGGTTCAAAGCGCTGAATGTTCGAACCATCGACGAGCTCGGCCTCTGCTCGGTTGCGGAACACTTTGACTTGCGCAAATGACCCGCCCTTTCCGCCTTCCTCATCAACGTATCGCATTCGAATAATGGTCGGCGTATCGCAGACCGGTAAGCTAAAGCGCATTAGCGCATCGCCGAATTGCCGTCTGGGACTCAACTCTACCGGCTCTGCCGGAAAACTACCGGCAATACGCTGTTCGCTGAACTCAAGATATTGCTGGTCGGTGCCGCGCCACTCCTCGGCCCGCATAAGGTCGGCGCCCACAACAGCCATAGGAGGCAGTTCTTTAAGCCGAATCCGGCGCCACCGCATGACCCCAGATTCACCCGAGTGCACTTGTAGGGCGATATAACCGCGCGCGTCTAACCCATCAATGATATCGGCGGCCGGTACATCGTTGATCCACGTCTTTAACTGTGCGCCACGTGCCTCAATCTCAACATCGTTCCAGTCGTCGAGTTTTATAGCGGCGCGCGCTGCCTCGTTGTCCGTGAGATTCGCCAGCCAGCCACGGCGCGCCTCATCGTAAATTCCGCCACTCCAGGCACGCTCAGAAGGGTCTAGTTCGTATTGGTAGCCGTACGCGCGGCCATCACCCTCGCGCTGTTGTGCCCTAAACATCACGCCGGAATTGCCGAATTCGTCCCAACGCATTTGTAGCTTGAGGGAAAAGTCCCCGTACTCCTTTTCCGTACGCAAGAAGGTATTTGCGCCGGGCCCGTGGCGACCGATGATTTCATCTCCCTCTGCCTGGAAGGTGGCGTTGCCGCCGATCTTGCGCCAACCGTTCAGCGCGCCCCCGGCATAGAGAAGTTGATACCCCTCCTCCGGTTCAAAGCTAGAGCTAGCGGGCGCGCTGTAAAAGCGATAGATAAACACTGCTACGGCGAGCAAAAGAACGACTGAAGCAATTTTTTTCACAGTTTGTAAACCACCTTAAGTAAATGCGCTAACTAGCTAGATATAGAAGGTATTATTGTTTTTTTCGCGGCGCTGTAAGTTGCAAAAATTCCAGTACACCGCAGGTTTGAATCTGCTGAATATGGCCCACTACGACCTCGCAAGTGTCTTTGAAAGAGGTCACCGCATCCGCGGTAATCCGTGCCGCACTGAGCACTGCAATCACCCGTTGTTTTAATGTAGACCCACTTTCGCGCACCTCATTGAGAAGTTCGGCACGCGGGTCTTCGATAGGTATGTCCGTGCAAAGAATGATATAAACCCACGCAGCCAACGCCCGGAGTGAATGGGGTGCAGACTCGGACGACAACCGGGGCAACCAGCGCTGGGCAATTTTCTCACTGCTGTCTATGGCGATCTGCGCGCAGCGATGCTGCAGGCAGGGGTTAGAAAAGCGGCTCAGCAACTGTTGATAGTAACCTGCCATATCGAAACCCGGTGGCGCCGACAGTGCGGGGATGAGTTCTTCATCCATAAGTTGTTCGATAGCGCGACCCAAGATGGGCTCACGCATCACTGCATCCACGGTTTCTAAACCGGCAAGCAAACCGTACTGTGCGATTGCGCTGTGTGTGGCGTTCAAGAGACGCAACTTAATGAGTTCGTAGGGTCGCACATCATCGACCAATGTGGCACCTGCGGCCTCCCAGTCGGGGCGCGGCGTGACAAAGTTGTCTTCGATAAACCATTGACCGAAGGGTTCTGTTCGCACCGCTGCCGCATCATACAAGCCTAGGGCTATCGCGTGTTGCTCTATTTGAGCTGAATGACTTGCCGGAACAATGCGATCAACCATCGTGCAGGGAAAAGACACCGCTTCCTCTAACCAGGGTAAAAGCGTAGGTGCGCTCTTTTCTAAATACTCCACCAATAGCCCATGTAAGAGTGAACTATTCTCACTTAAATTATCGCAGCTCATCACCGTCAGTGGCTCTCGGTTCTGTTCTGCTCGCAGTCGCAGGCCCGCGGCCAGCAAACCGAGGGCAGACACAGGCGATGCAGGGTTTGCAAGATCGCTCTGTAAGTCATGGTTTGTCCAGTCCAAGGACTTTCCGTCCGCAGCGAGCATATAGCCTTTTTCAGTAATGGTGAGACTGATAATGTGCACAGCGGGGTCGGCAATTGCGGCGATGACCGCCTGGGGTTCCTCCGGCGCTACCAAAACGTTGGCAATAGAGCCGATCACACGCAGGTGCACGGCGTTGCCATCCTCGCTCAGGACACTAAACAAACACTCCTGCGGTAGCAGTTGCTCTGCGAGCCGCGCGCTGCGCATCGAGACTCCGATGATGCGCCAGTCACCTTGACTGTGAGCCATCGCCGTGTCGGTATACACCGCTTGATGCGCGCGGTGAAAAGCCCCGAGCCCGAGGTGAACGATGCCCGGCAATGCAGCAGTGAAGTCATAGTTGGGGCGCTGAACAGCGGCGGGCAATTGTGACAAACTGGAGGGGTGCAAGCGATGCATTGTGTATCACAACCTGTAGGCGTCACGCGCCAGGTTATAGGTGAGATCTGCCGCCAGCGTGTGCGCTTCGGCTTCAAGGAGGCGATGCTCTGCAACGAGGCGTGCTAAAAAACGGCAATCGATACGCCGTGCCATATCGTGACGCGCCGGAATCGACATGAAAGCACGGGTATCATCATTAAATCCAACCGTATTGTAAAACCCCGCAGTCTCAGTTACCTGTTCTCTGTATCGCAACATGCCTTCGGGGCTGTCGTTAAACCACCAGGCTGGGCCGAGTTTTAGCGCTGGGTAATGACCCGCTAAGGGGGCGAGTTCGCGCGCGTGAGTTGTCTCGTCTAGGGTGAACAAGATCAGGGTGAACGCTGGGTCGTTGCCAACCTTGTCGAGCAGCGGTTTTAAGCTGTGCACGAATTCACCCGGCAGTGGAATATCGCCACCTTTATCGCGACCGTACTGGGCAAACACTGCCGCGTTGTGATTGCGAAAGACTCCCGGATGAAGCTGCATCACTAGGCCATCGTCGAGACTCATCAGCGCCATCTCTGTCAGCATCTGGGCGCGAAACAACTCCGCCTCGTCTGCGCTCAAAGAGCCGGCCAGTGCGCCTTGATAGAGTGTTTCGGCTTCCCGCGTCGTCAAATCGGCAGTTGCGGCACTCGGGTGTCCATGATCGGTGGCGGTGGCGCCCATAGTTTTGAAATAGTGCCGGCGTTCGCGCAGGGCATTCAAGTAACCTGCATAAGTGCCGCAATCGACGCCGCTGAGCTGCGCGAGTTTTTCAATACTGTCACTGAATCCCTCGTACTCTGGATCCACCACGGGGTCGGGTCGGAAGGTCGTAATCACACGCCCTGACCATGCATCCTCGCCGAGTGCCCGATGAGCGAGTAGTCGGTCAAGTGGCGATTCCGTGGTAGCGAGCACCTCGATGTTGAATCGCTCAAACAGCGCACGAGGGAGAAAGGCATCCGATTTCAATTGCCGGTTGATTGCAGCGTAGTGCGACGCGGCGTTGTGACTGCCGAAGGGTTCCTCCAGACCGAAGACCTCAGCAAATACGTGGTCCATCCACCATCGCGTGGGTGTGCCGCGAAATAAGTGATAGTGATCACCAAACAACTGCCAGACGTCGGCAGGATCCACTGCGGTGTGATCGCCAGCGCGGGAAGGCAATCCCAGCGCAGCTAGGCTGATGCCCTGGCTATACAGCATGCGCAGCAAATAGTGATCCGGTTGCAGTAACAGTTCAGTAGCATTGGCAAAGGGCTGATTCTCGGAAAACCATCGCGGGTCTGTGTGTCCGTGGGGACTGATAATTGGTAAGTCGCGAATTGCACCGTACAACTCACGCGCAATGGCACGCTCTGTCGGACAACTGGCGAATAGACGATCGGGGTGCAGTAAAGTACTCACACGACTTCCAATAAGTGGTCGATTACGCGTTGCAAGTGGTTGTGCATCGCTTTGCGCGCTCTGCTGGCATTGCGTGCCTGCAACGCTTTGAGAATGGCGTGGTGGTCAGCGAGTATTGGACGGTCACCCTCTCGACGGAGCCTGGCGTGAAAGTGTGTGCTGATGGGCGAGTTGTTGCGAAGCTGCCATAACCACGCCACCGTGGCACTTAGCGCGCTGTTTTGCGCCGCTCTGGCAATAAGACAGTGGAACTGTTCGTCGGCGCTTTCCGTGATCGCCTGTTGTTGATTCTCTTCTTCCATGTCCTTTAACAACCGTGCCAATTGCACAAGTTGTGCATCGCTGATCCGCTGAGCAGCCAGTGCACAGGTTTCAGATTCGATTACTTTGCGCGCTTCAAGTATTTCAAATGGCCCCGGGTCTTCCAAATCGATCGTGTGCCGTGGCTCACTGGGAGCCTCCTTTACGTAGACCCCCGAGCCCGAGCGCACTTCCACTACACCGGCGATTTCCAGGGCGATCATCGCCTCTCTGATGGTGGGGCGGCTCACGCCGAACTGACCAGCCAAGTCGCGCTCGGACGGTAGACGACTACCCCCATCAAAGGTGCCGTCTGCAATCTGCTCCTGAAGTTGTTCGGCCACCTGTAGGTACAGGCGCTGAACTTTTATCGCAGGCATTTGCATCGCGGTGCCACTCATTACCACCTTTAAAATAGCCCTCTGATCACACCTTGTTACTCTCCGCAATGTTCTGCGCCACCATACTAAGCTCTGCCGCCTTAAAGGCGTGTCGCTGTGACATAGCGTTTTCTTCATTGCACATACAGTCGCGAATCAGTTGCCCAAAAAAGGGAAATCCAGTCTTTCCCAAACAATCGATCTCCTGCTCACCATCGGCGTTCACTAAAAACAACTTTGATGCAGGCGCTTGGCGCGCCACATCGATGTATTTGCGCAGTTCGATTGTGCCATCGGTTCCCGTGATAAACGTGCGGCCGTCACCCCAGGTACGCAGGCCATCTGGTGTGTACCAATCGACGCGACTGTAAAACGATGCGCCGTTATCGCCGGTCAAGGAAAATTCCCCAAAATCTTCAAGCTCCGGATACTGCGGGTGGGAGAAGTTTTCGACCCGCGCAAAATTGACCGCAGCGTCGCTACAGCTCGTGTAGGTCAGAAACTGCTCCACCTGATGGGAGCCAATGTCGGTGAGAATGCCGCCATAGTGCGATTTGTTAAAAAACCAGTCGGGTCGAGTGTTAGCCGATAACCGATGCGGTGCCAAGTTGACGACCTGTAACACCCGGCCAATGGCGCCCTGCGTGATAAGCTCTCCTGCGTACCACGCGGCGTCGTTGTGCAGCCGTTCGGCATAATACACCACGTACTTGCGATCACTCTGTGCGATTTCCTGCTCCACTTCGCGCAGTTGAGACAGGGCAGTGAACGGTGATTTGTCAGTGAAATAGTGTTTCCCGGCGGCGATCACCTGCAGGCCAAGAGCCGCACGTTGATCGGGGATGGCAGCGGCGCAAATCAGTGCAACATCGGGCGCGTTCAGTATATCTGCAAAATCTTGCACAGCCTCGACTTCGGGGTAAGTCTGCACGAATTGCGCGACACGGGCCGGGTCGGGGTCGTACACATAGCGCAGTGTGGCACCCGCATCGCGCAAACCGTTCGTCTGCCCATAGATATGGCCATGATCTAAAAACGCGGCGGCAAAACAAAACTCACCGGGCTGCACGACGTGTTCTGCGGCGGCACTGGGCGCGTAGCTGGCGCCATCGCCGATAGTTGTGGTTTGCTCAGCCACCCATGCCCCCTAAAACCAATTCAACTTGATGCCGGTGCTATAAGTCACACTGGCGAGCACGGTGACAATACATAACACCATCGCGGTGTTGAAAAGCAGCCGACGGTTGCCCGTGGGCATTGCATCGCCTAAGTAATCCTGTCGATTGTTGAGGAACAGCCAGCCCAGGTAGGCGATGGGCAACAGGAACCCGCAGATAGCCGAGGTGGGTAGTACGACGTAAGCGCCCATGGTCGACCACAGAAAAACACCCAGCACAGCGGGTGTGGGTAGCAATAATGCCAGGCGATAGGCGCGCGAGTGGGGAGCCCAGTTGAACATCGCCCCTGCCGCGGCGCCACAACACAACATGTGCATCACTAAAGAACCGATCGCCATGCCGAGAATACCGAGCGCAAAGATAAGTCGACCGGTCACCGGCCCCATACCGGCATCGCTAAACATAGCGCCCGCCCGCGCCGGGCTGAGTTTACCCGCGATACTCAGATCACTACCGTAAAACGCGCCAGCGGCGGCAATAGAAATAAGGCTCGTCACCACAATGTAGGGAATGACCAGACCGATGACGATGTCGTAGCGGGACAGTTCACGATGCGCCCTACCCCAGCCGCGATCGAGCAACGTGTACCCGTATACAAACGTCATATTGATACCGACCGCAGTACCCAGCGCGGCCATGATGGTTGTGACTCCAGCACTATCCTTCGGCAGGCTGCTGGGAATGTAGCCGGACAGGACCGCACTCCAATCCACCTGATCATTGACGGACGCCTTGAATACGACCCAGGCGAAAGCGAGGATGATCATGCCGCTCAGCAGTTTTATCGCGCTCTCGAAGACTTGCACCGCGCGGCCACCAGCACCATAGTTCCAGGCAGTGTAGGCACAGAGCATCCACACCAGGACGGCGAGGCCGAACAAATACAACTCCCTACCCCATCCATCGACGTCTTCCGGACTAAAACCGGTACCTACTGCGACAATTTCCTCTAGCATACCGGCGCTCAACGGGTAGTGTGAAAAGCCCCAGATAATGCTGGAAAGCAGCGCGGCAATGGCCCACAGCCATGCGACGACAGGGTGTACATGCTCGCGCATCGCCGCAAAAGGTGCCTTGCCGGTACTCAGCGTCTGATGCGACAGGGCGAACAGCATAATGCAGCCAATGAGCATCGACAGCGGTTGCACCCACAGCAAGTCATAGCCGTATACTGCACCGATGGTCAATGAGGTGATGGCGCTGCCGCCACCGAGTGTCATTGCCCCCTGCAACCAACCCGGGCCGCTGAGTCGCAAATAGGTAGGGAGGCGTTGCAGTGCGGGACGGTCGGCAAGTTGCTCTAATTGCTCGGTTTGAGTGTGCACGATGACCTTATTTTCCAGTGTACTGTGTATAGAGGATAGCGCGCCCGCCGCTAACGAAAAGACGCTTCCATATCGATATGAGCCTCTATATCGAGCTTGTCACGCAAAGTGGAGTTTTCTAAGCGCAATTCTAATGCCTGTTGGTAGCGGTCTGAGTCTAGCGGCAGTGTGACCGCGCTGTTTTCCCAGGTGGAAAGTAGCATTGCGTTAGCCAGTGCCAAACTATCCAAGCCCTCTTGCGCCGGTGCTATCAGCGGCTCCTGACGCAATATCGCAGCAGTAAAGTTGCTTAGTAGCTGGGCGTGTTGATTACCTTTACGTTTTGGTGTGATATCTGTAGTCACGCTGTCGGGCAGACCAAACATTTCTTTGGTCTCTAGGTTGAACTGTGCCGTACCGGGAGTGTTTTCAGTGAGCCGTAAATGCTCACCATCAAAACTCAACTGCCCGCGATCGCCGATAATATCGAAACGGTTGCACCCTGGCGCTTCGCCCGTGGAGCCGACAAAGACACCACTGGCACCGTTGGCGTATTCGAAATAGGCGGTGACCTCATCTTCCACCTCGATGTTGTGGTAGTGGCCAAAGCGACAGAAAGCACGCACGCTTGCGGGCAGCCCACAGAGCCATTGAAAAACATCGAGATTGTGTATGCACTGGTTGAGCAGCAAGCCGCCGCCCTCACCGGCCCAGGTGGCGCGCCAATCACTGACTTGAAAATATATTTCCGGGCGGAACCAATTGGTCATCGTCCAATGGGTGCGGGTAATACTTCCCAAACGATCGGCGTCAATGATATCGCGCATGGCCACAAACAGTGGGTCGGCGCGCTGATTGAGCATTAACGCAAAGGTCTGGTCCGCGTTCTGCGCTTGCACGAGCTGCTCACCTTCAAGGAGAGACAAACCCAGCGGCTTCTCCATCATCAGATGCAGACCCGCTTGCAAAGCAGCGATACCCATCGCGGCATGTTGACAGGTGGGTGTTGCAATCAATACCGCGTCGCACAGGCCACTGTGCAGTAGCTTATTAAAGTCGGTGAAATGGGCGACGCCCAACTGCTGGCTATATTCATCGGCACTGCGCGAACACACCGCGGTTAATTCGCAATCCGCTACCTGCCCCGCGGCGATGTTGTCGATGTGCCGCCGAGCAATATTCCCAAGGCCGATAACACCGAGCCGGACTGTGCTGCGCATTGTCATGCGTGGTATCCACAGGGGGCCCGCCGAAGCTTGCTATCGATGGGGTCCTCCGCCACAATACGTTGGGTAAATTGGTCAGGCCAATTTAGTGGTTGAGCATCAACCTGTCAATAGCATGGGCTGTGTGCGAAGCAATGGGAAGCCGGTAAAGAATCGCGTCTATGGACATCTGTTGCGCTGGCGAAGTCATGATCGAGATGGCACAGACTGAACACCAAGGTCTGTACCAACGTTCCTTCGCCGGAGACAGCTACAACACTGCCGTCTACCTCGCTCGCGCTGGCTATCGCGTCAGCTACATGACGCGCCTGGGCGCCGATGACTTCTCCGACCAAATCGTGCAAGAACTCCTTGCCGAGGGGATTGGCACGCAATGGGTGGAACGCTCAGAGCAGGCTGGGCCCGGTCTTTATACCATCCGCAACGATGACAACGGCGAGCGAGCGTTTCACTATTGGCGCGCGAACTCCGCCGCGACGGATTTGTTTAAGCACCCACAAACTGGTTTCGACTGCGATGTTTTTTATTTCACCGGCATCACACTCGCTGTGACACGCCAGTACCGAGATAACCTGCTCAACTTGCTCGCCCGATTGCGGGCCAGTGATTGCAAAATCGTGTGCGACCCGAACTTCCGTCCCGAACTGTGGTCCAGTGTCACGCAAGCTAAAGAGTATCTACAGGCCGTTTTACCCTATTGCGACCTCTTACTACCAACGATGGATGATGAAAGAGCCTTGTACGGTGTCGACACCGAGACTGCTTGCTGCGAGCGCTACTCAGCACACAACATTGCGGAGCTCGTAATCAAAGGCGGCAACGGTATCGCGCATGCATTTGTCGACGGCGAAACCATCGTTCAACCCGCGACTATGGTTGAGGCACTAGACACAACCGGCGCTGGTGACTCCTTCAACGCCGGTTATCTCAGCGCGCGCCTGGCGGGTCAAAGCGTAGCAGCCGCCCTAACTGCCGCGCAGGAACTCGCGGCCACAGTTGTACAACATCGCGGGGCGGTCCTACCACGCCAGCAAGGAGTCACCTAATGCAGCAGACTTGGCGCTGGTTTGGCCCGGGTGACCCGGTCAAGTTAGAACACATCGCGCAGGCCGGCGCGACGGGTGTCGTCAGCGCATTGCAGCACATTCCCACAGGTGAGTTGTGGCCACTGCAGGAAATACACAAGCGCCAAGCGGAAATTGCAGCGGCGGGTTTGCAGTGGACCGTCGTAGAGAGCATTCCCCTGCACAACGACTTAAAAACTGGTGGTGGTAACTACACACAGTTATTAGAAAATTATAAGGCTTCGATACGCAATATCGGCGCCGCGGGCATCGATGTTGTGTGTTACAACTTCATGCCGGTTGTCGATTGGACCCGCACCAACCTCGACTATCCACTGGGTAACACCGCCAGTGCCCTGCGCTTTGAAATGAGCGATTTCGCCGCCTACGACGTTTACATCCTGCGACGCTCAGGTGCAGAAAATGACTATGACCCGGCGGTTTTGGCGCGGGCGCAGGAACGTCTGAACGCCATGAGCGCAAGTGAAAAAGCACAGCTGGAGCAAAATATCATCGCCGGTTTGCCCGGTGGCGAAGGCTCCTACACCCGGGAGAGCCTGCGTGCTGCGATTGCGCAGTTCATCAACTTGGGCACCGAGGGTCTGCGCAGCACATTAATCCACTTCCTGCGCGAGGTCGTCCCCGTTGCCGAAGAAGCGAGCGTACGGCTTTGTATTCATCCCGACGACCCACCCTTTTCCCTGTTCGGCTTACCGCGCGTCGTGTCCACTACGGACGACGCCCGCAGGCTCCTATCAGCCGTCCCCAGCGTCCACAATGGCCTGACCTTGTGTGCGGGCTCATTTGGAGCGCGCGCGGACAATGACTTGATAGCCATGGTCAAAGAATTTGGGCCGCACATTCACTTCGTTCATTTGCGCAATATCAAACGCGAGCCGGATGGTTCTTTTTTTGAATCGGATCACCTCGATGGCGACAACGACATGGTTGGCTTAATTAGCGCCCTCTTAGATGAAGAGGAAAACCGTCGCAGTCACGGCCATCACGCACCTATCCCCATGCGCCCGGACCACGGTCATGCCCTGGGTGACGAGATTGGGCGCGGGGACGTCAACCCGGGCTACTCTTTTGTCGGCCGATTGAAGGCTCTGGCGGAACTGCGCGGCGTCATACACACCTTGGAATACTTGCGCGGCGCATAGTCCATTCTCGCAGGCCTAAAAACATGGCACATGGCCCATGGCACATGGCTTGGCACGGGGCAAAATTGATCTGTCGCAATAAACTCTGCATTAAAACCCCATGAGGATTGTGGTGTAACACGAGTCATTAGTACCATGCGCCCGCCGGTCAAAAGCCAGGGCCGGCGCGACACAGTATTACCAAGGAGTGAAAACATGAAAAAGGTATTAACGCTTGTGGCCCCCATCGCGATTGCCTGCGCTGCGCTCAGCGCACAGGCGTATGATGCAGGCGATTTTATACTGCGCGCCGGCTTTACGACGGTTGCTCCCAATGCGGACAGTGACAATATCAATCTACCCACAGGCCTGGTCGCCGAGGCCGATGTTGACAACGACACTCAGCTCGGAATCATCCCCGCTTATATGATTAGTTCGCAGTTCGGCATCGAACTGCTGGCTGCGACACCGTTTGATCACAATATCACTGCCGAAGGTAAAGGCGCGATCGCGGGCGTTGAGTTAGATGCGGGGAGCACCAAACACCTACCGCCAACACTGGTCGCACAGTGGTACCCGCGCGGTGGACAATCCGGTTGGCAGCCCTACCTCGGTGTCGGCATTAACTACACCGTCTTTTTTAATGAAGATGTGGATGGGGAGCTGATTGGCTTACTCGGTGATTTGACTGAGGGTGCCGTGGACGACGCCAATCTCGATTTGGATGAGTCCGTGGGCTTCGCCGCACAAGTCGGCATGGATATTCCCCTCAACGATAACCTGGCCGTGAATTTCGCCGTTTGGTACATCGATATCGGTACCGAAGCAACAGTCACCGCGAAGTCAGCGGGTGCAGATATTGCCACGGTTGAGTTCGATGTTGACATTGACCCTTGGGTTTACAACTTCGGCATCGCCTACCGCTTCTAAGCGAAAGTCGCGAGCTGATCGCGATTCTGCTTTATTCAGGGTGAATCCATTTGGGTGCACCCTGCCTTGCCTGTTAATTTCATCAGATGTCTTTCCCAAGGCACCCCGTCGCGTTTATGCTGTAGCGAAACACGCGCGTTAGCCGCTCCAATGAAAAGTTCGTTTAGAACTTCGTTGAAATCCTGGAGAGGCAAAGCATTTACATTTAGCTAATCACTCTACAAGCACGGGAGAACGGTGTATGGGTATCGACAAAGCAGATAACCTGGAACAGTTTATGCAGGGCGTAATCGACAGAAACCCGGGAGAGCCGGAGTTCCATCAGGCGGTGCACGAGGTGGCGATGGACATCATTCCTTACATCGCCGACAAGCCGGTCTATCAAGATATGCGCATTCTTGAGCGTATGACCGAACCCGATCGAGTGATTAGCTTTCGTGTGGTGTGGGAAGACGACAACGGAGAGTTACGCGTCAATCGCGGCTTTCGAGTCCAGCAGAACAATGCGATTGGCCCCTACAAGGGCGGCATTCGCTTTCACCCTTCAGTGAATCAAAGTGTATTGAAGTTTTTAGCTTTTGAGCAGGTGTTTAAAAACTCTCTCACAGGGCTGTCGATGGGTGGTGGCAAAGGTGGCGCAAATTTCGACCCCAAGGGTCGATCCGACAGCGAAGTCATGCGCTTCTGTCAGTCCTTTATGACTGAATTGAGCAGGCACATAGGGCCAAATACCGATGTTCCGGCGGGTGATATCGGCGTAGGCGCACGTGAGGTCGGTTATTTGTTTGGGCAATACAAGCGGCTGATTAATCGGTTTGAAGGTGTTTTAACCGGCAAAGCTCTGGAGTTTGGTGGCAGCCATGTCCGCACAGAGGCTACTGGCTTCGGTACAGTCTATATGATGGAAGAGATTCTATCCCACCACAACGAAAGTATCGCGGGACGCAATGCGCTGGTTTCAGGCTCAGGCAACGTGGCCCTGTTTGCCGCCCATAAATTGATTGAAAACGGCGCGCGTGTCCTCACCCTCTCCGACTCCGGCGGTTTCATCCATTGTAAAGATGGTTTGACGATGGAGCAGTTGGATTGGATCAAAAATCTAAAAATCAAACGTCGTGGTCGCATCAAGGAAGCCGCCGATGAATTTGGTTTCAGTTACAGCGCAGACAGTCGGCCCTGGATCGTCGAGGGCGAGTTGGCATTGCCCTGCGCAACGCAAAATGAGATTGAGGAAGACGACGCTAAACTGCTACTCAACAATGGCGTACGCGCTATCTGTGAGGGGGCAAACATGCCAACCACACCGGCGGCCGTAAAGGTATTTAGCGATGTGAAAGAAGTGCTGCATGTGCCCGCCAAAGCTGCCAATGCGGGCGGCGTGGCTGTGTCCGGCTTAGAGATGAGCCAAAATAGTTTGCGCCTCCAATGGGACGATCAGGAGGTTGACACGCGCCTGCGCGGTATCATTTCCACCATCCACGACGAGTGCGTGGAACACGGCAGGGTCGACAAAGATCATATCGATTACTTCAAGGGCGCGAACATCGCCGGCTTCAACAAAGTAGCCAGCGCGATGCTCGCCTACGGGGTAATGTGAGGGCTCGGTATAGCGACGCCGTTCAGGGTTCTGGCCACAGCTATTGAGTTAGCGGGTTAATTAGCAGGCGCGTGAGATGAAGCCTGGCGATTTTCCAATCGCCTTCCTCTTTTCGATACTCTTCGTGGTAATGCCCCCACCCTTCGAACCCAGCATCCGGCAGTTCCACGCGGTCGTACATGGACCAGATGCCGCGCGCCTGCTCTCCATCTAAGATGTCGATTTCAGAGGTGTGGCCTTGGTGTACGGTGGGTACGTCGGCCAGCATCTGCGAATTCATAGCGATAAATTCGTCGGCCGAATTGAATTCGATATCGGGGTGCGGGCCCTGTATACGGGCTGTAAAGTCTTTGGCGAAGCAGGCTCGCAGTTCAGCCCATTGTTTGGTATCCAAGCAGCGAAAATAGCGTGATTTTAGGCGGCGAATCTGTTCAATGTCTTCGAGCGATTGCATATTTTGATAGCCTGCTCTGCTGTTAGCTGCGCTCGCGCTGTCACGGCGGCTTGGTTGTGCTGAAAATGCAGTGCTTTTAGCAGCCGATCGTACCCCGCATCCATACGGGTTAGATATAGAACTGCGCGAAGTACTTGCGAAAACGCATGATCGGGCCATCGCCATCGCAGAGAACGGGGTTTTCGAGATGAAATTTATGCTGCCAGATGGGAATGTCTCCGGACATTCCTTGCTGTCCATTGGTGCGCTCAACCTCATCGCGCATCATTTCATGTTCGGCCGAACCGGGCTCGAACTGCGGAAAGCTGTAGGCGAAGTGAACTTCAACTCGTTCACTTCGGGCAGGGGCAGCACACGGTGATCAGGCGGGGCGCCCTCCGGGTGATACCAAGCCCAGAGAAATTGGTTCTCCTCGCACACCGGGTAAGTTTGCAAGCAGGGCTGGTCCTGCCATTTAGCTGGAATCTGCTTGGCATAGGGAATGTCGGTGATCACACCCTGTGTATCATATTGCCAGTGGTGAAATGGACAGCGCAGTGACTCCCCGACCACTTCGCCGCCGTGCCCCAGGTGTGCACCCAAATGTGGGCAGGCGGGATGAACCAGCCCCACAGCCCCCTTTGCGGTGCGATACAGCACCATATCTCGTTCAAAATAGTGGATGTTGCGCACTTTACCTGGCGCTAGCTCGTCGGAATAGCCGATGGCAAACCATCCGCAGGGCATGGGCATAGGGAATCTCTTGTCTGTCGCCATAGCTATCTCGGCAGTCATCGCGTGCTCTGCGTTACAGTTCCATTGTCGCAAATTTTGGCGCCTGGTACTGGGCGTGCATGTTGGAGTAGTTCAATTTACCGCCCCGCAGTAACTCAGTGTAGCCCTGTGGTGGAAATAGTCTCTCCACCAAGACACACTAATGCTGCGTAGTAAACGCACTCTTTTGGCAGTCTGAGGTATGAAGATGGACACTAAACCAGTGCGCGTCGTTGTCATTGGCGCGGGTATGGCAGGCATTCTCGCCGGTATCAAGTTGCGCGAGGCCGGATACAACGATTTCACTATTTATGAAAAGGCCGACCGCGTGGGCGGCACCTGGCGCGAGAATACTTACCCTGGTCTTACCTGCGATGTGCCCTCCCACCACTACACCTTTACCTTTGAGCGCAACCCCGATTGGACGCGGCACCTCCCGCCAGGCGGCGAAATCCAAGACTACTTTGAACGGACTACGCGCAAATACGATCTACTGTCCAATATTCGCTTTAACGCGGAAGTTGTCAAAGCCGAGTTTGCCGATGGTCGGTGGCACTTGCAGCTCCATAATAATGCGACAGATGTAGCCGATATTGTCATCGCTGCGACTGGTGTACTCCACCACCCTTCCATGCCCAACATCGAAGGCATCCATAACTTCGCTGGGCACATTTTTCATACGGCGCGCTGGAACCACGATATCGCCCTGGCGAACAAGCGCGTTGCGGTGATCGGCATGGGTTCGACCGGTGTGCAAATTGTTTCAGCGTTGTCGGCACAGGGAGTGACTATTAGCCATTTCGTACGCACACCCCAGTGGATAATGCCTACGGAGAACGGCGAGTATTCTGAGCAGGAACGCGCAGCCTTTCGCGCAGACCCTGCGCTGTTACACAAAGTGATGGATTTTGAAGGCTACAACGCCGCTGTGGAACGCTACACGCAGGCGCTGACTGATGCCGAGTCAGCTGGTGCGAAAGAGATGGGTGATGCGTGCCGACACAATCTGGAATACAGTGTGCGCGATCCCGTGCTGCGTGAAAAGTTGCGACCCGATCACACTCCCCTGTGTAAACGGCTTATCTTTTCTCCCGACTACTACGAAGCTATTCAGCGCGACAATGCAACGCTGGTGAGAGAGGACATCCGCCGTATAGAACCAGCGGGCATACGCACTGTCGATGGCGTGCTGCATGCGGCAGACATTATCGCGTTGGCCACGGGTTTTCGCGCCGACCAGTTCATGCGACCGATGCAAATGACCGGCCGCGGTGGTGTCGATTTGGAAACATTGTGGGCCGAGCGTCCGACCGCCTATCTCGCTGTCGCCATTCCCGAATTCCCCAATTTTTTTATGCTCAATGGCCCGAATGGGCCGGTAGGCAACTTCTCCTTGATCGACATCGCTGAACATCAGTGGGGTTATATTGCGCAACTCATGGAGAAAGTACGCAGCGGCGCATGTCGTGAAATCTCCCCAACACGAGAGGCCATGCAGGCCTTCGACACCGAGAGAATTTCCGCAGCGAAAAAGACCGTCTGGTATACCGGCGGGTGCCAGAGCTGGTATCTGGATGCACAGGGTGTACCCGCCAGCTGGCCCTGGACCTACTCGCGCTTTGTGAGCGACATGCGGGAACCCAACTGGCAAGACTTTGAGCTGTCTCGACCTGAATAGGAGCACACCGTGTCAACTGCAATGGATACTCTATTGGCCTACGCTGATGCCTTTGAGGAAACGCTAAAAGATGACGACTGGTCGCGCTTAGAACCGTATTTTCCTGAAACTGCCGTTTACGAGATTGTGGGCGGTCCCTTCGCGTGTCAGTTGGAAGGCCGTCGGGCCATATTTGCAGGGCTGAAAAAATCTCTCGATGGGCTTATACCGACTATGCGCGATGAATATACTGATAAAGACACCGCAGCGTTTGCGCAGTGGATGGTGCAGCACAATATGCCCATCGATGCCTCTTATGTTTAAGTTACTACGTGGGGTCAACTGCTGGGTTCAGCGCCTTTATCGTCTTCACGACATCCAAGAAGATATGGTTCACCTCGTAAATGTCAAAACCCGCTGCACGAACATTGGCTACCGTAGTTCGATTCATGTCCGGACCGATCCGTCGCGTGAGGGTTGTCATCAGATTCATCATGAGCTTGAAGGGGTAGTATTGTGAGCCGGTGTGTTCAAACATAAAGAGCTCACCACCGGGTTTGAGAACGCGTCGCAGTGACCGCAGCCCCTCGACAGGCCGGGGCACTGAACAAAACGTGCAGGATGTGAAGACTTGATCAAAGCTATCGTCGTCGAAACTTAAATCATGAACATCCATCACCTGCGCCGTCAGATCACCCACATAGGCGTCGATGCGCGGTTGTGCACCCTCGAGCATTTTCGGGCTGATATCGATGGCGGTGATGTTTTGACCGGCGGGGAAAGCGGGAATATCCAGCCCTGTACCCAGGGCCATAAACAGAATCTTACCCTGCATATGACTGAACAATTCAGTTTTTGCAGGACGCCAGCGGTCTTCCGCGCCGCCGCCGGCCATGATGTCAAATGTCGGCGCGGCCTTATCCCACTTTGCTTGAGTCTCGGTGTCCATTAGTGGGTTGCCTCCGTAGGCTGCACACCGCGCAGGGCGTTGTTAAAAATCCAAATGAAAACGATGCTAGCCAGACCACAGACGCCGCCGAGAAAAAGCGCGAATCCGGACTCAATCGGCGCCATCGCCGCCCACATGCCGAGCACCATACCGCTGACCATGCCAGTGAACATGGTCGGCACCATGACTTCCATTGCCCCTAATTTTATACTCAGAGGAAGCCACAGTACTGTTCCAACAACCATGCCAATGAGCATCGCCAACAGCATGGCAAAAAACATGTTCGAGCCCGGATCAATAATTAGCGTACAAACCCAACCGGCGACTGCACCGACTAGAATGTTGGCGAATAAATCGCCGAGTACAAAGAAGAGACGTGAATCCATGCTACTGCCCTCTCGATTACAGGCTTGTCCACGCTAAGACTAGCTAGGGCAATGCCGCTTGGCAACACGGCAACCACCCATTCCGGGTGACGTGCGGCGGCGGTAGGCGATGGCGCAATGAGCGTAGGCAAACTTGCTCGTGTGGGAACCAGCGGCTGCTACAAGGCGGCAATCTCCGCGCCCAACACTTGCAGGAACGTCGCACCCAATGCGCCATCAATCACCCGATGATCGCAAGACAAGCTGGCACTGACGATCGTAGCCACTGCAGGTGTACCATCTTTTACCACGACTTTTTCTCTACCTTGACCGAGCGCCAAAATCGCTCCCATGGGAGGGTTGATGATGGCGGTAAAATTGTCGACGCCAAACATGCCGAGGTTGGAAATGGTAAAGGTGCCCCCGCTGATATCTTCTTTGGCGAGTTTTCCGGTCTTCGCCTTTTCCGCGAGCAGGGCTACCGCTTGCGCAATATCGGCTGGGCTCATGCTCTCTACCCCGTATACTGTGGCCGGATAAAGCCCCTCATCGGTTGCAATCGCAACGGATACATTGACGCTCTCGAATTGATGAATAGCATCGCCGATCAAGTTGACGTTGACGCGCGGCTCTTTCACCAAGGCCCGCGCAGCGCACCACACAAGTAGGTCATTCACCGACACTTTGACATCGCCACTGGCGTTCAACGTTGCGCGATGCGCCAACAAACCATCTAACTCGTAGTCAACGGTGAGATAAAAATGGGGGATCTGCTGTTTGGCGTCGGTTAGCCGTCGGGCAATCGTCTTGCGCGTGGCGGAAAGCGGAGTGATCTTTACCCCTGCAGGCGCAGCATCACCATTGGCGCCGCCGGCAGCGGCGCGCACATCGTCCTCAGTAATGCGTCCGCGCCGGCCCGTGCCAGTGACGGCATTCAAATCGACATTCAATTCCTGGGCCAAGCGACGCACGGAAGGGCTGGAACGCGTAGCGGCATCGGTACCTGCTGCAGCGTTTTTTGCCGCGGCAGTCTCGGTGACCGCCTCCGCAAGCTGCTCTGCACCCTCTGCAGAAAAATTGGCGATAAATGCATCGATGGCGGCGTCTTCCACGTCGCTGCCCGCGATCACTCCCAACAGCGCGCCGACCGGACGCGCCTCACCCTCAGGAACCAAAATTCGCCGCAATATGCCGTCAGCAGGAGCATCCCAGACATTGACGATCTTGTCAGACTCCATCTCAAAAACTTCGTCGCCCTTGGCGATAGTATCGCCCTCTTTCTTATTCCAGTTGTTGATGGTGCCCTCGACCATCTCGATGCCCCACTTGGGCACTGCAATTGGATGTATGTCACTCATAGGTGATCTGTCTCCTGTACATTGTAAGAGCCATGCATAAGAAGCTGGTTAAGGTGGTAGCCCAAGCTCTACTCGTTACACCGATCTTCGGGCTCGCGCTAGGTGCACGCCTCGGCCCGGGTTTGCATTTATGCCAAAGTCGCTTTTATGGCCGCAGTAATTTGCTCAGCAGAGGGAATATAAGCCGCCTCCAACTCGGGGGAAAATGGCGTCGGGCTGTGCGGTGCGCTCACTTGTTGCACCGGTGCTTTGAGGGAATGAAATGCCTTGCTCGCCGCCAAGGCGGCGATGTCTGCCGTCAAGCCACAGCGTGGGGGCGCTTCGTCAACAACGACTAAACGCCCGGTGGCTTCGATACTCTCCAATATTGCGCCTTCATCCAGGGGTGAGGTCGTGCGTGGGTCGATCAAATCGCAACTGACGCCATCGGCTTCCAAGGCATCGATGGCGGCGGCAGCTCTGCCCACCATCTGCCCGAAGGCCACTACGGTGCAGTCATCACCCTCGCGTACAAATGCCGCTTCCCCGAAAGGGATGAGGTACCTATCATCGGGGACCTCGCAGGCCTCCTGATACAGCGCCTTGGGCTCGAAAAATAGCACGGGGTCATCGTCGGCGATGGCCTGCAGCATCAACCCTTTGGCGTCGTAGGAATTCGAGGGCACGACGACTTTTAAACCTGGAAACGACGTCATCACCTGATACATGGCCTGGCTGTGTTGACCGGCGGCCGAAAACCCGCCACCGGCGGCAAAGCGAATAACTGCAGGACACTTGCTTTTGCCGCCGAACATGTAGCGAAACTTACCCATTTGGTTGACGATTTGATCCATGCATACACCGATGAAGTCCGCGAACATGATTTCCGCCACCGGTCGCATACCCACCAGTGCTGCGCCTGCAGCGGCGCCCACAATCGCTGATTCGGAGATGGGTGTATCGATGCAGCGATCGGGGCCAAAGGTCTTGTACAGCCCTGTGGTCACGCCAAAGACCCCGCCGACACTGCCGACTTCCCCCTGACTGCCGTTGCAACCGGCGACATCCTCGCCTATGACGAAAACCGAGTCATCCTGCGCCATCGCCTGATGTAGCGCTTCGTTAATGGCATCGCGCATTGTTTTCTCTGACATGAGATTCTCCTAGGCGGCGCCGTATTGAATGTAAACGTCTTCGGTGACCTGATCTGCCGTTGGCCGCGCGGCGCCGCGTGCCTCAGTGACCGCTTTTTCGATCAATGCCATGACCTCTGCGTCGATGGCATCGAGTTCCTGCGCACTGATCTCACTGGTCTCGGCCATCGTCGCGCGGAAGTTTTTCAAACAGCAGGAATTTTCGCGCAGATCTTCCAGTTCACCCTCGGCTCGGTAGTACTGCGGGTCACCGACAAAGTGCCCATGAAAGCGACCGGTTTCAGCAAATATACCAGCGGGCCCCTTGCCAGCGCGTGCATGTTCTATCGCTTTGCCCGCCGCCTCGTAAACGGAAAAGAAATCTGCCCCATCGGCGACAAACACGGGAAAGCCGAACGCTTCGGTGCGTGCCTGTAAATCATCACAGCCAACCGCATAGCTGATGTTGGTGTGCTCTGAGTAATAGTTGTTTTCGATGACAAACACCGCGGGCACTTGTAACACGACTGCCAGGTTCATCGCTTCAAAACACGTGCCTTGATTGACCGAGCCATCGCCGGAGAACGACACGGCAACACGGCCATTCTTGCGGATTTTTGCAGCCAAGGCAGAGCCCACCGAAATCGGCGGCCCACCAGCGACAATACCGTTCGCGCCCAAAATCCCCTTTTCAATATCGGCCACATGCATAGAGCCACCCTTGCCCTTGCACAGCCCTTCAGATGACCCCCACAGCTCCTTCATCATACCTGCGACATCGGCACCCTTAGCGATGCAATGCCCGTGGCCTCGGTGCGTGGAAATGATGGTGTCTTCGTCGTCCAGGTGTTCACAAACCCCAACCGCATTCGCTTCTTGACCGGTATACAGATGCGTAAAACCGGCAATCTGCCCGTTCATAATTTCCACGTGGGCGCGCTCTTCAAACTCACGAATGGTTTTCATTTGCCGATAGGCGTGTAGCAATGTTTCCTTGGGTATGCTCACCGGGCTACTCCTGGATTAGTGATCGGGTGGATCGATGAAAGTGCGCGCTGCTCGTTGTTCATCGCTGGTGCGCAGCACTGTCCGCGGGCAGCGGTTTCTGACTGCGCGGGCAGCCGCCACGCCAATTGGGGCGAACGCGATTGAATATATGGGATTCTCTAAAAAAAAACAATCAGGTTGGTCTGTTTTTACAGGGCAGGAGTACCAGGGATTTTCCCTCCAAAAGCGACACTCGTCCCTGCAGCAAATTCAATCGTGTTGATATTCTTGACTATGATTAATACGGGATAGAGGATGGCAGGCATGCCATTTTTTCTCCACATAGTTGCTTTTGCTTGTTCGTTGTTCAAATCACGCCGCCAGTTGGCGCTGGAGAATGTGGCACTCCGCTGGCACCGCGAGGGCTTTCGGCGCCATTGGAAGTGGAAAAGTCGTCGCTATCATGTTGGCCGACCACCGGTTGATTAAAAGTACGCAAGCTCATCCAACAGATGCAGTCGGCGAACGTAGGCCGGGGCGCTCCTCCAATTCACGGGGAGCTTCGCAAGCTGCGTATCGATATCTCTCAAGCGACAGTCTCCAAGTACATGCTGCGTCTGAATAAGCTGCCTTCGCTAACCTGGCGGACACACTTGTCGTTGAATAAAGATCCGCCTGAAACCCGGATGGTGGAACCTCCGGAGATGGGTAATATTATTGCGTTTCCCCGCCTCGGCGGCCTGCACCGTCGGTTCTGTAGCGTAGCAGCATGATTACGGCACCCATTGAACTGAAAATCGATACGATTGAATTTTCAGAAGGGACAGCTCAATGCAACTTTGAGGGCGACACAAGGTATCAAGGTCAGTTATAGGGAACACTAAATCTTATGAAATGTTACATTATGTCTGTCAATGAAACATTTTTATCCTATAATGCAGCCCCGAATAATACTCAAACGGGAAGATGCCCTATGTTCAAGCGTTCCAGACTGCTGCTCACAGCACTTTCAATCATATTTTTTACCTGGCCCGCCAGTGCCGCCGAAGATGTAACCCTCGATACAACTGATGTCCGTGCGGGAGGGACACCTGTAGGCGACCTCATCCGCGTACCCATCGAGCGTCGAGAGATTACCGACAACGTCTACTATGTGTCAGGCTTGGCCAATGTTTATGCGGTGAACACACCTGATGGCGCCATCGTCATCGATACAGGCTTTGCGCACCAGGCGCCACGCCAGATGGCGCTGCTGAAGGAGGTGATAGAGGGACCGGTGCGCTACGTCTTCCTCCCCCAGGGGCAACACGATGACGTGGGCGGCCTGCCTCTGATCACGGATGAGAATACCCAGATCATTATGACCCGCGCCTCAACGGAGTACATGCCTTACCGAGCCCGGGCCGCTACCTACCTGAAACCCCGTTACGCCGCTCTGTACAGTTGGACCGATGAACTGGTCGACAAGGCCAGTGCCGGCGACAAGCAGAAACCCGCTCCGTTCCCGTACAAGCCCATCACTCCGGACGTGCTTGTAGATGACTACAGCGACTACTCCTTTGAACTGGGAGGCGTAAAGTTCGAGGTGATATCCCTGCCCGGTGCAGAGGGCATCAACTCTGCCGGTCTGTGGATGCCCGAGGAGAGAATCCTGTTTGCGGGCGGCGGCTCCGTGGGCCCTGAGATTCCCATGTGGCCCAATATCGGCACCGTGCGCGCCGACCGCAATCGGATCCTGGAGAAATACATCCAGACCATCAACACTATGATCGAACTGGAACCCGCGATTCTGCTGCCGGGCCAAGATGAGCCGATGACCGATCCGGAAGAAATCATGGCGAGCCTCACCCTGCTGCGCGACGCCTCCACCTGGGTGTACGACGAGATTTGGCGTGGCCTGTCGGAAGGGAAGGACGTCTACCAGTTAATGCGTGAGATTGAGCTGCCAGAGGAGTACGCGCATCTCAGCCAGCAGCATGGCCGTGTTTCCTGGACCGTGCGCGAGACAGTCAACCAGACGGGTGGCTGGTTTGCCTATCGCTACACCAGCGAACTGTATCCCTATCGCCCCCACGAGGTGTACCCGGAACTGGTATCCCTTGCCGGCGAGGCCGCTGTGATTGACAGTGCGCGCAAGATGCTGGCCGATGGTGAGTTGGAGAAAGCCCTGATGCTTTCCGAAGCCGTAGTGGCTGCGAATAACAATAGCAAGACGGCCTTGCAACTAAAGCTGGATGCCCACGCAGCCCTGCTGAACCGCGCGCAAAGCACCCACAAGACCTTCAGTGAAATCGCCTGGATACAAAGCCAGATGAAGAAGCTGCAGGCAAAGATGGCACAACTGTAAACCCTGCTTCCGGGCCATAGCTGATGACACGTCCCAAAACAATAATACAGTGGGTTTCGATAATCAGCTGTTGCCTTGTAGTCGTACTCCTTGTCCTCTCACGCGCGCCGGGCTCGAGCCTGGACTTTGCAGCACAGCGCGATGTACTGCTGGACGCTGAGCAAGCCTGGCAAAGATTAAGCGACCTTTCGCTGGCCCATGAATATGTACCCGGTGTGCAGCGTACCGAGCTGGTCACCGAAGCCACCAGGGGAACCGGCGTCTCCCGACGGGTTTTCCAGTCCGAGACCGAGTATCTCAACGAAACAGTAATTTCCTGGCGTGAGGGTCGTGGCTTCACCCTGCGCCTGCATGATGACGACGGTACAGCACCCTTCCCCTTCGCAGAGGCGCTCTTCCACTATGAATTAACCCCCGGGCCAGATGGCGGCGCCCAGGTTGGCACACAACTGGAAGTGGTCATGTCAGGGGGACTACTCGGACAATGGCTGGGCCAGAGCGTATTCGCCGGGCCATTACAGTCCAATGTTGATGCAGTAATCGATAGCTTGCAACGCTACTGGCAACCATCGTTAACAACATCAACGGCAGAGCGTGGCTAAAACTTCACCAAATAACGCGGTTAAGTACCCAGGAGTTTCCAATGATGGGGTCTAGTGACATCCCCGCCGCCAATAACACTTCGCTCTGAAACCCAGGCCTGGCAAGGCTGTCAGGAGCGCCTTACTTTCTGACTTTCCCCTGAATTGGCTGATTTTCAGCCGATTAGGCTAAGATCGGGCGTTTTGGAACCCGAATGAGCCTGCAAGTAGTTTTACAAACTGTAAATATTGCTGACGCTGTAACGCAGCATTACCTGCGGATGTATGCAGTCAACATCTTCGGCGTCGCTATATAGCTCACTTGAATAGCAGACGCTAATCCTATGAAATATATGTAAATAATGCTCTCACACCAGCCCGGACAGCCGCGCTTGGTGGCCTGCAACCAGCCTGGCAATGACCGTAATTGCTAAAGTACCAGTAGCTCGGTAGCGGCATGAATATTGCTTAATTTAACACTTCCGTCCTGCCGGACATAACACTAATCAGAGAATGGTACCCAGTAATGGCAGTAAGCAATCACAGATGGAATCGTTCCGCACTACCCGGTCTGCTGATCGTCGGCGTCGTATTCACCGGGAGCGCTGTGGCCAGCCTAATCGTGAATCCCACCAGCGATGGCCTCCTGCTTGCCGATAGCATTGCGGGCACCGGTATTGCCGTCACCGGAGTTAACACCTATACCTACGGTGCCGAAGCCGCTTTTGGCACTTTTGCCAACGGGCTAGATTCCCGTGTGGGCATCGAGACCGGGCTGGTTATCTCCTCGGGTAACGCCTTGGATGCCGAAGGCCCTTTTATTGGAGTACCTTCCACTGCGCATGGAACATACGGTCTTCCTGGCCTGAGCCAGTTTTTGGGTGGTACACCCACCTACGACGCAGCGCTACTGAACTTCGCCTTTAACATCGACGAGCCTGGGAGTCTCAACTTTGCATTTAGCGTCGGTTCTGGCGAATGCTGTGGTATTCGGGATGCGTACAGCTTCTTCCTCGATGGCGAGAGAGCTTTCGTGGGCAGTGTGTCGGCGCCGAGCACCTATGCGGGTTACTCGTCGGCGGGCTTCTCGGCGACCTACGCAACCTAGGGCGGGGGCACTGCGCTTGCACCAGGCGATCCCGCATTGGGATTTGGTTGGATCAGCGACTTAATCAATGTCAGCTTCGGCAATCTGGAGGCGGGCAGCCACAGCCTGGTCATCGCTATAGGCGATGGCGAAGACAGCGTGGTGGATTCTGCTATTTTTGTCGGTCCGCTGACGCTGGACCGTCCCGTCGCGTCACCGTCCACGGGGCTCCTGCTTGTTCTCGGTCTAGTTGCAGTCCTGCGCCATAGGCGAGGGAGACGTTTACTGCGGGGCTCTAGTTCGCAGTAGAGCGTTCGCTGCTCGGCGAACAACCTGATGCACGGGTGGCATTGATGCCCCAACAATCCATTTGCCAAAACAGCTGCCTAACGAGGTTTTACAACACGTTGCTACTGCTGGCAGCGCTGCTGGTGGTTTTCACGCCACTACTTTCCCTGCCCACCTTTCATAAAGGTGTTTTTTTCCAGGCTGAACCGACTGCCATTGGCCTCAGCCTAGCGCTAGCCATCGCGGCGCTGGCGCTGGCGCTGCGGACACAACTACTCGCCGATGTGCCGGTACGGACTCCCTATTCTTTCCTGATCGCGGGTGCCTTTGCGTTGCTAAGCCTGATGCTCGCCCCCTTCCACCAGCACGGCGCGCGCTCCCTGACAGGTTCGCTGGAATTCGGTGATGGGGCTATTTACTTCCTATGGCTAACTGTATCAATCGCCGCGGGCTACAGTCTGTTTCGCTTCCGCTTGGCCCGCTGGCTGCTCGCAGGCGGCATGCTGGCCATGCTGTTGTTTCTATTGGTTACCAAAGCCTGCATGTCACAGTTGCCGGGCTGGCAAATACTCGGTTTCAGCGATTACCTTGCGCTTTACCTGGTGCCAGTGGCGTTTGTCTACTTAGCGCTGTCACGTTCCTGGTGTGTCCGCGCAAAATTGATAGGCATGCTCCTCACGGGAGGCCTGATGCTGTGCCTGGCCTCGTTGTCCGACAGCCGCGCTAGCTACGTAGTGCTCCTGATAATACTACTGGCCTGGCTGTTTTTTTCCTTGGCGCGGCGGCGGTGGCCCTCGCGAAGGCCGCTCGCCAGCATCGCTGTGGTGGTCGTCTCTGCCATGGTGGGTTCTTTCGTGGTTGTGTGGTACATCGGCCAGCAGGCAAGTCCCGAAGGCATCACAAAGCTGCCCGCCGCGGTGCAGTCGATCTGGGCCCGTTACCAACTCGCCCGTGTCGTGATGACCGCTTTGTCATCGGATGGCAGTGCATGGCTGACCGGTCTTGGCTGGGGCTCTTTCCGCGATTTCCTCGTGCTCTATGGTCCCGGCCAAGAAGGCGTGCAGTTTGTTTTCAGTAACAAAGGCGTGGTGGTCACCAACTGGGACTCGCTCAATCGATTGGCGGGGCACAGTCATAGTCTGTATCTGGAGTCACTACTGGCGATAGGGGTCTGGGGACCTGTGCTCTGGGCTATATTCCTGTGTTCCCTGGCGCGAGCAATCCGTGGGAGCGCTGCATCGACGGTCTTGGCGCTGTTACTCGGTCAGATTTTCCTCACCAGTATTTGGTTTCTCTTACCCATGGTGCTGGGCTTCTTTGGCCTGGCTACGGGGATGCCGTTGGCCGCATTTGACGTTGACGAGCAACCTCGAGATGAAAAGGTCAGTTCGGCCGCTTTCCCAAGCAGAATGGTGACTGTCATTGTCTACGTGGTGATTAGTGTCGTGCTTTTTACAGTGTCGACTTACGCGTGGAGCAAAGCCAGTTATGGAGAACGCCTCATGGCCAGCGACTCCACACCGGACAGTCGAGGTGCTGACGGCGGCTGTGGCGACATCCGCAGCGTCCCCGGCGAGGGTGAGTACATTGGACGCGCACTGTTGTCCGTCGCCAGTCTGCTGGGTGTTCAGCACCCTGCCTTGAGTGCCACAACTGAGCCGCTTGAGCAACAGGCACAGATAGAGATAACTCGCGACTGGTTTGCTCGGCTCACCTGTATCAGCGCAGCAGATCTCGATAGTGCTCCGTCACATTTTCTGCGTTATGCCCGGCTGCAATCGCGCTATGTGCTATCTGTCAGTGGTCATACCGGTGCAGAGGATCCTCGAATGCAGGAGTTTTGGCGCCGTTGGCCCGACGAGCTAGAGGCCTTCGCTCAGCTCGGGTCCACCCGCGAAGAACTCGTACTGGCCTATGTCACGCGTCTTTACGAGTACGGCGAAGCGTCAGATATACTGGCCTTCTGCGACCCAGATCTAAACCAAGTTGGACGGGGCGCAGCCTGCCGTCTGTTTCGCGGAATGGTGCTCGCAGAAAACGAACACTCGCGCCAACAAGGGCAACGCGCCATTCGCGCCGCCATTGATGCGGGGATAGAAAAATTTTTGGTTCTACCACCGAGTTTCCGAGAAAAATATCTGTGAATCAATCGAGACAGCCCAAGCCTAATCGTCACACTATGGTTGCGCGGTTGGGTGTTTCTGCGGCGCAATCCACCGGCCTCAATCAGAAATGGGCCAGCGGTTGTCCGAGGTATAAAACGTAAATCGCTCATCAATCAGCTCTTTTGTGAGCCCGTATTCCGCCAGGTCGTACTCGTGCTTGCCGTGCTTACCTTTGGGATTATTGTCGATGTGCGCCTGCAAAACGTCGCGACTCCCTGCGCTGAAACTGAGATCAAACGCCTCATAGACACTGTCGACAACTCCCATAGGGTCGGCTACAAACTGAGCTTGGGAACAATCGACAAAAAGCTCCTCTGGCAGTGCGGCACGTGCCGCTAACCCTCTTTCCAATGATAGCGCATACCACTCCATGACTGAGCGTCCGATCTCGTGCATATCGAAGTGACTCAAGTCTCCCGCGTACATACCCATGACAACTTTGTTCATGCTGTTAATGGAGGGCACCACTTTTTGCGGATCGCGGTGGCACCACACAAAGCGCGCATCGGGAAACACCTTGCGGATGACATCGATGCCCCACATGTGCGCGGGGGCTTTCAACATCCATTGCTGCCCGGGGTTGCGCCAATTCAACATCTGCATCTGGCGCTTTTGGTAGGCGTACATGGGCGTTAAGTCTTGCGCCAAAATCCAACTGCGATAGGGCTCGAGCATAATTTCAAAGCCGAGCTGTACGCCGGTAAAGGCATAAGCGTGTAGTAGGACGCACTCCTCCGGGGTGTCGGCGTCGACAAAGTGGATCTTGGCGAACTCGGAGTCACGCGAGTCTTCCAGTGCTTTGGCTAAAAAGTCATAGCGCGGATCTTTTTCACCGGGTTTGCTGTCCGGCCAGGGGTCGGGAAACTGCACCTCCCACTGCAACAAACCGCGATTTTCGGGCGCCGCGACGAGCAGGTTGAGCAGCGCTGAGGTGCCCGAGCGCGGCAAACCTGTGACGAAGATCGGTGCGGTGATCGTTTGTTCGGCGATCTCCGGTATCGTGCGCAAAGCGTTCTCGCACTTCAATCGAGTGGCGAGTTGCGTGACCACACGCTGGCGACAGCGCGCCCTGCCCTCTTCGTCGGCGATATTGCGATCGTAGGTCTGCAACAGCATGTCCAGACCCTCGGCAATTGGCAGCTCGCCGAAGTCCTGAAAACCCGTCTGCTCCTGGGCTTCGGCAATGAGTTCTGCGGCGTTAAAGGCAACTGCGCTCATTGCACTTCCGACAGCTTGGCGACTCGTGTCTTGAGTAGGGGATGTTTCTCGGCGCCAATCCAACGCCAACACATCGTGCCCATGTTGTGTCCGGCTGTCTCAATCCAATTCGGTACACCCGGATCGGTGTGCGACACCACCACGCGCACGCTGCCATCGGGCTCGTAATGCGCAGTGTGTTTGTTCACGTGAATGGTGTGGTGACGGTAGTCCAGAGACTCCATCCACCAATTGTCCAACTGGAAGTTCCACGTCTGGCACTCGGGAATTTCCGGCGCTTCGATAATAAACACCTCATCATCTTCGAGTTGCCAGGCGCTGTGGAAGTAAAAAATATTTGGATCGCCGCCGATGGCTTGACAGTACGCTTGGTCCGCGGGTGGCAGCTCGTTGAGCGTGGGTAGAAAACTCTCCGACCAATCCTCAAACATTTTTGCCGAACCCTGCACGAACATTACGGCACCCTGCAGGCCGCGTTCGAGTTTTTCTGCCGTGAGCGGTTCGGGCCTATCCCCTTGCGCTCCAATGCGTTCAATCTTCATTTCGGCGCGCTGCTCATTGATCCGATCTTGGAAGGTCTGTCGCACGGTAATGGAGTTGGTGCCGGCCGCCATGGGTAACCAGTTGCCCGGCTTTTCCTCGACACTCAGAATAATGTCCAGTTCGCCATTCGGGCCAATGTCCATCTGTCGGTGGTCTATGTGCCCGGTGACTTCCATAGTCCCATCCACCGCATATTTGTTGATGATGCTGCTAATGCCCAGGTAATCCACCGTACCGCGCGTGCCGGTAATGCGGTAATCGTATTTTGGATTAATGGGTGCACTCTCGTAACGGTTGTCGGGATTATCTGCGCCCAGCTTGATGGTCTCGTGGGCACCGCAACGCAACTGCGGAAACATCGGGTCGCGAAACTCCAAAAAACTCTCCAAGCCGCCGCGTAATAGGCGGGCCAGGTAGCGATACCCCTCTGCCTGATTGAAGGCATCTTGCGGCGCTTTTTCACTGCGTACTATCTTGCCCGCATCTTTTAATGCGTCGCAGAATTCATCCCAGACACTGCCGTCGAGTACTCGCTGTTCTGCTTTATTGTCTGCCATGGTGACCTCTGTTGTGGGTAGTTGGATGGTTACTACAGTACTACCAGTGTGACAGCCGTGTGCAGCGCGCCGCAATACGCAAGGCGCGCCAGAAGGCGGTGCGGGACTTTTCTGCCAAAGCGGGTCTATCGGGTTAAACCGACAGTTGCGGTCGAGGCCCTAAAAACCAACCGTGTTGGCGCCTGCGGCTTCTCGGTTGGATGTCACGGGAGCACCTGCATAGTCAATAAAAATAGGCGAAGTCCAGGCTCGCGGTTCCGCCGTGCCCAAACAGTTGTCATCGGGCCCTGCGTTTTCATCGATGCAGTAGCGTCGTTCGATACAGACGCCCTCTGCGTCGTATTCACAGCCGAACGGGTCACCGTTAATCAAGGGCTCCGCCTCTTGAATAACGCGCGCGTAATACACTGCGGGACGCTGCTCCAGGTCAAACTCCGGATCTTCAAACTCAGTATCACAACCATTACCGTCCGCCGGGCAATCGAACACTAACCATTGATGGTCGATTAGTGGGGCGATGTCTTCGCCGGGATCGATTTGTGGTCGAATGCGTACGATCTCAATACGCGTGATCGCCTTGCGCCGCTCGCCCGCGCGGTAACATTCGCCGCCACACAACTGTTTGACTCGAGCGTCACCCAGCGCTGCAACGGCGAAATCGGGACAACCTTCCCGCTGTTCGAAGGCACCGAGGGCGCGCACGCGAAAGCGTGGCATTTGACCCATAGTGACTTCGCTTCCCATGGGGGCGACGCCATGTGGGCCATTGATTAAATCGAACCAGACTAACATGCGATCACCGGAGGTGGCGTAAACTTGCCGCGTATCTAAGGCGCGCCAAATAGAATCGCGATCCCTGCCCTGGCTGTGAACAGCGACCAAGCCACCCGTGTAGTAAAAGCCGCCAGTTTCTTTCGCATCGGCGTAGGACCAAGTGGGCTCACCGCTCACAGCTTTGGAGTCGGTGTACAAAATACGATTAGTTTCTTTGTAGCTATTGCCGGGGCGGGCCACGTGATTATCCGAAGAGCCAATCAGACCGAAGCGCGCGCGCTTGGGTTGCGCCGCTGCGTCGAAACCCAGGGCGAGATTGTATTGCGTGGACATGCGCGGCACATAAGACGATGCGGGTAAGAAGCTATTTTGCAACTGTCCACAACCGGCCCAGTCATCCAATGTGAGATCTGGATACAACTTACTACGCGCCCTGGGCCCGGCGTTGACGTAATCGAACATAGCGGTCTGTGCGCGATCTTCACACAGCGTTTGCCCTTCCGTCTCACAGCGTTCAGCCTCGATCTGTGCTACGCGTCGACAACAAGGCAAGAAGTTTGTTGTCGCAGGAGGACAGTATTTTTCACCATTGGACAATTCCCCAATGTGTTGAAAATCTTCAAAGCGCTCGGAGTTTCCGTGGCCAGAATATGTTTCCAGCAATTTTTGGTAGCGCTGCTCGTGGACATCCATTTGCGTAACAAAGTCGGCCCCCATGGGGTTCGTGGTGCCCCAGGCCAAGCCGTGGGGAATTACCAGGGCATCGAACCCCCATTCATCCAACTTGCGATACAGCGCCCCCGGCGTGGCAGCAACCTCTCGGCAATCGAGCGGTAGATCGCGCACCGGAGTATTGGGCTCACACATAGGCGTATCTCTAGCCTCGTTGACGAATTTGCCGAAATCGGCAGCATCCTCGACGCCGTCGCTGAAGGCCAACAACCCGAACAGCGCCGAAGGTGGCTTCGTGAGGGCGTAAATCGGTGTGGAGGCAATGGGGCGCAGCGGCGATTGACCCTCTTCCCAGGTGCGGAAAATAACATTTTTGTGACCGTAGTGGCTGGGTAGATCATCGCGATCGGAATTCGACCATTCCCAACCCAAAAAGGCGACCATGTCGGGGTTGTCTGGGCTGCCTGCCTGGGCATTGCACTGGCGTACAGCCGCCACGCTGTCAGCCCAAGCACGTGGTGTTAGTGCCTCGGCGTGATCGTTGATGCTCCAAAAATCCAACGCGGAGCAGTAGCGGGCGAAGTCGCAGGCATCTGCCGGAGTGACCACACCCGTGCCTTTGACCAGTTGCATATTGAACAAATAGGCATCTGCAGAAAAATTGGTGTGCGTGTGCAAGTCGCCAAATAGAATGTGCGAGGACGTTTTGGTGGGCACAGTTGCGGGAGCCCCCGGATCACTGCCAACGGGTAGCGGTGCGGTGGCGGAGCTTTCAGCAACAGGCCGTGGGCCGGGCGTTACCGGCGCAGACTGCCAAAAGTCACCAAACCAGCCCTCTCCGATACTGTGCAACACCGCAAGAGCGAGTGCGAGGATCGCCACGACACACAAAAGCAGTTTTTTAATCATGCAACCTCACGACTCACTGTGCCCAAACTCAACAATCCTCTGTCTCCTATACCTTTTTTGACGGCCCTATTTCGATGGTCCAATTTTGACCACAATCTCGTCGCTCTCCTCCCAGCCATAGCGCACGGCTTTGGCGCGAACCCTATCACCGGCGGATACCCGAAACGGCTTGTCGTAAACTTGCCACGGCTGTTTGCCAATTTGGTAACCCATGGAAGCACCCGGTGTATTAGCATGCAGCGTCACCACGCCGTCTTGCACCCTGACCTGGGGCTCGGCGGTGGTCGGTGTCACCTGCTCGGGTTGGAAGCGGGCCACCATGACCACTTCATCGACATCGCTCCAGTCCTGCACGCGCGCCTGCCAGCTCGACAGTTCAGTACGTAGGCGCGCTAGCACGAGTTTAAACGAGGTATTCTCTGCCAAGTTATTCAACTCCAGGGGGTCGGCGGACAAATCGTACAATCGCTCCCGCCCCACTGGTTCGAACCACAGGCGCTGCTCGGGCGCTAGTTTATCTGCTTCTAGAAGCTCCCACATCTCGCGCATCATATCGATATTGTCACGAAACTTGAGTGCGTGACCACCAGCCTGTTGCGGGTACCAACTGCGAATATACTTAAAGCGTTCATCGCGCACCGCCCGCTGCCGATCCGGCACTTCATCGATTCGATCGCGTGTTGCAAATATATAATCGCGCGGCGGATCATCGACGAAGCTGCGTCCCTGCAAATAATGTGGCCGCGGCACACCCGCCAGTTTCAGTAAGGTCGGCGCGAAATCGATCATGCTGATCAAGCGATTGTCTATACCACCTACGGCCGCGCCCGCTGGCAACAGCGCCTCGGGCCAGTGAACAATCATGGGCACTTTGATGCCAGAGTCATACAGTTCGCGCTTGGCACGCGGTAGGCCATCACCGTGATCGGTCGTCCAAATAATAATAGTGGAATCCAATAGGCCATCGGCTTTTAGCTCTGCCAGAATCGCCCCCACTTGCGCATCCATCGCCGCAATATTGTTGTAGTGTCGTGCTATATCGGCGCGCACGGTCGGTGTATCGGGATAATAGGCGGGCACAACGATTTGTTCAGGTCGCACTACCTTCTCGCGCGGCACAGAGAAAAACTCCGCGCCACGCATGAGCTGCATAACAAAGTGCGTGATACTGTGCGGCATGTTGCCCAGGGGCTGAAAAATTCCGCTCTCATGAGTGATGCCAAAATTGACCAATCCGTAAAACGGCTGGCCGACCTCGCGGTTGCGCCAGTGCCCTCCGCGACCCTCTTCACTCCAAATGGTAAAGGGGCCGGAATGCGCCATGGTACCGCTGAATTGGTAGTCGAGTTTGTTATTTGTCCATGTGTAATAACCCGCCCGGCGCAGGAGTTCTGGGTAGGCCTTGACCTCGGGTGGCGGTACAGCTTTGTACTTACCGGTTGGCGCAGAGCTGGCACGCATGTGTTGGGCGCCAATAGAGATGGGATACATACCAGTAATGTGCGCTGCCCGGCTGGGCGCACACACCCCCGCGGCGGTGAACGTATTGGGGTAGCGTATGCCCACTTCAGCCAGGGCATCTAAATTGGGGGTAACGGCCACCGCATCGCCAAAGGCGCCGACTCTGGCGCTCAAGTCTTCGGCCATGAGAATGAGAATATTGGGTCGCTGCGGCGGGCTGGCGTGGGCCGCTAAGGCAGCCATGGCCAGCACTACCGCAGCAACGAAGGTGGTTATAGATCGCATTGCAATAGTCTTGCTACCTTTTGTGAATGGTATTTAGGATGTTTCAACAGCGCTAATTTTACTTCGGCCATGACATAGCAGCGTCTGCGCGCAGTATCCCCATCGCTAAACAACACCTTCGCGCAGTAAACCCGCCGCGTAGTCACATGCGCGAGCCGTGAAGGCCATGTAGGTGAGCGAGGGATTGACACAGGAGGCCGACGTCATAAAAGAGCCGTCGGTCACAAAGAGGTTGTCAATATCGTGCGCCTGGTTGTGGCTATTCAACACAGACTCCGCAGGGTTTGCTCCCATGCGCGCCGTGCCCATTTCGTGAATGCCCTCCCCTGGCAGCGACATGTCGGCATTGCCACCCATGACTAACGCTGCTCCGGCTGCGCGTAAAATGCGTGTGGCCTGGTGCATAGCATCGCGACGCTGCGCGCGCTCGTTGTCACTCCAGCGCATGGAAAATGCCACTTGCGGCATCCCATAGTTATCGACTTTTTTGCTCAGGTACAGCTTGTTGTCTCTTTGCGGCAGACATTCAGTAAACCCTGCCATCGCGAACACCCAGGGACCCGGTTTGCGCAGTGATTCCTTGAGACCGGCGCCAAAACCTTTGCTGTTGAACCCAGTTTGCCAATCGCTGCGCAGCGTTATCGTTTGATATCCATAGCCGCGCACGAAATCAGCGTCTTCGTCCTGGCCAGTGAGATTGCGAAACCGCGGTATATACAACCCCGTGGGCCGGTTGCCGTGGTAGTAGCTATCCATGTTGTCTAGGAATAAGCCCATGCCGCTCATGCCCAAGGTGTGGTCCATCAAGTAGTGCCCCAAGGTGCCACTGCGGTTGGCCAAGCCATCGGGAAAAGTCGCATTAGCAGAATTCATTAGCAGTTGTGTGCTGGCGATAGTCGATGCGCAGAGAAAATAGACTTTTGCGGAGTAGCGCTGACGCTCACGGGTTTGCGTATCGATGACATCGACAGCGGAAATCTTACCGGTTTCGTCGTCGTACTGTAGGCGCTCCACCAGTGCATTGGCTTTCAGTGTCATATTCCCCGTGGCGCGAGCCGCGGGAAGCGTTGAAGCTTGCGAACTGAAGTAACTGCCGGTAGAACACCCGCGGTGACAGGGGCCACAGTAGTGACAGGCACCGCGACCGGGCAAATTCTCAGTCAGGATGGCTGTGCGCGCGTTGGTGAGGGTAATATCGGGCGCCTTTTTCTTCAGCCGCGCCTGGATCGTTTTCTCCAACGCAAACCAGGGCATCGGCTTTTGGAATTCACTGTCGGGCAGTTGTGGTAATCCCTCGGCCTTGCCGTTCACCCCGATAAATTTTTCCACATGGCTGTACCAAGGCGCGATGTCCTTATAAGACACCGGCCAGGGGATGCCGTGACCGTCTTGCTCGTTAGCGCGAAAGTCCATCTCGCTCCAGCGATAGGTTTGCCGGCCCCACAGTAGCGAGCGGCCGCCCACCACGTCGGAGCGAATCCACATAAAGGGGTCCTTGGCATCGACGACATACGGATTTTCTTTTTCATTCATCCAAAATTGACGATTGGCTTCGCTCAACGCATACACGCGGTTGCCCATGGGGTACTGTTCTTCGTAAAGCTCACGCGGTCTCTTGCCGTTGAAAGGTAGCTTCCATTCCGGTGCGTGCTCGCCGCGATAGTCACTGCCGTGCCGCAGTTCCTTACCGCGGTCTAACACCAACACTTTCAGTCCCTTTTCGGTGAGCTCCTTCGCCGCCCAACCACCGGAAATTCCCGAGCCGACCACGATGGCATCGAAGTCGTAATTTTGTGTTTTTATCATATCGATGTCCTAAACCAGCGGCGCTGCCCACGAACTATCTTCTGGCGACAAGGGTACATCGCCGTCGAAACGCATGGGCATTGGGTCGTAGCGCAACACTTGCTTGGCGCCAACTTCGGAAGTAAAAAACCCCCATATCGTCAGCTCTTTCATCTGGCAAATAAAGGGTGCGTCACTGATAAACTGCCGCTGTACGTTCCCCAAGTCATACCAGGGTGAATTGGAGGCATCTGCTTCCAATGCCTCGAGTACTCGCACTTGTTGTTTGGGGGCGAGTTCATTAAACGGCTTGCCGTATTCACTGGGAATACGCGTAGTCATGTCGGCCAAACCCGCCGTAAAAATAGTGCGCTCCTGATCGTTGAGCCAATTCGCCGCCATCAATTCAATATAGCGCGGCACGCCTGCGTCGATGGCTCCCGGGGTTTCCGTTCGCGGCAGAATCACTTCGCACATCGCCGCGATCACTTTGCGCTCCGCTGGGCTGAAGAAATTGACCGGCGTGTCGATATAATCAGGCGCGTTAGCTAGAAACTGTTCTTGCTCTGTAGTCAGCGTAAAACCGAGCTGGCTGGCGCTGAGGCCACTGATAAGTATCGTCGTGCACTGTAAAAATTCTCTGCGATTCATTGTGAACTCCTCCTGCGCAGGTAGCCCCACAACCAAGGTAGAAGTGCGACAACCAATCCAGCCGCGATACAGGCGAACAACTGGTATGGCCAGGTGCCAAAATAATATCCGGCGGCTTTAAATGCGCCATAGCTATAGTAGATTGGTGAGGCAGGTATGAGGTGGTACAACTCGTACAAGCCTGTCGCCGTCGCCGGCAGCAGAAAATACAAATACAGGGCGACCACAGCACCCGCTATCCAACGAGGGCCTCTAGCAGTGGCAGTCATGACACCCACTCAAGGTGTGGTTGCCCCAGCAAATTCACCATGTTATTTCCTACTCCACTGCGTCTTCTTTAACGCATCTCTTACCCGGTTAGCGCAAATTGATTGCTACCGCGCGCCCATATCGACTCCGAGCCGTTGCCCGGGGGTATTACGCTAGCACAGTATCAAATTAACGGTGACTGCGTATAAACTCGATCCCCTCGCGATACACCTCTTCTTCCGAGCTAAACGCATCGCGCCACACATTCGCCGCCGCCGCGAGTGCCGGATCTTTGGTACCAAACGCTTCTATGACCAACCAACCGTCATACTCAATTTCGCGCAGTGCGGTAAACGTTTCCCCCCAAGCCACCTGACCCGTGCCCAAAGTGCCGCGATGACTCTCGCTCAGGTGCACGTGATTCAGGACGGGCTGTGCCTCTTTTAGGGCAAACCGGGGTGACCCCTCTTCAATATTGGCATGGTGGGTGTCGTAGTGCACGCCGACACTTGCCGAGCCCACCTCTTCCACCATGCGTTTACCTTGCGCCACGGTGTTGATCAGAAATACCTCAAAACGATTGAGACACTCCAAACCTAGCGTCATACCGACTGACTGTGCGTACTCGGCACAGGTTCGCAGGTAGTCGGCGCACCACTGCCATTCCTGCGCTGTGGCACTGTGACCTGTAAAATACTTATGTGCTTGGTAGAGTGCGCCGATTAGAATGTCAGCATCGAGCAGCTTGGCGCTGTCAATGGCCTGCTGTAAATTTGTGACGGCGGCTTCGCGCACCTTGGGGTCCGGTGAAATCGGGTTGGTATCGGGTCCCACAAACGCCGAAGCGGTCCGCGCCAGCCCGAGATCCTCGCAGGCACTGGCCATATCACGTAAGGTCGCGTCGTTTTGTGGGCCAACTGGAATCTCTACACCGTGGTACCCAGCGTCTGCGAGCTGTTCGAAAATGGGAATATGTTCGACACCGATCTTCGTCCCCCAGAGCAACATATTCATGCCGATTTTATTGCTCATGATCAGTCACCGTTGGACTCCGAGTTCGTTGACTCGGCTACACTTAGGGCGAGAATTAGGACAGGCCCCGCACAGGCAGCAGCGCGCCGTGAATCGCACTGGCTGAACGCGAGCCCAAAAAGCAGACAGCACTGGCAAGCTCCTCAGGCGCCACCCACTGAGCTGGATCTGCATCCGGCATGGCGGTGCGATTGGCGGGTGTATCGATCACCGTGGGCAAAACAGCATTCACGTTGACACCCAGATGTCGTACCTCTTCCGCAAGACTTTCCGTAAGGCGCATGACGACGCTCTTGGACGCGCAGTATGCGGACATGGCCCCCTGTCCCCGCAAAGCGCCGTAGGCACCGATGTTGACGATGTTGCCACTACCGCGCTCGATTAACGCAGGTACACACACTTTGAGCATGCTGCGCAAGGTATCGACATTGAGCACAAACAATTTCCGCCACTGGCTATCGTCTTGATCCCAGGTGTCCATGCCCATATCGAAACCACCGGCGATGTTGAACACCGCATCGAAGGCCCCCACTTTTGCCACGAGCGCAGAGAGCGCGGCAGTATCGGTGAGGTCGACCGCATGGCGATGCGCGGCAGGTTCATCGAAATTTAAATCGAACTCGATAGTGCGCGCGCCTAGCGCTTGGGCTTTCGCACACACCGCTCGACCCAGGGCACCATTGGCGCCGGTAACAATGACGGTACGATTCTCCAACATCGGTTTTCTCTCTTTCTTTGCTACTGTTTACCGCTGTGCATGACAGCGCAACCAATGGCGTTTCACTGGCCGCCGCGTTTCCAATCGTAAATCCAAATTGCGCCGAATACCGGCAACAGCAGCAGGGGAACAATCGCCACGGCCTGGAAGGACTCCACCGAAGCGTAGCGCTCGACCTCGATCAGTCTTTCCGGCGATAAGGTTTCCAACTGGGCAACTCCGCCAGCCGCTGCGGCCTTGGCGTTATCAAAGATCGAGCCCATCACTGGCAGCACAAATTGTATGGCCATGCCGCCAGCAAAGCCCATCAATCCCAGCGCCAGCGCACCACCACGCGGAAAGCGTTCAGAAATAATACCCAGCATCGTCGGCCACATGTAACAGACTCCAATACCCCAAACCGTGGCCGCCCCGAATGCCAGAAGCGGTGTAGTGGCCAAACTCAGCAGATATAGGCCGATGCCGGCAGCCAGGCAACTGACGAACATCAAGCCGACCGACGAAATTCGCGCCACGATAGGGCCGGCAAAGTGCCGCATGACAAACATCAGCGCACTGACGTAGACCAGCAGTAAAATGCCCTGCATGCCCACGATATTCGACAATGAGATATTCACCCATTGCCCGGGAGCCAGCTCTGAGGTCGCAGTGAGAAACATGCAAGCCCAAAACAACCAAAATAGGGGCCGTTTCAACAACTCGGTGAACATTTCGCCGTAACTGACACCCTCGGCCACCCGTTCGGTCACCGGGAAAGTCGCGCGCGCCACCATCCACGCCAAAACCAGGGCGGGCAACAGCAGCACAAACATATTCAGCTCCCAGGGCAATGACAGTGCGGAAATGGCAACCCCCATTAGCCCACCGACGACAATCCCCGCCGGCCACCAAGCGTGCAGAATGTTCAAGCGGTGGGTTTTTTCTTCGGGGTACAACGCCGCCACCATCGGGTTGGACGCCGCCTCGACAGCACCCCAGCCAAGGCCGGTCAGCAGCAAGCTCACCAAAATCACTAACTCCAGGGCACTACCGACAGGCATTTGCGTCGCTGCCAACAGACCCAGTGCGCCGACGATGTAACCCACAGCGGAGAGCAGCAACATGCGCTGCATGCCAATCCAGTCAACCAACGCGCTGCCAAACAACAAAGTCAGAGCAAAACCCGTAAAGGTAATACCAAGCGCCTCCCCCACCATGGTGGCAGAATTTGCCAAGTCAATTTTGTCATAAAAATCGCTCTGCAAATTCGGTGCGATATTGGCGCGTACGGCAAACCCCAAACCGATCATAAAGATCGAGAGATTACCTACATAGTAGAGTCGCTTGCGGTCAATAGCGCTATCAGTCATAGCATTATCCAGTCAAATTGAGCGTTATTGGTTGTTATTGTTAGTTGCTGCCAGTTGGGTTACCTATCGCTGCTGGACGCCACCGGCTGACTCCTAGCTTTTTCTCTGGCTTCTTCGCTAGCTTTTTCTATTTTACTTATGCTCATGCGCTCCGCGTTGGCTCGGCAGGTACCACGTTGCGGTTGTAACTAGGTGTTACTCTTGGAACCAGCACTAGCAGTATACAATGCCAGCCCTGTGCGTCGAAAGGTGGAGCTGAAAAACCCGTCACCGACTTGAGCCCAGATAATCGCCGCATCCCCGACACAAATGTAAAATGCTCGCGACTGGCACTTCAATCGCCGCTATACGCTTGACCAAAAGCCGCCACGAACGCGTCGAGGCTATCTGCGGGCAAATCGTTAATGCCCGCGGCGCCTGCTCGGCCACCGCCAGTAGGGAATTGCATGCAAAGATCAGCCGCTCCCTGCTTGTTCGACATCGGAGCTCGGACGCTGACCAGATAATTGCCATTGTCTTTGACAGTCAGGACCGCGTGGGCGCGACCTGGGTTGTCTGTCGCAAGATCATTGCTATACACACCGCTCACACGCCGCGCCCAGGCTTCATTTGGCAGCATGTACACGGCGCCGGTCGCCGAGCTGTGGGTGGGAGACAGCGCTGCTGCTTGCGCCATATCTTCTCTATAACCGGTGCTCAGCTGTTGAAAGTCAGGGGAATGGTGCACAAAGTCTAACGGCCCTTCCGCCGCATATAGCTTCAAGTACAAAGCCTTTGGATCGAAATGCAGATCTTCAATTGCCGGACCATAGCCGTTGTAGTTAATGTACGTGCCAAGCGCCTCCAGTTCATCCAACTCTTGCGCGCTGATCGAGGCCGACTGGGCGAGCGTGCGTGCGGTGTTTTTTAAATTGTCGCCAAAAGCGCCGGTGATCGCCCACTCCACCTGTACGCCCTTGAGATAGCCGTTCACTAACACCGCCGTGCAAACGTCCGGTGCCTCGTTGATGATTGCGGTGAGGTTAGCGTGCTCGGGGATATCTCCGGGGAAGTGGTGATCGACGTAAAAAACGGTGGCACCGGCTGTCAATGCCGCGTCCAATGCCCCTTTGTTTTTATCCATAGAGACATCGAGGACGGTGATGTTGTCGCCGGCAACGGCCTCTACTTGACCCAGCAGATTGATATCGCGCTTTACGCCGGTGATGAGTGTCGCTTCCCGTGGTTCCACCTTGCGCAGTTGTAGCAGCGCGCAGATACCGTCCGCATCGCCGTTAAACAAGTCGTAGTTCATGCCCTCAACTATCCACTGACTGGTAGTAGTCCGACAGAATCTTGGCGACTTCCGGCCGCGAAAATTCGGGCGGTGGCGCAATGCCCTTGCCCAACATCTCGCGTACTGCCGTACCCGATAGCAACACAAAGTCATCCTTGGTGTGATCGGGCACATCGCGCATCATGACAACTTTGTTGAGCTTCTTGCTGTAAGCAGTATGATCTGCATTGAAAATCTCCAATTCGAGAGCGCCATCGGGCACTTCTTCATCAAAAATCGTTTGCGCATCAAAACCACCGTAGTAGTCGCCGACACCCGCATGATCACGGCCGACAATCAGGTGAGTGCAGCCACAGTTCTGCCGGAACACCGCGTGTAGCACCGCTTCTCTGGGGCCGGCGTACAGCATGTCAAAACCATAACCGGTTACCATCACGGTATTGGGTGGGAAATATACCTCGACCATTTTCCGGATAGAGGCGTCGCGCACATCCGCGGGAATATCGCCCGGCTTCAACTTACCCAACAACATATGGATGAGAATGCCATCGGCATCGAGTTGCTCCAATGCCATGCGGCACAGCTCTTCGTGCGCGCGGTGCATGGGGTTGCGCGTTTGAAATGCAACCACCTTCTCCCAACCATGCTCGGCGATCTCCGCGCGAATCTCTACGGCGGTGCGGAACGTATCGGGAAAGTCGGCTTGGAAGTAAGAGAAATTTAACACTTGAATGGAGCCAGACAGCATAGTGCGACCTAGGCCGGTAAAGGTCGCCACACCGGGGTGCTTGGGATCCAGGGTGCGGAATACTTTTTCCGCCATAAAATTGATCTGATCGTCACTCACACTTTCGACAGCTTCCACATCCATCACGGCGAGTACCGGCTCGCCGTCGACATTTGGATCCCGCAGAGCGATGCGCGTGCCGGGGGCGATACTGGTGTCGTTGGTGAGATTCACGATGGGCACGGGGAAGAATAACCCGTCCACGGTACACATTTTTTCGGCGACAGACAGAGAATCCGTTAGATTCATGTAACCAGTTAGCGGGTTAAAGTAGCCGCCGCCGAGCATCACAGCATTGGCGGCTGCGGCTGAGTTCAATAACAGCGCGGGCAGTGATTCCGCTTCTTCCAATAGTGCATGGCGCTGTTTGTCATCGGCGACAAACAGCGGATTGAGCTCATCGGAACCGTGGGGTTTAATCATTATCGTGGCCTCTAGTTAGAAATTACCTTGTTCGGAGATCTGTTGTTGCCTATGCGCACTCGCGCTACTTGTTGATAATGCCGCGCTCACGCAACACTTTAAGTATTTCGTCGACTTCCTCTTGCAAATCCTGCTTGTCGGAGTGCAAGTGCACTTCTGGTTTGCTCGGCGCCTCATAAGGGTCGTCGATACCCGTAAAGTTTTTGATCTCACCGGCGCGCGCCTTCTTGTACAGACCCTTCGGGTCGCGTTCTTCTGCGGCCTCAAGCGAGCAATCCACAAAAATCTCGATGAAATCCATGCCCGCTTCGTCGTGCAGCGCGCGCACTTGATCACGATCTGCGGCATAAGGACTAATAAAACTGCTCAAGGCAATGACACCGGTGTCGACAAACAATTTTGCCACCTCGCCAATACGGCGAATATTTTCAGTACGGTCCTCGGCTGAGAAGCCCAAATTCTTGTTGATTCCCATGCGCACATTGTCGCCATCCAGGCGATAGGAAAGCACGCCCATTTCACTCAATGTACCTTCGAGCTCAACCGCGACTGTACTTTTGCCACTACCGGATAAGCCGGTAAACCACAGGGTCGCGCCCTTATGGCCGAGCAGCTTAGCGCGGTGCTCACGGGTAATATCCCCTTCGTGCCAATGCACGTTCGTTGCTTTTTGATCTGCCATCTCGATGACTCCTTGTTCCGTTCCTGTTGTCTTCAATAAGAAGTGTAGGTTCGCAGCTAGTAGCTACTGCGAAGCCGACAATCTTCTTCGTGGCTGTCTATCTTCATCGTTTGTCTCTACGCAGGCATGACTGTGTCTGAGAACTGTCGGGTGGCCGCCCAATCACCGTGCAACTTCGATTTAAAATTATCTATCGCGCTACGTGTGGTCGGCGACCTTATTATGGGTGACGAAGAATAAGGCTGTTTAACCTATATGTAAAACAGGATATTATGGATAGATGTATCGATTTTTCCGATACAAGACAACCCCATTGCACCGCTGACCGCCGAAATCAAACCCGAAACCACAGCGTCAAACACAGCCACCGCCACTGCACCCACACCATGAACGATAGCGCACGCATCAAATACTCCCTACGCCAACTACAAATCTTCCTAGAAGTGGCGCGGACGCAGAATGTCTCGCGCGCCGCACAGGCGCTGCATATGTCCCAATCTGCCGCGAGCGAGGCGCTACTGAACTTGCAGCGTACCTATGCTGTGGAACTGTTCGAACGCCAGGGCAATAAACTCGCCTTGAGCGCCGTTGGCCAAACGCTGCGTCGCGAAGCGGAAAGCTTACTCGCCCACTGCGCCAGCTTTGAAGCGAAGTTGCGCGACCATACCGATATCGGCCATATCAAAATAGGCGCCAGTTTCACCATTGGCAACCACCTGGTGACGCGATATCTGGCGGGCTATCTCGCTAAATATCCCGATGCCGATGTACAGCTCGATATCGCTAACACCCCCGATGTTGTTGCCCGCGTCCTCAATTATGAGGTGGATTTGGGCATGATCGAAGGCGAGGTCCAACACCGCGACCTGGAGTTAATCCCCTGGCGTGAAGATGAGTTGGTCGTTTTCTGCGCCGCCGACCACCCCCTGGCGCGCAAAAAGACCCTGACCACCAGAGACATTAAATCCGCTGCATGGATACTCCGTGAGCCCGACTCAGGAGCGCGCCACACCTTTGAGCGGGCGTTGGCAGGCCTGCTCCCTGACATCAATATCTATCTGGAGTTAAAGCACAATGAGGCGATTAAGAATGCGGTAGAGTCGGGGTTGGGAATTGGTTGTTTATCACGCATCGTGCTCGCCAAAAATTTCGCCAATGGCGACTTGGTGCCGCTGACCCTGCCGCGACGCGATATGCGTCGCACGTTTTACTTCGCTTTGCCGCGGCAGCAGCTTGCCATGGAATCGGTCACCGCTTGGATGGCGACTTGCCGTGAGATGGATGCCTGAGGCCTGAGGCGCTTTACTCCATCCGACGGCTTGGACCCAGCCAGGCGACTGGGCTAAAGCTGTTGTCGCTCCTGGGAGCGCTGCCAGATCTTTAACAAGCTGCGTTCCATCGCCATTTCTGCAGCAAGCCCCAATTTCTCCTGCCAGCCCTTCTTGTGAACCAGTTTCACTTCGTACACATCCCAGTCGTCGAGACGCGCTTGGATGTAGGCATCGCTGGTACTCAATTCGTCGACTAGACCTTCCCCCAGGGCTTTTTGCCCATACCAGACTTCGCCCGTGGCCACTTTGCTCACATCTAAGCTCGGTCGATTTTCACTGACAAATTCCTTAAACAAGTCGTGGGTTTGTTCCAACTCCTCAACAAACTTTTCGCGGCCCTTCTCGGTATTTTCACCAAACATCGTCAAGGTACGTTTGTACTCACCGGCGGTCAGCAACTCAAAGTCGATGTCGTTTTTCTTTAACAGACGATGGAAATTGGGCAACTGGGCCAACACACCGATCGAGCCGAGCACCGCAAAAGGCGCGGCGATGATTTTATCCGCGACACAGGCCATCATGTAGCCGCCACTGGCCGCTACTTTATCGACGGCCACCGTAAGAGGCACCTCTGCGTTGCGTATGCGTTGCAACTGGCTGCTGGCCAAGCCGTAGCTGTGCACGAGGCCACCGGGACTTTCGACCTTCACAACGATCTCATCACCGCTTGCAATGCGTGGCAACACGGCGGAAATTTCTTCGCGCAGGTTATCGGCGGCACTGGCTTTGATATCGCCGACAAAGTTGAGCACATAGAGTCGCTTGCGCCGCTCTTGAGCCTCATCCTCAGACTGCTTTTTGCTTTTCTTCTTGGTCTGCTTAGCTTTTTCTTTTTCTTCCTTGCGCTCGCGCTTCATCAGCGCTTTAACGGTAGCCGGGTCTTCGGTCGCTGCACGCAACGTGTTGCCTATGTGGCGATATTTTTCATTCAGGTTGCGAATTTCAATGTGGCCTTCCTGTTGTTCCGTGCGATCGCGCGATGTAATGGCGACCAAACCAGCCACCAGAATCAACACGGCGGCAACGAAGGTGATTGCCTGGGCCAAAAAAAGGCCGTACTCATAGAGGAATTCCAAAATTCTGCTCCGCAAATAGTAGGTAACGTTTAGGTAATAGATTGAATGTAGCTTTGAATCAATTGGCCTGAGATAGAGGATTCAGGCGGAATCAGTGGCAAGTTGGAATAATGAAACCACTGAGCGTCGGCGATCTCCACCTGGTCACAGACAATGTCACCGCCCGCGTATTCCGCGAAAAAGCCCAACATCAATTGATTCGGGAAGGGCCAGGACTGGGACTGAAAGTAGCGTAGGTTTTTCACTTGAACACCAACTTCTTCTTCCACCTCGCGCGCCAGCGTCTCCTCCGCTGTCTCTCCCGCCTCTATAAAGCCGGCGAGTGTGCTGTACATGGGCTGTGGAAAGTTCGCATTGCGTGCCAAAAGCAGTTCTTCGCCACGGGTGATAAGAACAATGACGCAAGGTGCGATGCGAGGGTAGTTGATCGTGCGGCAGGGTTCGCAACGCATAGCGCGCTCTTGCACATCGACCACCATGCGATTGCCGCAGCGGCCACAGAACTCGTGATCCCGCTCCCAGTCCAATAGCTGCGAGGCGCGTCCGGCGAGGGCAAACAAGCGCTCATCAACGCGCCCGAGAATATGGTAGAGATTGCCTTTCTGGTAACGCATGGGATCGGGTTCATCGACCGCATCGATTTCCAACACATAGCAGGGGCGTTCCGCCCAATAGCCCAGAAACTGCCGACGTCTTTCCCGCCAGCCGTTGCGGACGACCTGCTCGACAGCGAGCAGGCAGGGCTCGCTGGCGCGCATATCGCTGAGCAACTCGCCCTGATGGAAGACGATCACTAAATCATCGTCACGCGGCTGGGGGGGCTGGTTATCGGGTTTGAACACTCTCACCTGCCTTGGCGGCAAAAATCGAGCCGCTATAGTATGCCCGCCCATGAGTGGGGGCAAGCGTGCGGTAGCAGGCGCGCGGTAGCAGGCGTGCGGTAGCAGGCGCGCGGTAGCAGGCGCGTAGTAGCAGGTGCTTGGTAACTGCGGAGGTAAATATTCCCTGTGAAAGCTTACGAAAGCGGCGTCAATTACCGTAAAATGCGCACCGACTAAGGTGGACGCACGCGCAAAACCATGAATGAATCGCTAATCCAGGCTCTGTGGAAGAATTTTCTCGGCCCGTCCCCCGAGTGGTATAAACGCACTATCGTCGCGTTTTTACTGCTAAACCCCCTCTTTCTATGGTTGTTTGGGCCGTTCGTCACGGGCTGGATTCTCATTGGCGAGTTCATCTTCACCCTGGCTTTAGCGCTGCGTTGTTACCCACTGCAACCGGGCGGCTTATTGGCACTGGAAGCCGTTTTGCTGGGGATGACTACAGCCGAAACGGTGTATCACGAGACACTCAATAACTTTGAAGTGATCCTGCTGCTGATGTTTATGGTAGCCGGTATCTACTTTATGAAAGAGCTGTTGCTCTTCGTATTCACCAAAATATTGCTCAATGTGCGTTCAAAAGTGTGGCTTTCTCTACTCTTTTCGATCGTCGCAGCGGTGCTCTCCGCCTTCCTGGATGCCCTCACAGTCACCGCCGTGCTCATCAGCGTCGGTGTCGGTTTCTTCTCGGTCTACCACAAGGTAGCTTCGGGCGGAAAACTTGGCAATGACGAGTACGATCACTCCACCGATGACAATGTCAGCGAGAACTTTCGCGATGACCTAGAGCAGTTTCGCGCGTTTTTGCGCAGCCTGCTCATGCACGGCGCTGTGGGTACAGCATTGGGTGGCGTCTGCACCTTGGTGGGCGAGCCCCAAAACTTGCTGATAGCCACGGTCGCGCACTGGGATTTTATGCATTTCGTGCGCGTCATGGCGCCCGTCACCATGCCGGTATTGGTCTGCGGGTTGGCAACTTGTGCGCTACTCGAAGTCACCGGAAAATTTGGCTACGGCGCCAAGCTGCCCAGCGATGTGCGCCGGGTGTTAGAGGACTTTCAGGCCAGTGAAGAGAGCCACAGAAATGCGCGGAGCAATGCGCGCCTCATCGTTCAGGCGGTCATTGCGCTCACGCTGGTCGTCGCACTGGCGATGCACTGGGCGGCAGTAGGTCTTATCGGCCTTATGGTCATCGTACTTCTCACTGCCTTTAACGGCATTGTTGACGAGCACAAATTGGGCCACGCCTTCGAAGAAGCACTGCCGTTTACCGCCCTCTTAGTCGTATTTTTTGCCATCGTCGCTGTCATTCACGATCAGCATTTGTTTACGCCCGTCATCGACAGCGTCTTAACGATGGATGCAGAGGTGCGACCGAGTATGTTTTTCGTCGCCAACGGTGTGCTTTCGATGATCAGCGACAACGTGTTTGTCGCGACAGTGTATATCAATGAAATCAAGTTAGCGTTAGATGCGGGTGCCATTAGTCGCGAAGAATTCGATCAATTGGCAGTCGCAATCAACACCGGCACCAACTTGCCCAGCGTTGCGACGCCCAATGGACAGGCGGCATTCCTGTTCCTACTCACCTCCGCATTGGCGCCACTGATACGTCTGTCTTACGGACGCATGGTCATCATGGCCCTCCCCTACACTATCGTGATGGGCGGTGTTGGGTTGCTCTGCGTGGCGCTGTTTATCTAAGCGATTTGCCGCGCTTCAAGAAAGCGTTATCCGGCGCGTTACGAAAGCGGTCTTCGGCGCGTCACGAAAGCGGTCTTCGGCGCGTCACAAGAGCGGTCTTCGGGTTTCTTCTAGCCAAGCTCAATTCGCGTTTCGCCACAGCACTTTGCCGCCGCTGACAGCGGCAATGGCCTCCAACTGGGTGGCATGCGCCTCGATTTCGCTGGCGCTCGCGTGGATGACTGGCAGCGGTGGGCGATCCGGCGTGAGCAGCATGGGTTCCTCACCGCCCGCCACACCTTCTGCTTCAGAACCTGCATCCGAAAGCTGTAGGGCAGTCTGGCCACCCGTCATCACCAGGTAGACGTCGGCCAAAATCTCGGCATCTTTCAGCGCACCGTGCAGGTCGCGCTGCGAATTATCTACCGCGTAGCGTTGACACAGGGCATCCAAATTATTGCGCTGCCCAGGGTGCCGCGAGCGAGCCATCAGCAAGGTATCTGTGATCGTACAAACATCCTGCAATTTTGGACCGGGTTCTGGCAGTCGCTGTAGCTCGCTGTTGAGAAAGCCGATATCAAAACTTGCGTTGTGAATGATCAGCTCGGCACCCTCTACGAACTCTAGAAAGGCAGCGGCGATCGCTGCGAACTCAGGTTCATCCGCAAGCCTTTCGTTGGTGATGCCGTGGACTTCGATAGCACCCTGATCGATTTCTCGCTGCGGATTCACATACTGGTGGTAGTGATTGCCGGTGAGGCGCCGATCGATCAACTCCACGCAACCGATTTCGATAATGCGGTGCCCCTGGCTCACTTCCAGGCCCGTGGTTTCAGTATCCAAGACAATTTGTCGCATGTGGAAGTAGACCTCAAACCAAGTGTGGGGCCAGTGTAACGTACCCACGCGAGTACGAGCGAGCACTGCAGCAAGTTTACGTCAGTGCACCGGGCAACACCTTCCTGTTTCCACGCGTCGTACATTCCATCACGACATCGTGCGGCGCGTGGCGACACCCAGATTGTGAAGAGCTCGATCACCCTCTTTCTTTGACTATATTTCTGCCGGGAGTATATTGGCTCAATCCCGCGCTTTTAAGCCAATCCAAAAAAACCGAAAACAGCGAGCTCTCGACGATGACACGACGTATCCCTTTAATCGCCCTCACCCTAAGCAGCCTTGCCCTAATAACAGCCTGCACCGACTCCAGTGATCGTCGCCGCACCGAAGCGCCTGTCGAAGCGGTAAGCTATAGCGCCACGGTGCACCGCACAGATGGCGGTTTTCCCCACATCGTGGCAGATGACTTCGGTAGTCTCGGTTTCGGTACGGGCTACGCCGCAGCGCAAGAGAATTTCTGTTTGATGGCGCAAAATATTTTGAAATTGCGCGGCCAACTCGCCGAATTTCTTGGGCCTGGTGACGGCAACTTGGAAAGCGATTTGTTTCGGGCCTACATGGTCGCCAAGGGTATGTACGACGCGGAGGTAGCCCCGGAAATGGAGCATATTTACGCAGGATATGCAGCGGGGTTTAACCACTATTTGCGCGACACCGGTATCGAGAATATCGATGATCCGACCTGCCGGGGAGCCGCTTGGGTGCAGGCGATGACGACGGACGACGTTCGCCGCGCCGAGTTGACCCCCGCGTTCCTACCGCGCTTGGCAACACTGTTTTTGGCCGCGCAACCCCCCGCTGCGGTAGCAGACGCAGGTCAAGCGGCTGCCTCGGATGCCGTGCCTTTTACCGACACGCAGCCGGCAACTACATCGCGCGCAACGAAGAAACCGGCGCTATCGCAAGCCGAAGCTGAGCAACTTGCAACAACAATCACCGCGATGGCAACCGCCCGTGACAAGGGCAGCAACGGTGTGGCCATCGGCCGCGACTTGACCGATCACGCTGGAGGGATTCTCTACACCAATCCCCACCTAGATTGGGATTTCAGTTTCTTCTTCTTTCCGCGCCACCAAATTATTCCCGGTGTCACTAACTTGCTCGGTGCAAATACCTTCGAGCGCGCGCTCGTCGGCTTTGGTACCAACGGTGATGTCGCGTTTACCAACACCGTAACAACTTCGCGCACCCAAGCCCTGTATGAACTGGAGTTAGCGCCCGGTAACCCCTTGGCATATATGTTTGATGGGCAGGTGGAGGATATGGTGCAGACCCCTGTCACAGTCAATGTACTGGACGACGATGGCAACCTTATCCAAGAAAGCCATACATTCTATGAAAGCCGCCACGGCCTCATCATGGGCTTGGTATTTACTTGGAGTAACAACACCGCGTTCGCCCTGCGCATTGCCGATGAGGGCAATCGAGGACAAAACGGTCAGAGTATCGCCCTGGCGCGCGCCGCGAATGTGCAGGAGGTCAAAGCGGCATTGAATACTTACCAGGCATCTGCGAACACCAATATTATTGCCGCGGATAGCGCCGGTAACGCCTTCTATGGGGATTTGGGCCCAGTAGCAAATTTGACGGATGCACAACTGGCAGATTGCCCCAGCGCCACGCCAGTAGCCATTGCATTTTTTGCACCGGCGTTCCGCGGCAACACCAGCGAATGCCTCTGGCAGACCGACGCAGATTCCGCCGCTGATGGCTTATTGGGCGCCAGCAAGCAGGCGTCGATCATTCGCACTGATTATGTGACGAACTCCAACGACAGCTTTTGGCTGGCCAACCCCAACGCTCCTATCACAGGTATTCCCGCAGTGCAGGGCGATATTGGAGACGAACGCACCCTGCGCACGCGCTCCGGCTTGGCCATGATTCAGCAGCGTATCGACGGCACCGACGGCCTCAGCGGTAATACCTTCGATATCGACTCAATCATCGACCGCATGTTGAGCAACCAAAACTACGCTGGACAATTATTGCGCGACGATCTGGTGACTCTGTGTGAAAACAATCCCAGTGTGGATGTGGACGGCGACCCAGTCGATATCAGTAGCGCCTGCGATGTGCTGGCCAACTGGGATTTACACGCCAATCTCGACAGCCGCGGCGCTCACCTATTCCGCGAATTTATGCGCAATGGGGGTGGCAGTCGCACATTGCCCGACAGTTTCAATTACCAGGTGCCCTTTGATATTGCCGACCCGGTGAACACACCGCGCGGCTTAGTCACAACCGATAACCCGAATGCCCTCAACGCATTGGCCCGGGCAGTGCATACTCTGGAAACTGCTGGTATCGCCCTGGATGCGCGCCTCGGCGATCTGCAATCTACCACTAAGAATGACCGCGTTATTCCTCTACATGGCGGTGAAGAATTTGAGGGTGTCTTTAACAAGATGTCTCTCGATCTTGCCGGTGATAGATACCCAGAGGTTACTGGGTCCAGCGCCAGCTGGATCATGGCCGTGGAATTTGCCGATAGCGGCCTCAAAGCAAAGGGTATTTTGAGCTACTCGATTTCTACGAATCCGGCGTCTCCGCGCTTTTACGAGATGACCGAGCGGTTCTCCCGTAAAGAATTGTTAGATCTGCCCTATGAGCTCGCCGATGTCGAAGCGGCGGCAGTGGAGACGATCGCTCTGTCTGAAGGCACGGCGGACTGCGCCGAGGGTGGCTGGCAGCAGTTCTCGGCAGCTCCATTTTCAAACGAGGAGAGTTGTCGCGCGCATTTCACTGAGATTCAGGCGAACCAATTGACCGACTGGGTAGACAACTAGCGCCAGCGTTGGCGAAGTGTTGGGGAAACTGGCCAATGCCGGTGCGCGAAATTTATGAGTCAATGCGCGGTGCGTACTAGCGCTTGCAGCCCACCACTAGCAGTACCATACTCTGAGGTTAGAGAACTGAGCTCAGGTACCCAACATGACTTACCAACCCACAAAATCTTTCTCCGGTAACCATCTGAATCGTCGAGGTTTTTTGCGCGTTAGCGCCCTGGGCAGCGGGGCCCTCGTGTTCGGCGCGGGTGGCTTATTGACAGCCTGTGATCCGGTGGCGCTGAAACCCGCTGACGCCAATGGCATTCGGGTACACCCCTTATTCGAGGCGCGGGTAGTGGCCACTACCGGACAACCGGTAGCCGACACGGGTTACGAGTGGCACTTGTGGCCCGACGGTGGCGGCTGTTTCGCATTGCCCGACGGTGGTTGGTCTTATGTGTCGAACTCCGAGTGGTTTTTTGCCGACGGCGCCGGGGCGAGCTATATCCGCTTCGATGCCAACGGGGAGATCGTCGATGCCGGCCGCACCTTGTCGGGCACGGTGAGAAATTGTTCCGGTGGCATCACGCCCTGGGGCACCTGGTTGTCGTGCGAGGAAATCCCCACAGGGGGCGTTTGGGAGTGTGACCCGCTGGGTGCAGTTCCGGCGGTAGAACACCCGCGCATGGGCAAGTTTTTTCACGAAGCGGCCGCCTGTCATAACGTCGATAAACTGATATACCTGACGGAAGATCGACCCGATGGAGCCCTCTACCGTTTTGTGCCCGATACCTGGGGCGATCTCAGTAGCGGTGTCTTGGAAGTGCTCGTGGAAGGATTCGCGGGCGAATTGTATTGGCGCGAAGTTCCCGACCCCACGGCTGCGACGAAGGAGTGTCGCGACCAAGTGCCCCATACCAAGCGCTTTGATGGCGGCGAGGGTATCGACATTTCCGGCAATAATGTCGTGTTCACGACCAAGGGGGATAACCGCGTTTGGTCCTACGATCCCGCCGCAAATAGTTTGACTGTCGTCTATGATGCCGCAGTACAAGTTAACGGCATACTGAGCGGCGTTGACAATGTAGAAGTGTCCGATGAAGGGGTCATCTACGTCTGCGAAGACGGCGGCGACATGCAGATCGTGCTAGTGCGTGAAGATGGCTCCACCTTCCCCGTCATACAAATTGACAATAATGCCGGCTCAGAGATGTGTGGCGCCGCATTCAATCACGTGGGAGACCGCCTGTATTTTAGTGACCAGCGCAATCCCGGTCGCACCATCGAAGTCAAGGGGCCCTGGGAGATCTTCACTGAACCCGGACCGCTGCAGCTTCCCGGGGTGTGACAGGTGGGGCAGCGACACGGCTCCTTATCATCGGCCTTCACGCCACAACACACCGCAACACAACACGGGGCGAACACCATGTCCATATCCAGGCGTCAGGTAATAAAAAGCAGCGCAGTATTATTGGGAACCACGCTACTCAGTGCTGGCACCACCAAAGCAGTGGCGGCTGGAACTACGAAAACCCTGGAGTACCGACGTTTCGACGGGTTAGCCCTGGCTGACCTGGTGCGCCGCAAGGAGGTCAGTCCGGCGCAGTTGTTAGACATCGCGATCGCTCGCACAGAGCAAGTTAACCCGCAGATCAACGCCGTCGTCCTACAACACTACGACTTGGCGAAAAAGGCGATTGCGGAAGGCTTACCTAATGGACCTTTTCGGGGGGTGCCCTTTTTACTCAAAGATTTGGGCATTGCCCTCAAGGGCACTATCACCACTGAGGGCTCGCGTTTTTTTCAAGATCAAGTCTTGGATTACGACAGCACCACAGTGGAGCGCTACAAGAAGGCGGGATTGGTGATATTTGGTAAGACCCATAGCCCCGAATTCGGCAATACCGCGACGACCGAAACCCAATTGTTTGGCGACACGCGCAACCCCTGGAACCTTGAGCACAGTGCCGGTGGCTCCTCCGGTGGCTCTGCCGCTGCCGTGGCGGCCGGCATTCTACCGGTAGCCCACGCCAGCGATGGCGGTGGCTCCATTCGTATTCCGGCTTCTGCCTGCGGTCTGTTCGGCATGAAGCCGACGCGCGGACGGGTGCCAATGGGCCCTCACAGCTACGAAACTCGCGCTGGCTGTTCGGTCATGCATGTGGTGAGTCGCAGTGTGCGTGATAGCGCTGCCCTACTCGATGCTACTGCGGGTGCCGCGGTTGGCGACGCCTACGCAGCGCCCGCCAAAAGTGAGCGCACCTATCTCGAAGAAACCCAGCGCTCACCGGGCAAACTGCGCATCGCACTGATGACGCGTTCTGTGCTGCCGCTACCGGTCGACCCTCAATGCGTACAAGCGACGCAGGAGACCGCTAAACTCTGTGAAAGCCTCGGGCATTTCGTCGAAGTCGCGCAGCCAACGGTGGATGTAAATGCGCTGTACGAGGCCTTCGGAATCGTCGGCAATGTGCTCGTCGCTGCCAAGGTGGCGCAGCGTGAACAACTGCTGGGCCGCAAAGTCCGCGCGAACGAGTTGGAAAAAATTAATCACCTTAACCTCAAAGCCGGCCGCGAGGTGTCCGCTGTCGCCTACCGCAATGCGCGCGTGGCATTGCACGGTGCGAGCCGCGCACTGGGCGAATTTATGCGCGACTACGACGTTATCCTCAGCCCGACTATGGCGTTGCTACCCCCGAAACTGGGCGCGCTGAGCCTGAATCAAGAATTCGAGACGTTCATGGGGGTCGCCGGCGCGGCGGCGGCCTTTACCGGCGTATACAACATGACCGGGCAGCCGGCCATGTCGGTGCCGCTGCACTGGAGCAAAGAGGGTTTGCCCATTGGTGTGATGTTTGCCGGACGCTTCGATGATGAAGCGACCTTATTTCGGCTCGCCGGACAACTGGAACAGGCATCGCCCTGGTTTGACCGGCTCAGTGCGATCTAGGAGAGCACCGAAATCTTTGGGGCAAAATCTCCAGAATTTACGCTGCCAGCTTGACTGGCTCCTGGTAGATATCGTTCTGGGGCGCAGCTCTTAGCTCCGGATACCATTCCTCAAAATGCCCTCGTAACTCTCTGTTTAGCATCGCGGTTCTTGTCTGCTGTAGACAGCGGGCCCCTTCCTGGGGTAGTGACCGCATAGCTACGATAACCGCCAACTTTTACAGTTTGCCTGCAGCAGCCAGGGCCGCGTGGATGGTTTTGAAGGGGAGAAGAAGCGAGAGCGGTGCGTCCTGGTGAGGTACCGCACCGCAGCTGGCGTACCAGTCAGCGGCCCCTTCATTCTTGGCGTCGATCAACAAGGCAACACCGCCCGCCACTGCCGCAACCCTCAGACAACGCCTCCCGGCAGCTAATAATAGTTGACCACCTAGTCCCTGCCCCTGAACCGAGATATCTACAGCCAGACGACCAAGCCGAAATACAGGCACTTCATATCGAGCCAGACCTTTCTTGACGACAACCGGTGTGCGCTCATAAGCAATAGAAGCCGGGCTCAAGCTGTAAAACCCGAGGATTTTGTCGTTCTCATCATCGATGGCCAGGAACGTTTTCGCCCCGTCCTTCTCATGGCTCTGGCGCGCGTGCCGCACCAGAAATGTATTCAAATCCGCGTCGCCGCAGTCAAAGGCAGCGCGATCATGCCGTTTCTCGATAGGCTCCTCACGCCAACTTCGCAGCGTCATGAAGTTTTCGGCATGGCAAAGGCTGTAGCCATTAATTTCTCGTTGGGCTCGGGTGGATTCTCCAGCAGATCCATCACCCGCAGGCTGTCTCGCTCTGACAGTTCCTGCCGCTCGCTGAGTTCGATGACTTCCTTGGCATTGGCTACCGCGGTGCGGATGACGAACTCCGTCAGGTTGGTGTGCTCTAGTGCTGCCGCTCTCACCAACAACGATTTTTCCTCCGCGGCGATGCGCAAAGACATACGGTCGTTGTTTTCTACGGGTACTCGAGGCATTTTCGGCTCCTTCCATCAATATGTACGTATTCAAATTGTACATCCATATACAGGAGTGTCAATATGTACGTTTTAAATACGTACATTTGATAATTTGCCCTAAGGATAAGACTGATGAAACACATCTGGGACGTGGAAGAACTGGCTATCGATTGTAGCCTGAGCTTCGAGGAGATGGAGAGCACCGAAATCCTTGGGGCAAAACCTCCAGAATTTACGCTGCCAGCTTGACTCGCTCCTGGTAGATATCGTTCTGGGGCGCAGCTCTTAGCTCCGGATACCATTCCTCAAAATGCCCTCGTAAATCTCCGTTCAGTACAGCAGTTCTGGTCTGCAACAGGCTGTGGGCCCCCTCTTGGATGGACAGGTTGTGATGGCGGATCCTGATCGATCGGCATCCCCAGCCCAGGAAACAGAGCTGGAAGTGAGCAAACTACCCGGCGTGCATCTTCGCAAGCACTTCCTCAACCGTGGGGCCTTCCATCGTCGTGTGCTCACGCGCTCGCACCTGGTCTTCCTTGATGTCGGCGATGTCAGTCATGAATTGACTGTACCACTTGCGCACCAGGTTGATGGGGCCGTCACCGTCACACATCAGCGGATTATCGATGATGCACTTGTTGTTCCAAACCGCGACATCCTGGTGAAAAGACTCGATGTTTTTCTCCATATACTCTTCCGCCATCGCCTTGTTCTGCGCTTCGCTAGCGTCTGGGTCTTTCTTCATCATGACGCCGAAGTTGATGGTGAAGTTGCCCATGTCGGTAGGTATATGACTGACAAGCAGATGGGTAGTCATGGGGTGGCCATCCATTTTGCCGGTCATGGTCGTGGTCATGTAAGCCGGGCCTTCGTAGGTAGCTACCGAAGTGATGAGCGCATCATCGCCCTCCGTCAGAATTTGGTGGCCACCTACCATGTACTGTACAAATTTGTGACCGTCCATGGTGTTTCTGAAGGACTTCACCGAGGAGTAGTGGATGGGGCCGAAGTGCGCCATATCCGCCATGTTGTCCACCAACTCGCGCCCCAGTGACTCGATGGGAATCGCCTCCATCTCCCAGTCGGTCCACTCACCCGAGTACCAGTCTTCAATGCGCGCAGGTTCTTGCTCAGGAATGGGTGGATTGTTCTCCGGATCCTGCCACACAAAAACCAGGCCGTTCCTTTCCAACACCGGCCAGGACTTAATCACGGCCTTTTCCGGTATTTTGTTGGCGTAGGGAATATCGTCGCAAACACCGTCCGACCCCCAACTCCACAGGTGAAAGGGGCACACCACGGAGTTGCCTTTGACTTCCCCCCCGCAGAGGTCGCCGCCCATGTGGGGGCAGTAGGCATCGAGGACATGCGCTTTGCCGTCATCCTTGCCGCGATAGGCGACTAGTTTGGTGCCGAAGGCGAACAGCTCGCGCGGCTTATGGCTGACACTGCCTGTGTTGCCGATCACGTACCACCCGCGGGCGTAACGCTCCTCGCGCTTGTCCGCTTTGATGACATATGGGGTTGTCGTGGGTGCGGCGTCTTTCTCTACAACAGTCATTCCTTTACCTCCGCGTGGCGGGCTGCTTCACTTGTCCAAATTATCGGCTTTTGTCGACACCGTTACCATCATCCGAACGGACTAGATGCCGTAGTTTTTTGTCAATAATTGATACAGGTCAACGCGCAGGCAGGGCCATCTCTGCCGCCTGGCAGTGTATGTCGGCGCTGCGTTCTAGGCGTCCTACGCGCGCTAGAGGAAAAAATCCCCGTTCTCACCACCCATCATAATGCCACCGAGATTGCGGCCGAATTTAAAGGGGTTGTTCGCCACATGGGTGCGTCCAGCATTGATATCGAGCCAGGCCCGATTCAGTGGGTGATCTCGGAAAATGCCCTGTGCCCCACAGGAAATAAACATGAGGTTGATGGCTTCGGTACATTTCGCGGCCACCTGAGCCGCATCGAAACGCATTTGGATGCGCTGTTTGATGTCCAGTTCCTGCCCCTGCCGCACGGCCTCTATCATGGTGTCGAAGTTGCGAAACATAATGGTTTGGCATTCATCGATGGTGGACACGGCGGTCGCCAGCGCCATTTGCGCATCGGGGTCGGTCGCAATTTTATTGCCATCGTTTAAGCCGACACGGTCGCGGTTGACCGCGACATAGCTGTCGACTACGCCCTTCAAGCAGCCGATGCTGGACGATGACACCGCCCGCACAAAGATTTGCCCGAACGGCAGGCGGAATATGTAGTGGTCGTTCACGGCATTGCCGGGACTGTTACATTCAAAACCATGGATGGAGCGATGTGTGCGGTACTCCGGCACAAAAGCGTCTTTAACCACGATGTCGTGACTGCCCGTGCCCTCTAGCCCGCTCACATTCCAGTTGTCGAGGATCTTATAATCGCCAAGGGGCACTAAAAATGTGCGGTAGTCCGGCGCCTCCCCCTCGCGTGTGGGTGGAACCATGCCACCGAGAAAGGCCCATTTGCAGTGCTTGGAGCCAGACGAAAAGCCCCAGTGGCCAGACAATTTATAGCCGCCCTCCACGTGCTCCACTTTACCGACCGGCATGTAAGAGGAGGAAATCAAGGTCGCGTCGTCCTCGCCCCACACATCCTGTTGCGCTTGATCATCGAACAGCGCGAGTTGCCAGTTGTGTATCGCCACCACCCCGAGAACCCAGGCGGTGGACATACACGCCTCGGCGAGAATCATCTGCACATTGAAGAATACTTCTGGATCGAGCTCAAAGCCGCCGTACCGTGCCGGTTGCATAATGCGGAAAAATCCCGCGTCCTGCATCTCCTTGACTGTTGCTTCGGGCAGGTGTCCGAGGCGCGCAGTCTCCGTAATGCGTTCGCGGAGTCCAGGCAGCATATCTCGTGCCGCTTGGTATAACTGTGCCGTTAAATCAGGTTGTGCCGCTGTCATGATCGCCCTCGCAATGTAGAGTTCACCCCGTCATAAGGCGCCACTATGCGTAGCTCTAAGCACTCGGTCATACCCCAAACTAATTAGAGACAGGTACAGAAAGGACTTCTATTGATATGGATCAAGTGCGGGAGAGTCGATCCTGGGGAGCTTAGGTGTCCTAGCCGTTTTAAGGAAAAAAACAAGGGAAAAAGGGCCCTGACCCCGCTAGCTCACCCGGTAGCTATAAGGCGAGAACAAGGCGCACGCCCTCTTCAACCCCCCTCAGCATCGCTGCCTGCAATTTACCTACTTTCTCAGTGAGACAGGACTTATCCGGTGTGGCGATCTGAGATACGTTTACCATAGACTGACGACCGAGTTTCGCGTTACGCTTCGACAGCAAGACATTGCCTGGTGCAGCTGCGAGTTTCGTCGTCGAGGTCACTGCGGCCGCGATGACGATATTGATTCGGCTGCGATTAAAATCATCTGATTGCAAAATAAGCACCTCAGGGGTGGCGTACCAACGGTAATCGTACTCGCAAACTACCGTGCTGCCATGGATCGGCTGGATGTGATGAATAGTTTGGTGGGGAAATTTAGTGGGTGTCTAGTGTCGTTCAAAGAATTTGAAGATATGCGTCGATGGGCAGATCACAATAGATCATTGCCTCCCAAGGCATCAATTCCCCGATTCGCCAATGCATCGGCGCGCTCGTTCCCCGCATCGCCACTGTGTCCTTTTACCCAACGCCAACTCACGTCGTGGCGCTGATTCTGTGCATCCAAGGCTTGCCACAAATCAACATTCTTGACCGGCTTGCGCCCAGAGGTTTTCCAACCCTTGGCTTTCCAATTGTGCAGCCAACTGGAAATGCCATTTTTCACGTAGGTCGAATCTGTGTAGAGCACCACTGCGCAGGGACGCGAGAGAGCGGCGAGGCCTTCAATAGCGGCGCGCAATTCCATACGATTATTGGTGGTGTGGTCTTCACCCCCGAAAAGTTCACGCTCTTGCGCACCGTACCGCAACAACACACCCCACCCTCCCGGGCCGGGGTTGCCGCGGCAGGCGCCATCGGTGTACATCTCCACCACTTGTTCGCTGCGATCTTCGGTCAAGGCGTACGCTTAGTGGATTCACGCCCCGCGAGCGGCACAACCGGTGAAGGCGCAGGGTTCGGAGCGGCTACCGGTTTGGTGACCAATCCGATGAGGCGGCCCCTGCGACCACTCGGCACTCTAAGCGGTGGATGCAATGCGGCCACTTGCTTACGTGCATGCAAAATGTACAGGCCACCCAGCGGAGAATTGTAGTCACTGAGCCATTGATCGCAGGCCGTGAGCCACTGTCGAATTCGACCGGAACCTATTGGCGGCGCGCTATACAGACTGATCGATTCGCGCACTTCACAACCGAGTAAATGCAGCCAATCTTGCAGGCGATGCGAACTAATGGGTTGCTGTTGTGCCCACAAACGGTGTCCGAACAAGCCGCGAACGCGCGCACCCACGCCGTGCAAACTGTAGGGGTTAAATCCGATTAACAGCAATTGCCCCTGCGGTGTGAGGACGCGCTGGATTTCGCGCAGCACACGATGTGGTTGTGCAGAAAATTCGAGGCAGTGGTGGGCGATGACAGTATCGATACTGTCTGACGCTACGGGGATTTCGTCGCATTCACTGACCACGTTGACGAAATCGGCACGCTCCTGAGCCCCGCTCACACCACAGTGAATGCGATGATGTATCGGGCTGCCCTGCCCCAGGGGCTCATCCGTTAACAACCCTAATTGCAGCAAGTGGTAGCCAAATGAGGTGTCTAACTGGGGCTGTATCGCGGAGCGGGTAGCGTCCAGCAAGTAACGGCCGTTGTCGCTGGTATACCAGCGCTCCAGCTCGGTAAAAAAATTGATTCTGCTGGCTTGCATATTGCGCCCTCGCGCTCCTACACTCTCGCCAATAGTACCAATATAACCTGTCGCGCCAATAGTACCTTGTCGCACGAGGCTAATATTTACCTGCACAGATTTACCTGCACAGATTCACCTGCACAGGCATACCCGTGCACCGTCTGCGCTCCATGGTACTGTATTTTTTAAACATTTAAATGGCCGCATCATGTTGAATATTCAACCCATCGCCGCGTTCAGCGACAATTACATTTGGCTACTCAGTGACAGCGCTTCCAAAGAGGCATTTGTCGTCGACCCTGGCGATGCCGCTCCCGTGATCGCAGCGCTGGAACGGGAGGGCTTAGACCTGAGCGGTGTGCTTATTACCCACCACCACTTCGATCATGTTGGCGGGTTGGCAGCATTGCGCGAGCGCGGCGCCTTGACAGTCTACGGCCCACACAATGAGACCATCGAGGGCATCGATGTTTGCCTTGCCGCCGGCGAATCCATCGAGGTGCTGGGCCTGTCACTTGAGGTGTTGGAGGTTCCCGGCCACACACTGGATCACATCGCCTTTTTCCATGCGGGCAGCGACGCCACAGAGGGACAGCCGCTGGTCTTTTGCGGCGACACTCTATTCGCGGGTGGCTGCGGGCGCGTGTTCGAAGGCAACCCGCCGATGATGCTGAGTTCTTTGCAACGCCTCGCCGCGCTGCCTGCCGCGACCCGCGTGTACTGTGCGCACGAGTACACCCTGGGGAACCTGCAATTTGCGCAAGCGGTAGAGCCGGCGAATGAGCCTTTGGCGACGCGAGTGGCGAACGACAGCGCAACGCGGGAGCGCGACGAGCCCACCGTGCCCTCAACATTGGCATTGGAGTTGGCGACGAACCCATTTCTGCGCTGCGCCGAACCGGCGTTGATTGATTCCTTGCGCGAGTTGGGCAAACTCGAGGGCGAAACGCCCGCAGAGGTGTTTGCGACCGTGCGCGGCTGGAAGGACAATTTTTGAGCAGGTGCCGCTATTTTCTTAAAAAGAGAAAATACCCTCTCGTCGAAGAGCGATTCGGGGCTACAATCTATGCGGGCTGTGCGGGCCGCGGCGGGGACACTCTCCAAGCGACTTTGTCTTAGCGGCTTTGTTTAAACGCCTTTGTTTAACCCGTTTAGTCGAGATGGATCTCAGGTTCTAAAAATAAACATGTTTAATATCAGATATTTACCTAATTTAGTTGTTATTTTTTCTCTCATGTGGATTCTAGGTGGATGCCAGTCTCTGCCCAGTGATAACGCGGCCGAGACCCCAGATGCGCACCTCGTTCCCGCGTTTAACCCCCTGCCCACGGTGGGTGAGATCGCAGCCGCCGCAGAAAAAATCGAACGCCAGCGTGCCCCTGCGCCAACCCCCGTGGTGGAGCCACTGCCACCCACAGACCTATGGCAGCGCATTCGCCGCGACCTCACCTGGCGCGACATGGAACACGCGCGGATTCACAAGGCGCGCAAACACCTCCTCAACCAGTACGGGCTACTCGATCTGTATTCGCAGCGCGCGGAAATCTACCTGTTTTACATCGTCGAGGAAGTCGAGAAGCGCGGCCTGCCGATTGAATTAGCGCTACTGCCCTTCGTCGAGAGCACCATGGACCCGTTCGCCTACTCGCCGCGCCGTGCAGCGGGCCTGTGGCAAATCATGTCCGCCACCGGCAAACAGCTCGGGTTGCGTCAAGACTGGTGGTATGACGGTCGACGCGACCTGCGGGATTCCACCGATGCTGCACTGAATTATTTAGAAGCTTTGCACCGCGCCTTTGACGGCGATTGGTTACTCGCGCTAGCCGCCTACAACTCGGGTAAGGTGCGAGTTAACCGCGCGCTGCGCTCAAATGCACGCAATGGTCGTGCCACAGATTATTGGTCACTGCGACTCCCGCGGGAAACTCGACACTACGTGCCGCGCCTGATTGCGCTGAGTCAAATCATCGCCGAACCGGAACGCTACGGCGTCTATCTGCCACCTGTCGCCAACCGGCCGGCGTTCGAAATTGCCAATACCTCTGGGCAACTGGAATTGCTGCGCGCCTCAGAAATTGCCGGCATGGAGCTAAAAGCCCTGCGCGCTCTCAACCCCGGCCAGTTACGCTGGGCCACCGCGCCCAACACCAACGACGAATTGCTGTTGCCGGTGGGCAAAGCCGAGGCGTTCAATAGCAAAGTGGCCGCGTTGGCCGACCACGAGCGCGTGAGTTGGGAACACTACAAGATCGAGCGCGGCGACAGCCTCATACACATCGCCAAGCGTTTCAACACGCGCGTACAGTTATTGCGTCAAGTGAATGGCATTCGCGGCAGCCGGATTCGCGCCGGCGACACGTTGATGATTCCGCGTGGCAGTGGCTGGCAGGATAGCCTGGCAATGGCAAAGCATGGCGGCGCGAAACCGCAAGGCTATCGCGTGCGTCGCGGTGATTCGCTGTATCGCATTGCCGGTAAGTTTAATGTGTCAATTAACGACATTGTTGCCTGGAATTCCCTGGACCCGCGCGCCTACCTACGACCGGGTCAAAAACTCACACTTTATCTCCCCGGCGGCTGAGCTGCGAGTTCGCTGACTAACCTGGGCACCTGCTCTGTCGCCACGCCCTGCATCTGCCGATCAAACAACCCGCTCACCTCGCTGACTTCTTTGTTCACTTCCAAGGTCATCGCGCCATAACTGCGCGCATCGGCAACAAACCCCGCTGCGGGATAGACAACACCGGAGGTTCCCACCGCGATAAATACATCGCATTGGCGCAGTTGCTCGTCAATTAACGCCATATGGTAGGGAATCTCACCAAACCACACCACATCTGGCCGCAATTGGCCTTCGGTATTGCAGGCAGGGCATCGGCTACTGCCATCATAGTTGTCTATTGCGGGTACTCGTGAACCGCAGGCTGTGCACAGCATATTGTTGAGTTCTCCGTGCATATGGCACACCTGCTCACTGCCTCCGCGCTCGTGCAAGTCGTCCACGTTCTGTGTGATCAAGAACACAGACTTATTGGCATCCCGCTGCAATTGTGCCAGTGCGCGGTGAGCGGCATTGGGCTCAACATCTCGCAACTGCGCTCTGCGCGCGTTATAAAAGCGATAGACCAGCGCCGGATCTCGAGCGAACGCTTCGGGCGTTGCAATGGTCATCGGGTCATGCTTTTCCCACAAACCATCGGAATCGCGGAACGTCGCGAGGCCAGACTCCGCAGATATCCCCGCTCCGGTCAGTACGACAATTTTCTGGCACTTACGCAAATCTCGATTCGACATTCAGTACTCCTTGTACTGGCCATAATTGGTTCGGTGGCGCGCAACTGCAGCGAAGCGTAAGCCACCTACTACACGGCGTGTGAGACCTGCACCGCGCTGACAATTACCGCCCCGGCGCATCTAACTCGGGCAGCACCTGCAAATGGCCCAGCGCGGTAAAACACAGGGCGCAGCGCAGCGGTTCGGTCACCAACTCACACAGCGCATCGCGATAAGCGCGTAACTGCTCCCGATAGTGGTCACATTCGCGCGCCGTGAAGGACTCCAGTGTTTCATCCGCCCGCGGCACGCTCGTTTTGTAATCGACAATCCAGCGATGCCCAGACTCTACATCGATGAAACTTCTATCAATAACAATGTCCCTCGCAGCACCATCAGCAGTGGCCACCGCCAGCGTCCATTCATTACGCGCTTCTTCATGGGCCGCAGACAGCACCCAGGGGCCACAGCCGGACTCAGACAACATCGCAGCGATCGACTGTTCCACTACAGCCAAACCTTGCCGACAACTCTCACCCCAAAGACCCAGAGACTGCAACTGTTGTTGCCAGAGCTGCCGGTGTTCGGTAGAGATGGCCTGCGGTAAGTTCTCCCCCATCGCCAACATTTCCAGCGCCCAGTGCACGACGGTTCCAACACTGCGCTCGAAATAGTTGTCGGTGTGGTCAGGCCGGTTCAAACCGGCTGATGGCTCCGTCGGCTTCCCTGGCTCATAAGCGAATTGCGGGAGCGAAGACTCCACCAGACGCGATAACGGTGCCGACATCTGATCGACGTCTCTACTGGACCCTGCGGCACTCTCCGTCAGACCATGAACCGTGGCCTGGGCAGCAATTTCATCACACCAGATTGTGCGCAGCAGGGACGAGGACGACGGTGTCTGGATGCACTCCTTCTTCGCATCCCAGTTCAGTGAAGCGCTTAGGTGCAAGTGCTTAATCGCTCGCGTCGCACCCACATAGAGCAAACGTGTGGTTTCCAGAGCCTCTTTGTTTTTGCGCCGCACTTTCATGTAATTGAACAAGCTCGGCTCGCCCTTCTCACTGTCGTCGTTCGCCGCTAACAAAAAGCCCCGCTGCCCAGTGCTGGTAATGTGCTCGTCAGCGAGTAACAAGGTGTTGCGATCGCTGCCAGTCTGGCCATCTAAACGGGGGATATAAACGCGCGTAAACTCCAAGCCCTTGGCTTTGTGTATGGTGAGTAGCTGAACAGGGCTGTGGGCATCGCCCCCACTCATAAATTGCTTTTCCAGTTGCCGCGATAGCCATCCCGTATCCAGACCGATTGCCGCAGCATCAGCTTGTTCCAGGAGCTGGAAGAACTGTTCTGCATCATCCAAACCCAGCGGGTCGTCCAGGGCCTGTGGTCCGCCCAAGGCCAGCCAAGCCTGCTCGACCCACACACGCAGGGCCAATCGATCGCGCTGAGCTTCGGCGTGTTGTAACACGCTGTGCACGTGTAACAATCGACACTGACCCGCTGGGCTGAGCTGCGCCAATAATTGCGGGTCACCGATGCTCACGGCCAGTGGACGCTCACGCTGCCAGCGCCCAATGCACAACAAATCCGCCAACTGCACACCACACCAAGGGGCGCGCAGCAAAGCGAGCCATGCTAAGCGATCAGCGCGGTTGGCCAGGGCACGACACAGCGTCAGTAGATCCGCCACCGCAGGAGAATGGGCTAAGCTATTCAACTCCTGGGCAAGGTGTGGCACACCGAGTGATTTTAGACGGCGGCTTATCGTCTGCACGTGTTTGCGCTGCCTGCCGAGCACAGCGATATCAGTTTCACCGGCGGCGACGTGTTGCTGTATTTGCGCACAGATGTAGAGCGCTTCATCGGTATACTTCTCTTCACCGCAAAAGACATCGAGGGTAACCGGTGACTCATCCCCCGTTGGTCGCACGGCTGCCGCGGGGTGATAGCGCACCTGCGCTTTCACCATATCATCCGTGCTCGGAAACGCGGGTTGAAAGCAATGGTTGACCCAGTCGACTAACGCCGCATCGGAGCGAAAGTTACTGGCCAATACCAAGGGCTCTAAGGTAACACCGTTAAAGCTGTCGCGTTGCGCATTGATAAACAAACCGACATTGGCGTCGCGAAAACCATAAATAGACTGCATGGCATCACCGACAATCATCAGCGTGCGCGGCGCATCGGGGTTAGCGGCGTTATACTCACCCCACCCACGGGTCAATTTGTGCAGCAATTTGTACTGTGCAATAGCCGTATCTTGAAACTCATCGACCAAAATATGTTCGATGGCATAATCCAAACGCAGCGCCAAATCAGTGGGCGCCTCTTCCTCTCCCAGTGCGTCCAGTGCACTCTGCGTAATTTGCGTGTAATCCACCTGCCCGTAACGACGAAACACCAACAGCAGTTGTGCGGCCAAGACGGGCAACAGGCGCGAGAGATGCACTACCAGGGACCAGGAGGTACTGCCTTCGGTCAATTCCGGCAGGCTGGCGACGGCGCCTAATTGCGCCTGTAACTCAGACATGCTCGACAGCTCATCCAGGAGCGCTCGCATGCGTTTCTTTTGCCGATCTGCATGGTCTGATTGATCTTTTGGGAAGCCTTCAGCGACGGTGATACGCTTGCGCCAAACATTTTCTTTGGTCAGCAATAAATTTCTAACCAGGCGCCAACCAGCGAGATCATTTGCACTTGTGCCAGGGAATGCCTCTAGCGCCGATTCCCCCTTGTTGCCTGCTGCAAATTTTTGCAAATCCACAATATCGGGCTCGTAATGGGCGAGCACCGCGTGTAATGCCTGCAGCTCCTCCTCCACCAATTGCTGTACCAACTGAATGAGGTACTGCTCGGAGGCCCGAGGGGAAGTATGCACTCTCACATAGTCCTGCCACTGCTGACGCCGCTGCAACATAGTCTCTAGCATGCCCTGCAGACGCTGCCAATTGTTATCCAAGTGCGCCAAAACGGCGCGCAGATCTGCAGCGATGGGGTGTTCATCCTCCATGAGCGCGAACAAGTCGCTAATCGCTTCGCGATAGAGTAACTGAGCATCGTCTTGCGGATTTGCCTGCCCGCCAATGGCGCTTAACACAGGCATTTGGAGTGTGAGACCTCTACAGAAGCCATCGATGGTCTGTATGTTCAACCGTGTGACATTGTGCAGTAGCGCCCAACCCTCTCGCTCGTCGACAGCCAACACTGCGCGCGCCAGGTTGCGCGTTACTTGCTCATGATCTGTGGTGCACTTACTCTCGAGCGCCGCGCTTTGCAACGCCGTCACCACTCGATCGCGCATTTCCGCAGCGGCTTTTCGCGTAAAGGTGATCGCCAAGACTTGCTCAGGGCGCACCACCCGCGCCAACAAGCCGAGAAAGCGCTGAATGAGAATCTCGGTTTTGCCCGACCCCGCAGGAGCGCTGACACAAAAACTGGCAGTTGGGTCTATCGCACGTTGCCGCTGTGCAGCGTCGACGATTTCACTCATCGGCCCACTCCGCAAAGTACGCGATGTCATCGTCTTGCGCTCCGGTCTCGGGCTGGCTGTTGACGCGACACAAGGCCTGCAACCCGCAAAAGGTACACGCGCCTGCGAGGGGATCCACACGCGCATCGCCATCGACAAACGCCTGCGCCAAGTGCTGTAGCGTTGTGCGCCATTCCTCGTTCAGCGAATGCCAATCTTCCGCGCTGCTATAGCGTTGGACGGCCTTGACGATATCAGTTTTCAGACCTGGGATACCAACCGCTTCCCCCAGGCCAACAAATTGGCTATCGCCTGAGCGTATTTGGGCAAACGCCAAGGCGGCGGGGGTCGCGCGATTGCCCAAGCCATATAACAGTAACTGCGGCCGGCGCGGTCGCGGCCCCAACCAATCACTGACTTCGGATACCCCTGTTTTGTAGTCAATGATCACTTGCGTGCCGTCGGCCAGCTCATCGATGCGATCCACGCGCAATTCAAGCGAGAGCCGCGCCAGCGGGAGATCGAGCTTTTCTTCGCGGTGTGCAATGCGGAAATCGCCGCGACGGGCTTCCACGTCGAGCCAATTCTCCAGGAGCGTTTGTAATCGCTGCTTTTCAAGTGCGAGGCAAGCTGCACCGACTGCAATGCGGCGGTACTGGGGCAGTTTGGGCACTGCCGTGTCGATCGCGCTGTCAATCGCGCGCCGTCTCTCGGGCTCACCGATCGACACCAGCGTGGCATGATCGCGTAACACGCCCCACAAGTGATACAGGGCCTCGTGCACTAGTGTGCCGCGCTCGGCTGGAGACAGGCCGGGTAGGAATTCACCCAGGGGCTCAACCCGCAAGCGGTGGTGTGCAAAGGCTTGAAACGGACAGTTGGATTGCCGCTCAACCAGCGCCGACCCACCCCCTATCGTCGCCGATTCATCGTCCGACAGCGCCGGGGCGTGAGCATCAACCAGCGTTTCTCGCTGCCCGTGCAACTGCGCTGCGCGCCACGTTGCCGCGACTGTGTCTACCGGCGGCACGTCTGGTACGGTGCATGCCGCCAACAAGGGGCTGGGTAACTGCGCGACATCTTCGCGAGTACGACAATAGCTGGTGTGTAGCACACCAGACGCACTTCGATACTGGCGCAGCAAAGTCGCAGCGAACTCCCACTCCCGTGCCGCAGTGGCATGCGGCATCTTGGCTGAAGCCTGCAAGGCGATGGGGATAAAAGGGTTTGGCCGCGCCGCTGTCGGCCACTGACTGGCCTCCATACCACACACCCACAGGTGATCAAAGGCTAATCCCACCGCCTCCAAAGGCCCCAATACTTGCACCGCAGTATCGGCAGTTTCAGGATGTGAGATCTTGCGTGAACAACACGTTTGGAGAAGGCCTAAGGCCTGGGCAAAGCTCAGCGACTGGCAAACGGCGTCCAGGCCAGCGAATTCCTCCAAGACCTCGTGCCACAAGCCGACCTGTTGGAACTCCAATGAATCCAGGGGCTGGTCTCCCGGCCATCCCCACATTTCTAGAATTGTGACAAAGCGTTGTGGCCAGAGCGACGGTAGGGCCACTTTTTGCAACTCCCGTGTCGTCGCCATGGCCAATAGGTAGCGCCCCAGCGCAAATCCCATCGATGGCGGAGGTTCGTGACCTGTTGCGCTTGCAGTGTCCGCATTACTGTCCACTTCGGTGTCTGTTTGAGCTGCGATACCGGCTGTGTCTTCGGCTGCGGTTTCACGGTCACTCCGTTGTCGTAAATTATTGGCGAAGTCCCGCAGCGCCGCGAGTCTGACTCGCTCGCTGCCACCATCATACAAATCGACGATCAGCCGCTGCATTAAGACACTGTCTTTGTCTGGCAAAGTGATGAATCGAGAATGCAGTAGCGCGACCAAATCTGGCACGGCCACATCCTCTAGCCCCAGGGCCAGTATACGCAGTGCATCGCGCACCACAGGAGCACTGGCTAAGGGGATGCCCGCAGAGAAGTTCACCGGTAGCGCATTGTAGTTTTCGCCCAAGCAATCAAACTCGCGCCGCAGTAAATATTCCAAAGCCACGCGCTCCTGCTCTCCCCCGTGCAGCACAATACCCACGGTGGCATTCGACTCTGTGCGTTGCAACTGCGCGGCCCACTTTGCCACGGCAACCTGTTCCTCACGCTCGTGCGCAAAGGCCGACATCACCAGTGGTGCTTCGGCGCGCGACAAAGCTGTTTTTTGCACAGAAGGGCCGAGTTTATTGAGTGCCTGCGCAACCAGTGGCGGCACATCCTCACATTCGACCAACACCAAACCGCGCGCACTTTTCTGCGCAGTGCGTGGCAGATCGCACTCGGCTAATGCGGCGATGCAATCGGCGGCACAACACAGACCGCGCTCGGCCAGGCGCGCATCGAAACGCTCCAACCAAGTCAGAAATGTTGCCGTGTCGGCCTCCGCGTCAAATAACGAGCGCAGCGAACTACGCCGAACATCCTTTTGCCAACGCAGCAGTGTATCTCTCGCCGCCGCTGCCAATTCCGCTGCCTGCGCAGGTAGCAATAACGAGAACTCACCATCCTGAGCCATCCACTGCTCGATCACCTGCTGCCAGAGCTGCAGCTCCTGAACTCGATTGAGAACGGTCAACGGGGATGCCGCGCCCTGCCCGACCGCTGCACGCCACTGGTCGAGTAACCAGTTTTCGATCGGATAAACCGCAAGTGCTGGCCACACTTTGTCACCCGCAGCGGCACGCGCGGCATCCCACTCCTGTTTAATGCGCCGTGCAAGGCGCAAATTTGGGGTCAGAATGATGTCGCCGCGATCGATGTACTGCTGCAAAGCGACAAGGGTTACCAAATTGTGTGACAAGAAAAATCCTATATTCCAAGTGGCGGGCTTACTCACCGCGGTTCCGCCTAATCTGAGCGCTTACCTTTTACCTCCCACCTCTGACCTCACATGTGAACGTCTGGGTTATTGGGCGGCTACCCAAAGCAGCGCGACTCCTATAAAATGCCGCGCCCCGCTAGTGCTCGAATGCGCCAAGAAGCAGCACAGACAGCGGAGAAAATTCACTTTATCAGGTAAGCGACGATGAGCAACATCGAAGTAGAGGGCCTTGATGTTCACAACGTGAACGTTGCCGCGCAAGACGTTCTGATTACGCCAGAACAACTGAAAAGCGCTCTGCCCATGACCCCGACAATCCACGATACCCTTGTGGACAGCCGCCGTGTGATTGAAAACATTTTGGATGGCGAAGACCACCGTTTGTTTGTCGTCGTCGGCCCCTGTTCGATCCACGATACCGGCGCCGCCATCGACTACGCTAAGAAGCTCAAAGCGTTGGCCGACGAACTATCAGACACACTGTATATCGTCATGCGTGTGTATTTTGAAAAGCCACGCACCACCATCGGCTGGAAAGGTTTGGTGAACGACCCGTATATGGATGACTCCTTCAAAATAGAAGAAGGCCTACATATCTCCCGCAAGCTGTTGCTAGATATCCTCGATATGGGGCTACCCACATCGACTGAAGCGCTGGACCCGATCTCACCGCAATACCTGCAAGACCTCATCAGCTGGACGGCTATCGGGGCCCGCACCACAGAGTCCCAAACTCACCGGGAAATGGCTAGCGGCCTATCCAGCCCGGTTGGCTTCAAGAACGGTACCGATGGCGGGCTCACCGTCGCTACCAATGCGCTAAATTCCGTCGCCAAACCACATCGCTTCTTGGGCATCAACCGCCAGGGCCAAGTGGCGGTGTTCACCACACGCGGCAACCCCTATGGGCACATCGTGTTGCGCGGCGGCAGCACCGGGCCGAACTACGATTCCGTACATATTAAGCTGTGTGAAGATGCCTTAGATAAAGCTGGGGTGGCCCCCAACATCATGGTGGACTGCAGCCACGCAAACTCCAACAAAGAGCCGGAATTACAGCCGCTCGTGGTAGAGAACGTAGCGAACCAAATTCTAGAGGGCAACCGCTCAATTGTTGGTCTTATGCTTGAAAGCCACCTCAATGCGGGTAACCAATCTATTCCTGAGGATCTGTCCGAGTTAGATTACGGCGTCTCCATTACCGACGGGTGCATCGGCTGGGACACTACCGCTGACTGTCTGCGCGCTATGCGGGATAAATTGAAAGACCTGCTACCACAACGGGAGCGGGGCTAAAACGATCACAACCGCATGCAACATTTAAGGGCACAACAAGTAGCGTCTGCGTTTCGTGTTCGAGCTAGATACGCTTGTTGAACACTGTGTCAACTGCCATTCGTCAAAGGTGCGCTAGTAATAGGCCTGTGAGGTGTCGGTGTGATCGGTAATATCACGCACGCCTCTCAATTCAGGTATCTGCTCGATTAACGTCTTTTCAACACCGCCCTTCAGGGTTTGATCCACCGCGCTACAGCCCTGACAACCCCCACCAAATTGCAAAACGGCGACCTTTTCAGTAGTGATTTCGATAAGGCTCACCTCGCCACCGTGTTTCGCCAACGCCGGATTTACCTCGTTATACAGCACATAGTTCACACGGTCTTCCACGGGACTGTCGTCACTCACACGCGGCATCTTGGCATTAGGCGCTTTGATGGTGAGTTGCCCACCCATGCGATCCTTGGAGTAATCTACCAGAGCATCTTCCAGAAAGGGCACACTGCGCCCCTCGTACCAGACGGTGAACTTCTCCAGCTTCTCTTCCACATCACCCTCTTGCAGATCACCCTCGCGGCAATAGGCGATGCAGGTCTCAGCTCGGGGGGTGCCCGGCTGATTGATAAACACACGGACGCCGAGCGCATCGTCCTGCTTGGCGAGCAATTCTGCGAGATAATCCTGGGCTGATTCGGTAATCGTGATCATAGCCCCTCCCATTCCGAGTAAATTACTAGGGTATTCTACCGCAGTTAGTGCCTAAAGTGTGAGTCCCACTGAGAATCAGCCGAGAATTCGGGCCATAATCTGTTAATATACAACGCTTTTTTCCCCACTAACGAGCTGTCAATCACCACCAGCAACGGCAGTTAAGGGCATCATATGGCCACCAACAGCGCAGCCTCCGGGGCTCTAGAGCGAGCACTTCAAGAACGCATTCTCGTGATTGATGGCGCCATGGGTACCATGATTCAGGCGGAAGCGCTGGAAGAGGCAGATTATCGCGGTGAGCGCTTTGCCGACCACCCGGCAGATGTCAAGGGCAATAACGAACTATTGAGCCTCACGCGTCCCGATATTATCGCCAAGATTCATCGGCTCTACCTTGAGTCCGGCGCCGACATCATCGAGACCAACACCTTTGGCAGCAATGGTGTTGCCCAGAGTGATTACGGCCTCGCCCATTTGGCGGCGGAGCAGAATCTAGCTGCTGCCCGCATCGCTCGCGAAGTGGTTGATAGCTTTATTGAACAGGACCCAAGCCGCCCTCGCTTCGTTGCGGGCGTACTCGGGCCAACACCGAAAACCGCGTCAATCTCACCCGATGTCAACGACCCGGGTGCGCGCAGTATCAGCTTTGACGAGTTGGCGGCGGATTATGCCGAAGCGGCCCGAGCACTGATCAAAGGTGAGGTCGATTTGCTGATGATCGAGACGATTTTCGACACGCTCAATGCCAAGGCGGCCGTATTTGGCGTCGAACAGGTGTTTGCGGAACGCGGTGAGCGCATTCCAGTAATGATTTCCGTGACATTTCCAGACATCAGCGGCCGCGTTCTCTCCGGCCAAAACCCAGAGGCTTTTTGGAACGCCATCGCCCACGCCAAACCGCTTATCGTGGGCAGCAACTGCGGCCGGCCCTATCGCGAGATCAGGCCCTTCGTCGAAGACCTGTCGAACGCTGCAACCTGCTATTTCAGTGCGCATCTAAACGCAGGTTTACCCAACGCCTTTGGCGAATTCGACGAGACACCAGAAATTATGCAGGCGGAATTCACGGAATTTGCCCAGCGCGGTTTTCTCAATATCGCCGGAGGCTGTTGCGGGACGACTCCCGATCACATTCGCGCCATTGCCGAGGGCGTCAGCAGTGCCACACCCCGAGCCCTACCGCAAAAGGAACCCGCCTGTCGCTTAAGTGGTTTGGAACCCTTTAACATCGCCCGAGATAGTCTGTTCGTCAACGTCGGCGAACGCTGTAACGTCACCGGCTCGGCCAAATTCAAACGCCTCATCCTGGAGGGCAATTACGAAGAAGCACTGGAGGTTGCGCGAACACAAGTCGAAGACGGCGCTCAAATTATCGATATCAACATGGATGAAGGCATGCTCGATGCCAAGGAGGCGATGACCACCTTCTTAAATCTCATCGCCTCCGAGCCGGATATCTCGCGGGTACCTATCATGGTGGATTCCTCCAAATGGGAAGTCATCGAGGCGGGCCTGAAATGTATCCAGGGCAAGGCCGTGGTGAACTCCATCAGCCTAAAAGCTGGAGAGGAGGAATTTCTCACCCAGGCGCGCCTGTGCCAGCAGTATGGCGCCGCCGTGGTAGTGATGGCGTTTGACGAGGACGGGCAAGCGGATGACCTACAGCGTCGCAAGGACATCTGTAAACGCTGTTACAACTTGCTCACCGGCGAACTGGACTTCAACCCCAATGACATTATTTTCGACCCCAATATTTTTGCGCTCGCCACCGGGATCGAAGAGCACAACAATTACGCTGTCGACTTTATCGAGGCCACGCGCTACATCAAAGCGGAGTTGCCCGGCGCCCTTGTCTCTGGTGGCGTCTCCAACGTTTCGTTCTCGTTTCGCGGCAACGACGCCGTGCGCGAAGCCATCCACTCGGTATTTTTGTACCACGCGATCGCGGCGGGCATGGACATGGGGATTGTCAACGCAGGACAACTCGCAGTCTACGACGAACTCTCAGACGACCTGCGCGAAGCCGTGGAAGACGTCATACTCAATCGCCGTGATGATGGTACTGAGCGCCTGCTCGAGTTAGCCGAAAACTATCGCAGTCAAGGCAGCAGCGAAAATCGCATAGAAGACTTGAGTTGGCGTGAGGAGAGCGTGGCAAACCGTTTGGCCCACGCCCTAGTCAAGGGTATATCGACGTTTGTGGTCGAGGACGCCGAGGAAGCGCGGCAGCAGTTCGATAGGCCCATCGAGGTGATTGAAGGGCCGTTGATGGACGGTATGAACATCGTCGGCGACTTGTTTGGCGCCGGTAAGATGTTCTTGCCGCAGGTCGTGAAGAGTGCGCGCGTGATGAAACAGGCCGTCGGCTACCTGCAACCGTTTATTGAAGAGGAAAAAGAAGAAGGCAATTCGACCAACGGTAAAATTTTGATGGCCACGGTCAAAGGCGATGTCCACGATATTGGCAAGAACATCGTCGGCGTGGTGTTGCAGTGCAATAACTACGAGGTGATTGACCTAGGCGTGATGGTGCCCTGTGAAAAAATTCTGGAGACCGCGCGCGAAGAAGACGTCGACGTCATCGGCCTCAGTGGGCTGATTACGCCTTCGTTGGATGAAATGGTCCACGTCGCACGCGAAATGCAGCGCCTGGAATTCGATGTGCCCCTGCTGATCGGTGGCGCCACAACATCGAAAGCACACACTGCCGTGAAAATCGACCCGCAGTACGACCGCAACTTCGTCATTTATGTCGCGGACGCCTCGCGCAGTGTCGCTGTTGCCGCGCAAATCATGGGCACAGGCCGCGACGCTTTTGTCAGCGCACTGGCAGAGGAATACGAGACGGTACGCGAGCGCGTTGCTAACCGGAGACCCAATGCCAAACTGCTGAGCTTTGAGCAAGCCAAGGCAAATGCCTGCCAATTTGAGTGGCAGAACTACGAGCCACCCAAGCCCGCGTTCCTCGGTATTCGGGTGTACGATGATTTCCCGCTGGAGGAACTCATTGAGACCATCGATTGGACGCCCTTTTTCCTGACCTGGGAACTCTCCGGCAAGTACCCCAAAATTTTTGATGACACAGTCGTCGGCGCTCAAGCCAAGGAGCTATTTGACGATGCCCAAACCATGCTCAAACGTATCGTTGACGACAAGTTACTACGTGCCAAGGCGACGGTGGGCTTTTGGCCCGCTGCGCGAATAGGCACTGATGACATCGCTGTTTACGCCGATGGCGATCGCCAGGACGTTCTCGCTATCCTGTACCACCTGCGCCAGCAAAAGCAAATGGCCGACGACAAGCCCAACGCGAGCCTGGCCGATTTCATTGCGCCAGAGGATTGCGGCGTACTGGATTTCATCGGTGGCTTCTGCGTAACCACCGGGCACGGTGTCGCTGAACTGGCCGCCGAGTTCGAAGCGGCCCACGATGACTACAACAGCATTCTAATCAAGGCGCTCGCGGACCGATTGGCGGAATCTTTTGCGGAACACTTGCATCGCCTGGTGCGCACTGAACTGTGGGGCTATGACCAGGCCGAGGCGTTGAGCAACGAGGATTTGATTCGCGAGCGCTATCGCGGCATTCGACCAGCACCGGGGTATCCCGCCTGCCCTGATCACACGGAAAAAGCGACACTGTTTGAACTCTTGGATGCCAAAAATACCTGTGGTGTCACGTTGTCGGAGCACTACGCGATGACCCCGGCGGCTTCCGTGAGCGGTTTTTACTACTCGCACCCAGAGTCGCGGTACTTTGCCGTAGGCAAGATCGGCAGGGATCAGGTGGAAGATATCGCGCGGCGCAAAGGCCAAAGCATTGTCGACGTGGAGCGCTGGCTGCGCCCCAATTTAGATGACGACTAACGGCAACGAAAGGTAAAAACGACCCCATGGCAACTACTGCACAGGACAATACCTTGGATGAAGAGGTGGGAACTGAACAGGCGACAGAGAAGTTATCGCTGCGTCAGGTCATCGGGAGCGTGCTAGCCGCAGGTTTCGGCGTACAGAGTTCCAAAAATCGAGAGCGGGACTTCAGTCGTGGCAGCCCGGGAACGTTTATTATTGCCGGATTTTTCTTCACCCTGGGGTTCATCGCTACCGTGGTGCTGTTGGTGCGAGTGGTACTGAGGGCTTCGGGTGCTGCTTAAACAGATCGGCCGCTCCCCTATTAGGCGGTGCTGCGACCGAGAAAGGCACTAAACAACTATCGACTGAGACTTAGGCGGGCATTCCAGATAGCCAGAGATATAACGACAGGACGACCAGACTGATAATTGCTGTAACGGCAAAGGCATCGGCGGCAGCATCCGAATTGCGCTCACTCTCCATTTCCTTAGAGACATCTTTGGACATCGAAGAACTCCTATTCAGTAGTTGTTAGCGGCCGGCCAGTATAGCAGCTGCAACGACAAAACTGTGGTTTCTCAGCGATGCAGTATTTACGAAAATAGTTGCCTCTAGGCTTATTCATTTAATGACTGAAGGCTTATGCAATTAACGGCTAAAGCTGGGCTGACTTTTCTGCTAAGGTAGCGCCTCGCCCCCGGGGCGAAATTGTGGAAAATTACCCGCCAGGGCCACCAATAATCAACAGAAATACCCACACAGGCATACAGGGGCCAAAATAGACTGATGTATCGTTACGACCAACACGACCAAACACTCGTCGACGAACGCGTTGCCCAATTTAGGGGGCAAACCGAGCGCTTTCTCGCCGGAAAATTGTCCGAAGAGCAGTTTTTGCCGCTCCGCTTGCAAAATGGCCTCTACGTACAGAGGTTGGCGCCCATGCTGCGCATCGCAGTGCCCTATGGGTTAATGAATAGCAAGCAATTGCGCAAACTGGCCTACATTAGTCGTCGCTACGACAAAGGCTACGCGCACATCAGCACCCGCCAGAATGTGCAACTCAACTGGCCGCGCTTACCCGAAGTGCCCGATATTCTGGCGGATTTGGCCAGTGTAGAGATGCACGCGATCCAAACCAGCGGCAATTGCATTCGCAATACCACCACCGATCAATTTGCCGGTGTCGCCGCCGACGAAATCGTCGACCCCCGCCCCTACTGTGAGCTGATCAGACAGTGGTCTACGCTGCACCCCGAATTCGCTTTTCTGCCGCGCAAGTTCAAAATTGCGGTCTGCGGCAGCACAGAGGATCGCGCGGCTATCCACGCCCACGATATTGGGGTCGAAGTCATACCTAATGAATCTGGCCAGATCGGCCTGAAAATCTTGGTCGGCGGAGGTTTAGGCCGCACACCGGTTATCGGCTCGGTCATTTGCGATTGGCTTGAACGCAAGCACATGCTGACCTACCTAGAAGCTATCTTGCGGGTCTATAACCAACATGGGCGGCGCGACAACAAATTCAAAGCGCGCATTAAAATTTTAGTGAAAGCCATGGGTATCGACGCTTTTCGTGAGGCAGTCGAAGAAGAGTGGCAGCTACTGAAAGATGGGCCTAGCACGCTTCCGGATGACGAGTTCGAGCGCGCGGGAACTTACTTTACCAACCCCAATTACATTGACTTCGATGAAGTGCAGGTCACGCAAAAGCTCAGAACAACCTGCGACAGCACTCCCATCTTCGCCAACTGGGTGCTGCGCAATACCCATGCCCATAAGGTGCCAGGGTACCGCAGCGTGACCCTGTCGTTAAAGGCAACCGGCAGCGTGCCGGGGGATGTCTCGGCGGAGCATTTGGAATTCATCGCTGATTTGGCCGATAAATACAGCTTTGGTGAAGTGCGCAACACACACGAACAAAATATGGTGCTGGCGGACGTCACCGTCGACGACTTAAAACCGCTGTGGGAAGCACTGCAACCACAGGGCTTGGCGACCCCGAACATAGGCTACCTCACAGATATCATCTGCTGCCCCGGTGGCGACTATTGCTCGCTGGCCAATGCCAAATCCATCCCGATAGCCGAAGCGATTCAACGCAAATTCGACGATATGGACTACGTCTACGATTTGGGGCCTCTGGAGCTAAATATCAGCGGCTGCATGAACGCCTGCGGGCACCATCACATCGGGCATATCGGCATTCTAGGCGTCGATAAGAGGGGGCAGGAGTTTTACCAAGTCTCCCTGGGTGGCAGCCAGGCGAAAGACGCCTCCTTGGGAAAAATTCTCGGCCCTTCGTTCAAGCGCGAAGACATGCCCGAGGTGGTTGAGAAAGTGCTTTTTTCCTATATCACCTTGCGTCGCGACGATGAGACTTTTTTGGACACCTATCGCAGAGTGGGCATCGACCCCTTCAAGGAGCGTGTGTATGCTCAGAGTCATTAAGCATGGGGCGATCACGGAAGATACTTGGTTACCCATTGAGCCCGAGGCTGCCGAGGCACCCGCCGGTGGCATCTGCACCTTGGAGCAGTGGCAAGCACTGGCGGATAAACACAATTCCGCCGTTCAAATTGAACCCGGTGACGGTATTGACGCCCTACTCAATCATCTCAATCAGCTCGCGCTCGTGACAGTTAACTTCCCCGTATTCACCGATGGCCGTGCGTTTTCCTACGCGCGGGAGTTACGCCAGCGCGGCTATACGGGCGAGCTCCGAGCGACGGGTCACTTTCTTCCGGATCAGCTCACGTACTTACATCGCGTCGGCTGTGATTCGTTTGCACCGGCAGAAGACGCCGATTGGAATGAATATCTGGGTCGCGAACATGATTTTTCCGTTCATTACCAAGCCGCAATTGATGAGCCGCAACCGCTCTTTCAGCGCCGCTAACTGGCCTTCTCTCTCGCATTCTTGAGCGCGTAGGGGCTGCAACGTTGGGCATCACTGCCCTGAAAACTGAGCCTTTATGGATTTAAGCAGCGTCACCTTTTCATTTTTCTTGATCTTCTCGGGCGCGGCGCTATTCGCGTCCATCGCCCTCTACACACGTCAACCGCTAATCATCGCCTATATTGCCTTAGGTGCTTGTATTGGCCCCTACGGGATGACGCTGGTCACCGATTTACAACTGCTCAGTGACATCGGCCATGTCGGAATTATTTTTCTGCTATTTTTGCTCGGCCTGGATATGCAACCCCAAGCGCTATGGGCGACGTTGCGCAAGTCCACGGTCGTTGCTCTGGTCAGCTCGGTGTTGTTTCTCGCGATAGGTTTTGCAGTCGCGCACTTGTTTGGCTTTAGCAGTCGCGACAGTTGGGTGGTGGGGGCTGCCATGATGTTCTCCTCCACCATTATTGGTATCAAACTGTTGCCGACCACGGTGCTACACCACCGGCCCATCGGGGAACTCATGATTGGTTTGCTGTTATTGCAAGATTTAATTGCAATCATCGTCCTGATGGTGCTGTTCAGTGCGGCGGGCGGCAATACAGACACGATGGGTCGAGAGCTCGCATTGTCGCTGTTGAGTTTACCGCTGCTGGTGGGTGGTGCACTGGTAATTGTGCGTTACTTGCTATTGCCGCTCATCACACAATTTGATCGTTTTCACGAGTATATTTTCCTGCTCGCTATTGGTTGGTGTCTCGGCGTTGCTGAAACCGCGAATGCGTTGGGGCTGTCAGCGGAGATTGGCGCCTTCATCGCCGGCATCACCATTGCGACCAGCCCCATCTCACAATACATCGCTGTGAATTTAAAACCGCTGCGCGACTTCTTTTTGATATTGTTCTTTTTCTCCGTGGGCGCGCGTTTCGATCTCGCTGTGCTCGCCGATGTATTGGCCCCAGCGGTACTACTGGCTACGCTGGTGCTGTGCTTGAAACCGCTGATTTATCGGTTCTTACTGATCGGCATGAGCGAGCAGCGCCCACTGGCCTGGGATCTGGGTTTTCGACTGGGGCAAGCGAGCGAATTTTCGTTATTGATAGCCTACGTCGCTGTGGGCAACGCACTCATATCAGAGCAGGCATCGCTACTCATTCAGGCGACAACCATCATTACACTGGTGGTGTCGTCCTACATTGTGGTTCTCAACTTCGCGACACCTATCGCGATCTCTGATGAGTTGCGCCGGGATTGATGCCGGGCTTGATGGAAACTGGCTAATGGGTGTCCCGATAAAAAAACCGGCCAACAAGGGCCGGTTCTCTTGATACAACGTCAGTTACTTAGAGTTTTGCTTCTAATTCCGGTAGGGCATCGAACAAATCTGCGACCAGGCCGTAATCAGCCACCTGGAAAATAGGTGCGTCTTCGTCCTTGTTGATAGCCACAATGACCTTCGAATCCTTCATGCCCGCCAAGTGCTGAATGGCGCCGGAAATTCCCACGGCGATATACAAATCTGGTGCAACAATCTTACCGGTTTGACCCACCTGCATATCGTTGGGTACAAAACCCGCGTCGACGGCGGCGCGCGATGCGCCGATCGCTGCGCCCAACTTATCCGCAATTCCTTCGAGCAACTTGAAGTTGTCCCCGTTCTGCATGCCGCGACCACCAGAGATCACAACAGAAGCTGCGGTCAGCTCCGGGCGATCAGATACCGCGACTTCCTCGTTCACAAACGATGAAATGCCTGCATCATGCACGGCATCGACTGCCTCGACCGAGGCAGAGCCGCCCTCGGCGGCAACAGCATCATAGGCAGTGGTGCGCACGGTAATCACTTTTTTCGCATCGGCGCTCTGTACGGTGGCGATCACGTTCCCCGCATAGATGGGGCGCTTGAATGTGTCGCCGGATTCCACGCTCGTGATATCGGAAATTTGTGCCACATCCAATAGCGCAGCAACGCGCGGCATGAAGTTTTTACAATTGGCAGTTGCTGGTGCCAAAATATTGTCGTAGTTAACCGCGAGTTCAGCGACTAACAAACTCACGTTTTCCGCCAATTGGTGTTCGTAAGCGGCGTTGTCGGCGACCAGCACTTTGCCGACGCCGGGAATAGCAGCCGCAGCCTCGCCCACTGCGCCACAGCCTGCACCTGCGACAAGTATGTCGATATCGCCACCCACCGCCTGGGCGGCGGCTACGGTATTGAGGGTTGCGCCTTTGAGATTGCTGTTGTCGTGTTCGGCAATAACTAGAGTACTCATCAGATTACTTTCGCCTCGTTCTTCAATTTGTCTACCAATTGCTCAACATCTTCTACCTTGATTCCAGCCTGACGCTCTGCTGGCGGCTCGACTTTTACCTGTGTGAGATGAGACGTTACTGATACGCCCAAATCGTCGGGTGTATAGACGTCCAATTGCTTTTTCTTGGCCTTCATAATATTGGGCAGGGACGCGTATCGTGGTTCATTGAGGCGCAGATCAGTGGTGACGACGGCGGGAAGGTTCAAACTGACAGTTTGTAAACCGCCGTCGATTTCACGAGTGACGTTGACCTTATCACCTTCTATTTTGACGTCGGAGGCAAAGGTGCCCTGGCCCATGTTGGTCAGCGCTGCCAACATTTGTCCGGTCTGGTTATTGTCACCGTCGATGGATTGCTTGCCCAAAATCACCAACTGCGGCTCTTCTTTCTCGACTACGCCTTTGAGTAGCTTCGCTACCACGAGCGGCTCCACATTGCCTTCAGTTTCTACCTGAATACCACGGTCGGCTCCCAGTGCCAGCGCGGTGCGAATTTGTTCCTGGCAGCTCTTGTCTCCGATGGCAACCGCGATGACTTCCGAAGCGGTGCCCGCTTCCTTCATTTGTACGGCCTCTTCGACCGCAATTTCACAGAATGGGTTGATGGCCATTTTGACGTTATTTAAATCAACATCGGTACCATCGGCTTTCGCGCGAACCTTAACGTTGTGATCGACAACGCGCTTGACGGCAACAAGAACCTTCATGGATTCTCCAAAGAGTGTTTAGGTGAATTAAAATGGCGACGGCGATAAAAAAGCCACGGCCCTGCAAATCTGGCGGGGTATCTTGCCCACAATTGTGCGTCGGGTCAATAGCGCTACGGGGCCATCACCCACATCGCCGCTAACGGAGAGAGCAATTTTTTGCAACTGCACTAGCCGTTGTCGACAGCAAACTCTAGCATGGCATTTAATCCATAAAAATTATATACTTGCGGTCGTTTTTAAGGGGCGCCAGAAGCGACGATATGCAGCTCATCGCTCCTTCCGCAAGCCAAATCGAGTGCCCGTGAAGGAGTACTCAAACGCAAGGGGGATTCCTGTGGAAAACGCAGAAGAGAATGCCGTAGAACGCGAATCGATGGAGTTTGATGTGGTCGTGGTGGGCGCCGGGCCAGCAGGCCTGTCTGCCGCCTGTCGCATCATGCAGTTAGCTCAGGAAAAAGAGCAAGAGATTACCGTCTGTGTCGTCGAGAAAGGTTCTGAAGTCGGGGCACACATTCTCTCCGGCGCGGTACTCGAACCGCGCGCTCTCGATGAACTGTTTCCCAACTGGAAGGATTTGGGCGCACCGCTGGGCACCGTCGTGAAAGGCGATAAGTTCTATTTCTCTACCAGCGCCACCGGTTCCGTCACCCTACCTAACTTCCTCATTCCCAAGCCGACGCACAATAAGGGGAACTATATTGTCTCGATGGGCAACGTCTGCCGCTGGCTGGCCGAACAAGCCGAAGGCCTGGGTGTAGAAGTCTACCCCGGCTTCGCTGCCGCTGAAGTCCTCTATCACGACGACGGTCGCGTGAAAGGTATCGCCACTGGTGATATGGGTATCAGCGCTGAAGGTGAACACAAAGACAGCTACATGCCCGGCATGGAGCTGCACGCCAAGTACACCTTGTTTGCGGAGGGCTGCCGCGGCCACCTTGGCAAGCAACTGATCGAAAAGTTCTCACTCGATGCGGGCAAAGACCCCCAGCACTACGGTATCGGCATCAAAGAAATCTGGGAGATTGACCCCGCCAAGCACGACGAAGGCCTCGTTGAGCACGGTCTGGGCTGGCCTCTGAGCCAGAACGGCGCCACCGGCGGTTCATTTTGCTACCACGCTGAAAATAACCAAGTGTATATTGGCCTGATCACGGACCTGAACTACGACAACCCCTACCTCAGCCCCTTCGAGGAGTTCCAGCGCTGGAAACACCACCCCTCCGTCAAATCGTATCTCGAGGGCGCAACGCGCATCTCCTACGGTGCCCGTGCCATCACCAAGGGCGGCTATAACTCGCTACCAAAGATGCACTTCCCCGGCGGTTTAATCATCGGCTGTGACGCGGGTACGTTAAACTCCGTCAAAATTAAGGGCAACCACTCGGCCATGAAGAGCGGTTTGCTTGCGGCGGAAACGGTAGTCGCAGCATTGGCGCAAGGGGAAACCGCACCGGCGGATCTAGAGGGGTTCGCCAAGGCCATGGAAAGCTCCTGGCTGCACGATGAGCTTTATACGACCCGCAACTTCTCTGGCTTTATGCACAAGTTCGGTTTTTTCATCGGCTCCGCCATGGTTTGGATCGATCAGGTTATTTTTGGCGGCAAGCTGCCGTTCACCCTCAATGATCGTAAGCCAGACTACGCCGCATTGAAACCGGCGGCGCAGTGTAAGGAAATTACCTATCTCAAACCGGACAATGCAATCAGCTTTGATCGCCTGTCCTCGGTCTTTTTGTCTAATACCAATCACGAGGAAGATCAGCCCTGCCATTTGACGTTGGCGGACGCCAGTATTCCCATCGACAAAAACTTGCCCACGTGGGCGGAGCCGGCACAACGCTATTGCCCGGCCGGCGTATACGAGGTGATCGAAGAGAACGGTGAACCGCGTTTTCAAATTAATGGGCAAAACTGTGTGCACTGCAAAACGTGCGACATCAAAGACCCCTCGCAGAATATTACTTGGGTTACCCCCGAAGGTTTTGGTGGGCCAAACTACCCCAATATGTAGCGTGCTGCGACGGCCCGCTTAGGTGGTTAGGTCTGTGGGGGGAGTGAGCTGAAACTCCAGGTCACCGGAGCGTACCGTGACGACTCCCTCTGTGTTGCTTGCCATGTCGACCAAGCGGTACCAGGCGGGCCGCGAAAACAAAGCCGTTAGGCCATGATCTAAACGCATTGCGGCGACGTGATCGCGTTGCGCGTCTAAGAATATTGCGTGCTTTTCATCTATCGCGAGCCGGCGCCCGGTGTTCAATGTGGCGTACATCAAGGGCGCGCTGTCGGTACTGTCAGCTTCCTCGACATCGTCAACGCGCAACGCGTGACCGCGAACCTGTATCTGCCACTTTTCTGCGGGTGTAACTAAGTAATACTCACCGTTATCTTCGCGGCGCAGAATACTGGCAAACAGTCGCACCAGCGACTCGCGCTGGATAGGTGAGCCCTCGTGCAGCCAGACCCCCTGCTCATCAATGGTAATATCGATAGCACCGGACAGTGGCGGATGCCACAGGTGTAGCGGCGGCGCTTCGTAATTGCGCTGCGGCTTAACTTGCTCCTCAATTGCGTCAAGAGAATCTGTCATTCATTTGTCCTGTGTCGAGTTTGCGAGCCAACTCACAAAGTGGTAGCCGCAAACCAGTGAGGCTGTGAATAGAGCAGGTTTCCAACACTGGTATCGGCCCTCCTGCTACGTTATAACATTAGCAACACGGCAGCGCATTCACCCTATGATTAACTGGATCCGAAACGGCATTGTCAACTGGCTGAAACACCAACAGCCGTTGCCGGACACGCCGTTGAGCGACTTTCAACGCATTCGTCACGAGCTCAAAGCCTGCGATGTCGTGTTAATCGAAGGTCGCTCGCGGGTCAGCGAGGTCATCAAGCTCATTACCCAAAGCAGTTGGTCGCATGCCGCGTTGTATATCGGCCGATTGCACGATATCGAAGACCCGCAATTGCGCGAACGTCTGGGTCGCTACTACCACGGTAACCCAGATCGCCAGCTTATCATTGAGAGCGAATTGGGCATGGGAACGGTCGTTCGGGGCTTGACTGTTTACGAGGGCGAGCACATGCGTGTGTGTCGCCCTCGAGGCTTAGGGTACAAAGATAGTCAGAAAGTTGTGGCCTACGCGATTGGTCGCCTCGGCACCGCGTACGATGTGCGACAGATCCTCGACTTGGCACGTTTTTTTTATCCCTACGCCATCATGCCTCGCCGCTGGCGCTCCACACTGTTTACAACACGGCCGGGGAAAAGCACACAGACGGTGTGTTCAACCATGATTGCCGAGGCCTTTGGCAACATTCACTTCCCGCTATTGCCATTGGTCAAACGCGTGGAGGGCGGAAAAATGCAGCTCTTCATGCGCAACCCGAAGTTGTGTACACCGCGAGATTTCGATTACTCGCCCTACTTCGATATCATCAAGTATCCATTCCTCGACTTCCAACAGCATTCAGACCAGCGCCTCCTACCCTGGCAGGGCGCAGCCAAACTAAGCCCAGAAGAACAGGGCCTATATATGACGGTTGAAATGGATATGTCGAACTTGTACGACGATACTCAGTAGCTCAAACACCGCCAACTTGCGTTGGCCGATAACGCGAAAACCTCTGCGCTTATCCGGCGCAGTCACCGATCAAGCGCACATTCACGACACCTTCCAACTCGCGCATTTTCTGCAAAGTTGTATCGGACACACCGGCACTGATGTCGATCAAGTTGTAGGCCACTTCGTCGCGGCTCTTATTGAGCATATCGATGACATTGATATTTTCATCGGCGAGTATCGATAACACACTGCCCAGTATTTTTGGCACATTTTCATTGGTTACCGACAACCGGCAACCACTTTCTCGCTCCAACTGCAGCGTTGGAAAATTGACGGAATTGCGAATATTCCCATTTTCGAGAAAATCGCGCAGTTGATCGACCGCCATGATGGCGCAATTTTCCTCCGCTTCATCCGTGCTCGCGCCGATGTGTGGCATGAGAATGACATCGCTGCGACCAATGAGCTCCACGGTGGGAAAATCTGCGATGTACTGGCGCAATTGCCCAGCTTCCAAGGCTGCAACTAACGCCTCGTGATCGACAATTTCTTGTCGCGCAAAATTCAGCAGGCAAGTTCCAGGGCGTATTACGGTCAGCAGATCGGTATTGATCAAACCGCGAGTAGAATCCAGCACTGGCAAGTGCAGGGTGATGTAATCACAGCGTGAGAATAAAGAGGGCAAGTTGTCGGCTTTGCGCACACGGCTGGAAAGGCGCCAGGCGGCCTCCACCGACAGTGCCGGGTCGTATCCCACCACATCCATACCCAGAGTCAGCGCCATTTCAGCTACTAAGGAACCGATCGCACCCAAACCGACGACGCCGAGCGTCTTGCCGACCAATTCATTACCCTTGAACTGTTTTTTGTTCGCTTCCAGCGTTTTATTCAGCTCGGCCGGGTCAGTCATGGCGCCCAGCGTGCCAACGTAATCGATACCGGCAATCACGCCCCGTGACCCCAGTAATAAACCGGTGGCCACCAATTCCTTTACCGCATTGGCATTGGCACCAGGTGTGTTAAAAACCGGTATGCCGCGTTCGGTACAAGCCGCGATGGGGATGTTGTTGACTCCGGCGCCAGCGCGGGCAATGGCCAACACGGAGTCTGCAATACTGGCGGCATCGAGTTTGTGGCTGCGCAGCAAAATCGCATCGGGGTTGCTGAATTCACTAGCAATTTCGTAGCGCTCGCGGGGAAAGCGATCGAGGCCCTTGGGGGATATTTGGTTGCGCGTGAGTACTTGTGTCGCCATGTCTATCGAACAGTCCTTAGATTACACGAATGTCGGCCTGCGTACGTAGGCCTTGCTGATATTCTAGATTGAGCACATTCGCAGCTTCAGAGCTCAAAAAGCGCTCCAACTGTTGTCGCTCTTGCTCCGACACTGTGGATAAATCGCCGGCGATCACTGCCAACAGTTCCAGCACGATGGCATCACCCGCACTGGAAATCAGCACCTCACGCGAGGGCGCATCCCCAGCGGGAGCCGGGAGAGTAAAGGCCTGAGACAAAATCTCTCTGGGTAGATTTGGATTACGCCTATCGGCGGCTAGCTCAACCTGAATGTCATAGCCCTTCTCTTCTGCCAAGGCCTTTGGGTCCGCACCATCACTCAACGCAGTGAGAACCTTAGTGGCCTCCTCAGTTAACGCCTCGCGCTCGCGCTGGGTGATGAGGCGCGCTTTCACCTCTTCTTTGACCTCATCGAGCGATTTCAGTGCGGGCTCGTGATGCTGCCGTACCCGCAATGCCACAAACGTGTTATCGGCCAGCTCAATGACATCGCTGTTGTGTCCTTCTTGCAATACCTCCTCGGAAAAGGCTGCCTCCAATAGTGCCGGGTTGGCGAGCAGTGACTCCGCTTCGTAGCGCGTTACCGCATTTGCGCGTTGCAAAGTTAGCGACAATGCTTCGGCTGGGCCGTCCAAGTCTTCGGCGTTAAAGCTCAAGTCCTTGAGTTCTTCAACGGTGCGCAGCAACTCGGTGCGAGCCGCTTGCTGTGCCAGCATCTCGGTCAGTTGAGGGCGCATCTCCCCCAGAGAGGGCCGTTCGATATCGCGGCGCTCGGTGACGGTGATGAGGTGGGTTCCCGCGTCCGTTTTGATCGGTTCTGAGATGGCGCCCACCTCCAACTGAGCAATCACCTCCTCCATCTCTTCGGGAAACGCTTCCCCGCTGGTAAACCCGAGGTCCCCGCCGTTGTTCACACTGCCGACATCATCGGATAGATCGGCGGCGACCTCCGCAAACGCCTCTCCGGAATCGATCCTGCCCAGAGCCTGTGCGAGCCGTTCAGCGATTTCCGCCGCACTGCCTTCGGCCAATAAGATGTGGGAGACACGGTGCTCTTGTGTGGCCTTGAAGTCTGCCATCGCCTCTTCATAGGCGGTCACGACATCGGCCTCTTCAACAGGTTTAATAAAGTTTGCGGGGGTGAGCTGAATGTAATCGAGATCCACTGACTCCGGTGTCATGAATTCAGCCTTATGATTCGCATAGTAGTCTTGCAGCTCATCCTCGGTTGGCTCGGGCAGCTCACCAAGGCTCTCCTTCGTGATCGTCAGAAAGCGCAAATCCCGCTGTTCTGCCATGAGGCGGATACTGGCGGCCAGCTCTGCCTCGGTGGCGAACTCAGAACCGGCAATCCCGCTGCGCAATTGGTTGATCAACATATCGCTGTACAGGCTGGCCTTAAAACTGGCCGGCGTAAAACCCGCATTACTAAGCACCTGTTTGTACAGATCGGGGGAAAACGCGCCGTCCACTTGGAACTGTTCCATGTTCGCTATGGTCGCACTCAACTCCTTGTTGGAAATGGTCAGCTTGAGATTATCTGCCGCTTGCATGAGGAGCTTGCGCGCGATCACCGCTTGTTTGGCCTGCGGCAGCACGCGCTCTTCTTCCAACAGGCTCGGGTCGATGTTCTCACCCATCTGATTGATGAGCTGATTGCGTTGCATGTTGACGGCTTGCTGTAGTTCAGCGGCGGAAATCTCCTCACCATTGACTTCACCGATGCCACCGCCGCTGCCACCGAGCAGTATGGATTCGATGCCAAAAAAGGCGAACGAGATGACGATGAGGGCTATGATGACCTTCGCAGCAGTACCCTTTGTGCTTTGACGAATATCCTGCAACATGAGTGTAACTCTCTATAAACGAAAAAAGCGCACCAGAAATGTGCGCCTTTCATGGTGGACCCGCTGCCTACGCCCAATGGACCCAATCTGTGTGAAATGACTTGCGATGCGGCACCCAGAAGCTAGATCGTGTCAACGTTTTTCGACTTTGTGCAACTTTGTGCAACTACAGCTTTTAGCTTAGTACTTACCCATCGCCACTCGATGATGAGACATAACTCAGCACTGAACACCTATGTGTTTACGGCGTCCTTCAGCGCTTTACCCGCTTTGAAGCTGGGGACGTTGGAGGCGGCAATCTGAATTGGTGCACCCGTCTGTGGGTTGCGCCCGGTTCTAGCATTGCGGTGCTTCACTGAAAATGTGCCAAACCCGACCAGCGAAACCTGATCGCCTTTTTTCAGTGCATCGGTAACACTATCAATAACCGCATCTAACGCACGGCTGGCGGAAGCCTTGGGCAGATCTGCTGCTTCGGCGATCTCATCAATCAGTTCGTTTTTATTCACTCTACTCCCCTTCTCTTTGTGTACGGTGATATGAATGTCAGCAATATCAGTAAGTCAGAAAGTGGCTCAGTCGGCATCGTTCAGAGCCGACGCCGCCCGTTCATTGCTAGCAGTTTAATTGACACCGCAACGCGCGGAGGGCGCAATGGTAGTGGCCACGCTATTAGAACGACGACTTTATACCACAGCTGGAAACCCGGTCAACAATGTTCAAGTCACTCAATGTGTGTTAATCCGGGCATCATCAGCGCTGTCATCGTCGGCGGAAGCGGCCAGTGAACCCGCCATGTAATCTTCATCACTGAGCGGTTCGGGCAGTGACTCCAGGGCGATCGAGAGGACTTCGTCTATCCATTTAACGGGACGGATTTCCAAATCCTGCTTGATAATGTCCGGCACCTCTTGCAAATCGCGCTCGTTTTCTTTCGGAATAATCACCGTCTTCACGCCCCCGCGCCTGGCGGCCAACAACTTCTCTTTTAAGCCACCGATGGGGAGAACCTCGCCGCGCAGCGTGATCTCTCCCGTCATAGCCACATCCGCCCGTACCGGGATCTCCGTCAACACCGATACCAGGGCAGTGCACATCGCGACACCCGCGCTGGGCCCATCTTTCGGTGTCGCACCTTCCGGTACATGAATATGGACATCGTGCTTTTCGTGGTAATTTGCGGGTATACCTAAGACTTGGGAGCGGCTGCGCACCACGGTGGTCGCGGCCTGGATAGACTCCTGCATGACATCACCGAGCGAGCCCGTCTTCACGTACCGGCCCTTGCCAGTGACCGCCACGGCCTCGATACGCAACAATTCGCCGCCCACCGACGTCCATGCCAGCCCGGTGACCTGACCGATCTTGTTCTCTTCTTCGGCGATGCCGTAGTTGAATTTGCGCACACCGAGCAATTCGGCAAGGGACTCCGCCGTCACCGGGTCTCCCGCATCGCGATCACCCAGGGTGTACGCTTTGACCAGCTTGCGACAGACTTTCGCGATTTCACGCTCCAGCGAGCGCACCCCCGCCTCACGCGTGTAATAGCGGATGATATCGACAACCGCCTTCTCCTCGAAGGCGACTTCGCCTTCCTTCAAGCCGTTGAGCTTAATTTGTTTGGGAATCAGGAAGCGCTGGGCGATGTTGAGCTTTTCGTCTTCCGTGTAACCGGGCAGGCGAATGACTTCCATGCGATCGAGCAAAGGGCCGGGGATGTTCATGGTGTTGGAGGTGCACACAAACATGACATCAGAGAGGTCGTAATCGACTTCCAAGTAGTGGTCATTGAAGGCGTGATTTTGCTCTGGATCTAGGACTTCCAGCATCGCAGAGGCCGGGTCACCGCGGTGATCCATACCCATTTTGTCAATTTCATCGAGCAGGAACAGCGGGTTTTTCACACCTCCCTTAGACATTTTTTGTAGCAGCTTGCCGGGCATAGAGCCGATATAAGTGCGCCGGTGACCGCGAATTTCCGCTTCGTCGCGCACACCGCCAAGTGCCATGCGCACAAACTTGCGGTTGGTGGCTCGCGCGATAGATTCACCCAGCGATGTCTTACCGACACCCGGCGGACCAACGAGGCACAGCACAGGACCTTTCACCTTGCGCACGCGTTTTTGGACGGCCAAGTACTCGACAATCCTGTCCTTGACCTCCTCCAAGCCGTAATGGTCTTCATCCAAAATGGCCATCGCTCGCTTCAGATCGTGCTTGACCTTACTGCGCTTGGACCAGGGTACATTGACCATCCAGTCAATGTAGCTGCGCACCACCGACGCTTCGGCCGACATCGGCGACATCATTTTTAATTTGCTCAGTTCCGACTCAGCTTTCTCGCGGGCCTCGGCGGGCATCTTGGCTTCTTCGATGCGCGCCTGCAGTTCATCCAATTCATTGGGTGCTTCATCCATGTCACCCAGTTCTTTCTGGATGGCTTTCATCTGCTCATTCAAATAGTACTCGCGCTGACTCTTCTCCATTTGTTTTTTGACACGACCGCGGATGCGCTTCTCAACCTGGAATAGGTCGATCTCCGCCTCCATCAGGCCCATCAAATGCTCCAGACGGCCGCGAATACTCGAAATTTCGAGAATGCGTTGCTTCTCCTCCAGGTCAACACTCATATGTGCCGCGATGGTGTCGGCCAGGCGTCCAGGCTCGTCGATACCGGTGAGTGAGGTCAGCACCTCGGCCGGCACTTTCTTGCTCAAATTGACATACTTTTCAAACTGAGCAACGGTAGAGCGCAGCAAACCCTCCACCTCATCGTCGGGAATGCCCTCACTAATGATGCGCTTGACACTCGCTCTGTCGAAACTCGCGGAATCATCGATGCTGGACAGCGCCGCGCGATAGCCGCCCTCTACCAACACTTTAATGGTGCCATCTGGCAGCTTGAGCAATTGCAGAATGTTAGAGACGGTGCCCACCTGGTAGATATCATCGGGGCCCGGGTTGTCGTCCGACGCATTGCGCTGAGCAACCAACAAGACTTGCTTGTCGTTGCACATGGCATCTTCTAGTGCCTCGATAGATTTTTCGCGACCGACAAATAGTGGTAGCACCATGTGTGGATACACCACGACATCGCGCAGGGGCAGCATCGGTATTTCAGTCGCTGCAGAAGAAGCCATTTGCACTCTCCGGATTTACTCGCGTTGCAGCCCACACAGCTACAAACAGAGCTAAAAACAACTACAGATCATTCACACCCTTGCGGCATGGGCTGCGAGAGCACAGTCGCGCGACGTACGGGGTTGGGAAGGTGGCGCCAGCGGTTTACTCGTCGGTCGATGCCGCGCGCGGTGCCGGTTCGCTATTTTGATAAACCAGCAGGGGTTCAGAATCGCCGCGAATCACCGACTCATCGATCACCACCTTGCTGACGTCATCCCGCGAGGGAATGTTGTACATGGAATCTAACAACACACCTTCGAGAATCGAGCGCAGCCCCCGCGCACCCGTTTTTCGCTCCATGCCCTTCTCGGCGATAGCACGCAGGCCATCTTCACGGAAGTCCACTTCCACACCTTCCATTTCGAATAGCTTGCTGTACTGCTTCGTCAGAGAGTTTTTTGGCTCGGTAAGAATTTTGACCAGTGCGTCGACGTCCAGTTCCTCCAACGTCGCTATCACAGGTAGGCGCCCTACAAATTCTGGAATCAAGCCATATTGCACTAAATCTTCGGGTTCGAGCTGCGACAGCACTTCACCAACATTGCCGGTCTCATCTTTGCTCTTCACCTCGGCACCAAAGCCGATGCCACCTTTTTCAGAGCGGTTGCGAATCACCTTCTCCAGGCCAGCAAATGCACCGCCACAAATAAACAGAATATTGGAGGTATCAACCTGCAGAAACTCCTGTTGCGGATGCTTGCGACCACCCTGCGGCGGCACCGAAGCGACAGTCCCTTCGATCAACTTCAACAGGGCCTGCTGCACGCCTTCACCGGAGACATCGCGCGTGATAGAGGGGTTGTCGGATTTACGCGAGATCTTGTCGATCTCATCGATGTACACAATGCCTACCTGGGCTTTATCCACATCGTAATCACATTTCTGCAACAGTTTTTGAATAATGTTTTCGACGTCCTCACCGACATAACCCGCCTCGGTCAAGGTGGTAGCATCGGCGATGGTGAACGGTACATCGAGAAGTCGCGCCAGCGTTTCGGCGAGCAGTGTTTTTCCGCTACCTGTGGGGCCGACGAGAAGAATATTACTTTTGCCCAGCTCTACTTCATCGCGGCCCTGGCCGTGGCGCAGCCGTTTGTAATGGTTGTAAACCGCCACCGAGAGCACTTTCTTCGCGCGCTGCTGGCCGATCACGTACTCGTCGAGGATGGCATTGATTTCTTGGGGTACAGGCAGCTGTTCCTGCTGGGCGTTGTTGCTGCTCTCTTGGACCTCTTCGCGAATGATATCGTTGCACAGGTCGACGCATTCATCACAGATGAATACCGAGGGTCCGGCGATCAGTTTGCGCACTTCGTGCTGGCTCTTGCCGCAGAACGAGCAGTACAGCAGTTTACCGCCATCGTCACCAGAATTTGAGGTTTCGTCAGTCATCCAACTGCCCCGTGTTTCGCAGTACACCCAAGTGTATGTTTAGAGGCATCTAAGATGATGTTTTTTGGTGGTATTTGCAAGTCCCTAGAGGAACTAAATCACGTTATTAATAGTTTATTGGGCGGCATTTGCGGCGCCCGGTGAGCGGGACTCAACCACTTCATCGACAAGCCCATACGCCTTGCTTTGCCCGGCATCCATGAAGCGATCGCGCTCGGTATCGCGCTCGATGACTTCCAGTGGCTGCCCCGTATGCGCCGCCATCAATTCGTTTAAACGCTGGCGAATAATCAAAATCTCACGCGCCTGAATATCGATATCGGTGGCCTGGCCCTGAGCGCCGCCGGAGGGCTGGTGAATCATGGTGCGGGCATTGGGCAGGCAGAAGCGCTTGCCAGCCGCTCCGCCACACAACAAAAAGGCACCCATCGACGCCGCTTGACCAACGCACATGGTGCTGACATCCGGCTTGATGAACTGCATGGTGTCGTAGATGGAAAGACCGGCGGTGACCGAGCCCCCCGGGGAGTTGATGTAGAGGTGGATATCTTTATCAGGATTCTCCGACTCCAGGAACAGCAGTTGCGCGACAATAAGGTTTGCCATCTGGTCCTCGACTTGCCCGACCGCAAAAACGACTCGCTCTTTCAGCAAACGTGAATAGATATCGTAGGAGCGCTCACCCCTGGCGGTTTGTTCCACCACCATGGGCACCAGGCCCAAGTTGTCTACGCGGTGGTCGCTGTGTCCGTCAAAAGTCGATGCCATGTCTAGTGTCCCTTTGTTCTATTTGCTCTGTCTGCTCGTTAAATACCGTTGGTCAATGGCCGCAAGGGCGAGTGCTACTGCGCCCCTGCATTCAGACCAATGGCCTCCTGATACCCACACGCCTTTTCCGTGACCTGCGCACCCTCTAACAGTTTAGCCACTACTGCATCCTCTAACACGCGGGATTCAACCGCCGCCAACTGTTCCTGATTGCCATAATAGTACTCGATCACTTCTTGCGGGTCTTGGTACGTAGATGCCATCTCTTCAATGACCTCGCGCACCTTATCGCCATCGGCTCGCAGCTCGTACTTCTCGATAATCTCGGCCATCAGCAGGCCGAGCTTCACACGCCGCTGGGCATTTTCTTCAAACATGTCGTTGGGCAGCAGTGAATGTAAATCCAGATCTTGGGCACCGGCACCACCAAATTGTTGGAACATTTGGTTGCGCAACACCCCAATTTCCTGTTCGATCAATGCGCGTGGCACTTCCAGGGCCTCGTGTCGGCTAAGTACCGCTTCCATGACCTGCTCTTTCACCTTTGCCTCAACCGCGTTTTTCAGCTCGCGGGCCATGTTTTGGCTCACTTCCTCGCGGAACTTGGGCTCGCCGCCCTCTTCAACCCCGTACTTCTCGAACAGCTCTTCATCCACTGCCGCAGGTACCAGTTCTAAGACCTCTTTCAAGGTGACCTTGAACTCCACCGCCGCACCTTTGAGCTCTTCGGCGTGATACTCCTCGGGGAAGGTCAGCGCCAGGGTTTTCTCCTCGCCGGGCTGCATGCCCACAATTCCGTCTTCGAAACCGGGAATCATGCGACCGGAGCCGAGTTCCAACTCACTGTCGGAGTCCGTGCCACCATCAAAGGGTTCACCGCCTTTGGTGCCAGCGTAGTCGATCACGACCTTGTCTCCTTCCTTGGCCGCCCGGTCAGCGGCTTCCCAACTGCCCTGGTCTTTGCAGAAGACCTCGACGATGTGATCGATATCGGCATCGGTCACCTCGGCGACGGGGCGCTCCACATCAAAGCCCTGCATATCCTGCAGTTCAACTTCCGGGAAGACTTCAAAAGTAGCCACATATTCCAGGTCGCGCCCCGCCTCTAGGTTGCGCGGCTCAATGCTAGGCTGACCAGCGGGACGCAGCTGCTCTTGCACCACCGCTTCTTGAAATGACTGATTGAGTACTTCGCCCACGACCTCCTGACGCACGCCCTCGCCAAAAAGCTGCTGCATCACTTTCATGGGCACTTTGCCCGGCCGAAACCCAGGCAGGCGCACCGTTTTCGCTGCCTTTTGCAGTCGGTTTTTAACTTCGACATCGACGCGTTCCGCCGGCACGCCAACCGTTAAGCGCCGTTCCAAACCGGAGATGGTCTCTATGGATACCTGCATGTTAATTCCTCATCGTACCTGCGCGGCACTTAAGCGACGGCCAGGTTGCATCAGACCTCGCGTCCGAAGGTGTGTGTTTGGTGCGGAAGGAGAGACTCGAACTCTCACGCCTTGCGGCACTGGAACCTAAATCCAGCGCGTATACCAATTTCGCCACTTCCGCTAAATAGAACCCCATGGATGCCCAGAACAGGCTCAGTCATCACCCGTAACTCAATGATTTTTCGGCAATATTCCAGAGAGGTACGCGTTTGTTGAGGGCTCGTTTTCAGGGCGCAGATTCTGCCATAAAGGCCTAACCCGTTCAACAGTTGGGCGAGTATTCTACGGTGTTACAGCGCCGTGGTACGCGCTCTTTGTGAGCACAGTACGGCGCTAAGTTTTTCGCCAGCACTGCCAATGATCGGCGCGCAGTGACTGAGCGCTGTACGTAGAGCAACTCAGTCTGTCAAACACGCGGGGTCAAACGCGTACTCCCCGCGCAACCACCGCGCCACTTCTGCTGCACCGGGTTCCTCCAGTCGTGCGTACGCCAGGGCGAGGCTCTCGCGCTGCGCATTGTCCATCGCTGCCAAGCCGCGCTCTTGAAACAGCGCTGCGTCGCGCTGCAAAGCTCGCCAAGTAGCCGCACCCAAGTGGTGTTGTAGGTCATCTTCCGCAAACCCGTCTAAGCCATACAATGTCGCCAGACCGGCAAGACCAGGCAGTGAGAGCAATGGTTGGTTCATGGGGTTACACAGGTGGCCGTGTAACAAGCCCCGAATGTTCGCGGCGCGACCCGGCAACGCCTCCAAATACAAGTGCTGGCTGCGCTGCGCACCGTCGTTCACGGGGTAGTTGTCCCACAGAACCACTGGCCGCCCCAGTAACTCAGTAATCGCTTCCAGGTCGGCCCGACAGATCGCGCTGGAGCACACCGTGTTGCCCGTCCAAAAAATATCCACACGTTCCGGTAACGCAGCGCCCAAGGCCTGCCAATATCCCTCGGGCATTGCGCCAAAAAATTGCGGTAAAACAGGGTCAAAGGAATAGTAAGTGGGGCACATAATGATGCGCTGTTGCGGCGCCCAGCGCACGACATCGGCCAGAAGATCCGCCTGACGTGGCGCCAACTCATCCATGTTCCCCGGCATATCATCGAATAAAATGCACAGAACAGACGCGTCCAGTTCAGAGAAAGTGGCAAGTTTTGCCTGCAGGGCATCGCGCTCGCCCCGACCGTAACTTTGATATAGGGCCACAGGTGATAGGCCGACACCCCAGTTCACACCGCATGCTCGATAGCGCGCAGCGAGCTCGCGCAACTGTTGCCATTCCTGCGGCGGCCAGTCTTCACGCCAGCGCCTGCGTAGAAAGGGGTCACCCTTGGGCGCATAGATATAGGTATTGAGGCCCGCCGCTGCCAGGAACTGGGCATAGGCGAGACGCATGTCGTGTGGCCAGGCACGGCCGTAGAACCCCTCGATTACGCCAGTCAAAAACGCCGTCAAACCGTCTCTCTTCGCGCCATGTGATGTGCGATTAATTACTTTAAAATATATAAGAGGTTATTTTTATTACTAAATACATTAAAAACGGGTGTGGAAAATTACCAAATTTGAGCGATACTTAAGCCGTGGTTGCCTATCCCCTAGTTTAAACGGGTAACCGCAGGAGCAGACCCATGCTCCGTATTGGAAGCAATTCCTTTATGTTTCACTCCTAATGGTTTTGTTGGGTCCCTCACGGGACCCATTTTTTTGCCTGTTACAAAGCTAATTCAAGCACTTAGCTAACTTTCTAAAACTTGATTCTAATCGTCTACAGGTAGCAGCAGCAGCTCACATGGTGTGGGTCGGACGTTCAGACTCCAACGAACCCGCCAGGTGGTTTTCAATCTTGGTGTTCGCCGCCGCATCCTGTTCACTGAACTGCACGCCAATCCCCGCCGTTCGGTTACCCTGGGCGCCTCGAGGCGTCACCCACACCACGGTGCCGGAGATAGGGATTTTTTCGGCCTCGTCCATCAGAGTTAGCAACATGAAGACTTCATCGCCGATGTCATAGGGCTTGTTAGTGGGCACAAACAAACCGCCGTACTCGAGAAAAGGCATGTAGGCTGAATACAAGACGGCTTTGTCCTTTATCGTTAATGAGAGGATGCCGTTGCGACTGTTGTGTCTGGAATCGTTCATTCCACAATGTCCCTATTATTTTTCACGCGATGGTATCACTTGCGGCCGCACTGCCCAACTGCATGTGAAATTTTGACAACATTGCTTCCACTAACAGCGTGCCATTCGGGTTGGAACCGGCCTGTAACGCTGCTTGTATACGCAACACCTCATCGAGCAGTGCAAATCCAGCGCGTGTGCTGCAGGCGGTTCGTACATCGAGAGAACTCACGCGAATCATGCGCTGCAATGCCGCGCCAAATTCTGCCAAAAACGTTTCGACATCGATCTCCTGCCATAGCTTCGCAGCGGCGAGCGGATGTAATTCGCCCGCGCGCACCGCATCCAAAGCGGCGTGCCGCGCCGCTAGCGCTTCACCAGTTTTGGTCTGCAAAAGTTGCCGCGCTAATACGGGCTGTCCATCGGCCAATGCAAGCAGCTGTTCGCTCTCGCTGCGTAAGCCTGTATAACTGTCTAGCCACGCCAGACAGGCAGATTCCTCTGGCATTGGCAGGTGGACCAAGCGGCACCGTGAGCGCACGGTGGCCGGTACAATGGCTTGTCGGTGGCAGGTCAATATGAAATATGTTTCGGCCGGTGGCTCTTCCAGCACCTTTAACAGTGCGTTGAAGGCATTGATATTCAGCGAATCTAGCGGCGCGATCACGATGACTTTGCGCGAGCCGAAACTCGCGGTGCCCTGGGTAAAGGTGACGGCGTTACGCACCTGATCAATTTTTATAAACCTGCTGTCTTGGGGTGCGACCCAAAGCCAATCGCCGTGATTGCCCACACCACTCAAGTGACATGCGTGACACTCCCCACAGTTACCCGCGTCGCGCGGCTCTCGGCACAGCAGCCAGCGCGATAAGGCGTAGGCCAACTCGCGTTTGCCCGTATGCTGCGGCCCGCGCAGCAACAGTGCGTGGGGTAACCGCGTGGTGCTGGCCTGCTCTAGCAGCTCTTGCCAGAGGGTTTCGTGCCAGGGTAATGGTTTGCTGACCGGGGAAGTTTCTTCAATCCACACAGGCGCGCTACCTCGCCCCTTGCACAGCGCGAACCAGAGCCGACGCCGCCCCATACAACTGCTTTGCGACCGCCTTTTCACTGGCGCGCGCATCTATCAAGCGGTACCGCTCCGGTTCGCGTGCAGCTAAGCGCAGATAAAGCTCGCGGACCCGCTCAAAAAAGACACCGGACTCCTCTTCGATGCGGTCCAGTTCGCCGCGCTGACGCACGCGTGACATGCCGGTGCTGACCGGCGCATCCAATAAAAAGGTCACATCCGGGCGCAACTCACCCTGCACCAGCGTTTCCAGGGTAGCTACGGCTGCTTCGGAAATGCCGCGGCCACCGCACTGGTAGGCGTAGGTTGCATCGGTGAATCGATCACAGAGAACCCAGGTGCCAGCGGCGAGCGCGGGCTCTATTTTTTGCTCGATGTGCTGAGCGCGAGCTGCAAACAGCAACAGCAATTCCGTATTTGCCGTGATCGTCTCTTCACGGGGCACCAGTAGCAGTTCGCGTATGGCCTCTGCGATGTCAGTACCGCCCGGCTCACGGGTGAGACAAAACGGTATGCCATGTTCTTCCAGCACAGCTTGCAGCACGGCGATGCCAGTGGACTTGCCCACCCCTTCAACACCTTCAACAGTGATAAACAGGCCTCGGTTACTCATTGCGGTTCCGGTGACGAGCGATAGTTGGCTTTGTGTTGCAACTGGTATTTACGCACGGCTTTATTGTGCTCGGCAAGCGTCGCAGAAAAGACATGTCCACCATCACCGCGCGCTACGAAATACAGCGCTTTACCCACTTCGGGATTTAGCGCCGCGTGAATCGCTGCACGCCCCGGCAAGGCGATAGGCGTCGGTGGCAAACCAGCGTGGCGGTAAGTGTTGTACCTATTGGCCTTATCGGTCAAATGATGTCGCCGAATATTGCCTTGATAGTCGTCGCCCAGGCCGTAGATGATGGTCGGGTCAGTCTGCAACAACATACCTTTACGCAGGCGGCGCACAAATACACCGGCGATGGTGCCGCGTTCACTGGCCAGCCCCGTTTCCCTCTCGATGATCGACGCCATGATCAGCGCTTCATAGGGAGATTCGTAGGGCAGTTTTGCAGCGCGGCCTTCCCATTCTTCCTGCAACACATCGAGCATGCGTTGGTGAGCGCGCTGTAATATATCCCAGTCGGAATCGCCGCGTGTGTACTGATAACTGTCTGGGAAAAACAAACCTTCAGGATGCGTATAAGGGGCGATCAAACTGAGAATGCGCGTATCATCCTGCTCTGCCAGCTCATGCTGTAAGTCGGGTTGCTCCGCCAATAGCGCAACGGCGCGCCCCAATGTTATCCCTTCGGGCAAAGTGACCTGGTATTGAATCACGGCATCGCTTTGCAGCAATTGGAGGAGAGCCTGCGCGTCCGCCCCTGTGGGTACGTGATACTCTCCCTGGCGTATTTTTTGATCTTCACCGGTATAGCGCGCATACAGTGCGATGACCCGCGGATACTGCACCACACCGCGTGCACGCAAGCCCTCTAAGACGCTAGCTAGGGATTGCCCGGGAGCCACAATGACTTCAATGCCATCTGCCGGCACCGTCAATGGCGCCTGCCAGCGTTCCCAGGCAACCCAGGCGATAGCGCCGACAACCAGACTCAGGCCAATGATGAGAAGTGCGAGCCAGCGCACTAGGTCGGTTCGCTTCGATAGTGGGCGAAGAGCGCTTGCGCGGCGGAGTGGTCATGCCAGTGTCGGGTGGGAAACTGAGGTTTTACGCCTGTATCAGACACGCTAACAAGCTGCGCGATGGGCCGCACACCGAGCAGGCTGTTGCTATAAAAAATTTCATCGGCGCGCTGCAAATCATCCAGGTAACATACGTCTTCTGCCACGCTATAACCTAGCGCGGCACCCCAATTATCTAGAATTAACTGCCTGCGTGTGCCGGCGACACCGGCATCACGCACCGGCGGTGTTATCAACTGACGGCCGCGACGCAGGAATATATTGCCGGCGGACACCGAGTTCACTGGACCATCACTCTGTAGCAGTAACGCTTCATCGACGCCGGTTTTTTTTGCCTGGGAGGCAGCGAGGACCTGCTCCAGACGGTTCGAGTGTTTCAGACCGGCCAGCGCTGGTTGTAGGCTGAGTCGAATATCTGCGAGCACGACACGCGCTGGAGCTGCCATGCTTGCGCAATCGCGATCCAGCGGATAAACGTACAGCAGACAGCGAGGTCGCGCATTGTCATCGGCGGCATAACCACGACTGCTAGCACCACGGGTTAGCGAGACGCGCAGCGACACCCAGGGCCAACCGCGCTCTACCACGACTTGGCAAATACGATCGACCTGCGCTCGCACGTCATCGAGCTCGACGTCGAGTGCCAGGGCCGCTGAGCCGCGCCGCAAGCGCGTCAGGTGGTGCTCCAGGTAGAGGGGTTTACCCGATTCCAGCAGTAGGGTTTCAAACAGTCCATCGCCCAACTCCAGGCCGCGATCGGGCAGCGGCAGAGCCTGTACCGGGGTGCCGTCAAGCCAAATGATGGCCGGTGCCGCCACGCTGGGCTCGATTAATCCGCCGGGCCGAACAACAGCGAACCATTCGTGCCACCAAACCCGAAGGAATTGGATAGCACGCAATCGATACTGCGCTCCTGGGCTGTGTGGGGTACAAAGTTGAGTTTGGAACAGGCCTCATCCAAGGCGTCCAAGTTGATGGTCGGCGGAGCGACCTGGTCGCGGATAGCGAGCACCGAGAAAATCGCCTCTACCGCGCCGGCAGCGCCGAGCAGATGCCCAATCATCGACTTCGTCGAGCTGACTGCGACCAGCTCTGCGGCACTGCCCAGCACCGTCTCAACCGCACAGCTCTCGGCGATATCACCGGCGTTGGTCGACGTACCATGAGCATTGATGTAATTAATTTTATCGGGTGCAACACCGGCGTCAGCTATCGCGTTTTGCATAGATGCTGCAGCGCCGCGGCCATCTTCCGGCGGCAACGTCATATGATAGGCGTCGCCACTCATCCCGAAACCGAGTATTTCGGCGTAAATCTTCGCGCCCCGCGCCTTAGCAAGCTGGTACTCCTCTATCAACAGGATGCCCGCGCCATCACCCAGTACAAAGCCATCGCGATCCTTATCCCAGGGGCGTGAGGCGGCCTGCGGATCATCATTGCGCGTAGACAACGCACGCGCTGCCGCAAAACCGCCCAAGCCCACGGGTGTGGTCGCCATTTCCGCACCGCCGACAAGCATCGCATCGGCATCGCCCTGCGCAATCAGGCGCGCGCCCAAGCCGATATTATGCGTACCTGACGTACACGCCGTCACCATGGCTAGACTCGGGCCCTGCAAGTTGTACTTCACGGAGAGGTTGCCAGAGATCATATTGATGATGGATCCGGGCACAAAAAAAGGCGAAATCTTTCGCGGGCTTGACGTGCGGAGTATTTCCGCATTCTTCTCAATCTGACCAATGCCGCCGATACCCGAACCGATCGAACAACCAATGCGCGGAGCGTTCTCTTCTGTCACCTCAAGGCCACTGTCTTGTAGCGCCTGGATGCCGGCGGCCATACCGTACTGCACAAACACATCGAGTTTGCGCGCTTCTTTTGGCGTCAGATACGGTGAGATATCGAAGTCTTTCACGCTGGCACTGAACTGCGTGCTAAAGGCAGACACATCGAAGGTATCGATAGTCGCTGCGCCGCTACGTCCGGCGAGAATACTGCTCCAGGTGTCCGCCACAGTATGCCCCACAGAAGTGATCATACCCATACCGGTGACGACAACGCGTCTGCCCCTCAACGTGACAACTCCTCAAGCTCGTTTAGCCAGGACACAAATGGCAAGCTGGAAATAAGAAAAGCCGCTCTACGCAGGTAGAGACGGCTTTGTTGGAACACGGGAGATGGATCAGGCGAGATTGGTATTGATGTATTCAATAGCCAACGCCACTGTGGTGATTTTTTCTGCTTCTTCGTCGGGAATTTCAGTTTCAAACTCCTCCTCCAAAGCCATCACCAGTTCTACTGTATCGAGGGAATCTGCGCCGAGGTCTTCGACGAAGGAGGCCTCGGTGCGAACTTCCTCTTCCTTCACGCCAAGTTGCTCCGCCACGATCTTCTTCACGCGCTCTTCAATGCTACTCATTTTGTTTACTACTCCTCGTGTTTTTGCTTCTGTTTCAAACCCCAAGTACTGGCTTGAGCGCGCAGTTTACTCTCTTTTGAATCCGAGTAATAAACTTTTTTTGACGCTCTACCCATGTTGGGGTTAAGTGATTAAATTTCAAGTGCTTAGCCAATTTACCTGCCGCACGATTAGCCCATATACATGCCGCCATTTACGTGCACCGTCTCACCGGTGATATAGGCCGCTGCATCGCTGCATAGGAAGCTCACAAGCGCGGCGATTTCATGAGCCTCACCCAGTCGTCCCAGGGGGATTTGCGCACGCAGTGCGTCGCGTTGCTCATCGGGTAGTGCCTGAGTCATATCGGTGTCGATGAACCCCGGCGCCACACAGTTAACGGTGATCGCACGGGAGCCCAACTCTCTGGCGAGCGCGCGCGAAAAGCCCTGCGCGCCGGCCTTAGTCGCGGCGTAGTTGCTCTGCCCGGCATTACCCATGGCGCCGACCACCGACGTGATGTTTACGATGCGACCCCAGCGCGCTTTGGTCATACCGCGCAGGCAGGCCTTGCTGACTCGATACAGCGCACTGAGATTCGTGTCTAGTACATCGTCCCACTCGCTGTCTTTCATGCGCATCAAAATATTGTCGCGCGTAATACCCGCGTTGTTGACCAGTATTAGCGGCGCACCGAACTGTTCAGTGATCGCCCCGGTCACCTGGCTCACATTGTCGGCATCCGCCACGTCAAGACGCATGCCAATGCCGTCGTTGCCAAGATCAGACAGGTAATCGCTGATGGCGCCCGCGCCGTGGTCACTGGTGGCCGTGCCGACAACCGTGTGGCCTTGTTGCACCAGCGATGCGGCAATGGCCTTGCCGATACCGCGACTCGCACCGGTGACGAGTGCAACCTTGTTGTCTTGTTCCATTTACATCCCTATTCGTTGAGCTACCAGCCCTAACTACCGCACCTCAGTATGCAGATTTCATAGTATTGATAACTTCCCATTTTCACTCGGGTTACCGACACTGGCCCGCCACACTTCGCCGGCCACACCTCGCCGGCCACACCTCGCCGGCCACACCTCATTCAGCAGAACCGAGCGCGTCAAGCGCATTGCTAAGCGCTTCCGGCTCCTCCAGCGCATAGCTCTGCAGGCGTTTGTCGATGCGGCGATTCAGCCCAGAGAGCACCTTTCCGGGACCACACTCAACTAGGTGTTCTACGCCGGCATCGCTGATGGCTTGCACACAGGCTGTCCACTGCACGGGACTGTAAATTTGCTGCACCAGCAGCTCACGTATTTTGTCCGGCTCAGACTCAGTGGCCGCGTGCACATTGTGAACCACCGGAATGCCCGGTGTGTTGATAGTGATTTCCGCCAACACCTGCGCCAATTGATCACCCGCGGGCTGCATGAGGCCCGTATGAAAAGGGGCGCTTACCGGCAATGGCATCGCGCGCTTAGCACCGGCTTCTTGCAATGCAGCAATGGCGGCATCGACGGCAGCAACGTGACCCGCGATCACAACCTGCCCGGGAGAATTAAAATTCACCGCGGCGACCACCGCCGCACTGTCCTTGGCCACCTGTGCACAAATCGCGTTAATCTTCTCGTCGTCCATGCCGATGATGGCCGCCATAGCACCCTCACCCACCGGCACGGCGCTCTGCATAAACTCTCCGCGCTGGCGCACCAGACGCACTGCATCGGCAAACTGCAACGCACCTGCGCAAACCAGCGCTGAAAACTCTCCCAAACTGTGCCCGGCAAGCAATGTCGGGGCCACTCCTCCGGCTGCCCGCCACGCGCGCCACAGAGCAACGCTTGCCGTGAGAAGTACGGGCTGTGTCTTAGCGGTGAGGTTCAATTCTTCCTGTGGGCCGTTTTCTACCAGCGACCAAACGTCATAGCCCAGTGCATCACTGGCCTCAGAGAAGGTGTCGCGCACAACCGTGTGCGCCTGCGCCGCCGCTGCCAACATGCCAACTTTCTGTGACCCCTGGCCGGGGAATACCATCGCGAAGGCGGTGTTGCTCATGGCAAATTCCTTGTGGAGTCGCACGCTGCGGTGTGCGAAGCGGGCCATAGTGACGGACCGACGGGAGGCGCAGTGGGATATCGGATACGCGTAGGAGCGTTTAGAGGCTCGCGTGTTGACAGCGAGTACACTGTGCGGTGGGGAGCCGCCTGAGAGACGAAGTCAGTGAGGAGTTGCTGCAAACGGCTGCGGGTGCCGCTAGATGCCATGTTCGGAGGCTCGCCTCTCCAGTTGCTTTAACCTGCCGCGGCCTAGTCGTCGTTGCCAGTATCGACAACTTTCTTGCCGCGGTAGAAGCCATCGGCACTCACGTGGTGTCGACGCCGTGTTTCACCAGATGTCTCATCGATGGTGAGTGTGCTACCGGCAAGCGCATCGTGGGAGCGCCGCATACCACGACGCGAACGCGTTTTCTTACTCTTCTGAACGGCCATGATTCCTCTCCTATTTGTTCTTCGCTGGCTTCAACTGTTGCAGTACGCTAAAGGGGTTGCGTCTTTTATCAAGGTTTTCATCAAGACCTTCGTCACTACCTCCGTCAATACCTTCATCAGGACCTCCCTGTAACCCCGAGTCGGACCCCACATCCGCGGAGGCCGACATTGTGCCAGACCTGTTATTGCGCGCAGTATCCAAGGTTGAATCTTGGGTTGCGCGGCCAGATCCGCTGGAAAACTGAGCGAGGTACTGTTGACACCTGGCGTCATCGTCGTGCGAGTGAAATGGCCGCAAAGCCAACATCAACTCCTCTTCGACAACATGCCAAAGATCGCACTGTTGCTCGTCCGCCAGCACTGGGTCCAAATCCCGAGGCAATGCCGCCGCCTGTTCGTCCGACCAAACTAGCGCGAGGCGGTTGTCGCTCACGATCTGCTCAGACATCGGCTGCAAGCAGCGCTGACAGGTCACCTCTACATCGGCTAAGACGTGCAACTGCAGCAGATAACGACTTTCCTGGTCACGACTGAACGCCATTTCGACCGCAACACTTCCCGCATCACTGGCCAGCAATTGGCGAAAACGCTGCAAATCCTGGGGCTGTAACACACCACCTAGACTTGTTCCGCGAACCGCCGCCTTGCGCGCATCCAGCATCTTTGGAAGGGGCTGCGTCGACATAGGCGCGCATCATAGGGACGGAATATGGCTTTGTCAAAAAAACCGGTGGCTGTGTGCGGCGAGCGTTGGCGTACTGGAAAATTGAGCGACAATGGGTTGCCCTGTTATGGGTCGGGCGGCGGGCATTGTACCTAGAAACCGCTTTAATTAAATCTATTATTGTTTATTTAATAATTAGTTACGAATTTTATTTAATGCTACTTCAAGATTATGCTCTAGCGCCGCCTGCAGCTCGAGTGGGGCTGCATCTGGCAGTGTAAATGACAGCTTCTCAGCGTGCAGAAACAGCCGTCTGAGGCCGATCTGTCCAGCTAAACTTACGGCCTCATCATGGGCGTACTTGGTATCCCCCAAGATAGGGCACCCGGCGTGCAGGGCGTGCACACGTATTTGATGGGTCCGACCGGTGATAGGCGCGGCCTCCACCAGGGTCGCGGCCGGTAGCCGCTCGAGCACCCGGAAGCGCGTTTGTGCGCGTTTGCCCTGCGCGCTGACGCGAACCATTCGCTCGCCCGAACTGAGTACATTTTTTTCCAGCGGTGCATCGACCTGTTGCACATGCCTGGGCCAACGCCCCGCAACAAGCGCCACATAGCGCTTATCGATGTGCTTTTCTCGCAGTTGCCTATGCAACTCACGCAAAACGCGCGCGCGCTTGGCGATGAGAACGAGTCCCGAAGTGTCCCGGTCTAAACGGTGCACCAACTCCAAATAGCCGCCGTTGGGTCGCAACTGACGCAGGCATTCAATGAGGCCATAATTTAACCCACTGCCACCGTGAACAGCCAAGCCCGCGGGCTTATCCACCGCTAATAAGTCAGCGTCTTCGTAGACGATGGCAGTTGCCACCTGCTGGAGGCGGCCCTTGGGTACCGGCTCCGTCTGCGTCGGCGCGAGTCGGTGCAGGGGTGGAATTCTGATCCGATCTCCCGCCACCAGGCGATAGTCAGCCCGCACGCGGCCGCGATTCACCCTCACCTCGCCTTTGCGGAGAGCGCGATAGAGGCGCGCGCGGGGAACACCGCGAAGGTGGCCGCTGAGAAAATTGTCCAGCCGTTGGCCGGACGCGTCTTCGTCGACACTCACATACTCAACTTGCGCATCCGCGCGCTCGGGGCATGAGTCTTCGTCGCTTGATCCATCCACCACGCTGGAATCTTACCTCCTGTTCTGACCACACAATTCTGTTACAATGCGGCCAGTGGTTGCACCCTTGCCCCACTTCGACGCTCTGTAGCACGCGCGTATACGGTTGCCTGGCTCTATTGCTGAACTCGCCACCGCTAGATGTGTGTGAAAGGACATGTCCGGTACCGTATAGTGTCCCCCGCCAGAAAGAAAGTGTGGGCATAACGAGTGTGGATATTTTGGGCATGGGGGCTCATACAAGGTAATGGCGACCGATTTGGGCTTGCAGAGAAGACGGGCTCCGCCAGGTTAACCACACACAGTAAACTGTAACAACGGTGCCGGTGCGCTCTCCGTGGGAGTACGACCCCCGAAATCATAGCGAATGCCGGCGAAAACTAGTAATCCGCGCAGCAAGCTGCCGGGTACAGAATCGTAGGGTTCGAATCGCATCACGGCGCTATCACTTAATCAGCGCTGCAGTGCTTCTAGCTAATCATTTTCGTAGATAGCTAAGATGGCGAAGCGAACACTAACTTAGGGTCGGCGCGACTGTGACAACTACACAGCGGCGCCGGACAAAGAGTTAGCAACTAGGAAGAGAGTTTCAACAGATAGGGTTTCAATGTCGCTGAGCCGATACGGACACAGCGTGCGAGGGAAGCGAAAGCGACAAGCAGTGTCAGTAGTGATATACCTGTCGTTTTTGCAGCCAATGCCGATGTTGTTGCGCGGTCGCGCCAGAGTTGGTCACCAACTGTAGTGCAGCACAACAGTGCAGCGCAACGTATACATTGCTTGCCGCAGCCAGTGAGATATACGCTGCAAAGTACGCGAAGAGCCGCCCCTTTGGTCGCACACCGGCTTGTTTGAAACTCAGCACTCTCCTGTACAGATTCCTGCCCGTGCTCCTGCTGCCTCAAGGCAGATAGCACTATGAAAAAAATGTTAATTAACGCAACTCAACACGAAGAGTTGCGCGTCGCATTGGTCGATGGGCAACGTCTCTACGATCTCGATATTGAAAACCGCACTCGCATACAGAAAAAAGCCAGTATCTATAAAGGCAAAATCACTCGGGTCGAGCCCAGCTTAGAAGCCGCCTTTGTTGATTTCGGCGCTGAACGCCACGGCTTCCTACCCCTGAAAGAAATTGCCCGGGAGTATTTTTACCGCAAGCCCGGTGATGTCGACGGCCGCATGAAGATTCGCGATGTGGTCAAAGAAGGCACTGAAGTCATTGTCCAGGTCGACAAAGAGGAACGCGGCACCAAAGGCGCGGCGTTGACCACCTTCATCAGTTTGGCCGGCCGCTACATGGTCTTAATGCCGAACAACCCACGCGCCGGCGGTATATCCAGGCGAATCGAGGGCGACGACCGCAGCGAACTCAAAGAAGCGCTCTCGGCGTTGGAAATTCCCAACGGCATGGGCGTAATTATTCGCACCGCTGGAGTCGGACGCACAGTCGAGGAATTGCAGTGGGATCTCAATTACCTCCTGCAACTGTGGGATGCGATCTATACGGCTGCAAAAGAAGCGCAGGCCAAAGAGCTATTGTACCGCGAGAGCAATGTGATTATCCGCGCGGTGCGTGACTACCTGCGCGATGACATTGGCCAGGTACTCATCGATTCACCCAAAGCCTATGAACAGGCCAGAGATTTCGTCAGCCATGTGATGCCCAAGTTTAAAAATCGTATTCAGCTGTACGATGACAATATTCCCCTCTTTAATCGCTTCCAAATTGAAAGCCAAATCGAAACGGCATTCGAGCGCGAAGTACGCCTACCCTCGGGTGGCTCGATCGTTATCGACCCGACCGAAGCCCTGGTGTCCATCGACATCAATTCCGCCAAAGCAACTCGCGGCGGCGACATTGAAGAGACGGCGCTGAATACTAACTTAGAAGCTGCGGATGAAATCGCCCGACAGTTGCGCCTGCGTGACATGGGCGGTCTCATCGTGATTGATTTTATCGACATGCTTGCCACGCGCAATCAGCGTGCCATTGAAAACCGCATGCGCGATGCGCTCAGCATTGATCGCGCGCGCGTACAAGTGGGGCGGATCTCTCGCTTCGGACTGCTGGAGATGTCCCGCCAGCGATTGCGTCCTTCGTTGGATGAAACAACATCAATCGTCTGCCCACGCTGCACCGGCCAGGGTACGATTCGCGCAACCAAATCACTCGCGCTCTCGGTATTGCGCCTCTTGGAAGAAGAAGCTATCAAGGATCGCAGTGCCGAAGTCCGCGCCATTGTGCCGGTGGATGTTGCCGCTTATCTACTCAATGAAAAACGCGCCGCCCTGACGGAAATCGGCCAGGTCACCAAAGCCCGTGTACTCGTCATTCCCAACCCCAACCTGGAAACGCCGCACTTCGAAGTGCAGCGCCTGCGCGACGATGAAGTGGATGGGACCCACGAGATCAGTTACAAGGTTGACATCAGGGTGCCCGACGCAGAGGCAATCAGTGATAACCACTCCGCCAACATTCCCGTGCAAGAAGCTGCCGTGCAGGGCATCAAGCCGCAAACTCCCAAACCCGCAGCACGAGAAACGACCGCGCCTTCTGCGCCGACAAGCCGAAAAACCGCTGCACCAAAAATGCCACCGGCAAGTGCCGCACGCCTCTACCGTCACGGCAAACCCGTGAAAAAATCAACCTGGTATTCACGCCTGTGGAACTTGTTGTTAGGCAATACCAATCAAACCGCCGTACAGGAACGTCGCGCCAAGAAAGAAGCAGCCGCTAGTGGCGGCACACAAAGTGCGAGCCGCAGCAAAAGTTCCGGCAAGTCGGACGCTCAGCGCAAGCGGACACGCAGGCGGCGTAAGCCGAGCGGCCAATCAGCGAGCCAAGGCAATCGCGCGCAGTCAAGGAGTAACAACCGCGGCGAACACATTCACCGTTCTAAAGAGAGCCGTCATTCGAACGAGCTTGGCCGCAGCGGTGGCGACGCTGGCCGCAGATCGCAGGGTGAAGGCAAAGGCCGCCGTCGCCCTCAGGAAGCACGCGAGCCGAATAACAAGCAGCCGGTGGACGCGGACAACAAGGGCAATACCCAACAGAAGCCGCGGAAACGCCCAAACGATATGAAAGGTCGCGAAGGGCCGCAGCGCAGACGCCGAGGGCCCAAGCCCGAGAGCGCCGCAGTTGCCAGTAATGCAGCCACCGATACCGGCGAGGTGCTGCTAGAGACCACCCAGGCACCCATAACGCCAACACCGCAAGCGCAAGCCAGACAATCTGCACAACACGCAACAGCGGCGGCAACCGCAGAGTCAGAGATGAGCAGCAGCGACGCAAACGGCAATTTCAAAGTAGCGGCGGGCGAAACTACCGACGCAGCCGTGTACACCAATGATGCAGTTGCGACACAGGCTGAGTCCACAGTGAACGACATTGCGCCTCAAGCGAAACCGGCTGCAGAAAAATCTGGCGGTGCGACAAAACCAGAAGCCGTTGCGGCAATCGCAGAGCCGGTGCCAACCAGTACGCAGAATGAACGCGAAGCCCCCAATGAGATCGCGGACGCGACACAATCGACCACCGAGGCTAAGCCTGCAGACACAACGGAGTCGGCTAACGGAATAACACCTGCCGGTCGCGCGGTAAACGACCCGCGGGTGCAGTCACAACCAGTGAGCGAGGTGGAAATCACCACCAAGCACTCCGTGCTTTTCAACGCGCAGGAAGCGCCGCCGGCCTCAGCCAGCGAGCGTCACGTGCCGCGCGCAGGCAACGATCCGCGCGGACCAGGTGCAGGACGAGCACAACAACCACAGTAAAGCGCGCAATATCCCTGAGTCGTGCGTAACACGAGCCGCAACGCGAAACATAACTCGAGCCGACGCGTACCAAGCTTGTCTGCACTAAACAAGAGCTGGGTTCGCTATTTCACGGCAGCGGTTCGCTAACACCCAACGCGACAACAGGTCGAGTAAATTCGTCTCGGCCCTATCAGCGTTCACGCTTGTGTGAATAAAGCTTCGCTGTATAATCTCGCTCGCCTGCGACCAAGGATGGTGACATTGTTGGTAATGACAGGTTTCTGGTGGGCTGGCTGAGCGGTCGAAAGCGGCGGTCTTGAAAACCGTTGAGGGGAGACCCTCCCGGGGTTCGAATCCCTGGCCCACCGCCATATGCAACCCTAGGTGATTGTTTTAATTAGGTTTTTTATTTTGGGGGCGGCTGTACATACGCGTGTACATATTTTGGATTTTGCTAGGCAGACAACGCCCTGTACTATCTTTCAGGTCCGCTACCGACTCATGGCGGACGTTCGGGGGTGAGCACAGGGGAACTCAGAATGTCAGCGGATGAGCTGTCCGACGAACAACTATTAGCATTAGATCACAATGACCACGCAGCAGCGTTTCGAGGTTACCTGCGAGGTTCTCGGCACTCAACCGATAAGCAATCGTTTTTGAGATCATGGGTCAATCCTATTGAGGGCGACCTAATTCTTGAGTGCGGTTCTTCAAGTGGAAAGACGAGCGTTGACTTCACACGGTATTCGCGTTGCTACTGCCTTGGCGTTGATTTTGACCCAGAAGCGGTGGAAATATCCAAAGCCAACCGTGATGAAAATTTCCCTGAGCTGGCTGGAAGATGTGAATTCGAGTGCGGCGATCTGTCTAGCATGCGATTTAGAAAGCCATTCAATAAAATCTTGATGCCTGATTTTTCTGAGCACATTCCCGACCGCGTATTCTCCTCTATCTTGGAAAACATGCGTGAACAACTGCGCGACGCAACCTTATACATTTACACGCCAAATCGGTCTCATATCTTCGAGATATTGAAACATCGCAATTTCATTCTGAAGAACGAAAGTGGTCACATCAACGTAAAGTCTCGGAAGCAAATAGAGAAGTTTCTTGAGTCAAATGGTTGGAGTGTTACCAGCAGTTCGTGGCGTAGATCATCTATACCAGTCATGAAGTACTTCGAAGCAGTGCTTGGTGACGTCCCACTGATCGGCAGCCTTTTTCAACGCCGAGTAGTCATCACGGCCAAGCCCTTGCAGTGCGGGTCAGCTTGCGGAAAATAAATCTGAAGATCATGTAGCCAGCCTCCAGTAGCCCACTCCTACCAGTTAAAACACTACTGAACACTACTGAAGGACACACACGCGAACACTACTGAAACACTACTGAAGTGTAGAAATTTAGACCCGATCTGACAGTCGCCCGTTTATCAGTGGCTATCTGTCAGTTGAAGTTCAGTTTACAAACTTGTCTTGCCAGATTTGCTTGCCGTCGATGAGTGTTTCCATCGGTGTTCTCCCGCAGCACATTTTGCCTTGGTGAGTGCGTTGAGTATTGTATTTCATCAGCCACTCGTCAAGGTCGGTTTGCAGTGCTTCGATGCGGGTATTTCGCCTTGGGCTTTGTCATCGTCTTGCTTGCGCTCCATCGCTGCAACTTGAGCCTCGGTTGCGTATTCCAGACCAAGCCTGCCACTGATTCCAGACGAAGCCTGCCACCCATTCCGCGCGAAAGCTGCCACTGATTCCACGGCAAAGCTGCCACCCCGGCAGCTGGCCTGAGAACCACCAGCGGAGCACCCCGACGCGAGATAACTAACCGGTATTCTGGCCCCTGCCATAAGGAGGGAGTCAGATGCCTGCAAAGAGGTTATCCATGCGTAAAATCAAAGAAGTCCTGCGCCTCAAATGGGGCAACGGCATGAGTAATCGGCGCATTGCCGCCAGTTGCGGCATCGGCCGCCCCACCGTCAGCGAGTATCTGCGCCGGGCCGAGGAGGCCGGCCTCAGTTGGCCCCTGCCTGCCGATCTGGACGAGGCCAGGCTGGAGCGGCTGCTGTTCCCGCCACCGCCAAATCTACCGGCCCAGGCCCGCGGCATCCCCGACTGGAGCCACATCCACAAGGAACTCAGGCACAAGCACGTCACCCTGTTCCTACTCTGGCAGGAATACCGCCAGAACCACCCCGAGGGCTACCAGTACAGCTGGTTCTGTGAGCACTACCGCACCTGGCAGGGCAAGCTGGACGTGGTCATGCGCCAGGATCATCGTGCCGGCGAGAAGCTGTTTGTGGACTACGCTGGCCAGACCGTGCCGATCATTGATCGCAACACGGGCGAGATCCGCCAGGCCCAGATCTTTGTGGCGGTACTGGGGGCTTCCAACTACACCTACGCCGAAGCGACCTGGAGTCAGGCCCTGCCGGACTGGATCGGGTCGCATGTGCGCGCCTTCGGGTTCTTGGGCGGCGTACCGGCATTGGTGGTACCGGACAACCTCAAGTCCGGCGTGAGCAAGGCGCACCGTTATGAGCCTGACACCAACCCCACCTACCAGGATATGGCCTCCCACTACGGCGTGGCGGTACTGCCAGCGCGGGTGCGCAAACCCAAGGATAAGGCCAAGGTGGAGGGCGGTGTCTTGATTGTGGAACGCTGGATACTGGCCGCCCTGCGTCACCGCCAGTTCTTCTCCTTAGTGGAGCTCAACGCCGTCATCAGCGAACTGCTGGTTAAGTTCAATGACCGCCCCTTCCGCAAGCTGCCGGGCTGCCGCCGGGAGCACTTCGAGCAACTGGATCAGCCAGCGTTACAACCCTTGCCCGCCGAACCCTACGTCTACGCCGAATGGAAGAAAGCCCGGGTCCACATCGATTACCACGTGGCCGTCGACGGGCACTATTACTCGGTACCCTACACCCTGATCAAGAAGCAGGTCGATGTGCGCATCACCCGCCATACCATCGAGTGTTTCCACCGGGGCAACCGGATCGCCAGTCACCGCCGTTCTTACCACAAGGGCAGCCACACCACAGTACCGGCCCATATGCCGGAAGCGCACCGCCAGGCCGGGGAATGGTCGCCCGAGCGGCTGGCCAGGTGGGCAGCGCAGACTGGCCCGGCCACAGAGAAGCTGATCCGAACCGTACTGGGATCACGCAAGCACCCGCAGCAGGCGTACCGATCCTGCCTGGGCATCCTGCGCCTGGGCAAGGCCTATGGCGACGAACGCTTGGAGGCCGCCTGCCGGCGGGCTCTGACCCTGGGCAGCTGCCGCTACAAAAGCATTGAATCCATCCTCAAGCACCGACTGGACGAGCAGCCCCTGGAGGAACAGCAGGAACTGGCGCTACCCGACACTCACGACAACATCCGCGGCCCCGCGTACTACCACTGAAGGAGAACATTATGTTGAAGCATCCTACCCTGGATAAACTCCAGGCCCTCAAGTTTACCGGCATGGCGGCAGCTCTGGCCGACCAGATGGCCATGCCCGATATAGACGAGTTGGGCTTTGAGGAGCGTCTCGGCCTGCTGGTGGATAGAGAGATCACCGAGCGGGAAAACCGGCGACTCACTAACCGGCTGCGCCGTGCCAAACTGAGGCACAATGCTGCCTTAGAGGATCTCGATTACCACACCTCCCGTGGGCTGGACAGGGGGCTGATTCAATCCCTGGCAGCCTGCCAGTGGGCAAAGGAATCTCTGAACGTACTGATCACCGGGCCCACCGGCGTGGGCAAAACCTGGCTGGCCTGTGCCTTGGCGCACAAGGCCTGTCGGGCGGGCTACACCGCCCAGTACATCCGTCTGACCCGGCTGCTGCGGGAGTTGATGATCGCCAAGGGTGACGGGCGCTACACCAAGTTACTGGCCAGCTTGGCCAAAGTGGATGTGCTGATCCTGGACGATTGGGGCCTGCTGAAGCTCAACGCCGAGAACCGGCGGGATTTGCTGGAGGTCCTGGAAGACCGACACGGCAACCGCGCCACCATCGCGACCAGCCAGCTGCCCATCGAGGAGTGGCATGGTGTGATTGGTGATGCGACGCTGGCTGACGCGATCCTCGATCGGCTGGTACACAACGCTTACAAGATTAATCTGAAAGGAGAATCCATGCGAAAGCGGCAATCAAAGTTGACGAGCACCACCCCTTTGGAGTAACAATGCAAACCCCGCGTCGCTACGCGCCGTTGGGTGGCAGCTTTGCCCCGGTCCGGGTGGCAGGCTTCAAATGGAATGGGTGGCAGGCTTCAGCGGTTTACGCACCTCGGTGAGGATTAAACCGTCTTGAGCTACCTTCTCAGACAGAGCATGTAAGCGGTCTTTGAAGCAAGCCAGATTATGGCGCAGCCAAATACCACGAACGCCGGTTGGCGACACAAACGTGCCACGCTTACGCAGTTCATTGCTAGCTCGCGTCTGGCCGTGGGCTGGCTCCTCAGTGGCGTAATCTACAACGATTTGCTCAATGGCAGGGTCGACGCGATTCTTTTGATTGGGAACCCGGCGATTGGTGTCAAAGAGCGCATCAACGCCGCCTTCTTCCACCGCGTCCTTGTAGCGATAAAACGTATCTCTGGATAAGCCCATCATTTTGCAGGCTTTGGACACGTTGCCCAGCTCTTCGGCCAAATTGAGGAGGCCGACTTTATGTTTAATCACTTTATCGTTAGTATGAATCATGAGAGTTACCTTTCAGTGTTTTGATTGATTGTGGTGATCACATCAAAATGGGTAACTCTCGCTCTTTCAAGCCTCGCTACGCTCGGCTTGAAAGAGACAGTGTCAGATTAAGTCAAAACTTCTGCACTTAAGCTGGTTCATGAAGTGCCTGAATGAGCCCATCGTAGCGGGCAGGATCACACACCCTTCATCCCTTCGTGGCTCAACGAGAAACGCTTCGTTCCTGTTGACAGAAAAGGCCATATCAAAAGTTGTAAAATACCCCTAGCTGAAGTTGCGATTCTTTAATAGTAATATCGTATATCTCGCCATCATTTTTATCATTATTGTAGGAATCATCGATTGAAAGATGATTAACCTCAAAGCGCATACCCAAATGACTATTTAGCATATGGCTATAGCCGACACCGTAAATTGGGCCATACAAATCATGGAATGCACCTCCCGTACCACCGATATCGTGTGGGCTAATGTTTACATCTGTAACCCCATATCCTAAACGGATATAACCTAGGTCTTTACGAGAGAGACTGTAACCAAGTAATAAGCCCACATCGAATCGACTACTGTATTCAACATCAACTTCATGCCCGATTGCAGTATTTGTAATTTTGTGATCATCTGGGTCAAGCATTTTTTGATATCCCAGCTCAATTCCAGTAAATAAATTATTCTCCCAGTAATGCCCAAAACCCACATTAACTCTTAGAAGCGAATTACTATCATCAATATTTAGCTTAGTACTTTTAAAGGATTGATAAAGAGGAGGGAACGTTTCTGCAACCCCTTCAATCTTATACTTTAAATACCCAATATCTCCTCCCAAATAGATTCCCTCCATAGAACGTGCCGTGTCAGAAGCATCTGCATTACTGGTCACAAGATAAAGTGATGCCAATGCCCATAAAATCTTTTTCTTTTCCATTATTCTCTCACATTCAATCATTTAGCAATCTCACAATTGGTATCTTCTCTTTTGCATAACGCTTGCAGCAGCGGACGGGCAAACCGCGCAGCGGTTTTGACGTCCGGCGACCGAAGGGAGCGTACTGCCGGGAGCGTACTGCCTGGCCTGTTAAGCGAGATACTTACGACCACGCTTATTCCGATATTGATCCTGCCCGCCAATGGTAGACACCCTGTTAAGCGAATAGACTACGCAACAGAGGTGATCAATGAAAGACAAAACAGAGAATACTCGCGCCAGGCGCAATTCTTATCCACAACCGTTTAAAGACGAAGCGTTGGCCCTGGCGGAACGCATCGGTGTTCCCGCTGCGGCCAAAGAGCTAGGCCTACACAGTTCGCAGTTGTATGGGTGGCGCTCCAAGACAAAGCGGCAAGCCAGTCAGTCTGAGGTGGAAAAAGCTCAAGCAATCCCTTAAACAATCCCTTAAAGGACACACACGCCGTCTTTCATCATTGCCCGTCAACGCCTTGTATCTTCCCTCCCTTTCCAACACATTGACTCAGCCGCAATCACGCTGAATGTAGTTTCGATCTCAATTAGAGGGAAGATGACACAGCCGCGCCACGCACAAGTCAGCCGTGCCGACACCCCTTACTACCACTGCCTCTCCCGCTGTGTCCGCCGCGCCTATTTGTGCGGCCAAGACCCAGTCAGTGGCCAGTGCTATGAACACCGGCGGGGGTGGATTCGTGACAGACTCCACATTCTGTCTAGCCTGTTTACCATCGATATCTGTGCCTACGCGGTGATGAATAACCACTATCATCTGGTGGTCAAATTACACAGCAGCGATCACCTATCTGATGAGGCGGTGATGGAACGCTGGCTGACCTTGTTCAAGGGGCCTTTGCTCGTACAGCGCCACGTCGCTGGCCATGCACTATCCCCGGCGCAGCGAGACACTGTGGCAGATATCACCCGCGTGTGGCGCAACCGCCTCCAGGACTTAAGCTGGTTCATGAAGTGCCTGAATGAGCCCATCGCCCGGCAGGCGAACCAAGAAGATGCCTGTACCGGGCATTTTTGGGAAGCGCGCTTCAAATCGCAGGCGCTGAGAACGGAGCAAGCCTTGCTGAGCTGTATGGCTTATGTGGATCTCAATCCCATCAGAGCGGGGATGGCCAACACCCCTGAGACGTCGGACTACACCAGCATCCAAGCGCGCATTCAAACCACGGTTAACCCCGTGCTTCACCAAGCCGTTGTTGACGCGCAGGGGCTACAGCGAACGCCGCCCTTACCGCTTCGGCCCCTAGCTCCTTTTGCGGGAACAGACTCACCACAACCCCACACGGGGGTTCCCTTTACCTGGAAGGACTACCTGGCCTTGGTGGACTGGACGGGGCGTCAGGTGCGACGCGACAAACGCGGTGTGATCGCGAGCAATTTACCGCCGATGCTCAATCGCCTTGACAGTCAACCCGACGACTGGCTCATTCAGAGCCTGCAGTTTGAGGCCGTATTTCGTCGACAATTTGCAACAGCCGTTAAAGCCTCCTTCCCACGAATTGGCTGCAGGTAATCGGCCAACTTGACAGTGCTGCCATGGACGCTGCTTTGGCCAGCACTCGGTCAACGCACGTCCATTTCGGCCATACTGGATTTTCTTCAACACTCAACCAACGGCTAGGTTGAACGGATCGACCAGCGGGATGACCAACACATGTGTCGTTTCTACAGTGCCTGTCCTGTTTACTCCCGCTGCTCTAGTGCCTGTCCTGTTTACTCCCGCTGCTCTAGTGCCTGTCCTGTTTACTCTTCTCCCGCTGCTCTAGTGCCTGTCCTGTTTACTCTTCCTGTTTACTCTTCCTTTCTGTGCCTGTCCTGTTTACTCCTCCTGTTTACTCCTCCTCATACTCTGTCCTGTTTACTCCCTCCACAACTCCGAACCACTCACGGCATCCAGTGCGACGTGGCGGCCTTCATTATCGTTCACGTAAACTCGAGTGCCGTCGCTGCTGATAACCGGACTACTCGCCGCACCACCACCCAAGGTGTGTTTTTCCACAGCGGTTCAATGTTGTTCTCGGCGTAGTGGTAACGCATCGCAATCAAGCCTGCGGCCGCGATATTACCCGTAAACTTGCGGCTCCAGGCCTGTCTAATTTGCGTATAGCCGGGCGCCTCTGCCGTATCAGAATTGCGCACATCCCCATGAATTGCTAGCCACGTGCCGTCATAGCACCTACAGAGCAGCACGCTAGCGGCCAACACTAGCGCACATCCCAAGTGTCTAAACATTGCAGTTTCTTCGTGATAAGGTATTGAATTATAGTCAATTTTAGCTGTCTTATCTGATGGCAATACCAGCGGCAAGCCGCATTGCTTATACTGGGGCCCAAACCGCGGAGCATGCCCTTGATTTTGGCTATTTGGGCCTTATCATTTGGCTGTGAGATACTTGCACATCGGGTGCGCTACCTATGGAGAAAACCATGCAAGATAGAGGTGTTTATCGCGTAGACGGAGTCGCCGTTGATTCCGCACTAAGCACAAACAAAGTTCTGAAAGATACCTATCGCCTACTGGCAATGACGCTGCTGTTTAGCGCCATGACCGCAGGTGCATCGATGGCTATGAATCTAAGCGGCGGTATCGGCTTGATTCTACTCCTCGTTGCCTTCTTTGTTCTCCTTCCCATGGTGCAGGCCACGGCCAATAGTTCGAAAGGGCTGATCGCCATATTTGGCTTTACCGGTGTGGTGGGTGCCTCGATTGGGCCCCTGCTGAACCAGTACCTCGCACTAGCCAATGGCGGCTCGCTGGTCATGCAAGCGCTGGGGGGTACGGCTATCGTGTTTTTTGGTCTATCGGCCTACGCATTGATGACGCGTAAAGATTTTTCCTACCTTGCCGGGTTTATCGTCGTCGGGCTTATAGTCGCCATTGTCGCTATGATTGCCGGTATATTCTTGCAGATTCCGGCGCTGAACCTTGCCATCTCGTCTGCGATCATCTTACTGATGTCAGGCCTCATCTTGATGCAAACGAGTAGCATCATTAATGGCGGCGAAAGAAACTACATTCTGGCCACGGTGTCGCTATATATGGCCATTTACAATATATTCACCTCGATGCTGCACATTCTTGGAGCGCTGGGCGGTGACGACTAACGCCAAGGCCCGCGCGCCAATAGCATGGAAACCCCGGCACCGTCCGGGGTTTTTTATTCCCGGCATTGAGATTGTATGAATTTTGCTCTGCTCGTGATGGCCGCGCCCTGTGGTGGCCACGGCGCGCGCCATGCAGCTTCATTCGCGCAGGCAGCCATAGCGCAGGGGCATGCCATTGTGCGCGTCTTTTTCCTCGACGACGGTGCCGCGCTCGGCGCAGCGCACAGCGTCTTCCCGCAGGATGAAACAGCACCACTGGAGCCATGGTTGGCGCTACATGAGCAACACAATGTCGATCTCGTCCTGTGCATCTCCTCTGCGCTGCGACGCGGCATCGTGGATACAACAGAGGCCACCCGACACGAGCTCGGAGCGCCTACCGCTCACCCTGCGTTTCGAATCTCGGGCCTCGGCGAGCTCGTCGATGCCTGTAGCAGTGCCGACCGGCTAGTGACCTTTGGCGGCTGAAATGACTGCGCAACCCCATCGACCCAATACTCTGTTGGTACTGCGCCACACACCCTACGGCCGAGGCCCGGGCCGCTCCGGTGTGGAAGCCGCCCTCGCGTTCGCCGCCTTTGAACAGAATATCAGCCTGCTGTTTTTGGGGACAGGCACACTACAGCTTCTGCCGAATCAGTCGGGGCGTGACATGGGCCACAAAAGCATTAGCAAAATGCTCGCCTCACTGCCGTTATACGATATTCCGCATGTGTACGTCGATGTGGTGTCTGCCACGCGCTATGGAGTTGATCTGCGCACCTCTCCTGTGCCGGCGAAAACACTCGACAAAAACGGAATACAACAGTTGCTGTCAAAAGCACAACACATACTGAGCTTTTAACATGACCGTGCATACGCTCAACGCCTCCCCCGATGCTGCTGCATTCGCCGATTGTCTGCGCGTTGCTGCGGCAGACGACGCCATTGTACTGATGGGAGAGGCAGTCTACGCAGTGCGTCGCGGAACAGAGACCTTCGAGCAACTCATCAGCTGCAGCGCCAAATTATATCTGTTGAGCGAAGACGCGAACTCGCTAGGAATGCCAGTCACGAACGACGCCTTGCAAGCGATAGATATGGCAGGCCTGGTACAGCTCTGCGCAGAGCACGGCACTCAACAGGCTTGGTATTGAGTGATGCCCAGTCACGCAACCTACGACAAGGAGGGCTTTTTGCGCGATCTAGACGCCTGGAGTGAAGACGTTGCAACGCATATCGCACAGGCGGAAGGTATCGAGCTATCAACAGCGCATTGGGAAGTCCTGCATCTGTTACGACGCTACTACGATCAATATGATAGCTCGCCCAGCATGCGCCCCCTCGTCAAATACTGCGCGCAAGAACTCGGGCCAGATAAGGGCCGCAGCATCTACTTGCTGTCGCTTTTTCCCGGGTCACCTGCAAAAATCGGCAGTAAAATTGCCGGCCTACCCAAACCGGAAAACTGCCTGTGATGGTGCTCGGGGTACTAGCTACGCTTTCCAAGAGAAGATCAGCCTGTGGGTCTATTAGTAGGGTTAATCCAATCGAGACGCCTGTAGTTGATCAGAATGAGCCTCTCTGGCTTACCAGCAAGCGTCCTGAGCTTGTTCGAATCCGCCGAATCAAGATCGCATTCTCGACCAGGAACGATGGGTTGATCTAGGAAACGTGCCGCTCTCCAACATCAATCCCGCCCGGTATGAGGCGCTACTCACCGAGAAAACCAAACAGCTAGTGGAGCTGCTGTCACCCTTTCAGCCTCCTCCCCCTACGGTATTCGCATCGCCCCCTACCGGGTATCGACTACGTGCTGAATTTCGCGTTTGGCACGAGGGGGATGATCTCAACTATGTCATGTTCAAGCCCGGGAACCCGCAGTCGCCGATTCCAGTCACTGAATTTGTCATCGCACACGAGTTGATCCAGGTTCAGATGTGGAAGTTGTTACCCCTGCTGCGCAGTGACACACGCTTGCGACACAAGTTATTCCAGGTGGAGTTTCTCGCCTCACTTCGCGGAGATGTTTTGGTGACACTGATCTACCACCGACATCTGGACAAAGACTGGCAACAGGCAGCACAGCATCTTCGCCAACAAATGAGCGAGGACGGCCCGTGTGATATGGACTCCCTCTCGATCATCGGTCGCAGTAGAAAACAGAAACTTACCCTGGGGCGCGAGTATGTGCGCGAGCGGCTGGTCATTGGCGGCTGTGAATTTAATTACCGCCAGTACGAACAAGCGTTCACGCAACCAAACGCGGCAGTGAACTGCGACATGATCGAATGGGCCTGCATGCAGGCACGCGAGCTGGATGGAGATTTACTCGAGCTGTACTGCGGCAATGGTAATTTTACCCTGCCCTTAGCACAATATTTTGAGCGCGTGTTAGCCACGGAAGTTTCGAAAACCTCGGTCCGAGCCGCGCTGGCAAATCGTGCAGCTAACGGCTGCGAGAATGTGTCCGTGGTGCGCCTGTCCGCAGAGGAAGTGGCGCAGGCCTTAAGGGGAGTACGCCCATTTCGACGCCTCGCCGCCCTGCCGCTGCCACTTGCCGAGTACGATTTAAGGACAATGTTTGTCGACCCACCGCGCGCCGGACTAGATGATCTAACGCTGGAGTTGGCGGGGCAGTTTCGGCAAGTGCTCTACATCTCGTGCAATCCGCAATCTTTGGTGGATAACCTGCGACGGCTCTCTTTAAGCCACGAGATAACCAAGTTAGCGCTGTTTGATCAGTTTCCGTATACCGATCATACAGAGTGCGGTGTGTTCTTACAGCAGCGCGAGCCTTAAGCGGCAGAAACTAGATCGGCGTAGCGTTGCGTCAGGGCCTGATAGACTTGGTCAGAGAAATCTTCGGCGCTGTCATCCAATTCGCTGAGCAGCTCCACGAGGTGCTCATTGTCCTCGCGGCCCGCCCAAGATTTGACGTAATTCCCCTCTTGATAGCCGTTGTCTTGCCGAAAGAAATTCAATACGTTCTTCCCCACATAGGCACGGTATAGACCGCCGAAGTCCAAACCGCTGGCCAGCATGAGCTCCCAAAATAAACGGGCAGAAAAACCCTTATTTTGCAGGGCATACAATGCCAGCGCTTCAGTCGCATCGTGCACGTTGCGATGTTGTGGTTTGAAGTCAGCGAGCTCAGCCTCTAGGGCCTGGGCGATGGCGGAGATACTCCGTCCATCTGAAAATAGCGCCGACATGCCGAAATGCCATATGTCGATAACTTCTAAGCGGACCTGTTCCATGTCCGCTTCCTGCTTTTTCCACCACTTGTAGCCGACATGCTCGATTAACTCACCGCACTCGATCCACAGCGCCCGGTACCAGGCGAAATTCTGCGCTGCCCACTCAGGGTGCACGCGCGTATTCATCCGATCTTGCATGGTGAGCATAGTGATCAATGCCTGACGCATGAGGCTACCTCGAGTTAGCGGCAAATAGACATGGTGCGAGTGGCGGGACTTGAACCCGCATAGCCGTTAAGCCGTCAGATTTTAAGTCTGATGTGTATACCAATTCCACCACACTCGCTGCAATACAACAGGGAAAAACCAAAAGAACTCAGCGCCCTCGATAAGGCGGCGCGATCATAGCATACAAAGCCACAACCGGCAGTACCCCGTGCGCTCTGTAACAACGATTGGACGTCGGCAAACCGCTTCAATGACCCATGGGTGCTTAATCTTTCATGCTAATCTTTCATGCTACACTGCCCGCTAAATAACAAGTATCGGGGCGGTCTATGGTTGCGGCACGAGGGGAGTTTAGCTCCCGTTTTGGTTTTGTGATGGCAGCGGCGGGCAGCGCTGTGGGATTGGGCAATATCTGGGGCTTTCCTACCCAGGCCGCAAGTAACGGTGGCGGGGCATTTCTGCTGGTGTACCTCTTCTTGGCATTTAGTCTCGCCTACCCTGCCCTCATGGCGGAAATTATTATTGGTCGCCACGCCCACGCTAGTGCCGTGGGAGCACTGCGACAGATATCCCCCAATCAAACAATCGCACGTATAGGTGCATTGACCGGCGTCATCGGATTAGTCGTCGCGAGTTTTATCCTCAGTTTTTACGCCATCGTTGCGGGCTGGATGATTGCCTTTTGCCTCGCATCCGTCACAGACATACTGGGGTTTTCCGGACTGTCTGAGTGGTTTACCACGTTTAGCCTGGGCCGCAATATCGTCTTCATGTCACTGTTTATGGGTTTAACCACAACCATCATAGCCGCCGGTGTTCACGCGGGCATTGAGCGCTGGTCCGGCCGCCTAATGCCAGTTCTTTTGGTGACTCTGATCACATTGGTGATTTATGTCCAGACGCTGGAGGGAGCAAGCGAGGGCCTACGCGTGTATCTCGTGCCGGACTTTAGCCGCGTATTTTCAATTGATCTCATTATCGCAGCCTTAGGCGCAGCGTTCTTTTCGCTGTCGTTGGGTGTCGGGACGATGTTGGTGTACGGCTCTTATATTAGCGACAGCGAAGATTTACCGGTGGTGGGCGGGCTTGTCACCCTGGTCGATATTGCAATTGCCGTGCTCGCAGGGTTTTTGGTACTGCCAGCGATGTATGTGGCTCTGCACAATGGTGTCGAGATCTTCGATTCCGCAGGTGCCTTAATTTCTGAAGACACACTAATTTTTACCGTGCTGCCGGAACTTTTTTCAACCATGGGTTTAGCGGGCACCTTGGTCGCCTTTACTTTTTTCTTTCTCATGAGTATTGCGGCTTTGACCTCCTCCATCTCGATGTTGGAGGTACCAGTCGCCTACACCATTGAGGAACACAAGGTGCCGCGAAAAACCGCCGTCTGGATAATTGGCGCGATAATCGCACTCATCAGTGCCACTATCTTGCTCAATTTTGAGGCCTTGTTTGGCCTAGTCATCAATGTCACAACCCGGTACAGCCAACCGCTACTAGGCTTCATGTTCTGTGTCTTTGCCGGCTGGATTTGGCATCGCGACAACCTGCTGCAAGAACTGCGCCAGGGCAGCCCCGATGTCAGTGACGGTCTCTTTTGGAAGATTTGGCCGTGGTATGTGAAGCTAGTTTGTCCGCTAATTATCTTGCTGATTTTCTTCCGGTCGCTTTAAACCCAACTGCACGGTTCAGAGGCAACGTCGATTCGAAATAACGCGGGCGGGCGAATAAGTGAAATAAGCCCCTGGCATCGAAATCTGTTAACCCGCGGGCTCAGGGGGTGACAATGTCATTGCCTAGCAGGTTTTCCCCAGTCGGGCTTCCCAAGTTAATCTCACCCTTCTCGGAAATGCGCTGCGTTGGAACCAAGCCTCGAAAGTCGATCTTCGCCGAAAAACTATATTCCAAGGTTTCAGCCGATGTGGTTCCCAAACTCGTGAGCAATCGCACGATTTGAAACAACTGCAATCCCGCTTCCAGGGTCACTACAGCGTCACCATAGGGCTCTATGACGGGAACCTCATTGGTGACGCCGCTAACAAGCTCGCGACCCAGTATTTCCACGCCATAGGCGATTCCCACAATATCTAGCTCAGTTTTATTCGGGTTTGCGATCCGAACCTGCATCTCAAAGCGCGGCGCACCACTGTCGCTTTCTAAATGGCGAAAGCTCTCTAAAGAAACTTTCGGGGGGTCAATCTCAGAGCGCAAGGAGGTGCATGAAGACAATATAACAACACAAAAAATCGAACCGACAATGAAGCGTATGTTAGCCAAGAACACGGTATCTACTCCCAGGTAATTCACGACATCTGCAATATAGCCTAGTCAAATAGGGAAACATACCGCTCGCTTACCAGAGAGCACTTTCCGTAGGATTGCGTACTCTATGCTAAGAACAGAGGAAAGGCTTTTAGAAGTACTGCTGATCTCGCCAAGTGCGTGAAATGCCCTTGCGCTGCAGCAGGGCGGGGTCAAAATCGCTATGGAAGGCGGCTGCCCAGTCGCTGTGAGCTTCAAATGTCTGCGCCGAGGCTAACATCGTTTTCGGCTTCAGGTAGGAGCTCAATAGTTCATGGAGACTACCCTGTGCATCCGAATACCAGCCGACATCTAAGGTACGTTCAATATGTTGTAGCTGTTCACAGCTACGTAGGTCGTCACAGGGGTGATACTCTGCCAACTCTCGAACACTCACATTCTCGGTAAAGCTCAAAGCCATAGGGGAGGATTGCTCAGAACGTATCGGTTCCGCGTTGATGTGGCTACCACAAACAAGGGCAGCACTCACTAACAGAACTTTGCACAGCCTAGTTGCACTCTGCTGCATCACGCGTTTCCCCCGACTAAAACTTCACACCAGGGGAAATCTAACGGAATGTGTAAAACCAACAATATGGAGCTTGTGGGAGTGTGAACTCTGTCAGAAATAGCGGCCAGTGATAGCCTATTCTGTGAACTAATACCACATTGTGTTGCGTCCATGGGGGGCTGTGCTGCAAATAGTCAATAGGTGCGGTATGCGGTTGCGATTAGCCTGTGATTACCGAACTGGGGCCACCTCTCACTAGATTGAGTCGCACTGGGAACGTGCTGGGATTCGTGCTTAGCGTTTTTCAATCTCTATGGAGGTCTCATTTGCGAGGCTAAATAGCTCGCCGGCTTGCGATGCACTACCACCTAGCCATGCGTTGACTGATTCTGGCGGAATAAGCACAGGCATACGATGATGGATCTTCCCGCATTGAGGTGTCGGCCGTGTTGTCAGCGTCACCAGCTCCGTTGGTTCTCCCTCGGCAAACAGAATGCCCGCCATAAGAAAGGGCTCGTCGCTTGCGCTGGTGAAAGCGTAGCGCTGTTTCCTTGGGCCTCCCTCGTCGCGCCATTCGTACCAGCCAGTACAGGGAACGAGGCAGCGGCTAGAGGCAAAGGCATGCTTGAACGTGGGTTTGTCCGCAACTGTTTCTGCCTGAGCATTGATCAATAACTTCTTCGACCAACTGGGCTTGATGCCCCAAAAGGCCGTTATCTGCTCCGGACTTTGACTGCCCATCGCGATGGTGTCTACTTGCTGCGATGGCCGTAAATCTTTGTTGGTTTGTGTCGTGAAGGGAATGCCCAACTCGTCGCAAATCCACTCCACTAACGGGCTGTCAGTGACATTGAGTCGTCCACACATAGCCGTAGAACCATCTATACACTCGGAAGCTTACTCAGTTGGCGGTCAACACCAAGTCTGTGTAGGTACTGGCGCTATTCAGCATCAGCCCGGAAATAGTGACCTCGCGATCCTGATCAACGATCACGACACCCGATTGACTGCCCAGCGTCCACGCCACGCTTCGGCCTAACCATAATTTAAAGTGTTTTACTCTGCGCAAAGTAACATCGAAAGTCGCCGTAGGTGGTTGATCTGGAATTCCGCCACCCATATTTGTGTGTTGCTCGTAGCGGATGGGTACGCGAACCTCGGTTTGTGAATCCAAGAAGCCGGCATTATTCCATGCCAGGCCCAAGTTAAAATGCCCGCGCGGTGCAACGAGATGGTTGGCACTAGAGTTGGTAAACACCGGCAAGATTGCATTGAAGCGAACATCTTGATCAGGGCTATCAAACAGATCGTTATACGGCAGATTGACCCCGGGTTCAGTTCTATTGTGATCGGCATTGTGCCAGGTACCGAAGCAAGCGATCTGGTAGGTGTTGCAGTAATTGAAAATCCCGAGATCGAAATGGACGATTGTGTCAGCGGGGCTGCCATTAATACGGTAATAGGTTTGATCAAGAACCCCAGCGGCGGCACGCAACTCAAAATTGGCATTGTCTGCGTCAGAGCTTCCCCACGCCGCCGCGACGCGATCGCTGTGAGTGTACTCTTCTTCTACAAATAACGTGTGAGGGACATCAGCACGCACAATAGTAACCAGGCTGCCAAACCAGAGGTCCGCCTCACGCAGCAGCATGCTTTGTAAAATCGCCCCCGTCCCGCCATAGGAACTCCCCTCAATCATTACACCCGCGCCCCTATCAATGGCATCGGGATATTCAAAGGTTGCCTTGCTCAATGACAAGCCCAGACGATAGCTATTCGAATCACCTAAAAAATAGCCCCACCAGCCGTAGGGCTCGAGACCATTCACCAAATGCGCAGTGTGACTGGGGTAGTGTCCGGCACACGGCTTCACCACCACATAACCCGGCTCCGAGTGATTGGGCCCGGTACAGTGCGCACTGGGCGCAGCATTGTGTCCCGATAAGAGGACTTTGACACGCAGGGAATTGTCCGTCGGGCGTGGGTTAGGCCAGATGAACGTCACGGGATAGTTCCAAGCACCATCGGGCGGAATGTAGGGCTGCCTGTCGATCCAACAGGTTTCTTGATCGAACAGGCTATTAATCGGGATGATTGGGTCGCAGCTGAACTGTAGAGGACTGCCAGACAACCCGTATGCAGAAATTGGCAATAGCAATGCAGCTACGAGGCCGATAGAAACACGAAACATGCGAAAACCTCCAAACGAAGGGACTGGTAAATTGCGGCTAGCGCCAAGGCCTTTCACTACTGAGATTCACTATACCGGTACCTGGGAAAGTGTAGCAGAAGCGTTTGCGAAGGGCAGGCGGTTGGAACATCGATACCGGAGCCGTAGTGTGGCAAAACACTGAAACGACCCGTGAATAGGAAACTCCATTACCGCTGTGGATGTGTCCTCAATAGTCGATGACGGTATGATTGTGTTGTCGTTTTTTAACGTCAGACAATGTGGACGCACCGGAGGCTGTAAATTCAGCGTTTTTCTTTCCCGGACTGACGGGCCAGTTCGCCGCGTTGGGCACACTGAGATTTGAAACGAGGCCCGCCGTGGTCCCTTTACCCGGTACACTGTTCCTGGTGAGCCCGGGAATAACATTTCTGATGGGCCTTACCCGACTCGAGAGTGGACCAAGAGCTAAACTCTAAGTGGTTTTTTGCGGCGTTGTCAGGCAGCGCTGAAAGAGAAATGGAGGCTCGGGTCGGAATCGAACCGGCGTACACGGAGTTGCAGTCCGCTGCATGACCACTCTGCCACCGAGCCAAACTGGAGTGGGATCGGCGACGCGCGCTGCGTCAATCTCCCATACTGGAAATGTTGGAGCGGGAAACCGGGTTCGAACCGGCGACCTCAACCTTGGCAAGGTTGCGCTCTACCAACTGAGCTATTCCCGCGCATTGCATTACATCGCGTATTACCACCGCCGTGGTCGCCGGAACCGGCGAGGCTCGGCGCCCCCCCTCAACCTCAGCCAGGTTGCGCTCTACCAACTGAGCTATTCCCGCGCATTGCATTACATCGCGTATTACCACCGCCGTGGTCGCCGGAACCGGCGAGGCTCGACGCCCCCCCTCAACCTCAGCCAGGTGGCGCTCTACCAACTGAGCTATTCCCGCGCATTGCATTACATCGCGTATTACCACCGCCGTGGTCGCCGGAACCGGCGAGGCTCGGCGCCCCCCCTCAACCTCAGCCAGGTGGCGCTCTACCAACTGAGCTATTCCCGCGCATTGGAACGGCGACTATTGTAGGGCTGGACGGCGCAGAGTCAAGGGGCGGCTATGTCTAGACGTCCAACTCACGCATGGTGAGCCAGGCCGCCCTCAGGTATTGCACCATCGACCAGAGGGTCAGTACCGCAGCAATGTACAGAACCACATAGCAAAGAATCAGCAGCCAGCTTTCATCACGTGCTGGGTCAATGGCCAGCAGGCCCGTGATGGCAATCATTTGGAAGGTGGTTTTTACTTTGCCGATATAAGAAACGGCAACGGACGTACGCTCGCCTAATTCAGCCATCCATTCGCGCAGAGCGGAAACCACAATCTCTCGACCGATAATGACGCACGCCGCGAGGGTGAACAATAGAGTATCGTGCCGTTCAACCAATAGCACGAGAGCAACGGCGACCATCAACTTGTCCGCTACTGGATCTAAAAATGCACCGAAGGCGGTCATCTGGCCGAGTCGGCGCGCGAGGTAGCCATCAAGCCAGTCGGTGATGGCAGCAATGGCAAAGATACCTGCCGCGAACAGTAGATGGTTCTCAAAGGGCCAGTAAAACACTGCCACCAGCAGAGGCACACACAGGATGCGCAGCAATGTTAAGGCATTGGGAATATTGAAGCTCAAACTAGAGATGTATCCATCAAGAGCACTTTCTCGGCAGGCGGGCCAGCAAGGGTTTGTACAGTCTAGCATCACTGTAACTCATTGCACCGCCCAAGACAAAAAACTGCGAAGATTTCAGAGACTTATGCGATTAATTTCGAACGTCGCTAGAGGCTTTGAGAAGCACCTGAATGAGCCGCCACCCAAGCCAGTGCGTGAGTTTTTCGCGGCGCCTTCGCACGCGCTTGATTGCCCCGTCAACCTGTTTTACAGTTGCCGTCGTTGCTGCAATTCTGCTGCGGTAAGTCCTTGATTTTATTGGTGTGGTACACATTTTGCTATGTTAGAAAGAAAGGCAATACTGAGGTACTATCGGTCAGTGTTGCACTGTGTTACTACTAAAAATCCTCGGAGAAGTTTCCGTGATAAAAAAGTCCGTGATGATTCGCATCAAGCCCGTTGCCTGTTTAATTTTTAGCCTCTTTACGTTTGCCGCCCATGGCATGAGTATCCACTACAGCGATACTACATCGAAACATGCTCCGCTGGGCGTTGCACATGCAGATTTGGCCACTGAGCAAGCCTATCTTTGGCCCCTCGTAACCTTTGCGCCCTTTCGCGCGCACAGCGGTCATGTCGTTCCCGGTTTTACCGATCCGTTGGGTACTGGTGTCGACCCCGAAATGCGCGTCCTGCGCAGCGAAGTGCATCACATGGATGTGCTGGGTGATTTTGAAGGATTGCAGATCGAAGACAACGCCGATGTCGAGTTACCCGACGGGGTTGTGCGTGGCAGCGAGCTGTTGGTGAATTTTGTCGACCGCGACATGGGCAAAGAAGTGGAATCCTACTCCGGACAAGTACTCGATCTCGATGAAACTGGCAAGGCGCTGGACTTTCTGGGTAACCCGGTGACATCGGAAAGTGCTCCTTTATCGCTCGCGGGATTCGGCAATGTCTCTGAATATATGCGACCTTTACGCTTACACTGGAGCGAGTGTCCCGCACAGAATAAACGTATGCGAGTAATGATACAGATTCCCAACAAATTGCGGCGTAAATACAAACCTAACCCGCGCGTTTGCACCTCGATCTAACGCTAGTATTGAGTGCTCAGCTAGCGCGTGACCTAACAGCGGCCATCACTCCCCATTGAGGAATTCGTAAATCTGCAGCGCTAGCGTGGCGCTGATTCCGTTGACCTTGCGCAACTCTTCCACGCTGGCTTTTCTCACACCACCGGCACTGCCAAAGTGGCGCAACAGTTCACGGCGCCGCTTGGCGCCTACACCAGGGATTGCTTCGAGGCCGGAGCGAGAGCGCACCTTATCGCGACGCCCGCGATGGCCGCTGATGGCAAAGCGGTGCGCCTCGTCACGCACTTGTTGAATGAGGTGAAGGGCAGCGCTGTCCCCGGCCAGCGAAATTTCACGTCCGGTGCCACCGATCAGCAACGTCTCGAACCCCGCCTTACGTGTGCGACCTTTCGCCACACCGACGACTTCGACAGCGCTAATCTGCAGTTCTTCCAATACCGCCAACGCCTGTGAGACCTGCCCCTTGCCGCCGTCAATGAAGAGCACATCGGGCAGTGGTGCCTCACCGCTTTTCAGGCGTCGATAGCGCCGTAGCAGCGCCTGATTCATCGCCGCGTAATCGTCACCGGCTGTGATATCTTCGATGTTGAAACGACGGTAGTCCGATTTGCGCGGGCCACTTTGATCAAACACGACACACGAGGCTACGGTCGCCTCACCGGAGCTGTGGCTGATGTCAAAACACTCCATGCGCTGAGGAACTTCCGGCAGCCCGAGGGCATCCTGCAACGCCTGCGCACGCCCTAAGAAAGTTTGCTTTCCCGACAAATGGGATGCGAGATTGGTTTGGGCCGTCTGCGTGGCGAGCTGTAACCAGCGCGCACGCGCTTGCCGCACTCTAAAGCGGATCTGCACTCGACGCTCCGCGTGTACACTCAGGGCCTCGGCTAGTAACTGGGCATCCTGGGGCAGCGCGTTTACCACAATCTCAGTCGGAACCACGCGCGCTTGCGCCAGGTAATACTGGGGTATAAATGCCCCGATAACTTCGTCAATATCTTCGTCAAGTTTTAGTGGCGGGAAATAGGTTTTACTCCCCAACACCCTGGCTCCGCGTACGAATAGTAGTTGCACACAGGCCTGCCCGTGTGACACTGCTGCAGCGAGAATATCGAGATCGCCGCTCACACCTTCTATTCCCTGGCTAGCTTGCACATGCTGCAAATGCCCCAGTTGATCGCGGTAGGCAGCGGCCTTTTCGTAGGCCAGCTCCGCGGCAGCTTTTTCCATATCGTCGGCGAGCTTGACCATCAATTCCCGCGACTTGCCACGCAGAAATAAACTTGTGCTCTCTACCTGCTCCGCATATTCCTCCTCGCTCACCATATCCACACAGGGGCCAGAGCAGCGATCAATTTGATACTGCAAACAAGGGCGCGAGCGATTGCGGAAGTAGCTGTTCTCACACTGGCGAACCTTGAACACCTTTTGTAGAAAGTGCAGCGATTCGCGCACTGCCCCGGCACTGGGATAGGGGCCAAAATAACGCCCCGTTCCTCGTTTGGCGCCCCGATGCAAACTTAGTCTGGGAAACTTATCTTGGCTCGACAAGTAAATGTAGGGGTAAGATTTATCATCGCGTAAAAGAATGTTATACGGTGGCTTACCGCTCTTGATGAGGTTGTGTTCCAGGAGTAATGCATCGACCTCAGTGGTGGTCACTGTTACCTGAATATCTTCAATCTTTGACACCAGCGCCAGGGTCTTATCCGTCAAGCCGCGCGCACGAAAGTAGCTGCCGACACGGTGCTTGAGGTTCTTCGCTTTGCCAACGTACAACAACTCCCCTTGCGCGTCATACATTTGGTACACACCCGGCCGGGTTGTCAACGTTCGCAGAAACGCCTTGCTGTCAAATTTAGTGGTAAATTCTTGCGGTTTATCGTTGTCGGGATCACTCAATCTCAACACCACTTCGTGCGCCGTAGACGCGCGGTTCCAATTCGAGACGCACGTCGAATGCGGACTGAACACTGTCTTGAATCTCTCGCGCTAGATCGAGAATAGCTTGACCGGTGCCGTCTCTATAATTAACCAGTACTAACGCATGTTTTGCATGGACTCCAACGTCGCCGCGCCGAGCGCCCTTAAAGCCGCAGCGTTGAATTAACCAAGCGGCCGCCAATTTCGAGAGGCCGTTCGCATGCTCGAATATCGGTAAGCCTGAAAAGTGCTTGGCCAAGTGAACGGCAAATTGATTCTCTACAATGGGGTTCTTAAAAAAACTACCAACATTCGGCTGTTGCGCTGGGTCTGGCAGCTTGCTGCGTCGCAGTGCGACCACAGTGTCAAACACCTCGCCCGGGCTGGGTGCAGAGTTATCGAACTGCGCTCGTAACGCGGGATAACTGATATTGACACGGGGCTCACGACTGAGTTGAAAATCCACCGCAGTGATTAACATGCGGTCTCGCAGTCGCCGCTTGAATACGCTATCGCGGTAACTAAATTCGCAGGCCTCGTTCGCCAGTGTGACCGCATCGCCGCTTTCAATATGGAGGGCCCGCACCTGCTCCACTACAGAGTTAACTTCTACCCCATAGGCACCGATGTTTTGCAAAGGTGCCGCGCCGACAGTGCCAGGAATTAAGGCCAAATTTTCTAACCCGAAGTAGCCTCGCGCCAGCGTCCACTGCACAAAGGTGTGCCAGTCCTCACCGGCGGCGACTCGCAATGTCACACTGTGTTCATCTTCCCGCACGATGTCGATGCCTCGAGTGGCGACTCTCACCACCAGGGCGCCTGGATCACCCGCAAAAACAACATTACTCCCCTGACCTAGTGGGAGGATAGGCAACTGCAGCTCGCGCGCGTAATTTAGTGCCCGTTGCCAATCGGACGGCAAGAAAATCTCGAAAAACGCTGATGCGCAAGCAGGCAATGCGAGCGTGTTATAGCAAGCCAAGGGCTCATTGATACGAACTGTCACGTCCGGTCTTTCCCCTACGAGTCAATTTGACGAGCAGCGCATCGCACGCATACTCGAGGAGATCGAACATGCCATCAAAACCCTCATGACCGCCGTAGTATGGATCGGGCACCTCTTGCAGGTCTGTCTCTCCGACAAAGTCGAGAAACAGACCGAGGTAACCGCGAAAATCTAGCGGTCGCAGTTCGTGTAAGTCTTCTAAATTGGATTTGTCCATCGCCAAAATAAAATCATATTGGTAAAAATCGGCGATAGTGACCCGCCGCGCTCGCTGTCGAGTTAAGTCATAACCACGCTGTGCAGCGGCAGCGATGGCGCGTGCATCGGGTTTGCGACCCGTGTGCCAATCGCCGGTGCCACAAGAATCAACCTCAAGAAAACCATACAGGCCATGTCTTTCAATGAGTTCTACGAAAATACCATGCGCGCTAGGTGATCGACAGATATTGCCCAGACAGACAAAAAGTACGCGAGTGACCTTCGAATCACGCATTCTTTCTGTCACCTGCCGCGTCACCTGCTAACATTCGCCTGGCCTGATCTAAATCTTCCTGTGTATCAACGCCAGCGGGAACCAACTGCGCCGATTCCGCGACATGAATGACCGCACCATGGTGCAGCGCACGGAGCTGCTCCAACTGCTCCACCGCTTCCAAGGGTGCTACCGGCCAGCGCACAAAATCATGCAAAAACTGTGTGCGATAAGCGTACAAGCCGATGTGACGAAACCAGTGGCCAGATGAAACGTCGAGCCCAGTTGTGCTCCCACCTGCGCTCGGTCGGGGGCGACGATCCCACGGTATAGGCGCTCTGGAAAAATACAGCGCGCGCCCCTTGTCATCGCGCACGACTTTCACCACATTGGGGTTCACCACTTCCTCCATTTGCGCTATGGGTTCACATAAAGTCGCCATCTGAGCATCTTCAAATCGCTCGAGAGTAGTTGCCACTTGATTAATGACCACTGGCGGTATTAATGGCTCATCGCCCTGCACATTGACCACAATGCTGTCTGGCGCAAAGTTCAGCATGCTTGCCACCTGTTGCAAGCGATCCGTTCCCGAGGGATGGCCGGTATTGGTCATGCAGACTTGCGCCCCAAAAGCCCGCGCTGTTTCTTCAATACCTGTATCATCGGTGGCAATAACCACGGCCGCGGCATTCGATTGGCTTGCCTTTTCCCAAACCCACTGCACCATCGGTTTGCCCGCAATATCGAGTAGCGGTTTACCCGGCAAGCGGCTGGATCCGATGCGAGCGGGAATAACGACGGTAAAGGACATGCATGCTCCGCAAAATCAGTGATATAAATTGGCTGAGGCGCGTACGACGCATCGAACAACCCTCTTCCGCGCTCAGCGGTGGCTGATCTTCCTACCACCAGTTGGACAACCCCAACTGCGCTACGGTTGAGTGTGGGCCAGCCTCTCTGCGACTGCGACCAACTCATCCGGTACAGTGGCAGATACTGGAAGATACCAACTGGTCGCGGGCGCACACAAACCACATTTTACCGCGTCTTTCTCGGTCATGATAATGGGTTTATCCCGCAGTTCGTCGAAATCCTGAGCGCGATAACGATGATGATCCGGAAATGTTCGCGCATCGACGATGAAACCAGCCTCCTCCAGCAACGCAAAAAACTGCTCAGGCTGGCCAATGCCAGCAACGCCGTAAACATGCTGCTGAAGCGCAGCGGGTAGTAAATCACAGGTTTTACTCGAGTGCAGGTGGCGCAGATCGCTGTGAACGTAGGAGAAAGCACTGCGTGCGTCGCCGCCATTACGCCGCAATACGAACTCGATCGCTTGCAGACGGGTCGCGGGTTCGCGTAAAGGTCCCGCGGGCAGGCAGTGCCCATTCCCGAGGCCGCGCTGCGCATCCAGCAGCGCCACCTCCAGATCGCGGGCCAGGGCATAGTGTTGGAGGCCATCGTCGCTGAGCAAGATATCGACTTCGAACTGCTGCAACAGTGTGCGCGCGGCGTTGACCCGCGAGCCCGAAACAACCACCGGGCAGCCAGTGCGGCGCTGCAGTAGGATAGCTTCGTCACCACAGGCATCGGGTGTACTGGTGTTCATGACGCGATGCGCAGCTTTGCCCAGTCGAACCGGATAGCCGCGACTCACGATACCCACATTGATTCCACGTGCTTGCAACGCCTGCGCCAGGGCGATTACCACCGGAGTCTTGCCCGTACCACCTACAGTGAGATTACCCACCACAACCACCGGCTTGGGCATGCGTTGAGTTGTTAAAATACCTAACTGATAGGCAGCTTTACGCGCCGCGATCACAGCGCGGTACAGCCACTCTAGAGGCCACAGTGCCACTAGCCAAGATGCATTGCGGTACCACGCAGCGATGATGAAATGCTGCAAACCTACTCTCAAGTTGCCAGACCACGATGGTAGAGCGTAGCGTACAGTCCACCGGCGGCGATCAAGTCGGCGTGCGTACCACTGGCGACAATGCGCCCTTTATCGAGCACGACAATGTTATCTGCCTGCTCCACGGTGGCTAGGCGGTGCGCAATCACTAGGGTGGTGCGATCGCGCATCACACCGTATAGTGCGGCTTGAATATGCTGCTCTGAGACACTGTCTAGTGCGGAGGTCGCCTCGTCGAGAATGAGCACTGGCGCATTTTTCAACAGCGCGCGCGCCAGCGCTAAACGCTGGCGCTGTCCACCGCTCAAGCCACTGCCCTGCTCTCCCAAATGTGTTTCCAGCCCCGCCGGTAACTGCTCAATAAACGCCAGGGCATGAGCGGCTGATGCAGCGGCTTCAACCTCGGCTCTCGTGCTGTGGGCGAGCCCACCATAGGCAATGTTGTTGAATATCGTGTCACGAAACAATGGCACATCTTGAGCGACCATCGCCAGTTGCTCGCGCAAATTATCCAGCGCGTAGTCTTCGATGGCGATGTCATCGAGAAAGATACGCCCAACTGGCGTTGGTTCAAACCGTGCGAGGAGATGTACCAGGGTTGTTTTGCCACTGCCAGAGGGGCCCACTAGGGCCACGGTCTCGCCCGGGAATACCGTTAGCGACACATCGTTTAGCGCAAGTTCAGAAGTGCCCGGATATCGGTAGGACACAGATTCAAACCGGATACTCCCCTTCGCGCGCGCGGTGCGAAAAGTGCCGCTATCCGGCTCTGGCGGTCCATCCAGTTGAGCAAATATATCCTCCGCTGCAGCGAGGCCGCGCTGAATAACACTCATAACACCGCTGAGTTGCCTAATCGGTTTGCCGAGCTGACCCGCAGCCACCAGAAAAGCCACCAGGGAGCCGGCACTGAAACCACTCAACACTTGCGGCTCTAATGCAAACCATACCAGTGATGCCAGAGCCAGGGCCAACAGCGTTTGAATCACCGGCGAACTCAACGCATCGACAAAGGCTAGTTTCAGACTCTGCTGACGGTTAGCATCGCTGGCCCCCAGAAATCGGTCGCGTTGCTGCGACTGAGCGGCGAACAGCCGCACTTCGCGATAGCCGCGAATACTTTCATTGACGACCTGTGACACATCACCCATGGCCGTTTGGATGCGTCGACTATAGCGCCGAAAACGCTTGCTAACGAAGCGCACAACCCATGCGATAAAAGGCGCGACGGCAAGAAAGACCAGACATAGACGCCAGTTTTGATAGAGCATGTAGGACAGAAGGCCGAGAATAACCAGGACCTCGCGGAACACCGTCTTGAGTGCCTTGGTTACCGCGCCTGATACCTGCTCGGTGTTAAACGTGATCCGCGATAGCAGAACCCCCTGGCTGTTGTGTCGAAAGTAGCGGCTCGGGGCAATGAGCATGCGGTTGAACAGCGCACAGCGGAGATCGTGAATCAGATTGCGACCGACGCAGTCCAAGGCGTAACTTCCCAGAAAGTACCCCAGACCACGACCCAGGGTGAACACCACCATGGCCAGTGGCACAACCCAGCGTGCGAACGACAGCCAAACCTGTTGCGGCTCACCGAAAAGCCGCGCAACCCATCCCGAGAGCAGCCCCTTGCGGATGTCCTTGGATGATCCCACTGCATCGAGCAGAAATTGCATGAGGTCGGCCAGCAACACCGTACCAAGCGCGTAAATCACATAGCCGAGCAAGCTGTAGAAAAACAATGGCCAATAGGGCGCGACTTGGGCGAGCAGGCGTCGATACAACTGCCAATCGTTGACACTCGCGGTGAGTGCGAGCGGCTCGCTTGAACTAGCCATCTCCAGGTGCGTTCGCCGCTCGCGGTGGTTGGCGGGTGGTAATACTCAAATGAACAAAACCCATCCGACCCGCAGCATCCATGGCCAACACCACATCCTCATGCGCCGCCTGCGCATCCGCCGTGATGATCAGAGGCAGCGTCGTATCACCACGGCTAATGTTGTAGATAGCGGCTTGCAGTGTTCGCATCCGCGAATCCACCAGACCCCGTCCATTGACCCGATATCGCCCGGACTCATCGATCAATACTTCGATTTGTGTGTCGTCGGTTTCGACGCGCGGTTTGCCCTCAGCTTCCGGCAGGTCGATACTGAGCTGCGTCTCTCGCGTAAAGGTCGTGGAGACCATAAAAAAAATCAGCAGTAAAAAAACCACGTCGATCAAGGGTGTGAGGTTGATCCCCAGATCTTCGCGGCGCTGGCGGCGAAACTTCAAGGTGTGCTATCCGCTTGATCTTCGCTGTGCAGTGCATCGACCAATTTAATGGTTTCTTGCTCTAACTCCACAACAATGCCATCGATACGGCCAGTGAAATAGCGATGCATCACCAGCGCCGGAATGGCGACGGTAAGGCCCGCCGCGGTCGTAATCAGTGCTTCGGAAATGCCACCGGCAAGGGCGCTTGCATTGCCCGTGCCCTGGGTCATGATCTCTGCAAACACACGGATCATCCCCAACACGGTGCCGAGCAGACCCAATAGGGGAGCGACCGCCGCAATCGTACCCAAGGTATTCAAATAGCGCTCGAGGTCGTGGACAACGTGACCGGCCGCTTCCTGAATACTCTCCTTCATCACATCGCGACCGTGGTAGGCGTTGCTTAAGCCAGCGGCAAGAATCCGCCCCAACGGCGACGACTGTCGCAGCGTGCGTAATTTCGCCGCGTCCATCTCATTGTGTTTTAGTTGCTTCCAGACTGTCGCCAGCAAGTGCGGTGGCGCAATCTTTTTCGGATTGAGTGTGTACAAGCGTTCGATACATATTGCCAACACAACCACAGAGCTGAAGACAATAAAAATCATCAGCCAGCCCCCGGCCATCAACAGTTCTAGCACGGTTTCGCCCCTCACAATGCAACAGCTGGTCATTATACGCCCAGCCTCCCCTCGCGGTGAAGCACGGCCCAACGAATAGCCGCCCTAATACCAGTATCGACGCCGCAGGGCTCGAAATCGCGTCACAGTCACCCCACCTGTGCCATCAAAGGAATATTCCAGCGCCCCGGAATCCGCAGTTTGATCGATGCGCCCGTAGCGCCGTTCAATTCGCGCAACGACCTTGGGGTGTGGGTGACCAAAGCGATTGGCATAACCCGCGCTGACCACTACGATGGCAGGCCGCACATGCTTCAATAGGGGTTCTGAGGAAGAGGTACGACTACCGTGGTGTCCGACGAGCAACCAGTCACTGAACAGTTCCGCACGCCAATAGCGCACTAATTGCAGCTCGCGCTTGCGCTCGATGTCACCCGGCAGCAGCAGCGTACTTGCGCCTAGACTAATTTGCAGCACACAGGAATTGTCGTTACTTTTATTGTGGACAGGGTTTTCTACCGCGGGCGCTAAAAACTGAAACACCTGTCCACCGGGCCAGCGCCACGCCTCACCAGCCACGCAGGGTAAACCGCCCAGCTTCGCCTCCGTGCGCGTTCCGTGCTCAATACCGCGCCGGTCGCCGCCGTAGCGCAACCGATTGACCGGCAGCATCGCCAAGAGCGTTGGCGCGCCGGCACTGTGATCATTGTCTGGGTGACTAACGATCAGCGTGTCGAGTCGCTCTATACCCAGCGTTCTCAGGTACGGCAAGATCACTGATCCACCGGCATTGTTGCCGCGAGGATTGCCACCGCCCGTGTCATACAGCAGTGCGTGTGGGCCCGCGCGCACTAGCACAGCGGTGCCCTGCCCCACATCTAGCACGGTGACGGTGGTTTTGCCGGATGCGGTGAGGCCTGGTTCATCATTGGGCAGAATGAGCGGCAATGCGAGCACTACAAAAGCGAGTTTCCATCGCCAAGGGGTGGGTAGTGTGATGAGCGCAGCGGCGATTAGTCCCAAAAGTATAATGGGCGCCCCTGCGACTCGATGCATGAAAATCCAGCTCTGATGATCGGCGGTGATCTGTCGCAGCATCGGCAGGAGCCACTCCAGGGGAAAAGCGGCCACCTGCCACACCGTTAGCTGCACTTGTGGAAGAGTGAACGTAACAATAGCCGCTAGCAGGACTAACGGTACGATGACGAGGCCGACCAGCGGTATCAACACCAGGTTGGCCACCGCGGCAACGACACTGCCTCCCTGAAAAAAGAGCGCGCCCAACGGCAGCATCACGAGCGCCAGATAGGCATGCAAACCCACACTGCGTCGGATAAGGCCGACATTGGCCTGCCAGGAAACGGCCCACAGCAGCGCCGCCACAGCCCCAAAGGACAACCAAAAACCACTGGACACTGCCGCCAATGGATTACAGGCCAGAACAATTGCTGCAGCGAGCAATAAACTCGTGCTTCCCCGGCTCCGACGGTGCCACACAACACCCGTGGTAAAACACCCCAACATGATGAGCGCCCGTTGCGTTGGCAGAGAAAACCCGGCGAGACTCGTATAAACAGCAGCGGTAAGCAGCGCCGCGGTGCTCGCCATGGGCATCAGAGCGAAGGTCCACCTGGGGATTAGGCGTCCAGCTCCCCGCGCCAGCAATAGGACACTGCCGGCAACCAGGCCGATGTGGAGACCGGAAATCACCAGCAAATGGCTCACGCCCAAATGCGTGAAACTCTGCCACAGTGCGGGGTCAATCGCGCTCTTGTCCGCAATAATCAGTGCGCGCAACACCGATTGGACATCGGCGCTATAGGGCAGCGTTTGGATGTGCGTAGCCAGGGTGAGACGCATCCGTTGATGCCATTGGCTCCAGCCCTCAGCCCGACGCAGCTTTTGGTTATTGCGGGTACTGCTGCGCCCGCTGCGCACACTGCCTCTGGCATCAATGGCGTGTTGTGCAAACCAATCTTGCATGTTGTAGCTGCCGGGGTTAGCAAAACCCCAGGGTCGCTTTAATTTCACGCTGAACTGCCAACGTTCGCCGGGTATCAACTGTTGATCACCGTAGTAAGCGAGGCTGAGGCGTTGTGGACCGGCGCAATTTCCCGGCACTATCGATTCCACTTGCAGGGTAAAACGCTGGCGCGGGGCACCTTCGCGCACTTCATCTGCGGTGGGTAGCGAGGTGATCTCCCCCACGACAATGAGTGGCACATTGACACAGGCTTGAGGCAATTGCCGTGCTAGCAGCTGACCACCGTGAAACAACCCCAAAGCCACCCCAACACAGGCCCCAGACATAAAATACCACGCCGGGGTTCGCGCACGTTTCGAAAAACACCCCATGGCGAAAACACCGCCAAGTACAGTGAACCCCTTAGCTAAAGCCAAGTGCTGACCGGGAAGTACAGGCAAGAAGCCCACAGCAATGAGTGCCGCTACAAAGCCGCTTAACCAAGCTCGCAATTCGCTCCTACCTGCGGCTCGCTCTTACCACCGGGCGTGAATGCGCCCCAATCTTGGCCCACATAAAACTAGGAATTCCTCACGCTTGCATGTCGGGAGTTGGACCATAATACTGATTACCCGTAACACCACTTGCCACGGGTCTGTCAGTTCAACAGTTTTATCCAGCATTAGGAACATCAAAAGCAGTTTTTCAGTTCATGCCCAAAAAGACACTTCAAGCTATTGTTCCCAGCGCTCGCCGTGTTCGCGAGTGGAAAATTCTGCGCGTGTTGGGTGATTGGATTTACGCCGGTAATCTCTGGCACATCAATCGCTACAGTGCCTCCATGGCGTTTTTTGTAGGGCTGTTCGTTGCTTTCATGCCAGTGCCAGGGCAGATGGTACTGGCGGCGGCCATGGCCGTGTTGTTACGCTGTAACCTACCGCTCTCCGTCGGCTTAGTTTGGGTTACCAACCCGGTCACCCTGCCCGCCATCTTCTATTTGGCCTACAAGGTTGGCGCTCTCATCGTGGATGTACCCGTGCGCGAGGTACAGTTCGAGTTGAGCTTCTATTGGCTCGCACACAGTCTCTCCACGATTTGGAAACCGTTCCTACTTGGGTGTTTTATCTGTGGCTTGTTTTTTGGCTGTGTCGGCTTTTTTATCATCAGCCAATTGTGGCGTTGGCGTGTGGCAAGACTCTGGCGAATGCGTCGCAAACGCCGCGCGCAGGCCAGGGCCAACGCTGCCGCTCAACGCTCTTGATTTAACACCGCAGCAGGCGCCAGCGCCGCCGCACGGCGCGCCGGGTAAATTGCAGCAATGAGGCACATCAGCAACGCCACCGCTGCCACTAAAACCACATCGCGCCACAACAGATCGGAAGGCAGAAACGCTACTGGGTAGACGTCGGTATTGAGAAAACGCAGTTGCAGCCAGTTTTCCAACTGCGCAACGGCCGTAGGCACAGCGATACTGCCCAGCGCGCCGACAATACTCCCGAGCACCACGCCCACGAGGCCGATGAGCCCGCCCTGCAAGACGAAAATCCACGCGATATCGCGCCGCGAAGCCCCGAGCGTACGCAAAATGGCGATATTGCCCTGCTTGTCGAGGACGACCAACACCAGGGAGGACACCACGTTAAACGCAGCCACCGTGATAATTGAAAACAATAAGATGGCAACCAAGCGTCGCGACAACTGAATCGCGGCGTACAAGTTACCGTGCGTCATCATCCAATGGGTGCCGTAATAGCCCGGTGGCATCTGTCGCAACAAGTCGCGCGTGGTATCTTGTACAGCAAACAAATCATTCGTGCGTACCTGAAAACCACTGGCGCGCCCGCTTAAACCAGCCAAATCAGCAGCCAGTGCCAAATGTACTAACGCCATGCCTTGATCGAGTTCTGTTCCACTCGCTAGCAGACCCGTTAACACCAGTGTGCGATTGCGGGTCGGCCCACCGATGCCGAGTTGCCCCTCTCCGGGCACAATCACAGTGACTTTGTCACCCGGCTGCACCGCCAAACGGCGGGCGACGTCGGCACCCAATATCAGCCCGGCGGAATTAGCGAGAAACTCCGACGCCTGCCGCTCAGGAATGTGGCGAAAAAGAGCCGAATGGGTGCCATGTGCAGCGAATTGCAGACCCGTGCCACGCACAGTCTCGATCTGTTGGCCAGACATCACGAGTGCGTCAAACCCAGTAAACGGGATGACTTCAACTACCTCCGCGTGCTCGGCCAAGGTCTGCGCCTGTTGCTGCCAATGTTCGCTCGGGACGTTGGCATACACACTAATATGGGGCACTAGGCCGAGGATGCGCTCGCGCATCTCTTTGTCAAAACCGTTCATCACCGACAGCACCACGATCAACAGGCCAATCGCCAACACCAAGCCGAGCATGGACAGCAGCGATAAAAAAGCGGAAAGATGTCCTTTTCCCAGGGCAAAGGTGTAACGCAGGGCGATATATAATCGCTCGCTAACACTCACGACTGTGCAACCAAAACGCCGTCGCGCAACTCCAACACGCGGTGCATGCGCGCGGCGATGGCGGGGTCGTGGGTGACGATAACAAAGGCAGCTTGTTCAAGCCCCAACTCGTCGATGAGCTCCAGCACTTGAGCGGCAGCATGCGGGTCGAGATTTCCGGTCGGCTCATCCATCAATACGCATGCGGGTTTGGCGACCAGCGCTCTGGCAATCGCTACGCGCTGACGTTCACCTCCAGAAAGCTGTGCCGGGCGATGTTGTAGCCGCTGCGCCAATCCCACTCGCGTCAACACTTCAACAGCACGTTGCAGCGCCGCCGGGCGAGACTCACCGCGAATCAACAGCGGCATCGCCACATTCTCATGCGCATCAAACTCCGCGAGCAAATGGTGAAACTGATACACAAACCCCAAACGCTCATTACGCATTGCACACAGGGCGCGCTCGCTCAATCCCGCCAAATCAGCGCCCGCCATGCGTACGCTTCCCCCTGTAGGGTGATCCAAGCCACCTAAAAGATTGAGCAGGGTAGACTTGCCCGAACCCGAACTGCCAATGATGGCAATTTTTTCACCTGCCTGCAGAGCAAAGTTGACATTGCGCAACACCGTGACAGATTTATCACCATCCGCGTAGGTGCGCTGCAAATCACGCACCTCGAGCACGACATCACTCATAGCGCAATACCTCGGCCGGCGCGATGCGCGACGCGCGCCACGCTGGATACACTGCGGCAACCAAACTCAACAGCAGCGAGGCGCAGACAATGGCGATAACATCGCCCCACTGTAATTCGGCGGGTAGCACACTGATAAAGTAGACATCGGGATCAAACAGTTTCACGCCCAACAGCGATTCGATGGCGGCAGACAAAGGCGCGATATTCAACGCTAGCATGACACCCAGTATCGCGCCGATACCAATGCCCACCAGTGCGAGAGTGAGCCCGTGGGCCATAAAGATAGCCATCACACCACCCGCGCGGGCACCCATGGTGCGCAACACGGCGATATCGCGACGTTTTTCCGCCACTGACATCGCGAGGGTCGAGACGATGTTAAACGCGGCCACCGCAACCACGCTGAGGAGTAACAGACTCACCATGAGTTTCTCCATCTTCACCGAGCGAAACAAATTACCCTGAGTCTGACTCCAGTCTTGCACTCGATAAGTAGACGGCAGCGTCAAGGCCACTGCGTTGAGAATTTCAGGCGCTCGAAATAAATCGTCAGTCTTGACCTGTAAACCGTCGACCTTATTTTTTTCGCCAAAAAGTTTTTGCCCCGTCGCCAATGACACATAGGCCTGGTAAGTGTCGGGCTGCGCTCCAACTTCAAATAAAGCAATGATTCGCAATCGTTTCGTTCGGGCAAACACGCCCAGCGGTGTGACCGTGAGACGCGGTACAGTAACCTGTACACTATCACCGACAGAAACGTTCAAAATACGCGCCAAACTGGCCCCTAGGACGATGTGAAACCCCTCCTGCTCCAGCGCATCCAACTGTCCCGCCATGATTGCCGATCCCAGACCTGACACCCGCGCTTCTCGCTCAGTATCAATAGCAGTGACAATAACGCCGTGCATGCGTGAACGGCTGCCCAGGATCGCTTTGGTTTGAATATAGGGTGCAGCAGCGAGCACTTGCGCATTGGCTTCGATCTGCATTGCCACCTGCACCCACTGCGTCATGCCGCTTGTCCCGGCATCGATATAGCCGTGCGGCACCAGTGACAGAATGCGGTCGCGCAATTCGCCGCCAAACCCATTCATGATGGAGAGCACAACAATCAGACTAGCCACACCTAAGACCATGCCGAGCATCGACACGGTGGCGATAACCGAGGTAAAGCGATTTTGCTTGCGACTGAAGCTGTAGCGCAGGCCAATAAAAGTTGCGTAACGGACCGAGCTGGAGTGACTCGCAGTCAAGCTGACAGCCATCGATTAATCGGCGCGGTAGTATCTATTGGGGTGTTGACGACCAACCTCCCCGTCGCGCGTTTCTTCGTCGCAGCGCTTGGGGTCACCACCGCAAATATCGCAGGCCGTGTCGATACCGAGCGCCCCCATCCCACCGCAGGACCCCTTGATCGGCGCCCGACCAGACATGACACCGATGGCCATCGCCGTGATGACAACGCCAAATATGAGTAGGCTAAACAACCACACCATCATAAAAATTTTGCTCCAGTGGCACTTTTGTTACGGTTCTGTTGCGTTTCATTGGCGCTTCTGCTGCGCTTGGCTAGGCGCAGCCGCTAACGGCAAGCAGCCGCGCCATTAAGTGTCGCTTAGATAGCGCACAAATGCAGCGCTGTGACGGTGTACCAAACCGTCAGTCCCACGCTGGATAACATACACCGCCAACTGTTTCGAGTCGGCCAGCGCCAGTGCATCTTCAGCGCCCAGTACCGTCATGGCCGTGGCCCAGGCATCTGCCAGCATCGCTTGTGGATGCACCACCGTGACTGACACCACATCGTGCGCCACCGGGTAGCCCGTACGTGGGTCAATAGTATGGGAGTAACGCTTGCCCTGCACCTCAAAAAAATTACGGTAGTCGCCAGAAGTTGCGACGGCTTGATCCGTGACCTCGATAGCCACAGCCACATCCCGTTGTCCGGCCTCGGGCTGCTCGATGGCGACCCGCCAAGGACCGCCACGAGGGCTGCTTCCCGCCAGCCGCATCTCGCCACCGACCTCAAACAAGTAGTTGTCAATGCCCTGCTGCTCCAGCCATTGCGCCACGCGATCCACCGCGTAGCCCTTAGCGAGGGAGGAAAAATCGAGGGCCACTGCAGCACCGCGTGTCGCCGTTCGGCGCTGGGTATCTAACTGTATATGCCGCTGCCCGACACGGGTCCGCGTCGCTGCTATTTGCTGCGCAGTGGGCGGTGCGACAACCGGCCCGGTGGGGCCAAAGCCCCACAGATCCACCAGGGGCCCGACCGTGACATCGTAGGCGCCCTGTGTCGCCTCGCCGACGTCCAGAGCTGCCTGTAGCACGGTCACAAAATCCCCTGACAGTATCATTTCTCGGCCGAGTGGCTGCTGGTTAAAGCGGCTTATTTCCGTGGTGGCCGCGTAGGTAGACATGCTGTCATTGATCACTTCCAACAGGCGCTGTACACCCTGTTGTACCTTCACTTGTGATACCACTTCATCGGCAGCGCTGTGATAGGTCAGATGCCAAGTCGTCCCCATCGTGCTGCCCGCCAGCTGCATCGGCCCGGCCATGCGTTCACACGCAGGGATCAAAAGCACCAGTAAGAGGGCATAGCAGAGCCGCGGCGCAATACAAAAAAGCCACTCGATTGAGTGGCTTTTGCTCGTCTCGACTAATCGAAATTTACCCACCGAAGTCATCCAGCATGATGTTATCGGGCTCGACACCCAGATCAGTGAGCATTTGAATGACTGCGGCGTTCATCATCGGGGGGCCACACATATAATATTCACAGTCCTCTGGTGCTGGATGCTCCTTCAAATACTGTTCGTACAGCACGTTGTGGATAAAGCCTGTCAAACCGTCCCAATCATCCTCTGGCTGGGGGTCAGACAATGCTACGTGCCACTCAAAGTTGTCGTTTTCCGCCGCCAGTTGGTCATACTCGTCGGCGTAGAACATTTCGCGCAAGGAGCGCGCCCCGTACCAAAAAGATATTTTACGCTTACTGTGCAAGCGCTTGAGTTGATCGAAAATATGCGAGCGCATCGGCGCCATACCCGCGCCACCGCCGATAAACACCATCTCTGCGTCGGTATCTTTGGCAAAAAACTCACCAAAGGGTCCGTACACGGTCACCTTGTCACCGGGCTTCAGATTGAACACCCAGGAGGACATCTGACCACAGGGGATACCCTTGCTCCCCGGTGGAGGTGTGGCAATACGAATATTGAATTTCACCACGCCTTTTTCTTCCGGGTAATTGGCCATGGAATAGGCGCGAATTACAGGTTCCGTGACCACCGACTCCAATTCAAAAAAACCAAAGCGTTCCCAGTCGCCGCGATATTCTTCTTCCACATCAAAGTCGGCGTATTTCGCGCGGTGCGGTGGGCACTCCAGTTGCACATAGCCACCGGCGCGAAAATCGACGTTCTCGCCTTCCGGTAAGCGCAACGTCAGCTCTTTGATGAACGTTGCGACATTGGGGTTGGACTCTACCGTACACTCCCACTGCTTGACGCCAAAGACTTCCTCGGGCACCTGAATTTTCATGTCCTGTTTAACGGCCGTCTGACAACTGAGGCGCCAGCCCTCCTGCGCATCACGGCGTGTAAAGTGGGATTCTTCGGTGGGCAGCATGGAGCCACCACCTTCACGAATGATGCACTTGCACTGCGCACAGGTGCCGCCACCACCGCAGGCGGAAGGTAAAAACAAATCCGCCTCTGAGAGCGTCTGCAGTAACTTGCCACCGGCGGGCACAGTGATCGTCTTTTCACCGTTGATCTCGATGTTCACATCACCGGTGCTGACCAGGGCAAAACGCGCGGTGATAATGATCGCCACCAACACCAGCACGATGGCAGTAAACATGGCGACGCCGTAAACAATTGTCATGTCCATTCTCGCTGCGCCCCGCCTACAGGTCTATGCCACCGAAGGACATGAATCCCAGGGACATCAAGCCTACGATAATGAAGGTAATCCCCAACCCCTCTAGTCCATCGGGCACATCGGAGTACTTTAACTTTTCGCGAATCCCGGCCAGGGCAACAATGGCCAGGGCCCAGCCCACGCCGGAACCGGCACCGAACACCACGCTTTCCGCAAAATTGTAGTCGCGCTCCACCATGAACAGGGATGCGCCAAGAATGGCGCAGTTCACCGTGATCAGCGGTAAAAACACGCCCAGTGCGTTGTACAGAGCGGGCACAAACTTATCCAGAAACATCTCCAAAATCTGCACGATGGCGGCGATCACACCGATGTAGGACAACAAGCCCAAGAAACTCAAGTCCATGTCGGGCAAACCGGCCCAGGCTAGTGCACCATCGGCTAATAGGTAGTTGTAGATGAGGTTGTTGACGGGAACTGTGATAGTCAGCACCACGATAACCGCAATACCCAAACCCAGTGCGGCCTGTATTTTCTTGGAGATCGCTAAAAATGTGCACATGCCCAAAAAGAAGGCCAGCGCCATATTTTCGATAAAGATCGACCGGACAAACAAACTCAGCAGGGCTTCCATCTACACGCCCTCCTTAACAGGTGTGTGTTTTGCCAGTTTAAAGCTCGGCTCTTCCACCTGTTCTTTGCGCACACTACGCAGGGCCCAAATGAAAAGACCGATGAGGAAAAACGCACTGGGCGGCAGCAACAGCAGACCGTTGGGGTTGTACCAACCACCCTCCGTCACCAGCGGGAAAATTTCATAACCCATCAGTTTTCCAGCGCCAAACAGCTCGCGCACCACTGCCACGCAAATCAACACGACGCTGTAGCCCAAGCCGTTGCCAACACCGTCGAAAAAGCTGGGTAGCGGTGGATTTTTCATGGCGAACGCTTCCGCGCGGCCCATGACAATGCAGTTAGTAATGATTAGGCCGACAAACACCGACAATTGCTTAGAGATGCCGTAGGCATACGCTTTGAGAAATTGATCGACCACGATCACGAGCGATGCAATGATCACCATCTGCACAATAATGCGAATACTGCTGGGAATGTGATTGCGGATCAGCGAGACACCCACGTTGGCAAACGCCGTGACGAATGTCAGCGCTACGCACATGACCAAGGTGACTTTGAGGGAGGAAGTTACCGCCAGCGCCGAGCAAATACCCAAGATTTGCAGCGCAATAGGGTTGTTCTTGAAAATTGGCTCAGTCAGTGTGTCTTTAACTTTAACCATGTTCAGGCCTCTCCCGCTTTCAATTTAGTCAGAAAAGGTGCGAAACCATTTTCACCCAGCCAGTAGTGGACCAGTTGTGTCACTCCACGGCTGGTCAATGTCGCACCCGCGAGACCATCCACTTGCCAGTTCGCGTTGGTACTCGTGGGGTCAACACTGCCCTTAATCAGTTCCAGCGCGACCTCACCTTTGCGGTACACCTGTTTACCGGGCCACTGTGACTTCCAGCGCGGGTTGTCGATTTCTCCACCCAGCCCGGGTGTTTCGCCATGCTCGTAAAAACCCAAACCGGCTACCGTATTCGCGTCTGATTCCAAAGCGATAAAGCCATGCATGGTCGACCAGAGGCCGTAGCCGCGCACCGGTAGAATAATTTTTTCCACATCACCCGCGCTGCCCTGCACCAGATAGATCAGCGCGTAATTTTCACGCCGTGATATTTTGGCCAGGTCCTCTTCTACCGACAGCTTCGTGGACATGGCGGCATCCTTAGCGGCACCGCGCTGATCGTAATTTTCGGGATCGATCTCATCGGTGAAACGCCCGGTGCGCAAATCGACAACCCGCGTCGATATTTGGCTAAATTGCTCATCGACACTCACACCGTCTTCCCACATACCGGCGGCCTGTAAAATATTGCGCTTCAAATCGAGTGTCTTATTCGCCTGCTGCGCGGGCTTTAGGACAACAGCAGCAGTTGACACCAGTACGGAACAGACGATACACAAGGCCAAGGCCACGAAAAACGTCTTGCCAATACTGTCGTTACTAGACACGAGCGAGCCTCCGTTTGATATTCGACTGGATCACAAAGTGATCAATCAGCGGTGCAAACAAGTTTGCGAACAGAATGGCCAGCATAATGCCTTCGGGGAATGCCGGGTTGATGACCCGGATAAGCACAGTCATCACACCAATTAATATGCCGAAGACCCATTTGCCCGTATCGGTCATCGCCGCAGATACGGGATCGGTCGCCATGAAGACCATGCCAAAGGCGAAGCCACCGGTGACCAAGTGCCAGTACCAGGGCATGGCAAACGCCGGGTTGGAGTCGGAGCCCACGACATTCAACAGCGTGGAAAATGCCGCCATACCCAAAAAGACCCCGAGAATAATGCGCCAGGAAGCGACGCGCGTCAGTAACAAGAACACCATGCCGATGAGTATCGCCAGCGTGGAGGTTTCCCCAATTGAGCCGGGAATGGAACCCAGAAAAGCATCCCACCAGCTCCACTGTTGCTGCAGCGCCTGCATGCCATCCGCGGCGGCCACCGATAAGGGTGTGGCGCCTGTGTGGCCGTCTACTGCGACCCAGACTGCATCGCCAGACATCTGTGCCGGATAGGCGAAATATAAAAACGCGCGACCGGTCAGCGCCGGGTTCAGAAAGTTTTTTCCGGTGCCACCAAACACCTCTTTGCCGATAACGACGCCAAAACTGATACCCAGAGCGACCTGCCACAGTGGAATATCTGGCGGGCAAATCAGGGCGAATAAAATCGACGTGACAAAAAAACCTTCATTGACCTCGTGTCCGCGTCGAATGGCAAACACAATCTCCCAAGCAATACCGACCAGGAAGGTCGTCACATAAATCGGTATAAAAAAGACGGCACCGTACCAAAAGCAGTGCCAAAGATTGCTCGAGTCGTAGCCGCCTAAAAGCCCAATGAGCCAACCGCGCCACCCCAATACCGCCTCACCCGCGGGGAGGACCTCAGTTGCGTGTACGCCCAGGTTGTACATGCCATAAAACATGGCTGGAAACGCCGCCAGCCAGACGGTGATCATAATGCGCTTTAAATCGACGCCGTCACGCACGTGTGCGCTAGATTTTGTGACGCTGTCAGGCGTATAGAAAAACGTGTCAAACACTTCATACAAGGCAAAATAGCGCTGAAATCGGCCGCCTTCCTGAAAGTGGTGTTCAATCCCATCGAGAAACTTCCGCAATCCCACGGCCTAACCCTCCTTCTCGATGCGAGTCAGGTTGTCCCGCAGAATCGGGCCGTATTCGTATTTGCCCGCACAGACGTAGCTACATAGGGCCAAGTCTTCTTCGTCTAGTTCCAGGGCACCCAGGGATTGCGCCATCTCGGTATCACCGACAATGAGCGCACGCAGCAATTGCGTCGGCAGAATATCGAGCGGCATCACTTTTTCGTAACTACCCACCGGCACCATGGCGCGTTCACTGCCGTTGGTATTGGTCGTCATGGGAAGTGGTTTGCTGCCAAAGAAGCTGCTGAGGTAGATGCCGAGGTTCGAATGCTTATTCAGGCCGGGTGAAAACCACCCGAGTAATTCGCGATGCCTGCCCTCTAACAACACACTGACTTGATTGTGATAACGCCCCAAGTACGCCGTGCCGCCATGTACCGCGCGTCCACCCAATACCGAGCCGGAGATGATACGGTTGTCGCCGCTTTGCAACTCACCGGCGCACAGCGCGGTGAGATCGACCCCTACGCGCGTGCGCAGCAACCGCGGATTTTCGACTTGGGGTCCGCCCAGCGCAATCACGCGCTCGTTATAAAGTTGGCCATCCAAATATAATCGACCGATAGCGATAACATCTTGGTAACCGATGCTCCAGGCGGTTTTATTCTCGCCAACGCCTTCCAGGAAGTGCATGTGAGTGCCCGCCAGGCCTGCCGGGTGCGGCCCTGCAAACTGGGCCGCTTCGATAGATGCACCCCTCGCGATTGGAATATCGCTATTCGGTGCCATACACACATACAACTTACCCTGTGTGAGTCGGGCGAGGAGCTGCTGGCCGAGCACAAACGCATCGGCCTGCTCCGCAATAATCACCGCTGGGTCTGCGGCCAATGGGTGCGTATCTATCGCCGTAACAAAGATGGCGGCAGCGTTGGCGCCAACACCGGGGACCTTGCTATACGGGCGGGTGCGCAGCGCGGCCCACAGGCCAGTTTGAATCAACTGTTGTCGAACCGCTTCTGCCGCCGGTAAGTTGTTGGCGTCACAGGTGTCGAAGGAATAAGGCTCTTGCGACTCGTCAACCTCAATCACGACAGATTGCAGAACGCGCTGCGCACCGCGATTGATGGCGGACACCGTGCCGCCGGCCGGCGCCGTGTAGCGCACACCCGGGTTCTTCTTGTCGGTGAAGAGTAAGTCACCCTGGCGAACCCGATCGCCTTCCTGAACTTCCATGGTGGGCCGCATACCTACGTAGTCGAAACCCACTAGAGCCTGTGCACGAGGAGCAGGCGCATCTTCAATACGCTGCCGGGGAGCTCCTTGAATTGGGATATCCAGGCCCCGTTTGATCTTTATCATAGGATCAACCTACAGAATCATCGCTTATGGGCGGCTCGTGCGGCAGAGCACCAAAAAGCCGCGACCGCCCGGTCTTTTCACGGCTGCTCGAAACCCCGGTATAGGCACAAAAAAGCGGCGCCCATCACGGCGCGATTTGCGTGCGAGTAAGGTGGGTTTTCAAGCCGCGCGCATTATAGCGGATTGCTCGGGAAAAAGGCCACCTCGATCAAAGAAGTGGTTTGATTTTGAACAAGTTTTGTTCAGGCAAGGTCGCAACAGAGCCGCCCTAATTCGGGCGGATTGCAACTACTCCTTGGGGTAGACCGCGTAGTCAATTCCCGCCATCTGCTCAACGATGCGGTGCACTTGGCAAGAATAGCCAAACTCGTTGTCATACCAGAGGTATATCACCGCCTGGTTGCCGTTCACGATAGTAGCTTGGGCGTCAAAAATACAGGCGTGACGCGAGCCGACGAAGTCACTGGACACGATTTCCGGCGAGGCGGAGTAGTCAATCTGCTTGCGCAAATCCGAATGCAGCGCCTGGTTGCGCATGAATTCGTTGACCTCCTCCACCGTTGTGCCCTTGGCCAAGGTCAAATTGAGAATGGCCATAGAGACATTCGGGGTCGGCACACGTATGGCGTTGCCGGTGAGTTTGCCCTCCAACTCGGGCAGCACCTTGCCCACCGCCTTGGCGGCACCGGTCTCGGTCAAGACCATATTCAGGGGGGCGCTGCGACCGCGACGCGATGCCTTGTGATAATTGTCAATGAGGTTTTGGTCGTTGGTGTAGGCGTGCACCGTCTCCACATGCCCGGCAACGATGCCAAAGTGATCGTTGACGGCCTTCAGTGGCGGCGCTATGGCGTTCGTCGTACACGATGCCGCGGAGACGATTCTATCGCTGGGTTCAATGATATCGTGATTGATCCCCGCCACGATGTTCTTCAGATCACCTTTGCCGGGCGCAGTTAAAATCACCTTCGCCACACCTTTCGACTCCAGGTGCTTGGATAAACCCTCTTCATCGCGCCACACGCCGGTATTATCGATGACGATCGCGTTGGCAATATCGTACTGTGTGTAGTCCACCTCACTGGGTGAATTGGCGTAGATCACCTTGACCTCATTGCCGTTGGCGACGAAGGACTGGCGTTCCTCGTCGACGCGGATCGTGCCATCAAACGCCCCGTGCACTGAATCGCGGCGCAACAAACTGGCGCGTTTTACTAGGTCATTGGGCGCCTTGCCATCGCGCACTACGATGGCGCGCAGACGCAATCCGTCGCCGCCGTCGGTTTTGTCGATCAAAATGCGTGCCATCAGGCGGCCGATGCGGCCGAAACCATACAATACGACATCTTGCGGTTGGTCTAAGGCGCGGCCCTGGGCACCGATCAGTGCCTCTAATTCATTTTCGACATAGGCATCAACGGAGAGCCCCGCACCCGCACCTTCGTCGTAATAGCGTACGGCGAGTCGGCCGATGTCGATATGTGCGGGGCCTAAGTCCAACTGACTGAGATGGCTGAGGATGGGAAAGGTTTCAAATTCAGAAAGCTCACTGGCCTCGACCTGTCGAACATACCGGTGATCCTTCATGATTTCGAAGACGGACCGATTCACCAACGGCTTGCCGTAGATATAGCACTTGACGCTTTTCTCACGCGACAAACGCCCCACCATGGGGATCATTCCCTCGGCCAGCGCTTCGCGCTCTTTCCAATCACTGAAGTAGTCTGCTGGGCGTTCCCGCTTGCGATCCGTCACCTTGAGCTATCCTTCATATTCCGGTTGCACTTTTTCCAGTGGCAATTTTTTAAGATTCACTGGGCTGGTGGTCTCGCGACAAGTCGCGTCCACCCGCTTCCGTTTGTTGACAAGTAACTTCCGTACCACAATTTACGTGGCCTCGCCGCTATTATTATCCGGGCGGTAAGCCAGCTAGGCCGCGTATTATCGGGTCTGACCCTGAGCATAGCAAGGCAACGGCAGGCATATTCACGTTCCTATAGCGCGCGAATACTGGTACCTGTGAACCCCTTCGCTATAATGGCGCCGCTCGTGCTCCCAGTGACCAACTACCCCTTATGTTCAGCGACTTGATCGACCCCACTCCCTGGCCACAGCAAGCGGGGACACGCACCGCTATCGGGCCCTTTTTTGGCAGCGCCGAGGCGTGTTGCATCGCCGAATTAGCCACCGCCCTCAAGCGGTTCCTCTTAGTGATTACAGCGGACACGCAGAGCGCCCTCACGCTGGAACGAGAGCTGCCCTTTTTCCTCCCCGCAGACGGCGAGGTGTTGGCCTTCCCCGATTGGGAAACACTTCCCTACGACAACTTTTCGCCACACCAGGACATCATCTCCGAGCGACTGCATACCCTCTATCATTTACCCGCGAAGCAGCGCGGTGTGCTCATCGTGCCAATGCCCACACTGATGCACCGCCTGGCACCGGTGGAATATATCGCCGGTACTTCACTGGTGTTAGAGCGTGGTCAGACGCTCGATCGGGAACACTTTCGCGACAACTTGCTACGCAATGGTTATCGCACGGTGGATACGGTGTACGAGCACGGGGAGTTTGCCCAGCGCGGTGCACTCATGGATGTGTTTCCCATGGGCAGCCCCCTGCCCTTTCGCATCGACATGCTGGACGATGAAGTCGATAGCCTGCGCACCTTTGATCCACAGACACAGCGCACGACCGAGAAAGTCTCCGCTATCAATCTGCTACCCGCCAGAGAATACCCCTTGGATAACAGCGCCATTACGCGCTTTCAAATGAATTGGTATGAGAGCTTTGATGTCGACCACGACCTCTGCCCGACCTACACGGAAGTCAGCGCCGGCCGCCACGCCAGCGGCTGCGAGTATTATTTACCCCTATTTTTCGATCGCTGTGCCACGCTATTTGAGTACTTGCCACGCGATACGGCGGTCATTACCTGCGGTGAACACCATTCCGCCGCCGATCACTTTTGGCAAGAGGTCAACCGCCGCTACGAGGAATATGGCATCGACCCTCGGCACCCAATCCTGCCACCCGCACGCGGTTTTTTGCCCGTCCCAGAGCTATATCGGGCCCTGGGTGAGTTTGCGGTGTTGGAATTGAGGCACCACGCACAGGGCACCCTCCACGTTGCGACCACCGTGGCAGAGCCACCGGACCTCCATCAGCCCAATCAAACGGCGTCGGCGGCGGCCACGCTGTCGGAATTCGTGCAGTCACACAATGCGCCGGTGCTGCTGTGTGCGGAGTCACCCGGTCGCAGAGAGCTGTTGTTGCAGTCACTCGCCGAAGAAGACCTAGAACCCGAACTAGTGACCGATTGGCGGGCGTTCTTAGACGCACAGCTCTCATTCGCAATCACCACCGCACCACTGGACCGAGGCTTGTACACCGGTGATAACGCACCCACCTTGGTATGCGAGTCACAATTATTTGGCGAGCGCGTTGCCCAGCGCAGGCGGCGCGCGGGCAGCGACGAGAGCACTGCGACCAATGCCTTTCGCGACCTCAATGAGCTGCGCACCGGTGTGCCAGTGGTGCACCTGGAACACGGTGTAGGGCGCTATGTCGGCCTGCAAAAATTAACCGTTGATACACAGGACACGGAGTTTCTAGCCTTAGAGTATGCGGGAGAGGCCAAACTCTACGTACCCGTCTCATCGCTGCACCTCATCAGCCGCTACAGTGGCGCTGATCCAGATTCGGCACCACTACACAAATTAGGCACCGACCAATGGGAGAAGGCGCGCCGCAAAGCCAGCGAAAAGGCCAGCGATGTGGCGGCGCAACTGCTGGAAGTCTATGCGCGCAGAGAGGCTCGCGAGGGGTTCGCCTTTAGCATTGACGAGACGCACTATCGCCAGTTTTGCGACGCCTTCGCCTTTGAAGAGACGCCCGATCAGGAGGCGACGATTGCAGCGGTCCTGAGCGATATGACCGCACCGAAAGTCATGGATCGATTGGTCTGCGGTGACGTTGGCTTCGGCAAAACTGAAGTGGCCCTGCGCGCCGCCTTCATCGCGACCGGCAATCGCAAACAGGTCGCACTACTGGTCCCCACGACGCTACTCGCTCAGCAACACTACAACTCGTTTACCGACCGCTTTGCGGACTGGCCTGTTACCATTGAAGTGGTCTCACGTTTTAAATCAACGGCAGAAATTAAAGCCATTAGCACACGCGCCGAACGAGGCGACATCGACATTCTTATCGGCACCCACCGGCTGCTGCAGCGCGACTTTCGCTTCCACGACTTGGGGCTGCTGATTATCGACGAAGAGCACCGTTTCGGGGTTAAGCAGAAAGAGACCATCAAGGCCATGCGTTCCGAAGTCGATATCCTGACTCTCACCGCAACCCCTATTCCGCGGACCCTCAATATGGCGCTGGGCGGCATGCGCGACCTGTCGATTATCGCCACACCACCACCACGACGGCTGGCGATCAATACCTTTGTGCGCGAACAAAACATTGCACTTATCAAAGAGGCGGTGTTGCGTGAAACGCTGCGCGGCGGACAGGTGTATTACCTGCACAATGAAGTAAAGACCATCGAGGAGTCCGCCCGTAAACTGCGCGAGTTGCTACCTGACCTGAGTATCGCCGTCGCGCACGGTCAAATGCGTGAGGCCGAATTGGAGCAGGTGATGTCCGCCTTCTATCACCGGCGCCACCACATCTTGCTGTGTACCACGATCATTGAAACGGGTATCGATCTCCCCAATGCCAACACCATTATCATCGAACGGGCGGACAAGTTTGGTCTCGCCCAACTCCACCAGTTGCGCGGCCGCGTCGGGCGTTCGCACCACCAGGCTTACGCCTACCTCCTCACCCCGCCCCGCTCGGCAATTACCGCCGACGCCGGCAAACGCTTAGAGGCCATTGAAGCGGCAGGTGAGTTGGGTGCCGGCTACCTGCTGGCGACTCACGATCTGGAGATCCGCGGCGCGGGTGAACTCCTAGGCGATGAGCAGAGCGGCCAGATTCACAGTGTCGGGTTTGGTCTGTATCTGGAAATGCTAGAGAGTGCGGTCACAGCCCTAAAGCGCGGGGACTTGCCGAATGTCGATGCGCCACTCGATCAGGGTACAGAAGTAAACCTGAATATCAGCGCCCTGATACCCGAGGACTACTTACCCGATGTCAATGCTCGCCTCATTCTATACAAGCGCATCGCAGCGGCCGCAGACGATCAAGCGCTGCGCGAGTTACAGGTAGAGATGATCGATCGTTTCGGCCTGCTAACGCCCGCCATCAACAATCTCTTTGAACTAGCGCGTCTGCGTATTCGAGCACAGGCGCTGGGAATCCATGCTATCGATGCGGGCCCCCAGGGTGGTAGTATCGATTTCCACGAGACCACGCACATCGAGCCCGTCGTCCTGGTGAATTTAGTCCAATCGCAACCGCAGGTGTATCGACTCTCCGGCCCCAACCGGCTGCGCTTTGAATGCGCGCTACCCGAAGCGCAGTCCCGTATCGAATTTCTCGACGCGCTGCTCGCCCAGTTTAGCGACAGCGCAAAGGAGGCCGCAAAAAGTGCCTGATCAACAACGCGCAACGTCTGCGCTTAGAGATGCAATCTTTGCGCTCAACCCGCGCGAAAAGGTACGGGCAATGGCGGCACGCGTAAACGTGGTCTGGTTCAGCGTAATTTGTCTTCTTAGCGGGATCGCGAGTGAGACCGCACTAGCAGCGCAATCGCGCTGGTACAAAGTAGAACTCATGGTCTTTAGTCAAGGTGGCGGCAGTCGGGCAGAACAGTGGCCAGCGCTACCGGATCTGCGCTATCCCGAACGCTTCTCTGTGTTGCGCGAAGCAGCTACATCCGCTGTGCTCGACGGGCAACTAGACAACGGCACCAGTGCGACAACCGATGTCGAAGAGCAGCCCACCCAGCAATCGACAGACAGCCTGCGAACTCTGGCAGACTCCCAACTGCGGTTGCGCGCACAGGCCGAGGCTATGCGCAGCAGCGGCCACTACCGCGTGCACTTTCACAAAGCATGGGTACAACCGATGCGCAGCAAGCGCCGCGCGTTGCCCATTATTCTCGACAACTCCGGTGAGACTGGACGCTGGCCACCGCTACAGGGCAGCGTGAAGTTGTATCTGTCGCGGTATTTACACCTGCAGACCAACCTGTGGCTCAACACGCAGGGCAGCTATCTCGAAGGGGATTGGCACATGCCGCCGCCACCACTTGCACCGCCATCGGGTGACAACAACATTGCTTCAAATGCCGTTACGGTATACGAATCCGGCAACCCCCTGCGCGTTCCCGGTGCGCTCGAAGACTACCCCTATCGCCACGCCATTGCCCTGCAACAGAAACGGCGCATGCGCAGCGGTGAATTGCACTACATCGATCACCCGATGATGGGGGCGCTAATCGAGGTCACACCTTTGTCGGATTAACGGTGCTGTCGTGGGCAAAGAACGGGCACAGCACGGCAACTATTCGATTGAGAACGCCATTCGAACACTCAATTCACGCGCAACAGCACCGCCGCTAACAATCGACGCACCACGGCGGCCTCGCGCTGCAAGATCGCCTTCATGTGCTCTATCGTGAGGGGCAAATCATCCAGGCCAGCGGCAGCGTTGACCACCATGCAAATTGACGCATAGGGCAAGCGGAGCTCGCGTGCCAGGGATGCTTCTGGCATCCCGGTCATGCCCACAACATCGCACCCATCGCGCGCCAGGCGCTGCACTTCAGCGGCGGACTCCAAGCGCGGCCCCTGCGTGATGGCGTGTACGCCGCGGCCTACGTGGGCGATGCCGTTGGCCGTAGCGACCTCAATGAGCAATTCACGCAGTGGCCCATCGTAGGGCTGCGTGAAGTCGATGTGCATTAGCGTGCCGTCCACACCATCGTCAAAGGTATGCTCGCGACCCCAGGTATAGTCAATGATTTGATCGGGAATAATCAGCCGCCCCGTCTGCATTTCGGGCGTAATGCCGCCCACGGAATTGATGGCAATGACAGCACCGGCACCCAGCGACTGCAGCGCCCACACATTGGCGCGGTAGTTGATGCGGTGCGGCGGTATCGCGTTCGGACTGCCGTGGCGCTGCAAAAAAAATACTGTGGCCCCGCCTAAACGTCCTTCCTGCACAGGGCGCGACGACGGTCCAAACGGTGTATCTATCACGTGTTCGGTTAACAGTTCCAAACCATCGAGTTCGTCCACACCAGTGCCGCCTATGACCGCAAGTGGCGTCATGCGCTGGGCTCCTCGGGAACAGTCTCCAGTTGTAAGGTCGTCGTGGGAAACGCCACATCGGCACCGTTGCGGTACACGATGTCGTAGATCTTCAGTAATACATCTTCCTTGACGCGGTGGAACTCGACCCAATCGGTGGTTTTTGTGAAGGTGTAGACAAAGAAATCTAGAGAGGAGGCGCCAAAGGCGTTGAAATTAACGATGAGGGTGCGCGACGTATCGATGCCCTCGTGATCGCGCAGCATGTCGCGCACTTCACTAATGACTCTTTGAATTTTGCTTGAATCCTGATAGCGCAACCCGATTGTCTCCTTGATGCGCCGTGCGTGCATGCGCGACGGGTTTTCCAGGGCTATTTGTGAGAAGAACGCGTTGGGCACATACAGCGGGCGCTGATCAAAGGTTCTGATACGCGTGAGCCGCCAGCCTATGTTCTCTACCGTGCCCTCAATTTGCTTGTCGGGCGAACGAATCCAATCGCCCACTGTAAACGGCCGATCCAGGTGAATGCTCAAGCCGCCCAACAGATTGGCGAGAATATCCTTGGCGGCAAATCCCACGGCAATACCGCCGACACCGCCGAAGGCCAGCAAACCGGAAATGCTCACACCCAAACTCTGTAACACCATAAGTGCTGCGAGTATGCACAGCGTGAGCCGCGCAATCTTGGCAGTGGCGTGCACTGTGGCCGGCTCCGTCCTGGAAGAGTCGGCGCGATGCGCGCGTACCAATTCCTCCTCCACACCGCGAATCAACCGAATGCCGAACCAGCCCAAAAGCAACACCAGTGCCGTGTCCGGCAGTGACATAACGATACCCTGGACCTGTTCCGGCAAGGGATAGATCTGCAGGGCGATGAGTATGACGCCAATCCACAGGGCGACGCGCAGAGGCGCACTGGCGGCATCGACGACGGCGTCATCCCAGTCGTTGTCGGTGATATCACCGAGCTTGTGCAAGCGGCGTAACACGAAGGCCAGTAGGAGGTGCGCGATGCAACCGGCGGCAACCAACAGGATCAGACTCCCCGCAGCCTCGCTCAATCCCAACCGACTGCTCAGATCCGCAATTGCACCCCTAATCTCTTCCATGGCCTATCGCTCCCGCTCTTCAACGACATGTCTCGTCGAGGCCTGCGCAATATAAACTTTTCTTAGACAATTTGTTCATGTGAAAATCGCCCCGCTAACGGCTTCGGCTATATAAAAGCCACAGCTCACTGAAGTCAACTCTTGAAGAACAGTGCAAGCGTTTGATCTATTGCAAAAAATGCGCGTCGCGTTGCACTGCGAGAAAAAGAAACTGGAAAAACACGTTTCTGTCAGGCAGGTCACACATTTAACATTCGAGGTAGACAGAGTCTTCGAGCGTGATATGTTCACTAAACGGCACGTAAACTACGGTGTGAACAAAGGTAAGTGCGCATGAAAATGCTCAGCCCAATCATTGGTACCTGGTATAAAGATCTGCAAACTCATGCACTATTTGAAGTCGTCGATTGGGATCCTTCTTCCCTGACGATTGAGACACAATACCTGGATGGGGAAGTCGCCGAATACGACCTCGATGCCTGGCGCGAAATGGTGCTTGCCCAAGTGGAGGCCCCGGAAGATTGGCGCGCGCCCTATGAGTTAGATAGCGAGGATAACCTCGATCCCGATCTACCCCTACACCCGGAGGATTGGGGCAATCCAGTCAACTCCATCGAGCCAGAAGCCATGTATGGCGTGGATGATATCTAGGACGGGCCGCGTAGGACGGGCCGCGCAGGTCGGATAACGCACAGCTAACCAGGCTACTGCTCACAGTTGCATCGCTAACAAACTTGCCGGAAACAATCAGAACCGACAGTCACGAACCCTCGCTTCAACTCGAGCTCCAACTCCGACCAGTAAACCTTCTACCGTCAGCAGCCTGAACAGTCTCTAGTGCCCAAAGTGAGGGCTTGCACCAGTGTTTTTACTGTATATAATTACAGCAACTGTATAAAAACACACTGCATCACTTTGGGGGCAACACATGGAAAAGCTGACAGCACGTCAACAGCAGGTGCTCGATATCGTGCGACTGCACATCGATGACACCGGCTACCCACCCACACGTGCCGATATCGCTCGCGAACTGGGGTTCAAATCTGCCAACGCTGCGGAGGAACACTTGAAGGCCCTGGCACGCAAAGGCGCCATCGAGATGATTGCCGGAGCATCGCGCGGCATTCGCTTGCCCGACACGTCGGGTATCCCCATTGTCGGCCGAGTCGCCGCTGGCAGTCCCGTTCTAGCGCAAGAGCACATCGAGGATTACTGCGATCTACCGCCGAGTTTTTTTAAACCGCGGGCGGACTACTTCCTACAGGTCACCGGGGATAGCATGATGGATATCGGCATTTTTGATGGCGACTTACTCGCCGTGCACTCTACGGCGGTGGCCAATAATGGCGATGTGGTCGTCGCTCGCATTGAAGATGAGGTCACCGTGAAGCGTTTACAGCGCAGCCGGAGTAAACACCTGCTGCAGCTTCTACCTGAAAATCCCGACTACAAACCCATAGAAGTAGATTTACGCGAACAATCATTTGCGATTGAGGGGTTAAGTGTGGGCGTGTTGCGCAGAGGGTGTTGAAACGCTAGCGACAAATTCGAGAAGCTAGTCACAAACCACGTTACTGCCGCAGCAATAACTCGTCGCATCCAGGGCTGGGCACTAATGAATTACGGGATGTGCTCGGGGAGCGAACCCAGGGTCAAACTCGACCTGCTCAGCCATGTCCGCCGCAGCCGCAATACCGGCCTGTATCATAACCTTGGCCACTTCTAAGCCCCGGTCCATCAGGTAGTCTTGCGATTCTTCGGAAAATTGAATAACTAGCAGGGGCTCTGAATCCTCATCTGCACGTTGCAGCAGAATTTCTCCATTTCCCAGATCGACGATTTCAAGTAGCGATGATGACACGCCATCAACCTCTTTCACTGACTTTGCAATGCCATTCTAGCAGGCCAACTGTACAGCGGCTACCGAGGTCAAGCGGACCTCGAATGGGGCTGTGTCCTGGTTAACAGTCTGGCCAGAAACAGCCGAACACTTGGGCGATAGATCACCTAATACTCATCTAGGGAATCGCGCATTCGAGCGAAGAGCCGCTCCAATTCGTCTATCCAGGCGTGCACCTGTTCCCAGTTCGCCAGGTGAGCACCTGCGGTGACACTCAGGTCGCGCGCCAGGCTATCGCGAGACTTTGCGGGGGATAGATCACCGTACCCCGCTTGCACGCCTGGGACCCCATTCACAGACGGGAGCGGCGCCAACAGGTCACACAACCACCCACTGGCTTCCAACTGTTCAAATTCCCGAATTTCCCCCGCCACGGCTTTTCCCGGGTCCGGCGCTGGCAATTCGTCACATGATCTTGGGAGGGTTGTACCGGGGTCAGTTTGCTGACCGGTTACCTCCAAGAGAAACTGCCCGTAGGCAGAGCGCAGATGCTCACAAACCGGACCGAGAAAAGCTTGCTGCAGTGTCTGTGGAGACACGTTTTGCTCGGCTAAGGCCTGCTGCCAACTACGGTGGAGAATTTTGGCTAAATAGAGGCTGTGATTAGCCCTACCTCGTGCGGCGCTCATTTCTTCTTACGGGGCCGTGTGGTGCTTTTTTGTTCCTTCCACTTTCCGCCTTCGTAGAACGCCTTCCAACCCGTCGCTTTACCATCCTTTTCCGTCATGACGTACTGCTCTTTCGTTTTGCGACTAAAACGCACCTGCACCGGGTTGCCATCGGGGTCTTCCGTGGGCGCAGAAAACAGAAACTTGTACTTGGGGTCGATTTCATCTTTGTGCGGCAGTAACTCACTGACGAACGGTGCGCGGGTTTCCCGATTGCGCGGAAACTGGCTAGCCGCTAAAAACAGGCCGGCCGCACCATCGCGCAATACGTAGGTATCGTCGACTTTTTGGCAGGTCAACTCCGGCATGGGCACTGGGTCCATCTTCGGCGGTGCCGGCTCGCCGTTGCGCAGGAGCTTACGCGTGTTTTTACACGCCTCGGCCGTGCAACCAAAATATTTACCAAAGCGGCCATTTTTTAACTGCATTTCTGCGCCGCACTTGTCGCATTCCAATGTGGGGCCTTCGTAACCGCGAATCTTAAATTTACCGTGCTCGACCTCAAAGCCATCACAATCGGGGTTGTTGCCGCACACATGCAGCTTGCGCTGCTCGTCGATCAAATAACTGTCCATCGCGGTCTTACAAATTTTGCAGCGGTGTTTGTTGCGCAACAACCTGGACTCCGCCTCGTCATCGGCATCCTCGTGAATTGCTTCCTCTCCCGGGGTTAAGTTCACCGTGTGCTTGCACCGCTCCTTCGGCGGCAGGGAATAACCGGAACACCCCAGAAACACACCGGTACTGGCCGTGCGGATTTGCATGGTACGACCGCAATTGCTGCACTCGATATCCGTCGGCGTCGGCTCATTGCGCTGCATGCCCTTCGGTTCGGGCTCCCCGGCTTTGTCTAATAGCGCACTGAACTCCGCATAGAATGCATCCAGCAATTCCTTCCAACTCATGCGCCCCTCGGCGACCTCATCTAAGCGCTCTTCCATGCTGGCGGTAAAGCCGTAATCCAGTAAATCGGCAAAGCTACCCTGCAGGCGCTGGGTAACGATATCGCCCATCTTTTCCGCGTAGAAGCGCTTGTTCTCCAAGCGCACGTAGCCGCGATCCTGAATAGTGGAAATGATAGAGGCATAGGTCGACGGTCGGCCGATCCCGCGCTTTTCCAGCTCACGCACCAAGCTGGCCTCACCATAACGCGGCGTCGGTTTGGTGAAATGCTGGGCAGGCTCCAGGGATTTCAGGGTGAGATCTTGACCTTCCTTGAGATCCGGCAGCACCGCGTCATCGCTCTTGCGGCTAGCTGGGGGCTGCACTTTGGTGTAGCCATCAAAGCGCACAATGCGGCCCTTGGCCTGCAACTGGTAGTCACCGGCCGAGCAAGTGACCAACGTCGAGGTGTACTCGGCATCTGGCATTTGGCCGGCGACAAATTGTCGCCAAATCAACTCGTACAAACGCTCGGCATCACGCTCCATGGCTTTCAATGCGGTTTGCACCACGTTGACATCCGAGGGCCGAATCGCCTCGTGCGCCTCCTGTGCCCCCTCTTTCGAAGCGTACAGTCGCGGCTCCTGGGGCAAGTATTTTTTCGGAAACTTGTCGGCAATGTAGTTTCGACAAGCGGTCACCGCCTCGGCGCTGAGATTGGTCGAATCCGTCCGCATGTAGGTGATGTAACCCGCCTCGTAAAGCCGCTGGGCCAACATCATGGTCTTTTTCACACTGAAACCGAGCCGTGTACTGGCAGATTGCTGCAATGTCGAGGTGATAAACGGCGAAGGCGCTTTCGAGCGCGTAGGTTTATCTTCCCGCTTGCTGATCTGATAGGGCAAACCCTCTAATTCGGCCTTGGCCGCCATGGCCTGCTCTTCATTGCCTGGCCGAAAATTTTCACCTTTATGTTTGCGCACTTCAAAGCGCACTTGCTCAGCTTTCTCAGTCGCCAGCTCAGCGTGGATCTCCCAGTACTCTTCCGGCACAAAAGCGCGAATTTCTCGCTCGCGCTCGACGATGAGACGCACGGCAACAGACTGCACGCGGCCGGCCGATAAACCGCGCGCCACCTTGGCCCAAAGTAGTGGCGACACCATATAACCGACCACACGATCGAGGAAGCGCCGCGCCTGTTGCGCATTCACCCGATTCATATCTAACTTTTCCGGGTGCTCGAAAGCCTCGGTGATGGCTTTTTTGGTGATCTCGTTAAACACCACCCTGTGATAGCGACTCTCATTGCCGCCAATGGCTTCTTTCAGGTGCCAGGCAATGGCCTCCCCCTCGCGGTCGAGGTCTGTCGCGAGATACACCGCATCGGCGGTCTCGGCCAGCTTCTTCAATTCCGTGACCACTTTTTCTTTGCCCGGCAGGATTTCGTAGTGTGCGCGCCAACTTTTGTTGGGGTCGATACCCATGCGGCGCACCAACTGTTCACGTGCCTTCTTCTTCTTATGCGCGGCCTTCTTTGCCGGGGTCATTTTGCGTGTTTTAGCCGCCTGGGCGGCTCGTTCCTTGGGGTCGACAGGCTTACTATTGCCGGAGGTGGGCAAATCGCGGATATGGCCGACACTGGATTTGACGACAAAGTCCTTGCCCAGATATTTGTTGATGGTCTTGGCCTTGGCCGGAGACTCCACAATGACCAGCGATTTACCCATAACGTCCCATACTTTTTTGTCGTTTAAGCTAGCGAAATAGCGTGACAGATCGCTAGCACTTACCGTTTGCGAAGAGGCAACGGAGCGAGCCCTCGGCGCAAAAAACGAGCCCTCAGCGCAAAAAAAGGGGCATATATATGTCGCCCGAGCGCTACGGTCAAGAAAAAATACGAGGATTACTCCGCCAGCTCAACGATCCAATGCTCTAAAACTGATCGAATTGTGAGCACGGTCGCAGCATCACCCTGCTCATTCCAGTACACACCGCAGGTGTCTGCATCGATACTGGCGGCAAGAACGCCAGGCGGTAATTCCTGCAATATCAGCGGTACCGGCACGTAGCCACCGAGGCTGCGCCAGCCCTGTTTTTCGAGCAGGAAGGTGGCTTTTTTGGGTTTGGCCGTCAGCCGATGCGGCAGTCGTTTACCATAGAAGATGACCTGTTCAGAGCGCCGCGCCGCACGCGCATCAGGGTTCAGCGGTGCGTAACTGGGCGCGGATCGAAATTCCACAAAGAGCCCATTGGTCGCCGCAACTTCGCGCAAGTTGGCAATAGTCCGCTGGCGTTTGCTGGGGAAAAAATGCGTTAGAGGTGCCACAGCTAGCGCGATAACAAAACCGATCAACAGCCACGTCCAAGTCGGCGTCATACCACTACTGCCATCGCTTCGGTCATCGTCTGCTCACTTACCTTGCCGCCCGAATCAGCGCGGCAAAAGCGCAAGGAAACTGCGCTTGTCGAGCAGGCATTCTATGCTATACATTGCGTAAACACGCGCAGCGATAGGGAGTAGTAATTACTATGATGTCTCAATACGACAAACTTCTCGTAGCGGTTGATTTGAGCGAGGACTCAACGCAAGTGGTCAAGCGCGCCCTGGGTATCGCACACAACAATAGTGCGCAATTGGATTTGATCCATGTCATCGAGCCCCTGAGCTTCGCTTATGGTGGGGATATCCCTATGGATTTTTCGGGGATTCAAGACGAAATACACCAACAGGCCAGCACGCAATTAGACCAATTTGCCGAGAGCGCCGGCATCACCGCGCAACACCGGCACATCGTGTTGGGCAAACCCGAAGTTGAAATTCACGCCAAGGCTAAAGAACTGGACGCAGATCTCATCGTCGTCGGCAGCCACGGTCGCTATGGCTTGGCGCTTTTGATGGGTTCCACCGCCGGTGGTGTGCTGCACGGGGCAAGTTGCGACGTATTGGCCGTTCGCGTTGGCATTTAAGGCCTGCATTTCATGACTCTGTTGCAAGGAAAGAGCGCAGTGTCGGCGTATCGAAAGGCCAACCCAACTCCCTCCCATCGGGGGCGCGCAGTACGGGTATACGAGTGCCATAGCGCTCGAATAGAGCGTCGTCGGCACTGATATCCACGATTTGAAGGCCGATCGAACAGCCCGCTTGTTGTTCTTTCTGCAGCAACTCCAGTGCCAATTCGCACAGGTGGCAGGCGCTGGTGCTGTATAAGATATGATCCTCCATGGCGACCTCTAGTTATTTTAACCCAGGCGTGCCATCGAGCAGCGCTGGACCTTGCTTGCCACACAAACCAAACTTTTTTGGGGGCTTGAACTGGCCGCAGAGCAGGCGTTAAGATGAAATCTAAGGTACAATAAAATGAACCGACGTAATCTACAGCGGTAGACTGCGCAATTTCGACCTAGATACACATCGTTCGGTATTGGATAGCGACGAGGAGAACAACACTGGGCCAGGGATACAGTGGCCCAGATTCACAACTTTTATCCAACTCGGCGCAGCGCAATATAACCTGGAGCACTCTGGAGTAAACCTTGGCATTGTTTTCCCAACCCACCGCACGGGCATTGGCCATACTGGACCTGTTGATGGCGAATCCGCACCAGGCCTTTGGCTTGACCGAGATGACCCGTCGCTTAAACCTCAATAAAGCGACCTGTCACGCCATTCTCACCACCATGGCCAATTACGGCTTTTTAGTGCAACACCCCAAGACTAAGGCGTACCGGCTCGGGCCGTCAATCATCGCCGCCGGCAACGCGGCATTTGCGCAGTTTCCCGTGTTGGAATACGCGCGTCCAGAGCTGGAAGCCCTGCAAACTGATTTGGGTATCGGCTTTGCAGTGACCGGCCGCTCTAAACTGCACCAGGTATTACTCGCCCTCTACGGTCGAGCCACACCGTTGATCGATTCCTTCCAGTTGGGCTTGCGACTTCCCAATACCGCGCCCGTCGCCGCCTGTTTTACCGCGTTTTCCGATGCCAAGTACTTAGAGGCCTGGCTAACTCGAGCGCACGACTCTCGCGGCGGCTACAACGAAAAGCTCGATCAAAAGCTGCGCGTATCGCTCATTGCCATCCGTGCGCGCGGCTTTGAAGTCACTTTGAAAACGCAGGCGGAAGCAGAACTGCGAGCTGAGCTTAGTCGCATCCACAACTCTTGGAGCTTGACTGAGCTGGAAGATGTCGCCAACAAATACCAACACGATCTGTGCGATGAGTACTTTCACCTCGATCGTATCGACCCAAAAGCGCGCTACGACGTGAGCACCATCTCGGTACCAGTATTCGCATTAAAACAAGTACCCATTATGTGTTTTGTCGCCGGCTCGATCGAAAAAGGAATCACCGGCGCGCAGATTGAAGAAATTGCCGAGCGCATGAAGGCGTCAGCCGATCGCATCACCGCGATGGCCAGTGGGCGGGAACCCGCGGGCTAAGCGCGACACGCCCAGCTCCACGTATCACGTGATGGACCACGCTCAAGACTCCGCCCGTTACCGGGCAAAAAAAATGTTTCTAGAAAAAGTACTCACGGTCTACGGGCGCAAGGCAGTGCTCGAGGCGCTGCAAGACCCGCATCTCGATTGTCATAAACTGCACCTGGCCACAGGCAATCGTGAAGATGGCATTATCAAGGATATTCGCAAAGCTGCGCGTCGGCGCGAAACACCGATCGTAGAGCACCGGCGCGATGTCCTGGCGCGTATTTCAAAAAACCGCAAACAAGATCAGGGCGTCGCGCTCGACATACTCTGCCCGCAGTTTCTAACTCTCAATGCATACTTGGAACAACAATTATCCAGTGCTGAAGCCAGTTCAACACCGCGTATTCTGGCCTTGGATGGCATTAACAACCCACAAAATCTCGGCATGATCATTCGCAGCGCCACTGGCGGTGGTATGGACGCCATTCTGCTCGCACGCAAGGGCAAGGCCGCACTGGGGCCGTTGGTCATCAAAGCCAGCGCCGGCACGGTGTTTCGCGCGCCCATTGTCGTATGCGATGAGCTGATCGACTCTCTGATGCAACTGCAACATCACGGGGCTAAGGTCTATACGCTAACGGCCACCGCGGGACAATCGTTGTTTACGCACTCATGTACAGCGCCAACCGTCTATGTGTTGGGCAATGAAAGCTGCGGCGTGAGCGCTGCAGTAGATGACTTAGCCGACGGGGAGCTCAGTATACCGATGAAAAATGGTGTGGAGTCGTTAAACGTTGCTGTCGCTGCTGCACTGATTGCGTATGCACCTTATCGGGAGAGATAGGTCATCCCCTCCTCCAAACCCTTCAGCGTGAGCGGATACATGTGCCCTTCCAGCAATTGATGCGTAATGGCGATTGATTGCGTGTACTGCCACTCCTCCTCGGGCAGCGGATTAATCCAGATGACCTTGTCGTACACCTCCTGCAATCGGCGCAGCCACACCTCTCCGGCTTCTTCATTCCAGTGCTCCACAGAGCCACCGGGCTGCACTATTTCGTAGGGCGACATGGAAGCATCGCCGACAAAAACCACTTTATAATCGTGGCTGTACTTGTGCAGAATATCCAGGACAGGTGTGCGCTCGTTATGGCGACGGACGTTGTTGCGCCAGACACTTTCATAGAGAAAGTTGTGAAAGTAGAAGTTTTCCATGTGTTTAAATTCAGTACGGGCGGCAGAAAAAAGCTCTTCGCAGACTTTCACATGTGGGTCCATGGAACCACCCACATCGAAAAACAGCAGCACTTTGACCGCGTTGTGCCGCTCGGGCACCATTTTGATGTCCAACAAACCCGCATTGCGTGCAGTGGAACTAATAGTATCGTCCAAATCCAATTCGTCTGCGGCACCGGTGCGTGCAAATTTGCGCAATCGCCTCAGCGCAACCTTAATGTTGCGTGTGCCCAGCTCGACGCTATCGTCCAAGTTTTTGAAATCGCGCTTGTCCCACACCTTCACCGCTTTCTTGTTGCGGCCATTTGGGCCAACACGCACACCTTCTGAGTGGTAACCCTCCTGACCAAACGGCGAGGTACCTCCGGTGCCGATCCATTTGTTACCGCCTTCGTGGCGCTCTTTCTGTTCTTCTAAACGCTTCTTGAATTCTTCAATCAACTTTTCTAAACCACCGAGACTTTCGATTTGCGCCTTTTCTTCCTCGGTGAGATTTTTCATGAACTCAGAGCGCAACCAATCATCGGGTATGAGCGCCTCAATAATATCGTCCAGCGCTTCCAGTTCCTTGAAGTGAAGCCCAAAGGCACGATCAAAGCGGTCAAAATACTTTTCATCCTTCACCATGCAGGTACGGCTGAAATAGTAAAAATCATCCATGGAGGCGAACGCCACGTGTTGTTTTAACCCTTCCATCAGATCTAACAACTCGCGAGTAGTAACTGGCACTCCCGCATCGCGCAAACCGTGAAAAAAATTAATCAACATGTGCGGCGCTCGATATGACGTGTGCTCGCTTCACTACCGCGTTTCGCGCCGATGCATAAACGCCAGACGCTCGAGTAGTTGTACATCCTGCTCATTCTTAAGCAACGCGCCGTAGAGCGGCGGAATAGCTTTTGTCGGGTCGCGCTCCTTGAGGATTTCATCGGGGATATCGTCGGCCATTAACAGCTTCAGCCAATCGATAAGCTCCGATGTGGAGGGCTTTTTCTTCAACCCGGGAATGGCGCGCACATCGAAAAATACTTCCATAGCCTCCTGGACCAGCTCTTGAGTGATGTTTGGATAGTGCACGTCAATAATTTCGCGCATCGTGTCGCGATCGGGAAAATTAATAAAGTGGAAAAAGCAGCGACGCAGGAATGCATCGGGGAGCTCTTTCTCGTTGTTGCTGGTAATGACGATGATCGGCCGGTGTTTAGCTTTAATCGTCTCCCCAGTTTCGTAGACGAAAAACTCCATACGATCTAGCTCAACCAATAGGTCGTTGGGGAATTCGATATCTGCCTTGTCGACTTCATCGATCAACAGCACGACTTGCTCGTCGGAATCAAATGCCTCCCAAAGCTTGCCGCGCTTAATATAGTTGGCAATGTCATGTACTTTTTCCTCTCCCAACTGGGAGTCGCGCAGCCGCGACACGGCGTCGTACTCGTAAAGACCTTGCTGCGCTTTCGTGGTCGACTTGATGTGCCACTGGATCAGCCGTTTCCCGAGACCCAAAGCGACTTCTTCCGCAAGCATGGTCTTACCAGTGCCGGGTTCGCCCTTGATGAGTAGGGGCCGCTCCAGGGTGACAGCCGCATTCACTGCCATGCGCAAATCGTCGGTAGCGACGTAGCGTTCAGTGCCTTCAAATTTCATTGGGGTAAGTACTCTCGATTGCTAAAAAAAAGACCAGACAGGGTAACCACTGGCACGCGGCCATGCAACTCCACAATACGCGGTGCAATCGCTCGCGTTGCAATCCGAGAGTGGGAAATCGCCTGATTCCACCTCGATGTAAAAACACTCCAGTCAACAAGCAGTCTACAAGTAACAGACAAAAAATCACGCCATTTAAGACGAAGCGTCGGCAGGACTTGCGTTGGCACGACGCCTCGAGCGCGGCCGGAACCACACAATATACAGCAGTAGCGAGAGGGCGAAGGCAAAAGCGCAGCTCATAGCAAGTGGTCGCAGTGCATGCACAGCGGAATCTACACCGCTAGTAAGTATCAAAAAGCCGGCCACAATTAGTGCGGGCGCCATGGTGGAGACACCCCCGTCAGGATAGGCTGGCGTCATCAACAAAGCCGCGACCAAAAACACGGTGAGCGCCGCCAGAAATGGCGGCCAGCGGCGGCCCAACCACCAGCCGAGATACAAGACGATAAGCGCCGCTGCACACAAGTAGGTATACAGGGCGGCTTGGTAGGACTCTTCGCTCAGCACTCTCGCGCTCCTAACTCATCCAAAACAGAATGTGCTCATCGTACCCGTCGGGATGTACATATTCATCTGAAATTGCATTCCCGCGGATGGAAATTCCCGCCGCATGTACCGACTCCGGGTCACCCGTAATAAGTGGGTGCCACTGTGGCAGCGGTTGACCCCCAGCGCGCAGACGATAGGCACAGGTCGTGGGAAGCTGCTCTAGCTCATGGATATCCAGTGTCGATAGGTCTACACAATCCGGTACTAGCTGTCGCCGCTTCGCGTAGTTGGAGCAGCGGCAGCGCTCAATATCGAACTGCTGACAGGCAACGCGTGTGTACAGCAACTCTTGCGTATCTATTTCCTCAATCTTATGCAAACAACACCGGCCGCAACCATCGCACAGAGCCTCCCATTCACGCCGATTCAATTCGAACAGCGATTTTTCATGCCACCAGTCACTCATCGGCCTTGTCCCGTCGTACCGGTTCGAAGGTTGTCGGTGGCATTTGCAAGTAGTAGCCCCGCCTATTGACCTCTGCCAACACTTGCTCGGCATCGGCGCGTGCCAATTTACGCTCTGCGGTCAGTGGCAGCGTCATGACCAACTCTACATCACCCAATTGATTGAGCAGTGCCTCGGGCACTTCACATAAACCGGTGGATCGATGTACATACACGTACATTTCTTCGCGCTTACTGCTTTTATAAATGTCTATAAGCACGCTACGCGTAACGCGCTTCTAAAAAAACACGCAGGGGTTTGATGACATGGTGCGCGCGCCAACCCTGCCAGTGATTGGGTTCCTCGATCTTCTCTTGAGCAGCTTCGCGCAGCAGCAACTCGTAATCCTTGCCCGGCAGCAGTATTTCGGGGGCCATTTGCAACTCACTGGCTATCGCGGCGGCGCGGGTCTTCAATGTCTTCAGTTCGCGCCGCTGACTGGCACTCAGCGGGCCGGCCATCAGAGGTACCTCACTATCGATACCCCGCTCGGCAGCGCGCTCGAGCAATTCCAATAATTCCTCACCATGGCGACGAACCACCGGTGCCGGCAGGTCGGACTGATCGCGCATGGCTTGTATCGAGCGCGGTGGGTGCGTAGCCAGTCGTAGGCACAGTTTATCGTCGATGATCCAGTTGCGCGGTTTATCGCGCCGCCGCGCGGTAGCTTCGCGCCACGTACAGACCTCGGCCAACCGTGTAAGTTCTTCCGGTGTCAGTTTCCACGCGCCTTTTACACGCTTGTAGAACTCGGCAGTAGGATTGCGCACGGCAGCTAGACTATCTGCACCGTCGGCTAACACCCACCGGTACTTGTCAGCGCCCCTGGGCAATGACTCGCACAGATCGCACAGGTTGCGCCATGCGCTCAACAACCAGGTGACATCCTGTGCAGCATAATCACACTGGCTTTCGGTGAGGGGCCGCTGCAACCAGTTGGAGCGCGTTTCACCTTTGGGTAGATCTTCGCCACACAGTTGTTCTACTAGCGCACGATAACCCAGCCCAAAACCCAGGTTGAGCATGGCCGCCGCACGCTGCGTATCAAATAGCGGCTCGGGCAATACACCCAGCCAGTGCTGAAACACCTCCAAGTCTTCGCTAGCAGAATGCAATACTTTGATGATTGCGGGGTCGACGAGCAACTGCTTTAACGCCGTGGTGTCATCGAGTGCTAAGGGATCTATCAACCACGCCCGTTCCGGAGCGCTGGGAAAACACAGCTGCACCAGTGCAACTTGTGGGTAAAAGGTGTTGCGCCGCATGAATTCCGTATCAACCATCACGGCGTCATCGGTAGTCGGGAGTATCTCCTGCAGCTCGGTGTCACTGCCAATGAGTTGCCAGGACACCCGCTACTCCACGGGGCGCCGGCCGGAGAGTGCATGCGCCAAGGTAGAGCCATCGACGTACTCCAACTCACCACCCAGGGGAACGCCGTGTGCAATACGCGACACCTTGACGCCCAAACCCTGCAACAGATCAGTGACGTAGTATGCGGTCGCTTCGCCTTCCACCGTGGGATTGGTCGCTAAAATAACCTCGGTAACACCCTCATCGATGACGCGCTGATGAAATTGATCCAGACCGATGTCCTGCGGACCAATGCCATCAATCGGGGATAGATGTCCCATCAATACGAAGTACAGGCCGCGAAAACTCGCGCTCTGCTCGATAGCCAAGACGTCGGCTGGCGTTTCAACTAAACAAATTGTGCTGGCATCTCGCCTGGCGTCGGAACAAATCTCGCAAATCTCCAGCTCGGTAAAATTGCGGCACTGCCGACAGTGGCCGATACGGTCCATGGCCTTGGCCAACGCTTCAGAAAGCGCGGCAGCGCCATCGCGATCGCGTTCTAACAGATGCATGGTCATGCGTTGGGCGGACTTTGGGCCTACACCTGGCAGGCAGCGCAGCGCTTCAATCAACTCGTGAAGAGAAGGACTAAACTTCATTTTAATCAATATCTTAAAATGGCATTTTAAAGCCAGGGGGAAGGTTGAGGCCAGCGGTCAAGCCCGACATCGCCTCGCGGTTGTGGCTCTCTACTTTGCGTACCGCATCATTGACCGCCGCTGCGAGCAAATCCTCTAGCACCTCTTTATCCTCACCGAACACAGCATCATCAATCTCTACGCGCTTCACATCGTGTCGACCGGTCATGGTGACCGCCACCAGGCCAGCACCGGCCTCACCGCGCACCTCGGCATTGGCCAACTCGGCCTGCGCCTGCTCCATGTCCGCCTGCATTTTTTTGGCCTGTTGCATAAGATCGCTGATGCTACCTTTCATACTCACCCACTCGCCTCGTTACCACTGACTGTCGTCGCCGGTTTAATCGGCGCTATTGATGCGCGGTCTAACTCGCCCTCAAAGCGGGTAAGCAGCGCCCTTAGCCGCTCATCGCCTTCAATGGCAGCAATCGCCGCGGCCTGTCGTTCGCGATGCAGGCGAGAGTCACGCATCGCTGGACTCTCGCCTAAAATTTCACCAGCAGTCACGGTGACTTGAATCGCCTCGCCCAGATGCGCCTCCAAGGCAGTTTTAATTTTTTGTGCGTGGCTATCGTTATACAAGCTCGCATGCTGGTGATCGAGAGTAAATGCCCAGAGTTCACCACGCCGATGCAGCTCACAGTGAGAGGCAATGCTAAGCACAATACCACTTAGGCCCAACTGTGGAAGCAACTCGTGCCAAGGCGTGCCCCCACTCTCGCCACTCTCGCCACTCTGCGCATTTGGTGCAGCACTTTCTGGCGCCTGCTCTGGCATCTCATGCACCGAGGCGTCGTGAGTTACCGCCGCTTCAGCCGCAACTACGACCTGCTCAGCGACTGCCTGAATCATGGATTCCGCCTCGTGTGCACAAGTTACACCGGCATTGGGTTTGCCCACCGCGTCAGTTTTCACTGGTGTTACCGATAGCGACGCGTTAACCACAGCATGGCGTTCCGCCTGCTCGCTTGACGCGGAAACCCTGCCGGAGCCCCCGCGTTTAACGCGCTTTTTTTCACTCCCACCGCCCTCCGAACCGGTGTTAGTTCCCGTCTGCAGCGGTGGTGTGGGTTTTTCCTCCACATCGTCGATCACTAAGGCTGGACGAAACGCCAACATGCGCAACAACACCATTTCAAAGCCGACGCGCAAGTCTGGCGCCAGACCCAGATCGCGTTTGCCATGCAGGCCAATCTGATAGAACAGTTGAACATCCTCGGCCGTTAACGTTGCGGCGAGTCGTCTCACCTGCTCTGCATCGCCCCAACTGTTGTCAATCGCATCGGCAACGATCTGTGCCGTTGTCACCCGATGCAAAAGCGACAGCAGCTCATCGAGGCTTCCCTCATAATCGGGAGCATGTTCGGCCATTTGTTTGATCACCGCCAATACCGCTGTCGCATCGTGTTGTGCGAGCGCCTCTAGCAGACGATAAACGAAACTCAAATCCACGCTACCCAACATGGTGCGTACCGCAGCTTCCTCCACTTTACCTGAACCAAAGGCAATGGCTTGATCGGTGAGGCTGAGGGCATCGCGCATACTCCCTTGGGCGGCGCGCCCCAACAACCACAGCGCTGCTTCTTCGGTGGGTACCGACTCACCAGCCAAAACGTGTTGCAAATGCCCGACGATTTGCTCTGCCGGCATATTTTTCAAGTTGAATTGCAAACACCGTGACAATACCGTCGCAGGTAACCTGTGCGGGTCGGTGGTCGCCAACAAAAATATGACGTGGGGTGGCGGCTCTTCCAGCGTTTTTAACAGCGCGTTGAAGCTGTGGCTGGAGAGCATGTGGACTTCGTCGATCAAATACACTTTATAGCGCGAACGCGTGGGCGCGTACTGCACGTTTTCCAGCAGTTCTCGAGTGTCTTCTACCTTGGTGCGCGATGCCGCATCAACTTCCAATAAATCGACGCTACGCCCCTCGGTAATTTCCAGGCAAGAACTACAATCACCGCAGGGTGTTGAACTGACACCCTGCTCACAATTCAAGCAGCGCGCTAAAATGCGTGCGATCGTAGTTTTACCCACGCCGCGAGTCCCGGTGAAGAGGTAGGCGTGGTGTAACCGATCTTGATCCAAGGCGTTAACCAATGCCTGTAAAACATGCTCCTGACCAACCATTTCCACGAAGGACTGTGGTCGCCATTTGCGCGCCAGAACCTGATGAGACATGGATCTATTGGCCTAGATTGACAGTGGAAAGGAGTAGAATACACTAGCACCGCGCGGACGAAAATCACTACCGGTCTCGGGCCAGGTATTTGGTTGGTGTAATCGGTTGTTATTCAAGCGGTATTCAAGCGACAGACACCGGTTGGAGTGCTGGCGCTGTGGAGGTCGATAAACGCGTCTGCGATTAAATCGTCGAGGAGGTCACGAAGAGTGGCAACCCAGACAGCCACACCCCGGCACACGAGTCAGTAATTACCGTTGCTCCCTTCCGGGCCTGGCGGGGTTCACTACCTATCATTGCGAGGGGACCGCCTGGATCACCATAGCATTCGCGGCCCGAGGCCCGCGAAGGTCGCGTATTTTGCGGTAAAGCCTCGATGGGCGCAAGCAACGGAACTGGCGCCCTCCCACCCAGGCAAAACGAGCTGATCGACCCGCTCGGCCACTTTTACCACCCCACTTTAGTCGCTTCACCCGCCATAAAACAGCGCTATACGGGCTGTGAACGCCGTCACGTTATTTTTCAAAATGGCGTCAATCCGCCTTACATTAGCAGCTGCTCGAAATGTACAAAGTTACATTATATTCTTATTTTTCAATAGGTTATAAGTTCTGGCATGGTCTCTGCTTATACCTGAGCATACACGGGACGCCTTCGGCACTCTCACACAAAAAAAGACACCACGTTTTAACACTACAAGGGGCACTACATTGAAACAGACACTGATCGGATTAGCAGCACTCGTAATGGCCCCTTTGGCCAGCGCGGACATCTACCAGTACTCAGTGGATAACTTCGCGCTGGGCAACGGCGGCAGCATGGATAATTTGTTTGCTGAGTACGATGACAGCACTGGCAACATGACTTGGCAGATTGATAACGCGCTTTGGAACGGTGACCTGATGGACGGTTTTTGGCTTGTCACTAACGACGGCCCCGACAACCCCAAAGGGGATGACGGTCTGGCCATTTTCTACGCCGATTTCAATGCCGGTTCACTGTGGTCCTTTGCCTACAACGGACAAAACAACCCCAACAGCTATACCTCGGGCGAGTACTTGGGCGACTTTTCCGCTGGTTTAATCAACTCAGGGGCGATCTTGGGCTTTTCCATGGACGTTTCGTCCATCTACGCCCAACTCCCCACCAGCGTACCGTTTGATGATCAGATTGGCGTCTGGTTTCACCCCACTTGGGGCACCAGTACGATCACCGACGAGAACGGCCGCCTGATAGCTTGGTCCTACAAACACGCCTCCTGGTACGACCGCGCCGGCAAGGATACCGTTACCATTGAACCCGACCCCAATGTCCCCGTCCCTGCGCCGCTGTTGTTGATCGCAACAGCACTGATAGGCCTAGGGTATTCTCGCAAGCGGTAAGAGTAAGCAACTTCCCCCCCTTAGTTCCTATTGTCGAACTATCCCGGTCCCCCCGACCGGGTTTTTTTTGTCTGCGATTTGGCGCTGCACGACGCACGCGTAGAATTGGCAGACATCCCCGCCTGGAACATCGGCAACGTTAAATTGGCGATCTGGGGCAAAAATCTCACAGATGAGGAGTACCTATTGAATGCAGTGGCCACGATCCCCGGCTCCGACAGATCAATTTGGTTTGGCGAGCCACGAAGTTGCAGACCAGTGGGGTATAGCAAACTTGACAGCGCCGAGATGGCAGTCACTAATATTCGCTGTTTGGAGGATTTGGATCGCGGTTCTATCGAACGACAATGAATCGCAGACAAATCGCTACAACCAGATGCAACTATTTAGTAAAGGTAAAAGGAACTGACACTTGACAGACGCCACCATCGAAGCACTGATTGCCAAACAACAAATCTACGATGTCCTGTGCAATTATTGTCGGGCACTCGATCGAATGAACAAAGAACTCGCCTATGCCGTGTGGCACGAGGATGGTACTGCGCTCTACCACGACATGTATGAAGGCACCGGCAGAGGCTTCGTGGACTGGGTGTGGCAAGCACATGACGCTATGGAAAGGCACTCACACCAGCTTGCCAACTCATTGATTGATGTTACCGGTCACACGGCAAGTAGCGAAACCTACGTGACAGTAACACTTTGGACGCTGCCGAATGAACAGGGCGAGCAACAGGAGATCATTGGGAAGGGTCGCTATCTAGATCGCTGGTCCAAGCGCACTGGCAAGTGGGCTATCGATCATCGGGAACACGTTTTAGATTTACAATCGGTGTGCGATCTCAAGCGTGGCTTTGTCAGTCTCGAATCAAAGCGAAATCGTACCGATCCATCCTTTGAATTTTTATCCAATGACACTCTAGGCATCCAATAGACACTCCTGGCCACCCGCGGCTCAGCTCGCGCAGTTGTAGTGCCGGGCTACTTCAAACATACTGAAAAATCCGCCTCGTCGGCGAGCGATAGCTGACTGTAACATCCTGACTCATTCTATCGCAGTTTCCCCCTGGGCTAATGGAGCTTTCGGACGTCGGTGAGCGCTGATCAGAAAACCAACTTGCGATTCGCCACCAATGGCATACATCTCAATGCCATGCTTCTCGGCGAGGGCCCAACCATTGTGTTTTGTCATGGGTTTCCCGGACATTGGTCGAATTGGGAATCTCAGCTTCGTGCCGTAGCAGCCGCGGGCTATCGTGGAATCGCACTCGATATGCGCGGCTACGGCAGGAGTTCCCGCCCGCCAACTGTCGCCGCCCACAATATGGACGAACAGGTAGCAGACCTCTGCGGCCTACTAGACGCTCTGGCATTAAATGAAGCGATCTTTGTCGGGCAAGATTTTGGCGCAGCTTTGGTATGGAACATGGCCCTGCGCGAAGCGGCGCGGGTGACGGCCGTGGTAGCTATCAGCGTACCATTTGACCACGATTATTACGGCAGAAGCTGCCTAGGTCACCTGCCGCAGGAAGACGCGGCCACCATTGAGCCAGACCAATTGCTGGTCGCCTCCCCCATTCACCCACCAAGCCATGGTTTTGCAGCCATTGCTAAACACCAGTTTCTGCATGCCCACTATTTTCAACAGGAGACGATCCCCGATCTCGAGCTGGGATATAACGCCAGAGAGTTTCTTTGCAGAATCTACTGGGGTTTAAGTGCGCAAGGCACACTGGGTGACTGGGCCGCCTACCCTTCCGCCACCACTGGCTATCTGGATGTACTACCACCAGCGCCTGACCTACCGTGGCCCTGGATGTCCGTGGCATCCATGGATGCCATCGAGGCGGCCTATCTCGAAGTGGGCCCAACGGACGCATTTTTTGGCGGGCTGGCGAGCTATCGCGTGGCCGATATCAACTGGCATATCGGCAAACAATACGCAGCTGGTAATGTATCGGTACCCGCGCTTTTTATCGCTGGAGAAGCGGACCCGGTAATCGCGTCGCTAGATGATGCGCTGTTACAGCGCATGCGTCACCGCGTCACCGATTTGCGTGCCACAACCATTGTTCCAAACGCTGGACATTTTGTTCAATTAGAGCGTGCAGAGGCGACGAACACGGTTATTTTGGACTTTTTATCCACACTCCAGTGACGCATTAGCGACCGCGCCGGGACAGATTTATTTTTGAAGAGTAAACAAAGAGGAGTAAACAGGACAGGCACTAGAGCAGCGGGAGTAAACAGGACAGGCACTGTAGAAACGACACATGTGTTGGTCATCCCGCTGGTCGATCCGTTCAACCTAGCCGTTGGTTGAGTGTTGAAGAAAATCCAGTATGGCCGAAATGGACGTGCGTTGACCGAGTGCTGGCCAAAGCAGCGTCCATGGCAGCACTGTCAAGTTGGCCGATTACCTGCAGCCAATTCGTGGGAAGGAGGCTTTAACGGCTGTTGCAAATTGTCGACGAAATACGGCCTCAAACTGCAGGCTCTGAATGAGCCAGTCGTCGGGTTGACTGTCAAGGCGATTGAGCATCGGCGGTAAATTGCTCGCGATCACACCGCGTTTGTCGCGTCGCACCTGACGCCCCGTCCAGTCCACCAAGGCCAGGTAGTCCTTCCAGGTAAAGGGAACCCCCGTGTGGGGTTGTGGTGAGTCTGTTCCCGCAAAAGGAGCTAGGGGCCGAAGCGGTAAGGGCGGCGTTCGCTGTAGCCCCTGCGCGTCAACAACGGCTTGGTGAAGCACGGGGTTAACCGTGGTTTGAATGCGCGCTTGGATGCTGGTGTAGTCCGACGTCTCAGGGGTGTTGGCCATCCCCGCTCTGATGGGATTGAGATCCACATAAGCCATACAGCTCAGCAAGGCTTGCTCCGTTCTCAGCGCCTGCGATTTGAAGCGCGCTTCCCAAAAATGCCCGGTACAGGCATCTTCTTGGTTCGCCTGCCGGGCGATGGGCTCATTCAGGCACTTCATGAACCAGCTTAAGTCCTGGAGGCGGTTGCGCCACACGCGGGTGATATCTGCCACAGTGTCTCGCTGCGCCGGGGATAGTGCATGGCCAGCGACGTGGCGCTGTACGAGCAAAGGCCCCTTGAACAAGGTCAGCCAGCGTTCCATCACCGCCTCATCAGATAGGTGATCGCTGCTGTGTAATTTGACCACCAGATGATAGTGGTTATTCATCACCGCGTAGGCACAGATATCGATGGTAAACAGGCTAGACAGAATGTGGAGTCTGTCACGAATCCACCCCCGCCGGTGTTCATAGCACTGGCCACTGACTGGGTCTTGGCCGCACAAATAGGCGCGGCGGACACAGCGGGAGAGGCAGTGGTAGTAAGGGGTGTCGGCACGGCTGACTTGTGCGTGGCGCGGCTGTGTCATCTTCCCTCTAATTGAGATCGAAACTACATTCAGCGTGATTGCGGCTGAGTCAATGTGTTGGAAAGGGAGGGAAGATACAAGGCGTTGACGGGCAATGATGGAAGACGGCGTGTGTGTCCTTTAAACATTTTCTCAAGTAGGTGGTTGAGGTTAGGCCCTCAGGGTGTGGCAAGGCACTCAGGGGGCCGCTTTTCAGCTCCCTTGCACTTACATTGCACTTACGGCTTACGTTAGATTTTCTGGCCAACAACGCTATCGCATTTTAATGCTTATATTTCAATAGGTTATTGGCGGGAGTAGTAGGATTCGAACCTACGACCGTCGGCTTAGAAGGCCGGTGCTCTATCCAGCTGAGCTATACCCCCGACGCGGCTCGATTATACATCGATATTGGGGTGGCCGACGGGTCTTGAACCCGCCACCTTCGGAGTCACAATCCGATGCTCTACCCGATGAGCTACGGCCACCATGATGCGATGAGTCTGGCTTACACAATCCCGTAAACAGAAATTGTTTAACCCGCGCTAAACGCCGGCAAAGGCGCAATAAACCTCATCTTTTGCCCGTCAGAACCCGGGCGGAACGCGGCGCGCATGGTAGCTGCTGGGCTCCTTGGGTGTCAAGATGACTGCGGGAGGATGGTGAATGTCGCCGAGAAATAACACGCAGACGTCAGGCTTTTACTGGTGATCACTAACAGCCTGGTAGTCCCCTTCAATCCAGGTCGCCGTCAATTCACGCCGGGTATCCAATGCACACAGATTAGCGCGAAAACCGGCTTTGACGGTGCCCACTTCGCGATCGAGGTTTAGCGCTCGCGCCGGATATAGAGAGGCCATACGCACCGCTTCAAACCAGTCGATATCGGCAAATTTTGCCGCATTGTTCACCGCACTCAGCATATCTAGATCAGAACCCGCCAATTTACCTGCCTTATTGAGAATTTTACCGCGCTCGGCGCGCAGGGTTTCTTCGCCTAGGGAAAATGTCTTCGACAAAGAGCCAACACAGGGCATCGCGTCTGTTACCAACAGCGCGCCACCGGCTTGTTTGGCGTGGACGGCCGCACGCAAAGCGGCGGGATGCACATGATGCCCATCAGCAATAATGCCAAACCAACTGTGGTCGTCTTCCAGTGCCGCGCCCACCATACCTGGCTCGCGGCTTTGCAAACCCGTCATGGCATTGTAAAGATGGGTGAACCCATTGAGCCCCTGAGCAAGGGCGCGTTTAGTGTCTGCATAGGTCGCAGTGCTATGACCGGCACTCACCAACACCCCTCGCTTTCGCAACTCCTGCAACTGACCTTCTTCGAGCTTTTCGGGTGCAACCGTTAGAAGCAGCCTACCTGTGCGCTCTGGAGTCAGTTGGCGCATGTCATCATCGGTTAGCGGGCGCAGGTGGTGAGCTTTGTGTGCCCCGTGTCGTTCGGGGTTTAAAAACGGCCCTTCCAGGTGTATCCCTAGTACGCCGGGAACCCCCTCCTCGATGGCCGCTGCGGCCGCCTCTAGCGCTTGTGTCATGACCGCCGGGGAGTCGCTGATCAGCGTGGGCAAAAACCCGGTAGTCCCAAATTGCCGGTGCGCGGCACCGATGGCGCGGATTCCCGCTACCGTCGGCTCATCATTGAACAACACGCCACCGCCGCCATTGACTTGCAAGTCGATGAAACCGGGGACCAGAGTACCGCCATCTAAATCGTGAAATTCAGTTAAATCATGAGGCAAATCAGTCGCTGGAATGACAGCTTCTATTTTCGCGCCATTGAGCAGCACCGCATGGGCCTCAAGCGGCTGCGCTCCGTCGAAGATCGTGCCGTTGCCAATCGCCTGTATCATGGCGGTTTACCCGCCGAATGGCTGGGTTACATTTCTAAATGGAGGTGAAAAGGTGGTCGGGGTAGAGAGATTCGAACTCCCGACATCCTGCTCCCAAAGCAGGCGCGCTACCAGACTGCGCTATACCCCGATGTGTCGTTACCCTGCCGAGCGTAATATACGCAGGCCAGGATATTATACCGAAGACGCGCGATAATACGCACCCGTCCCCGCATCGTCAATTCCACCTATTCACAGGTGCGACGCTGGTTCGTCCTGGCATTTCGACCATTCGGCTTTTCTGATATCCGCTGCCATGTGACAATAGCGCGCCTTAAAACGACCCCACTTCGAAGGTGAGAATTAATGTCTGCACTGGTGTTGGACGGCAAAGCCCTGGCCGCGGAAACCGAGGCACAACTAGGTGAGCGCGTCGCCCGACTGCGCGAAAAATCCGGGGGTAAAACACCCATTCTTGCCACCATTTTAGTGGGCGATGACCCAGCTTCCGCCACCTACGTCAAAATGAAGGGCAACGCCTGCCGCCGCGTGGGTATGGAATCCACGGCTGTCGAACTACCTGCCGACACGTCCACCGAGCAGTTACTGGCCAAAATTCACGATCTCAACAACAACCCCGACGTACACGGCATACTCCTCCAGCACCCGGTGCCCCCACAGATCGACGAGCGGTTGTGTTTTGACGCAATCGCACTAGAGAAAGATGTGGACGGCGTCACTTGTCTAGGGTTTGGGCGCATGGCCATGGGCGAGTCGGCCTACGGTTGCGCGACACCGCAAGGCATCATGCGGCTACTGGAACATTACGCTATGCCAGTGGAGGGACAACACGCGGTGGTCGTAGGCCGCAGCCCAATCCTCGGCAAACCCATGGCAATGATGCTTTTGCAAAAAAATGCAACTGTGACCATTTGCCATTCGCGAACCAACCAGCTGGCCGATCATATTCGACAGGCGGACATTTTAGTCGGTGCGGTGGGCAAACCAGAATTTATCCAAAGTGAGTGGGTAAAAGACGGTGCCGTGGTGGTTGATGCGGGCTATCACCCGGGAGGGGTGGGCGATATCGAGCTGTCCGCGCTAACCCATCGCGTGGCGGCCTATACACCAGTACCGGGTGGCGTTGGGCCCATGACCATCAATACCTTGATTATGCAGAGCGTTGAGTCGGGAGAACGCAGTTTGGGAGCGTAGCGGCGCCGGCGAGGTTGGTGGCAAATAACGTCGAACGTTTGGCTTCAATATCAATCCATAACTCCTGATCCCAGCGATCGCCCCAGAGGTTGCGTTCCAGATTATCCTTATTCAGATGTGCGAGTATCGAGCGACCGCTGTACCAGTCTGCAAGGATTGGTACATCACCGATGAGGCTCCAATTACCCTTTACGTCGCTCAGCCAGAGTTGATCGCGCTTCAGACTCCAAGTAGCCACATAGCCGCGATAACAAGCAGTCGATCTAAAGATATCGGCATTGCGAACTTTTTGTAGGCCTGGGTGATCATGGGGCCACCAAGCGCCCCCAAAAAGCTAAAACAACACATCCTGATAGAAAATGACATCCGGAACTTGCTTGGTCATCATCTAATCCACCGGCAACGTTGTATCGCTCCGACACCTAAGTACCATAATACCCAGCTCAGAAACCACAATAGACATCGGGAGCCCAGCGCTGAGGACTTTACCTTGAGAATGCAGCTTTTACGCAATAGGACCGATGTAACTCAGACCCCCGCTAGGACCATATGTGCCTCTTTACCCTGAGGGAACCTGTCATGGACAGGATAAGCAAACTCCCATAGGCCAAACTGACTATCTTCCTCTGATTCCAACTCCACCTCCACAGGTAACTCTCTGCCACCGCGAAAAAGCAACCGACCGCTGTCATCGATCCCGGTACAGTTGAGCGCTGACTGAAAATAGTAGTCTACCAGATGCAGATCAGGTGCTTGAGGGTCATACAGCGATATCTTTGAATGCTGGGCCCCGACGAAACTGCTAACTACGTACACATCTTAATTTACCCTTGGCACGTGCACCTTATGGATATCGTACAGCGAGGACTGCAAATAGAACGCGGCGTATCATCGCCGACCTTGCGCACTGCATGGTGTGGCATCACTTTGAGCGCTGCCCTATAGCGCTGATCAGGAATAGGTACTGCCCGTTATCTGAAAACAGCCCATGGGCAGGATTTACCTCCCGATCAAATTGAAATACGAGTTTATTCAAAGCAATGTCCAGGAAATAGGCAGGTCCGGGCAGGGTCCAGTCACCTGTCTTAATCAACGCGCCTTTGCCTGTAGGAACGACCACGATGGCGCGAAAAGAATGTTTGCAGATACAACTTGCTCATGTGGAGATTTTTCCTTACTAAAACTACTGTGGTTCGAGTGAGAATTGTCTGCTTGCTTGATAAAAAGCCCGCAGTATGAGGCCGTTTTCACAACGCCTCACACTGCGGGCTTCTTTTTAGGGATTGACAATACTCACTAGCAATGAAAATTACGTTGTATCAATCAAAATTGCGTCAATTACATTGCGTCAATTACATTGCGTCAACAATTGCCTTACCAAACTCGGAGCAGCTCAATAAGGTGGCGTTATCCATCAAGCGTTCAAAGTCATAGGTGACGGTGCCCTTTTGAATGGCGCCGTCCATACCTTTGATGATGAGGTCTGCCGCTTCATTCCAACCTAAATGGCGCAACATCATCTCTGCTGAGAGAATAAGCGAACCGGGGTTGACCTTATCCTGCCCGGCATATTTCGGCGCGGTGCCGTGAGTCGCTTCAAACAGCGCGATGTTGTCGGAGAGGTTGGCACCCGGTGCAATACCGATACCACCGACCTGCGCTGCCAGCGCGTCGGATAAATAATCGCCATTTAAATTCAGCGTGGCGACCACACTGTACTCTTTCGGACGGGTTAAAATTTGCTGCAACATGGCGTCGGCAATTACGTCTTTCACAATGATTTCATTGCCCGTTTTGGGGTTTTTCAGCGATACCCAGGGGCCGCCATCGAGCAACTCGCCGCCGAACTCCTGTTGCGCTAACTCGTAGCCCCAATCGCGGAATGCACCCTCAGTGAATTTCATGATGTTGCCCTTGTGAACGAGAGTCACAGAGGGCAAATCTTGATCAATGGCGTATTGAATGGCTTTGCGCACCAGGCGCTTGGTACCCTCTTCCGACACGGGCTTGATGCCGATGCCGACATTTTGCGGGAAGCGGATTTTCGTCGCGCCCATCTCTTTAATAATGAAATCGACGACTTTTTGAGCTTCGGGGGTGCCCGCCTCATATTCAATGCCGGCGTAGATATCTTCGGAGTTCTCGCGGAAGATCACCATATTGCAATCGCCCGGATTGCGAACCGGAGAAGGCACGCCTTCAAACCAACGGACAGGACGCAGACAGGTATAGAGATCCAATTCTTGCCGAAGCGCTACGTTCAATGAGCGAAAACCACCGCCAACCGGCGTTGTTAGGGGGCCTTTGATCGCGACCGAGTACGCCTTGATGGCATCGAGCGTCTCTTCGGGAAACCAGTCACCGTCATACAACTCGGCCGCCTTTTCGCCGGTAAAAATTTCCATCCAGGAGATCTTCTTGTCTCCGCCATAGGCTTTCGCCACTGCGGCATCAACGACGTTGATCATCACCGGGCTGATATCGACACCGATGCCATCGCCCTCAATGTAGGGGATAATGGGGTTGTTGGGGACGTTCAGGCTAAAATCTTCGCGAACGGTGATGGTGTCGCCTTCGGAAGGCACCTGAATATGTTTGTAGCCCATGATGTACTCCGCTGCTGCTAGTTTCTGGTTTATTCAATGATTTCAACTGGCTCTCAATCGGCGGCGATTGCGCGCCTGCGACCGACGATGAAACGGCGCGCATTGTAGCATAGGCGGCGGTGATTCTGTCGCTGAGCTCAACGAATTTTAAGACACCTCTGATTGCGACTATCCCATGGCCGGTATCTTGCTGTTCAACAAACCGTTCCGGGTGCTCAGTCAATTTACCGATGAGCAAGAAACGGGTAAAAAGCGGGCCACACTCGCCGATTATCTATCTGCGCCCGGCTATCGCGCCGCCGGACGCCTAGATTACGATTCCGAAGGCCTACTCCTATTAACCGACGACGGGCGGTTGCAACACAGCATCACCGAACCCAAGGCCAAGGTTTGGAAAACGTATCTTGTGCAAGTCGAAGGCGAGGTTTCCGATCAGGCCTTGCGGCAGCTTTGCCAGGGGGTGTCCCTAAAAGACGGCCCCACCCTCCCCGCCCAGGCGATTGCCATTGCACCGCCGGATTTATGGCCCAGAGATCCGCCGGTGCGATTTCGCCAAACGGTGCCTGATAGCTGGCTGCAAGTGCGCATCCGCGAAGGTCGCAACCGCCAGGTGCGGCGCATGACCGCTGCGGTGGGTCTCCCCACGCTGCGTTTGGTGCGCATCGCGATCGGAGACTGGACTTTGGACACCTTACAACCGGGTGAATTTCGCGCTGATCAGGTTGAAATACCGCACAGCAAGCGAGCGCGACACAGCCATCGCGGAAAACAACGGTAGCCCTTAAGTGCGCGACTCAAGCACCAACTACCCGCGCACCGCTTGAGTGGCTTGACCCCTAAAAGAGCAAGCCAACGCTATTATCGAGCTCAATATTCGCGCTGTGTACAGACTGGATTACGCGTCAATCGAGGCCAAGTCTGCTAACATGTCCGGTTCGCTGGTATCACATGCCATTAACCGTTTCCGATAAGGCCAGCAGTACCCCTTGGATTTGCTGTACACACCGTGAGTTTCGCAGGCGCACAAAAAGTCATTGTCGGCATGTCCGGCGGCGTCGATTCGTCCGTTGCCGCACTTCTGTTGCTAGAACAGGGCTATGCTGTCGAAGGCCTGTTCATGAAAAACTGGGAGGAGGACGACGGTACCGAATACTGCACTGCCAGGGAGGATTTCGCCGATGCAGAAGCCGTTGCGAACAGCCTCGACATTACCCTGCACGGCGCCAACTTCGCATCGGAATACTGGGACAATGTCTTCGAACATTTTTTGCAAGAATATCGCGCCGGACGAACACCCAACCCCGATATACTGTGCAACCGCGAAATCAAGTTTAAAGCATTCCTGGAATATGCGCTGCACTTGGGCGCCGATTACATTGCTACGGGCCACTACTGCCGACGCGGGGAGATGCAGGGTAAAGCCACGTTAAAGAAGGGCTTGGACGCCAACAAGGATCAAAGTTACTTCCTGCATGCGGTGGGGCACAATGAGCTGGCCAAAACACTCTTCCCCGTGGGAGAGATCGAAAAAACCGACGTGCGGGCACTGGCACTATCCCATCATCTGCGCACGGCCAAGAAGAGAGACTCCACCGGCATCTGCTTTATTGGCGAGCGCCGTTTCAAAGACTTTTTACAGCGCTATCTGCCAGCACAACCGGGAGCAATTCACTCACTGGACGGCGAGGTACTGGGCGAACACCAGGGGCTCATGTATCACACACTCGGACAGCGCCAGGGCCTGGGTATCGGTGGCCTGGCTCATCACCAGCAGGCGCCCTGGTATGTCGTGGGAAAAAATCTCGAGCGCAATGTACTGTTAGTCGCCCAGGGTAATGACCACCCCGCACTATTTAGTTCCGAGCTAACCACGCGCGATGTTTACTGGGTCAGCGGGGAGCCGCCACAGGTACCACTGCACTGCGTAGCCAAAGTACGCTACCGTCAGGCCGATCAGGCATGCACTGTGAACGGGAGCCCTGATCAAGGTTACCGTGTGACGTTTGAGGAACCGCAGCGCGCAGTGACACCGGGACAATCGGTGGTCTTTTATACACAAGATACTTGCTTAGGTGGCGGCATCATCGAGGAAACAACACAGTAATGGCAACAGCGGAACATTCCAACTTAGAGCAGCAGGCCATCGCTATGGCAGGCGTCGCCCAGGCGGCGCGCATCGTGGATCAAGTCTCCAAAACGGGAACATACCCGCTGGAGTTTTTGGAATCCTCCATCCACAGTCTGTTCGTGTTCGCTCCCGGCAGCGCAGTCGATTTATACGGTGGGTTACCCGGTGTCAAATTAGGCTTACACAGTTTGAGCACCCTACTGGAAGACAAGGATGCGCGCGAGAATCAGGAGTTCGTACGCTACGTTTTCAGCCTACTGTACCTCGAGCGCAAATTCTCTGCCGACAGCGACATGATGTCCGTCGTCCGCTCTCGCCTCGAGCACACCAGCTTTCAGGCTGAACATTTTTCCAGCAACGTCAATACGCTGTGTCACAGCGTCTCGGGCATTTATCAAGATACGCTCAGCAAACAACGCGTGCGTATTCGCGTAACCGGCAGCTCGACCCATCTGCAAAATACACAAAATAGCGATGTCATTCGGGCGGTACTCCTGGCCGGTGTGCGCGCCGCCTTTCTCTGGCGACAACTGGGAGGCAAGCGCTGGCGGCTATTATTACAGCGGCGCAAGCTGCTCCGAGTGGCACAAACTCTATCGCGCAGCTTGAGTGTGGTTTAAGTCACGACCTGGTGTAAAATTAGCGTTTTCTGCAGGAGAACAGCATGGATTTGACTAGCCTCAGCGCAGTCTCTCCTATCGATGGCCGCTACGGCAGTAAAACTGCCGCTCTGCGTGAAATTTTTAGCGAATACGGCCTAATAAAGCGTCGTGTCCTGGTTGAAGTGCGTTGGTTACAATCACTCGCCGCGAGTGATGACATTGAGGAAGTAGAGCCCTTTTCTGCAGGCACACAGCGCGTCTTAGAGTCTGTGCTCGAAGATTTTGGCGAGGTGGATGCACGGCGAATCAAAGATATCGAAGCTACCACCAATCACGACGTCAAAGCGGTGGAATACTTTCTGAAAGAACGCTTCGCCGGTAACCAAGAGTTGGAAACCGTGACGGAATTTGTGCACTTCGCCTGCACCTCCGAGGACATCAATAACCTCTCCCATGCGTTGATGCTGCACGATGGCGTGAAAACCGTGTTGCTGCCCACCATGAGCGAGGTAGTCGACAATCTGCGCCAACTAGCCGCGACCCATGCCGAGACACCCATGCTCTCACGCACCCACGGGCAAACGGCGAGCCCAACCACCGTCGGCAAGGAGTTTGCCAACATCGCCGCGCGCCTGGCGCGTCAAGTGGCGCAATTGCAACAGCAACAGTATTTGGGAAAAATGAACGGCGCCGTGGGCAATTACAATGCGCACTACAGTGCTTACCCCAACAAAGACTGGCCCGCGCACGCGGAGCAATTCGTGACATCGCTGGAACTCACTTGGAATCCACTCACCACGCAGATCGAGCCGCACGATTACATGGCCGAGTTGTTTGATTGCATTGCGCGCTTCAATGCGATTCTGATCGATTTCAACCGCGATATATGGGGTTATATTTCCCTGGGCTACTTCAAGCAAAAACCCGTGGAGGGTGAAGTGGGCTCCTCCACCATGCCGCATAAGGTCAACCCGATCGATTTCGAAAACTCCGAAGGCAATCTGGGTTTGGCCAATGCGCTGTTAGCGCACCTGGGCTCAACGCTACCCCTTAGCCGCTGGCAACGCGACCTAACGGACAGCACAGTGCTGCGCAACATGGGCGTGGGGTTTGCCTACAGCCTTATTGCCTACCAATCCACCGATAAGGGAATCGGTAAGCTGGCGTTGAACGAGGAACGCCTGCAGGAAGATTTAGCGGCGAGTTGGGAAGTGCTAGCAGAACCGATTCAAACCGTCATGCGCCGCTACGGTATCGAACAGCCCTACGAAAAACTGAAAGCGCTGACACGTGGCCAAGACATGACACGCGAGACGATCATCGCTTTCGTTGAGGCGCTGGAGCTGCCCGCCGCAGCCAAGCGAGAGTTGCTGGCGCTAACACCCGCCAACTACATCGGCAATGCCGCCGCACAAGCAATGACGCTGACACTGACCAAGTAGACGCCGTGACAGACAGTGCGCCGCTACCCATTAACTGGGAACACTTTTTAGCAAATAACTGGCAACGCCAAGCGCAACTATTTCGCTCGGCTATAGCGCAGTTTAAGCCGCCAATTAATGCGAATGAGCTAGCTGGGTTGGCCATGGAGGAAGCGGTTGAGTCGCGCATTATCGAGCAGCACGGTGACACTTGGGCACTTCACCACGGCCCCTTCGTGGCAACAGACTTTCAGCGCGACACACCCTGGACGCTACTCGTACAAGCCGTGGATCACTACGTTCCCGAGGTCGCTCAGCTGCGCAAACTATTTTCCGCCCTCCCCAACTGGCGCTTAGATGACATCATGGTGAGCTACGCTACCGACGGCGGTGGTGTCGGGCCACACTTCGACAACTACGATGTGTTCTTGTTACAGGGTGAAGGGCGCAGACGCTGGCAGCTCGGCCAGCAGTGCAATGACGCGACACCGCACATGTCAGGCCAGCCACTACGTATCCTCAGTCACTTTAAATGCAGCGCGGACTACGTGCTAGAGACTGGCGATATGCTCTACGTGCCGCCGGGTGTCGCGCACTGGGGGATTGCAGAAGACGCATGCACAACTTTCTCTATCGGCTTTCGGGCACCGCGCATCGGTGAACTGCTGGCGCGCTGGACGGACTTCCAATTAGAGCAACTCAGTGCCGAATCATTTTTCTCAGACCCCGGCCGGCAAGTCGTGTCTCGCGCTGGCGAACTCACTGCGGCAGATGCCGCGCTGGCTCGGGAGCAGGTGCTGGGCGCACTGCAATCGGGTGACAATAACTGGTGGTTGGGCGAGTTGATCACTGAACCCAGAGAAGCAGAGGCTGAATCTGGCCTGTATCCGGTCAACACCCCAAATACAGAAGCCACGGAGACCGCCACAAATGGCCGCGAGTTACTACAACAGCGTTTCGCTAACCGAGTTAAACTTCGCGAGAATGCCAGACTCGCTTGGATGGAAAACTCATCGAATATTACCGTGTTTGCCAACGGTCGCAGCCATATTTTCCCCGCGCGGGTGTTAACGACCATCATCACACTGTGTGCCAATAACGAGCTCGATAGTGAACGCTTGGCGCACGCACTCGCGTGTGATGATTGCAACCGTTGCCTCAAAATTCTATTTGAGCAGGAGTGCATTGATGTCGAATAACCGCGATTCGAACAGTATCGATCCCCACAATAGCGACCTCAACAATGGCGACCTCAACAATAGCGAGCCTAGCGAGCATAAACCCAGCATCGGCGGCTTTGTTAACAAGCTCGCCTACCCGCAGCCCTTTCGCAATTATGTCGTGGAGTTATGCCAAAGCGCCTCGCGCTATATCAATATTCTCAGCCCCACCCTCGATTATGCGGTGTTCGACAATGACGAACTGGGCGAAATACTGTCTTCGCTAGTGCGCCGCAGCCGTCAAACGCGCGTGCGCATTTTGATTGCAGATTCACGCGAGATAGTGCACCGAGGGCATCGGCTCTTAACTTTGGCTCGCCGGCTGCCGAGCAAGGTACTCATGCAAAAACTCAGTGAACACCCCGACTGGAATGGAGAGACAGTCATTACGCGCGATCACGACGGCGTGCTCTACAAACCCGAGGGCAGCGACCACGACGCTTTCTTTGAGCCCGACTCCCGCGCTTCCACACAACGCCATGTGGATCGTTTTAATACGCTTTGGGAGGTCAGTGTCAGTGACCCCGAACTGAGAACAATACACATTTAAGGTGCCTCTGATTACAACCGCTGGATCGCTTCCGCCAGTGCCAATAGCCGTTGCGCTTCTTCAACGTGCAGATTTTCCACCAGCCGACCATTAACGACAACGACGCCCTTACCCTCTGCTTGAGCAGCCTCAAAAGCTGCAATAATTTCCTTGGCAGATGCGACTTGCGCTTCATCCGGCGCAAATACCCTGTTTGTGGCTGCTAGTTGTTTTGGGTGAATGAGGCTTTTGCCGTCGAAACCCAAATCCCGACCCTGTTCGCAGGACTGAATAAGTAGCTCCTCATTGTCTAAATCAAGTTGCACACCGTCGATGACGTGTAAGCCATTGGCTCGGGCAGCGTAGACACACAGATTTAGCGCAGCGATAAAACCTAAACGATCCGGCGTGTGGCGCACGCGCGTATCCTTGGATAAATCAGACGTACCCAACACAATCCCGCGCAAGCGCGGGTGCGCGGCGGCAACCTCCGCTATATTGAGAATGCAGCTTGGCGTCTCAGCCATAATCCAGACATCCACACTTGGTGCTACGCCCGCGTTTTCACAGGCGGCAACGGCTTTCTGTACATCTGCGGCGCTATCGATTTTGGGAATCAATACCGCATCCGGTGCTTGTTTAAATTGCGCAACCGCGCCCAGATCGTCTTCGCCCCACTGTGTGTCGAGGGCGTTAGTTCGCACCAATAACTCGCGATAGCCATACCCGCCCTCGGCCAAGGCCGCTTCGATCTGCTCCCGCGCAAGGGCCTTGGCATCCGGTGCAACCGCATCCTCCATATCCAAAATCAATCCGTCTGCGGGCAGACTACGGGCCTTTTCCAGCGCACGCGCGTTGGACCCGGGCATATACAACAGTGAACGACGAGGTCGAGTGGTCATGAGGTTCTCCTTCTACCGTATTGAACTTTCTGGGAACGCGAAGGATACAGAAGCTGTTACGCCAGTGAAATGGTGTTCGAATGGGTGCTGCCACGCTGGCTTTGTATTGATGGTTCGGCTATGGATAGCTCGGTGTATATAAGGCATTAGTTCTAGGGTCGTTAGGCTGGTCCACTCCGACTCAAACCAGGCCACAACCCGGTAGCCACAAAACTTGTGCTGATTCGCCCAAAGCTTTAAAATTTCCGGTTTGATTGATTAAACCGCTACCGCTCCGCACACTCGGGCACGACGGGGCTGACTCATCACACACCGGGAACCTACATGAACGACGCAGTTACCACGAACGGGCCTCTGCTCGCGCCTTCACACGCACTACTTGAGGCCGCGCAAACGCTGCTCGGTATGGCTTTTTCGCACATAAAAAGCCAGTGCGGCGATAACGGCAAAGTCGCCAGCGATAAGCTCGATGCTCACCAGGTAGCTTGTTATGAGCTGGCCATTTCTTGGTCGGAGTGCACAGCGGCGCAGTTCGCGCTGCAACACGCCCGGGACACCGCACAACACACACCGCAACAGCGGGACTACGTGGAACGTCTTGCGGCATTGTTCTGCGCCGAAGCGGTGAGCAACACCCAACAGCGATTACGCACTAGACCGATGGACTTTGGCATTACCGTTGAAGCTATCAACACACTGACGGCCGACCCTCAGTACGCCCATTATTTAACTGAACAACTTAGCGCCAAAAACCTAGAGGAGATTGGCGCCGAGGTGATCGCATGCGGTGGCGATCTCGGGCCGGACTTACTCGGCGAGCACCACAGCATGATGCGCGACACCTTTAGCCGCTTTTCTGACGAAGTCGTTGCACCACTGGCTGAATCGATCCACCGGGAAGACTTAATCATTCCTCCTGAGATCTTAGAACCGTTAAAAGACATGGGCATGTTCGGCTTATCGATACCGGCAAGCTATGGCGGTTTACAGGAGGACGATAAGGAAGACACCCTCGGTATGATCGTGGTTACGGAGGAATTGTCGCGCGGCTCTTTAGGTGCAGCGGGCAGCTTGATTACGCGTCCGGAGATTTTATCGCGGGCCTTGTTAAAAGGCGGCAGTGAAGAACAAAAACAACATTGGCTACCCAAGCTCGCAGTGGGTGAACCCCTGTGTGCTGTCGCGGTGACCGAACCGAATTACGGTTCTGACGTGGCGGGTGTGAAACTCAAAGCCACGCTCGCTGACGGCGGGTGGCTGCTCAGCGGCGCCAAAACTTGGTGTACCTTCGGCGGCAAGGCTGGGTTACTCATGGTATTGGCGCGAACCGATCCGGACATGAGTTTGGCGCACAAGGGGCTCTCCATGTTTCTGGTGGAAAAGCCCTCTTCCGACGGCCACGAATTCGAAGTCACGCAGGACGACGGCGGCAAGTTGACCGGGCGGGCCATCGCGACGATCGGGTATCGCGGTATGCACTCATTTGAGCTGTTCTTCGACGACTTTTTTGTGCCCGCTGCCAATGTGCTGGGCGGTCCCGAAGGCGAAGGCAAAGGTTTTTACTATGCGATGGCCGGGTTTTCCGGCGGCCGTATTCAAACGGCTGCGCGCGCCGTTGGCGTCATGCGCGCGGCCTTTGGCCGTGCCATCACCTACGCCGAAGAGCGCGTTGTGTTTGACCACCCTATCGCCGAGTATCAACTCACGCGGGCCAAAATTGCTCGTATGGCATCACTGTTATTGGCCTGTCGACAAATCACCTACAGTGTTGCCCAGTTGATGGACCAGGGTAGCGGCGACATGGAGGCCAGCGCCGCCAAGATATTTGCCAGCAAAACCGCCGAGTGGTTGACACGTGAAGCCCTGCAGATTCACGGCGGTATGGGCTATGCGGAGGAGTCGCCAGTGAGCCGCTATTTTTCCGACGCGCGCGTGTTATCCATCTTCGAAGGTGCGGAAGAAACGCTGGCCCTGAAGGTGATTGCACGCGCGCTAGTGGAACAGGCTGCTTAAGGATTCGTATGATGACCTTGACGCTCTCTCCAGGCACTGACGCAGAACTCGGCCCCGACCAACCAATCGATCTCAGCCGTGTTCGGCACCCCCAGTACGGTCGCTACCTAGACGAACTCGAGCCGGGCCAAGTGTTTGAACACCCGCGTGGTTTTACCTTTACGCGCAGCAATATACTCGATTTCGCACGCACCTACATGCAGTCAAATCCACAGTATTTGAACGCACACTATGCAATAGCTGCGGGTTTCACCGATCTGCCGGCCAGCCCGCAAATGATCTTCAATGTTACGCTATCACTGGGCGTGCAAAACGATTCGGAAAAAGCCATCGCGAACTTAGGCTACTACGACGTGCAATTTTTACGGCCCGTGTATCCCGGCGACACGCTGCGTGCATACACACAAGTCTTGGATCGCCGCGATCGGGGCGCCGACAAGCCCGGTATCGCAACCGTTCGCACAGTAAGCATCAATCAAACCAATGATGTCGTTTTACAATACCAGCGAAAAATCATGGTGGCATGGCGTGGAGACAGATTACCCACGACACCTGCTGCACCCTTTACTGGTGAGTTTCCGATCGACGAGGACCCACAAGTCACGCTGCCACTGGTCGATGCTCACCCCTTCCCGGGTCTGACCGGCCCCAATACCTACTTTGAGAATTTTCAGCCGGGCGACGTCATCGTCCACGCCAACGGCCGGACTATTACCGAAGAACACATGGCGCTGACGTACTCGGTTGGCAACAGCCATCCGCTGCATTTTGACCGTGTATTTTCCGGTAGTCGCAGTGGCAAAATGAGTGGCGAGCCCATCGTCTATGGCGGCTTAGTTTTTGCCTGGCTCGAGGGCCTTGCCAGCCGCGATGTGAGTGAAAACGCGCTGTGGGAGATCGGCTTTAACGAAGGCTATCACACCCAGCCCGCTTTCGCCGGCGACACCATTGGTGCGTTGTCACGCGTACTCGCGGTGGAGGATGCGCCCGATGCGCCAGCACTGGGTATCGTGACGATGCAGCTCGTGGGCATTAAGAATATCTCCGCTAGAGAAGCACTTGATAAGCACGGCGAAGACCTATTTATCAAGGAGGATCGCAAACGCGATTTGGGCAGGGAGAAAATCACCGCTAAAATTTTCGAGATCGAACGGCGGCTGCTGTTGCGTCGCCGCCCGAACTAAAGGTGGCAGACAGATGAGCATGGAAAGCGGAACAACCGATGCAGTGAAACGCGATAGACCGTGGTTGATGCGCACCTACTCCGGCCACTCCTCTGCCACAGCTTCGAACGCGCTATACCGCACGAATTTAAGTAAAGGCCAAACGGGGTTGTCTGTCGCCTTTGACTTACCCACCCAAACTGGGTATGACTCAGACCACCCGCTGGCGCGCGGCGAGGTCGGTAAAGTGGGCGTACCCATTGATCACATTGGCGATATGGAATTGCTGTTCGATCAAATCCCATTGGATCAAATGAACACCTCGATGACCATAAACGCCACCGCCCCTTGGTTACTGGCACTGTATATTGCTACCGCACAGCGTCAGGGTGTCGATCCGAGTCTACTCAAAGGCACCACTCAAAACGATGTGCTGAAAGAATACTTATCGCGCGGCACTTACATTTTTCCGCCGCAACCTTCGGTGCGACTAACCACCGATTTGATCAACTATACCGTGGAAAATATTCCGAAGTGGAACCCGACCAATGTGTGTAGTTATCACCTGCAAGAGGCAGGAGCTACGCCCACCCAGGAACTGGCCTATGCACTGTGCACGGCTATCGCCATTCTCGACGCGGTGCAAAGTGTCGGTGATATGAGCGATGAGCAGTTTCACGCGGTCGTCGCGCGCATCTCCTTTTTTGTGAACGCTGGAATCCGTTTCATTGAAGAGACCTGCAAGCTACGCGCTTTTGTGGCGCTGTGGAACGAGATCACCGAAGAGCGCTACGGTGTGCAAGACCCTAAACAGCGACGCTTTCGCTACGGTGTACAGGTAAACTCACTGGGCCTGACCGAGTCACAACCAGAAAACAACGTGCAGCGCATCGTGCTGGAGATGCTCGCCGTCACCCTCTCCAAAAATGCACGGGCTCGGGCCATTCAACTCCCCGCTTGGAATGAAGCACTGGGCTTGCCGCGCCCCTGGGATCAACAGTGGGCCCTGCGCATGCAACAAGTGTTAGCGTTGGAAACGGATCTCCTAGAATACGGTGATATTTTCGATGGCTCGCCCGTCATCGAGGCCAAAGTACAAGCCCTCATTGAGGGCGCGCGCAGCGAGATGGCCAATGTTGATGCGCATGGTGGCATGGTCGCCTGTATCGAAAACGGCTATGTGAAGCGCGAATTGGTGCGCAGTCACACACAGCGCTTGCGCGACATCGAAAGTGGCGACTTAAAAATCGTCGGCGTCAATTGCTACCCACAGACGGCTGAGTCACCTCTCACCGCCCAAGGTGATGCGGGGATCATGCGCGTCGATGCTGCCGCAGAACGACAACAAATTGACGCACTGCAACAGTTTCGTGCCACGCGTGATGCGAGCGCAGTGAAGGCTGCACTCACACAACTGCGCGCGGCCGCGACTGGTGGCGATAATATTATGCCCGCTTCGATTGACTGCGCCAACGCGGGAGTCACGACCGGCGAATGGAGCGAAGTGTTGCGCAAGGTGTTCGGCGAGTACCGCGCACCCACCGGCGTCGATATCGGCGGCACAGCCCAGGGCGGCACGGACGCACTACAAGCGCTGCGCCAACGCGTACAAGCAACCGGCGATGCAATCGGCCGCCCGCTGCGCTTGCTTATTGCCAAGCCGGGTTTGGATGGACACAGCAACGGTGCTGAGCAAATTGCGGTTAAAGGGCGCGATGCCGGTTTCGAAATTGTCTATGAGGGGATTCGCCTGACCACCAAACAGATCGCAGATGCGGCACACGAGGAAGGCGTGCACCTCATCGGGTTATCGGTGCTCTCGGGCAGCCACATGGAGTTAGTTGAAGACTTGCAAGGTCAGCTTCAGTCGCTGGATTTGGCTGATCTGCCAATTATCATCGGCGGCATCATCCCCGAGGAAGATGCGCAGGCTCTACGAGCGCAGGGAATTAAGGCCGTGTTTACGCCCAAAGATGTGGATATGAACGCGATCATGGCAGAGATTGTCGACGTCATACGACGCGAGCACGGCCTCGCCAGTGCCGCCTGAGCACATTGTGTGCAGCGCTGCCTCAAAAGAGAGCGAAGACGCAGCGAATGCACTCGCTGACCGGCTCGTGAACGGCGCCAGAGATGCGCTAGCCGAAACCCTCAATCTCCTCGACGACCGACGTGAACAAGCTCGCGCCAGATCTTCGCTCGTGCTCACCGGGCTACTCAATGCGGGAACACTCAGTCGCGGTCATCTCATCGGTATCACTGGCCCACCCGGCGTCGGCAAATCCTCCCTTACCGCCGCGTTGATTCGCACCTGGCGTGCGCGCGACCAGCGTGTTGGTGTTCTGGCCGTCGATCCCTCCAGCCCCCATAGCGGCGGTGCGTTGTTGGGTGACAGGCTGCGCATGCAAGCGACAACAGACGATTCCGGCGTTTTTATTCGTTCGCTGTCCAGTCGCGGCGAGTTTGGCGGTCTCAGTAAAGAAGTTTGGCCAATGGCCATCGCGATGCTCGCTGGCTGCGATATCGTGCTCATCGAAACGGTCGGTGTGGGCCAGCGGGAAATCGATATCGCCGAACTATCCGACACCACGTGTTTCATCGCACAACCAGGTTCCGGCGACAGTATCCAGTTTCTCAAAGCCGGTGTCCTGGAAGTACCTGATATTCTGGTGGTCAATAAATCTGATCTAGGGGAACTCGCACAACGAACCCTGGCAGATTTGAGTAGCGTAATGGGTGGAACGAACCATTCTGCGCAGAATGGCTGGCAAGTGCCTGTTTTAGCCGTTAGCGCTGCCACGGGTGATGGTGTGGCGGAACTGGATGCCACTCTTGTACAACATTACGCCACACTGTGTGCGCGAGGACCACTGAACAAGCATCGCCAACACTACCAAGCCTACTGGGTTCACAAGCGGCTCAGCCAAGAATTTGGCAGCCAGGGCATCACTCAACTGGGTGGTGATAGCGAAGTGCTGCAAGCTCTGGGGCGAGAAAGTTCAAACCCTATCGATCAACTCGACGAATGGCGGCAACGCGCGACAGAGGCCGCTCAACAAAGCAATTAGGCGATACCCGTCAGTGATTTAACGATAGATAGGCACAGGCAGGGTTCACCATGGACGATTTACCCATGCGATTTACCCATGGACAGGCACTATTTTGCCATTTTGCCTACGAACAGTTAACAATAGCCGTATTAAGAGACACTCACGATATCAGCTAAGGAGAACACCATGCGCAGCCCACGAGATTTTATGCGGCCACTGGCCCTGGGAGCACCACAACCACTGGCGGACAACCCCGTGCTCCCCTCGCGCATGATTCACTTCTTTGACCCGAGCAACCCCAAGATGGCTGAGAAAGTGCCGAGCATCGCGCAAAAGGTCGACATTATTCTCGGCAATTTCGAAGATGCCATCGCGATCGAAAACAAAGAAGCGGCGCGCGAAGGCTTTATCAACATCGCTCGCGAGAATGATTTTGGCGACACGCAACTCTGGACACGTGTCAACAGCCTTGACAGCCCTTGGTTTCTCGATGATGTCACGCGCATCGTGGCGGAAGTGGGCGACAAACTCGACGTCATCATGCTGCCGAAGATCCAAGGGCCGTGGGACATTCACTTCGCCGATCAACTCCTTGCACAATTAGAGGCGCGGGCACAGTTAAGCAAGCCCATCCAACTGCACTGTATCTTGGAAACCGCTCTGGGCGTGGCCAATGTCGAAGAAATCGCCAATGCCAGCCCGCGCATTCAAGGCATGAGCTTGGGCCCGGCTGACCTGGCCGCATCGCGCCGCATGAAAACCACACGCATCGGCGGCGGCCACCCCGGGTACCTCGTGCGGGACGACCCCGACAGCGATAACCCGGATGCCCCCCGGGCTACCCACGCGCAAGATCTCTGGCACTACACACTAGGGCGCATGGTCGACGCCTGCGTCGGCGTCGGCGCACTGCCCTTCTACGGCCCCTTCGGTGCCATCGATGACCCACTGGCCTGCGAAGACCAGTTCCGCAACGCCTTTTTAATGGGCTGCGTCGGCGCGTGGTCGCTCCACCCCAGCCAAATCGATATCGCCAAGCGCGTCTTCAGCCCACCGGCGGATGAAGTGGCCTGGGCCAAGCGTGTATTAGAAGCGCTGCCCGATGGCTCGGGCGCGGTAATGGTAGAGGGCAAGATGCAGGACGATGCGTCCTGGAAGCAGTGCAAGGTGATGGTGGATTTGGCGCGGCTGATTGCGCAGAAGGATGAGGAGTATCGGGAGATTTATGGGTTATAACTGTGGGGGCAAAGTTATGGGTGTCCCCCCTCAAATCTGGCTGATAATTTGGCTCGCTGCTGCATAGGGTGTCATGCGCTGCTCTGCCACCGCAATCTCCAATTCCGGCAATAGGGCTTGCGCGGCAGTACTGCCAGCGAGACGCTGCAGCAGCATCTCGTTCACCAATTGATGCATCCAGTCACGGTTTTGCTGTGCTCGCTTGTGAGCTAAGGCTTGTTCTTTCTCAGCGGCTACCACGTAATCCGTGATCATACCCCACACGGTATCGATATTGATCGCGTGCAGCGCCGAGCAACTTAGCACTCGCGGCGTCCAAAAAGTGGTGTGGCGTAGGAGGTTCATCGCACTGGTGTACTGCTGCTGAGTCCTCGTCGCCAGGGCTTCGCTGTCACCATCGGCTTTATTAATGACCAGGGCATCCGCCAGCTCCACGATGCCTTTCTTGATGCCCTGCAGCTCATCGCCGCCACCGGGCAGCATCAGCACCATAAAAAAGTCCACCATACCCGCGACTTGGTACTCGGATTGCCCAACCCCAACTGTTTCGACGAGAACGACATCGTAGCCCGCGGCTTCACACAACAGCATGGTTTCTCGCGTTTTCTGTGCGACTCCGCCGAGTTCGCCTTCTGCCGGCGAGGGGCGTATATAAGCCGCGTCGCGCCGCGAGAGCTCTTCCATGCGGGTTTTGTCACCGAGAATGGAACCACCTGCTAGGGGAGAGCTGGGATCAACGGCCAAAACGGCGACACGTTTACCCTGCTCGATCAGATATAATCCAAACGCTTCTATAAAGGTAGATTTACCAACGCCTGGTACGCCGGTAATGCCTATGCGAATACTGTTGCCGCTGTGCGGAAGAACCTGTTCGAGAATACCCTGTGCTTGCTCGCGATGCTCATCGAGTTTGCTTTCGACTAGAGTTATGGCTTTGGCGAGAGTTCGCCGATCGCCATCGCGCAGGCTCTGAAGGTTGAATGCAGGCACCGTGCTAGCGCTTGGCAGCTACCGCATCTAAGACCTCGCGCGCTGCCTCGGGGATGGGGGTTCCCGGACCAAAGATACACTTTACGCCAGCGTCATACAGGTGTTGGTAATCTTGCTTGGGAATGACACCGCCGGCGATAACAACAATATCCTCGGCGCCCTGTTGTTTTAATTCCGCAATGAGCTGCGGCACTAATGTCTTGTGCCCTGCGGCCAGTGACGACGCGCCAACGACATGGACATCGTTTTCAATTGCCTGCCGCGCGACTTCTTCGGGGGTGGAGAACATCGGCGAAAGGTCGATATCAAAACCGACATCGGCGAAGGCTGTGGCAACGACTTTAGCGCCGCGGTCGTGGCCATCTTGCCCCATCTTGCACACCAACATGCGCGGACGACGGCCGTGCTGCTGCTGAAACTTCTCGATGTCCTGGGTAATATTCTGCCAGCTCTCATCTTGCGCAAAGGCACTGCCATAGACACCGGACACGGTTTGTGCTTGCGCGTTAAAACGGCCGAATTCTCGTTCCATAGCGAAAGAAATCTCCCCGACAGTCGCGCGACGGCGCGTGGCTTCAACGCTGAGTTCCAGCAAGTTGCCTTGACCACTCACGGCGCATTGATAAATAGCCTCTAGTGCCTCTTCTACCGCGGCTTCGTCACGGCCATTGCGTACCGACGCTAATCGCGCCAATTGCGAGTCTCGCACGGCGTCGTTGTCGATTTCCAATATATCGACGCTTTCTTCGTGATCCAACGTATATTTATTCACACCAACAATCACATCTTCGCCGCGATCAATTCGCGCCTGCTTCCGCGCGGCAGCCTCCTCAATACGCAGCTTTGGCATGCCCGTTTCAATGGCTTTGGCCATACCACCTGCCTGTTCCACTTCCTCGATCAATTCCCACGCTTTGTCGGCGATGTCTTGGGTCAAGCTTTCCATCATGTAGGAACCGCCCCAGGGATCAACGACATTGGTAATGCCGGTTTCTTCCTGAATGATCAATTGTGTGTTGCGCGCGATACGGGCGGAAAACTCGGTGGGCAAGGCAATCGCTTCATCTAAGGCGTTGGTGTGTAGAGACTGAGTGCCGCCGAAAACGGCGGCCATGGCTTCAATGGTGGTACGTACGACGTTGTTGTACGGGTCTTGTTCGGTGAGGGACCAGCCTGAAGTCTGGCTATGCGTGCGCAACATTGAGCTCTTTGGATTTTGCGGCTCAAATTCGGCGACTATGCGCGCCCAGAGCATACGCGCCGCGCGCATTTTGGCGATCTCCATATAGAAGTTCATGCCAATGCCCCAAAAGAACGACAGGCGTGGAGCAAAATCGTCGATGCCCAACCCCGCCGCAATGGCGGTGCGTATATACTCTTTCCCATCGGCTAGCGTGTAGGCCAACTCCAGCGCGGCGTTCGCTCCCGCCTCCTGAATGTGATAGCCGGAAATCGAGATCGTATTGAAGCGTGGCATATTGTTGGAGCAGTAAGCGATGATATCGCCGATAATTTTCATGCTCGGTGCAGGTGGATAGATGTAGGTGTTGCGCACCATGAACTCTTTCAAGATATCGTTCTGAATTGTGCCCGCTAATTGCTCCTGGTTTACACCCTGCTCTTCTGCTGCGACGATGTAGCCAGCCAGTACCGGCAGCACCGCACCATTCATGGTCATCGATACAGAGACTTTATCCAGGGGAATACCATCGAACAAAATCTTCATGTCTTCGACAGAGTCAATCGCAACCCCTGCTTTGCCGACATCACCGGTCACTCGCGGATGATCGGAGTCATAGCCACGGTGGGTCGCCAAATCGAAGGCGACAGAAATACCCTGCCCGCCTGCCGCTAGCGCTTTACGGTAAAAGGTGTTGGATTCCTCTGCCGTAGAGAACCCAGCATACTGTCGTATCGTCCATGGCCGCCCGGCATACATCGTAGCCTGTGGCCCGCGTACGTAGGGAGACATACCTGGCATCGTGTCAATGTAAGGCAGCTTCTCCACATCTTCAGCAGTGTAGAGAGGTTGCACATCGATCTGTTCCGGCGTTTGCCAAACCAAGTCATCGGGGCTTTTACCCTTCATTTGATTGGTGGCCAACTCCCGCCACTGGTCACGCGTGGCTTTGCTCTTGTCGTAGATTTTGTCGCTCATACTGCTTTCCCGGTGAACTCTTAGCCCTGTATAAGTTCTGTGCGTTAGTGTCCGGTATTAATGCCCTGTTTCGTCGTGCCTTTCTGCAGGCTGACTCAATTCTATCAACACACCATCACAGCTTTTAGGGTGAATAAATATGACGCGCGAGCCATGGGCACCGGGTGTCGGCGCATCTGAGAGAAATTGATAGCCCTTGTCTTTCAAACGCGCAAAATCACCGTCGATGTCGTCGGTTCGAAAACACAGATGGTGCAAACCGCCGCCGCGCTTGTCTAAATAAGTTTTCACCGGGCCTTCACCGTTTAAGGGGTAGATCAACTCAATATTGGTTGGCGGCAAGGGCAAAAATGCGGCAGTAGTTTTTGCCGCCTCGACATCTTCTGTGCCCCCGAGGGGCAAACCGAAATCTTCAACAAACCGTGCGATCGCTTTATTCAGATCGGGAACCGCCACGGCGATGTGATCCAGGGCTGTAATCATAATGCGTGCTCTCTTTAGCGAGTGCGGCCGCTGGGCGCTAGCACGAAGCGGAAGCCACTCTTTATTACAGTTGAATTTTCTGCGGTTAACCCATCGAACCCTAGTGGAAACCACTACAGGCGATCGAGAAACTCCAGAGTCGCCTGTTGACGCCGCGCCGCGATTTCTTCAGGCGGTACTTCTTTTACAATCTCATCCGGAATGATCTTGAAGATGGGCTGACCTTTGCTCAATATCGTGCCATCGGTGTCCACCAGTACTTCCTTAATGGTACCGGCAAACGGTGCATAGTATTTGTTAAACATCTTCATAACTTCGATGATAAACAGTGGGTCACCGGCCTCAAAGTGATCGCCCTCCTGTACATAGGAATCGTGTGCAGGCGTTTCCCGGGAATAGAACATGCCACCGCTCTCCGCCAATATCTCGTCGGACTTCGCGGCCGGAGGTGGAACTAATACTTTGGCCATGGCCTCTTGGAAATCTCCATCAAACAATTTCTCAGGAATATGGATGGTAAGATCACTATTCACTTGTAGGTCGTAAAAGCCCGTATGCTCCGCAATGCTCGGCAGCAGAGCCAAAATTTCCGTGCCTGCTTGATAGCCCTGATGAGCGGCGCGCACTTGCTTCCACAAGTTTGCTCGAATACCCTTCGGCGCCTTCTCTTGCGCCAAAACGGTACACAGCTCGATCCAATCCTCTACTTTAAGACGATTGTTTAATTCACCGTAAAACGCCAAGGCATCTTGCAGTATTTTGTTATCGTGATCCCAGATCATGGAGGCGGCAGGCGGTTTATCGCCGATATAGTCCATATTGAGAAAGTGATAGGTATCGGCGAGCAATTCAATCGGGTTTTCGTTCCAGCTCACACTGTTCTCGATTAATGTGTAGGCGTCGCGATTGACGCTGAGCCAGCCACTCAATATATGTGGCGCGTCGAGCAATCGGGTCAAGGGACGCAGCAGTAGTGACTCCTTCAGTTGCAGGGTTTCTGCCAATGCTTGCCGTGCGCCCTCTTCCGCTGCCGCTAGTGCACGCTTTGCGACTTCCTTGTAGGCAAACGCGACATCGAGGTTATTGGAGCGCTCTTTGAGTTCACCCACTGCCGTCAAATACGGCACAATAAATCGCGTGGTGGGTCGTGCATTGATGTTGTTGCCAATAAACCAATTCACCAGGCCGTAGTGAAATTCTAAATTGGTCGCCAAATCTGCGCCGCGCATTCGCGTTTGGCGAATGGTATCGGCCATGTGTTGATAAGTATCTAAGCGCGTGTCGCCCACCGTTAACAACAGAGCGATGTTGGAGTCGTAGGCACCGGCAAGGGTGTACTTCATGAATACATCGGTGTCGGGGTTGTGCAGGCTGATCCCCTGGTCATCACGAATCTCGCCCTCTATGGCGTCGCTCCAAGATTCAATAACACCCCCCGCGTGGGGCTGCAGCGCCTGGTTCGTCGCATTCAAGCGCGCCTCGACACTATCGTTTTGTCGCACAATGCGTTCCGGGCGTGGCAGTTTTTCGCCGTGGGCGGCGAGCAGCACCATCGCCTCCACCAACGACTCCACGACAAAGGCATCATCGCGATCTTTGGGGTTGGCAAAGCGCAGCGCATAACACAGTTCGGTCACCCGGTGCTCCACCTGAATACGCGTATTCATTTCCATGAAAAAGTGCTTGTCGCCATCGACAATACACTCAAAGGTCGACACGGAATCCAATCCCACTGCCGCACCAAAGCTCTCGGCTTCCTGCTCCATGGCAATCAACGTGGCAAGATCTTGCCGCAATACGCTCGCCTCTTCGGTTTGCCCGGCAAACTCGGCCTGCTCCACGGCGCGCTGCAGTGATTCGACGGTAACTGAGACTTCCAGCAATTTCTGCTCGTGCATTTGTAAGGAGCAATCTCTACCCCCCATGGTCATGCACCACTCACCGTTGCCGATCACCTGAATCTCTTGGTGACGCGTGGTTTCGATATTTAATTCCACCAGCACATTTTTGTTATCGCCGACGCCGGTGGCTTTAACCTCGTTGAGAATTTCGCGCACCATCTCAGGGGTACGTTCCGCTTCGCCAATACCAAGAATGCGCTGCCCCTTGCCGCCACCGCCGCCGATCGCTTTGAGGCGAATACGATTTTTCGGGTATTGGGCGCTCATCTCTTTGACCGCTTCGGTGAGTGTCTCCGACAGCTCATCAACGGTGTACAAATCGATACCCTTGTCGTAGGAGGCACCTAAGATTTCATCCACTTTTTCTTCGAGACTAAGCGATTCATCGCTGAGTATTTTGTCAGACACCTTGAGGTCGTGTTTTTTGACTAAGGCTTTGAGTGCTTTTAACTCCGGGTGCTTTTTAAGCAGGGTCAGCGTGGTGCCGTTATCAATGCCTGGGGTGACCGACACCCCACAGCGCAGCGCAGTGCGTTTCGCTTCATCTTTCAAGCCCGCATCGTGTACGGTGCGTGAACACGGGCCGATAAATCTAAGCCCGGCGTCTTCCATCGCCGCCACCATCATTTCGTCTTCGGCCATAAAACCGTAACCGGCGAATATCGAGTTGTAGTTGTTGTCTTTGGCGATATTGATAATTTGTTCGATGCGCTGCTCCCGTTCCTCTTTGTTAGCGCCGGAGTAATCGGGAACACGGTGCACGCGCTCAGGGTTTGTCAACGAACGCAGTTCAGGTGCCAGGGCGTGGCGATAGACAATGGAGTCTTTTTCTGAGAGTAATATGCCATAGTGCTCGATGCCCATCTCTACAAAGACATCCATAGCCTCTTTGCGGATCGGGCCACGACAAATAATTAGCGGCCGAATATGGGTGCAGTCAAATTGGCTGACCCATGCGCTGTCTCTGTTGCCCAATTGGCGGTCTCGATGGATCAACGGGTTGTGTAAATAAAACTCATTGGACACGCGAGCGTTCCTCGTTCAATAAAGTATGCAAACTGCGCTGACAGGCCGATAGACGCTATGTCGGCCGCAAAGCTGAGAGCGCTGCTCGGAATAATTAGTGGAATTCACGCTGCACACCACCTAAGGGCTTAGCGGTATAGCGGCGCAAATAAAACGCCATATTGTCAGCCAAAACGGTGCGCAGATCTGAGGGCATCACAATTTGTGATATGGAACCGAGACTCAACGCTTCGTTGGGATTCATCAGCTCGCGTTCATAGCGCTGTGCTAGTACCGCCTCTTCTGCTTTAACCCAATCGGCGACCAACTCTTTTGCGGCCGCGGCCGCAGCCTTCTCAGACAACCCCGCTTTGCGCTGTGCCTGCGTCTCCAATTCTGTTTTCTTTGCTACCGAGCCGCGCATTTTACGCAGCTCGTCCTTATAAACATATTCCACGCCAGCCGGGCCCATCACCGCCACTCGCGTTGTGGGTAGTGCCACGACGAAATCCGCTCCGACCGCGACGCTGTTAAACGCCGCATAGGCGCCACCAAATGCATTGCGCACAATGACGAGAAAGCGTGGCGTACGTAGATCGACAATCGCATCAAGCATAGCGCGACCGGCCTGCACAATACCCCCCGATTCCTGCTCGCGACCTGGGAGAAAACCGGTGGTGTCTTCGAGAAAGATCACGGGTATGTTGTAGAGGTTGCAAAAACGAATGAAGCGCGCGTTTTTATAGGCCGCATCAATATCGACTTGGCCCGAGGCGACCGCTGAGTTGTTCGCCACAAAACCGACAACGTTCCCCCCCAGCCGGCCCAGTGCCGTGATGGTGTTACGCGCGCGGTCGGGCTGCACCTCCAGATAGTCACCGTGGTCACAGAGCTGTTGAATCAAAATAGTCACGTCGATGGGGGTGTTAAAACCCGTCGGCGAGTTGAAAGCTTTCCTCAATAAAATATCGATATCCCAGGTTTTGCGATCGCTGGGGTCAGAGCTGGGTTGACGCGGCGCCAGCTCGCCATTGTAACTGGGCAAATAGTTTAACAGCGCCCGCACTTTGCGCAGTGCAGCGACTTCGTCGCGCACCACAAAATCGGTGACGCCGGATTGGCTGTGCACACCCGGGCCACCGAGTTCGTCGGGAGTGACATCTTCGCCAAGCACCGACTTCACCACGCCTGGGCCGGTCAAACCAAAGAACGTGTCGTTGGGCTGGATGAGGAAACTGCCCTGGCGAGGTAAATAGGAACCCCCGCCCGCATTGAAACCGAACATGCACATGATGCTGGGCACAATGCCGCTAATTTTGCGCAGCGCGGCAAAGGCTTCCGCGTAACCATCGAGCCCACCAACGCCGGCGGGGATGTAGGCACCGGCGCTGTCGTTAATCCCGACAACGGGAATCCGCTGTCTGGCGGCCAATTTGAACAATCGCGCGAGCTTGTCCCCATTGGTTGCATCCATGGACCCGGCACGGACAGTGAAATCATGACCGTATAACGCCACATCGCGGCCGTTGATTTTGACAATCGCTGTGACCAGTGAAGCCCCGTCTAAATTCGGCCCCCAGTTCTGATACAACACGCTGGGTTCGTCATCCGCGAGATAGCGAATACGCTCCCAGATGGTCATCCGATTTTTCTGATGTTGACGCTGAATATTTTTTACGCCGGCAGTCTCAAATGGCCGACGCTGAAGATCCCAGCCCGCTTGCATGGAGGCTTCATACACACCGGGTTCGGACGCGAGTTGTCCAGGCACTGAAAACTCCGGTGCGTCTGTTTCTACAAAGGGGTTGTCGAGGGAAGGTGTCGGCGTGCGCTGGGCTTTCCTGGCTGTCTTACTGGGTGCATTGCTGGTCGATTTACTAGCCATAGTCGTCTTGTTTTTCCTGTTCACAGGCAATGAGAAGGCCCCACCGCTCTTCATAGGAGCGCGCGAGTTGCAAGTCACTGCTGTCGGGCTTAGGATGCGAAACCGCCTAAAACGCGGCGAGTTAGGGTACTGGGGCGGCCCCTCAAAGTCAATTCAGCGACCGCGCAGATTGAAGCAATACCGATGCAGATACCAGTAGTTTCACCGCAGATAAATGCCCTGAGCGGTGGCATGGGAAAACGCGGCCAGGGTTCAAATAGGCGAACGAAAATGCGTTTAAGAACAAGCCTGCCTAGGGCCATGCTACGCTGCGGGTTGAGCACAGGTTTCAGCTTGTGACGCGCCTAGAGGAAACGACCTACTACGCTGACGGTGGCGTTCTGTTTGCCGCCATCCGCGATCTCCCCCACGCTGTCTATTTCGATAGCAGCCACCCCCATAGCGACCGTGGTCGGTTCGACATCATGAGCGCCGGGCCCTGGGACGCGGGCCTAGAAGCGCTAGCGGCGAACGCCAGTGCCGCCGACTGTCGCAGCTACCTGGACAAGCTCGAACATTTTCACCGCGAACACTATGCCGGCATTCAACCCATTGCGCCGGACATCCCTTTTTGTGGTGGGATTCTGGGCTACCTCGGTTATGGCCTGGGCTCAGGGCTGCAGGCACTGACACCACGGGTACCGGCAAAGCTGCCAATCGCACAATTGTACGCCTATGACTGGGCCATCATTCAGGATCACTTGCTACAACGCGCTGTGCTTGTCTGGCAAGATCGCGTAAACGCTGCACGGCGCAATGACATTCGCAGTCGCTTACGCAATCTCAAAGTCTTGCCACCGGAACCCTTTCGTCTGCGCTCACCCTTCGCTGCCAATTTCACCGAGGCCGACTACCGCGACGCATTCGCGAATATTCAAGCCTATATTCGCGCCGGTGATTGCTATCAAGTCAATTTGTCACAGTGCTTTACAGCGTACTATAGTGGTGACCCCTGGCACGCCTATCGGGCGCTGCGCGAAGTCGCAGCGGCACCATTTTCCGCCTACCTTCAGTCAGACGCCGACCAAGCCATACTGTGCCTATCTCCCGAACGCTTTATCTCGCTGCAAGGCAGGCATGTGGAGACATCGCCCATCAAAGGCACTCGGCCGCGTTACCAGGATACAGCGCAAGACCGGGCCGCGGCCAAGGAGCTGCGCGATAGCGCCAAAGACCGAGCAGAAAATTTGATGATCGTGGACTTGCTGCGCAATGATTTGGGTCGGTTTTGCAGTGCGGGCAGCATTCATGTGGATCGGCTATTTGAATTGCAGAGCTTCAATACCGTACACCATCTAGTGAGCACGATTAGCGGTGAACTACAACCTGACCGCACGGCCTGGGACATTGTGCGCGAGAGCTTTCCCGGCGGCTCCATCACTGGCGCGCCGAAAAAACGCGCGATGGAAATCATCGATGAATTAGAGAGCATGCCGCGCGACATATACTGTGGTAGCCTCGTCTATATCAGCGCCGATGGCCGCATGGATAGCAATATCGCCATCCGCACACTGGCTTGCGATGCGGGCAGAATACGCTGCTGGGGAGGTGGTGGCATCGTCGCCGATTCCGACGGTGCGCGGGAATACCGCGAGACGTACGACAAAGTCGGCCGGTTCTTGTCGGCACTCGAAGATCTGGGCGAAGCTTTAGCGCCCTGCTAAAAAAACTAGAGACTTAAGTTACGCTTACTAGCCTGGAGAAACGCCGCTTGCAGCTCGCCCAGCGTATCAACGGCTGGAAACTGCGAAAACTCTTCGATGACGTTTTCCGGGGCATGAATTAGAAAACCGACATCTGCCTGACTCAACATAGTTGTGTCATTGTAGGAATCTCCCGCTGCCAGCACGCGATAGTTGAGGCTTTGCAATGCGCGCACAGAAGCGCGCTTGGGGTCTTCCTGACGCAATTTGTAATTCACCACGCGGCCACTTTCGTCAGTTTCTAAACGGTGACAAAACAGTGTTGGCCAGTGCAACTGCCGCATCAATGGCTGGGAAAATTCATAAAAGGTGTCAGATAAAATAATCACTTGAAAGCGCTCGCGCAGCCAGTCGATAAACTCCCGCGCCCCGGGCAGCGGTTCCAATGTGGCGATAACTTCTTGAATAGCGTCGATCTTGAGGCCGTGTTTATCCAATATGGCCAGCCGTTGCTGCATGAGCACGTTATAGTCTGGAATATCGCGCGTCGTCGCACGCAACTCATCGATACCGGTGCGCTCGGCAAAGGCAATCCAGATCTCGGGCACCAATACCCCTTCCAAATCCAAACAAACCAACTCCACGTGTGACTCCTTCCGCTACTTAATCAACCTACCACCACCGGTAAAGACGATCAGCCAGATGCTGCGCGCCCCCGGAACGGCTTCGCAACGGCGCGATGATGCTGGCGGCCGTGGCGCGTCAATGTAACCGCTGTTCCTGCCCTGAGACAAGTGCTAAGAAGCATGCTGGGGCAAATGCCCGAGGACAAGCGGCAGAAGAAAAATACTTGCAATCATGAGCCGTTGGGTGGGGTCGGCCGGCAGTTATATCGCTGGAATCACTCAATATACCGGGAGGGTGACATGCTCAAATAGAGCTTCGAGGTCCAATCGGGTATGGCACTCGAACGCTTGCTGCACCACGTCACGGGTGAGATGGGGCGCGAACTGTTCGATAAATTCGTACATATAGCCACGCAGAAATGTCCCTCGGCGACAACCGATACGGGTAACGCTGCTAGCAAACAGGTGGCTGGCATCCAAGGCGACGAGGTCTGCATCAATCTTATCGTCGTAGGCCATGCCAGCGACGATGCCGATACCCAGGCCCAGACGGACATAGGTTTTTATCACGTCCGAATCGGCGGCGGTAAACACGACTTTGGGGACCAACCCGCGCGCGACGAAGGCTTCGTCCAATCGCGAGCGCCCGGTAAAACCAAACACATAAGTGACGATGGGGTGTTCTGCCACGGCTTCTAGGGTGAGCGACTCCAGGTCCACCAGGGGGTGATCGCGGGGTACAAGCACACAGCGATTCCAACGGTAGCAGGGCATCATGACCAAATCGGAGAACAATTCTAACGCCTCTGTGGCAATGGCAAAATCGACTGTGCCATCCGCGGCCATTTCAGAAATTTGCATAGGTGTGCCCTGATGCATGTGCAGCGCAACCTCGGGATAGCCATGCATAAAGGCTTTGATGGTTTTCGGCAGTGCGTAGCGCGCTTGCGTGTGCGTCGTGGCGATAGACAAGCTGCCCTTTTTTTCGTTGGCGTACTCCTGCGCGACCTGTTTGATACTATCGACTTTGCGCAACACCTCGCCAGCAGTTTCTAAAATCGCCTCCCCGGCAGGGGTTACATGCGTTAGGTGCTTACCGCTGCGCGCAAAAATCTCGACACCCAGCTCGTCTTCCAACAAACGGATTTGCTTACTGATACCTGGCTGTGAGGTATAGAGACTTTGAGCAGTGGCGGACACATTCAAATCGTGGTGCGCCACTTCCCAGATATAGCGTAGCTGTTGCAGCTTCATGCCGACTCCCCCTAGGCCCCCTTGGTGTCAAAAAACACCTGGGTCCTTATGAAGAATAGCCATTAACCGGCGCCTTTGCCAAATATAAAAGGAATAAACCGGATTTTTGTATTTTCAGGTGTTGGCGACGCCATGCGGAACATGACCAGTGGCAATATGCTCGCTAGCTGAGTCACAATGCGTCCTCTGATCATCGAAAAAAACATCCGCTCGATAGGCGCGCAAAAACTCCGTCTTGTTCATACCGCCGAGGAAAATGGACTCGTCAATGCGAATATTCCAGGCGCGCAGGGTACGAATAACCCGCTCGTGGGCAGGCGCTGAACGAGCCGTGACCAGTGCGGTTCGAATTGGTGCTTCGCTGGGGGGAAAGGCTTGCTGCAACCGTTGTAACCCGGCGAGGAAGGGCTTAAACGGGCCACCACCCAGAGGCTCGCGCGCCGCGGCAGATTCGCTTGCCGTAAAGGCATCGAGACCATCGCGTTTGTAAACCCGTTCTGCCTCGTCGGAAAACAACACCGCATCGCCATCAAACGCAAAGCGCAATTGGCCGTCGTCACTTTCGCCCCCAGCCCTCGACATCAAGGTCGCCGCCGCAACACCCGACTCGAGAGCGAGCCGCACATCGTCCGATTCTGTCGACAAAAACAATTGCGTACCAAAGGCCTGGATATACCGCCAGGGGCTTTCACCGCCACAAAACGCGGCGCGACTGATATCCAAACCATGGTGTGCAATGGAGTTGAAAACGCGCAAACCGGTATCGGCGCTGTTGCGAGACAACAAAACGACTTCAACCTGCGCCTGTCCGAGGCGATCGTTGAGAGCGAGCAATTTCCGCACCAGTGGAAAAGCTTCGCCCGGTTCTAGCGGCTCATCTTCGCGAGCTATCTGATAGTCGGAATAGGCCTGTAACCCCTCCTCCTTGTATACGCGATGCGATTCATCGAGATTGAACAAGGCACGGGAGGAAATGGCGATGACCAGGGTACTGACATCGCGCTGAGCCTGATTCGCCGTAGAGGTATCGCCAGTAGACATGGTGCTAGCATACCCAGTTGCACGCCGCCGGGCTAGGTCCACAGCGGGCAGTGCGCTTCACGCGCCGCAGGCCGCAGAGCAATCACTCTGAACACGACCGCTCGCTAGCAGTTATGCGTTGCGTGGCTTTGTCTTGAGTAACCACGCTTTGGCCGCTTAACCGGCCTTCAACAGTCCACGCTCTTCCAAGTCGAGTAGCAACAGTTGCTGGATGAGGAATTCTCGTGTGGTATCGGGGTGCTCCAATTCAATACGCTCCAGAAAAGGCTTGGCGGCCTGGGCATCGGCGCGGTGCAGTAGCGCCTTGAACACAGAAGCAACGAAAGTGGCGGGTTCTTGGCTCAGAGATTTGATGCGCCGCAAACTCGCCGCCAGCGCCTGCTCTTGTTCAGTCAACTCACTGCCAAAGGGATAGTCGGGCAATAAATCACGGTGCTTGGAGAGCAGCTTGTGCAGCCGCTCCGGTGTGTTGTGCTTGGCGTATTCCGGAATGCGGTAATCCTGCGCCACCTTGTTGTGCGTTTTGGCAAACTCGAGTAGCTCTTCCTGAAACCGGGAATCGGCGACATTTATCAAGCGCTTTATGATCTCCATATCGCACTGGCCACGTAAATCCGCGATGCCGTACTCCGTGACAACGATATCGCGTAGGTGTTTTGGTATGGTCAGATGGCCATAGTGCGGGATGATGTTGGACTTTGCATCCTGACCGCTGCCCCGCGTGCTGCGAATACACAGCGCTGAACGCGCGCCAGGCAGATCGTGCGCCATGGCGACAAAATTGTACTGCCCGCCTACACCACTGATCACAGTGCCATCTTCGAGTGCATCGGAGGCGACCGCACCGGTCAGCGTAACCATCATACCGGTATTGATGAAGCGTGCGCGCTTGCGCTGCGCACAATACAAGGGATAGTCCAGCAGGAGTTGATTCGTACGACTGACACCCGTCATGCATATTTCCGTGCGCCCGCGTTCATCCAGGTCGCGCAACTTTTGATAAAAATCCGCGGGGCCTAAGAAGAACCCACCATGCAGCGTGCGACCATGGCGCATTTCGCGACCATTGACTGACTCCAACAACGCGTGTTGGACCTTTGGATCATCTAAGTCATTGGCCAACTCGCGCCCTTCAAGCAACAACATATCGCCCTGCAACTCCAGTTGCTCGGACACAATGCCAAAGTATTGCAATTGCGCGAGGGCAGTGTCATCGAGGTGGCGCGGTATAAACCCCTCTCGCCTACCATAAATATACAGGTGCTCGTCGACGTGGTGTCCAATCTCGCCGCTGTTGATGCCGCGCTGCAGGGCCAGATGGTCATACACCCGGCGCTTTAAAATGCCCGCCTCGCGCAAATGCATCATCCCGTTGACGAACATTTCAGTAGAGACGTACAAGCCATGACTAAATGGCTCATAGTGTGCGTTGTCGCTGCCCGAAGGTAGACGCAGACTTTGCACCAGTTCCCGATAAGCTGCATTTTCGGTATGACGCAATATACACGCTTGCGCCACGGCATCACCCAGGGCTCCGATACCGATTTGTAAGGTACCGTCGTCCTCAATCAAGGTGCTCGCATGCAAACCTGTCGCGTAATCTTGTAGCGGCACCGCTGCATTGGGCACGGCAAACAACGTCTTGTTGTACTCGGGGTTGCGCACGACCACGTCAAACTGACTCGCAGGCACCAAAGCATCCAACTCCATAAACGGTAGGTCGTCATGGGTCTGTGCCAAAGTCACGATTGGCGTTGTATTTCGCCCTGCGGCGATTACATCAAATATTTCCAGAGTGAGATCGGTGTTGCATGACAAACTCAACTGCAAACCATCATCCGTTTCTCTCGCGGCTACCATTTGCGCCAACACGTTGACACCAGCCTTCAACATATCGCGCACCGCGTGTGTGTAATTACTAGAGACATACTGCTGCTGCGCGTTGAGGTTACGCGTTAAAGAGCCCGCCTTGACATAGAACTCAGTGATGGTCACATTGCTCGGCAACGCACCCTTGCGACGCGGTGCAAGAAACGCAAGCTCTTCATAGTCGCCAAACAAGCGTTCCATAATGGGCCCGGACAAATGCTCTTCGATTTCACTACTCGGACGTGGGCGCTCCAAACACAGGGCGGTAAATAAATGCAGCGACAGCGACGGGTCTCGCTCTGCCCGGCGGTAAAATGCGTTGATGAGTTGCACCGGTTTACCCAAACCCAGGGGCGAGCCCACAACTAGACGTTTGCCAATTTTTTCTATGGCCCAGTCAACGCAGGCCTCCACATCAGTTACTATGTTTGTCAACTTGGAATCTCCACGTTCAACCTAATCGCCACATTTAACTCAGCTAGTGCGCTCAAAATACTCGCGGGTTAGCTTAAATACGAGCGGCCCGAGCAGCAGCAGGGCCAGCAAGTTGGGCAGGGCCATCAAAGCATTGAGTGTATCGGCAATAAGCCACACGAGATTGAGTTCCAACTTCGCGCCGATTGGAATCGCGAGCACCCACAGCACGCGAAATGGCAGCGCAGCACTCGCACCGAATAGAAACACAACACAGCGTTCGCCGTAGAACGACCAGCCAATCATTGTGGTAAAAGCAAACAGGCAAAGCCCTAAGGAAACCACATATTCGCCGCGGGGTATCGCCTCGGAAAATGCCATGGTCGTGAGACTCGCACCACTCACACCGCTGGGCCACACATCCATAAGCACGATCACCAAGCCCGTCATCGTACAGATGACCAGAGTATCAATAAACGTACCTAGCATGGCGATCATCCCCTGTTGCACGGGCTCATCGGTACGCGCCGCCGCATGGGCAATCGGTGCACTACCCAGACCAGCTTCGTTCGAAAAGATGCCGCGGGCCACACCAAACCGCAGTGCCGCCCAAACGGTAGCACCGGCGAAACCGCCAGTCGCAGCGACCGGGGTAAAGGCGCTCGTCACAATGGTGGCCAGCGCTGCAGGCACTGCAGTCACATTGAGCACAATCACTGTGATGCTCATCAGCACATAGAAAAGTGCCATTATCGGCACCAGCACACTGGCGACACTGGCGATGCGCCGAATACCGCCGAGCACAACGGCGCCCACTAACAGCATCAACACGATGCCAGTGAGCAGCGAGGGAATATTGAAGTTGTCGTGCAACACTTGTGCAACCGAGTTGGATTGCACCGTATTTGCGATACCAAACCCGGCCAAGCTGCCAAAAATGGCGAAGGCGATCGCCAACCAATGCCAGTGGGGCGCTAACCCATTTTTGATGTAGTACATTGGGCCACCGCTGTAATTACCACGCTCATCTTGCTCACGAAACTGAACGGCACACACTGCCTCAGCGTATTTCGTCGCCATTCCCACCAGTGCCGTCATCCACATCCAAAACAGGGCACCGGGACCACCCAGGGCAATGGCCGTGGCAACACCGGCGATGTTACCGGTACCGATGGTCGCTGACAGTGACGTCATCAGGGCGCTGAAGGGCGATATATCTCCCGCCCCTGCTCCCTGCCGGCCGCGCAGCAAAAAGGCAAAGCCGGCAGAAAGTTTACGCACGGTCATGAAACGCAGGCCCACGGTGAGATACATTCCCGTTCCCAGCAACATGACCAGCATGGGCGGGCCCCATACCCAACCATTAAGAGCAGTAACAGCGGTAGTGAAAGTATCGAGCATAGGCAAATTACCGGTCGAAGATCATCCGAGCTTCCATAACACTTAGTCGAGGCTATTCACCAAGGCTGGAAACTCCGAGTTGTAAATTGCCGGAGTGTAACTGTATCGAAGCTCCGCACTCTGCTCAATACAGCGGAGATCCAGATAGTGGCCCAGCCAGACGAATTTCATTTAAAGTGATTGCTCTACCCCCAAATGTCTCACCCCATGTCTCGAATCTCGAAATGTCCACTGGTGCGCGCGCTGTTTCTGGTATCACAAGCCATACTTAGTGACAGTGCCGTGTGCTGCCCAGGCGCAGGAAGTGTTTTTTCTCGATTCCTACGCTGCTTACGGAGCCGTCTGCGACGTATCCCTCGCCAGTGGGTGATACGGACGGCCACGTTGGCTAGGACGAAGGAGAACATTGGGGGGGACGAAAGCTCGGCGTGACTAGGAGGAGTCCATGCTGCCAATATTAAAATCACTCGAAGTCAAAACCTGCGCGTTGCGGAAACACACCAAACAACCCACCGGTGTGAATGAATACGATATCGCGGCAGTCGTCGAACCGTCCACGCTCGATCTCCGCCAACATTCCCGCGAACGCTTTTCCAGTATAGACAGGGTCTAAAACCACACCCTCCAGGCGACACAACTGTGCAATCAGTTCAAAAATGGGTGGCTCTGCCACAGCATACCCTGGGCCCACGTAACCGTCGATCACGCGCGGCTGCACACTCACTTGCGGCTGCTGCGGGTTGCGGCGCGCCCAGTCATCGACATCAATCTGCACTTTGCGCAGAAAGTAGTCTTCATCATCGCAGACATTGATACCCCACACGGTAGCGGGCAAATCATGCAGCACCGCGCCGAGCGTGAGGCCCGCTTGTGTACCACCGGAGCCCGTGGCAGCAACAATATGCGCTTGTTCGATTTCTGCGTCGGCAAAATCTGACTTTAACTCTTCGCAAGCGGCGACGTAGCCCCACACACCCAGTCCATCGCTGCCCCCCGTAGGTATGGCCAATGCGCGACCGCCTCGCTGCGCATAGTGCGCCTGCCACTGCTCAAATAAGCCATCGCGCTCCTTCACATACTGCTGTGCTGGATAACAGCTTACTTGCGCGCCCGCCAGGTGGTCGAGCAGCAAGTTGCCATCGAGGTCACTGGGCTCATCACCGCGCAGTAATAGGTGGACGGCGAGCCCCAACCGGGCTCCAGCTAGTGCCGTGGCGCGACAGTGGTTACTCTGCAAACCACCACAGGTAATGAGCGTATCGTAGCCATGCTCGAGCGCGTGGGCGGTGATGAATTCGAGTTTGCGAACTTTGTTGCCGCTCAGGGCACAACCGGTGAGATCATCGCGCTTGACCCAAATGCGGTGCCCGCGACCCCAGGCTTGCGACGCTCGCTCTAGAAACTGCAGTGGCGTAGGCCGCTGTGCTAACTCGGTTCTTCGCGGATATGTCAGGCCCACACTCAACCGATGGTCTTGAGTGTGCCTTTGGGCAGCACGGCGTGAAGGTGTACACGCTGAAATTTCATTTCTACATTATTCGCGACATTGACAACCATGTAGTGATCGTCAAGCCCCGTGACCTTGCCAAGAATGCCGGAGCTGGTCACGACTTCATCGCCCTTTTGCAGCGCGGCCACCAACTCGGCATGCTCTTTCTGCCGCTTGCGCTGCGGGCGAATGGCAATAAAGTAAAACAGCACGAACAAACCGACCATAAACAGAAGGGAAAACATCTCACCGCCCTGGGCTCCCTGACCTGCGGCCTGCGCCTGGGCATCGGCAATAAAAAAACTCATGCGCGGTACTCACTAGTGGTTAAAGTAGAAGGGGAATTAATTCTGTCCCCAGGGGCTCTGTCCCAAAACGCGGCTAATGTAACGGTTTTGGGCGTGGCTCGCAATTCGGTAGAAGAGTACAAGGGGGCACCTAGAATGAATTCTGTCCCCAGTGACTACAGTGGCTAAGACGTGATCTCAAAGTCATAATGCATGATCTGGGGCGCGTGATCGGAGAAGCGCTGCGCTTTGTAGATGGACGCATCGCGCACGGTATCGCGCAGCTTGGGCGTTATCACCTGGTAGTCCAATCGCCAGCCCACATTCTTCGCCCAGGCTTGGCCGCGGTTCGACCACCAGGTGTACTGCTCTGGCTCCTGGTTTACCACGCGAAATGAGTCGATGTAGCCGACCTCATCATAGAGTTCGTCCAACCAGGCACGCTCCACTGGCAAAAAGCCCGAGTTTTTCTGGTTGGCGCGCCAGTTCTTTAAGTCGATGGGCTGATGGCAGATATTCCAATCAGCGCAGACAATGAATTCGCGGCGCTTGCGCCGTAGCCTGCGCAAGTCACTCATAAACGAATCCATAAAAGCGAGTTTTTTGGCCAGGGCTTGCTCGCTGCTGGAGCCCGAAGGCATGTAGAGCGAGATGACGCTGAGCTTGTCGAAATCAGCTTGAATGTAGCGCCCTTCAGAATCGGCCGGGTCCCACCCCAGCGAAGTGATAACTTTGCGCGGTTCGTGTCGGCTGTACAGCGCTGTTCCGCTGTAGCCTTTTTTTTCCGCGTCGTTGTAGTAGCAGTGATAACCCTGCGGCCAGAATACATCGTCCTGTAATTGATCGACCTGCGCCTTGGTCTCCTGAATACATACCACATCGGCGCCCTGCTCGGGCAACCAGTCGAAAAACCCCTTGCGTGCCGCGGAGCGAATGCCATTTGTGTTACAGCTTATAATGGTAGCCATGTCCAATGCTCCTGAATTTACGCTCTGGAACGAATGCTCTTGAATTTCCGCGGACTGCAAGGCGCCGCAGTGTAACGGATGGCGGAAGCCCGAAGCAATTTTAGTCACCACTTTAGCAACCAATTTAGCCAGTAGATTATTCACGACGAGCGAGCCAAGGTGACAGATTCGCAGTTCGAGCTACACTGATAAACAGGCCACGACAAGGCACAGGCGCAGCGCGCGGTCAAAGCGCTGTCTACCTGCGTCATTTGAAAGGTCTTTCACACGCAAAATAATAAATTCCATGCAGGAGGGCTTTGTGGACAATAGCACCGCCGAGCACAACCGAGAGATTGCCCATCGTCTCTCCAATAATCTGCCGCGCTTGCTGCGGGAGTTTTCCAAAGATTTCGAGCGCCACATTTGGAACGGCCTGAGAGTGCGCGGGTATCCCGACGTGCGCCCCGCTCACAGTGCGGTATTCGCCAATCTCGGCCTCGGTGCGGTGCGCGTCACAGAGCTGGCGGAACGCGCTCAAGTCACGCAACAGGCGATGGGGAAAATGCTCAAAGAACTCGAGCGCATGGGCTACGTCGCGCGCGATATCGACAGCAGCGATAAGCGAGCGAAGGCAATCCGATTGACCGAGCGCGGCATGGCGCTCGCGCTGGATTGCATGCAAGTCATCGACGAGGTGCGCGCGCACTACGTGGAGAAGATTGGCGCGCAAGACCTGGAAGACTTAGAAGACAAGCTACGCAGCGCAGTGCGCAAGCTAAATCTGGACTACTTGCCCGCCTCTTGGATGGAATCACCGGAGAGTTAATCCATCGCCCCAAAATCCGCTTCTACAAGGAATAACGCGTCCGTCTCATACTGACAGCCGAGCTACAGATTCATAAAATCCGGCGCATTAAACACCCAACTCTTTTCTTCTGCTCTCCGACTGATGCGCCAACCCTGCGCTGTGCGGCGGTACTCATCGACATACCATAAGCCGAGGAAGTAAGTCTGCGTGCCGCCATCGGGCATGCCCATTTCCATGGGGTTAAAACACATCACCCTTCCCTTCGCGGTATCGCCTTCCAAGGTGACCTGCACATTGGCGTTCAAGTGCTGGGTGTTCGGGAATGTCTCACTGGTCAGCGCAGCAGTGAGGAATTCCACGGTTTCCTGCACGTTGCCGATGCTGCCGCCCATCTCGCTGTAATCGATGTGGGCGTCCTCAGTGAAGACTTCACTGGCTAGACGGTCAAACTGGCGCGTGTCGATGAGATCCGCGTAGTGAAACACCAGATCTTGGATCTCTAGGCGATCCGATAACTCTTCAATGGTAAGCATTCGGCGTCCTCTGCAAGTAGTGCGAATTAGCTCAGTAATCTAAGGGCAATGCGATGTGGCGTTCAAACATCATATCCCTATGACGCTCTAACTCGGTAGTGAGGCAGGTCAATACTTCAGACTCCGTGGCACTATAGGTGGCGCGCAGAAAATCGGGCATTGGGTTGACCTCTTGCGGTAGCGGCTTGATCAAATTGGAAAACGCCGCCCAATAAAAGTCGGGCGCCGTCGGCGCAGTGCCGACAAAATACGGGCTGCCCTGCTCCGCTTGTCGAACTAGCTGTGCGTTCAACTCGTCACTGATGGCGCGTAATCGCACATTGGAGGCTGCCTGTGCCGCTTCTGACCAACCGTACTTTTCCGCCATACGCACCGCCATCTCCGGTGGTTCTGGCAGCACCATCATGGGGGTGAGCATATGTAGGCGGCGAGTCCAGCCGAAACCATCGGGCCCAGCGATCAGTGCCGCGAGACCCAAGGCCTGCACCCGCTCGGCCATGCGCTCTGGCACCAGGGCCGGCTCAGGCGCTAAACGCTCAGTGAACATCAGTTGGTCTAACCAGTGTGAGACCGGAGGCAATTGGTCCAACACAATCACGGGCGCGGAGCTCTGCCCCGTCCAGGCCTGCAATTCGGCGTTTTCACCACCGCCCTCTTGTTGCACGGGCGTAAAGGCCAAACCCTTGTATCGCAAGATGGCTTTTAGCGACTCACCCCAGGGGCCGGGAACACCTGCCGTCAGCACCAAACGCAGGCCTGTGGCTTCAATACCTTCCGCTACCGTTAAATAGTCCATTTACTCAATCCAACTTAAACACGCGGATGGCATTCTCGCGCAAAAACTTAGGCCACACTTCGTCGCGCAGGGGCACGTCCGGCATCTCTTTAAAAATACGATCCAGCGAAATACCCATGGGAAAGTAACCCGCATACATGACTTGATTGGACCCGCGGGTATTCGCGTACTCGATAATATCGGGGGGATAGTATTGCGGCGCAAAGGCACTTGTCATGTAGTGCAGGTTGGGGTATTTCAACATCATCTTCCAGGCCACGTCAGTCCAAGGCTCACAACCGTGGCGCGTCACCACGCGCAAGTCGGGGAAAAACCATAAAACTTCGTCCAACAACTCGACCTTCTGCGGTCCAAAGGGCACACGCGGGCCAGGCACGCCCATGCAAGGGCAAAAGGGAATATCCAATTCCACCAATTTCGCGTAGATGGGGTACCACTTCTTGTCGTTGACCGGCACCGGTGGACAGATCATGGCCGGGGCGGCCGTCACTGCTTTGAGATCAAACTCCTCATTGAGCGCGACGATTTTGCGCACCTCGTCCATGCCAAAATTGGGGTTTGCCTGGTAGGAGGCAAAAAACCGATCGGGGTGCTCGCGCAGGGCCTGCTCTTGTGACTCACTGAACCCCAACCCCAGCATCGCACGCTCGATACCGTGCTTATCCATCTGCGCTAGCGTGTAGGCAATGGCGTCTTCCGCGTTACTGGTATCGGGAATATCTTTGAACATGTACTGAGCGGGCATGGTGAACTGTTCGTGGCTCTCCTTGTCCATCAACAGCGGCTTGATCCAGTCATACATCACACTGCTGTCATCACCGGGAATGGCGAGCATCAGGTCAATCACACCAATATTGGTCGGCATGGGCATAGAGGGCCTCCAAACTATCTTAGTTCTAGAATAATAATACTTCGCTATCTATCTGTTTCTTAATGTTTTTCTAAACTTGCATGGGTGAATGATCGTCGGCGTCATAACGGTGTTTACGGAGCCTCATTGGTAGGGTCGCATCGATTGAGCGATAGCGATAACTGCCCTTCTCATCCACGTCACGTTGCAGTTGTCCGCGATGCTGCAGATAGTTAAGGTGCGCCATGCACTCGCCGAGCGCGAGCCCCAAATTGTGACCGTCCAACGTACGCTTGAACATCACTGGCAGCAACTCCATCGCATTGGGGTTCGCATCGACACAGGCCTCTTCGAGGGCCAGCAAGTGCGTTTCGTGATGATCGATCAAATACCGCAAACGTTCATGCAAACCATAAAACGGCGTGTTGTGCGCTGGCAAAACAAGCGCATCAGATGGCAACACATCCAAAAAATATTCGTGGGAATACAGCCAATCCTTCAGCGGATTGGCTTCAGGTTCTGTTGCCGTCACGCTGATATTCGAGGTGATCTTGGGAATCACTTGATCCCCTGATAGCAACACGTTATCCGCTGCGCAATACAGGCAAGCATGCTCTGGGGAATGTCCGCGCCCCACTATCACCTGCCAGCGACGCCCACTAATCACCAGCGTCATGCCGTCTTCTAAGCGATGAAAAGCCGTGGGCATCGGTTTAATGATGGGGCCGAAGCCACCAAAACGCGCGCGCTCAGCTTCGCGTTCCTGTTTCGAATAACCGACATGCATCAAGTGTTCTTCAAACGTCCAGTTAAAGTGCTCTGGAACCGTGCGGCTGAAGGACACTCCGGTAAAATATTCCGCCTGCGTCATGTAAAACGGCACCTGCCACCGCTCACAGAGCCACCCTGCCATGCCAATATGATCCGGGTGGTAGTGGGTGGACAATACCGCTTTTACTGGCTTGCCCCGCAGGCTGTTCTCGAACACTCGCTCCCACAATTCCTGGGTGGGGTCGATGGCAATGCCGGTATCGATGACCCACCAGCCATCGTCATCTTCCAGCAAATACAGATTGATATGATCCAACTCCATCGGTAGCGGCATGCGCAGCCAATGAATGCCCGGCAGTATTTCACGCATTTGACCGGGCTCGGGCGTGTCGTCGAAAAGATAGCGCAGCATAATCGCGTATCGGTGTAGGGGTTAAAGGGCTAGCGTAGGTAATTACTAGAGGCCCAACTCCTTGATGAGCGCCAACACGTCATCGTGGTGCGTCTTGGTATTGACCTTTGGCATGACGTGCTTCAAGCGGCCATCTTTGCCAATGATAAACGTGCTGCGCATCACGCCCATAAATTCTCGCCCCATAAATTTTTTCAAGCCCCAGGCGCCGTACTTCTCCGCCACTGCGTGATCCTCATCGGAGAGCAAGGTGAAATTGAGATCTTGTTTGTCAATAAATTTCGCTAAACGCGCTACCGGGTCGGGGCTAACACCCAACACAACCGTTTTGGCGCGTGAGAAGGCACTTTTACTATCGCGAATGGCGCAGGCTTGGGTGGTACAACCGGGTGTCATTGCTTTGGGATAAAAGTACAACACCACATTTTTCTTGTCGCGAAAATCTTTCAGGCTGACTTTGTTGCCGTCCTGATCTTGCAAGGAAAAGGCCGGAGCCATGTTGCCGACTTTTGGGGTTGCCATGAATGTTACTCCCTGTGAATTGATCCTTAGATAATTTGTCGGCGCTTTGTAATTGCAACGCTGTAGAGTCGCAGCGCTACTGGCGCAACAACGATTTTAAGTCGATGGAAGAGACCTGTACCGGGAAACTGCCCGCGTGGGCATCACTAAAGTACGCCTGCAACGTTTCGCGGATAACCGGAAACGCCAACTCATCCCAGGGAATCTGCTCCTGCGAATAAAGGCCACTTTCTAGACTTTCCGGGCCCACACCGAACTCGCCCCGATCGATATCGCAGCGATAGAACATATAAACCTGGCTGATGTGTGGCACATCAAATACGCGATACAACTCTAAGTTACTCACTTTAGCACGCGCCTCTTCCCAGGTCTCGCGCGCGGCGCCCTGCACAGTGGTCTCACCGTTTTCCATGAAACCTGCAGGCAGCGTCCAGTAATTACGCCGCGGTTCAATAGCGCGCTTGCAGAGCAACAGTTTGCCCTCGAAGACGGGCACGCAACCGACAATCACACGAGGATTGCTGTAGTGAATATGTTGGCATTCACCACAGACGAAGCGTTCGCGGTCGTCGCCTACAGGAATCTCAAGTTTGACAGTACTGCCACAGCGAGTGCAATATTTCATCGGTATTGTGAACGCAGGGGGCTTATCAACTTAAAGCTGCCCAGTATAAGGGCAAATGCCGGTACTAAAACACCCCACCACTTGGCGCTCATGCTTCACTGGCTTCACGATCGGACGAACCACTTCAGCGGTCGATAGCAATCTTAACTAATTCCCCTGTAACCACCGGAAAAAAACAACAGCGGATCGCCGCCTTCGCGCTGCTGCATATCGACGATACGGCCGATGACGATGAGGTGGTCACCGCCGTCGTGGGTTGCTTCCAATTGACATTCGAAACTCACTAGGGCGTCGCGAATTAGCGGCGCGCCGTGTTTGCCGTTGGCATAGTGCGCTGCTTCCAGAGCGTGCTCGCCCTTGCGCGCATATTGAGTTGAGAGCGCTTCCTGCTCGCTGGCCAGCACATTGATCGCGTAATACCGAGGCGCCGCATACACATCGTAAACGTCGGAGTTGTCCTGCAAGCACCACAACAACAGCGGTGGCTCCAGTGATACCGAGGAAAAGGAATTGGCGGTCAATGCCAAGGCCGGGCCGTCTTCCGACGCCACGGTAATCAGACACACTCCCGTGGCAAACCGGCCCATGGCGTTTCTCAGTTCGCGTATCTCAAATGTCATTCCTTGGCTCCCTATGCCTTCGCGAAGTATTGCTGTCACTGCCGCTCTATCGATCAAATTTTAGCGCAAAACGCGTCGCACTATTGGAACTCACTCCCCCACAGGAAGCATCACCCATTCAGGCTATCGCGACCAACGGGCGGCCCGCTCGGCATCCACAGTTCGGGCTTCCACCCAATGCTCACCGCTGGGGCTTGACTCCTTTTTCCACAGCGGTGCCCGAGTTTTCAAAAAGTCCATGATGAACTCGCAGGCGCTAAAGGCGGCTTCGCGATGCGCCGCCGAGACACCCACCCAGACGATGCGGTCCCCTGGCACGAGTTCCCCCACCCGATGCACAACCAAAGTACGCAATATGGGCCAGCGCTTGGCGGTTTCACGCATGATGCTTTCAATACTGCGCTCTGTCATGCCGGGGTAGTGCTCCAGTGTCATACGCTGAATGTCGCGATCTGTATTGCGATTGCGAACGAGGCCGGTGAACGTGGCGATGGCGCCCTCGCTCTGCGACGCACCAATGAGCTCGGACTGTAACTGCTCGACACTAAAATCTGCCGATTGAATGCGCACCAAGTGCTCGGCGTCTGGGCTCAACTCATCCACCGGTCACTGGTGGAAAGAATGCCACTTCGTCGCCGTCGGCCAATGTGCAGTTGTCCTCGACAACTGTTTGGTTGACCGCCCGAATCAGATTATTTTCGCCTAGGGTCGCGCGCCACAGGTCGCCGTGCTCGGCGCACAGCGCTTCTTGTAACTCATCGAGTCGCAACCCATTTTCCGGCCACTCCAAATGCAACTGATCACAACCTAACTGTTCGCGCACGCGGGCGAAAAAAAGTACTTTGAGCACTAAGTCTCGCCCTCCTTCACCCAAGCCCCCGATTTACCACCCTCCTTGCGGCGCAAGCCGATGCATTGAATTTCCATGCCGCGATCAAGCGCTTTACACATGTCGTAGATAGTAAGGGCCGCGACAGAGGCGGCGGTCATGGCCTCCATTTCAACACCGGTTCGTCCCAAGACTTTGCAAGTGGCTTCAATATCGACGCTACTGTGTTCGGTATCCAGCACAAACTGCACATCCACTTTATTCAACATTAAGGGGTGGCACAGGGGAATGAGGTCCGCGCATTTTTTCGCCGCTTGAATACCGGCGATGCGAGCGACCGCGAGGACATCGCCCTTTTTGTGCGCACCGGCCTGCAACGCCTCCAGGGTTGCGGGTGCCATGACAACCGTAGCACCGGCCGCAGCAAGGCGCTGTGTGCTGGGTTTATCGCCGACATCGACCATGTGGGCGGCACCGGCGTCATCCAGGTGCGTCAGTTGGCTCATGTCCTACATCCTAGCGGCTGAGGTGGACGCAAGAGTCTATCGAATACCGCACACCTTGGACAATAGCGCTCAATGGCATTATCTGGAGAATTGACCATCACAGCGTAGGGTGGTCTTGCGGTTTGGCGTGGAGGTTGGCGCTGGAGTGTTTACGTCTCGCCCGGTAGATACCCAACAGCCTCCTGCGGTCGAGACGTCGAGAACCCACCAGACAGAGCGCAGCCCAATAAACAAAGCACCATCAATATTTCCTAGCTCGATTACGCAAAGTCGGTGGAGCCTGCGCCCCTGACGCCTAAAGTCAGAGATTTTGACCGGCCAACACTAACAGGTGAGTGCAGCTATGGCGTACTCTACGACGTTCAACTTAAAGACCCAACCTAACAACGCAACCGCAGCGCTTATCCATAGCGTTACGCCAACAAGCTCTACGCAAGGAGTACACAGCATGGCCAAGCTTTCCCTGGGCTTACAACTCGGTTACTGGGGCGCCCTAGCGCCGGGAAACACGCATGTAGAACTGGCGCAGGAGGCCGAAGCCCTCGGCTACGATTCCGTCTGGTCCGCCGAATCCTGGGGCAATGACTGCTTCACTCCGCTGACCTGGATCGGCGCACACACCAAGACCTTGCGTCTGGGCACGGGTGTCGCGCAACTATCTGCGCGCACGCCTACCGCTTGCGCCATGGCGACCTTGGCGTTGGATCACCTCAGTGGTGGACGTATGATCCTGGGCCTGGGCGTCTCCGGGCCGCAGGTCGTCGAGGGGTGGTACGGTCAACCCTACAGTAAACCGGTCACGCGCACACGCGAGTACGTGGATATCATCCGCCAAGTTCTGGCGCGCCAAGGGCCCGTTACCAGCGACAGTGAATTTTACTCGCTGCCCTATACCGGTGAAGGCTCCTGGGGGATGGGTAAGCCACTAAAGCCGATCACGCATCCGTTGCGCGCCGACGTACCGATCTTTATCGGCGCCGAGGGGCCTAAAAACGTCACACAGACAGCGCAAATTGCCGATGGCTGGCTGCCTTTGTACTACTCGCCCTATCGCCAGGATGTCTACGCTGACCAATTAGTCGATGCCAAGCCCGGTTTTGAAATTGCGCCCACGGTGGTGACAGTCATCAACGACAATCTGGAGGAAGCACTGTACCCGGTCAAAGCCATGCTGGGCTTTTACATCGGCGGCATGGGTAGTGCCAAACGCAACTTCCACAAAGAACTTATGGCGCGCATGGGCTTTCCCGATGAGGCCGATCGCGTCCAGGAGCTATTTTTTGCCGATAAGCGAGATGAGGCCATCGCCGCCGTACCGGATAAGTTTGCCGATGAAATTTCGCTGTGCGGCCCCAAAGATCGTATCAAAGAGAAGATTAAAGATTGGGAAAATTCACCGGTGACGTCGCTGCTGGTAAACGGCGATGTACAACTGCTGCGCGATATGGCAGAACTGGTACTCTAACGCTTCGCACGAACCTCGAGCCAGGAGAAACATCCCCATGAATCCAATCTTGCTAACGATGGCCGCGGGCGTTATGGCATTGCTCACTTTGACCGGCTGTGGGCCACAATCCCAGCGACAAGTGGCCGATCGGGAAATCCCCGCTGCGGCTGTCGCCCAGGTGGATGGTGCGCGCATTGCGCAGGCGGACGCAGAGCCAAATAGCTGGATGAGTCACGGGCGCACCTACAGCGAACAACGCTACAGCCCGTTAGCGCAAATCAATGAAGGGAACGTCGATCAACTTGGTCTTTCCTGGTCGTTTGATTTGCAGACTCAGCGCGGTATCGAAGCAACTTCGCTCGTGGTCGATGGCGTGATGTACATGACCTCCTCCTGGAGCATCGTGCATGCGCTGGATGCTCGTACTGGAAAGTTACTCTGGCGGTTCGACCCGCAAGTGGCCAAAAAAAAGGCGCAACATACCTGCTGCGACGCCGTCAACCGCGGGGTAGCGGTATGGCAGGGCCAAGTCTTTTTCGGCGCATTGGATGGGCGTCTGTTTGCCCTGGATGCCGCAACAGGCAAAGTGAATTGGCAAGTAGCGACCTTCGATCCCGCACTGCCCTACTCCATTACCGGCGCACCGCGCGTGGTGAAAAACAAGGTGTTGATCGGCAATGGTGGAGCGGAGTTTGGTGTACGCGGTTATCTCAGTGCCTACGATGTAGCCGATGGCGCCATGGCCTGGCGCTTTTACACGGTGCCGGGTAACCCCGAACTGGGGTTTGAAAATGACGCCATGGCCATGGCGGCGAAAACGTGGAACGGTAAGTGGTGGGAACTCGGCGGTGGCGGCGGCACCGTTTGGGATTCCATGGCGTACGACCCGGAACTGGATTTGCTCTACTTCGGCGTGGGCAACGGCACGCCCTGGAACCAAGAAGTTCGCTCGCCCGGTGGCGGTGACAACTTGTTTCTCTCCTCCATCGTCGCAGTACGACCCGATACCGGCGAGTACGTGTGGCACTATCAAACGACACCGGGAGAAACGTGGGACTATACGGCCGCTCAGCACCTCATCTTGGCCGAGTTAGCGATCGATGGACGCGAGCGCAAAGTCATCATGCAAGCGCCGAAAAACGGTTTCTATTACGTCTTAGACCGAGCTACCGGCGAACTCATCTCCGCGAATAACTATATTAATATCACCTGGGCGACTCATGTGGATATGAGCACCGGGCGTCCGGTGGAGGTTCAGGGGGCGCGTTATCAGGACGAGCCTTTTCTGGTTTTCCCCTCCTACCTGGGTGGACACAACTGGCACCCCATGTCGTACAACCCCAATACCGGTTTGGTCTACATCCCTGTGCTGGATTTACCGGCGATGTACGGCCAGCCAGAGGAATTTACCTATCGCCCCGGTGCGGCCAATACCGGAATCGATGGCATCGTGGGCGGTCTGCCCGATGACCAAGCTGAGCGCGACGCGCTGGGTGCCCTCATCCAGGGGCGCCTGCTCGCCTGGGACCCTGTGAAGCAGCAGGAAGCGTGGCGTGTGGAACACCGCGGCCCGTGGAACGGCGGGACGCTCACCACCGCCGGCAACATCGTCATGCAAGGTACGGCGGACGGCACACTGAAAGCGTTTCAAGCAGAAAGTGGCAAAGCGCTGTGGTCTTTTCCCACGCAGACTGGCGTGGTGGCTCCGCCCATCACCTATGCCATCGATGGCGAGCAATACGTCAGCGTCAATGTCGGTTGGGGTGGCGCTTATGCACTAGTTTTTGGCGAGTATGTGCAAAGTGATTCTCTGCCTAACGTCAGCCGCATTTTGACCTTCAAACTCGGCGGCAAGGCCACACTGCCCAACATTCCCTGGCGCCCCACGGTACATTTCAACCCGCCCGTCGCCAACGCTTCGAAAGAGACATTAAAGCTGGGTCATACGCTGTATCAGGATATTTGCATGGGCTGTCACGGATTGAATGCCGTCTCCGGCTTGTTGGTGCCGGACCTGCGTGGCTCCGCATTTCTGTGGGATGAACAAGGCTGGCAGCGCGTTGTACGAGAGGGAATACTCAAGGAGAACGGCATGCCGCAATTTGACGATTTACTGACTTCCGACGAAGTCACTGCCATCCGTCACTATGTCGTTCAACAAGCGCATCGGGGGAAAGCGTTGCGCGCGGCAGAAAGTAAGTGATTTACTGCGGCCTGATCGGTTGGGCATGTAGCGCCGTTGTCACAGCAGGCGATTTTCGTATGGACTTTTGATTTAGTGCGAAAAAATAAATTGGCGGTGAGGGAGGGATTTGAACCCTCGATACGTTGCCGTATACACACTTTCCAGGCGTGCGCCTTCGACCACTCGGCCACCTCACCCTGAGGGCGCGCATCATACCACAGGCGCTCTCACCTAACAGCCCTTAAGGTACCTGTCGCGGCGGCGGTAATGCCAGACCGCCATGTGATCCACTAACGTGAGTCAGCAATGTGATCAGGACAGGCGGACACCCACCGAACTATTGTCGAATAAGGCGTGGTAACGGCTGGGCGTCCGCTTCCGTGCTGCGCATTGGCGAGATATCCAAGCCGCCGCGGCGGGTATAGCAGGCTTGAACCGTCAAAGCAGTCGGCGCGCACTGTTGTAACAGATCTGCAAAAATACGCTCGACGGAAGCCTCGTGAAATTCGCGGTGTTCGCGGAACGACAAAAAATAACTCAGTAGCGCACCATGTTCAATCGCCGCTCCGGTGTAGCGAATGAAAACAGAGGCCCAATCCGGCTGTTCGGTGACCGGGCAAAGTGTGCGCAGTAGATGCGAATAGACTTGTTCTGACACTATCTGGGCACTTCGAACTTGCAAGCCATTGGCATCGGGCTCGCTCGGCATTGATGGCGGTGTCAGTGTGTCCAGGCAAACCCCGCACAACGATTCACCGCGCAGCGCCGGGTCATCCACTGCGAACAATTCCAACTTTAAGTCACTGCCGATAACGTACGCGAGATCCGCAAGGATTTGCGCGCGCGCCGCCTGCTCATTGGCAAACTGCTCGCGATTCAATGAATTGAGATACAATTTGAACGACTTTGACTCCACCGTGTTCGGTGAGCTAGCAGGTATATAAAACCGCCCTACCCAGACTTGGGGCTTGCACTGCATATCCAACCAAGACAACTCGTACGCGTGCCACACATCACCGCCCAGTTGCAGGCTTGCCAGGGGCACAGGGAGCGTACGCCGCGACTCACCGCGCACAATGGGGTGCAAGATAGACGGCGAATACGGTGGAATGGGCTCTACTTGCTTGCCCAGCACTGACCCAGTGTCGGATAATGAAGACACAGCCTATTGCCTAAGACGTTTGCCAGAGTTCAGCAAGTGCATGCTATAGGTGAAGGCGATGACAGTAAACAGGGCGATCATGCCAAACGCGAACAACAGGCTGACGTCCGACACGCCCAACACGCCGTAGCGAAACGCATTCACCACGTAAACCAGGGGGTTGAGTTTCGAGACTTTAGCCCAAAAGGTCGGCAATAAATCCATCGAGTAAAAGACCCCGCCGAGGTAGATGAGCGGTGTGAGCACGAATGTCGGTACGATTGAAATATCGTCAAATGAATTGGCGTAAACGGCGTTGATGAATCCGGCCAGTGCGAACAGGGTCGATGTCATCATCACGATGACTATCACGACGAAATAACTGTGAATGTGCAGCTCGGTAAAAAATAGCGATACCAATGTCACCACCAACGCCACCAACATGCCGCGCGTCACGCCACCGATAACATAGCCCATCAAGATGACATAGTTAGGCACGGGTGACACCAGCAACTCTTCCACACTGTGATTAAACTTGGAACCAAAAAAAGAAGAGACTACATTGGAGTAAGAATTGGTCACGATGGCCATCATAATTAACCCCGGTACCACGAATTGCATGTAGCTGTAGCCACCCATTTCACCGATGCGCGAGCCAATGAGTGTGCCGAAAATGACAAAGTACAAAGACATCGTGATCGCAGACGGCAACAGAGTCTGCGTCCAAATACGTAAGTAGCGACGAATCTCTTTGCGGACGATAGTCATGAAAGCGATGTACTGTTCGGTCAGGCTCACGCGCCACCTTCCACCAAGTTCACAAACATCTCTTCCAGGCGGTTGGCTTTATTGCGCATGCTGCTGATGTGGATGCCGCGCTCATCCAACGATTGAAACACCGCGTTGATGTGCTGCCCTTTTTCCACCACCACTTCCAGCGAGTGGCTATCGACTCCACGACTTGCAAAGCCCGGCACAGCGATATCTGCGGGTAAGTCTTCAACACAATCGAGGACAAAGACTTCTCGATGCAATTGCCGCAACAACGCTTTCACCGATGTGTTCTCGACAATGTTGCCTTCGTTGATAATTGCGACATTCCGGCATAGCGCCTCGGCCTCTTCGAGATAGTGGGTGGTGAGGATGATAGTCGTCCCTTGAGCATTGATGTCGCGCAGGAAATCCCACATTGAGCGGCGCATTTCGATATCCACACCCGCCGTGGGCTCATCGAGTATGAGCAGCTTGGGTTCGTGTACCAACGCACGGGCGATCATCAAGCGCCGCTTCATCCCGCCAGAGAGCATACGTGAGGGTTCAAACCGCTTATCCCAAATGCCCAGCGCCTTTAAATACTTTTGGGCGCGCTCCCTCGCCAGCTGCGGGGGCAGGCCATAGTAGCCCGCCTGATTGACGACGATATCAAACCCTTGCTCAAACTGATTGAAATTAAACTCTTGCGGCACGATCCCAATGTATTTTTTGGCGGCGGGGAAATCGGTGTCGATGTCCACATCGAACACACGAACGCGCCCCGCGGATTTGGACACGAGTGAACAAATTATCCCGATAGTGGTCGATTTACCGGCGCCATTGGGGCCGAGCAATGCAAAGAAATCACCCTGCTCGACCTGCAAACTAATGCGCTTGAGCGCAGCGAAGCCATTGTCATAGGTCTTGCTTAAGTCTTCCAGTGTTAGCGCCGGTATCATGTTGTCTCGTTGATTTTGCCAAATACGTGAGGTTAGGTGTGGCTGTCGACCGCGATCCCGGGCGTGCAATCGACAAGCGCGGTATTGTACCCGTTATTAGCAGGGGGGACGAACTGGTCGGCCATAACGCTGCTTGTGAATCCATTTAGATAACAGAAGGCGCGCGACGTCCCAAGCCTATACCGGTCACCGATGGCGTGCACCGATGTGGATAGACGCTTTTTGGCGACCCCGGGACGAATGCAGCTCACATAAGCCTCTAGCGTTAAGCCCCAGTTCTGCTATAACCAGAGCCGCAATAAAAAAAGTGTTCCCAAGGAGCAAGCGTGAATGACGAACAATACCTGAACTATATGAGCGAGTTGTATCGAGCGTTTACTGACAACTTCACAATTCGCTGCGCCCATTTAGAGGAAACGCACCCATTGCGTGAACTCGCCACGCGTCTTTCTGCGCTGTCACCCTCTCGGCCTGAATTCTATGTCGAATGCACAGAACTCATTGATCGGCTCTTCAGCACATTTCCGGATTTTGCACCGACCGTACCGCGCCAATTGCTGTGGTTTCTCGGCGGCAACGCTCTGCACTTCATGGCGGATGAGGAGATCGCGCAATTTCAACAGTTGGATGACGAACGGGCGGCGGCGGCCGCGCGCGGTGAGCTTTTCAATCCTCGAGAAGCACGCGCTAAGCTACTGAACTTACAATAGATTATTGACGGGAATGCGGTGCAGGGCTTGACGCCAATACTGCGGCTCCCTACAATGCGCGCCGTCTGATCGAGACGCCGCGTCCCCTTCGTCTAGTGGCCTAGGACCCCGCCCTTTCACGGCGGTAACAGGGGTTCGAACCCCCTAGGGGACGCCACTCTCGGCTTTCTAGCGGTTATTCCCAGCACTCTATCCAGCTCTCCATAACCACTTACCTCCAGCGTATGTAAATCACCCGCCGCGTTGCAGTCGGTGACTTGCCAAGGCATTACTTATCGATTTTCGGGTCCAGTTTCAGTGATAGGCTGTTGATGCAGTAGCGCAAGCCCGTTGGATCGGGGCCATCATTGAACACATGGCCCAAGTGTGAACCGCATTGTTGACATACCACTTCGGTGCGCTGCATGCCGTGACTGGTGTCGGTAATTGCTGAGACGACCTGCTCATCCAGTGGCGCATAAAAACTGGGCCAGCCGCTGCCCGAATCGTACTTGGTTTCCGAGGAAAAGAGTGCCTTTTCGCAACAGCGACAGAGGTAATGCCCGGGCTGTTTGCTGTCCCAGTACTCTCCAGTAAACGCACGCTCCGTCCCCTTCTCTCGGCAGACGTGGTATTCCTCGGCCGTTAATTTTTCGCGCCAGTGTGCGTCATCTTTCATGTCATATTTCATGCAGGAACCCTCTGCCAACCGTGTTTCTCACCTCGCCACCATATTGTTAGTTTCTCACTCGGCGGCAACAGGGTACAGCACAATGTCGTTGTAGCCAGTGATCACTTGTCGATAGCCCGCCAGTTGAGCATCGAGTGACGGATCATTGGTATCTACCAACAATGGTCGACCTTCAAGTGCCGCCAACTTACCCTTGCCCGCGAGTACGCGAATACGCTGGAGATCTAGCAATGCGATGACTCTGGAGGAAAATTGCTGATTGCCGCGACCGAAGATATAGCCCTGACCACCGATCACGCTCACGACAATCTCTAGCGCATCGGGGACATCGTCGATAAAGCGTTGCAGGACACTCTCGTCGGCATCAGCCGCAAGACACGTTCTGTGTCTTCGGCCGTCGTATTTTGCTCCAGCACATCCCCTGATAAGCGACCCAAGACGGAGGCGGGCAAACCTAACCCGTGTAATACCGTCTCACCCATGGGGCCGGGGCCGCAGGAAAACGTGACTAGCCTGTGGGTAGACTATGCTGAGCCGTCCTCAGTCGCACAGCGAGTAGCGGTTTCGGCACTGGAAGATAAGTTATCTACAATCACCTGCAGGCAACGCCGCATTCGCGCATTCGCGCGCTGCCTATCACCCTGGTGTACTCGGGCCCGTTGGGTCGCATCCAAGTGATCGCTGCCTTTCAGCGCCAAGGCACCACCTAACCCAGCGAGCGGGTTGACTAAGATACCCACGTGTACACTAGCCATGCTCACCCGCAGCAGAAGCCAGTTGACACCCCAACGCAGCTACCAATTCTGCGTCAGCCGAACTAAGTGCCGCATCATCGATGCAGGTTCCACTCAGCTCCCCTCGTTCAGGATATTGGCGCCGCAGTGCATCAAAAGCCACGCCGCGCGACAATGCGTCGTTCGCCTCGGACAGCGCCGCGCGCAGCGCCACGTCATCCCGGCGAATATCGACATGCTGCAAAATCAGTTGCCTGACCAATTCCGGGCCAGCCAAATTTTCTCCACTGGCATCTGAGGGCGGCGCAATAACCTGCTGCTCTTGTCGCCATACCGAACCCGTGGCGGAGAGATCCTGCCGACGCGCCAAAAAAGCGTCACACAGCATTTTAGTAGCGCGTAGCTTGCCATCCAGGCTATACCCCGCGATGTGGGGCGTGCCCAACTGAATCGCATCCAGTAGCTGCACGTCGATAGCCGGCTCATTTTCCCAAACGTCCAGCACGGTTTGCGGGCCATTGCCTGAGGCTAAGCAAGCCAACAAGTCCGCATTGTGAATAACCGGCCCACGGCTGGCATTGATAAGCACCTGCGCAGGTGAAAGTTGCGCCAACTGTGCAGCTCGCACCAGGTAACGACTGGGCCAGGGTAAGGTATCCACCAACTGCGGGTGTAAGGTAAGCACATCACAGCGCAACAATTCGTCAAATCCGGCGCTATCAGGTATTTGTGACGCCGGCAGCCACGGGTCGTACACACAGATGCGCGCACCCAAGGCTTTGAGACGCGCAGCCAGTTGCCGACCGATATGGCCGTAGCCAATAATTCCCACGCTACCGCCCGCGAGCAATTGTTCCAGGCGTTCGGGAAGCGCGGCGATGGCGCTGAGCACATAGTCGACCACTGCCAGGGCGTTGGCTCCGGGTGCGTGCACGAAGTCGATACTGTTTTCTTGCAGAAACGCCACGTCGACATGGTCGTAACCGCTGGTAGCAGTGCCGACAAAACGCAGTCGCTGCGATTGCCGCACTGCTCGCGTTAACAAACTCGCATTGACTGGCGTAACGGAACGCACAAAAAGTGCGTCAGTATTCACGAGTAGATCCTCGTGCTGCGGGGCACTTAGGAGACGACCATCGATACGTGTGATCTCACCGTGATGCCCGAGGTAGTTTTCTACTGCGGGAATGTTGTCGTCGACGACGATATGGAAGCTCATGATTTGAGAAAACTGCTGGCGATGGCTTGAGCGCGCCTGGTCAGTAAGCCCTGTAAATTGAGTGCGCTAAGGTAGCGCGACAACTCGGTAAAATTCTCCGCGGTCGGCTTATAGGTGGGAGCGTGAGTTAGTTCGGGAATACAGTCTTCCAGGCCCGTCAATTGCCGGGCCATCAACACTTGTGGCCAGTGCTCTTGCAAGCGCGTTGCCACACCCTTGGCCCCGCGTAGCGGTAGCTGTGCCACCTCAGTGAGATGCTCGCCCAATCTGTCTAAGGTCGGAAACGCTTGCAACAGCGCCGCCGCAGTCTTCGCACCAACACCGGGCACACCGGGGATATCGTCAATGGAATCTCCCACTAGTGCTAGGTAATCGCCAAATTGCGATGGCAAGACGCCGAATTTTGCGAAAAACTGATCTCCATTGAGCGACGTATTGGCGGCGTAATCCCACCATCGATCATCGGCGTTGCTTAGTAGTTGCCCTAGATCTTTGTCACGCGTGACCACCGTTACCGCCACACCCTGCTCTCGATACAATCGCGCCAAAGTCGCGAGGTAGTCGTCCGCCTCAAAGCGCGGTCCGCCATAATCCGGTATACCCAAAATCTGCGTAATTTCTCGGCAAGTGGTGAGCTGAAATGCCAAGACTTCATCGGGCAACTCGCGACTGCTCTTGTAATCGGGATAAATGTCGTTGCGATAGTTACTGCCGAGACTTTCATCGAACGCCGCGGCCAGATGAAATACAGATTGCGTGCTCGCGGGTCGAGGCATGGTCCCTTCGATTAAATCCAGAAGAAACTTGGTATAGCCATACACCGCTTGCAACGGTACACCGTCGCGCGTCTGCCAACGATCGGGCAGGGAAAACCAAGCCCGAAAGATGTAGATGGAAGCATCGACCAACCACGCGCGCTCAGCTGTCACTACAGCAACTCATTGAGGTCTAGTTCGACATCACTGGACGCAATACCAACGCCGAAGTGCGCCGCAAGTGCGCGATAAAAACACTCGGCCCGCTGCGGTAGTCCGCGACGTTGCCATGTCTTGACGTGGTGATGAATGTCGTGGGCAAACTGGGCTTTTTGGCTCTGCACTTCCGGCGCGCAGGAGAAATCATCAAAGCTGATTTGAAACGGATAATCACAAGCCTTCGCAAACAGCCATTCCAAAGCTTGGGGCGCGCTTTCCGCTTGCAAAAAAGCCGCCTGCTGGGCGGCTGTGCGACCCTCCGGATAGTACCAATAATCGAAATCTCTCTGCTGTCGGCGCTCATGTCCCGCGATGCACCAGTGTGCTATTTCATGCAAGGCACTGGCGAAAAAGTCTTCGCGATAGAAAAGTCGGTGCGGTTCGCGACCATCCGGCGATGGTAGATAGAGCGGCTCGGCAGCGCCACCTATCAGTTGCGTGTTGTACTGTGCGGCAAAACACGCGGCAAAGAGCCGTTCCAGATCATCGGCTCGAAATTCTACGTCCGGGGCCACAGAGGCAAGCTTCAAGAGTGACCCTCCTGGGCGGCAGCACATTTACGCAACCAGTAGATGTACTCTCGTCCACTAATCTCGCGATGCAACAAGTCGTGACCAAGAAAAGCGCAGAATCGGGGGATATCACGCTCCGTTGACGGGTCGGTAGCCGTGATCCGCAGCGTTTGCCCAACGACCATATCGCGAACCGCATTGTGCAACAACATCACGGGTTCGGGGCAGTACAACCCGTTGGCGTTGAGATACACATCGGTTTTTTCGGGTTTCTGTGGCACGTACTTCACTATCGACAACTGGCGGAACACCGGTAATTCTATCAGTTGATCAGCAGTGATGCTGCTTGCTCACGCGAGACAATATCCCACTGTTCTGCTTCCTGTTCATACAAGAGTTGCAGGTCACCGCTGTGCAACTGGTGATCTACCGCTGCGACCCGCTCCGCCAAGCTCGTTTCTCGCTCACCATAGTCTGTGCCGTCGCGACTGACAAATTCCTCTATAAGTGCTTCGAGCACTCGGGCCTCTAGTTTGTTTAAGGGTACTGAGATATACAACGGCATACGATTGATTTCCTTCAGCAAGACAGCAATGCGCGCTAATATACGGGCTTGCCTGAAGAAAGTGGAGACGCTCTGTGCGCAGCACCTATATTGTGACATTTATCGCCAATGATCGACCGGGGTTGGTGGAGGCGCTCTCTGCGGTCATTGCCCAACACGAGGGCAACTGGCACGACAGCAGGCTCTCACAGTTGGGCGGTAAATTTGCCGGGTTGATACAAGTATCACTGCCTGCTGAACGCGGCGAGCAGTTAGAGCAAGATTTAAAAGCGCTGGCTGATCGCGGCGTGGGCGTGCAGGTCACACAAACGGGAGAAAACTCCACGATTCCGGGCCGGGATGTCGAGCTGCGTGTCCTAGGCCCCGATCGCCCCGGCATTGTGCGAGAAATATCCAGCGCGCTCGCCAAGCGCGCCATCAATGTGCTCGACTTGGACAGCCAAGTCGCGCGCGCCCCGATGAGCGCCGAGGCTGTATTTAGTGCGCGTATTACAGCGCGGATTCCCAATGAGGTAGATGCCGAGGAGTTGGCGGGCGCGCTGGATGATATCGCCAATCAAATGACTCTGGATATCGAGCTGGACTAGTCCAAAACTTGCGCAGGCCGACAGCCAAGCAAGGGCCGCCGATTAACGGATGTGGACTAAAGGTTCTGCAACAATAGTTCTGAAGTAGCAGTTCTGAAGTAATCGCAGTGAAAACCGCCGCGACAGCCAAGCGCGTCATACTCGGCGCGAAATATCCCGAGCGGCAGTACTCCACCGTACTGAATGCACACCATCCATAGCGCGCTGTTATCCCTTGTCGCGCAAACTACCAATCAACTTCTTGAGTAAAAGCCAGACACCTAGCGTCAGGGCCGCGAGCACCACAATCAGTATCACACCCAGCCCGGAGTACAAAAAATACTGGTAAATGTCAGCGGGCGGAATATCGAACTGCGTTACCGCCGCCCAGATCAGTGTGCCCAAGCAAGCCATGGCGAGAAACACGGTACGATGGTATCGCCATCGGGCACGTTTGGACACTTAGAGCTGCACCTAGCGGGATTTTTCCGAATCGGGGGCCGCGGCGCTTATCGCAGGTGTTGTGCAGCTGACATCTTGGTTTTGGGCACGGTGTCGCAGCGTATGATCCATTAGCACGATGGCCAACATGGCCTCTGCGATGGGTGTCGCCCGTATTCCGACGCACGGGTCATGGCGACCACCCGTAGAGACTTCAGTCGCGCGCCCCTGGCTATCAATCGTTGCACCGGGTTGGCGAATACTGGAGGTCGGCTTGAGCGCAAGGCTCACGGTAATATCCTGACCGCTGGAAATTCCGCCGAGCACGCCACCTGCGTTGTTACCCACGAAACCCTCGGGGGTCAAGAGGTCGCGATGCTCACTGCCCCGCTGCTCAATACAGTCAAACCCCGTGCCCACCTCGACGCCTTTTACGGCATTGATGCCCATCATGGCCGCCGCAATGTCGGCGTCCAACCGATCGAATACGGGTTCGCCCAAACCGGGCGCGACGCCGCTTGCGACGACGTTGATGCGCGCACCAATGGAGTCACCCTCTTTATTGAGTGCCGCCATGAAGGCTTCCATCTCCGCCAACTTATCCGGGTCGGGACAAAAGAAGGGATTGCTCTCCACACACTCCCACTCGATGCGCTGGGCCTTGATGGGGCCGAGTTGAGCGAGAAAACCGCGGATGGTTACCCCGTAGCGCTCATGCAGAAATTTTTTCGCAATAGCGCCGGCAGCGACACGCATCGCAGTTTCTCGGGCAGAGGCGCGACCACCGCCACGGTAGTCGCGAAAACCATACTTTTGGGTATAGGTATAATCCGCGTGAGCGGGACGGAACGTGTCTTGAATATTGCTGTAGTCTTTCGAGCGTTGGTCTGTGTTTTCAATCAGCAAACCAATCGGAGTACCCGTGGTGTACCCATCGAACACGCCGGACAAGATGTTCACTTCATCCGCCTCGCGACGCTGCGTGGTAAAGCGCGAAGTTCCCGGCTTGCGCCGATCCAAATCTGGCTGCATGTCCGCTGCACTTAACGCTAACCCTGGCGGGCAGCCGTCGACGACACAACCCAGCGCCGGACCGTGACTCTCACCGAAAGAGGTGACTGTAAACAGTTTACCAATCGTGTTGCCTGCCATAACCGCGTGCTTCGTGCTTGAATTAGAAGCGCTATTATAAGTCGATCAGACCCAGTGTGCGCCGTAATCTTGCCACTCTCGGGCAGTTAATACGAAAACTCCCTCGCCGCCATGTTCGAACTCCACCCAGGTAAACGGTACCTCTGGATAAGCTCTCTCCAGCGCAGGCCAACTCAAGCCAACCTCCAACACCAGCAGCCCTGCTGGATTGAGGTAATCACCCACAGCGCGCAATATTTGCCGCGTGAGATCCAGGCCATCTTCGCCCGAAGCCAACCCCAGGTGCGGCTCATGCCAATACTCGCTCGGCATAGAGGCAAGCGCTTCGCGATCGACGTAGGGAGGGTTGCACAACACGAGATCATAGCGTTGCTCACCCAATGCTTGAAACGCATTTGATTGCACGATATTGACGCGCTCAGCAACACCCAGATGCGCGGCATTGGCGCGCGCTAGATCCAAAGCCTGTGGGTCAATATCCACTAGATCGACCCTGGCTTCGCTATTGTAATGCGCGGCGGCAAGGCCGATACAACCGCCACCGCAACACAAGTCCAATAGGTGTGTGGGCGGGGGACCGGCGTACCAGGGTTGAAAATCGTTGCGAACCAACTCTGCAATCGGCGACCGGGGCACTAAGGCGCGCTCATCACACAGGAACTCCAAGCCAGCAAACCAGGCGCGACCAAGGAGATAAGGTAGCGGAATCGCTTGTGTTATTCGACGCTTCAGCAAGTCCAGCATGTGCGATTGCTGGGCGCCAGTCAGTGACTGCGATGCTACTTGAGCACTGGAACCGCCGGGAAGATTGGCGACATGCAGCACAAGTTGCACCGCCTCGTCCCAGGGGTTGTCGGTGCCGTGACCGTAGGTGGCGTCGCTTCGCGCCAATCGCTGTGCACAGTACTCGATGGCATCCCCAACAGTTGTCGGTATGGATGGTGGGGGCGGTTTAGTTATCACAACACCCTCTCAGTGAGCGCCTGCCTACCGAACACCTGCCCGTTCATGGTTTGCCTTGCCCCAAGTGGGTTGCTACTATCCCAAGCTCTTTTTCTGCGCATAAACTGGAGATTTCTTCGTGCAAGACGCATGGGCAACAATCATTGAATCCATAGGTGAAAATCTTGAGCGTCCCGGCTTAGTCGACACACCAAAACGCGCAGCTAAAGCCTTTGAGTTCTTAACGCAAGGCTATCAACAATCGGTAGACGAAGTGGTTAATAATGCCCTTTTTCCAGCCGATTCCAGCGAAATGATTATTGTACAGGACGTCGAGCTGTATTCCCTGTGTGAGCACCACCTACTACCCTTCATCGGCAAGTGTCACGTCGCCTATATCCCCACAGGCAATGTGTTGGGTCTTTCGAAAGTCGCCCGAATAGTTGATATCTATGCGCGGCGACTACAAATTCAAGAGGGACTGACATCACAGATCGCACAGACTATCAAAGAAGTCACCGATGCCGAGGGCGTCGGTGTCATTATCGAGGCACAACACATGTGCATGATGATGCGCGGTGTTCAAAAACAGAATTCGCTCATGAAAACCTCCGCTATGCTGGGGACTTTCCGGACCGAAGAAAAAACGCGCGATGAATTTTTGTCACTGCTGCAAATGAAGCGCTAGCTATGGCTTCTCACTAGGGGGCGAGTGTTCAGGGGGTCAAGCGCAGTAAGTCCGCGTGAAAGTACTGTCTATCCGCCGTGCGCGCTGAACTGTAAAGCAGCAGACGATAGTCCGAATCGTGCGCTAACTTGTACACCCGGTAGCGCTGCAAATCCTGCTTCCCGTAGAGTACCCGCTGCGCAAACACCCGATTTGCCCATTGCGTGGAGTGCCCGCATGCGCGGCCGTCGCAGGAAAAAGCGGCCTCGGCATTGAGTTCGTTTTCCAGACGTTCCTGCACCTCTTCCATCACTTCTGCCGACGTAAAGCCATCAATAATTTGCCAGGTGTAACGCTGCAACCAACCACTGTAGCGCTCGCTGAATTTGTAACGCCAGGCGCCACGCACTTTGCGCAGCGCGCCAAGGCCAATTTCGTGGTCACTGACCTGGGTTTCAACAAAGGCGATCGATTCAATATGCGGGCTGCGCGCCAGCTCTTGCAACAGGGCTTCGGGACTGCGATCCGCTTCAATTGGCTCCTCTTCAATTTTCTGCGCTGGGGTCTCTGCAGAACTAGCATTGCTAAAGATTGCGCCTAACACTATCGCGAGCACGAGAAAAGTGCGCGGAAAAAGAGCCCGGTGCCAATTTTGGTTGGTAATGAGTGCTGCGCTCAACATGGCTGCTCCGAGTCGTGCGTTGCGAGAAGAAATTGTGTGATCTGATGCGCCACCTCAACCGCGGCATCCTCGAGATGGAAATGGTGGCCGCCTTCGATGGTCGCCAGGTTCAGTGTCGGTATCGCCTGGCGGACACGCTGCATGTACTCGGGGGCTGCGTGATGCTGGCCCTCGCTAGCTAGCAGCAAGAGTACAGGCATCGTTAACGCCTGCCATACAGCCTCAATTTGAGGCTCACTGAGTTTAACTGGGGATGCGCCTTGCAGGCGTGGGTCTGTGCTCCATGTTAGCTTTCCATCGACCCGCTTAACATTCCTCTCGCAAATCACCGTAGCGGCGCGCTCACTTAACCCCTCGGTACGCACTGCCACTGCATCTGCAAAGCGCTCAAAGGTACGGTGTTGGCGCTTCGATAGCCGCTGTTTGTCCGCCAAGGCTGTCGCCATTTGGCCGGGAAAATCAGTGGGTGAAACCGCCTGCGGCGCAATGCCATCCAACAACACCAGTTGCCGGACTCGATTTGGCGTCATGGACGCGAGTACGGACGCAAGTAGTGCAGCGATGACTGCGCCGCGTGAATGACCCATAATATCAAACTGTTGCCGGCCCAATTGGTCGACGATGCCCACAAGCTCGGGCAAATCATCCCAGATTTGATAAGTGGCATCGGCTGAGCGCCAATCGCTGCGACCGTGGCCCGTCAAGTCTGGCGCCACCACATGACAACCGCGTAAATGTGGCGCCAGCGCGGTAAAGCTGGCCGCGTTATCCAACCAGCCATGCAGTGCCAAAACCGGCCGCTCACCCGCATCGCCCCAACTTAACCCCGCCAGTTGTAGGCCATTTACCTCCCAGGCGAGTTCCGTCGCAGTCGTGTCGCCGTCTACATCAGTCATTGTGCTTCTACGGTATAGTCCGGCGGCGCGGCCCAGAACCGCAGCCTACCCAATTGCGACCCTACCCGATCGAAGGACAACACGGCGAGTGCACCAGGCGACAGGCCGGGCACGGGATGCCCAGGCCCGAGGTAAAAATTGACCCACGCGGACACCGAGGGTTGATGCGAAACCAGCACCAGGTGCTCATTGGAATCTACTTGCTCACAACGCTCCAAGAACTGGTTGACGCTGTGACTGTCCCCCGCAAACGGTGCCAGCACATCCTCTGCTGCCAATTCAGCACTCGGAAATTCTGTGGCGATCAGCTGTGCAGTCTGCGCGGTACGTTCCCAGGGGCTATAGATAATAATATTTGGCAGCGGCAAGGAGTACTTCTCACACGCGGTGCGAAATGCCCGCGCTCCAACACGCACGTCGTTCAACCCTCGAGTGGTAAGCTCGCGGTCGCGGTCAGTCGCGGCTTCGCCCGCCTTACCGTGTCGCCATATCGTTACGATCATCCCGCAGTCTGCGCTACCCGTCGCTCGAAAACTCAAAAGACTAGTCTAACAAACTGCGAACATCCCTTCAGGATTCACTCATTTGCAGCAACAGCCGGTTCAGGCGTGCCACATAAGCGGCTGGATCATTGAGCTGCCCGCCTTCGGCCAAGTGAGCTTGATCAAAAACCGTTTGCGCCAAATCGGCAAAGCGATCCTCATCAGCTTCCACATCTAGCATTTTGCTCAAGGGGTGGGCTGGGTTAATTTCCAAAATCGGCTTTGACTCGGGCACAGGCTGCCCGGCAGACTCCATGATGCGCCTCATTTGCGCACCCATATCGAATTCCCCGACCACTAGGCAGGCTGCAGATTCCGTTAGACGATGGGTCGCGCGCACTTCGCTCACTTGGTCTTCCAGCACTTTGCCCATGCGCTCTACCAAGGCCTCGGCTTCTTTAGCGACTTTCTCCTGCTTCGCCTTGTCTTCTTCAGAGTCAGTGGCGAGATCCAAGGCACCTCTGGCAACATCCTGCAGCGCTTTGCCGTCAAATTCCTGGAGCTGATTCATCAGCCAATCGTCGACGCGGTCGCTGAGCAAAAGCACCTCGATACCTTTTTGCCGGAACACTTCCAGATGCGGACTGTGCTTGGCCGTATTGAAATTTTCCGCCACCACGTAGTAGATCTTGTCCTGCTTCTCTTGCATGCGCGACACATAGTCTTCCAAGGATTGGTCCTGCACTTCCTTGTCGGTATGCGTGGTACTAAAACGCAACAATTGGGCAATCTTCTCCCTGTTGGTAAAGTCTTCCGCTGGCCCTTCTTTGATAACCGACCCAAATTCAGACCAAAAAGTCGCGTACTGCTCGGGCTCCTTCTTCGCCATCTTGGACAGCATATCGAGCACGCGCTTGGTCAGTGCGCTGCGCATCGATTCCACGGCAGGGTCCTGTTGCAGGATCTCCCGCGAAACATTGAGCGACAGATCATTGGAGTCCACCACCCCTTTAACAAAGCGCAGATACAGCGGCAAAAACTGTTCCGCGTCATCCATGATAAATGTGCGCTGCACGTAGAGTTTTAAGCCGCGCGTCATCTCCCGGTTCCACATGTCGAACGGTGCTTTGGCGGGGATATAGAGCAGGCTGGTGTATTCCAACTTACCCTCGACCTTGTTGTGACTCCACGACAAGGGGTTTTCAAAGTCGTGGGATACGTGTTTGTAGAATTCCTGATATTCCTCGTCGCTGACATCGGTGCGCGAGCGTGTCCACAGCGCAGTGGCTTCATTGACCGCTTCATACTCGGGCTTGGGCACCTCTGCGTCCTGCTCCGCCTCATCCTCGCTCGCTACCGGCGGGGTGGGAGGCTGCAACATCATGACCGGGACAGAAATGTGGTCAGAATATTTTTTGATCACACTGCGCACGCGCCAGTCATCGGCGAACTCTTCGCAGTCTTTTTTCAAGTGCAACGTGATTGTTGTGCCACGCTCGACTTTCTCTCTCGCCTCGATGGAGAATTCAGCTTCTCCGTGAGACTCCCACACCACACCTTCATCCGCAGCCTCCCCCGCCTTGCGCGTGTGCACTTCGACGCGGTCGGCCACGATAAACGCCGAGTAGAAGCCAACGCCAAACTGGCCGATGAGTTGCGAGTCTTTCTGCTCATCGCCGGTCAGACTTTCCAGGAATGCCGCCGTACCCGATTTCGCTATCGTGCCTAAATTTTCGATCACCTCGTCGCGATTCATGCCGATGCCGTTGTCCGCAATAATCAACGTGCCCGCTTCCTTATCGACATCGACGCGTATTTCTAGCTCTGCGCCACCCTCCAACAACTCGCTGTTAGACAGCGCGGCAAAACGTAATTTGTCGATCGCATCACTGGCATTGGAGATCAGCTCGCGCAGAAAAATCTCCCGATTGCTATACAGGGAGTGGATCATGAGGTGTAGCAACTGCTTGGCTTCGGTTTGAAAGCCTAACGTTTCTTTTTTTACATCAGCTGTCATAGTGGCCTCTTTAATTAACCTATTGATTTAAATGGGATTTTAATGTGACGTCAGCTAGGGAGGGACATGGGGGCTACGAGCTGAGAATTCAACCCCAAAAGCAAGGTGCAGGCCACAAAAAAATCATTGCCCAGCCACACGAGATGCTGGGCGTTTGGTACTAAACGATGGAAGAAATGCGCGTAGTACCGGAGGGACGCCAACTCCGTCGCGCGGTAGCCCTGCGGTGACTGAGGTGCGCAGTGAAGAGGCAACCCCGCACTGTAACTGGCCGCCCGGCGAAAAAATTCCCTATCCGCACCTAGGCACGAATAAACAAACTATCGAAGCTGCTCAATGGCGAATCCATAAGACTGACAATCGCGAAACTACCAGCCCGTTACCTCCGCGAGGCCATCACTGATCTGCGCGAGGCTGCGCACGGTTTTCACCCCGGCATCCTCAAGCGCGGCAAATTTTTCATCGGCCGTGCCCTTGCCACCGGAGATAATCGCACCAGCGTGACCCATGCGCTTGCCCTTAGGCGCCGTCACACCGGCGATGTAGGACACGACAGGCTTGGTGACATTGTCCTTAATGAAAGCTGCCGCCTCTTCTTCCGCCGTGCCACCAATTTCGCCGATCATGACAATCGCCTCGGTGGCATCGTCCGCCTGAAACAACGTCAGGATGTCGATAAAGTTGGACCCGGGAATCGGGTCGCCGCCAATACCGACACAAGTGGATTGACCATAGCCGGCATCGGTAGTCTGCTTAACCGCTTCGTAGGTCAAGGTGCCGGAGCGGGAAATAATGCCCACCTTGCCCGGCAGGTGAATATGACCGGGCATAATGCCGATCTTGCACTCCCCTGGCGTAATGACACCCGGGCAGTTGGGGCCAATGAGCCGCACACCCAACTCATCACACTTAATTTTTGCATCGAGCATATCCAGGGTGGGCACACCTTCGGTAATGCAAATAATCAATTCGATACCGCCATTGGCCGCTTCTAAAATGGAGTCTTTGCAAAAGGGTGCGGGTACATAGATTACTGACGCCTGCGCGCCGGTTGTGCCCACCGCTTCAGTTACCGTGTTAAATACGGGCAGCCCCAGGTGCTCCTGGCCGCCTTTACCGGGAGTGACACCGCCGACCATTTTGGTGCCGTATTCGATGGCTTGTTCGGAATGAAACGTCCCTTGTGAGCCAGTGAAACCCTGGCAGATCACTTTCGTATTGCTGTCGATGAGAATGCTCATTGGGCGGCACCCCCAGCAGCGTTGACCGCTTGCTCAGCGGCGTCAGTCAAGCTGGTTGCTGCCATGATGTTTAACCCGCTATCGGCCAACACTTTTTGCCCTAAATCGGCGTTATTGCCTTCTAATCGTACGATCACCGGTACCTCCACACCTATTTCCTGCACTGCACCGACCACGCCTTCGGCGATTAAGTCACAGCGCACGATGCCGCCAAAAATATTGATCAAGACGGCTTTCACATTATCGTCAGACAGAATAATTTTAAATGCCTCGGAGACACGCTCTTTGGTAGCACCGCCACCGACATCCAAAAAATTAGCGGGGAACCCACCGTGCAAGGCCACGGTATCCATGGTGCCCATGGCCAAGCCAGCACCGTTCACCATACAACCGATGTTGCCGTCCAGGGCCACGTAATTGAGCTCCCACTTGGCCGCATGCGCTTCGCGCTCATCCTCCTGGCTGGGGTCGTGCATCTCCTGCAGCGCTTTCTGCCGATACAGCGCGTTACCATCCACACCAATCTTCGCATCCAGGCAGTGCAAATCACCCGCATCGGTGATCACCAGCGGATTGATTTCGATGAGCGCCAAGTCTTTCTCACTGAACATCCGCGCCAGGCCCATGAATATTTTCACGAACTGTTTGATTTGGTCACCGCTTAGGCCCAAATTGAAAGCCAACTCGCGACCTTGATAGGGCTGCGGGCCAACCAAGGGGTCAATGGCAGTGCGCAGAATCTTATCCGGTGTTTCCTCGGCAACCTTCTCGATTTCTACACCACCTTCGGTGGACGCCATAAACACCACGCGTCGCGATGAGCGATCCACCACGGCACCGAGATACAGCTCTTCAGCGATGTCGGTGCAGGATTCCACTAAAATTTTCGAGACCGGCTGTCCGTTTTCATCAGTTTGGTAGGTGACCAGGTTTTTGCCCAACCACTGCTCGGCAAAACTCTTGATTTCGTCCTTCGTCTTGACCAATTTCACACCACCGGCCTTGCCGCGGCCGCCGGCATGCACCTGCGCTTTTACAACCCACATATCGCCGCCGATCTTATCGGCAGCGTCGGCGGCAGCGGCAGCGCTGTCTACAGCATAACCTGTGGAAACGGGCAGACCGTACTCCGCAAACAATTGTTTACCTTGATACTCGTGAAGATTCATTAGCGATCCTGCTGTTCTGTTGTCTTAGTGATTGTCTTTGTGCCTGTCTCGTGTGTCATGGAAATTGCGCAGTGCCCAGCGCAGCGCTAACGACGTTAAGCTGCAGTTTCTCGGGGGCGATCCGCGCGCGTACTGTACGCACCACGCGGTCAGAGTGCCATTGAAAATTCAGCCTTAAAATGGGCAATCGGAAATACACCGCGCACGGCTTCGCTATTTTACTTGCGCGGCTTCCGGTTGGGTACATGAATGGCCTGCCCAGCCACCGCTAGTGCAGCTTCGTGAACCGCTTCGGAGAGTGTTGGGTGACCAAACACGGTGAGCGCTAAATCCTCCGCGCTGGAGCCGAACTCCATCGCAATAACCACTTCCTGCACCAAATCGGCGGCGGAGGGGCCGACGATATGGCAACCCAAAATTGTGTCGCTCTCGGCGTCCGCCAAAAGCTTGACCATACCTTGCGTGTCGTTGGCGGCCAGTGCTCGACCAGATGCAGCAAAGGGGAAAATACCCGCTTTGAATTCCACCCCCTCGGCTTTCAACTCCTGCTCATTTTTACCCACCGCCGCGACCTCTGGATGGGTATAGATCACCGAAGGGATACAGTCGTAGTTCATCTCAGCCTGTTTGCCAGCGATACGCTCGGCGACCATGATACCCTCCTCCGAGCCCTTGTGGGCCAGCATGGGGCCGCGCACGACATCGCCCACAGCAAACACATGCGGCGCTTCGGTGGCGCAGTGATCATTCACGAAAATGTAGCCGCGCTCATCAAGGGTGATGCCGCTATCGGACGAAAAGAGCTCTTCGGAACGGGGCTTGCGGCCCACGGCGACAATGAGGCGATCAAAGCGCTCTTGTTGCTCGCCATCGGCGGTGCTGTAAATGACATCGACACCGCCATCGTTCACTTGCGCGTGGGTGACACGCGTACCTAAGCGGATATCCAGGCCCTGCTTGGTAAAAATCTTCAGCGCTTCTTTGGCAATCTGTACATCCATCATCGGCAGAAAGTCATCCAGCGCCTCCAACATGACGACCTCTGAGCCCAAACGCCGCCAGACACTGCCCAATTCCAGGCCGATAACGCCTGCTCCGATGACGCCTAGCCGCTCGGGCACTTCCGCTAGCGCCAGCGCGCCGGTGGAATCGAGAATAAACTCGTCGTCGATAGGCGCCGGTGGAATATCGACCGGCACTGAACCTGCCGCGATGATGACGTTCTCTGCCTCGATGACACGAGAATTGCCCTCGTGATCCGACACCTCCACATTGCCGCCTGCGATCACCTTGCCTCGACCAGATATCGCCGTGACGCCATTGTGTTTAAAGAGTGAGGCAATGCCGCCGGTAAGCTGCTGCACAATTTTATTTTTGCGCTGCAACATGCCCTCGATATCGATCTTCACATCACCCGTGCTAATACCGTGGCGCCCGAGGTCATCGCGCGTTTCCGCATACTTGTGGCTGGAATCCAGCAGTGCTTTAGAGGGAATACACCCGACGTTCAGGCAGGTGCCACCCAGAACAAGCTGATTATTATCGTCCAACCACTGTTCCACACAGGCCGTCTTCAGCCCCAGTTGCGCCGCACGAATAGCCGCCACATAGCCAGCGGGGCCCGCACCGATAACCACTACTTCATACTGATCTGACATATCTGATTCCATTAAACTTGCGTTTCGTGTTGTGTTGTCTGCTCGTCAATCTAACCGCCCTAGCGTCGTTTCGGTTGTCACAGCGCGTGCACGGAATACACTGTCTACGCGGTGCCGTGCTCTGCTGGACAAGCACATGGTCACGTCCTACAACTGCAGCAAGATGCGCGCCGGATCCTCGATCAAATCTTTCACAGCCACTAAAAACTGCACGGCGGTTTTACCGTCGATGAGGCGGTGATCATAAGTTAGGGCCAGGTACATCATGGGCAGTATCACAACCTCGCCATCGACCGCCATAGGACGCTCTTGAATCTTGTGCATCCCCAAAATGCCAGTCTGTGGCGGATTCAGAATGGGCGTTGAGAGCAGTGAGCCAAAAACGCCGCCGTTGGTTACCGTGAAGGTCCCGCCCGTCATATCTTCAATGCCCAGTTTGTTATCGCGCGCACGCAGTCCCAAATCACGCACTGCTGCTTCGATATCCGCCAGGCTCATGAAATCTGCATCGCGCAATACGGGCACCACCAGGCCGTTGTCGGTAGAAACTGCGACACCGATATCTTGATAGCCGTGGTAGACCACATCATTACCATCAATTGACGCATTGACCGAGGGATATCGCTTCAGTGCTTCACAGGACGCTTTAATGAAAAACCCCATGAACCCCAAGCGTGTACCGTTATGCGTTTTTTCAAACTGCTCTTTGTATTTGTTGCGCAGGGCCATCACTGGCGCCATGTTCACCTCATTAAATGTGGTGAGCATCGCGGTCTCTTGTGTGGCACTCAGCAACCGTTGCGCAATCCGTGCACGCATTCGCGTCATGGGCACGCGCCGCTCCGTTCTCTCACTCGAAGGGCCGATTGGCTCCTCCTGGTCGGCCAAGTTTGTAGCACTTACTGGCGCTGTGGGTTCAGCAGCGGGGGCCGCCTTGTCCGACTTGATGTGGTTGAGAACATCTTGCTTAGTGATACGACCATTCTTTCCCGTCGCGGTGATGGCCAGCACATCGAGACCATGCTCATCAACCAGAGATCGCGCCGCGGGACCCAATTGCGCGAAAATGTCCTCTGCATCCCTTGCGGAGTCAGGTGAGCTTGCGCTGGGTTTATCGGGCGTTGCGATCGCGATGGAACCGACTGCGCCGGGAGTCAATTCCGCGAGCAGCTGCTGACTCTGTACCGTGTCGCCGACAACGGCGAGAATCTTAGTGACGACACCATCTTGCGGCGCGACAACCTCTAACACGACCTTGTCGGTTTCAATTTCGACAATCAGCTCATCGCGAGAAACGGCATCACCCTCCTCTTTATGCCAAGCGGCGATTTCGCCGTCGGCCACAGATTCTGGAAAAGCTGGTGCTTTGATATCTATTGCCATATCGGCTCTATACTCCTGTCACTTTCTCCACACCGCAAAGTGCTTTTTGCTGTTTTTCCAGCACATTCAATTTAAACAAGCTGTCCAGTACATCACACTCAACACATTACATGCAGCACATTAATTTCGGCGATCCGCGTGCAAATGATTGATCGGCTCCAGGGCGGCATCGATGAACGCTTCCATTTGCTCGACGTGCAGTGCCAAATAGCCCGCTGCAGGTGCCGCCGCCGAATCGCGGCCAACATAGCGCAGATAGACATCGGGAGTGTGTTCCTGCATGACGCGGCGCATATGGTGTTGACTAGCATACCAAGCACCCTGGTTCATGGGTTCTTCCTGACACCAAACGGCGTCGCGTAAGGCCGGGTAGCCGCTGCGCAACACGTCGAGCAGCTCCTCTTCGGGAAAAGGGTAGAGCTGTTCTAATCGAATAATCGCTATGTTTTCGATGCCGCGTTCGCGTCGCGCAGCGCGCAGATCATAAAATACTTTGCCACTGCACAGCACAACGCGCTCCACGGCTTTTTTGTCCAAGTCATCAGTCTCATCCAAAACGTTGTGGAACTGACCCGCAGCCAGCTCATCAATCGTTGAGACTGCCTCTTTGTGTCGCAGCAGACTCTTAGGTGACATGACAATCAACGGCTTGCGCAATGGCCGCACCGCCTGGCGTCGCAACATGTGATACACCTGTGCCGGCGTGGTCGGCACGCAGACTTGTACATTTTGCTCAGCGCAGAGCTGTAAGAAACGCTCGAGACGCGCCGAAGAATGTTCCGGGCCCTGGCCCTCGTAACCGTGGGGAAGCAACATGGTCAAGCCGCACAAGCGCGACCACTTGTGCTCGCCACTGGTGATAAACTGATCGATGACGACTTGGGCACCATTGGCGAAGTCGCCAAACTGTGCTTCCCAAATCACTAGACCTCGCGGCATGGTAGTCGCGTAACCGTACTCAAAGGCCAGCACCGCTTCCTCGGAGAGTAGCGAGTCGAAAATAACGAATTCTTCCTGATCCTCTCCTACGTGTTCAAGAGGCACATAGGTGCTGCCGTCTTTTTGATTGTGCAACACCGCGTGCCGGTGGGCGAAGGTGCCGCGTCCGACATCCTGCCCCGTCAAGCGAATGGGGTAACCTTCGTTCAATAGTGAGGCATAAGCGAGGTTTTCGGCGAAACCCCAGTTAATGGCCATGGCTCCGGCCGCCATTTTGCGTCGATCTTCCAATATTTTCGCCACCTGGCGCTGCAGCGGGAAACTATCCGGCGGGGTGTTTGTCTCCTGGCCCAACGCTTGCAGCACCTGTAAATCCACCGTGGTGTCGCACTCTAAGGTCCATTCATGCCCAATGTAGGGCGACCAATCGACAAACAGTGTTTTGTTGGGCTCCGATACCAGCCCGCTAACCAGAGGTTCACCGCGGTCCAAGGCCTCGCGATACTCTTCGACGAGCGCTTCGACTTCCTTTGCAGCGAGCACGCCTTCTTGCACCAGGCGCTCAGCGTAAATCTCGCGCGTTGTACTGTGACTGCTAATCTTGTCGTACATCAAAGGCTGAGTGACCGAGGGCTCATCCGCCTCGTTGTGTCCGCGGCGGCGGTAGCAAATCAGATCGATCACCACATCCTTATTGAACTCGGTGCGATAGTCGACGGCCATCTGCGTGACAAACAACACCGCTTGCGGGTCATCGGCATTGACGTGGAATATCGGCGCCTGCACCATCTTCGCAATGTCCGTGCAATACTCGGTGGAGCGTGCATCCTCGCGGCGGCTGGTGGTAAAACCAACCTGATTATTCAACACCACATGGATCGTGCCACCGGTCTTAAAGCCACGCGTTTGCGACATCTGAAACGTTTCCATGACCACGCCCTGCCCGGCAAAGGCAGCGTCGCCGTGCAGCACAATGGGCACCACTAAATCGCCACTGACGTCATCGCGCCGTTCCTGACGCGCTCGAACAGACCCTTCAACGACAGGGGACACGATTTCGAGATGCGAGGGGTTAAAGGCCAGCGCGAGATGAACCTCTCCCCCTGGGGTCATCACGTTCGAGGAAAAGCCCTGGTGGTACTTCACATCGCCGGAGCTTTCATAGCGGGCGCGCCCTTCGAACTCTGCGAATAGTTCCGAGGGCTTCTTACCCAATATATTAATCAACACATTGAGGCGACCGCGGTGCGCCATACCGATCACTATCTCTTCGGCGCGGTAAGCACCGCAGCGCTGTACCATTTCGGACAGCATCGGAATCAGGCTCTCACCGCCCTCCAAGCCGAAGCGCTTCGTTCCCGGATATTTAGAGGCCAGGGATTTCTCTAAACCCTCGGCTTGCACAAGCTGGCGCAATAGATTAAGGCGAATTTCATCGCGATAACTGGGCGCACTGCGCACGGATTCCATTCGCTGCATGATCCAGTGGCGCTCGCCGGTATCGACGATATGCATGAACTCTGCACCGATGGTGTGACAGTAAGTTCGCTCCAAGGCATCGTGAATTTCGCCCAGGGTGGCATCGGCTTTGCCGATGTGCAGACTGCCGGTCTGGAATACGGTGTCGAAATCAGCGGTGGACAGTTGATGAAAACTGAGCTCGAGGTCGGGCACGGTTTCCCGCGGCGCCAACTCCAAAGGATCGAGTTGTGCTTTTTGGTGGCCGCGTTGGCGATAAGCCGAAATGAGTTGCACGACCTGAACCTGTTTCCGTTCGTACTCCGTCGCCTGAGAGTCGTGCTGTACCGTTGCCTCGGTGCGCACCCGCATTTTGCTGATCTGCGCAAAGCGCTCGCGAATCACCGAGTGCGGGACATCTTCAATTTGTAGCGTCTTCGATTCAACCAAAGGCAGCCGATCAAAGTAATCGCGCCATTGACCGGGCACCGTGTTGGGATCTTTTAGGTACGTTTCGTAGAGATCTTCGACGTAGGTCGCATTGCCCCCCGCGATGTGCGAAGAGCGCCACCATTCCTGCATCGTACTTTCTTGCATGTTATGCCTTCTTGGCAACATTAACGGTAGCGTGAGCTGCACTGCTCGCAGGTGAGCTGGGGCAAACTTGTTTTAGCGCAACACAGGCGGGAACAGATCGAAGTTCGTCACCTTACCCGCTACATCGCCAGCGCAGACAGCACTGAGTGTAGCAGTTGCAACGGCCCACCGCCGCTACACTCACTGGGGCCGGACCATGGCAGATAACGCTCTGCAGCAGGTCGACGAACTATTAAATCTTACTCATTAAAATCAACAGCTTATCGACATAAACTCAAGTTAGAACACGCACGAACTACGTCGCCCTGGCCAACAGCATATTGCGAATGTGCCCGATGGCGCGTGTCGGATTGAGCCCCTTGGGACACACGTTCACACAGTTCTGGATGCCATGACAGCGGAAGACGCTGAAGGGATCGTCTAGCTCGGCCAGGCGTTCCTCGGTAGCCGTATCGCGCGAGTCCGCCAGGAATCGATAAGCTTGCAGTAATCCCGCCGGGCCGATGAACCGATCAGGGTTCCACCAGAACGAGGGGCACGAGGTTGAGCAGCAGGCGCAGAGTATGCACTCGTACAACCCATCCAACTTTTCACGCTCCTCAGGTGTCTGCATACGCTCTATCGCAGGCGCGGGCGTGTTGTTCAGCAGATAGGGCTGCACCTTCTCGTACTGTGCATAAAACATCGACATATCGACAATGAGATCGCGAATAACCGGCAAACCCGGCAGTGGCCGCAGTACCAATTTGTTATTGCGCACCGTTTCAGATAGCGGCGTAATACAAGCTAAGCCATTAACGCCATTCATATTGACACCATCCGACCCACAGACGCCCTCGCGACAGGAGCGCCGATAGGCGACGCTAGTATCGCGCGCCTTAATCATCTCCATCACGTCGAGCACCATCAGATCTTTGCCGCCGGTATCCACCTGGATATCCTGCATGTAGGGCTCAGTGTCCGTCTCGGGGTTATAGCGATATATGCTGACTTGTAACATGTAGTTAACTCTCGCGTCGTAGCGCTGCGACTAATAAGTACGAATTTTCGGCTGAAATGTATCGACCGTCTTCGGTTCGAAATTCACTCCCCGACGCCCTACGCGCTTGTCTTCGGGGAAATACATCGAGTGACACAACCAATTGTCATCATCGCGCTCGGCAAAATCCTCCCGCGCGTGCGCGCCACGGCTCTCTTTGCGTTCTTCGGCGGTGATAGCCGTGGCCTCGGCAACTTCGAAGAGGTTGTGTAACTCCAGTGCTTCAATGCGCGCCGTGTTGTAGGCCATGCTCTTGTCGGAAAGCTGCGCGGTTTCAATGCGCTCGCGCATATCGGCCAATTTGCTGATACCCTCCTGCATAAATTCGCCTTTACGAAATACGCCGAAGTGGTTCTGCATCGTGTTTTGCAGCTCTTTGCCCAATTCCGCCACGCTCTCACCACCGCTGGAGTTATTCAACTTATCGAGCCGCGACATGGCCTGCTCAACATCGCTCTCTGAAGCGTCGAGTAGCTCGATGCCCTCGCGCAGCGACTTTTCGATAAACAGGCCGGAAGCTCGTCCAAACACCACGAGGTCGAGCAGTGAATTACCACCGAGGCGGTTGGCACCATGAACAGAGACACAAGCCACTTCACCACAGGCGAATAACCCGGGAATAATTTGGTCGTTGCCGTCGGCATCTTGCATTAAGGCTTGGCCATGAACATTTGTCGGAATTCCACCCATCATGTAGTGGCAGGTGGGCACCACTGGCACCGGCTCTTTCACCGGGTCGGCGTGCGCGAACGTACGCGACAATTCGCAGATACCCGGCAAGCGGCTCTCCAATACCTCTTCTCCGAGGTGATCGAGCTTCAAATACACGTGATCGGCATCGGGCCCACAACCGCGCCCTTCGAGAATCTCTAGTACCATGGAACGCGCGACGACATCGCGCCCCGCAAGATCCTTCGCATTGGGGGCATAGCGTTCCATAAAACGCTCGCCGTCTTTATTCACCAGGTAGCCGCCCTCACCGCGACAGCCCTCGGTCACCAGCACACCTGCGCCATGAATACCGGTCGGGTGAAACTGCCACATCTCGATATCCTGTACCGGAAACCCGGCACGCAGTGCCATCCCCACACCGTCTCCGGTGTTGATATGCGCATTGGTGGTCGACGCATAAATGCGGCCGGCGCCGCCGGTGGCGAAAACGGTTGCTTTGGATTTGACGTAGACGGTTTCGCCCGTCTCCATGCAGATGGCGATCACACCAACTACCGCACCGTCTGCATTCTTGACGAGGTCAGTCGCGTACCACTCGTTGAAAAACACAGTGTTGTTCTTTATGTTGCCTTGGTACAGGGTGTGCAATAGCGCGTGTCCGGTACGGTCCGCCGCCGCACAGGTGCGCGCTGCCTGCCCGCCTTCACCAAAATTCTTGGACTGACCACCAAAGGGTCGCTGATAAATTCGGCCCTCTTCGGTGCGCGAAAATGGCAGGCCCATGTGCTCGAGCTCGAATACGGCTTCTGGACCGACGCTGCACATGTATTCGATAGCGTCCTGATCACCGATATAGTCGGAGCCCTTGACCGTATCGTACATGTGCCAGCGCCAATCGTCGTTCGGGTCAGCGGAGGCGATGGCACAGGTGATGCCGCCTTGGGCTGATACCGTATGTGACCGCGTTGGAAATACTTTGGAAATTACGGCGGTTTTATAGCCGGACTGGGCGAGCTGCAGCGCCGCTCGCATGCCAGCACCCCCGCCGCCCACGATCACACCGTCAAAGGAAATGGTTCGAAGTCCCGCCATGCTTAACTACCCCACAGGATCTGGATGCCCCAGACCAAATAACAGAACATCACAACGCCGCAAACCACTTGTGCGATCAGTCGCAGTACATTGCCCTTTGGGCCGAGCATGCGCTCGGTCAAATAATCGGTAAATACAGTCCACAAACCCACCCAGGCATGCACGCCCAGCGAGCACAACGCCATAAAACTAAAAATGCGCATCCAGGTTTGATCGAACAGTGCCCGCCAACCGTAATAGTCGATACCACTGAGCGACACACAAGCGATGTACAAAAAGTAAGCTAGGAGGACCACAGCGCTAATGCGCTGCATGAGCCAGTCGTAAAGTCCTGAGCGGCCCATATTGGTGATGCTCGTTACCATAACCAAATCCCCGCTAACAACGCCAGAACCACTGAGACAGCGATCGAAATTTGAGCACCCAGTGTCCCACCTCGCATGGTTTCACCAATGCCAAAATCAGCAACCAAATGTTTTACCCCCGCCACGCTGTGGTAGATCAGCGCCGCCATGACCAGCCACAAAATAAACTTCATGAGCGGCTGGGCAAAACACGCTTGCATCGAGGCAAATTGTTCGGGGCTGGAGAGGCTCGCCTCCAAAGCCCAAAGCAGTAGTCCAACGCCAACAAAAAGGAACACGCCGGAGGCGCGGTGAGTGATCGAAGCCCATGCAGTGATGGGAAGCCGCATGCTGCCGATGTCCAGGTTCACTGGACGCTTGTCTTTCACGATTAAGTACCGCCTTTGTCAGGCCCTGTAGCGGGCGATTAACCAATTTTTGATGGTGTGGGCGAGCCGCTTGATAGTAATCGAAACGCACAATGAAAACGCCAGAAATTATAGGCAGTTAGCGATTGAATTTCAAACTTAAAGAGGCTTACGCAGTGCCTAATTAACAAACAATTTTGTCATTGCGACAGCGCCGTGCCCGAGTGTTGCCGAACCGCTGCGTCAGCGGCTGCGAGCGCCCGGTGAATTGACAAAAATCTCCGAAACTTTATAGTGAAGCGCGGCGCAAAAATTGCCATGTAAACCCCTTGAGTTCGAACCCCTGAGAGTAACCACTATGAGTAACAAAAAGGCCACCCTTACCATCGACGGGAGGGAAGACGCCATTGAGCTTCCCATTTATTCGGGAACACTGGGGCCCGATGTCGCGGACGTGGGGGCTCTCACTAGCCAGGGCATTTTCACCTACGACCCCGGGTTTGTCTCGACCGCTGCCTGCGAATCGCAAATTACTTTTATCGACGGTGCCAAAGGAGTATTACTGCACCGGGGTTACCCTATCGGTCAGCTAGCGGAGGAGTCAGACTACCTGGAAACCTGCTACCTCCTGCTCTATGGCGAGCTTCCTAATAAGGAACAAAAAGACGCATTTGTCGGCACCGTGCATAAGCACACCATGGTGAATGAGCAAATTCGCACCTTCTTCAATGGCTTTCGGCGCGACGCCCACCCCATGGCGATTATGTGCGGCGTGGTCGGTGCGCTGTCTGCCTTCTACCACGATTCTCTGGAGATCTCGAACGAACGCCACCGTCAGATCGCGGCATTCCGACTCATTGCCAAAATGCCGACCCTGGCCGCGATGAGCTTCAAGTTCTCCACCGGGCAGCCGTTTATGTACCCGGACAACAGCTTGAACTACGCGGAAAACTTTCTACACATGATGTTTGGCAATCCCTGTGAGCCAAGCAACATCAGCCCCATTCTGGCCAAAGCCATGGACCGCATCTTTCTTCTCCACGCGGATCACGAACAAAATGCCTCTACTTCGACAGTCCGACTGGCGGGCTCCTCGGGGGCCAACCCGTTCGCCTGCATCGCCGCTGGCATTGCCGCGTTGTGGGGGCCATCCCACGGCGGCGCCAACGAGGCGGTGTTGAAAATGCTCGAGGAAATTGGTGATGTATCGCGCATCGACGAGTTTGTCGCGCGGGCGAAAGACAAGGAGGATCCCTTCCGACTCATGGGCTTTGGCCATCGTGTGTACAAGAACTTCGACCCTCGCGCCAAAGTCATGAAGGATTCCGCTGACGAAGTTCTCGCCGAGTTGGGCATTGAGAATGACCCGATGCTGGCCATCGCCAAACGCCTGGAAGAAATCGCGCTTTCGGATGAGTACTTTATTGAAAAGAAACTCTATCCCAATGTCGATTTCTACTCTGGCATCATCCTCAAGGCAATCGGCATTCCCACCAGCATGTTCACCGTTATCTTTGCAGTGGGCAGAACAGTCGGTTGGATCGCACACTGGAATGAAATGATCAGCGGTAGTTATCGAATCGGTCGCCCCCGGCAACTTTATACTGGCGCGGCACAACGGAATTTTGTACCGCTGGAAAAGCGCCAGTGAGTGATCAACCCTCACCCTCGCGCAAACCACACGGGTCATCGCAAAGCATCGTTATTAGCGGCACTGGACTCTTCACCCCAACGCAATCCATCAGCAACGAGGAATTGGTCGACTCCTACAACGCCTACGTCGATTTGTTTAACGCCGAACACACCGACGATATCGCCGCTGGACACGTAGTGGCACTGGAGCACTCTTCCGCCGAGTTTGTCGAAAAAGCATCGGGCATTAAGTCGCGCTACGTACTGGACAAAGCCGGCATCATGAATCCAAAGCGCATGACGCCCTACCTGCCCGAGCGCCCCAATGAAGCGCAATCGATTCAATGCGAAATGTCTGTCGCTGCCGCGAGGGAAGCAATGCGGCAAGCGCAGAAATCAGCGGCGGACATCGACGCCGTTATCGTGGCCGCTTCAAATATGCAACGCCCCTACCCGGCTATCGCGATCGAAGTGCAAGATGCCTTGGGTATAGAAGGTTACGGTTTTGATATGAATGTCGCCTGCTCTTCCGCGACTTTTGGCATCGCGCAAGCACGGGATGCCCTATTAAGCGGCAGCGCGCGTAGCGTGCTGGTGATCAATCCTGAAATATGCAGCGGCCACTTGAATTTCCGAGACAGAGACTCACACTTTATTTTTGGCGATGTCTGTACTGCAATCTTACTCGAGTGCGCCGACACCGCTCAGGGTGACGAGGCCTTCGAAGTGCTCGACAGCCGTCTGCGCACCCTATATTCCAACAATATTCGCAATAACTTTGGCTTCCTCAACCGCACCGATGAATCTGGAATCGGTAAGCCTGATAAATTGTTTGTGCAAGAGGGGCGCAAGGTTTTCAAAGAAGTGTGCCCCGCTGTTGCCGATCTGATCTCGCTGCAACTCGAGACTATGCAAGTAGCACCAGAACAGTTGAAACGGCTGTGGCTACATCAAGCCAACTTGAGCATGAATCAACTCATTTCCAAACGCGTATTGGGTCGCGAAGCCAAGCCCGATGAAGCACCCACCATTCTCGACGAGTACGCCAATACGAGTTCTGCCGGGTCGGTAATCGCCTTCCACAAACACCGCAGCGACTTTGCCAGCGGTGATTTAGGAGTCCTATGCTCGTTTGGCGCTGGGTATTCTATCGGCAGTATTTTACTGCGCAAGCATTAGTCAGCCGCCCTCAATTATACCCTTTAGAGCTGCGAGCAGAGCGGCGCACTGCTCTTCTGTGCCCACCGTAATCCGCAAGTAAGCCTCGATGCGCGCACCGGAAAAGTGACGTACCAGCACACCCCGCTCGCGCAGCGCTGTGAACAAATCACTCGCCGAGCGCTCCGGGTGAGTAGTGAACAAAAAGTTTGCTTGGGAGGGCAAGACGCGAAATCCCAGCACTTCTAAGCCGGCGCGGAGGGATTCACGACTGGCGATGATCTTAGCGCATGTTTCCTGCAGATAAGCGGTGTCTGTCAGCGCGGCACAGGCCAGCCTTTGCGCCAGCGCATCGACAGGATAAGAATTAAAGGAGTCTTTCGCCCGTACCAGCGCTTCGATCAGATCCGCATGGCCGAGGGCAAAACCCACGCGCAAACCCGCTAAGGCATGTGATTTAGATAGCGTTTGGACAACTAGCAGGTTGTCAAAATCACTGATGAGTGCTGTTGCTGATTCCCCGCCAAACGCGATGTAGGCCTCATCCACAATCACCAGGGAGTCGCTGTGGCTGCGCAGCAAGTTGGCAATGGCCTCCAGAGTTAAACAACAGCCGGTCGGTGCGTTGGGGTTGGCAAACACAATACCGCCATTGCGCGCCGGAAAGCGATTTACATCGAGACTAAAGTCGTCTTCTAGCGGGACCTCGACGTATTCTATTCCACCAAACTGACACCACACGGGGTAAAAACTGTAGCTGATATCAGGCAGACAAACTGGCGCCACCTGCCGCAGCAGCGCCATAAAGGCCAGGGCAAGCACCTCGTCTGAACCGTTACCCACAAACACCTGTTCTGGCGTTAGATTGCTATAAGCCGCGACGGCTTCACGCAAGGCGAGTGATTGCGGATCGGGATAGCGTCGTAGGGCGTCGACAATATCAGCGCCAGCGTCGGTCGCGTCTTCACCGACCGATAAGGCAGCGAGCACCGAAGGAGATGGCGGATAGGGATTTTCGTTGGTGTTGAGCTTCACCAACTGACTGAGCTTCGGTTGCTCTCCAGGAACGTAAGGTTTTAATTGCCGAACCCAGCCACTCCAAAACCGACTCACCTTATCCCCCGTTTGCAGACACTGGTCGCATGGACTGGCCCCCAAAGCCGACGAGTTGGCCGAGCTCGATCAGTACATGCCTGGAATCGGCTGTGCAGGAGCAAACGACTCCTGTGCTATAAGAAAATGGCGTCCCCTAGGGGGTTCGAACCCCTGTTACCGCCGTGAAAGGGCGGGGTCCTGGACCACTAGACGAAGGGGACGCAGTTACTTTTGTTCGACACCCGCCATCACACAGCGTCCAGCAGACCGAAACAAGCCGCGCTATTGTACCGAACGCTTGTGGTGTTGCAAATGCCCGAAAGACCGTACTTTGAAAAAGCACACGGTACGCAGAATACGTCGCAATTACTGAGCATCGGGCTAAACGAATCGCGGGCGAACCGCCCTAATACGATCCGCCCGCGCTTATTGTCAGGAGGTAAAACCTCCTATCTTTTAGCCATGCGTCTCACACTGACATGCGAGGATTGCGACTAGTATTTAAATACGGTGTCCACCTGCAATCGCTGGTAGTCCGCATCGCTGCCCAGATCTACGCCCGTACTGTTGTCGAAATAAGTGGCTCCGATCGTCCACTTCTTATCGATCGCGTACTTAGCGGACAACTTATGGCCCTCGCCGTCGGTGCCGCCGCCGGCAAAGTCAGAGTCGGTAAATAAGCCGAGCGTCGCATCCGCTTCGAGGTTCTGATACTGGTACTGCACCTGCCAGCTACCCTTGTTCTTGGCTTTACCGAGCTTGATTCCGGCGATATAACCCGTCTCATAGTCGTCGGCATCGTTGTTGTTGATGTAGTCGCCGTAGATACTCATCGGCATGTCGCCCAATGTCAAAGCAAGCTCTAATGACACGTTGACAATTTCAAAATCATTGGCATAGACGTCCTCGCCACCAGCAACTGCGGTGGAGTTACCAAAGAAATCACCGTCGTAGATCGGACCGCGGCCCTCAACCGGGATGTCCAAGTACTTCGCAGCCGCAGTCAACTTGATGCTCTCGCCCAAGGGCCACTTGGCGCCGACCTGCAGACCCCAGAACGCTTCCTCGTCATTCTTGCTATCGCTTTCGATGAAGCCGTAGGCTGCGTTGGCAAAGAACATATCGTCCGCCCAACCCGCAGCAAAACCCTCTGGGCGATAGTCACCATCCCAAATCAGGCCGCTCTTTTGAGGGCGATAGAATGAATTGGAAAATTTACCGGCAGTTAAATACACGTTTTCTATACCGGTCCACTTGGCGTACCCGAGATCTAGTCGAATATCCTTGGTGCTGCCACCACCACCCAGTGTTTGATTAGTGGAAACTGGGTCATCTCCGCCGCTGGCCAGCCCCAATCCCACTTCGATATCGCTGGTGGGCTTGGCAATCAACGCGGCGCGCGCGCGAATACGGTTGCGATTGCGGTCGCTCTTACCATCTTCTTCGATATCCTCGTACCGGTAGCGAAAATCACCCTTCCAAGAGACCTTTTCTGCCCAAGAGCTCTCGTCACTCCTCGTATTCAGGCGGTCCACATCGCTGCGCAAAGCGGTGAGGTCTTCGACCTTGATCCCGCTTGTTGCCAAAGAGCGAGAATCAGCGCGCAATTGACGGTTCTCAGATTCTAGCGCCTGCACCCGCTGTGACATCGCTTCAAATTCGGCTTTAAACTTGCGCCATTCCGCCTCGGGAACGTGAGCCGCCGCATTCATACCGTGCAGACACACGCTGGCGACTGCGAGGGATATGATTTTTTTCATAGTTTCTCTCCTGTGGACTAAGATTACTGCCAAATATCAATTTCAGCGCTGAGCGAGAATAGTGTAAAAATATGACAGTTTCATGAACGTAACCTATCGCGAGGGATAGTTTTCGACGCAGGGGTGAAAGCCGCTTACTTTGAATTGGAATAGACAATACTTCGATTCCGCAGTACAGAAGGCTTTTCGCCACCAACAGGTGCGGCACCTAAAGCAGGTTGTCAAGGGAGCAACTTTACTGCATGAATGCAGGGCCGAGGTTCCAAAAATCCTGATTCTTCGGACAAGCGAATGCGTCAAGCACTAGCCAAATCGGCCCGTAATATAATTTTCTGTAAGGGTGTGACGCGGGTTGGTAAATATTTCTTTGGTATCTCCGACCTCGATCAACTTACCCAGGTGAAAATAAGCTGTGCGTTGCGAGACGCGTGCCGCTTGCTGCATGGAATGCGTCACAATGGCGATAGTGTATTTTGCCCGCAACTCATCCATCAGCTCTTCTATACGCGCGGTGGCGATAGGGTCCAGTGCCGAGCACGGTTCGTCCATTAAAATGACCTCCGGGCTCACTGCGATGGCCCGGGCGATACATAGGCGCTGTTGCTGTCCACCGGAAAGGCCTGTACCCGGCTTATCCAGACTGTCTTTCACTTCGTCGAACAGGCTCGCTCGGTTCAAACTCTTTTCCACGATCTCATCCATTTCCGCCTTATTGCGTGCCAAGCCATGAATTCGCGGGCCATAGGCAACATTCTCGTAAATGGACTTTGGAAAGGGATTGGGTTTTTGAAATACCATGCCTACGCGCGCGCGCAGCAGGACCGTGTCTTGATCGCTGCGGTAGATATCATTTCCATCCAGACAAATATCACCATCTACGCGGCAGATAGGGATGATGTCATTCATGCGGTTGAGCGTGCGCAGAAACGTTGACTTCCCGCAGCCGGAAGGACCAATCATGGCGATCACTTCGTTGGCTCCAATATCCAAAGAGACATCGTTAATTGCCTGCTTGTCCGCATAATAGACATTGACATTGCGCGTTGTCATTTTAGCTTTCTCGAGCAGTGGTGAACCGATGGTTGCCACGCTCTCGTGATCGAATTCGTTCGGAATATCCAACAAGAACTCTCCCTCGCGCTGTCCGTCACCCGCCATGCCTGGCACAGTGGTAACTTCCTGCGGGCTTGCGCCGTTTAAATTGACTTGTGCATTTGCCGCTATTGTATTCATTCTCACTCTACCCTGTCATAAAAAAGGTCGGTCAAAAACGAGGCCTGGACGGGTGTGCTATACCGCCCTATGCACTCCGACTCACTTCCACTCCATGCCTTTACTGCCACCACACGCCGCTACCGCACGCCGCTACCGCACGCCGCTACCGCACGCCGCTACCGCACGCCGCTACCACACGCCGCTACCACACGCCGCTACCGCACGCCGCTACCGCACGCCGTACACTATTTCTGCTCAAATCGTTTTCGCAATAACACTGCTACAGCATTCATGACGATGAGAAAGCCCATTAGCACCATAATTGCGGCGGATGTCTTTTCGGTGAAACCGCGTTCCGGACTATCTGCCCACAAAAAGATCTGTACCGGTAACACGGTGGAGGGGTCGGTCACCCCTCCGGGGACGTCCATAATAAAGGCGACCATACCTATCATCAGCAGCGGCGCGGTTTCACCCAATGCTTGTGCCATGCCAATGATCGAGCCGGTCATGATGCCAGGCATGGCAACAGGTACGACGTGGTGAAACACGGTTTGAATCTTAGAAGCGCCAATACCCAGCGCAGCTTCACGAATGGATGGCGAGACCGCCTGTATAGCGGCACGGGAGGTGATGATAATCGTCGGCAAGGTCATCAACGCCAATACAATGCCACCCACCAGGGGTGCTGAGCGCGGCAAATCGAAGAAATTAATAAATACCGCCAAACCGAGCAGCCCAAATACGATGGATGGGACCGCAGCTAGATTGTTGATGTTAATCTCTATGAGATCCGTGAGCCTATTTTTTGGGGCAAATTCCTCTAAGTACACAGCGGCGAACACACCGATCGGAAAAGCCAGCAAGAACGTCACCAGCAGAGTAAACAGAGAGCCTATCAATGCGGCAAGAATACCTGCTAGCTCTGGCTCGCGTGAGTCGCCCGCAGTAAAGAACGTCGTGTTGAAGCGCGATTCCACACGTCCGGCCTCGCGCAACTGATCTAGCCAGTCCATCTGCTGGTTGGACACCTTGCGCTCCGATTCTGGCAAATCTCTATCCAACTGACCCTTCAGATAACTAGCAGATTCTGAGTGCGCGCGCAGCCAGACCTCAGTGGTTTTCCCCACCAGTTCGGGGGATGCCATCAGTTGGTCGCGCAAATCAAACTCAGCGCCGGCACTGATCAGGCGATACAATTGCTTTTTATCCGTACGTGAACGCACCTCGGGAAATTCGTCGCGCAGGCTACGTTTAAGCAAAGCATTAAAATTCGCCGTGTACAGAGCCTCCCCGTCGGGCTCGTCTGGCACCCCTAGTTTTTCGGTATCAAAAGTAATCGGGATTTGAATGTACTGCGAAGTGAAGGCTGGCAGGCCCTTACTCATGATATCGAACAGCAAAAACACCAAGAACAGCAAGCCCACCATGACAGCAGCCCGCCCCAGCCACTGAAATCGCCGCTCGCTGGCGTAGCGCTTTTGCAAGGACGCTGCAATCATGCGGGTGGTTGAATAACCCTCCGCTTGGTTCATGTTCACATCACTCATACTGTTCTCGATAGCGGCGTACCACATAAAGAGCAATGACATTCAGCGTTAGGGTGACAAAAAACAATACCAATCCCAGGGCAAATGCGGCGAGGGTTTTCGGGCTGTCAAACTCTTGGTCTCCAACCAACAAAGTCACGATCTGTACGGTGATAGTCGTCACCGCCTCGAGGGGGTTCGCGGTAAGCTTGGCTGACAGACCGGCGGCCATGACGACAATCATGGTTTCTCCAATCGCGCGCGACACCGCCAGCAGAATTCCTCCCACGATGCCAGGTAAGGCTGCCGGTAGCAGCACTTTACGAATGGTTTCATTCATCGTGGCCCCCATACCCAGGGAGGCCTCGCGCATGCTCCGTGGTACGGCACTCAAAATGTCGTCGGAGAGAGACATGACAAAGGGAATAATCATAATACCCATCACCAAGCCCGCAGCCAACGCACTTTCAGAGGCCACACTGAGCCCCAGTGATTCACCCCACCCCCGAATTAACGGTGCCACGGTAAGGGCCGCGAAAAACCCGTAGACCACTGTGGGAACACCCGCGAGTATCTCTAGGACGGGTTTGGTCACCGCGCGAAAACGCCGACTGGCGTACTCCGAAAGGTAGATTGCCGACATGAGACCTACGGGAACCGCAATGAACATCGCCACGCTGGAAATCAACAGGGTACCTGTCAACAGAGGCACAAACCCAAATGAACCACTGGCCGCCACTTGATCTGCGCGAATGGCCATTTGCGGGCTCCAGTCCAGCCCAAATAAAAAGTCCAATGCCGGGATTATCTGAAAAAAGCGCAGTGCTTCGAACAGCACGGACAAGACAATCCCGAGTGTTGTCAGCAAAGCGATAAAAGAACAGGAAAACAGCACCGCGCGAATAATGGCCTCGACATGCACGCGCGCGCGAAAGGTAGGCGCCACGCGTGTGAATGCGATTCCACCGCCAATCACCGCACAGAGTAGTACCACAGCGGCGCGCCAAGTCGCGTTAGCTGCTGTCGCTTGCCGGTAGGTTTGTGCAGCGGCCAGTTGAACCTCGTCGGATACAGAGGCGGCCAACTCGCCATTTGCGATTGCCACAACCTGGTTGTAGTACAAACCCAAGGTATTCGGATCTTGCTGTTGCGTCGATTCTGGCAGTGTCGCTAATACCGAGCTTTGAATGAAACCTGCTTCCAGCGACATCCAAGCAAAAAGAAGCAAAAACCCCGGCAACGCTACCCAAGCTAAGACCATATAACCATAGTGTTTGGGGAGCGAGTGCGTACGCTCGCCTGTAGCGCGCGCGCCGTATAAGTTGAGCGAGCGACCGCGGCCGAGGATAAAACCGAAGCAGCAAAGCGCTAGGAGTGTCAACGCTAGGGTTGTTGTCTGCATAGGTGTGAGTGCTACTAGGTCAGTTGGTAACTACACGACAAACTTGAGACACATTTCAATTGAGCTAACATTTCAGGTGCAAAATACGCGCAGGAAAGGCGGCACTCCCGCTCGCACCGCCCTCACCCCTACGCGCGAAATCACTGCATTTCCAGAGGTTTTTTCGCCACTAGATCAGCGCGCACTTGCTCCAACTCATCATCACCCAATGGAATCAGACCTTTCTCCGGAAGATAACCATCCTCTCCCATGGCGCGCTCCGAGGTAAACTCCTGTGCATACTCTAGGATGCCGGGGATTTTGCCGATATGTGCAGCCTTGATATAAAAGTACAGCGGACGCGAGACGGGGTACTCTCCCTCGGCAATGGTGTCGAAGGTTGGGTCGACGCCGTTCACAGTGGAGCCCTGAACCTTGTCGCCATTTTCTTCAAGAAAGCTAAAGCCAAAGATACCCAGCGCATTCGGGTTGGCGTCGAGCTTTTGTACGATCAGGTTATCGTTCTCACCCGCTTCAATATACGCACCGTCTTCACGCACCGCATACGCTATGGTTTTAAACACGTCTTTACCTTTGGGAGCTTTACCCTTCTTTTCCTGCAGCGCAGTGTATACACCCATGGGCATACCCAATTCGGCCATTAATGCCTTAATGTCATCGGCTTGATCGGGACCCAACCCGCGCAGCTTCTTCAGTGCTGGAATAGCTTTAGCACCACCGCCCATCGCCAATTCTGCGAAGGCATCGCGTGTACCCGAGGTTGGTGGCGGGCCGAGTACTTCGATATTAGCGTCGGGCAAGGCGGAGTTCACATCCTTCCAGGTCTTGTGGGGATTGGGAATCAGCTTGCCATCGGGGCCGGGAATATCTTTCGCTAGAGCCAGATATAGATCTTTCAAGCTCAGGCTCAATTTTGGTGATTTCTTCGAGTTGGCGATGGCAATTCCATCAAAGCCCACCAGTACTTCGATGACGTCGGTGACGCCGTTGGCCTGGCAGCTATCGAATTCACTTTTCTTAATGCGCCGCGAGGCATTGGTGATATCGGGGGTGCTGGCGCCCACACCTTTACAGAAGAGCTTCAGGCCACCGCCGGAGCCAGTGGATTCTATTTTCGGTGTCTTGAAGTTGGTAGATCGCCCAAAGCGTTCCGCGACAACAGTGGCAAAGGGGTAAACCGTCGAAGACCCGACAATATTGACGTTATCGCGATTTGCCGCCAGGGCTGTTTGCGTACCGAAAGTGGCAGCCGAGAGCGCGACTACGGGACCGATGATGAAGGCTGTTGTAAGTTTCACGTGAATTCAACTCCATTGTTAGAACGACAGTTGAGATCGAATAACCCCGATCTCTGCCGCGCATTCTAGGCCCGCGATGTTACGGTTTTATGACATTTTACGTAGGATTGAAGTGGGTTCTAGCGGTGATCCGCAACGAGGTTTTCCAGCTCTTTCGGCGGGGAATGACGTACATCTAAGCCCTCCACCAGATACACCACATGCTCGGCAATATTGCAGGCGTGGTCTCCGATGCGCTCGAGGCTGCGCAGCGCCCACATTTCATTGAGCACCGCACCGATAGCGCGCGGGTCCTCCATCATGAACGTCACTAGTGAGCGCATGGCACTGCCATATTCCTTGTCGACTTCGACATCACCCTTGACGACGGAGACGGCTTGCTCCACATCCAATCGGGCAAAGGCATCCAGCGCACTGCGCAACATCGCCGCGACCCGTGCGCCGATATGGCGTAACTCCACGAACTTACTTGGCGACATCCCGTCTTCTGACATACGCAACGCCTGCTTGGCAACCTTAGCGGCTTCATCACCGATACGTTCTAAATCCGTATTTACCTTGATGATGGCGATAACCAGCCGCAGATCGCTCGCAGTGGGCTGCCTGCGCGCAATAATGGTGGCGCATTCATCGTCGATAGCCATCTCCATGGCATTGACTTCGGTGTCGCGATCGACAATCGCCTCGGCCTCACCGCTGTCTTGTTCCATGAGGGCCTGGAGCGCTTTTTTCAGTTGTTTTTCGACCTTGCCGCCCATCTCCAACATGTGGTTACGCAGCGATTCCAATTCGGAATTAAAGCGGCCGGAAATATGTGCCTGATAGTCTTCCTGCTTTAACATAAGAGTCCCTCTAATTGTCTATTTTCAGCCTAGTGCCGGGTGGGGAAGTGCAAACGAAATGTACTGCCCCGCCCTAATTTACTATCTATGCCTAAAGTCGCGCCGTGAGCAACCGCCACGTGCTTAACGATGGCTAAACCCAAACCGGTGCCCCCGGATGCAGCATTGCGACTGTCATCGACACGGTAAAAACGCTCTGTCAAACGCGGTATGTGGGTTTCGTCGATACCCTGCCCTCGATCTTGCACCGTTAATAAGCAACCGCCATTATCAGCCTCCCAGCGCACCTGGATCGGCTCCTCACCTGATCCATACTTCACCGCATTGAGCACCAAATTGGAGATCGCACTGTAGAGCTGCTTGTAATCTCCGGTCACGTGCGCTTCCGATTGCAGATCGAGTGCCATGTTTACCTCCGGGTGCGCTTCAGCCACCTCCTGCTGAAGCCCTCTTAACATCCCCGGAATATCGACAGACTGATGAGGGCTCGCGCCTACTTCGTGTTCAATACGCGATAGCCACAGCAGATCTTTGATCAGCGCTTCCATACGCTGTGCTTGCGTTCTCATTTGTTCGAGGGCTCGGGTAAAGTTCGTCGGTAAAGCGTCTTCCTGGCTTGCCATCGTATCGAGGTACCCGGTGATTACGGTCAATGGTGTTCGCAGCTCATGGGAGACATTGGCGACGAAATCGCGACGCATTTGCTCCACGCGAAACTCGCTGCTCACATCGCGTATAAACAGCAGTCGCTCACTGCCACCAAAGCGGCTCACTTCTACCTGTAAATGTCGTTTTGGGTTCGCCATTGGCAAATAGTGCAACGGTTTACTGTAATCATCGCCCAAAAAATAATCGGTAAACTCGGGGTCGCGGACGAGATTGGTTAATGTCTGCCCTCGGTCCTCCTCGCTGCGCAGCCCCAGCAGTGGCTCTGCAGCCTCGTTCGACCACTTGATCCCGCCGGCTTTATCGACCATGACAACGCCCTCGCGCATAGAGGAAAACGAATCCTCCAAATAGCGCACATTAGATTGCAGGCGCTTCTCTACCTTCTTGTGTCGCCGCTGATGGAAATAAATTCGCGCCAGTAGCTCACCCCAGATACCGTAGACATCCGGCGGTGTCGATACTGGATCCTGTAACCATTGGCGCACCTTATGCATCTGATAGGACCAAAAGGCAATGACGCCGCACAGCGCCAAGATTACCGCTTGCAGCGGGTAGCCGTAGTACCACCCCACAAGCCCGAGCACCACCACGACGGCGATAATATTTACCCACGCTGATACCCAACTCATCCGAATCTACACAGCGACAATCGCCTACAACCCCCGCGTGAATCGATAACCCGTGCCGCGCACAGTTTCGATCAGTTTACCGCAGTCGTTGGCGGGAGTATTTAGGGCCTTGCGCAAACGCCGAATATGCACATCGACCGTGCGCTCCTCCACATAGACATTCGCACCCCAGACGTGATCCAGCAACTGGCTGCGCGAATAGGCACGCTCCGGGTGAGACATAAAAAACTTCAACAATTTGAACTCGGTAGGGCCCATATCGATTGCCGCATCATCGACAAAAACCCGGTGGCCGGCAACGTCTAACCGCAGTGCACCGGCCTCGAGAACGAATTGGTCGCCCCCGGCCGTGCTGCGACGCAGCAGTGCGTTGATGCGCGCTAAGAGTTCACGCGGTGCAAAGGGTTTGGTGATGTAATCATCGGCGCCCTCCTCCAAACCCTGCACGATATTGGCCTCGGACGTCTTGGCGGTGAGCATAATGATTGGTAAGTCTTGCGTCAGGTTCTCGCGTTTGAGTCGCCGCAGCAATTCTATGCCACTACCGCCGGGGAGCATCCAATCGAGCAACAGGACATCGGGCTTGTGATCGACGACCGCAGTATAGCCCTCTTGGATGGTCGAAGCCTCTAGACACTCAAATGACTCCACCTCCAGCGCCATGCGCAGCATATCGCGGATTGCCGGTTCATCCTCAACAATGAGTATTGTGTATTTAGCCATGCGTCCTGCAATTTTTTTGCCCGTCGCTGCGCCATTAAAGTCGCCAATTATGACAATTTCATGACAGCCGCATGGGAACAGGGCTTAGGTGAGACCAACGCGCCAACTTGGCGCGCACCGTTCACACCATTAACGCAAGCTGGCGTTGATGTTGAGCAGCATTTTATTACCAGGGCAGAGATCTGTCTCATCGAGTTGGTTTAGCGGGCGCTGCGAGGTTTCCAACACATCGTGCAAGTCACGGCTATCTTCGTCGATATAGATGAGGCCGGTCAGAATATTGCCCTGCTCCCGGTGGTCTTCCAACAAGTTGATGGCGGAGCGCCGGTTAAAGGGATCCAGATCCGCGTCCATCTTATACAAATGAATGGCCGAGCCATCGTGCATTCGGACTTCCTGAGAATGGCCGGGTTCATACTCCGTGGTAATCTCGGAATGGGGCGGAATGAAATCCACGGTGCCCGTTGCCTCCGCGTGCTCGCGCACAAATTCATAGCTCTTGGTGGACTGCTGATTATTGTTAAACGTCACACAGGGTGAGACCACGTCGATAAAGGCGAATCCGCGGTGAGTGATTGCCGCTTTAATCAACGGGACGAGCTGATGCTTGTCCCCGGAAAAACTCCTGGCCACGAAGGTCGCGCCCATTTGTATCGCGGTGCCACACAGATCAATGGCATTGAATACGTTGGGGTCACCCTTTTTACTGGCGGAGCCTTCGTCTGCTGTCGCGGAATCTTGACCTTTGGTCAAACCATAGCAACCGTTATTCATCACGACGTAGACCATGTTCAAGTTGCGTCTGGCCACATGGGCAAACTGGCCCATACCGATGGAGGCGGTATCACCATCACCGGATACGCCCATGTACAGCAGGTCACGATTGGCCATCGAGGCTCCGGTCACGACTGAGGGCATGCGCCCGTGGACAGAATTGAAGCCGTGAGATTTGCCGAGAAAGTACGTAGGGGTTTTCGACGAGCAGCCTATCCCAGACAACTTGGCAATTTTGTGCGGTTCGATGGACAACTCATGACACGCTTTGACGATGGCGCCACTGATCGAGTCGTGGCCGCAACCGGCACACAAAGTCGATATAGAACCCTCATAATCTGCTTTGGTGTAGCCCAGTTCGTTAACCGGCAGCTCCGGGTGACGAAATTTAGGGATTTGATAACTCATGATTTTTCTCCCACGCCGGCACGCGCTGAGTGACGATGTAGGGGCACCACACTACCGCCATCCAAATGACCTTTAATCTGTTTACGAATGTTGCGCGCACTGATCGGTGTGCCGTCAAAACAGAGCACAGATTTCAGTTTGTCTGGACCAAACTCAAACTCCGCCATCAGCAGCGTACGCAGTTGCGCGTCGCGATTTTGTTCGATGACAAACACACGCTCGTGATTCTCGATAAAGTCCTTCACAACTGTACTAAAGGGAAATGCTCGCACACGCATGGCATCGAGATAGATACCCTCATCGGCCAAGCGATCGACCGCTTCGCGCGAAGACTCTTCGCTGGTGCCGAAATATAGGACAGCGGTATTGGTTTTCTTACCGCACTCCACAATTTCCGGCGCGGGCACATATTCCGTAATCGTGTCCCACTTACGCAACAGGCGCAGCATGTTCGCTTCGTAAATTTCGCCCTTTTCCGAGTAAATGGCTTCTTCGTCGCGCGACGTCCCGCGCGTGAAGTAAGCACCTTTGGTCGGGTGGGTGCCCGGATAAGTGCGGTAGCAGATTGCGTCACCATCGACATCGAGATAACGGCCAAATTCTTGGGCTTCATCCAATTGCTCGGCAGTGAGCACTTTGCCGCGGTCGTACTTGCGCTCATCGTCCCAGGCCAGAGGGGCGGACATATTGTCGTTCATCCCCAAATCGAGGTCAGTCATCAAAATGATAGGAGTCTGTAAGCGTTCCGCCAAGTCGAATGATTGCGCACCAAAATCAAAGCACTCTTTAGGCGTCGATGGAAATAACAAGACTTGTTTGGTGTCGCCGTGGGAGCCGTAGGCGCAAGCTAAAATATCAGACTGCTGTGTACGGGTCGGCATGCCCGTCGATGGTCCGGCACGCTGCACGTTAAACAGCACAGTCGGAATTTCCGCGAAATAGGCCAGCCCCAAGAATTCACTCATCAGCGAAATGCCCGGGCCGGACGTCGCGGTAAAGGCGCGCGCACCGTTCCAACTAGCACCGATAACCATGCCGATGGCCGCTAATTCATCTTCAGCTTGCACGATAGCGTAGTTGCGTCGGCCTGTGCCCGGGTCGATGCGCACCCGTTTGGCATAGCGCTCAAACGCATCTACCACCGAAGTAGAGGGTGTGATGGGGTACCAAGCCGCAACCGTTGCGCCGCCGTAAATCGCTCCCAGGCCCAGGGCAGTGTTGCCGTCCAATAAAATCTTCTCGCCGTTGCGATCGACCGTCTGAACACGAATTCCCAAAGGGCAGTCCAAATTGCTACGCGCGTACTGATAACCCAATTCCAGGGCCTGAATATTGGGCAGGATGAGCTTCTCTTTACCCTTAAATTGATCCTCAACCAGCCCGGTTACAACCTTGAAGTCCATATCCAACAACGCGGCTAAAGCCCCGACATAGATGACGTTTTTAAACAGCTGCCGCTGCCTTGGATCTTCGTACTCATCGTTACAGATTTGTGTCAGCGGCAGACCGATGATGTTGACGTCATCGCGCAGCAGGCGCAGATCTAGCGGCTTAGTATTGTCGTAGATAAAATATCCGCCGGGCTCAACTTCACGAATATCGTCTGCTATGCTCTGGGGGTTCACGGACAGTGCGATGTCCACGCCCCCGCGACGGCCTAAATAACCCTGTTCACTGACACGCACTTCATACCAAGTGGGAAGCCCCTGAATATTCGATGGAAAGATATTCTTGGGAGATACCGGCAGACCCATGCGGAACAATGCCTTGGCAAACAAATTGTTGGCACTGGCAGACCCAGTCCCGTTCACATTGGCAAACTTAATCACGAAGTCGTTAACTGATTCTATGCGCTTCATGTGGCCGCACCTGCCTTGGTTACGTTGTAGAGAAATTTCTGCATATCCCAAGCGGTCGTCGGGCAGCGCTCAGCGCACAAGCCGCAGTGTAAGCAGACATTTTCATCCTTCACCATGACACGCTCGGTGGGCAAATTTTCAGACACGTATAGATCCTGAGCGAGGTTACCCGCCGGTGCCAGCAACCGCGTGCGCAATTCTTCTTCGTCGCCGTTAAGGGTGAAAGTGATACAGTCTGTGGGGCAAATATCAACGCAGGCATCGCACTCGATGCAGCGCACCTCGTCGAATACGGTTTGAACATCGCAATTGAGACAGCGCTCGGCTTCTAAAAAGCCCGTCTGCTGATCGAAGCCCAGTTCGACCTCCAGAGTGCGATCACGCAAGGCCTCGCTCAGAGGTGCGTGTGGCACAGCGTAGCGCTTATCCTCCTCGACGGCATTGTCATAAGTCCACTCGTGCACGCCCATTTTTTGGCTGGTCAGGGTCACCATGGGCGATGGCCGGTCGTGCAGCGACTCGCCCCGGCAAAACAAATCAATGCTGACAGCGGCTTGATGCCCGTGGGCCACTGCGGTGATGATATTTTCCGGCCCAAAGGCCGCATCACCGCCAAAAAATACCTTGTCATTAGTGGACTGAAAGGTCTCTTTGTCGACCACCGGCATGTCCCATTTATCGAATTCAATGCCTAAATCGCGCTCGATCCAAGGGAATGCGTTTTCCTGGCCAATCGCCATCAACACATCGTCCGCTTCCATAAACACCAGATCTTCCTCAGTGGGAACCAAGGTGCGATTGCCCTCCTCGTCATACTCCGCTTCAACCTTTTCAAAGTACATACCCTTTAACTGGCCCGACTCGACCACAAATTCTTTCGGCACGTGGTTGTTGTAAAAGGGAACACCTTCCGCCATGGCATCATCCTTTTCCCAGGGCGAAGCTTTCATGTCTTCAAAGGGGCTGCGCACAACGACGCGAACATCTTCTCCCCCTAAGCGACGCGACGTGCGGCAGCAATCCATCGCCGTGTTGCCACCACCCAGCACTAGAACTTTTTTGCCGATCTTGTCGACGTGGTCGAAGGCGACGCTGGCGAGCCAATCGATACCTAAATAGACGTTGTCACGCGCATCTTCTAACCCCGGCAGGTTTAAACCCTTGCCGCGCGGCGCGCCGGTGCCGATAAAGACGGCGTCATAGCCCTTGTTCAATACCGATGCGAGGCTATCCACTTCCACATCGAACGTCGCGTTAACGCCTCGATCTAGAATGTAATTCACTTCTTCGTCCAACACACCGATAGGTAGGCGGAAAGATGGAATCTGGCTGCGCATCATGCCGCCGCCAGCAAATTGGTTGTCGAAAATATCGATGATGTAGCCCAGTGGCGCTAAATCTCTGGCCACCGTGAGCGAAGCCGGGCCCGCCCCGATCAAAGCGATTCGCTTGCCATTTTTCTTGCTGGGAATCTCCGGCAGTCGATCAATGATCGACTGCTTGTTGTCTGCGGCAACGCGCTTGAGACGACAGATGGCAACGGGCTCCTCTTCGACCCGCCCGCGGCGGCAGGCGGGCTCGCAAGGCCTGTCACAGGTACGACCCAAGATGCCGGGAAAAACGTTGGAGTCCCAGTTAATCATGTAGGCATCGGTATAACGCTGGGCGGCTATCAGGCGAATGTATTCGGGTACGGGCGTATGGGCCGGGCAGGCATACTGGCAGTCCACCACCTTGTGGAAGTATTCCGGGTTTTCAATGTCTGTGGGTTTCAAGCGGGCCACTCACTGTCGTTGTACGAGCTGCTGCCATCTGACGCGATGCTGACTTGACAACAACAACTCAAGTTAGGTCACTGATACGTGAGCATCAAGTGTGTCACATGTCAATTGCCATTTCACTAAGCGCGGCCGAGGAATTGCGTTACTTTTCCTAAGCTTAGGGGGGATAACGTGAGACAGTGCTCAAACTTGAACTCAACCAATGCGAGCGCGCACTCAGGCTCCTAAAACCAGCCGAATAACCCTTTTTTTCGTGGTAACTTTCCCGCGCAGCCGCGCAACTGGGTTTGGTAGCGGGCCGCCTGCGATTCCACTTCGCGCGCAACCGACAGCAGCCACGGTTTTTTGTTGTGGGTCGCACGATTAAAGCCGCCGTGCCCCTCGTGGTAAGCGAGATAGAGACGGTAGGTATCGTGCAGAGCGATGCCACTGCGCGTGCGCGACTGTGCGTTGTACCAAGCGACAAAATCAATGGCATCGCCGAAGTCATCTCGGTCGGCGCCGTAACGCCCGACAGATTTTTCATACTCCCGCCAGGTGGTTTTTTTTGCCTGGCTATAGCCGTAAGCACTCGAGGGTCGCGGCCCGGGTATAAACCCCAAAATTTTCTTGCGCGGCGGCTTCGCTGTAGCGCGGAAGCGTGATTCCTGATGGAGAATAGCCATCATAACAGGCACCGGGCTACCCCAGCGCTGTTGCGCGGTCAGCGCGTCCGGGTACCAGCTTTTCTTCTCGCGAAAAATAGCACAGACATCACTCACTTGGCTGGGAGGTGCCGTGGTGCAACCCGTGAGCAAGACGCTCGCCAGAAGAACAAGCACCGACAACAGCCTCTTCTGCAGTGTGTTAAATTTGTACACCGTTATCCTGCAACAATTGCAACAGTTGTGCTTCGGAGAAGATAGCTGTGCCAAGGGCTTGTGCCTTGGTTAACTTTGAGCCCGCTCCCGGCCCCGCGACCACCGTGGTGGTTTTCGCCGAGACACTACCGGCCACCTTCGCACCCAGTGACTGTAATTGCGCTTTAGCCTCATCGCGCGACAGCGTCTCCAGTTTACCAGTGACTACCCATATCTGACCGGCCAAAGGCTGTGGTTGCGCCGGCTCATCCACCGCTAAGTCAGGCCAGTCGACCCCCGCACTTTGCAGAGCGCGAATTACCGCCAAATTTCCTTCGCTGCGGAAAAACTGGTGCACGTGCTCAGCGACGATGGGGCCGACATCGGCAACCGCCTCCAGTGCATGCTGCTCGGCTTGCATCAGAGCTTCTAGTGTTCCAAAGTGTCGCGCGAGATTGAGCGCCGTTGCCTCCCCCACCTCGCGTATACCCAGGGCGAACAAAAAACGCTGCAGCGATGTCTGCTTACTTTTTTCCAGCGCAGCGAGCAGGTTTTCTGCTGATTTCTCGCCCATACGCTCCAAACCTTCGAGTAGCTCCCGTGTCAACGAATAGAGCTCTGCGATTGTGTGTACGAGGCCGCCGTCCACTAACTGCTCCACCAGTTTGTCGCCAAGCCCTTCGATGTCCATGGCACGGCGCGATGCAAAGTGCCGAATAGCTGCCTTCTGCTGAGCTGCGCACACCAGGCCGCCGACACAGCGCAGTACCGCTTCACCCTCTTCTCGTTTCAACGCGGAAGCACAGACCGGGCATTGCCGCGGAAACTTGATTGGCTTGGCGTTCTTCGGGCGGCGTTTTGTCACTACGGAGACAACCTGGGGAATTACATCTCCCGCGCGGCGCACGACAACATAATCGCCAGTGCGCAGGCCGAGGCGTTCGATCTCATCGGCGTTGTGTAGGGTCGCATTGCTCACAGTGACACCACCGACAAACACCGGTTCTAAACGCGCCACGGGTGTGATGGCGCCGGTGCGCCCCACCTGAAACTCGACATCGAGAAGCTGCGTCGTTTCTTCCTGGGCGGGAAACTTTCTGGCGATAGCCCAGCGCGGCGCACGCGAGACAAAACCCAGGCGTTGTTGTAGCGCCAGATCGTTGACTTTGAACACAATGCCATCGATGTCATAGTGCAGACTGTCGCGGCGCTGCGCGAGTGCCTCGTAGTATGCATTACAAGCCTGCTCGCCGACGGCAACGGCACTGTCGGGGTTGACGCGCAAACCCCAATCGCGCAATTTTTCCAGGACACCCGTATGCTTGTCGGGCAAGCGCTCTCCCTCGACCAGGCCCACACTGTAGCAACACATTTCCAGGGGTCGGCTCGCCGTAAGACGCGGATCGAGTTGCCGCAAACTACCGGCCGCTGCGTTGCGCGGGTTCACGAAAGGTTTTTCACCCGCGACTCGCGCACGTTCATTTATAGCTTCGAAGCCAGCGCGCGGCATGTACACTTCGCCGCGCACTTCCAACACCTCGGGGAAACCGCTGCCGCGCAACACCAGGGGAATCGAACGAATAGTCCTCACGTTATGCGTGATGTCTTCGCCCGTGCGGCCATCGCCGCGCGTGGCACCGCGCACTAGCTCGCCGTGACGATACAGTAAGCTCACGGCAATACCGTCTAGCTTTGGCTCGCAGGCAAACTCCACTCTCTCGTATTCACCCTGCAAACGTTCGAGCAGCCGACGCTCAAAGTTAGCCACATCTTCGGCCGAAAAAGCGTTGTCCAGAGACAACATGGGCAGCTCGTGCCGCACTTGCTGGAATTGACTGAGGGGTTCGCCGCCGACGCGCTGACTGGGAGACGTAGCGCTTTGCAGCTCGGGATGTGCAGCTTCTAGCTCGATAAGTTCCCGCATGCGGCGATCGTACTCCGAATCGGGCACAGTCGGCTCATCCAACACATAGTACTGGTGGTTCCAGGTTTCAAGTTGTTTGCGCAGCTTGGCAATATCGTTGCTCTCAGCTGTGCGGGGGCGCTGTTTTGGGTCAGCCCTGGACACGGGAAAGGAAAGCGAGGTCGATCAGATTATTGCGCCCTCGCCAGCAAGCGCCGCTCGAGGTCGCGAATCTGGTGACGACAGTGATCCATGGACTGTTTGGTCAAGACACTGCGGCTCTCATCCAATACATCGCCACCTAAGTTACGGGCCACCACCTGCGCTGTTTCCAGCATGTAGTCGTAGGCCTGCATCATATCCTCCGGGCCGGGCAGTGACACGAAGAAGATCAGGCCGGGCGTGGTCATGTTAGACATATCGTCGATGTTGAAAACACCTGGATCGACCATGTTGGCGACGCTAAATTGAATGGGCCCTTTGCCAGCCGCTTCTTCGTGGCGGTGAAAAAAGCTCATATCGCCAAATCGCAAATCGCAGGCCAACAGTATCTCGAGGATATCTTCGCCACGGAAGCCCCGCGGCGAGCGCGCAACTACGTTCAGCATGTGCACTTCCGACGCGGCGTCGAGTGGCAACTTGCGAGTGGCTGCGGAAAGCGGGCGACTTTCACCCACCTCATCCAACCAATCCAAGTTCTCCGATTTACCGATAACGCCCGAAGAGGTCAGGCCCGACACCAGAGCAATATCCTCGTCATCGGTACGACCGTTGAGACGACCATTGCCGCTGCCATTGTTAGCGCCCCCATCATTAGCGCCGCAGTTGCGACCATTCACGAACTCGTTGTGTGGCGAGCGAGATTGCCCGCCCGGTGCAGCCCCTGCTGCCTGGGCGCCGCTCCCAGCACCTTCCCCAGCAGCTTCCAAACCCTGACGCACGACTTCCCCGCGCGGCCGCACGCGTGCCGGGCCGTTGGGCAGCTCTTTGAACAGCGCAAAGTCATCTTCTGGTTCAGCGGGCAATTGGTCCGGGTCGACCAGTTTCACGCGCACGCGGTCACGTTTTTCAGCGCGAATTCGGCGCCACGCATCTAGTGCCACGGCCAGTATCAACAAGACACCGACAATGACCATCCAATCTCGTACGGTTAATTCCATTTGCTACTATCCCACCCACTAACTGGCGGCCAGTTCTGCCGCTTCGTCCACGTCCACTGAAACCAACCGGGATACACCCGGCTCATGCATGGTGACACCCATCAGTTGTTCGGCCATCTCCATGGATATCTTATTATGAGTAATGTAAATAAGCTGTACTTTTTCTGACATCTCTTTGACCAAGCGCGCGTAGCGGCCGGTATTGGCATCGTCCAGAGGTGCGTCGACCTCATCGAGGATACAAAACGGTGCCGGGTTGAGCTGAAAGATGGAAAAGACCAAGGCGATTGCGGTCAATGCCTTCTCGCCACCAGACAGCAGGTGGATGGTCGCATTTTTCTTGCCCGGCGGACGCGCCATGATGGTAATGCCAGTATCGAGCAAATCGTCGCCAGTCATTTCCAGATAGGCGCTGCCGCCGCCAAACAACCGCGGGAACAAATCGCCCAAGCTGCCATTGACTTGTTCAAAGGTATCGCGAAACCGGCTGCGCGTTTCCTTATCGATTTTGCGAATCGCCGACTGCAGCGTTTCCAATGCAGTCGTGAGATCCTCGTTTTGGGCATCCAGATAGGTTTTGCGCTCAGACTGCTGGTCGTATTCGTCGATCGCCGCCAGGTTGATAGGGCCCAATCTGGCGATGCGATTGGCACAGCGCTCTAAGGATTGCTGCCACTGTGCTTCATTGGCGCCCTCTGGCATGGCCTGTAACACATCATCAACAGTATGCTGTGACTCCGCCAGTTGATTCTGCAAAGTTTCCTGCCGCACTTTGAGGGATTGCTGTGCTATGCGCGCCTGCTCCAATTCGCTGCGCACGAGCTGCGCACGCTGTTCGATTTCATTGCGCGCTTGTTCGGCCTCACGCATGCGGTGTTCAACATCGGCCACCAATGCCCGAGCACTGGACAACTCGCCTTCCGCCTGCAATCGCAGTTCCAACTGACGCTCTAGCTCCGCCTTTAAATCATCGCTGGGCGCGTCGTTTTCTGCCACGGCGACATGCAGACTATCTCCGCGCTCGCGCAGTTGCGCGACTTGGCGATCGGTGCGTTCGATCGTCGCACGCATCGCGGTCAAACGTGTTTCCAGTGAGTGATAGCGCACCGCTAATTCGTGGGTGCTATCTTTATCGCGCCGCGCCTGCTGTCTGGCCGCCTCGAGAGCTGCACGCGTACTATCGCGGCGGGCGAGCAATTCCTCGCGCTGCTGAGAGTCTGTTTCCATCCCCTCAATAGACTCCGAAAGAATTTCTCGGGCCTTAGCCAACGCCTCTTGTTGCTCAGAATACAGTGTTTGCGTCTCTTGCAACTCCGCAACAATACTCTCTCTACGCAGGCGAATTTGTTCGGCCTTGGCGCGATGCGCCGATAGATCAGCGCTCTGTTCAGCGTGTTGACGCGAGCAACCCTGCAACACATTTTGGCAGGACTGGCGTTCCGCCTCGAGCTCGCTCAACGTGCGTTGTGCCGCCTCCAGTTGTTCGGTGAGTTCGACTTCACGCGCCTGTGCGGCCTGCAACTCCGCCGACAAAGTCTTCAATTCCTCTTGCCGGCGAATCAAGCCACCTTCATGTTCGGCGGGACGTGCGACACGCATCCAGTTGCGACCCAACCAGATACCGTCGCGGGTGACGATGGACTGGCCAGCGGCCAGGCTGGCGCGCCGCGCCAGCGCTTCGGTTAACGATTCCGCGACCTGCACACCGGCCAACAACACTTGCGCGTGCCCGCCGCCACTGCGCACTTTATTGCGCAGGTCGTTGTCTGCGCCGTCCGGTTTGACGGCGGCATCCGCGCTGGCGTCCACCAACATGAGGCGCCCCTGATGCAATTCACTCAACCTCGCGCCGAGCCGACCGACCTCCTCAACACAAACTGCTTGCAGACCTTCGCCCAGCACAGTCTCGACAGCGAGCTCCCAGCCCGATTCAATCGACAGGGTTTCCAATAGGCGCGGTTGCGATGCCAACTGCTGCGACTGCAACCAGGCATTGGCGCCCTCGTCGCCGTCATTCAGCGCCGCTTCCTGAAGCGCCTCCAGCGAGGCGAGGCGGCCGCGTAACTCTTGCACTTCACTGCGCCGCGAATTTAACTGGGCAGCGAGCCGGCTTTCTTGCGCACGGGTATCGGCCACCGCGGACACCAACTTATTGCCGCGGGCCTCATGTTGCGACATTTGCGTTTCAACTAGCGCAAGCTGCTGCGCTAGGGCCTGCAACTCGACGTCGGCTGGGCCTTCACTTAAGCTTTCTTGCTCTGCTTCCAACTGTCGCTGCCGCTCACGCAGACGTTGCAGCACTTCTTCCACGTGACCAATACGCGATTGCTGCACTTCTGCTTCTTGCTGGGGTTGCGCCGCGCGTTGATTAAATTCGTCCCACTGCTGTTGCCAGGTTTGCATCGCCTCTTCCGCGGCCACCAATTTTTCTGTGGAAGTCGCCTCCTGACTCTGCATGGTTTGCAGCTGCGGGCTTAGCGCTGCAATTTCTTGCTCCCAACCACTGAGCTTAACGCGATCTTCGCCCAGGTGGCTTTCTGATTCCTGCAAATTGGTTTTCGTCTGGGCGAGATCCTCCTGCAACTGTCGCGCGCGCTCCTGCTGGTGTTGCAGCGTCTGCTCAATGCGCGCGACTTCCGCGCCCAACGCATAAAAATCGCCCTGTACCTTATTGAAAGCGTCGTTGCGTTCTGTGTGTTCGACGCGCTGCTGTTCCAGCGCGGTGTCAACTTGCTGGTGTTCCGACTGCACCGCTTCCAGTTTTACTTCCAAATCGCCAATGCCAGTGCGTGAACTGACCAACTGCTCTTCGAGTGCCTGCCACTGCAACGCGCGCAACTGCGCTTTTAACTCACGCTCTTCTTCTTTCAGCACAGCATACTTTTCAGCGGCTTTTGCCTGGCGTTGCAGGTGCTGCAACTGACGCTCTAACTCGTCGCGCAAATCGGTGAGGCGCTCTAAATTTTCCATAGTGCGTCGCATACGGCTTTCGGTTTCTTTGCGGCGCTCTTTGTATTTGGAAATGCCCGCCGCTTCTTCGATAAACACGCGCAATTCTTCGGGCTTGGATTCAATCAGCCGACTAATCATGCCCTGCTCGATGATCGCGTAGCTGCGCGGACCGAGACCGGTGCCAAGGAAAATATCGGTAATGTCGCGGCGGCGGCACTTGGTGCCATTGAGAAAATATTCAGACTGGCCTTCGCGGCTTACCTGTCGTTTGGTGGAAATTTCCGCATAGCTCGCGTATTCGCCACCGACGCGACCCTCTTGGTTGTCGAACACCAGTTCAATAGACGCCTGGCCCAGCGGTTGCCGGTTCACTGAGCCGTTAAAAATGACGTCGGCCATCGATTCGCCGCGCAAATTCTTGGCCGAGCTCTCGCCCATCACCCAGCGTACGGCGTCAATCACATTGGATTTACCGCAGCCATTGGGGCCCACGACGGCACACATATTACTGGGGAATTGCACGGTGGTCGGGTCGACGAAAGATTTAAACCCGGCGAGCTTGATAGACTTTAATCGCATATTGTCTTAGATGATTCACATAAACTTTTGTTTTTTATAGTGTTTTCCGGTTTTTCCCCTAAAAAGCCCCAGCACCGAAACACAAGATGTAGTGTATAGCGTTTGTTTCGATAACACTATGCCTGTAGCAATTACAGGCAAAAAAAGTTTTTCCGAGGAGTAATTGCTCAGCTTGGAGGGTGTTGGGTGGGTTAGCCCTTCGCCGGGCCGGGACGCATTTCGATAGCGACAGCCGCACCTGCGCTCGGGGCAATTGGCGCTGACTCACCCAACCAGCGCGCACTGGCCTCACCGGGGCGTCCGTCGACGGACACCTGCACGGCAACCACAATCTCGGCAGTGGCAGAGAGCTTGCGACCCGCCATGGAATTGCTGTCATCCAAGCGCACCTGCGCCGGCAGATTGCGAGCCTCGAATCGTTGCACGGCGATTGGCATGCGACTGCCAGACGCCGAATCGCGGGCCAACACGAACACGGTGTGACCGGGGTTTAACTGCACACCCGGCGGCAACAGCATGCGCACAGTCACACCGACGCCATCGCCCGGGACACTGGCGGTGTCGGGTGAAGAGGCACTGGCTGGTGCAGGCGTCGCGCTCGCGGGGCCTTGGCCACGGCCCGCATCATCCAAACCCAAATTTTCTCGCGCACGGGCGATGACATCCATCATCAGCGCGCGACCCTCTGTGCCTGGCGGCTCCACCGCCACGAGTCGCTCCCAATAGTGAATGGCCGCGCGAAAGTCCTGCTGCTCAAAGGATGCCATGCCCAGTAAACCCAGGGCGGTGCGTTGCTGTGGATCTGCAGCCAACGCCTGCTCCGCGCGCAGCCGCGCGGCATCATTCAGTGTGCGATTATTGGCCAGGTAATCCGACTGCGCCGCCGCGGCGAGAATGTATGCGTCGCTTGGTAGCACCTGGGCCAACCCGTCATACAACTGCGCCGCCTGCGCGAACTCCCCCTGCTCCATATGGTGACGCGCCAGCAGTGCACGGTAGTGCAGGTTGTCCGGGCGCGCTTTGGAGCGACGCTCCATCTGGCTGATTAGGCCCTCTACATCCACCGCACCACTAGCGCTGTTCAGGCTGTCGAGCTGCCGCGTTATCACTACATCTGGCCAGGCACCGAGATAGTAGTAGAGCCCAGTGGAGAGCAATGCAACTAGGGGCAACAGAAGCCACGTGGGAAAACCATCGGCGCTGCCGCCACTGGGGATGGGTTGTGTTGCATCGGCACGAGGCGGCCGCACATCCACTTCGTCTTCCAGCAGGCGCAACTTCGCCTCGTCACGCAGCACGTCCTCCTCGTTTTCCAACTCGGCGCTGCGCAATCGATACCAATCGACATTGGCTTCGCGCAGGTCTCCATCAGCGGCGGAGCGCCGGCGCGATGGCCACAGATAAAAACAGGCACTCAGCAACACGAGGCACGCGCAGCCAAGGTAGAAAAAACTCAAGATTTGTGCTCCGGCGATTCCAGCAAGTCGGCGACTCGCGCTTGCTCTTCGGCAGTTAAAATCGGCGACGGCACCGAAGCACTCAAGGCGGTATCATCACCTTGGCTGGCGTCCCGCGTATCAACCGCGCCGGGCCTGCGACGCAATAAGGAAAAGGCAATCAGCCCCCCACACACCAGAAATACGACGGGCGCTAACCAGAGCAACACGTTGGCGCCGGCAAACGCCGGCCGATAGCGCACAAACTCACCGTAGCGCGCCACCATTTGCTCCAGAATTTCTTCGTCGGTGGCCCCGTCCTGCAACTGTGCATGCAGGGCGCGGCGTAAATCCTGCGCGATGGGCGCATCAGAATCGGCGATGTTCTGATTCTGACATTTGGGGCAGCGCAATTCAAAACTCAGGCGGTAATAGCGCTCTTCCAGGGCTTCATTGTCGAATTCATAGGTTTCGATGAGGGCGTGAGCGGGAATTATGAGCGCCAGTAAGAGCGCTGCCATCAGCCACCGCTTCATGGGGAATTCTCCGCAGCTTGGTCTAACGCGTTTCGCGGCTCGCGCTGTCGCGATTCCGCAGCACCGGCAGTCGTATTTGCACTGGCCAGCAACTCCCCGTACAGGGGCTCCAGAGACTCGCGCCATACACGTTCGTCGATTACACCGACATGGCGGTACCGAATCACGCCCTTTGCATCGAGCAAGTAAGTCTCAGGGGCACCGTAGACGCCTAAATCGAGGCCCAGACTACCCTCGCGATCGGCAATGTTCAGGCGATAAGGGTTGCCCAACTGCTGTAGCCACTGCATCGCTGCGGCGTCATCATCTTTGTAGTTCAAGCCGTAGATCGTGACGCCTTCGTCGGCCAATTTGCCCAGGTACGGGTGCTCCACTCTGCAGGAGACGCACCAGGTGGCCCAGACGTTGAGCAGCGCCACCTCACCGCGTAAATCGGCGGCACTCAAAAGTGTTTGTGCGCCCAACTGTGGCAGCGAAAAACTCGGCATAGGCCGGTCGATCAAGGCAGAGGGCAAAGCCTTTGGATCCAGGGCCAGGCCGCGAAACAAAAACATGGCGAGAATGGTGAATAGAATCAGCGGCAAGAAGAGCTTTAGTCTAGGCCCCATGAAGCTGCACTCCAGCGGCTGCTCTTTGCTCGCTGCGCTGCGCGCGGTAGCGCTTATCCAGGGCCGTGCTAAACGCACCTAGCGCCATAAAAATAGCCCCCAGCCACATCCAGCGCACCAGGGGCTTGTAGTGCAGGCGTATGGCCCAGGCATCACCCTCGCCGACGGGTTCACCCATGGCGACATACAGGTCGCGGAATATGCCTGGATCGATGGCCGCCTCGGTCATCACCGAGCCCGAGGCGAGGTAGCGCCTTTTTTGCGGGCGCAAACTGGCCACGGACTCACCGTTGACACTGACCTCGATTCGAGCTTCATTGGCGACGTAGTTGGGGCCGCGCACTTCGCCCACATCGCGCAACTCGAAGGTGTAACCCGCTAGTGTCTGCGTGTCTCCCGGCGACATTTTCAGATCGCGCTCCACCGCGAACTGGCTGGTGCCCACGACGCCGAGTATGCTCATCGCAAACCCCATATGCGCAACGACCATCCCCCAGTAACTCGGTGTCAGCCGTGACAACCCTTTCGCGAGAGAAGCCGCATTGCGCGTGCGCTGCGCAACATCCCAGACCAGGCCCAGCAGCAACCAGGCGCTGAGCAACACCGCCAAAGCCATCCACACATTGTAAGGTTGAGCCAACAGCGGCAGCGTCAAACCACAAGTGACAGCGCCCACGACAGCCAGCCACAATTGCGCGCGCCACCGGTCGACTTGATCGCGCTTCCAGCGCGAAGTCGGACCGATGCCCATAAACGGCACCAGCAATGCCATGAGCGGCACAAACACGGCATTGAAATACGGTGGACCCACGGACACTTTGCCCTGACCCAAGGCGTCCATAATTAAGGGGAACAAGGTGCCGAACAACACCGTCAGCGTGGCCACCAAAAAAACAACGTTGTTCAGTAGCAGAAGACTCTCGCGCGACACCCATGCGAAGGTAATGCGGCTGCTGACCGCCGGTGCGCGCAGCGCATACAAAGTGAGCGAACCACCGACCACAAAGGCGAGAAAAATTAAGATAAACAAGCCGCGCTCGGGGTCGGCGGCGAAGGCGTGGACCGAGGTCAGAACACCGGAGCGCACGAGAAACGTGCCCAACAAACTCAGCGAAAAAGTAAAGATGGCGAGCAACACCGTCCAGCTTTTAAACAACCCCCGTTTTTCCGTCACGGCCAGCGAATGCACCAGCGCCGTGCCCGCCAACCAGGGCATGAAAGAGGCATTTTCCACCGGATCCCAAAACCACCAACCCCCCCAACCCAATTCGTAGTAGGCCCACCAACTGCCGAGCATGATTCCCAAACTCAAGAAACCCAAGGCGATGTTCGTCCAGGGGCGCGACCAGCGCGCCCAGGCTGCATCCAGTCGCCCGCCCAGCAGAGCTGCGATAGCAAAGGCGAAGGCGACGGAAAAGCCCACGTAGCCCATGTAAAGTAATGGCGGATGAATGATCAGCCCCGGGTCCTGCAACAAGGGGTTTAAGTCACTGCCCTCAAGCGGTGTGCTCGGCAGATGGCGTGCAAAGGGGTTGGAAGTAAACAGGCTGAAGGATAAAAAGCCGCAGCCAATCGCGCCCATCACCGACAGAACTCGAGCCAACATGAGCAGCGGCAGACCGGCACTGAAGATTGCTACTGCCGCCGTCCAACCACTGAGTATCAGCGCCCACAGCAACAATGAACCTTCGTGATTACCCCACACGGCGGAAAATTTGTAGAACTCCGGCAGCAGCGTGTTGCTGTGGGAGGCCACTAACTTGACGCTAAAATCGTCCCGCAAGAAGGCACTGGCCAGTGCGGCGAAGCTGAGGGTGACAAACACGAGCTGTCCAATCGCCAGATTCGGCGCCAGCGCCATGGCGGTAGCGTTGCGGCGCCAGGCGCCCCACATCGGTACGATGGCGAGCAAAATCGCCAGACACAGACTCACGATGAGTGCGAAGTGCCCGAGCTCGGGAATCATGGCCGATTACCGGGGAGGCGCAGCGCAGGTTGTTCTGGTTTGGGTTGTCCGCCAGTGGCTGGCCTATCGGGATGCGCGCCCGATTTCTGCAATGCCTCTGCCACCTCTGGTGGCATGTAATTCTCGTCGTGCTTGGCCAATACCTCGGTGGCCTGCAACACGCCATTGGCATCCATTTGACCCGCGGCGACCGCACCCTGCCCCTCTGCAAACAGGTCCGGCAAAATACCCTCATAAACGACCGGCACCTCGGCCGCGTAATCAGTGAGCGCAAATGCTACGCGCAGACTATCGCTGCCGCGCTGCACGCTGTCAGCGACCACCATTCCGCCCACGCGGATGTTTTGCCCCACGGGCGCCTTGCCGGCAACCACGTCCGCCGGCGGAAAAAACATATTCATGTTGCCGCGCAGCGCATACACCACCAGGCCGATCGCGGCGCTGGAAAAAATCACCACAAAGAGCACCAGTAAGAGCCGCTGTTTTCGCACCGGGTGCACTAGGACACCTCTTGGCTGCCGCTAGTACTGGCGCCAGCCCGCCGCAGCTCGGCGCGCAGTTCGCGCACGACACGGCGACGCTTGCGCACTGGGGTGACAATGATCCAGCAGATGACGAGGAGCGTCATACACAGGGCCGTCCACACGTAAAACCCGTGGCCGTCCATGTGCCACAGCGCCTGCACACTATCGAAATACATCAGGCGTCATCCTCTTTCACTAACTGCCGCACCCAGTTCGTACGGCGTTCGCGCTGCAGTAACTCCGCGCGCATATTGAGTAGTAATGCGCAGGTGAACAGCGCATAAAACGCCGCGATCATTAACAGTAGCGGGTACAGCATGCTGCCATCGATACTCGATTCACCGGTAAACTTAATTGACGCCCCCTGATGCAAGCTGTACCACCAGTCGACCGATTTATAAATAATTGGAATATTAACGGTACCGACCAGCGCCAGCACCGCGCAGGCGAGCCCAGCGGCTTCTTTGTTGTCATAGGCTTCGTACAGCGCGATTACACCCAAGTAGAGAAAGAAAAGCACCAGGACTGACACCGTTCGAGCATCCCAAACCCAATAGGTTCCCCAGGTCGGTTTACCCCATACCCCTCCGGTAAACAGCGCCAGAAAAGTCAGCGCCGCCCCCACCGGAGCTGCGGCGCGCATAGCGACATCCGCCATTTTCATGCGCCATATGAGATTGATGGCACCGGCTACCGCCATAACGTAATAGCCCGCGAGGGCAACCACAGCAGCGGGCACATGCAGATATAAGATGCGATAACTGTTTCCCTGCCGAAAGTCGGGCGGTGTGACCAAGACACCCCAATACAAACCAACGGCCAGCGCGAGAACGGTTAGCGGGAGTAACCAACGCAAAACACCGCCGGAAATGGCGTACAGCCAAGGGGGAGAACCGAGTTTGTGAAAGAAAGTCCACATGGGCGCGCAATTATACAGTGAGGGGGTTGGCGAACAACTGCAGACCCCTCACGCGTCTATACTGATGCGCAACGCCGCCGCCATGGCCAACGGTGCCAGTGCGATAGCGAGGCACAGCAGCGCTGCCAGAATGGCTATATACGGCGAGCTGGGAACGCCGTCGACCGCCGCCTGCACCGCGCCCGCACCAAAAATTAACACCGGAATATACAGGGGCAGTATCAGTAGCGACAACAGCATACCCCCGCGCTGCAACCCCACGGTCAGCGCCGCGCCGATGCCACCGACCAAACTCAGCACTGCGGTGCCCAACAACAAGCTGACAACGAGGGCCGGTAACGCGGTGCTGGGCAAATTAAGCATCAGTCCAAACAGCGGCGCAACAAGCGCCAACAGCAACCCTGTCACGACCCAGTGGGCAGCGACATAAGCCAGGACGGAAAACACCAGCGACTGTGGGGCGAGGAGCAATTGCTCCATGCTACCATCGTCATAATCGCTGCGGAACACCGCGTCGGAGGTCAACAGACTTGCGAGCAGCGCAATGACCCATAGCACACCGGGGGCGAAATCCGCCAAGCGCTCCGGTGCCGGGCCAAGGCCCAGCGGAAATAGCGCCAGGACCAGCGCGAAAAACAATAGCGGAATGAGCGTTTCAAACGGACGGCGAAATGCCAGCAGCAATTGGCGGCGAAACAGCCGCGCACAAAACCGCGCTCCGCCCAGAGACGCAGACTTCATGCAGACACCTGCATGGCGTTTCGCTGCCAAGACAAGTGCCTCATCGCGCGCCGCCCTGATCGAGGGAGAGGTGTCGCGTGTTGCCTTGAATCGTTAGCGCCTGATGCGATGTCACGGCGATGGCGCCGCCATGCTGCAAGTGCGTGGCCATGCGCGCTTCCAATGCCGTGACACCTGCGCGATCGATGGCGGTAAAAGGCTCGTCCAACAGCCACACCGGCGCAGCACTCACATACAGGCGGGCTAAGTTGATGCGGCGCTGTTGACCGGCGGACAGGGTGTGCGCAGGCAAATCTTCGTAACCTGCCAAGCCCACCATCGCCAGCGCGCTATCGATATCGCTAACAGCAAAGTTACCTTCGCCACTCACGTGCAGGAATAAATTTTCTCGCGGTGTTAGCAGTGCTTTTACCGCCGTCTTATGGCCCAAGTAAAGTAGGGGCGCGTGGCGCTCGACAGCGCCGATATAACCGTAGCGCGACAGACCCGCCAGAATGCGCAGCAAACTCGTCTTGCCACTGCCGTTCGCACCTTCGATTTGCAACAGTTCACCCGAACGCAGTGACACCGACAAATCAGTAAACAGCGCTCGATCGCCCCGTGTCAGCCCCAGACCGCGTGTCGCGAGTAGTGCATTGCTCGCTGTAGACCCGCCAAGGGGGGGCGAATTCACGGGAGATTAACTGCCGCAATCGCCGGCAAATGCAGCTGCTCATCGCGCTGTAACTGCAGCCCCCCAAAGTCGAACAGCGAAGTATCGGCCAACTGAGACGGCGAGACGTTGCGAATGGCGCGAAAGATAGTTTCGGTGCGGCCCGGATACTCACGCTCCCACTCGGCCAGCATTTTTTTCACCTGCACGCGCTGCAGATTGTCCTGGGAGCCGCACAAGTTGCAGGGAATAATCGGGAACGCGTTGTACTGGGCGAATTCGGCAAGGTCTTTCTCGCGGCAGTAGGCCAGCGGGCGAATGACGATATTCTGTTTGTCGTCGCTGCGCAGTTTTGGTGGCATTGCTTTTAAGGCCCCACTAAAAAACATATTCAGAAACAACGTTTCTACAATGTCATCCCGGTGGTGGCCCAGCGCTATTTTGGTCGCGCCGATTTCCCGAGCGAAGCCGTACAAACTGCCACGCCGCAGCCGCGAGCAGAGGCCGCAGGTGGTTTTACCTTCCGGGACGACCTCGCGCACAACGCTATACGTGTCTTTCTCGAGCACGTAAAAGGGGATGTCTAACGCGCTGAGATAATTGGGCAGGACTTCCTCGGGGAAGCCGGGCTGCTTCTGGTCTAAATTCACTGCGATAAGCTCGAACGCCACGGGTGCGCTGTGTTGCAGGTTGCGCAATATTTCCAGCATGCCGTAGGAATCTTTGCCGCCAGAAACGCACACCATGACGCGGTCGCCCTCCTCGATCATGTTGTAGTCGGCGATCGCTTTGCCCACGTGACGGCGCAGGCGCTTTTGGAGTTTATTGAACTCAGTTTTGTCCCGACGGGATAATTCGCGCACAGTTTTGGCCGTTAGTGCTTGATTTGCGGCGTATTTTACGTGTACGGCGGGCCTGCCGTCTAGCGCTCCCGCCCGCCGCGTGTGAAATAACCCGACGCGCGACACGCGGGTGGCTCGGCCTGTGCCAGTACCCGTAGCCTCCCGCTCCTCCGCAGTCAGTGTGTTCCACTCTTAAGAGATCGCATGAAGCTCGCGTCTGAGCCCCCTACCTCACCTTGTAATTTTGCCGCTTAAACCGGACAATGTGCGCCGCAATTTCTCCCACCTCATTCGTTTTCGTAAGGATTAACCAATATGAAACAACCTGTTCGAGTCACAGTGACTGGCGCTGCGGGCCAAATTGGCTACGCATTACTTTTTCGCATCGCGTCCGGCGCTATGTTGGGCGAAGATCAGCCCGTCGTCTTGCAACTGCTAGACATCACCCCCGCCATGGAAGCGCTGGAGGGCGTGAAAATGGAGCTGGAAGACTGCGCCTTTCCACTGCTGGCCGACACGATCTGCACCGATGATCCCGACGTCGGTTTCAAAGATGCCGATTACGCGCTGTTAGTCGGTGCTCGCCCCCGCGGGCCGGGCATGGAGCGCAAAGACTTGCTCGAGGCAAACGCCGCTATTTTCTCCGTGCAGGGCAAAGCGATCAACGATCACGCGAGCCGCGACATCAAAGTGCTGGTAGTGGGCAACCCCGCCAACACCAATGCGCTCATCACGCAGCGCAATGCACCGGATATCGACCCGCGCAACTTTACGGCGATGACGCGCCTGGACCACAACCGCGCGAAAACGCAAATCGCCCTAAAAACAGGCAAGACAGTAAACGATGTCAAAAATATGACCATCTGGGGGAATCACTCCGCCACCCAGTATCCCGATTTGTTTAATGCCACGGTGGATGGCAAGGCGGCGATCAGCTTGGTCGATCAAGCTTGGTACGAAGATGAGTTCATTCCCACCGTGCAACAGCGCGGCGCGGCGATCATTAAAGCGCGCGGAGCCTCATCCGCAGCCTCTGCCGCCAACGCCGCAATTGGCCACATGCGCTCGTGGGCGCTGGGCAGCGAATCTGACGACTGGGTTTCCATGGGCGTTTATTGCGACGGCTCCTACGGCATTCAGGAAGGCCTCATTTACTCATTCCCTTGTCAGTGCAGTGGTGGAGATTGGCAAATCGTGCAGGGCGCCGAAGCCGGCGAATTTAGTCAGGCGAAAATGCGCGCGACTGAGCAAGAGTTGCAAGAGGAGCGCGACGCTGTGCAGCATCTGCTGCCCTAGAGTCGCAGGTAGCACAGCACGGCGCATGACTGATTCTGGAACATCAAAAAGCTATCACCACGGGAATCTGCGCGCGGAGTTGCTCGACACCGCCATCGAGCAGTTGCGCTCCACCGCTGCCGAAGACCTGAGCTTGCGCGCCCTCGCTCGCAGCCTTGGCGTATCGCAAACCGCGCCCTATCGACACTTTGCCGACAAAGGGGAGCTGCTGGCTGCCATGGCGGCGCGCGGCTATCGCGAACTGCTGCTGGTTTTGCGCGCAGCGGGAGAATCCGCAGAAGCTAGCGCAAAAGCGCAGTTGCTCGCCTTTGCTATGGCCTATGTGCAATTCGCCTCCGACAACCCACAGTTGTTCAAACTCATGTTCGGCCCCGCACTGCAGTCGACCGCCCGCCAGACAGAGTTGCGCGAAGCCAGCCGAGATACGTTCTTACTAGTGCAAGAAATTATCAAGCGCGGCGTCGACGCTGGCGTCTTTCGCAACAACGAAGATATTGCCTATCTCACCAACGCCGCCTGGTCGAGTATCTATGGGCTAGCCACCGTGCGCGTGGATGCACCGATGCTGTTTGAACGACACATTGAATTGCAACGCCAGGTAGAAGTCGACGTCGAAATATTCATTCGCGGCCTGAGTTCAGACGAGCACGCCGCCTCTTAGGCTGAGCCGAGTGTGAGCCCAAGAAAACGGCTCTGACCTGATCATGCCAACTCTCGCAGTACCGCCACCGGCGGTGTAGAAACCACTCTCCGGCAACTAAACACCCCCAGCGCACCGATAAGCAACATACCCACTAGCGGCCCGACAGGCCACAGCCAGGGCGTCGGCCGGTACTGCATGTCCATGGCGAAAGTTTGCAGGACGCCTACAGAAAATTCAGCAGCGAGGGTCGCCATCAAACCGGCGAAGAAACCTAGAGTGGCGAATTCAATTAACAACCCGCCGAGAATGAGGCCTCGCCTCGCACCTAAGGTACGCAAAACGGCGCTCTCGCGCATGCGTTCATCAACGCTCGCTTGCACACCGGCGATGAGCACTAGCGCACCCGCCGCTAAAATAACGGCTAGCACCACTTCGATGGCGGCGCTCACTTGGTCGATGATGGTGCGAATTTGCTCCATTACGATGTCCATCTCGATGACGCTGACCGTGGGAAACGCACGCACGAACTCATTGAGAAAATGCTTGTTCTCCTCGGGCAAATAAAAGCTCGACATGTAAGTGGCCGGGTAGCCTTCCAGAGCCGCTGGTGGAAACAATAAAAAGAAATTAGGCCGCATGGATTGCCACTGTAATTCGCGGATGCTGGCGACCACGGCCGTTAATGGCTCCGCGCCAATTAAAAACTCCAAGGTATCACCCACGTCCAATTCAAAACGCGCCGCGTACTCCGCCTCGACCGAAACCAAACGATCTTGCGTTTGCGCTGACCACCAGGTGCCGCTCACGATCTCGTTGTCGGGGGGCAATTGCGCCGACCAAGTGAGATTAGACTCTCGCTGGCGTCGCTCCACCGCCGGGTCATCCGTCGCGGCCAGAGGCTCGTCATTGATTGCCACAATACGCCCGCGCACCATCGGGTAGAGGGGCTCGCGCGCGATTCCCCGCGATTGAAACAGTGCCTCGATCGGTGCCACATCATCGGGGGCAATGTTGATGATAAAGTGGTTGGAGGCATCGTCGGGTAATTGCACGCGCCATTCGTCCAACAGCGAGGTGCGCACCAGTACCAGCACCAACAGCAACATGATGGCCATGGCGAAGATCACGACTTGCATAGCGTTGGCCGTGCCGCGCCGCTGCAAGCTCGCCAGAGCAGAGCGCCAAATACTGCCCGCACGCATGCCGGCCAAACGGCCACCCTTGAGCAGCAACGCCGCCACGCCGAGGCCGCACACCACCGTGGTACCCAACCCAGCCAATACCGCCAGGGTCAGGCGCGTATCACCACTGTACCAACGCATCAACAGCGCGACAGCGGCCAGGCCGACGAGAAAATCGAACACGCTGCGCTGCTCTTCCTGCGGCAGATCGCGCCGCAGTACACGCAGAGGGCTGGAGCGACCCAAACGGCGCAGGGGGGGCCAGGCAAAACACACCAGGCAAACCAGGCAAGTCATACCACCAATCAGATAGGGCCGCAATCCCGCCGCGCCCGGCTGAATCGGCAGTTGCTCTGCAAATAGGGCGAAAAACAGCGCCTGCATCACCCAACCCAAACTCGCGCCCAAGACAACAGTCATTGCTCCAAGCAACAGCAAACTCCCTCCGTAAAGGCGCGCAATGGCACCACTCGTGCTGCCGAGGCTTTTCATAATGGCGACGTAATTTTGATGCCGCTCACTAAAACGCCGCGCCGCCAATGCGACGGCGACACCCGCCAGCGCCACCGCCAAAGATCCCGCAAGCAGTAAGAAACCCTCGGCGCGCTCTAACGCCGAGCCCAGGCCCGGTTGACCCTGCTCAACATCCAACACCTGCTGTCCCGGCTGCAGTTGCGGTTCTACCCACTGCACAAAGTTTTTCACCGCCGCTGGCTGACCCGCAATGAGCTGACGGTACTCCACGCGACTGCCCGGCTGAACAACATTGGTGGCCGGTATATCGTCAAAGTGCATCAACACACGCGGCCCCAGGCCAATAAAAGAAGCGCCCTGATCAGGCTCTGCGCGCGCTGCAGCGGTGACACGAAAACTCGCATCGCCAACCGTTACCGAATCACCCGGGACAACGCCTAGCAGCGCAAACAAGCGTGAGTCCAACCACACCTCTCCCGGAGCGGGCCCGGTGGCAGCAATGATCGGCGCTGCGAAAGGCCCGGTGCTGTAGCGCAATGCACCGCGTAGTGGATAGGCCGCTGTCACCGCTTTTATGGAGGCGAGCACCAATTCATCGCCCGCACCGTAAATCATGGAGGGAAACAACAAAGTCTTAGCGGTTTGTAGGCCGCGCTGCTGTGCCTCATGCAGCCACGCCTCAGGCATGGCGGTGCTACTGCGCAATACTGCGTCGGCCGCGAGAAACCGGTGACTCTCCTGCACCAGCGCACTTTGCAAGCGCGTGGTAAACGCACTGATGCCGGTGACCACACCGACGGCCAGCACGAGCGCCAAAACTAACACCCCCAGCTCGCCACCACGCCAGTCGCGGCGCAACATTTTCGCAGCCGTTAATGACATACAATCAACCCGTTACCCACGCACCTGCGGCCAGCTCTAACACACGCTCACAGCGATTGGCGAGGGCCGCGTCGTGCGTCACCAACACCAGCGTTGTCCCGGCCTCGAGATTGAGTTCAAACAGTAGATCGACAACTTGGTTGCCCGTCGCCGTATCCAAATTACCAGTGGGTTCGTCGGCGAATAAAATGGCAGGCGTATTCGCAAATGCCCGCGCAATAGCGACGCGCTGTTGTTCACCGCCGGAGAGTTGCCGCGGGTAGTGTGCTGTGCGCAACTCGAGGCCAACCCGCTGCAAATAGTGCTCTGCTTGTTGTTGCGCATCAGGCACACGCTGCAACTCCAGGGGCAGCATGACATTTTCCAGCGCCGTCAGGGCTGGCAGTAACTGGAAGGATTGGAAAACAAATCCCACATTCTCCGCGCGAAAGGTGGCGCGGGCGTCCTCGTTCAATTCGGTGAGATGGGTGCCATCGATGATGATGGAACCGCTAGTGACTTCGTCCAAGCCCGCCAGCAGGCCCAGCAACGTCGATTTCCCCGAGCCGGATGCGCCGACAATGGCGACAGATTCCCCCGACTTGATTTCCAGGGAGATCCCTTTCAGTATCTCCAGCTCGGTGGCACCCATGGCCACGCGTTTACAAAGGGTATCTGCCAATATCATGCAGCGGTGTTCCTACAAAATAGCGATGGTGACAATTGGGTTGTTCGCCGTGTTGTCGATTGCGGCCGCGAGCAGCGTCAGTCCTCAACTAAGCCTTGAATTAAGCCCCAAAGAGAGCCCCCAAGATAACCTTCGTTTAAGCACCGACGCCTCGCAATCGAGCGCCAATAGCTCGCAACGCCACGCCCAGTACAATAATCAACAAACGGCCGAGCACTATAAGGTGCTCGTACTGGGAGATAGTATCAGTGCTGCCTATGGTATGTCTCTGGAACAGGGCTGGGTCGCGCAACTCGCCGCGCGCCTTACGGAGATTTCCAGTCACTACACCGTGGTCAACGCCAGCATTAGCGGAGAAACCACGGCGGGCGGCCTGCGCAGACTCCCGGCACTACTGACCAAACATCAGCCGCAACTACTCATCGTCGAATTGGGTGGCAATGACGGCCTGCGCGGTTACTCCACCACCAAACTGCGCGAGAATTTGACGCAAATCGCGCAACTGGCAGGAGACGCCGACGCAAAGGTGCTCATCATGCCCATGGAGATCCCGCCCAACTACGGCACGCGCTACGCGCAGAGCTTTCGCAATAGCTTTGCCGAGGCCGCTACCGCCACCGGCGCGACACTGACCCCATTTTTACTTGACAACGTCGCTCTGGAGCCAGGTCTTATGCAAGCCGATGGCATTCACCCCACTGCCGCAGCCCAACCTAGGATTCTGGACAACGTCTGGCCACACATTCGCAACGCGCTTAACAAACGCTCTCAACAGCAGTCAGCCAACAGCAGTGACTGACACCGCAGACCAGCCCTCGAGTTTGGACTTCGCCCAGCTACAGGCACTGGATCGCCAGTATATCTGGCACCCCTACGCGCCAGCGCAAAACCCACTCGACGCACTGCCCGTGGCCTCGGCTCGGGGCGTGCGTTTAACGCTGGCAGATGGCCGCGAACTCATCGACGGTATGGCCTCCTGGTGGTGCGCCATTCACGGCTACAATCACCCCGCACTAAACGCCGCAATCACCGCGCAGCTAGACGCCATGTCGCATGTCATGTTTGGTGGCCTGACTCACGCGCCCGCCACACTGCTCGCAGAAAAGTTAGTTGCTCTCACACCCGAACCTTTACAACGCGTGTTTTTTAGCGATTCCGGCTCCGTTGCCGTCGAGGTGGCGATCAAGATGGCGGTGCAATATTGGCAGGCGCGAGAACGCCCCGAAAAACATAAGCTACTGGCTCTGCGCAGCGGCTACCATGGCGATACCCTCGGCGCCATGTCGCTGTGCGACCCCGACACCGGCATGCACCACTTGTTTACCGGCGTGTTGGCGCAACAACTGTTTGTGCCCGCACCCAGCAGTCACTTCGATGCGCCGTGCAATGCGGCGGACGAACAGGCGTTAACCGATGTACTGCACCAACACCACGAGACACTAGCGGCTGTGATAGTCGAACCGGTAGTACAGGGCGCCGGTGGCATGCGGTTTTATTCGCCGGATTACTTACGCAAGTTGCGCGCATTGTGTGATCGCTACAATGTGCTACTCATTTTCGACGAGATCGCCACGGGGTTTGGGCGTACCGGCAGATTGTTCGCCTTAGAACACGCGGACGTTTGCCCCGATATTCTGTGCTTGGGCAAGGCGCTAACGGGCGGCTATATGACACTCGCCGCAACCCTGTGCACCGAGCCCGTGGCTACTGGCATCAGCAGCGGCACAGCGGGCGCCTTTATGCACGGCCCTACTTTCATGGCCAACCCGCTAGCCTGCGCCACCGCCCTGGCCAGCATAGATTTATTATTCGCCAGTCCCTGGCAAGTGCAGATAGCAGGCTTGCAGAGCGCGCTAAGCGCAGGCTTGGAGACAGCTCGACACCTGCCAGCAGTAGCAGATGTCCGAACCCTGGGCGCCATCGGCGTGATTGAGTTACGTGAGCCGGTGGAGATGGCGCAGGTGCAGCCTGCTTTAGTGGAGCGCGGTGTCTGGGTGCGGCCCTTTGGCAGACTGGTCTACGTGATGCCCGCCTATACTATGTCCGTGGAAGACGTAACGACACTGACTACCGCCATGGTTGAGGTCGTCGCAGAGCTGGCCTAGCGGTACACCGCTCAAATTGTCGCCTGAAGTGATGGCTCGTCGGCTTACGCCACTAACCGCTAGTCCAGACCCCGGTAGAGATCACCGTACACCGAGCCCTGCAAATACGTCACGCAGTGGCCGGTTAAGAGCACGCGACCGCCAACGAGCTCGCAATACACGTCGCCGACACGCTGGGATATTTGCCGACAGTGAATACGGCTTTTGTGCAGGCGCCCCGACCAATACGGCGCGAGCACACAGTGCGCCGAACCGGTGACGGCATCTTCGTTAATGCCGACCTGAGGTGCAAAAAACGCGAGACGACATCGCAGTCATCCCCTGGCGCACAAAAAAAGCCGTCTCGGCGAGATTGTTTTCCGCCGCAATGGCTTGCAAAGTGTCGTCCGACGGCCAGCGCTCGAGAGGCATGACCGCTGCAGGATTGCCCTTGAACAGCTCTTGGGTAAATGCGTCGACCTGATAGAGAGGTTGTACCATGGCTCAAAGTTTCCAGTTGGCATGCTCACGTTGTACATACACAAGACCGGTAATATAGTGTGTGGCTGTCGATATAGCCACGGATAACCCCCGCGGATGTCTCAGCGCGAGCTAACACCACTACAATCCAAGTTCTACCAAGTCATCTTCGGCACGGAATCACCCGCCGGTAAATGGTTCGATATTATTCTGATCATAGTGATCGGTGCCAGCGTCACGGTGATTATGCTCGACTCCATCGCCGAGATGCACGCGCAACACCGCAATTTGTTTTTGCAGTTGGAATGGGGTTTCACCCTACTATTCACGATAGAGTACCTCGTGCGCATTTGGTGTGCGCCAAACCGCAAAGGCTATATGCTCAGCGTTTACGGCGTTGTCGATCTACTCGCCTTGCTACCGACCTACATCTCGCTCTTCCTGCCCCAAGCCGCCCCGCTGTTGATCATTCGCCTGCTGCGTATACTGCGGATTTTTCGCGTGCTGCGGCTCCTCACGCTGCTACAGGAAGCAAATTTTCTCGCCGGCGCACTGAGGCGCTCGACACGGAAGATCTTTGTGTTTTTCTCCTTGATGATGGTGCTAACCACCGTTTTTGGGTGCCTACTCTATGTGGTCGAAGGCCCCGAACACGGCTACGAAAGTATTCCCATGAGTATCTACTGGGCTATCGTGACCATCACCACGGTGGGTTACGGAGACATTGTTCCGGCGACCTCAATAGGCAGGGCCATTTCCTCGGTTGGGATGTTAATCGGCTACGCCGTGATCGCCGTGCCCACGGGTATCATCACCGCCGAGCTCACCGTGTCACAGGCCGCCCAGCGGCAGCGCGAGCTCGAGAATGCGCGCAACTGCACGACCTGCTCAGCCGTCGAGCGCGATGCCAACTCCCGCTACTGCCGCAACTGCGGATCGAAACTCCCCCGGCCAGGGCATGCGCCGGACGAATAAGCTTGCAAATGACTAAGCCGCTGTTTTCCTATCGCAAATACTGGGCGGAATGTTTTGGACCCGCACCAGAGTTGCCCATGTCGCGCGCCGAAATGGACGCCCTGGGCTGGGATTCCTGCGACATTGTTATTGTTACCGGCGATGCCTATGTCGATCACCCCAGTTTTGGCATGGCGGTCATCGGCCGCCTGCTGGAAGCGCAAGGGTTTCGCGTGGGTATCATCGCACAACCGAACTGGCGCGACACCGCGGACTTCATCGCCCTGGGCCAGCCGAATTTATTCTTCGGCGTCACTGCAGGCAATATGGATTCCATGATCAATCGCTACACCGCCGATCGCAAACGGCGCAATGACGATGCCTACTCGCCCGACAACGTCGGCGGCAAGCGTCCAGATCGCGCGGTTATCGTCTACAGTCAACGCTTGCGCGAAGCCTTCCAAAATACACCCCTGGTGATCGGCAGCATCGAGGCGAGCTTACGTCGAATTGCACACTACGACTACTGGAGCGACAAAGTACGGCGCTCGATTCTGCTCGACAGCCGCGCTGATCTGTTGCTCTACGGCAATGCAGAGCGAGCCATTGTCGCCCTCGCCCACCGCTTGGCAGCGGGGGAGTCCGTACATGACATTCGCGATTTGCGCGGCACAGCATTCGTGCGCAAACGCATACCCGACGACTGGCGAGTGATAGATTCCTCGTCCGTCGATGACCCCTGTGATACGCACACTGAAACCGCGGCAAAAACCAACCCCTACACGCTGGAATCCACGCGCAACTGCGACGCTCAAAAGAGCGACAGTCCTCCGATGAACCCGGAACAAGATGGCGAATCCGACACCGCTATCGCGGTGCAAGTTCAGCCCGTTGCAGTGCTCGACCCTCAGGCAGTTAATCAGCCGCAAGTCATCCGCCTGCCAGCCTTTGAGGCAGTGCGCGACGACGAAGTGCTGTACGCCCACGCCTCGCGCGTACTGCACAAAGAAACCAACCCGCACAATGCGCGGGCCCTCGTGCAAGCGCATGGCGATCGCGAGTTGTGGCTCAACCCACCGCCAATTCCCCTGACTAGCGATGAACTCGATAGCGTGTTTGAGCTGCCCTACACACGGTTGCCACACTCGCACTACGGCGCAGCGACGATTCCCGCACACGAAATGATTCGCCACTCTGTGAACATCATGCGCGGTTGCTTTGGCGGGTGCACATTCTGCTCGATCACTGAGCACGAGGGGAGAATCATTCAAAACCGTTCCGAGGCCTCGGTCCTGCGCGAAATAGAACAGATTCGCGACACCTCACCGAATTTTACCGGTGTGATTTCAGATCTGGGTGGGCCCACGGCCAACATGTGGCGGTTGGCCTGCAAGAGCCAGGAAGTCGAAGCACAGTGCCGCAAACTCAGCTGCGTCTTTCCCGGCATTTGCAAAAACCTCAATACCGATCAGACGCCGCTGGTCAACCTCTACCGCAAGGCACGTCAAGTACCCGGTGTCAAAAAAGTGCTCATCGCATCGGGCCTGCGCTATGACCTGGCTGTGGAAACGCCGGAGTACGTAAAGGAATTGGTGACGCACCACGTCGGCGGTTACCTCAAAATTGCCCCAGAGCATACTGAAGATGGGCCGCTCGCGCACATGATGAAGCCGGGCATAGGCGGCTTTGATCGTTTTGCGGCCATGTTCGAGCGGTACTCCAAGGAAGCGGGTAAAAAGCAGTATCTCATTCCCTACTTCATCGCCGCGCATCCGGGCACGTCGGATGAAGATATGTTGCACCTGGCCATCTGGTTAAAACACAACCAGTTACGCGCCGACCAAGTGCAGACCTTTTACCCCTCACCCATGGCTATCGCCACCGCCATGTACCACAGCGGCAAGAACCCACTGCACCGGGTCCGCCACCACAGTGCGGGGGTCACGCGAGTGAAAAGCCTGCGCCAGCGACGCCTCCACAAAGCGTTTCTGCGCTACCATGATCCAGATAATTGGCCTATGCTGCGCCGGGCCCTGAAGCGGATGGGTCGCGCTGACCTCATCGGCAACCGGCCGGGACAGCTGATCCCTCTGCGTCAGCCACCCCAGCGCCACCGGTTGGTCACCCAGCAGGCCAATCAGCGCAGTGGCACTTTCCGCACCCAACATGAGCGCGGCACCTACCGCAAACAGCAGCGTTCGCCTAAGCCTGGTAGGCGCTAGGCGGTTGTGTTAGTTTTTCCCAGCCCTTTTTTAGAAGATCCAATTTAGGAGAACGTCTAATGGTCGCTTTGCATCGCTCCCACGTTGCCCTCTTGCTAGCACTTAGTACCCTAGGCCACTCGCTACACGCGCTGGCACTACCCGCCGTTGGCGAGCTTTTGCCACCCTTAGAGGTCACGCAGGAAGGCCAAATGTTGCAGGTCGACGATGAGTTCGAGTTCCAACCCTGGCGCACCGACAGCCTGACGGGAAAAGTTAGCGTTGTGCAGTATTTTGGTGCCACGAAAAAGGATAGCGAGCGCTTCAAGGCCTTTACCGATCAATTGCAGGGCAACATTGACAGCACACAGGTCACTGTGGCGACGATTATCAACATGGATGCCGCGCTGTGGGGAACCAAGGGCTTTGTCATGTCGGAATTGAAGAAAAATAAGCGCGAGCACCCGGATGCCGTCATGGTCATCGATAAGAAGGGCAAGGGCGTTGACCACTGGCAGTTGGGTAAGGAAGGCGCCGCCATGTTCATCACCGGTCGCGACGGTACGCTCAAGTTCGTCACCCAACAGCCACTGAACGCCGCAGAGATTGAAGAAGCCATCGCGCTGATCAACGCATTGAGCCAGCCGCAAACCAGTGCACCGGCGCCTGGCAGTGATGCCACCTCGACAAACGATAGCCAAGTTCAATCGAGCCCTTAGTATCAATTGATTTGTCACGCGCGTGGGGCTGTATTACTTTATGTATCCCCCAGACACAACCGGGGCAGTTTAACCCTCTAAAGGAGACACAACATGGCACTGAAAGGCAGCCAAACTGAACAAAATCTCAAAGACGCATTCGCCGGTGAATCGCAGGCCAATCGTCGCTACTTGTATTTTGCCGCCAAGGCAGACGTGGAAGGCTACAACGATGTAGCGACTGTGTTCCGTTCCACCGCCGAAGGTGAGACCGGGCACGCTCACGGTCATCTGGAATACTTGGAGGAGTCGGGCGATCCCGCCACAGGCCTACCCATCGGGGGTACCGCGGACAATCTCAAAGCTGCAATTGCGGGTGAAACTCACGAGTACACCGATATGTACCCCGGCATGGCAAAGACTGCGCGCGAAGAAAATTTCGACGAAATTGCCGACTGGATGGAAACGCTAGCCAAGGCTGAGCGCAGCCACGCAAATCGATTCCAAAAAGCTCTAGATAACTTGGACGATTAAGCGCCGATTGGCGTTTTCACGCTTGGCGGGCCGGTGTGATATGCGGCCCGCCAACTTAAAGCTAACGGCCACCAACTTCGGGGGGCATTCAACGTGAGAGAAGGAAGCCTAGAGGCGCCCACGCGGCATCCTCTCGATTGGCGTTCGCCAAAATTTTGGGAGCGCGCCGATTTAGAACAGGAATTAGAGCGTGTTTACGATATTTGCCACGGCTGTCGCCGCTGCGTCAGCTTGTGTGAATCCTTCCCCACGCTCTTTGACCTGGTTGATGAATCGGACACTCTGGAAGTCGATGGCGTCGCCAAAGAGGATTACGGTAAGGTGGTCGATCACTGCTACCTCTGCGACCTCTGCTACATGACCAAGTGTCCCTACGTACCACCGCATGAATGGAACGTCGACTTTCCGCACCTGATGTTGCGCGCCAAGGCGGTCGCATTTAAAGAGCGCGGTGCGCCACTGCGCGATCGCACTTTGACCAGTACCGACAAGGTCTTTCGGGCAGCCACCATTCCCCTGGTCGATATCACGGTCAACACGCTCAATAAGCAACCGAGTTTTCGCAAGCTGGTGGAAAAAGTGGGTGGCATTCATCACGCGGCGCCAGTGCCCACCTTTGAGCGCAACACGCTGCACAAACAGGTCAAGCCACTACTGGCCGCGCGCGACGCACAACCAGTGAATGACACGACGGGTAAAGTGGCGCTCTACGCTACCTGCTACGGCAATTATTCCAGCCCCGAGATTGGCCCGGATTTCGTTAGAGTGTTCCAACACAACGGCATTCACATCGACATCATTGAAGACGAGCGCTGCTGTGGCATGCCGAAGCTGGAACTGGGCGATCTCGACGCGGTTGAGAAACTGAAGAACGACAATATTCCGCGCCTGGCAGCACTGGTACGCGAAGGTTACGACCTCACCGCCCCCATTCCTTCCTGTGTTTTGATGTATAAGCAGGAGTTGCCCTTGATGTTTCCGGATGACCGGGACGTTGCCGCGGTCCAAGCCGCTTTCTACGACCCTTTTGAATACCTCTGGCTACGCCACAAAGGCGGCGCACTGAACACTGATTTTCCCAATGCCTTGGGGCAAATCGCCTACCAGGTCGCCTGTCATCAACGGGTACAGAACATTGGCATGAAGACGCGCGATGTCTTGAACTTGGTACCGGAAACAGAAATTACCGCGCATGAGCGCTGCTCCGGCCACGACGGTACCTATGCGGTAAAAAGCGAAACTCACGAAGCCGCTGTTAAAATTGCCCGCCCTATCGTGCGCAAGGTGGAGCAAGAAGGGCCGGATCACTTCACCAGCGATTGCCCCATGGCTGGGCGACACATCGCGGAATTGACGGAGAGTGTGACAGCCGCAGTCCACCCCATGACCCTGCTACGCCAGGCCTACGGATTGGAGTAACGATAGACATGAACCCTTTACGCCGAACAGACCTTTGGTCGCTGGAGGATTATTCACTGGAGCGCCCCGCGTTTCGCGCGCGCGTATTGGCACACAAAAAACAGCGGCAATTACCTCTGGGTAACGATGCCCGACTCTATTTTGAAGATCGCCTGACCATCCACTATCAGATTCAGGAGATGTTGCGCATCGAAAAGGTGTTTGAAGCCGACGGCATTCAGGAGGAATTGGACGCCTACAATCCGCTCATACCCGATGGTCACAACTGGAAGGCAACCTTCATGATAGAGATCGATGACCCACAGCGTCGCGCCCAGGCACTGGCAGACATGGTGGGTATTGAAGACAAGGTATGGTTGCAAGTGGGTGATTGCGATCGCATCTTTGCCATCGCCGACGAAGACTTGGAACGCAGCAACGCTGCCAAAACCTCGTCAGTGCACTTTTTGCGGTTTGAGCTGAGCCCCAGCATGATCGCTGCGGCGCAGGGTGGTAGTGCCATCTATGCGGGTGTGGACCACGCGGCGTATCGGGTTAACTCGCTCGAGGTTGCGCAGGACTTACGCGCTTCCCTGGTGGAAGATCTCAAGTCACACACGCTCAATTAGTTGCGCAACCAGCCACTGCCGCTTTTCGGGCCCCACTGCAGTAACCCGATTCAGCGTTGCTGTGCATAGGCTTTGGTATGTCGGGTCGGTTTGGCTGCTAACGGGTCATCTGGCCATGGGTGTTTCGGATAGCGGCCCTTCATCTCGCGCTGGATCTCGCGGTAGGCTCCATCCCAGAAAGCGGCCAAATCCTGCGTGATTTGCAATGGCCGTCCGGCCGGCGATAGCAGGTGCACCTGCAACTGTACCTTGCCCTGCGCAATCACAGGCGTTTCAACCGCGCCAAACATCTCCTGCAGTTTGACGGCCAACACCGGTGGTTGTCGTGTATAGTCAATGGCGACGCGCGAGCCAGAGGGCGCCATCCAACACTCCGGGGCCAAGCGCTCTAACTCCAGTGGCAGGGGCCAGTTTAACTGGCCGCGTAAAATCGCTTTTAAATCCAAGCGTTTGAGATCCGTGAGCGCGGCGACTTCTCCCAAGTGAGGAAGTAACCAGTCTTCCATGGAGTCGAGTAGCGCTTGATCGGAGAGGTCTGGCCAGGGGTTATCGGCTTGTTTGTTATGAATTTTATGGAGGAGGGTGACGCGTGCGCGCCATTGCTGGAGATTTTTGCTCCACGGCAGTACGTCTATGCCCTTCTCGCGTAACACGTCGAGCAGGGTTGCGATTCGGCTTTGCGGTGGTATGTCCGTTAGTGGTTCGACGGAGAGCAAGATATTGCCAACCATATGGCGGCGTTCGGCGAGAAAACGCTCGCGCGGCTCATCCCACTCCACGTGATCTTGTTGGCGAACTAAACCGGAGAGCATTTCCCTGAACGCGCCGGGATTGAGAGCCGTCGCACTATAAATTCGATCGACCGCCCGATCAGTAGCGCCGCCCACTTCAGCCACCGCGAGCCACTCGGTGCCCGCGAGCACATCGCCGTCCGGCAATTGCGCTCCACGACCACTACTCAACAGATACTGATTGCGCTCGCCACCGGTACGCCGGCGAGCGATACGATCGGGATACGCACTGGCCAGCAGAATACCCAAAACATCTGCCTGATCGACACCTATGGCGAATTTGCGCGGTTTGTGGACGTCCCCTGCCAGGCGCGCAAACCGGCCCGCTTCGCGCCACACGCGTTTAAACCAGGCCTCACAATGGGGTGGGCACGCTCGTTTGCCCAACAACACATCAACCGTATGGCTAATATCGGCCCCCTTTTCTGCCAGTGGGTTCCGCTCCCCTAAAATGGCGGCGAGCAAGCAGGCAGACTCCCGGGCGTGAATGTCGCAGCCCACCAGTAACATATGGGCGAGACGAGGGTGCAGTGGGAGCTGGGCCAAACGCACGCCGTGTGGCGTCAATTGCAGGCTACCGGGTTTTTTGCTAAATGCCGCGCCACACTGGGTTAGAATATCAATGGCCTGCGCGTAATGGGCAGCCGGGGGCTGGTCGAGCCAGGCTAATTCATCGGTCTCATCGACACCCCAGGACAATAGCTGCAACGCCATGGGCGCGAGGTCCGCCTGTAAAATCTCCGGTATCGATTGATCGACTAGTCGGCGCTGCTGCTCTTCGCTCCACAGGCGATAGCACACCCCGGGGCCTTCGCGCCCGGCTCGTCCACGCCGCTGCTCGGCAGAAGCTTTGGAAATTCGCCGCGTCGCCAAACGCGTCGTTCCCGTCGTCGGGGAGAAGATTGATGCGCGCGCCAAGCCCGAGTCGATGACCACTTCCACGTCGGCCACCGTCAAACTCGATTCGGCGATGTTTGTCGCCAGCACGATTTTCCGCACTGCACCTCCGGTGCTCCTCGTAGCGACCTGCTGCTCTTCCAGTGACAAGCTGCCAAACAGCGGCGCCAATTCGACCCCCTCCCCAATCACACCGAGCGCCTCCAATTCACGCGTCACGCGGCGAATTTCGCGCTGCCCCGGGAGAAACACTAAGATTCCGCCACGGTGCTCAACCAAAGCTCGCGCGATAGCGGTAACCACCGGGCTTACTATGCTGTCGCGCAGGCGATAGGGAGCGCCGTAGTAGGTGGCGACAGCGAATTGACGGCCTTCACAGGTAATGACAGATGCGTTACCCATCAACCTCGCCACCGGTTCCGCATCAAGCGTGGCTGACATCACTAACAATTTCAGCGCCGCCGTCTCTCGAAACATTTTGCGCCCTTGTAGGGATAAGGCGAGGCAGAGATCGGAGTCGAGATTGCGCTCGTGGAACTCGTCAAAAATAAGTAGACCGACATCCTCGAGCGAAGGGTCAGCCTGCATCAGGCGCGTCAAGACCCCCTCGGTAATAACTTCTATGCGCGTTTTGGGGCCCACCTTGGAATCGAGGCGAATGCGGTAGCCGACTGTCTCGCCAACGGCTTCCCCGAGCATGCTAGCCATGCGCGCGGCTGCGGCCCGAGCTGCCAATCGGCGCGGTTCCAACAGATAAATTTTACGTCCCGTCAGCCAGCTTTCTCGCAGCAGCGCCAACGGTACGACGGTAGTTTTTCCTGCCCCGGGGGGTGCTTGCAGTACTGCTTCATTGGCGCTCGCCAGCGTGGCTTTTATGTCCGGCAAGACTTCGGCAATGGGCAAATCTGCAATGTCGTTATCCATCATCGCGCTATCTTAACGGAGCTAGCTTCACGAGGCTATAAACCAGCGACGTTTCAGCAGCTATCGGCCACTGACACGGTACATCAGTACAAAAAATGCCCAACTACTCCGGCGTGCTCCGACCAAGACGAGCTGCTATTCTTGGTGAACTCACAACCACAAATTAGGAGGACCAGGATGCTGGTACTTGTGATTGGAGTTCTACTTTTTACCGGCGTTCACTTCATTCCATCACTAGCGCCTGGATGGAAAGCAGCACTGTCGCGTCGCCTCAGTGACAATGGCTTCAAAGGTATTTTCTCACTGCTACTGCTGCTCTCTTTGGCGCTCATTATTTTTGGCTGGCGCAGCACTACGCCAGCACTCTGGTACACACCATCACCGGCACTACACCTACCTGCTCTGGGGCTGATTGTGCTCGGGCTATTAATCATGACCGCGAGCAATCGCAATTCACGTATTCGGCAGTGGATTCGACACCCGCAACTCACGGGTGTAGCACTTTGGGGGGTTGCTCACCTCTTGCTAAACGGTGAGAACCGCTCGGTTGTATTGTTCGGCGGCTTGACGGCTTGGGCCATACTCGAGATACCCGCAATCAATCGACGCGAAGGTGTGTGGATCAAGTCAGATGTGCCACCATGGCAAAGCGAAATAGTGACAGTGCTGATTGCCGGGCTGACGATTGGGCTCTTCATCTTTATCCACCCCTGGATCAGCGGCAAAGCTGTGTGGTAGGTGAAGCATCGCAGTGAGCATTCTGAGATGCTACCCCGATAGAGCAGCAGCCCGATCAGGCATCAGCCCCCGTACAGCGACAATCTGACAGCGACAGCAGCGGTCGCGCACCTTAGCCAGATCGGTATAGGCGCGCGAGGTGTGAAAGCGATCCATCGCCTCCATACTCGGGAATTCCAATAGCAGAAGGCGATTCGGTTGGTAGTCACCCGCGTAGACTCGCAGCTCGCCACCGCGGGCTAGGTAGCGCGCACCAATAGCGTCGAGTAAGGGGGACACGCGTTTCTGATAGGCCATAAATTGTTCGATGTCGAATATCTCGACATCGAGCAGCGCGTAAGCTGGCATATTGCTTGCCTACTGTTCACATACACTCACAACCTTAGAGCAAGCATCGCCTGGAAAACTTGTTCTGAGTCAAAAAAGGTGGGGTTTATCGGCCTTGAGGCCCGGCGCACACACTAGTTCACTGCGTTGTAAGAAAACCGGGTTTCTACCTTTTCTGACCAGGGTTGGCCCCCGACCTCGATGTGCGGATAAATAAAGTAGTTCAGTGGCGCCTTCTTTGTCGCGTCGGAGACCACGAGATCACGACCCGTAGTGAAGTGGATACGATCCGTGGGATGACTGCCGTAGTAGTACTCTCGCAACTCGGGGTGCTTGGCCGCTTCCGATGCATCAATGGGCACCCAGCCACGGCCAGGCAAGTAGAACTGTACCCAGCAGTGATAGCCGCCAATGGATCCCTTGGCTTTATTAAGTGGTACCGAAAAGCCGATCTCGAAGCGCGCTGGAATACCCATCGAGCGCGCCAAAGCAATATAGAGCGCGTGAAAATCTGTGCAATTACCGTAGCGCTCATTACACGCCCAAAATGTATCGCCATTCCCCCAGCCAGTACCCACTTTCTTATACTCGACATTGTCTACCACCCAATCGTAGATAGCGCGTGCCTGACTCTCGGGTGTATTGCTACGACCTCCCTCCGCTAGCCCCTGCCGAATTTCCTCAAGGATAGGTTGCAAAATTTCGTGATTGACCGGTACCAGTTTGTTCGAGCTCAAAAAGCGCTGCTGATCACTCTCTTGTATCGCATCCGGCGGTGCATCGGAGCGAGGTTTGCGCACCACTTGCCAGTGCATACGCGCAGTAATGAGGCTCGAATCATCGGCGGGCCGATGAATGTGATAGACGGTATTGCCGTACTCTACCTCGTTCACTAACCTGCCGGGGTGGGAGCTGTCGTAATCGCTGACGAGGACCTCCTGCACTGCACTTGCACGCGGCAGCGGCAGGTACAGGTCCACGGCTTGCCCGGCGGGGAATTGTGTATCTACAATTTCATAGCTGAATTCGAAACGCCGCTCTGGTTCGGCTAACGCCACGGATGCGAGAAGGCCAAAAAGGCAGAAGTTGCCAATCAATCGATTCATTAGCGGTTTCATTACCGGTGGCGCACCCATTTTTCGGTGGAAAAAGGCCAGTTTACGGGCGCGGACCGCAATGGCAAGCGCAGCGGCGGTGCCCGAGTAATAAAATGCAAAAACACTCTGAGATACGCGCGCTAGAGCGGGTACGTAAAATCAACCGCCTCTTCCGTGTAGGCCCACAATTGTCGCGCCGCTTCGTCATCTTTAGCCCAGGGCTTGGGTTCCCTGGGCTTGCAGTCGACGAAATAAGCGCCATTTACAGTGGCGACCTCATCACTGGTACACAGGAAAATAGAGGTCTCAGCCCCGTTCTGGGGTGTGCGAAAAAAAGGTTTGAGCACAGTTTGCATCAATCTTCCCAACCAACCGTTTTGTGTTCCCAGTGAGGTAGAGACAGCGCCCGGATGCAGGCAGTTTGCGGTAATTGATTGCCCGGACAGACGCCGCGCGAGTTCGCGTGTAAACAGAATATTGGCGAGCTTAGAACGTCCATATTCTCGAAACGTCTTATACTTCTTACGCGCGTGCATGTCGTCAAAGCCCATATCGCGCACGAAGTGATGTGCATCGGAGGCGACAGTGACAATACGTGCGGTCGCCGCAGCTTGCAGCGCCGGAAGCGCCAAACCGGTCAATAAAAAAGGAGCAAAATGGTTTACGGCGAGGGTGGCCTCGAATCCATCGGCAGTTTCTTGCCTCGATGTGTTGACGATACCTGCATTATTGAGCAATACATCCAGTGGCCGCGACAATGCCGTGAGCTCAGCAGCGGCACTGCGCACACTGGACAAAGCGTTCATATCCATATGGATGACGGCCTCTACGGAGCCGCCGGCTGCCTTGACCTCCATCGCCAAGGCCTCGGCGCGTTCGATGTCGCGGCACAGCAAGCTCAGTGCCGCGCCCCTACTCGCCAATTCCAAGGTGGTGGCGCGACCAATCCCAGAGGTAGCACCGGTAATCGCGATATGCTTGTCCATGTCGAGTTCTCCGGCTTGAGCACAGCTATTCTTTACACGTATGTGCGCGGGAAAAACTGTACCTTAAATCGATAGATCAAACCACGACTTTCCCCGAGGGTGAATTCGCCCTCGAGAGTTTTATAGGTCTTGTATAGCTCGCCCCTACTCCGCCATTACTGTGGCCAACCGTTCGGGTCGCCGCCAGCGTCCACCCAGCAAACGCCACAGATAAAGGAGTGCGAGAATTAAAATCATCGCCACGAATATCCACCAGGAAATTAAGGGGCCCAGACGCCAGTGCACAATCACTAAGTATTGCACCAACAACATCAACCAGTGAACTGAGATAGATGTAACCATAATCCAGCGCGTATCCCCGGCACCGCGCAAAGCTCCACCACTGACCAAAATTACGGCATCGCCCAGCATGTAGGTAACCAGGCCGATCATCATCAAGCTCGCTATGGCGTGAACTTCAACAAACTCGGCATCGCCAGTATCAAACACCGATACTAGCTCCGCTCGGTAAACCAAGAAACCAATGGCCAACAGCAGTGAGTAACTCAAAGCGATCACAAAACCGGAGGCAATGACTTGATTTGCACTGCGCATATCAGCCGCACCGACGTAACGCCCAATGAGGCTCATCATCCCAATATTCAACCCCACGAGAGGAATGAATGAGAGCATATCCCAGTTAAAGACGATCGCCATAGCGGCGCCCTGTACTACGCCGTAAGACTGAAACAACAACAGAAATATGTTGAAGCTCGCGGTGTTCATGAAGGATTCAATACCTGAGGGCATTCCCAGACGCAAGTATCGACGCAAAATTCCCCGGTCGATTTCCCATGACCGTGCAACCTTGAAGCGTTGAGAATGCGTGCGCTCAAAGTAGTAAAGCAGAAACACGCCAGTGGCGAAAAGCGAGGCGATGATGGTGCCCAATGCGGCGCCGGCGATACCCAACTCAGGCGAGCCAAACTTGCCAAAGATCAACACCCAAGATAGCGGTACATTGATCACAGTACCCAGAATATCTGCGACCATCACAACCCGCGTTCGCCCGATGCCCGTGAAATAGGACGCCAGGCAAGCTTTTATCAAGGTCACGATGGCGCCAAACATCAGTATTTGAAAGTAGATTTGCTCGAGAGGCACTTGCCGGGGGTCGTGACCGAGATAAGCAAAAGCGCGCGGCCCGTAAATCGCGGTGGCCAGTAGCACTGGTGTGCTGCAGACTACAATGAACAACCCCTGAGTGACGACACGTGGACACTTAGGTAACTCGCCACTGCCGTAGTATTGCGCCACTAGGGCATTGCCATAGGTCACCAACCCCATGAAAATTGACGTCACAAAAAAGGACGCCACACCGCCACCCAACGCTGCGGCAATATGTGCTGCGTCGAGATACGACATAAAGAGTCGATCGGTAAAAACCATGAGGGCGAAGGCACTTTGCGACACCACCATGGGCAGTGCCAAACGCAGTAGTTCGCGCAGGGATGCTGTTAGAGAAGGTTGCACTTGATCGACCTCACCCGGGCTGTCGAATCAATTCGACACCAGGTGCCTATGCTGCAGGCGGTGTGCGCCCCGACAATCGATAGAGAACCTGTTCTACCATAACGGCGCAAAAAGCAACGCCACTATACAGGTAGTACACTTGATGAAACAAAAATCCACGCACTGCAAACCAGAATCCACCTCGGGCTAGGAAAAACCCGATGATCTCTCGGTTCACTAGAAGGACAACAAGCAGCGCAGCGAAGAAAAACCAGGGCGACAAAAGCCTGCCCAACACCGCCAGAATCACTAGGGCAAAGAGGCCGGCAACAAGAGCGCGAAACTGCTCCCCCATACCGACATTAAGATCGTTGGGTATGCCCTCACCACTACCGATTATCAACCGGGACCAGGGAATTGCCCGTCGAAATATCTCTGTGTGCAGCAGGTTCCCAAACGTCCAAACCTTTAAATGTGTACACTGAATATCGCGACGCAAATGTATCCGCCCCCCACAGTGAATTAAACGATGACCCAATTCAATGTCTTCGATGGAGGGGTAGCGGTACTTGTCAACATCAAATCCACCACAGGCCAAAAAGGCGGTACGCTCGACTGCTCCGCAACCCGACCAAAAAGTCTGCGCTTCTTCCCTAGCGTGCTGATGATAGTAGTGGTGCACCAAATTCTTGTAGCGTGAGAAAAAATTCTTAGCCGGTGGATCTTCATCGTACGACCCAAATACGGCCACTATCTCAGCTTGGGTAAACGCCACCGCGAGGATTCTCGCCGCGTCCTCGTGCACGATGACATCCGCGTCTACAAACCAAAGAATATTGCCCTGTGCATGCTCTGCAGCGACGTTGCGCGCCGCCCCCGGGCCGAGTCGACCACCGGATGAAAGCACGGTGGCCCCCATTGATCGAGCCAGCTCTGAACTACTGTCGGTAGACGTGTCGTCCACGACGATCATCTCAATAATCTCCCCGCGCTGCTGCATGGCGATCAACGGCGGCAGACTCTTTACAATGAATGCTTCGCCGTTATAAACCGGCATAATCGCGGTGATTGCCACGCTGTGGTCAACTTGTGATGTAGTCTCGTTCATGGCACTGGTATAGGGGCTCTCACAGGGGGGTTACAATGTCTGCTTTGCTCGCATGGGTCTTAGTGAGTCAGTCTAACGTTTCACTTGCATTGCTTCCAGGTATTGCAGGGTCAAGTGGGCGGCCCGATCCCAAGAAAACTCGCCAGCGCGATCGAGCGCCCGCTGCGATAGATCACTTCTCAGTTGATCATTGGTCGCCAGTTTCACAATTGCTGCTGCGATTGCGTTGGAGTCAAAGGGGTCGAAAAACAGCCCCGCATCGCCGACCACCTCTGGCAATGAGCCTAACTTACTCGATAGTACCGGCGCCGCGCACGCCATAGCCTCAATAGCCGGCAACCCAAATCCTTCTGAAAAAGATGGCATAGCAACCGCTATAGAAGAACTGTACAGCGCCACTAAGTCTTCGTCGGAAACGTAGCCGGTAAAATGCACCCGACGCTTGAGACGCCGATTATCCGATACGCGGCGCGCCAGGCTCTCGTAGTTAGAGAAGAACCCCGCGCCTTTAAAATCCCCCACCAAAGCGAGGTGTAAATCGCGCAATTCGGGGTTCTCCAGTGCTTGTTCAAGGCCATCAAGCAAGCCATGCAAATTCTTGTGTGGCGCTAAGCCGCCAACAAAAATGATCAGTGGTTTATCGATGGGCAAACCCGCGCGCAAACGAGCAGTGTCTTTTCTGTCTTGATCATCTGTGTACTCGAAGTCTGGGTTGGGACCCGCGGTCGTCACATCTATCATGCCCGGTGATACACCGATATACTCCACGATCTCTCGTTTCGCGGCCTCACTAATCGTCAAGATTCGCGTACTCGACCAGACGGCCGCCTTCATTTTTAGCGTCCAAAGCAATCGACTTTTCCAGTTGGGAAATATGAGCTTCGGGTAGCGTTCAGCAATGGCATCGTAGACGGTCAGCAACACCGGCAAGCGCAAAGGTACCGGAAACCAGGAATACACCGCAGGGAAAAACATGAGATCCAGGGGAGCTCTGGCCACCGCGCGTCTCATGCGCAGCATATCAAATGGGGAGCGGTTACTATCGGCGACGGCTGCCTCCGTCGTTGGGCGAGATGACTCAACGTGAACCACGGTTAGGTTTTCGCGTTCACTCAGTGCATCAAACGGCTGATCGACAAAAAAATAAAACTGGTGGTCTGGGGCCAAGTCGATTAGCCGGGGTAGCATTTCTCGCAATACGCGCCCGAAGCCACGGTTGTTCCACCAACACGTTGCATCTATACCGATATTCACAAAACTATTGGCAGATGGGACAATTCAGAGATCATGTGTTGAGTCTTATTCTTTTAAGAAAGCCGAACGGACGCCGGAGCGTTTTCAACGCTAAGGCAACTATCTCTCATTGACCTTGTAGAAGTCGCGCTGTGGTTCCCCACGCTGTTTAATCTCGTGATATTCCAGTTCGGTATTGACTTCCATATGATCGACATCATACCCGAGAATCTTACGACCTAGTAGCAAACCCATCTCAATAGAGTGATCAGCGTTGTTGTAGCGGTGGGTGCCGCCTCGGCCGACGATATGCAGTCCTTCAAACTGCGCGAGGTAGTTATTAATTTTCTCAATCTTTCCCGAATACTCCAAATCATACACTGGGTAGGCTTGTAACGTGCGAATAATACTAAAGTCTATGACTTCGCTAGCTTTGATAAAGCCAAGCTTCTGCTCCAGATCTTCAACACAGCGCTGCCCGACCTCTTCGTCAGACATTTTCCATATGTGGTCGTCCTTGGTACAAAAGCACTCCAATACCAAAGAGGTCGTAGACTGGTCAGGCACCATGGCCTTACTCCAGTTTTTCGGCTCGTGCAATCGGCCGAAGAGAATGTCTTCATCCTGCACATAGAGCCATGTATCAATCGAGACTTGTTCCTTTTTCAAAATAACATTGACAGTGATCAAAGCTCTAAAGGTCAATCCTTTGGCCGCTTCTATCACACTTTTGTCAGGTCCGGGCTGCATAATACGCGGCAACACGCCCAGTGGAATAGTAGACACTAGTTTGGTCGCATGCACAGTGTGAGAATTGCCACTAGCATCGGAATACGTTACGTCAAAATCGTTTGGGCCTTTATACGTGATCCCAGTAACCGTTGATTCGAGAAGAATTTTGTTTTTCTCATCGACGTCGCAGATATCTTCTGCCATTCGCTGAGGTATGCGTACGTAACCGTCCCGCGGATACATAAACTCTTCAATCAGGCTCTCATTATCAGATTTGGTTTTCAATAAAGACTCTTGTATCACCGTCCAAATGGAAAGGCCCGCACTGCGCTGTGAGACCCAATCGGAGGACAGCTTCTCGCAGGGTAAGCCCCACACCTTTTCACTGTAGCGACGAAAAAACATGTCGTAGAGTTTGCTGCCAAACTGCGCAACATACGCATCCTTCATGTTATTAATCGAACGGTTAAAGATAGAATACTGAAGAGCGGACAAAAGGTAAGTGACGCCGGCTTGCATGATAGTAAAAATGCCGGCATTCTTGATGACGTTAAGGATATTGATCGGGTAGGTATAATAACCGCCGTCGTAGTAGATACGACTGATCCGTTCTACCCAAACAATTTCATCGCCCATAAGCCGACGAAACCAAGCGTTTAGATCTTCGTTTTTGGTGAACCAGCGATGTCCGCCCAAATCAAATTTATAGCCATCGTGTACATTAGTGTTACACAAACCACCGACAAAATCGTTGCGATCAATAACGGTGACGCGCACGCCATCCACGCTCAATTCATGGCCAGTAGCCAACCCCGCAGGGCCGGCTCCCATAATCAATACGTGCTCTTTGTTTTTACTACCTTCCATGAGTTACATCAGCGATGCCGCTTCTCCACAATCTTGTTATAAACAGCGGCCAGGAAGTAACAGGCCAGAAATATCACAATAAAAAGCTGCATAGCGCCAACCAACCCGCCCAAGATGCTAACCGAATAACCTGGAATGTAATTCGACAAGAGCGCAGCATGTACACTTTCGCTCGCTGTGCCGCGAATAACCAGCCAGCTCGTTGAAAAGAATAAGCCCAAGGCCCCCATAGCGCCCATCGCCAGCCCTAAACTGACACCGTGGAGACGCATAATGGATGGCTTGAGAACTGGATTTTCAGAGGCCTCCTCACCGAGTAGTTCATCGGCGATTCGCGTCCCAAGCACGGTGCCATACAAGCGATAACTCAGGGCGCTAACGATACCGAAAAACCCAAATCCCCAAAAAGCACCGATTAGTGCGCCAGCTCGGGTCACGGTATACCCCGGCAAAAAGACGCCCAACAAGCCCAGGTATGTGCCAGCGTCCTCACCCCACTTAGCGAGGGAGGCGTGAGTTAGAAAATAAATAGTGATCGCGGCTATGGTGCCACCCGTCAACCCTAGTACAATTGAGTTAAATCTGATCGCCGCTCGCAGCAGTGTTAAGTTGACCGTTTCGATTTCTTGATTGGCGGCCTGCATACTTTCGTAACTCCCCATCGCTTGCATCGCCTCAATCAGCGAGCTCAGCAGAGCTTATTAGCATCACACCCAGAGCCACATAGTGCGCGATGTTCCAATACACGGCAGCTGCAAAGCCAGCCACTGCGCCGGTAATAAACCCATATCCTGCCCCGACCAAAGTACCGGGCCAGGTCACACTGTACCCGGGCAGATAGGAAGCCAAGGCGCTAAGGTGTGGGCCGACTGGGTAGTTTTCCGGCACATCTTGCAAAAGGAGAATGGCGGTGGCGGAGAACAGTGTTAGTGCTGCCAACAAACCGCTGGCTATTGCCAGAGCCGGCACATCCATTTTGGCGAAGACTGCGGATAAAATCTCATGGTCTTTTACTGGGCGGGTCATGGTCAATCTGCCTACTCTATCTATTCTTTTGACGACCTTACACTGTAGTATAAATATACAACTATAGCTATTACGTGCAATCTTGTTGTTAAACCAGGCAATGCTTAACAGCGGTGCAGCGCATGTATTTATTTGAAAATTATCGCTTTTCTGCCCGGACTCACGGTAAGTCTCTACTATAGTCCTGCGCGGATCGACATTTTTTAGAACAGGCTGTGACGCCGTTAAGACTATCGGGGGAGAATTGTGAATCACATCACGCAGAGTAAGCCAAACCTCACATCAGGCGGGTCGAAGCCATGAGCTCCAAGATCGATCACGCTTACCAAAACTCCAGCGCGAAATACTACGCGCTAGCCTTGCTCACCGTCGTCTACGCGTTCAACTTCATCGACCGACAACTGCTGGCCATTCTGCAGGAATCGATCAAAGCCGATCTGTTGTTAACCGACGGCCAATTAGGCCTACTTGCCGGTTTCGCTTTTGCGCTGTTCTACGTCTCCGCTGGCTTACCCATCGCGCATTGGGCCGATAAATCCAATCGAAGAAATATTGTGGCGGCCGCCGTTTTTATTTGGAGTTTCATGACCGCCATTAGCGGTTTCGTCCAAAACTATACACAACTACTACTCGCGCGCATCGGTGTGGGCATCGGAGAAGCAGGCGGCAGTCCGCCTTCGCATTCTATGATATCCGATATCTTTCCACCCGAACGCCGCGCCACCGCCCTGGGCATCTACTCCACTGGAGTCAATATCGGCATTCTTTTCGGTTTCTTGCTGGGCGGTTGGTTGAACGAATTTTTTGGCTGGCGTGTCGCCTTCATGGTTGTCGGTGCTCCCGGTATCCTGTTGGCAATTTTGGTGAGACTGACCTTAGCTGAGCCCATCCGCGGCCTGAGCGACACCCATGTCTCCACAGAACCGGCTCCACGCTTTCGCCTGGTGCTGCAAACCCTGTGGCAACGTTCATCCTTTCGCCATATGTCGTTAGGTGCCGCGCTAAATGCGTTCTGTGGTTATGCGACGGCAAGTTGGACTGCCTCTTTCATGATTCGCAGCCACAACATGAGTACTGGCGAGCTGGGCACATGGTTAGCATTAATTTCTGGTCTGGGCGGTGCTATTGGCGTGGTACTTGGCAGCTATGCTGCCGATCGACTCGCGGTGCGCGATCAGCGCTGGTATATGTGGGTCTCCGTAATTGCAGGGGTTGTCTCTATCCCCTTCATGATCGCCGTGTATCGAGTAGAGGGCGCCTATGCCGCGCTGCTTTTAAGTATCGTTCCAGGGTTACTGCACAATGTCTACCTGGGCAGTACAATCGCCACCACCCACAGACTGGTGGGATTGCGCATGCGGGCGCTGTCCTCGGCCATCCTCTTTTTAATACTAAACATTATCGGCATGGGTTTGGGGCCGCTGCTGGTTGGCATGCTCAGTGATTTCTTGGAACCAAGCTATGCACAACATTCACTGCGGCAAGCCATGCTCATGCTGGTCCCCGCGATTATGGCGTGGTCAACGGTACATTTCGCGCTCGCGGCGAAGCATTTACCGCGTGATTTAGAAGCAACTGAGGCCGACAAGCCCGTATGAGAGCCGCTAAAGATGCGTAACTACGCGCGGACTTTGGCCCTCGAAAAGTACTAACCCAGCGCGGAAATGCCGACCGCGTTACGCACCTGTTGCATGAGCGCCGCACTGTGCTCCCGCGCCTTATCAGCACCGGCTCGCAATTCTCTCTCGATGTGGCTCGGGTCAGCCATCAGTCTATCGTATTCCTCGCGTGCGCCAGCTAACTCTGCATTGACGAGTTCAAACAGCTGTTTTTTCGCCTCCCCCCAAGCGATGCCATTGGCGAACTCCTCGCGCATACGCACGATCTCAGCGGCGCTGGCAAAAGCGGCCCAAATTTGAAACACGGCGGAGTCATCCGGGTCTTTGGGCTCTCCCGGTTCTAACAAATTAGTTTTGATCTGATTGATTGATTTGCGGAGCTTTTTTTCCGACTGAAACAGCGGAATGGTGTTGTTGTAACTTTTACTCATCTTGCGACCGTCTGTTCCCTGTAGCACAGCGACCTCCTCGCCAACCACCGCCTCGGGCAGGGTAAACACAGGAGAGAAATTGTGGTTGAAGCGCTGTGCTATGTCTCGAGCCATCTCCACGTGCTGGATTTGGTCGCGCCCAACGGGGATTGCTTCGCCTTTAAACATTAAAATATCCGCCGCCATGAGAATAGGATAGCTGAACAAGCCCATGGTGACGCCGTAATCTGGATCCTCCCCCGCCTCATTATTCGCCTGGACGGCCGCTTTATAGGCGTGGGCGCGATTCATCAACCCTTTTGCGGCGCTACAACTCAACACCCAAGTGAGTTCCAAGATTTCAACAATATCAGACTGGCGATAAAAGTAGGCGTTATCGACATCCAAACCCAGGGCCAGCCAAGTCGCAGCGATCTCCTTGCTGGATTGACGTACCGCCTGCGGATCCTGCGTTTTAATCAACGCGTGATAATCAGCGAGGAAAAAAAAAGACTCGATACTGGGATCTTTTGAAGCCACAACGGCGGGCTTGATCGCGCCCACATAGTTACCCAAATGTGGTGTGCCTGTCGTGGTGATCCCGGTGAGTACGCGTGGTTTGGCCATATCTTCACTTCCTAAAAAAATGCCGTCAATCATATAGTGAATAGTATTGCGAGGCCATGCCACAGGCCCCTGCATTGTAACCACTCGCCCGCCACACTCGCCTTACTCACGAGCCAATGCGGAGAACCATGTTCGATACGAAGTGCGCAAAGCAAGTTCGCTAAATCGATCGACCTTTGGCACCTGAACTTCTCCGCCATGTCGCGGCAACTGCTTCGCCAGAGCTTGAATCAATGCAACAGCCGACTCAGCTTCGAGCTCGGGCTCCTCGGGATATGAGTCGTAGCAATATTCCGGTGGGTAAATTTCTGGATAAGCCAACCGACTGGGGACAACCGGTAAACACTGCGCAGCGACAGCCTCCAATACTGCCAAACCCTGAAACTCATGCAGTGCACTGGACAAAACGATATCAGCCGCCAGCAATAATCCGTGGTAGTCGCGCGCTTCGGGCACAAAACCCGCGTGCACAACTCGATGGGCGAACTCACGCTCAATGGTGGTAAATACAGCTGGTCGTTGCCGAAACTGCTGGCCGACCAGGGCGATTTCATAGGGGAGCTGCGCAACCTCTAAGCGCCGAAGTATATTCAGCAGTTGTTCTGCGCCCTTATCGTACTCAAATCTTCCCTGCCAGACGATGCGCAGCGAGTCTCGACTCTGCTCGTTGCCAGTTCGACTTGGCCAGTGCGGTGGTATGTCCGATGTATCCAATGCCGCCAGGGGAACAGGAAGAACTGTCGATTTAGCCTGCAACGTAGTTGCAATACCGCTGGGGACATAATCCGGCATGGCACTCAACAACGAATCGCAGCCCACGAGAAACGTATCGCGATTAAAAGCACTGTTAAATCCCAACTCATCTGCCGCCAACGCGCTATACAAACTGCCAAGCTGAATATCTAACAGACTGTGCTGGCGCTCACCCAGAGGGTAGACGAATTGATTTTCATGAAAATACAAGCCTGTAGGAATCGCACTCAGAGACGGCACTAGGCCCCGAAGGGTCGCGATTTCCACCATGGAAGTCGTTAGAATAAGATCGTAGTCACCCATTAATAAGGCGTGCTCTGTTCGCGCCCAATACAGCGCGGCACCCCGCACGCGCCAGCTGAAATTGCGCCCGGGCAGTTCCAACACGACCCAAGTCCAGGTGGGAAACATACTCTTGAGGCGATTCACCCAGTGCTGATGGCTCTGCGCACTATACGCAGAGAGCAACAGCACCCTCATAGCGGCGCGTTCACTGTGCCGTAAGCGGCCCAGCAAAGTCATAGTAAGCGGCGAGAATACGGCACAGTCGCCAGGCATCGTCCACTCCGGCGAGTTCGCGAATCGAGTGCATGGCGAACGTGGGGACGCCAACATCTAGTGTGCGAACTCCAGTCACGCCGGCAGTAATCGGGCCAATGGTACTGCCGCAGGCCATATCGCTACGAACCGCAAAAGACTGCACCGGAACCTGTAGCTGCTGCGCCAACAATCGGAACAGACCACTCGTTTCGGCATTACTGGCATAGCGCTGACTGGCATTCACTTTGATAACCGGCCCACCGTTGAGTAAAGGGCCGTGATTCTTGTCGTGTCGATCGGCAAAATTGGGGTGCACGCCGTGGGCATTGTCGGTAGAAATCATAAGCGATCGCTGCACCAAGCCTTGCGTTGGTTCACCGGCTGGCACGAGTCTCTGCATGGCACTGTTCAACAGCGTTCCCTGCGCACCGCTTGCAGACATACTGCCCACCTCCTCGTGATCATTCGCGACAAACAAGACGCTTTGTGTACCATCGCACTCAATCAGAGCTTGTATGCCCACGTAGCAACTTAGGAGGTTATCTAGTCGCGCGGCAGCGATAAATTCCTGCCGCAGTCCCACCAAGGCGGGGGCTTGGGTATCGTAAAAAGACAGTTCGTAATCTAAAACACTGTGCACATCCGCATCGGGGTGCTCCGCGCGCAGCTGCGAGTGCAGCAGAGTGCGAAAATCAAATGTCTCGTTCTCGGCGGGTATGCATAGAATGGGCAGAATATCCTTCTGCGCATTGACAGTTCTGTTGGTACTGGCATCGCGATCTAGGTGGATTGCCAGACTAGGAATGATTGCGAGCGGTTCGTGAAAGTCTATCAGCGCGGTGTACAGGCGGCCTTCGGCGCCGCGATAACTCACACGCCCAGCGAGAGAGAGGTCACGGTCGAACCAAGGGTTCAGGAGTGCACCCCCATAAACCTGAACACCCAGTTGCAGATAGCCAGCACGAGTGACGACCGGCTCGGGCTTAACCACTAAACAAGGGCTATCGGTATGTGCACCGACCATCCGCAGACCGCCCTGCGGTGCACCTTTGTCGCCAATGACAAAAGCAACGATGGCGCTATCGTTGCGCGTGACGTAGTGGCGCGCACCTGGCTTGAGGTCCCAGACATCGCCCTCTAGAAGTCGCTGAAATCCCGCGGCTTCGAGCTGCGCCACCAGTGTGGCCACCGCATGAAATGGCGTGGGTGACTGCGCTATAAATTTGCATAGTCCGACATTGAACCGGTCACGTTTCTCATTGCTCGACATTTAGCAACCCCTCCCCACAGTTAACAGGTCTGTGTTTTTCATAAAAATCAGATTTACCAGAGCCATAGCGCATATAAAACCGCGGCCAGCACAACCCTGTAGTACACGAACGGCTGCATGCCCACTCTGTCGAGTAAACGAATAAAGGTAGCAATACAGAGGTATGCGGTGACTCCGGAGACGCCCATTCCCAGCACCAATTGGGCCCAATTCACCGGTTCGACCACGGCGGCCAAATCCAAACCTTTGAGCAAGCCAGCACTACCGATAATAGGGATGGACATGAGAAACGAAAAACGTGCCGCCATCTGTCGACTCAAGCCCAAAAAAAGCGCCGCTGTAATAGTGACACCCGAGCGGGAGACGCCAGGTATCGGGGCCAGGGCCTGGGCCAAACCAATGACAATGACAATGGGCAGACTCAGTTGGTCGGAACGCGCGTGCTCACTACTGCGGCGATCAGCCACGCCCAACAGCACGCCAAATACCAGTGTCGTAGTAGCCAGTACTGGCAGTGTGCGCAGATTGGCCTCGATAAACTCACCGCCCAACAATCCGACTAGCCCAGCGGGTACGGTGGCCAGCAATAGATACCATACCAGGCGGCTTTCCGCTGATACACCGCCACCGACAAGCGAGCTCAACCAAGCTTGCGCCATTGAGAATAGGTCTTGTCGGTAGTACAGCATAACGGCGGCAAGTGTGCCGACATGCACGGCAACGTCAAAGGCCAGCCCCTGGTCCGGCCAACCGAGAACCAAAGAGGGGATGACAAGGTGTGCTGAGCTGGATATGGGCAGGAACTCGGTGAGACCCTGAATCAGCGCGAGCGCAATGGCTTGAAAGGTGTCAATCACGCCGCTGCTCCGCTATTTTTTTCCAACCAATTGTCTCGCGCAAATAGAGCGGCTGAACCGCCGTCGGTACCAACAACTCATCGCGGCGCCACGCTTCATCTGCCAGAGGCAACATGTCGAGCGCATGTGGAAAAATGTCTGTATGATGAGCGACGATTTTTTCACACAGACTTTTTGGCAGCTCACGCAAATAGGAGATACCTGAACCGACCGCATGGACCCTAGAGACTGAAATTTCAGGATGTGCTTCCGCCGCGGTCACCCATGGCCCTTCAAGCAATTCCACCGTCTCACCACGAAGCTCATACACTGCGCTGTACACTTCATTCAGCCGAGCATCGAGCAAACAGAGCACTGGCTGTTCCACTGGTATGTTCTTTAAACGGTAAGCGGATTGCGCGAGAACCGCGAGCGTGCTGATGGCTACCGTCGGCAAACCCGACGCGAATGCCAAGCCCTGCACGGCGCTGGCGGCAATCCGCAACCCAGTAAAAGAGCCGGGACCGCAGCCATAGGCTAGTAAATCTACGCCGGCAGCACGCAAGGGTTGTTGCGGTAACAGCTCCCTTAACATAGTAAACACAAGTCGATTGTGTTGCTGCGCAGCCACTGTGTGACATACCTCCACCGTGCCACCCAATCGACACGCGACGGAACAGGCGTCAGTCGCTGTCTCTATACACAAAATACCCGTCATACCGTCCCGTAAAATGAAATGGTAGCCTAGTCACCCAGACAACTGCTCAGCGCGCAATTATCCCACAAGCTGCGATGCGAACGCATTAATTAGCCACCATAGTCGAGGTTCAATACGCACCGAATGGTAGATCGATCGCAAATCACAGGTTTAATCCTCGCTGGTGGCGCCGGCATGCGTGCTGGCGGCAGCGATAAAGGCCTACTAGTGTGGCGTGGTAAACCTTTAGTTGAACACGTCTTAGAACAGCTCGCACCACAGGTCGGCCAGCTACTCATCAGCTGCAATCGAAACTTAGAGGCTTACAGCAAGCTCGCGCCCACCATTGAAGATTCACGTATGGGTTTTCAGGGCCCCTTAGCGGGCCTAGAGGCGGCACATAGCTCAGTGCTAACCCCCTTTTTATTCGTCGCCAGCTGTGATGTGCCGCAGCTGCCTGCAAACATCGTTCAACGTCTCGCGGCAGCTGTGTGTAATCCAGCAGACACTGCCAATGACGCTGCCTTTGCGCACGACGGAGAACGCGGACAATACCTAACCGCAATCGTGAGAACCCAATGCTTAAGCTCGCTGACGGAATATTTGGATAGTGGCAAAAGATCAGTGCGCGGATGGCTAGCGACGCAGGGAGCACTGACGGTAGATTGTGCCGACCAAGCCGTGGGGTTTTTAAACTTTAATCGGCTCGACGACCAAGGCAGTGCAATTCACTAGTCGCACCGACAGCACTGCCTCTCGGTACTGTTTGGTCACAGCAACAGAAAAACGAGAGCCCTGCTAAAAACAGAGCTCCCGTTGCGTTCAGTACCCTATAGCTACGCCAAAGGCCGCTAGTCGCTACTGCGATCTACCTTCTACGCGCTGTAGTTTTACGCGCCTTCTTGCGGCCACGAGTGGCAGCTTTTCTTGGCTTTGCACGCGACTTAGTCTTAGTACGCGTTTTCCGCGCCTTCGTCTTGGCGCGTTTCTTAGCTTTTGACTTAGTGCGAGACTTAGACTTGCTAGCTTTGGCCTGCGCCTTTTTTGCTTTAGCTTCGGCTTTACGCTCAGCAGCCCTTGCTTTGGCCGCAGCGCGGCGCTCAGCAGCAGCGAGTTGCTTGGCAAGACGACGCTCAAGAGCTGCTACCTTCTTTTTATCAGCCGCGGCGCGGGCCTTACTCCAGCGCTGTGCTGCCTTCTTGATCGCGGCTTTTTTATCGGCTTCAGCTTTCTTTGCGAGCTCAGCTTTACGGGCTTGGACTTTGGCTTTAGCCGCTGCCTGAGCTGCGCTTGCCTTAGCCTGCTGTGTCGCCTTATTCAAACGATCGCGAGCAGTTGCTACACGCCGACGCGCCGCCTTCAAACGGGCTGAAACACGTGAAGCTGCCGCAACGGACGACTTAACAGTACGCTTGTTGGCTGCAGTACTCTTGCGAGCTGCCGCCTTGCGTGCCGCTGCCACCTTCTTACGCGCCGCCGCTAACGCACGTTTTTCAGCATCTACTGCCTTTTGCAGTTTCGCCAAGGCTTTTTTGGCCGCTGTTACTGCTGGCGAGGAAGGTGCCCTCTTCACCGCTACGCGCTTTTTGGTCGTCTTGCGACGCTTAGCCGGACGTCGCTTCGCGGTGCTTTTGCGCTTCGCTGCCGTTTTGCGTTTTGCAGTTGTCTTGCGCTTGGGAGCAGCTTTGCGTTTCTTAGTAGCCGCTTTGCGCTTGGCTGCAGTTTTGCGTTTTGCCGATGCTTTCTTGCGTGACGCACTTGTGCGTTTTTTTGCAGAACTTTTCTTTTTTGCAGTTGCCATTTCGCGAATCTCCAACTAATTATTAGGGTACCACCGATTCAAAAATAACAACATTGACGTCGAATAACAACACCGCAACTTATGGAAATTGTGCAACTCAAATTTGTGTTTTTGTTGGCATTAAAAAAGGGGCATTTAGCCCCGTAACATTCGTCGGCACAAAGCAAACTACGCGCGTAACACATTCGCGATATTTTCTTTGATGTCGTTCACACTTCCTTCACCTTCAACGCGATGGAAGACGGGCGCACCGCCACCGTTCAAATTTTGATAAAAATGAATTAACGGACTTGTTTGATCGCGATAAACTTGCAGACGCTTACGCACCGTTTCTTCCGCATCATCGTCGCGCTGCACGAGCGGCTCGCCTGTTTCATCGTCGAAATCGGCCACAGCCGGTGGATTATGCATGACATGATAGACACGCCCGGAGCCTGGGTGCACTCGACGGCCACTCAATCGCGATACAATTTCTTCATCATCGACGTCAATTTCTACGACGTGATCCAATTCAAAACCCGCATCGACCATCGCCTGAGCCTGCGGGATAGTTCGCGGGAAGCCGTCAAAAAGAAAACCACCTTTACAGTCGGGTTCGGTCAATCGTTCTTTCACCAGCCCGATAATAATGTCGTCGGAAACGAGCCCGCCAGTATCCATAACTTTCTTCGCTTCGCGCCCCAGTTCCGAACCCGATTTCACGGCAGCTCGCAACATATCCCCCGTGGAAATTTGCGGAATGTCATAGTCTTCACAGATGAAACGCGCTTGTGTGCCTTTCCCGGCACCGGGTGGTCCTAACAGAATGAGTCGCATACTTAGTTGCCTCGTCAGATTAAACAGATAGGGGTTCGGTGTAAAAACCGGGTCTTGGCTATAAAAAGAGCGGGTAACGATACACAGCGCACCGAGGGCATACAACCCCGTAGCGATGACCCTATGTTTAGTTTTCTGAGCGTTTAACCTGCTCCCAAATGACATCGAGTTGCTCGGCATGTAGCTGCCCGAGCCCACTACCTTCCCCGAGAGCGATTTGCTCCGCTCGCTGCAAGCGCGAAGAAAACTTTGCATTGGCGCGGCGCAATGCTGTTTCCCCGTCCAATTTGAGATGCCGCGCTAGATTGATACAGCTAAACAGAAGATCGCCCAATTCATCTTCCTGCGCATCCGTGCAACCGTCGGCGATCGATTGCCGTAATTCGTCTAGCTCTTCTTGCACCTTATTCACAACACTGGCCACGTCGCGCCAGTCAAGATTGACGCGGGCTGCCCGTTTTTGCATTTTCTGCGCCCGTGAAATGGCAGGCAATGCGACCGGAATATCACCGAGAATACCCGTTTCCTCGCGGGCGTGGCGCTCGCCCTCTTTAATCGTCTCCCAGGAGTCTTTGACGCGTTGTACGTCAGCGGCGCTCGAACTCACGTCCTTTGCCTCACTGTCAATAGGCGCCTCAATGCGCCCCTCGATATACCCTTCAATGTCTCCCTCACGGAATACATGGGGATGGCGCCGTATCAACTTGTCCGCTAAACCGTGCACGACGTCGTCGAAGTTAAAACGCCCAGACTCTGCACCGAGTTGGGAATAAAACACGACCTGAAACAGGACGTCACCCAATTCTTCTTGAATGTGAACATAATCTTGATTTTCTATGGCATCGACCAATTCATAGCACTCCTCCAGCGTGGCGGCGACGATACTGTCAAAGGTTTGTGCCAAATCCCACGGACAGCCAAAGTCTGGATCTCGCAGCCGCTGCATCACGCGCAACAGATCACTGAGTGTGTATTGTGAACGAGATTCAGGTGACGTCACAGCTATCCCTCGACGCGCTCGGCAGATAAAACGTCCGACAAATCTGCCAACCGCAGAAGCAACTCGTCCACCGCTTTAGCACTGGGCGCTTGGATGCGAATCTGCATAAATACCGCCCCCTGCGCCGTGTCCGTCTCCGAATTGATGGCCAGCAAATTCACTGCAGCGCCGGAGCAAAGGCCGGTAATGTCGTGCAGCAACACCGGGCGATCATTTGCTTTAATGCGTATGCAGGCATGGTCCTCGCGCTGCGGTGCCGAACTGTGTTCGTCCTCACGGCGGTCGGTCGACAGGGCACGCGCGGTGCTCAACACCGCTTCCGGTGAGATTTCCCCCTCACCTACGGCTGCGTACATATCCTCGACAGATTCGCAAAGCAACTCGCTTGCCACCCGGCGATAATCTACGCTGGTCAGAGACAAACCACGCAATTCCTTCTCGAGCAGGTTGCGGCCGTTCGATATTCTGTCCTCTTTGCTGCGCCCCTTGAACCAGTGTTGGACCTTTGCTCGGGCGCGCGACGTGTTGAGGTAGCCCAACTCCGGTCGCAGCCAATCGCGGCGCGGCCGCGCTTCATTGCTGGTCAGAATTTCGACACGCTCACCTGTTTTCAAGGCATAGGTCAATGGCACGATGGCGCCATTCACTTTTGCGCCGCGACAGCGATGACCAATTTCCGTGTGTACGTGGTAGGCAAAATCTAAGGGGGTTGCGCCATCGGCTAAATTTACAACATCACCGTCGGGGGTAAAAACATAGACGCGGTCTTGCGCGTGCTTAAAACTAAATTGCTCGGCCACCGCTTGCGCATCGCCCGTTTCTTCATGCCAATCGAGAACCTGTCGCAGCCACGCAATCTTTTCCTCGTAGGTACTGGCTGCGCTCGCCTCACCATCGGTGCCCTTGTAGCGCCAGTGGGCGCAGACACCCAATTCTGCTTCTTCGTGCATCTGACGTGTCCGAATTTGCACTTCTAGTGTTTTCCCCTCTGGGCCGATGACCGCAGTGTGCAGCGACCTGTAGCCGTTTTCCTTGGGGCTGGCAATATAATCGTCGAATTCATTGGGAATATTGCGCCACAGGCTGTGCACAAGGCCCAAGGTGGTATAGCAGTCCGATACTCCAGGCACCAGTATGCGCACAGCGCGTATGTCGTACACTTGTGAGAATCCGATGCCCTTGCGCTGCATTTTTCGCCAGATACTGTAGATATGCTTTGCCCTACCAGCGAGATCGAACTCGAGCCCGGCTGCTGCTAACACCTCGGTGAGTTCCGCGGTCACTTCGCGAATAAACTCATCACGTTCCAGACGCTTACCATCTAATAGACGGGCGATTTTGCGGTACACATCCGGATAGATATAACGAAAAGAGAGATCTTCCAATTCCCACTTCAAATGACCAATACCCAGGCGATGTGCCAATGGCGCATAGACATCAAACACTTCGCGGCCCACATGTGCGCGGCGTTCCACGTCGTCTTTAACCGCGCGAATAGCGCAAGTACGCTCCGCCAACTTGATCAACGCTACCCGCACATCATCGACCAACGCGATTAACATTTTGCGGATATTTTCCTTTTGACCCTCGGCCTGGCCCAACACCGGGTTGTCGTGCTGGAGTGGCAACTCCCCAATGGCCGCCATACGCATTACACCTTCGATCAAGGTCGCGACCGAATCACCATAAACACGCTGAATGTCGTCTAAGAGGATATGGCCCTCGCACGTTGCGCGGTACAGCATTCCGGCGAGTACACCGTCGCCATCGACCCCCAACTCGGCCAGTATCGACACAATATCCAGGCCGGCGGTAAAACAATCGGCTTGCGGTGACCAGTCCCTTGTCGGAGGGCCAACAGCGTGTTGCACATCACGCACCTGTTGCGCAGCTTGCAGGAGGCGGCTCGTACTATGCGCATCGAGTTCCAACGGCAGTTGTGCAATGGCGCGCTCCAAGTCGATCGCACCACTAGCGTCAAGGGGAGACTGTTGTCTGACTTGTACCACGCTAGTTCACATCAGTTTGAATCGGCAAAAACGCCGGTGGATAAATAACGATCACCACGATCACATACGATCGTCACGATGACCGCATTCTGCACTTCCGCACTCAATCGCAGAGCAGCGGCGACTGCGCCACCGGATGAGACACCACAAAAAATGCCCTCCTTTGACGCCAGGGCACGCATCGTTTTTTCTGATTCTTGCTGCGAAATATCAATCACATGATCGACACGCTGCGCGTCAAAAATTGTTGGCAAATAAGCCTCGGGCCATCGCCGGATTCCCGGAATGCTGGAGCCCTCTACTGGCTGTAGACCGATGATTTGAATGTCGGGGTTTTGCTGCTTTAAAAACTTAGAACAACCCATAATCGTTCCGGTTGTCCCCATGGAGCTCACTAAGTGCGTCATAGTTCCTTCGGTCTGTTCCCAGATCTCAGGGCCCGTTCCCTCCGCGTGGGCACGCGGATTGTCGGCGTTGCCAAATTGGTCCAATACCCTGCCCCGGCCTTCGGCCTGCATTTGCAAAGCGAGGTCTCGGGCACCCTCCATCCCCGCTTCCTGCGAGACCTCGATCAATTCGGCGCCGTAGGCGGACATGGCGAGTTTGCGCTCATCGCTCATGTGGGACGGCATGATGAGTTTCAACCGATAGCCGCGTATCGCCGCCGCCATCGCCAGCGCAATACCTGTGTTACCACTGGTCGCCTCGATGAGCGTGTCGCCCGGGTGAATCTCGCCGCGTTCTTCCGCCCGCACAATCATACTCAGAGCGGGCCGATCTTTGACCGACCCGGCTGGATTATTGCCCTCGAGTTTTAACAACACCAGATTGCGATGCTCAGCTCCGAGGCGCTGCAGGCGAATTAGCGGTGTATTGCCAACGCAAGCTTCAATAGTTGGATAGTCAGGCATGTATTCTCACAAGCTCAGTACTGGCGCATGGCAAGAGCGCCTAGCGCAGCCGCAAAGTATATAGCAACCAAGGGCACTAACCACCGGGCTGCGTCCCCACAAGCCAGGGAGTTAACGCTGCTCACGGAACAATTCGCGACTGCGCAGCGGCACCCCGCCTAAATGTTCCGCGAGCGCGCTGCGCAACAGCAGCTTGGCAGTGCGGCAAATTGTGTCGCTCCACTGCCCTCGCGCGAAGCCCAACAGCTCACTTCCGGTGAAGACGTGCACACCGGAAACATGATCGCCAGTTGAACGACACAAACCGCGCGCGGGGTCGAAGTAGTAGTCTTGACCGGCCTCTATGGCCGCTCCACTGTCTCCCTCAAACTCCAGGTCAAAGAAGTAGCCCAACTCGCGCAACAAACCCAACTCAAAATAGCGCAGCACCCGATCGATTTCCTGCTCGTGTTCCAGTGCAGCCACTGTCTCGCCGTAACTGGCGAACAACGGAGGGTGGGGATCGTCGCGGTGCAACAATCGCACCAGTAGCTCGTTGAGGTACAATCCGCTGTATAAGCGCTTACCACGCAGAGCTATCGTCGGCCCCGCCGCTTCGGTGTCAATCAGCGTTTTTAATTCACCCCTACCTGAAAACGACACAAGCAGAGGCACGAAGGGTTGCAGCAGTGCTGATTTGCTACCGCGCTTGGATTGTCGGCGCGCACCGCGAGCCACGAGGCTAATACGCCCGTGCTGGGCCGTCAGTACGTCGAGCAGTACACTACTGTCCCGGTAGTGACGCGAGTGCAAAACATAGCCGGGGTGTGAATCAACACGCATCCTACTCGCTAGACCTCCTTGTCATCATAGCCGAGGCTGCGCAGCGCTCGCTCGTCATCCGACCAACCCGCTTTCACTTTGACCCACAAATGCAACATTACTTTGGTGTCAAACAACCGCTCCATATCGAGCCGAGCTTCGGAACCAATCCTGCGCAGCCTACTACCTCGCTCACCGATCAAGATCTTTTTCTGCCCTTTGCGCTCGACAAAAATCACTGCCGAGATGTGAGCGATCTCCCCCTCTTGCGAAAACGCCTCAATTTCCACCGTAATCGCATAAGGTAGCTCTTCGCCCAGTTGCCGCATAATTTTTTCACGAATGATTTCAGCCGCCAAAAACCGCGTGCTGCGGTCGGTGATTTGCTCCTCGGGGAAATGAAATTCACCGCGGGGAATACGCCGCACTATTTCCGCCTCCAGGGTGTCGATGTTCTGTTGTTTGAGGGCAGACACGGGGATCACCTCCTCGACAATCTTCATGTCTGCAATTTTTTGCAATTGGGGTAACAGTTCCGCCTTGTCACGCAACAAATCGATTTTATTGATGACAGCCAACGTGGGTCGTCGTGCCTGCGCTACCTGCTGGAGAACCCAGGCATCTTCCTCGGTAAATGCAGTGCGATCGAGCAACAAAAGTACTACATCGACGTCCCGCAAAGCAGCGGCAGCGGCGCGATTCATGTAGCGGTTTATTGCGCGCGGCTCTTCGCGGTGCATCCCCGGAGTATCAACATAAACAATTTGGGTCTGCCGTGTGGTTTTAATTCCCAACACCTGGTGCCGCGTGGTTTGAGGTTTGCGCGAGGTAATACTGATTTTTTGGCCAAGCAGATGGTTGAGTAATGTGGATTTACCCACATTCGGCCGCCCAATGATGGCGACAAACCCGCAGCGAGTTGCGGTAGCTGCGGGCTCACTCACGCTGAGTTTCAATGTGTTGCAAGGCGGCGGTCGCCGCAGCTTGCTCAGCTTTGCGGCGACTGCTGCCACAACCCTCAAATTCACGTTTCGGCTCGCGCAGCAGGCAACTTACGGTAAAGGCCTGCTCATGGGGGTCGCCAGTGACCTTCATCATCTTGTACTTGGGCAGTGGCCAGCCACGGCCTTGCAGGTACTCTTGCAGCCGTGTTTTCGGGTCTTTACGGCTAGATTTTGGATGGAGCTCATCCAAACGCGAGGCAAAGTGCTGCAGCACAAAATCGCGACAGTGATCGACACCGCCATCGAGCAACACGGCGCCGATGAGCGCCTCCAGGGCATCAGCCAGTATGGAATCGCGCTTGTGCCCACCGGAACGCCGCTCGCCAGCGCCGAGCTTGAGACTATCTCCAAGCTCCAAACTTTTCGCTACGAGAGCGAGTGTATCGCCCTTGACCAGCGCGGCTCGCATGCGGCTCATTTCTCCCTCCTTAGCGGAAGGAAATCGTTGATACAATGCGCTGGCAATCACAAAACTGAGAACGGCATCGCCGAGAAACTCTAGACGCTCATTATTGGGCTTACCGGCACTGCAGTGAGTGAGCGCAAGGGCCAGCAAATCGGGGTCCTGAAACTGGTAACCCAACGCTTTCTGGAGTCGCGCGCTCGTTTGCATTCCCTAGTTGCTATTGCGGGTATTCTCAGGGCTGTGCTCGACCGGGTCGGGGGTACCGACCTGAAACCGAAGATCGTCAAAATCCAATACCGCGTGGATACGCCAAAAAATAGGCAGGCGAACCTCATACCCCGCATCGATATAAGTGTTGCCACGTTTTCGATATATCTCGACTTGACTGGACTCTAGCTCATAGATTTGATTGGTATTGAACCGTGTCGCGATAGTCCTACGAATCTGCCCGGTACTGTATTCCTTTGTCTCCGGCTCCATTGACAGGCGCGAGATAATATCTTTCACGCTTAAATACTCAAAATACGGCGGCGTCATACGAATAGCGCAGTAAACAAAAAACCCAGCCATGGCGAGTATCGCCACAACCCCCAACATCGACATGCCACGCTCACGGCTCATCGTCCTAACAGCTTTCATAACAACACTCCCCTTTTAATCTTTATTTTATGCCGCCCACACGGTGAAAACTGGGAATGCTAAGAAAGGACTCCCAATGCATCCACACCGCAAAGGCTTTGCCTACTATATCTTGTTCTGGCACTTGGCCCCAAACCCGAGAATCGCTGCTGTTGTCGCGATTGTCACCCATCATGAAGTAGTGCCCGGGCTTCACTTCCACGGTAAACTCACGCGCGCGTCTATCGGTATCCACCTGCATTCGGTGTGGCTCTGACCCCAATTGCTCATCGCCGCGCCACACTCGCTCGCTCTTCGGTGGTTGCTCGGCACTGGCAGCCACGGGAACGGCCTGACCATTGACGAATAACTGCTTACCTCGATAACTCACGGTATCGCCCGGCAAGCCAATCACTCGCTTAATGAAATAGGTGCCTTTCATGTGCGGCGGAAAGAACACCATTACGTCACCGCGCTGCGGATCATTTGTATCGAAGACCTTGGTGCGCAATACCGGAAGACGAATACCGTAGGTGTATTTATTGACCAGGATATAGTCGCCGACTTCCAAAGTTGGAACCATCGACTCAGAGGGGATTTTAAACGGTTCAAATAAAAAAGAGCGCAGCACAAATACGATGAGCAAGATCGGGAAGAACGAACGCGCGTAATCCACGATGACTGGTTCACGTACCTCATCTTCTACTCGCTCACGATACTGCTTGGCTTCCTTACTACCCTCCTCCTGCCAACCGGGATACTGGCTGCGTAATTCGCTCTGCAGCCGCTTGCGACCGGGAGCCAGGAACAGCGCGTCGAGCAGCCAGATGAGGCCGCTACCCAGCACCAGGCCCGCTAACAATAGGGGAAAATTCAATGTCATCTCATTCACAAATCAACCGTCCACTTTGAGCACCGCGAGAAACGCCGATTGTGGAATTTCAACTTTACCCACTTGTTTCATGCGTTTTTTGCCTGCTTTTTGCTTTTCTAAAAGTTTTTTCTTGCGCGTCACATCGCCACCGTAACACTTGGCGGTGACATTTTTGCGCAGCGCTTTGACCGTCTGTCGCGCAACTATCTTACCGCCAACAGCGGCCTGAATCGCGACATCAAACATCTGCCGGGGGATGAGTTCCTTCATCTTTTCCGTGAGAGCCCTACCGCGGTGTTGGACCTGATCACGGTGCACAATCACCGCCAACGCATCGACCCGCTCGGCGTTGATCAATACGTCCAAGCGGGCCAGCGACGCCGCCTCGAATCGCTCAAAACTATAGTCCAGGGAGGCGTAACCGCGACTGACGGATTTTAACCGGTCAAAGAAATCCAGCACGACTTCTGCCATGGGGATATCGTAAACAACCGAGACTTGGGCACCCAAAAATTGCATGTCGCGCTGTACGCCGCGTTTTTCGACGCACAGGGTAATCACGTTGCCTAGATATTCCTGTGGCACCAATATATTGCAGCGTGCAATGGGTTCGCGCATCTCTTCAATGTCACCGAGATCGGGCAACTTGGAGGGGTTGTCGACGCGAATAGTCGCGCCATTTTTTTGCACCACCTCGTAAATGACCGTGGGTGCCGTGGTGATCAGATCGAGATCATACTCGCGCTCCAGGCGTTCCTGAATGATCTCCATGTGCAACATACCGAGGAAGCCACAGCGAAAACCGAAGCCCAACGCGTCGGAGGTTTCTGGCTCGTAAAAGAGCGAGGCGTCGTTTAGCGTCAGCTTGGCCAGCGCCTCGCGAAAGTCCTCGTAGTCATCCGAGGAAATGGTAAAAATACCAGCATAAACTTGCGGCTTTACCTGTTTAAAGCCGGGCAGCGCCGGCACATCGGCAGACTGAGTATGAATGAGTGTATCGCCCACAGGCGCGCCGTGAATATCCTTAATGCCGGCAACCACAAAACCCACTTCACCCGCCTGCAACGCATCCTGCTCCAGCCGTTTGGGAGTAAAAATCCCCAGGGAGTCAACCTGGTGCGATTTACCGATGGACTTCGCCATAATTTTGTCGCGCTTCTTCAAGACACCCTGCTTTACGCGCACCAGTGACACAACACCCAAATAATTGTCAAACCAGGAATCGATAATGAGCGCTTGCAGCGGTGCGTCACGGTCGCCTGCAGGTGGCGGAATCTGCTCAACAAGGTATTCCAGTGCGTCATCGACACCCTGACCCGATTTGGCACTGACCAAACACGCATCGGTGGCATCTATGCCAATAATTTCTTCTATTTCCAAGCGTACCCGATCGGGCTCTGCCTGTGGCAAGTCGATCTTGTTGAGGATAGGTAGTACTTCCAAGCCCTGCTCGATCGCGGTGTAGCAGTTGGCCACAGATTGCGCCTCGACGCCCTGCCCGGCATCCACCACAAGCAAGGCCCCTTCGCAGGCCGCTAGCGAGCGCGACACTTCATAAGAAAAATCGACATGACCGGGCGTGTCAATAAAATTCAGTTGGTAAGTCTTACCATCGAGCGCTTGATAGTTAAGCGTGACACTCTGCGCCTTGATGGTAATACCCCGTTCGCGCTCTATGTCCATAGAATCGAGCACTTGCGTGTCCATCTCGCGATCACTCAAACCACCACAGTGCTGAATAAACCGATCCGCCAAGGTCGATTTGCCGTGGTCAATATGGGCGATGATAGAAAAGTTGCGGATGTGTTGGAGGTCGCTCACGCACCTTGCTCATTGGGTGCGGCGGGGCGACTGCTCACAGAGGGCTTGCCCTCAATGAACGGCCTGTTGGGGACTGCTGTATCGCCGTCCGGCCCTCGGCTCCGCATGTGGAAAATTGGCGCGGATTGTACCCCAACCCGTGGTGAACTACCACGCCGCCAGTGCGGGATTCACTGTGAATCCCGCGCGAGCCCTCGCACCATCGGCGTGCGAATTAGTCGTCCAATTTGAGCCCAATAAACATGGGGTTGCCGCGGCGAATCAGACGCAGCGGGACCGAACCCTTCGCCGGCAGTTTCTTAACGACCTTGTTAAAAGCAGCCACCGACTTAATCGGGCTGGATTCGATCAGTGTGATGATGTCGCCGGCGCGGATGCCCGCCTCAGCCGCAGCAGAACCCGGCTTCACTTCGCGCACGATCACGCCGCTATTGATGCCGTAGCGCTCCAGCTCATCGGAAGATACATCTGCGACAGCTAGTCCCAAACGGCCCACAGCACTTTTACTGTCAGCGCCAGTTGCTGCCAGCGAAAAACTGTCATCGGCCGCCAATCCACCCACCTCGACTTTGATATTTTTACGCTTCTTATCGCGGATGATAACAACCGGCACCTTGGTACCCGGGGCGATAGGACCGACGACATGGGGCAACTCCGAGGAAGTGCGAATATCGTGGCCGTCAAAGGTGACAATAACATCGCCGGTTTTAATACCCGCTTTCTTGGCGGGGCTGTCTTCGGAAACCTGCGCTACCAGGGCACCCTGCGGGCGCTGCAACCCGAAGGACTCGGCTAACGTTTTATCGACATCCTGAATACTAACGCCCAACCAACCGCGCGTGACTTTGCCGTGTTCTCGCAACTGATCTACAACATCGCGCACAACTGCTGCGGGAATGGCAAAAGACAAACCATTAGAACCACCGCTGCGCGTAAATATCTGCGAATTGACACCTACAACCTCGCCGTCGAGATTAAACAGCGGGCCACCTGAGTTACCCGGGTTAATCGCGACATCGGTTTGAATATAGGGCACGTAGTTTTCATTGCGCTCGGTAGGTAGACTGCGCCCTTTGGCACTGACAATACCCGCTGCCACGGAGTAGTCGAGCCCGAAGGGTGAGCCGATAGCCAACACCCACTCGCCCACTTCGAGGTCGTTGTCGGCATCTAAACGCAAGACCGGCAAGCCCTTCGTTTGCACCCGCAGCAGAGCCAGATCCGAGCGCGGATCGGTACCGATCACTTCGGCGTCGAACTCACGGCGATCGCTCAGTCGCACTACCACGCTGTCGGCGTTTTCCACCACATGATTATTGGTGACAATGTAACCGTCGGCGGAGATGACAAATCCCGAGCCTGTACCAATGCGCTGGTTCGGTGCCGGCGGACCGCCGCGAAACTCAAAAAACCGGCGCAAATATTCGGGAATCTCCTCTGGCCCCGGCCCGCCCCGCATAGCGGCACTAGGACTCTCTTCAACAATGATCTTGACGACCGCGGGCGAAGTTTCCCGCACGATCTCCTTAAAATCTGGCAACTGCAGCGCAGACGCAGCAGCGGCGCAACCCAGGCTCATTAGTAGAGCAACTGTTTTCATAAGCAGTTTGACGTTCATATACAGTCCCGTAATTGTCAGTAGAAATTAGCGATAAGAGTTTCGCTGTGGTCAGACCCAAGTGCTCAGGTTAAATGTAGGGGTTCAGCGCGAGATTCCAAGACCTCCACCAGCACCGGTTGATAGCTGGCATCGTTACGATGGCGCAGCCCGTGCCAGCGCACGATCGCAAAACCTGCCACCAGCCCCGCGATGGCGCCCAATGCAGCCAACACGTCTTCCGTACCCGTGCCAAAATTGACCGCAAGCAATGCTCCCGCCAACATACACAGGAGCGGCAGGAGGTAGACAATCAGGGAGCCGCGCAACAAAACCGCCTCGGGGATACTAATGCGCACCGAGTCATCGACCTGGCAATCGCGCAATTGCACTTTGCCCGGTAACACGCGCACAAAGCTGCGACGCCCATCACCGATACTGTTCAAAATGCCGTGACCACAGCCCTTTTGCGCCTGGCAGGTGCCGCAGGTGCTGCGGCGAATGGTTTCCACCCAAACACTATCGGATTCCAGGGCAACAATTCGGCCAACTTCACTCAACATATCACTGCACCCACGCCACGGAATCCGCGACCATACGCGCTGTGTTAACCGGGATTTCACCGATAACAGTGACCAAAACGGGCGCACCGGCGAGTGCCATGCCACGGGTGTAGGTGATGGTACTCCCGCGTTGCACAAGGCCCTCACCCGGGCGTAAACCGCGCTCAAATTCCTCTACAAAAACCGAGAAGACAGCGAGTCCGTCGGTGAACGAGCGCCTGCCGTCATAGCCGCTTGAGCCGTCCGTCGGCAGAAAGCCGTTGGGCACCCAGCCTGTTTGCCAGGGGCGCGACACGCGAGCGTAAGTCACTGACGCATGCGGATGCGGGTGGGCGGCCGTGTGCTCGACATTCACCTGGGCAACATCGTCCGCCGGTGTGTGATAGGACAAGTTAGCGAACTGGAAACGCTCTAAAGTGCGACTACCGCGCCCAAGAATTTCCGCCTTGAGCAAGACACCGGTTTCGCGATCTAAGGCCATGCGATAACCGTACCGATACATATCGCGCGGCTCGATACCAATGCGCACCGATTTGCGACCGGCAACGCGCTCGCCGTCCGCGACATGAAATCGATATTGTGCGGCAATCCCACAATCACCGGATTGAATTTGATCGCGAACGCGCAGGAGGCGGTGCCCGGGGTGTTCACAGGACAACGGGTGCGCCTCACGATCCACCTGCGCACCTTGCCCAGTGAGTTGCGTCAGCCGCTCTGAACTGATGCCGTTGTCAACGCTATGGGCCACTTGTACCACTTGCATTTCATTGCTGCGCTGCAGCGTGACCACACCCTGGTAATTGACCTCTTGCATACTGCGCGACATCTTGTCCAACCAGGCAAGGGCCTGGCTATCGGCTTCTGGGCAAGCGGCACTGGCAGCAATACTGGCGCAAAGCAGTCCCAGCGGATAGAGACGAATCGAACAGCGCCGCATGTTACTTCCGGATCTCCGGCACCCGCGCGAATGGGATCAGGCCCTGGGGTGAGTTCAACGCGGCATGTTGTGCATGCTCTTGCATGTAACGATCCATGCGCTGACGCGCCAATTCATGATACGCCTGTCGGGTTGCGGGCTGCAGGACCGGTACCGATTGCGTGCCAAAACTGGCCTGCACACTCGTCGCACCCAGACTGTTGACCAACCCAACCGGCGAGGCGCTGGCGGCCACCGCATTGCTGGGCACACCGTCGCCGTCGGCGCTTAGAGTCGCCAATTGTTGCCCGCCGACCAGCACGGTGGCAGCCACCGATGCGGCAACCGCTAGACTGGCGACCGGCCGCCACCAAGTGCGCTTGGCGGAATCGTCGTCGCCAGCACCGAGACGCGAACGCACGCGCTCTGAAATGTCGGCATCGCGCAGGGCAATGTGTTGGCCGCGAACTGCCTGGCTGACCTGGTTGTACCTCGCCCAGGTAGCGCGCAGGGTGTCGTCCTGCTCGGCGTGCTTCAATACGCGCCCCAACTCCAACTCATTGGCTTCGTCGTCCATGAGGGCGGAAAGTGATTCCCGCATTTGATCATTCATTGTGCATCACCTTGCTGTTGAAAATTAACATTTATAGCCCTGTGGGACGTCTGCACACGGGCAACACCTCACACCACACAGGTAACTGCTTCACACACACTGTTAACCACTTCACAGGTGTTGTGCGTGCCGCAAGCGACCACCTGTGATCCAACTCCCCGAGTATCGTCGATCTAATGCTACAAGCTATGTAGCTGCTCCTGCACCTGTGTATCGATAGCCTCGCGCGCGCGAAATATACGCGACCTCACGGTACCCACGGGGCAGTCCATAATTTCAGCGATATCCTCGTAACTAAGACCATCAAACTCGCGCAAAGTTACCGCAGTCCGTAAATCATCTGGCAAGGCGCTGATGGCACTGTCCACCACTTCTTTCAGCTCCTGCCCGAACAGCGCGTTCTCGGGGTTTTCGATATCGCGCAATGCACCACCGGCTTCGTAATATTCAGCGTCTTCAATTTCAACATCGGTGCCCGGCGGGCGGCGAGAGCGCGACACCAGATGGTTTTTTGCGGTATTGATCGCAATGCGGTACATCCAGGTATAGAACGCGCTGTCGCCGCGAAATCTCGGCAACGCTTTATAAGCCTTGATGAACGCTTCTTGCGCCACATCTTGCACTTCATCGGCGTCGCGCACGTAGCGGCTAATCAAACCGAAAATTTTGTGCTGGTATTTAAGCACCAATAAATCGAAGGCTCGCGAATCCCCTTTTTGCACGCGCGCAACGAGCTGCTTATCGGTCTCCGCGGTGCTCACGTTCGCTCGACCTCCCTTTTTGCAGCGGGAGCTGCGTCCCTTCCCTGCGACTTATTCACATCCCACCTATGTCCATCTCGAGGACACTGAATGTCCAGACGCGGCACGGGTTTCGGTACAGGTTCCGCCACCGCTTCTGTCGAGCACGCTTCCACACCCCGATTCGATGCAGCTTGAGAGAGCTTTGGGGCCATAAAGTTCCACATTGGGTAGTTCCTTCTCTCCCCAAACCTCGTTTATACTCGGCTGCGTTGGCAGTCTATTCGCCGAGACCGAAGCTAAGTCTTTGACACATATAATATATTTCACCCACTCGGGCAGCAAGAGCTGAGCGCATTGGCCAAGTCGCATCTGCATGACGTCCTGGTCATCGGCAGCGGTGCCGCAGGCCTGAGTGTGGCACTGAATTTACCCGGTGATTGCCGTGTTGCCCTGCTGTCCAAAGCCGATCTCACCCAGGGTTCGACCTACTGGGCTCAAGGCGGCATGGCCGCCGTCTTGGATAACAGCGATACCATTGACTCCCATGTGGAGGATACGCTGCAAGCCGGTGCCGGTCTGTGCCAACGGGATGCAGTTGAATTCACCGTGCGCAACAGCCGCGCTTGCGTGGAATGGCTGGTCGCCCAGGGGGTAGATTTCGATGTGCGAGACGGCACTGAAGGGGAATACCATCTCACCATGGAGGGCGGCCATAGCCACCGGCGGATCATCCACTCCGCCGATCGCACCGGGCGCGCAATTTCGGAAGTTTTAACCGAGCGCGCCATCGCCGCGGACAATATCGATATCTTTACGCACCGCACGGCGGTTGATGTTGTGGTGCATGAAGGCCGCTGTCAGGGCGCCTATGTGCTGAACCAAGACAGCGATACGGTGGAGTTATTTCAAGCCCCGGCCGTCGTGTTAGCGACCGGTGGAGCCAGTAAAGCCTATCTCTATACCAGCAATCCCGATGGGGCCAGTGGCGACGGGATCGCGATGGCCTGGCGCGCTGGCTGCCGGGTGTCCAACTTGGAATTCAATCAGTTCCACCCCACTTGCCTCTATCATCCGGAGGCAAAAACGTTCCTAATCACTGAGGCCATCCGCGGCGAAGGGGGCAAACTCCTGCTGCCCGATGGCAGCCGCTTCATGCCGCACTTCGACAAGCGCGCAGAACTGGCACCGCGGGATATCGTCGCGCGCGCAATTGACCACGAAATGAAACGGCTGGGTGCGGATTGTATGTTCTTGGATATCTCCCATCAGAGTGAGGAGTTTTTGCGCGGCCACTTTCCAACGGTAATGCAACGCTGCGCAGACTTCGGCATCGACATCAGCGCTGAGCCCATTCCCGTCGTGCCCGCCGCCCACTATACCTGTGGCGGCATCGTGGTAGACACCTATAGTCGTACCGACGTCGATGGATTGTACGCCGTTGGCGAAGCGTCTTGCACAGGGTTGCACGGCGCCAACCGCATGGCGAGCAACTCACTCTTGGAATGCGTGGTATTTGCGCAATCGGCAGCGCGGCATATACAGGACGCCCTGCAAGATACACCCGAAGTGTGCGCGGCAGCGCCCTGGGACGAAAGCCAAGTCACAGATTCTGACGAGGACGTCGTCATCTCCCACAACTGGGATGAGTTACGCCGCTTCATGTGGGACTACGTCGGCATCGTTCGTACGAACAAACGCCTGCAGCGCGCGCGACACCGGGTTGAGTTATTGCAAGCGGAAATCGCAGAGTACTACGGTAATTACAAAGTGAGTAACGACTTACTGGAGCTACGCAATTTAGCCATGGTCGCGGAGTTGATGATTCGCTGTGCGCTGAATCGCAAGGAAAGCCGCGGCCTGCACTACACCCTGGATTATCCCAACACGCTAGAGACTGCTATCGATACTGTGCTGCAACCGCAAATCAACTCCTCATCCTAAAACCGATCAGTACAGCTCGTGACTGCGCAACTCTCTCCAACCCGCCCCTTGCTTACTCAGCACGACTCAAAGCCAGGCGGACCCGCAGACGTCGCCAACTCTCCAGGGACATGCTATCGGCGAACACAAAAGCATGACTGACCTCACCTGGGCCATCACAGAAACCGAGCCGCGTCACACGCAGTGGAATCACCCAACTCAGTCCTGGGGCGAGCTGTTCGACAAACACCGCTTGATCGGGTTGATTATGCGCCTGCAAGCGCCACTGCCCTTCGCGCCACAAGATGTGCTGATCGAGCAACGGCTGCGCTGTGTGCCGCACAAGGTGCGCAAAGAGGATGGGAAGCATAGCGAGCGCGAGTTCCGGGTACCCGCGCAGGGCCAACTGAGACAGAGAGAGCAGCAGTGAGAGGGCAAATCCCAACAGCAGTGTGTTACGCCAGTCGGACCTATGAATGTGAATCCACAGTTCGCGCGAAGGCGAGTATTTTTTCGATGAGGTTGGCAAACTCGGTATCTGTCGATTGCTCACGCTGTAACAGCCACCCAAAGAGTTCTTGATCTTCGCACAGCATGAGACGGGCAAAACTGGCGCGCTCATCCTCGTTGAGTTCGGCATAACGCGCGGCGACGAAGGGCTCCAATACGAGATCTAATTCCAGCATTCCGCGCCGCGCTGCCCAGCGCATGCGATTCAATTCCTGGGTGGATACCATGCCACTATTCCTGTGTCACTGGGCCATCGAAAGCGCGCATTATACCGTCATATCCACCCTACATATCCATTCCAAGGTGGCTGACAGCTAACATGGCAGGCCGTATGATGGCCGCTGCCACTTAACCGCTGCTATCGAGAGGAACTACATGTGAACTGCGCGTATGCACCCCTAAGTGGAGAAGCCCTGCTGCACATCGAAGGGCCTGACTCGCTGACATTTTTACAGGGGCAAACCACTTGCGACACCCGTGAGGTGACTAGCGAGCAGGCGCAACTGGGCGTGTACTGTTCGCCCAAGGGGCGCGTCGTGTGTGATTTTTTGCTGGGCCAACTCGCGCCAGAGCATGTCGCGCTGCGCATGCGCCGCGACATTGTGAATGCCAGCGCCGCAGTGTTTGGCAAGTACATTGTGTTTTCCAAAGCCGACCTCAATGCAGAGCGCGACGACTGGCAAGTTTTTGGCCTCTGGGGTAAGGATGCCGCCGCAGCGGTGGCGACCGTATTCGGCGGCTCACCGCAAGGACACCTACAGGTGCACGCGCGCGATGGCTTGTGCGTGACACAACTCGATGCGCAGGGGCAGCGGTTTGAATGCTGGCTCCATACCGAAGTCGCCGCGTCTTCTATGCAACAGCTACAGACCAACGCGGAGCTACAAGTGGAGGCCGCCTGGCAAGCGCTGGATGTGGCAGCGGGAATCGCTCGCATTGAGAGCCCCACCGTCGAAGAATTCGTGCCGCAGGTGTTGAATTACGACCTCACCGGTCATATTAGTTTCACTAAGGGTTGCTACACCGGGCAAGAAGTTGTCGCTCGACTGCACTATCTAGGCAAGTCGAAACGGCGCACTTACCTGGCGCGAATGTCAGAGCTCGCCGCACCGGGTACAGCCGTATTTGCGGCGGCCAACGATAGATCGATTGGTGAGGTGATTAACTGTATTGCAGTGAATGGGCAGTACGAGGGGCTGGTCTCCACCACGGGTGAGGCGCGGGAGCTGCGCGTTGGAAGTCCCGGTGGCCCCAGCTTGGTAATGGAAAACCCGCCCTACCCGCTCGCGAAAGAGTGACGCAACGCCGTTACATCGACAACGCGCTTGAGTATGCACAGCGTAGGCTGGCGCTAGTCCCGAGCGTCGCCCGCTGACGCGGTGGATGGCAGCCCCCAGTCAATCGGCTCGACACCTCGACCCTGCAAATAGACATTCGCCTGTACAAAGTGTCCGCAGCCAAAAAAGCCCCGATGCGCGCTAAGGGGTGAGGGGTGCGGTGCGCGCAACACGCAGTGGCGCTGCGCATCAATGTGTGTGCCCTTGCGCTGCGCGTAGCTGCCCCAGAGCATAAACACAACGCCCTCGCGTTCGCGGTTTATCACCTCAATCACGCGATCGGTAAACCGCTCCCAACCCTGCTCTCGGTGCGAGGCGGCTCGACCACTTTCTACCGACAACACGCTGTTCAACAGCAACACACCCTGAGCGGCCCATACGCTCAGATCGCCATGGCTAGGAATGGGTAACCCGAGTTCCTCGTGTATCTCTTTAAAAATATTCTGTAGCGATGGCGGCGGCGCCACGCCACCGGGAACGGAAAAACACAAGCCGTGCGCTTGGCCGACGCCGTGATACGGGTCCTGGCCTAGAATGACAACTTTGACAGCGTCCAGCGGTGTATAGTTGAACGCGTTAAACATTTGCGTGCCCGGTGGGAAAACCCGTTTACCCGCTTGCTTTTGTGCCAGTAAAAATTGGCGTAAGTTGTGCATGTAATCTTGTTCGAACTCTGGCGCCAAATGTGCAAGCCAACTCGCCTCCAATTCAATGGCACGGTGTGTTGATGCAGGCTCAGTTGCAGGCGGCATGAAGGATGACCTGCTCATAAAGAAGCGCATCTGGCGGCGCGGATATTGACACCACGTTTTCCGTCGCAGCAGTAACTTTTACACCATGCGCGCTATCCGGGCTCACGAGCTGAGCCTCCGCAAGTGAACCATTTTCTACAGGTACATCAGAGGCGAGCAATTTACTGCGCGCAGTCTTGCCAGCCCCACTATTCACGATGGGCTCAAGAGGAGCGGCGGACATAGCTGCCAGCCGCCGCGACTCATCGGCGGGCGTATAGAGTGTTGTGCGCAATAGCGGTGTGCGCCCCTGCGATCGAATAAACGCTTCCATGGCTTGCGGGTGCCACTCTTGACCATGCGCCGCTCCGGCGGCGCGCGTAATACTCTCATTCATCAAACTCCCACCTAAGTCGTTGGCGCCGGCGTGCAGGCAAGCGGCCACACCCTCAGCACCCATCTTCACCCAAGAGGTTTGAATATTGTCGATGAAGCCGTGCAGAACGATGCGGGCAACGGCGTGCATGAGCACCGCTTCGCGAAAAGTGGGGCCGGACCTCGCAATGCCGCGCAAATACAGCGGCGCTTCCATATGCACGAAGGGCAGCGGCACGAATTCCGTGAAGCCGCCCGTGCGTTGTTGCAATGTGCGAATCGCGAGCAAGTGGTGCGCCCAGTGCTCGGGGCCATCGACATGGCCGTACATGATCGTGGCCGTTGTCCGCAGACCCTGCTCGTGGGCGGCCTCCATAACCTGCAACCAGTCCTCACCGCTCAATTTGTCTGGGCAAAGCCGCGCGCGCACATCGGGATGCAGGATTTCCGCGGCCGTGCCGGGCAACGTATTGAGCCCAGCTTCTCGCAACTTGGTTAAATACTGCGCGAATGACAGACCAAGGGTTTGCGCGCCCTGGGCAATCTCAAGCGGTGAAAACGCGTGAATATGTATATCCGGAGCCGCAGCGCGCACTGTGTTCACAATATCCAGATACGTCGCACCGGTGTAATCCGGGTGAATACCGCCCTGCAGGCATACTTCTGTAGCACCGCGCTGCCAGGCTTCCTGAGTTCGACGCGCGAGTTCGACGCCGGAAATATCGTAGGGTTTGCCGCGCAGTTTTTCGTTGTGTTTGCCCTTGGAAAAGGCACAGAACCGGCACTGATAGGAACAAACATTGGTGTAGTTGATATTGCGATTGACAATGTAACTCACTTCCTCTCCGCGGGAGGATTGACGCAGTTGGTCCGCCGCTTGCACCAAGTAACTAAAGTCAGGCCCTCGCACTTGAAACAAGCGAGCCACCTCGGACTCCGTCACTGTCTCGCCATCCGCACAGCGATCGAGGGTCGCACGGACATCAGGGTCGACAGCGTGTGGAGCCACGTTGGCAGTTATCTGAGCCAACTCGAGCTGTGGTGGCGGTACATTCCCTCCGGGTGCCCAGTTGTCGCGCCGCGCGAAACCATCGGCATCTGCATGGCGCCGCAGCTTAGGTTGTACTGCTGGGTCGAGCCAGCGCTGTGCATCTCGAACAAAAGACGGATATAGGGTTAAGCGCTGCTCCAGAAACTTACCCGCAGCAGCGGTCTCGCGCGCAAGTTCGTCCAAGTGTGGCCAGGGTGCTTCTGGATTGACATGATCTGGTGTCAGTGGAGACACGCCACCCCAATCGTTGATACCCGCATCGATCAGCTGCGGTAACACACCCGGGCTCAGATTAGGTGGCGCTTGAATATTCATCTGCGCGCCAAAAATAATCCGCGCCACGGCGATGCTCCACAGCAACTCGTTCAAGTCTGGCTCAGGAGCGCTAGCCATCAGCGTGCCGGGTTTGGCGCGAAAATTCTGTACGATAATTTCCTGAAGGTGCCCGTAGCGCTGGTGTAACGCACGCAACGCCAACAGCGATTCGATGCGCTCGCGCCTGGTCTCGCCGATACCGATTAAAATGCCCGAGGTGAAGGGCACGGAGGCCGCACCGGCCAAAGCCATGGTTGCCAGCCGTTTCGCGGGCACCTTGTCCGGTGAGCCAAAATGCGGCATGCCGCGCTCACACAAACGCGGCGCAGCAGACTCCAACATGATTCCCATGGACGCACTGACTTCACGCAGGGAAGCAAGCTCCTGTGCTGTCATGCAGCCCGCATTGATGTGCGGAAGTAAGCCGGTTTCGCGCAGGACAGCCCCGGCAACATCGCGCACGTATTCAATTGTTGTGCAGTAACCCATGGCCTGCAATGCGCGCCGCGCCGTGTTGTAGCGCAGCTCGGGTTTTTCTCCGAGGGTGAACAGCGCTTCCTGACAGCCGTTTTCGACGCCCTGGCGGCACAGCGCCACTACCTGCTCCTTCGTCATAAAAGGTTGCTTGATTTTTTTGGGCGTCTGCGCAAACGTACAGTAGTGGCAGACATCGCGACACAGTTGCGTCAGCGGTATAAAAATTTTGCGCGAATAAGTCATGAGCTTGCCGTGGCCCCGGTCGCGCAACTCACTGGCTAAACTCACTAACGCGGCGGTATCTTGAGTATCACTCAAAGACAGCGCCATGTCGTCGGCAAGCTCTGCCCCATCGAGTGTGATGGCAGACAATGTTGAAAACTCGGAATCTGACACTGGCTACCTCTTTCCCACCGCGCGCTTTTCTTTGCCCCCAACCGCATTAACGGGCACAGCCTTTTCGACGTCAACCTCCAAAGCGAGTTTTAATCTAGAGACCAGCGGCGTACGCAGCAGGAACTGTGCGGTTTTGCGTCGCGGCACAAGAGACAATTCACTCAATAAAATTCGAAGATCGGCCGGGCTATCGATATCTAGCGCAATACCCGCACGCTGTAAAATTTCAGTGTTTAGCTGCTTTTCTTGCGCCCACGCCAGGTGCTTCGCGCAGCTCCCTTGACCGTAGGCGAAACGCGGAGCAGTACATGCGGTATACGCTAGCAGATTAGTACCTTCACCCTCTTCATCAGCACCGATCAACAGCTCTACGCCACTTGCCAGCCGATCGGACACTGCATCAATATCTTCGCCAGTGATCAAGGGCAGATCGGCGTGAACAATCAACATGTGTTGGCTCCGATCTATCAGTGAGCGCTGCGATAGGTCTTGCTCCAGGCGCTCGGTCGCGTATCGCAACACGGTGTTCAACCCTGTAGATTGCGGCGCTTCTGGCCACCACCGCACACCATAGCGCTGCGCTAACAGGGGTGCGCTGGGATCATCGGATACCAGTGTGACGGCGCTGATACCGGAGTGATTTGCCAGCGTATCCAACACATCTTCGGCCATTGCTTGCATCAACGCGCGACGTTCTGACGGCTGTAAAACGCCGGCCAGACGAGTTTTAGCCTGCACCAAATCTTTCAGCGGAACCAAGGCGTGAATCATACCCATTTACTCACTCATACAGACAAGGCGAAACCGAGACCGATCGTTGCACCGCGGCCCGCGACACCACACATTGCAATATCATAAACTGAGCAGACTGCCAGCCAAATCCTGCTTGTCTTGCAGCGTGCGCAACACTGTAGGAAGCACCACTGCATGCATGTCCAACTTCTCGATTGCGTCAGCCAGTGTAGCGTCTTCGGTGTCAATTACGAAATGTTCTACCAGGGCTGGATAACGCTGCGCATAATGCGCGGCGACGCCAGCCGCACTGACGGGTGCGCCCAACTCGGCCATCATTTTAGCGGCGGGGCCCTTCAGCGCCTGCCCACCCACAATGGGCGACACCAAAATCACCTCGGCGCTTGTGTCGCGCAGCCGTTGCCACAGTCCGGGAAGTTGCAAAATAGGATCAATACTGACATAGGGGTTCGATGGGCAGATCACAATATGCGAAAACGAATCTGCCTCTAGCATAGTCATGATATGGGGGTTGGGCCGCGCTTTTTCAATCCCGGAAAAACTGAAGCGAGTAACCTCGGGTGCACATTGCTCGCGCACGAAATAGCTCTGAAATGTATAGCTCTGTTCGCCGCTGTGCACCATTGTGTGCACCGGGTCCGCGCTCATAGGGTGGACGTGCGTATGAATACCCAGGCGCTGTGCTAAATCACGGGTAACCTGCAATAGGTCGACGCCTTCGGCGAGCGCGTGTGTGCGCCACAAGTGCGTCGCCAAATCCGCATCCCCAAGTTTAAACCAGGTGTCTGCTCCCAAGCGCTCGAGCGCCTCTAAAGCACGAAACGTCTCCCCCTGCAGACCCCAGCCCTGCTGCTTATGCGCCAAGCCGGATAGCGTATACAAAAGTGTATCGATATCGGGACTGATGTGCAGGCCGAGGTGTCGAAAATCGTCCCCCACATTCACCAGAGCGTGTAAATCCCCCGCCGACAACATCCGATCCAAACCGAGCGCTAACTTAGCGCCCCCAACACCACCGGTTAACGCCAACACTTGGCCGACTGCTCGGGCCATTAGCGAAACAAATCTCGCGCCTTATCGCGCAACAGCGAACGGGAATCACCTGCACCGGGCGGAAGGTTAGCGCCGCGCGCCAACACGACTGGACAACCCTGCGCTGCTTGGCCCATGACCAAGGATGCAGCAGCGGCCAGTTCATCCGCCAAGGCAGGTTCAGTGACCTGCAGCTCGCGACCAAAGAGATCGGCATCACCTACTTGACTGACAATAGGTTCCAATCCGGCGGTGCCAATGGCTATCCCGACCGTGCCGTTACGCCAAGGCCTACCGACACTGTCGTTAATGATGACTTGTGGTGCGATGCCAGACGCCTGTGCTAAGCCGTCGCGCAACGCACGCGCAGAGGCATCCGCATCGCGCGGTAGCAAGAGAACCGAAGGATCTTGTTCATCCGATACAATATTGGATTTATCGATACCGGCGTTAGCCAGCACATAACCGTTGCGATGCTCCACAATAACGACCCCGGGGCCAACGCGAACCAACTCGGTGCTCTCATCGAGCACTAATTGCACTTGTCTTGGATCTTTATCGGCGCGTTGCGCGATATCTCGCGCCCGATCGGAAATCTGAACGTCGCTGAGTCGAACATAGCAGTCCTCGGCCTTGGAGACGATTTTTTGCGCGATCACCAAGACATCGCTGGCAACGAGCGACAGCTGGTTGGCTACCAACTGTTCCGCGATCATAGCCGCGAGGTCGTCGCCGGGCTCCACCATGGGGAAATCGCGCAGCGGAATCAGCTCCAACCTTTCGGACATTGTCAGCGCTTGGAATCCAACCCGCTGATTTTGATACCGGCGTGACACCCGTATTGCTTATTGATCACGATCAACACTGAAGTCAGCGCCTCCGCTGCTGCGGCGTTATTTATCATGCCCGCATGGAACCCGCGCATACCAGCAGCTTCGACCAGCGTAATAACGGCTTCTCGAGCAGCTTTCTTGTTGCCACAAACCAAGACATCGCAATCGACGCCATGACCCTGCTGCAAATGTGCCGCAGCAACATTTTGGAACGCCGAGACGACCGCCACATCTTCTCCCAACAGCGCCTGCGCGACTTGTCCCGCACTGCCCTCGGGGGGGAGTTGCACGCGCGCCACCTTGGGAGGCACTAGTGGCACTGTGACGTCTACCAGTATTTTGCCCTGCAAGGCGTCTTTCACTAATTCCAGCGTGCTGGCCTGGTGAGAAAATGGCACGGTAATTACAACGATATCCGCTGCCTCCGCCGCCTGTAGATTCTCCTTGGCCTGCACCGTCACTTCGCCCACACCGCGCTCCGCCATCACATCTTGTAAATCGGCGATAGCAGCCTCCGCCTTTTCCTGCGTGCGCGAACCGATAATAACCTGATAACCCGCTTGAGCCCAGCGCCGTGCGAGGCCCGTTCCTAGATCTCCCGTGCCGCCCAAAATGGCGAGCACCGGCAAACTTGCTGTTGTCATATCTTTTTCCAAAGAAGGTGTCATCGATGGCGGCCTTGCGGGGGCGTGAGCGCATCGAAAGGAATGGGGAGACTACACTCTCGTAACACTTGCCGCGTGCTAACATTCAGTTAGGATACGCACCGCTCGAGCAGTGTAGGCAAAAGGCGAAACGAGCACAAGCGCGGCTACCTGGCTCAGCGCAGTGTGGAAAAGTAGTAAGAACACGGGGAGAAAGTCATGCGCGATGTACTGGATTTCAGCGGTAAAACCGTCATCGTCACCGGTGGAGGCAAGGGCGTAGGCAGAGGAATCACCGAGAGCTTTTTGACCGCTGGTGCCAACGTCGTAATCTGCGGACGGAGCACTCCGGATGACATGCCGCAACGCGCTGGGCGCAAAGCGCTCTTTACCAACTGCGATGTACGCGATTACGAACAGATCGAAGCTTGTGTGTCTTTCGCCCAAGCCGAATTTGGCACCGTTGACGTGTTGATCAACAATGCCGGCGGTGCGCCCTATGCCGAAGCGGCAACCGCGTCTCCGCGTTTTTCCGAAGCAATAATTCGCCTCAACCTAATTGCACCTTTGAACTTCAGCCAAGTCGCGAATCGTGTCATGCAAACCCAGGACAGCGGTGGCAGCATTGTGAATATTGCCAGCGTGAGCACACTACGTCCTTCGCCCGGCACCGCCGCCTACGGTGCTGCCAAGGCGGGTTTGGTCAACCTCGGTACTTCGCTCGCGGTGGAGTGGGCACCAAAAGTGCGCATAAATGCACTCGTGGTAGGCTTGACCCAAACGGAGCAATCTCACCTGCATTACGGCGACGAAGCGGGGATCGCAGCGGTGGGAGAAACGATTCCACTAGGGCGAATGGCAGTACCAGACGATATCGGCAATGCGTGCTTATTTCTCGCTTCCCCCCTAGCCTCCTACGTTAGCGGCACAAACTTTGCGGTTCACGGCGGCGGTGAAAGGCCAGCATTTCTAGCGGCTGCAAATACCAAAACAGAGAATTAATCGCCACAAAGGCCGCTCTGTGTGATCTATTTCACGCCCACAGCCACCTGTGCCCAGTGTTCGCGCAGGTTCGAATCGCGGTATACTGGCCCCATAACTATCTGCAGTGACGGCTCATAGAGGTAGAGGCCGCGGAAAATAGCTTGCAGAACTACTAACCATTGTCAGATACAAGGCTCAGCGCATCGCAATGTCCACGGATTCGGCAAGAAAAGCGCGTGTCTCCGCGATACTGGTTCTCCAGGACGGTGTTCGTTTACAGGGCAAACTTTCGGCCCTACTCGACGGGCGCTTTCGCATGGAGCGCATTCGGACCCTAGACGAGGGTGTGGATGCGGGCATGGTGTCTGTCATCATCGGAACAACCGCCTACCTCTCCATCGTTGAGGGAGATGGGACCGCGCAGGCGAGCGAATTGACCAATGCCGAACTCAAAATCGGCACCCTGGGTAAGAGTAGCGTGACCCTGGAGTTCGACGAAGAACATGCCGACATTGCGCAGCGTTTCCGCGAAGCGATTGACCCAACTGCCGAAAAACCATCACCCCCTGCCCAGGAGGCGCCGAGTTCAAGCAAAACAGCGCCAAAAACCAAACGCAAAGCACAATCTGGCGCACTGGGTACCAGTGCAAAAAACACCAAGCTACTAGAACAAGTCGAGATCGAGAGTCTCGATGAGTTGGATCGTGCGATGCCTCCGTTTTTCAGCGATTTATCCAAACATTTACATGAAAAATCGCTGGACTTGGAGGACCGGACCATCGACGCATTCACCTACAGGGAGGCATCGATAGCAATCGCGCAGGGGCAGGGCGCGATGACGGCGGATTTAATCCAACGTCTCACAGACTACTTTGGTGATCTGACGCCCGCCGACAGCGACGATCAACTTTGGCAGTACGACAGTGATAGTGCAGACACGGGCACCTTAAACCTCATCGATGTCCAAGACTACGAAGACTTTCTCGCCATTGATCGCATTGTACGCCAGGGAGAAGAACAGCATCAGTTGCCTATGGAGGCACTGATCATACGCATCGCAACACTGATAGACGCAGAGCCCACTACTGTACGCCTACCGATTCACGTGCGCCAAATATGCCGCGCTTTTCAGCAAACTCTTATGGCCACGGGCATCGATCACAGCGTACAACCGGCTATCTTCGATTACTTTGCTGGCCAGTTTATTAGCCAACTAGACGGCTTTTATGCACCGCTAAATAGCGCACTAGCGGATGCTGGAATTCGCGCAGAAGTCGAGGAGGAAATTAGCGCGGGGGGCTCGCTACTCGCGTCTCCCAAAAAACCGCAGCGAGCGGAACGTAAAACACCACCACCAGAGCAACAAGCATCAGAACAGGAACAACCGCAAGAGCTAGTAACGGGCCAGGTGGAACAAGCAGTTGGTCAACAGCACGCCACACAAGCACGAGGCGGCCAACAGGCACCACCAGCACAAACACCAACCGCCCAGTCATCCGCTGACGCACCCCCACAACCCACTGGAACGCCAAACCCCGCACCCGCTGCTGGCCAGGTCAACCCGGGCGAACTGTATCGCTCAGTTGTCGACGCGCTAAATTTCAAGCGCGAAGCTGAAGGCTTAGCCGACGGGCAGACGATCGCGAGCGGCACTCCGGTAAGCGGCACCTGGGAAGGTGCCACTGTTCCCAGTTCAGAAATCGATCAGGACAGCCTAGCCGACGCACGCTCCATCGCCCTCGCCCTAAGCGCCTTGCAACGCGATCGCCAGGTGCGTGACGCCGTGCAAGCAAGCGAATCGCTGCGTGCCTACCTAGCCAGTAACAAGCAGCACATTGGCGGGCTAAAAGACACTTCCGGGCTAACCGCCGAGAGCTTGAACCAGCTCGACATGGTCGACAATCTCTTCGGGACGATTAAATCCCAATTGGATTTGAGCGCAGATTTGAAACCTGCGCTGGGCAACCTGCAAATTCCTCTGGCGAAACTCGCCTTGATGGACCCCAAGTTTTTCGTCGATCATAGCCATACCGCGCGCGAGGTGGTCGATAAATTATCGAACTTGGCGGCGGCGGCAAATTTTCCCAATAAAGCACTGGAAGGCAGAATCAGCACCATCGTCGATAAGATCGTAACGGACTATGAAAATGACGTAGCTGTCTTTGACGATGCCTTAAATAGTATCGATCGCCTGGTCGCACAGCAGGAGCGAGCTTCGGCGCGCAACATCGAGCGAGTGGTGCGCACCCAGGAGGGGCAGGAAAAACTGGCGCAGGCACACCGCGCCGTCGACACCTTAATCAGCAGCAAAATCAAACCACCAGAAGCGCCCAAGGTATTGCTAGAGTTGATCGACGCCGGCTTGCGCGACCTCCTCGTACTCACGCATGTCAAAGAAGGCCCAGAATCAGCAGCATGGGAAGAACAAGAAAAAACACTCGACTTACTCTGCAACTGGCTGCAAGAGCAGATGCAGGGTGAGTTAGATGACGATGGCAGCGTACAACGCAGCTTGGAAGCAGAACCGCTTCTCGCGCTGGTGCGCCAACAAATATCGACCGCACTACCGACCAATGTGACCCATGAGCCGGTACTAGAAAATCTGTTTGAAGTGCTTTGCGGTTCCGCCGATGTCGACACCGTGCCCGTCACTGAAGAGACCTACCAGCCGAGCCCAGAACCGCATGCGGTGCGCGCCAAGATTGAGGATCTGCCGCGTCTGCGTCGCTGGGTAAATCGCGTCGAGCAGCTGGAAACGGGTTCCTGGCTCACTTATCGCGACAAAGACAACAACAAGAAGCGCATGCAACTGGCTTGGATTAGTCCCAATCGCGACCGCTATATTTTTGTGAATGAGCGCGGACAGAAAATGGCAGACTTCTCCGCCATTCGCCTGGCGCGCAAGCTCAGCCAGGGTGTCAAACCGCCGGCGCCGGCGGATGCCCTCTCGGTCGTCGACCAGAGCATGTATCACACCCTGGAGCATGTGCAGAAGACGCTCAGTTTTGCGCGCAATCACGACTCGCTAACGCATCTCATCAACAGTGACACCTTCCGTGATCAGCTGAATCGCGCCCTGCGTCACAGTCAGCTAAAAGGCTCACAGCACGGCATCCTCTACCTCGATATCGACCAATTTACGCTCGTCAATGAAGTTTATGACGAGGTGACCGGCGACCAAGTGTTGCTAGAGTTCGCGAAATTATTGGCGCAATTGCATGGCAAAAAGTCTTCCTCCGCACGCATGGAGGAGGACGAGTTCGCTGTGTTACTAGTCGATCGTACATTGGAACAATCGATGGAAATCGCCGAAAAAATCCGCGCGGATATTGAAGCGGGTGCGGTAAATATCGACGGCGAAAACATCAGTTTCACGGTGTCCATCGGTGCAACTACAATCCAAGAACACAACATGAACGTCGATACGGTGTTGCAGGCGGCAAAGGACGCAATGCAGCAAGCCAAAATACAAGGCCGCAACACCGTCGCCAAGTTCGAAGTCGATGCCAAACTGGCAGACGAATATAAGCGCCAGAAGAGCCAAACCAAAGCTGACTTGGAGGCCGCACTTGAGACAGAGCGTTTTACTCTGCGGGCACAGCCTATAGTACAAACTGCGGTTGCAGATCGCAGTAACAGTACCCTGCATTACGAGATTCTGCTTGGCTTGAAAAACAAAGACGGAACGATCAGCTCTCCCGCGGATTTTATTGAGTCGGCGGAACGCTATGGGTTCATGACCTTGGTCGATCGCTGGGTTGTGCGTGAAGTCTTTACTTGGATCAGTCAGTTGATGGATGAACAAAAAGTTGTGCCCAGCCTCTCCATCAACCTCTCAGGTGATAGCGTCACTGATGATAGCTTTCTGGAGTATTTGCTCGAACAAATATCGGAATACGGCGTCGGGACCAGCCGACTGTGTTTTGAAATTACCGAAACTGGAACAATCTCAAACTTGGTGAAAGCGGCAGATTTCGTGCGCGCCTTTCGCAATATTGGCTGCAAGTTTTCCATCGACGACTTCGGCACCGGGCTCGCCAGCCACAATTATCTGCGCGAATTACCTGTAGACTACGTTAAGATCGATGGCACTTTCATTACCAAAATCGACACCAATCGCAACGATTACGCCATGGCGCGCTCTATTAACGATCTCGCCCATTTTCTCGGTCAGGAAACCATCGCTGAGTCGGTGGAAAATGACGAAATTATCACTAAGCTCGATGAAATTGGCGTCGACTATCTCCAAGGCTGGGGCGTCGGCATGCCCAAACTGCTGCCCGAAGTCAAAGAAGGCCTCTTGAGCTTGGAGCAGTAGGCTGAGTCGTGCAAAGAAAATTAGCGAACCAGCATACGATGCCCTTGTCGGACTTATCTACGAAGGCCCTTTAGAGGAGCGCCCCTGGCAGAGCGCCCTACCGGCTCTGCGCGATGCACTCAATGTGCAGGTGGCTTCTTTAGTGTTGCGGCCCCCCAGTGCGGATGACCAAGGCGTCATTCTCAATTGCGTGCGCCCAGACACTCCCACCGAAGATAGCGAGCCAGTACTGGCCGACCCAAATGATTGGCAGGTAACAGCCTACCGCGAGCAGTTCTTTTCCCTCGACCCATTTGTCAATTTGCCCCCGAATCAGGTGGCGGCGTTGGAAGATATCGTGCCGGACAAAGAACTCATTGAAACCGACTATTATCTGCACTACCTAAAGCCCATCAACCTATTTCGAATATTGGGCATCGACACCCAAGAACCCGGTGGCACTGTCGCTCGTTTGCGGTTCTCTCGGCGGCGTGCAGAACCGCGCTTTCGCGATCTAGAACGTGAATTATTGGGCAGACTACTCCCCCATCTGCGCAGGGCCCTGGAGATCTATGCGCGGCTCAACCGCGCAATTACCGAGCGCGATATCTATGCCGGCGCCGTCAATCAATTGTCTGTCGCCAGCATCATTTTGGACGAGAGCGGCCGATTCTTGAGCAGCAATGACATAGGCCATGCGCTGCTGGAACAGGGTAACGGTCTGAGCGTGGTCGATGGACGGCTGCTCACCGATGGACGCGATCTCAATCAGGAGCTACAACAAGCTGTGAACGCCGTAATAAAGGCCGACCAACAGGGCGACCCCACCTTGGTCAGAGCGCTGCGTATTCCGCGTAAGGCTGGGCGCGCCGATCTAGGCCTTGTCGTACGCCCGGTGCCCAGCAATCACTTGGGAGAGGGGCCGGCCACGCCGCGGGTCGCCATCTTCATCAGCGACCCGGAACTGGAGCAAAGTACATCAGGTCAAGTGCTCGGAGAGCTATTTGATCTGACGCCCGCAGAATCGAACCTAGCCCGACTACTTGCCAGAGGTTTAAGTTTAGCCGAGGTATCGGTAGCACAAAACGTCTCCCAGCATACCGCCAGGGCGCAACTCAAATCGATATTTGCCAAAACTGGCGTGTCGAGACAGGCCGAACTGGTGCGATTGGTACTGAAAAGTGTGGCCTCATTGGGCTAGCTAGCAGGGGTGTTGCCAGGGTAAAACAAGCCCGTTATCGCGACAATTTTTATGGTTCTGTCCCCCGCTTTTTTACCTTATAATCGCCCCATATTCGACTCGCCAGCCTTCCCCTATGACAAGTTTCAACAACAGATCGATAGAGAGTCATGAGTCGACGAGTTGTCCGCACAGCTACCAAATTAGTTGCTCAAATTGCAGGCTAAACAGCCTGTGCTTGCCGCTGGCGTTGGAGAGCGACGACATACAGCAGCTCGACGATATCGTACAGCGCAGCAAGCCTCTGCAGAAAGACCAACACCTGTATCGCGAGGGCGAAGTTTTTCGCTCCGTCTATGCGGTGCGCAGCGGTACGATCAAAGCCTATCGCCTCACGGACGATGGCCGCGAGCAGGTGACCGGCTTCTATTTTCCCGGTGAGATTCTCGGTCTGGATGGTATTAGCGAAGATATTCACGCCTGTGCTGCCAAGGCACTCGAAACTGCCGCAGTTTGTGAAATTCCTTTCACCTCGCTGGAAACGCTCAGTTTGCACATGCCCAATTTGCAGCACCATTTCTTGCAACTCATGAGCCGTGAAATCACCGATGACCAGCTACTCATTACCCTGCTGAGTAAAAATACTGCGGATGAACGCATCGCCTCACTGTTGTTCAGTATCTCCAGTCGCAATGCCCGCCTGCGACTCGATCCCACGCGATTCCGCCTACCGATGTCGCGCCTGGATATCGGCAACTACTTGGGGCTGACGGTCGAAACCGTAAGCCGCGTATTCAGCCGTATGCAAAAAATGGCGCTATTGCGCGTCGAAAACAAGGAAATTGAAATACTCGACATGGATGGCGTGCGCGAGATGGCCAACGTGCTCGCGTAGTTTTTAATTTCAGTTTCACACATATTGCAAGTGAAAATGCAAGCAGCGCGACGTCATCAAACTACGATTAAACACAACTAACTACGACAACTCTAGCGTCACCACACCTGGCGTTGGATAATAGAAACACAACATTGTGCCAATTGACCCAAGTCAACGTTTCACCACGCTTTGACCATTACTATGGCGCGTTGAAAGCAACGCTTTCGCAGCAATCGGGGGCTTCATTCAATGATTCAACACACTATCGGCCTACTCTCGGCGCCCAGCCGACAGTGGCGGCGTATCGCGGAACTGCCGCCGAGTTCGTTTAATACACTGGCGCTCTATGCCTGCATCATGGCGATTTTACCCGCAGTGGCCTGGTATTACGGAACCACCCAAATTGGCTGGACGGTGGGTGACCATGGCGAGACCATTCGCCTGACCAAGGCCAGCTCGCGCCAGATCTGCATCCTGTTTTATTTTACGATGGTCACCTGTGTTGCCATCATTGGCTATTTCATACACTGGATGTCTCGAACTTATGGTGCCGACTCTTCCTTCGCCAAGGGCATAGTGATCGCAGGTTTTACAGCGACCCCCCTTTTCATCGCAGGTCTAACCGGTTTTTATCCCATTCTCTGGCTCGACATGCTCATCGGAGTTGCGGCTGTCAGTTGGGCAGTCTACCTGCTGTATTTGGGGATACCGATAGTCATGGGCATCCCAGAAGAACGGGGCTTCCTTTTTTCCAGCGCCATAATGGCCATCGCCATGGTGATTTTAATTTGTCTCATGGTCGGCTCTGTAATCTTGTGGGACTTTGGAATGGCGCCTGCATTCACCGATTGAACATTGCCTCGACTTAAATGGAAACACGCCAGGTTATAACGACACTGCCAAACACGGAAGCAGAAACATGAGTGAGCTCAACGCAGCGCTGGAACACCCAACATACAACTACAAGGTTGTGCGACAGTTTGCCATTATGACCGTCGTCTGGGGCATCGTCGGCATGCTGGTCGGCGTGCTGATCGCAGCTCAACTCGTCTGGCCAGTGCTCAACACGGAATTACCCTGGCTGCACTTTGGTCGGTTACGCCCCCTGCACACCAATGCCGTGATATTCGCCTTTGGCGGTTGTGCACTATTTGCCACCTCCTACTACATTGTGCAGCGCACCTGCCAAGTGCGGCTCGTCTCAGACAAGCTCGCGGCAGCCACATTTTGGGGCTGGCAGCTAGTCATTGTGAGTGCCGCTGTGACCCTGCCACTGGGTTTAACCACCAGCAAGGAATACGCCGAGCTGGAGTGGCCGATCGACATTTTAATCGCCGTTGTCTGGGTGCTTTACGCGGTAGTTTTCTTCGGCACGATTTTGAAACGTAAGACTGACCATATCTATGTCGCCAACTGGTTCTTGGGTGCTTTTATTTTGGCCGTCGCAGTGCTGCATATCATTAACAGTCTTGCCGTGCCGGTGAGCATGACGAAGTCGTACTCGGTGTATTCGGGTACGGTGGATGCGATGGTGCAGTGGTGGTACGGCCACAACGCAGTGGGCTTTTTCCTCACCGCGGGCTTTCTTGGCATGATGTATTACTTTGTGCCGAAACAGGCTGGAAGGCCGGTGTACTCCTACCGCTTGAGCATCGTGCACTTCTGGGCCCTGGTCGCGGTGTATATCTGGGCGGGGCCACACCACCTGCACTACACCGCACTACCGGACTGGGCGCAGAGTCTTGGTATGGTGATGTCAGTCATTTTATTGGCGCCCTCTTGGGGTGGCATGATCAACGGCATGATGACGCTGTCTGGTGCCTGGGATAAATTGCGCACCGATCCCATTCTGCGTTTCTTGGTGGTGAGTTTGTCGTTCTACGGTATGTCTACCTTCGAAGGGCCGATGATGTCGATTAAGACAGTGAATGCGCTATCGCACTACACAGACTGGACCATTGGTCATGTGCACTCTGGTGCACTGGGTTGGGTGGCGATGATCTCCATTGGCAGCCTCTACCACCTTATTCCTATTCTATTTGGCAAAGAACGCATGCACAGCCTCGAGTTGATCAATCTGCACTTTTGGATGGCCACCATCGGTACGGTGCTGTACATCGTCTCCATGTGGGTCAACGGGATCTTGCAGGGCCTCATGTGGCGCGCCTACAACCAAGACGGCACGCTCACTTATAGCTTTGCAGAGTCGGTGGCAGCGAGTTACCCCGGTTATGTCGTGCGCTTGATCGGCGGCGCAATCTTTTTCGGTGGAATGTTGGTCATGGCTTACAACGTATTCATGACGACTCGCGAAACTCGCTCACCTGAACTCGCGCCCGCTGCGGCCACCCCAGCTTAAGGAGCGCCGAATGAAATATGACAAAATAGAAACCAACGTCGGCTGGATGATTATATTTATTATCGTCGCGCTCGCCTTCGGTACTCTGGTTGAACTGCTGCCGCTGATGTTTTCCTCGCAAATAAAGGAACCCATTAGCGGCCTGAAACCGCTGCCGGCCTTGGAACTCGAGGGCCGAGATATCTACATCCGGGAGGGGTGCAACAACTGTCACTCACAGATGATTCGCCCACTGCGCGCCGAGACCGAGCGCTACGGCCACTACTCGGTCGCCGGTGAGTTTGTCTACAATCATCCTTTTTTGTGGGGCTCCAAGCGAACCGGTCCAGATTTGGCGCGCGTAGGGAAACGCTACAGCGACGACTGGCACCGGGCACACCTACTCAATCCACGCGATGTTGTACCGGAATCCAATATGCCCGCCTTTCCCTGGTTATTTGAAAACCAGCTAAGCGGCGAATTGACCGGCAAAAAAATGGCTGCCTTACGCGCCGTGGGTGTGCCGTACACAGACGAAGACATCGCCGGCGCTGCACAGCTCGTGGAGGGTAAGGCTGAAGTCGATGCTTTAGTCGCCTATCTGCAGCAGTTGGGCACGCTGCTACAAAGCAGGCGCTAAATAGGCTATGGATATTAATGACTTGCGCGGCCTCAGCACTGCTGTATTGCTGGTGAGCTTTGTTGGGATGTGTTTTTGGGCTTACAGCCACAAACGCAAAAGCGCGTTTGAAGAAGCGGCAAATATTCCTTTCGCAGACGATGCGATGAATCAGCGTACTCTTGAAGCAGAGCAGCGCGAACAGCAACAAACCGAGGAAAAGGACAATGTCTAGTTTTTGGAGTATCTGGGTCATCGTACTCACTGCGGCGACAATTGTCGGCCTCCTCTGGATACTATTTAGCAACCGTAAAAGTGGCGAGGAAGAAACCGAGCGAACGACGGGGCACATTTACGATGGCATTGAGGAACTGGACAACCCACTCCCCGCCTGGTGGTTCTACCTATTTGTGCTGACCATCGTCTGGGGGGTCGCGTACCTAATTGTCTACCCCGGTATGGGCAATTTCCCCGGTGTGATCGGCTGGACTCAACTCAACCAGCACGATTCAGAAGTGCGCACCGCCGAGAACAAATTTGGCGCGATGCGCAGTCGCTATCTGGCTCTACCCGTTGCAGAAATCGCCACCGATGCCCAGGCTAGAAAAATGGGCCGACGGATATTCGCCAATAACTGCGCCCAGTGTCATGGTTCCGATGCGCGCGGCAGTTTAGGGTTCCCCGATTTGGCAGATAGTGATTGGATTTACGGCGGCACGCCAGAGGCCATTAAAACTTCCATCGTCCAAGGTCGACGTGCCGTTATGCCCGGATGGGGTGCAGTAATTGGTGACAAAGGTGTCAACGACGTGACTGAATATGTCATGTCGCTTAACGGCCGTCAGGCCAACGCCTCCGATGTCAACGCCGGGAAGAAACTATATGCCACCCATTGTGTGGCCTGCCACGGCACAGAGGCCACAGGCAACCCACTATTGGGTGCACCAAATCTAAAGAACGGTATCTGGCTTTACGGCGGCAATCGTGAGCAAGTTGTGCAGAGTATTCGCGATGGGCGCAACGGAGTGATGCCAGCACACCAAGAGATGTTGAGCGAAGATAAGATTCACTTGCTTGCCGCTTATGTTTACGGTCTGTCTCTGCCGCTCGAGAGCGCCGCCAGATAGCACACGATGCTACGAGGTGCCCTGCCTAAATGGCAGCCGACGTGTCTGATACTAACCAGCAATCATCACCAACCCAGCTCATCGACCTGCAGGAAGTTGCCCCTGCAGAGGTGGGCGAGATCGACCTGTATCAACGTCGAGAACGCATCTACACCCGTAAAATCGAAGGCTTTTTCCAACGTATTCGGCTGTACACCGGCTGGCCATTACTGATTGGTTATCTGCTACTGCCGTGGCTCTCTTGGGATGGCCACCAGGCTGTGCTATTTAATTTGCCGGAGCGCAAGTTCGACATCTTGGGCTTGACGTTTTGGCCACAGGATTTCCCACTACTCGCCTTCCTACTAATCATCGCCGCTTTTGCGTTGTTCTCAGTGACAACGCTCGCCGGTAGACTGTGGTGTGGTTACACCTGTCCGCAGACAGTGTGGACCAGTATTTTCATGTGGTGGGAACAACACACTGAGGGCAGCCGCAATCAGCGGATCAAACTTGATCGGGCACCCTGGTCCGTCAACAAAGCGTGGCGTAAAGGCGCAAAACACATTGGCTGGTTGTTTGTGGGGTTCGTAACCGGATTTACATTCGTCGGCTATTTCTATCCCATTCGAGAATTGTCGGCGGCTCTTATCAGCTTGCAGCTCAATGGCTGGGCACCGCTCTGGATTCTATTTTTTACACTCTCCACCTATATCAACGCCGGCTGGATGCGCGAGCAAGTGTGTATGTACATGTGCCCGTATGCGCGCTTTCAGTCTGTCATGTTTGATTCCGATACGCTCATTGTGTCCTATGACGAAGCGCGCGGGGAAACACGCGGCTCTCGCAAGCGCAGTGCAGATCACATAGCGCTGGGCTTGGGGGATTGCGTCGATTGCGAACTTTGTCTACAGGTCTGCCCCACCGGAATCGATATTCGTGAGGGACTACAGTATCAATGTATCGGCTGCGCACTGTGCATCGATGCATGCAATTCGGTTATGCAAAAAATGGGCTACCCCCAGGGTTTGATCCGCTACACCAGTGAACGCGAGCTGCAAGGTAGTAAAACCCACTGGCTGCGCCCACGCATCATTGGCTACGCCGCGATTCTGACTTTGATGATAGGGGTATTCTCCTGGTATATCATCAACAGAATACCCTTGGAGATCAGCGCCGAAAGAGATAGAAACCAGCTATATGTGACCACTGCAGAGGGTGAAATCGAGAATATTTACTCCCTACATCTGCTCAATATGGATCGTGAATCACATGAATTTACGCTCAGTATCGATGGATTAGCGGGTGCGCAATTGATCGGCCCCAGCTCAATTCGCTTGGCCGGTGGTGAAACCGGAAGCGTCGGCGTTCGAGTTCGGGCGCCTGCGCAACAGCTAACTCGTCCCAGTTCAAACATGCGGTTTGTTGCCCGAGCACAGGATAATCCGAAGCTCACGGCAACCGCTGAATCGCGCTTTGTGAAACCCCTGTGAGCCGCGCGACTAACCAAGATGCAACCCTCCCCTGGTATCGCCAATTTTGGCCCTGGCTCCTCATCGCGCTACCCGCCAGTGTCGTCATCGCTGGTTTCGCCACGCTGTTCATCGCGAATCGATACGCGGATGACCTGGTCGTTCACGATTACTACAAAAACGGCTTGGCGATTAATCGACAGCTCGCTAAACAAAAAGCGGCAGAGGCCCGGGGTATAGCGGCACAGTTAGCAATTGCAGAACAAATAGTCACAGTGCGCATGCAGGGCCTCGTAGAAGACCAATCCTTAACACTACGATTTTCTCACCCGCTAGAGGCGGACCGGGATTTTCGTCTCGTTTTGGAACGCATTGCTCCCGGTTTTTATCAGGCGCCGCTCACCCACCGGCCCGACAGTCGCTGGCACTGGATTCTCGAAGGCGGTGCGGCACAGCCCTGGCGACTAGACGGAGTCGTCACGGACAGTGACCTCCACTAAATCACTCCGTCGAGAAGCTGCGGCGCTTCAACAATGCTATCACTGCGGAGAAGCGGTTCCGGCAGGGAGCGATTTTTTTGCCGTGATAGCTGGAGCTGAACAACCCATGTGCTGTCCGGGGTGTCGCGCAGTCGCTGTGCTCATCGCGCAAAGTGGCCTGGAATCCTACTACGACAAACGCAGTGCGCTGGCACCGCGACCTGCGAACGCGACACCAATCTCGGAAAGTGCTTTTACGATTTATGACGACCCAGAGGTCGCAGCAAGTTTTACTGCGGCGGGAGATACAGGCAAGCTCAGCGCCAAGATACTCATTGGCGGCATTCACTGCGCCGCCTGCACATGGCTGATAGAGCAATCACTGGGTGCGCTTCCCGGGGTGGATAGCGCCGTCGTCAATTTGCAGCAATCAACCCTGTCAGTTAGTGTCGATCCCGCACAATGCCCGCTGAGCAGTATTTTCACACAGCTACAGTCGCTGGGTTATAGCCCGCAACCGTTTCGCCTAAGCGTCGCTCGCGATCGAATGACCCAGGAACAACGCGCCGATTTACGACGTCTTGCCGTGGCCGGATTGGGCATGATGCAGGTGGGCATGTTGGCCATCGCATTGCATGCAGGCGATGTGCAGGGCATGGACACAAACTACCAAAGCCTGCTGCGCTGGGCTGGCCTGCCGGTGGCAGTTTTTGTGGTGCTCTACTCAGCGCACCCATTTTTCATCACCGCTTGGCGACACCTGCGTCAGGGCGGTTTGGTCATGGATTTGCCTGTTGCTCTGGCCATCGGCCTCGCTCTAATAGCCAGCGTGTGGGCCACTGTGACAGGCACCGGCCAGGTGTATTTTGATTCCATCGTTATGTTTACGTTCTTCTTACTTTTGGGTCGTTTTTTCGAGCGCAGGGCACGGCACAGGCATCAATTTAGCTGGCTGGATGTTAGCGCACAACTACCTGATCGGGTATTGGTGCGACGCGGCAGTGACTGGCAGCCCCTCGCCCGCGAGCAGTTACGACGCGACGATCAGATCCTGATAAAACCCGGCGAAGTTATCCCCACCGATGCCCATGTGGTCAGCGGTTCCAGCAGCGTTAGCGAAGAGACCTTCAATGGTGAGGCACTGCCGCGAACCGTCGACGTCGGCGCTACCATATTCGGAGGTACGTTGAATGTGGAACAGGGGTTGGAAGCGCGCGTATTAGGTCCATTCGAAAACACGCGGCTCGCGGCGGTACAGGCGTCTTTGGAAGAAGCTCACCTGCGCAAACCTCGCTTGGCCCAGTTAGCGGATCATATCGCCGGTTATTTCGTCGCCGGCGTACTGTTGCTCGCCGCGGTCACGGCGCTCATCTGGTGGCAGATCGACGCCTCGCGCGCGTTGTGGGTGACGCTCTCTGTACTGGTGGTGAGTTGCCCCTGCGCACTGGCCCTAGCGACCCCGGTCGCGCTGTCCACCGCAGCCAATGCCCTACGTCGTAATGGAGTCATCGTGCGCGGTGAGAACGCACTCGACGCTCTGGCAAAAACCACACACCTACTCTTCGATAAAACCGGCACCCTAACGCTGGCGCAGCTCAGAGTAGAAAAAATCGTCCCGTTACAATCTGCCTTCGCGAACCAAAACGAACAGTTGCTGGCCCTGTGTCATGCACTGCAGCAACAGAGCACGCATCCGGTCGCGCATGCGTTTCAGGACATCGCCTCAACCGTTGTCGCGTCTGCACTACAACAAGTGGCCGGTGCTGGTATTGAAGGTGTTATTGATGGACAGCGCTATCGCATTGGAAGTATGTCATTTTGTCGCGCTATCGCTCCGCAACTCCCCACGACACCCACAGAGCCCCTGTACTGGGTAGCACTGTGTCGCGAGGGTGAAGCACTCGCGTGGATAGGCCTAGTCGACTCCCTGCGCGAGGAAGCACCCGAGGTGGTGCGGGCGGCACGTGAAATGGGGTTGGATCTCGCGCTGTTAACCGGCGACCCTTCTATGCAGGGTCCAAGGGCCGCGGAGCAGGTCGGGATATCGAGAGTGTATACGGACCAGACCCCAGAACAAAAAATGCAGTACGTGACCGCGCTACAGGCCGATGGCAACATCGTAGCTATGGTTGGAGATGGTCTCAACGATGCCCCGGTGTTGGGAGTTGCGAACGCCTCGTTTGCCGTTGCCGGTGCCACCGGGCTCGCCCAAGCGCAGGCAGATTTCGTGTTAGTCGAGGGCGATTTACGCCAGTTGCTGTACACTTTCGACGTGGCGCAGCGCACGCGACGCATCATTGTGCAGAATTTTACCTGGGCACTGGCTTACAATATCTGCATGATTCCGCTGGCGATGCTTGGCCTGGTGCCTCCCTGGGGAGCAGCCATTGGTATGTCGCTAAGTTCGCTAATCGTGTTGGGCAACTCCCTGCGCTTAAATCGCACTCCCCGCGCCATCATTCGAGGCTAGTTCATCGTGGCAAGCCTGTATTTTCTTATCCCTATCGCCCTAGTGTTTTGTGCGCTAGCGATCAAACTTCTACTGTGGGCAATCGGCAGTGGTCAGTACGATGACCTGGACAAAGAGGCCTGGCGCATCTTGCTAGACGATGAGCAAAACAACCGTGGCCCGAGTACTTTTGCCGACCACACCGCTGCCAATGTCAGGGCTGATACAGGTGGTCACTCAATGAGCGAAACAGATGCCGACGCAACTAATGATGCGCGCGGTGATGAGCAGTATCGGGGGGGGCCAGCAGAGCCAAGTACACGGCGTAGAGATATTGCCGAGAAAAAAGACACAGCATGATCGAATGGCAACAGGCGGGCGTATTTTTCCTGCTCGGTGTATCCGGTGCCGGTCACTGCCTGGGCATGTGCGGCGGAGTTGCCACGGCACTCAATCTCGGCGGAAATCGATCGGCGGCGCTAACGCTGTGGTATCACAGCGGCCGCCTAATGAGTTACTGCGTCATCGGCTCCTTTCTGGGCGCGGGCGCGGGGATGATTAATAGCGGCTCATGGAACCTCGGTTTGCGCTATTTAGCCGGCTTACTGCTCGTCGGTATGGGGCTATATGTTGGGAACTGGTGGCGGGGCATGGCAGTACTGGAACGCGGTGGTGCACTGCTCTGGCGGCCGATGCAGGCACTGTCGACCCACTTTGTGCCGGTTCAATATGCCTGGCAATCTCTCGCGCTGGGTCTATGTTGGGGGCTCATGCCGTGCGGGCTTATCTACAGCGCGTTAGCACTGGCAGCCACAGCTCAAACCGGACCTGGCGCGGGACTGCTCATGCTGTGCTTTGGTATTGGCACCCTGCCTGCCATGCTCACCGCGAGTTTCGCAGCCGCTCGAGTACAGGAGGTTTTACGCGCAAAAGGGATGCAACAGGTGATCGCTCTGGCTCTCGTGCTGGGAGGGCTGTGGACGTTATCGATCACCGCTTACCACAGTAGTCACTCTAACCACGAGAGCCACGACAACCACGACAGCTACAAAAGCCACGACGTGCACAAAAATCGAACGGACGGCACGCATACCCCCACAACCTCGAAGGAAAATCCCAGCACACACAACATGCACTGAATAAAATGTCGCGAGTCATCGCGGCTCAGCTCTGCCCAGTCCCCGCCAAGGCAGCCACACTGCTCAAAATCAGGCGCACCAAACCCGCCTGTCGGCTGACACCCGTCTTCGCAAATACCGACCGCAAATGTGTCCGTGTTGTGTTGCGGCTCACCGACAAACGTTCGGCAGCTTCATCCATGCTCGAACCACTAGCCAGCAGCAGGGACAGCTTGGCCTCCGTGGGAGTCAAACCAAACAACCGGCTGATAGCTTGATGCGGGGGTTCACTGGCCCCCAGGGGGTCGCTGATAAAAACGGCGGTGTGAGGTACACCTAGCCCCTCCACCGCTTCACCACGCGCCAATGTACGCGCCACCAAGCCCAGCGGGGGTTTTGCGTTACGCCGGGGGACATGCATGGCCCGCGCTCATTCGTTTGTGTTTATGTGTCAGCGCTCGCAAACGGATTCTCAACCACTCAACCAAGGCAATGCTATGAGCCGCAACGCCAATACGGTTAACAAACCTTTGAATAACAGTGCGAAGTTGCGCTGCGGCAGGAAGTGGCGCAACTGAGTTCCCAGCCATGAACCGAGGACCACCGCGACAATCATTCCAACCATAAGCTGCCAATACTGCGCAAAACTAAAGCCTAACACGATGAACGTTAGCAAACGCAACACGTGGTTTACCGACATGTAGGCCGCAGTGTTAACCACCAACCAATCGCGATCGCTATTGTGACGCGATAGCAGCGCGGCACCTAAAGGTCCCGTCGCACCGGCTAACATTCCCAAGCCCGTTTGATAAAAACCCAGCAGCACCAAGGCACCCTGACCACTACCTGAAACATGCGGACGCGGTGCCCATGTGAGCCAGAGAATCACCAGCGCGATGATCAGCGGCAGCCAGCGCAGATCGAGCTGCTGATAAATCGCTCCGCCGGCAACTCCACCCGCCAGCGCACCGAGTACAAAAGCGGGCAGCAGTCGTAAATCTAGGTGTTGCCACCCAAACATGACCCGCGAAGCATTGCTCGCCAATTGGGTGGCGGCGTGTACAGGAAAGAGGGCAGCGGGTGAGATAAAACCGGGCATGATGGCGATCAATAACACGCCTCCGCCCATACCCATCACCGCTGCCAAAGCAGAACTCAACAGTGCGATGGGGACTAGGGCGATATCGCTCACCACTATGAATGCCCGATATCCTCAACCCATAGGGTAGAGAATCTCCTTGGAGACGAGGTCGATGCGCGCCAGTGTCTCCGCATCCAGAGTGACATCGGCGGCTGCCAGCAGATCCGGCACCTGTTCTTCGCTAGTCGCACCGACAATTGTCGAGGCGACAAAATCGTGTTGCTTACTCCACGCAATAGCCATGGTCACCACCGACATACCGATGTCAGCGGCGATCGCTTGAAAGCGCTGGGTGGCGCTCAGGGTATTTTTGTTGACAAAGCGGTGCAGCATAGCCTGCTGTCGTTTGGGCGCACTCTGATACTTGGTAAAACGTGCTCCTTTGGGGAATACACCGTCATTATACTTGCCGCTGAGCACCCCACCGGCGAGCGGCGAATAGGGAATGAGGCTGACTTCTTCCTGGCGACAAGCCTGCGCCAACTCATCCTCAAAGCGCCGATTATTCAAACTGAAGTTGTTTTGGATGGTTTCGTAGCGCGCCACACCGTGGACATCTGCAGCCCACAAACTTTTGGTTAAGCCCCAGGTGGATTCATTGCTGCAGCCCAATATGCGCACTTTACCACTGCGCACCAACTCATCCAGGGCGAGCATGATTTCCTCCTGGGGAAATTTCCAGTCGGGCCAGTGAGTTTGATACAGATCGATGTAATCGGTGTCGAGCTTGCGCAAACTACCTTCGACAGCGCGTAGGATATGGTGACGATCCAGGCTGGTTTTTCCGCCGCGCAGAGGCGCTTCGATCCACACATGGCTAGGACCGGCTACCTTGGTTGCGATGATGAGCTCGTCACGGTCCTTGGTTTTCAGCCAACGACCGAGAATTTCCTCAGTGGCGCCGACATATTTTTTGTCCGGCGGGACCGGATACATCTCGGCCGTATCATAAAAATCGACGCCCGCATCGAAAGCCATGTCTAGGATGCGGTGCGACGTTTTCTCATCCGCCTGGTTGCCAAAAGTCATGGTGCCCATGCAGATGTCGGAGACGACAATGCCGCTGCGCCCGAGTCGGTTGCGATTCATATCTGGCTATCTCCTTTATTGAATTCTGCTGGAGCTAAGTCGACCATACCTCGATTGCACTGCATGGAGTGAAGCGTTAAATGGCGTGCTGCGCGATGCTTCAGGCTGCGCCCTGCTCACGCGCCATATCAAGGGCCAAGTCTTCGATCATGTCCTCCTGCCCACCAACCGTGCGGCGACGACCCAACTCCACCAGGATGTCGCGGCTGGATAGGCCATACTTCTCGGCGCTGCGTTTGGCAAACAAGAGGAAGGACGAATAGACGCCGGCATAGCCCAAAGTCAGTGCATCGCGGTCAACACGGACCATGTGGTCCATCAGCGGTACGATATGATCTTCAGCAACATCCATAGCTTTAAACAGGTCGACGCCCGTCTCCACACCCATGCGCTCACACACGGCCAAAAAAACTTCCAGCGGTGTATTGCCCGCGCCTGCACCCAGGCCCGCCAGAGAACCATCGATGCGGTTGGCACCGGCTTCCACCGCGGCTAGGGAATTGGCGATACCCATCGCGAGGTTGTGGTGACCGTGAAAGCCCAATTCCGTTTCCGGTTTTAATTCGGCACGCGCCAACGCCACGCGCGCTGTGACATCGTCGGGTAACATATAACCGGCAGAATCGGTGATATAGACACAGTTGGCGCCGTACTCTTCCATGAGTTTCAGTTGGATGACCAACTCCTCTGCTTCGATCATGTGCGCCATCATCAAAAAGCCGACGGTATCTAATTCCCTATACTGCGCCGCCATGGTGAGGTGCTGTTCAGAAACATCTGCCTCGGTGCAGTGCGTGGCGACGCGAATGGTGCCGATGCCGCAGTCCACGGCCATCTTTAAGTGGTCGACGGTGCCAATACCGGGAAGCAGGAGCGCGGAGACCCGCGTCTTACTCACTGCTTTACAGACAGCGCTCAGGTACTCCTCGTCGCTCGCGGCGGGAAACCCATAGTTGACCGAAGCGCCACCCAAACCGTCGCCGTGAGTTACCTCAATCAGGGGAATACCCGCATCGTCCATCGCTGTCGCAATCGTCACCATCTGCTCGACGGTAATTTGATGTTGCTTCGGATGCATGCCGTCGCGCAAACACATGTCGTGGACGGTGACTCTCTTTCCCTGCAGATTCATAACTCGCTCTCTTTGTTGATCAAACTACCTTCGAACACCCCACCATCTAGGCCGCGACTGGCGCAAACGACCCGGCGAGAATTTCCTTGGCATACATCTCTGCTGTTTTCAGTCCCGCCGCAGTCATGATATCGAGGTTGCCCGCATACTTGGGTAGAAAATCGCCCAGCCCTTCGACTTCCATGTAAATAGACACGCGATTTTCATCAAACACCGGGCCATTCTTTAAGGTATACCCGGGCACATAGGTTTGTACCTCGTCGATCATCTCGTGCACAGATTGCGTGATCGCTGCCGCGTCGGGTGTATCGACTGTCAGGCAGTGAATAGTATCGCGCATAATTAGAGGTGGCTCAGCTGGGTTGATGATAATAATGGCCTTGCCGCTGTTTGCCCCACCCACTGCTTCGATGCCTTTAGCTGTTGTGCGCGTAAATTCATCGATATTTTTGCGGGTGCCCGGGCCGGCAGATTTGCTGCTGACGGTGGCCACAATCTCCGCATAGGATACCGGCTGCACTCTACTCACCGCCGCCACGAGGGGAATAGTCGCCTGGCCGCCACAGGTCACCATGTTGACGTTCATTGCCTGGGCCGCCACCGCCTGAGCCAAATTGACTGGCGGTACACAGAAAGGCCCGATTGCCGCCGGGGTCAAGTCAATCATCACGGCGCCTTCGACATTGACCTTGCGACTATTGTCTTCGTGTACATAGGCGGAGGTCGCGTCAAAACACAACTGCACACCATCGTCGCGCATATGGGGGATCATGCCATCAACACCATCGGCGGTAGTCTTCAAACCCATTTCCGCAGCTCTGGCAAGGCCGGGAGAGTCTGGAATAACTCCAACCATCCACACCGGCTCTATCAAGTCGCTGCGCATGGCCTTCATCAACAAATCAGTGCCGATATTACCCGGGCCAATGATGGCCGCTTTTACTTTGTTGCTCATAACGTTTCTCCAGGGGGTCAGACCATTCTACACAAATCGACAGGAGCAGCCCCCGATTCCGCCAATTTCCAAGGTCATCTCATCTCCCACGACAACTGGAATCAAAGGTGCCAAGGAGCCCGACAAAATGACCTCCCCTGCTTTGAAAGGGATTCCGAACTCACCCAGCGTATTGGCCAGCCAGGCCACCGCGGTCAAGGGGTTGCCCTGCACGGCACTGCCCAAGCCTTCAGAGTTAAACTCGCCATTTTTGAAAATTTGCATCTTTAAATTGGGCAAGTCGAATTGGCGCGGGTCCACTTCATGGCGACCCAACACATAGACGCCACAGGAGGCGTTGTCGGCAACGGTGTCTTGAATTTTTATCTGCCAATCCTGAATGCGCGAGTCAACAATTTCGAAACAGGGCATGATGGTGGCGGTGGCATCCAGCACATCGTGCTCGGTAACGCCGGGACCCACTAAATCATTGCGCAGACGAAAAGCGATCTCGCCTTCCGCACGCGGTGCGATCAAGTTGCCCGGAATGGGAATGGCGGCCGCATCGGGGTACTCCATAGCATCGGTGAGAAACCCAAAATCGGGCTGAAACACGCCGAGCATCTCCTGCACCGGGCGGCTGGTCACACCGATCTTTTTGCCAACGATGCGTTCACCATCGCGCTCGACACGCTGGTTCACCATCCGCAGTGAAATATGGTAGGCGTCCTCGATGGTGATGTCGGCGTGGCGATCAGTAAGCGGCGTTACCGTCTGCCCGTTGCGCAGCGCTGCGTAGAGCTCGTCACCCAACTGTGAGATTAATTCTTGATCCATGTCTAAACCACTCTCTTCCTGGACAGCGGAGAATTTTACACCCCTAGGCTACCCTGTGAGTTCAAGTTTTTATGCAACGGCACACCGCCGGCACCGGCGTTCATCACAACGCTGGAAAATCCGGCACCAACGAGGCGCGCTAGCAACTTGAGCTATGAGTCTCAGAGACCCCACAAACAAGAAGAATACGGAGATGAGGCTAACCGTTCTGTAAAAAATCCAGGCAGGCCCGGTTAAACATGGCTTCGTGCTCCACCATGACCCAGTGGCCGCACTGCGTCACCAGAATAAAACGCAGTTGCTCGATATTTTTCGCCATCGCGAGAATGCCATTCTCGGGCATCATTTTTTCGTTCATACCCCAAAAGCCCAGTACTGGGCAGCGCAACTCGGGGAGGCGATCCACCAACACAGGCACTTGCATTGTCGCCATGACATGCCCGTTCATGATCTCCATAATCTGCATGCGCTCGGCGACCAACTCGTCGGTGGCAAAGCTTGGATCGTGCATCAACCCCGTGGCAAATAAATCTTTCATCACTTGCGGCGTGACCGGTTCGCCGGAGCCGAACACCTGAAACACTTTTTGCATGCCGGGCATTTGCTGATAGTCTTCCAACTCACTGAGCCCACCGGGCGCCATGAGAACAAGCTTGTCGACCAGCGCCGGAAAATCCAACGCAAGCCCTATCGCGATAGCACCGCCTAGGGAGTTCCCCACGAGTGTACATTTCTCTACACCCGCCACATCGAGAGTTTGCTTGATACACTCGACGAAGAACGATAGGGGGTGATCGACGTCGTTCGGCTTGTCGGAAAAGCCATAGCCTATATGGTCGGGAATAATGCAGCGGTAGCCGGCATCGACTAGGTGCCGGTAGTTGCCCTTGAAATTACTGTAACCACTTGCGCCCGGGCCGGAACCGTGTAAAAACACCACCGCTTCGCCCCGCCCCTCATCCAGGTAGTGAATGCGGTAGCCGTTGGCACACTGCGCGTAATTGGCTTCCGGCAAAAGGCCGTTCATTTTCATAGTGTGTGCTCTCCCACCCAACTAGACGGCGAAGTCGGCGTTGTCATCACCAAATAACACACCGCCCATATTCATCGCAAACGGGTTGGAGTGATTGGCCACGTGCGCCTGGCTGGCGAGGATATCTAAGTGGAAAGCCAACAACTCGCTATCTAAGCGAATACCTCCGCTGCCTGCCGCCTTCAGCATGCGACTCGACAGGGCCAAGCAGCGATCGGCAACCACAGCCGAATCGTAGCGATAACGCACCCGGTCTTCGATGGGAATAGGTTCGCCACGCCGACAGCAATCCATCATGGCGTCGAAATTACGGATCATGGTCAACTTCATCTCTTCCAACTCGCTCTTTACTTCGGCGGCTAGTACTCGAGCGAACGGGTCATCCTTCATCTTATTCGGGCCCACCTGTCGAGTTTTGGCCACTTCGATAAACGCATCCAAAGCACCATAGCAGGCACCGAGCGTGGCAGTGCACACTGCTCGTACGAAGACCTGCATAAAAGGCATGCGGTACAGGGGCGCTGTGTTAACCGCATTACCGGGGTTGTCGCAGCGAAAGCCATCCATGGATTTGTGCGTGCGGTGCTCGGGTACAAAAGCGTCTTCGACGAGTACATCGTGGCTGCCTGTACCCTGCAAACCCACGACATCCCAATTGTGTACAATTTGATAATCGCTGATCGGCACTAGAAAGGTCCGATAGTTCGACATATCAAACGGTGCTTCCGGCGTCGGCACAACAGCACCGAGAAAGGCCCACTTGCAGTGCTCAGAGCCGCTGGAGAAGCTCCAGCGTCCGGAGAGTTTATAACCACCATCGACCACCTTCACCTTGCCCACCGGTGCATAGGAGGAGGAGATAAGTACGGAGGGGTCATCCGCCCACACATCTTGCGCCGCCTGATCATCGAACACGGCCAATTGCCAGTTGTGCACGGCGATAACGCCGAGGATCCAGGCGCTCGAAGGACAGAACTTGGCGACCTCTAAGCCCACTGCATAGAAGACCTGGGGGTCCATTGCATAACCACCCCACTGCTCGGGCTGCAAGATCTTAAAAAAGCCCGCCTCGGCGAACTCGGCCACCGTCGCATCAGGCACGCGCACGTCATCGCGCGCTTGCAATCGCCGAGCCGTCAAGCTGGGGCCCATGGCGCGCGCCGCCTCTAAAAGCTCCTGCGCCCGGGGGCTCTGCAAACCATACTTGTTCATGTGCGCATCTATGTCTTGTTGTGCTGTCATCGTCCTCTCCCACCTCTATTAGGTGTAACGTTCGATCTGGTGTACCGGCAAATAGGGTAGCTAATGCTCTCGCTTCGCACGCACCAGCAGCCGCACTGCCGTTCAAAAACTCGCTCCAGTAGAACACTATAATAGGACTCTAACACGGCCTACATCCTCTATTTGAGGTATCGTGCGAGCCTGCCCCCGTAGGCCAAAGCTGCAACCGGGCGACCTGACCGAAGCGCCGGTTGCCCCGCACGATTGTTGCTGTAACGCATTCCCTCAGGACCACTACTCGACAACGGCGTCACCGTAGGTGGTGGTTTCGCCGAAGAACGCTCGGTGCGAGGGCGGGCGCTGACCGTTGGTATCCACGATGCCATAGGCTTCTCCCAACTCCGCGCCAATCCAGACTTGCCCGCTTTTTTCCATCAGCTCCGGGTCTTTGGCCAGATGGTCGATCACCAGGCCGGTAAACTCGGGAGTTTCCGCCGTTTCCACAAGACCACTGTATTTGTCGGGTTGTTCGGCAAAAACTTGCTGGGTGCGTTCGGTGAGTAGTAAGCCCATCCAAATGGATAGCACTGCGACGTTGTAGGGCCGAAAGTCTACAGCCATATCATGCGACATTTTATCTACCGCAGCTTTTCCGGCGCCATATGCAGGCCCGTGCATATAAATTCGTCCGCCAAAAGATGAAGTATTCACCACCAGCCCAGCGCCGGCGGCCAACAATAGGGGTGCCGCATACCAGGCGGCGGTGTAGTGCGAGCGCATGCCCACTGTCCAGATGTCAGTGAGGCTGAGCGGCTTCTCCCAAAATGGGCCGGTTTGGGTGAGGGCATCGGGTAGCGCCGTGGCGTTGTTGACCAAAATGTCGAGATGGCCCTGCTCGTCTCGCACGCGCGCAAATAGCGCTTCGACCTGTGCGTCATCCGCATGGTCGCAGTACACCGGAATCCCCTGCCCTCCGGCCTGTGTAATGGCGTCGGCGGTGGCGGCCACCGTGCCGGGCAGAGGCGCATCACCCTCTTTCTCCGTCCTTCCAGTCACATAGACCGTGGCTCCCGTTGCTCCCAGCGCAAGTGCGATGCCCTTCCCTGCCCCGCGGCTGGCTCCGGTGACCACAACAACGCGATCTGACTGTAAACCCATTTCTAGTTCTCCAACTGTCATCGACGCTTCATCCTAAATGCGCTAGCGTAACTAGCCAAGGACTATATGACAGAAAATTAGGCACAGGAAGTTCGGCGCAGATCATGCAGCGGCTCAAGGAGAATGAGTGCAACCTACCAATAGATACGGTGTTCATGGGCAGGGGCTGGGACTGGGGCAAACAGCCAAGTTTCAACCATCGGCGAGCCTTGCCGCTGCAAGGCACTCTCTGTTAGGTCTGCTTGAACACGCTCAGCTTGAACCTGCCGCGTCACGGCCGCGCATTTGGGTCTCTGTGATATTAACCACTGTACTGTATTGCTGCGGCTCTTCTTCGTGGAGCGAACCCGCAACATCACGCGATTCGCGAAAAGTCTACGCCCCCAGTTCAGGTGGTTGGCAGCAAGCTGTGGGTAGGTTACGTGTTCCCAGCAGCACATGGCGCGCGGGTAAACGCACCTACTTCAACGAAGATTGCAGCGCCACACTCATCGCCGACGGCAATCCACACAGTGCCGCCACCATTTTGACCGCCTGGCACTGTCTAGAGTTTTATCAAGATTTAAGCCGCCCCATCATCTTCAGCGTGGCCTCGCCGTCGGGAGAACAGCGTGAAGTCGAGGCGCGCAAACTCACCGATGGTGGCGGTATGCACGCCGACTGGGCGCTGCTGCGCTTGGTGCAACCACTGGCGCGAGAAGATGTCGCGGCCCTACAAATGTTGTCTGAGCCGACCGATGTGTCCCGCCGCATCAGCATGGCGGGTTACTCGCGTGACCGCGGTCTGGGCGAGCGCGGTGCGCATTTAACCTACGACCCGGGCTGCAACATCACCGGCCGAACCGAAAGCCGATTGGCGACCGATTGTGCGGCATACAAAGGCGCCTCTGGCGGCGCGGTTGTGCAGTTGTCTGAAGAGGGAAATGTGAGACTGTGCGGCGTCATCTCCAGTGGCGATAGTGCCGGTTATGCTGAGTTTGTACCAACCGAAGTTTTTCGATCTGCCCTGTTCCTACACAGTCAATAACACAATCGGTTACACAACATACCCGGTAGGAAACCAGCATCACAAACGGACTTCATTCGCCCCTACCATTGCCCGCAGTTTTACGCTGCCGCTGCGGCGGTGCTGCACCGACGTGATCTTCGCCGCGCTGCACTGCTAACTCCACTTGTCGCTGCCGCTCGCGAAAGCGCGCTTTCTGATCGCCGTTCAGCTTATCGAAACAGTGCGGACAACAGACGCCCTTTTCGTAGACGGGTGACTGTTTATCCGCTGCGGTGATCGGGTGTCGGCAGCCATAACACTGATCGTACTGGCCCTTCTCCAATCGGTGATTAACGGCGACCCGATTATCGAATACAAAACACTCACCGCGCCAGGTACTCTGTTGCGCGGGGACCTCCTCCAGGTATTTCAAAATGCCGCCTTCGAGATGATAAACCTCCTCGAAACCCGCCTTCAACATGTAGGCCGAGGCCTTTTCACAGCGGATACCACCGGTACAAAACATGGCCACTTTTTTATGTTTTCTCGGATCGAGATGGCGGCGCACATACTCTGGAAACTCGCGGAAGTTCGTGGTGCGTGGATTTTTCGCGCCTTGAAAAGTACCGATATCCACCTCGTAGTCATTGCGCGTATCCAACAGCAACACATCTGGGTCTTCAACCAGCGCGTTCCACTCCCGTGGCGGCACATAGGTGCCGACGCGTACATTAGGATCCACGTCCGCAACGCCGAGCGTAACGATCTCTTTTTTCAATTTTATTTTCATGCGATGAAACGGCATGCGATCGTGCAGCGATTCCTTGTGTTCTAACGTCGCCAGGCGAGGATCGATGCGCAAGTGAGCCAACACTGCATCAATCCCATGACGACTGCCCGCTATGGTGCCGTTGATCCCCTCCTTGGCCAACAACAGCGTACCGCGAACGGATTGCGCCTGACAGAAACTCAGCAGTGGCTCGCGCAGCTCTCGAAAGTCATCGAGCGTGACAAATTTATACAGAGCGGCGACGACGATTCGAGTTTTCTCCATAACTTACGACGCCGCTCCCGCTGCCTTGCTACCACCGCGACACTGCGGTGACTCGGGGGCGGCCGCTTGCCGCTGGCGCCACTCGTCTGGGGCGTAGGTGTGTAATGCCAGCGCGTGTACCGGGCCATCCAACTGCGCTTGCAGGGCCGCGTATACGCGCTGATGACGCTTAACTCGCGACTGGCCGCTGAACTGGGCACTGACCAATACCACGCGAAAATGTGTCTCTGAATTGGGTGGCACGCTGTGCTGGTGGCTTTCGTTTTCCACCTCCAAGTGTTGCGGTGCGAATTCACTCTGCAACTGTTTTTCAATCTCTTGTGCAACCGTCATCGTCAAGCTCCAAATGTGCCGGGCAGCGCAGTATAACCGAGGGGTAGACGCGACGACAGGGTGCGCGCCCGCCTCAATAGCGGTGGGAGACTGGCAGCTGGCACCAAACATCAGCTAATGCATCTAGCGCTGCGTGTTGCGATATTGCCCGGGTGTTTGTCCCGTCCATTTCTTGAACGAACGATGAAAAGCACTGGGGTCGGTAAAACCCATCTGCAGTGCCACATCGTTGATCGAAAGTTCCGGACGCCCCAGACACAGCACCGCCGCTTCACAGCGGGCTTCGTCTTTGAGTTGCTGGAAGGTCGTGCCCTCGCGCTTGAGGCGGCGCCGCAAGGTAGGCGCGGAAATATTGAGCGCACTGGCGATAGTTTCAAAGCCGGGAAATCCGGCGCTGAAGTCATGACCCATCATCGCCTTTACCTGTGCCGACAGGTTGTTACCATCCGGTGCATTATCCATCAACAGTAGCTGATAGGGTGCGGTACGTAAAAATTCGCGCAGCGAGTGCTCCGTATGTACGATAGGCCATGCCAGACACTCACTGTCGAAATACATTAGATCGTTGGTCTGCTGAAAGTACAAAGGGCAGCCGAAGAGCGCTTCGTATTTCTCCACGCGCGCGGGCGGTGCTCCGGTAAAATCTACGCGGCGCAGCTCAATGGGTCGCCCGCAAAGCCAGCCGAAAAATCGGTGCCACATCGACAGGCCGTAGGCATCCCCCGCCGCCACTTGGGGGTGGTCTATTGGCTGCACGGTGCGGTAGCCGACGCGCGCCACCTGGTCACTAAAGTTAGCGTACAACTGACTGCGCTCATCGAAAAATGTACGGTAGAACTCCGAGGTGCGCTGAATCGCCTGACCCAAGGTGTCGCAAGAGATGATGCAGTAGCACATCATGCGGAACGCTCCCGGTGCTACCAATTGGCTACCCGTAGTACCAAAGGTCTCGTCCTGCAGAAGGCTCAACACCGATTGGTAGACGCGCGAATATTGCATAGCACTGACATCGGAGCGATAGGCGGGGTCAGTTTCATCCAGTGGATCAAAATCTAGCCCCGCATCATTCAATACCACACTGAAATCATAGCCCCGATCGCCCACCATGCGCAGCAGGGTGCGTAAAAATCGAGTTGGGACAAGATCGCTCATACTATCTCTACGTGCCTACAGCGGTTGTAGTAAAATGCCTACAGTCAGTAGTTTTGTAAAAGTACCTGCAGCGCTTTCAATAGCGTGTATTAAAGTACCGGAAGTTGCAGTAACCCCCCACCACAACTGAGTAGTTTACCAGAGGTAGAAACCCAGCGAAAAAAGGACCCCCCATCCGCGTCACGATCACAAGGTGTGTCCAAGCTCACAGTCCGAGGCAAGACCGATGGGCGGCGAAAGCGTATACTGTACCTACAAATCGAGGGGGTTAGGCGGCATGGGGACGCGCTACAACATCTACTTCGCGGGCGAAATTACCAAGGGGCAAGATGTCGCTGTGGTCAGGGAGAACCTGGCGAAACTCTTTAAGGCGGATGCGGCCACGTTGGAGCAGTTATTCAGTGGCAAAGCCAATCTCATCAAACGCAACTGCGACGCCGATACTGCTCACAAGTATGAACAGGCCATGGAGCGCGCTGGCGCGATCGCGCTCATCAAACCAGCGGAGGCGACTGCGGGTGAAAACAGTCAAGCCAGCCAACAGGAAGCGCAACAGTCGGCTGCTCCCGCTGCGGCAGACCCAATTTCAAAAGCTGCCAAAATCGCCGCGCTGGCCGCGGCTGCAGATCAGTCACCTTTTGCTCCATCTGCTGCTCCATCAGCCGAGCGGCAGGGCGCCACAGCCGACGCGGCGGACAGCGCGCCCTCCCCGAGCCCATCTTCCGCAGAGTCAGCCGCTCAGTCAGATGGTGGCATTCATCTGTTACCAGAAGGCACTGCAGTGTTGGAGGAGTCAGAACGCGCAGTCCCAGAAGAGCTCGAGATTGATACCGGTGACTTAGCGGTAGACGAGAGCACACAGCGTCTTTCGGAAGAGGCACCGCCGCCACCGCCAGCACCCGACACCTCACACTTGGATGTGGCCGCCGTGGGCGAGACAATCCCCAATCTGCCATCCCGCGAACCGGAACTCACACCCAACGCGGCAGGTATATCGATCGTGCCAGGGGAACTCGATCTAAGCGATTGCGCACCACCCCCTCCACCCCCGCCGGCCTTGGATCTCTCAAGTATTGAACTGGCGCCCGAAGGTACCGATATGCTCGAAGAGGAATATCGCGCATCTGCTGACGCACCGCCACCAGCCACCGACCACCTGTCGTTGGAAAAGTAGAGTTCGGCGAGCGCGATCGCTTTGCTGCCACCGGCACGATACGGCGCACTTCAAGCCACAGCGAAGGGTCGCAGGTGGTGATGTTAAACTTCTCGGCATGACACCCAACACTTCGCCTTCTCTTTTACGTCGCCTGGCCGCTATCCTGTACGACGGCTTCCTGGTGGTCGCCTTAGTATTCACTCTCAATGCGGTAGCGCTACTGGTATACGGCAAGCTTGCCTCGGTTAACGACCCCATATTGCCCGCGCGCGCCGTGCAACTCATTTCAGTCTTTGCTTGCGTCGCATTTTTTTCCCTGTTCTGGCTGCGCGGTGGGCAAACGCTCGGCATGCAGGCCTGGCGGATCCAATTGGTGCGAACAGACGGCCGCGCATTGACACTAACGACTGTCTTGGTGCGCTGTGCGGCCGCCCTACTCTCTGGAGTGTGCCTCGGACTGGGCTATCTGTGGTGCCTGGTCGACAAGCAGGGGCGCGCCTGGCACGACCATCTGTCAAAAACAGAACTGCTACTGCTACCGAAGCGTTGAATCGGCAATCTTCGATTATTTACTGCGTTTTTTTCGCCCAGGGAAGCGCCGCCCTGTTTCGTTCCTGTGCCACTGGGAATACACTACTGGGCGAACTAACTTTTTCGCCTAACTCTTTATTCACTCACCGAGATCAAATTTATGAGCACCCCCTCTTTTGTCGCTCGCAACATCACCAATGCCGTCGACGCGAAAAGCCAATGCGCGGTCGTACTCCTTTGGCAAGACAAAAAACTCAGCGGCGCGGCACAACAATTGGACAAAGCGTCGGGTGGCGCCATGACGGCGGCGTTACAGCTGGGTGATTTCGGCGGTAAATCTGGCGAGGCCCTAACGCTACCGGGCGCCGGTGCCGCCAAGCGCCTATTGCTGTTGGGCCTGGATGACAAAGACAAGTTCAACCGCACTTCCGCACGCGAGCTGTGCGCGAAACTCACAGACCAATTGCAAAGGACCCAGGCGACCGATGCGATGTTGCACCTTGATCGCATAAATTTAGATGCGGCAGAGCTGACCTGGCTGTTGTCCTATCTCGCCAGACACGCGACCGCCAGCGCCTATCGCTATACCGAAACTGTCTCTAAACCAAAGAAGCCTATGAAACTGAAACGGCTCGTCGTCAACGTCCCAAAAAAAATATCACTCGCGGTGGCCAAACGGGCCCTGGCAGAAGGCAAAGCCACCGGTGAGGGCATCAATCTCACGCGCAACCTCGCTAATTTGCCAGGTAACATCTGCACGCCACCCTACCTAGTGCAACAGGCACGCAAACTTGGCCGCGGTAACAAAAAGCTGAGCGTGAGTGTTTTGGAAGAAAAGAAAATGCGCGAATTGGGCATGGGCTCTCTCCTCTCCGTGGCCGCTGGCAGCGCGCAGCCAGCGCGTCTGATCGTCATGCATTACCAAGGAGGGAAAAAGTCAGAACAACCGCATGTCCTGGTGGGCAAAGGCATCACCTTCGATAGTGGTGGCATCTCACTAAAGCCCGGTGCCAAAATGGACGAGATGAAGTTCGATATGGGCGGCGCGGCCAGCGTTTTCGGCACCATGGCGGCGATCACGGCTCTGGACGTTCCCCTCAATGTGGTCGGTATCGTGGCTGCCGCGGAAAACATGCCCAGTGGCACGGCGACCAAACCGGGTGATGTGGTTACCAGTATGGCAGGCAAAACTATTGAGGTGTTAAACACCGATGCAGAGGGCCGTTTAGTTCTGTGCGATGCACTCACCTACGCTGCGCGCTTTAAGCCCGCTAGTGTAATCGACATCGCCACGCTCACCGGCGCGTGCATCGTCGCGCTGGGCTCCCATGCCACCGGGCTTATGGCCAATAATGAAGAACTGGCGCAAGCCTTGCTTGCCGCAGGCCAGGAGAGCCACGACCGGGCCTGGCAGTTACCCCTGTGGGACGATTACCAGAAACAACTGAAGAGCAATTTTGCCGATCTGGCAAACATTGGTGGCGGAGGCGCGGGCACTATCACCGCCGCGTGTTTTCTCTCACAATTTTGTGAGGAATACCGCTGGGCGCACCTAGATATCGCCGGCTCGGCGTGGAACAGCGCGCCTAAGGGCGCTACCGGTCGTCCGGTAGCGCTCCTGGTTCGCTACCTACTCGACCAGGTGGCGTAATGCTAGGGCCTGTTCGCACGAATTGAGGTGGTCCCAGATGACAAAGGTTGGTTTCTATGTCATTCAGAGCGCAGAACCCGGGCAGCGTTTGCAGATCGCCGCTCGTTTGGCCGATAAAGCGTTTGCACAGGGGCATCGGGTTTTCCTCAATGCCGAAAATGAAGCCCAAGCTCACACCCTGGATCGCATCTTATGGGAGTTTCGCCCCGAAAGTTTTTTGCCACACGGTCTATTAGGCACTGAGCACGCCGATCAGATCGCTATCGGCTGGGGTCAGGAACCTGGTGAGCATCGCGACCTGCTCATCAACTTACAGCTGCGGATTCCGCCTTTCTTCAGCCGCTTCTCACGCGTAGCCGAGGTTGTCTCACAAGACGCAGTCAGCCTCAGCGCCCTACGCGAATCCTGGAAAACGTATCGCGAGCGCGGCTATCAGCTGGAAAAACACGAATTGTAGCGCCGCAATACCTGGTGCCCGCCACCTTGCAGAACGTCACCGCGCCATTGGGCGACCCGCGCGAAACCCGTATACTGCGCTTCCCTTCATCGCACGCTCGCGCTGGGATGATTTTGTTGAAATCGCTTGCTTTGGAATGACACAGCTATGGAAAAGACCTTCCAACCCGCCACCATAGAATCGCGCTGGTACGAAGAGTGGGAACGTCGCGGGTACTTCGCGCCGCAAGGTGGCGAGAAGGCGTACAGCATCATGATTCCGCCACCAAATGTCACCGGCAGCTTGCACATGGGGCACGGTTTTCAAGAAGCGATTATGGATGCGCTCATTCGCTATCACCGTATGGCCGGCTACAACACCCTGTGGCAAGTGGGCACCGACCATGCGGGCATTGCCACGCAAATGGTGGTCGAACGACAACTCGAAGCCGAGGGCATTAGCCGCCACGATCTCGGACGCGAGGCCTTTATAGAAAAGGTCTGGGCGTGGAAAGAACAATCCGGGGGCACCATCACGCAACAGTTGCGGCGCCTCGGCTCGTCGCTCGATTGGTCGCGGGAACGGTTTACGATGGATCCGGGCCTCAGCGCAGCGGTTCAAGAAGTGTTTATTCGCCTCTACAATGAGGGGTTAATATACCGCGGTCAACGCCTGGTCAACTGGGATCCAGCCTTGCACACGGCGATTTCGGACCTCGAAGTGATTTCCGAAGAGGAGCAGGGGCAGTTATGGACATTCCGCTATCCGCTTACATCGGGTGAAGGCCACGTACTAGTTGCTACCACCCGACCGGAAACCATGCTCGGCGATACGGCGGTGGCCGTGCACCCGGAGGATGAGCGCTATTGCCATCTCATCGGGCAATCCATCGCCCTGCCGCTCACCGACCGCGAGATACCCATCATCGCCGATGACTACGTAGACCGAGAGTTTGGCAGCGGCTGCGTCAAAATTACCCCCGCCCACGACTTCAATGACTACGACATCGGTCAACGCCACGATCTTCCATCGATCAACATTTTTAACGACGATGCGGCGATTAACGCCAATGCACCACAGCCTTATCGAGGCATGGATCGGTTTGCTGCGCGCCAGCAAGTCGTCGCCGATTTGGAGGCGTTAGGCTACCTAGAAAAAGTCGAGCCACACGCTCTTAAGGTTCCTCGGGGTGACCGCTCAGGTGTGGTCATCGAGCCCTACCTCACCGATCAGTGGTATGTAGACGCGAAAACACTCGCTAAACCGGCGATAGAAGCCGTCGAAAGCGGCGCCATCCGCTTCGTACCGCAGCAGTGGGAAAACACGTACTTTGCCTGGATGCGTGATATTCAAGACTGGTGCATCAGCCGGCAGTTGTGGTGGGGGCATCGTATCCCCGCCTGGTACGACGATGCCGGCGCCATCTACGTCGGTGTCTCAGAGGCGGCTGTGCGTGAGGCACACGGCCTCGGCAAACAGGTCAGGCTACGGCAGGATGAGGATGTGCTGGATACTTGGTTCTCCTCTGCACTGTGGACGTTTTCCACGCTGGGCTGGCCCGAGGACACCGAGGAACTCGCGACTTTCCACCCCAGCTCTGTGCTAGTCACCGGTTTTGACATTATTTTCTTTTGGGTGGCGCGCATGATTATGATGACGCTGCACCTGCGCAAAGAAGTGCCATTCCATACGGTGTACGTGCACGGTTTGGTGCGCGATGCGGAAGGCCAGAAAATGTCCAAATCCAAGGGCAATGTACTGGATCCCATCGATCTCATCGACGGTATCGATTTACAAAGCCTGGTGAACAAGCGCACGGCAGGAATGATGCAGCCGCAACTGGCGCAAAAGATCGAGAGCGCCACTCGACGGCAGTTTCCCGACGGCATCGCCGCCTATGGCACCGATGCGCTGCGCTTTACTTACTTTTCACTGGCTTCTACCGGGCGCGACATCAAGTTCGATATCGGCCGCATCGAAGGCTTTCGCAACTTCTGCAATAAAATCTGGAACGCCGCTCGCTATGTGCTGATGCACTGCGAAGGACATGATATTGGCGCCAATGATAGCGGCGACCGCGAGCTCAGCGTGGCTGATCGGTGGATCTACAGCCGTCTACAGTTCACCATCGCACAGGTCACCTCCGCGATTGCACGCTACCGATTTGATCACGCCTCCCAGGCGCTCTATGAATTCGTGTGGAACGAATACTGCGATTGGTATTTAGAGTTGTCCAAGCCCATTTTGTGGGACGACAACACCAGTGACGCAGCGCAGCGGGGAACACGGCATACGCTGGTAACGGTCCTCGAATCCGCGATGCGGTTACTGCACCCCCTCATGCCATTTATTACCGAGGAAGTGTGGCAAACTATCGCGCCACTCGCGGGTCGCGCTGGCGACACCATCATGTTACAGCCCTACCCCGGGCCTGATGACGCGTTTGAAGATGCCGCTGCGGAGGCCGATATTCGCTGGTTGCAGGCGGTCATGCTCGGTATTCGAACCATTCGTGGAGAGATGAATATCCCGCCCTCCAAAGAACTTGCCGTGCTTCTGCACAAGGGCACGGAGGCAGATCGCGCTCGTTTAAATCAAAATTCGCAATACCTGAAAAAGCTGACTAAACTCAAACAGGTACGCTGGCTCGGGGACGGGGAAGAGCCACCGATGGCCGCCACCGCTTTAGCAGGCGACATTGAAATTCTCGTTCCCATTGCGGGCCTGATCGACAAAGCGGCCGAGGAAACTCGGTTGCAGCGCGAGGTCGCGAAATTAGAAAAAGATCTGCAGCGCTTACAGGACAAGCTGGACAATGCGTCTTTTATCGAGAAAGCACCGGCGGCAGTCGTGGCAAAAGAACAAGAGAAATTAGAGGCACAACAGCAGGCGCTAACGACGTTGCAGGAACAGCTTAATCGCCTAGCGCAACTAGAGAGCTGACTGTCTTGCTTGAAAATGGCTTGACAAATTCAGCGCATCAACTAATACAGTCGTAATAATTTTCGGTCCCGCCTCGCGACATCCAGCGGGAGAGAATAATAGCAAAACGCTAAACCGAGGAAGTTGGCATGAATGTTCGTACAAATGGCACCGTCAAATGGTTTAACAACGCTAAGGGCTTTGGCTTCATCACCCAAGAAGAAAACGAAGGTGACATATTTGTGCACTTTCGCTCAATCCAGGGTGACGGCTATCGCACCCTCAATGAGGGGCAAACCGTCGAGTTTACTCTCACAGAAGGCCCCAAAGGGCTGCAGGCGGAAGACGTACTCAAACTTTGATGGGTTGCAAGATATCGCGCCAGCTAAGCGTTGTAGTTTACACCCACTAAAAACGCTGAAATGAGGTCGTCCTACACTAAATTTCGCTCGATAGTATTTAACACCACTGCACAGGTGTTAGAATGTCGCGCCTGCGGCGCTCGGCTCACGTTTTTTGCGGGCGAGTGCGTGCGATACATAGAGCAAATCGTGTTTACGAGAGGGACGTCATGAGTTTTTCGGTACAAATCGTCATCAGCGTGGTCATTGGCCTCGTCGCTGCTGCGATTACAGCGGTTATTTTGACCGGCAGTATTGTAAACCCCCTACTGTTTGTCGCCTTTTGTTTGGCTACCGTTGCCACCACTATTGCGCTCCGTGCCATGGGTCCTGCCGTCGCAGTGGTGGATGAAACGTCCGAAGAGCCGCATGAAATTCAACCGCTGATGGGTGGCAGCCCTCGAGAAACTGGACAGGTCAAGTGGTTCAATAGCTCCAAAGGGTTCGGCTTTATTGTCAAAGAAAATGGCGACGAGATTTTCGTTCACTTCCGCTCGATTCGCGGCGAAGGCCGGCGCAGCTTGCGCGACGGTGAAACCGTAAACTTTATTGTGGCCATGAGTGACAAGGGCCCACAGGCCGAGGATGTCGTTGCCGAGCGCTAGCTGGCCAAAGGCTGCGCTAAGGCCCCTCCTAAGTTGCTCGGAGCAACTTCTGCCAATAAAGTTGAATCATCTGCGCGCCATGGCGCAACAGTGATTCAGTGGGCACCGATTCATCTTCCAGGGCCATTTCAACCAAGGCGTAGCCTATACCGATTGTCGTCCTCGCTGTGGCCTGTAATTCTTCGTCGGCTGGCCGTTGTAATTGGTCGGCAATCAATTGCGCAAACTGTCCGGCAACTTGTCTATGATGTTGTAGGCGAACTCCGCGCAGGGGCTCTACGGCGCGCAGGGCGTGGACAACTTCAATTCCACCCACTTGTTCGCGGGTCATGTGATAGGTCTCGATCAACAGTTCGTCGACGTTTTCGACGAGCTTACCAGACTCACCGGCACCTAAATACTTCTCAAACCAAGTTTGAAACACTGCGTTCTGCTTTTCGATCAACGCGCTGCCCAGCGCATTGAGCACCGCGTACTTATTGGGGAAATAGCGATACAGCGCGGGCACGGTAATGCCGGCGCGTTCCGCGACGAGATTGGTCGATATGCGTTCGACGCCCACTTCGACCAATAACTCTGCAGCGGCAGTCAATATCGCTTCGTAAGTGCGCTTGGCTCGCGCCTGTCGCGGCTTGTTTTTTTCCAGCAGTTCAACCGGCGGTCTCTGAGCCACAGATGCATCCCTTATTCGTAGGCCTGGTGGACTGTCCCACTAAACCGTAATCGTAGCGTAGGCGGCGTGTCGGTACCAGTTGTTACTAAATCTCAGGCCGGCGGCCTGTACGTTTCGCCTCCTGTCGCAGTAAACCCGCGGCGGTGCCCACAACAGTGGCGCGCTAGGCACGCTAGTGCCACAATAGCGCTCGCCGCACTTAAGTGGAGTCAATTTAATGCTTACAATAAACACGTGCTCAAGAGTACTGGACCGGTGCTTTTTTCTACTTGTCGCTGCGCTGGCGCCGCTCGCCGTCTTTGCCGAGCAACCTTTTGAGCGGAGTGAAGAGCGAACGCCCTGCGCGGCTTATACACCGACAAAAAAACCCATGTTTGGCGATTTGCATGTACACACGAGCCTTTCCTTTGACAGTTATGTCTCCAGCCAACGGAACGACCCCGCCGCCGCCTATCGCTATGCCAAGGGGGAAGCGATCACCCTGTCCGATGCCGATGCCGCCCAGGTGATAATAGCTAAGATTCAACGACCACTAGATTTCACCGCCGTGACAGATCACGCCGAGTTCCTGGGGCCAATCAACCTGTGCACGCAAGACTCCTCCAAGTTGGCCTACTGGTTTCCAGCCTGCATCGCCTCCCGCAGTGAAATTTATTACGTGCAACTGTTGGCCGCCAACTACTGGGTTTCACTGGGTGTGACCGACACGGCAAATGCCAAGTCGGAATCCTTCGCCTGCAAGCTGGGCGATTGTGGAGAAGCACACAAAGAGGCCTGGAAACAGATTCAAGCGGCGGCCGAGCTGCACTATGACCGCAGCGCGGACTGCCAATTCACCACTTTTGTGGGCTACGAATACACCGATGCCCCCGATTACGCGAATTTGCACCGCAACGTCATTTTTCGCAACGAAAACGTCACCGCGACGGCAATTTCTACCTACGATACAGGTTCCATGAACTACCCAAAGTTGTGGCAACGTCTACGCACGGAGTGTATTGATGCAAACAACGGCTGCGACGTCATCTCCATCCCCCACAACCCCAACCTAAGTCGCGGGCTAATGTTCCCTGACCCCCGCAACGAGGAAGACGCTCGCAACCGCCTGTTTTTCGAACCCCTGGTCGAGCTGGTGCAGCACAAGGCGGCCAGTGAATGTCGCTTTGACCGGCTGCTCGGACGCGGTCTGGCCACTGAGGACGAGCTATGTGAGTTTGAACAGGTGGTCGCGGACAATCTGTCCATGCTGGGTACAGTATTTGGTGAAGTACAGGCCAAAGAAGCCAAGCCTGTTGCCCTCGATGACTTCGGTCGCCGCAACATGGTGCGCAATGTCCTCAAAGACGGCTTAGCGCTGGAGCAACAAGCCGGGATAAACCCGTTCAAAATGGGTTTCATTGGCAGTACGGACACGCACAGCGCCACACCCGGCGGTGCGGAGGAAAACAACTACGTCGGTCACCTCGGGCGCCGCGATGCGGGTTATCGCAATGTGCAGGATCACTTCTTTGACAACCCGGGCGGCCTGGCGGTGGTCTGGGCTGAAGAGAACTCGCGCGATAGCATTTTCGAGGGCATGCGTCGACGAGAGACCTATGCCACCAGCGGTACACGTCCGACGGTGCGCTTTTTTGCGGGGGAAAATTACGCGTCCGACTTGTGCCAAGATCCGCAGATGGTCGCCACCGCCTACACGGGCGGCGTGCCAATGGGCGGTGAGATGTCGGCCGGAGAAAAATCACCACACTTTTTGATCAGCGCCAGCAAAGATCCAGGAACAGCGGCTCACCCGGGCATCGATTTGCAGCGCGTGCAGGTGATCAAGGGTTGGCTGGATGCGGCGGGCAAGACCCACGAGAAAGTACACAATGTGCTCGGTAGCGCTGACAATGGCGCGAGCGTCGACCCGGCGAGCTGCGCACCGGTTGGCGCTGGGCACGAATCCCTGTGCACCGTTTGGGAGGACCCGGACTACGACCCCAGTCAACGCGCCTTCTATTACCTGCGCGTATTGGAGAACCCGTCGTGCCGCTGGAGTACCCTGCAGTGCCAGGCAGCGGGTGTGAACCCGTTTGCCGAGAATTGCACGGCACAAGCAGAAGCACAAAATAAAGTCATGTCCGAGCGCGGAGCACGTGGCGATGTCTACAGCAAGTGCTGCATAGACCCAGCGGAGCAACCCTTCTATTCTCCAATTTTGCAAGAACGCGCCTGGACATCGCCGATCTGGATTAATCCGCAGAGCTAGTATTTTCAAGGAAGAAAAGTGAGTAACAAACGACGTACCGAGTACCGCTTTCGCGGCGTTAGATTTCCAACCAGTTCCCACCCCGACATTCGGCGGATCAAACGCCAGGGTAAAGACCCCGCCATACATGGCAACAAGCTGTGGAAGTCAAGCTGTCTGCTAATCGACTATCTGCGAAAGAACCCCCCGGAGCAGCACCGGCGCGTCCTTGACGTCGGGTGCGGCTGGGGGATTGGGGGCATTTGGTGCGCCAAGGAGTTCGGTGCGCAGGTCACCTCGGTGGATGCAGATCCTGAAGTCTTCCCCTATCTCGACGCTACTGCGCAGTTAAACGGTGTGAGTACGGAACACAAAGTGTCGCGCTTTGAGCGCTTGACGAAGCGTGATTTACAGGGCGTTGACCTTATGATCGCTGCGGACATCTGCTTTTGGGACGAGTTGGTGGACCCTGTTAGCAAGCTGATCAACCGGGCGATAAAAGCCGGCGTAAAGCAGATTTTAATCGCCGACCCCGAGCGCGCACCGTTCTTTGAGGTCGCCGAGCGCGCCGTAGAGAAACACTGTGGTGAGGTGCTGGATTGGCATACGTCGCGCCCGATAAAAGCCCAAGGTTCGCTATTGCTTATTCACAACGCCTAGGAACTCGCTAATCGAAAACTGCTCTACCCTACCGATAGTTTCAACACACGAAGTGCCTGTCTTATACTGCCGTGTTTCCAATAGTTAGCCGGTAATTTAGCCGGCTTCACTACTGACAAGTGCTCGCCATTCAGGTCAAGGCTTAATTGAGGAGTACGTACTCCCGCTCCACTCCGCCCACGCTCTCTGCGTACCCGTTGACCCAGCGCGGCCGAAACCGAATACTGCGCACAGCGCGCACCAGACGTCGCTCGCGCCCACCGGTTGTTAGCGGTCGCACGTTGACGGCACGACCGCGTGTATCGACGTCAAATTGCAACGTGTAGCGCTCTGGCAGGAGAATAGGCTCGCCAAGTGGCGCGCCGTCGGCCACGTACAAGCCATTGGCAGGAAGCTCTACCGGTTGTGACAACCAACGCTGCAACAGCGCCGTTTCTCCCGCCTTGGTCAGGTGAGCTATGACCTGACGATAGGGCTCAGCCACCGCACGTGTGTTGCCCAGCCACAGCTGCCAATCACCGAGAGCGAGATAAAGGCGCGCCAGCATGATCGGATCTTTCGAACCATCCCCCTGTGCTTCGATAGCCGCCTCGAGAACCCGCACCCCGCGCGTGTCAGCACTCGACTGCAACTTCTCAAAGCGCGCGACGGTATGGTCGTACTCGAAGGGTGATTCGCGACGGTAGCCAGGGACATCGCCAAAAGTATCGTCCACGGTGACAGGTAGCCGATGATTCTTTATCAGGTATAGATTCTTTATCTGCGCAAGCGCCAACTGTGCCTGCCAGGAAGAAGACAGCTCTCCCCCCTGGGTGCTAGCGGGTTGTACCGCAGCATCCAGCAGGAAATTGGTCAGTTGCTGAGTTCCCAACAGGCGTGGCAGGATATCTCTGCCCAAGCCAAGCTGTATAGCCTCACGCTGCCACTGCAGGTATTCCAGCAGAGCTTCCATGCGCGCTTCGGTTAACGGCGCCTCTACACCGCCATGGACACGCAAAAAGTAGTCATACCGCTGATCTAAAGCCGTGTGGCGCTGAGCACCACGCAACGCATCCAATTGTGCGCGCAATATTACCCTCTGTTCGGGCGAGTGAAGACCGGCATTGACCCGCAGTACATGCAACGCACGGCCTAGGGCTGCGAGTGCCTGATCTATCGCACCCTGATGGCGGTAGTGATGTGCGATCTGCAGTAGGGGTTCTGTGAGATCCGCCGCATAGGGCCCAGCGCGGCGCTCGAACTCTCGTATCTGCGCTTTGTATGCCTCTGCATCCAGACGCGTCAGCTGCGGTTCCGCCTCCCGCTTGTCTGTTTTCACCGCCCCGGCCGCCTCTTCGGGTGCTCGCAGTGCCTCCAGACGAACGAAGCGTCGCCCATAGAGGTCGGGGCCCGCTGCCTGGCTCAAGCTGGTTAAGAAAACTGTGCTGGCGACCAAGGCAGCCAGCGCGACGCCAAACAGTGGCATGATGCCGCGGACACACAAGCGGGCACACCCACAAACGAGCCCACAGTGGAAAAATTTAGGCCAACTTTTTGGCTTAAATCGCTTAAATGTTGAACAGCCGCTGGTCCGCAACACGCAACAGTGATATAAAGCCGCCCTCCTTCGCCGACGAAGGTCGGATCGCTGACAGTGGTGCGTAGTCGAAGGGACAAAATGACATAAAAGCAGCAATATGGGCCTGCCAAACACCTTGTTTTTGGCCCCATTTAACACCATATGCTGCCATGCTAATTTCACAATTGTGGACTACCTTTAAGTTAATTATCGGTGCATTGCTGCAACCACTCGGCGAGCACCGTCGCCACTACCCACTATGGGCCGAGAGACATCATGAAACAATTAGGCATTCTAGACTCAGCATTCGTCAACCTAGAGCAAACGAATACACCACAGCATGTTGGCGGTATGGGCATCTATGATCCATCGACAGCGCCCAGTGGCTTTGTGCGCTTTAAAGACGTGATCGCCAGCTTTGAGCGGCGTTTGGGTAATTTGCCGCTGTTTCGTACCCGTTTGGTGGAAGTGCCGGGCGGCTTAGATCGGCCATACTGGGTAAAGGACGCCAACTTCGATGTGGAATTTCATCTGCGCCACATTGCGCTGCCGGAACCGGGTGACTGGCGGCAACTTTGTATTCAGATGGCGCGCTTACACTCGCGGCCGCTAGACATGTCGCGACCCCTGTGGGAAGCCTACATTATCGAGGGGCTGGACAATATCCCCAACTTGCCGAAAGGGTGTTTCGCGGTGTACACCAAGATGCACCACTCCCTCGTCGATGGCGCCGGAGGTTCTTCTTTCATGGCCGCACTGCATGACCTGGTGCCGGACCCGGATCCAACGCAAGAGGCGGAGCTCGAACCTCGACTGGTAGACAGCACACCATCCACAGGAGAGCTGCTCACCCGCGCCACATTCAATGGCATGAAAAATTCATTGCAGCTGGTCGGCGGTACACTGCGCAACTCACGCGCGATGGCGAAATATGCGATTGATGTCGCGCGCAAGGAAATCCCGGCACCCGATATCTCAGCACCTAAGACCATTCTGAACAAACCGGTCGGGCCTCACCGTGTCTTCGACGCCGCCGAATTTCCACTGGAAGGATTCAAGGACATTAAAAATTCAGCCGGAGTGACCGTCAATGACGTGGCACTCGGGGTCATCGGCGGCGCACTGCAGAGGTACTTGGAAAGCAAAGGGGAAGCGCCCGAGGAAGGCTCTCTTGCAGCAGCCTTACCGCTGAACATGCGCACACGTCGAGGGATGACGGACGAAAACAACCAGGTGGGCTCCGTCTTCGCATCGCTGCATTCGGATGAGAAAGACCCAATGACACGCCTGTCACTTATCAATCAATCGACCGTCGACGCCAAGCGCGGCGGTGAAGCTAGCCCGATGGTCGACGCCTTGAAAATCGCCGGGGTGCTGTCGCCCGTGATTTCCAAATCGGTCGCCAGTTTCTGGTCGCGCAACCACTTGTCTCGCCACATACCGATGAACGTATCGACTTGTATATCCAATGTCGCCGGTCCCGATTTTCCCCTCTACTGCGCAGGCGCGCGCATGGTAGATTACTACGGACTGGGGGTGTTAACACCAGGCATGGGTATTTTCCACTTGGTATTTAGCTACTCGGGTAAGCTGACGCTTTCTGTACTCGCCGATAGAGACATCATGCCCGACCCCGAGTTCTACCACGACTGCCTCATCGCGTCCTATGAAGAGATGTACGCCGCCGCGCGCAAAATTGCTCCCGCTAGCAACAAGGCCAGCAGCGCAGAGATCGCCGCGAAAGCCAAGATTCGCTCACCCAAGCGCAAGCGCAGTGCTAGTAGTGCCTCGCAGGCAGCAAGTGCCAAGGCTAAGCCAAAGTCATTGCGGTCAAAAAAGAAAAAGCTGGCAAAGAAAAAGGCCGGCACTAAGACCGCCGCTAAAGCACCGGCCAAACGAAAAGCAGCCGCAAAGCGCGCACCAAGGAAGGCCGCCAAGGTAAAAGTGAAAGCAGGGCCTAAGAAAAAAGCGCCCGCCAAACGCCCAGCCAAGCTGCGCGCTAAGCGTCGGGCAACGAGTGCTGCCAAGCCGAAGCTAAAGTAGATTCGGTGTTGCGCTCGTACTGAGATTTGCTCACCATGCCCAAATCTTCGCGCCGCGCCATACCGCGGTTTAGTACTCCCCTCATTGAGACCCACTGTCATCTCGACTATCTAGAATCACAACCTTTAGATGAGATTTTGAGGCAATCTCACTCTGCGGGTATTGAACGCATTATCACCATCGCTGTGTCAGAAAAAAATCTTGAGTGCGTTATGTCTCTTTGCAATTCGCTAACGACGGTGTGGGGCACCCAGGGCATTCACCCGCACGAAGCTCAAGATTACAACCCCGAAGTTGCCGATCGCATCCGGGCCAACGCACAACACGAGCGAATTGTGGCCATTGGTGAAATCGGCCTCGATTACTACTATGATAACGCACCCCGCAATGAGCAGTGTGCCGCCTTTGATGCGCAGTTGGCGCTCGCAACCGATTTAGACCTTCCCGTCGTTATTCACACCCGCGATGCAGATAAAGACACGCAGAGTATCTTGCAAAATCACAGCAAAACACTCCGACGCAAGGGTGTCATCCACAGTTTTACGTCGTCGCTGACACTTGCAAAATTCTGTTTACAAGAGGGGTTTATGCTGGGTTTTAACGGTATCGCCACCTTCAAAACAGCAGAAAACGTTCGCGACGTGGTAGCGCTAACACCCCCAGACCGGCTGCTTCTAGAAACCGATGCGCCGTACCTCACTCCTGTCCCCTATCGTGGCAAACCGAACGCACCGTTTTACCTGCCTTTCATCGCCGAGCACATCGCCTCGGTCAAAGCCATGGAGGCGGAGGCGCTTTTAGAACAAGTCTATCGCAATAGTATTGAGCTGTTCTTCTCGCAAGAAGCTGAGAACTGAATATCACTCCCTGCCCACACTTTGAACGCCCTAGGTACACCCAACATGGGCGCAAACAACACCACATTATCCGCTGTTGCGGTGGTACACTAGGCGCCGCTCGCCATACCACTTTTTTGACGCAGTGAACTCACCATGGAATTTCTTGTTGGACAGCGTTGGGTAAGTCACGCAGACAGCGACCTCGGTCTCGGTGTTGTCGTGGATGTCGACGGTCGTCGCGTGACACTGGCCTTTCCCGCCGTAGAGGAAGAGCGCACGTACGCCGCAAACAATGCTCCTCTCACCCGTTTGCGTTTTAAAGTTGGCGACGAAATTAAAACGAATTCCCAACTGCAAGTGGAAGTGACCGGCATCGAAGAACAGCAAGGTCTTTTGGTGTATGTTGGTATCGATGCACAACAGACGCGGCATGTCATCTCAGAACTAGAGCTCGACGCCTTTATCGAATTGACCAATCCCGGGCAGCGTCTTCTCAATGGCCACTATGACAAAAATACTGAGTTCGCACTGCGTGTCGCGACGCTGTCACACTTCGATCGTTGGCAACGCTCTACTGTACGCGGCCTATTGGGTTCTCGAACCAGTCTATTACCGCATCAACTTTACATAGCGTACCAGGTGGGACAGCGCCACGCACCACGGGTCTTGCTGGCGGACGAAGTCGGATTGGGCAAAACCATTGAAGCCGGCATGATTCTGCAGCAGCAGCTACTAACGGGGCGCGCGCAGCGAGTGTTGGTGTTGGTTCCGCCCACCCTGCTTCACCAGTGGCTCGTTGAAATGCTCCGACGATTCAACCTTCACTTTGCCCTCTTCGATGAAGCGCGACTAACCGATGCGCAGCTGGCGATAGAAACTCCGGATGACGCCTCTTGCGCTGAGCAATTCTGCGACGAAATAAGCTCTGAGGCAGCGCCAGTGGAGGACGGCCCTTTACCCGAGGAGCCAACCGAACTGCCTATCGAACTGAACCCCTTCGACACTGAGCAGCTTATACTAACCAGTATCGATCTCCTGCTGACTGACCCAGACATGCAACGGCAAGTTGAGAGAAGCGAATGGGATCTCGTCGTGGTCGATGAGGCGCACCACCTGCAATGGTCAGTGGTCGAACAAGGTCGCGATTACCGCTTGGTGGAGCGGTTAGCGCAACAATCCAAAGGCCTCTTACTGTTGACCGCAACTCCCGAACAGATGGGCAAAGAAAGCCACTTCGCCCGGCTGCGGCTTATCGACCCTTCGCGCTTCCACGATCTGCACGCCTTTTTGGAGGAAGAAGCGGGGTATCGCAAGTGGAGCGATACGGTCACAGCCCTCGAATCTGGAGAAGCGGTGCCCGATCTTCCTGTGGGGCTCGATCCAGACGCACCTGCAGATCAGCTCATAGACGAAATTTTGGATCGCTACGGCACTGGCAGAGTCCTATTCCGCAACACGCGCGCGGCTGTGGCGGGCTTTCCACAGCGCATTTTGCAACGGCATCCGTTGCAAGGAACTGTAAATTATCCGCACAAAGGGGTCTCGGTAGACCATGAGCTGCATCCGGAATTAGACCCTGAGATCAATGATTGGATCGAACAGGACCCACGTGTAACGTGGCTCGTACAAACTCTGAAAGAGATGCGACCCGCCAAGGCTCTGGTGATTTGTGCGCACCAAGACACTGCCATTGCACTGGAACACCACCTCCACATGCGTGCAGGTATTCGATCCAGCGCATTTTATGAAGGACTCTCACTGATTGAACGCGATAGAGCGGCGGCCTATTTCGCAGACGAAGTCAACGGTGCACAAACCTTGGTCTGTTCAGAAATTGGCAGCGAGGGGCGCAATTTTCAATTTGCACAACACCTTATTCTTTTCGACCTGCCACTCAACCCTGATCTATTGGAGCAACGAATCGGCCGGCTGGATAGAATAGGACAGCGCAATGATGTGCATATCCACGTCCCTTACATTGAAAACACGGCGCAAGAGACGCTGTTCGACTGGTTCGACCAGGGGCTCAATGCCTTTCGCGAAAGCTGCTCCGCCGGCCTGGTGATTTTTGAGACTTTCCGCGAGCGGCTACTGGCACAATTACAGCACCGGGATGCCACCTTAGCGACTCTGCTGCAAGACACAGCGGAATTCACCGCAAAAACTCGAGAAGAGTTGAGTGCGGGGCGCGACCGTCTATTAGAACGCAATTCATGCAACCCAAAGGTGGCCGAAGAATTGGTAGCCGCCATTCGCGCCCTAGACAACGATGAAGGCCTTGAAACATTCATGACCGCACTGTGCGATACCTTTGGTATTGAACAGGAGTACCACTCTGAGCGCACCCATGTGCTGCGCCAAACAGATCAGACATTAGTCGGCCACCTGCCTGGGCTGAGAGAAGACGGCAATACAGCAACCTTCGATAGGCAGAAAGCTCTAGCCCGGGAAGACATGGATTTTCTAACCTGGGAACACCCCATCGTACAGGAAGGCCTAGATCGGGTTTTATCGTCACAACTAGGCAATGCCGCCGTTGGAACCCTGCAATTAAAGGGCATTACACCTGGCACCATTTTAGTTGAAATCTTCGTCACCACAGTGTGTATCGCACCCAAATCACTACAATTGGAACGCTTCCTCTCCATCAACCCAAAACGCATACTCCTCGACCAGCGCGGCAAAGATCTCAGCGATGTCCTGCCTCATCATCGGCTCAACGAACTCATCCAGAAGATAAAAAAGGGGACAGCCGTCGCTGTCATCAAACGCGTCACCGGTGAGATCGAGCAGGCACTGGAAACCGCAAATAACTTGGCTAAGAAAAGCTTCGAGGTCCTGCGCGAGAAAGCCCTCAACGACATGCACAGCGAGCTAGGGGCTGAGTTACAGCGTCTGCGCGCGCTGCGGGAAGTGAATACCACGATACGACAGGAAGAACTGGATCACCTGGAAACGCTGATCGAACAGTGCGCAGCGCACATCGAAAAGGCACATTTTGACATTCAAGCGGTCCGTTTAATCATCACGACGTAGCTACGATATCACGTCGCGTCCACTGAGTGAGACAGTGGATACGCAGTAGGTGAAACCGGTCTGGATTGCGGGAGGGCGGATAGAATGGGGAACATGCGACGACATGGATAGAGGGGGTGGCCGTGCGCTCGCACGAGCCTGCACACGGACGGACGGTTTTTGGCGGTTGGCCTCACGCGGACAAGTGCAAATGTAAGACACTACCCCAAAACTGGATACTGATTGGCTTGTCACTGCGAAGGCGCTAGACTGTTTGGTCTGCTTGCCTACCTACTGACTTCAACAACGCGAGATGGGCCGCCGAATGGTTGCCCTCCACAGGGACTCAACGACACCATGAGAAAGGCCATAATTACGGGCATCACCGGTCAGGACGGCGCTTACCTTACACAACACTTGCTCGATTTGGAGTATAGCGTCACCGGCACCTATAGACGCACCAGCTCAGTCAATTTTTGGCGTCTAGAAGACTTGGGAATTTCCAACCACCCCAATTTGACCCTCGTTGAACACGATGTCACCGATTTATCCAATAGCATTCGCCTTGTTGAGAGCACCCAACCGGACGAAATCTATAACCTCGCGGCGCAAAGCTTTGTCGGCGTCTCCTTCGAACAGCCGATTACCACCGGCGAGATTACTGGTTTGGGTGTCGTTAATTTACTCGAGGCCATTCGTATCGTGGACCGCAACATTCGCTTCTATCAGGCGTCGACCTCAGAGATGTTTGGCAAAGCACAGGAAACACCGCAGACAGAAACAACCCCTTTTTATCCGCGCAGCCCCTATGGCGTCGCAAAACTCTATGCGCACTGGATGACAGTCAATTACCGAGAGTCTTACGACCTCTTCGCCACCAGCGGCATACTGTTCAATCACGAATCTCCCTTGCGCGGCCGGGAGTTCGTCACGCGTAAAATCAGTGATTCTGTGGCGCGCATTAAGCTCGACAAACTTGATGTCCTTGAGCTGGGCAACTTGGATGCCCAGCGCGATTGGGGTTTCGCCGGCGACTATGTGAGTGGCATGCACACTATGCTGCAGGCAGACACGCCGGATACCTTTGTACTGGCAACCAACCGCACCACCACTATTCGCGATTTCGTCACCATGTCTTTTGCGGCCGTCGACACTCAGCTTGAGTGGTCCGGAACCGGAGAGGATGAAATCGCAAGCGATACTGATAGTGGCCGCATTCTTGTGCGCATTAATCCTCGATACTACCGTCCTGCAGAAGTGGATAAACTGATCGGCAATCCCGCCAAAGCAAAAGCAGAGTTGGGATGGGAGGCGCAAACAAGTTTGGAAGCGCTGTGTGACATGATGGTCAGCACTGATCTTGAGCGCAACCAATCCGGCTATTCCTGGTAGATCGCGGTAGACTCTCAAAGACAATGACGCAGCGAATATTAGTCACGGGTAGTGATGGCTTCACCGGGAGACACTTTTGTCGCCTAGCCCGCGAATCCGGTTTCGATATCATCGAGCTCAAAGCCGACCTGCGCAGCGCCGACGCCGTAAGGGCAGAAGTTGCTGCCACCGCAGTCGAGTACGTCGTACATTTAGCCGCCCTGAGCGCCGTTACCCACGCTGATGTCTTCGCCCTCTACCAAGTCAACCTGTTTGGCACCCTAAACCTTTTACAAGCGCTACACGATACTCAACAGCAGCCACAGCGGATACTGTTAGTTAGCAGCGCCAATGTCTACGGTGACTGCACCCAATCACCTATCGCGGAGCAATTACCCCCGGCGCCGGTGAATCACTACGCCATGAGCAAGCTGGCAATGGAACATCTGGCCAAAACCCACGCGGACACGCTGCCATTGCTTTTTGTTCGCCCCTTTAATTACACCGGTGTTGGGCACGACGATAGGTTTGTCATACCGAAAATTGTCGACCACTTCGCACGGGGCTGCTCGGAAATCTCACTCGGCAACGTCGATGTTATTCGAGAATTCAACGATGTCCGAGTCATCTGTGATGCCTATTTCCGCCTGCTAAAACAAGGGGTTTGCGGTGAAACATACAACGTGTGCAGCGGCCAAGCCTACAGTCTGCGACAGGCCATTAATGCCTTAGAGGAACAAACCGGCCGGTGTATGACCGTCAAGAAAAATGAGAAGCTCTATCGAGCCAATGAAATCCGAGAACTCTATGGCAGCCCAGATAAATTGGAAGCCTGTGTTGGAAAGTTGCCCCACCCGGGGCTGGACACTACACTGAAATGGATGCTGGAATCAGCGCTTCGAGAAAGCGATAGCTAGCCTACAACAAGGTACGATAAACTGCCGCTGTCTCCTGCGCACAACGCTGCCAACTAAATTCAGTGGACTTCGCCAACCCCCGCGCACCCCAATCGCCCCTCTTCTGCTCATCGACGAGTAAATTAGCCAGCCGCTGCTGCCACTCAACCGGGTCATCGGCCTCACAGCTAATACATGCAGCGCCGGCGAATTCCGCCATAGAGGTTCCCGCGTTAACAATGGATGGCACACCACTACTCATGGCCTCTAACACCGGCAGCCCAAATCCCTCATATATAGAGGGGTAGCCAAATACAGCGGCACCGGAATAAATGACGGGTAAATCGGTCGCAGGTACATAGCCGAGGTGCCGCACCAAACCCTCGTCGATGAAGCGCGCTAACTTGCGATGCAAGTCGGCATTCAACCACCCCCGCGAACCGGTAAGCACCAACGGAAAAGCACTGCGCAACTCCGCAGGCAGCAAGGCCCAGGCTTCGAGCAATAATTCGATACGCTTGCGCGGCTCCAGGGTAGCAACCATCAGCACATAGCGCCCGTGATGGATGCCATACCTCGATAGTACCGACTCAGTCTCACCAGGCGTTCGGGGCCTAAACACCGCATCGACGCCTTCGTAAATTGTGCAAATCTTGCGCGGATCCACTCGATAGTATTGAACTAGTTCTTCGGCAACGATGTGCGAGACAGTGATAATTTTATCTGCGCCACACAGCGACCTCTCCAAGCCGTCATTCAACCAACGCAGTACGTGAGTGGGATGATAATCGGGAAAACGCAGGTGAGATAAATCGTGAATAGTAGTCACGGTAGGACCACTAAACGGTTTCACAATGAAATTAGTTTCGTGATACACGGCATTGTTAACTTGCCTCGCACCCCGGTCGAAACGCCTGCGCATGATGCTGTCATAGAGTGGCTTGGTGCCCGGAATAAGGCCAATGCTACCGCGCAGGGCCTGTTGCAGCGCGGCTGTTTTGGTGGTGGGCAAACCCTGCGACTGACTGGATTTCAATGCCTGGGTCGCAACAATTTGTTCCGCGCCGCTACACCATTCGGTGCCGGTAAAACAGTGCGCACTAGCCACCAGAGAATCAGCCAATAAATGCTGCAAGAGGTGAAAGCTGTAATTACCAACGCCCGTGATAGGTGGGCGCAGGGACTCAGCATTGAATATGAGATTCACGCTAAACCCTCCCTGGCAGCGGACTCAACCGCTTATGACGTGAGGCGAACGGGGGGTGGTAGAACTTCTTCACCTAATAGTTCAGATTCTACCTCGTCCAGCAATTTTTCCAGCTTCTCTTTGAAGACTTGTTGATTAAACAGATGACTTCGAGCGTAGGCCTTTTCCGACATGCTGTGGCGCAATGTGTCGTCTCCCAACAGCTTCAGCGTATGTTCTGCTAGCTCATCGAGATCGGCAAAGCGAAACCCACAATCGCCGTGCTCGACAATCTCTCGCTGGCCGCCACCATCAATCACAATGGGAACGCAGTAATTTTGCATAGCCTCAACCGTCGTCATGCCGAAATGCTCAACACGCTCAGGTCGTGTCTCATCCAAACCACACGCATGCCAAAAGATCTTGGCCGATCGATAGTGCTCGAGAATATCTGCCACTGATGCGTTGGGTATAATTTCTATAGGGGTATGGGTGCGACGCACCTCATTATTCACTTCCTCAATGTACGTATTGCCAGGCGTGCTGCCACCAATCATGACCAACTTCCAGCCTTTCGTAAGAGCAGCGTGCTTCTTGCATAACTTGGCAAAAGTCCGAATAAGCTCTAACTGTTTCTTACTACCACTAATCTCAAACCGTGACACGGAAAGAATGATGTTTTCTTTGTCATCGGCAGAACTCTTGGGGTTGTACATATTCACCGGCGGATACAATTTTTCCGTGGGCTCTAACTGCCAGCGCTTTTTTACCCAACTCCCAGTGTAGTCGCCATTGATAATGAGGTGGTCGTAACGATCGACCTGAAAAAAACGCGTTCGCTCCTGATCGGGGAAATGGCAGACAAAAATCGACTGTGGTGACAAGGGGTTTACCTTACCCAACATATTGGCGTTGACAAAGATGTCGTAATTTAGGGTTTCCTCTGCAATGATATCGAAAGGGTTAGTCTTTTCTCCCAATACCATGCCTTCATCTGGCGTATAGCGTTCGCGCTCTTCAAAAAACGGAATGCGAATTATCTTCATAGCACTAGGCGTAAGATCAATATCGAACCACTCTTGATAGTCGCTAAGCTGAACATCGTTGTTGAAGATATACGTAATATCGTATCGCTCCTGCATAATGGCGGCCATTTCGGCTACATAGCGCTGCCCGCCCCCAGCGAAATGTCCGGCATGATCGTAAATACCCACGCGAATCTTGCGCAGACCTAAGATAACTTCGAGTTGCGAGAAAAAATTGTGCGCCGCTATTTCACCGATAAAAGTTGGGAGCTCCCTCGATAGGTCGCGTAAGACGGCTGTAACGGTAGAATCATCGTGCTCTAAACAAAGCCTGCGAACAGCGTGGAGTAACGATCGGTAGAGTGAGTCCAACTCACCTTTGCCATAAAAATGGGATGCGGCGATACTGTTCACTAGCTGCAAGGGTTGGTGTTTAGCGACAAATAGAAACCGATTGCGCGTACAGAAATACTCACAAAATTCTCGAGAGGTACTACCATGATACTGGTGGTACAGCACGCTATCTGGTGCAAACCAAAGTTCCCAACCGCGCGCTCTGCAGCGGACACTGTAGTCTACGTCCTCCATAAACAGAATAAATTCTTCATCCCAGGGGCCCACGTCTTTCAAGCACGAACGCCGGAACATCACCGAACCACCAGTAATGTAATCTCGTTTCGCTGCTGCTTTGTAGCGCCGTGAATCTTCTTCTTCGAAGCCGATATCTTTGAAATAAAAATGTTCGACTTCTTCTACGCCGACACTATTTAGTTTGTCGCTGTCGGTGAAAAATATTTTACTCTGCACCGCACCAATGTTGTCGCCGGTGGCCATGACGCCAACTAAGCCTCGTAGCCAGTTCTTTGTGACCATCGCATCGTTGTTAACTATGGTTACGAATTCGGAGCTGGTAGCAGCGATGCCAAGATTGAGTGCACGTGCATAATTATTCTCATCATTTTCAATGAGCATAACCTGTGGGTATGAATCTTGAAGAATACGCAGAGTGGCATCGGTGGAACCATTGTCCACTACGATAACACTGACGTCACAACCACTCTTATCAACTTGATCTAAGGAATCGAGAAATGGAGTGATAAACTCTTCGGCATTATAGGTGACAGTGATAATTGATACGCTAGTCATTTAACGCGCATTCCATGAATTGGGCTGGCGCGCTCCACACGAATGTCTCGTAATGCTCGAGCTAGCACACTAGATCTACCCTCATCGAGCTGAAAATTACAGGCTCGAGAAACAGTGGGCCTATAGCTTCCGGGGACTTTGTTAACTTGATTGTCGTACTCAGAGTCGAGCACTACATCTCCACCCTCTTTGTCAATGCCCACTGCTTCGCCAGGTGGAGCGCCACGCAGAAGTTCCGACACGGTATTTTTGATATGTACTGCTCGATAGCGGATCTCCACGAGTAGGCTTTTCCACAATAGGCGAAACCGCCCATCGCGAATCATCCAATAGGCATTTACGGCACGATCCCGGACATAACGAATTTTCTTGTAGAGCTCGGTAGCCATAGTCGCCTGCACTCCCCTTCTAGCTTACGCCCCTGGCTGACTCTGCGGCCTGCATTTTACGCATCCGCAAATGACGTCCCATTCGACCCAAATGCGCTAATTCCACTCGCCTGCCTAACAGCAGTAGTGGGCACGCCTGAGCTACCAACAGTGCTTTCTCCTCCGAGCTCTCTTCAAACACGACATACGCGGAACCACTGCGCTCTTCTGCGATAGGCTCCGCCATGCCATCCGATAAGACATTCTTAGCGTCAGTTAAAAAATTCAATGATTCGCCTACCGCCCGATCCGCAAATGAGCCCATCCATAGCCTTACTAACTCAAAAACATTTTTTCCATCGATATCTTTATCCCAATCACTAGAGTCAAAAGTATAGGTGACCTGAAAAAGGCTCTTCACAGGTTCATCCGCGAGTTTCTCGTATTGTTTCAAGAGCTCTCTTGCGGCCTGGGCATTCGGGTTTAGTTCGACCGCCAAGCTCATCAACCTGACGGCGAGTTCAATGTTAGTCTTGTGATACCCAAAGGCCGCCAGTGACAGCACCTCGCCGCCCATAGCCTGCTTTTTTGGTTTTTTGGGGGGAGGACTCTCTTGCTGGGGCTCGACGACTTGCAACATCGCTTTCGCGTTCTCGACCGCTGTGCCTTCCTCTTCCCCACCGTCGTCTTGCATCTCTGCCAAGCTCTCCGCGATCCCTCCACAGATTGTAACTAACGCATCGGAGCTCACCACGCTTGGTCCAGCCTTCTTGAGAGCATTCAATACAGCTGTTTGAGCATCAATGAATCTTTCATCGAGATTGACAACCACCTCTCTCCCGGTAGTGGGCACCGAAAACAGTTCTCGCCGGTCGGGAAAATAGCGTTCTCGTACGCGTTCATTTGCGACTAAGAAACTATCGTAGATTTCTCGCAATGTACCCGCGTCAAGGTCCCGCCCCCTACCTTTAAGCTTTTCGAATACCATTTTTTTGCACTTTTCCCGTAACTTCGCTCCTTCAGCAGTTGCCGTTCGCAAAGGAAAGGCCATATTTACAGCTCTAACTAGTGCCTGGCCGCCGGGAGTTAGTGACTCATTTTCTATCTGAATTTTCTTATCCAGCTTGCCGACCAAGTTGGGATCGAGGATATGAGTAAAGTCCTCGAGCAGGTCGCCGCTAACAAAATGTTCTCTACCAAACAATCTGACACACATGGCCTCCCGTCCAAAGCACCGATCCCAATTTGACAATAACTCAGAATAATTGAAGTAGTAGTTGCCGGGCTTACATCTCTCTAGGAACTCCTGGAATGTGCTCTCTCCGCCAGACTTCAAGTGCGTGGAATAATAGGAAGCACACGTAGTAGCCTGATCACGCAGGTAGCACACAATCTTAAACTCATCAAAATAACTGGTGAGAAATTTATGGACTCGATCCATTTCTTCAAGAGTGCGAATACGTGAATGGAAGTGTTCGCTGGAAATCACTACCGTATGGATTGAATCAGATAATGAAGCCAGCTCGTTCTCAAACTCCTCTCTAAACTTAGCTTTAAACGCCTTACGCTGGTCGAGGGTAATGATTCCGTTGTTGCGAAAAAAGTCATCAAATCGATTGTCATTCACACAATAGGAAGGGATGGCGCGATTGTTCCGATCACCGGCACTTTGAATAAAGTGGAACCCAGCTGACTTCAGTCGCCGTTTATTTTGAAATAGAAACTGCTGTATCGACGTCGTCCCCGTCTTCTCTGTGCCGATGTGAACAATCGCCTTCAATTTATTGACTCCATAATACTCGTCGCCAGGTAACGCTTTGCGCGCTTGCTTAGCACTGATTGAACATTGTGAAATTGCGAAAACAAAATCGGTTCTCGACGAAAACCTAGCATATGTTACGATAATATAGAACGCACTTATCTTGTCAATTCGCAAGCGTTCAGGTTGCGAAGTCTTTACGAAAGGGGATTGACCCTAGCTGTGCACGGCGATTTGTGACTCACATCACGTTCCAAACTCACGGCGCGCAATATTTGCCAAAAGTGCTATAAATCGGTACAACCACTATCTTTTAACCTGTTGAAGTGATGCCATGAATTTTCTCGACTTAAGCGATACGAAAGACCGTCATCTGGGCATGCTTCTCACACGCCAAGCAGAACAAAATGGAGAAACCGTATTTCTTCTCAACGATGATTTAGCCCTGTCTTATGCAGAAGCTGAAAATATAGCCAATCGACTGGCCAAAGGCTTACAGCAGCTCGGCGTAGGTCACAATGATCGCATCGCATTCTTCATGAGTAACCGTCCAGAGATGGTGCTGCTTTGTCTAGCGGCCAATAAGCTCGGTGCTATATGGGTGCCCATCTGTACAGATTACAAGGGTGAGTGGCTGCGCGATGCTCTATGGCGTAGCGAGCCCCGCGTTATTGTCACAGACGGCGATTACTATGACGCGATCTCTGGGCTGCGCTCGGACCTCCCAGTCATGCACACTGTAGTCCTTGATGGAACCGCGTCGAACACAAGTGAAGTCAACTACACAACACTGATAGAAAGCGAACCGCTAGAGCCCGACTACAGCAGTCTCGACTACGGTGATACCAGCGCCATCTTGTGGACGTCAGGTACTACCGGCAAATCTAAGGGCGTGATGGTGGCGCACAACAATTGGGTAAGGTCTACGCTACTGGGCACGGCGCTTCAATACAACGTACGGCCAGGGGATATCATTTATTGCGCCATGCCACTTTACAACGCGGGAGCTTGGATAACCTGCGTCATTCGAGCGCTCATTAAAGGCATTGGCTGTGCTATTGAAAAAAAGTTTTCCGTTTCGAATTTTATGCGGCGCATTAAATTCTTCAATGCAACACAGACTTTCGCCGTGGGCTCTATGGGCGTGTTTCTAATGGGTACGCCCGAACGCGAGGACGACGCGGACAACCCTTTGCGTGAAGCTGCCATTGTTCCTATGTCACCAGACATGTGGGAGGCGTTTGAAAAACGCTTTGGGGTGCATTTAGTGACATCGGGTTTGGGCCAATCTGAATGCCTACTCATCTTAAACCATGTTCACAGCGATCGAGTAGCTCCAAGACACGCCCTGGGTTGGCCGCCACCGGATGCCGAGGTCAAACTGTTTGACGACGATGGCGTAGAAGTGACAGATGGCCAGGTAGGTGAAATATGCGTACGGCCACTCGTTCCGCACGCGTTATTCAACGGGTATTTTAACGATGAGGAAGCGACCGCAGCAGCCTATCGCGGAGACTGGTTTCTGACCGGCGACATGGGCCGCAAGGATCCAGAAAACGGCGTTTTCTATTTCGTCGACCGCAAAAAGGATGCCGTGCGATTTGCCGGACGCAATATTTCGACTCTAGAGGTAGAGGGAGTTGCTATGCGACACCCGAAAGTCACGCAGGTGGCAGCATTCGGTATCCCCAGCGAGGCGCTCACCAGTGAAGACGAGTTAAAGCTCAATGTCGTGCGCTCTCCCGGCAGCGAACTCACCGCCGAGGAATTGTGTGCCTTTATCAATGCCAACGCGCCGCACTACTTCGTGCCACGCTACCTGGAGTTTGTCGATTCCCTGCCCTATACACCAACCAATAAGGTGCAGAAATTCAAGCTGCGGGAAGCGGGTATTACGCCAACAACCTGGGATTTAAAAGCGTCGGAGTTTCAGGTAGTGAAATAATCTTCGCCGGTAACGCAGTCAAGTTGGCACCTGCCCTAGACGGCACGGCGATCATGTTGTCCCGAACAAACCAACCAGTTGTAGGCGAGCACACTATCCCAGCACTGGCGAACTCCACCTACTTCTAAGCAGCCACTAACAAAACATGCTAGCGAGCTCAGCATCATCCGCTTGCAAAATGGCATCGACCCAGCTATGAAATATCTGACCGCCCTCTTCGTTGCGACCAAACAACACGTGTTTACGGCTCCCGGTGCGCAGGGCTTGTTGTTGCCGCATACCCGTGGCGTAGTCCTCATCCTGAACAACCCCTTTCAAGAATTCAAACTGCGCCGTGGCCGCCGCTTGCTGCGATTGGCTCAATTCTCTATCCACGAGAAAATTCTGCACAGTGAGCGACTCCCCAGGTTCGTCGCCGGGAAACAACTGGGATAACAACACGCCCTGATAGCTATCTTCCTCCACCGCACCCACTCCGACGAAAGATGCGATACTCACGTGGGGAAAAATGGTCCAGACACCCGCCAATAAGGCATCCATTGACCACTCTGCCTCGGCGGTGTCGCCGACCAATCCCTGCACCGTCTGTGGGGAACTAACGCGCTGGTGCGGACCCCATTGAAAGTAGAGGGCCTGGTTTGAAATATCTGTGCCAAAGGACGCTTTATGGAGAATCGGCAGATGGTAAAAGTCCAAATAACCATCGTAGGCAATCTTCCAGTTGGGGCCTCGCACAGTGCGTCGATCGAAAAAATGCCAATTATCGAAGTTAAAGAAATGCAGCACCTCATCGTAGCCACAGAGAAACTGTCCGATGTCGAGCTTGGACGCAGGGTTTAAATGCACCCAGATAAGGCCGGCTCGCTCCAACACAGGCAGTGCGATTAGCCCGTTGTTCGCGCGCTTGACCTCGCCGAAATCAGATTCGTTGAGGACGTGCTGGAGGGCGCCCTCAGTATCGTAACTCCAGGCATGATAGGGACAGACAAACCGCGTTCCCTGACCACATCCATCGAGCACCACCTGTGAGCCACGGTGTGCGCAACTATTCTCGAAGGCGCGGATTTCCCCCGCGGTGTTGCGACAGACCAAGACGGGCTTACCCATGACGGTTAGTGCTTTGTAAGTGCCCGGCTTTCGGATTTCCGAACTTGTGGCAAGCACGAGCGGCAATCGTCCGAATAACGAGGCGCACTCCCTCTGCCAACGCTTGCGATCGTAATAGTGCTCCGCAGGGACTTGTTTGATGCCATTCGCCTGACGCAGGGTACCCGCCGCAGCGTGGGCCAAACTTTCGCGCACCATCCGCAGTAAAGGTCCTTTACTCACTAAAGGCAATCTCTTGAGTTTCCCCGCATGTTAGGTTGCGACACCTCAAACAGCAAACACTCTCCGATCCGTGGAGCACCCCCACTTGTCGGCAGTCACTCCCAAGCAGATTTCTGCAAAGGATTTCGCTACAACCTCTCCCTTTTCAGCGGTGGGCCGCTACGCGTTGATGCGGGCCAAATGCACCAAATAGCCACTACACAACGCTCAGCATAGGCGCTCGATATCCATGAAACTCCAGTTTATCAAAGCTGTCCGGAAAGTGTTCCCAGGCGCATTTCACCCTCCCGAGGGGAACGCGGGCATTCGGCGGGAGCGAACGGGGCGGCCTTCCGCCGCTGACCGCAGGGCAGCGGGCTTCTTCCAGAAATTGGTGGAGCTAAGCGGGATCGAACCGCTGACCTCAACACTGCCAGTGTTGCGCTCTCCCAGCTGAGCTATAGCCCCAAATGTCGCCGCCAACCCACTGATTAGAAAAACAATTTTAAATCGGTAATTATGGCCGTGTGGAGCGCATTCTATGGGGCACTTCCAAAGCTGTCAACAAGGCGACAGCCATTGAGGAAGGAACATTCAGCACTAGCAGCGAGGCAGCCCACACGAGTCAGCCCCCATCTGCGCAAGCCTGAAGCGAGATTTATCGATGTGCTAAGCTCGCCCCTTAGATTTTTCTCAACACCAAGGAAACAACACATGCTCGGAAAAGTCATTCTCTGGATTGTCGCTGTCAGTTTTATTGGGTACGGCGTGTATTGTTTTTTCTCACCTGACGCACCCGCCCAGTTTGCTGGGCTAAGCATATTGAACGGTGACGGCTATGCCGATGTCACGGCCATGTACGGCGGCTTACAAATTGGCATTGGCCTATTCGCGTTACTGGGCGCACTCCTGCCGCAACACTATCGAGGGGCGCTGACCGCAACCGCCCTGCTCGTGGGCGGACTTGCCGTGGGCCGACTGTATGGAACGATCAGCGGCCAAGACGCGGTGACATTTTACACCTACGGTGCATTACTGTTTGAATTTGTCACTGCGTTGATGGCGGGTATCGCACTGCAACAGACTGACTGAAACGACGCCTGAACTGACTTCTTCACCGGCGTCGCAATCGACTTAGCGAAATTGCGCGCTCGCACACAGCTTCGTAGTGTGTGCGTATGCAGACAATCGCAGCGACATTACCGCTCAATCCGTACGCTCATCCTTCACGTAAGTCTCGGCTGCTGGATTCTTCGGGAGCAATAAATAAACCTTCGGCACTCGCGGTCACTTCTCCGTCGACGCGCATCTCCCCTTCGCAGATTTGCTTACGGCCACTGTTGCGCACATTTTTACTCCACAGCTCCACCGGTGTATTGATCGGCGTTTTTCGATGGTATTTGACGGTGAGGGTCCCGGTGAAACCAGCAGCACCGGCGACTACATTAGCCATCGCCAGCACCTCATCGAAGACGGCGGCGATGATACCGCCGTGAACACTATCCGGCGGGCCGGCATAGGTCGGCGAGAAAACGACCTCCCCGCGCACTTCGTCGCCGTCTTGCCACATTTTTAGCGGTGCCGCTAAGGGGTTCTGTTTGCCGCTGATTGGGCTGTAGGGCATCACGGCAGTAATGTCTTCCGCCGTCCAGGGAATGTGCGTATTGACGCCGGCAACGGCCAGAGTCGACCAGCCTTCCCCCTCAACGAGAAATGGGTTCAGGTTTTCGTGCGCTGCCCTAACCTCCTCTATCGCGGCTCTCAGGACATCGTCTGGAGGGTGACTGCAGCGCAGGGCGCGGACCAATTCAACGACCTCTCTATTTAGGGTTTCACGCAGTGCTGTCGTAGTATGCAAGGCATCCGTTTCCGGCATTGAGATTCCTTCTGTCATGCCGCTAAACGGCGTAGGTCTGCTGCAAATACTGGAGTATGTCAGCGGAGTTGAACAATCCGATGTCGGTGTTGGGGTCGTACAAATAGGGAATAGCCACCTGCCCTTCCACCTCTTCCAATTCGCGGCGATTCTCCTGTTCACTGTTGGTATCGATATCAAGACGCCGCCGCATATCTGGCTGCAACCAATCGCTGAGTTGTGACCGACCGCAATTGCGCAACACATAGGGCAGTTGCAGGTTGCACAGCAATTCTCGAACCGGCCGCGCGAACGGGCTGGACTCAAAGCTGTATAACTCCACCATGTACTCGGGCTCCTCACTCGGAATCGCCGCCATCAATTCATTCATGCGCGTAGCGCTGGCGAGCATGGAGCCCACGGTTTGTAGTTTCCCCATTCGCCACTTCAGTGGTAGCTCGCGCTGACCGTAGGTCTCATACAGGTAGGCGACAATGTCGAGCGATTCGTACATTTCGATGCCGGTGTTCGGGTCTACCAGATACGGGAACTGTGCCTTGCCACCGCGTGCCTCGACCTCTGGGCGAAAACGGTCGCCATCCTTGGGGCAGGGATATATCTCCGCATCTAAATCCAATTCGGTCAGAACTTCTCTCACCAAGCGGCAATAGGGGCAGTTTTCGATATCGTAGAGTTGTAGCAACTGTGCAGGTTTGATCGCCGCCTCGGCAATGCGAATACCGCTGTGTGCACGCAGCGCACTCGACACCATGGATGTGGCAATTCGTCCGGCCATTCTCTACCCCTCGTTGAAAGATGCGTACTCTTTTTCCAAACGTTTCTGGGCTTTTTTCGAGACGCCACCGAGTACCGAAATGGCATGCCGCAATCGCGCTCTGCTCATATCTGGGCCCAACATGGCCATAGAATCTACCACAGAAATCGACGCGCTGTTGCCGGCAATGGCGATGAACAGCGGCGCCAATAACGCTTTGATCTTGAGGCCTTGCGCAGTGGCGAGCGTCTGTAAAGCATCCCAAATGGTATCGCGCGACCAGTCGCGCAGCGCTTCCAAACGCCACAGAGCAAACTGCAATTGTTTGATGGTACGCTCAGGCTCTTCCTGTATTGCAGCGAAACTCTGTACCGTGATGGGCAGTGTGCCCGCGAGCAAAAAGGCCGTTAGCGGCGCGAAATCACTGAGCGTGGAAAGGCGCTGTTGCGCGTGTGGCAGTACGCGCTCTAAATTCTCGCGGTTGTAGCCCCAGTCGATGAGGCGCTCTGCGAGCTGTGTTGCATCTAAGTTCTCGCGAATCCACAACCCGTTCAACCAGTTGAGCTTGTCCTGATCAAACACGGGGCCGCCGAGGGAAACGCGCTGAATATCAAATGCCTCCAGCATTTCTGCCAGCGAAAATTTCTCGCGCTCGTCGGGCATGGACCACCCCATGCGACCGAGATAGTTCACCAGCGCCTCGGGCAAATAACCCATGCGCTGATAATAGAGAACACTCGTTGGGTTTTTACGTTTGCTGAGCTTCGATTTGTCCGGGTTGCGCAGTAGGGGTAAGTGACAAAGCTGCGGCATCTCCCAACCGAAGTACTCATACAGCAACTGGTGCTTGGGCGCAGAGTTGATCCACTCCTCACCGCGCAGCACATGGGTAATACCCATCAAGTGATCGTCCACCACGTTCGCGAGATGGTAGGTCGGCATGCCATCGGATTTCAGTAGAATTTGCGCGTCCACCATTCCCCAGTCCAACTCGATGGTGCCGCGCAACATATCTTCCACACGACAAACGCCCCCCTCTTCGGGCACCTGCATGCGGATCACACTGGCGGCACCGGCTGCTTCACGTTTGGCAACCTCATCAGCGGGCAGTGCTAAGTCAGCAGGTTTTAGTGCCGTGCTATACCCTGCGGCTCGGCGCGCTTCGCGCAACTGCTGCAACTCGTCAGCGGTGCGATAACAGACGAAAGCCTGACCCTGATCCACCAATTGCTGTGCGTACTTCCCGTAGAAGTCCATACGCTCGCTTTGGCGGTAGGGGCCGTGCTCGCCGCCGATATCCGGGCCCTCGTCCCACTCTAGACCGAGCCAGCGCAGGGAGTCGAGAATGGCTTGCTCTGACTCAGGTGTGCTGCGCGCTCGGTCCGTGTCTTCGATGCGTAGAATAAACTGGCCGCCGTGAACACGCGCAAAGCACAGATTAAATAGCGCCACATAGGCAGTACCCACGTGGGGGTCGCCGGTGGGAGACGGAGCCACTCGAGTTCTAATGGTCATGGATTAACTGCTGCCCTGTGCAAAGAAGCGGCGATTATACGGGCTGTGGGGCGGATTCCCAACATACCCGTACACAGGAGCAGGCTCCCATCGCGCCGCGCGCTCGCGCGTGACCAGCTGCCACTTTCACGCGCTGGACTGGCAGTTTTCACTAATTGACCGACACGTGCGTGAGACTGTTGCCATTGTTCGTTGAGTGAGCCGTATTACTCACCAGTAACACGTCACACCGACGAGTTTCATGCTCGGTTGGTGCAACTCGAACAGAGCGACACCACGCTGCGATTTTTCACGAAGCTTATAGTGCACTGTAGCCGAGACAATGTTTCCCGCCGCCATCACTTTGCTCAAGGATAGCTGACCGCCCGCTGCGACGATTTCGCCCAAGGGACGCGGTGGCTGGCCGTGGTGGAACGCCAGATCGCGATTGGGTTGCAGTAATAGTCCGCGCAGCGCCGTGACGTCACCGGCGTTGAACAGTCGCACGAACGTGTCCACTCTTGCTTTACCTTCGTCTCCCACACTGCGCAATGCAGACACAAAACCCAAGGTGCCGCGCCAACCCAAGTGCTGCAACATGCGACGACTCGACGCCAGTCCTACCCGCAGGAAGGGCAACCCGGCAGCGGTTTGTTGTTTCAGCATCGGCCACAATTCCCAGTGCGCCGCCAGACGTTGAATCTTTAGAGCGCCCTCCTGCACGATCAGTTCGTACAACAGATGCACGGGTACCCGCACGGTCACTTTGTCCGACATACGAATTTCAATAGCGATGTCGCGCATGACGTGGGAGCCGCTGACGATATCTTGATCGACGTGAAAGCGAATGCTATTGGCCGCGATAAAGGTCTCGTAAAAGCGATCTAACCGACCGGCACCGCGATAACCCCAGCGCGTATCATAGCCACCGCTAACATGCGCAACAGACCCCACTGGGTCCTCTACGATGCTGTAACGGGCAAACAGTGCAAGCCAAGCCGCTTTGTCATGCGCCGCGACGGCGGCGGGAGAGCGCTCCGCCAGGGCAAGGCAAGCCGCTGGGCTCACGTCCACCTGGGCATTTTCGGCGGTGCTTAGTTTCGGCGTAACAATCAATTATTCGTCCTGCTCAGCTATCACTGGTACTGTCACCGTGGGTTCGGCTTTCATTGCCGCAACGCAATCCAATAGGGACCATTGGTTTCTTACCTTATAAACCGTATACTGCGCGCGTCAATCCTAAGGGGTGGCTGCGGCCTGAGATGTCCTGCAATGCGGACAAACCCTTGAACCTGATCCGGTTAATACCGGCGTAGGAATAGGTGATTCTTCTCCGCTCTGGCGTCGTGTTTCCGGTTGATATTTAACCACCTGTCGTACGACTAAGCACATGAACCGCGCATTGGTCGTAGCCGGAGATTCGCCATGGCTCACAAATTCTACTTTATTCCTGCCTCGTACAAACGCCTCACCGCAAGCGGCCTGTTACTAGCTGGCACTCTCTTTGGCGCAGCTCAACCCAGTTTTGCCGCTGACACAAGCGCGCCCGCACTGGAAGAGATTGTCGTTACCGCGCGCTATAGACCTACCGCACTCGCCGAAACCCCCGCCAGTATCGCCGTGTTGCCCGAGGCAGTGTTGGCACAGCGCGGTGCCCTGCATTTGCAGGATGTGCTCAACGCTGCGCCCAATATCTCCTGGTCAGCCGGTAGCTCGCGAGCCCGTTACTTACAGGTGCGCGGCATCGGTGATTTGGAACAGTTCTATGACCCCAAGTACTACCCCTCTGTCGGCTTGCTGGTCGACCAAATGGAGTTGGGAGACAGCGCTAACGCCGCCATGTTATACGACGTCGAACAGGTCGAAATACTGCGCGGCCCCCAGGGTACACGATTTGGCGCCAGCGCCCACGCGGGCATGGTACAGGTGCGAACGCGAGCACCCACAGACGACTATGAAGGCAGTGCAACTGTGGGCATAGCCAACCGCGACAGCTACAACCTCGGCGCCGTCGTGAGCGGCCCGTTGGACGAGAACTGGGCCGGACGTTTGGCCATCGCACAAAACCACAGCGACGGCTTTACCAAGAACCGAGAACTGGGGCGCGACAACACCGGCGAGTTAGATGAATTGACCGCTCGCGCGCGCTTGCAGTGGCAACCCAGTGACACGGCAACCTACGAGCTCAGCGCTTTGTATTTCGACGCCGATAATGGCTACGACGCCTGGTCGGTCGACAACACCCGCTCTACGTTCACCGATCAACCTGGACGCGATACACAGGAAACGCTGGGTCTAACACTCAGCGGTGATTGGCTGTTGGACCATGATCGGCGCGTGCAAGCAGTGGTCAGCTTCATCGACACCAATCTCCACCAACACTACGACGCAGACTGGGTAGCCGATGCTGTCTGTGCGCGTTTCGCCTGTAGCGACGGCAATGATACCGCGCAGGAGCTCTTCGATCGCGCGCGCGAACGCTGGGTCATGGACATTCGACTGCTTGGCGGCATTGATGATTTAAACGCTGGCGAGGGCCGCTATGCACTGGGGCTCTACGCCAACCGCAGCGAAGCAGCACTGGATTACGGCTACCCCAGTGTGTGGTTTGGTGATTTTAGTTCGGCGAGCAACTATGAGACTGAGCGCGTCGCACTGTACGGCGAGTACGAGTACGCCGTGAGCGAGATGCTCAGCTTAACTGCCGGGCTGCGCCTGGAGCGCTTCGAAGATGATTATCGCAATTCGCCAGATTTTAGCTCGGACACCAATGACAAATTGTGGAGCATTGAATTGGGTGCACGGTATACACCCACCGACAACACCGCGCTCTACGCCACTCTAGCGCGCAGCACCAAACCCGGCGGCGTGAACACCACCGCCAGCGCCAACCAACCGTTCATGTCACCGACCTTCCAAACATTCACTATGGACAAGCTGCGCTTCAACGCCGAGGATTTACTGAATTTTGAACTCGGCCTGCGTTACAGCGGTGTCGATGAGCGATTGCGACTCAGCCTCGCACTTTTTCACACCCTGCGCAGTGACGCGCAATTGGAAAGCTGGATGTGGGATGCAAACGCCGGCCTGTGGATCGGTTACCTCGATAGCACGTCCGATGCCACCAGCTCCGGCGTAGAATTGACTGCTAGTTTTGCCGTCGACGAGGCATTGGCGCTGTATGCCAATCTCGGCTGGCTACGCACCGAGGTAGAAGCCATTGAGACATTTGATTTAGATCGCAACACCTTCGTGACTAAATCCGACCGGCAACAAGCGAAGGCGCCTGAGTATCAATACAATATCGGCCTGCGCAGACGGCTACAGTCAAACCTGTACGCGCACATCGAAGTAGAGGGCCAGGACGACAGCTACTTCGGTTACTACCACGATGGCAAGCTGGATGATTACGCCCTGATTAACGCCGGGGTGCAATGGGCTTGGCGCGATCTCTCGATCAATTTCTGGGGGCGCAATTTGGCAGATAAGGACTACGCCGTACACGGTTTGTATTTTGCTGTCGACCCGCGAGATGACTTTGGCGCCTGGTCAAATCAAACCTACACACAGTTTGGCGAACCGCGCAGTTATGGCGTGAACGTGCGCTATGATTTTTAACGCTGGGCCTCGCATCACTATTGCGGCGCAGCGGAGATGAGCGATGTGTTGATCGATCAGTGGTTACAGCCCGCCGCCACACTCACGGGTCTCATCTACATTGTGTTGCTCATTCGCGAACGCATTCTGTGCTGGCCCTTCGGCATTCTTGGCAGCCTACTCAGCGTTGCCCTATTTTTGGATACGCGGCTGTACTCCGAGGCGATTCTCTATGTGTTTTACGCGTTGATGGGCTGCTGGGGTTGGTGGCAGTGGCAGCGGCGGCAGGCTCAGGATGGCAACCCGATCACGCGGTGGAATTGGCGGACGCATCGCATCGCGATAGTAATCACCAGTATGGCAGCGGTAGCCTTGGGCCTTGCCATGCAGACGTTCAGCGATGCACAGCGGCCGATGTTTGATGCCTTCACCACAGCCTTTAGTTTTTTTGCCACCTACCTGGAAATCAACAAAGTCCTGGAAGGCTGGTTATACTGGTTACTGATTAACGCCGCCTCGATCTGGCTCTACCACGACCGTAATTTGGACCTATATGCCCTGCTCATCGTCGTTTACACGGCGCTATCACTGGTGGGGTTTTTGCGCTGGCGGGAAACGTATCGGCAACAAGGCGAACAACAACTCGCGTAATGCACAAATGAACTCCATACAACCCACCCATGCGGTAGGCAAGCCTGCCGAATGAAGGTCGCGCCACTTGATCGTCGGTTTGCCATCGCCCCCATGATGGCACTCTCGGACCGACACTGTCGCTATTTTTGGCGCCTGCTCACACAACACGCGTTACTCTACACCGAAATGGTGACCACCGGAGCACTGATACACGGGGATCGGCAACGCTTCCTGCACTTCGCCCCAGAAGAACATCCCGTCGCACTACAATTGGGCGGTTCGGAACCTGCCGAGCTGGCACAGTGTGCGCGCTGGGCACAGGAGTGGGGTTATGACGAGGTGAACTTGAACTGTGGCTGCCCTTCTGATCGAGTGCGGTCCGGCCTGTTTGGTGCCTGTTTAATGGCGCAACCACAGCGCGTGGCCGACTGTGTCAACGCCATGCGCGCGACTTGCGACCTACCTGTTACCGTCAAACACCGCATCGGTATTGACGCCATGGAAAGCTACGCCGAGTTAATTGACTTCGTACACCCAGTGGCGGAGGCCGGCTGCGAAGTCTTTATCGTCCATGCACGCAAAGCATGGCTGCAGGGTTTGTCGCCGAAGGAAAATCGCGAAATTCCCCCGCTGAAATACGACTGGGTCTATCAATTGAAACGCGATTTACCGACACTGTCTATCGTACTGAACGGCGGCGTGCAAACCATCGATGAGTGTCACACGCATTTGCAACAAGTCGATGGTGTGATGGTTGGCCGCGAGGCGTATCACAACCCCTGGATGTTAGCGGCTGTGGACAACGCACTGTACGGTGTCGATGGGCCCGCCGCGACGCGAGATACCGTCATCGCACGGTTGCTGCCCTATGTGGAGCGCGAATTGGCAGCGGGGGCGAAACTGCACCACATCACCCGTCATATTCTGGGTCTCCACCAAGGCCTGCCCGGCGCAAAAAAATTTCGTCGCCACTTGAGCGAACATGCCTACCGGGCCAACGCCGATGGCGACACACTGCGCGAGGCACTGGCGCATGTGCAACACAACCCGCGGACCATCGCAGGCGGTATCGCCTAAGGCCGAGTACCTAAGGCCTAGTACCTAAGGCCGAGCACCCAAGGCCGAGTAACTTACGTCTAGTGCTCAACGCCTAATGCCTAGCACACCGCCTTCCAAGTAGCGCGGGTGAATGCATACAGTCAACCGCAACTATGCGCTACAATGCCCACCCCACGGGTTAAGCCCTGGGCCAGACCCGGCACTGATCCCACTGAATTAACATGACTGTCATGGCCCATAGCAATAGTCCGTAGCGATAGCCCACAACGGAGTCCAGTTCTCAATGCTCGGTGCCCTAAAAGCCCTCTTTGAACTACCCCAGCACAGTGAAGAAGATGAGCTACAGCAGCGCGTAAATCTGGCCGCTGCTGCCCTGCTTATCGAAACAGCACGCTCAGACTTTGTGCAAGATGCCAAGGAGGAGACCCGCGTCCGCGAGTTGCTGTGCGAGACCTTATCTCTCGATGCTGCTCGTGTAGCAGACTTGTTCGCAATCGCCCAAGACAGCGTTGATGAGGCGACCTCGCTATACGAATTCACCAGAACGATCAACGATCACTACAGTGCCGCACAAAAACTGCGCCTGGTAAAAGCGATGTGGTATGTAGCGTATGCCGACGGCGATATTGACAAGTATGAAGAACACCTAATCCGTCAGGTTGCGGAACTCACCTACGTTCCTCACTCGGACTACATACAGTGCAAATTAAGTGTGGGCGCAAAAACAGGTTCTTAGCTGAATCAATACGAGCGCCATAGGTGCGCACGCTGTTCACCGTCGGTGGTATCGCGAACTGCGCTCGCCAGGGAAGCGCTGCGGCTGCGGTAAGCGCCGCTTCACTCAGCAGCGGTGTCGTGCTCCAGCGCTGATAACAAATCTTTGAAACGTTTGCGGTTGTCTTGCGACAACCCCACCAGGATGCGGTGCGCTTCAATCACTTTGTCTTTCACCGCAGATTCACTACCCGCGACCACGGGAAGATCCACGACATCATCGTCGCTATTGCAACGCTCATCACGAATCTCAAACAACTGATGAAATGCCATGCTTTCCAGCAGGCGATTGATACCTGCATCACAGCAATAGATCACGGGTTTGAAACCAAAATCATCGCGCACGCGCAGGGCCAGTTTTGCGAGCATCCCCAGCGTGGTGCTATCGACACCCTGGGCGTCGCATAGATCCACCCAAACGCTGGCAAACTCTGGGTCCTCGAACATAAGCTGGAAGTAATCATCGATGGTGGTGCACAGTGTGAGACGCACATCGCCCACGAGCCGAATCATGTAGGCGCCACCGTGGCTCGCGGCTAGTACTCTGCCATCCACCGGGCCCTCTACCGTGCGCTCCACGCTATTGACCTCGCTTGCTCAGAAAGAGCGCAGCGATATCGTCTGGCGCGGCATCGACTTTATCTAAACCCAACTGTCGTGCAAGATGATCCGGTGAATCTGCTGATTTTTCAAAGACTTTCAGAAAGTACTTCTCTTTTTCAATTAAGTCTTGCTGGGGCAAAATTTCCAAGATTCCATCGGAGAACAGCGCCAACATGAAGCTGTCGGGCAGCGCGATGATTTGCTCGGTATAACTCGCTTCCTCCATGATACCCACCGCGGAGCCCTCACCGGGCAGATACTGGGCACCCGCATCCGATACCAGCACTGGCAGGGGCAGATGCCCAGCGACGCTATAGGACAGGGTGTTGGCGCGCATATCGAGCAAGCCGACAACCATAGTGGCAAATTTTCCCACCGCCAACTCCAGTAACTCCAGGTTTGCGTGCTCCAGCATGGTGGTGGGATGCATAATCGCATCGTCGTTACGGCGCAGCAGGTCGGATCGTTTGCGGGCGAACAAATTTTTCAGCAAGACAGTCGCAAATGCCGAGGAACTGCCGTGGCCGGAAACATCCGCCATCAAGAAGCTAATGTAGTGCTCGCCCACCGTGAAGTAGTCGGTAAAATCGCCGCTGAGATACAGCGAAGGAATGACCGTGTGGCTGAAGACGTAGTCGTCGAGCACCAGCGGCGTCGAGGGTAGCATGCGTAACTGGACTTGGCGGCCGGCCTGCTGATCCTGCTGTAGCACTTTGACCTTGCCGCGCAATTCAGTATTGGTCGCTTCCAAGCGGGCACGCGACTTCGCCAATTCACGACTTAGGCGACGCTGGTGGACACAGCGATCAATCGAGCGCAATAGAGCATCCATGTCCTCCACCGGCCGCACAAAATAATTACTGGCGCCTAAGCGCAGTGCCGTCAGAATGAGCTCGGCGTCGGCGGTGTCGCCAAACATGATAGCCGGGATTTGTGCGTCCATCTCTTTCAGGGCTTGGCGGGCGTCGGACCAGGACACATCTTTTAAATCGAGTTCGCACAACACCACGTCCAGGCCACTGTCGGCATTGAGTGAGAAATTGAAGTTCAAGACATCACTGGCAATGTGTGTCTCGTATCCGGCAGACGAAAGCACCTCTCCCAGCGCGTTCGCGCGGGGCACATCATCGTCGACAATTAATACGCTACCTTTGGAAGCCATCACGGAAGGGTCAGATGGGGCACTCAGTAAGACAGTACGCCCATCAACATTGGCAGGCAACCAGGCACGGAAATTTTCGGTACGATTCGGGCAGTTTGTGAAAAAATTACGCTGCCCATCTAAAACTCTTCGAAGTTCTCTTCTTCGAAGTCGGAAAAACTGTCGGAGACCTCGCCATCAGAAACGAAACTAGCCCGACGTTGCAAATAGGCATTGCGGGTAAAGATGTAACGGTCACCAGTGAGCAGATCGTCGGCCTTGGTGAGCTGGGCCCGCACATCGATGGCCACCGCACCAAACACACCCCAACTCACAGCGCTGTCATTGAGGGCAAAGGGAATGGAGGTATAGGTGTCGAATAACTGGCCTATACCGCTGCGCAGAGTGCGGGGGCCGAGCACAGGTACCATGAGAAAGGGCCCTTGATCCACACCCCAAACGGCGAGCGTTTGCCCAAAATCAGCGGGCCTGGGTTCCACGCCCAGGTGCGTGGCGACATCAAACAACCCGGCCACACCAATGGTGCTGTTGACGACAAAACGGCCGCTGCTGTGCAGCGCGTCACCACCCCTACCCTGTAGGATCGAATTCACCACAGTATTGAAATCGTAGAGATTGGCCAGAAAATTGGTAACACTGCGCTCCACCGGGTCGGGCGTGATGTAGCGGTAGCCTTTCGCGACGGGTCGCAGAAAGTACTCATCAAGACCCTCGTTAAAAGCAAAAATTCGACGGTTTAGCGGCTCCCAAGGGTCCACATTGGCCACTGTATCGTTTGCCCAGGCTCGCGCACCACTCACATTGATGAGCAGCAGGAGCGCCATGGAGGCCAACACTTTGGGCGTAGTAGGCATGGTGGTCACTCTGATTACGACGCTTGGCATGGTACGCCCGGCCTGCGCCCGATTCAACACTGAAACGCACGGTTTGAGACTAGTGCAACAGGACAATCCCAGCGTCGGCAAACTCTGTGAGCTGCTGCACGCCGAACTCCACCACCGGCTCGGGTGCCATCTGTAGCTCTTGTGCCAACGCACCGAGTAACGTGTGCACTGTCGCCTGCACGTTGTCGCGCACACGGCGTAATAACTGTGCGGTAGCGGCGTTCACTTCGACGAAGTTGACCGCATCGTCGCGGTCGCGATACACCACTAGGAAGGTCTCGCCCTCCGACTGCTCAGGCACAAACGATGGCCCGATGCGGTGCACGGGAAAATCGTAGCGCAGGAGCCAGGCCAGTGGCGATAGCCCAGGAATGGTCGCTCCGACATCGACCGGCGTATTGCCGGGCTCTGGGAGTTCTTCGAGCGCAACATCCAACGCCAACTCCACCCACTCGTAGTGGGCCAATTGTGCGATGAACGGTGGGTCGCAGGGGCGCAGCGCATGCACGTCCATGAGAAATCGAATGAACTCTTGGCTGATCTCTAAAAAATACGGTGTGTGGCAGCGATGCTGATCAATAAAGAGCCGGACTAAACTGTGCCAATTCTGATCCGTATACAGGCTGCGCAACACGGGAAAGCCGCTGCTGATAAAGCCTTCAATATTGTTGTAAATCAGATCCTGGTAGATCTTTAATCGCCGTGGTTCGACCCCAGCGGGTGCCGGCTGACATGACGGGTCACGTAAAAAATTTGCCATAAGTAGCTGGCTTTCACGCAACCCCGATGCCGGGGCGGTCGCGGCCGTTTTGGGCGACTTGGCATCAGGCACAATGCACTTCCGAACGCTCCGCGGCGCTGTAGCTGAACTGTGTTTGCAACGCTCGTACCTGAGCGACTTCCTGTAGCAGAGTTGCCAGGGGCGGAAAGTTGAAGTCGCGCTCCAACAGGGTGGGCAACGGACCCACGCGTCGATAGGCCTCGGCCAATAAAGCCCACACGGGGTCGATGACATCAGCACCGTGAGTATCGACCTTCAAATCTTCGGCCTCGTCAAAGTGTCCCGCCACATGAATATAGCGGGTGCGCTCCAGGGGCAGCGCATCGAGAAACCCAACGGGGTTGTAGTTGTGGTTGATGCTGTTGACGTAGATATTGTTGACGTCCAACAACAAATCGGCACCGCTTTCTTGCAGCACAGCGGTTATAAACTCCGCCTCGCTTAACTCACGGTGTGGTTGGGCGTAGTAAGACGCATTTTCCAGCGCAATAGGCTCACCCAAAATATCCTGCACTGTGCGCACCCGCTCCGCGACATAGGCCACCGCCTCAACGGTAAAAGGGATGGGCAGTAGATCGTAAAGGTGGCCCTCGACGGCACAATAGGTGAGGTGCTCGGAATACAGTGGAACTTGTACCTCGCGCATCAGCTGAGCAATCGATTGGACGAGGTCGGTATCGAGTGGGTCCGGGCCGCCGATATCTAGGGACAACCCATGCAAGACAATGGGGTAACGCTCTGCCATGGCGCGAAACTGCTTGCCATAGCGGCCGCCGACACCAATCCAATTCTCCGGTGCGGCCTCCATGAAATCAATCGCTCCTTGATCCATAGACGCAAGCGGGCCCAGAAGGGCCCGCCGCAAGCCGAGGCCCGATCCCTCGAGCACTCGGTCAGACTCAGGCATTACTTATCGCCACCACACTTGCCTTCGCCGCACTTGCCTTCGCCTTTGGCTTTGTCGCCGCCGCATTTGCCTTCGCCGCATTTACCCTCGCCTTTGGCTTTATCGCCGCCGCATTTGCCTTCACCGCATTTACCTTCGCCTTTGGCTTTGTCGCCGCCGCATTTGCCTTCACCGCATTTACCTTCGCCTTTGGCTTTGTCGCCGCCGCATTTGCCTTCGCCGCATTTACCTTCACCGCATTTGCCTTCGCCTTCGGCTTTGTCACCGCCGCACTTACCTTCACCGCATTTGCCTTCCTTGTGCTTATCGTAGTTAGCAAGATCGTAGCCGCCGCTGAGCTGAGTAGCAGAGAACGGGTTGGCTTCTGCGCTCGCAAAAGGTGCAATCGATGTCGCTAAGAACGCGGCGCCGAGGGCAGCTGCGAGTGGTTTTTTGGAAATGGCCATAATATGTATTCCTAAATTGAATTGTCGTTGTATTTGAGAAGTATTGGGTTGCGAAGAGGGTTTGCCGCCAAGCAGGCCAGAGCCCTATCCGTGAGAGGTATGACATAGAAATATCGGGGAAGTTTCAAGGCTACTGAGGCAGGTTTATGGATTATCTCTATTACCCCTAGTTTAGAAGGGGTTATTTTCGAGCCATGTCGTCGCCGAGCTCCATTGGCTGCGCAACCGCTTCTCCGATACCGGCATTTTCGTACCCAATCGCTGGGCGAACAGCGACACGCGAAACTCCTCTAGCATCCAGCGGTAGTGAGATAACTCAGGGCTGTCGAGCAGCACTGCCGGCCTGTCCTTTAACACTTGCACCAAGGGCACTGACAACTCCTCAAGAAGGGCCGTGTGCTTGGCGTCCTGGGCCGGCTGGGCAGGCAAGCGCTCCAGCCGATGTGCCAGCGCTTGTAGGTAGCGCGGATAACGATCCAGCCATTGCGCGGGCGTGTCGCGCATAAAATGCGTCTGGAGCAACCCGGCGAGTTGGCCGTGGATGTCCTCCCTGGCGGCGAGCCACTTTTCGGGCGGCAAAGCCTGCAGCGCCGCGCGAATATCCCCGAGTGTGGTCAGGCTCAACAACAGTGTGTGTTCCAACTCGATAGCCCGATTGACCACGTCGCGCTGCGCATCGCCCAAGATACTTTGAAACGCCTCGCGTTCGCGTGGCAGTGCGGCGTCCTCGGGCAGGGCCGCGCGCAGAAAGGCCGCGTCGATAAGGTCATCGACTAAGTCGCCGCGGTCCCGCTGCGCCGCCGCCAATGCCAGTGCCGCTGCGTTCCCCTTCAGCAGTTGCTTACGCAAATATTTCACCGGTTGGGCACTGGCAAGGCGCAACAGGCGCAATACACCCCAGCGGTGCTGGCGCTGCGCCTCCATCGGATAATCACACAGACAGATATCGACCGCATCACGACGGTCGACCAAGGCGGGATAGGCGAGGATATCGACACTGGCCTGCGATAAGCGCCACTCGCTAGGCAGCGCGTCGAAATCCCAACGGGTCAGCCCTTCGCGTGCGGGGGAAGCTTCATTGTTTTGACTCACACTGCGCCGGGTATCATCGCGATGCGCCGCCACCAGCGCCCGCAAATCTCGGCCCTGCTCGAGCAACCGCCCGTTGGCATCGACGACTTTGATGTTCATGCGGTAGTAGTCAGGCAAGGCCTGCGCATCGAAGTCCGCGGCCTGAATAGCGATGCCATGTTGTTGCGCCAATACAGCGCTCAGAGCGTCCACCAAGCTGACATCGGCCGGTTGCAAGTCCGCTAGTGCGCGTTGCACAGTATCGGGCACAGGCACTAGGCGTTTGCGTATATCTTTCGGCAATGCTCGGACGAGCTCAATACACTTCTCCGCGAGTAAACCGGGCACCAACCATTCAAACAACCAGAGCGGCGCGCGGTTAAGTGCAGCTACTGGGATCGTGACAGAAACACCGTCCGCCGCACTGCCGGGCTCAAACTCGTAAGTCAACGCGAAACGCATGTCCTGCCAGTGAAGGTGCTCGGGAAATTGGGCATCCAAGGTCTGAGCGGGAGACTGCGCCAAAAGCTGAGCCTGCCCGAGGCGCAATGAGGCATCCGCTCGTGGATTCTTTTTGAGGTAAGAGCGCAAGCGATTCGCCGTGAAGAGATCCTCCGGTAACCGCTCATCGTAAAATGCAAACAGCACTTCTTCGTCGACTAACAGATCGCGACGACGCGTTTTCGCCTCCAATTTTTCGACCAGTGCTACCTCTTGCAAATTGTGCTGCAAAAATGCGGGCAACGGACGCAGAGCCCCTGGAATTAAGCCTTCGCGAATCATCAGTGCGCGACTCTCTCGCGGTTCGATCGGGCCATAGTGCACGCTGCGCCGCTCCACCACATGCAACCCGTATAAACTCACACGCTCCTGGGCCACGACCTGACCGCGTTTGGCGCGCCAATGGGGCTCACTGTAATGATGCTTAAGCAGGCGCGGGTTGATAGCCAACACCCAGCGCGGATCGATGGCCGCCACTTCGCGCGCATAAACGCGCGAGGTCTCGACAATTTCTGCGGCAACGATCCACTTCGGTTTGGCACGCGCCTGGGAGGAGCCGGGAAAAATACGCAGGCTACGGTTGCGCGTACCGCGGTAGTCACCTGCCTCGTCATGTTGGGCAATATTGCCCAGCAAACCCGTCAGTAAGGCCGTGTGAATCGCGGCGTAGCGCTGCTCTGCTGTGACTTCGCGGCGATTGTGCAAGCGCTGTTGGCGCACGGCAATGGTCAACTGCCGGTGCACGTCGCGCCACTCACGCAGGCGGCGGTGGGAGAGGAACTCGCGCTGGCACTGCTTGCGCCACCGGTTTTGGCTGAGCGCTTGCCGCTGGCCTTCGACATACTCCCACAGTGCTAGCCAGGCCATAAAATCCGAGCGCTTGTCGGCAAAGCGCGCGTGTGATTGATCCGCCCGCTGCTGTTTTTCAGGGGGCCGTTCGCGCGGATCCTGCACGCTGAGCGCACTACAAATCACCAGCAGCTCCTGCAACACCCCCTGATCGGCGCCCGCCAGAACCATGCGCGCCAGGCGCGGGTCAATAGGTAGCTGCGCCATACGTTGGCCAATGCCGGTCAGGCGCTGTCGAGCATCTATCGCACCCAGTTCATCCAGCAGGCGATAGCCGTCGCACAGCAGGCGGCCGTCCGGCGGCTCGACAAAGGGGAAGTGCTGCGCTTCACCCAAACCCAGTTGCAACATGCGCAGCACCACCGACGCCAGGTTGGTGCGGTGGATTTCAGGCTCGGTAAACTCCGGCCGCGCGAGATAGTCTGCCTCGCTGTATAAACGCAAGCAAACACCGGGCCCGACCCGGCCGCAGCGCCCGCGCCGCTGATCCGCACTGGCCTGCGAGATGGCCTCAACTGGCAGGCGCTGTAGTTTACTGCGGTGGCTATAACGGCTGATTCGCGCCTCTCCAGAGTCGATCACGTAGCGAATGCCTGGGACGGTGAGTGATGTTTCGGCAACATTGGTCGCCAACACCACACGAATCGCACGCTGGCCGCGGGCGCTATGCGTACTAAAGACACGATTTTGTTCGCTCTGCCCCAGACGTGCGTAAAGCGGCAATACATCGAGTTGTGTGTGACGACGCAATAACTGCGCCAATTCGCGAATCTCGCGCTCACCGCTGAGGAACACCAACACATCGCCGCGTTGCCCGTACTGCTGGGCATCGATCTCCTGTACTACGCCGAGAACCCGCTGACCCAACTCCTCCTCACCCAGGGCATCTAAGTGGTATGTTTCAACGGGATAACCGCGCCCACTCACCTCGATGATCGGGGCACTATCAAAGTGCTTGGAGAAGCGTTCCACATCGATGGTAGCGGATGTCACAATCACTTTGAGGTCGGGGCGCTTGGGTAAGATGCGCTTGAGATAGCCGAGTAAAAAATCGATGTTCAAGCTGCGCTCATGCGCTTCATCGATAATGAGGGTGTCGTATTGCCGCAACCAGCGGTCGTGCTGCATTTCCGCCAATAACACGCCGTCGGTCATCAGTTTGATGGCGGTGGCCTCGGACACCTGATCGGTAAAGCGCACCTGATAGCCGACCAGCGCACCGAGCTGCGTGCCCAACTCCTCGGCAATACGCGCCGCTACTGTGCGCGCAGCCAAGCGTCTGGGTTGCGTGTGTCCAATGCGAGCCAGCGCGCCGCGCCCCAGATCGAGACATATCTTGGGCAACTGCGTGGTTTTACCCGAGCCCGTTTCTCCCGCGACAATAACTACCTGATGCGCCTGCAACGCGGCAGCGATAGCATCGCGATGTGCGGCAATGGGTAAATCTTGCGGAATACTTACGCGCTCGGGGGTACGCCGGGTCTGGCTACCGTCAATGGAAGCGGGGGAATCAGACATGTGTGTTCTGTCGTCTACTATTGTTTACGCGTCAAGTACACAGGGAAAGTAAGGTATGCTGTGGCCTACATTGTTTCATTGATCAGCAAACATTGGGACCAGAATATTCAGCGCCCAGGTCTTGGAAGCGCGGGGATTTCTCAACGGTGCATGCAACTCTGACGCCACCACTTGAGTGAACAAGGGAGGAATTTGATGGCAACGATCAGCAACATACCGTACGCAGACATCGAGGTCGGGCAAACGGCGACCTACTCCAAGCAGGTGACTGCGCAGGATATAACGCTTTTTGCGCACGTTTCCGGCGACTTAAACCCAGTACACCTAGACGCGGAGTTTGCCGCCACCACCAGTTTTGGTGAACCCATCGCTCACGGTATGCTCACCGGCGCACTTATATCCGCAGCTCTGGCAACGGAGTTACCCGGCCCCGGTGGGATTTATCTCGGCCAAACCCTGCGATTCACCGCGCCAGTGAAAGTGAATGACATACTGACAGTAACGCTCTCAGTCACCGCCAAAAAAGAACGCCTACGCCGCGTTACGCTCGATTGCCAGGTGACAAATCAAACCGGTGACGTCGTAGCTAAGGGAGAGGCTCAAGTGATGGCCAGCGCCCAATACCTCGAACTGGAACAACCCGCCCTACCCGAGGTCCAAGTGACAGCAAGAGCTGGTTAATACCAGGCCTTGCGCCCAATCCGTAGCAATTAACTTTGATCACGTGATGTCGCGTTGCCGAGGTTTGAATTTAGCCATGTGAATACTACCGCTTTGAGACGGAGCAAGAGCGCATCGCTCTGCTATCATTTTTTGAAACTATCGTCCCAGCACATTAAGAATCAGTGACTTACCCTAATGGTTAAACAATCTACTGGAATATTTTTCGCGCTTCTCGCGGCATTGACCCTACCGCTTACCAACTCCGCGCTAGCGGACCAGGTGCTCTCACAGGAAGTGGAGAACGTCTTTGATGGCACCGAACTTGAGCAACTAACCGCAAAACGCTGGGCGCTCACAGAAGAACTGGAAAAATTTGAATCTTCCCTCGCGTTACTCCACAATGGCAGCAAAAATCCGCGCGCGAGCGACAATCCCGCTGTGCAAAAGCTCGTGCAACAAATGGATAGTGTCACGCGCCAGTTGATCCTCGTGACCGAGCAAGAGGTCGCCTTACTGCAACGACAAATTGTTACCGCCAGCGGGCCATCGCCTCGCGTGGTAAGCAGCACTACAGCTCCGGCGGAAGAACCGTCATCGCCTGCGTCCCTTGACGACGCGGTTGTATCCAACCCACCGCCGAAGTCAACGATAGCGCGCAACACAGAAAAAGTGCCAGCAGGCGATCACGGCCGCAGCGCCGCAGAACATGTGCCCGAGGCGGAACCCTATTACAGCGTGCCACCGGAAACGGTGGGCGTGATACGCCTACGAAAATTGTTGGAAGGCTATTACTCAGAAATTGAAGACCAGCCCACCCCGATACCCGACACCCCTGCCAAAATCGCCCTGCGCGAGCGGGAACAACAAAAAGCCCAGGAAATCGCGACTACACCGTTCAGCGCTACCAAGGTGCAACTAACCGGTGCGGAAGCAACCATGGCGCTGGCACAGATTACCCAGCGTTTAAATGACCCCAACGTGCCCGATACGCAACGTGACATCGCACCTATCTGTACGATCAAAACGCGGTTGTTCAACACCTTGGTGGGCAGCGGGAGCCGCAGCTTGCAACCCGTGGGCAAAAGTCACTACATCGCTAAAGTGAAGTTGCAGCCCGGTGAAACCACACTCAGTGTGTTACCGGACGAGTGGCGAGTGCAACTGCCTGTGGGCGGCGGCGCAGTAGATCACCTGATCACTTTGTATCGCCCTCCGGGCCAGGCCGCCGAGTTACACGTGTTCGCCATCACCGACCTGCTGGCACAGGACGATTTAGAGCTCCCCAACTGGCTGCCCGAGGATATCGATCTTCAGACTGAAGCAGGATGACCGCCCGGGGCACACCCTGGCGCCCGGTACCCGCCGCCGAACCCGCTTGGGACCCCCGGGGCAACCCATTTTCCCCACGCTTTGAGGATGTTTATTTCAACCGCGATGACGGCGTAGCGGAGAGCCGACACACCTTCCTCCAGGCGAGCCAACTCGCACAGCGCTGGAGTCGCTGGGCGCAGCCGCATTTCACCATCGGCGAGCTCGGGTTCGGCACCGGCCTCAATTTTCTGCTTAGCTGGCAGCTGTGGCGCGCACAACCAGCGCCGCGCCCCGACTTGCATTACCTCAGCATCGATAAGCACCCCCTGCACCGCGATGATCTCGCCACAGCACTGCAACGCTGGCCGGAGCTGACGCCCTTGGCTCAGGAGCTGTTAGACGTCTACCCCGGGCTGTTACCCGGCCAACACCGCGTACTGCTAGATGCCGGGCGGGTGCGCTTAGACCTGCACTGGCAGAGCGCCGACACCGCGCTCGCCGGACTCGCAGCCCTGGGCGAACCGCTCATCGACGCATGGTACCTGGATGGCTTTGCCCCCACACGCAACCCCGACATGTGGAGCGAAAACGTGCTCGCGACGACGGCCACACTCAGCCGATCAAATGCATCTGTCGCCACGTTTAGCAGTGCTGGGCAGGTGCGTCGTGCGCTACAAAACGCAGGGTTTGTGGTGGAAAAAACACCGGGCTACGGCCGCAAGCGCGAGTGCTTGCGCGGACGACTGTCACAGCGCCCCGCCACGGCGCACTCCGAGCACTCGCCGGTTGCGGCGCGCGGTGCAGGTGCAAAAACAGCGCCTGCCGAGAACGCAACTACACCCTGGGATAGACCCGCCCGCAAGCTGCAACGACCACAGCACGTACTCATCGTCGGAGCTGGTCTGGCGGGCTGCACGACCGCCGCCGCACTGGCGCGCCGTGGAATTGCCGTGACCGTGTTGGATCAAGGGGGCGTGGCCACAGCCGCATCGGGCAATGCCCAGGGCATTCTCTATACGCGGGTAGCGCAACACCATTCACCGCAAACCGATTTCGGCGTGACCAGCTACACCCTTGCCTGCGCCTGGTACCGACAGCTGTTTACGCAGCAGGTGCTGCGAGCAGCAAGAGACGGGGCACTGTGTGGCTGCTTCCAGGTCGCAAACAACGAAAGCGTACCCCCTGCGGAGTTTCGCCAGAGCATGGAGCAAGCGGCAGACTACGCCCAGTGGCTACCGGTCGAAGCTGCCGCAGAAAGGCTGGGTGTGACTCCCGGTGGCGCGGGCTGGTGGCTACCCGGTTCGGGCTGGATCTATCCTGCGGCGCTATGCCGTGCATTACTGGCGAGTACGGCAGACAATGCCATCGAAGTCATTACCCATTGTGGGCCGCTACGGCTGGAGCGTCAGCGCGAGCGCTGGCGCGCGGTCTCTGCCACAGGCGTAGTCGCGGCAGGTGACGCCGCCATTATTGCCGCCGGCACCGGAACGAGCGAGCTGACGCAATGCCAGTGGTTGCCACTGCAAGCGGTGCGCGGGCAAACGACAACCCTGCCCTTGGAGCCCCCGTTTAACACGCTACGTGCAGCGCTGTGCCAAGAGGGCTACATCGCGCCAGCGGACACCCAAAACCAACTGAGTATCGGGGCGACCTTCGCTACGGATGACACTGACATCGAACTCCGCGCGCGCGACCATCGCCAAAACCTGGCGCAGTTAACGCGCGCTATACCCGGTTGGCAATCGGCAATCGGACAGTTAAATCCCACGGCACTCAAGGGCCGAGTCGGCTTTCGCTGCGCCAGCCCGGACCGCTTACCTATCCTGGGGCGGATTCCTGATCTGACGGCGTTCACGCGGGACTACGCAGCGTTGCGACGCGACGCCAAGCGCGTGATTCCAACCCGGGGCAGCTACCTACCCGGCCTGTATGTAAATACCGCCCACGGCTCCCGCGGTCTCACCTCGACACCGCTGGCAGCGGAACTGTTAGCCAGCATGCTCTGTCACGAGCCGCTTCCCCTACCCCGCGAACAAGTTCGCGCTTTGGCTCCCGCTCGCTTTATCATACGGGCCCTTGCTCGCAATCAACTGTGACCGTCAACCATGCGCGATCTTTCGACACCGCCGACAACTGACAACACTCGACAGCGCCCGCCTTGGCATGTGCTCGGCGTATTGGCGCCGACATTGGTAGTTGCCGTGGCTGTCATGCTGCCCGTGACGGAGCGCGCATGGGCCATTGTGCACTACGATGTCAAAGTGCTGGCACGCAAACCCCAGGCGCGCGATTTATTTGTGCAGGGGCTGGAAATCGTCGATGGCAAGCTCTATGTCAGCACGGGCAACTACGGCGAGTCGCGCTTACTGCGCTACAACTTTGACAATGGCGAACTGGAACAGGAACGCAAGCTGAACCGCCGCTTTTTTGCCGAGGGCGTGACCGTGCTAGGCGACAAGGTCTATCAACTCACCTGGCGCAATCGCGGCATGTTAGTCTACGACCGCGCCAACTTGCGGCCGCTGCAAGTGCATCGCATTGCAGGCGAGGGTTGGGGTTTAACCAATAATGGCAAGGAACTCATCTATAGCGACGGCAGTGCACAACTGCATGTGCTCTCGCCGCTGGACGCCAGTCGCGTACGCAGCATTGAAGTCACCGAAAATGGCAAGCCGCTGCGTCGCCTCAATGAGCTGGAGTGGGTCGACGGTATCATCTGGGCGAATATCTGGCAGACTGATCGCATCGTCATGATCGACCCAGACAGCGGCGCAGTCTGCGGCAGCATCAATTTGGCAGGGCTGCTCCCCGGGCAAGAGCGGCGGCGCGATACCGATGTCTTGAACGGCATTGCCCGCAACCCTGCCGATGGCGGTATGTGGGTAACCGGCAAGCGTTGGCCGTGGCTGTATCAGATTGAACTGGTGCCAAGCCAAGACCGAGAAAAACCCCATAAAAAAAGATAAATTGCCTTAGAATAAATCACTATACTATTGATTATATTAACTTTGTGAGAAGACCTTGAACACAGTAGAACACACAGACCAACACACAAACCCAGGCACAGACCTAGACGCAACTCATACCACACACCCGGCATTTACGCAGGTTCGCCAGGCCACCATAGAGGCCTTGAACCTGCGCGTGGAACAATACGAACATAGGGCCACTGGCGCACAGTACTTCCACCTGGCCGCCGACAACCCGGAGAATGTGTTCCTGGTCGCACTGCGCACCGTGCCCCACGATTCCACCGGCGTGGCACATATTTTGGAACACACCGCCCTGTGCGGCAGCGAACGCTTCCCGGTGCGCGACCCCTTTTTCATGATGCTGCGTCGCTCTCTCAACACGTTTATGAACGCCTTCACCAGTTCGGATTGGACGGCCTACCCCTTCGCCAGCCAAAACCGCAAAGACTTTAACAACTTGCTGGACGTGTACTTGGACGCGGTATTTTTTTCACGACTGGATCCACTGGACTTCGCCCAGGAAGGCCACCGCGTCGAATTCGAAGACCCGAACGACCCAAACAGCGAGTTGCTATTTAAAGGTGTGGTGTTCAATGAAATGAAAGGCGCCATGAGCGCGATCACCAGCACACTGTGGAGCAGCTTGTGCGAACACCTGTTTCCCACCAGCACCTACCACTACAACAGCGGTGGCGATCCGGAACATATTCCCGATCTGAGCTATTCGCAGCTCAAAGCATTTTATGAGAGCCACTACCACCCCAGCAACGCAATCTTCATGACCTTTGGCAACATTAGTGCAGCCGAACATCAGGCCCAGTTTGAAGATAAGGCGCTACGCCATTTCCAGCGCCTGGATCAGCGTATTCAGGTAGAACCAGAGCAGCGACTGACTGCTCCTTTGCGTATCAACTCGAGCTATGCCTACGACGAAAGCGACGACACCAGCGCCAGAACCCATTTGGTGATGGGTTGGATGTTGGGTGAGAGCACGGATCTACAATCGCTACTCGAAGCACAATTGCTCGCCAGCGTGCTGTTGGACAACAGTGCATCGCCGCTGCAACAGGCCTTAGAGACAACCGAACTGGGCCGTGCACCCTCGCCCCTGTGTGGCCTGGAAGACTCCATGCGCGAGCTGGTGTTTTGCTGCGGCATCGAGGGTAGCGAAGCGGAGCATGCGGATTCCTTAGAGGGGCTGGTGCTGGAGGTGGTTCAGCGCATTGCCAACGAAGGTGTCGAAGAGGCAACCCTCGAGTCCGTCCTCCATCAGTTAGAATTGCATCAGCGCGAAATCTCCGGTGACAGCTACCCCTACGGTTTGCAACTTATCTTGCAAGCCCTGGGCTGTGCCACGCACTACGCCGACCCGATTGCCGTGTTGGATTTGGACCCGGTGATCGCCACGTTGCGTGAGCGGATCCGCGACCCACATTTCATTCGCCAGCTCGCCCAGAAACTGCTGTTAGACAACCCCCACCGGGTCACCTTGGTAATGACGCCGGACACTCAGCTATCGGCCGAGCGCCAAGCCAAGGAACGGGAGCGTCTGCGGGCCCTGCAACATGCGATGGACGCCACCGAGCGCGACAATGTCATCCAGCTTGCCCAGGCCCTGCAAGAACGCCAGGCCCAGGATGACGACCCGAATATTCTGCCCAAGGTTGAACTGAGCGATGTACCGGCCGCACTGCCGCAACTGCCATTTCAGGAAACTGCCCTGGGGGGGCTGCAGATCACCACCTATCAACCGGGCACCAATGGCCTAGTCTACCAGCAGGTGGTGGCCACTCTGCCGCAGCTCGATACCCAGGCCCTAGAGTTGCTGCCCTTATATTCCCATATACTCACCGAGGTCGGCAACGCCGGGGACACCTATCTGGCCACGCAACAACGCCAGGCCGCCACCGTTGGTGGCATCTCCGCATTTGCGACCCTGCGCAGTCACACCGACGACGAGCAATGCGTGCATGCGCATTTCACGCTCTCGGCGAAGGCCCTGGCGCGCAACCACAAAGAACAGACGCAACTGCTGCGCGATACACTCGCAGCGTCGCGCTTTGACGAACACCAACGCCTTCGCGAGCTTATCAGCGCCCAGTTAGCGCGACGCGAGCAAGGCGTCACCGGCAACGGCCATGTGCTTGCCATGACTGCCGCCAGCGCCGGCATGAGCGGTCTGGCACAGCTCAGTCATCGACAATCGGGTTTGGAGGGTATTCGAACTCTACGCGCACTCAACGACGCTTTGGCGGACGACACCGCCATGAGGGCATTCGCGGAGCGCTTGGTGCAATTGCACGAGACTATCCAGGCGGCCCCAGTTCAATTTCTCGCTGTGGGCGAGGAAGACGTCCTGGCGAGTGTCTTGTCGCACACCGCTGCACTCTGGGCGCCGGACTCAACGATGGCACCGGCTGCCAAATTTTCACTACCGCGTTTGCGCGAACCGCGCGCCGAGTTGTGGCTGGCCAACACCCAAGTGAACTTTTGCGCCAAAGCCTACCCGACAGTCGCGGCCGATCACCCGGACGCTCCAGCACTGACGGTACTGGGAGGCGTGCTGCGCAACGGTTTCTTGCATCGCGCCATTCGTGAACAAGGCGGCGCCTATGGCGGCGGCGCCTCGCAGGATTCCAGCATTGCGACTTTTCGTTTTTACTCCTACCGCGATCCGCGATTGACGGAAACCCTGGCAGATTTTGACGCAGCCGTCGACTGGTTGCTGCACACACAACACGAAGCGCGCGTGCTAGAAGAGGCCATCTTGGGCGTCGTAGCAAGCATCGACAAGCCCGGTTCACCCGCGGGCGAAGCGAAGCAAGACTTCCACAACCGCCTCACCGGGCGCACACATGAGCAGCGTCAGCAGTTCCGCTCGCGAATACTTGACGTTTCACTCGCGGACCTCACACGTGTGACGGCCCAGTATCTACAGCCGGAAAATGCCAGTACAGCGGTCATTACTCAGGCAGGTGACGACAGCAGTACGACAGAGTTGGGTGATGAACTCGGTCTCAATATTCAAGAGCTGTAATGCACGTCTTTGCGAGCCGTGAGCGACTCTCAACGGCGACCCATTGAGCGTGGCGATACCTCCCAAAAAAAGAGCGGCCGGGGCCGCTCTAAGCTCAGTGTGCTGAATCTATTGCAGATTGGGCTGCCCCCGAAGGCATAAAAGTCTGCTCCCAGCCTCCGGCCGCTGATATTAACCAGCCGATGTGCTATCGGCCGTTCTTCATGCGTCGCCTATCCATGCGGGCGTCGCGCTTGGCCCACAACTTTTCCATTTTTTCCTTCTGTGTATCGTCCAGCAGTTGGTATATCTCCGCCTCTGTCTGGGTCTTGCGTACAGCGCCACGCGCAGTGAGCGTGCCCAACTCGGCTGCCAAGGACTCAGCGCGGGCCGCATCCCAGTTTTTTCGCAGCCCCGCTAGCTCCGTGCGAATTTCAGCCATACGATTCCGATCTGCCATGCCCTGCTCTCGAGGGGCTGCCAGCACGGCATCCGCCGCTGTTTTTTGCTCATCGGTCAGACTCAGTTTACGTGCCAACATATCGCTGCCGTGCATGCGCGGACCCATGCCATCGGGTTCAGACCACGCTGTGGCGGCTAGCATCAATGTGGCGACCACTACTGCTATTGAGCTCAATAAGGTTTTTTGGACTGTCGGTGTCATGTTGCACTTCCTCCCATGCGTTTACAGTGCGGCCAGCATAGATGAACTGGTTGTAAACCTCAGCACCTAAAATGTAAAGATGTGTTAAGAAACCTTTTCGAGGGTTAACTCGGGTGACATTTTTCCAGGCAGCAGACACACTAGCCCTGTGGCTTGTCATCAATCGAAGGAATTACATTGAGTGCAAACATTTTACTGGTAGATGATGACCGTGAGCTATGCGCGCTCTTGAGCGAGTTTTTGCAGCAAGACGGCTTTGTCGTCGCTGCGCAGTACGACGGGGTCGATGCGCTTAAGCATCTAGCGCAACGCTCTTACGATGTCATCGTCCTCGACATCATGCTGCCCGGCATGCAGGGTCTGGATGTGTTGCGCGAACTGCGGCAGTTTTGTGCGACACCCGTCATCATGTTAACAGCCAAAGGGGAAGACACCGATCGTATCGTCGGCCTGGAATTGGGCGCGGATGACTATTTACCCAAACCCTGTAATCCCCGCGAGTTGGCCGCCCGCTTGCGGGCTATTCTGCGTCGTGCGAAAGGCCCACCTGCAGCGCCATCGCCGACACTGCAAGTGGGTAAGCTTACCGTCGACACGAGTGAGCGAACGGCTTTTTATGACACGGTCCCACTCTCTCTGACCAGCGCCGAATTCAACCTTCTCCACACGCTGATGGCGCAGGCGGGCCAAGTCGTGAGCAAGGAGGAGTTGAGTGACAAAGCGCTGGGGCGGCCGCTGACCGCCTACGACCGCAGTATCGATGTCCATCTGAGTAAATTGCGCAAAAAACTGGCAGCCTTGGGGGTAGAGAACCCCTTTCTGAATGTTCGCGGGCAAGGCTACCAGTTAAAGCCAGGAGTAGGGACACTGTGACTGGTACGCACGGCACTGTTGCAGATCAGAAAAGATACGGTCTCACCGATCGCTTGCGTGGCAACCTCTTTTTTAAGATTTTCGTGGCGTTTTGGCTGGCCAGCCTAATGATTTTGATCAGTTGGATGCTCTTCACCACCTATGTTGACGATCGACCGCAGCGCCCTGCTGCCCGTGCAGAGCGCGCCAAAGCGGGTCACGTACCCGGCCCTCCCCACCGCTACATGTTGCGCATGATGTACAACTTGCAGCATCATGAACGCGAGCGACTCGCCACTGCCATCGAGCGCGCCCGCAAACGCCATGACTTAGAGATTTTTTTACTCGATGAACAGGGTGTAGATGTTTTTGCGCGCTCGGTACCTCCAGAGGCCCTCAAGGTCGCGGAGAAATTACAGGACCGACGCCCACAGGCCTACGGCAAATCGGCTATCGGTCAGATCTCAGCACACCGTATCTACCGCGACGATGACGGGCCAATGCGGGCGGTCTTTATTTTCCATCCCCGCGCGCTGACTTGGTTGGACCTCCTGGGTAGCAATCCCGGGCTGCGCATCGCGTTAGCCGTGCTGATATCGGGGTTAATGTGCTACGCCCTGTCGCGCCTGCTCACCAGCCGGCTAGAGGAATTGCGGCAGGCCTCACGCAAACTGGCCACCGGTGAGCTATCGACCCGACTCCAAGTGCGTGAGTACGGCGGTGATGAGACCGATGACCTGGCGCGAGATTTCAACAGCATGGCGGAGCAGTTGCAGCAGCGCATTCAAGCGCAGAAACAATTACTGAGCGACGTCTCTCACGAATTGCGCTCACCACTCGCCCGGCTGCGCGTGGCGCTCGCCCTTGCGCAGGAAGCAAGCGGCGACAGTACACAGTTGAGGCGAATAGAAACTGAAACGGAACGCCTGGAGTCGTTGATCGCGCAATTGTTGCAAACTCAGATACACACAGGTGACCTGGAGACGCACATCGATTTAGTCGCGCTGTTGCGCCAGCTTTGTGACGACGCCACTTTTGAAGGACAACCCCAGGGTAAAAAAGTACAATTGCAGTGCCAGTTGCAGGAAGCGACGATTGCCAGCGCAGCAGATTTGCTTCGCAAGAGTTTCGACAACGTCTTGCGCAATGCCTTGGCCTACACCCCCGATCACACCACCGTGAACGTTGCGCTGACGCGCACTGAAACCGCCTATTACATCGCGGTAGAAGATCGTGGGCCGGGGGTACCCGAAACAGACCTGCCGCGACTATTCGACGCGTTTTTCCGTGTGGATACCGCGCGCAGCCGTGCTGTCCATTCGCGCAACCCCGCTGACGGCTATGGCCTGGGATTGGCTATAGCCCGTCGTGCTATAGAGCAACACGGCGGCCATATCAGCGCACACAATACGTCGAGCGGGCTGCGAATCGAGATCGAACTACCGATACAAAGCACATAGATTCGCTGCTAAAATCGACGGCCGAACAATAGTTGAAGCACAACCATGAGTGAATTGATTCCGTTAGCCGGTGCTATTGGGGCTGAAGTGAAAGGCATCGATTTGGCCCAACCGTTGTCTGCGCAACTGCTGGCGGATATTCGCGCCTGGTTACTAGAGTACGAACTCTTGGTATTTCGCGATCAAAACATCTCGCCCGCTCAACAAAAAGCAATGGCGCTCAGCCTGGGGCCAGTACAACTGCACCCCGCCTATGACACCGTGCCCGACTTCCCGGAAATTACGATTTTGGAGAGCACCGCAGAGCGGCCTACTAAAATTGAAGCCTGGCACAGTGACATGACCTTCCGTCAGCACCCGCCCATGGCCACGTTACTGCGCGCTGAGATAGTGCCCGAGAAAGGCGGCGATACACTGTGGTCCAGCATGACTGCTGCTTACGACTGTTTGTCAGCACCCATGCAAGCGTTACTGGAGGGCTTGACCGCAGTACACGATTTTAGCCACGGCTTTAAAGAGAGTTTGGCGGAACCCGGTGGTCGCGAACGCTTGGCAGAGGCGGTGCGGGCTAACCCACCGGTGTGTCACCCCGTCATTCGCACGCACCCGGAGACAGGCAAGCGCGTGTTGTTTGTTAATGCGTTGTTCACCACGCATATTGAAGAGCTAACCAAAACCGAGAGCAAGGCGTTACTGGCATTCCTTTACGACCATATCACCACCGCTGAATTGTCCTGCAGGCTGCGCTGGCAGCCCCACACCATTGCCCTGTGGGATAACCGTAGCACACAGCACAAACCTATCAACGATTACTTCCCCGCGCACCGCCGCATGTTGCGCATCACCGTGGATGGCGATCAGCCGTATTGATGCGACGCAGATAATCATTTACCTCGCGCTTCACCTGCGGTGCAAATAAGTACAGACCCAGAATGTTGGGAACGGCGATGAGAAAGACCATGGCATCGGAAAAATCCAACACTGCCTGCAGTTGAATCATGCAGCCTAGGGCAATAAATGCGCAGAAAATGGCTTTGAAAATAAACTGCGTGACTGCGCCCTCACCAAAGAGGTAGGTCCAGCCTTTTAAGCCGTAGTAGGACCAGGCGATACCCGTCGAGAACGCAAACAACAGCGCCGCCAATGCCAGGGGGTAAGGCGCCCATGAAAAATGGTGCTCGAAAGCCGCTGAAGTCAGCGCAATACCTTCCAAGCCAGTGTCCATCAAGCCGTTTGGATACGCCGTTGTGATTATGACCAGCGAAGAGAGAGTACAAATCACGACGGTATCGAGAAACGGCTCCAACAGCGAAACCAGCCCCTCGGAGGCGGGCTCCTCAGTTTGCACAGCAGCGTGCGCAATAGACGCCGAGCCCAGCCCCGCCTCGTTGGAAAACAACGCGCGCTGAAACCCCACGATGATCGCACCCACCATACCGCCGGTGGCGCTCTGCATACTAAAGGCCTCGCTCAATACTAGGCGCAGAGCACCGGGTAAATGCTCCAGACTCATCGCGATGATCACCAGCGCCGAGACCACGTAGAGCACAGCCATAAAGGGTACGAGCCGCGCCGCTACCCGTGCAATGGTCTGAATACCGCCGATGATGACCAGGGCCACGGCACCGGCCATGAGCACTCCGAATAACCAACCGCGATCTGCGAAGGGGCTCTGCTCACCACCACTGATTGTCAAAAACTGCACGTACGCCTGATTGGACTGGAACATATTGCCAATGCCCAGACAGCCGATGACCAGCGCGAGCGCATAGAGCCCGCCGAGGAATTTTCCCCAACCCGGCACGCCGCGATCAACCAAAAAGCGTTCCAGGTAATACATGGGGCCACCCGACACGGAGCCATCGTCGTTGTAGCGGCGGTATTTCACGCCCAGGGTGCATTCGACTAACTTAGTGGACATGGCGAGAAACCCCGCCAGCACGAGCCAAAAAGCCGCACCCGGGCCACCCATACCAATTGCCACCGCAACACCCCCGATGTTGCCGATACCCACAGTGCCGGAAATGGCTGTGGCCACAGCTTGAAAGTGCGATATCTCCCCACGCGCTTCGGGGTCGTGATAATCGCCGCGAATATGGCGTATGGCCGCGCCAAAACCGCGGATGTTAATAAACCCCAGATACAGCGTAAAGAAGACTGCGGCGACTGCTAGCCACAGAACGATCAGCGGAAACGGCTGACCGAGAATCTGGACTTTGAAAAACACCACCGAGGAAAGCGCGTCTGCCCACGGCCGCACCCAGGCTTCCACCTGGGCATCAAAGCTCTCAGCAAATACCGCAGGGCTGGCGAGAACGAGTGCCAGCACAGCCAGTGCGCGCTGCTTTACGCGATGGCACGTGCTTACTAGGAGAGTGAAATTACTAATCACGCCCCCAAACACCCACTGTTTCCTGCACGCGTTCGGTGTAATCGCGCAGATTCTGAAACGGTTGGGCGACATCGGTCAACCAAGTGTTGGGGGTATTGTCGAAGATGCCAGCCATGAGCCCAACGATAGAACAATCATAGATACAGGGCTCGGCGCCAAACAAACACCCCGTAGCGGGCACCGCATCTTCTAATGCTTGTAAATCGCGCTGGGCGAAACCGCGCTGCTCTTCCAGAGAATGGCGACCCAGGCCCTGTAAGCGATACGTTTGCGCCACGTTGCGCCGCGCGATGCGACTGGCTAGGGCGCGCACGGGTACTGGTACAGCGCCAAAGAAACCGTGCACCACATGCGGCCACCAGTCGTCGTCTAACCAGCGGCTGGCCACCATCATCCAATACAGGTGATCCTCCGCCAAACGGCTTAGGGCCAAGCCTGCGGCGTGCTGCTGCGCCGTCAGCGCGCCGTATACTTTGCCTTGGGTAAGGTCATCGAGATACTGTGCAATGAGCTCGGAGTCTGCGATCACCTTTCCCTCGTGGCGCAAGAACGGCAGCTTGCCCTTTGGTCCCTTGCCTGGATTCGACTCGATTAACAGCGTGTATTCCAAGCCCAGAGAACGCAACAGCAGTTCCGACTTCAGACAAAAAGGCCCGGCATTACGCAACCCAAAGGCAGGTGGAAATATGGCCAATTCCATAAACGATGTCTCTTAAAGAGAGCCTCTTAATGCGAGTCTCTGGTAACGATCTGCGAAGTTGCTGAAATCAAGTAGTCCTTGTTCCACCACTATAGACGTGCGGGCTTGCGCAAACAATGCCCCGCAGAGCACACGCACGCCGCGAGTAGCGCTCTCAGGTGCCGACTCTCAATCAAAAACCAGGGATGGCGTAAGAGAGCAATTGAGAACGCACCGGTCAATACAATAGACGGCGCCTTTGAGTTAACCTCGCCCTACTTTTCCACTATTCTGCCACCTCACGATAAGACGAACACAAGCTAACCATGACACCAACCGATTCCCTCGACTCGATCACGCTACCGGATCACACGCCGATCATTGTCGGCGCCGGACAATCAGTTCAACGCCTAGACAACGATCTGCCACGCGAGGCGATCGAGCACCTAGCGGCACCGGTGGAACTGGCGGCACGAGCGGCACAAGCGGCACTCCAAGATGCCAACGTATCGGCAAGGTCTATCGACGCTATTACCTTCATCCGCCTCTTCGCCGACGCGGCAGCCGCCTGGGCCTCACCCTTCGGTGGCAGTGACAACCCACCCGAGTCAGTCGCGCAAAGAATTGGCGCCGTGCCCACACAGCGGATTTACAGCAATGCCGGGGGCACCCAACCACTGCAAATGTTGCGGGAATTGGGGCAGGCACTCGCTCGAGGCGAGATCAAAATGGCGTTGCTCACCGGAGCCGAAGCCATCGCTACCACGCGCTTGGCAACACGCGTGGGTGTGGAGCTCGATTGGCGAGAGAGTTACGACGTACCTCTAGAAAACCGCGAATACCGCAAGCGGTTCGCCTGCGAGCAGGAGCTGGACAGCGGCATGACACTACCCGTGCACTACTACGCACTCATCGAGAACGCCCAAGCCGAGCAACTGGGCCACAACACGCCGCAACACCGACGACACATGGCCAGACTCATGGCACCCTTTAGCGAAGTCGCTGCGACTAACCCCTGGTCACAGTTTCCAGACCGGTACAGTGCGGAGGACATTGCGCTGGTCTCGGAATACAACTACCCAATCAGTCTGCCCTACTCCAAGTATCTGGTCGCACAGGATGGCGTGAATCAATCCGCCGCGGTGGTGCTCACCACTATTGCAGAAGCGCGGCGACAGGGCATCGACCCCAACAAATGGCTTTATATTCACGCCTGTGTACAGGGCGAAGATACCTATCTGAGCCAGCGGAAAAACCCAGCGTATTCTGCTGCGATGGCGCGCGTACTCGGCGCGACAATGACTCACGCAGCTACTGAAGAAGAAGCCGAAATCGATGCAATTGACCTGATCGATCTCTACAGTTGCTTTCCCTGCGCGGTGCAAGCAGCGTGCACGGTACTGGGTTTCCCCACCGACGGCAGCAAACCACTCACGGTTACCGGCGGTCTGCCCTACTTTGGCGGTCCAGGCAACAACTACAGTCTGCACGCCATTGCAGAAATGGCGCATCGCTTACGCGGTAGCACACAACGCGGGCTGGTAACTGCCAATGGAGGTATTCTCTCGAAACATGCCGCTATGGTGTTGTGCGCCGCTCCGCGCGATGACTACTATCTGGACTGGTGCAGCGATACTGCATTTTACACTGACTGCAGCGACATCGGGCAGTGCCCGCTCGCCGCAAACCCAACGGCGGGTAAAATTTTGACCTACACCGTCATCAATCGGCGCGAAAAGAGTGCGTTAAGTGTGGTTTTGGGGGAAACCGAGCGGGGCGAACGTTTTCTCGCCTCTAGCACTGATACTCAGGTTTCCGTGGCGCTCGGCATGGGCAGCCCGATTGGCACCTCAGTCACGGTGTCCAGGGAGGGTAAAGGTGAAAATAACGGTTATGGTTTTCAATTGGTGATGAAGTGAAGCGACTCACAAGCACTGACAATAACGTCATTTTGCGCAGCAGTATTGGCTAGTTGTGAGCAGCAGCCAACCGCTCGGCAGCGCGTTCAAACAACGCCATGTTGCCCGTCGAATAATGCACCACTAGCGCCGACCGGGTTATCTTCCAGTGGCCATCGACTAAACAGTAATCGTTGGCGTACTCCCCCACTACCGTGACCACGTCATCCGCGCCCGCAATCGGAATTTCCGCATTGTCAAACATAATATGGTCGGCTGTCAGATAAGCGCGGCAGGCAACACGTGTGTCGTCGATGTTGAAACGGTGATTGCTGATCAAGTGGCGGGTAATATCAAACCCATTGATCACGCCTTGCAAGTAGAGCATCCAATCATCGGCACGCCGGGGTACGTCCGGCTCGCCCGTGCTGGCACTTAAAGGGCCGTAGTCGATATAAATTTCATCGGCGAAACAGCCGCGTACCAACGGCCAGTTTTTACTATCCAGGCCCTCGGCGTAGCGATTGTAACTGTCCAACAATGCTTGTTGTATCAAGAGGATGTCTACATTGCTGTACATCGCGCTCCACCTCGGGTACTGCTCCACGCACCCGCGTCGCAGGGTTGTCTACTACTTTTTTAAGTGACCGACTATGCCGCGTCGACTTCCTTTAAGGTTGCGGCACCCTCATCGAACTCCCAGTAGCCACGCAGTGACTTTAGCTTCCCCGCCTCGTTGACAGCGTAGCAGAACACACCGTTCACTTGTTGACTGTACTTTTTACCATCAATATTCATTAGCACATTGAGTGTAACGATATTGGCGCACTCCAAGTGGGAGGTATACGTGTCGTGAATAATGTACTCGATATCGGAATTGGCAATATTGCGATCGTAAAACGCTTCGCGCGCCTCAGGCGTCGAGTGCCCATTGCCGTCGGGGTCCAACATTGTCGGCCCAATTGGATCTTCAATAATGCCGTCCTCGGCCCACATGCCCAGCCAACCCGCTTTGTCTTTGGTGTTGAGGCATTCACGCGAGCGCAATGACATGAGGTACGCGGGATTTTCTTTGTTCATGATAGGAAATCTCCAGGGCGTAGTGCCCATGATAGTGTCTTGATAGTACCGTCGAAAATTTGATGAATGGTGCCGTAGCCCGCTGTGCAGACCTGCAATAAATCTAGCACAGGTCGAAGAAAATCCCAGGGAAATCCGGCGACAACATCACCTTGGGCTTAACAATAGCCAGCGCTGGTTTGAATTACGATGCTCTAGTTGTCAGTGCGCGACTGACCCCACCTGGAATTTCGATCTTCCCACACCGGAAGATAATTTGCGCGCCTACGCCTATGCGGGTGTTACTTCAGTCTTCGACCCCGGTGATTCATCGGATGAGGCGTTTGAGCGACGCCAACGTATCGCTAACGGCGAGCTGGTGGGGCCTCGCGTGTTTACCGCGGGGCGCATCATCACCCACCCGGAGGGACACCCGCGCGCACTCGTCGATGCCATTGCACCCTGGTGGCTCGGCTGGCTACTCAAGCCTCAGGTTGCCACCGGAGTGGCTAGTGTCGAAGAAGCTGTGGCTATATTCGCGAAGTAGTGCTCAACGGCGCTCTACTGCGGCGCGAAGCAGTTAAATAGTAAAGCAGCTATACCGGTTAGGTGAGATCGCTAAGTACTGGCGGGATGCTTTGCGTTGTGCGCCTTTTCTTCTAGATACAAACGTATTTCTTCTGCGGCAAAGCCAAAGGCGAGCAGTAGGTTGAGCCCATTGTATAGCTTAATAGGAAACAAAAATAACAGCGCCACTGCATAGTATAAAAAACTAATCGCCAAGGCGCGTCGAAAGGCAACACCGGCCGCGCAAAGCCAAACCAGCAAAATCATCCATGTGGCCTTACTAAAGTACACCGATTTCGCGACTGCGAGGTGCGCTGCGGCTGAATCGCCCTGTGCATATTTTGCAAATACCGCGAAATCATCTCCCATCCAGAAATTCCATTCAAACGTAAAGTGCACGATGCTGTAACACACCAAAAATAGCGCGTACATAGAGAAGGGTAAGTATTTATTCTGCACTCCATCTGACATTGGGCTAATCTCCCTGTTCCGCGGCACCACGGCAATAGCAAGCCAGCGCACAAGCGTTTAAGACATAATCTGGCGATCATGATCCACGGCGCCTGCACGTATCTGGTAACAGACTAACAGACAACGATGAATTTGCTCAGGTGCGAATACTCGGCAGATGGTTGGCCTCACCGACGGTTTCGTCGTATCAGATCCTCATACAAAGTGTTACACCTAGAGAGCAAATTTGGATCCAAATTGTCAACCTCTTTCCTGGGTGGCAATGAAAATATAGCTTCATCTAGCGGCTTATCACAATATATTTCGGCGCGAGCATAAAGCCTGCCTAGTTCCTCGCTTGTATTTTCGCAAAGCCGCTCGTAGCAAAGAAAATAGCTATCCCTGGGGGCAGTATCAAGGATGTATTGATAGCTGTTCTTCCAAAGCGTTAGCCAATAATTGACCTCATCCGCTCTATAGGCAGCTAGCTCGTTGGTAAAACCATCGAACCGAAAAGGTTTGTGGCCCATTCCAAACTCATGATGTGCTAACCAGTTCATATAGGTAAGCGAAAACTTATCTTTCTCATGTCGCTGACAAAATGCTCGATGTTGGTTCATGAGGGAAATTGACTGTTGGAGTGGGTTGCGAAACGGGACGATGATAATCGAATCAGAAAATGCCTTTTTTAGAAAAGGCAAACGCAGTAAATTATTATTGTTTTTGGATAAGTAGCGAATTTTTTGCGGATTTTCAGACGAACGAAGAACAGCGCCCACAAATAGCTTAAATTTCTTTTGCGTTTCAGCGTCTATCTTATGAGGAGATAAGTACTCTTCAAAAATGTAGCTCTCGTGGCAGAAAGTCCGCCAGAATATTTCCTCAAAAGCTTCAGGACTTTCAGGGTTGACGAAAATGCCATCACCATGGGCGCGTTCGGTTTTTATATTGTTGGTAGATGTTGAGGCTGATATCTTCTTCCAGACCGACGGCATTAACACAAATGGCATATCTTTGTAGATCAGCGATCTAAATTTTCCTGTTTTATAGAAGTTAGTTAATACGGCGGTCGTTCCGGAGCGTGCCAATCCTGCTATAAATATAGGCTTAATAACTGGACTGGGAATTTTGCCGCTAGCAGTAATTTGCTCTAGGTCAAAGATGGTCTCTGCGATAAATGGGTAGTCTAATACCAGTTTATGCAGTAATCGTGAGAAGAAACCATAATTATTTTTTGAGGAGAGTTGTTCTGACATAATAATAGCCAATCGATACAATCGTGGCAAAAAGAATGCCACTCATTGTCGATAAGTACTCTATAGTAGATTCTCCGCTAAGAAATAAGTAATCCAGCACCTTTGAAAGCACAAGCAATACCGCAAGTACGATGCCAAAAATAAAAAATATCTTAAATGAGCTCTGCGCTAGTTTTTTTGAATACGCGGGAAGGACTTTTTCTTTCCAGTGATCAGAAATGTAATTTGAGCTGATTACGCGACGGGAATTTTTAGCGTATTGCAATAGGTCTGCAATTGTCTCTTTCAGTGGCGCTCTAGTGAAAAGTTCAACCGCAGTGATGCAAATAATCAGAGCGGTTACATAAACGGTCATTTTTCCGGCTCTTCTGTGACCTCGATTTGCTCCTCTTCCTCTAAAGATTCGCCCTTCGGTGCAGTCCATTTTTTAAACGTTCTTTTGATTGGGTACCAAAAAAAAGCAAAGACGGCGATTAAAATTGAGCCCAGTAAACCGAGAATGACGCCCAGGGCCCCAGCTCCAAGCCCCGGCCCAACATAGGCTTCGACAGGCGCGGCTGCCAACAAAATTGCCGGGGGGAGGCATAAGCGTGCCTTATCCAATGTCTTCATAGTTCTTACCTTTTGCTATAAGGTCTGCCAGGGAAATTTTACGCCAATAGTTGAAAGTTAGAAATTGCCTTACAGTCCTTTCCCTGTCCGGTCTTCACAGCTGAGTAGGTCGTGAAGTACTCCTGGCACATAAATTACCTTGAACTCCATTGCGATTACATTTCTTGATGAATAGAAATACGAGAACTCCTTCGCCGTTGTTTTTAGCGACCCGGTCTTTAAACGTGGCAGTGGCGTCTTAACCATTGTACCTGGTGGGCTGGTGTTTTCCATTCGCGCGAGATGTAAATTGATATTTGTCATTGCCCGAGAATTACAGTACTCGATACAAAATCTATAGCCTCAGGAGCAGCAGTTAACATTCGCTCAGCGACGTCGTGCCCTGCGTACACTCCATTGGTTTACGATCGCCAACAAACCGTAGCCAGAGAGCACCACAAAGCTCAGATCTGCCATTGTGTGATATCGGGGCTCTCCGAAGAAAACACCTACTACCCCGAGCATAACAAAAATAGGTATCGCCAGCGGCAGTATATCGATTCTGGCCCGAATGGCAGTCACAATACCAACAAGTGCTAACAGCCCGACAACCCAGAAAGATATGACCCACAACCATACAGGCCAGGTATCAGTACCATGCCAATTAGCGACTTCTGTCACAGTATGCGCTGGTTTGTACAGCCCAAATGCACGACCATATCGAGCAACAATTGTTAACGGAAGCTTGTCTAGGTTCTCTTGGATTTGTTCAATGGCTGCTTCTCTGTGTAACCGATCCTTTGTAGATCGATCGGCATCTTGTCCAGGTTTTTCTGAGTAGCTAAAACAATAAGTGTCGTAGAACCCCTTATTTTTGCCCTCGAATGTAGTGGCACAGTTTCCGGTTAGCAGGCCTGCGCCCATGTTCGTGGAAATTAGAACCGGCTCGTCAAAACGATTGGCGTTATGTATCACCCAAGGGCCTAGCAGCAGAGCCACACAGCCAATCACTATTAGGCTGAGCATGACACGGCGCGCAAGACTGAGATGAGTAGCGTTGAACAGAAATATTGGAGCAAGCATAATTAGTAGGGCGAGTTGCTCCGATCGAGCCAATACAGTTAGGCCAAGAAAGAAACCTACCTCTAGTGCATGTCGAATATTCGTCTCTCTGGAAAAACGGTAGAACGCAATTATGGTCATACCCAGCATGACCAATGCAAATGGCTCGGCGAGTATCTGGGCATCGAGCACCCAGAAACCTGGATAAATAGCTGCTATCGCGCCCGCTAATGCACCACTAAGATAACCGAAAATAATGCGGCCAATAACTGCCACGACACCGATAACGAGCAGGCCGATAAACACTCCCAACAATTGGTGGCCATGAATGGTATCTATACCCAGCGCAGAAAACCCGGCGAGCACAGTAACCCAAGCTGGGGGATGATGTGCGGTTTGCGCGCCAACATCCCACATGGCGGATGTATATCCTAAGCCGTTTGCCAGTCTGAGAGCTTCGAGATGGTAAGAGATGCCGTCGCCGCCTATGACAGGATCAGGACGCCCGAAAAAACTGAAGACATAGAGTAAACGTATTATCGCACCCACAAGGAGAGAAATGACAAGCGCAACACCAAATTGCTGATGATCAAATGCTGGTAACCGATTTCCGTAAGTTTGTGTGTTTGCGAGAGTGGGCATACTTGTAATAAAAAGGCTACTAAAGTTAGAAACAGTGATCTTGCCCAGCGAGCAAAAGGGCTAGCCAACCGAAGAACAGTACCATAGGTGAGACCTCCGTTCCAAATACCGTTTGATACCAACGATGTAATGTTAAAATGTGGTAACCTTATGCCATAATTTCTACGAGTTTTTTACCCGACAAAATAATTAGAACTATGAACACAGCACAAAAAATAGCTATTTCCTACCTCTGCGGTTTAGCGATACTTGCTTGGGGCTATGGAATAGGCCGGTATGAGGTATTTCCGTTTCAGTACGTCGAGAAAATTGAGGCGTTTTTGGGGTGGAAGTCACCCGTACAAGAAATGACGCTTGAGCAGAAATTTCTCAATGAACTTGGAGTTAAACCCGCTGAGTTCATCTACGATTATCCTGAAATAGCCACCCAAAAGACCACAGAATTAGTTGTACCTGGCACACGTGATCGACGCGAAAATCCGCAAGTATTTATTGATCCTAAACATGCGGCTGGGTATCGAGCTCTGTTTGGTGCGTTAGATTTTGAAGACACATTGTGGGGGGGAGTTCTTCTTGATCCTGCGGGTCAGCCAATTCACGCTTGGCACTTGTCGACTGAGCACTTACCGCTAAACAAACAGCCTGATCATCAAAAAAACCTTTATGGAATAGAACTACTGCCAGACGGTTCGGTTATATATAACATGCAAGAGCCCGGAGGCGGCATTGTTAGAATTGATGCCTGCGGCAATATTCTCTGGAATCTGGAAGGAATATTTCATCACACCGTCACCATGACCGAGGATCATAGCGCCTTCTGGACTTTCCAGGGCCCACATCTCGGATACCATCACGTATTACAAAAAGTATCTACAAAATCTGGAGAAGTGCTTAAAACCATAGACATGAAAGACGTCTATGAGAAAAACGAGTTTGACCATATTTTTTACCTCCAGAAAAATACATTCCCTAGCACCTTTGCGGATTGGATGGACATATCTCATGGTAATGACATCGAAGAATTGCCTGCTTCTAAAGCCTCTGACTTCCCGGGGTTTGCCATCGGTGATCTATTAATCAGTTACCGAAACCACAACTTGATTTTTATTGTGGATCCGAAAACGCTAGATATTAAGTGGTGGCGGATCGGTGCGACAGGAAGGCAGCACGATCCAGACTGGGAAGATGGCGGATTTATAACAGCCTTTTCGAATAATTCTGTTGGCGCTAGAAAGGGCCATTCAGATATTGTTCAAATTGATGTAGACACTATGGAACACACTATTTTAGTGGATGGAGAAAAACATTCGATTTTCTCGCTTATAAACGCCCGCCACCAGCTTACCGATTACGGCACTCGTCTAATCACCAGTTCCACTCAGGGTTGGATTCTTGAAGTAGATAATAACGACCAAGTGGTGTTTTCTTTTTTAAATAATTACGAAACTAATGAGCTTAAGGCGCTACATGTATCCGACGCTTTTCGATTCAAGCCTAACTATTTTTCTTCCGAGTTTTGGGAGAGTTGTGGAGCCTAATGCACGATTCTAGTTTTCGCATTGTGCTTACAGACAAATTGAGAAAATAGGATGACTTTGAGTAATCATGTCATCTACCACCATATTATCGAAGCGCTACTCTTCTCTGCAGGCGCGATACGATATTCTTACGGTTTGAGCCCGGGGGTTGTTCAAATACAACTTAAGTGGCCAATGTCCATAAAAATCCAGCATTTCTAGTTTTTGCAGCAATATGAGAACCCCTGCAGCGTACTTTACCAGCGATAAGGCTTTACCATTGCTTGAAATATACAATCGGCGTTTAATTAATGTAAAAACATCATGAACCTAGTGCTTGATAAACTTACCAGTGCTGTTGGCTTGCGATTTATTATCGTGGGGCTCACGATGGCTGTCGGGTATTTTTTGCTTTTCCAGGGCTTACATTCCGTACTTGGCCTGTCTCCATTGGTCACCTCGATTTTGGCGTATCTTATATCTATAGTGGTTTCCTTTGCCTTACATCGAACTTGGACTTTTAATTCCAGTTTGCCTATGCGTAGATCTCTTTTTCGCTACGTTATTGTGCAGCTAACCTGCATGGCTCTTATTGCCGTCACCACACACTATATCTATGTTGCATTCACTCTGCAGGGACCAGCAGCCAGTTTGCTGGCTACACTAGTCGCCGGAGCCTTCAGTTTCGTGTTCTCTCTTTTATGGGTATTTGTGGATGCGAAAGACCAAAATCAATAGCCAATACAACGTCGCTGCCGCAGACACTCTTCCCATTAAAATCGCGGCCTACCAGCGCAAGAGAATGTTTCGTGAGTTTATTGACAATATTCCCGAGGGAGGAGCGTGCACTATACTAGACGTTGGTGCCACCTCAGACCAAAGTTACGAAGCATCGAATTATCTAGAAGCCTGGTACCCCGACAAAGATGCGATTACGGCTGTAGGGCTAGACGACGCGAATTTTCTTGTCGACAAGTATCCCGGTATAAAATTTGTCCGCGCAAATGGACTTCAATTACCGTTTCACGACCGCAGTTTTACCGCCGTACATGCCTCTGCTGTACTCGAGCATGTAGGGTGCTTTGAAAATCAGGTAAGATTTATAGAAGAATGTGCTCGTGTCTCCAGTGACCGAATATTTTTGACTACTCCAAATCGCTGGTTTCCCGTAGAGTTCCACACTGTTTTGCCGTTGGTGCACTGGCTACCTAAGCGCTGGTTTAGATATTTATTGAGCTTGATTGGAATGCGCGAATTAGCGTTGGAAAAAAACCTTAACTTGATGGATAGTTCGGAGTTATACAGCGCAGCGTCCAGAATTGAAGGGTACGAGTTTCGAGTATATTCCGTCGCGTTACTCGGCTGGCCAAGTAACTTATTACTCTATGGCTATCGCGTCTGACTGCAACCAAATACAACAGCGATCTCTTTGTAGAGGGTTAAAACATGCCATCTGGGCTTAATCATTCCGAGATTGAACTCACAGTGCTAATGCCTTGCCTGAATGAGGCAGAGACCCTGGCGACGTGTATCGACAAGGCCTTTGCAAGCATTAGGGATATGGGCATAAACGCCGAGGTATTAATTGCCGATAATGGCAGCGACGATGGCAGTCAGGCCATTGCTGTGAGTCATGGGGCTCGGGTTGTGGACGTGGAACGCAGGGGCTATGGCGCAGCGCTAAGCGCAGGCATAAAATCCGCCAGGGGGAAGTTTGTCATCATGGGGGATAGCGATGACAGTTATGATTTTTCTGCTTTAGGTGCATTTGTGGAGAAATTACGCGAGGGCTATGACCTCGTGATGGGGAACCGGTTTAAAGGCGGCATCGCCAAGGGCGCCATGCCCCCCTTACATAGATACTTGGGCAATCCTGTCTTGTCGGGTATGGGAAAACTTTTTTTTCCGAGCGAAATCAACGATTTTCACTGTGGTTTGCGAGGGTTCAATAAATCTTCAATCGAAAGTCTTAATCTCATGACTACCGGGATGGAATTCGCTTCGGAAATGGTCGTCAAGGCCCACCTTAAAAAACTCAAAGTAACTGAAATACCGACAACACTCTCTCCCGATGGTCGCAGCAGGAAACCCCATCTTCGTAGCTGGTCAGATGGGTGGCGACACCTGCGCTTTTTGTTGATGTACAGCCCACACTGGTTGTTCCTTTACCCCGGTGTCTTTATCTTTCTATTTGGCCTGTTGTGCATTGGACTGGTCTTGCCAGGTCAACTTTCCATCGGATCAGTGGTATTCGATATACATACGCTGGTAATTGGTACTGCAGCCACAGTAGTTGGCTCAGAGCTGATAATTTTTTTCCTCCTGTGTAAGCAGTACACTTACAACAGAGGGTTACTGCCCAGTGGCACTCAGTATGAGACTTACAGAAAATTGGTGAACCTGGAAAGGACCGTTGTCGTTGGGGTCATCGGTGTTTTATTGGGCTCGGGCGGGGTCATATATGCTTTAGTCTTATGGGCTTCGTCGGATTTCGGTGAACTAGATTATTCAACAATGATGCGTATCATTGTTCCGTCTATTACCGCGCTGGCAATTGGCACTCAGGTTATTCTAGCCGGTTTTCTTTCCAGCATCCTAGACTTAGAAGTTAAGCAGGGTGACGCTGGGAGTTCATTACCATAGTCCTGATCTTCTTGCCCTCCTGGCCTTTCAAATTAAAAGTATCTGTAAAGGCCGGTGCGTAATTTAATTCCTGTGCAATATACAACTGCCTGCAAGCACTATAGCCCGATACGCGCTAAAAACGTGGCAGACCACCATTTTGTTGACCTCCCGCCAAATCCAGCACCTGCCCATTGATATAGCCTGACTTGCTATCATCGGCGAGAAATAGTACCGCCTCTGCCATGTCGTCCAAGGTGCCCATGCGACCGCTGGGGGTATTGGCAATATGCGCATCGAGCACGGAAGGCATATCAAAAAACATGTTGGTCATATCCGTATGTATCAACCCAGCAGCGATAGAATTGAATCGAATTTTTTGCGGGCCATATTCCACAGCGGCAACACGAATCGCATAGTCAATGCCCGCACGCGCTCCCGCATAGACCGATAAACTGGCGCCGGGAATTCGCGCTGTCAACGAGGAGACCGTGATCACGCTGCCGCCCTGCTTCATCGCCGATGCGGCGTGTTTAAAAAACAACAGTGCGCCAATAAAGCTCACATTCAAAGTTGGTTGAATCTCTTCTGCAGTCAATTCTGCAATGGGCATCGCGCTATGCACACCGGCCGAATAAACTGCAATATCGACTTGCCCTGTTGTTTTACACGCTGCGCTAAATAATTCTGCAATTGAATTTTCGTCAGTCACATCGCAGCTCACGGCCAAACCACCGATCTCTTGCGCCAACTGCTCCAAGGGCTCGCGACGCCGCGCTGCCACCACCACATGCGCCCCCTCTTCGGCCAATCGGCGTGCCACAGCCGACCCGAAATTGACTGTGCCCGAGGCACCAATGACAACGGCAGTTTTATCCTGGAGTGAACTCATAATGATTTTCCCAGTCGTGTTAAATAACGCAGCACTCGAAAATCGAATTTTTCTCGCGGGTCGATGAGCACAGTTACAGCGGACTTAATCGTGGTGGAGCGCGTTTACAACTCAGACAACACATGGCCGCCATCGACCGTAATATCAGCACCAGTCATCAAGGAGCTTGCATCAGAGGCCAACAACAATAGTGGGCCGTTTAACTCCGGGAGATCGCCTGTCCGCCGTTGTGGAATGCGCTGAATCAACGCCTTGCCGTCATCAGTCTGAAACCAATCGCGGTTGAGCGGTGTTTGGAAATAGCCAGGTGAGAGAGCATTCACGCGTATATTGTGCCGCGCCAACTCCAATGCAGCAGCCCTGGTGAACTGCACAACACCTGCCTTGGCGGACGCGTAGTTGGTCAACGCTTTTTGCACGCGCTGCGCAGTTATCGATGCGATGTTCACAATACTTCCCCCGGACTGCGCCGCGATCATACGTCGAGCGGCCTCGCGAGCGACAAAAGCCACACCGGTTAAATTGGTATCGACGACAGAGTTCCAATCCGCGTCGCTGAGATCAAGCAACAGTTTTGGCGCCGTGATTCCCGCATTGTTGATGACCACGGTGACTGTGCCAAATGCGTCCTCGGCAGCGTCGAACCCGGCGGCAATACTGTCACTGTCTGTGACATCCATGGTGACCGCTCGCGCTTCGCCACCAGCATCGCGAATCGCTTGGGCCTGCTCTTCAATCAAGTGCGTGCGTCTCGCGGCCAATACCACCTTGGCGCCCGCCCCCGCGAGCACTTCAGCGAAATGACTGCCGAAACCGCTGGAGGCGCCGGTCACAAGTGCAACTTTGCCCGTTAACAAAAACGGTTGGAGAAGATCATCGGTCATGTTTTAAATTTCCAGTGAGATGAGTTAGAAAAATTCCCCAGTGGGGCATACCCTAGCGCCAAGTGTTCTTTTGCAGCGTATTTGGATGCAACTCATTAGCGCTGCAAAATAGTTACTGCACTAATACCAGGCGCACCGTACACGTGGGTATACGCCAAGGCAGGGTCACCGGGCACTTGATGCTCACCTGCGTCGCCGCGCAATTGCAGGACGTTTTCGTACACTTGGCGCAGACCCGACGCACCGATCGGCTCCCCGTTGGCGATGCAACCTCCATCTGTATTCACCGGCATAACCCCATCAATTTGAGTAGCGCCGGTGTTAATAAGGTGCTCCTGCTCACCGTGCTCGCAAAAGCCATTTTCCGCCATATGCATTATCTCCGCGCCCACTTCGGTATCCTGCAGTTGCATGACATCAATATCCTTGGAGCCGACACCAGCCATTTCGAAGGCCGCGTTAGAAGCATCGACGGTGGGACCATCGACTTGCTCCAAGGCTTGACTCGGCGCAAACACTTCAAAGGAGCCAAAGCGGCGTGACTTTAAAGTCGCGCCTTTTAAGTACACGGGCGTTTTTGTGAATTCTCTGGCGCGATCGCCGCGACACAGAATGAGTGCCACACCGCCCTCTGAGGGTGAACAGAACATATACTTGGTCAACGGGTCATTGACCATCATAGAGTTGGCGATTTCTTCGACACCGATACGCTCGCGACGCCAAGCGTTGGGGTTTTTTGAGCCATTGATAAACGACTTTTCCGCGACCTTGGCCAAGGTTGGTTCGCTGATCTTGTAGTCGTGCATGTACTTTTGGATTTTCATGGCGAAAAACTGGGTGGTCATCATCATGCCCACTTCGCCATACCACTGGCCGATGCCCAGCGCCTGCGGGTCGGCATTGAAGGCACCGCGTTCATGTTTGTCAAAACCCGCGACTAGGCCGATATCGTATTCGCCGGATTTAATCGCGTGATAGGCCGAGATCAGCGAACTACCGCCCGTGGCACATCCGTTAGCGACATTGACAAACGGGACTCCCGTGAGGCCCAACTCGTTAACCAGGGCATCGGCGCTGCCGGAACTAGCGCTGCCGCCAAAGGCGAACTGCATATCGCGCCACTCAACCCCCGCATCCTTTAACGCCAAGCGTGCCGCAAAGGCGCCCTGCTGCAAGCCACTACGCTCCGGGGTGCGTCCAAAGGGGTGAATGCCGATACCGACAATAGCTACGTCCATACTCTTCTCACTCGCTGTGGGGTTGGGCGACTAATCCTGAGCCAACGGGGAATAGACGGCGCACCAGCGCTAAGCCGCTGGTTGGAAGAAAAAACCGATGACCTCGTCACCGTTCTCTTCCGTGCGGTACACATCGAACACGACTTCCATGGCCATGCCAATGTGTAATTTTGCCGGGTCGTTTTCCGTCAGGCGACCTTCGACGCGCACAGCGCCGGGAAGCTCCACATAGCCGACCCCGTAGGGCTCAAACGTGTCCATCGATTCATTGCTGCGATATGGCGTCTTCGGCATAAACCGCTGCACAGTCCATGTCCACAAAGTACCGCGCCCGGGCAGTTCTTCTATGGCAATATTTTGACCGGAGCACGCCATGCAGGACTGTGCGACGGGAAAACTGGCAACACCACAGTCCTGACACCGACTGGCCAGTAGTGCGGGTGTTTCGGCTGGCCAGGTAAATAGCCCTTCCGCTATCGGTACTTGTTGGCTCATACCAACTCCTTGGTGGCATTGGTCTGCAAACTGGCGCGTAACTGCCCTGTCGATAAGGGAACGCACTGAAATCCATGTCGGTGCGAGTGGTCGTTTCTCGACTGCGTTGCAATTTTTGAATCTGAACGACGACAGTTCAACTGAGTGTCAACCCATGCATCCAGTTGGCGTGGAAACCATTGGGCACGCGTGCCGGGATGTGCACCTTGGCAACCGGCCCATTGTCAAAATCACCCGCGCTGAGAATGGACAGAAAAGCTCCTTCTCCGGGGTTGTGGACAAAGCACATCAACCACCCGTCTTCTTCGCGGTCACTGTTCGGATTGGGCACATGCACAGGTTCGCCGGCATTAGCCTCGGGACCATATTCCCAAAGTTTCGTTTCGCCACTTTCAAAGTCGTAGCGCCCCGTACAGTTGTAACCGTGAGCGTCGCCCCAGCTCACATTGGACGAGGCAGCAAAACCATAGCGATAAGGCTTGCCCATGCGCCTTTCATCGACACGGGAGAACTCACAGAAAACGTCGGAGAAGCGCTCATTGGTGACCTTGGTGCCGGCTAGATCCAGCGTCATGCGGTACATGCGGCGCGGTTGCTTTTCGGTACCTGTCCCCTGCGCCGAGGTGAAAGGTATAGAATTGATCCATACGTAATCGATAATAATTTTGCCATCCTGCTCAAAACCATTGCAGAAATGCCAACTAAAGAAGGCTTCCGTTTCGTAAATGCGCGGCTTGCTGCTACCATCGCGGGGAATCACCACCACTTTCGTGCCGAGTTCCGGCTCCCAAGTAAAGGGGTCGTTACCCTTCATGGCCTCTTCCACGCTATGCCATGCAGGAACATAAAAGATCACCACGTAGTTGTCGGTAATTTGCAGGTCGTGAATAATGCTTTTGCGCTCGAATTCCACCGGAATGGTTTTGCGATGCTTGCCGTTCTTGTCAATGATCTGCACCCAGTAGTTTGGGCTGTCCCAGCGCTGTGTGCAGGTAATCAATTCGCCGGACACGGGGCAAATTTTAGGGTGTGCGGTCAACGCATCGCCCGGTTGCAGCAGGCCGTCGTAGTCGAACAGACCAACGGTGGACAGATCCGCATTCATCAGGTGGGGAAACCCACCTTCCCACATCGCCAACAGCGTGCCACCGTGATAGAGGATGTTGGTGTTGGCTGTATTGCGAATCGGGCTGGGTTCACCGCCCGCATCGATCACCTCCTGTGGCACCTCCATTAATTTTCCGACACTGCCATATAGCGTGCGGCCGAATTTTCGCTCCGTCATTAAATGACTGGTTTGCACCCAGCGATTGCGGTAATGCACTCGCCCATTTTGCATGTACACCGCATGCACCATGCCATCGCCGTCTAAGGGGTAAACGTAGTGATTTGGCTGAAACGCGACGTTCGCGCCATCGCGCATAAACGCGCCGGTCAATCCTTTGGGGACTTCGCCCTCTACGGTCAGTTGCGTGTTGTCAAAATCACGCTCTTCATCCACCGGAGCGTAGTTATCTTGTAGATACGGAAAAGCACTTAAATCCATCGCGAAGCCTCCAACAACCCGGACAGTGGGTGCGGCTGGGCTTAGTAGAAGGTACCCATGTGGTACCCGATTAGATGCCTCGGCACTGATAGGTACTGACTGACAAGTACTGAGATAAGCGCCACAATCAGCCGCGGCCATCGATAGTAGCAGTTCAATTTCGAAAAAAACAGTCCCGTCTGTTTCTTTTCTAGAGAGCTGCCGCTAGGATGGAATTTTAATTAACTCGGGGGAAAAATACATGACTCAACTAGACGATGAATTGGCCCTGCGCAATTTGATGGCACGCTATGTCGATGCGGTAAACCGCTACGATGGTGATGCCTGGGTCAAGACCTGGGCGCAGGACAGCAGTTGGAATTTACTTGGCAACCCGGTGGAAGGCCGCGACAATATCTATGCACTGTGGCAGCAGATGATGGCATCGTTCGAGTTCGTACTGATGCTTCCCTCCTCTTGCCTATTCGACATCGACGGTTATACGGCGTCCGGCCACTGGTATCTACACGAATACAGCCGCGACACTGAAGGCAAGGGCAGTATCATTTTAAGTCGCTATGTCGATACTTATGTCAAAGAGGATGGTAAGTGGCTCTACAAAACGCGCGACTACGGTTTTATCTACAACGGCCCACCGGATATGAGCGGCGCCTTTACCAGGCAGGCATAGGTTACGTGAAGGCGCATTTCACGCTTGATCGCTAGTGCCACCGGAGCGATAGTTTTTTTTGAAAAGCACTACTGGGGCATTGTTGGGTAGGCCATGTACCTTATACTAGGCCCCCAATTAGACCCAGAGGGCGTGCCATGAAAATTGATCACATCAACATTTGTGCGCCGGCCGAAAAGCTGGAAGAAGTACGCGACTTTTATTGTCGGGCACTGGGGCTGGTCGAGGGCCCGCGTCCCGATTTCGGCATACCCGGCTATTGGCTCTACAGCGGCAGTGAGCCCTTGGTTCACTTGCTGGAGAGCCCTGGTCATCAGGGTAGTGATCAGCCTTACTACTTCGATCATGTCTCCTTCACACTCACTGGGTTGCAGGAATACACCACACGTTTGCGTGACATGGGCGTTACCTACGACACCAATCACATCGCCGAGTTAGACTTGTTCCAAGTCTTCTGCCACGACCCCTGCGGTATCGGCGTGGAGGCCGGTTTTCGCGGTGAGTCTCTTTAGAAGTGAACGCGACCCTACCCAATTGGCCGACCCGGAATAGGCCGGGCACCCACCGACGCACCACTCGATGAGCCCCAACGCGGTCCCAAATCACGATCACAGCGGTAAATCCGTTTCGTGGGTGCTGCTGGCGCTAGCACTCGTAGTGACGCCGTGGCTGATATTTATCTCTACGTCGTTAGCGCTATTACTTAACAACCAAGCGGATTTAGGGAACTACGTCGAGTTACTGTACCCCTACCTAGGCATCGCGGTCGGGGTCTATAGCGTCGGGCTCATCCTGGCATTGGCTGCACCGCGCTCGCGGGTAGCGCATGCGGGGCTGTTCCTGTACTTACTGCTGGGGCTCGGGTTCATAGGGTTCCAAATGGCGCGCAACTTTCTGCCCGCCAGCGCTTTATTGCTGGTGAGTATCGCCGCCTGCGCCACGACAGTGTATTGCGCATTGCACCCCCTAAAGCGCAGCCGGATCATCGCCTTTCTCACGCCACTACTCGCGCTCCTGGCCGTGAGTTACGTCGCACTGGATGCCTATCGCTACTTTCGCACAACACAAACTCACCCAGTGAGCGAGCTCCAGGTCAAAAATAACACCAATACACACGCACCGACGGCCGTATCGGCAGACCCATATACAGAAATTCGTGCTAGCGGTGCAAAGCACCCGAACATCTACCATTTAATGCTCGACGAGTACCAGTACGACATTTTTCAGACAACGCTGACCGGCAGTATCGAGCGGGACCTGAGCGGGTTTACGTTATTTGCTGACACACGCGCCCTGTTCGGTCGCACCGAAATGTCGCTGGCCAGTATTTTTTCGGGTCAGCGCTTTAACTTTCAAGAACCGCCGCTAGAGTACCAGCGGCGTGCATTTTCCGATGCTTTGTCACTGTTGGGGATGTTAAAAAAAAATGGCTACCGCAACGAAGGAATCCTCCATCCGGTGTACAGTTTTCCACTCGCGGGGTTTGATCATGTGGCTCAGCACAGCGAGTACACGGACGCTGCAATCGCCAATACCTATTCGATGTTTCACGGGCTGTGGCTATACGCCACATTTACTGACACAGTAGCCAGACAAATCCTTCCTCCGCTAGTCATTGACCAAATTCGCAACAAGACTTTATTGCCTCCCACTGCACCGGTCATGTCTTATCACAGCATGCGGCGTGCCTTGGGTGATGAAGTGAACAAACCCATGCATAATCGCTATTTTTATATACACCTCATATTGCCGCACTATCCATACGTACTAGATGCACAGTGTCAGCACCAGGGAGATAAAAAAACCTCGGTGCAAGAACAAGCGAGCTGTACGACACAACTTATTGTCCGACTTATCGAGGAACTCAAAGATCTAGGGCGGTTTGAAGATTCGATAATTATTGTTCAAAGTGACCACGGCGCGAAATTCGAAGTTCAAACTGACGGTAGCATTCGGGGCCTACCGGAAAAAAACAAAATTCGTTTTACACCGCGTTGGTCAAATGCGCGTTCGCAAGCGCTACTCATGATCAAACCGGCGGGCGTAGATGCAAGTCAATCGTTGGTTGTTTCTGATCTGAAAGCTTCATTGATTGACGTCTTGCCAACACTTGCCGGCTTGTTGCAGATACCAACGCCACAGGGTGTTGATGGTATAGATTTGATGGCGCCCGATGTCGATACTGCACAGCGCGAGCGCGAGTACTACTTCTACAATAAACGCGGCACCCAAGGCAGGCACTTCATCGATATGACGCGCTATCGCGTAGAGGGTGCGGGTTTGGTCAAAGAGGGGCTGGTGGGCGACGGTGAATTTAAGTAAATCATGTGGGCATTGCGCGCATTCGAGTTTGGGCATGGTGAATAAGCACCTTAGCGGCTGTGCAACCCGAGCATCGCGCTGTGGTGGTTTATGCCTTGCGCTCATCCTTTTCCTGGGTTGTTCCAACGATGAGCGCCTAGAGGCCGAGAGCACTATCATGCCATCCACTCCGGATGCGCGCCCCAATTTTCTGCTGATCATTTCCGACGATCAATCCTGGGAGCACACCTCCTTCGCCGGCTACCCCCTGGTGGCAACACCTCACTTCGATCGCATTGCTCGCGAAGGCGTGTACTTTGATCACGCCTATGCCGCAGCGCCCAGTTGCACGGCATCTCGCTCAGCTTTACTTGCTGGGCAAGCCATCTGGCGGCTCGGCTCATCTGCCATGCTGCGCAGCAACTACTCGAGGGAGATGGTGAGCTTTCAGTTTCTGTTAAGCGATGTGGGCTACACCGTCGGTTACACGGGCAAGGGCTGGGGCCCGGGGAAGATCCCTGCAGAGGCTAACTTGCCACATGCCCCCACCGGAATAGCTTTCAACAGCATCCAACGAACTGTCGACAACAATTTGGGGGCGGGAGACCTCGTGGCGAATTTCGGCGCGTTTCTAGACCAAAGTGATCCCAGCCGACCTTTCTCGTTTTGGCTGGGTTCAATAGAACCGCACCGCCCCTACGCAAAAGTGGCAAACCGCTTCACAACAGCGGGGAAGCGGCGATACATTCCGCCATTCCTGCCACCGTCAAACAAGGTGGGCGAGCAATTGTCCGCCTATCTCGCAGAAATTGAGCGTTTTGATCGCGACGTTGGAGCGGTGCTAGCCATGCTGCAATCGCGCGGCTTGCTCGACAACACGGTAGTTATAATCACTTCGGACAATGGCATGCCCTTCTCTCGAGCGAAAACCCAAAATTACACCCACGGTGTGCGCGTGCCCCTGGCCATTCGCTGGGGCAATATCAATCGGCCGGGGCGGCGGGTGACAGATTTTGTGAACCTCGCCGACATTGCGCCAACTCTCCTCGAGCTCGCTGGCGCGGCCATTCCCGAGTCTATGACCGGGCGCAGCTTGAGCTACGCTCTACACAGCGACCGCAATGGCAGGATAGACACGAGCCGTGACAACACCGTTACCGCCTACGAGCGGCATTCAGGCTTTATTCGCGAAGGCGAAAAGAACCTGACCTACCCCAGACGCGCGCTGCACACTGAACAATTTCTTTACATCCTCAATTACTTTCCGCAACGTTGGCCCGCCGGTGATCCTCCCAATTTTGTCGAGGCTTACCCAGGCCTGCTTATCGACCCCAAGCGCCATAAACCGATCCAGCCTTACCACGCGCGGGCAACGCAAAAACGTCCAGCAGAAGAACTGTACGATCTGCGCGAAGACCCCGCTCAATTCAACAATTTGGCGGATAACGTGGAGTTTGCAGACACCAAACAAAAATTGCGCGACACACTAACAACCATACTGCGCGAGCAGGGCGACCCCGTGGAAATCAGCGGTAAGGACGTCTTTGGCCAGTATGCCTATATCGGGGAATGGAAAGGGCTACCGACTGACAAAACAACGAAGGCAAAATAAAACATCACCTCTCTTGGCTTGCGTGCGTACCGTCGAGCCGCGCAGTGTGCGACAACCGCATAGCACAATCGTAAGCTCTCAACACCGCGCCACTGACTCGCTGGGATTGCGCGTTACTCCGCCTCAACCTGCACGATCAGCTTGCCTTGATTAGACCCATCAAACAGACGTAAAAACGTCGGCAGGATATTGTCTAAACCCTCGACAACCTCTTCGCGGAATTTTAAATCACCGGCCATCACCCACTGTGCGAGCTGGCCGATGCCCTCTTCAAAGCGATCCATGTAGTCGATGACGACGAAGCCCTGAACGGTCACACTTTTGGCCACTAGTTGCCAGAGATTACTGGGCCCTGGCGCATCGGCGACGTTATAGGTCGATATCCATCCGCACACGGCGACGCGGGCAAATTTATTGAGACACAACAGCGCGGCATCCAGGATCTCGCCACCGACGTTGTCGAAGTAGACATCGACACCATCGGGGCAAGCCCCCATGATAGCCTCGCCATAATCGCCGCAAGTCTTGTAATTAATCACCGCGTCGAATCCCAGATCGTCACGCAGCCACGCACATTTATCGTCCGTCCCAGCCATGCCCACTACCCGGCAGCCCTGCATTTTCGCGATCTGACCCACAATGGAACCCACGGCACCGGCGGCGGCACTAACTAGCACAGTGTCGCCAGCTTGCGGGCGCCCTACTTCTAAAAGACCGAAGTAAGCCGTAAGGCCAGTTGGTCCGAGAACACCCAGGTAGTGGCTCAGCGGCACCCCTAAACTTTCATCGAGCTTATTCAACATCGTAGCTGGCGCCGTCGTGTAGAGCTCCCAACCGCCGACGGTCATCGCTACATCGCCCTCGGCGAATTCTGGGCTATTGCTCTGCACCACGCGGCCGATCACCGAGCTGCGCACCGCATCACCAAGCTCTATAGGCTCGATATAATTTGGGTCCTCACCCATCCACCCGCGAATGGCCGGATCGAGCGATATGAACAGGTTGCGCAGCACCACCTCTCCCTGCTCGGGGGCTGGCACCGGCACATCGCGATACGGCACATTGCTGGCTTCGGGGGTCCCCGCTGGGCGGGAGGCGAGATAGTACTGACGATTCGTGCGTGTTTTCATGGAGGCAACATAGCCCGCTCGAAAAAATCAGTCAACCCTGATTGTTTTGCGTGACACGTTCTGCTACGGTTTTGGCTTTGATACGACGCTAGACAACCTGCGTGCGCAGGAGTTAAAAAAAGGCCAAGCCATGAGTATTTTAATTGCAGGCACCGTGCACCTCCCCGCCGCAGATCGCGAAAAAGCACTGGCAGAAACTGCGGAATTGGTCGTGGAAACACGCACACAACCGGGGTGCATACACTATGTGTGGTCCGCCGACCCGACTTCCACTACACGCCTCTACGTCTTCGAAAAATGGGCGTCCGTAGAAGACTTGGCAGCACACCTCGCCGGCCCCTACTACGCCAATATGCTGGCCAGTCTAGGGAAGTACGGCGTATCTGACACCGACGTGGCCAAATACCGCGTGGCGCACGAAGAGCCGGTCTACGATGAGGAAGGCAACCCTCGAGCCGATTTTTTCACCGAGTGATCGAGATTTTTCGTCGGATTCATGGCTGGGCCGCAGATGGTCTCGTACCCATAACACAATGAAGGGCTTCGTCCTGGAGTAGCAGCAGATGGCGCGCACCAAGGTTAAGACGTACTGTCGATTTTGTCATGCTTATTGCCCGATGGAGGCTACGGTCGAAGACAATCGTATTGTGGCTCTGGAACCGGACACAGAGAACGAAATTTATGGCGGCTACACCTGTATCAAGGGCCGGCAACTGATCGAGCAGATTGATCACCCCACCCGCCTGCAACAATCGCAAAAAAAGCAGGCCAATGGCACTTTCACTCCCATCGCCAGCGACCAAGCACTCGACGAGATCGCAGAAAAACTGCGGGCGATTTTACAGGAGTACGGCCCGCGCAGTATCGCGAGCTACAACGGCACCTATTCCTATCAAAATTCTGCTGCGCACGACGTCGCACGCGCCTTTCATGCCGCCATCGGTTCGCCCTCTTATTACACCAGCGTCACCATCGACCAACCGGCCAAGGTTGCAATTGGTCCGGCGCGCATGGGTTGGTGGAACGGTGGCGGGCATATGTGGAATGATTCCGACGTCGCCATGATCATCGGCAACAACACCTTGGTGTCGCACTACTCCATACCCGGTGGCATTCCCTCTTTCAGCCCACACAATGCCTTACGTGAGGGCAAAAAGCGCGGCATGAAAGTAATTTGCATCGACCCGAGGCGCACGGAAGTGGCAAGCCGCGCCGATCTACATTTACAAGTGCGGCCCGGGCATGACGCGGCACTTCTGGCGAGTATCATTCACGTTATTTTAAGCAAAGATTTGCACGACAAAGACTTTTGCGCGGAACACATTCAAGGCTTAGCCGAACTGCAAGCCGAGGTGGCGCGCTTCACACCCGAAGCCGTTGCGCCCGCTGCGGGTATAGACGCCCAAGACATTATTGAGGCAGCCCGCCTATTCGCCGCCGGGCCGCGCGGCACAGCAGTAACCGGCACCGGGCCAGAGATGGGACCACACCCCAATTTACTACAACATCTCGTGCAAACGCTGAACGCCATTTGCGGGCGCTTCTGTCGCGAAGGCGAACGCATGCCTAACCCCGGTGTGCTCACTCCACCTATTCCACGTCTCGCCCAAGCGACAGGCCCCCAGCCACAATGGCTAGAAGACGGCATAAAAAGTCGAGTCGCCGACGATGTGACAGAGACAATGGTCCTGTCACCCTACGGGCCGAAACCTGAAATGCCCACCGCCATACTCAGCGACGAAATCTTGACGGCGGGAGAAGGTCAAATCAAAGCGCTGATTTGTGTTGGGGGCAACCCGCTGCTGGCCTGGCCCAATCAGGAAAAAACGCATAGAGCGCTCGAGGAGCTGGAGTTACTCGTGTGTGTGGACCTAAAACTTTCTCCGACCTCGGAGATGGCCGACTACATTTTGGCACCCAAGCTGTGCCTGGAGCGCGAAGATGTCACACTGCTCACCGACATCTGGCACGATCAACCCTACTGCCAATACACGCAAGCGGTGGTGGAAGCCGAGGGCGATGAGATCGAAGAGTGGGAAGTGTTCTGGGCATTGGGCAAACGCATGGGTTTATCGCTGGAAATGACCAACGGTCCCATCGACATGCAAAACAAACCCACCAAGTACGAATTACTCAAGAACATAACGGCGGGTTCACGCGTGCCACTGGAAGACATTCGCGCCACCGAGGGTGGAAAAGTTTTCACTGTCCCCGATATCATAGTGCAAGCCGCGGACCCAGAAACCCGCGAACACTTGCAGCTTTATCCTCCAGACCTCAAAGAAGAATTGCATGCCGCATGGCGGGACTTACAGGCTGCTTCGGACCAACAATACCCGCTGCTGCTCATCAGCCGCCGCATGAAAAATACCTATAACTCAACCGGCCCCGAATTGAGTTTGCTGAGAGAAAAAGGTACTACCAACCCTGCGTATATGCATCCGGATGATTTGGCGGCGTTGAGTATTAATGACGGTGAAATTATTGAACTGTGCTCGAAACACGGCGCCATACGCGCGGTGGCTTCGGCCAGCGATGATATCCGCAGTGGCGTCGTCTCGATGTCGCACTGCTGGGGTGGCTCGCCTGACCCAAAAAACTTGACAGACGACAAGATTCGCGAGATTGGCAGTAACACCAACCGTCTTATCGACAATCGGGCGCAAACAGAAAAGCACTCCGGCATGCCACGACAGAGCTGCGTTCCGGTCGCTGTACACAAAACTTCACGCTAAGCAATGGTATGGCGTTTAAAACATAGAAAAAAATAGCCGAACAACCACAATGGAGTGCGCTATGAGCGAGCACAAACCTTTTCGTTTCGCCCTGCAAAGTTTTAATACGGTTTCGCCAGCCAACTGGCGTAGCTTGATAAATAAAACTGAAAGTCTCGGCTACTCAACCTTTTTTCTCGCCGACCATTTTTTGAGTGAGGGGCCGGCACTGGAAGGCACCTTTCACCCGCCACAACTGCTGGGCGCCGTACCGGCAATTGCGATGGCGTTGGAGCAAACCAAAACACTGCGCGTCGGTGCCCGCGTGTTCTGCAATGATTACCGCCACCCCTTCGTGTTGGCGAAAGAAGCAGCCACCATGGATTACCTGTCCGAGGGACGCTTAGAATTCGGTCTAGGCGCGGGTTGGATCAAGGCGGAATATGAGGCTGTCGATCTGCCTTTTGACGATTTTCCCAAGCGCTTCGAGCGCTTCGCAGAATTCGTACATGCCTATAAAGCCTTTATGCGCGGCGAGCCTCTGGCTATCGACGGAGATTTTATTCGCTGGTCCGGTTTTTCCGGTACGCCAGCACCCGCGCAAGCCCCCCACCCGCCGCTAATGATAGGCGGTGGCAGTAAGCGTATTTTAGAGTTCGCTGGCGCCGAGGCGAATGTCGTCAGCTTAAACTTCAACAATCGCGCGGGGATGCTGGGGCCAGATGGTATGAATTCTGGCCTCGCTGCTGCCACCGCAAAAAAAGTGCAATGGATAAAAAATGGGGCCGGTAAACGGTTCGACGCTATCGAGTTGGAAATCGGCGCCTACAACACTATTATCACCGATCACCCAGAACCGACCGCCGCAGCCATTGGTGACGCACTGGGCATGACGGCGCAGGATATTCTTTCGCATCCACACTGCCTCATAGGCAGCGTGGATTTCATTTGCGAAGAATTAGAACGCCGTCGCGATACCTATGGAATTTCGTACATCACGGTTTTAGACGATGGCGAAAACAACATGGTCGAAGCATTCGCCCCGGTTGTGGCGCGCTTGGCTGGCAAGTAAACCGATTTCTATAGAACGCACCGGAGATTCAACCCCCAATGTTAAAGTTAAGTGACCCAAAGCTACTGCGCTCACAACTGTACATCGATGGCCAGTGGGTAGACGCCAACAACGGCACCACTCTGCCAGTTTACAACCCCGCCACCGGCGAAGAAATTATTCATATTCCCAATGCCGGTGCCGAAGAAACACGTTGCGCTATCGAAGCGGCGGACACTGCATTTGCGAGTTGGCGACGGGTCGTTGCCAAGGAACGCTCCGCTGCTTTAAAACGCTGGTTTAACTTGATTATGGAGAATCAGGAAGACCTGGCGCAGCTAATGACCGCGGAACAGGGTAAACCGCTGGCAGAGTCGCGCGGTGAAGTGGCCTACGGCGCCGCGTTCGTCGAGTGGTTCGCCGAAGAGGGACGGCGTGTATACGGCGACACTATCGCCGCAAACAATCCCAACCAGCGCATCGTAACGTTGAAGCAACCTGTTGGCGTCGTCGCCGCGATTACACCCTGGAACTTTCCCATTGCCATGATTACGCGCAAAGTGGCCCCCGCCTTGGCTGCCGGCTGCACTATCGTGTTGAAGCCCGCGACAGAAACTCCGCTGTGCGCGCTCGCCCTGGCAGAACTTGCAGAACGCGCAGACATTCCCGCAGGTGTATTTAGTGTTGTCGCCGGCAACAATGCCCGCGCCATCGGCGGTGAGATGACCAGCAGTACCATCGTGCGCAAACTGACCTTCACCGGCTCCACTGAAATCGGCAAGGTGTTGATGGAACAGTGCGCAGGTACCATCAAGAAAACCTCAATGGAACTGGGTGGTAACGCACCGTTCATCGTGTTCGATGACGCAGATCTAGACGCTGCTGTCGCCGGCGCTATGGCATCGAAGTACCGCAACGCCGGCCAGACCTGCGTCTGTGCGAATCGGATATTGGTGCAATCTTCGGTGTTCGATGCCTTTGCAGAAAAGCTCGTAGCCGCCGTAAAAGCACTCAAAGTGGGCAATGGCGCGGAGGAAGGGGTCACCATTGGCCCACTAATCAACAACGACGCCTTTACTAAAGTCAGCGCCCTCGTTGGTCAAGCCACCGGGGCAGGCGCAAAAGTGTTGGTGGGTGGCGGTGGCTCGGGCAACAATTTTTATGAGCCAACGGTGCTAGTCGATGTCGACGACAGCATGGATGTGTACCACGAGGAAATCTTCGGGCCCATTGCACCACTGTTCAAATTCGACACAGAAGAAGAGGCAATTCGAATTGGCAACGATACGCCCTTTGGTCTCTCCGCCTACTTTTACGCCCGTGACATAGGCCGCATCTGGCGCGTCGCAGAGGGCTTAGACTACGGCATCGTCGGTATCAACGAGGGCATTATCTCTACCGAAGTTGCCCCGTTTGGCGGTGTGAAGGAGTCAGGCATCGGTCGTGAAGGCTCGAAGTATGGCATCGATGATTACCTGGAAATCAAGTACTTATGTATGGGTGGTGTGAACAACTAGTAAATGATTGCCAGCCTCAACGTGGTGCAGCTCGCACCGGGCCGGAGATATCGGTGTATAATCGCTTGGTCTCTATCCTGATTTAATCAGGACCGCTTGTTTTTTTACAACCCGCTTCTGGCACCTTGCCGCACGTCGGCAATTGGCTGATACCAACAGCGACTGAAGGAAAATCGATGTCGAACAGCAAGGACAGCGCAGCTAATGCCCAATCGATATCCGAAGATGTGAGCTGGCAGGCGCAAAAAAGCGCCATGACCCGCGATCGTATTTTGGATGCAGCCATCGCCAGTTTCATCGAGCTGGGCTACACCAACGTGACGACGGCGCGAGTCGCAAGCGCCGCAGGCGTGTCGCGCGGTGCCATGCTGCACCACTTTCCCTCGAAAACTGAACTCATTCAAGCTGCGGTGGAATACTTGCACGACAAGCTGCTGGAAGACTATACGCAGCGCGTATCCGCCATACCCGCTTCCGCCAAAGGCGCCAAGCGCCGCCGCGCCGGCCTGGACGCTTATTGGGATCATCTAACCGGTGATCTGTTCGTGGTGTACCACGAACTGTGTGTCGCCAGCCGCACTGATCCGGAACTGCGCGCGATTTTAGAAAACTCCCAACAGCTATTCGAGCAGCACGTACGCGAATCAAACGAGCAATTGTTCGCCGAGTGGAAAGATCGCGGCGATCGTTTCCTCCTGGCCATGGACGTGACCAAGTTCATGATGGAAGGTATGGCCGCTGGGCAACTGACTATTAATCGCGATGCACGTGTCAAGCGACTGCTGGGGTATCTCGCCGATCGCCTGGAAGAAATATTTGAAGATGGCGACAGCTCAGCCGTGGGCAGACACTCTGCGAAATGAATGTCCACTGATTTCCTATCCCTGCTACTTACGCAGGACCGCCTTATCAATGAAAAGTAGCAATATGCTGTGACAGAGAACTGGAAGCTAGGCCTTAGCTTCACCCTGCTGACCGTCTTGATGTGGGGCCTACTGCCTCTGGCTCTAAAAGTTGTTCTCGCGGTGATGGACCCAATTACGATCAGCTGGTACCGCTTCTCCTTGTCGGCACTTATCGCGCTGCTCTGGTACGGCCACCGCCGTACTGGCGAACTCAAAGCTCTGCTCAGCCGCTCCGTCCTGCCGCTGACGGCGCTCGCGACACTCGGCCTCACCGCCAACTATCTACTCTATATCTGGGGTCTGGATTACACCAATCCCGCAACTGCGCAGATACTCATTCAACTGGCGCCATTACTACTGATCATTGGTAGCGTCATCTTATTTAAAGAGCAACTTACGCCCTGGCAGTGGCTGGGGGTACTGGGGTTTACCGTCGGTCTGGCGCTTTTTTTTCACCAGCGGTGGACCAATTTAATTCCCACGAACCAGAGTTACATCATCGGCATTTTGCTATTACTCGCAGCCTCGGTGAGCTGGACCAGTTACGGTTTAGCGCAAAAAAAGATGCTTACGCAGTTTCACGCACAAGACATTCTGCTGATGATTTGCTTGGTGGGCACTGTCTTCCTCTTACCGCTGTCTTCGCCACTCGATAGTCGTCACTTAACACCCTGGCAGTGGACCATGCTGTTATTTTGCGGATTGAATACCATTGTCGCCTACGGTAGTTTTGGCCTAGCGATGACCTACTGGTCGGCATCCAGAGCCAGCGCGATCATACCTATTGCGCCACTAATGACGATATTGTTTACGGTGTTGATCGAACATTTTGCGCTGGCGGATCTCGATGCCGAGCCACTGGACGCCTTGAGCTACTGCGGAGCACTGCTCGTCGTGATAGGTTCCGCCACTGCCGCTCTGGCAAAAACACGTTCACCAGAATAAGCGCGCGGTGACATTACGCCGCCGCTGTGCGCGTCAAGACCGCATAGCGCTGCAAATGCCAGCGTTCATCGCCGTAGAGTTTTTCCAGCAACATAAGGCGCTTGAAGTGATGACCGACATTCAACTCGTCTGTCATACCGATACCGCCGTGCAGTTGCACCGCCTGCTGCGCCACGAAACGGCCCGCTTCCGCCACTTTCACCTTTAAGGCAGCGCAGGCACTAGCGATGTCCTCTCGCCCCTCTTCCAGTGCGATGGCGGCGTTGAACAACAGCGAACGAGTTTCTTCGACTTTTAAATACATGTCGGCCATACGGTGTTGTAACACTTGGAATGTACCGATGGGTTGACCAAACTGTTCGCGCGTTTGCGAGTATTCCACCGTTGCCGCCAGCAGCGTCTGCATGGCACCCAGTGCCTCGCCGCCAATGGCGATAATCGCCTGATCCAGCGCGCCTTCCAACAGCGCGAGACCAGCACCTGGGTCGCCGACCAATGTGTCGCTTGCAAGCGCTACCTCTTGCAAGGTGATATGCGCGCCACCGCTGCCATCTACCGCAACAAATGGCTTGCGCGAGACGCCCTTGCTAGTCGCATCGACAATAAAAATGCCAAGCCCCTCGTTATTTTTCCCAGTACCTTCCAATGCACCTTCCACCGCCGCAGTCACCAGCAGGTAATTGGCGCAGTGACCGTTCAGCACGGAAACCTTTTCCCCGTCCAGGATATAGCCGCCTCCCGTTGCCGTCGCTGTTGTCGCCACGCGCGCAAGATCATATCCACCACCGTTCTCGGCAAAGGCCAAAGCCCACTGCGCACTGCCATCGATAATGGCCGGTATGTAGGTTTTTTGTTGCTCCGTGCTGGCCGCCGCTAAAACAGCGCCGCAACTGGCAACTGTGTGCAAAAAGGGCTCACGCAGCAGACCTTTGCCGAGTGCCTCACTGACCACCATCAGATCAGTGGCTCCGCCGCCAAAACCACCCAAGGGCTCGGGAAAAGGCACGGAGAGCCAGCCCAGTTCCGCAAATTGTTGCCACGCCTGCGGATCAAACCCCAATTCCGTGGCCGCCAACTGCCGATGGCGTTCCACATTGCTGTTTTCGGCCACATATTTGTCGATACTGTCGCGCAGCATCACTTGCTCTTCGCTAAAAGAAAAATCCACGCTTTTGGTTACCTGAGTGGTTGCACGTGTCTGTCCGTTGTGAAAAACGCGCAGTGAAAAACGCCCTACATTTAGGTACGAAAATGATGCTAGCAAACGGCCCCAGGTAAAACAATCAGTCGATACTGTTTTCTTTGCTAGCGGATTCTCCTAGACTGCGAAGCCAAATTGGCGAAATGCTAGTTGCCGAAGTACCAGTCGCACCTCTTCGTATCTGTCACCGCAAAGCGACTTCACATCACACACAAGCACAGACACGCCAGTGCCAACCACAATCACATTGCAAGGGAAACACACATGGCTAACACGAAGTTAAATCTCAGCGCTGACGAAGTGCTCACCACGACACGCGCGGTGCGCAAACGTTTGGATCTGGAACGAGACGTGCCCATGTCCGTAATTCGCGATTGTTTGGACATCGCACTGCAAGCGCCTACTGGCTCAAACGCCCAGGGCTGGCACTTCGTGGTGGTGAACGATAATTCAGTGATCGAGCAAATCGCGGCGTTTTACTTACAGGCCTTTGAGGAATACGAGGCTGGTCCGAATCAGCCGACCCGGCAGCACCTGGATGATCCAGCAATGGTGCCAACTCAAGAGCGTGTACTGAGCTCAGCGCGCTACTTGGCGGATAACTTGCAAGAGGTTCCCGCCCTACTCATTCCCTGTGTCGAGGGCCGCCCCGACGTCGGCTTGCCCCTGGGTTACCTCGCTGCAATCTTTGGCTCTGTATTACCGGCAGTCTGGAGTTTCATGTTGGCAGCACGTGAACGTGGCATCGGCACTTGTTGGACTACTTTGCATTTGCAGTACGAGAAAGAAGTGGGTGAGCTACTCGATATTCCAGAGCATGTCGCACAGGTTGCGCTCATCCCCATTGCCTATACCAAGGGTGTCGATTTCAAAACCGCGCCGCGCAAAGAGCTCGACAATTTCCTGCATACCAATGGGTGGTAGGGAGTGGGATAATCAAGGAGTACAGTTGATCCCTAAGCTGAATTGTACAATCTCCTGCACAACCTCTTGTCCAATCTACTTTATGACTAACCGCGTGAACTACAACCTCTGTTTCACGCTCAAAGCAAGCTGTTTAGATCACTGACAGTCTGCGCAGCATCCGGTCCCACGACTATGGTCTGCATACCCAATGCCTGAGCGGCGTCTACATTGCCTTGAAAATCATCCAAAAACAAAATGCGCTCTGGCGGCACAGCGTCTAAGCGGTCTATCGCCAGCTGAAAAATGCGCGGGTCTGGCTTACGCAGGCCGACAACGCTGGAGTCAATGACGAATTCGAACAACTCATCGACGGGGATCAGCGAGCGCCAACCGTCGCCGAATTCGGCCACGTTGTTGGTGATAATGCCCGTTACATAGCCTTCGTCGCGCAATGCGCGCACACGCTCCACCAACACGGCCTTGGTATCGGCACCGGCATTGTTGCCCGCCATCTCTGCAAAAAGTTCATAGATATCCACCTGCAAACCTTGCTCTTGACCGTGTGCCAGAATCAAGTCGCGACAGCGCTCGAGACTGATTTCGCCGCGCTCCAACTGATGCCAGGGGTGCGCGCCATCCTGTTCATAGGAACCAAAAACAATGGTCGTGACGAGGTTGGGATCGATACGCTTTTTTTCACCAAAGGCCTGCACTGCATGGAACGGAGAGTCGGTGAATACACCGCCGAAATCAAATAGGATGGCATCAAACGGTTTTGTCACTTCTTGGTCCTTACTCGGATTGGTCTAGTTGAGACTTCTCATTGCACTATTCATTGCATCACTGCACTATTCATTGCGCTATTCGCATACCGGCCCACACTAATCGCTCGATCCGTGGCTGAATATAATAATAATAATAATTGCTCGCGGTACGTAGTGCGATAGACACAGTATACTATGAGCACACTGTTGCAAGCATACTGCAGGCCGCCGCATGAATCTTCTGTCTCAAACCTACACCCTGGCGTTTTTAGTGCTGTATTCTTTGAGCAGCATCGGCCAGGAAAATGATTTTGACCCAAATTCATTGATCAGTGGGCTGAATCTACGCAGCGCGCCCACCGCGATGTCCTCTACCGCGGGCTGGGCACCAGAAAAAATCCTCGTGCTGCAATTGCCTGGCTATCCGGAGCTTGCCGAACTCTATGCGTCTACACTCCGTAAATACGCGGCTAATGTGGAACTCACTATACTGAGTTTCGCACAGTTTTCTTCCAAGCACGCAGAGTTGAGCGATGCCGATGCTATCATCGGTTTCTGCACGAAGGAGCTTTTGCAAAATGCCAGCTCGAAACTGCGCTGGATACACAACTACAGTGTCGGCATGGATCGGTGTAACGGTGCCACCGACGAGCAGCTAAAGCAAATTACCTTTACCAACAACAAGCGGTTGTCCGCACCGGCCATCGCGGAACATAGTCTGGCGATGTTGCTTTCTTTGACGCGCAATTTGCCCACCTATGCCAAAGCACAATCCGCGGCACGTTGGCACCGACTTTCGAACTCTGTTCGTTTCGGCGAACTTAAGGGAAAAACCCTACTCGTAGTTGGTCTGGGTGGGATTGGAACTGAAATTGCCAGGCGCGCTCACGGGCTAGGTATGCGCATCATCGCGACACGCAACTCCTCACGCGAAGGCCCCGAGTTTGTCGACTATGTCGGGCTGGCCGATGAACTACATAGACTTGCGGGACAGGCCGATGTAATCGCCAATGCACTTCCACTGACCAAAGGGACACGCGGTATCTTTGACAAAGCATTCTTCGCGGCGAGCAAACGCGGCGCAATTTTTCTCAGCGTTGGCAGGGGCAAGAGCACCGTCACGGGCGATTTAGTTGCCGCACTGGAATCCGGCCACCTCTACGGTGCGGGCCTCGATGTCACCGACCCCGAGCCGCTGCCGCCAGACAACCCACTGTGGCACATGGACAACGTGATTATCACGCCGCATGTCGCCGCTGCGGGTATCGACAGCCGCCGACGCAGCCTAATCATCGCTGCGGAAAACGTCCGCCGTTATGTGGCCGGTGAAGCCTTGCTCAATGTAGTGGATATGACAAAAGGCTATTGAATATTCGCCTCGGGAAAACAGTGGCTGACAGAACCTTGCGAAACGAGCGATCGCAATGCTACCCATCACACTTTGCGCAACACTATCAGCAAAACGATCCGCAACAACAGCAACGCAAGCTTGTATGCCACCTAACTCAGTTGTTGCGCCACCCGCCGTGAAACCCAGCCGGAACACGGTGCGATAGATGCACTTTTGCGACCGGCCCATTGGCCACCTGCTGCGCGTCAAAAATGTCAAGACTGCTGGTGCGCGTTTCAAAACTCGTGCTCACAGCTAACACATAGCCCTCCCCTTCGGCAGCGCTATCACTGGCTGGCACGAAGATCGGCTCTGACACCAGCGCCTGCCCGCAGGAGTAGCGATCTTCGGCCTTGGTCTTATGATCGTAGTGCCCAATGACATTGTAGTAGTTCTCGTTTTCTCGCAGCTGACTCTTTGCCTGACCATCACAGGACGCGTACCACCCGTGACGATAGGCTCGACCGACATGCCGGGGGTCGCACTGCGGAAACTCAGACTCAAACTCATCAATGCGCTTGAGGTCCACACTGGGTTGTGTGGCATTCATATCAACCATCCAACGGTGCAGATAAGGCTGTTTTTTTCCCGTAATCTTGCCATCAGCAGTCGCAAATAATGGCGGCGCGTCAAATTGACAGCAATCGATAGCAATAACACCGTCCTTGTCGAACGCGTTCATGTAGTGGAAAACAAAACACAGTGGCATTTCAATCCACTGAATATCCTCCAGCGTTCCTCCGTGGCGCGGCAGCACGGCCAGGTGAACGCCTTTCTCGGGTTCCCAGGCAAATGGTAAGCGCCCTTCCATGGCGCGATCTAAACTGGCGGTAATCGGCATGATCGGGAACACGATGTAGTTTTCGGTGATGACAAAGTCGTGAACCATCGATGGGTAAGGTGTCGGAATAACCAGCGTTTCGGTCAACAACCCATCCGCATCCGCCTTGTGCACCACCACATCTGAGGAGAATGGACCGGTGGCCATGTAGGCGAAGAAAACCATCTCGCCGGTCTTCGGGTCGATCTTTGGGTGCGCTGTCATCGCTGTCTTCAACTTGCCGCGGAAATTCCAGCTACCCAGAGAATCTAAGGTGAAAGGATCCAGCTCGAAGGGCGGGTGCCCCTCTTCCATAATCAGCAATCGGCCACCGTGCCAAGTAACCGCAGTGTTCGCCAGGCCGTCCTTATCGGTAAGAATGAAATCCGAATACTCCGGGTCGCAATCAAAGGGGTTCATCGCGTTGACGACGGAACAGCCTTCCCTGTCTTCCAATTGCCACTTCGCCGTACGTACCCAGCGGTTGCGGTAATCACACTTGCCATCCTTGATGTGAAAAGCATGCACCATGCCGTCACCGGCAAAAAAATGGTAGTCACCGCGCGGGGCGAACCTGGGATTGGGGCCTACGCGATACAGCGATCCGTTGAGTTCGGCTGGTATCTCCCCCTCTACCACCAAATCTCGCGCATCACATTCCATGTGAATCGAGCCGTAGGGAAAATTGAGAAATGGATTGGTTGGGGAGAAGGCTTGAGACATGGACCACCTCTGAAAATAGGAGTTTACAGCAGAAACATTAGCATCAAGCCCCAATGTTTACAACATCAACAAGGAGGTGTCTCTCTGCTACCATAGACGCACTTCCCAACATGACAACGCTATGCCGGCAACCAAACGCAACTACCATCACGGGGACTTACACAGTGCGCTGCTGGAGGCGGCGCTGACAGTCCTCGACGAATTAGGCCCCCAGGGGCTCACCATTCGCGAGGTCGCGCGCCGGGCGGGCGTCTCCCACGCGGCACCCTACCGACATTTTGCCGACAAAGACGCCCTAATTTTGGCGGTGGTGGAACAGGGCTTTGCGCTGATGCAGGACACCATGGACGCTCGCCGCGAAGCCGCACCCGCGGATCCAGTGCATCAGTTCGCCGCCAGCGGCCTGGCCTATGTCGATTTCGCCCTGCAACACCCGGCGCATTACCGCGTGATGTTCAGCGGCGACCTGCTTAGCTCGAAAGGCGGTCAGAGCTTACAACACACTAGCCGTGAAGCGCTGCAACAGATGGTGGCAGATATCCAGAACTGCCAAACCCTGGGCATCGTGCGCGAGGGCGACGCGATCACCCAGGCACTGACTATTCTCTCCACCCTGCATGGCTTTGTCTCTCTAGTGATTGATAACCGGGTGGACCACCTACTGGCCAACCCTGCGTCCTTGGAAAGCATGCGCAATGAAGTGCTTGGCCAGCTGTTTGCAGGGCTGGCTGCGCCCCAGGTAGCTACCAATAACTGGGTGGCTGAACTGGGAAAGCGCTCTCAACAGTAGCGGCCGCTACCCATCCGTAACCAAAGTTAAATGCGCGGGCAAACACCATTCGACGCGGGCATTCGGCTTTCACCACCTGTTCCCCCTATCCTCACCTGTTAGCACCCCACCGAGGCCCTTACTCGCACGGTAGATTGGGACAGGCACTTAATGGGTCAATAACGGTATATTGGGACAGGCACTGGTCAGTCCTAAGCGATCAATAGCCAGCTGAAAAATGCGCGGGTCTGGCTTACGCAGGCCGACAACGCTGGAGTCAATGACGAATTCGAACAACTCATCGACGGGGATCAGCGAGCGCCAACCGTCGCCGAATTCGGCCACGTTGTTGGTGATAATGCCCGTTACATAGCCTTCGTCGCGCAATGCGCGCACACGCTCCACCAACACGGCCTTGGTATCGGCACCGGCATTGTTGCCCGCCATCTCTGCAAAAAGTTCATAGATATCCACCTGCAAACCTTGCTCTTGACCGTGTGCCAGAATCAAGTCGCGACAGCGCTCGAGACTGATTTCGCCGCGCTCCAACTGATGCCAGGGGTGCGCGCCATCCTGTTCATAGGAACCAAAAACAATGGTCGTGACGAGGTTGGGATCGATACGCTTTTTTTCACCAAAGGCCTGCACTGCATGGAACGGAGAGTCGGTGAATACACCGCCGAAATCAAATAGGATGGCATCAAACGGTTTTGTCACTTGTTGGAACTCTCTATACGTCGGAGCATCATCTATTCCAATAAGGTCTAATGTAATTCTCGCACTTCACTAATGCGCAGTTCTATTTTTGTAAAACGAGCTGAATCTCTGAGGGTCAGCTCGACTAAATCCATATTCGCTATCAGTAGTGTCCCAGCGTTACCAACGCTAGGCCCCATAACTAATTGAATAGTAACAATTAAATGATAATTTTTCGTGGTCTCGATTTGAACGTTTCATATCCGTTCTGCCACTCTGCGAAGCCTGACTTCGCGGGGTGGCACTATGAACCAAGGAAAGCTGGTTTTCGCTCAACTGACACAGCATTTGCCGTTGACTACGTTTCGCCGTTGCGTAGCCAGGTACAACGGAGAGCACAAAGTCAAAACGTTCTCCTGTCTGGATCAATTTCTTTGCATGGCTTTTGCGCAATTGACTCTTCGAGAGAGCCTTCGAGATATCGAAGCCAGTCTTCGAGTGCAAAGCAACCGACTCTATCATCTGGGAATTCGCTCCAACATATCGCGCAATACTCTCGCGAACGCCAACGCTACGCGCGACTGGCGCATTTACGCCGACTTTGCTCAAAGCCTGATCGGCATGGCGCGGAAGCTTTATGCCGACGAACCTTTTGGCGTCGATTTGCAAGACACGGTATACGCTCTCGACACGACTACGATAGACCTGTGCCTTTCGGTGTTTTCGTGGGCACCATTTCGGAAAGCCAAAGCCGCTATCAAGCTGCACACGCTGCTCGATTTGCGAGGCAATATCCCGACGTTTATTCATATCAGCGACGGCAAGATGCACGAGGTCAATGTTCTCGACTACCTGCTGCCGGAGCCTGGAGCGTTTTACATCATGGATCGAGGCTTTCTCGATTTCGAAAGGCTGCGCCATCTTCATGCCATGGGCAGCTTCTTTGTGATCAGAGCCAAGTCGAATCTGAAGTTTCAGCGTCGCTACTCGCATCCGATCAACAGGGCGACGGGATTGATCTGCGATCAAACTGTTGTTCTGACGGGCTTCTACTCGGTCAAAGATTACGAAACGCCGCTGCGAAGAATTCGATTCAAAGACCCGGAAACTGGAAAGACCTTGGTGTTTCTTACCAACAACTTCATGCTGCCGGCTCTCACAATTACCGAGCTTTATCGAAGCCGATGGCAGGTCGAATTGTTTTTCAAATGGATCAAGCAACATCTCAGAATCAAGTCCTTCTACGGCACATCCGAGAATGCAGTGAAGACGCAAATCTGGATTGCCATCTCGGTTTACGTCCTCGTCGCAATTGTAAAAAAGCGATTGGACATCAGTTTGAGCCTATACGAAATGCTACAGATATTGAGTTTAACCATGTTTGAAAAAATACCTTTGGATCAGCTACTTACAAAATCAGTGATTGACGAATCCCAACCCGATATCGCTAACCAACTGACTCTTTTCGATTAAACGTTGGGACACTACTGATTCGCTATAGCAATGTACCTGGTATGGTGACCTCGAAATAGGCTTTCAGATGACTCGCTGACGCTCATTCCATCGCCAGATACGATAAATCCATTGCGAGAATACCCAGCTGATCTAATTTTTACCCTAATTACACCTTCTAGCCCACTCAGCCCAGTTACCGCTAATTTCTGACCGGTTCCAGTCCAACTGATACTTGACACCCCCGCTAAACGCAAGGGATCAACCACCTGCGATTCAGACACCATAACTATAGCAGTACTCAAACTATCGAATACAGCCCGATTACTTTTATGCTCTACAATCGCTGAGTCAAGACGTCTATCTTCAGCAAATACATTCAATCTATTGGTCGCCAGATAAGCGAGGGTACTCTCAAAATTAGCTCCAGGAGGATGGAAACCAATAAAAGAACGGGGTATAGCAACTGAATTTTCAGATGTTTCACCTGCCAGGTATACCGCCATAGAAGCCTCGCGATTTCGTTCTTGAATCTTATGCGACTGCTGCCACCCGGTTAAGATGTGCTGAGTGTGCAAAAAAATCACGGTCAGCGAGACCACAGCCGCCATGAAAAGCACTAATCTGCGAGTCTTTCCATGCTTGAGTCGTTTCCATGAACCCATCAGAAGTAAAAATCCAAAAACAAAACCGATGGCGGGCAACTTAAATGATATGGAATATCTGGGCACTGATAGCGCCCATACATCTTCTCCGAGAAAAAATACTCTGTTAATCTCCACGGAAATAGCGAATACAAAAGAATACATCATTAAAACCGGGGGAATGATTGTTAACCTATGCAATTTAAAGAAAAAGTAGGCAGTCATCAGAGCTAAAAACGAAACGAAAAATGCCATCGATATACATTGAATGGCAAAGGAGTACACGGAATTATTCTGCGCTAATAAACGCGCATCAACTAATCCGCTGACCAATGCAAGCGAAAATCTTTTTAGCACAGTCAAGATGGCACCCCAGAAATAGTTGACCCAGGGCATGAAGTCCAACGATTGCAAATAAGGAGAGTCTGGCACTATGTGTTTCAACCAAATAAAGTAGAGCTTCCAAATCACCAGCAAAGCGACACTCATAACTAAATGTCGCGGACTTTTATCAACACAACCCACCAGAACTAGCGTAGCGGCTATTGCAAGAACAAAAAGCGTACCGAAACTAGCATTAGTGAGCAGCAGAGCTAAGGCTAAACAGGCAGCAGTAAAATAGCCGATTAGGCTATTACGAACTAAACTCTTCTCAACAACCATGATTACGATGAGAGCGAATAGAAAAATACACTGAATTGTGGAGAGCAATGGCCACGTGTATTGTTCAAAGGTTGTGAAACCTAGAGAGAGAGTTATAACTGAATCTGGTGTTTGACGGTTTGAAAAAAGGCGGTGTATCTGGTTGATTTGTTGTCACCACAACAGACAAAGCAACCAGGAGATACACCACCATGAATGAGAATAACGTTGTCGAGTTTGCAGGTCGAGCGGTAAAAGCTGATGCACTCACGGAGCTACTGCGCACAGGCGCACAAACGTTGATTTATCAAGCTATTGAAGCAGAGCTGGCAGAGTTTCTCTCTGGCTTTGAAGGCCGCCAGCTTGCCGATGGGCGCGCTGCAGTCGTTCGCAACGGCCACCAGCCCGAGCGAGAGGTGCAGACAGGCATTGGGCCTGTGACGGTGAAAGTGCCGAAGGTGCGATCCCGAGATGGGACACCAGTGACCTTCCGCTCAGCCCTGGTGCCGCCGTATGTACGCAAGGCAAAGAGCCTGGAAGCGGCGTTGCCCTGGCTGTACCTGAAGGGTGTTTCAACTGGCGAGATGGCATCGGCACTGGAAGTGCTGGTGGGGCCAGAGGCGAAGGGTTTATCCGCCAGTACCGTGTCTCGGCTCAAGCGCCAGTGGGCACAGGAATATGATGCCTGGCGGCAAAGGCGATTAGACAAGGATCGCTGGGTGTATGTGTGGGCAGACGGCGTCTACAGCGGCCTGCGGGCAGAGAACGCCAAGCTGTGCGCCCTGGTGATCATTGGCGTGAACGAGCGCGGCGAGAAGCATTTTTTGGCGATTGAGGATGGGGTTAGGGAGTCGACGCAAAGCTGGCGCGAAGTCCTGTTGAGCCTGAAGTCGCGCGGCCTGAACGGTCCTGAACTGGCGATTGGTGATGGTGCCATGGGGTTCTGGGCAGCGCTGGAGGAAGTGTATCCGCAGACACGCCAGCAACGCTGCTGGATGCACAAGACGATGAATGTATTGAACGCGCTGCCGAAATCGCTGCAACCCAAAGCCAAGAATGATCTGCACGACATCTGGCAGGCGGCGACGCGAGAGGAGGCAGAAAAGGCGTTCGACAGATTCCTGGTGACCTATGAACCGAAGTACCCGAAGGCAACGGTCTGTTTACAAAAAGATCGAGAGGAGCTGATGGCCTTCTACGGTTTTCCGGCGAAGCACTGGCAGAGCATTCGCACGGCGAACCCGATTGAGTCGACGTTCGGGACAATCCGCCATCGCACCCGGCGGAGCAAGGGTTGCCTGAGCCGAGATGGAATGCTACACATGACCTTCAAGCTGGGTATGTGTGCACAGGACAACTGGCGCCGCCTCCGCGGTTTCAGTTACCTGGCAAAGGTGATTACAGGAATTGAATTTAAAGATGGAATCGAAGTGTCAGCTAGCAATCAGGTCGCCGCTTGATTCAAGCTGCCAAACACCACTTTTTACAATAACTCCTAGAGAGATCATTAGAACTAGAATGGGCCCAACCAAATTTTAAAGCGCCGCTTTATCTAGTTGTTTCAAGGTTACCCGCAGTCTGTAAGAAATTAGAAAAGCGAATAGCACCTGGCAAGACATTCCGAAAAAGGCAATTACGTCTGTTCTTAAATCAAATATTTTTAAACTTGCAATTTGAAGCATATGCAGAAACGGGAATGCATGGTGATTACTCCACAACACATAGAAATCCGACTCACCATTAACAAAAGGCAACACAACATCATTTAGATGTCTCCACCCATCTGATCTAACTTCAAGAGACGTATTTATGTATGTAAATGTGGCGGCGTTCAGTGCCAGAATAAAAAAAATTACTGCAAATACAAAGGAAGCGATCGTTTCACTTGATAGTTTCATGGCTACATTTGCTTTTGGCAACATATATTGCATTAGTTATCTTCCTGAAACCTTATTGCTCTTTGTTGTTTGGTTGAGGCAAATGCAAAACCAATGCGAATTTACCAAAAAAAACTATCGACATGCGAGTTCAAGCGGGTTGGGTTCCTCCACATAACCAGTTAACAAATAATCCTAAGGAGAAATTCACTTTCGCCACAAGCCGCCTAACTCGCCGATCGCCTTAATAACACCCAATCTTAACACTGTGCATTGCGGACGCCGAAGTATACTATCGCATCGAGGTAGATTGGAGGTAGATTGGGACAGGCACGAGTTGTCGGGTAAGCCAAGGCTGACAATGGAAGATCTAGAACTGCAGCCCCAGTTGACTGGGTCAAAAATTAGCCTCCGTCCTTTGAGAAATGCCGACTTTGAGTCTCTTTATAAAGCAGCTTCCGACCCCAAAGTTTGGGAAACGCACCCTGATTCAGAGCGTCACAAAAGGGACGATTTTCGAGAGCGCTTCTTTGACGGAGCAATATCAAGTAAAGGTGCTTTAGCGATAGAGGAACTAGAAACGGGTAAAATTATCGGATCGAGCCGCTATTACAAATGGCGTCCCGAAACGAAGGAAATTTCAATTGGATACACTTTTTTGGAAAGGAAACATTGGGGTATCGGCACTAACCAAGAGCTGAAAGACCTGATGCTCACACACATTTATCAATGGGCTGATGTGGTTTGGTTTCATGTCAGCAAAGATAATATGCGCTCACGTAGAGCTGTAGAGAATGGGTCAGGACAGGCACTTAATGGGTCGATCAGGACAGGCACTTGGGAAAGGCACTTAAGAAAAAATCAGTCAATTCTGTTTGTTTTTAAACTGGGCTTTTGGTAGTGTTTTGTGAATCCGGCTTGCCCTACTCCTAGGCCCGACCGTCGTCCACATCGCGACCCCAATAATCAAAATACGGTACTGGTGATCTCTGTGATGACTTTAATGCGCAAACCTATTTTACTCCTGAGCTTGGCGCCGCTTGCCCTGCTCCCGCCACAACGCGCATTGGCCCAACAGAGCAGCCCCGTCGCCACCGCCGAACCTCTCGCCGCCCAAGTCAGCGGCCTCCAGCTAGAGGAAGTGTTGGTCACCGCCAATCGTCGGGAGGAAAGCCTGCAAGAAGTCCCCATGTCGGTCAGCGCTTTCACCAGCGAGTTTTTCAAAAATTCCGGCGTCAATGATCTGTCTGGCTTGGAACAGTACACCCCCAATCTAAAAATCACCGCAGGTACGGATTCGCGCTCCACTTCCTTTCGCATACGCGGCATTGGCTCCGTGGGCACCAATGTAGGTATCGACCCCAGTGTGGGCATGTTCATCGATGGCGTTTATCAGGGTCGCGCCGGCATGAGTATTGGCGATTTGATCGACGTTGAGCGCATAGAAGTGCTGCGCGGGCCCCAGGGCACTCTGTATGGCAAAAATACAGCAGCGGGCGCCATTAGCATCATCACAAAAAAACCATCGCTGGAATCAGAATACGAAGCGGAAGTGAACTACACCTCGGATGATCGCCTAGAGTTGCGCGGCATGGTGAATATCCCCTTCGGTGATTCTGGTCACGCGATGCGCCTAACGGGATTCGGCATTCGCGGCGACCACCTCTACGAAAACACCTTTACCGGCGACGGTGTGAACGATGCCAACAAGTGGGGTTTGAAATCGCGCACACTCTTCGATACCCAGGCCAGTGGCGCAGACTGGGGTGAATTTCTCATTACCCTCGACTACACCAAAGAGGACAACGACTGCTGCGCGCTCGCTGTCCTCAACTACGAAGGTTTTTCTGTGCTCAATGCCCCCGCGACTAATTCCCCCTCTGCTGAGCTGGCGGCACAACTAGGATTGAATGCTCTTGGGCAACCTATATTGCAATTCAACTCCTTTGAAGATAGCGCGGGATTTTCTCCGCCGGAACCCGACCCTTTCGGCGATAACTATTGGTTCGATGCCAACACCTTTAACAAAATTGAAGTAGGCGGAATCGCGTTGGAGTGGAATAAAGAGCTGAACAGCGAGAACACGCTCACCTTTATCAACGCTTGGCGGCACTATGAATCAGCCAGCGCATTTGACGGCGATTTCATGGCCTACGATGCGGTGGGTGGCAGCGCCAATGTCGATCTGGATCAATTTTCCTCGGAGTTCCGCATCACTTCCCCCGGCGGTGAAACCTTTGACTATCAAGCGGGGCTCTACGCCTACTACTCCGAACTAGATTCGCAGGGCACGTTTTCCCAATCGGTACAACTGGTCAACAACATTCCCCTGTTGGGCATCATCTTCCCCGACGGTACGCTCAATGTCGATGACAACATCTACAAAACTACTAGCTATGCAGCTTTTGGTCAGGTCGTGTGGAATATTTCAGAACAGTTCAGTGCCACACTAGGGTTGCGCTACACACTCGAAACCAAAGATCGCAAAGGTTCCCAGCTTACTTTTCCAACTGCCGTGCTCGATATTCCACCCGTCGCCGGCCCGGATATTTATTATGACGAGTCGCGCACCGACGACGACTTTTCTCCCTCGCTAAATTTCCGCTATTTCGTTACCCCAGACATCATGACCTACGCCAGCGTGAGCCGCGGTTTCAAATCTGGCGGCTACAATCAGCGGCGCGAGTTAGAAGGTCTAAACGGAGAATTCGACGAAGAGATTGCAACAAATTACGAACTCGGCTGGAAGGTTTCCACAGACGATCGACGCCTACAATTTAACGGCACCTTTTACTTTGTGCAGTATGACGATTTCCAAACACAAACCTTTGACGGCTCTAGCGTACGCGTGACCAATGCCGGGTCCATGGAGAGCTATGGTAGTGAATTGGAGCTCATTTTCGTGCCGGCGATGAACGTTACCGTCAGCTCTGCACTGGGGTACAACAAAGCGGAGTACAAGGAGTTCGATAACGCACAGTGCACCGTCGAACAATCAGTCTTCCAATTCTTCATCACCGACGGTGCGCAGGGCGGCTCTCCTGGCACCTTGTCGGTCTGTACACAAGACTTAGCGGGCGAAGCGATAGACAATGCACCGGAATGGACCGTCAGCTCATTCGTGCAATATGACATGTCTATTAATTCTGATGTACTCGCTATCGCGCGCTTAGAGCACAGCTACATTGATGAGTTCTACCTAGATCAAGACCTGGACGAGAACTTGAAGAACGATGCCGTCAATCTCATCAACTTGCGCCTGACCTTCACCAACGCGGACAATACCTGGGAGGCGGCCCTCTGGGGTCGCAATCTGCTGGATGAAGAGTATCTGGCGTTTGGCATCGATGTTCCTGTTCTGGGAGGTTACGCTGGGGTCACCTCACCCGATGCCACGTTCGGCATAACACTACGTTTGCGTAACTGAGATGATAAAGTTGGCAGACGAATCAAGTCTGTGGCAGCTAAACTCACCCATAGGCAGCCAGCCGTTGCAAGGGGTAGATTAAGATGACAGATGACAACGTAATAGCAACTGAACACGGCACCGGGCGCCTACCCGCAGCGCCAAAACTCGGCTGGTATGCGAACTGGGGCCCACAAGCGTGGATCGATATGTGGATGTCGAACACCATGTTGGTAAAAAAGGCCATGCCCATTGTCAGCCACACTTTTGTACCCATTCTGCGTTTGTCTGGCGACAAAGAGCAGGTTGATCGAGACTATGAAGAAATTAAATCGCGCCGCGAAGTTCTGCGCTGGAACGACTCACCTCGCGAAAAGTGGCGCAAGCGCTACGGCAATTTCGTGCGCGAGGTGGAGTGGGCGCTGTTAGAACTGCGCAAGCACTTCAGCCAAAAACAATTCGAAGAGATCGTCATCGGCACCTCGGTCGCACTCTCCCACGAGACATCGGGTGATTTTCTCAAGATGATGAACAGCATGTCGGAAAAAAATAAAAACAAAAAAACCAAGCCCAGCTCCGCTGGCGGCCCAAGCAAACCCAGCCGCTGGAGCACCTTTTTATTTGAGACCTTCAACCCCGCTCATTGGTTGACGGGCCCGGCTACCATTACCGAGTACGACCCCAGCAATGGCCTCACCGTGATGGAAATACCCGACTGTGGCTGGCACACCTGCGGCCCGGCTGACCGCCTACCCAACCCCAACGCGCTGCCCGAGGAAGGCTGCCTGCACATTTGCAAAGGGCCGTTCGAAGCCTTATTCAATGGCGAGGGCGGTGGCTTAAAAATGGAATTTGACCCGCACCTGCCTCAAACCTCTTGCACCGTGCGTATGAGCTGGCAGACTCACTAGGCCGCGACTGTGGCCACCCTAGCGAATTTTTTCAATGCGCAAAAACAAATGTTGGCACTGCGGCGAGAGCTCAAGCTGTTGCGCCAAGAGAACGCCACACTGCGCACTCAGAATGAGCGTATGCGTGCGGGTATGCGACGCTGCGTGACCTGCGATTACCGACTCGACGTCAAACTGCGCGAGGGCGATGCACCGATATTGGCCAAGTCAACAAACGGCAATGTCACTTCCTGACTCAGCGCTCGTGTACTACTAGAACCACACCCTACTAAAGAGGCCCACTATGTCCGTCATTCTCATCACCGGTTGCAGCACTGGCATCGGCCAGGAAACGGCTCTGCATCTTGCGCGCCAAAACCATACCGTTTTTGCCGGTGTGCGCAACCCCGATGGCGCCGGTGAACTCACCGAGAAAATCGCCGCACAGGGCCTGGATGTTCAACTGGTAAAGTTGGATCTGCTCGACCCACAGTCCATCGACAACGCTGTGGCGACGGTCATGAGCGCCGCTGGCCGCCTCGACGTATTGGTCGCTAATGCCGGTATCGGCGCAGGCTCTTCCGTTGAAGAAACTGACCTCGCTGTCGTGCGAGAGATTTTTGAAACGAATTACTTTGGCAATGTGGTGCTGTTTCGCGCGGTAACGCCAATACTGCGACAACAGGGCAGTGGCAACATTGTTGTGGTGGGCTCTTTAGCGGGGCGTTACGTCGCCGGTTGCCACGCGCACTATTCGGCGTCGAAGTGGGCTATCGAAGGGCTTTGCGAGGCGATGGCTCAGGAGATGGCCGAGTTCGGTGTGCATGTCTCCGTTATCGAACCCGGCTGCGTGGCGACACCGATGTGGACCAAGGTCAGCCCCTCCGACGCCCCGCCCCTCTATCCGAACAACGTCGCCCGCCTCACCCGCTTTTTTGAGTTCGGTTTACGTGAGCCGGCTATGCCCATCGATGTGGCGGTTGTCATCGAGGAGGCAATCACGACTGCGGAACCACAATTCCGCTACCCCGCGGGCAAAGATGCCAAAGAAATCATCGCAGCACGCGAGAGCGTCTCGGAAAATGACTGGATGGCTGCCATGTGCCTGCAAGGCGACGACTACTACGACCGCTGGTTGGAGCTTGTGGGCGTAGATTATTTCCGCGACTAAAGCTTGGTTAACACTTTACACTGGCTACTGGGCGTGCGCAGCGCTTCAAACGCCTGGGGCAACTCATCCAAACTGACGATATCGGTAATCATGGGTGCAACGTCGATGCGTCCCTGCGCCAACATGTCGATGCAGGTTTGAAAATCGTCCTTGTTATACGCCATCGCAAATTGAATGTTCAGTTCCTTGACCAAGCCGAAAAAGGGCATGATGGCATCGGGCTGCTCACAGACACCGACCGGGATAATCTTGCTGCCATAAGCTGCGATTTCAATACACTGCTGTAGTAAGCCGGGTGCGCCGACACATTCGAAAATCACATCCGGTGGCCCACCGGTCGCATCCATGTACTGGGCAAGTATTTCTTCCGCGCTCGTATCCAGTTTGGGATGAATGACCTGGGTGGCTCCCATCTGTCGCGCCAATTTGGCACGGGTCTCGGCCAGTTCACTGACAACAACTTCGCGCGCGCCAAAAAAACGACACCACAGCGCGACTGTCAACCCAATCGGTCCAGCACCAATCACTAAAATGCGACTGCCCGCTTTTACGTCGGCAACACGAACGGCATGAATACCAACGGCAAGAGGCTCCACTAAGGCGGCAGTTCGCAAGTCCAACTCGTCCGGCACACACAGTGTTTCACGGCATCCCGTGGTAACGTATTCCGCGAACCCACCCTGATCATCTACCCCGGAAACTTTTTTATTCATACACTCAAAGAACTGACCTTTAGCACAGGGCAAACATTTGCCGCAGGCGATGAAAGGCAGGGCGCAGACGCGCTCGCCAACCTGCCAATCACCCTCTGCTTCCTTCCCTACTTCGACAATTTCACCGACGTATTCGTGACCGAGTATTTGTCCACAGCAAGCGGTAGTAAGCCCCTCGCGGGTGGCGTGTAAGTCGGTACCACAGACGCCACAAAAACCCACTTTCACGACCAGTTCAGACGCTTCCGGGGTTGGATCCGCGACGGTTTCGATGGCTAGGGGTTCACCCACGGCTTTGAAGACGGCTGCTTGCATAGTGTTTTCTCTACGTTGTTGGCAAGGCCAAGGTAGCGAATAGAAAATAAACAGTCAAATCTGATTGTTTTTTTTTAAGAGGTTTGCTACGGTGCTTTGCCACCGAAAAAGATCACCTAGTTGCTGACTCGGGACGCCGCTAGTCCGCTCTAGCTGTGTCACTCGGCGAGTTGGAGTAGAGCCCTATGAGCAAGTCAGATCGGATCGATGTCTACCTCGTAGCGGGCGGTAAATACCACAATATAGATTTCGCTCGGCTGGAGATTCTTAAACTGCTGGCCGAACAGCCGCGCATCAAAGTGCAAGTCGGCGCAGACTTCGGTGATATCGACGCTATTTGTGCGAGCGATTTTTTAGTGACCTACACCTGCGATGTCATACCCGATGCTGCACAAACGCAGCGCCTCATCGAGTTTGTCAACAGCGGCAAAAAATGGTTTGCCCTGCACGGCACAAATTCCATTTTGAAATTCTTAGAGCCCGACGCCGAGGGCAACCCGCGCGTCGACTGCCCCGAAGACAACTTGCCCTTTATGGAACTGCTAGGCAGTCAGTTTATGTCCCACCCACCCATCCAAGAGTACGAGGTGCTTGTCACTGACCCCGAGCACGAATTGGTCAGCGGCATCCCCACCTTTACCGTCGACGACGAATTGTACTTGTGCAAAATGCACGGTGAGCATCAGACTTTAATGCACTGCCTTTGGGACGCACCCGTCGACAACTTTGTGCGCGACGATTGGCGCAAAGATACTGACGTGCAACCCGTGCTTTACATTCACCCCTACGGCAGGGGTCAAGTACTATATTTCACCCTTGGGCACTGTCGCGGCAAGTACGACATGCAACCATTGATCGAGGAGTACCCGGTAGTCGAAGAGGGTGCCTGGAAAACACAGGAATACTACGAAGTGTTGCGCCGCGGAATTACTTGGGCCATGCAGCCATTGCACTAAATCTAACCGTGCTTTTGTAAATTCAACGATTACACTCAACCATCGCACAAAACGCTTTCACTAAAACACGCCAATGGCCATGAACCTCAACTTCACATCCGAAGAGCTCCAGTTTCAGCGGGAGGTCAGGAGCTTTCTCGCCGAGAATTTGCCGCCGCACATTATCGAGGGTACCGCCAACAACGGCAGCGTCTTCGTCGAAAAAGACATCGCACTGGAATGGCAAGCCATCTTAGTTGAAAAAGGTTGGGCTGTACCCCAATGGCCGCCCGAACACGGCGGCACCGATTGGACCCCCGCGCAAAAGTATATTTTCAGCAAAGAGTGTTACGCGGCGGGGGCACCCATGCTGATTCCACTCGGCCTACTCATGTTGGCGCCGGTCATCATGGCATTCGGTACGGAAGAACAAAAAGCGCAATACCTACCGAAAATATTGAATGGCGAGCACTATTGGTGTCAGGGGTATTCCGAACCCAGCTCCGGCTCCGACCTCGCCAGCCTAAAACTCAAGGCCGAGGCGGACGGTGACGACTACGTCGTCAACGGCTCAAAGATCTGGACGACGCACGCTCACCTAGCTGATCACATTTTTTGTCTCGTGCGCACCAGCAATGAAGGTAGGCCACAGCAGGGCATCAGCTTCCTCCTCATCGATATGGACACGCCGGGCGTGACAGTTGAACCCATCTTAACGATGGCCGGGGATCACGAAGTCAACCAAGTGTTTTTCGACAATGTGCGCGTGCCGCAAAGCAACCGCATCGGGGAAGAGAACAAGGGTTGGAGTTACGCAAAATACTTGCTGGAATTTGAACGCGGCGGCGGCTTCAGTGCACATCGCATTCGTCACGAGTTGCTCAATTTGCGGAAATTGATTGCTGATACAAAGGCTGACAACCCAGAGTTTGATGCCAATGACGATATCGAACGCGATGTCGCGCGGATCGCCATTGACCTCAAAGCTCTGGAAATTACCGAACTGCGCATCTTGTCCGATGTGGGCGGCGGCGGTAACCCCGGGCCGGAATCATCCATCCTAAAAGTGTCTTCCGTGCAACTTGAGCAGAGCATCAACGCGCTTGCGGTGGAAGTTCTGGGCTATCGTGGTTTCGTTATGAACCCGGTGCCAGAAGGTAACCCTGTGCGCGAAGACTACTTGAGCTCAGTCGTTCCCCGCTACCTGAACAATCGGGCAGCTTCTATTTTTGGTGGCTCGCAAGAAATTCAGCGCAATATCATTGCAAAGCTAGTTCTGCAACTTTGAGTTGCAGTGACTAACATCGCCATCGGCGCACCCTGCGTGGGAAATATCTTTACAACAGTTTGCAAGCCACTTCCGCATTACAGCGTACATCCTTCCCCACGTGCACTTACTGAGATAGCCACCCTTCTACTCGATGCATGAGCTAACCGTCGACCACCCGTCCCGCATGCAACAAAGTCGCCGCCTCCTGAGAGAAAAACGGCGCCGGTTGTCCGCCCGTGGTCAATCCGGCATCCACCACCAGTGTGTGCCCGGTAATTTGGCGCGCGTCGGGGCTCAATAAAAACAAAATTCCGGCTGCGATATCTTCGGGTAAGCAGGGAATGCCCAATGGCGACCCGGCAGCAATGAACGCCGCTGTACTTTCGGGATCATTGTCCTCACCAAGAGCATTGGTCATAGGAGTAACCGTGCCTCCCGGTGCGATGGCATTGACGCGAATCCCCAATGCCGCCAACTCAGCCGCAGCGGATTTGGTAATGCCAATGACACCGTGCTTGGCCATCGAATAGACATGCGGCCCTAAGCCACCCATGACACCCGCAGTGCTGGCCAGAGAAACAATGGCGCCACGCCCTTGGGGTTTCATCGCCTTTGCCGCATGCTTGATGCCTAAAAATACCGCGCGGGACAATATCGCCATCGTTTGGTCATAGGCCTCTGCACTCGTCTCCATTATTGAACCGATGGCGCCTACGACTCCCGCATTGTTGACCATACCAGTGAGTGGACCCAACTTTTTTTGTGCAGTAGCTATGGCATTAGTAATATCATCCTCGAGGGTGACATCGGTTTTACAAAATACACTGGCAGCACCCAAATCTTTGGCGAGTGCACGCCCCTCATCCTCTTGCACGTCGGCGATCACAACGCGGCCACCTTGCGCAACAATAGCGCGTGCAGTCGCCTCGCCAATGCCGCTAGCAGCGCCAGTAATTACGACGCAGTCATCGCTAAACCTTTCGCTCGAATGCTTCATGCTTGCCTCTTCAACAATAGCCTGTACCGTTATACTAGGGCAGCTTGCCAGATCGCTGAACCAGCGCCAAGCACCGATTCCGATAGTCCCCGCGCTGTGCAACTGGTACGCTCTCTTTGCATTGTGCTCGGGAGAAACGCGCTGACATGAGAAGACTATTGGCAACCACTGTACTGCGTCTACTCGGCTGGAAGATGGGTGGCACTCGCCCTGCAGAAGACCGCTACGTGTTAATCGCCGCCCCACACACCTCAAACTGGGATTTCGCGTTGATGCTGTTGTTCGCCTTTGCGTTTGACATCAAGGTCACCTGGATGGCAAAACACAGCCTGTTCTACCCACCCATGGGCTGGATCATGAAAGCGCTGGGTGGTATGCCTATCGTGCGCCACCGCAATCAAAAAGTCGTGGATAGCATGGTCGATATGTTTGCGCGCTTGCGCAATCTCGTTCTGGTGGTACCCACTGAAGGCACGCGCGGGAGAGCGGAGCACTGGAAATCCGGCTTCTACCACATCGCTCTGCAGTCCCGAGTACCGATCGTCCCTTCGTTTTTAGATTTCGGCAGTAAAACTGGCGGCTTCGGACCGCTAATGCAACCGACCGGAAATGTCGCACTCGATATGGACTACTTCCGACAATTCTACGCAGGGATGCGTGGTAAATTTCCAGAAAATTTTGGGCCCATACGACTGCAAGAAGAAATAACCCGCGAATCGGGTAAACGTTAGAACCGCCGACAACCAGTTGTACAAGATGTTCGTTGTCACCAGCAAGTTATGACCGGTTTGGTAGGCGCGACGAGGTCATTCTGGCACCCGCTCCAGGAGGAAGCATGCCCCAGGAAGTTAGCTCACAAGTCACCATCGATATCCCGCAGGCGGAAGCTTGGGCAAAACTCAAAGATTTATCGCTCGCACACAACTATGTACCGGGCTTAATGGATACGCGCATCGTCAGTCAACAACGCGAAGGTGTGGGCACCAGCCGCTACGTCTATCGCAGCGCCAAAAACTACATACAGGAAACCGTGACTGACTGGCGCGACGGTGAAGGGTTTACCATTCGTCTGCACAAGGGCGACAAATCGGCACCACCATTCAAGGAGGCCTGGTTTCGGTACGAATTAGAGCCGCTTGGTGCGCATCAAACCCACTTTACCGCTAGCCTGGGTTACACGATGCCCTGGGGCGGGTTTGGAGACTGGCTGGGAAAGCACATGCAATCGTTGGTGGCAAAAACGGTAGCCGATGTGGCGATCGCTATGAAGCTGTATTACGAAACCGGTGAACCCACGACGCCGAGCGCGCTAAAAGCGTACAAGGCATCTGACCCATAGGGAGAGAACGCAGGCGCCGAGTCATGGCGGACAACTTTCAGTAGGCTAAATGCCGCTGCATACGCATATCCTCCAAGCAGGGCAAGCCGTAGCGATGCCGGAACTCCTCCACTACATCAAGTATTTCGCTGCGCAAAAACTCGTGCGCTGGCGAGTGTTCTATACGCTCGTGATGAACCATGACATATTTCACGGCAATCTCCTCGCCGCTGGGCAGAGGGATGGAGATCACTTCGCGGGCAAACTCATCCTGCTCCATGAAGAGGGGCGGTGCGGGAAAAATATAGTCCGACGCCATCACGACACGCAGTGCGGTGAATAAATGGTCGGTGAACAAATGCGGCACGAGCTCGAACTCGCGCCGAAAGAACTCCGAGTCCTCCCAGCCATCCACATCCCCCTGAAATTGGATGTTTTCGAACTCCGGAATGATCAGGCGTACATGGGGATACTTCTCCAGATCTGCCCAGCTCGGGACAGTGCCCTCTAGGGGGTGGCCCTTGCGCACCAGTAGCACGGGTTGCGCGAACCCGAGTGTCATCAGTTTGTGTTTGGGAGGGTAGGACTGATACTCAGCATGCAGTACAAAATCCAGTGTGCCTTTGCCGAGTTGCTCAATGGGGTCCTCGCAGATCGCCAGTGTGCGCAGCCGAATATGAGGGCCGGTGCGATGCAGGCGCTCCAGTAGAATCGGCAACAACCACATGCCGAGGTGACCCTGAACCATCAGATTGAATTCACCCTGGTAGGTTAGCGGGTCGAACTCCAGGGGCTGCATCATACTCTGAACTTGGCGCAATACTTCTGGCAGTTGCACCGCCAGCTGCTGCGCTCTGGGGGTGGGCACCATCGAGGATGACTGGCGAATGAACAGTGGGTCGTCAAAGACATCGCGCAGGCGGCCCAGGGTCTTACTCATCGCCGACTGGCTGATATAGAGGCGCTCTGCGGCTAGCGACACGCTGCGCTCTTCCAGCAGCGCTTCCAGAGCCACAAGCAGGTTGAGATCAAGTCGACCTAGCTCGCGGATATCCATGGAACCTCCCTCAAAATATGAATTGTATTCATATTATAACGGAATATATACCATTTGAAGAATAGAGCGGCTGCCCTTAGATTAGGTAACACAGACGAGCAACAGTGCTCGCTGTTTAGGAGGGAAACACCATGATGTATGTTATAGCGATCTATACAGCAATCCTTGTTCTTGCCGTTTGGCAGGAAAATCAAGGCACTGCGGTGGACTTCTAGAATGTGGTCCACTCATTGAAAGGGCCGACAGCTCAGTCGGCCCTTTTTTTGTGGTATTAGCCCTACATTATGTAGGGTCTATATCGCTTTAGCAGCGTGGAGCCCCAGGCTAGGCAGCGGCCTCTTCCTGCTTTGGCTTGATGAGGAAGACAGCCAGTGCAGGCATCAAAATCAGGGCGCCGAACATGTTCCAGATAAACATGAAGGTGAGGAGAATTCCCATGTCCGCCTGAAATTTAATCGGGGACATCGCCCAGGTGATCACACCCGCAGCCAGGGTGACACCAATGAGCGCGACCACGCGACCGGTAAAGTTCAAGGTCTCGTAGTACGCCGTGGTCAAATCCATCCCCTGCTTCGTTTTCGCGAGAATGACCGTCAGCACATACAGCGCGTAGTCAACACCGATGCCCACACCTAGAGCTATTACCGGCAGCGTTGCTACTTTCACCCCGATACCCAACCACACCATGAGGGCCTCGCAGAGAATCGACGTTAGCATTAATGGCAACACAGCACAGATAACCCCTGGAATAGAGCGGAAAGTCAGTAAGCACAGCAGAATGACTGCACCGTACACGTAGTACAGCATTTCGCGGTTAGCTTTCTTCACGATAATGTTGGTGGCCGCTTCAAAACCGGAACTACCCGCAGCGCCCAGGAACTCGATCGTCTCGTTCGGCCACTCCTCGTTGAACTCCTCCAATGCAGTTACAACACGCGTGAGCGTGTCGGCCTTGTGGTCCGCGAGGTAAATCAACATGGGCCAGATCTGACAACCTGGATCCACATATTCCAGGGTGACCAGCTCGCTCACCGCGTAATTAATCGTATCCTGGTTGCGGAAAAGGGCTTGCCACTTCGGAAAGCCCTCATTGATGCCCATCATGATTTCACGCGTGCGCACGTTCAGGCCACGCACATCCTCCACGCCCTCCACTTGACGCATGCGCCATTCCAATTCGTTGGCCAGGCTCAATCCCTCGTGCTTGATACACTCATCGGGCGCGGTCTTGGAAATGACCGCAAACACATCCGTACTCACGGAATAGTTCTCGATCATATAGGCCACGTCGCGATTGTATTGGGAATCGGGGCGCAGCTCCGGCGCTCCTGGGTCCAAATCTCCGATCGCCAAATCTTCCGCTACGATAAAGCCGCCGATCGCAAGCAAGACACCCACGATGATGGCGGCTGCCGCAGGGCCTTTGTGCGTAAATGCGAGGAGGAAACGCCACAGCGGATGCATCTCTTCTTGGCTGGGTGCACCGTGACTGGCGCGTTCGGCACAACGCTTACCGACACCGGTATAGGAAAGCGCGACTGGAATTAATATGAGGTTCGTGAAAATTAGCACGACCACACCGATACTGGCGGTAACCGCCAGGTCTTGGATCACCTGAATCTGAATGATCATCAATACCGCGAAGCCAACGCCATCGGATAACAGTGCCGTAACACCGGCGAGAAACAATCGCCGAAAGGTGTATCGAGCGGCAATATAGCGGTGGGTTCCCCGCCCGATATCCTGCAGCACACCGTTGAGTTTTTGTGCCCCGTGACTGACACCAATAGCAAATACCAAGAACGGGACGAGGATGGAGAAGGGATCTAACTCATAACCCAAGAGCGACAAAATGCCGATTTGCCACACCACGGCGATCAAGGTGATAAATATCACCATCACGGTGGATCGCAGGCAACGGGTGTACCAATAGAGCAGGACGGTCGCTATGACGACCGCCACCGCAAAAAAGCCCATGACGGCAAACAACCCGTCGATCAAATCACCGACCAGCTTGGCAAACCCGATAATATGAATGGATTTGTCTGGGTCGCCCTCAGTAAATTTTTGCCTGATGTCTTCTAGCTGCTTACTGAGATCCGCGTAATCTAAGCGCTCTCCGGTCTCTGGATTGGTGTCCAGCAGCGGTACGATGATCGCAGCAGACTTTCCATCGTTCGCAATTAAATCGCCCATAATGCCCGCGCGAGCAATATTCAGGCGCACTTCCTGTAGTGATTTGGGCGAGGTCGCATCGAAATCGCCCGGAATCACGGGGCCACCTTCAAAACCACGCTCCGTGACCACTCGCCAACGCGTATTGGGCGTATAAATCGACTTCATGCCGTTTCGATCAACACCGGACAGGTAGAAAATTTCGTCGTTAACATGTTCTAAAAACTTGAGGTTTTCCGGTGTAAAGATCGTACCGTCTTTGACCGCCACCACGACCCGCAGGTTGTTACCCAACCCCTTTAAATTTTCACGATTGGCCTGGTAGTTAATGACGTATTCGTGCGCCTTGGGAAGCGTTTTTTCAAAACCCGCTTGCAACTGAATCTTAGTGGCGTGGTATCCGAGAAAAAGCGTGACTAAGGCACACAGGATGACAACCGCCGCACGGTTGTTGAACACCAATTTTTCCAAAAAGGTGCCGGACTGATAGTCGAAGTCCTCCAAATTTGCAATGACCGGAAGATCAGACTGAGTTGCGTGCGCCATTATTTATTCTCCGACTACGTAATTACGGCCGTCGCTATTGTAGCGAATGTAATTCTAGCAAGTGGTTATTGCGGCATTGGCACCTTTGCTATGCCATTCGGGCCTCCGAGCAAAAGCGTTCCTTGCGGGCCTTCGGAAACAGCATAGAGTCTCCCGCCAGTACCAATAGGAACCTCCGTAAAGCTAAAGCCATTGTCCGTGCTCATGAGGACCTTACCGCCAATAGTAATCGCGATAAGTCGGCCATCTTCGAGCCGGGTAGAGTCCACAATCGAACTGGTCGGGGGTTTTTCAATGACCGTCCACGATTCCCCCGCATTGGCGGTGTGAAACATGCGCCCGCGCAATCCGCCCATGACCACATTGTTGTCGGTGGTCGCCACGGCGGTGAAAAAACTCCCTTCCCAGGGGACGGCGGTAATTCTTTTACCGGTCCGCTCTCGAATATCACCCACCATGAGCAAACCCGCTTCTCCTGTGAGGAAAAATTTGCCCGTTTCGGGCAGAGCCGCATAATCAAACACATGGTAAAAGCTGTCGTTCTCCATGCTATGCAGCGCATGCTCCCAGTTTTTACCGCCATCTGTGGTGCGCAGAATCATGCCGTAGGCACCCATAGCGTGCCCGAACTCAGGTGTGTGAAAACGAACGCCAAACAGTGGCTTATCGGCACCCTGGGACACCGCGAACTCCAACTCCTCTAATAAAATAGCGTAGTAGTCGTTTTCCGGTTCCTGCTCCGCGAGCTTTTTATAAAACTCCACCCCTTCAGTGCCGTAGCGAAGGCCGTCGTACTGTTTGACCCAGGTTTTACCGCCATCGCCGCTGTGCAGGATGACACCTTCATGACCTACGGCCCAGCCCAACTCCGGCGTGGGAAATGCAATATCGAGAATACTGCTGCGTACTGGGACCTCCGCTTGCTGCCAGTTTTCGCCATCGTCGGAATAGAGAATATGGCCGTGATGGCCAGTGGCGAAATAGCGGTTGTGGAATTTTTTTAACGCATAAATGAGTGATTTACTAGCCAGTTCGCTGGGCACGGCAGGCAATGCCAGTACATCGTATTTTTTTTCCGCCGCTAAAACCTGGCCAATGGGCAGAGAGAGCGCCAGGAGTACGGCCAGTACAATGGTCTTCGATTTCATAGAGAAGCTCTTCCCAGTGCTAAGTTAATGCTGAACTAAGACTTAACTACAGTCGAATTACAAGATATAAGCGTGCTACGAAAAAGGGCGTTGCCCGTGCAACGCCCTCCTCGGCGTCACTTAGCGCACACCGCCACGCGCCATGCCTTTGGGGGTAAACCACTTATCACCTTCCGTGACACCGTTTTTGAATCCGCCAGGCAATGGCTTGGTGTTGACGTTATAAATTCCCTGAAGCAGGTCATAAGCGCCGTAGGCGAAGTGATAGCTGGACTTGATGTCATACAGGTTGGCGCCATAGGCGTACTGCACGCGCCATAGAGAACCGCGGCCATCGTAGTTGTCTACAGCTAGAGCGGCCCACATGTCTTCATCGATGTACAACCGTCGCTTGCTGTAGAGGTGACGAGCGCCCTCTTTTAAGGTTGCCTCTACGACCCATACGCGGTGCTTCTCCCAACGAATCACGTCCGGATTAATGAATTTTTCACCCAGGGTATCCAGCAACTTCTGATTGAAAACGAAATCGTAGTCAGAATACGGAATAATCTTCTCTTCCTTGCCGATCAGCTTCCAGTTATAGCGCTCTGGTGACCCGTTGAAAATAAAGGAATCATCGTAGGTTGAGGTGCCCGCCACACCGGGGTTCGGTGTGTCGAAATTCACCGCGGGTGCTAAGCGCACGCGACGCTGACCTACCAAGTATTGCCATGCTTTACGGCCCTTCCCTTCGGTGAAATCGGCACCGGGTTCATGCACTAGCAAAATCTCTCCCGCTCGACGCGCGGGTGCCTTGTAGTTAATGCGCAGCTTGACCCAGGGGGTGTCTCCGACAAACTCATCGGGCTTCTTGTACATGGGGATAACATTGGTGATGTAGCCCGTTGTTGAGAGAACAGGCTTGCCTGCGGAGCTCACATAATAGGTGTCGTAGTCGATCGTGTGATCCGTTACGTAGCGCGTATTGTGGTTCCACACCACTTCCAGCCCATTGGCAGGAATAGGAAATGGGACGCCGGGGTAATTCCCCTCGACCTTCAAGCCATCGGCGACGAGGTTGGCCCCGGTCGCGTTTTTCTTGTTGTTCGCGTACACCCAGTCGGGCACAACAAAATCCCGCTTGGTCGGGTAGACGTGCATCTTCCAGCCATCGGCACCGTACTTTTCAAACATGGCTTTGGTACCGTCGGTCAGCAAATCCGCGTACTGCTTCCAATTACTATTGTCTATGGTGTACAGCGACTTCTCACCCGGATAAGGGTCAATGTAATTGTCGGAGCCAGCGACAAAACCTGCGGGGATAGGCGTACCCGCTGAGTTCCAGGCGGGAATACTGCCATCGGCATTACCGGCCATTTCGGCACCCATGGGCGTCAAATCTTTGCCCAACCGTGCCGCCTCTTCCGGCGAAACAGCCGCCTGTGCTGTCGCAGACATGAACGCAGCAACGCCGATTGCTAAGAGTGTATTTGATTGCTTCATAGTGTATTCCTCATCCAGAACGCTGTTGTCGTTGGAACTACTTAGATATAGACCAGTATTAAAAAGTTCGCTTAAAAGTTAGTGATACGTTATCGCGATCTTTCAGCAAACCGCCAATACCGGCGCGCACTGGGCCAAAAAACACATTATAGCGGGCACTTACGGTGTAGGCCTGGTCGATTAACAATTCCGCACCAATACTGCCAATACCTCGCTCCTCGTCACCCCCAAAGGTAAAAGGGCTCTTTTCACCATCGATCGTGTAGGCAACGCTAACTGGCATGCTCAAATCCCAACCGGGGGCCACTTGATACCAGGTTGGCTTGAAAACCCCGCCAATGGTACTGACGACACGTTCTTCGTTGACGCGAGCATCGAGCAAGTGACAATTTTCGGTGCATTCATCGAGCATTTGGAACGTGGTTTCCAAAATCCAGCTTCCACCTTCCCACCAACCATTGTCTTTAAGAAAGCCCACGCCGTTAATGACGACAGACCAGACGTCGCCCACGGGGCCAAGATAGTTTTCAGAGCTGTAGCTAGAAAAGTCCCCGGGGATGAAACTGCTCACCGGTAACTGCTCGACCAATTGTTCCCCTGTTAGCGGGAAACGACCTTCACCCGCAGGTGGCACATTGTATATGCGTTGCAAACCGGCACTCAGCTCTGGTGCAAGGCCTGTGTTTTGTCGGAACACAATATCGGCACCGACACTGACGCCGGCGATCTCTTTCGCCAGAGAGATGCCAAATAAGTCAATGTCGTCTTTAAACAGCCAACGGCCTGAACCATAGGCGATAGTACCGGCTTCGGCGTTAACGCCCGGCGCATTGGGACAGGGGTAATCGGGGGCGCCACATCCAGCATTCCATATACCCAACAGCAACGCCGCCTGTCCTGCGAGCGCATTATCTGACCCCGCCAAAACGTTGCCTAACTGGCCGATATCGAAACCGGCGTGTAAACCGTGCAAGTTCTTATCCACATAGTTCAGGTAAATGAAGCTCGTTTCCAGATTCCAGCGCTCCACGTAGTACTGAATGTTAATGCCAAACTCTTTGTCTTCTTTCTGATCGTCCAAGCCGCGAAAGCCGGTGCGTGTTGGGCTGTTGGGGTCACCGGCCGGCACGGTAATAAACTCCGTATTTTCGGTCAAACCTTCGGCGGGGCTAAAGAAGGTACCGGTCTCGGGAAGCCGGTAGCGGCGGTGTTCTAGCCCGTAATAGGCATTCAGCGTCAAGTTGTCGGTGACCTGGAACACCGTAGAGATTTTCGTGGTGGGCATGAACAATTCTTTTGCTTCCGTCCCAGGCACTGAGAGCGCCTTGGCGAAGTCCAGGGGCGCCATTGCACCACCAATACCGGATACGGCGCCCAGCGAAAGCAAACTATTGCCCCAATAGATAGTGTGACGACCCGCGCGTATGCCCAGGGCGGTATCGCCGATATCAAAGTTGGCAAAAGCAAACGCATCTAACACCTCGCCACCGAAGTAGTGCAGATCCTTGGCCTCTTCGCTGTACTCACCCGGGTCATAACTCTCTCCCGCCCAAGTAAATCTGCGATCCTGTGGGTGGTCGCTATCTTTGTATTGGGGGTCGTACCAGGCCGCGCCACTAATACGAAAACCGAAGTCCTGCTTCCAGACGATATCCAACTCGGAGACGACATCCAAACGTGTACTGACCAGACCCAGGCCACTGCGATCAACGGAGAGATCTGAATCGTCGGCTATCCACCAGCCGTTGCTGCGGCCTTCACCACCGTGCTCCTCGCCCTGGGGCGTATAAACGTCGCGATCTTGCTTCGCAACCCGCGACATCAGGTTGAATTTGAAACTGTTATCCCAGCGTATCTCAAAGTCATCCGGCGCATTCTTGAATTCAAATGCTCCTGCCTGAGTGCTAATGAGAGTTAATGCAGAGAGAGCAAGCAGTTTCTTTTTCATATTTCTTTCCTCAAAGAGGGCGTTAATTAACATACCGAAAGCGCGCTCGTTGTGTTTTTTTTGCGAGCTCTCATGTACAGCGGACGGGACCTAATCTCTTATCATGTAATCGTTACACTCTTGCGCTCACGGTTCGGCCCAAAGTGCACGCGGGGCCGGTCTGAAAAATCCAGTCATTGCCAGATGATGATGCCTCAGACGCGGCAGCCGATAGGCGTCCGGCAGCCGCCACAATGGCAAGCACTGGACACACTCCGGCATCATATCAGCATACTGTAGAACAGAAACCCCCATTTGGGTAATCGCTTGAAGTTTCGGGAACTTACGGCCTATCGCTCAAGTAGAGCAGTCAAGATGCTGGCTGGGCATCCACCGATAGCCCTGTGCTGTTACCTAGACCACGGCATGGCGCAACACCGCGCCATACCCGCGAAACTCGGGCACACCATCGAGCGCGCCGCGGCTGCGCAGCAGGGCCCGCAGCTCGCGCAAACGATAGCAGGGCACGCTGGCGAGCAAATGGTGCTCCATATGAAAGTTGACCCCACAGGGGGCGAAGATGATCCGCTGCCACCAGGGTGCATCAACTGTCCGTGTGTTTTTTCGCGGGTCGAGATCCATCAAATCGGGTACGGCAGCGTGCTCGGCGACCTGTCTGATGCGAATGACCAACATAAACGTGGTCATATAGGCCACCGCCCAGACAACATAGGCCCAGGCGATGCCGCAAGCCGCCAGGACTGCGAGTATCACGGCCTGTACCAGAATCTCCTTCACAAACGGAGCCGCTGAGCCGCGCGACTCCGGCGTCAAAATGCCGCTGGCACCGCGGACAATATAAGAGATCAGTTTGAAGCCCGTTTGCCCGGTCAAATCGCGAATGACTTTGCGCCGAAAACTCGCTCGCGGCACCGGATAGGCGCCATAATTCGAGAGATCTGGGTCCTCGCTAGTACCCGCTTTGCGGTGGTGCTCCAGGTGCCCGCGCGCATAGCTGGGCTGATCGTTCATCACCGGCAGCGCGCACAGCCATTGGCCTACAACATCGTTCAACCAAGCTGTACGGAACAGGGTGCGGTGCCCACAATCGTGCATTAGCACCGACAGACCCAGTTGCCGCCCAGCAAACAGCACTAGGGCGGCGAGAATAGTGAGCGGATGCGGGTACAGCGCCAGCAGGGCAAAGATCAGGGCAATTCCCGCCCAATTCCCCACGACATAGGCCCACGCCCAGGCATCACTCTTGCGAGTAACCAGGGCGATTTCTTCCTTACTGAGATAATCGCGAATGTTCATAAACGCTCCCGACGCTGCCTAGGCCGCTGTGTGCAGTTCACTGCTATCAACTTGATTGGCACGTCACTACGCACGATTATACCGATTCAGCCCCTCCGAATGCACCCGGCGCATTGGGGGTCGAGTAAGGGGCCGAGATAGGGGGTCGAGGGAGCCGTAGATTGCTATGCTTGGGCCCAAAGCGGAGCCATCGCCTACCACACGTCAAAGAGAGGACAACATGACAATATTGAAAGATAAAGTGGCTATCGTCACGGGCGCCGGACAGGGTATCGGCCGGGCCATCGCCCTGTGCTACGCCCGCGAAGGTGCCCGTGTCATGGTTGCCGATTTCAACGAGGAGTCCGGGCGCGAGACTGTAACGCTAATTGAAAAGGCCGGCGGTACCGGCGCGTTTGTCCACGGTGACGTGAGTGACGAGCATTCGGTGAAGGCGATGATTGCCGCCACCCTCACCGCCTTTGGCCGCCTCGATATCGCCTGCAACAGCGCCGCCCTAAGCCGTGGTTCCGGGCCCATTCATGAGTACGAGCGCGAGGTATTCGATCAAACCCTGGAGATGTGTCTCACCAACACCTGGCTGTGCATGAAGTATGAAATCCCCGCCATGCTGGAATCGGGTGGCGGTGCGATAGTGAACATTTCTTCCAACGCCTCGCTGAAAGGGCAGGCCTTCAACACCGCCTACGCCGCAGCAAAAGGCGGCGTGAATATATTAACCAAGAGCGCAGCAGCGGAGTACGGTGGCCAGGGCATACGCATCAACGCCGTTTCACCTGGTGTTATTCGCACACCTGGCGTGGAAAATTATTTCAAAGAGCAGCCTAAACTCGCCGAAGGCTTGAAAAAGTCCGCCGTATTGAATCGGCTGGGTGAACCAGAGGAGATTGCCGAAGCCGTCGCATTTCTCAGCAGCGATAGAGCGTCTTTCATAACCGGCCAGGTGCTCAGTGTTGATGGCGGCGGTGCCGTGCGCTGATGAAAGTTGGCACGCCTTTTAAGCTCGCAATAACACCTCGGGCGCCAAGTTCTCGAGTTGCCGACGAATCCCGTCGCGCCAATCCACCCGCGTTTCACCGATTAATTCGTGCATCCTGGTGGTATCGATACACAGGCTGCCGAACGCCTGAGGGTTATCTTGAAATACGGGTTGGAACCCAGTGAGTTCTGCGATGTATTCGCACCACTGTTCAATACTCACTTTTTGCGACCCGCCAAAATTCAGCGTCGTCACTTCCCCCGTGGCCGCACCAAGCAGATAGGGAATTTTCTCGATGTAGTCATCTGCGTGCAGTGGGTTGTAGTAATTGGGCTTTTCCGGGTGCACATCGATGGGCGCACCCTGCTGCATCATCAGCATGTGAAAGTACATCCAGCCGCCGTTGTCACCGTAGGGCACACTCAAGCGTGCAATCGTGGTCGGGATGTCGAATTGATGCGCTACAAAACGGCAGACTGTTTCCGCCGCAATCTTTGAAATGCTATAGGTCGGAAACATCACCCGGTGGTTGTCGCCCAGCGGGGCATCCTCTGCACGCGGCTCCAGGCCACCGTATTCATACACCGCGGTCGAAGAAAAATGTACGACGGCGGAAGCAGACTTACAGCGCAGCATGAGATTGCCAATGCCTTCGGCGTTTGCGGCTAGGTCGTAATCGAAGTCGCCCGATTTCACGACGGCAAAATTGAGCACGTAGTCGATATCGTCGGGAATGACCGAGAGGCTTGCCGGGTCAGCTAAATCCGCCGCTAAAACATGCGCACCTAAGTCGGCGATCGCCTCCCGATCTTCGGCCTTGCGAAATCGCGCGAGCGCATAGACCTCAGAATCCTGCGCAAAGGCGGCAACCACCGGCAGAGCAACTTGGCCCGTGGGCCCGGTGATAAGAATTTTTTTACCACGCAAATCAACAGGTGTTGCCGGCATAGATGACTCCCTAGTCCACTGGTTCTAGGCGCGAGCGCATTGACCCGGCCTCAAAGTTTTCTTTGGAAAAATAACCCCGCGGGGATTAATCGAATGCCTCCGGATAGGAGGTGTACCCCTTCTCTCCCGGTGTATAGAGCGTTGCCAAATCGAAATCCGCCAGGGCCTGGCCGTTCTGCCAGCGCGCTACCAAATCGGGGTTGGCAATAAATGGACGGCCGAATGACACCGCTGACAACTCACCAGCTTGTATGGCGTTCTGCGCTTCATCAAAACTAAAACTTTCGTTGCCGATGAGTCGGTCTGCGAAAAATTCTCGCCCCAGCGCTAAATTATCGACACGCCCTGTCGGAAAGCGAATAACATGCAAATAGGCCAGGTCGAGAGACTGCACCTGTCCTAATAAGTGTGTAAACGTCTCCTGCGGATCATCATCCTGTAAGTCGTTGAAGGGGTTGTCCGGGCAGATGCGCATACCCACGCGGTCGCTGCCCTCAACAGCCGTCATCGCCTCTAGCAACTCCACCACAAAACGACAGCGGCCGCTGACATCACCACCGTAGGCATCAGTGCGCTGATTTGTCCCTGAGCTTAAAAATTGCGCGGGCAAATACCCGCTGGTGCAATGCAATTCCACGCCATCAAAACCTGCGGCAAAGGCGTTCTCCGTCGCGAGGCGATAGTCTTCAATGACATCGGCGATTTCGCCCAACTCCAATGCGCGTGGTTGATCAAACGGCTGCATACCCGCGGCATCGGTGTACATTTCACCCGCGGCCGCAATCGCCGAAGGCGCTACAGTTTCACTCCCCGGCGGTTTGTTGTGTGCGTTGGCCACGCGCCCCACATGCATGATTTGCGCGACAATCAGCCCACCCTTGGCATGTACGGCTTTGGTAACTCGGTGCCAGGCTTCCACCTGGGTCTGATTGTAGATACCGGGTGTGCGGCAATAACCCAACCCGTCTGCGCTGGGCGCGATACCTTCGCTAATGATCATGCCGGCGGACGCACGTTGCGCGTAGTAATCCACCATCAACTGCGTCGCCGCAGCCTGTTCATCGGCGCGACTACGAGTCATCGGCGCCATCACGATTCGATTGCGCAATTGGAGTGCTTGTAACTGCAGCGGGGAGAACAAATTCATCAGCGCACTCGTATTTTCGGCTCGGGCATACCCCGGCGCATGGTATTGAGAAACTCGTCCAGTGGAGCTGGCGCGGCTACCTCTGCCATTGCATCGTCGGGCGGATTGTCCCAAAACTCTTTCCAACTAGGCCACAAGTCATGGAAGGCACCGGCATAGTTTTCTCTGTCGGGCCAGCGCATTTTGTTGTCACCCACGGGCGGCTTGTTGATATCCGTGGCATACCAGTAACAGGGTAGGCGCCGACGAAAATACCAGCGGCCCTCTCTGCGCTCGTAGTTGTCCCAGTAGAGCATTTGCATGATGACCCATTCCACGCCGCCATCGGCGCGCGGGGTTTCGTGCTCATTCTTGGAGTACACCACCCCGTGCGCATGATCCGCGTCGTCAAACTCGATAATGTGATTGCCGATATGATGGGAAGTGCCCGTGAACTGCAAACGCAAAGTATCGTCCAGCCAACGCTTGAGGTGTTCTCGCCCCGACGCCTCGCGGCTCACGCGAATATCCGCGGCAAACAAATTGACGTGGGCATCCAAATCACGCATATCGAGTGACAGCGCATACTTGGCAGCGAGTTGGCGGATCTCATCCAGAGATTCCAGCCTATCAATACGCGATAGTATCGGGTCATCGGTCATGCGCTCCTCTCCCTCGTGTGATAGCTAGCCAGCACTTCCCACTATCATGGCGCCCGTGGGAACACCAACTCCACTGCTCACCAATACGTGTTCAACACGTTTCGGTGGTTGGCTCGTGGATTCACCGCGCACTAAGCGCACACCCTCGGCAATATTGTTCATGCCGTGAATATAGCCCTCGGAAATCAACCCGCCGTGCGTGTTGTTCGGCAAGCGCCCATCGATGTCGAGCCCGCCGTCACGAACCAGTTCTTTACCCTCTCCTTTAGCGCAAAACCCGAAGCTTTCTAACTGCATGATAACCTCGGAAGTAAAGGCATCGTAAAGACAAGCGGCATCGATATCTTGCGGACCCAATCCAGCCATGGCATATGTACGCTGTGCAGCCATTTCCATTTCAGGCAGCGAATCGAGCTCATCGCGATAATAACTCGTCATCTGTTCCTGCCCGCGCGTTGACGCTTGCGTCACACCCCGCACCACCGCAGGTTTCTGTCGCAGGTCTTTGGCATGTTCTGCACTGGTCAATAAAATGGCGCAACCACCATCCGTTTCCTGACAGAAATCGTAGAGGCAGAGCGGCTCAGCGATTTCTTGCGCCGCCAAGTACTCCTCCATCGTCAATGGTTTATCGTAACCCCAAGCGCGCGGATTGCGCAGTGCGTGATTGCGCTGCGAAATGGCTACGCGCCCCAAGTCTTCCCGGGTGACGCCGTAATTGCGCATATATTTGTGCGCGATCATGGCGATCCAGGAGCCGGGTATCAACATGCCATACGGCATATACCACGACCAGTGAATCAGGTCGCTACTGTTGATATCACCGGATATGCCCTGCCCCATCCGCTTGCCCGACCGCCCATTCATGGCGCGGTAGCACACCACGGTGCTGGCTTGGCCCGTGGCAATCGCCATGGCAGCGTGGGCGATAGTACCGACCGCCGCTCCGCCGCCGTAATTGACTTGGCTGAAAAACGATAAATCTCCGGCACCCACCGCGCGCGCGACTTCTACCTCATCGCTGGAATCCAAAGTAAACGTCACCAACCCATCGATGGCACTGGGCGGTACACCAGCGTCATCGCAGGCTGCTTTTACACAGGATGCAGCCAGGGACAACTCGGACACCCCAGATTGTTTGGAAAACGGTGTCAAGCCAATACCTGCGATAGCGACTTCATCCTTCAGTGTGACGGGCATCAGAAGGCCTCGCTCAACTTAAACATGGGTATTTTGAATCCATCCGCGTCTTCCTGAATCACCATTTCTACCGCTTGCCCAAACGCGACAGCTTCAGGCGCACAATCAATCAACTGTGAGGTAAGGCGCGTACCCTCTTCCAAATCTACGAGAATAATGATCAATGGATACTCATAGCCGGGGAATTGCGGGTGGCGCAGAACGGTGAAGCTGCAGATAACGCCCTTACCGCTAGCCTGAATCGGCTCCCACTGCATCGAGTGACAACTACCGCACATGGGGCGTGGCGGATGTCGCAGCAAGCCACAACCGGAACAGCGTTGAATGCCGAGCTTGCCCGCAGCGGCCATTTCCCACCACCAGGCATTGTCTAACCCCATGGGGGGTTTGATACGCGCTGCATCGCTCACCCGCTATACCTCGAGTGCGCGAAAGCCGAGGCTATCGTCGTGCGCTAACAAACTGCCCAACTCCTGCAGTTGAGTGCTGGCATTGCCCAGGGAATAACTGATGTGTTTCGCCAGCAGAAAAAAACGGTGGATCGGGTAGTCTATGTCCGCGCCCATACCGCCGTGCAGGTGTTGTGCGGTAGAAACGACGCGGTGCGCCGCATCGCAGGCCCACCACTTGGCGGCCCGCACTTCCGCGCGGGCGTCTAATCCTTCGCTCAGGCGCCACAGGGCCAGCCAATAAGTTGAGCGAATGGCCTCGACATCGATGTAACTGTCAGCCATGCGCATGGCCAATGCTTGGAAAGAGCCCAGGGGCACGCCGAATTGTTTGCGTTCTGACACATACGCTGCGGTTCGCGTCATAGCCTCTTCGGTAACGCCGACCTGTAACGCACAGTGCCCAACATTTGCACGCTCCAACATCCAAGCGAGAATCTCTTCACCCTGACCCAGCGTGCCGAGTATTGCTTCGGGTTCCACGATCACATCATCTAACACTAAGCTGGCAGCGCGCTCGCCGGATAGCCCGAACTCCACCGCAGATACAGCTACGCCATCACCAATCGCGTCGACGATAAACACGGACTGCGCGCCCTGCGCATCCCGTGCCGGTACCAAAATAAAATCCACTGCGGCGCCATCGGGCACCATTGCCTTACTGCCATTGAGCACCCACTGGCCGTCTTTTTGAGTGGCCGAAACCTCTTCGATCAACGCGGCAGTCATACCCGCTTCTGCGATGGCGGCACTCAATTTGAGCTCTCCACTAGCCAGCGGTGCGAGAAAGCGCTGCTGCTGCGCGTCGGTACCGAATTCCGCGAGCGGTAAGCCGCCGAGAACCAGAGAAGAGTACAGGGGGACGGGCGCTACACAGCGACCCTGTTCTTCCAGAACCAAGCAGAGCTCAATCAGGCCCAAGCCACTGCCACCCACCGACTCGGGAATGGCAATGCCCAACAGACCCTGTTCGGCAAGTGTCTGCCACAAGCCACTATCATAGGTCTCTTCACCGCGCGAAAACTCCAGCATGAATTCATCCGTCGCGCGGTCCTTCATTATTTGACGCGCCAAATCGCGAATAGCGTTCTGATCTTCCGTAAAACTAAAGTTCATAGCAGGCCTCAGGTTTTCCTGGCCATAGCGGCCAGGTTGCGTGTGTATTTGAGTTGTTTGGTATCTGGATGTTGTAAGAATAAGGCGCGGTAAAACATGCTTGTCAGCAACTCGGCAAACTCCTCGTTATTGAGTTTGGCAGCCCCCAGCGTCTTGCTCTCGTTGATAAAGTACTCGCGCAACAGACCTTCACCAATGCCGGCCAGTGAGTACACCACTAAGAGCGCCTGGTTTTTCTTGAACTGAACATCGGGAAACAGCTTGGGCATAAGGTCGACCAACCACATAAGTTGGCTGCGATAATTCTCCCGCAGCACCGCTGAAAATGCCGCATCTTCGTCGGCCAATTGCAGCAGACACCGCATTACCCCCGGGCGCCGCGCGTAGCTGCGCACGATAAGCAGGTTATGCGCGTAAATGCGCGCATACCAATCGCCCCTGGGTACATCTTTTTCGATGGCGATTGGATCGTTGCCGGCGAGGGCGAAATCGGTCAACACTTCTAGAGTCAGCGACTTGAGATCTTTGAAATAATGGTAAAACAAGCCCTGCGCCACACCCGCCTCGGTAGTGACATCGGCAATGCGCATTTTGTGGTAGCCACCGCGTTCTAATACGCGCAGTGCCGCCTGCTTCAGCCCCACTCGGGCCCGCTCGCCACGGGCGCTGCGGGCACCGACGTGGCGCTCGCGCTTGCGAGCCTTCGATTTTCCCACGGCGGACTTGGCGGGAGTGGTTGTGGAGTTTACATTTGCCATGGCCCATAAATTAATTGAACTTGAATTCAAAATCAATATCTTATCACACATTCCCCACCCCATAAATGTAGTTGGGGTGTTGTGCTAACGCCTCGTGCTGTCTACACTAAATTTCATTTAGAAGCTATTATTACGGCATGATATAGATATACTAGAACGCCCCTCCAGAGCCTCTTTCATCCCTTCGGGGAGAGCAGCAACTCGTCGCCAGCCCCATGTCTGCTCAACTTTTTCAGAAAATTATTGAATTTGAATTCAAAACTAATAATATAGCAATCAAACCTTTAACAGAGAGTAGGGACCGACATGTTCGTCGACTACACAGACAGCCAAGTAGAATTGCGCAGAGAATTCCGCTCGTATTTCACCAATCTCGTTAAGCCCGAATACCGGGAAGCGCTGCGCAACGCCGAGAGCGGCGACCTCTATAAAGAGCTTATCCGTCAACAGGGTAAAGACAACATGCTGGCCGTAGGCTGGCCGGAACAATATGGCGGCCGCGGGCTCAGCCAGTCTGAGCAACTCATCCGCTACGAGGAGGCCCTGCTCGCCGGCGCGCCCACACCGTTTGTCACCCTCAATACCGTGGGGCCCGCGATCATGAGCAAAGGCACGCCGGCGCAAAAAGACCGGTTTCTGCCAGGCATTGCCGCCGGAGAGCTGCACTTTAGTATCGGCTATACCGAACCTGGTGCAGGTACCGACCTCGCCGCACTGACCACCTCAGCGGTGAAGCAGGGCGACCACTATATCGTGAACGGCAATAAGATCTTCACCAGCGGTGCTGAGGGCGCCGATTACGTATGGCTAGCGGTGCGCACTGACCCCGAGGCGAAAAAGCACAAGGGTATTTCCATTCTCGTCGCCGACACCAAAGACCCCGGCTTTTCCCATAGCTCGATTCATACGGTCGGTAGCGTGCACACCAACGTCACCTACTACACCGACGTGAAAGTGCCCCTGGACATGATTATCGGCGAGGAAAACGGTGGCTGGCGGCTCATTACCGAGCAGCTCAACCACGAACGTGTTGGCCTCGCCGCCTGGGGCATTCAGGGCTGGAAACTCTTTCGCGATGCCATGGAGTGGGCGCGCAATACAAAAAATGCGGCCGGCGTGCGGGTTATCGACGACGTCGCCGTGCAGCGCAACCTCGCCGAAGTTTACTCCCACTTAGAGGCCATGCGTGTCATGAATGCACGCATGTCTTGGCAGTTGGATGAGCAGGAGCTGAACCCGGTATTCCCCTCCGCCATCAAGGTCTACTCTACCGAGATTATGGTAGAGATCTGCCGGCTGTTGATGGACGTGATTGGGCCACACTCGCTGGCTGCGGCCGGCAACTCCGCTGCCGTGCTGAACGGCAACGTCGAACACGAATATCGCCGCGCCACAATTAATACCTTTGGCGGCGGCGTAGTAGAAGTGCTGCGTGGCCTTGTCGCCACCCATGGGCTGGGAATGCCCGTGCACCGCTAAGACCCTATGATTTTCCACCGAGCAGCTATCGAGGAACTGTGCCGATGACCAGCGAAGACATTCAGGCCTTCGAGCAAGCCGTTTACGCCTTTGTAGGCCGCGAGGTTTGCCCCCCTACCCCCGCTAAAGATGCCGTCAACGACGCTATGATTCGACAGTGGGCGGAAGTCCTAGGTGATACCAACCCGGCGTATACCGATTCCACCTGGGCCGCGGCTAGCAAACGCGGTCACACCATTGCACCACCGGCGATGATGTACGTGTGGGTGCAGGAAGGGTTTCCGGTCACCACGGGGCGGGCGCCGGATGCACAGTCTGAGCTTGTGGAGCTGTTCAACCAACACGGCTACACCGGTGTTTTAGGTACCAACGTCAAACAGGAATATTTTAAAGAGGTCAAGCCCGGCGACACCGTGTCCGTGCAAATGATCATCGACAATGTTTCGGAGCGCAAAACCACGGCCCGCGGCACTGGCTACTTTTTCGAAACGCTCGCAACCTTTACCGATCAACACGGCGACAAGATAGGCACCCAGCGCTTTAAAGTGCTGAAATTTATCCCGCAAGAGCAAGCCGCCACAGCCAGCGCCGAAGAAAAGCTGGAAGTGCCCACGCGTATCGCCTCGCCAAGGGGGCACGACAACAAGTGGTGGTGGGAAGCTTGTGATGCAGGCAAAGTGCTCATTCAGCGCTGTAAAAACTGTCAAACACTGCGCCACCCTCCTCGACCCATGTGCGGCGAGTGTCAATCCATGGAATGGGACAGCATCGAGTCAAACCTGTCTGGCGAAGTTCTCAGCCACACCGAGTTACATCACCCCAAAATACCCGGTTACCAATATCCTCTTGTGTGCGCAGTGATCAAACTGGGGGAAGGGACTAACTTCGTCGCCAACGTCGTCGGCTGTGACCCCGCGGATGTGCACATCGGCATGCAGGTCCAGGGCAAGGTTGAGCAAGTCGATGAAAAAACCATGCTGCCGCAATTTTACCCGGTGTAGACAGGAGTCTAAACATGAGTGACCACAAGACACTGAACAGCGCCGAAATTTCCGTCGGCGATAAACTCCCGCCGCTGGCAATCGATGTCACAACCAGCCTGGTCGTGTCCAGCGCACTGGCAACGCGTGACTTCGAACCGGTACATCACAACAAAGCCGAGGCGCAAGCGACGGGTTTGCCCGACGTGTTTATGAACATACTCACCAGTCAGGGACTGATGACCCGCTATGCCACAGATTGGAGTGGTCCCGAAGCGGTGGTTAAATCGATTGACATCAGGCTCGGCGCACCGAACGTGCCCGGCATGGTGATGACCATCACTGGCGAGGTCACTGAGGTGGACAATGACAGCGGCCGCGTCGACATTTCCGTCTTGGGAGAAAATAATATTTGGGGTATGCACATGGAAGGCACCGTGCAACTTCAACTGCCGCAGGAGGCTTGAGCCGTGGTTGCAAATGTAAAAGACAAAGCGGTTATCGTTGGAGTCGGCAATACGCAGTTCAGCAAGGACTCTGGAGTGTCGGAACTGTCATTGGCAGTTCAGGCGGTGAAAGCCGCTCTGGATGATGCTGGCCTGCACCCCAGTGCGGTCGACGGCATGGCGACGTTCACCATGGACACCAATGACGAGATCGAAGTTGCGCGCGCCTTAGGGGTTGGCGAAATGACCTTCTACGGTCGCTCGCACTACGGTGGCGGTGCCGCCACGAGCTGTCTACACCAGGCGGTCATGGCTGTTTCGACGGGTATGGCGGAGTGCGTCGCTGTGTATCGCGCGTTGAACGGCCGTTCCGGGCACCGCTTCTCCGGCGGTGTCTCTGGAGATATCACAACAGCGGATGCCATTCACTGGGGCTGGTATATGCCCTACGGTCTGCTGACACCAGCGAGTTGGGTGGCGATGTTTACCCAGCGTTGGATGCACATTACTGGCGTAACCAAAGATGCCCTGTTTGAAGTCGCCCAGTCGACGCGCGTCTATGGCGCCAACAACCCAGCGGCATTCTTTTATGGTCGCAATTTCGATCGCGCCGAATACGACGCGGCGCGCATGATCGCCGACCCGCTGCAGTTGTTTGACTGCTGTCAGGAAAGTGATGGCGGCTCTGCAGTCATCGTCACTACTCCGGCGCGGGCCAGGGACTTACAGCAGCCTGGCGTGGTTGTGCGGGGTGTCGCCCAGTGCGCGGCGGAAAATCAGGAACAGATGACGTCCTTCTATCGCGATGAATTCGCGGGCATTCCTGAAATGGAGCGCGCATCGAAGGATGTGTATGCCATGAGCGGCCTCGGGCCCGACGACATCGACGCAGCTGTCATCTACGATGCCTTCTCCTCGATTGTGTTGTGGCAGTTGGAGGCCTGGGGGTTTTGTGGCTTTGGCGAGTCGGGCGATTTTGTCGCGGATGGTGCACTGCGTAGCAACGGGCGCTTACCCACCAATACCCACGGCGGTCAACTCAGCGAAGCTTACATTCACGGTGTGAACGGTATCGTAGAGGCCACCAAACTGGTGCGCGGCACCTCGCTGAATCAGCCGGCCAAGCCGGTTAATCATGCGCTGGTAACTTCCGGGGTCGGCATTCCAACAGGTGGTGCCATTTTAGGAAAATTGGATGGGTAAATTGGGCGGCCTGCGCAGAGAATCTAGAGAGATGATTTAAGGTAACAACCCAGGCAGTCGAAGACCGCCTTGCCCACAACCGCCTGGAGGTGGGCGACCTAATCGGTCGCTACGCTTCACATACTGCCCATGCATTGGCTACTCAGAGATAGAAACCCAGTCCTGCGCAGGGCCGTTGACCATACTGTCCACCCAGTCTCCCACGGTCACACCGCCGACATCGAGGTCCAGCGTAAAAAGCATGGTGTGGGTGGTTTCCGAGCGAACATAGCTACGCATGCGGTCGGGGTTTCTGGCCTCCAAATCCGCCATGGTAGGTCTCAAAATGCCCTCAAAGGTAGGGCCGACAATACCCAGGAAGAAATCTGCAATGGTGCTGTCTTGGGCATGACTCAACATGCCAAGTCGCATGTTGGGGTCCTGTTTTAGCTGCCAGTCTAAGTATTCCGTGGGCGAGCCCTGAATAACACTAGATTCACAGCTAGCCGGGAAAAATGAGCGGATGTTCCAGTAGTCTATTGTCCGCGCATTGAATTCGGGATCATCGGGACGGTTAATGCCTAAGCCAGAATCGTTGATTACTTCAATGGGAACCCCCGGGTATATCTGCCGCACTAATGGTAGAGCTCTTTGCAAGTGCTACCTCATGCAGCTCGGCCCGTACAAGCCAACGCGCCACCCTATGGCACAGCGGATGTGTTCTGGCGAAACCGACTGCACGAGTAACCTCGCAAACCCCACCAAAATTCTCTGTTGTCGCGAAAAAAATCCCTATAGAATGCTTCCCGAACTCAACTCACAATGAGGGTAAAGACATGGGCTTTTTTGACTTTTTAAAGGTAGCCGGACAAGACGAAATCGAAGAGTCGGTAGAGGTCTCAACTTCGCGCATCAATGAGTTGCGGGAAAAGAACATACGCAAGAACATCTCTGAGCTGGATATCGATGGCGAAAAAATTCAAGTCGCCGTTAACGGCGAGGTGGCCACGATAACCGGCAGTGCACCAACGGTCGAAGATATGGAGAAAATTGTCCTCTGTGCGGGCAATCAACACGGTATTGGTCAGGTTGACTGCCAAATCGAAGTGGACGAGCCACCGCCGCCACCAGAGGTTAGTGCCGCACCTGAGGCAGCCGCCGAGGCGAGCGCGCCTAAGGAATCGGCACCGCAGGTTGCACCCGCGCCGCAATCTGTGTTCTACACTGTGCAGCCCGGTGATTCACTGAGTAAAATTGCGGCCGAGCACTATGGCGATGCCATGAAATACCCACTTATTTTTGAGGCCAATAAACCGATGCTAAAGGATCCGGACAAAATTTATCCCGGACAATCGCTGCGTATCCCTCCGCTGTAGTGCTGAGATTTGTCCTCCAGCAGCAGAGGCTGAGGCGCTAAGAGGCCAACGTATGCTCATTAGCATCTAGATTTTTTATGCCACTACACACTTTGTCGATTTCGGCAGCAACAGCATCAACTGTATCGACATCGATGCAGTGGCCGCCATTTTGGCAAGCGGTCTCCAGGTGCTGTGCTGTCGATTGCAACTCTAAGGCACCTATGTAACCAGCGACAGATTTCAAGGTGTGTACCAAGCGCAACGCTAGCGCACCGTCCTCGCGTGCCAGTGCACTAGTAAACTGTTCCACGAAACCACTTTGGTCGACATAGAAAATACTCAGTAGCCGCCGATAAAGCGCAATGTCATTACCTGCAGTGTCGATACCCACGTTCACATCCAGCCCTGGAAGCTCCGGTAACCTCGATGAGCTGGAACTGTTGGAAGAGCTGGAAGCGGCTGCGTTTGCTGCCTGAGTGACACCTGGCAATACCACCCGGTCTGGCTCAATCCACTTGGCCATCGTGGCGAACATTTCTTCCACATCAATCGGCTTTGCGATGTGGTCGTTCATACCGCACTCCAAAACCACCTCTCTATCGCCTGACATGGCGTTAGCTGTAAGAGCAATAATCGGTAGGGATTCAAACTCTGGCATAGAGCGTATTTTGCGCGTCGCGGTATAACCGTCCATCACCGGCATCTGACAATCCATCAGCACACCATCGAAGTGCTCCTGTTGCAGCACGTCGATCGCCTCCTGGCCATTGCGCGCCACTGCCGCATCAATGCCACTATGTTCCAACAAGGCCAACGCCAACTCTAAGTTGACTTCATTGTCTTCTACTAGCAACACCCGCGCTCCGACAAGACTGTCCGTGTTTTCTTGTCTCACTTTTTGCACCGGTGAATCTTCGCGCGGCTCGAGCGGAATCACCAGTTGCTCTTGCTGCAAAATATCCAATAATGAAGAAGAAGTTACTGGCTTGGTTAACAAATTACTGATTTGAACGCCGTGACAAAGTTCTCTCACCCGCTCCTTGTCGAAGGCAGTCACCATGACGATACTAGGCATCTGCTTTATCTTATGGCTATCTAAAATTTTGCGGCTTGCGGTGACTCCGTCCATTACCGGCATTTGCCAGTCCATCAATACCAGTCGATAGGGGTTAATCGCATTCGCTTGCTCCAAAATTTCCAGGGCCTCTTCACCCGATGTAGCCTCGTCATATTGCAAACCGAATCTAATCAACATTGCGCCCAGAATATCGCGAGCGAGCTGGTTGTCATCCACTAGTAGTACACGTTGATCTCCACAAGCACTCTTTATGTGTCGCGGAACGGTTTGCTGTGCCTGCCGAGAAACACGAATGGTAAAATAAAATGTACTGCCCACACCCGGTGTACTTTCTACCCAAATATCGCCACCCATTAACCCGAGTAACTTTCTGCAAATAACCAAGCCGAGGCCAGTACCACCAAAACGCCGAGTGGTGGAGTTGTCTGCCTGACTGAAGTACTGGAAGATGCGCGCTTGATCAACTTCGCTAAGCCCAATGCCAGTATCCCTTACTGAACAGTGGAGCAACACTGAGTCCCCATCGACATCCGCATCGATGGTCACGGCTATCTCTCCACCCTCCGGCGTAAATTTTGTCGCGTTGTTGCAGAGATTGGTAAAAACTTGCCCGATCCGCAGCGGGTCACCGACTAGATCAGTGGGCACATTCTCACCAATATCAAAGACCAGCTCGATATTTTTTTCCTGCACTTTCAGGCTCACTAAATTCGATAGGTTCTCTAAGACCTGATTTAGAGAAAAATCTATGAGCTCGATATCTAACTTGTCAGATTCGATTTTAGAAAAATCAAGAATGTCGTTGAGTATTCCCAACAAACCATCAGCCGCGCTGTGAACTTTCTCTATATAGTTTCGCTGAGTTTTATCCAGATCGGTCTGTAACGCGAGATAGGACATGCCAATAATCGCATTCATGGGTGTGCGAATTTCATGGCTCATATTTGACAAAAAGTGGCTCTTGGATCTATTGGCCGCTTCGGCTTCATCTCGCGCTGTTTCGAGCTGCAACGTTCTCGCCGCAACCTCCTCCTCTAATATCGCTCGATGCTCCGCTAGCGAAGCATCACGAGCCTGAATTTGCTCTAACATTTCATTCAGACCGAGAGACAGAGCATTTAACTCATCGATGTTGCGAAATTGGGCTCGGACGCTATAGTCCGCTGTCTGGGAGACACCGTCGACCAGCGCAGTTAATTCAGAGAGCGGCCGCAAAACCTGAGGGAGTAACCGTTTCAGCAGTGCTCGGCCTATGTACAATGCAATAAGTGCTGCACCAAACGCAATCAGCACCTGCCACAACAATTGTGTGTACAACGAACTTAAACTATTGGAGACAAACAGTCGCCCTACTACCTGACGATCGTGGAGTATGGGCTCGACTATTTTCAGATGTGAAAAGCTCAATGATTTGCGCTCTCCCTGTATTAACTTCTTATCTACAGACTGTTGATCGCTAGGATAGCTGGCAAACAGCTTGCCATCGGAGTCATAAACTGCCGCCACTTCGCGGTCGGGATAGTGGCGCATAAGAGAGAGTAATTCGTTGGCGGCGTGAGGGTTCTGAAGTTGTAAGCTGGACGCGGCACCATTGGCGAAGATTTTAGCCATTAGCTGGGTTTCTTTCACAAGTCCGTTCAAATTACTAGCAAAATTGGTGAGCACAACCACCGTAGAAACCACGATAAGTAATACGATCGCCGTGCGCTCAATGATTTGCTGCAAATGATCACTCAGCGAGCGGCCGGGCTTACTGCCAGAGGAATGACTCATGGCATCACTCCTAAAAATGACGCGATGCGCATCATAGGCAAGCTCAAGCGCGATTGCTGCACAGCAAGCTGCATAAAATACGCATCGACGCGCGCACCTTTCTTTTTTGCAGAGTCATTTGCGTGCATTCTATACTGCCCCTCGCCCGACTACGCTGTTGCAGCGGAAGGGTGATGGGATTGCACGAATGCGTTGGGGTCATAGGCGTGCGCAAACTTCTCAAATGCCTCCAACGGTAGCGCTTTACTTATCAAATAACCCTGAATGGCGCACTCCCCCAACTCAGACAGAACACGCAACTGTTCCACGGTTTCCACACCCTCCGCTACCACACGCAGACCCAAAGCCTGCGCCATAGAGAAGATCGTACTAACAATGACGCGATCATCAGTTTCTTTACCCAAATCAATGACAAAACTGCGATCGATTTTTAAATAATCAATGGGAAATTTTTTCAGGTAGCTTAGAGAAGAATAACCCGTACCAAAATCATCAATGGATACCTCAACCCCCATTTGCTTGATCGCATTGAGCCAATTAATTCGGCTTTGAGCGTTGCTCATGATGGCGCTTTCAGTAAGCTCAAATACTAAGCGGTTCTTGGGAAACTGTGCAGCGAGCAGCCCGCGTCGAGTAGTTGTCAAAAATTCATCCTGTCGCAACTGCAATCCGGAAATATTAACCGCACACTTTAAATCGTGGAATGGAGTACTCGTCCATCTCTTTAATTGAGACAGAGCCTGGTGCAAAATCCATTCCCCTACAGGAATGATCAGACCAGATTCCTCGGCGATGGGGACGAAACTATTGGGATACAGCAAACCCAGTTCCGGGTGATCCCAGCGTACTAGCGCCTCGACGCCAATGAGCTTACCGGTCACGCCGTCTATCTGTGGCTGATAAAACAATTTCAACTCTTCACGCTCGGGCGCTCGGCGCAATTGTGATTCCAGTGTCAGTCGCTCTAAAGACGTCTTTCCCTTTTCACGTGAATAGTAGGAATAGTTGTTTTTACCGGCATTTTTGGCTGAGTACATTGCACTATCGGCGTGTCGCATAAGCACATCCAAGCTATCTCCATCTTCGGGGCACAATGCGATACCGATCGAGGCCGTAATATTCAGCTCTTGACCATGGACGTTATAGGGCAGTGCCAGGGATTTGAGCACTCTACTAGAAATACGCGCCGGTACAGCGGAGTCTTCAAAGTTGGACAGCAGCAACAAGAATTCGTCGCCACCAAAGCGCGCCAGATTAACACTGGGTAAATCTTCGAACCCGCTCAGTGAGCCATCTCGTGAAACGACATCGTGTTGCCTCACCTCAGCGCTTAACCTATCCGATACCTGCTTAAGAAGTAGGTCACCCACAGAGTGGCCAAGTGCATCATTAATCTGCTTGAATCCATCGAGATCGAGGATACATAATGCGCACGCAGTCCGATCACGGTTCGCCAGTGCGACCGCCTTGTGAACATAATCCTTAAACAGCCTACGATTCGGCAGCCCTGTTAGTTCATCATAAAAGGCGAGTCGATAAAGCTCTTTTTCAGCGTTTTCACGCCCAGAGACATCCTGCAAGATACAAATGTAGCTGTGGGGCTGCTCATCGGCATTGAACAAAATTATGCCTTCTGCGGGGTATGTGCTGGCGTCGGACCGACGCATCTTTAGCTTTACTTCAACTTGTTGGTGCGACGCAAGGCTAACCAGAAGAGCCGCTAGTTTATTTTCAGACGGCGAGGCAATGAGACTACTGATGTGCACTTCGTTAACGTCGGCACTTGCCATCACTAAATTTTGTCTCGCACTGGGGTTGGCACTAATCAGTTGAAATGTCTGTGCATCAAACTCAAGTATTTCATTGGAGGAACTATCGAGCGTTTTACTTAAACGCGCAGCTCGGCGCTCTGCCGAAAACGCCTGCGAGGAGCGCAAACCGTAATGGACGCGGTGCTCTAAAAGCGGCCAGTTTATGGGTTTAGAGGCAAAATCCCACGCGCCTACTTGATAGGCTTTGTCAACTGCGTCGGCATCCTCACGGCCGGTCAATACAATAATGGGTGTGTGCCGGAAACTAGTTGTACGCCTAATTCGCTCACAAGTTTGAAAGCCATCGATTCCCGGCATCATGAGATCGAGCAATATCATGTTCGGCCGCACATCTTCCAATCGGCTGAGAGCCGCTTCACCACTTTCAAAACACGCTACGGTATACCCTTTGGCTTCAAACACTTCTTCCGCTAATAGCAAAACACCGGGGTCATCGTCGACCACCATGAGTCGTATACCCTTATTTTTCGCAGAAGAACTTGAGCTACTCATGCTCTCGCTCTTGCACAAGCGCAGAACAAACACGATTGAATTCGTATTCCATATTCGCCACCAGCGGCTGCACGGCCTCTAACTCTTGGAGGCGACCCTTTTCCTCGAATTCTCGGCAAATTTCAGCAAACTCACCCGCACCTAGGTTAGCACTGCTAGATTTAAGGCTATGGGCATTCAGTTGGACGACTTCAGGGTCATTTGTTTCCAAACCCTGTTTGATCTGCTCGATGATCTGCGGTGATTTATCCAAGTAGATGTCGATGAGCTTATTTAATACGCTAGGCCTGCCCTCCACCTGAAGTGAACGAACCGCATTTAGCGCATTAGGGTCCAACTTTATTTGCTCTTGTTTATTGGGCAGCAACTCGAACAACACCTGCGCCAAATCGCCGTTCTCCACGGGCTTGTTCAACCAAGCTGTGATAGCTTGCTCTGTGGCCTGGGGGACATCTTGATCTTTATTTGCAGTCAATGCGAGAATTGGTAGTGGATTATCTGTGCTGTCCAAAATATTGCGATTACGTATGCGTCTGGCCGCCTCAAATCCATTCATAACAGGCAGTGCACAATCCAGAATCACCAGGTCGAATATATGGTTATCGATCTGAGCGAGCGCCTGAACACCATCTCCAGCCACTGCCACTTTACAGCCATAACTTTCCAATAAAATGACCAACAGTTCCTGTGTAACGGGATCTGCCTCAGCCAACAGTATGTCCGCATCCAATGACAAATTCTCGACGGGCTGTATGGACCGCGCGTGATTACCGTCTTGAGCGATTCTCGCGGCACAGCCATCCAACACACTGTTCACCTGTTCTATCAGATTTTTTCGAGTCACTGGCTTGGTCACATAAGCAGCTACGCCTGAATTTTGCAGTTTCTCGGAAGTGAGACCGTCGCTAGCATTGCGCAGTAAAACAATCGCAGGGGCACCATATACACGATTATTGGTGACTTCTTCCGCAATAGACAGGGCATTGGCATCGGGCAATTGCGCATCGAGCAGTATAAGCTCAAAAGGCTGTCGGTCTTTTACTGACTTGTTTAGTTCGCGGAATGCTCCCTCTCTGCTATTGGCGCTAACCACTTCGGCTTTCACGCGCTCCAAATGGGCTTGTACGATGTCACAATTAGCGACGCTGCTGTCCACGATCAAAGCGCGCAGCCCTTGCAATTGAGGCTCCGCTTCCTGGGCGTGCACCGCGCCTTCACTGCCGATTGGCATAGGCAACGTAAAATGAAAAGTCGTCCCCACACCCGGATTACTCTCCAGCGACATTTTCCCACCCATTAACTCAACAAGTCCTTTGCTAATTGAGAGTCCAAACCAGGTACCGCTGGAACCGGGTGTTCGAGAATTTTTGACCTGAGAAAACGGCTCGAAGAGGTTGTCTCGCGCCGATGGAGAAATGCCGATACCAGTATCGGCAACCGAAAAACAAACTTCCGCATAGGATGTCCGCCCACGTCGCCACTGTTTGATCACGTCGATAGACTGAATGACCTCACCGCTATCCGTATACTGAATAGCGTTGTGCACTAAATGGCCCAGTACTTGTTTGATTCTCGGCCAATCCCCAATCACTGAGGCTGGAATCGCGGGACTCACTCGGCTCAAATACTCGATTCCCTTGGCCCGTGCCGACGCGGCCATCTGCGTATTGAGTTGTTCGATGTTTTCTTCGATATTGAAAGGGCTGGCGTCAATGCTCATTTTTCCAGCACTCAAATTGGCGTAGTCAGACACATCTTCGCAAATTTCAGACAGCGCGAACGTAGAATCACTAATCTTGTTCAACAGAGCTGGCTGAGCGCCCACCGAATCAGCGTCGCACAGTTGTTCTGTCGCCTCCCGAGCAATTTCCAAGGGCGGCGTGATCGCTTCGCAAACCGAAACAAGCAAATTGCTCTGCGCTTGCGTCGATGCTAAAGCGTCTTGCTGCGCATGTTGGGCCGCTCGAGCAGCATCACTCATCTGCTCTGTAAAGGCGTTTATTTCACCCGCGAGTAAGCCCAGCTCATCGCGTCGACCAGCTTCGATGGCCAGGCCTGATTCCACAGAATCTCGATGTTTTGTAACCTGTGTTCGCATATGCTGAAGCGGCTTCGCAACAACGTAACGCACCGCACACCACAGCAAGAAAGCCAACAGACCTAGACCTAAAGCCAAGGTGGCCAATAACTTTGTAGCCGCCGCATTGGCGATACCGGCAAGCCCTAGTGTTGTGGAGACCTCAAGTACATAATTGTTTTCACCACGAAGATCGGGTAGCGCAAGACTGACAGCTGTAACCTCCAACCCCGGATGCTGAACGGCCATACCCTGTCCGATCTGTGCCGCCGTAGTTTCATCCTCAATCTCACGCAGTGGCACCACATGCACAGTCACGCCTAGTCGCTCGCTTATTTTTTCCAGCACAGGTTGTGCTAGTGAACGACCCACAACCACAGAACCAGCGGGAGGCAAGACTGCACGGTCGAGTGAATCACTCACGGCACTGGGTACGAATTCCGTTGCAGCCAAAAATAGCTCGCCGTTTAGCGATAGAATTCCCCGGCGACTATATTCATCGTCGTCCCCATCGAAAAACGGACCACCGGGGGCCAAAGACTGTCGCACCGCGTCATCCACGGGTTGTAACTGGCCGGTCTGTGGGTCGCGCATTTGTGCCCAGAAGCGCTGGCCACCCTGTGCGGCAAGCAGTTTGAACTGTAGGTTAACGTCCGCCCATTGATTGACGACGGGGCTCTCTGCCGGCACCGACTTTGTTTCATCCTGCAAAAATTCTTGCACGGTTGCCGAGCGGGCGTAGGACTGACTCAGCCGCACAAGATCGCTCATCTCGCTGGCGAAAACCCGCTCTACTCTACGCGCATTTTCTACAGCCTGTGCCTGTTCAAACGCCTCTAGCTCGGGCTGCAATACCAGCTGCCAAACGCCATAGCAAGCGGCGGTAACGGCAATTACCAGCACCAAAAGAATTAGCGCAAATTTTGTTTGCAATGCACAAAAAAACCTTGAGATTCCTGCCACGTTTTCCATCCACCCAATGTTGTTTTCTAGGCAATTTAGCACTGGCTCTATATAGGAAAAACAACTAACTGGAGATTTCGCAAGGAATACGCGGGAATGTGCTTTCAGTCACGCGTAATCATGACCAACAGCGAGAACCGGTGCGACAGAGCCAACTGCTCACAGCGGATAAAGCACGTTACTGGCTGTATTTTTACCGTGCTGTAGTTCACAAATTGAGCAGCAACTTGTGAGCTGGCTCACAGTTTATCTAATATGCATCGACAACTAAGTACAGGAGTTTTCGTTCACCAAGAAACTGCGAAAAACCGCGGTTAGATGGAAACAGATTAGGGGAAGCTAAGCCCCAAATTAAGCTTACATGTAAATCATTATTAGCTCATAAATCAGCGCTGGGCGTTCATCTTGCCCCACCACGTGAATGTGTTGCTCGATGACCATCTTGGTACCCTTGTCCGTCGCGGACACTTCTTTGATTCGACTGCGCGAGTGAATGGCGCTGCCCACCGGCACCGGACCAGTAAATCGCAGCTTATCCGAGCCATAATTCAACATATTGTTGAAACCCACAACTTCGTAACTCGCGGTGCCGCGCAATTTAGGCAACAAAACCAGTGTGAGGAAACCGTGGGCGATGGTTGTGCCGAAGGGGCTATCGGTCTTCGCCCTGTCGGGATCGGTGTGTATCCAATAGTCATCACCGGTCAACTCGGCAAACTGATTGACCAAATCTTGTGTAATTTCTAGCGGCTCACTGAAGGCGCCGAACTCGTCTGTAACCAACGACTGCATACCCGGGACATCATCAAACTGGAACTGCTGCATGGTGCATTGCCTCGCAATAAATTCTGGTGTGTGGGATCAGATTTTATGGTACCGCCAACCCTAGAGGGCTACCAATTCATCTGCGGCTCAATCTGCTATACCAAGCCCCGTTTCTCTGGCATGGCACGCTGCCTGCACGTGCGGAAAACGGCAAAATAACTCGCTACCAATGTCCTGAACATCCACTGACGCACAGCGTCCAGCGCACACGTTTTCAATGCGAGGAAATACTATGCCAGAAGCAGTCATTGTCGAAGCCGTAAGAACCCCCATAGCCAGGGGCAAACCTGGTGTAGGTGATTTAACTGATTTCCATGCCACCGAATTACTCGCACTCTCCTATCGCGAAATCATCAAACGCTCGGGCTTGGAGCTAGCGGACGTGGATTACCTTGCGGCCGGCTGTGTAACTCAAGCGGGAGAACAGGCGGGTAATATTGCGCGCAATGCGTGGCTAACCATGGGTGAAGATTACACCACCGGCGGTACGACGCTGGACAACCAATGCGGCTCGGCACAGACCGCTAACCATGTGATCGCGGCACTCACTGGCGTAGGTTCCATTAATATTGGTATCGCTGCCGGGGTTGAATCCATGAGCCGCGTCGGCCTGGGCGCCAATGTCTACAATGGTCCGGGCTACTTTGTGCCCGAGACTTGGCCCTGGGAGTCAACACCCGATCAGTTCAGCAGCGCACAGCGCATCGCCGACAACCGCGGTATCACACGGGAAATGGTCGATGATTTGGCCTACCACTCACAGTTGCGCGCCAAACAAGCCTGGGAAGAAGGCCGCTTTGACCGCGAAATCTTCTCCGTCGAAGCGCCCATTCTCGGAGAAGACGGCAAACCAACGGGCGAAACAAGAACGGTCTCGCGCGATCAAGGTTTGCGCGACACAACCAAAGAGGGTTTGGCGGGCCTCAACCCCGTGGTCGAAGGGCAAATCCACACGCCCGGCAATTCATCGCAAATCTCCGATGGCTCGGCGGCAGTTTTATGGATGTCATCAGAAGAGGCAAAAGCGCGTGGACTAAAACCCCGAGCCCGTATCATTGCCGATTGCGTAGTGGGCACAGACCCCTATTATTTGCTCGACGGCCCAGTGGACGCCACTGCCGCCTTATTCAAAAAAACTGGTATGACGCTAGACGATATCGACCTGGTGGAAATCAACGAAGCGTTTGCGTCGGTAGTGCTGTCTTGGGCGAAGGTGTACAACGCCGATATGAGCAAGGTCAATGTCAATGGCGGAGCGATCGCTCTGGGTCACCCCGTCGGCTCTACGGGCGCCCGCTTGATCACCACCGCGTTGCACGAGTTGGAACGCTCTGACAAAACCACGGCGCTGATCACCATGTGCTGCGGCTCATCCGTGGGTACCGGCACTATTATTGAACGTATTTAGCAGTGCAAGTTTCACTCGGCACCACTCCGTCCACCTGAACGAACATCAGGCAGTGACACAATCGACAAGATTCAAGGAGATCATACATGTCAGATCTAACCGGCAAGGTAGCCGTTATTACCGGAGCGGGCCGTGGCCTGGGCCGCGAAGAGGCGCTCCAGCTCGCCAGGCAAGGAGCACGCGTTGTTATCAATGACATCAACCGCCCCGATGCGGAAGAAGCGGCGCAAGCGACAGTTGCAGACATTAAGGCCATGGGCGGAGAAGCTATCGCGGTGTTCGGGGATTGTGCCGACTCAGGCGATGCGGAAAATTTGCTCAAAACTGCTCTGGATACCTTTGGTGACGTCAATATTTTCATCAACAACGCCGGCTTTTGCCGTGATAAAACCATCTTTGGCATGTCGGACGATGAATTTGATTCTGTCGTGCGTGTGCACCTGCGCGGACACTTCGTCAACATGCGCAACATCACCGCCTACTGGCGCGAAAAGGCGAAGGCAGGCGAAGACGTGTACGGCAGGTTGATAAGCACCTCCTCGGAAGCGGCGATTTATGGCTCAGCAGGTCAGCCCAACTACGCAGCGGCCAAGGCCGGCATCATCGCCATGGCCATGGGCGCCGCGCAATTGCTCAGTAAGTATGGCATTACCAGTAACGTTATTATGCCGCGCGCGCTCACAGATATGACCGCCAGTGGCCAAACAGCGGATATGTTTGCCCCGCCCGAAGATGGCAGCTTTCACATGTTTGACCCCGCGAATGTCGCACCACTCGTCGGGTACTTGGCCTCGCAGGAAGCACAGCGCATCTCGGGCGAAGTGATGGTCGTGTGGGGTAACGAAGTGTCCGTTCTGCAGCGCCCCACCGTCCTCAACGCCATCACCAACCCCAAGGGTGCGCAAAAGTGGGAAGTGGCAGATCTGCACTCGGCACTCGGCGCGCACTACAATGATGACTATGTCAGTGTATGGGGTGGGTACTCGGTTCCGCCGCAGTAACACGACATTCGCGATAGATAACAAGGGCAGCGTGTGCATGAACTCGACCTAGACGCACTAACTGGGAAACGCCTGGGCCCGTACTTAGCGTTCAACCCCGTCAGCAACGTGCAGATTTGGCAGTGGTGCTCTGCCATGGGAGATCGCAACCCTCTCTATAGTGACAGCGATTATCGAGCGGAACAGGGTTTCAAGGCGCCGGTCGCGCCCCCAGCAATGATGCAGATGTGGACGATGCGCGATGTTGCCATGCAATATGCGCCGGGATCCACCGATTCACCCCCCTATCAAATATTCGATTCCCTGACGCAAGCCGGCTACCCAAGCAATGTCGCCGTGAGCTATGACATTACCTTCCACAAACTCTTAGCCGAGGGTGATCGGGCACAACACTACACAACGGTCGTAAGTATCAGCGACGTAAAGCAAACAGCGCTGGGCGCAGGTCATTTTGTCACGGAACATGTGGAATACCTCGATCAAAACAGCACGCTCTTTGCCGAAGCCCTCATTACGTACTTTCAATATCGTGCCAGCAAAAGTGAGCGAGGCAATGGCGGCGACAATCCAGCACCCTTGGAGAGCAGCCGTGAGCCAAGCGCTTGCACAGCGGACGATTGGCAACCCGACTTCATCGACCTACACGCCCAGGACTTGCAGGTCGGCCAAACACTCCCAGCGCTATCCATACCCATCACCCACAAACTCATTGTTTCCGGTGCGATCGCCACGCAAGATTTTATCGATGTGCACCACAATGCGCCGGTCGCTCAGGCCGCGGGGATGCCGGATATATTTATGAATATTCTAACCACCTGTGGTCTCTGCGCGCGCTACTTGAGCGATTGGGCAGGGCCCGCCAGTCGATTGCAGCGGTTACAATTTAAGCTAATGGCGCCCAACGTGCCCGGCGATACCATGGTATTACGGGGTCACGTTGATAAACTTGCAGCAGAAGACGAGCAGCCCCTGGTAACGGTCTGTTTTAACGGTAAAAATAGCCGCGGGAACCATGTCACGGGCAACGCGGAACTCACTCTGGCCCGCTAGTGTTAACGGACGCGTGTAAACGGACGCGTGTAAACGGACGCGTGTAAACGGACGCGTGCTAACGGGCGTGTTAGCTAACTTGCACCCACGGGCTAGTTGTGGCCTAAACAAGAATGGTACGCGACCAAAAAAACTAAGGCCAATCTAAGACCACTCGACCACAAATTTACAGTGACAGGAGAACTCACCATGTCGTCAAATTCCTCACAACCTGCGAGCAAACGCTTCGAGGGAAAAGTCGCCATCGTTACCGGCGGTAGTCTCGGTATTGGTCGCAGTACGGCGATACAACTGGCCGATGAGGGAGCGCACGTCATTGCCTGTGCCCGCCGCAAGCCAAAACTCGATGAACTCGCTGAGAAAATTGCCGAACGCGGCGGCAGTTTCACCGGAGTGGGTTTGGACGTTGCCGATTTGGAGGGTTTTGCTGCGCTCATTGCCAATACCGCCAAGGAACACGGGCGCCTGGATGTTCTAGTCAACAATGCGCCCTCGGTGATCGGGGGTATGATCGTCGAGCAGACGATTGACCAGTGGCGCGCAAACTTTGGTGTTTCTGTCGAAAGCGTATTCATCGGCGTACAAGCGGCGCTAAAAATTATGCAACCACAAGGTTATGGCTCGATTATCAATATTTCTTCAGTGAGTAGTCTTCGAGCCGGATTCGCCGCTGGCGCCTACTCGGCAGCTAAAGCGGCAGTCAATCAATTTACGCAGTGTGCGGCTATGGAGGCGGCTCCTTACAACGTCCGCGTCAATGTCATCGCGCCGGGCGCAGTCATGACTCCAGGTTTGGACGCATCAACGATGAAAAATAAATCGATGCAGGAAGCGATGGCCGGCGCTATTCCCATGCAACGGATTGGTACCCCAGAAGAGATGGCCGAAGCTATTTGCTTCCTAGGCTCCGACGCCGCATCGTTTATCACCGGTGTTATTCTGCCCGTTGACGGTGGCAAAACCCCACAGATGCATGTTCCGGATTTCGATTTAACCGCGCTGGATAATCGCAAACCTGAGTAGCCCAGCAGAGAGTTCCAAGCACTCAAGCACCGCTGCTTGGCACCGCACGCAAACGCGACGCAAACTGCGCTCTACGCGCACTACAAATCGATGATATTGGAGCGCACCAATAGGCCGCCATCTACCACCAGATCGTGCCCTGTCACAAAAGATGCTTGATCCGAGCAGAGATAAACCACCGCATCTGCCACCTCGTGCGGCTCCGCCAATCGCCCCATGGCATGCACACCAGAGACCTTGTCATACATCTCGGGCATCTTTTTTAAATAGAACTGCATCCCGCCGGAATTAATGCCAGCCGGACACACGGTGTTCACTCGAATACCGCGCTTGGCATACTCCACCGCGACAGTTTTGGTCAGATTGATAACACCACCTTTAGCCGCAGCGTAGGCGGATTGAAATGCTTCGCCGCGACACCCGGACACCGAAGCGATATTGACAATCGCGCCGCCACCCGACGCTTCGATCAGCGGTAACTGATACTTCATACACAGCCACACCCCCCGCAGGGTGACCGACATGCAGCGATCGAACTCCTCCTCAGTCAATTCCACCACCGGTTTGTTCGGTATGCCCAGAGCGGCGTTGTTAGACACCACGTGTAGCGCGCCAAATGTCTGCTCGGTCATTGCCATAACGGCTTTGATATCTTCAGTCTTGGCCATATCCGCACGCACAAACAACGCCTCACCACCGGCGTCGCGCACTAGTGCGCAGGCCTCCTCGCCCTTCTCAGTATGGATATCAGCGACAACGATGCGTGCCCCCTCGCTGGCAAAGGCTTGCACTGTCGCGCGCCCCGTGCCAACTCCTCCCCCCATCACCAGAGCAACCTTGTCGCGCAGCCCAGTATCCATCAAAACACTCGATAGCGGCGCACAACATGACGCTGTCGCACTCGTATCTGTGCTCGCCGCTCCTCACTACTCACATTGGCCGTCGACTTTGGCAGATGGGTTCTAAGGTCGTCGAATAAAACTTTTTTTGCACTCAAGACCGGCCAATTTTCCTCGGCAGGTGTCTCACTGTATGCCCACCGTGTGGTCATAAAACCTTCCCGGTGACCGGTGGTATCCACCCAGTTGGGTACGCCAGGGTCGCGGTGAGCAATCACGATACGCAACACGCCATCCTCGTCCGCCACCATTTGATGACCATTCAAACTGCCAATTTGATTGGCATATTCCATCGATTCGCCCCAGAGATTACCCAGTTGAAAGCCCACGTATTGGGGAGGCACCGCAATTCGATTTTCTACGATCAGAACCTCATCCTCGTCCAATTCAAAGACGCCGCCCGCATATAAGTTAGTGCTCATGCCACCGCCAGTTGCACCCGAAGCCGTGTTAACGTTATTAAACGCATTGCGGGGAAACGCGACACCGGGAATACTGCCCTCGCGCTCGCCATAGGTGCCCATGAGAATCGTCCAGAAACTGTTCCAGAAGCGCATCTGATTGCGCACGATGTCGCCACAACGACGCAGCTCTCTCGTGGCTGCCTCCACATTGTAAGCGGGTGCATGAGTGCCCTCACTGCCCAACTGCTCCAGCTCTAAGTGAACAGCTTCTTCAAACTCCCAGTCATTAAACAACTGCCGGCCACTGATGTAATCGGCGTAGCGCTCAGCAGGTTTTTCCGGGTCCAACGGGTGTGGCGCATCCACTTGCTTCAACGTTGCGATGAAGTTCCCCGAATGGCCTTCTGGCCGCTGTGGGGCGAGCAGAATTTCAAAGTAGCCATTGTCGTCAACCTGCAGACTGCTCGAATCCATTCTTCCAGTTTGAGTTTTAACACCCGGTATCAGTTCAGTCAGCTCTCCCGAATCACCCGCCAGGCCACCCTGTGTCGCCTCAAAAATAAGATAATGCGGCGCTTTGGGAACGCCAACGGCGGCCGCTTCGCCGCGCCAGTGTCGATGGTCATAGACACGACCGCAGAGACGATAACTTTGACGCCCATCGATGGGCGCATAGAAATAGATCGCGTCCGCGTTGTCGATGGTGCTGCGCGTGATAATAGATAACGCATTGCGAAAATGTGGCCGCGCCGGATCTTCGTGGAACGCACGCTCCACCGCGCTGTGCACAAAACCCATAAGGTAGCGATAGCCCTCAGCCAAGTTGCGCGGGTTGCACGGCGGAGGCATCAACTCGGGTTGATCAACTGCATCCCGGGCCTCCTGTAAAGCTTGCAGCAGGTCATCCCATGCCGCATGCAGCGCTCGCTGTGCTTGCAGCGCCGAGTCGTTCTCTGTCGATGTGCTCACTTTAGCCAATCTCCCAAAAGTTCACTCAATTTGGTTGCCACGTTGCTCAAAAAGAACCGCAGTTAACTTAGCGCTCGGCGGTAGAGCAGGCCTGCCAGCTAAGCGGTAGACTCCAAATCCGCTTCAATAAACGCATCACCCAAAACCTGCTCACCATCCAAGCTATGCACCTGCAGCCCCAGGGAATGCAACAACTGCCGGCTGTAAGTCACCTGCCCAATATGCGTGGCGCTGCACAGCTCCAGAGCCGCTTCCGCCATCGTTTCAACTGGCTCCGCCATATCCGGATTGCGGCGCGCGATATCGCGCACATAATCTGCCCCAGAAGTCAGCACGATATTTTCCGGCGCCAACGTATTAATACAGACACCATCCGCCGCGACCTCGTGTGCCAGGCCCTGGGTGTAGCGATCCAGCGCCGCCTTAGTGGCCCCATAGGCCGCAATAACATGTGCCGCGATCTGTGAGTCGCGATACGGCACGATAGGTTGATGGGCAGAGTTGCTGCTGATGTTCAAAATCCAACCGCCACCGCGCTCGCGCATACCCGGTAACAACGCCTGCGCGAACTCCATAGGTGCGTTGACGTTGATATCGTACATCCAGTTTCGCTCAGCCGTGCTGATCTGGCTCGGTAGATTCATCTTTGAGCCTGCAGCGTTATTGACCAAAATAGTCAAGGGACCCAACGCCTCTTCCACCTGGCCAATCAAACTTGCACGCGCCTGCGCATCACTCAAATCGCACGCAAACCCAACCGCGCGCGCGCCGCTGTCACAGATCAGCGCTACCGCTTCCTCTAAAGTCCCCTGCAATTCGCCGTGCGCACCCCAGCGCGAGGCGCACAGTGCTACCGCTGCGCCCTCGGCGGCAAAACGACGCGCTATCGCCAACCCGATACCACGGCTTGCGCCGGTAATGAGCGCCGTCTGTCCCTTCAATTTAGCGTTGCTAGGCATCCGCTCTTCCTCTTCAATGTTGCGTTGCTCACCACCCATTTATTGCGCGACTGGGCTGCGCGCGCCAATCGTCTAATGCACTTTCTTTACTGGCTCACTGCCGTCGCCGAAGGGCGCTGCCAGCCGTACGCATCAAAAAAGGCGTCAAGCTCGGTTTCAATATCTTCCAGAGACACCTCAAAATCATCGATGCTATAGCGGAAACTGGTTTTATGGGCCTTTTCTCGGCCTTCTTGCTGCTCCAGATAGGTGTTGTACTCAGCACTCATGGGAATACCCAAAGCAGTATAAATCGCAACCACAGTAGCATGCGGTTCACTTGTCAATTTCCGATAATCCACCACCGCGCTGGGCGTCATGGGAAAGCGCTGCAACACTGACTTGGGATGCACATAACTTTCGAAAGAGATTTTGGTCAGCCGCCGCTGTGAATCAGCATAATCATCTCGCGTCCAACCCCTGGCCTTCCAGGTCACTTCCACCAACTGCAGTACACTAGGGATACACTCGATGGGGTTGCGCATCATGGTCACGATGCGCGCATCGGGAAATGTTTCCAGCAGCGCTTGCACCCAACCGCTCATCACCGGGTTTTTACTCAGGTGCACTCGATCGCCGCCATTGAGTAGCAACTGTCGTTTTACGCACTCCTTATAGTGATGCAGCCACTTGCGACGTTTGCGCGCCGACATTTCATCCACATGAAATATATCGATGATATGCAGCATCGGAATATCCATGGTCCACTGCTGAGAGAGAAAGGCCGCGCGCATCACAAACTGGTCTTCCTCAGAATTCCACAAACTCATATCATGCATGTGGCGGAAGGGGCCAAAGGTCTTATCGTCCCAGGCCACCAGCCGTCGGTTCCAGGCCTTATTCAGGAAACGCTCATCTAACCATCCCAGGCCGCGAATGAGCTTTTTTTGCACGAGCGACGGGAAATACATCTCCCAATACAAGAAATAGCTAAAGGTATCACCATCCGCCGCAAGCAGACGGTGTGCCAATGTCGTACCACTGCGTGCGTGGCCGACAATGAAAACCGGGCGATGCACTTGCTGCTGCCACAGTGCGGGAAAGAGGATGTAGTCAAGCAAAAAGCACAGGCTATTAAAGAGGTATTCCAGAGGCACCAGAAATAGTAGACGAAATAACATCTTGCGACGGCCGGGCCAGTCGCGTAGTGACCAGACGTGTTTTACGACACGCGTGTAATAGTCAATGTCAAAATACATGTTGTTCGGTAGTCCAGTAGGTTGTGGATACTGGCTTTCATGCTGGTGTGAGAGCCACTGGCATGTCTTTGTAGCCGTGGATCATATTGGAGCGAATATAGGTTGGCTCATCCAGCATCTCTATGTGAGCGTAGTGATTAAAAAATTCCTCAAAGAACAAGCGCGCCTCCATGCGCGCGAGATTTGCGCCTAGACACAGGTGTATCCCATGACCAAAGGCGAGATGGGGGTTTGGGTCGCGGCGGATATCAAACGTCATCGGCGAGGCAAACACCTCCTCGTCAAAGTTCGCAGAGCTGTAAAGCATAACGACTCGATCCCCCGCGCGAATATCTTGCTCACCAATGCGCGTATCGCAGGTAGCGGTACGCCGAAAATAGTGCAGTGGACACGTCCAGCGCAGCATCTCCTCTACCGCCAATGGCAAATCCTCGGGGTGCTCACGCAACTGCTGCAATAGCTCTGGGCGCTGTAACAGCGCATACATGCCACTACTGATGAGACCGCGGGTGGTTTCATTTCCCGCCACGGTTAACTGTACAAATAGCGAGGCAAATTCCATCTCCGTGACTTGATGGCCCTCAACCTCCTGATTGATCAACAGTGAGATCAGGTCATCACCACCGCGATCTTTGCGCTCGGTGGCCAGCTGAAAACCATAGGTGCCCATATCGACACTGGCTTGATTTACTTCTTCGGGCGTTCCGCCCAAGTCGGGGTCAGAGCTGGAGGTTTGTAAATCAGACCACTGTCGAATCTGCGGCCACATCTCAGGAGGAATTTCCAGCATGGAACAGATCACGGCAGTCGGTAAGTCACCGGCGAGGCTCTCGACAAAATTGACCTGACTCGGCTCCTTGATCTGCGCCATCACCGTGCGGGCTATCTGCCGCACTCGTGGCTCGAGAGCCGCTAGCATGCGCGAAGTAAAGCGCGTAATTACCGCGCGACGCAATGGGCCATGCTTAGGCGGATCCATCCCTAGCAGTTGATTGCGCGCCATAGCCAATACGTCATCGGGGAGATCATCCACTAAAACGAAGCCGCGCTCGGCGGAAAATGTTTTCGAGTCGCGGGAGACGGCGACCACATCCGCATGCTTGCTCACCGCCCAATAACCGTGGCCCTCGGGGTGTTCATGCCAGTACACGGGTGCATTATTGCGCAGCCAGGCAAATTGTTCGTGGGGAATGCCTGCGCAGTAATTGTCCGGGTTGTAGACGTCGATATTCACTGAGCGCGCGACCTATCCGATCAAAACCGGCGGTCGACCATGACCCAATTCTTCACACATGCCGAGGTAAAACTCCAAGGTGAGCGCACCATCGACCACTGAAGTGATGTTACCGTCGCTATCGAGGTTGATATTCGAGCCATACATCTGAAACCACACTTGTGTGTTATCTTCTATACACTGCAGTGTGTGTACAGACCCCGCCGGTTCATACAAGAACGAACCCTCTCGATTCACGTAGTCGTACTCCTTATATTTCCAGGCCCCGGAGCGCGTGTAGCCGAAAACCGGGCCCGTGTGTCGATGCGTATCCACTTCGTAACCAGCCTGAAAAATGTTTTCGACGATCCACAAACCCTCTTGCGGCCTCACTTGTATGACTTTCAGCAAACTGCCGTCGCCGATATCGACAAACGGTAAATCATCTTTGCCTAAATGTACTGCTTCTGTATTTGCCATCGTTGCATCTCCTTTGCCCAGTGTGACTGAAGTGTAGCGCGCGCACCGCAATACCACAGTCGCACCACCCAGCGCAGGGTGAAAAATCGCCTAAAGGTCAAATTATTGGCCAGCCGGTAAACCTTACGACTGACCAGTTTGCAGTTGTTGAATGACTTGGGCCACCTGCTCATCACTGGTCTCGTCCTGGGGAATAGGAAAGGTGATGCGGGAGCATAGATCGGCGTAGCGCTGCTGATACACAGCAGCGATTTCAGCGTAAGTCCCACGGGGAACGAATCGCTCCAGCAGCTCGTCGGTGATGATCTTGGGCATTTCTTGCCAGTTGCCCTCACGCGTCATATCCAATAACTCCTGCCCTTTCTCCTGGTAGCCAAACAGCTCCAAGCTCGGCCAATAAGCGGGCGTGGAAAATAGGAACCCCAGCAAATTGCGCTGCTTTTCCCACTGCTCGGCAACGGCGGCTTCGTCGATACCAGTTGCGGTTAGCGGGCCCAGCAACAGCTTAAAAGTCGCAGGGTCACGTTCAGCCATGTCGAAGCCCGATTGCAGCCTCGGCAGACAAACCTGGCGAATATACTCGGGTGGTGTATTGGTGGGATGAGTGATCATGCCGTCGGCGATGCGTCCCACCATCTTTGTCATCGCGGGGCCGATTGCGCCGCACAGCAGTGGTATCTGCGGATGCGCAATGGGGCCTGGATTAAAGAACGGCTGCAATTTCGTCAGCGTATAATGCTCGCCCTCAAAATTGAGCCGCTCGCCCGTTTGAAAACTGTGAAAAATGGCGCGCATGGCTTGCACGTATTCACGCATTTGCGGAACCGGCGAATCCCAGCGCGCGCTGTAACGTTTTTCGATGTTAGGCTTAATCTGCGTTCCCAGGCCCAACTCAAATCGCCCTCCCGACATCTTCTGTAAATCCCAGGCGGCGATCGCGGTAATCATCGGGCTGCGCGGAAAGGCCAGTAGCACACCCGTGCCGACAATCAACCGACGGGTGGCCTGCAGCGCCATTGCAGATAACAGGAATCCATCGTGGATAGCGTCTGGCACCTGCAAACCGTCAAAACCCAACGCCTCAGCGCGCGCGGCATGGGTGCCAATTTCACCGGGCCCCATATCCTCCGGTGTAGCAGCGAAAACTTGGAACACGGCTTGACCTCACGACTTTGTCAGTTAAACTGACTATAAGATAGCCTGGATGTAGCGCGATAGACAAGTGCCGATTAATACGAACTTGAATGAGCAGTCACCGCGCACCTTGGGCCCCGGGGAAGAACTCGGCCAGACGCTCATGCTCATGGCGAGTGATTTCCAGCGCCGTTTAGACAGCGACCTGAAAGCACGAGGTGTAGTCGGCATCAGCGCCCGTCACCGGTCCGTATTTTTATTCCTCGGTCGCAAAGGCGCCAGCCGCGCGGTGGATCTAGCGCAGGCTGCAGGTATTCGTCCACAGTCGATGATGGTGATCGTGCACGAATTGGAAGAAATGGGGCTGGTCGCACGACGCACCGACCCGAGCGATTCGCGCGCTAAGCTCATCGATTTTACTCGCAAAGGACGCAAACTCATTACCGAACTGACGCGTTCCACCCGCACTGTGTGGGAACAATACGCTGCACTATTGGGAAATCGGGCTATGCTAGAAACCGTGGCGAATTTAAATCAACTGCTGCAAGCGGGCTGCGACGACGATGTCTAAACACGTCGCCTTTATTACCGGGGCTAGTCGCGGTATCGGTGCTGAATCCGCTATCGCATTGGCTGCTGCGGGCTATGACGTAGCCATCACGGCACGCACATTGCACGATGGCGAGGCGCACGATCACGTCGGGCAAATCATACCTCTACCCGGCAGTCTCGAGGCCACTGCAGCGGCTGTGCGCCGCCTCGGTCGAGAAGCTCTCTGTCTCCCCGCCGACATTCTAGCGCCGGAGACCATCACCAACGCAGCGAATCGAGCACTGCAACACTTTGGGCAAATTGATTTGCTGTTCAACAACGCCGTCTACCAGGGTGAGGGCAATGTCGAGCCCCTACTGACGGTCGACCCGCAACACCTGCGGGCAATTTATCAGGGCAACGTGCTGACACCCCTATTGCTGGTGCAGGCTCTGGTGCCACAGATGCTCGAACGCGGTGGGGGTACGCTGATCAACATGGTGTCGCACAGCGCTTTCACCGACCCGCCGGCCCCAGGTGACAAAGGAGGCTGGGGTTTTGCCTATCCTTCCTCGAAAGCAGCCCTGTCGCGCATGGTGCCCTCGCTGCGAATCGAAAACCCGAGCGCCGGGCTGCGCGCCTTCAATTTGGAACCCGGCTTGGTACTGACCGAAGTCATGCGCCTAGCGGGCATCGACGACGCCGTAGCGAAACGCTTTAAAGCCTGCACTCCCGCAGCCATCGCCGCCGTAGTCGCGTGGTTGGCAACAAATGACCCGCCCGAGGCATGGCAATCTGAGAACATGCTGCGCGGCCCACAAATTGCCAAAGAACTCGGTGTCCTTGACACACCCTGTGGCCTGGAGAACTGACTCATGTCTACCGTATTGTTAGAAAAAAAGGGCGCCTACGCCATTGTCACGCTCAATCGACCTGATGACATGAACGCACTGTCACGGCAGTTACGCCAAGATTTTGTCGCTGCCTTTGCGCAGTGCAGCGCAGACGACGATATACGCATCGTCATTTTAACGGGTAATGGCAAAGCGTTTTGCGCCGGCTTTGATTTGAAAGAACTGAGCTCAGGCGCCGCTGACAATACGGCAGAAGCAGCAGACAACATCGTGGCACGCGCGATGGAAAACTTCGACGGCCCGATTATCGGCGCCATCAACGGTCACTGCATCACCGGTGGCTTTGAAATGGCTCTGGCCTGCGATGTGCTGATCGCCTCGGAGACAGCGCGCTTCGCGGATACACACGCGCGGGTGGGCATGCTGCCGGGCTGGGGATTGAGCCAAAAACTACCGCGCCTGATCGGGATATCTCGCGCTCGAGAGATCGCCTTTACTGGCGCGCCAATTTTTGCGCAGCAGGCCTACGAATGGGGCCTGGTAAACCATGTGGTGCCGGCGCAGGAGCTGATGACCAAGGCAATAGAGCTGGCTGACAATATGAGCGCCTGCGTACCCCAAGTGCTGCTGCGCTACCGTGAACTCATCGATCAAGGCTACTCCATGCCGTTGGACAAAGCGCTCGCCTGGGAGGAACAAGAAGCCATTGACTGGTCGAAAAAAGTTACCGGCGATATCATCGCGCAACGCAGAGAGGGAGTCCTGGAAAAGGGGCGACAGGAAAAAAACTAAGCCAGCGACAAAGCGGTTTAGAAATACCCAGCCATCAAGTCGTCGAATTCCCAAAAAGCCCGCAGTGACAATACCTTCCCCGCCTCATCCACGCGATAGACCATGACCAACTCGCAACGACCGACACCGCCATCCGCCGACCGGGTAGTGATCGTACCGACGTTCGCGCACTCATTTCCGCAGGCGAATGACTCTCGAATGTGAAAACGTAGTTCTCCCGGTGCAATCACATTGTCATAAAATGCGGTGGTCGCTTCGATGCCACGATGGCCCTGCCCCGTCGGGTCCAAGGGAGAGACACCAACCGGGTCTTGTAAGAGGCCCTCCGCGTGCCACAACGCAAGCCACGCGTCGCGGTTTTTCTCCTGTACCGCCGCGATGGATTTCATGGCCGCCTCACGGGCGGGGTGGGACGATTTTTGGGCGAGATAAGCTAAAGACATAGAATTTTCCTCCCTCGGGCTGAGTATTCGGTACCTTGCGCTGTGTTATTGACAGGATTAGCAGCCACCATAGCGGCTGGCTTATACTTCTGACACATTAACAGATTGATCGACAAGGAGAGCAAGAATGGGACGCCTAGATGGCAAAGTTGCGATCGTTACCGGTGGCTCGAGAGGCATGGGCGAGGCAACGGTACGTATCATGGTTGACGAAGGAGCAAAGGTGCTCATCGGGGATGTGCTGGATGAGCCGGGCGAAGCACTCGCCAAAGAGCTGGGTGACGCTGTCGACTTTGTTCATATGGATGTGACTCAAAAAGCCGATTGGGATAAAGCCGTGACCGCAGCGCAAGCACTCGGGCCCCTCTCCGTACTGGTCAACAATGCGGCGATTGTAATGCAGAAAACAATCATGGATACCACCGAAGAGGATTTTATGCGGGTCGTTAGCATCAATCAGTTCGGTGTCTTTCTAGGCATGCAGGCGGTATTTCCCAGCCTCAAAGAAAACGGTGGTGGCTCAATCATCAACGTGTCTTCCATCGATGGTCTGCAGTCGAAAAATTCACTGACGGCCTACTCCTCCACCAAATGGGCGGTTCGCGGCTTGACTAAGGCGGCAGCTTTGGAAATGGGGAAACACAACATTCGCGTCAATAGCGTACACCCAGGCGGCATTTTTACCGCTATGCATCACAACGACCTGATGACGCAAAAAGAAGCCGATGGTTTTTACCGACATCACGCACTACCGCGTGTCGGCTTACCCGAAGAAGTTGCGGCGGTAACGGCCTTTCTGGCATCGGATGAAGCAAGCTACAGCACCGGCTCTGAGTTTATCGCCGATGGCGGCTGGAATGCGGGCATGGTGAATGAAGCCATGCCGCAACTTTAGAGGTATATCCCATGTTTCCAGGCATAAGCTACGACTACGCAGGTGCCACAGTCCTAGTCACCGGAGGTACTAGCGGTATTGGTTTGGCCTGTGCCCAAGCTTATCGCGAGGCCGGAGCAGAGGTTATCATCACCGGGCGCAAGGCGAGTGCCGCAGACTACGAAAGCGACTTGCAATCTATGCATTATCGCCAACTGAATGTCGGCAGTCGCGAGGCACTGTACAGCTTGGCGAGCGAGCTCACCAAACTGGACATCCTGGTGAACAATGCCGGCGGCGCACAGGGGGATGAGTGGCAGGCCGACGCCTTCGATGAATCCTTAACGGTAAATTTGGCGAGCGTATTCCATTTGAGTACGGCCGCCAAAAGTTTGCTCGAGCGCAGTGAATGGCCCGGCGGCGCCAGCGTGATTGGCATCGCATCGATGACCTCCTACTTCGGCCACGAAATTACCCCCGGTTACGGCCCTGCTAAGGCCGGCTTAGTACAACTTATGAAAACCTTGGGCATGAGTTGGGGCAAGCTCGGTATCCGGGCTAATGCGGTCGCCGCGGGTTTGACTCACTCAAACCTGACGAGCTTAGTATTCGAACACATGCCGGATATGGTGCAAGAAACACTGCAAAGGCAGGGCATTAAGCGCCCTGGCGTGCCCGACGACATCGCCGCGGCTGTGCTGTTTCTTTCCTCACCCGCTGCGGCGTGGATCACCGGGCAGACACTGCCGGTGGACGGTGGGTTTACGACGGGGATGAACTAGCACTCACGCGGGACTGTTTACGGGAAGCTAGGCACGACAACAGAGTCGCGGCGCACAAAGCTCCAGCATTTAGTGCCTTTCTTTGAGCAATACAGCGTGTTCCGATTAGGAGAAGGGGAAAACTCGCGGCAACAGAAACAAAACTGTGGCCGAATAGACCAGGGTGAGCGGCAAGCCCGCGCGCGAATAATCGCGAAATTCATAGCCGCCGAGGTTTTGCACCATGAGGTTAGTGGTGTAGCCATAGGGTGTCAAAAAGCTCGCACTGGCACCATAGGCCACGGCCATCACAAAGGGCATATGGCTCACGCCATAACTTTCCGCCAAACCAAACGCCACGGGAAAACTCAAAGCTGCCGCTGCGTTGTTGGTCATCAGCTCGGTGAGCAACAGCGTCCCAATATAGATACCCACAAGTGCACCAAAGGGTCCGAAACTAGCGACGTTTTGATGCAGCGTATCGGTCAAGACATCCACCAGTCCGGAGTTGGTCAAGGCCTGCGACAAGGTCAGCGCGGAGGCGATAATCAGCCACAACTCAAAGGGAAAACGGCGACGCAATTCCGACCCTCCGACAACGCCGAGCACCAACATTAAAATCAGTAATCCAGCGACACCCTTGATGAGCGGGATCACTTCCAATGTCGCCAGCGTCACCACGGCAAAGAGCGCTGCGGTAATGATGTAGTTTTGCATCGGTGTCGTCTTGATTTCACCGACCGAGTCGTTGACGACGACAAAGTTCTTATCGAGGTTTTTTCGCTCGTTAAAATCAGGACCCACCGCCAGCATCATGGAATCGCCGGCCTGAATGGTGATGTTCCCCAACTTGCCGGACAGGCGCTTACCACCGCGCCGCATACCCACAACCGCTGCGTCAAATACTGAGCGAAAGGCGCTCTCCTTCACGGTCTTGCCCTCAATGGTCGCATTGGGCATGACGATGACTTCCATCATGTTTTCCTGCAACAGACCCTCTTCGATGGCAAACAACTGCAAGCCGTCAAACGACTCCAGCGTCTGTACTTGTTTGATGTCACCCGAAAAAATAAGTTTGTCGCCCGCCTCAATGTGTTCCTGCGGTGACACGGGAGAAATTAAATAGTTGTCGCGCACTATTTCGACCAAAAAGAGATCTTCTAAATCGCGCAACTTATTTTCAAAGATTGTCTTACCAATCAGCTCGGACGCCTCACTCACTTCGGCTTCAATCAAGTACTCATTGATATCTAGCGCTTCGGATTGCCCAGCGGGCAATAAGCGCGCACTGATCAAAAGCGCGGCTAGGCCCAACAAAGTGGCGGCAAGGCCAATGGGTAAGAAGTCGAAAAAGGCGAGCCCGACCCCTGTCGCATCCTCCAAAAAGCTGCTGACAATCAGGTTGGTCGAGGTGCCGATTAAAGTCATAGTGCCACCGAGGATCGCCGCATAAGAGAGAGGTATGAGTAACCTCGAGGCGGGGTGATGTCGGTTACTGCGAACCGTATGCGCCAAGGTGGCGACTACGGCGGTATTGTTCACAAACGCCGAAAAGATCGCCGTGGCGGACCCGAGGCGCAGCAAACTGCTGACAAAGCTCGGGGTGATTAAGGTGTGGGACAACCGCGCCAACCAGGAAAGCTTCTCCAGCCCGATGGAAACGAGCAATAACAGCACTAGCGTTATAACCCCGGTATTGGAGGCTTTTTCTAACACCTCGGCTGTATCCACCAACCCGGTAAAATACGCAGCCAGCATGGCACCCACAAACACCCAAACTGCGGGCCAGTGCGTGAAGATCAAACTGAACATGAGGGCGGCGAACAGACCCGCCACCAAGAGCTGCTGTATCATGGGTTACATCGATATCCGCTATCGGCTAGCGCAAAGCATAGCTGCTACACGGTGGACGCGACAATAGCGCAAGGTGGCAGTAATTGTACTGAAAATAGCGGGTAAACAGTACGGTTGCTAGCGCGGCTCTCCACGAACTGAGACGTGCTTCGCCACGAACACAAGTCAATCGAAAAAGCGCCGTTACTGCGCCCCCGGCGGACTGTACCAAATGGGCGAGGACCAAGCGCGCTCTTGAATGACCGGTCGATGCTCGGGCGCGCAGCACCCCTCCAAGCCCTTGCCGATGGTCTTTGGCTTGTCGCAGTCAACTTTGCGCGCCACACAAATTCGCTGACTCCAGCGACAGCTTGGGTTTTCCACCACGCGCGAATAATAGAAGGCGCGCTGCGCGGGGTCGAAGTTATCGTCGGTCCATACCGCGCAGAGTTGCTCGTGCCCTGTGCCGGAAGTTTCACAGGTTTTCGTATCAACTCGCGCGCCATTAACGCCATCGCCCGCAACGTCAAACACAGCTTCGCGACGCTCACCCTTCTCATCCAGCCAGCCTTTGACAATCTGTATGCGTTGCAGGGGTATGCCGGGTGCACCGCGCACGCCTGGATCCTGACTGGCGGCAACCAAAAAACGTGGCTTAGCACTGCCACCCGTCACCGTCAGCTCACCGCCCATGGGGACGCCCTCGGCATAACCGCGCGCCACTCTATCGGGCGCAGCGCACAGATCTTGCGGGAAATTCCAGCCACCAAAAAAACGACTGACAATACGCGGACCACTGGTGGCGTACGTTTCACGGCGCTGCAAGCCCGCGTAGAGCGCATCGCGCGAATTTTCTGGTGCCCAGATCACCGCGAGGCCGCCGGGGTTGTACTCCAACTTATCCGGCAAACCCGGAGGTACTTTGTCTTTAGCAGGATCTCCCGCGCCACCATGGCCGACATAGGGTTCTTCCTCCGCAGCTCCCGGTGCCCCCAAATGTGTATCTGTGGAACCGATGACACCGAATTGGAAAGGGTTAACGCCCAGTGATTGCTCGAGCATCATCCCTTTTGCCAGCACCTCACGCATAAAACCTGTGTCGGGCTGCGGCGGGGTATCAAACAACGCAATATTATCTGTTGGTTGCTGCTCAAAGGCACAGAGTTCGTCCTGCGTTACACCCGACGCATAAAAACACTCGGATGCGCCTTTATGCTGCATCACTTCAACAATGGGCTCAAACTGTCGCCGCTGTTGCGCTTGTTCCGCCGACATACTGGCGCCATCTCTGTCTCGCTCAGCAAACATAAACCCCGCAGAAAGATTTGAATTGTGCGGAATCACTAACGCCGCACAAGACCCCTCTGCGTCGATACATTGTTGCTGCAAGCCCCGCCACAACAGGGGCGCGCGAGGAGCGTCAATAAAACTAATCGGCAGTTCGGGCACATCGCCATTGCGAAATACCACGTTGCGATGCAGATTGCCGCCGCTACTCGATTCCACTCCCGTCCACTCGTAACCCACAAACGTCGTGAACTGACATTCCGAGCTGCGGTCGTAGTGAGTTTCTGCCGCTTCCTGCATTTCTCGCCACGGTATTTTGGCGGCGTTCAAACAAACAGCGGCATCCTCACCGCACAGGCCCATGTGTTCGGCATCCATCGACGATTTATAGTTAAACAAATAGTAAGCACCGCGAGACCAATTGCGGTACAACATGCACTGCCACGACTTATGGCCCTCGGCACCTGGAGTATTGCAAATATGCACCTCTCCGATTAACTCGGCGTGGTCCCACACCATGGCAAAATCCAAGGGTTGACGCAGCCGCAGTGAGCGCTGACCCCGCCCATCTTTGCTCCAGGGCTGAAGATCTAGTTTCGCGCCTTGCGCAAACTGGTAAGCTTGTGCGGGACTGGTTCGCGTACCTTGCGTGCTCGCATCCAGCGAATAGCGTGTGTGGACATGTAGGTCGCCAAAAAAAGGCGCGTTGTGGGGAAACTGCTGGGCACAGGGTTCACGCTTTTCGGTGTACTTTTCGCTGTACTTTTCGCTGTGCTCTACAGCGTGCGCGGTTGCCGTAAAACACAACAAACTGCCAATAGCACTAACAATGTATGCCAGCCCCAACGCCAATACCGCGCGCTTTCCCGCTCGCATCACTTTGTCGACCTCCCACTCGTTGAACCATAGCGCGCAGCGGTCGCGTCCAGCGCCTGCAGAATATTGTCGTGCCGCATGGCGATAATGTCGCGATAATCGTCGTGCGTAACAATGTAAAAACCGCCTTCGCGGACCGCATCTATGACCTGGACACCCACTTCGAGTGGCGGTAAGCCCTGTGCGACATCGGGCGCAGGTTGCTGGTGATCAATACCAGAATTCACTGCATCCGGCCGCACGGCAAAAGACTGCGTGATTAAGTTCGTATTCACTAGGCCCGGACACAACACCGAAACACCAACAGCACTCTCTGCCAGCTCTAACATCAGAGCTTCAGAGAGGCCGACAACTGCAAATTTTGTTGTGGTGTATAGCCCCTCGGGTGGCCCAGAGATGAGGCCGCCTACCGATGCCGTGTTCACAATGTGCCCCTCACCCTGCTTCAGCAACATGGGCAAAAAGGCGGTAACTCCGTGGATCACCCCGTACAAATTAACGTTGATTAGGTACTGCCAATCCTTCAGGTCCGCCTCTGCCATCAGTGCACCCAACCAAACACCGGCATTGTTACAAACCAGGTGAACAGCACCGAACCGCTCAATCGCGGCGTCACGTAACGCCTCTACAGAGGCTAAATCTGAGACATCAACCGCACAGGCCCAGGCCGCATCACCTAAGTCAGCGGCAACAGCCTCGGCCTTTGCGCTATCGATATCGGCAACGACGACACGCATACCGCGCTCCACCGCAGCGCGGGCTATACCCTCGCCGATGCCGGAGCCGGCACCGGTAATAACCGCCACCTTGCCTTCCAGTTTTTCTAATGCCATAGATTATTTTTTGATTCTTACCTACTTATTTTTTGCCCATCGAAGCCAGCAAGCTGGGGGCAAGCGAATTATCAAGCCTGACAATCAACCATGACCTTAATAGCGGAAGAAGCATCGCGCGCCTGCGCAAACGCCTCGTGAATAGCGGTCAGTGGAAAGTGATGTGTGATCATCACGCTGGGATCGAAATCTGCATGCGACAGCATGTCGATGACCTCCTCAAATTCATTGTCGTAACCCATCGCGGCAACAATCGCGAGTTCCTTGGCCAACATGGTTGTTAAGTCGATGGTCGCTGCTTCTTTGTGCACACCACTGAGACATATGCGGGCCCCGGGGCCGGCGAGGTTTACGATTTGTTCAAACACCGAGCGCACACCCGTCGCTTCGAAAAAAACGGTAGTTCCGGGCAGGTGCATGCCGAAGAAATTTGCTTGGTCGTGCAAAGCCATGAGTTGTTCGGACAAATCGGGTGCATCGCCGCGCAACACCTGCGCACCGAACTGCTCGGCCAACGCCAAGCGCGGTGCGACGATGTCCACCACCACTATATCGCGCAGGCCGCGATGCTTCAGCACCAACAACATCGACAAACCGATGGGACCGGCGCCGAATATCACCGCCTTGTCGGCAACCGTTGCCGCAATGCGATTGACGCCATGGGTCGCAACAGCAAGTGGTTCTACCAAAGCGCCCCACGCCTTCGGTATCCGCTCAGGTAACTTCACAACACTCTCAGGCGCGAGCGCTGCATCGCGGACTAACAACTGCGGCGAAAAACCTCCTTCGCCACCACCGTTGCCGATTTGATTGCCATTGCTCATCGGTTGCACGACCACGGCATCGCCCACTGCGACATGTTCGACGTTACCGCCAGCCGCAACAACCTCCCCCCACAACTCGTGGCCAATAGGCATGGGTTGACCCGGCGGTGCGATGCCGCCCATCGCCAAATAGCCTAAATCGGAGCCACAAATACCGCACTCGCTTACGCCAACAATCACATCGTTTGCACCACAAGAGGGCGGCGTCACTTGGTCCAACTGTAATTGATTTACACCGTGAATTTGCGCCAGCGGTATGCTGCCCATGCTATCTTTTCCATCGCTCATCTACAGACATCACCATGCTGACCATAGGTGCGCCTCCAGTTGCGGTCAACCAGCGCGGCCGCATTGTTGAACCGCGAACGCGCATTTATTTCTAGGCTCTGGTTCACGACAGCCGCGCCTGCCAAACTGAATACTTACTAAGTTATTTTGCGTCGCACTTGGGTTCACACTTGAGAATTGCTGGCGATGGATTTTCAAAAATACGGGGCACGACATTCACAACCATGAGTACGGAGTTAGAAGTTGATTGGTTAGTCGCGGGTGCCGGCGCAGCGGGCATGACCAGTGCGGTCACGGCACACGAACTTTCCGGCAGCGTGCTCGTGGTTGAAAAGGAGCCCGTCTACGGTGGCACCACGGCTAAATCCGGCGGCGTGGCGTGGATACCCGGCAACCACCGCCAGTCGGCCGCGGGCATTCAAGACAGCACCGATGAAGGTTATCAATATCTAAAAGCGCTCATCGGCGATAGTGTAAGTGAGGCGCGCCTGCGTGCCTTCGCGGAGCGGGCGCAGGAGATGCTGCGCTTTATGATGCAGCACAGCTGCGTACATTACTCCGCCCTCCCCGCTTATATGGACTACTACGAAACACTGCCGGGTTACAAAAGCGGTGGTCGTTCCATGGACAACGCACCCTTTAACCTGCGCGAATTGGGCGCAGATGCTAGGTACATTCGACTGGGCCACTACGACGACCTACTTACACCTTTCAACGTCACGATTTTTGAAGGGCGCAAATTACAAGAGATGGATATGGGCGCCTACCTCACCGGCGCGCGCCTACTGTTACGCTACTGGCTCGATTTACCGGCGCGACTGCGCAAACAGCGCGACAATCGCATGACGCTTGGCCCTGCTCTGGTGGCGCGATTGCGGCGCTCATTGCAGGACAGACACATTCCACTTTGGTTGAACGCGCCTATCCAGGAATTGATCGCTGTCAACGGCGCAGTAACCGGGGCATTGGTGCAGCGCGGTGACGCAACCTGGCGCGTACACGCCCGACGCGGCGTGCTCTTAGCCACGGGCGGGTTTTCACAAAACGCTGCTTTACGACAACAGTATCAGCAAGCGCCTATCGGTAACGCATGGACGGCGGCCGCCCCGGGGGCGACCGGCGATGCAGTGACTCTGGGCGAAGCGATAGGCGCTGGTTTAGATTTCATGCACTGCGCCTGGTGGTCGCCAACCTATACCATCCCCGATGGTCGAGTGCTGGCTTTAATTGCAGGCAAGTCAAACCCCGGGTCGATCATTGTCAATCAGCGTGGCAAGCGGTTTGCCAACGAGGCGCAACCTTACGAAGATTTTGTCAAAGCCCAGTACGCCAGCAACGCCGCCGGTGAAGAGTCGATCCCCTGTTACCTACTCTTCGATGGCAACTATCGCGATAAATACGCTGTGGGGCACATCAAGCCGGGCAAAGTAGAACCAGATGCAAAAATTGCACCGTCAAACTTCGACAGCGGCTTACTCACTCGGGCGGATACCTTGGAAGAGCTGGCCACTAAATTGGGCATGGAACCCGATATCTTGGTTGCTACTGTGCGTCATTTTAATGACCACGCCAAGCGCGGCGAGGACCCGGAGTTTGGCCGCGGCGAATCGCTGCACGATCGCTACTATGCGGACAAAAACGTCACACCTAACCCGTCGCTGGGCCCTCTTGATGAAGCACCCTTCTACGCCCTGCGCTGCGACCCGGGTGACCTCGACACCAAAGGTGGCCTCGCCTGCGATGAACATGCGCGCGTCCTCAATACCGAAGGTGGCGTTATTTCCGGGCTCTATGCGGCGGGCAATGCTAGCGCGGCAGTCATGGGCGACACCTACCCCGGCGCCGGTGCCACGATCGGCTCCGCTATGACCTTTGGATACCTAGCCGCGCAGCACGCGTTTGCCCAAAAAAACTAGGGAGACTAAGAGCAAATGAGCGAACACAAATACGCCTTCATGCAAAAAGGGCTCTATGCGAGAGGCTGGCACTTAGCACTGTTTTCGCAGGAGTTAGCCAAAGGTGAGGTGAAGCGCCTGCACTACTTTGGACGTGACCTGGTCGCCTACCGCGGTGAATCGGGCCAGGCGGCGATTCTCGATGCCCACTGCCCACACCTCGGGGCACATTTAGGGAGCGGTGAAGGGCGCGTGGTGGGAGACAACATCGCCTGCCCATTTCACGGTTGGACCTTTGCACCCAACGGCGAATGCGTGGACATACCTTATGCGAAAACAATTCCCGACCAGGCTGTGAATGCGCTGCAGGGCTGGCCAATTATGGAAAAAAACGGCTTCATCGCTGTTTGGTATGACCCGGATAACAGCCCGCCAGAAGATTATCTGCCAGACATCGCCGAGTGGCAGCAGCCGGGCTGGGGCGATTGGGCGTTCTACCGTTCACGTATCCAAGCCCAGCCCTGCGATGTCATCGAAAATATCGTCGATATCGCGCACTTCCCGCACGTCCACGCGGGCGATGTCAAAAAATGGGAGAACCGCTTCGATGCGCGCAGCGTCACGCAGCTGTCTACCGTCAAGCGCGACGCCAGTGCAAAAATGATTGTACCCCCGGACATCGATATTGACCTGGAAGCGGCGCGCAATGAAGCCGGTGTGGAGGCCGACGCCTGGGGAGATGCCACTTACCACGGCCCGTCCATCATGTACTACTACACGGAGTCGGTCAGCGACGAAATTAGTTTCAAGAGTTGGTGGGTAAACAGCCACACGGTCGTCAACGACGAGGAAGTTGATCTGTGCTCCGCTGTTATTCTCAGCGGGTTAGACGATCAACCACTGCCCGACGAATTTGCGCAGCTTTATCCAAAGGTGGCCCACATCGCCTTTGGACAGGATGTGGAAATCTGGAAAGACAAGGTGTATCGGGAAAACCCGATTCTCTGTGACGGCGATGGGCCAATCAATAAACTGCGCCGCTGGTACGAACAGTTCTATCTGCCGCTAGAAAAATAACGCCTGGGGCAAGCGCCCCTGCTAAACGGGGGCGCAGTCGTACTTACTTGCTGTTACCTAACTTGATGTGTTTGCTGGGTGCCATGCTGGGCTGCCCGCTGACCCCAGACTGAATGACGTCAATCTTGTTTCCCGACTTGAGGAATAAGCGCGTCTGTTCTTCTATGGACTCAGAGGTCTCGACCGCCGCAGGTTGCTTTTTCTTTGCCGGTGCACGGGTAGGTTTACGCGCCATTGACTATTCCTTATCAACTTTTTGAGGAACCAACCACTATACACGACATTTGCCTCCAACGGGGGATTAATTACCCCGATGGCCCTTTTGAACCTATAAAAACGGGTTTTTTCGCCATCAGGCATCTCTATAGACGGGTTCGCGGCGCTCAAAAAAGGCCAGCGCCGCCTCCTGCGAGTCGGCGGTCAACATCAAGAGGCTTTGATGGCGATCCTCCACCGCCATTGCCGCTTCCAGACTGCCTGCGTCCACACTCATATTCAGGGATTCTTTCGTTAGGCGTAAACCCATAGGTGAAGTGCGCAACATCTCATCCACATACACTTGCGCGGCGGCTTCCAGGGCGTCGTCGGCCACGACGTCCGATACCAAATTAACTGCCAGGGCGCGCTGCGCATCAATAAAACGGCCGGTCATCAGCAGCTCTGCCGCAATGGAAACACCCACCAAGCGCGGCAGAAAATAGCTGCTGCCCATATCGCACCCGGTGAGGCCTATCTTGATATACGCGGCGTTCATCTTGGCGCTCTCTCCCGCCAGACGGATGTCGCTGGCCAGCGCCAAACTAAAACCGCCGCCACAGGCCGCTCCATGGACCAGGGTAATAATGGGCTGTGGGCACTTGCGCATCGCCAAATAGATGCGAGCGATACGCCGCTGCTGCAACCAGATTGTACGTGGCTCCAGCTTGAGCTCGCCAAAGGCATCGCCCGCTAAATCGGCACCCGCACAAAAATGCTTGCCATTGGCCTTTAGCACGACGACACGCACAGACTCGCGTTCGAGCAAGCCCTCAAAATAGTTGGCCAGCGCGTCGACTAATTCGCCGTTCAGTGCATTGCGTTGCTCGGGGCGGTTGATGGTCACCCACTCCACCGCACCGCGCTGCTCGACTAACAATACTTTGGATGCTGACATAGGCTTCTCCGGTTCAATAGTTGACGACATTTAAGACACAATAGTGACCACACTAGAGTTACGACATAATAGCGGGACCACAAGAGATTGCGATGGCGTAACATAAACGTCGGAGTACCGGATGAGGGAGTCATCGAGGTGAGTGAGCACCGAGAAGGTTGGCAAACACTGCTGGATGACCTACACCGACGCACTCAAAGTGCCGAGGCCATGGGTGGGGCGGAGAAAATACAGCAGCAACATGAGCGTGGCCGGCTCACTGCGCGTGAACGTATCGCCCGGCTGTGCGACACCGATAGCTTCAATGAGTATGGCGCGCTCGCCGGTGGCAATCACCCCGCGGGAGCTCCCGCACTGGCCGGTGACGCGTTGGTCGGCGGCACCGCGCACATCAACGAGCGACCCGTCGTCCTCATCGCAGAAGATTTTACCGTCAAAGGGGGTTCCATCGGTCACCCCAACGCCGCCAAGCGCACGCGACTGGTGAGGCTGGCGCTAGAGCGCGAACTACCGCTAGTGCTAATGCTAGACGGTGCAGGCGAACGCACGGGGAACCAAACAGAACGCTACCCCAATAGTCCGGGTGATTTACAACTGGTTGCCGATCTCAAAGGCCGCGTGCCCGTCGTGACGCTCGTACTGGGCACCTCTGCCGGGCACGGCGCGCTCACCGGTGTCTTCGCCGATCTCATCATCATGGCAGAGAGCGCGACCCTATTTACCGCCGGCCCGCCACTGGTACAGGCGGCGCTGGGGTTAGAAACCACGGTGAATGAGTTGGGCAGCGCTGTGATGCACACCAGCCACAGCGGCGTGGCCCACAACCTCGGCACTACCGAAGACGATTGCCTGGCGATGGCGCGCTACTTCTTATCCATGCTGCCGCAGCGCGCCGGTGCACCGCTGCCGCTAAACGGCGCTGCTGACGCGACACAATCGCGCGTGCTCGATGAACTGCTGGATATCATCCCGCCACAGGTGCAACAGACCTACAACATGCAGCTCGTCTTGCACGCCCTGGTGGACACAGACACACTCTTTGAATTACAGCCTAACTTTGGCCGCAGTATGATCACTACCCTGGCACGCATCGGCGGTATACCCTGCCTGATCGTGGCCAACCAACCCGCCGTACTTGCCGGCGCGATTACGACAGAGGCCGCTAGTAAAGCGGCACACTTCATCGACATGGCGCACAACTTCGGCCTGCCGTTGATCAGCTTGATCGACAACCCCGGTGTCATGCCCGGCCCCGACGCCGAGGCCTCTGGCGTGCTCAAGGCCGCAGGTGACATGTTTTTGGCACAAAGGCGCTATCGCGGCCGCAAGATCACCGTCACACTGCGCAAGGCTTTTGGTTTTGGCAGTTCTGTCATGGGCATGAACCCCTGGGACAGACAAACGCTGAGTTTGGCTCTACCCGCCGCCAATCTCGGCGGTGTACCCGCCATCGGCGGAGCAGAAGCCGCCAAAGCCAGTGCCGAGGAGGCAGTGCATTTACGGAACATACAATCGGGAGCCTGGGTGCCCGCAGACGGTATGGCGTTTGATAAGGTCATTGACCCGCGAGCGCTGCGCAACGAAGTGTTAGCGGCACTCGACCTCTAACACCGCTTCGCCACACGCTGGCAGACAACCGCGGGGCAAGGTGGTGAAAGTCGTCGCGCAACTATTGCCTGTACTTAACCCTAACTTTCGGCACCGTATCGTGTTCATGGAACGGCCGCTGTCAGAAGTGGTGCGATCGCAGCGCACCTGCTGACAACAACTGCGTTTCATGCAACCATACCGCCTTCTTTTAAGCCCAAGGCTGGACCGTAGTGAAGCTGACAGCCAGCGTTCCCATTTTTAGTATCGCCGTCTGGTTAGCGCTGAGTATCGGCCTGCCTCTCGGTGCTTCGGCCCAAGTCGCCAGCACAACTGCCGAGGAGCAGCCAAGCTACGGCTACCCTATCACGGATCGCTTTATCGCCACCGTCATCGGCACTCCAGATCAAGTGTCGGCCAAATTACCCGGCGCTATTCCTCTGCAACAACATCAACTGCAAGTTTTTCCGGAGCGCCGCACATCCGATGCGGTTTGGTACAACCGCGAGCTGCGCTACTCCACCGCCTTTCAGGAAGAATCCGCGCCCCTGATTTTTATCATCGCCGGCACCGGCGGCGCCCACAACGGCTCGAAAAACGTCAATATCGCCAAGGCGTTTTACCAAGCGGGTTTCCACGTAGTTTCACTGTCATCTCCCACCTATCCAAACTTTATTGTGGCGGCCTCTCGCACCGCCGTCGTCGGGCATGCGGAGAAAGACGCGGAAGATTTATATCGAATCATAGATCTCATTTGGCAGCGCCACGCTGTTAACGTCACCGCGACGAGTTTCCATCTCACAGGCTACAGTTTGGGGGGATTTAACGCCGCTTTCATTAGCAAACTCGATGACACGCAGGGCAAATTCAATTTCCAACGGGTGCTGATGATCAACCCGCCACTGTCGCTGTACAACTCCATGTCACTACTCGATCGCATGGTCGAAAACGTGCCCGGCGGCGTGGATAACGTCAACCAATTGATAGACCGCTTGATGACCGGGTTTACCGAAGCCTACAAGCGCACTGACGATGTCATGTCTGATGAGTTCTTGTACAAAGCCTACACAACGCTGGAAATTAGGAACGAAGAACTCGCAGCCTTGGTAGGTGCGGCATTTCGGCTCGTCTCTAGCTCACTGGTTTTTACTGCCGATGTCATGACTGAGTTCGGCTATATCAAACCCAGTGGCCTGCCACTAAACCGCTATAGCGATTTGTCAGTATATCAAGCAGTCGCCAACCGCCTTGGCTTTACCGATTACTTCCATCGTTTTTACTACCCGTTTTATCGCGAGGAGTACCCTGATAAAACGCGCGACGAATTGGTGGCGGCAACGAGCCTAGAATCCATTGAGGACTACCTCGTAACGACACCAAAAGTTTTTCTTATGCACAACGCCGACGATGTAATTTTGGAACCGGGAGAAATCGAAACCTTTAAAGCGCTGTTTGGCGCGCGTGCCACCATCTACCCCGTGGGCGGCCACTGTGGCAACCTAAACTACGTGGAAAATGTGGCGCAAATGGTGGCAACTTTCACCGCGGTAGTAGGCCCCTGATGTTCCGATTCCGCCCCCAGATAGCGGTTGTTCTATGTCTGTTGTTCACGCTGCTTGGCGCGTGTAGTTCTACACCTAATGCCACGGTCGACCCGAGCGCTTATCCCGAACCGGTTTTTTCAGCCGAGCGAATTTTACCGGAGAACTATGTCGACCCGATGGTGGTTTACGACCCGTGGCAGGTGTTGAACAAGCGTATCTATAACTTCAACTACGAGTTCGATCGCTGGGTGTTTATTCCGGTTGTGCGTAGCTACCGCCAGTACGTACCGCAGTTTATGCGTACGGGTGTGACCAATTTTTTCGCCAATATTCGCGACGTCGGCACCGTTCTTAACTCCGTACTGCAATTCCAGCCCAAGAAAACCATGCAGAGTACCGGGCGGGTATTCGCCAACAGCACCCTAGGTCTTTTTGGTCTCATTGACGTTGCATCCGAGATGGGGATACCACGGCCGCAGGAAGATTTTGGCCAAACACTGGGCTATTGGGGTGTGCCGGAGGGGCCATTTTTGGTGCTCCCCTTTCTCGGCCCTTCCAATTTGCGCGATGGCCTAGGGCTGTTACCGGACTACTATGTGCAAACCGAAATCGAGAATGCGGTGTTATCCCGACCTCTGCGCAGCACTGCCTTACTACTTGATGCAGTGGATCGCCGCGACGATACACCTTTCCGCTACTATGAAAGCGGCTATGTCTTCGAGTACCAAATGTTGCGCTGGCTCTACAATGCCAAACGTAAACTGGATATCGCTAAATGAGCAGACTGTGCGGCTGGCATTGTATTGCAAGGATGTTTTGGCTGTGGCTTGTCATGGTCTTGTGCACTACGACACAGGCAGCAGACCCCATTTTAATCGGAACGACGCAGGCGCTGACCGGGCACTATAAAGAATTTGGCATTGAACAACTGCGCGGGCTGCAAATGTGGGAGGCGGATATCAACGCACGGGGCGCTCTACTAGGGCGACCCGTCAAAGTACTGTACTACGATGATCGTTCGCGCGACGCAGGTACCGTTGAAGGTTTCATCCGTCTACTGCGCGATGACAAAGTGGAACTCTTAGTCGGCCCCTTTTCTTCCTCACTGACTTTGGAGGCGAGCCTAGTTGCCGAGTTTTTTAACACGCCCATGGTCGCCACCGCCGCCTCCTCGGAGGAAATTTGGGCGCGCGGCCTTAAAAATATATTCGGCACCGACACACCCGCCAATAGTTACATGGAGGGCATCAGCACCGTCGCGCAAAGCGGCGCGAAAACATTGGCCCTGGCCTACGCCGATACCGAGTTTGGTGTTGAGGTCGCCGCCGGGGTGCGCAAGAACGCCGCAGACTATGGGCTGTCCATCGTTTTCGATGAGGCCTATCCCCCGCCACAGCGCAATTTCAGCGAGCTCGCCGCGCGCCTGAATAAAGTCAATGCGGACATTGTGATGGCCGTTGCCTACCTCGAAGATTCGGTCGCCATGGTCAAGCATCTCAAGCGCGCCGGCGTCAACCCAAAAATGCTGGCCTTCACGGTTGGGCCCGCTCTGAACGAATTCGGCGCGCAACTAGGCGCTGAGGCGGAGGGCGTCGTGGGAGTTGTGCAATGGCTACGCAGTGTACCCGTACCCGGGGCGGAAGATTTTGCCTACCGCTATCGCCGGCGCTATGGCAACGACCCCGGCGTTCACGCTGTCATCGGCTACAGCGCGGGCCAAATACTCGAAGCCGCCGTGCGTTTGGCCGGCTCCACTGATCACGATGCCGTGAGAGCACAACTGGGTAAGATGTACTTCCGCTCGCTGCTCGGCGATTACCAGGTCGATAACACCGGTAGGCAGATTGGTAAACGCAATTATGTACTACAGTGGCAGGCGGGCGAACGGCGCTTGATAGCGCCACAAGCGGTGGCAGAGCGGGAGTTGATTTATCCCTTATCCGAAGAAGGTGGCGGAGTTAAAGGCGAAGGCAACTAATCTTGCGGGAGCGTCACCGACAGAGATAAACCAGCTATCAAGTGACTTTCACATAAAAAGCACGTAACAAGCCGCGGAACGATCCGGCGATAAAAAGCCCGCACTGGGCGGGCAGAGCTAGCCGATGACGTTGTTTCGTGAGTTTTTTAGGCTGGGAGTACCCTGACCTATGCTGGAAGTGAGACCTTCAGACTGTTAGCCATTGCCGCAATTAAAGTGGCAGTTATAGGCTACACAATGCGGAAGCTTACTCAGATTGAGGCAACTTGAGCGCGTATGGGGAACTTCAGCAGATGGTTCGGGACCTCAGTCAGATCACAGTTATGAATCAAACCCAGAATAGATCACCTCTACATCAAACTCGAAAGCCGTGGCCTTGGCCGAGGACGCGCAGGCTATTGAATCCGTTTAAAACCGCGTAGGCTCCTCGTCGTCTTCTAGTTTCGAGAATACCTCCCGACCTTCGGTGATGTTTACTAGTTCAGGGAAGGCATATATCGCTGGTGCCCGCCCAGACTTTTCTCGAACTGTACATAGCACCCCCGCATCGCGCAGCTGCCGGATCATTTTCAGGATGGACTGTGCTTTTACCCCGGTGAACTGGGTTAGGATGCCTGAGTTGGAAATGGGGTAGCTAAAGATCGCATCCACCAGCGCCGCGGAGTACTGGGAATGGGTGATCTGCTGCACTCGCACCTTCATCTCGTTGTACAGGCCGTGGATAGCCTTCACACGGCCTGAGTTTTTCCTGGCCTGAGCAGTAATTCCACGCAGAAAAAACTTAACCCAGCCGTGCCAGTCATTTGTCTCTACTATTGGTAACTGGCCGTAACGAAAGTCGCCTTGCATGCGGGGCAGTGTCGGGAGTAGTATATCCTACTTAGTAGGATAGCGGTGATCGACCTTCGGGGGCACATCATGGGGATGATCAAGAAAAGCATCTCAGTCACAGAGCAACAAGACAGCTGGATCAAAGCTCAAATACAAACCGGTCATTTCGGCAACGAGAGCGAGGTTATCCGTGAGTTGATTCGTGAACGACAGCTACGAGAGACTGAAACACCGGCCGAAATCGCGGCAATCCGTGCGGCCCTGATCGAGGGCGAAAAGAGCGGTTTTACTGATCGCAGCGTTGACGAAATATGGGAAGAGGCCAGGCAACGGCACACATCACAGCGTGGGTAAGTATCGGCTTTCCAAAGCCGCCGAACATGACCTGATAGGCATAGCGCTCTTCGGCGATGAACATTTCGGCATGGAGCAGTCCAACCGCTATCGCGATCAACTCAAGCAGCGATTTTCAATGCTGGCAGAGCACCCCTTGTTTTACCCTGCCGTAGACCACATTCGGCCTGGTTACAGACGCAGCGTGTGCGGGGTGCATTCGATCTTCTACCGCATCGATGGAGAGAACGTGGAAATCATGAGGATTCTAAAGAAACAGGACCCGGAGAAACAGTTCTGAAGACTCAGTCAGTGAAGCGGCCTTTACCGGGTGACTCCCCTACTCCACTGCATCTTTGCGCCGACCTGGACCAAGAAAACCGTCTTGAATTACATGTATTCGATGCTGAGAACCAGTGATAGCCTACAGGTTACACTGGCAGGTGTGCATACATGTTAAATCGATTTCGTTCCCATTGGCACGACACTAGCAGTGTTGAGGTCAGCGGTTCGATCCCGCTTAGCCTCCACCAAACAGAGCCGAGCGACGGCACCGTTTGAATAGTCCATGTAACCCATTGATAATTATATATTCTTATATGAAGCGCATTGCCTGATACCCGCTACGATACCCGCAATTGTTTTTGTCACCCCCCCCTGAGAAGGCCCAATTAATCTTCCAGCGACATCGATCGGGTTTAGTGGGGAAATAAAAAACTGACCTGGGGCGCGGTGTCCATTAGCACTGGCCTGGACTTCAACAACACCCCTCATCCTTTTTATAGTCGAAGAAAATTCCACTGTCTGCGGATACGGGAACTCACTCAGAACCCACGTAGTCCTTCAGCACGTCATTTAACCGCGTCTGCCAGCCCTTGCCGCCATCCCGAAAGTAATCAAGCACCTCTCGGTCCAACCGCAGGGTGACTTGCTGCTTGGGGTTATCCGATACAGGCCGCCCCCGCGCACGCTTGTGCAGCGCCACCAACTCAGGAATAACTTCCGTTGCCGGTCGAGACTGCTTTAGATCGTCGTCGGTGATTTCTCTCACCTCGCCGTCTTTTTCAATCAGTGGTCTGCGACTCATAGCGTCTTACCTCTCTCGTGCTGGCCTTGCGAAAACTAATGACTCGTATCCCGCCGGGAATGGGCGTGAAACAAAGTACGTGTAAGCGCCGCTCCAAGTAGCCCAACGCCGGGTACAGGTCTTTACGCAATAAGCGCTGAGTGCGATCCCGATAACTATCGGATTTTTGAGAAAGCTTCGCAGCAAACCATTCGGTGGCCAGGGCCTCAAAGCTGTCGGCACTGTCTGAGTGTCGCGTAATCCGTTCTATGCGCTTGGCTTCGCCGGGATCGATACCGTCCGCCAGCGATTCACGGGCTTGCTGGTGGGCTTTGCGCGCCTTGGCCAGACTTACACCTCGGGGTAGACACCTAACGCCAGCGTTTTGTGCTTGCCCGCCCAGCGGTAGTTATATCGCCAGACCTTTGTACCGCTCGCTTTTACCAGCAGGTAAAGGCCTGCCCCGTCCATGAGCTTGTAAGCCTTGGCTTTAGGCTTGGCCTGCTTCACCGCCGTGGCCGTGAGTTTGCCCATGCCGCACCCCCTTCAGTGTGCATTTGCGGGTATCGAGTTTTGGGCTACTCAGGATACCCGCAATAATACCCGCTTTTTGCGGGTATCGTGCTGGACGTCCTAGGACGCCGCTGGAAGCAGTATGGGTCTGAAAATCTTTATATTCAAGGGTTTAAGGAGGTTACAGGATGTTGCTGGAAGGGTTATTGGTCGGGGCGGCAGGATTTGAACCTACGACCACCACACCCCCAGGCGGTTTTACATATACTTTCACCACCCCTTCATATACCCCAGTATACTTTATTTCCTTTATAATTCAGTTGCTTATAAAATTTATCCAATTGACTCAATAATTTGGAATCCGATATGCTGCAGAAAATCTGCAGTAAATAGTGGGAATGAAGCACAAGCTGACAGCCTCATTGGTAAAGGCTCTCGAGCCCCAGCACAAGCTGTACAAGGTCTGGGACACCGAGTTGAAGGGCTTCTTTGTGTCTGTACTGCCCGGTGGCACCAAGACCTATATGGTTCACTACCGGTACGAAGGCCTGGGCCGAGACTACAAGATAGGTAGAGCTACAGAACTGACGGCTGATAGGGCAAGGACTCTGGCACTACAGGCCCTCGCCAAAGTGTCCACCGGAGTGGACATCCAGGCAGATAAGAAACAGGCTAAACAAAGGCATGAACAGGCTAAGGTTGCCATTCTGGCGAACTTTATTGCGTAAACCGCTGAAGCCTGCCACCCATTCCATTTGAAGCCTGCCACCCGGACCGGGGCAAAGCTGCCACCCAACGGCGCGTAGCGACGCGGGGTTTGCATTGTTACTCCAAAGGGGTGGTGCTCGTCAACTTTGATTGCCGCTTTCGCATGGATTCTCCTTTCAGATTAATCTTGTAAGCGTTGTGTACCAGCCGATCGAGGATCGCGTCAGCCAGCGTCGCATCACCAATCACACCATGCCACTCCTCGATGGGCAGCTGGCTGGTCGCGATGGTGGCGCGGTTGCCGTGTCGGTCTTCCAGGACCTCCAGCAAATCCCGCCGGTTCTCGGCGTTGAGCTTCAGCAGGCCCCAATCGTCCAGGATCAGCACATCCACTTTGGCCAAGCTGGCCAGTAACTTGGTGTAGCGCCCGTCACCCTTGGCGATCATCAACTCCCGCAGCAGCCGGGTCAGACGGATGTACTGGGCGGTGTAGCCCGCCCGACAGGCCTTGTGCGCCAAGGCACAGGCCAGCCAGGTTTTGCCCACGCCGGTGGGCCCGGTGATCAGTACGTTCAGAGATTCCTTTGCCCACTGGCAGGCTGCCAGGGATTGAATCAGCCCCCTGTCCAGCCCACGGGAGGTGTGGTAATCGAGATCCTCTAAGGCAGCATTGTGCCTCAGTTTGGCACGGCGCAGCCGGTTAGTGAGTCGCCGGTTTTCCCGCTCGGTGATCTCTCTATCCACCAGCAGGCCGAGACGCTCCTCAAAGCCCAACTCGTCTATATCGGGCATGGCCATCTGGTCGGCCAGAGCTGCCGCCATGCCGGTAAACTTGAGGGCCTGGAGTTTATCCAGGGTAGGATGCTTCAACATAATGTTCTCCTTCAGTGGTAGTACGCGGGGCCGCGGATGTTGTCGTGAGTGTCGGGTAGCGCCAGTTCCTGCTGTTCCTCCAGGGGCTGCTCGTCCAGTCGGTGCTTGAGGATGGATTCAATGCTTTTGTAGCGGCAGCTGCCCAGGGTCAGAGCCCGCCGGCAGGCGGCCTCCAAGCGTTCGTCGCCATAGGCCTTGCCCAGGCGCAGGATGCCCAGGCAGGATCGGTACGCCTGCTGCGGGTGCTTGCGTGATCCCAGTACGGTTCGGATCAGCTTCTCTGTGGCCGGGCCAGTCTGCGCTGCCCACCTGGCCAGCCGCTCGGGCGACCATTCCCCGGCCTGGCGGTGCGCTTCCGGCATATGGGCCGGTACTGTGGTGTGGCTGCCCTTGTGGTAAGAACGGCGGTGACTGGCGATCCGGTTGCCCCGGTGGAAACACTCGATGGTATGGCGGGTGATGCGCACATCGACCTGCTTCTTGATCAGGGTGTAGGGTACCGAGTAATAGTGCCCGTCGACGGCCACGTGGTAATCGATGTGGACCCGGGCTTTCTTCCATTCGGCGTAGACGTAGGGTTCGGCGGGCAAGGGTTGTAACGCTGGCTGATCCAGTTGCTCGAAGTGCTCCCGGCGGCAGCCCGGCAGCTTGCGGAAGGGGCGGTCATTGAACTTAACCAGCAGTTCGCTGATGACGGCGTTGAGCTCCACTAAGGAGAAGAACTGGCGGTGACGCAGGGCGGCCAGTATCCAGCGTTCCACAATCAAGACACCGCCCTCCACCTTGGCCTTATCCTTGGGTTTGCGCACCCGCGCTGGCAGTACCGCCACGCCGTAGTGGGAGGCCATATCCTGGTAGGTGGGGTTGGTGTCAGGCTCATAACGGTGCGCCTTGCTCACGCCGGACTTGAGGTTGTCCGGTACCACCAATGCCGGTACGCCGCCCAAGAACCCGAAGGCGCGCACATGCGACCCGATCCAGTCCGGCAGGGCCTGACTCCAGGTCGCTTCGGCGTAGGTGTAGTTGGAAGCCCCCAGTACCGCCACAAAGATCTGGGCCTGGCGGATCTCGCCCGTGTTGCGATCAATGATCGGCACGGTCTGGCCAGCGTAGTCCACAAACAGCTTCTCGCCGGCACGATGATCCTGGCGCATGACCACGTCCAGCTTGCCCTGCCAGGTGCGGTAGTGCTCACAGAACCAGCTGTACTGGTAGCCCTCGGGGTGGTTCTGGCGGTATTCCTGCCAGAGTAGGAACAGGGTGACGTGCTTGTGCCTGAGTTCCTTGTGGATGTGGCTCCAGTCGGGGATGCCGCGGGCCTGGGCCGGTAGATTTGGCGGTGGCGGGAACAGCAGCCGCTCCAGCCTGGCCTCGTCCAGATCGGCAGGCAGGGGCCAACTGAGGCCGGCCTCCTCGGCCCGGCGCAGATACTCGCTGACGGTGGGGCGGCCGATGCCGCAACTGGCGGCAATGCGCCGATTACTCATGCCGTTGCCCCATTTGAGGCGCAGGACTTCTTTGATTTTACGCATGGATAACCTCTTTGCAGGCATCTGACTCCCTCCTTATGGCAGGGGCCAGAATACCGGTTAGTTATCTCGCGTCGGGGTGCTCCGCTGGTGGTTCTCAGGCCAGCTGCCGGGGTGGCAGCTTTGCCGTGGAATCAGTGGCAGCTTTCGCGCGGAATGGGTGGCAGGCTTCGTCTGGAATCAGTGGCAGGCTTGGTCTGGAATACGCACTTTATAGAGAATCGGTACGGCCCCTGGGCCCTTCTGCATAAAAAGAGTGCGCACGAGTCCCTCAGGGTGCTCAATCGCGATTTTGAACACATGCTCCGAAAGCCGATGGAGCAGATCAGCAAGTGGGACGTGCAGAAATGGCAGCAGAAACAGCTTAGAACAGGCGCTGTCCCCCAGACCATTAACCGGAAAGTGGCGATCCTCAAAGGCGTACTCACCCGAGCTGTGGAGTGGGATGTTCTCCCCTACTCTCCGCTCATGGGCTTAAAGCCATTGCCCACCACCGATTCATCGCGAAATCGCTTCCTCTCAGACCAGGAGGAAAAACGGCTCAGGAAAATCCTGTTAAAACGAGAATTTCGGTTAAGAAACGACCGAGATTCGGGTAACCGCTGGCGGGCAGCCCGGCACAAGACACTGTTACCCGATCTCAAGCAATGCACCTTCGCTGACCACATAAGGCCGATGGTGCTTCTCGCTATGACCACTGGTATGCGCCGCGGAGAGATTTTCCACCTGAGGTGGGGTGACGTGGACCTCGAAAAAGGTGAAATCACTCTACCGGCAGAAATCACAAAGAGTAAGAAATCCAGGGCGTTCTTTTTGGCCGACGAGCCTCTCTGGGTACTTGCTCAATGGAAAAAGCAGGTCGGCTCAAGCAAATTCGTGTTCACCAACCCTGACACCGATCTGCCTTTCGACAACATCAACAAAGCATGGCGGGCTGTCCGTGATGGGGCCCAACTGGTGGATTTTCGGTTCCACGATCTACGGCACCACTACGCCAGTACCCTGGAGTTTATGAACCTTCCCCTCGATACCATTCGCAAGCGACTCGGCCACAGTAGCCTGAAGATGACTACTGTCTACGCCCATGGCGACAGGTTCAGGGACCGGCTTCAGGATCAAGCAGTCATCGCAATCAATACTTATTCCCAGTTCTCTTTACCGTCTGAGGCATCTTGAGCGACCACCTGGTTCGTAGCCGCAATAATGGGAACTTAGCCCTTTATAAATCAAACACTTAGATACGGTCCGCCCTCAGTTTACCCCGTATCAACCCGTAGTATTTTGCTCAAAGGCTACGATTTACTGGGCGATGGTGGCAGTCCTAGGAGGGATATCCTCCAGGAAATTTACAGGGAAATTATCGATATTCGCGGCCCTTCCAGGCCCGTAAACCGCCCTATGCTCCTGTATTTGCATGCTTTTTTCTTAAAGCCCACGATCCTTTGCGGCCAATTAGCGGGGGAATGTCAAGGAATGCGCATAAACACGATTATGTAAATTCAGTTGCCTGAACCACAGGCATTACCTTTCCGCTCGCCTTCTCCACTCATCTCGATACTCACCCAATCCCGACACCTGTGCCGACCCTGTGACGACATAATTTTTCAGTAGATCAATTCGCGGAAAGTCGGGCCGCGTCAGGACCCAAGCTCCAGTCACCGTGCTAGCTTCGTCGCCAGACAGCAGGACGCGCTGACCACCCCGCAGTTGGGCCAACAAGTTGCAGAGCAAGGGATTCTTACTAGATGAACTGCCCAGCAAAATATCACCATCGGCTCCTAGCAGATCCAACTCGTAGTCGATCATCAATGCAGTGTAAAGTGTAGCAAGCGCCTTGCCATTTTTAACTTTCGCCGGCAACTTGCCAGTAAGGCCAGGGAAGGGACCTCCATCTTTCGCAAAGGCAGGTAAGGCGAACTCCCCGGCTGCGACCAGCTCCGCTATATCGCTCTCACTACATTCCCCATCGACTCCGCTGTCCGTCAGCCGGCAAATTTCCTCGAATTCACGCCCACCCATGAAACGCGCGCAGGCCAGTGGTTCCCCGAGGGCACTCACGTTCGCTAACGTATCGCGTTGCTCGTCCAGAACCGAAAGATCGATGCCGTTGGCCATGGTTATCACCCAGGTTCCAGTTGAAATCACGGCGAAGGGACTGTTCAACCCAGCAGAGAGGTGCCGTGCGAAGCTTGCATTGGAGTCATGCACCCCCGCGAACACCCGGCAGTCTTGCGGCAGGCCAGTCTGCCGGGCGACTTCAATGCTCACATTTCCTATGCAGGAGGTCGCACTCACCGACGCAGGTAGTTTTTCGCGAACATCCAATACGTCTACGAGAGACGAGTAGTCTCCACTAACGGGATTCCACAGGTCCGTGTGGCAACCGAGGGAAGTGACCTCTCCAGTGGCAACGCCGGTTAGTCGCCAGGTCCAGTATTGGGGATACATCAATATTTTTACGGCATGGTTAAACCCCTCCGGAAACCGGTCTTTTAGCCAGAACAGCTGCCGGCCCAGGTTCAGTCCGGCTGGCAGGTTCGGTGAATAGGTTTGCAAGAAGTCCGGACGTACAGCGTTGTACGCAGTATCGCATTCCTCGACGCCCGCATACTCATAATCGAGGACCGGCATGGCAAGCGCCCCGTCGGCCTTGACCAGCGCGGCACAGGCACCGTGCGTACTGACATTAATGGCCTCGACGGCAAACGCTTCAGCCGCCTCGGTCAGGGCGGCAAGCAACCACTGCCAGAGCGCATCCACGTCGAAGTGCGGATAGGGTTCGTCGCCGACTACCTCGTTGCGGCGGTATCGTGACCAGACGGTTTGGCCCGTGTCGTCGAGTAGGCACAGTTTGACGTTGGTCTTGCCAATATCCAGGATGGCAGTGACGGGAGCGGTCATACCCGGCTACCCGCTGGAGCCGGCCTCCGCGGCTCCTTCCTTCTGTCGCGCCCACAACGTACCGGCCACGAAGTACACCAGCGAGGGCAACCACAGCCAATTGCGCAACAGGTCGAGGTCAGCACCTGCCAGCACGGCAATGCCCAGCCCAAGGCAAATAAACAGAGCAAGTAATGCAACGGCGCCACTCAGCCAACGAGCACGTTCGCCGGCGATCATTCCTGACTGGTCGCCAGTCGACCCACTAGCCCGCTTAAGGTAATTGCGCTCTTTACGCCGGCGCTCCGCTCGCAGTTCCTCTTCACATTGCGACTGCTCGCGGAAATCGGCCCGGGCGCCCATCCTGGCCGCAAGCGCCAGGTAAGCCAGGGTGGCGACAATCCAGGTGGGTATCAGCAGGAAGAACAGATGCAGCCCGGCCCGGTTCAGGATGAACGCCGCGAGTAACGCGATCAGCCACGCGGCGACCGCAGCCTTGTTGGTGTACTGGCCGCCGTAACTGGCCCAATAGCGGGTCAGGCCGAAGCGGGGAAACAGCCAGTGCTCTGTCACGATGACCGCGCCCACGGGTGCGAGGATCAAGCCCATAAGACCCACAAAGTCCATCAGCTTGCTGAATACGAAGGGAAAACAGGCGATGACGGTGGTCACTGTACCAGTAATCATAGTCACCCGAACCCGATCCCACCTGTGGTTGAGGGACTGGAAGGCCAGACCCGCGCGGTAGATTGTGGGGTTGGACGTCGTCCAGCCGGCGATGATGACGGCAACGATGCCGGCAGCGCCCAGCGCCTGGTAGGCCACCGCACCCGCGTCCAGTTGAGTAACGGATGTCTTCAGGGCCAGGGCCGCACCTGCACCCATGATGCCGGCACAGACCCAGGCCAGGTAGTGGCCGATAAACATACCCAGCGCCGAAAAATAGCCGTATGCGCTGCTGCGTGCAAAACGCAGCAGCGTCATATCACCGAGTCCGCCGTGCATGGCGAGATTGCATACCCAGGCGAAGGCGGCCACATGCCAGACATCCAAATCGGTGCCATCCCCGCGCCAGATGTGCGTATCGGCAACCCGCTTGAAATCGGCAAAACTGTCGATACCTTCGACACCCGGTGTACTAGCTACCAGGGACGGCAGCAAGGCAAGGGCACCCACGATAAACATCAGTATCATCCACGGCGCGCAAACCTCTGCAAACTGGGCCACGCGCCGGAATCCGAGAGCCGCGATAGTTACAACGACCGCGCCCACTGCCACTGCCACCAGCACGAAACCGGCACTGGTTGGGTACCAGTGCACCTGGGCGGGAATGTCAAACAGGATGCGCACTGCCGACGCCGATACGGTGATCATGGCTCCCGCAAGCACGCAGAATAAAACTCCGTTGACCACGCTGTACAACCGGATCGTTCCGGGCCCGGCTATTTTTTCCAGGTAGGCGTAGAGGGTCAGGCGGGTATCGGTGGCGATCGGCGCACAGACCAATCCCCAGGTAAGCACAGCCAACAGGTTACCCCATAGCAGACCCCACAGAATATCGCCGGTGGGTACACCCCAGGCCACGAACATAGCTCCGATGACGAATTCCGTCCCAGCCACATGCTCGCCAGCGTAGCTGGCTGCAAAATAGCGTGCGGGCTGCAACTGCTCGGGTGTTACTGGTGTTTTTTCAAATTCCTGCGCGGACACGGGCCCACCTCACTGTATTCTTATGATTCATTGACCGCACTGCTCTCGCAGGCAACCAGAATTTTCACCCCTGCACTTTCCAGGAACGCGCGACACTCGCTGTGCAGTCCCGCATCGGTGATCAGCACATCGACTTCAGAAAGGGGACAGAATACAAGGTTACCGCCAACGTCGCCGCGCGTACTGATCTTGGAGCTATCCGCGAGCACCACGAGTTGACCTGCCCGGCGGCGCAGCTTTTGTTCCGCCTGGATCAAAAGAGGATCAGATTCCATGACTCCGAAGGGTGTCACTCCCGGTGTACCCATGAACATCCGGCTACCGACATAGTTGCCTGTGCCGTCTTCGTCGAAAGCGCTGAGGATGATGTTCTGCTTGGGATGAATTTCACCGCCCGGCAGGCTGATGCGATTGTTCGTATCAGCCAGTTCCATCGCCAGCGGAAAGGAGTTGGTGAGAATATTGAGCTGCCGCTGGCGCAACGCCTCCCCCATCATGAAGGTGGAACTGCCGCCATTGATGATGATCGAGTCACCGTCTTCACAGAGCGCCACGGCCCGTTCGGCTATCCACAGCTTTTCCCGGGGGTGCTGTTCGCGTCCGGCCAGGAAGGAGTAGCCCGCCAGTTGCGGGCGCGCGAGCACGCGCTCCTCCTCCGCCAACGCCTGGGCCCCGCCATGCAACTTGTGCAAACGCCCTGCCCCGGCCAGTTTATTGAGGTCGCGGCGCAACGTCGCTTCCGAAGCCGCCGTGGCGTGCGCCAGCTCGCGCACGCTGGCATACCCTCGCTCGTCGAGGGTATCGAGTATCAGTTCATGCCGCTGACTCTCCAGCATGCCGGCTCCCGCAATTCGTCCAAGGCCGCGAAGGGCCGCGAAATTCCGCCCCACTGTAGTTCATGATGCTCACTATTGCAATATTTTGATTGATTTTGCTCATTTTAAAGCTATACTTCCGCCGACATGCTCCCCCGGACCACCCCATGACCTACCGGCCAGGCGATTACCGGCACGTAAACTATCTCTGGGACGACACTGTCTCCGCGACCCTCGACGATGTGGAACTGCTCGTCTATCGCTCCAACCTGCTAGGGGATGACCAGCGAATTACCAATACCGGAGGCGGGAATACGTCTGCCAAGCTTCTCGAACCCGATCCGCTGACCGGCGAGGAGGTGGAGGTCCTGTGGGTGAAAGGTTCCGGTGGCGACCTGCGCACTTCCACGCGCGATAATTTCTCCTCCCTCTACCAGGACAAACTGCTGGCGTTGCAGGCGCGCTACCTCGACGCACCCGACAGCGGAGCGAAGAGCCAGAAGGAGGATGACATCGTGGCCATGTATCCCCACGCCACCTTCAACCTCAATCCGCGAGCATCCTCCATCGACACTCCGCTCCACAGCTTCGTGCCCCGCGCCCACGTGGACCACATGCATCCAAACGCGGTTATCGCGGTGGCGGCCTGCAAGGACTCGGAGCGCCTGACCCGGGAAATCTGGGGCGACCTCCTGGTGTGGACGCCCTGGCAGCGTCCGGGCTTTGACCTCGGGCTAAAACTACAGGCGATTTGCGAAGGCAACCCCGAGGCACGGGGCGTGCTGCTCGGGGGGCATGGTCTCATCAACTGGGCGGACGACAGCAAGAGCTGCTACACCCTGTCCCTCGACCTCACAGAAACGGCTGCTCGCTTTATCGAGGCCCATGACAAGGGCGCGCAAACTTTCGGTGGCGCGAAATACGCAGCACTTGAAGATACGCACCGCGCCGCCATCCTGCACGAGGTGCTACCCTACCTCCGCGGCCTGGTATCGACCGAGAAAAAGATGATCGCCACGGTGCAGGCGGACGCGACCATCCTGCGTTTCGTCAATTCCGTAGACGCGCCTCGCCTCGCGGCCCTGGGCACCTCCTGCCCCGACCATTTCCTGCGCACCAAGATCCGTCCTTTATACGTAGATTGGGACCCGACCAGGGGCACGGCGGAGGAACTCAAGACCCTGCTGGAACAAGGCATTGCCGCCTACCGCAAGGATTACAGCGAGTACTATGAACGTTGCCGCCGGGAGAACTCCCCCACCCTGCGCCCGGCCAGCCCCACCGTGTGCCTGATTCCCGGCATCGGCATGATCGCCTGGGGCAAGAACAAGAGCGAATCTCGGGTCACTGCCGAGTTTTACAACTGCGCGGTTGAGGTGATGCGTGGAGCCGAAACGATCGACGAGTACGTCGCCCTGCCGGAGCAGGAGGCCTTCGATATCGAGTACTGGCAATTGGAGGAGGCCAAGTTGCGGCGTATGCCGGCGGAGGAGACTCTCGCGCGGGAAGTAGTCGTTGTCATCGGTGCTGGCGACGGCATCGGCCGGGCCACGGCGCACCGCGTCGCCGAGGAAGGAGCACACGTGGTCTGCGCGGACCTCAGGCTCGAAGCGGCCGACAGAACCGCGAAAGAGCTACTGGCGCGATACGGCATGGGAATCGGCGTGGCAGGCACCGGGTCATCAGGCTGCGGACCGGCGATCTCCCTGCAGGTGGATGTCACCAACCGTGAGAGCGTAGAGACTTTGTTCCGGGAAGTGGTGCTCGCCTACGGCGGAATCGACAAGGTCGTCGTGACTGCCGGCGTGTTTCTCGCTCCCGGCCAGTCGGGCATGGACGACGACACCATGTTCGATGTCAGTTTCGCCGTGAACGTCAAGGGTGCTTTCATAGTAGGAACCGAGGCCAAGCGCATTTGGCAGGCGCAAGCAATGCCTGGCGCCATGGTGCTGACCACCAGCGTCAACGCTGCCGTATCCAAACAGGGCTCGCTGGCCTACGATACGAGCAAGGCAGCCGCCAACCACCTCGTCAGAGAACTGGCAATCGAACTGTCACCGCTAGTCAACGTCAACGGACTCGCTCCTGCTACCGTGGTGAAGGGCAGTACTATGTTCCCGCGAGACCGGGTTATGGCCTCACTTACCAAATACGACATCAACTTCAGTGACAACGACAGCGACGATGAACTACGCGAGAAACTGGCGGCATTCTATGCGCAGCGCACACTTACAAAGCAGGCCATCACCCCCGAGGACCAGGCGGAGGCTGCCTACCTGCTGATTTCAGGACAACTGGCCAAGACCACGGGGCAGATACTGAGCGTCGATGGCGGCCTGCCCGAGGCGTTCCTGCGCTAGGTATTCCCCGGAGGGAGTGAATGAGCATGCGAATCAACCCCGACCAGATCGACGAGCAAAACGCCGCCTTCAAGACAGGTCTCGAAGAGGACTACGCGGCCCTTGGACTAAAACTGTCACGATCCGGCATCGATATCGAGAGCATCACTGCACGGGCGATCGACTTCGAGGTGGCCGTACCCTCCTGGGGTGTGGGAACCGGTGGCACCCGCTTCGCGCGGTTTCCCGGTCCCGGGGAACCGGCGAACGTATTTGACAAACTGGACGATTGCGCTGTCATCAATGACCTATCCCGCCTAACGTCCGCGGTGTCACCACACTTTCCCTGGGACGCGGTCGATGATTTCGGCGCTCTAAAGGATAAGTCCGCCAGCCTGGGACTCACCTGGGACTCGATTAACTCGAACACCTTCCAGGACCAGCCCGGCCAGGAGCTTTCCTACAAGTACGGCAGCCTCAGCCACACGGACAAGGCGACACGGGAATTGGCCATCGAACATAATCTCCAGTGCATTGAGTGGGGGCAGCAACTCGGTTCCAACGCGTTGACCGTATGGGTCGGGGACGGTTCCAACCACCCGGGGCAATCGCACTTTCAGCGCGCTTTCGAGCGCTACCTGGACAGCATGAAATCCATCTACGCGGCGTTGCCGGATGAGTGGGAAGTCCATATTGAGCACAAGCTGTTCGAACCCGCGTTCTATTCCACTGTGATACAGGACTGGGGCAGTAACCTTCTCGCTGCCATGGAACTCGGCGAGCGCGCGAAGTCGCTGGTTGATCTCGGCCACCACGCCCCAAACTGCAATATCGAGATGATCGTGTCGCGCCTGATCCAGTTCAAAAAACTGGGTGGATTCCACTTCAACGACAGCAAGTACGGCGACGACGATCTGGATAGTGGCTCCGTCCACCCCTATCAGCTGTTCCTGATATTCAACGAACTGGTAGACGCCGAGCACCGGCAGCAGGCGGGTTTCGGGCCGCGCTACCTGCTGGACCAGTCCCACAACGTGACAGACCCCATCGAAAGCCTGATCAACTCCGCCATCGAAGTACAAAGATCCTTCGTCAAGGCACTGCTTGTCGACCGCAAGGCTTTGGAGAATTTCCAGGAAGACAATGACGCCATTATGGCGAGCAATACACTAAAGGCCGCGTTCAATACCGACGTATCGCCGATACTGGCGATGGCGCGACTACGACAGGGGGGTGCTATCGAACCAATCGCCACATACCGCGCCAGTAACTACCGTGTGCACGTTGCAAAGGAACGCCCTGATAGCGGCGGCAGTGGTTCCGGCATTGTTTGAGAGACACTCGCCAACCAATGACAAGGCTGAATAACTGTCACAATATTGCTGATTTGCGCAGCCGTGCCAAAAGACGGTTACCCGCACCCATGTTTCACTATATCGACGGCGGCGCCGACGACGAGTGGACTTTGGGGCGCAATACCAGCGCCTTCGATAGCTACCAACTGATTCCCGAATACCTGCGTAACATAGAGCATATAGACCTGGGCGTTGAAATATTCGGCACCAGGATTGACCTGCCATTCTTCCTGTCTCCGACTGGTATGTCACGCCTCTTCAGTCATGAAAAAGAGCCCGCAGTATGTCGCGCGGCACACAGGTACGGCACTATTTACAGCCTATCCACCCTGGCGACAACCAGCCTTGAGGACGTGGCAGCTTGTTCCAATGGGCCGTTGATGTTCCAGATTTACATCCTGAAAGACCGGGAACTGACCCGGGAATTCGTACAACGCTGTCGGACCGCGGACTACCAGGCGCTCTGTTTAACGGTAGACACGCCTGTTGCGGGCAACCGTGAACGCGACCTGTACAACGGAATGACCATGCCACCGAAGATCACTGCCAAGAACTTCTTCAGTTACGGTACCAGCTTTCACTGGCTGTATCACCTGCTGCGGGACCCGGACTTCAAGCTAGCGAACGTCGCGCACCGGGTCGATGCCCTGGGCAAGGGCGCGATGGGACTGATCGATTATATCAACAACCAGTTCGATCGCACGGTCACCTGGGACGACGCCGCGTGGCTCATCGATCAATGGCAGGGCCCTTTCGTCATCAAGGGCCTGCAGTCGGCAAAAGATGTGAAGCGCGCGCGTGATATCGGCGCCAGCGCGGTCATGGTCTCCAACCACGGCGGGAGGCAACTTGAGGGAACGCCCGCTCCCGTGGACTGCCTGCCCGTGCTGCGCGACGCAATTGGCGACGACCTACAACTGATTGTCGATGGCGGAATACGCCGCGGCACGCACATCATCAAGGCGCTGGCTCTGGGCGCTAATGCATGCTCAATTGGCAGGCCCTATCTCTATGGGCTCGCTTCAGGCGGCCAGCTCGGCGTGGAGAGAACCCTTGAGCTTCTGAAATCCGAGATTGAACGCTCGCTGGCATTACTCGGGTGTGCTTCCATCAGCGATCTCAACGGCAGGTATATCCGCTCACTGGAGACAACCTTCCCCCGCGAGGCCGATACGTTTGAACCGTAATACCACACAACCTCGAACTGAAAGGAGAATCGCGATGCACGGCAAACACATGGCGGGAAGCCGGGTCCTCGTACTGTTGTTGGCGGTGTTAATTTCCATGGTTTGCCTCTTACAAGCAGCCAGGGCCGATTCCAACCGCAAGGTAATTGAGGAGTCGTTCCCCAGGGAAGAAATACACGAAACCGTAGCCCGCTATGTGGAGCTGCGCGAACAGATCGATCGCGGCGAAAAACAATGGATCGAAATAGCGGACTTCTTCACGGATGACGCAGTATTCATTGACCCGGTCTGGGGCAGGATTGAGGGCATCGAAGGCATTCGGGAACTGTATTCAGAGGGCATGGCCGGCGTCGACTTCACGTTCCCCATCGACTTTACCGCTATATCCGGCAATTGGGTCGTCGTCAAGTGGAGGCAGGTACTACCGGGAAAAAATTGGACGGTAGCCTTTGGCAACAGTCTGCAGTTTCAACGATGATCTACGCGGGCGGCGGGAAGTTCCGCTACGAAGAGGATCTGATGAATATGGCCCACGTCATGGAAGACATTCGCGACTCGGGCTGGATCCCCGGAGAAGATTTTACACCTCCGCCCGGAAAACCGGACCGAAATTTCAACCCGACCCCGACATCACTATCTGCGAAATAGTGCCTTAATACCCAAATGGTTCACACAAGGCATTTCAGGAGTCGAACTTATCTTCTACTCCTCTGAAGGATTGATAATCTCCCGCCAATGGACTATCCTTTTATCTTATTGTTAAGTTTATTTGTTTAAGATGGCAGTTGATTCTTGAGCGTCAAGAGCTGTCGTACTCTCGGGAGGATTCCCTCATGATCCTGACTGAAACCCGCAAACAGGAATTGTCAGACTTTCTGCGACCCGCCGCTCCACCCCGGGAAATCGACGGCGTATATACACCCGACCAACTTGAGCGCATGCTCTCGGTAGTCCGCGAGCACGGCCCCTGGAAACTGATAATCGCCCAGCATTTCGCCTCCGCGGACGAGTTGCTGGCCACTCTCTCGGGGCCTATGCCGGAGGGAACCGAGCTGTCTCTGGACTGGTTCCTGACGCCGACCTTCCGTGGATTCTACGCCAACTACTCCGCCGCCCTTTTCCCGGAAATCCACGACTGTTTCTACAACGAGCGCTTCCTGGAACTGGCCAAGTCCTACTGGGGAGCAAAGTACGCCAAGCCCCAGATGATGCTGTTCAACGTCAATGGCCCTGCCGGCAATACCGACCCGGGGCACCTCGATACCCCGAGTTTCCGCGGCGTGCGCTACGAAAATTCGCCCACCTGGCTGTGCAGCGTGATGGGTAAGTCCGGCCTGTTTCGGGACTACCTGATCAAGATGGCGCAGGTTATCACCTGGTTCTCACACGATCCGGACAGTGGTTTCACCTACTGGCCCGAGGGCCCACTGCAGCCGCCACAACGTCTGCAGCCACCGGTCTACAACCGCGGCGTTGTGGTGCAAAACGAGATGATGTATCACCGCGGCGAAGCCAATGGGCCGCTGGACCTACAGCGACCGGAGGGATTGGCCTTCGAGACTCTGTTCACCGGAGACCCCGATGACAATGACCACTGGTTGCTAAAAACTGGCGACAAGGTCATCGCCCGCCACAACACCCGCGATTTGCGGTTCCTGGTGCACTGGTCCGCCGAGGTGTTCGAGGACGGCGACGAGCTGAAGAAAAACATGGAGGGCACAGACAACCTCACCCAGGAGCGCGCCATCGAGATGCTGCTCGACGACGCCCGCTCCCGGGGCGCCGAGTTAGAAACCCCGACCGACCCTCTCCATGACCCGGCGTTTATCCGCGCAATCAATGCCGCCTACGATATGGGCGGACCGACGAGCTACCCGGAAAATGCGCCGGTGACGCCACTGTATATCGACGCGGCTTGATATACCCCTCGTCCCCATACCGGCCCTGATAGTCCTTATCGAGCAACACAATCCGACGTTATATCACTAGGCTGACTGCACTAACGCAATAGCTCTGGCCTATTTCAATAGCACATCCGACGTTTCGACTTCGATATGGGACCTGTCAACCACCGTCGGCTACCTGTGTAGTCGCTAAAATCACTCGCCGGTAGCGCGTCAACGCTGGCGTTCCCGAATCAGTCGCCTCAATAATCAGATGCGACGTTCCAAGTGTCGCAGAGTCAGGCATCAGTACGCGGACAAGGCTTTGTCCTTGCACTGAGATATGAGGTTGCGACTGGCTTGTACCGGCCTCCTGATAGTGCCAGATTCGAAGTTGCAGTTGGTCGCCATCCGGATCACGGGTATCCAGTGTGAACTCAACTACCTCTCCCGGATGAACAATTCTATAGACAGGAGAGGCGGTCGCATCATTATCAACCACGACTTGTGGGGGGTGATTGACTGCAGAGTATACATCTGTAAGTGTCCAGGCCATGCGCCCCGCGAAATCCCACTGATAAGCCTTTCGCCAGCGCCATATTGTAGCTTGATTGGAGGTATGCGTTTGCCCGATGCGATCAATGACCCGATCATCGCTGTTGGTCCAGATAGGGCGAGTTTCTCCTAATGGCGTAGACAGTGCGTAACGGCCGCCCCAGCCACCCCATGCAGGTGACAGATCCGCACTAAGCCCATTGTCGATCAGGTTCATGAAAGAAGGGCTGTCGCCTTCCATAATAAAATGCGTCCGGGGATAAAGTGCCCCCAGAGGCCCCAGCCGAATATTTTGATCCAGCCACGGGTTGTCGACCATGGCAAAATCAGGACCGCCAGGCGGTTCACCACAGGAAAACCCCAGCCATTGTTTTAGATAGCAAAACAATTCAGCAGTAAAGCTCGCGTTCCATGAATGGTCGCCAGCAATCCCACGCCAGGTTGCATGCTTGTAATAGCGGGAGTTACTTCCGGGAGACACAATAATCTCCAAGTTTGGATACTGTTGACGAAGCCAGGGGCCAGCGTCGTCCTGATCACTGATACCATAAACCTTCAATTTAGCGATAAAGGTATCGACCTCTTGAGGGGAACGTTCCTGCGATACCTGCCATAGCGCCTGCGCCAGACAGTTGCCGCCACCCCAGATCAGTACCCAGAGTGGCCGGGGATCGTCCTGATTCACGGCGCGGATGATCCGCCGCGCCCCTTCGCTCCCCCAGTTTTTTCCGACCGCATCCATGCCAAAACCTGATTGACAAGCAGCTGTACGCTGACGCAGTAGCGCTGGTTTTGGGTATCCCTTATGATGAACTGTCAGGTTGTCGTACACACGTTCGTAGGCATCAATGCGCTCAAACAACTTCTCCGTCATCACAGTATCTTTCAGAAACTGCGAGGTGGTCGCAAATATACCCTCAATGTCGTAATCGGTACTGTAAAGTAAAAAACGAATCAGCGATTGCGCATCATCTGGCTCATTGCCAATGTCCGTAAGGACGATGACACGAGGAAGCCCATGGTTATCGCTGATGGGGGTTTCTGATGTAGCTGCACTTGAAGCCATCAGGCCAGCGGCAAACAAAAGCAACCAAGAAAAAGCCCAGTTTGCTCTATAACCCATCACGGAGCTAGTCATAAGAAAGGTAAATTTCAAAACTTGCCTGTTTTTATTTAAGCGCATCCAGCGCCGCTGCAATAGTCGCCATCACAGTCTCCGTCAATACCTCTGGCATAATAGGCTGCATATTGCGCAGAGTTGTTTGAGGATAAAGGCCACGATTTTTTGAGCCGATCAGCCCAGGAGCCTCATGCTCAATAATTGCACGGGCCTCAGGATTGGCCAGGAGATCAGCAACAATACTGTTGGTACTGAGTCGTTGACTGCGCTCTGGAAAGAGGTGTGCTATTAAGACCGGCGTAACAGAGCCAGATTTCACCTCCAGCTGGCGCAGTTTTAGCTCAATAAGCGCTAAACGCTCCTCCGTCAGGTAATGGGGGGCGAACGCCTGAATCTGCACGAGTGACAACTGCTCTGCACTATGAACATGTGAAAGCCCTTTCATTCCTTCGGCCATTTCCTTTTGCAGAACGTCACGTCCTCCCCGTGTTGCCAGAATATGCCCCAGCAAAGAATGTCGACTCAGGGGCTGGTCTGGAATTGGTGGCAATTTCAGTAGCGCGCGTTGCAGTCGCGTGTTGTCATCAGCCTCAGACAGCGGCGGTAAGCTGCCATTACGACTTATTTTCAGCAACACCTCAGTGGCATCCTTGGCATTTCTCAGAACCAGCCGGTCGGCATCTGGTTGCGAGACAACTTCAGCGCCCTCAGCCGTAACACGGTAACCTTCTGGAAACTGTACTGCGGGAATGCTGATTTCAGTCAGCAATTCCGTCCCGGCAGGTCGCCCGGAGACTAACTGCGTTGAGTAACGATACGTAAGATGACCAGCGTTGCTGTCGAACGCTAATTCCAGTGGAGTACCGGCAGTCGCCACCGGATAAGGCCGCGCGTATGCGCGTAGAATACCTTCCCGATTAGCCATCTCCCATTGACCTCGACTGGAGAGTTCGAGGTCGACGACCGCTTCAAAATGCCCTCGAGGCCATGCCAACCAGGAAATCAGATGACGATCAAATTTGTTCGCCTGAGCATCGATGTCGAGTGGGTTTGTGGTGAATCCCCATTCGGTATTGATAATCGCTGCGGATTTACGCCTAGCTAGATCCAGAGCATAGTTGTCTACACGTTCACGTACGGCGTTGTCGGGCCCATAGTTATGATATGACAGGCCACGCCGCCCTTTGGGAGCAACGATCGGCGTATCAATTGGAATACCCAGTGCACCTTGCAACATAAAAGGCTCAACAAACACCATCAACTCTGACGCAACACCAGTAATCGCAGCAGAAGCACGCTGATAAAATGGCTGTAGGTACTCGATTTCAAGTTCCGGGCAGTGAGCGGTTGCCGGATCAGGCTTTGCACAACGTGTACCTGTTGCAGGCTCGTTCATGACATCAATGCCAAGCACTGCAGAGTTATCGGCAAAACGTGCCGCCACTGCCGCCAAGCCATCAGCATAATAGTCCTGCAGGCCTTTACCTGATTGCGGGATAGTGGCATTGGCCCAAAAGGCGTCAAACGCTTTCTGCACAGCAGGGTCAGTGAAATAACCTAGAGGAAACTCCACACCAGGCAAAGGCTCAAGGTCACCATTGATTACCGCCCAATCGGGCATGCCACGTACACCTACCAGAGCGCCATATTCATCCTGATGAAAATCAATCATCACATAAATGCCCGCATCGCTATAAGCAGTCACCCGATCTGCCATCGCCGAGAGATATCCTTCATCAACAACACCTGGCTCGGGCATCAGATGTGAGAAGAAAATCACCAGACGTACGCCATTAAATCCCTGTTCGGCCATACGGGAGGCTGTCTGTTGACCAAATGTCAAACCAGCAGCATCGTCTACAATCAAGCTGACATTGCCACCATGGATTAAAATGGTGCGGCCATATTCGTCAACAAACCAGCGCCCCTCACTCTCTAAGCGACTGAGGACTACAGGATGGTTATCAATGACGTCATGGGGTTCAACTGCACTAGGCGTTGCAACACAGGCGCTCAGTGCCAACGATGTGAGGCTGATTAGCAGTAAGTCGGCAAAAGATCGGGTACACATGATTTTTCCACAAATTATTTAGTCGGAATACCACACAAATAACTACTCTGGAGTCGTTTCATTTCGAGTCGATAAGGGCATGGTGTAGGCACTTGCTTAATTCAACCTGAGGCTCGAATGCTTGAATGGAGGAAGATCTCTTTTGTCGTTGATCCGTTATTGATAGCTACCTACAAACATATAACGACCAGAACCGATTGTTATACGGGTACGGCCGTCCTCCTGCTTCAACGGGTACACTGTGTCGAGGACTGCATCGTTTATACGAATATCGGTAACGACAGGGGGTAGCATCACATCCGCACTGGTGTTAGCTGGAATTTCGACTGTTAGATGCAACAGGCCACTGGTGATCTCCCAGCGGCTGCTGATGGGTCCGTAAGGAGAATCAAAGCGGGTGGCGGCATGGGTTAAGGTGCCTCCAGGCTGCGGGGCGATCAACACTTTCTTGTAGCCAGGTGCCAGCGGACGGATACCGCCAATATGCTGGTACATCCAGTCGCCCACCGCGCCATAGGAGTAGTGGTTGAAGGAGTTCATGCCGTTATCACCAAAGCTGCCGTCCGGCTGGATGGAACCCCAGCGCTCCCAGATGGTGGTGGCGCCTTTGGTGATGGGATAAAGCCAGGACGGATAGTCTTCCTGTTGCAGCACTTTATAGGCGGTATCGAGGTAGCCGTAGTGCTCGAGCACGGTCAGCAGGTAGGGCGTGGACAGAAAGCCAGTGGCCAGGTGGTTGCCGCTGTCCTCCACCAGCTGCTGCAAACGAGCCGCGGCTTTTTCCGCTTGGACTGGTTCCAGCAGGCCAAACTGCAGCGCCAACACATAGGCGCCCTGAACATCTTCACTCAGCTGGCCGTTGTCCTGATAGAAGCGCCGCTGGAAAGCCTGACGGATATTTTGAAACAGCTCGGCGTATTGGCGGGCATCCTCAGCTTTGCCCAGTGTCTGCGCGGCTTCGGCCAGCAATTGCGTGGAGCGGGCAAAATACGCGGTATTGACGAGGGTGCTGCTGGCCGGTTCGGGGGCCAGCCAATCGCCCCAGGTGTAAGTAGAATTCCAGATATACTCGCGGCCCGGTGTGAACCAGCCGGAAGCATCCAGCAGAGACAGCCACCAGGAACTCGCCTTGGTCTGCTGATGCTCTACCCAGCGCTGCATCGCGGCATAGTTATCCGCGACAACCTGGCGGTCGCCGGTGCGCTCGTAAACTGCCATGGGTATTTCGGTAATGGCATCGCCCCAGCCAGACGTTGAGCTGCCCATGCCCTTAATAAACCAGGTGCTTAAATTATTCGTTTTCAGCAGCGGCATAATGTCGGGAACCACCGAAGGCACCGCCCCGGATGGGTACTGGTCACCCCGGACGTCCTCCAGCCATTTAATGAAAAAGGCCGCACTGCCGGTATTGTAGAGCGCGGTGCGGGCGAATACCTGGGCATCGCCGGTCCAGCCCAGGCGTTCATCGCGCTGTGGGCAGTCGGTGGGGACGTCCAGGAAGTTGCCGCGCTGGCCCCAGAGGATATTGCTCTGCAGCTGGTTCAGCATGACGTTGGAAGTTTCAAAATGGCTGGTCTGCGGCATGTCGGAGTAGAGCACCACGCCATCCAGATCGTCCAGCGTCAGCTCGCCGGGGTAGCCCGCCACGCTCACATAGCGGAAGCCCTGAAAGGTAAAGTGCGGCTCCAGCTGCTGCGGCTCGTTGTTGGCCAAGGTGTAGCTGACCCGCTGCTGGGCGCTGCGCAGCGCCTCAAGGTAAAGAGCGCCCTGTTGATCCAGCACCTCGGCGTGGCGCAACACGACTTCATCGCCGGCCTTGCCGGTTGCGCGCAGGCGTACCCAGCCGACTATATTTTGGCCCATATCGACGATGGTTTCGCCGTTGGGGCCTTTAATCAAAGCCACAGGTCTAACCACCTGCTTCATACGCACCGGTTCGGCCCTGCTGTCCAGCAGTGCCGGGGTTTTGCCGGTAAAGGCCACGACACTCTGCCATTTTTGGTCGTTAAACCCAGACTTGCTCCAACCCTCTTGACTCTGGCGCAGATCTTGAGTTTCGCCGTTGTAGATGTCTGATGCGCGGATAGCACCCGTGGCGGCCCGCCAGTTGTCATCGGTATTGATGATTTGCTCGCGGCCATCCTCGCACCGGATTCGGAGTTGGGCACGAGCAGCCAACTGCTTCCCGTAGAGGTTGCGCTGCGTCTCCCAGCTCAGATTACCGCGATACCAGCCATCGCCGAGACGCATACCGATGGCATTTGGCCCGGTCTGCAAGGCATTGGTCACTTCGTAGACTTGGTACTGCAGGCGCTTATCGTAACTGGTCCAACCTGGGGTGAAGTAGGCATCGCCGATGCGTTGGCCGTTGATGTAGGTTTCATAAAGACCCAGCGCGGTGGCGTAGAGGCGGGCGCTGGCGATGGGGCAGGTGGCCGTAAACTCGCGTCGCAGCATGGGGCTGGGCTCGGACTCCCCCGGGTTTTCAGTCCAAGGGTAGGTAATCCAGGTGGCATCCCAGTGGGCGGTGTCCATCAGTCCTGTTTCCCAAAAAGCTGGGGTGCTCCAGCCGGAGTTCCGGCCTAGGTTATCCCACACCCGCACCTGCCACTGGTATCGAGTTCTGGGCGCCAGAGCCGGGCCTTCATAGGGGAGATAGAGCGACCGGCCGGATTCCACCTTGCCACTGGTCCACAGTGTGACGCCGGTCGCGGCGTTGATGACCTTCAGTTCGTAGGCGCTTTGAAGGGTGCCGGGCAGGTCGCTGGCCAGCTGCCAGCTGAAGCGTGGCGTAGGGTTGTCCAGACCCATCGGGTTTTGACGGTGGTCGACGCTGGCAGCGGTCACTTTGATTGCAGCAATGGCGCTCATAGGCAAGAGCAGCATGACAAACATGCTGCCTATACAAACATAGTTTTTCAGGTGGAAATGAGCCATTGAGCTGGTTCCCGATAGCAAAAAAGCCAAATTTTGGAGCTTGTCTTTGTCATCGAAACCGCGCCTGCTCGATCTGCTCGTTTTGCATCAGTTCGGGCAGCTCCCGCTCCAGTACCGCTCGCGCCAGCGGATTGTCGAGCAATTCGTCCATCGTATCAGCCGCAAAGAGCGGCCGCTGGGTGGTCTCTCCGGACCCAGGCGAGTCGGTCCCGCCCAACACTACAGACATTGGCCAATGCGCCAGGCTGAACAACAGCACAAGAGACAACAATTTGAATCTACTACTCGTCACGGCGCACCAGAGATAAAAAGCGTCACCGGCCCCAACAATCCCGCTGCCACCAGCTCGTTTCCGAAATCCGCCATCTGGGCATACAGGGGGTCACCAGCGAAGGCCCGACCGACAAACAGGTTACGTAGGGGGGGCCGTACCTCCACCTCAATGACATTGTCACCAGGCTTTAGGGCAGGAGTGATATCCAGCGTGAATGGCGGCAGGCTTGCCCCACCCACTAATTCACTGTTAACGAGCACGCGCGCCGAACCCTGTACCAGTCCCAGATCCAGCAAGTAGCGTTTGGTCGCTTCGGGCGGCCCGGCTAACATCAACTGGTGGGTGTAGATTCCCGGCCCGTCGGCGTAACGCAACGCCGGAATGTCACGCCAGTCGATCAGGGCCTCGTCACCGGCGGCGCGGTAGTCACCCAGATTGAAGTGCCACGCGTCCAGGGCCTGCATGGATGTTGCGTTCGCCGCTGCGACCGCCGGTGGCGGCGCACCGGCAATACTGTCCGGCATACGCACGCCGCGGATCAGGAACCGGCTGTCAAACCCCGTCAGGGCAAGGTCGATTTGACCGGAATGCGCCTCGACGGGCCAGGCAGCTCCCGATATGGCGTCAAACCACCACATGTCCTGGTCCCCGGCAACCGACATTGACAGTCTCGCGGGCTCCGGTGACTGGTTGCCGAAGAAAATCAGTTCGCCGCCCCCGTCAAGTGTGCGCCGAAAACGATGAATCGTACTTGCGTCGGCGTAGGGAAGCGCCGCGGACGAATTCTCCACGAGGTAGGTGCGCAGTTCTTCGCCCAGGGAGCCAAAGCGCAGCGCACCCGCCTCGAGCAGGCTCACCAATCCCTCGCGAATGACCTCGTCACCCGACTCCGCATTGTTAAAACTCCGTTGTCTCTCGGGTAGATCACCGGCAAACAGAACCGGGATTCCGGACCTCACTTCCCGCGCAAGGGCATCGAGGGTACCCGGTTCAAGAGACTCGATATTCGGTAGGAGCAGCGCCCCGTACCTACCACCCGATGCCGGCAGCATCCCCTCGCTGGCTCTTCCCGTCTGCAAGGCGTGATCGTTTACCCAGGCCCAAGTAATCCCGCGCCGATCCAGGTCGCCCAGGAGTGGCTGCAGGGATTCCATCCAGGCGACCCTGGGATCGATGTGTTCGGGGGTGGTGAGTATTTTGGCGAGTTGCTTTTTCCCCTCCACCAGTGGACCGGATTCCAGCATGACCGTGCGCGGATCCGCGTCCGGCAGGGCACCACTGATCAGTACCTCCTTGTCGTTAGCCCGGTTGGAACCGTGAAAACCCAGGAAGGGGTAGTAAACCAGTACGTCAATCGCCGGGCGGCCCCGACGCAGCAGGTTCTGGCTGCGCGCGATGTAGCGGTTGAGGTCGGGCAGGTCCGGCCACATCGCGGTATTCGCGGCAGAGAAATTTCCGGAAAAATGCGCCGGGTTTTGCGGGCCGGAAAACGGCTGCCACCCCTCCTCCCCGAAGTCACCGGTATCACCGCCTTGCCATGGATAAGGAGTCCCATGATAGACAATGTGATTGATCCCGGCGAGAAATAACTTGTCGGCGGCCGCCTTCACGCGCCGGGCCGCGGGCATGTAGTCTCGGTTGATCCAGACAAAAGATTCCGCACTGACCAGGGGTCTGCCGTACAGCGCCCCAGCCGAGGAGGCGAACTTGAGCCCGACATTCGCGCCGCCAGCCCACAACTGCTCGGTTTCAGGTATGGTATTGGCGCCCAGGCCCCGGAGCAGGTCCATGTCCATTCCGTAACTCTGTCCACGGGAAGTCAGGCCGCGCTGTTCGGCCCAGCGCGCCGACGTCTCCACGAAACGCTCGATAACAAGGTCCGAGAGGGTTTGCTGATAATCGTGCCGGATACGGTCATCCATGTCGGTAAGCCGAAATTCCGGCGCCGCGTAAATACCGAGTATCTCCTTGAAGTACACGTTGTCTATGCCCTCGACATACAGGGCCGGGAGGTAAGGCTCCAGGGAGTAGCCGCGACGCACACGGAATTCCTCGAGAATGTCCTCCACCGACATGCGCCGCAACCTGAACTCAAGACTATCGTTGAAGATGCCGCGCATGCCCCGCCCATAAACCGCCGGTAGATCCGCTCGCTCACCGAAGGCGTACGCGTACTGCCCCAGCACCTGGTCCTTGCGCAGGTGATCGACCACGAAACCCTGTGGTTTCTGCGCCGCGCCCATTGGGACTTCTCCCGAGGGCAACAGGTAACTGGCAACGATCTGCCACTCGCCCTCGGGCGCGTCCCAATGGAGCACGCCATCGACCACGCGATCTGTAAGCACCTCGATGGAATCGGCCGCAAGACTCACCGTGTCGGCCAGGTAGAAGGGATTGCGGTGATGTTCCCCGTCCTCGACCCGCGCCGCGATAACACTCAGCAGATTCGCGTGCTCGACCGGGAAATTCATGAAATCGATTCCGGCAAACTCCATAACCGAAAAGATGTATTCCGCCGGTCCGGGCTTTGGCAAGGGGAGATCGACGACAATCTCACCGCCACCGGTTACGGTTGCCTCGCCGTAGGCCATGACCGTAGGACTGTCTTCCAGGTTGATTTGTGGCCCGCCGGGGGGCCAGCCGCTGAAATTCGTCAGGTCCACTTCCATGCCTAATGTATGAGCGTAGTCGATGGCCCCCTTCAACGTCTGGTGGTACGCCGGGCTATCGAAGCTGTAGACCCTGTCCATGACTCCTTCGTTATCTGCGACATTTATCATTCCCCCGATAAAGGGCTGAACCTCCACGCCGCCAAATCCAGAATCGAACAGGTCGTCCAACTGCGCCCGGAGAACCGTCAGTTCAACATCACCCCCCGGCCACCACCAGCGTGTCCACGGTCGGGCGGAGAGCGGCGGATCATCGATGCCTGCCCAGCCCGTCAATTGTTCCGTACCGGTAAATGGGACGCCCACCCGCGACCGGGAGTCGATCGGATTTGCGAGCAGCGCTATCGATTCTTGGCCGCCGGGATCGGCTGGTGGCGTCAGGTGGCCTTGAAGGCGCGATACAAACCAGGCGCCCCCAGCCGCGCCGCCAATCAGTACGACGACAATCAATACAGAAACTATTGCAAGCAACCGTTTTACCATTCCCGACCCCTGGAAGCGATGTCACCTGAGCGCCTGGAAACCTACCTACCGGACGCAAAAACCGGAACACAATCGACGTCCACCAATGCTTCCTGACCGATTTTGGGCCAATAAAACCGTGGGACTGCGGCGACTCCGCTCCGGACAGACCGCATATTATCTTATTAATAATTTAATTTGAATGCCTGATGACGATTTCTGCCGAGTGGCTGTAGTCAATTTCCAGGATAAACGGCTTTGATACGACAGGGGGTCAACGAACCAAAATTCTGGCTTCGATTCAGCGATTTACGTTTACTTTATCTATATAATTAAATCTGGTTTGGCCCTTTACGGCTCAAGCCCCCCCGAGACTCAACACGGATCCCCAGTGATGGCCAGTAACGCCAGGCGAAGAAAATCCAGCGCTAAAGAAACCGGAAAATCCAACCGTACAACCGGTCCGAAGAGCCGTGGCAGGCCGCCGAGATTGTCCCGTGAAGACATCATCAATGCCTCACTGCAACTGTTGGAAGAGGAATCGCTGGAGGAATTCACCCTGGCCAAGGTTGCCAAGCGCCTGGATACGGTTTCGATGGCACTGTACAACTACTTCGATAGTCGGGAAGCTTTACTGTGTGCGTTAGCGGATAAAATCTGCATGGATTTCAGGATGCCCCGCATCCGCGCCAACCAGCCCTGGCAAAAAAAACTGCGTGCCTGGCTTAACGCGGTCCGCCGTCTCGCGGACCAGTACCCCATCATCCTGAAAATCTCGGGAGTCGACGGGCAGACCACGGCCGGCTGGCTGAGGGTGACTCTGACCGTCTCCCGCACACTCTTCGACGAGGGTATGCGTGGCAAGGAGCTGGCGATTAATTCCTACCTGTTCTGCAGCCAGGCCATTGCGCTCATCATGTTTGAAACCATGGGTGCGGAGTTTCACTCGTCACTTTCCTTGGGTCACCTGGATGAACTGGATCCCTCAGAACAGGAGTTCCTGCTGGAGTTACGCCCCTATCATGTTAAGCTGACTACCGATGAAATCCTCAAAACCGGGTTCGAGCAGATGATTGACGAGTTGGAACTCAAACTCAGCAAATTGAACGACCAGCCGCGGTAATTCCGGGCGCTATAGTCCCGGCGCTCTCCCCACCCTCTCCTCGACACTCCGCACCCATGGACTTGCGGGTATCCGGTCTTCCCCTGTCACCTAACCCTATGTTTACAAAGAAATAAAATGGTGAAACCAACTTCAGAGGCGGCACTTTCGGCCTCGATGACAGGCATATCGTCGTTTTTAACTTGCATTTTTATTATTGATAAATAAAATACCGATTCAGCATCACCCTTTTTACTGTGATCGGGTAATTTGCTTAACGCCGTGCCTGTTGATCCCGCAAATTCGCAACAGGAAAGGGCCAAATCGATAACAGCATCTGCCGTATACGCGAGGAGATGACAGCATGTTCAATAAGAAACCATTTGCAGGCTCCCTAATAGCTTTTTTTGCTGTTGCTAGCGGGCCTTGCGTGCTCGCGCAGGAAAGCCGCGAAGTCCTGGTCCTGGAGGAGGTCATAGTTACCGCAACAAGGCGCGCCGAGAGCGTGCAGGAAGTCCCCATGACGGTGACTGCCATATCATCGGAGGATGTGCAGGATTACAATCTGTTCCGCTTCGATGACCTGGAACAGCTTTCTCCAGGACTGCAACTGGAGAGCGCCGGCGCATTTGGATCGACCGCGCAACTGCGCGGCGTTGGGTTCGACTCCAATGCCTCCTCGGCACCCGCGGTCGATGTTTACTACAACGAGACACCGGTCGATGCCAACTTCGCTTTCCAGAGCATCTATGACATCGGTCAGGCGGAGGTTCTGCGGGGCCCCCAGGGCCTCCTGCGCGGCCGGCCCTCCCCCGCTGGTGCCATTACCATCACCAGCCGTAAGCCAGATCTCGATGCCCTGGGTGGCTACATTTCCGGCTCCGCCGGTGACGAGGGAACCTATAACGCCCAGGGCGCGGTAAATGTACCCCTGCTCGAAGATGCATTGGCCCTGCGCGTGGCGGGTGTCTACGACGAGGACGAGGGCAATTCTGTCGAGAGCGTCAACTCGGGCGAGGAAGAGGATCGCGAGACGAAAAGCTGGCGCGCCTCCCTTCGCTGGGCAGTTAATGATTCCATCGAGGCGACTCTAACTCACCAGTGGCTGGAGTCTGACCGTACCTCCCTGACGGAAGTCGAGGGCCCGGGCATGGGCTACAACGGGCCTGCCATATCCGACCGCCAGGGGTTATCCGTGATGGAGGCCTCGACAGGTGGCACGCAGAAATCGAAGATCACCAATTGGGGCCTAACCTGGGAACTGGACAATCACCGCATAATCTACAACGGCGCCTACCAGGACAATTCCTACGAATTCGACCAGGAACTGGATACCCTCAACGCTGTCACCAACTTCCTCCAGAACCAGCATGTCCCTACAGACTACGAAGTCGACAACCACGAACTACGACTGGAATCTACCGCACCCGACCTGTTCGTGGATTACCTCGTGGGACTCTGGTACTACGAGGACAAGATTGATGCCGGCTTCGCCCAGCCGACACCCCAGCCCGGCGCTTTCGGCGACCCGCTGCAGCCGTCACCGATCGGGCCACCGGATTTGGCTTACTCTGTTTTTGCCAACGGCTCCATCCCGGTCGACAGCGAAAACAAGGCCATCTACTCCAATCTGGATTTTCACTTGACCGAGAGCACAGATCTGAGTATCGGCGTCCGCTACCTCGAGAATGACAGCAAGCGCACCGAGACCATCAATACCAGCGATGCCCTGATCGCCGTGCCGATCGGTACCGAACCCGGTGTGCCCATCGGCTTCTGCGGATCGCTGGTCAACCTCGGCGTGGGATTCACAGGAGAGGAACCATGGCCTGGTTCATGCCTGCTGGAACTGGATGCCGCAACGAGCATGATCCCAGGCAACACGAAGGACGAGGAGTGGGTCTACGGCCTGAACCTGAGGCACTTTTTCACGGACGACCTGATGGTGTATGCCCGCTACGATCACTCCTTCCGTCCCGCGGGCACCACGGTCGCCATCACCTCTCCGGTGACCGATCCCACCTTGATCCAGGGCGACCCTGAAGAGTCGGATTCCTACGAAATCGGCATGCGCTCTGACTGGATGGATGGCCGTGTGCGTGTTAACGCGTCGGTATACTACCAGGATTTTGAGAATTACATTGGCCGCTTCAGCGACATACCCTATGTGGGTCCCGGTGACCAGATAATCGCCGCCGATGGGTTTACCTACCCGGGCGATGCAACGGTCGAGGGCTTCGAACTCGATGTAACCGCGGAGTTGACCGACAACTGGTGGGCCCAATTTAACGTGGCCTATTCCGACGGCACCTACGACGACGCGACCGTTCCCTGCCGGGACACTAACGGGGACGGGCAACCTGATAACGGAGATATCGGCAACCTCTCCATTGCCGACTTCACCGACGCTGACGGAATGGTCAATTCCGTGCTCTACTGTGATGTCGACTACGCCATCTCCACCATCCCCAACTGGGTGGGACTTCTGCGATCAGAGTACACCTTCCCGCTGTTCTCCGGCGAGGCTTATGTCAGGGGCCTGTACAACTACTATGGCGAGCAGGATAACCTCGACGGCCGTTACGAGGCCGACGCTTACGGTGTGCTTGACCTATACCTCGGCCTGAGGGACGAGTCTGCCCAGTGGGAAGTGTCGCTGTGGGCAAAGAATGTTTTGGACAAGGAGACGCGCCTGGAGCGCGGCGAGCCCCAAACAGGCTACGGGGCCTTCCCGACGGGCTACTACGCGGTGAGTTACGTTCCACAGCGCGAGGTCGGCCTGACCCTCAGGTATCTTTTTGGCGGAGGCTGAGCCACTGCTCATCACGCCAGGTCCACGACTACGCCACCCCGCAGGTGGCGTTTTTTTTGGCACAGCATTCACCCTTATTGAATTGAGGAGATGGTCGTGGGATTGAAAGTTCATATGCAGAATATCTGGCCGGATCCCACCATCGACACATTGGTGGGGCCCGGCATGGTCGCGGTCTACAGCAGCCAGGAGGCGATCTTTCGCAGCGTCCTCGGGCCAGAGGCGCATATCCAGCAGGGATTCACTAACCGGTCGACCTACTATTGCAGCACCCTCTATTTGCAGCAATACAACAACATTGGCCTGTTGGAGGAATTAGCCAGGGCCCAGGAGGACAACTGCGACGTCGCTGTCATCATTTGCGGCAACGACCCCGGGCTGATGGCAGCCAGGGAAGCTTTCACAATGCCAGTCATCGGCATCACGGAGAGCGCCATGCTGATCGCTTGTATGCTCGGAAGGCGCTTCGCCGCGGTCTGCGCTGACCAGGAGAGCCAGCGACTGGTAGAGCAGATACTCTGCACAAGCGGACTGGAATCCCGCGCAATACGACACTCACCGGTGCGAGTCGCCCCTTTCATGGAGGATTTTTCTCGCTGGTTTACTGACGAGGCGTACCTGCGATCCGAGGTCATCCCGCAGTTCGAGGCTGTATCACGAGATGCCATCACAGACGGCGCGGAAATCATCATCACAGCCTGCGGATCGTTTTCCGCCTTCACGAAATATGGCTACAACCGCATCTCCGACTCAGAAGTGCCCGTGCTGGAGGCGGTTTTGGCCGGGGCTCAAATGGCGGGATTGGCGGGCAGTTTGAATAAACATTTCGGTGTGACGACAAGCAAGCAAAGTACCTTCAGATCGCTTCCCGCCGATCTCGTCCGCCAACGGCTGGATGCGTACTACTCCATCCCGGACGAGCAACCCCCTGCCAGTGACAGACTTGATGATGGCATCACACGCGCCTGACATCGCCGACGGCATGGCCATTGCGAACGTTCACCAGGAGGTTCCGAATGACCGACTGGTGTGAACGTGATATCCCGGATCTCGCTGGCAAGCGCATGCTCGTGACCGGCGCCGCCAGCGGTATTGGGTTTGAAACCGCGAGGGCCCTCGCGCAACATGGAGCGGAGGTGATCGTCGCCGATTGCAACGTAGGGGAAGGCGCGGCGGCCAAGGAGAGAATTCTGGCCTCGCGGGTCAATGCGAACCTGCACTTCCTTCCCCTGGATCTTGCCGACCAGCAGCAGATCAGGGACGCTGCACGTTGCCTGCTCGATCAGGAGAAGCCCCTGGACGTACTGGTCAATAATGCCGGTATACAGGGGCTGAGCACCCGCCACACCACCCGTGATAACTTTGAACTGACTTTCGGCATAGGGCATCTGGGCCACTTCGCACTTACGGGCCTGCTGTTGCCGCTACTGAGCCAGTCGACCGCGCCGAGAGTTGTAACGGTCTCCAGCATGGTACATGGGCAGGGCAATCTCGATTGGGAAGACCTGCAAATGGAGAAGGGCTACAATGCGCAGCGCGCCTACAACCAGACCAAGCTGGCGAACCTGTTATTTGCCCGAGAGTTACAGCGCCTGGCGCGCAGCGCCAGCGTTACGCCACTGCAAAGCGTTGCCGTGCACCCCGGGGTATCACGGACGGGCATCGGCAATAACCGCAGAAAGTTGGGAAAGTACCGATTCTCCGATCACGTTGTTAGCTTGGTGATCCGCCTGTCATTCGCCCTGCCTTTCATTGGGCAGGACGCCAGGCACGGTGCACTGCCGTCTCTCTACGCCGCTACTTCCCCTGCAGCCAAGGCGGGCGCATTTTACGGGCCAGGCGGATTCGGCGAGATGACGGGACCGCCCGCCCCCGCTACCGTCAAGGCGGCGGGCCTGGACGCAGCCGCAGCTTGCAGGCTCTGGGAAGTATCCGAATCACTCACGGGCGTGGGCTATCATTTCTCCAGGGGCGGCTAGATGACGTTCACATTTTTCCTGATTCCCCTGTTCGTTTTGTTTCTCGAACAGAAATATCCCGCGGGAAGCCGGGCTGGTTGGCAGGACTATCTCACGAGCTTTTCAATTATGGCGATTGCCATACTCGTCTTGTTCTCCCTGGGCATCAATGCGGCGGCAGCAGCAGCCGGCACCTGGGTAGTACACCAAATGGACTGGCAATTCCTATCCATTGACATTCGCGAAATCTCACTGGGTATCGACTGGCTAGACCAGACAGTACAGAAGATCTTGACAGTATTACTGGTGCTGTTTGTACATGATGCGTGGCTGTACCTTTCACACCGTTGTGAGCACCGTTTCCCGGCACTCTGGGCCTTCCACAAGGTACATCACAGCGAGGAAAGAATGAATTTTCTGACTGCCGGGCGTGACCATTTTCTGCAAAGCATCTGGCGTACTTTTTTCTCCTTCCTGACGATTGGCCTGTTCATAGATATTGAGTTCAAACAGGCCGCAGTCACGGCAGGCTACGCTCATAGTGGCCTTTTGCTCTGGTCAATGTTCTATCATTCCAATACCAGGGTGGAACTGCCGTGGCTGGACCGTGTGCTTGTCACCCCACAGGTGCATCGAATTCACCACTCGAGGCTACCCGAGCACCAGGACAAGAATTTCGCGGACATCTTCCCTGTCTTCGATATTGTTGGGGGCACGTACTGGGCACCCAGGGCTGGCGAATTTCCTGAAACCGGGTTGAGTAGCGGTGAGCGACACCGGAACCTGTGGCAGGCTGAGTACGCACCCTTCGCCAGTTGGTGGATGATGCTGGTTAAAAGGCCACCGGGAGACAGAGGCAGAACCTCTAGGCAACCATTTGTCGAGTGACGACGCTTCAATGTTGCGTGCTACTGTTGCCAACCCGCTCAAAGTATTAATATACTTACCTATAAGTATATTTTTATCTGCGCGCATGATCGATAACTATATGCCGCACGCCCAGGATTCCAGAGGAATAACCCATGTCAAATGAGATGCCCGCCGTCAGCAATACCGACGCCCACTTCAGCTTTACCAAGTTAGTGGTCGACGACCTCGAGCAAAGCCATGCGTTTTACACATCGGTGTGCGGACTGGTGGAACAGTTTCGCTATGAGAGTGAAGTCGGCGAACGGGCAATCAGCGAAATCTGTTATGCACCGACCGATACAGGAGGTGGATCCCTCGCCCTTTTGAAGTACCTAGGGGCGTCTAAACCGGAGAGCGGCGAGCTGATACTCGGGTTCACCACCAGTGACCTCGACGCCTTCATCGCCAGGGCCGAGGCTGCCGGGGGCCGCGTGGTCGACCCGGCCCGAGACATGCCCGACCTCAACCTGCGCGTCGCCTTTGTCGAGGACTGCGAGGGGCACCTCATTGAAGTCGTACAGATGTCGTAAGGGCCCCGGGGCCAGTTGGTATCGAAATCCGCCAGATGTAAACACCGATAAGATCAATAGATGACTAACTGGCTGCAACATGCCCTGACCCCGGCCAGGCTTAATGGTCTTACCCTGCGCAATCGGGTGCTCAAGGCGGCGACCTTCGAGGGTATGAGCGTCGACGGTCGACCCACCGACGCCCTAGTTGATTTGCACCGAACGATCGGCGCCGGCGGCACTGCAATGTCCACTCTCGCCTACTGCGCGGCAGAAGCGGACGGACGAGTGATGGAAAACATGCTCTATATGCACGAGGGCATCCGCCAACCGCTGCATGCACTTGCCTCCGCTGTGCACGACACCGGGGCTAAGCTATCCGGACAGCTCGCCCACTGCGGCCACTTTTCCAAGAACAGCCAGTTCAGCGGAAGACGCCCGCTCGGGCCCAGTTTCATGTTCAACCCCATGGGCCTGGCCACGGGACGGCCATTCGCCGCGGCGATGAACCGGACTGACATGGATCATCTGGTGACCGGTTTTACCAACGCGGCTCGCTTCATGAAGTCTGTTGGTTTCGACGCCATTGAAATTCACTTTGGCCATGGCTACGGTCTCAACCAATTCATCAGTCCGCTCACCAACAAGCGGAAGGATGAATTCGGCGGCTCACTCAACAATCGCATGCGGCTGCCACTGCGCGTACTGGCGGCGGTGAGGGACGCTGTCGGAGAAGAATTTCCCCTGCTGGGAAAAATCAGCATGGAGGATGGCAGGAAAGGCGGCATAACCCTGGAGCAGTCGATCGAAGTCGCGGCCCTACTGGAGAAGGGCGGTATCGACGCGATTATTCCGAGTTCAGGCACCAGCAGCATGAACCCGATGCTGATGTTTCGCGGCGACAGCCTGGCGGACGGTATGATCGAGCACACCAACAACCCGGTAGTGAAGCTCGGTATACGGATGCTGGCGAAAAATTTATTCAAGTCATACCCCTACAGCGATCTATATCTGCTGGAGCAGGCAAAAGCGATACGTGATCGAGTGCAGTGTGCGGTGGTTTATATTGGCGGCTGTAGCGGTGCCGATAACCTCGCCCAGGTTATGGCGGAGGGGTTCGATTTCGTCCAACTGGGCAGGACGCTGTTTTACGACCCACAGTTTGTCCGACACGTCCAGGAGGACACCGACTACCGCAGCGGGTGCACGCACTGCAATCGCTGCGCCGGCATGATCGAAGCGCCTGGCGGGGTACACTGCGTCGAACGCTAGGATACTAATTCAACCGCCTCAGGGTAATCGGTCAGGTTATATCCCCTTAGCCAACGGTGAATGATTCCAACCCATCGATAAGTTGATCGAACACGACTTCGAAAATTTCGTCTTCCTTCAAGTCACCAATGGGTAGTTTACGAATGATATCTCTCTGCTTCGCGTCCAACGACATATCCTCGAGCGGCAGGATAACTCGTGACTGCCTGTACTCGCCGCTGTGGGAAACCATATTGATCATGGTGATCGCTCCGGAGACAAATACGTAAGAAGCCAAGGCCAGTTGCTTGCCGTTCAGGCCGAGTTCGGCATTTATCAGCAAGGTAACAGGCACTGTGATCTTCAACCAACCGGTCGAAGTATGGCCGTTGATGCCGACGACCCGGGGCATAACCGGGTACCTGTCCGCGTGCCCCTTAAGCGCCCAGAGCCAGGCCCGAAGTGTTTCCTGCCAGGTTTCCCCCGGCCCCGGCGCCTCGAAAAGTTCACAGATCGCATCCGAGACGGCTTCAAGCAGGTCATCACGGCTATTGAAGTAGTTATATATGGCCATCGACGTGGTGCCGAGTTCAAGGGCGAGGCTCTTGATCATGAAATCCTCGACGTTCGTTGACTCGAGGATTCGCATCGAGGCCTGGACGACCTCCTCCCTAGATATGCGGGGGGGCCTCCCCCGCTTTTTGCTGCGCTTTTCCGCTTGCAAATTGAATATCCTTACTGATAAGATATTTAAATATTTTATCATGAAGGAAAAGCCGGTTGTAGTGTACCGGCGAAATCTTTCCGGAAAACCACCCATCGGGATCTGTCACCGGCAATCCGCGCTGTCCCATATACAGAGACCCGGCGGGCAGTTCCCGGCATCGAGGAATACCATGCTGTTCTACTTTGACTTTTTCACCTGGCTGAAACTGGTCAGGTTGACGTCCGAGGAGCCAAACCGCAGGCGCCGCATGAAGTCGTACCGCTACCTCCTCCTGAATATACCACTACGGGCACTACTGCACTCTGTCTTCTACTTTCTCGATGGCATCCTCTTCCCGGGTCTGTGGTTCACCGAGATCCGAAAGCCCGTCTTCATCATTGGCCATGGGCGCAGCGGTACAACGCTCACCCACCGCCTGATGTGCGAGGACGAACAGTTCAGCGCCTTTAAGTATTATGAACTTATGCTTCCCGCCCTTACCGAGAAGAAACTGGTACGCCTGGGCGCGTGGATTGACAGGACTTTCCTTGGCGGTCGAATCGAAAAGAGATTAAATGCCTGGGAGGAAAAGACGTTCGGTCCCACAAGACATATCCACAAGATGGGCCTCACCATTCCCGAGGAGGACGATCTTGTGCTCTATGGCTCTTGCGCATCTGGTTTCTGGACCACTCGCGTGCCAAACCTCGGCGATCTGGACTTCTTCCACATCGATCAGCGATCCGCGGGTTCCCGGCGCAGGCTTATGAGGTTCTACCGCGGCTGCGTACGTCGCCAACTCTACCTGAACGGCGGAAACGTGGTTCACCTCAGCAAGAACCCGACGTTCTGTGGGCGACTGGAAGCCATAATAGAAACCTTTCCCGATGTACGATTCATCGTACTTTATCGCAACCCCTACGAGACCATTCCCAGCCTGCTGAAACTACTGCATACAGGCTGGAAAATGCGCGGCGACATCGACCCACGGAAACTCGCGGAGTCCAGCCGCGCCAGTCTGGAACTTTCCTACGAGAGCTACCTGTATCCCGAAGAGGTATTGGCCAGGCACCCGGAAGTTCCCCGTGCGAACATCGACTACCGTGACCTGGTAGCTGATCCGAAAGCCACGCTTGAGCGTGTGTATAAAGCACTTTCGATTCCCATGACGCCACAATTCCAAGCGGTACTGGAAGCCGAACAACAAAAAACGGGGCATCACGAACGGCAGCATCGTTACAGCCTGGAGGAATTCGGCCTTGACGACATCGAGATCCGGAAGCGACTTGCCACCCTGTTTGAACGGTTCAAGTGGGAAGAGGACCAGCAGGCCGTAGTGGCCTCATCGGCTTGATCGAACGCGGAGGTTTTCAGATGAACACAGACAGGAACCCGGCCTCAGAGGCGACTGCGCAGGCGCTGCGCGGAGCCTGGGAGCTTCTTATCCGCCAGATGCAGGAAGCGCGCAACGCTATCGATGACCCTGCCCTCTACCCCGCGCCCGCCACCTCCCGCAACCTGGCCGAGGGCTATCGTTACGTGCTGGGATTCCTGTACGGCAAGCTGGCGCGCTGCCTGGGGCCGACCGAGGAATTCCCCTATTTCGTCCGGGCGATTCAACCGCTGAACCGTTCCACCATCGACAACGCGGACGCAATCTACCTTTCCGCGCCCATCGACGGCAACTACGCCTACACGATCAGGGGTCGGGTTGGTGACTGGCGGCACTGGCGGGGCGAGAAGGCCGCCACCGGCTGTCGCAAGGCACCGCATTACGTGATATTCGAAACTCCCAGCGGTTACTCTGGAGACACGGGAAGTATCAAGGAAATGCGACCCGGCACGCGCACCAACTGCGACGTGCTGGACAGCACCAAACTGCAGGTCAACGAGAACGGCACATTCGAGATCCTGCTTGCTCCCGAGCGTCCTGAGGGACACGACGGTAATTTCATGCAAACGCGCGTTACGAAGACTCGCAGCGATAGTCAGGGCAACACCACCAGCCGCGAGTACGTAGCCAAGCGGGTCATGCTGCGGGAGCTGTTCTGCGACTGGGAAAACGAGGACCTGATGGAGCTGTTCATCTACCGGAACGACCGCCTCGGCCAGCCGATGCCCACCTATACACCCGACATGGCAGTCGATCAGATGGAAGCGATTGGCCGCCTGACCCGCAACCAGGTGTACTTCTGGAACGAATTCTACACGATCACCTGCGAGGCCTATGGTGACATGAACGGCGACGGGAAATGCCTCATGCCCCGCAACGACCTGAACAGGCCTAACGCCGCGTCACTGGCAACCGGCGGCGGTATGGCCACCAATATCTACACGGGCGGCATCTATGAACTGGCGGATGACGAGGCAATGATCGTCGAACTGCACCAACCCATCGAGCCGGATTACATCGGCTTCGCCCTAAGCAACATGTGGGGCGAGTCCCTGGATTTCGCTAACTATCAGAGCAGCCTCAACGGCGTGCAGGCGCACCGCGATCCGGACAACGTCATTCGCTACGTCATTGCGCACTCTGACCCGGGGGTCGCCAACTGGCTGGATACCACAGGTCACCCAGAGGGTTTCATGGGCGTTCGGTGGGCTTATTCAGAGCGGCCCACCGAAAACCTGCCCTGGGGTGAGCTGAGAAAGGTCAAGCTCGACGGGTTGATGAAACACCTGCCAGACACTACCCGGGTGGTAACCCCGGAGGAACGAAGGGCCGCGATCGCGATACGGCAGGAACATGTTCAGCGCCGTTACCGACAACATTAAATCCTTTTGTCGGAGCTCGGACTGGAAACATACACAGCCAATATCGGGGGATAGATTGAAAAGATTACTCGAAAACAAAGTCGTCATTGTTACCGGCGCCAGCCGTGGAATCGGCGCAGCACTGGCGATCCGGCTCGCCGCGGAAGGCGCTAAAGTGGCACTGGTCGCGCGCACTGTACAGGAGGGCAGTAGTCGCCTCCCGGGCTCCCTGAATTCCGTGGCAGAACGAATCGAAAAGCTGGGAGGTGAGTGCATCAAGATCGCCGCCAACCTGGCAATAGAAGAGGAGCGCGCCCATATCGTGCCAGACACCGTGGCCGCATTCGGCGGCGTGGACATCCTGGTCAACAACGCTGCCTGGAGCCGTTGGCAGGCCACCCACGAACAGAGATTGAAAGATGTCCGGCAGGCCTTTGAAATTAATGTCGTCGCACCACTGGATTTGACCCAACAGGCATTATCAAGCATGCAGGAACGCGGCGCAGGATGGGTAGTCAATCTCTCAAGCGCGACCGTAAATCTGCCCAATCCCGCGCCGTACGATTTCGAGGAGCGCTACACGATGTTCAATCTTCATGCCGGACCCTCGATGTACGCCGCGACCAAGGCATGCCTGGAAAGAATGACGGCGGGACAAGCCGTAGAGCTGGCTCGCTACAATATCGCCGTGAATACGCTGGCCCCCGTTGAGGCTGTAATGAGCGAAGGCGCTGTCGAACTGGACACCGTCGATGAGGGGGCGCATCTTGAACCCGAGGAGGCTATGGCAGAGGCGTGCCTTGTACTGTGTTCCCGACCGGCAAACGAACTCTCCGGGCGTATCGTATTGAGCCTCGACCTGTTGCGGGAAGTGGGCATGCATTCCGTGAAGACGCTGGATGGATTGAAAACGTTGCCAGGCTATACCTTTTGATGAGCGGCGACGAACTCGTTTTGTAGGGAGCGATCTATGTACGAATCAGTGACACTGGAAAAATTAACGCCGGCGATCACTCGGCTCACCCTGAACCGTCCGGACGCTCGCAACGCGCTGAGCTGGCAGCTCATGCAGGATATCAAGCACGCCCTCCGTGATATAGATGCCGACAACGCATGCAGGGTCGTGATACTAACTGGCTCCGGCAAGTCCTTTTGCGCGGGATTAGACCTGACGGACCAGGCCAACCCGGAAAGTATCCGGGCGGTGATCGGCGAGATGAAAGCCGGCCCCAGGTCAGGTATGTGTGCACAGGAGTACATGGCGGAAATGATGTTACTGCTGAGAAAAATCCAGCAGCCGGTCATAGCCGCGGTAAACGGTCACGCCTATGGTGGTGGCCTGGGCCTGGCGCTCGCCAGCGACATTCGTATCGCCAGCAGGTCCGCGAAGTTTTGCACCCAGTTCATCCGCCTGGGGATATCCGGTTGCGATGCGGCGGTCAGCTATACCCTGCCCCGGCTGATCGGTGCGTCCCGTGCCCACGACATGATCCTGAGCGCTCGAGTCGTGGACGCGGAGATGGCCGAGTCCTGGGGACTGGTCACGCGACTGGTGGCCGACGATGTGCTGCAAAACGCAGCAGTCAAGTTGGCTGACACGCTCTGTGATTTCAGCCCTTACGGCCTCGTCTCCACCAAACAGGCCATGTGGGCCAACCTGGACGCGCCCTCCATGGAATCGGCCACGCACCTGGAGAACAGGAACCAGATTCTCAACGGGCTGTCCGGTGATGTGGAGGAAGCGGCCGCGGCTTTTTTCGAGAAGCGCAAGCCTAACTTCGACTAGGGCGAGTGCACTTATTTATTGCCACGCAGTTCTCATAGGTAAAACATGGCAAAACTGAAACTTGGCCTGCAACTCGGTTACTGGGGGGCACTCTGTCCGGGGGACAACCACACCGTGCTCGCCCAGGAAGCTGAAAGGCTCGGATTCGACTCCGTTTGGACGGCCGAATCCTGGGGCAACGACGTCTTTACGCCGCTTGCCTGGATCGGTGCGCAGACATCGACAATTCGGCTCGGCACATCCGTGGCCCAACTCTCTGCCCGTACTCCCGCGTCGTGCGCGATGGCAACGCTCGCCCTGGACGCTCTTTCCGGTGGACGCATGATTCTGGGCCTGGGCGTCTCTGGTCCCCAGGTTGTTGAAGGGTGGTATGGACAGCCCTATACCAAGCCCATTACACGCACCCGGGAATACGTCGAAATCATCCGCAAGATATTGGCCAGGGAACAACCCGTCACACACGACGGTGAATTCTACCAGCTTCCCTACACCGGACCTGGCTCCTGGGGCCTGGGCAAGCCACTCAAACCAATCACTCACCCGGTCCGCGGGGATGTACCGATATTCATCGGTGCCGAGGGCCCAAAGAACGTGACCCAAACCGCAAAAATCGCTGACGGCTGGATTCCGCTCTACTACTCACCTTACCGCCAGGAAGTCTATACCGACCAGTTAGTGGACGCCAAAGAGGGTTTCGAAGTCTGCCCCACCGTGATGGTCAACATCAATGACGATATGGAGCAGGCGCTTTATCCGGTGAAAGCTATACTGGGGTTTTACATAGGCGGCATGGGCGCAGCGAAGCGTAACTTTCACAAGGAATTGATGGCACGCAACGGATTTCCAGAGGAAGCCGACCAGATACAGAAACTGTTTCTTGAAGGAAAGCAGACCGAAGCGATCGCCGCGGTGCCAGATCAATTCGCCGATGAAATTTCCCTCTCCGGCCCGCGCGACCGAATCAAGGAAAAGCTTAAAGATTGGGAAAATTCTCCAGTGACAAGTCTGCTGGTCAACGGAGATATCGATTTCCTCAGGGACGTTGCGGAACTGGTGCTTTAACTACTCAGCGAAATAGTGAATTGAAAAAGTAAAAGGAGCCCTTAGTGAACTTTGATTTTTCAGACGACCAGCGCCTGTTGCAGGAAGAGGTGCGGAAGATGCTGGCGGCAACCAGCACATCAAGTGAGGTACGTCAGTGCCTCGAGGGAGAGGCCCCCTACTCCGAGGCCACATGGCGCCAACTGATCGAGATGGGCGCGGCCGCCGCGGCGATCCCCGAGGAGTACGGCGGTGCCGGCCTCGGTTACCTCGAATTGTGCCTCGTGGCACAGGAAGCCGGGCGCCACCTGGCCGCGGTACCCCTGGCCTCGAGTTTCTATCTCGCCGCGGAGGCGTTGGTACAGGACGGGAGCGATGCACAGAAACAGGAATTCTTGCCCTCTATAGCGTCGGGGAGTTCGATCGCAACCGCTTTCCTGGGCAGCACAGAGCATTATCTTGATGCCACCCCACCACAATTTGAAAACGGAGAACTGACTGGGAGTTTCGTGTTGCCCGACGGCGGGGTGGCAGACCTCGCCATCCTGCTGGTAGCGGACGACCTGGTACTGGTCCAGCTATCCGCTCCAGGAGTCACGCGCAGGCCACTTCCGTCCCTGGACCCGACACGGCCCTACACGGAAGTACTATTTGAACGAACACCGGCCGAAGCGCTTGTGGGCGATGTCGCGGGGTCAGCGGTAGCCGCCCGTGTCTTGAACGGCGCGGCGGTACTGATTGCTTTTGAGCAACTGGGCGGCTCGGAGCAGGTCCTGTCGCTATCCCGGGAATATACCCTGGAACGCAAGGCCTTCGGCCGTCTGATCGGAAGTTTCCAGGCGCTGAAACACAAAATGGCCGATATCTACACGGCCAACGAACTTGCCCGGGCGCACGCCTACTATGGCGCCTGGGCGCTGTCCTCGGAAGCGCCGGAACTGCCCTTGGCGGCAGCAGCTGCGCGGGTCGCGGCTACGACAGCCTATACGATGGCCGCCGAGGAAAGCATCGAGATCCACGGTGGCATCGGTTTCACCTGGGAAATGGACTGCCACCTCTATTTCCGCCGGGCCCGCTACCTGGGTCAGCTGATTGGCAGCGAACACGCCTGGCGTGCCCGCTTGGCCGAGGAACTGATCAAGGAGGCCGCGTAGGCGGATAACACAGTATGGATTTCAAAGACACACCCGAGGAGGCCAGCTTTCGCGCCGAGGTGCGAGCCTGGCTGGAGGCAAACGCGACACCGCGGCGCAGTGAGGAAGAAGCCTTCGGTACCGATATGACCGAAGAGGAGCGCGTGGCCGCCGCCCGCCAATGGCAGCGGAAAAAGGCCGATGCCGGCTACGCCGCCATTACCTGGCCAAAGGAGGCCGGGGGCCGGGGAGGCACGCCCATCCAACAGGTGATATATGGTCAGGAGGAGGCGCAGTTCCTTGTGCCCGCGCGCGTGTTCGAGAACAGCCTGGGCCAGTGCCTGCCCACCGTGGCCAGCTGGGCGAGTCCGGATCTTGCCGCGGAGTACATTTCCCGGGGTCTGCGAGGCGATGACATCTGGTGCCAGCTGTTTTCCGAGCCAGCCGCCGGCTCTGATACCGGCGGCATTCGTACCCGGGCGGAGAAAGACGGCGACGAGTGGATAATCAACGGCCAGAAGGTCTGGACATCCGGCGCGCACTTCTGCGACTACGCCATTCTGCTGGCCCGGAGCGACTGGGACCTGCCCAAGCAGAAGGGTCTCACCATGTTCATGCTTGACCTGAAAACGCCCGGCGTTGAGGCCCGTCCCATTCACCAGATGTCCGGTGAGCGCGAGTTTTGCGAGGTGTTTCTCACCGATGTGCGTATCCCCGACACCCACCGCCTCGGGGATGTGAACCAGGGTTGGGCAGTGATGCTCAGCACTCTCATGCACGAACGCCTGTCCATCGGCGGAGTCCTGCCCACCAACCTGTACAAAAGCCTGGTCAAGCTGGCACGAAAAGCTATCTGGAACGGTGAACCCGCCGCCAAAAACGACGTGGTCAAGGCGCGTATCGCCGATGCCTATTTAAGCCAGAAAGGCGTCGACCTGATTATTTCCCGGGGAATCACCGCGTTGTCGAAGGGGCAGCAGCCTGGACCCGAAATGTCGATTCTGAAACTGGTGGCGGCCCGGGGTATTCTCGATATCGCTGACTTCGCCATGGAGTTGGCCGGCCCCCAGGGGATGCTCCGCCACGACGTCCTGGGCAAGGAATACGAATTCCTGCAGATGATGTGGCTCACCGCGCCGGGCATTCGCCTGGCGGGCGGCACCGATGAAATTATGCGCAATACGGTGGCTGAACACGTACTGGAGCTGCCGCGAGAAAATCGTACAGATAAAGACACCCCGTTTCGCGATCTGGAACGCTAGCTATAGGAATGAACTCATGAGCGATTATCCAACACCCAACTTTTCTATCGATCTTACCGGACAGGTAGCCCTGGTAACCGGCGCAACCGCGGGGCTGGGCCAGCGTTTCGCGCGGGTGCTCGCGGCCTGCGGCGCAAAAGTGGCGATTACCGGGCGACGCAAGGAACGGCTGGATGCACTCGCAGAGGAAATTCGCGCTGCCGGCGGCGAGTGTGAACCCGTGGTCATGGACATGACGGACAGGAAACAGATCAGGGATGGCCTTGATCAGGCCGAGCAGGCGCTGGGGCTCGTCACGATACTGGTCAACAACGCGGGAGTTCCCGATGCCCAGTACGCCACGAAGATTGATGATGAACAGTTCGACAGCATCATGAACACCAACCTGGAAGGACCCTGGATACTCAGCTGCGCGGTTGCCGAACGGCTGATCAAGGCAAAGCAGCCAGGCAGAATCATCAACATCGCCTCCATGGCCGCATTCGATGTGCAGCCGCAGTTTCCCTCGGCGCTCTACGCGACAACGAAGGGCGCGGTAGTGAGAATGACCGAGGCCATGGCGACGGAGTGGGCGAAGTACTTCATCAACGTCAACGTCATCGCCCCCGCCACGTTCCGTTCCGAGATGGTCGAGGACCTGCTGGAGCGCACGGGGGATCTTGCCCAGTACTTTCCGCGCAAACGCATTTGCGATCCCCCACAGATGGACTCCACACTGCTGTTCCTGGCATCGCCCTCATCGGAATGCGTCACCGGCACGGTGATCAAGATCGATGACGGCCAGTTGGGTCGTTGATGGTCCACAAGGCGGGCCGGCGGTCAGGATTCTTAGATTAATGGCTTTCTCTAGAAACACCCGGAGTTTGAACCGTGTCCATTTCAGCTCAGGAAATTAATGATAAAAAACGGGAGTTGACTGCTCCCGGCGCTTACTTTGAAGTCCAGGAAGTCCTGGTGGACGGTCGGGGCTACCCCGGGTTCAAGAACGCGCCCGCCACCGCCCTGGACATACTAAAAAGTGCTCGAAACCATGGCGACCTCGAGTTTATCGTCTACGAGGATCAGCGCCTCACCTACGACGAAATGTTCACACGAGCGGACGCGCTGGCCGCGCAATTGCAGGGCCACTACGATATCCGAAAATCCGACCGGGTCGCGATTGCAATGCGTAACAATCCGCAGTGGGTAATCAGTTACTGCGCGACGCTCCTGGCGGGCGCCGTTGTGGTCCCGATCAACAGCTGGGGAAAAAGCGAGGAACTGGAGTACGCGATCAGGGATTGCGGCGCCAGTTTGCTGGTTTGCGATGATGCTCGATATGGGCTAATCGACCAACGTATTGGCGAAATAGGTATACCCACCATCGTAGTGCCCTCCGACACCGCGTTTGAAAGTACCGTGAACGTGTCTCTCTTCGATGACGTGGTCAGCGCCGGAGAAGGAAATTCCTGCGTGACACCCGACATCGGGCCGAAAGACCACGCCTTGATCCTGTATACCTCGGGGAGCACGGGATTCCCCAAGGGAGTAATTCACAGACACGTCGCGATCGGGCAGGCACTGATGAACATGATGTTCCTCGGCCTGCTGGTCTCAGAACTGGAAAACGGCCCGCGCGAGTACCGCGGTGGCGCGGAAAGGGAAACGCCGATGCTCACTATCCCGCTATTCCACGCCAGCGGCATGCTCGGCGGACTGGTCATGCCCATGGCCCTTGGGCACAAGGTGATCATGATGTACAAGTGGGATGCCGCGCAAGCTCTCAGTTTGATTGAACAGGAACGTGTTACCGGCCTTTCCACGGTGCCGGCAATCCTGAAGGACCTGCTCAACCATCCGGACTTCGCCAATTACGATACGGAATCCCTGATGCGAGTCGCTGCTGCCGGGGCCGCCACGCCCGCGGGTCTCCCGGAGCTGATCGAGTCCAGGGTCGAGGACGCCAGCCGTTCGGCGGGCTACGGTATGACCGAGAGCCTGGGCCAGGCGACCACGATGAGCGGCATCCTGTTCGACTACAAACCGGACAGTTGCGGCATCGTTTCGCCCATCATGGAGATGCGCTTCGTCGCCGAGGACGGCTCGGTGCAACCCGACGGAGTCCCCGGAGAGATCGAGATGCGCAGCATCTGCTGTACGCCAAGATACTGGGAAAAACCGGAAGCCAACGCCGAAACCTTCGACGCGATAGGCTGGATGAAGACCGGTGACGTCGGCGCCCTGGACGAGGACGGCTTCCTGCACATCACCGGCCGGATCAAGGAGATCGTCATCCGCGGCGGGGAAAATATCTTCCCGGGTGAGATCGAGCAGGCAGCTTTTGAAATGCCCCAGGTGCACGAAGTCGTGGTATTCGGCGAACCTGACGAGGCCATGGGCGAAGAGCTGGTCATGGTGATTTACCCGGCAAAGGGCTCCCACCTCGACGCAGCCCGGGTCCGTGAATTCCTTGACAACCGCTTGGCGGCCTACAAGGTGCCACGCACGGTGGTATTCTGGGATCAGCCGCTTCCACGGAACGCGAGCGAAAAGTTACACAAACTCAAGGTAAAGGAAATCTATCTGACCACCCGTTAGAGGTTTCGCGGCCGATTAGTTTGCAATCAGGCTCGCAAGCCCGCGATCGCCACCGCTGCCAGGCGGTCATCCTCCGGGTTGGCGGGCATGGGAAAGGTCACCCGCCGCGCCAGTCCGCCGAACAGCTCCTTGTAGATCGAAACGATCTCATCGTAGGTGCCGGTTGGGACGAACGTATCGAGCATCTCGTCATCCAATATCTGTGGCATCTTTTCCCACTCCCCTGCGCGGGTCATCTCTTGTAGTTGCCGACCCTTTGCCTCCCACCCAAACAGCTCGAGGCTGGGCCAGTAGGCGGGCGTGGAGTAAAGAAACGCCAACAGACCGCGTATACGCTCCCGTTCCTGGGCGACAGTTTGCTGATCCTTGCCAGTTGCGGTGAGGGGACCGAGCACCATCTTGAAATCATCTTCAGAGCGACCGGCGCTCTTGAAACCGTCGCGCAGGCGAGGCAGGCAGATCTCTCGTACATATTTGGGTGGCGTGTTGGTGGGGTGCGTAATCATCCCGTCCGCTACCCGGCCCACCATTCTGGTCATAGCTGGCCCAACGGCACCGCAATAAATGGGGATATCTGGATGCTCTATAGGCCCCGGGTTAAAGAATTGCTGCAAGCGGGTAAAATTGTAGTGTTCACCGCGAAAGTCAAGTTTTCCACCATTCTGAAAGCAGTTGAAGATCGCCCGGAGCGATTGCACATACTCCCGCAGTTGAGGAACGGGTGAATCCCACCTCGCCGAGTAGCGTTCCTCAATGTTCTGGCGGATCTGGGTGCCCAGGCCCAGCTCGAAGCGACCGCCGGACATTTTCTGCAGGTCCCAGCTCGCTACCGCCACCGTCATGGGGCTGCGGGGAAATGCCACCAGGACACCGGTGCCCACAATTAAACTGCTGGTGGCCGTCAACGCCATAGCGGCAAGCAACAGGCCATCATGGATCGCATCGGGAACCTGCAGCCCATCAAAACCCATGGCTTCAGCCCGTACCGCATAAGCGCCAACTTCTTCCGGCCCCATGTCCTCGGGCGTTACCGCAAATACCTGAAACAACTGCTGATTCCTCTTGTTTACCTGTTCCAAAAAAACGCCGCCGAGGGATGGCGTCGTACCCCGGTACCCCCATTAAATTGTGGCCTGTACGAACTCCATCACGGCCACAGGGTCGCTGACCGGTCGCGGATTGAACATGGTGCTGGGATCGCTCATCACACCCGTGATCAACTCCTCGAACTGCGCCTGAATCTTGTCGCCAGATACCAATTCCGACAGGCGCAACGGATGTCCCACCTCACTCATGAGCGCCTCAACTGCATCGGCGGCAGCCGCGGCGGTCTCTATGTCAGTCTTACCCTGAACTTGCGCCCCCATAGCCACGGCTACATCCGCCAACCGCGCGGTAGCGAATTCGAGGTTGAATCTCATTGCCGCGGGCAGGGCAATACCGCACCCTGTACCATGATGCAGGGCAAACAACGTACCCACGGTGTGGGAATAGCAGTGTGCGATGCCAAGACCGTGATTCAGGGCGATGCCGGCAAGCGTTGATGCGGACAGCATGTTTTGACGCGCTTCGATATCGTCACCATCCTGCACTACTTTCGGCAGGTTTTCCTGGATCATGCGGATTGCCTGTAAACCGAGCCCGATACTGACAGGCGTGGCGTCCGGGTTTACCACGCTCTCAATCGCATGCGTCAGGGCATCCATGCCCGTGCCGATAGACAGCGTTCTGGGCAGTCCCGTCACCAGGGTTGGATCCAATATGGCCACATCGGGGAAAAGGTTTATGCTATTGAGAAAAAATTTCCTGTGGAGTCTGCCGTTGGTAATAACGGCGGTCGCTGAGACCTCGCTGCCGGTACCGTGCGCCGTCGGTACCGCGACGTGCGGCAGCAATTTGTTCTCAAAACGCATCAGGTTCATGTTCTGCAATGCCGACCCGCCGTTCGTCAACGCGACAAGTGTCAGCTTCGTGCAATCGATAACACTTCCCCCGCCGAGACTGACGAGGCTGTCTGCGCCGAGTTCCCGACACAGGTCCAGGGCTGCCTGGGCACACTCGTAAGTCGGGTCCGGTACCACCTCATCGAACACGCCAACACAACGATCACCCGCCGCACGCAACACCCGGTCGAGCAGTCCTGCATCACGCACACCTGGATCAGTAATGACGACTGTTCGTCGGGCGTTGAGCTTGCGCAGCTCACTGTCGATGCCCGACAAGGAGCCGCGCCCAGATATAATCCTGGTGGGCGCCAGATGAGTGAACTTCTCACCTTTTGGGTAGGAAAATACCGCGCCAAAGGTGGCGCGATTGGCAGTGGCTTCATTTGAGGTATAGATGGATTTAACCTGGGTATAGTGTTTCAGGCCCTCCTCGCCAAATTCACGCCCGATGCCGCTGGATTTATAACCCCCGAAGGGCACGAAGTCGGAAAGCATGGAGATGTCATTTATCGACAGGATTCCTGTTCGCACCCGGTTGGCAACCTGTCGGGCACGTCCGATATCAGTGGAGAAAACCGCCCCGGCAAGCCCGTAGTCCGTGTCATTCGCGATCGCCACCGCCTCGTCTTCAGTATCGTACTTGATCACCACCAATACAGGACCGAAAATTTCCTCCCTGGCGACCCTCATGGTGTTGTTTACGTTGGTGAGAATAGTGGGAGCGTAAAAGTAGCCTTCCTCGTAACCGGGACCGGTCAGGCGGTGGCCGCCGCAGGCTACCGTGGCACCCTCCGCCCTGGCCGTTTCAACATAGCCCGCCACAGATTCCAACTGCTTGCTGCTACTCAACGGACCCATCGTGGTATCGGGAAGCAACTGGTATCCAATCTTCAGGTCCTTGATCCGGTCGACGAGACGCCCCACAAATTCTTCGTGAATTTTGTCAGGTAACAACAAGCGAGACCCGGAAATACAAACCTGTCCCGCATTCTGGAAATTCGCGGCTATCGCTCCATCAACAGCGATCTCCATGTCTGCGTCATCGAGGACGATGTTTGCTGACTTCCCGCCCAGCTCCAGGGTTACCGGCGTAACATTCCTGGCGGCGAGCGACATCGAGTACTTGCCCACTTCACTACTCCCGGTCAGTGATACCTTGTCCACATCAGGATGCGAACACAGGGCCTCGCCCACAGTTCCCCCCGGGCCCGTCACCACATTGAGCACGCCGGGAGGTATCCCGGCCTCGTGGGCCAGCTCCGCAATCATCAAGGCCGACAGGGGCGTTGTAGAGGCCGGCTTCAGCACTAACGTATTACCCATTGTCAGCGCGTGTGCAATCTTCCACATGGCCATGGAAAATGGCACATTCCACGGTGTGACCGCGGCGCAGACGCCGATCGGCTCGCGACGTACCAGGTTTTCACCAAAAGCGAACACCGAGCCCGAAACCGGGACTGATTCCTCCCAGGGAAACCGGTTGGCCGCGTACCAGGCCAGGTTTCGCATGGAATTGCAGGCGACCCACAATCCTCCCGCCGCCCATCCCAGGGGGCTGCCATTGCTGCGGCTGTCCGCCATGGCGATCCTGTTGGTGTTGACCTCTACCAGGTCCGCAAACTGAAACATGATATCGGCACGGGTCCCCGGAGACAGGCCTGACCAGGTTCCACTATCGAAGGCCTGCCGTGCCGCAGCCACAGCCAGGTTGACGTCTTTCTCATCACAACAGGGAACTTCGGCAAATACCTCATCGTTGCCAGGATCGACAACATTCATCAGTTTGCCACTGGATGCGCCGACGGATTCACCAGCTATGAGCATTTTGTAACTATCCATTGGGGGCACCCGCTATAAAAACTGTTGAAAACAGGACTGAACTGGACGATAAAAACGCCCGACCCGACGCTTTTACTTATAGGTAAGATTATTATACACAATCGACAGAAGGGTCAACACTCAATTACCCCGGGGCGTCCCGTTCTGACCTACTCTGGATTGACGTGAAAAACTCTCCAGAACTCGGGGCATGGCTGAACTTCCCCCCCACTGGTACCAACCTTGGAGTTGAACTGCCATGGGCCATGCCTCGATGGACCTGGCCGTTACCGCAGCTAACAGACCACTACCCCGAAAAACCACACTTTTTACTTATTTATAAGTTTATTGTAGAATTCGGGTACCGCTTGCGCCTACCCAACTCCTGAGGAAGTGTACGAACGGGGTATCGAGTTAGTCCGCGCGCACCTCTAGCCCCTAGCCCCGGGTTTCAACGCATGTGGTGGACACCGACTGCCAACGGGAGTTAATGAACCATGTTGTTGTCGCCAAAACGCTGGATCATCGCCATTGCCGTGGTGTTGTACCTGTATTTTTTGCTGCCCACCACTGCGGTGCTGTTCTACGAGCTATACCACCTGACCGAGATCAGGCATATCTACTGGGGCTACAGCGTATTCAAGGCGGCGGGCTATTACTTCGGCGTTTGGCCCTACCAGTGGCTCGCCTGCCTGCTGGTGGCGGCCGTTATCAGCCTGCTGCCTCCCATCTGGCGTGCGCTCCGAGAAAGCGGAGGCACACCGTGAACAGACGCGATTTCTTGCAGTGCGCCGCCCTCCTCGTGACCGGCGCCAGCGCCAGGCAGCTCGGTTTCGCCCTGAGCCGGGAACAACAGGTCTACCTGGCAACCGCCGCTGATTACAATACCACCGCCGTCGACTACCTGAGCGACACGCAACGCCGCATCGTCGCTGCCATGGCAGAGGTCATCATCCCGCGCACCGATACACCGGGGGCGATCGACGCCGGGGTGCCGCAATTCATAGAACTAATGGCGGCCGACTGGTTCAACGACCGGGAACGGGGCATCTTCGAGGCGGGGCTGGCCGATATGGAGAAGCGCATCACCCACGAGTACGGTGCGCCTTTCGATCAACTGACGCCCGACCAGCAATTGGACATCCTGGAAGCGCTGGAAGACGCCGCATCGGACGCCGACTGGTACGGCTTCGGCAGTACGGCGGAGCGGGACTTCCGTGAATTCGACAGCTCCGCACCCTTCATCTGCCAGGTCAAGGAACTCACCGTATGGGGCTTTTTCACCTCGGAGAAAGGCGCGACGCAGGTGCTGCGCTACGACGCGATGCCCATGGAATTCGACGGGGCCCTGCCCTTGTCCCCGGACGACAGTTCCTGGTCCGGCACATTAGTTTGAGCGGGTGACGGCAACATGATTGAAGCAAAGGTATATGATTTCGACGCCATCGTCGTCGGCTCCGGCATCTCCGGCGGCTGGGCGGCGAAGGAACTCACCGAGAAGGGCCTGAAGGTGCTGGTGCTGGAGCGCGGCAAGCCGCTGCAGCACGGCGCCGGCTACCTCGGCGAACACGCCCCGCCTTGGAAGGTGCCCTATCAGGGCAAGCGGCCGCGGGAACTGTATGAGAAGGAGTACCCAGTGGCCAAGGAGGTGTACGCTTTCAGCGAGACCAACCGCCAGTTCTGGATCAATGAAAAGGATAACCCCTACGTACAGGACGAAAACAATCCCTTCTGGTGGATACGCGCCGACGTGGTGGGCGGGCGCTCCCTGCTGTGGGGGCGGCAGGCCTACCGCTGGAGCGAGCAGGATTTCCGCGCCAATGCCGAGGACGGCCACGGCATCCCCTGGCCGGTGGAGTACCGCGATATCGCTCCCTGGTACAGCCACGTGGAGAAGTTCGTGGGTATCAGCGGCAAGGCGGAAGGGCTGCCGCAACTGCCCGACAGCGAGTTCCAGAAACCCATGGGCTGGCATGCGCTGGAAAAAACCATCAACGCACGGCTGCAGAAAAAGGCGCCGGACGTCACCCTGACCAATGCACGCGTGGCGATCCTGACGGAGAACCTGCCGGGGCGCAGCGCCTGCCACTACTGCGGTCCCTGCCACAACGGCTGCTCCACCGGAAGCTATTTCAGCTCCCAGAGCTCCACACTACCCGCGGCGAAGGCCACCGGCAACCTGACCCTGAAGCCCAACGCCCTGGTGGAGCGCCTGGAGTACGACCCGGCGAGCAGCAAGGTGGCCCGGGTGCACGTAATTGACACCGCAACTAACGAACGCACGGGCTACAGCGCGCGATTGTTCTTCCTCTGCGCCTCCACTGTGGGCAGCACGCAGATTCTGATGAACTCGACCAGCGAGACGTTCCCCGACGGGCTGGCCAACGGCAGCGGCGTACTCGGCCATTACCTGATGGACCACACCCTGGGCCAGAGCGGCATGGGAATTTTCCTCGATAACATGGACAGCTACTACCACGGCAACCGTCCCACCGGCCTGTATGTTCCCCGCTTTCGCAATGTGAACGGCCAGGACGCCGACGCGGATTTCATCCGCGGCTACGGCTACCAGACTTTCACCACTCGCCTGGACTGGCAGTTCGGCTTCAACAGCAAGGGCTTCGGGGCCAGCTTGAAGGAGAAACTGCGCAAGCCAGGCCCCTGGGTATTCGGCCTGGCAGGGTTCACCGAGTGCCTGCCGCAGAAATCCAACCGCATGCACTTGAGCCCAGACAAGGTCGACCGCTATGGCATCCCACAGGTGGCTTTCGATTTCGAATGGAGCGACAACGAGGTGAAGCTGCGGCAAGACGCAACAAGGCAGGCAGAACGGCTGCTGCGTGCGGCAGGCGCCGCGCTGGTGATGCCGCTGGCGCAGGAGATGTCCACACCCGGTGAGGGCATCCACGAGATGGGCACCGCGCGCATGGGGACGGACCCGGCGGAGTCGGTGCTGAACGCTTATAACCAGGCCCACGAGGTGCCGAACCTGTTTATCACTGACGGCTCCTTCATGACCTCCTCGTCCTGCGTGAACCCCTCACTAACCTATATGGCGTTTACCGCGCGGGCTTGCGACTACGCTGTCCGTCAACTAGCTGAAGGCAGGATCTGACAGGGGAGAATCACCGAATGAAATGGCTAAAGTACACCGACCTTGCAGTCATCGCCCTGCTGGTGTAGCACAAGGCCAACGGCTTCGTCCACGCGGCTGCCCAATAACCACACTAAATCATTTATTACTTATCTATATGTTTAATATTAAATTTGAAAACCGTTTCCGCATATACAACACGCTGAGACACTCCTTACTTGTCTGATAAGGGTACCTAAATTGGCTGATTTGCTCTCTTAAGCAAATCATACATACAAATTTCCAGAGGGATTGAATATGCGTGAGGCAGTTATCGTAGAGGCCGTCAGAACTCCCATTGCCAGAGGCAAGTCAATTGTAGGAGATCTGAGCGGATTTCACGCAGTCGAGTTGCTCGGCCTAGCACTAACTGAGTTAGTCAGACGAAGCGGGCTAGATCACAGCGAGATTGACTATCTTGCCGGGGGTTGTGTAACGCAGGCTGGAGAACAAGCAGGTAATATCACTCGAAACGCCTGGCTGAATCTTGGTAAGGACTACACAGCTGGGGCAACAACACTAGACAACCAGTGCGGTTCTGCACAGACCGCCAATCATCTGATCTCCTCCCTGATACGCTCAGGCCCTATTAATATAGGTATAGCTTGTGGCGTGGAGGCCATGAGCCGAGTCGCACTGGGTATGAACGTAATAAACGGGCCTGGTTATTTCATTCCTGAAAACTGGCCGTGGGATTCCACACCAGACCAGTTCTCCAGTGCCCAACGAATCGCCGATAAACGTAACATCACACGCGAAATGGCTGATGATCTGGGGTTCGAATCCCAGCGGCGTGCCAAGCAGGCCTGGAAGGAAGGTCGCTTCGATCATGAGACTTTTTCTGTAGAAGCACCAGTCCTCGGAGAGGAAGGCAAACCCACCGGCGAAACCAAAACAATCAGTCGCGACCAGGGTCTGAGAGAAACTACCCGCGAAGGCTTGGCTGCGTTGAATTCAGTAATGGAAGGAAATATACACACAGCCGGAAATTCCTCCCAAATCTCGGATGGTTCGGCGGCTGTTCTATGGATGACTGCAAATGAAGCGAAAGCCCGTGGCTTAAAACCCCGCGCCCGCATTATCGCGGACTGCGTCGTGGGTACCGACCCCTACTACCTGCTGGACGGCCCACTGGACGCCACCGCCGCCCTGTTCAAGAAGAACGGCATGACGCTGAACGATATCGATCTCGTGGAGATCAATGAGGCGTTCGCCTCGGTGGTGTTGTCCTGGGCGCAGGTCTACGACGCGGATATGGACAAGGTCAACGTGAACGGCGGCGCAATCGCCCTCGGACACCCAGTGGGTTCCACGGGTGCTCGCCTCATTACCACCGCCCTTCACGAACTAGAACGCTCTGACAAGACCACTGCTCTAATTACTATGTGCTGTGGCTCCTCTGTGGGCACGGGCACTATTATCGAAAGAATTTAGAGTCCCGAAGAATATTGACGGGGGCAGCCACAACGATGTCTGTCAATACCTCTATACCGTAGGGCACGATATGAGTCAGGCACGGAGTTACGACCTCCATAGTGTCTAGTATTTTAAAAATTAATTGACATTAATTGCACTGGCTTATAGGCTGTACATTAAATCTTACTTTCCATATTAGTTGACAGTTTGTGTCAACTAATCGATTTACTGGACATCGAGGGAGCGGACTATGGTCAAGTTAGGTTACGCCCGGGTATCGACCAATCAGCAGGACCTTTCTGTGCAGTTGAGTGCACTGAGGGACGCTGGCGTACAGGATCACCCTGACTTTCTATTCGCCGATACCGCCAGCGGCAAAAATGATAAACGGGCGGGACTCCAACTCCTCCTCACTAAAGCTCGAAAGGGTGACCACATCCTTGTCACCAAGCTGGACCGACTGGGCCGCAATACCTCCGACATGATCCGCATCATCGAGGACCTCCATGAGCGAGGCATTACTGTCCAGTTTCTCGACGACGGCATCAGCACCGAAGGCTCCATGGGCAAGATGGTGGTCACCATATTGGCAGCAGTCGCGCAGGCGGAACGGGAGCGCATCCTGGAGCGCACCAATGAAGGCAGGCGGGCCGCTATGGACCGCGGGGTGAAGATGGGCCGTAAGCCATCCATATCCCCTAAAACGAAGGAGAAGGCCCGAGAGATGGTTTCTGCGGGAAGGCCCAAGGCTGCAGTGGCTAAAGAGCTGGGAATCAGCAGACAAAAAATCTATGACATACTCGCCGAATCAGCGTAGGGCTGGCTTCGGCGAAATTAATTTCACTATGAAAAATTCAAACACAGATCCATCAGCCGAAGCTGCCGCAAAGAGGAAGCTGGAAGAAGTCCACGAGAGGTTTTTGGCGGAGCTGGCAAAGCACCCCGAAATATCTGACGAGGAGTTTATGGCAGAATTTGAGGTGTCAGATGAAGAATATTCAAGTGGACTTATTATTCCAAAAGCTTGGTAGAATTTAATTCCCTAAATCATGCTCCTAAAATTCCGCCCCCAAAGGAAAGGCGTGATTAGTCTAATTTTGAAAAAATGGATGGGAATTTCTGCCTCATTTCCTCTTTCAATTCCTCATCAGCAGATTGGTAAATACGGTTAAATTCATTCTGCAGCCGCCGATACACTCCGCTATCGTCAGGAATCCAATCATCGACTGGAATCTCAATTATGAATTCTATTGGCTTGAATTCTTCTGGAGTTCTCCCGTGCTTCTCAATGTAAATACTCCGAGAGAGCTTTCGATACTTTGGTTCTAGCTCAGCAAGCCAGACAGAGAATAATTTGTCTTTCTTTTTGACATTACAGCGGGCGCAACATCAGACAGTGTTTTCAGGTGAGTCCTCACCTCCTAATGAGAGCGCATCCATATGATCTTCATGCAAGAAACCCTTCGGGGGCTGGTCTTCCGATGTGTATTCGTAGGCCCTTGTGAACTTTGTTCCGCAGTATAAACAGAAGTCCCTTCCCTCCATTAACTCCTTTAAATGCTCATAGGCTTGCTCGGCATTACAGTCTCGGCAGTACTTTCCTCGTGGGTTTACCAAACCTTTGACAGAGACAAACTCCCCAATGAGCTTGATCTCACCACAACCAGGACAGGTCTTTTCTTTCCTAGCGCTTTTGTTAGATGGCATGGCGCGCAATCTCAGCAGCAGTACACTGCCATTAGACAATTGAGAACAATGGTGAGTCAATAAACTGGAGGTAGGTGAACTTCCATCGTATCCAGTAGCGCCAATGGTCCATTCGCGAACGCAGTTATTCGAGCAGCGGAGGCGACCATTTCAGACTTATTAACAATACCCAGAAGAGATAATTTGCTATTCTTTTCCCATAACAAAGGTGACACCTTAGATTCCCCAGATGGCAAGAAAAAAGGACATTGTTGATGCCGACGACGGCGGACTTGCTAATTTAGTGGGGGAATGGACTAAGGATAAACACCGCATCTTAACCCACTACGTCGGGATTACCAGCGCTGTTAGACGAAAGTTCACTCAAGGAAGTAGTCAGTCTGGCACTTATATCGACTTGTATTGCGCTATGGGACGCTCAAAAATTCGTGAGACTGATGAATTCATTGACGGCAGTCCTGTTGCAGCCTGGAAAGAATCACAGTCAAAGGGAGTTCCATTCACCGATGTCTACATTGGTGACAAAGATCAAGATGCCATTGATCAGTGCTCGAAGCGACTGAGAGAGGCCGGAGCGAATCCTGTAACCTTCAACGGTGATGCTGCCGACATGGTGCACGATATTTGTGACCGCCTGAATCCTGACGGGTATCATCTTGCTTTTGTAGATCCATTCAGTTTGGGCGCGCTTCCTTTCTCTGTCATAGAGCGGCTGTGCCGAGTTAAGTATATAGATTTGTTGATTCATGTTAGTTCATTTGATTTACAGAGGAACCTGAACAACTTTTTAATTGGAGCTCAAGACAGCCTTGATACATTTGCTCCAGGATGGCGAGAGTCTATTCCTGATCTAGACAAGGCACGAAATCAGCGCACGGCTGTTTTTCATTATTGGCAAAGTAAAATCACACAGATTGGAAAGAACGCTGCTCAAGGCATCGAACATTTCACCGGCTCGAAAGGGCAGACACTCTATTGGTTGGTGCTAGTATCAGGACACCCCAAGGCTGAGGAGCTGTGGGACAAAATAAGGAACGTATCGGGCCAGGGTAGATTGTTTTAGACCTGGACTGCGGGGATTAATGGCATGGAATCGTATGTTCTGCCATTCAACTCCCGGCCGTTCGCTTTCTTGGTCCGGCGCTGGCCATCCACCCCCCAATTACCCCATTGCTTGAAGAAGAAGTCCACGCCCGCGGCGTCACACTGGCTTTGGACGTTCAACACCCACTTCAGTTTCATGGGTCGCGCCTTGTGGCCCGACTCTCCGCCGACAATCACCCAGTGGATCCCGTCTAGGTTGAATTTCCCGAGGTCCTGCAGTAAAGGTTCCACCGAAAGGAAGCGGGTTCTCGCCTCGATGACCTGAAGTAGGGGTATCCGGGGCAGTCCGTATTTCCTGTCTTCTACCGACACACCCAGCCAGGCGTTATCTGGCACGGGACGGCGCTCAAAGTACTTCGCCATGCGACCGGCCCGCTTGGTGAGGATCTGGTAGGTGTGGTGTGGTGTGGCCTGAATTACCTCCATGACGGCATTCACGAAGTCGAATGGGACCGCCTCCTGAAATAGATCACTCATGGAGTTGACGAAGTAAAGGGTAGGCTTTCTTCGCTTTAGAGGCTGATTTAGACGTTCTGGTAGCAAAGAAATAGAGCGGAACCCACGCTCATAGCCCGGCGTACCCATCGCCTCAAGCCGTTTTGCAAGCTTCTCAGCGTAGCAGTATTTACAACCTGGGGAGACCTTGATGCAGCCCGTCACTGGATTCCAGGTTTGCTCAGTCCACTCGATTTCGCTTGGTGCCGCCATATATGCCCCCTCCGGAGAAGTGTATCAACAGATTCTGATGAACCCAATGTGATGAAATACCATCTGTCGCCCTTTCGAACCGATGTCAGATCAGTCCAGCAAAGAAACCCGCCGCACCAGGGTTTCGGCTGGACTGGGTATTAGACACGGGCGCCCCTGTCGCGCTGAAAAGACTATTTTCCAATTTGACGGCCAAGTGCCGTTCGGAGGTGGTAGTATTTCAAGGTTGCATTGTGATGCACTTTGATGCACCAGTAAGTACAACTCTTGCATCTGAAATATCCATGCCAGGGGAGCAGTATCAATGGGATTAGATTGTCAGGCGGCAAAGTCCAACTCACAGGATAAAGAGTTGACTGAACTACAACTGCGGGCGGCTCGTCTAATGTCGATGGGCGTGTCATATAAGGATATAGCCCAACAAATTGGCATCGACCGTACGACCATCTATCGATGGAGGCAACTTCCTGAATTCTCAGCGGAATTAGTAAATCTTGCTGAAGCGGCTAAGGCGGGGGGCCGGGATCGAGTTGTACGTGACGTAAGTGAGATCAATGACATCATTCTCTCCACATTGATCGACGTCGCAGAGAATGATGCTTCTGGCTCCGCACGGGTATCCGCAGCCCGTGTACTGGCGGAAATGGTAGAGCGAGCCGAGGAACGAGCCGACCAGGCAAGCCGAGACATAATGAAAGACCATTCCGGTGAAATCAGGCTGCTTTTGCAAGAAATCAAAGCTCAACAATCAGATACTAGCTGCGTAGTCGAGATGGACTCATGAAAATAATTTTTGATCCTACGGGACGCTCAGGACTTTCGACGATGCCATACTCCCCATCTTGAGAGCACACAAGTTCCGGAGGGTTTGGTTTTATCCACGTGTGGAGCTCATGCCTGAAAGTTGGTATTGACTTCATGAGCTCCACAAGACCAACCAGCGCGTCAACACAGTCCTTGCTGCCCCCGGACGGCTTTTCCACTTTTCCAGTTTTTTCATCTACATTCAGTGCGAGAAGCTCATCAATAGTTTTGGAATGCTTCGCGATGCTAATGTCACCCTCCATGAGTGTATTCAGGAAGTTGTGGTACATCTCTGAGCGGGGGTTGTCAGAAATCCGAGCGATCTTGTAGCCATACGGGACCAGTTGTTCGGCAAGGTAGTGATAACCGATCTGGTCAGCACTTACCCCGTACAGCGGCACAACCTTACTGAACCGGAAAATGAAGCAGATGATAGCATCCCAGGGGATTATGCGTCCCGGTGCGGGAGGTACCTCAAGCAAACCTGCCACCACAATCTGAGGCCGACTGTTAATCCAATTGTCCACGTATCCGATGGCGATACCTGTACTGTCAGACGTCCGTGACAAATCCAAATGGCAGAACCAGGGGCGATCGGTTACTGCGGTATCTAAAAAGCTCCGCCATACCTTGGGGAGATCACCTTCAAGGAAGGTGCAAGCATCAAGACTGAATACATTTCTTCTATCAAAGTACGACTTGGTCCTCTCGATCTCAACAATGAAGTTACCCACCTCTCTGGAGGGTATGCCGCACAGGTCACGCAATGCAGTATTTATGGGTTGAGCGTTGAAAGCAGCACTCAGCTCCATTGGTACATCAATAACGTACTCTGATCCATAGAATTCAGAATCTTTCTCCACCACCATGGGAGGGACTGATCCCCTACCCAAAAAAACCCTAAATAATTCTCCAGACGGGTAATCCCATGGTTTTATCTCCCATATTCGCTTGCTATATACATAGGTCCCCGTATCTTCACCCAGTGCAGATAACCGCATATGCTCGCGTATCTTTGATTGTATGAAATCCTCATCATGCCGGGCGGACCCGGCCAAATGATCCTGCCCGCCAATGGTAGACACCCTGTTAAGCGAATAGACTACGCAACAGAGGTGATCAATGAAAGACAAAACAGAGAATACTCGCGCCAGGCGCAATTCTTATCCACAACCGTTTAAAGACGAAGCGTTGGCCCTGGCGGAACGCATCGGTGTTCCCGCTGCGGCCAAAGAGCTAGGCCTACACAGTTCGCAGTTGTATGGGTGGCGCTCCAAGACAAAGCGGCAAGCCAGTCAGTCTGAGGTGGAGAAAGCCCAAGCACTCGAAATCGCTCGCCTGAAACGCCAGTTGGCCGAGCAGGAAGAGGAGCTGGCCATTGTAAAAAAGGCCGCGACATACTTCGCCAAGAGCCTGAAGTGAAGTATGGCTTTATGAAGGAAAATCAAAGGCTTTTCAAAGTGAATACCATGAGTCGAGTGCTCGGGGTTTCTCGCAGTGGCTATTATCGCTGGCGCAAGCGCGCAGGGAAGCCTACCGCCAGGCAACAGCGACAGCTGACACTGGATGCGCGGGTGAAAGCGGCCTTTGAGGCAGGCAAGGGACGCAATGGCGCCCCTCGAATTGCTCAGGATCTGGCAGAGGCAGGCCACCCCTATGACCGTAAGACGGTGGCGAACAGCATGCGCAGACAGGGCCTGCGAGCCAAGGCGGCCAGGAAATTTAAGGCGACGACGAACTCATCGCACAACTTGCCGGTTGCGCCCAACCTGCTCAAGCAGGATTTTACGGCGACGGCACCCAACCAGAAATACGTGTCGGATATCACGTACCTTTGGACAGAGGAAGGCTGGCTTTATCTGGCCGTGGTGATTGATCTTTACTCACGAATGGTCGTTGGTTGGTCGATGTCTGAACGGATGAGGGCAGAGCTGGTGTGTGATGCGTTACAGATGGCGCTGTGGCGACGTCACAGGCCGACAGGCGTGATTGTGCATAGTGACAGGGGAAGCCAATACTGCTCACGAGTGTACCGGGCAATGCTGAAGGCGCATGGCTTGCTGTGCAGCATGAGTGCCAAAGGCAACTGTTACGATAATGCCTGCGCGGAGAGCTTCTTTCACTCGCTCAAGGTTGAAGCGATTCACGGTGAGCGATTTGCGACCCGAGAAGCGGCCAAGCAGGCTGTGTTTGAATACATTGAGGTAGACTACAATCGAACCCGCCGACACAGTGCCAATGGGTATATCAGCCCAGTAGCATTTGAGGCATTACAAGTCGCTTAAAGGTGTGTCCTCTGTTCGCGGGTAGGATCAAAATACATCGGAATAAGGTAACGCCCTAGCTTGCTGAATCGGGAGTCTATTCTCGCCCTTGTCGTTGAATAAAGCGCCCTCGCCTGATCATATTCGCCTCCGTCTTCAGCTTGGACAGATTTTGCATGAAAACGCATATAACTCATTTCGTCGAGGAGGACCGTTGCGACATTCATGCCAATCGCTGCAGTAAGCTCACCAGAAACGGGTCGGATCACAATATTGTTCGGCAGCAGAATTTCATTCTTCACCCGCAGATTTTTTGGGTAGCTGTGAGTAAAAAACCTGCTTCCTTCAATAATCTCCCTTGCCAACTTGTAGGCTACACCGCCAGTCTGGAATCGAATACTTTGAAAGAGAAATACGATTTCCGAGCTTGGGTCCAGACCAAATAATGCGTGAGGATTCCTAAGACAGCTCAGCAAATAAATTCCGTACAGGATGCCCAGCACCGAGGTGTACGTCTTGGCGCAACCCAGTGAGCCTGTTAAAAGTACTTCTCTATATCGTGTGCCAATTCTAATGGCACCGAAGTCGTCCACCACAGGATGATATATTTCCTCGAGAGCCTCAATAACTGCTGGGTAGACGTTTTTTAGCCCGAGATACGAGTCCGACGTGATAAATTCAGACACCGCCACAGGGTAGCGCGCCAGGTTTTCTGCAATAGCTAAATCAAATGGGCTACCGTACGCCGCAACCCAGACTAGGTAATCCCTTAACTCCTCTCGCTCTGGAGATGATTCAAGGGTCACTACTTAACTACCCCAACATTGTCACGCAGGTATGCGATGCATACGCCTTCCAGAGCGACACCATTATTCTCTGTTTTCAGTTCTTCTTTAACATGATCAAGTGCCAGATTTACAATTACCTCTTGCTCCGGAAAAAGCTTGAACTGACGGATATGGGCTGTATCCAATGCTGAGACCTCTGTAACCAATGGAGCTTTAGCCTCGACCTCGGCCTCGATATCATCCGTACCAGTCGTATTGTCCGGATCACTGTCCACCTGAGTGGACAGGTCAGGCGTGGGTTCTGATGCATATTTTGGCAGAACAGCTTTTTCAGAAGCGGAGTGAGTTTCACTTTTTATGAACTTTTTCAGCTCCTCAACGTTCTTTTCCTCCGCTTCCTGTATCCATTGACTCGCGTTTTCTGGGGTAAGATATTGTGCAAACCACCTGATCTTGGTCCATCCAATATGATTTATATCCGACCACGATACGCCTGACTCTATAAGGCACGAGTATATTTTTATGTAGTCGTAAGCTGTTGATTGTGACAGGCCGATACATCCCTCCACCATCGTCTTGAAAGATGAGTATCCGTATCCTTTAAACCAGCCATTATCGCGGATGGCTTTTAATACTCCGCCAAGAAAAAATACGCTGAACCCTCTAACGTCGCTGCAATTGTTGAGAGATTGCAGTGCGGAACTCTCATCGAGACCGTATACGTAATTTTTTACCAGCTCAATCTTATCGCCACTATCTTTCTTCGATGGTTGGGTACCAGAAATATTCTCGAATATCATTAATTCGCTATCAGATTTAAACTTAATCATAGTTGCTCCTCCTTTCCTATCAGTGCTTGTTGTAGCAAGTGCTCATATTGTGTCTACGACACACACCCCGGTCGTGATCTCAAGTGTGGGATGCACTTTAAGTGCAACCACACACATCATTTTTAAAGTACTTTTGAACCTTTAACTTTTCCTTTGGAATCAGATAGATACATTCGCGCAACAGCTTTTGAATCTTATAAACTCGAATCAAACTAACCCCTTGATAACTAACGCCTTTATTTATATTCACCGGAATTAAGCTCATGCGCGTCAAATAAACCTGAATCTATTTCTGCGTATTCCAGACCAAGCCTGCCACTGATTCCAGACGAAGCCTGCCACCCATTCCGCGCGAAAGCTGCCACTGATTCCACGGCAAAGCTGCCACCCCGGCAGCTGGCCTGAGAACCACCAGCGGAGCACCCCGACGCGAGATAACTAACCGGTATTCTGGCCCCTGCCATAAGGAGGGAGTCAGATGCCTGCAAAGAGGTTATCCATGCGTAAAATCAAAGAAGTCCTGCGCCTCAAATGGGGCAACGGCATGAGTAATCGGCGCATTGCCGCCAGTTGCGGCATCGGCCGCCCCACCGTCAGCGAGTATCTGCGCCGGGCCGAGGAGGCCGGCCTCAGTTGGCCCCTGCCTGCCGATCTGGACGAGGCCAGGCTGGAGCGGCTGCTGTTCCCGCCACCGCCAAATCTACCGGCCCAGGCCCGCGGCATCCCCGACTGGAGCCACATCCACAAGGAACTCAGGCACAAGCACGTCACCCTGTTCCTACTCTGGCAGGAATACCGCCAGAACCACCCCGAGGGCTACCAGTACAGCTGGTTCTGTGAGCACTACCGCACCTGGCAGGGCAAGCTGGACGTGGTCATGCGCCAGGATCATCGTGCCGGCGAGAAGCTGTTTGTGGACTACGCTGGCCAGACCGTGCCGATCATTGATCGCAACACGGGCGAGATCCGCCAGGCCCAGATCTTTGTGGCGGTACTGGGGGCTTCCAACTACACCTACGCCGAAGCGACCTGGAGTCAGGCCCTGCCGGACTGGATCGGGTCGCATGTGCGCGCCTTCGGGTTCTTGGGCGGCGTACCGGCATTGGTGGTACCGGACAACCTCAAGTCCGGCGTGAGCAAGGCGCACCGTTATGAGCCTGACACCAACCCCACCTACCAGGATATGGCCTCCCACTACGGCGTGGCGGTACTGCCAGCGCGGGTGCGCAAACCCAAGGATAAGGCCAAGGTGGAGGGCGGTGTCTTGATTGTGGAACGCTGGATACTGGCCGCCCTGCGTCACCGCCAGTTCTTCTCCTTAGTGGAGCTCAACGCCGTCATCAGCGAACTGCTGGTTAAGTTCAATGACCGCCCCTTCCGCAAGCTGCCGGGCTGCCGCCGGGAGCACTTCGAGCAACTGGATCAGCCAGCGTTACAACCCTTGCCCGCCGAACCCTACGTCTACGCCGAATGGAAGAAAGCCCGGGTCCACATCGATTACCACGTGGCCGTCGACGGGCACTATTACTCGGTACCCTACACCCTGATCAAGAAGCAGGTCGATGTGCGCATCACCCGCCATACCATCGAGTGTTTCCACCGGGGCAACCGGATCGCCAGTCACCGCCGTTCTTACCACAAGGGCAGCCACACCACAGTACCGGCCCATATGCCGGAAGCGCACCGCCAGGCCGGGGAATGGTCGCCCGAGCGGCTGGCCAGGTGGGCAGCGCAGACTGGCCCGGCCACAGAGAAGCTGATCCGAACCGTACTGGGATCACGCAAGCACCCGCAGCAGGCGTACCGATCCTGCCTGGGCATCCTGCGCCTGGGCAAGGCCTATGGCGACGAACGCTTGGAGGCCGCCTGCCGGCGGGCTCTGACCCTGGGCAGCTGCCGCTACAAAAGCATTGAATCCATCCTCAAGCACCGACTGGACGAGCAGCCCCTGGAGGAACAGCAGGAACTGGCGCTACCCGACACTCACGACAACATCCGCGGCCCCGCGTACTACCACTGAAGGAGAACATTATGTTGAAGCATCCTACCCTGGATAAACTCCAGGCCCTCAAGTTTACCGGCATGGCGGCAGCTCTGGCCGACCAGATGGCCATGCCCGATATAGACGAGTTGGGCTTTGAGGAGCGTCTCGGCCTGCTGGTGGATAGAGAGATCACCGAGCGGGAAAACCGGCGACTCACTAACCGGCTGCGCCGTGCCAAACTGAGGCACAATGCTGCCTTAGAGGATCTCGATTACCACACCTCCCGTGGGCTGGACAGGGGGCTGATTCAATCCCTGGCAGCCTGCCAGTGGGCAAAGGAATCTCTGAACGTACTGATCACCGGGCCCACCGGCGTGGGCAAAACCTGGCTGGCCTGTGCCTTGGCGCACAAGGCCTGTCGGGCGGGCTACACCGCCCAGTACATCCGTCTGACCCGGCTGCTGCGGGAGTTGATGATCGCCAAGGGTGACGGGCGCTACACCAAGTTACTGGCCAGCTTGGCCAAAGTGGATGTGCTGATCCTGGACGATTGGGGCCTGCTGAAGCTCAACGCCGAGAACCGGCGGGATTTGCTGGAGGTCCTGGAAGACCGACACGGCAACCGCGCCACCATCGCGACCAGCCAGCTGCCCATTGAGGAGTGGCATGGTGTGATTGGTGATGCGACGCTGGCTGACGCGATCCTCGATCGGCTGGTACACAACGCTTACAAGATTAATCTGAAAGGAGAATCCATGCGAAAGCGGCAATCAAAGTTGACGAGCACCACCCCTTTGGAGTAACAATGCAAACCCCGCGTCGCTACGCGCCGTTGGGTGGCAGCTTTGCCCCGGTCCGGGTGGCAGGCTTCAAATGGAATGGGTGGCAGGCTTCAGCGGTTTACGCACTATTTCAACCGCTACTCGGATGTACTGTTCCATAAGGGAGGAGATCCTTAGGCGTTTTCCCTTTGGCCTTGTACTTTGGTCGCGGGACCTCAATAAGCAGGTCCTTCTGAATTGCCCGGTCGATGGCTTTCCGAAGCGCGTTATGACTTAACGCGATGCCCAGAGCCTTACCGTGAGTTTTTAACTCTGACCGCGAGTACACCTTCCCAGTCTTGAATTGGGAACCTATAACAGCAACAACCGGGCCTACTTCATCGTCAAGCTTATCGTGCAGTCCACTCGGGTGGACATATTGGAGCACTCCGTGCTCGCCCCTATGCAGAAAAAGCCTGTCTGGTTGTAAAGGGCCATAATTGTTTTTAGACACAGAGACCTCTAGGTACTCACGCTTTCGTTCCTTTGGGAGTCCGGTACCATCAAGGTTCTTAGGTGTAGCAATATTTAGCTGCCATCTCACAAGGTCAGTAAATGCACCTGAACCCTTTGCAGCATATTGATCCAGCGAACCCTGCCTTGATGAGTGCTTGCTCAGATGATGAACCAACAACACAGTGGCTCCAGTATCTTTTGCCAATTTTTCAGTCAGTGGTATAAACCTTGCCGCCATGTCGCTGGAGTCCTCGTTACCCTCGTACATCCGCCTTAATGGATCGAGCACAATGAGTCGTAGTCCTGAAATCTGGCTAGCTGCATACTGGATCTGATCATAAATTGGATGCACCTCACCGTATTCGTCGATCAGGCCACACGGCTGTCCTTTCAGACTACAGAACATTAATGATGAGAAATTGTTCAGTATTTCTTCAGAGAGAGTATCGGCGCCGCTCACTAAACTATTGAACAACCCCGATTTATAAGCATGAAACAGACTCCACGTACGTCGATGCAGCTCTGCCTGATCATCCTCAGCGTTAACCATAAGTACGCCACCAGGGTGCTCTACCTCATAAAGCCCACCGCACACGGGAGAACCGTTAGCAACAGCGAGCCCTAGTTGATGGGTAAACATAGATTTCCCGATTCCACTGGCACCAACGATCATCCCAACCTCCCCAAGCGGGAGCGTGTTGCCTAGCAGGTATTTGCGCGCAGGCGGCGGTCCTTTTAGGAACTCCTCCGCGCTTGAAATAATCAACTGAGGGGGTGACCCTACCTCCGGCATGAAGATCTGTGAATGCGATAGTGCTGCTTGCAAGGGATTAGATTCCATGGTTCTTCATCGCTATCAGACAATCCAGCCAATCGATGCTTTTCCGGGGATTACTGATGTCTGATTCAGGGGTCAGAATATGCACTTCCCTCCTCTGCAAATGTAGTCTGGTGCCGAGCTTTCTCGCCGCCTCGGTACCAGCTCCGCTCTTGTCGAAATCAGCACAGATGATAATTCGCCTCACTGAGACAGGAATTTCCATCACTCCCATCGTGCCAGCAGAAGTGGCTGCCCACACTGGCTCCTGAAGCATTTCGTGCACTGCCAAAGATGTCTCTATGCCCTCAGCGATCAACAGAGTCTCACCCGGCTCAAACAGTCGTATTGCGCCGCCACTGGTAGCCCTTTTGTACAGTACATGATGTATCTTTTTCGCGGGCTGCTTCGCTATCTTTCGACCTTCCTCGGTAATGTATATGCAATGCAGGCCTACAATCATGCCGTGATTTTGTATACCGCTGATAATGGCAGGGAACGTGCATGAACCGTTGCGATGGTATGGCATAGCCCCGCAGTAGCGTAGCGCCGAGGGATAGTCAGTAAGTGTTAAACCACGATTGGCAAGGTATTTCCGTGCTGGCAGTGCATCTGGATGAGTTAATGACGCGCTCTGACCGAGAAGAGTTTTGATGGCTTGATCCGCCTTGGCATCAATCAGAGGACTCTTCCTCGGTGGCGGCGTTAAATCTACGGTTTTCAGCATTTGGAATACTTCCGCTCCTTGGTATATTTCCGTATTTTGTGTGCAACTTCTTTTGTCGGTTTACCGAGCGCCCATGACAGTACTAGGAAGCCGTTTGGGTATGGACCGCATGTATTACAAATCATGCCTCCGGTTATATCGAAATCGTCGAAACAGCGTAATCCGTCTACCCCACCATGCACTGGACATGGGACATGACGAGGCCGGTTGAGTACTGCCTCACCCCATTTGGGAGCAAGAGCAGGAATAATTTCGGCCCATAGCCCGGGATACAGGTTCTTTTGAAATTGCTTTCGCATAATTTGATACCCTCAATCATGATTGGTGGGCAGTGCTTGCACCCACTCAACAACGTCTTCTCTACGGTAACGAACAAGGCGGCCCACCTTTAAATGGGGAGGCGGTGGACGGCCCAACAGCAGGCCGGTTTTCCTTGAGTTCTTAAGAGTGACAACGGCAAGGCCGAGTAAAAACGAAAGGTCTTCCGTCGTTAGAAGCAACTTCTCGTGTATTGGCCCAATATGACCTCCTCCCGTGCCATCAAGCATAGGGATTTCAACGTCTGGGCATGTGATTGGTTGGTCTGACACTTTCCCGCCCGAGGTATCTGGACACATTAAAAAAGACTAGGCGGGATTATTTGGGCTACTTACGCTGAGGACACGTAGTCAAACATTTAAAATCTATTACGTAGCCAGATCAGCAGCCAACAATCTGGAAATACTTTGAAAAAGCGGCAGTTTATTGTCCGTGAATTTCGGATCAGTCAACCAGGTGTTGTTTAAGAGATCTGTAAGCTTTTCGAAGCCGCTCTGGCGAGTGACTGATCTTTGTATTCTTTTTGATATCTTCAGCCGCGAGGGCCACAGCCTTGTCGAAGTCATCCCCGAATTCCGATTCAAACTCCTGTCCTCGTTTCCAAACGGCTTCAGCGCAGATTAAATCAGCATGTATCTCTTTATAATATGTTTCGATGGTGGCTGCGTCCCGCGCGATGCCATAGTTCTCTTGCAAATATTCTGCAGCGAGTTCGGGGGCAGCCGATTCAGTTAAACCGGATTTTTTTGATATGGTTAACGTGTGGCCTTGCTCAATGAATTGAGTTACTGCGAGATACGCCTCCCATTTGATTTCTTCCTGAGTAACCGGTCCATGGACGTCACCTTTTAGTTTTGTCTTGAGAAGATTAAAAGGGTCATTTTTTTTGGCCTTTAGCTTTTCTAACCCCCAGAGCAAGTAATTGCGGTGTTCAAAAGAAAGCTGGGCCTCGTTTTTGAGCGCGGCAATTACCTCGTCCAGTAATTCCCTTGCAGCTTCGCTGTGTCCTTCTCTTGCTCTTTCAAGCCTGAAGGTCGTCCGAATCTTGTTCCAGTTCATGTACGGAAGGTAAACCCCGATAGTGAACTTCACAATGATTGAGCTGCAGTAAATCTGCAGTAAAAAGTATCCCCATACAGAACGCAAAAAGCCTTACATTCGTAAGGCTTTGAGGTATAAGGAAAAATTGGTCGGGACGGCAGGATTTGAACCTACGACCACCACACCCCCAGTGTGGTGCGCTACCAGACTGCGCTACGCCCCGAATGGTTCTTTAGGAAGGACGCGGAGTATAACGCATAATCCCCACGCCGAAATACATCTATTTGGATGGACTCAGCAGCGCGAGAACCTCTTCCAACTCGGCGATAGATTCCTTCAGCGCCGCAGCGCGCTCCTCATTTTGTGTGGCGTCACAGCCCTCTTCTGACATACGCTGCCTAGCACCACCGATAGTGTATCCCTGGTCATACAACAGTCCGCGGATGTGACGAATAGTGAGAACATCATCGCGCTGATAATAGCGCCGGTTGCCGCGTCGCTTGACGGGTTTTAGCTGCGGAAATTCTTGCTCCCAGTAGCGCAGCACGTGGGGCTTCACTGCGCAGAGATCACTCACTTCACCGATGGTGAAATAGCGCTTACCGGGAATTACCGGCAGTTCACTGTTATTGGTCGGTTCCAGCATAGGCCTCCACTCGTGCCTTTAACTTTTGACCGGGCCGGAAGGTCACGACCCGCCGCGCGGAGATAGGAATTTCTTCGCCCGTTTTTGGGTTACGCCCCGGCCGCTGGCTTTTATCACGCAGATCAAAATTGCCAAAGCCCGAGAGTTTTACTTGTTCGTTGTTTTCTAAACAGCCGCGAATTTCTTCAAAGAAAAGTTCCACGACCTCTTTCGCTTCGCGCTTGTTGAGGCCCAATTCTTCGAACAGCCGTTCGGCCATTTCCGACTTAGTCAGCGCTGTCATTTGCTATCACCTTCGCAACACAGTGGGTGCTATTTACAGTTTAAGTCGAAGCTTTCAGGACGCCTACGCTCGAAGCTCTGCTTTATAATTTTTTTCCAATAGATCAATGACTTGGCCCATAGCCTTATCGACATCATCATCGGCAAGAGTGCGCGATAGATCGCGGAATGTCAAACCGAGCGTCAGACTTTTTCGTTTAGGATCAATGCCTTTGCCTGTATAGACATCAAACAAGGTTAAGTCCCTCAGGTAAGTGCCTGCCGCCGATTTCACCGCTTCCATCAGAGTAGCAACTGGTAGCGATTTGTCGACAATAAACGATAAATCCCGGCGAATTTCTGGGAATTTGGACAGTTGCGTAAAGGCCGGTAGCGCGCATTCACGCAGCGCTTGCAACGCCAACTCCGCGACAAACACGGGCCCTTTAAAACCCAGACTCTGGGATAACGTTGGGTGCACCGCGCCCAGATGCCCTAGTAATTGACCCTTTCGGGTCAGGCAGGCAGTCTGCCCCGGATGTAATCCGGGCCGGCTCCCTTCGCTAAATTCAAACTCCGCCGCGCTACCCGTGAGCGCGAGTATGCTTTCGATATCGCCCTTTAAATCAAAAAAGTCCACACTCTCTTCAGTGCTCGACCAAGACTTTACGCTGCGTGAGCCGAGACACACCAATGCGAGCGTTGGCTCTTGCTGCAGACCGCTACTCTCCGGTAGAAAACGTAATCCCGTTTCAAAAAACCGCAGCCGCGACTGTTGTCGCGCAGTGTTGTGCGCCGCTGCTTGCAACAAGCCTGGAATGAGGCTGGTGCGCATCACCGCCATATCCGCAGAGATGGGGTTGGATAGCGCGACTGCCTCAAGCTGCGGATCAAACTGCTGTTGCAACTGCGGGTTGACGAAGCTGTACGTTATGGCTTCGCGATAACCGCGCCCCACGAGCTGCCGCCGCAAGGCGCGCGTGGACAGCTGCGTTTCACGGCGCGGGCGGATATCGAGGTCGGCACGAATTTTCGCGGCCGGCAATTGGTGGTAACCATAAACCCGCGCCAATTCCTCCAACAGATCCGCTTCCACGGCGATATCAAAACGCCAACTGGGCACACTGCAACGCCAGCCCTCTTTCTCGGCCTGCACTCCAAGGCCCAGGCCGGTCAGAATGCGCTCGACTTCGGCATCGGGGATCTGTAGTCCGAGCAACTTTTCAATACGCGCGCGACGCAAGTTGACAGCGGCTCGTCGCGGTAGATTTGACTCGGACGCTTCCTCAACCACCGGTCCCGCTTCGCCGCCGACAATGTCCAACAACAATTGTGTTGCACGTTCCAGCGCTCGCCGCTGCCCCGCCCAATCTACGCCGCGCTCAAAGCGATGCGATGCATCGGTGTGCAAGCCATAGGCGCGCGCTTTACCCGCCATCAGAATGGGTGCGAAAAACGCAACTTCTAGGAATAGATTCTGGGTCGTAGCGGAAACCGCTGTACTCGCACCGCCCATGATGCCCGCTATACCGACAGGACCGCTGTCATCGGCGATCAGTAGGGTCTCGGTATCCGGTTCGATGGTCTGCCCATCGAGCAACTTGATTTTCTCGCCCGCCCGCGCAGTACGCACTGTGATGCCGCCCTGTAGTTTTTTCAGATCGAAAGCATGCATGGGCTGCCCCAATTCCAACATCACGTAGTTGGTGACATCGACTACCGCTTCAATCGGCCGCAGCCCGGCGCGACGTAGTTTTTCACGCAGCCAGAGCGGGCTGGGGCGCGAGGGATCGATGCCGCGTATAATGCGACCCGTAATACGCGGGCAGCGCGCGGCATCCTCCACCTGCATAGGGAAGGTGTCTTCAATACTCGGCGGCACCTCAGCGAAGACAGGCTCCGTCACCGCTTGCTCATTCAGCAAACCCACTTCGCGCGCTATGCCGCGCATGCCCAAGCAGTCGGAGCGGTTCGGGGTCAGGCCAATTTCAATGGTGTAGTCATCCAGCCCCAAATAATCGCGCAGATCTGCACCGACGGGCGCGTCGGCGGCCAGTTCCATCAACCCTTCGTTGGACTCGGACAAGCCCAGCTCCTGCTCGGCGCACAACATGCCCTGGGATTCCACACCCCGCAATTTCGCTTTCTTGATTTTAAAATCACCGGGTAACACGGCTCCAATACGCGCCAGCGGCGCCTTCAAACCAACGCGAGCATTCGGCGCACCGCACACGATTTGCGCGGTGTCGGAACCGATATTCACTGTGCACACGCGCAACTTATCTGCATCGGGGTGCTGCTCTGCTGAGATAATTTCACCGACGACCACATCGCTAAAACTCCCCGCGACGGCCTGCACCGCATCGACTTCCAACCCCGCCATGGTAATTTGATGGGCCAGCGCCTGGGTATCCAAATTCGGGGAGACCCACTCGCGCAGCCACTGTTCGCTAATAATCACTGTCCGGCCCCCTTAAAACTGTTCCAAAAACCGCAAATCGTTATCGAAGAACAGGCGTAAGTCGTTCACGCCATAGCGCAACATCGCCAAGCGCTCGACGCCCATGCCAAAGGCAAACCCCGAGTATTTCTCCGTATCGATGTTCGAATACTCAAATACGCGCGGGTGCACCATGCCGCAACCCATCACTTCTAACCAGCCGGTATGGCTACACACGCGACATCCTTCACCGTCACAGCTAACGCACTGTATGTCTACTTCCGCTGATGGTTCGGTAAAAGGAAAATACGATGGGCGAAACCGTACAGATAACTCGCGCTCAAAAAACACGCGCAGGAATTGCTCTATAAGACCTTTGAGATCAGCAAGGCTAGAGTGCTCATCGATCAACAATCCCTCCACCTGATGAAACATGGGTGTATGAGTCAAATCGGAATCACAGCGGTACACGCGGCCGGGGCAAATGATGCGCAGCGGCGGCTCCCGGCTTTCCATCACCCGCACCTGGACGGGTGAGGTGTGCGTGCGCAACACGGTGTGTTCATCGACGTAAAAGGTGTCGTGCATGGCTCGTGCCGGGTGATGGGCGGGAATATTGAGCGCCTCAAAGTTGTGGTAGTCGTCTTCAACTTCCGGGCCTTCCACCACGTCAAAACCGATAGCACCAAAGAAATCTTCCATACGCTCGATGGTGCGCGTCACCGGGTGAATACCACCGGTGCTCTGCCCGCGGCCGGGCAAGGTTACATCGATGGTTTCCCTGGCGAGCTGTTCGTCCACCGCCGCCGATTCCAATTGCACTTTGCGCGCTGTGATTTGCGCTTGCAGCTCTTGCTTCACCACATTGATCCGCGCACCAGCGGCGGGTTTCTCATCCGCAGGCAACTTGCCCAACCCTTTTAGCAGCGCAGTGATCTGGCCTTTCTTGCCGAGATAGTCGACACGTAACTGCTCGAGGCTTGCTCCGTCTGAGGCAGCAGCAATGGCGGCTTTTGCTTCGTTGGCTATCGGTTCTAAATTTTCCATATTGTTTGTCTCAGTGTTCTACCGGCTGGGTAAAATTTGCTGCAGTCAACGCACTATCAACATAAATCCGGGCCTACAAACGAACAAAAAAAGAAGGGAAAGAGCAAAGCCCTTTCCCTTCCTGGTACCAGTGTCGCTAGCGATCCCGCGATTAGATCGCGGTCGGGGGGCTTTAGGCCAATGCGGCCTTCGCTTGCTCCACGATGTCGCTAAACGCTTTTTTGTCGTGCACCGCCAGATCAGCCAGCACTCGGCGATCCAATGCGATGTCAGCTTTTTTCAAGCCGTTGATCAAACGACTATAACTTAAGCCATTGGCGCGAGACTGCGCGTTGATGCGCGTAATCCACAGTGCTCGGAACTGGCGCTTGCGCTGCCGGCGGTCGCGGTAGGCGTACTGCCCCGCTTTGGTTACCGCTTGCTTGGCCACGCGGAACACACGGCTGCGTGCGCCGTAGTAACCCTTGGCTTGCTTTAGAATTTTTTTGTGGCGACGATGCGCCACCACACCACGTTTTACGCGAGGCATTAGTCTTCTCCTTTTACCGGTTTCTCGACAGTCTCAGCGGACTATTTCGCACGCAGCATGCGATCGATAAGAACCTCATCATTCTTGTGAATGAGAGAAGTTCCTCGCAACTGACGCTTCCGCTTGGTGGTCATCTTGGTGAGGATGTGACTTTTGTTCGCGCTTTTGCGCTTGTAGCCACCGGCAGTTTTCTTAAACCGTTTGGCGGCACCCGAGTGAATTTTTGCTTTAGGCATAATTACATACTCCGCATTCGCATGAATCGTAATGAAGATACTGAGGCATTCACGGGCCGTCAGTTCTTCTTATATCAGAACGATTGACCGTGCCTGTTAGGGCACCTGGCAATCATTTCTTCTTTTTGGGGGCAATGACCATGGTCAGTTGTCGGCCTTCCATTTTCGGAAACTGCTCGACACTACCCAAGTCCGCCAGATCAGCTTCTACTCGTTTGAGTAGTTCCATGCCGATTTCCTGGTGCGCCATTTCACGCCCGCGATAACGCAGGGTGACTTTGGCCTTATCGCCATTTTCTAGGAAACGTACCAGGTTGCGTAGTTTGACCTGGTAATCCCCTTCCTCCGTCCCTGGACGAAACTTCATTTCTTTTACTTGTGTTCGTTTCTGCTTCTTCCGCTGCGCGGATTTCTGCTTCTTGGCTTCGAACACATGTTTGCCGTAGTCCATGACCTTGCAAACTACGGGGTCGGAATCAGCAATGAGTACCAAATCCATCTCGGCGGCTTCCGCTGCGGCGAGCGCCTCGCTCAGGGGCACGATACCAACTTGTTCGCCACTCGCCCCTACCAAACGAACTGGGTCCGCTGTGATTTGGTCATTAATGAGCGCCTTTTTGCTGGCACCCTTCCCGTTCTCTTTCTTAATGCTGTTTCTCCAACGCGTTCTCCAATCTATTTGCCATCGCGACTTCTTAGTTGCTAGCAAACTGCCCGGCTAGCCATTCGACCCGCATCCGACGAAATTCTCTAAACAGAAACGCGACCGCAACGCGCTACGTCTGCGGTGAGGCGCTCGGAAAACGCATCTAGGCTCATAGCGCCCAGGTCCTCACCGCGACGGGCACGAACGGCCACTGTCTGGGATTCGACTTCTTTATCCCCCACCACGAGCAGGTAGGGAACCCTCTGAATCGTGTGCTCGCGGATTTTAAAGCCGATTTTCTCATTTCTCAAGTCCGAAACCACGCGAAAGCCCTTGTTCTGCAAGGCTTCTTGCACCGATTGGGCATATTCGGACTGCTTATCGGTAATATTGAGCACCACCGCCTGGGTGGGAGCCAGCCAGGGTGGAAATTCGCCCTCGTAGTGCTCGATCAAAATGCCGATGAAACGCTCGAAAGAGCCCAAGATTGCCCGGTGCAACATCACTGGCACCTGGCGGCTGCCATCCTCGGCCACATATTGCGCTTCTAAGCGGCCTGGCATGGAGAAATCGACCTGAATCGTACCCAACTGCCAGACGCGGCCGATGCAGTCTTTCAGGGAAAACTCGATCTTCGGGCCGTAAAATGCGCCCTCCCCCGGTAATTCTTCCCAGGCCAGTTCATGTGCATCGAGGGCATCTGCCAATGCTTGTTCAGCTCTATCCCAATCCTCATCGGTACCCACACGCTGCTCAGGACGAGTAGACAGCCGGTAAATGACCTCATTGAATCCAAAGTCCGCGTACACATCGTGCAGAAAATCGATAAATCTCGACACTTCAGGTTGTATCTGAACTTCGCTACAAAAAATGTGTGCATCGTCCTGCACGAAACCGCGTACGCGCATGATGCCGTGCAGTGAACCCGAGGGCTCGTGGCGGTGGCAGGAGCCAAATTCCGCGAGGCGCAGCGGCAAATCACGGTAGGACTTCAGGCCCTGATTGAACACCTGCACATGACAGGGGCAGTTCATCGGCTTTACAGCATACTCGCGCTCATCCACATGCAGCATGAACATGTCATCGCCAAATTTGTCAGCATGCCCAGACTTCTCCCACAGCGACAAATCCACTAACTGCGGTGTCTTGATCTCACAGTATCCGCGAGCCACCTGCTGCTGGCGCATATACTGCTCAATGGTTTGGTAGATACTCCAACCCGCCGGGTGCCAAAACACCATTCCCGGTGCTTCTTCCTGAGTGTGAAACAGGTTGAGTTTTTTCGCTATTTTGCGATGGTCGCGCTTTTCCGCTTCCTCCATGCGCGTCATGTACTGCTTAAGCTGCTTTTTATTCGCCCAGGCGGTGCCGTAGATACGCTGCAACATCTTGTTCTTGGAGTCGCCGCGCCAGTAGGCACCTGCAACTTTAGTCAATTTGAACGCTTTCAGCTTGCCGGTGCTGGGCACATGGGGGCCGCGACAGAGATCCATCCACGCACCCTGGCGATAAACGGAAATTTCTTCGCCCTCGGGCAACTCTTCGATGATTTGAACTTTGTAGCGCTCTCCCATATTGCGAAATAGCTCAATGGCCTTCTCACGACTGTAGACGATGCGCTCGATGGGCAGGTCGTCCTGCACGATCTCCGCCATGCGCTGCTCGATCTTTTCTAAATCCTCAGGCGTAAAATTGTTGCCAGTGGCAAAGTCGTAGTAGAAACCATCGTCGATTACGGGGCCGATCGTCACTTGCACACCGGGAAAAATCTGCTGCGTCGCCTGTGCCATGAGGTGCGCAGTGGAGTGGCGAATGACCTCTAAACCGGCATCATCTTTTTCCGTAATAATGGCCAGCGCCGCGTCCCGGTCGATCTCGTACGAGGTATCGACCTCGCGACCATCCACCACGCCCGCGAGTGCAGCTTTGGCCAAACCGGGGCCGATATCGGAGGCGACTTGGGCGACAGTGACGGGCGAGTCGAATGAACGTTGGCTGCCATCGGGCAATGTAATTACGGGCATGGGAGTTCCTTTTATCAGTGGTGACCCCTACCAAAGGCCACGTGAGTCTTGCTATAGGTCCTACTCGTTGCGCGTTTTGCGTTCTGCGTTTTGCGTTTTGCGCCGTGCTTTGCACGTGTGAAGTTGCCGGTATGTAATTCTGGGGCGAAGATCTTACCATAAAAAATCACGCGCATTGGGCGAGCGGGCGGCGCGGAAGATGTGATTAATTGGCTTTGCAGCCATTCCACTCTCATTTCATTCCACGGCATTCCATTACGAGATAGTCACTGACGCAGGGCACGCACCCTCATTTCGCGCACCCTCGTTTCGTCGGCCAGTTGCCGGTACAATGCAACAAGTGCGTGTCACGTAAACTCGCATACAGCGAAGCTGGTAGACAAATACTGCTCAGCACTGCCCATCGGGTTCACTACGGATAAGGTCTTTTCCCACATTATGCGCAAAACCTGCTCACTCTTCAGTGCGCTCGCTCTATGGATCATTGCCAGTGCTGCGAGCGCGGATGGCATCGCCAAAGGTCTTTTTCAGCGCATCGAACCCATGGTGTACCAAATACGTGTTATCGATATCGCCTCGGGGGACAAGTACACCATTGGCTCCGGCTTCTCAATTGGTACCGACGGGCAAATCGCTACTAATTTTCACGTGGTTTCGTCCTATGTGCACGAACCTGAGAAATATCGCCTTGAATACGTAGCCCACGATGGCAGCACAGGTGATCTAAGCCTTTCGGTAATCGATGTGATACACGATCTGGCTATCGTGCATGGGCCGCAGAGCGATTCCAGCTTTCTGCAACTCGCATCCACCGACATTCAACAGGGCAGCCGTGTCTATTCCATGGGCAACCCACTCGACTTGGGCATGACCATTATCGAAGGCACTTACAACGGGCTGGTCGAACACTCGCGCTACCGTAAGATTTTATTTTCCGGCTCCCTCAACCCAGGAATGAGCGGTGGGCCGGCATTGAATCAACAGGGCGAGGTGATCGGCATCAACGTATCCAAGGGCGGCGAGCAGATCAGTTTCTTAGTGCCAGTGGCACACTTGGTAACGCTGCAGGAGCAGGACACTACAGTCGCCGATAGCATCGACTACAAGCAAGTGATCACAGCATCACTCCTGGCAGATCAAAAAGCTTTCTACTCAACCGTCTTGGAGAGTGAAAAGTCCTACAAAACACTGGGCAATTTGCGGATACCGGATGAGTTGAGTGACTCGTTAAAATGCTGGGGCCACACTGTCGACAAGGAAGAACATAAGTACGTGGGTGTACACCAACACTGCCGCTCTGAGGACGAAATCTACATCAGCCAAGAGCTTTACGTCGGCAACTTCGCGTACGATTTTGAGCACATCAGCACCGCAGAACTCAATCGCTTTCAATTTTACAGTCTGTTGCAGCAGCGCTTCACACAACGCACATTCGGTAATACCTACAGCGATGACGAGGTCAGCGACTACCAGTGCCACAGCGCTGTCGTAGGCTTGGAATCCGGCGCCTGGAAAACTGCAAGCTGCTTTCGCGCCTACAAAAAATACCCGGGGCTCTACGATGCCTCTATGAGCATGACCTCCATCGATCGACCGCTGGAAGCAGGCATACTCAAGGTGGGTGCTGCCGGCGTCAGCAAGGACAACGCGATGGCCATGTTTCGCTATCTCATGGGAGCTGTGCAATGGAAAGACTGATCGTGCAGCTCGGCAACAAGCAGGGCCGCGCTGCTAATGTGGTGCGTAGCCGCGAAGGATCGCTCACTGTGGGCCGCAGTTATGACAATGACCTCGTGCTGACCGATATCCACATCGCGCCTGCGCAGGTCACTTTTCAACGCACAGAAGACCAGTGGTCCATGCATATCCTCGACCAGACCAATCCGGTGCTGCTAAACGACCAACCCATCACCGGTGATATGTCAGTGGTGCGTTCTGGTGATCGCGTGACACTCGGCAGAACCCGGCTCACGATTTATGCCGATGATCACCCGGTTGAACCGACCAAGAAGTTAGTGCTTTACAACTGGCTAGAGCGCCATTCGCCCAGTGTTCTGACCGCCATTGGCTTTCTCGTTACCGTTTGTCTCGCTGATCTGGGGTTTGGCTACTTGCTGGAATCGACAGACCTCAAGTGGAGCGAATTCGCCTACGCGGAGCTGTGGGCAGTGGTCGTCATCGTGATCTGGGCTGGTATCTGGGCCCTGGCCGGACGCGTGATTCGACAACAGCCGCGCTTCCTCTTGCAGCTCATGGTAACAACGTTTACCTATCTGCTGGTTGTCGTGCTAACCCTCACGCTGGGTTACTTTATCTACCTCTTCCACAATCCACAGGTGACCGAACTCGCATACTGGGCACTGGCGTTTATTGCACTTGTCGTGTTGTTTCGTTTAAACCTACTCGTTGCCACCCATGTGGAACGAACCCTCCTCGTGTCGGTGATTTTAGCCGCGGCAATTCTCGGTGTGATCTATAGTTTTGTGCTGCTGAGTGAGACGGAGGAATTTGTCTATGAGCCAGAGTTTTCACAATCACTCATGCCGCCATTGTTTGGCGAGGTTGGCGGCAAATCCAGTGAACACTTTTTTTCAGCGCTGGAAGAAACAGCCAATAAGGCCGAAGCACAGGCGCAAGAAGAAGAGTGAGGCGAGGGGTTTTTGACACAGGTCTTGCGCCCGCGACTGTTAGCGAGCGCTTCCCGCGGTTGCGTCTGACAATCAACACCTACACGTGGCGTTATTAGCGGGCCGTCTATTTTGCGGACTTTTTGGCCGCGGCGCGGCGCCGCTTCTGCGGCGGTTTCTTCGATGATCTCTGTGATGATTTCTGTGATGATTTCCGTGAGGGTTTCTTCGAAGGTCTCTTGGTACTCTTTTTAGGCTGCTTCTTGCGGGTTTTTCTCGCGGCCTGCGTCGATTTCTTAGGCAACTTCGCCTTGGAACGCTCACTCAACCACTGTGCCGATTCCGCCCAGACTGCCGACACGGCTTTACTGCCAATAATAACGCCCATGTGCCCGCCGGGGGCCACACGAAATGCTTTATCTTTGGAGGCGATGATATCGACTATGCGTTGCGCCACGTCAGGCGGCACCAGCTTGTCGGTCTCACCGGCAAACCCCAGAAAATTGCAATCAATGGCATCCAACTCGGCCACCGCATCGCCAAATTCTACGCGCCCCTTAGCGAGCTGGTTATCTCCCACCACCTTCACGGCCATGTCGCGCACGACACCACCGGGATAACGCAACATATGATTGAGATAATCAGCCGTCGTGGAGTGTGACTTGACAAAGTCTCGATCGGAAAAGCGTGTCACCAAATCCCAATAGGTGGTCACACTACCGATTGGGTCGGTCATCTTAAACACCAAGGTCGTCAACCACGGCGGTGCTGACAGCAGCCCTGGATCTATAGAATCCAATAAATTGTAGGCGTTGCCGACCAACTGCGCCGGACCATCCAACACATTGGCAACCCCGGCCACACCGGCAATCACACCGCTGCCACTTTCCAAATCGATGGGGCTGGCAACCGTTACCAAGTTGCGCACATGCGGGTCTTGCGTTTTACCCTGATATAGCAGACAAAAGAGCCCACCCATGCACCAACCCATCAGCGACAACTCCTCGCTGTAGGCGTGTTGCCGGACTTCGGCGAGCGCCTCGCTCAACATGTGGTCGCAGTAATCTTGCAGGCAAAGGTGACTGTGTTCCTTTCTCGGCTTGCCCCAATCGACCAGGTAGACCTTGAAACCAGAAGCGACTAAAAAGCGCACCAAACTGCGGTGCGGCATCAAATCAAACGTCTCAGTTGTCACGCCCAGGGGTGGCACAAGCACCACCGGGACAGCGTGCTGCCTGCGGCGGACAGGCATGGACGGATGACCCTGCAACTCTATTTCATCTTCCTCGGGCAGGGAGTAGTAGCGCACTGCCATAAGATCGCTGTCGTGTACCAGTTCAAACCACGTGCGGCCCGACTGAATGAGGGTGTCGCGTTTGAATAACCAATCCACGCTGTTGGCGGTCGCGGCCGACAACCGCCGATTGAGCCCCAAACCACTGGAGAGCACGAACTTAGTCACCGCGTTCATGAGGCTCTCTCCAGTTGCTCTAACATTGCCTGTAATTCATCCGCCGCCAAACCGAGATAGACAGCCAGGCGCTGTAAATGCGGCAGCGTGTCGCGTGCGCCGGTAAAGCCGATGTTGTAGGTGCCCGCGTAACTCACGCAGTCGATGCTCAATGCGCTGTACTGCATTAACAAATTGAGAGAATAAATCGATTCCAAGCGCGCACCACGCAAGTACAGCGGTGTTGCCGCCGCGTCCGTCGTCGACAAACTGAGATTAAACAGCGGTGGCACAAAACGCCCCAACCCAGGTGTTTGGCTGGCAAATGTCGGCGTAGCGCGCATTAGAACATAGGGTGCGACGGAATCCGCCGGCAAAGACGCGCGGTCTCGCGCAACCTCTTGCACAGAGGCTTTCACAGCTTCTAAACGCGTCAGCGGATCGCCGATATGTGTTCCCAGCGCCACCCGCAAGCCGGCGATGGCGTTACCGGGCAAGGCATCGCTGCGCTCGGCAAGCGATACCGGTATGGCACCAATCAGCGATTCCTCGGGCAGCGCGTTGTACTCCTTGAAAAAACGACGCAGCGAGCTGCCGCAAAGGTAAGCGAGGATTTCATTGACAGTGCTATCGGAAGCATCAGCAAGAAAATCAATGCGGCTCCGCGCGAACTGCCAAGTGGCGAAGCGACGCTGAGCATTGATGCGCCGATTTAAGGTCGATCGGGGTGTACCGAAGGGCGTTAAAAACCTGCGCTGTGAACCTGCCTTAAACGCATCGCGGAAAAAACCGGAGCTGGCTTTACCTATCGAGGCTGCCGTTGCCAGCGGTTTATCCCAAACTTCCAATAGCGAGGCCTGCGTGGCCTCCTGTGTTTCGGGAGACACGGTAATGGATTGCTGCCACAGCGGTGTATTTTTCCTTGCGCGCACACTTTCGGACAACCAGGACGTCACCAGTGGAATGGCATTCACATTATCGATCAATGCGTGGTGGATTTTAACGTACAGCGCAAATCGATCGCGCGCCAATCCTTCGATCAGGTGTAGTTCCCACAGAGGTTTGTACCTATCTAGCGGCTGGCTGTGCAGGCGCGATACAACCGCCCCCAACTCTCTTTGGCCGCCCGGTTCTGGCAAGGCGATGTGGCGCAGGTGATACTCCATATCTAAATTGCGCTCGGGAAAAAGGCGCGGGGCAGCGAGTACGGGATGGGGATCCGAGAGGCGCAGGTTCCAGGGTGCTATGGCATCGTCATCATTGCGCTGGGCATCTACCCATTCCCGCAAATACTGTTTACCGGCGTTGCGCGGCTTGCAAAACTGCGCCAATACGCCGACGTGCATCGGAGTGTCGGAGGACTCCATCATTAGCCACACGGCATCGAGGGGGTTCATGCGCATCGTCGGTAATGCCTTTGGGTGGTTGGCGGGTAGCTGGGCGCAAGTATACCACTGCAGTGTAGCGCACGGAGCACAACCGGAGAGACTAACTCACAAACGTCTGCTGCTTGATTTCGGTTAAGTGATCGCGCAGCGCCGCCGCCTCTTCGAATTCTAAATTGCGTGCGTGCTCATGCATTTGCGCTTCCAACTGCTCCAACTTTCGAGCCAGCGCAGCAGGTGAAAGCTTCACCAGTTCCGAGGCATAGGGCGCATGTACCTCGGCCACTTTTTTCGCCTTGGCCTTACCGCGTGTTGGCATGCGTCGCGCACCTTCCATAATGTCTTGTACGGACTTTTCTACGCCCTTGGGCGTAATATTGTGCGCCACATTAAACGCCACTTGCTTGTTGCGCCGACGATCTGTTTCTGCGATTGCCCGCTGCATAGACCCCGTCGTTTGATCAGCGTACAGGATGGCGCGCCCATGCAGATGCCGCGCCGCGCGGCCAATGGTCTGAATCAGGGAGCGTTCGGAGCGCAAAAAGCCTTCTTTATCGGCGTCCAATATCGCAACCAGGGAGACCTCAGGCATATCTAAACCCTCGCGCAGTAAGTTGATACCGACCAACACGTCGAACTCACCCAAACGCAGATCGCGAATAATCTCTACCCGCTCCACGGTATCGATATCGGAATGCAGGTAGCGCACCCGTACATCATGTTCGGCAAGGTACTCGGTTAAATCTTCCGCCATGCGCTTGGTCAGTGTGGTGACCAGGACGCGTTCTTCCTTTGCCACCGTGCTGCGAATCTCGGCCAATAGGTCATCCACCTGGGCAGTGGCTGGACGCACTTCAATCTCTGGGTCCAACAGCCCCGTCGGACGCACCACTTGTTCGACCACTTGGCCCGCGTGCTCCGCTTCGTAGTCGCCGGGCGTTGCCGACACAAACACCATTTGCGGAGCGAGCTGTTGCCACTCTTCAAAGCGTAGGGGCCGATTGTCCAGCGCTGAGGGTAAACGGAACCCGTACTCCACTAGGGTTTCCTTACGCGAGCGGTCGCCGCGAAACATCGCCCCCAGTTGGGGAATCGTGGCGTGGGATTCATCGACAATGACCAGTGCATTATCCGGCAGATACTCAAACAAAGTCGGCGGTGGTTCACCGGCATTGCGACCCGATAGGTAGCGCGAGTAGTTCTCAATACCCGTGCAGTAACCCAACTCGCGTATCATCTCGACGTCGTACCGCGTGCGCTGCTCTAAACGCTGCGCCTCGACGAGTTTGCCATTTTCTTTGAGTTGCTTGAGTCGCAACACCAGTTCTGCTTCGATGTGGTCGATCGCCTGCAACATCACCTCGCGGGGAGTGACGTAGTGGCTTTTTGGGAACACAGTGGCGCGCGGCACCTTGCGTTCTATTGCGCCTGTCAGCGGGTCAAACCAACTAAGGCTATCGATTTCCTCGTCGAACAACTCCACGCGCAGTGCATCGCGCTCGGAATCTGCGGGAAAGATATCAATCACATCACCGCGCACACGGTAGGTGCCACGCTGAAAATCCACGTCGTTGCGCGTGTATTGCAACTCAGCGAGCTGGCGCAGGACAGCCCTCTGGTCGATTATCTCTCCCCGCGACAAATGCATAATCATGCGGAAGTAAGATTTCGGGTCACCCAAGCCGTAAATGGCAGATACCGTCGCCACCACCAGGCAATCAGACCGCTCCATCAGCGCTTTCGTAGCCGATAAACGCATTTGTTCAATGTGCTCATTCACCGAGGAATCCTTCTCGATAAACGTATCCGAAGAAGGCACATAAGCCTCGGGTTGGTAGTAGTCGTAGTAAGAGACAAAGTACTCGACAGCGTTATTGGGAAAGAACTCCCGAAACTCGCCATACAACTGGGCTGCCAGCGTCTTGTTGTGCGCCATGACAATCGTGGGGCGCTGGACCTGCTCGATCACATGCGCCATCGTGAAGGTCTTGCCAGAACCGGTGACACCGAGCAAGGTTTGCGCAACCAAGCCAGAGCGCAGCCCTTCCACAAGCTCGCGTATGGCTTGGGGCTGATCGCCAGCGGGCTGAAACTTGGATTCAACTTTAAAGGGCCGGGACATAACGGGCTTAGACACGCAGGCTTGACTCACTGTAACTGGTGCAGCCGATCATTATTAAACAGGTGGGAGAGATTTGCAGTAGTGTTTCAACCCCGCATATTGACTGAACCGGAGTTGACCGCCCTCTCTCGCGCCATTACTATACCCCGCCTCGGTTAACACCATTCCGCCTTAGCTCAGTTGGTAGAGCAAATGACTGTTAATCATTGGGTCGCTGGTTCGAGCCCAGCAGGCGGAGCCAAATATTGTTTTTTGAAAGGGCTGCCTATGTGCAGCCTTTTTTGCTCCCCGTGATACCGGATCGTGTTCAACGTTATTTCAACGCGCGTTTCCAACACAACCGAGCCGCAGCTCCATCCCAACTTGGCTCCTACCACCGTTTAATCCCTGCTGCGCTCTGTGGGTCAATGGATTACACTTGCCACTCAAATGTCGACCCCTGAACGAACAGGCTCACCCCACCCAACCCAACCCAACCAATACAGGTACACACTATGTCGAAGCAGCGCATTCTGATTTTTTTCTTTGCGGCCCTCATCGCCCCCTCAGCGCTGGCACAACCGCCACTGTCGGGATCCTACATCGGTGCCGCCTATGGCGAGACCGAACTCGATGATGACGATCTTTTCGCAGATGCCGTCGACGACGAAGATGAGTCCTACCAATTTTGGGGCGGTTATAAATTCAACCGCTGGTTTGCAGTGGAGGGGCGATACACCTCACTCGGAGAGTACTCCAATATTGGACTACTGTTTTTGGGTAGAGGCTCGGTGGAGGTGGACGCGGTAACCGCCCATGCCGTGTTCATTGCCCCCTTTGGCGGCAGTGATTTCGACTTCTATGGTCATGTCGGCGCCGGTGTGGCCCTCTACGAAGCAAAGATCGGCCGCTTCGATGATGACGATGAAGGCGGTATTGCCAGTGCAGGATTGGGCTTTCGCTGGACACCGGCACCGCAGGTGACCCTATCGATTGGCGTAGACGGGTATGCCTTTGAGGTTGAGCGCGGTGACGACGACTTCGATGTGGCAATAGGCACCTGGCGTTTCGGCTTGCAGTACAACTTTTGATATGGTCTAGCGCAGCATCAACTATCGTCTAACTCTGCCACTCGAGAGGCTAGCGTGAGCATGGAAACCATCCACCGTACCTGTCCCACCTGCGAAGCTAGCTGCGCGCTGACACTGCGCGTCGATCGAGCTAAGCGCACTGTTGCAGCGGTAAAAGGCGATGCACACAGTGATCGTTCCAAGGGCTACGTGTGCGCCAAATCACAGGCCTTTGTTCACGTACACGAAGATCCAGAGCGCCTGCGCAAACCGGTCAAAAAAACGCCAGAGGGCTGGGTGGAAATCAGTTGGGACGAGGCCCTCGACGAAACTGCCAGCCGCCTAGCGGCTATCCGCGATACCCACGGGAAAGATGCTATTGCGATGTATTACGGCAATCCCAACGGGCACAACTTCGGCACGCAAATTTTTACGCAAATGTTTATCGCCCTACTCAATACAGAGCGATTTTTCTCAGCCGGCTCGGTCGATCAGCAACCGAAAAATTTGAGCTGCGAACTGTTGTAAGGTAACGGCTGGCTCTTTCCCATTCCCGATATCGATAACACCGATTTTTTTGTGTGCATGGGTGGCAACCCGATGGTGTCACAGGGCTCGTTGATGTCAGCGCCCGACATCGAAACTCGCATACATGCCATCCAGGGGCGCGGTGGCAAAGTGGTTGTGTTAGACCCGCGGCGCACGGAGACAGCGGAAGTCGCCGATCAGCACACGTTTATAAAACCCGGCACGGATGCTTTTTTCCTCATGGCCTTTGTACACGAACTGTTTGCCACCGGTGAGGTAAACCCCGGACGTTTGGCCGATTTCACCGACGGCATCGAAACTCTGCGCGCGCTGTGCTCGCCCTACACACCAGAGGCGGTGGCCGCAACCACGGGCATCGAGGCGGATCAACTGCGTGCGCTTGTCGCCGAATTTTGTAGTGCCAAAGCGCCCGTGCTGTACGGGCGAATAGGTCTTTGTACGCAGCGGTTCGGCACCTTGGCTTCTTGGCTGGTAGACGTTGTCAATATTCTTACCGGTCGCCTGGACGCGCGCGGCGGAGCCATGTTTCCATCCCCAGCCACGGGACACACTGACCCACCGCAAACACCAGCCGAGCTGGGTTACAACCGCTGGCAATCGAAAGCACGCGGCTTCCCCGAGTACATGAGTATGCTGCCAGCCTCACTCATGGCCGAGGAAATGGAGCTGGAAGGTGAACACCAGGTGCGCGCACTTGTGACAGTCGCCGGCAACCCGGTGCTCAGCGTCCCCAATGGCAAACGCATTCGCACGGCGATGGAAAACCTAGACTTCGCAGTGGCGTTTGATCTCTATATCAATGAGACAACCAGCGCCGCCGACATAATCATTCCCTCCACCACGCAGTTGGAACACAGTAACTACGACTTTCTCTTCACATCCACCTGCGTGCGCAATTTTGCCCACTACTCACCGCAGGTCTTCGAGCCGGAATCGGGCGCTCTACATCAGTATGAAATACTCAACGGGATCACTGCTCGCATGAATGGTATGGACGCTGAGGATTTGGAAGCGATGATGCTGGATGGACTCATCGATCAGGTGCTCACCGCCAATACCGACTTTGCGCATTTGAACGCCGCGGACATCAAAGCGAAAACTCAAGAACACGAAGGCCCGGAGCAACTGCTCGACATCATGCTCCGCGCCGGCCCCTACGGCGATAAGTTTGACGCAGAGGGATTGAATCTGGCGCGTCTCAAGGCAATGCCGCACGGCATCGATTTAGGCCCGCTGCAGCCACGCCTGCCGGACGTACTCGGCACGCCGAATAAGCGAATCAATCTCGTGCCAGAACTCATTGTCCAAGACTTGGACAGATTGGCGGCCGCGCTCGAGGAAGACCCCGCCTCGGAATTTCTTCTCATCGGCCGGCGCCACATTCGCGATATGAACTCCTGGCTGCACAACCTGCCCAATTTTGCCCGCGGCAAGAATCGCTGCACCCTGATGATTCACCCGGACGACGCCCAGCGCCTCGGTCTTTCCCAGGGCGGCGAAGCCATCATTCGCTCCCGCATGGGAGAGCTTAGCGCCGAAGCGGACATCACGGCTGATATCATGCCCGGCGTGGTCAGCCTGCCCCACGGCTTCGGACACCGCTACCCAGAGACGCGCCAGGAGGTGGCAAGAACGGTCATTCCAGGCGTATCTGCCAATGATCTCGTCGATGACAATGAGATGGATTTACCCTCCGGCACCAGCGTGGTCAACGGCGTCCCGGTGGCAGTGGTGGGCGCTTAAACTTGGAAGCCTGTATAAATCGTAAGGCCACTGTTACGACGACCGGCGCCGAGAGCCCAATCGCACCCACAAAGCACCTCCTCCCACTTGCGTCAGCATTTTTTACAAATCACAATCAGTCGCCCACAGACACCGAGTTATATCCTGGTATTATTGCTATAAATCAACGAGTTATAATAATTGGTCTGAAACTTGCGGGATCAGTCGAGAATAGCTTGAATGTGGTATGAATCGATAGGTTTAAGTTGAAGGGAGGATACTTCGCACCGACTCAGGCATTCACGAAAACCAGTCCTCGACGGGTGTGTACCACCAGCTCTGTCGGGGTAAATAAATAGTCTAGGGGTAATAAATAGTCTAGGGGTAATGGGTAACATGGTTTCTAAGTTGAGGGTCGCAGTTCTCGGGTCGATCGTTGCGTTGAGCGCCGCCTCAGCTTCAGCGGGTATGCAGACGTGGGATTTTAATCAATCCACGCAGAGCTTTTCTGGCACTGGCAACGGCAACACACTGAGTCTGACCTCCTCCGACGGTGTTAACCTCACCGTCAGCGCCTGGTCTGACACCCTAGACTCCAGTGGCGCTGATGAAATCGAAACTGCACGCTTACACTGGGCAACGTCTTCCTCGTTGGGCATTGTTAACCGCGATGAGGACTTTTACTCACCCAATCACTCGGTCGACAGCATCACTGACGACTACGATGGCGAGTACGACATGGTGTTGCTCGAATTCGACACTGCAGTGAACCTCACCGGTATCGACCTCAACTGGGCCGTTGGCGGAGGTTCTTCCAACACTGCTGATGTCTCTATTCTCGCCTGGGATGGCTCGGGTTCCAGCAGCATCGTCGGTGACACCTGGGGTGGCGTTCTCGCCGGTGACTACTCCTCAGCAGGCAATTACGGTGGCGTAGGTCTTTCGTACTACGCGGTAAACCCAGGTGCTATTGAATCAACTTCCTGGTTAGTTGGTGTCTACAACCCCGTCTTTGGTGCAGGCTTAAGTGCAGGCAATGACGGCCTGAAGCTGGCTTCACTCACGACGGAGACGGTTGACGACCCCGATCCGAAAGTTCCGGTGCCAGGCACGTTGATGCTAATGCTTCTTGGCATCCGCGGCCTCCGTGTTCGCAAATCATTGGAAGTTGTCACGCGCACATAACCCAGCACCCTTACCCAGCAACTTTTCTGTAAAAAACGGAATTTTCAAATTCCGTTTTTTTTGCCCCAGGAGTTATCAATGGTACTGTGGTAGCCCTCGTTCTCGCGACCATAGGTTTTAAGGTGGCACATTTACTTCGCTACACTCTCCTCCTGTTTTTAATGGGTTCGCTGGCCCCCGCGCTAGCGTTACAACAGAATGCCGACTATGAAAAAGGGGTGCAGGCGTACCACGAGGCCGACTACAACGAGGCTTACATCCACCTAAAGAACGCGCTGCAAGCAGACCCCAATCTGGTTGCGGCCCGCTTGCTATTGGCCCAGGTTCATTTCAATTCCGGCGATATATTTAGCGCCGAAAAGGAAGCCGAAGAAGCACTCCTGTTGGGCGCAGACATCAACCTCGTACTCCCGGTGTACGGCCCGACGTTAATTCTGCAGCGCAAAGTGGACAAATTGTTTGATCTTGAAAGCGTCTCGGACGACTTTACCAAAGTCTCAGAATTTGAATGGGCGCTGCTGAAGGGGCAAGGCTATTTAATTCGCGAAAATGAAACTGCGGCGCTGCAGGAATTTGAGCGTGCGGCACAGCTTTTTCCAAATGATGCCCGCTCTCTCAACACATTGGCCGCCGTCTATCTCGATAGCGAGATGCAGGATAGAGCCGCCGAACTCATCGAAAAATCCCTCGAACTCAATCGGGACAATGCCAAGACCTGGGCGCTACGCGCCGAGTTAGCGTTTCAAAAAAAGGACTACGACGCAGCGCTGAAGGACTATGAGCATGCCCATGCGCTGGACGAACAAGACATACGCGTCTTGCGAGGTCTAGCCCGCACCAATATGCAACTAGGCAACGCATTAAAGCTGCGCGAGAACCTCGATGTCATTTTGGAGAACTCACCCGATGACCCCGCGGCGACTCTCTTGAGCGCCATTTTGATGGTGCGCCAGGGCGACGCCCAGGCGGCGGAATCCATGCTTGGCGAGTTAAGCAATATGCTGTCAAAGCTCGACGAGGTCGCTGGGCGAACCGACGACAGCATGTTGTTCATTCAGGCATCTTCTGAATATGTTCGTCGCAATGACGAAGCTGCGATAAGCCTGTTAAACAAGTATTTAGTCAACAAAAAGGCTGATTTGCCGGCGATACGTATGCTCACCGACCTCTATCTGCGCAATGGCAAAGTAAAGCTGGCAAGAGACTTGCTCAGCACATCAAAGCTAGCTGTTACATCCGACCCGGGGTTATCTTTGCAGTTGTTGCAACTTTACATACGCAACGAGAACATCTACGCGGCTAAGGAGCTCTTGTCGGATATTCAGGCGGCCAATCAAGACAACCCCTATGCCAAACTGCTGGAGGCCGAACTACTTCGAGCCACAGGTAAAAAACAGGCTGCCTTTGAGATTCTAGAGAACGGTGATTTTACTGAAGTTGATCGATTGAATTATGGCCTCTTGCGCGGCGCACTCGAGCTCGATCTGGGCCTGCTGCACGAAGCGGAGCAACGCGGCGAGCGCTTGCTGGAGACCTTTCCGAAGAATATTCAGGTGCTGAACTTCGCCACCAATGTCTATCTGCGCACCAACGAACTCGATCGAGTTGACCAGATTATGGAACGCGCCCACGAACAGGCACCGGAGAACATCGATGTACTGTTTCATCGGGGAATGCTGCTGAAAAAACGCGGTCAATACGAAGCTTCACGCAAAGTGCTCAACCAAATACTCGAAACCAGGCCGAACCACGTGCGCGCACTCTTACTGATAGCACGCTCCTACTATCTCGAGGGAAACTATCAAGAGGCCATTCAATGGAGCGAGAAAGCCCGTATCTATGATAGGAATTCCTCGCTGCCAGATGAACTACAGCTGGAGATTTACACCAAGCGCAAAGAGTGGGACAAGGCGCTATTAGTGACGCTTGCGCTCGCCAAGTTAGACCCACTCAATACCGACTACTTGGTGAGCATGGCCGAAATCTACATTGCCAACAAGAACTTTGAGTTGGCCCAGCGTCCACTTCGTCGGCTCACCGCTCTGTGGGACGAAAATCCCGACAAATTGCGGCAGCTCGCCGCCATGCAGTTGCGTGCACAAAACCCTGTAGAAGCCCGACAGAACTTAACCATTGCGCTGGCCTTAGCGCCGGATTCTCTGCAGACTCAACTAGACCTGCTGCGTCTGGACGTCGTCGAGGGGAAAATTAGCGACGCCAATTCGACCTTGGATAAGCTCGAGGCGCGCGGTGGGCCCACAGACCGAAGCACTTACCTGCGCGGAGAAATAGCGTTGGCGGCGGGCGATCTGACTTTGGCCCACGGTTACCTGTTGCAGGCCTTTAAACTCAACCCCAAGAACCAGGCCGCCATTACGCAGCTTTACCATTTGAGTCGCCAGGGTATCGGTACAGAGGCTTTCACCAGCACCATGGAAGCTACCCTGCAACAGCACTCGCTACCCACCTGGGCAGTGCGTCTTCTGGCCGATACTTACATGTTACAGGGCGAAAACAACAAAGCACGCCGCTACTACGAAAGTCTACTCGCCCTTCCGGCGTTAGAAACCGATGCTGGCATTCTCAACAATTTGGCCAACCTCTACGCCATCGATGACCCGGATAAGGCGTTGGCAACAGCGCGGGAAGCTATTCAGGCGCCCGGGGGTGACGGCTCCTCAGCTGTATTGGACACCCTGGGATGGCTATTGGCTACGCGTGGCAACCACGAAGAGGCGCTCCCCTATCTGCGCAAGGCCTTTGCCCTGAATTCCGCCGACCCAGAAGTTCGCTATCACATCGGCGCCACATTGGCTTCGCTAGGTCGCAAAACTGAAGCTGTCAAAGAACTGCGTGCTGCCCTGGCACTCAGTGACAACTTCACCGGCCGTGCAGATACACAGAAGCTATTGGCCAAACTCGCTCCTTAGTTTGCATTGGACAGTGCGCTGTGCAAGCTGCTGCAGGCTTGCATGTTTAGTAAGCCCGCAACGCTGTTTTCCCGTGCGTGATGGTCGATATTCCGTGTGGCCAGATGCCTGCCCCTTTTGCGTCTCGCTGCGCCTATAAATTGAGCCGCAATCGACAATTTGGCGGGTTTTTTCGCCTGTTTACCCCCGATATTCGATAGATTGAGGTACTATTTTCATCAATTCACCTACACGTCACTGACATGTCCGGGGTTCACAGTCGATACATCATGAACAACTGTCTCCTTGTCTTGGGCATGCATCGTAGTGGCACCTCCGCTTTCACCGGCATACTTGATATTCTCGGTGTAAATCTGGGCAGCAAGATGCTGGAAACCCAGGCGGACAACCCCAAAGGATTTTTCGAAAACAAATTTGTGGTACAGGCAAACGACTGTATTTTCGATGTACTGAATACCTCTTGGGACGACACCTATCCACTGCCCGCCAATTGGCAAGCTCAGTTTCAGCACAGCCAGCTGCACGCGGACATCACTCAATTTCTGCGCGAAGAGCTTAACACCGAAGGCTTGTCTGCGCTGAAAGACCCGCGGCTCTCTCGCCTTCTCCCATTTTGGCTACCGCACTTTGCCGCGCACCACATTGCTCCACACATTGTGTTAGTCGTGCGCAACCCTCTGGAAATTGCACAATCCCTAAAAGAACGCAACGGTTTTTGTACTGCAAAATCTCTACTGCTGTGGATGCAGTACATGCGAGAAGCAGTTCGCCACGGCGAGAACTTGCCCAGTGCAGTTCTGACCTACGATGCACTGTTAGAGAAGCCACTTAACACGGTCCAGCAAGCGCTCTCCCAACTCGGCATAGAACCGCCCAGTATATCGGATGTTGATACGCAAGCACTGGATGAATTTCTCGATACCACTATGCGCCACTACGTCGCATCTGAGGCGGAGCTGGAAGCACAGTGTCCACCACTGGTCTTGAACTATTATCGAACACTGTGCGCATTGGCGCACTCCAACGAGGCCGCTGAGAAGCAGTGGGCGCAACTCAAACAGTTGGGCATACAATTCGATGAGCAACAGGCACTGTTTTACAATCACGATGTTTTCACTCAGCGCGAACAACTCGCAGAGAAAGACAGTCCCGAGTGGTACACAGAGCAGTTAGATTTGCTCAAGGGACAGTATGAGCAGGACAAGATCTTTCGCGAATACCGCTACATCAGTAACACCAGTTATCTCCACAAAAATACGCAATCATTAATACAGGACCGTGACGCTATCGCTCGGGAGCGCGATGCCCTGCTCGTCGATAGGGATGCGGTGACGCAGGATCGAGACGAGGTGCGAAGCGACCGCGATGCACTGCGCGAAGACCGCGATGCACTGCGCAAAGACCGCGACGCACTGCGCGAGGACCGCGACGCACTGCGCGAGGACCGCGATGCACTGCATGAAGCACTGACCTTAGAGGCAGAGTACACCCACTATCTTCGCTCTGAGCTTGAGTATTACCTGGCAACGCCGGGGGTTCGCCACTACCAAGGCTATCAATCCACTGTCGAACGCTGGCTACCCCAGGGCTCGCTGCGACGGCGCGTACTGCAACGTCTCAAGCGGTTGCTAGGCGGGGAACCAAATTTAGGGCCGCTGCGCCCCCCCGTGCAATTTAAGCACGCCCGCGCAAGGCAGCCCTTGAACGCACCGGTCTCCGAGGAAGAGTTGCCAGGACTGGAGACTGAGATTGCCGATGTCAGTATCGATGCCAATGAATCTCAAACTTCATCGACGACGCCTGAAGCGGTTGCAGTGGCAGAAGTAGAGACTATAAACACCGCAGAACAGAAACCCGAAGTAGAACCTGATCCCGCGCAAGCCTCTGCTATGCCCTTAAATACCAGCGCGCCAGACGAGATCAACTGGCACCCCATCGCGTTCGCCACCAGTGATCGACCACAGATCAGCATCATCGTACCGGTGTTTAACAATTGCGCTTTTACCTGGGCCTGCCTACGTTCGATCCATCAATTCAGTGAAGGCAGCTTCGAACTCATTGTGGTCGACAACAATTCCAGCGACGCGACGCCGCAAATGCTCGAGGCGATGAAAAATCTGCAAGTGATTCGCAATACCGAAAACCAAGTTTTTGTCCACGCCTGCAATCAAGCCGCAGCGACCGCCAAGGGTGATTATCTACTGTTTCTCAATAATGACACAGAGGTGACGGCAGGTTGGCTAGATGCGCTACTGGCACCCTTTGTCGATGACCGCACCGGTATCGTTGGCGCCAAGCTCGTCTATCCCGACGGTCTTTTGCAAGAGGCCGGTGGAATCATTTGGAGCGACGGGCACGGCTGCAATTTCGGGCACGGGGACCGGCCGGAACTACCCGCCTACAACTATCGCCGCGAGGTTGACTATTGCTCCGGAGCGGCACTGATAATCAAACGCAGTCTGTGGGATACCATCGGTGGCTTCGATACACGCTACGCACCTGCCTACTATGAGGACACCGATTTATGTTTCGCCGCGCGGTCACTGAATTACAGGGTTATCTACCAGCCCGAGGCGGTCATCGTACACTTTGGCGGCGCATCGGCCGGCAAGGAAACCACCTCGGGCTTTAAACGCTTTCAGGAAGTAAACCGCGAGAAATTTATCGAAAAATGGTCGGCAGTATTAGAGCGAGACCACGTGCTGAGTACGGAAGGCACACTGTACGCGCGCGAGCGATTTCCGAGCAAACACATTTTGATTGTCGATCACTACGTGCCGACCTACGACAGAGACTCGGGGTCACAGCGCATGTTGTCGATGCTGCAAATACTGATGGACATGGGTTATAAGGTCTCATTTTGGCCCGACGATTTGAGTTACGATGAAAAATACACCCAAAAACTACAACAACTCGGTGTCGAGACCTACTACGGAGAGCTAGACTTCGAAGACCTGATGCGCGAACACGGCGACTATTTCGATACAGTGCTAATGTCGCGCCCCGCGACCGCCCACAAATATCTTCCGCTGGTCAAAAAATACAGCAGTGCCCAAACCATTTTTGACACGGTGGACTTACACTTCGTGCGCGAGCAACGACGTCTGGAACTCGAAGTGCAACAGTGGCGCAATCTTGAGTTTTTCCTCGCGCAAGAGTCGGACCACACATTTGTCGTCAGTTCTGTCGAAAAAGACATTTTATCGGGCGAGCCCTTTGCCGATAAAGTTGCGGTAGTATCAAATATTCATTCTCTTGAGCCCTGCGAGCGAGGGTTCGACGACCGCGCAGGGCTGCTATTCATCGGTGGCTTTGCACACCCACCGAACGAAGAAGGCATTCTCTGGTTTATCGAATTCGTTCTGCCGCTGGTGCGCCGCAGCATACCCGACATCTATTTAACGATTGTCGGTAGTGACCCATCTCCGGCTGTGCTTGCCCATGCGGGCGAGTCTGTAACGGTGGCGGGATTCGTTGAAGATGTCAACGATTTGTTCAACGCCAGCCGCGTGTTCGTCTCTCCTCTGCTCCACGGTGCTGGCGTAAAAGGCAAGATCGGCCAGAGTTTTTCCTTTGGATTACCGGTTGTAACGACCAGCATCGGTGCCGAGGGAATGTCCCTAGAGGATGGCCACAACGCGCTCATCGCCGACAGTGAATCTGAATTCGCCGCTAAGGTCATCGAACTCTACCGCGAGAAATTTATCTGGCAGAAACTCTCTACCAATGGGCGGCACGTAATAGAAGAGCAGTTTAGCCCGCGTGCTATTCGTCGGGCACTAGAAGTGGTCCTCGAGTCATCGGCGGCAACAAAATCCACCGACGGCTCGCAACAGCGCGTCATACTGCTGCATTGCCACCTGTTTAAGAATGCAGGCACCACGCTCGACTGGAGCCTACAACGACAGTTTGGCAATGCCTTTTTAGATCATCGAGATGATGAGGACATGCGCAGGGGTGCGGATTACCTCGGCCCTTTTTTGGAAGAGCACAAAGAACTGCGCGCCGTATCTAGTCACCACGTGAGATTTCCACTGCCCCAGTTAGATGATGCGCAACTGTGGCCCATCATCGCGCTGCGCCACCCCTTCGATCGCGCTCGCTCAGTCTACGATTTTGAGCGTCGCCAGGAGGCGTTCACGGCTGGTGCGATCAAAGCGAAAGAGCTCTCGTTTATCGATTATGTGCGTTGGCGCATGGAAGACGATGTACCGCCGACTATCCGCAATTTCCACTGTTGTTTTTGCAGCGGCATTTTTGACGCGCCCATCGGTGAGTTGGAGTATCTATCGGCTGTCGATCGACTCACCAAAACGCCGCTCCTGGTCATCGTCGAGCGCTACGACGAAAGTATGGTGCTACTGGAACATCAGCTCCAGACTCACATCGAGGGGCTGGATCTGTCCTACCTGCCACAAAACGTGACCGGCGAGCGACAGGGCTCACTGCAAGAGCGAGTAGAAGCGATGTTTGACGAGCTGGGCGAGGAACTGTCCATCCAATTTCGTGAAGCCAATCACTGGGATTGGAAGCTATATGAAGACGGCACCGCGATACTACTGGAGCGACTGGGCGAAATCGGCAACTTAGAGGCGCTGTTAGCTAATTTTCGCACCCGATGTCGGGCGCTAAGTTAGCCCGCTTTATCGCCGGATAAGGCGAGCCCTGGTCCCAAGTAAAGCACGGAGCCCACAACGGAACTCACCGCGGGTTGCTACACCCCGTGGATGCGCCAAGTGTCAGAATATCTTACGTTTTTAAAGTGGTTTGATTGGGCAAATTGACGGTCTTTTAGTATGCGGATTCTAATTTGATTTGCGTAAATAGGACTTGGTAATGTGATTATGTGAAGTGCGCCTAGACAGGGCAATTAGTCGCTCGGCGCAGGTCACACGTTTCATTCTCGATTTGCCAAACTGGGGGCGCGACAGATGGCTGGATCAGAATCATCAACACAAGTACGACTCAAACCAAGGCAACCTCGTTTTGGGCTGCACCTGCGACCTCGAGAACAGCCAGTGGCACTGGTGCAGGAAGAAGCCGGCATGCATGTCGGAATTTCCAATGACCTGGCCGCCGCAGCGATTCAGGCCACTGACATTTTTGGCGAGCACTACCAAGCTTGGCGTCATCGCCAGAGGTTCTCCGCTTGGGGCCACTACAAGCGGGCGCACTTTACGGTCGCAGTTGGTGGCGGCAACACGGTCAAAGCTCAGTATCACGCCATGGTAGAGAGACTCCACAGCAGTGTCGATTGGCCGGCGCATGTGCGTTTTTTTCCCTTGTCAGAAACAACCGGCGAATCGAAGCGCGAAAGCGCCGGGGAAACCCTGATCGAGAATTTTATTGTCCCGCTGGCACACAAGTTGATTGCCAATCGCGGTCTGCGTCGCCTATCCGCAGATTTGGAAATGGCTGTTCCCAGTTCTGAACAGGCGATTATCGATGAGTTGGTTCGCGTCATGGTGGTTCCTATCGATGTCAGCGAAGCCAAGCGCGCCCTGCGCTCCGGGAAAGACCAACTTGCACTGCGCCTAGCGCGCAAAGAGGCCGAACGCTATCAGCGCGAGATTCAAAACCGCCTCGGGGCTACGATGCACTTCCACTACATCATCAGTGGCATTGGTAAAAATGGCGCTGTGGGTGCACTCAACCCCTACATGCCTGAGCTGGCGATCACTGAGCCCAACGTCACCGTCCTCAAGCCCGCCAAGGGCGCGTTGCGCGTGGCACTCAATCGCGGCGTGTTGACCAATGCTGAAGCTGTCTCCCTCATCATATCCGGCAATCTAAAATTGCGGGCGCTAGGCCGGTTTGAGATGGAAGAGGCAGCCAACTTTGAACAGACGGTGATGGAAACACCGGTGCGCATGTTTCGGGAAAGTCGCGAGCTGGCAGAGCGGGTGTACATCTTCGCCGATGAGAACGCGCTGCACTTCGAGGAGACGCAGTTCAGTTTTCGCAAGCGCGGCGAGCTCATTCGCAACAAAGCAGAAACACGCGAGGGCGAAGACGCCAAAGGTCCCCATGTCCTCCTGCTACACGGTTTTATGGGGTTGTTCAGTTTTACCAATTTCCTGATTCGCTTGCCCAGTGCCTGGACTATTTCAGCTCTGCACCGCGGCAGCCATGCCAAAAACCTGGATAAGACCGAAGTGTTCCCGCACTACGCTCAGGTATTGCGGCACGCAATTCTCAAAATTTGGCGCAGCGGCCGCCCAGTACCGATCGCAGGGCATTCCATCGCCGGAGTTATGTTTGATCATCTACTGCTGGGCCTGACTGATGACAACGGCTCATCCATCAAGCCCTATGCAGAACTATCGCCGCAAGATCGCGACTTGGTCGATGCACTGCGCGCATCCGGCATTATCTTTCTAGCAACGTGGTCGCCACCAGATGGTTTGCATACCGGAGTCAATATCAAGAACCTAATGTCGCATCTGCGCAAACACACAGATTTGGACTACAAAGGCATGTCGAAAATCTATCGGCGCCTCGGCCGCGCACTGGAGACAACCGACGAGGCAACCTTGGACGACAAGGCCACGCTAGGGCCTTTAGCGATATTCTTAGAATCGCGAGCCGCTAAACCTGTGATTAACTCGCTGAATTCTCTGCTGCGCAAACTGCTGAACAATAAGGCGGTACAGCAACGTATGCTAAATGCCAACACACCCTATGTCATGCGGCTTGTCGGCAATAGGCTGCTAAAAACGGCCTCTTTTTATGGACTGTGCAAGGAGATCGATGCAGCCTTGCAAAACCCGAAGGAGTATCACCAACGCCATCTCAGAGCGCTGGATATACTTATCGAATACGACATACCAACGCTGAGCATCATTCACGAAGACGACTTTCTTGTCTCTGCGCGGCGGCATGAAGAGGAGCATGCGTTTCTGGTCGCGCAGCGCAAGGAGAAAGAAGGGGTCACGCGAGCGCAAGATCTGCAGACTACCACCCGGCATGTAACGATTAAGCGTCAGGGGGATGAGCTGTCGAAGGATCCACTCAATCCGCACCTACTGGTCATGTCCACATCACACGAAGGCAATCTGATGGCGCGAGAGGTGACCAGTGCCATGACCCAATTCGTCGATGAAAACGTAGAATACGCTCGGCGCAGACGGCGCTTGAAGGCGATACCGACGTCCAAAGCAAAGTCGAAGTCGAAGTCGAAGTCGAAGTCGAAACTCAAATCTAAGTCGACACCGGTTCGCAAGACAGCAAGTGGGGAAAAACAGCAGGTGGCGAGCACGAAAAAGCGCGCGGCCGCGCGCTGAGCCGATCAGCCGTTATCGGCAAATAGTTCCTGCACATTAGACAGCGGGCCCGTATCGCCGGCAACACGCTTGCCCCGCTTCAACCAGAGGTGGTCGTACTCCACAGCGTGATCACCAAACCCGCTGACTGCAGTGCGCAACACCGAGGCAATACCGTCGCAGTCCAGCGAATCGCAATGCCGCCGCAAGGTAGCGGCCAGTTTCTCCATCTGCGCGTAGCTCAAGTGTTCCTCCTCTGCGCGCATGATCATCGGGTGGCCAGTACCAGCAACACTGGTACCCAACAGCAACTCCTCATGTAACTTCTCGCCCGGACGCAGGCCGACAAACTCTATATCAACGTGCTCGCCATGCTCGTTGTCGTGCTTGGTGTCGTAGCCGCTAAGGCGAATCATACGCTCCGCTAAATCGACAATGCGCACGGGTTCGCCCATATCCAACACAAATACATCGCCCCCCGTGGCCATGGCGCCGGCCTGCAACACAAGTTGCGCGGCCTCGGGAATACTCATGAAATAACGCGTCACTTCTGGGTGGGTTACCGTCACCGGCCCACCCTCTTCTATCTGCTTGCGAAACAGGGGCACAACCGAGCCTGAAGAACCCAATACATTGCCAAACCGCACCATGCAAAAGCGCGTCTCCGTCTTCAAATTGGCCATGGACTGCAAAATCATCTCCGCCAGACGCTTGGAAGCCCCCATGATGTTGGTCGGACGCACTGCTTTATCCGTGGAGATAAGTACGAAGGTTGAAACGCCAGCGCGATGCGCGGCTTCAGCGGCATACCACGTGCCAAACACATTGTTGGCGACACCCTCAGCGATGTTGTATTCCACCAGCGGTACATGTTTGTACGCTGCAGCGTGATACACCGTGTCGACGCTAAAAGTGCGATAGATACTCTCCAGGCGGGATTGATCCTGAACCGACCCAAGCAGAGCGACCAGTTCAACATCGAGTTGCTGTGCGTCGATCAACTGGCGCAATTCACGTTCGATGCTGTACAAGGCGAATTCTGAGTTGTCTAACAGCACCAATTCTTCAGGGTCAGAGATCAAAATTTGACGACAGAGTTCTGACCCGATGGAGCCCCCGGCACCGGTCACCATCACCACTTTGCCAGTAATACAACGCTCGATCAGTTCGGGGTGTGGTGGCACGGGTTCTCGTCCCAACAAATCGTCGAGATCGACATCGCGAATTTGGTTGACGCTCGCCTCACCCGCTAACAATTCGCTGATGGTGGGTACGGTGCGCACATGAACGGGCAAACCGACAAGCGAGTTTATAATTTCCTTGCGGCGATCGGCGGAGGCCGAAGGCACGGCCAGCATTACCTGGCGAATGTCGTGTTGTGCGATGAGTTGTTCCAGCTCCTGCGGGTTGGCGACCGGTAAGCCATTGATCACCGAGCCACACAGACTGACCTCATCATCCACGAAAGTAACGGGGTTGTATTCGCCGCCGGTATGCATGGCGTGTAGTAATTGCCGCCCGGATTGCCCGGCACCATAGATGATCACGTTCTCGGAGCGGGAGTGCAATTTGGACTGATAATAGGCGCGCACCACCAAGCGCGTCCCGCCAATACCGAGCAACAACAAGCCCCAATAGATAAAGGGCGTCGAACGGGGTACATCGGCGCGCATGAAGAAGATGGCGGCGCCCAACAACAACGTGGAGTAGCTGACGGCAGTCACAACCGCCCAGACAGCCTGCTGCCCCATATAGCGAATCACCGCGCGATACAAGCCCAGGCGCAGGAACACAAATGCACTAGCAGCCAGCGTGACAAACGCACAAGCATATTCGACAGGGCCGAGTTGGAAATTAACATGACCCCAGCGCAGCGCGACGGCAGACCACATGGCGGCTGTCACATAGACCATGTCCATGGACAACAAGCAGGTTTGCTTAATATTGCGCGGCAAAGCAACCACTCTCTCCATTACATCGCGATAGGCGTGCTTCACGTGGTTGGCTATGCGCGACAACCCTTTGACGAGGAAATCCTGCAAAAAAAACCTCCTGCTGCGGGGGGCAATTGGGCGGTGCGGACCGTAACAACTGCCGCGCCTAGAGGTGACCGTAAACAGCTTAGAAGTTTACGCCAATCGACGCAGCCTCGCCATGCCCCACAGGAGGGGAAGGTATGCCAAAATTACCAAAATTAGCGCGTGCTCTGGCCACTGTTGCGCCAGGGCTGCCAGCGGCATCAGCCAAGCAATCTGGACACCGATAAATAGCCACAGCACGGGGCGATGACCGCTCCAATAGCGGCTCAACCGCTGGTACAAATGACTGCAGTGAGCCTGGGTAATTCGCTCACCGCGCAGCGCTCGAGCAAACAGCGTCCAGGTCGCATCGGCAATAAACACCGCTAGTAAAATCAGCCAACTCACAGCGCCGACCTCGCCCCGCACCTCACCCAATATGGCGAGCGCACCCAACATCAAACCCGTGGGAACACTGCCCGCATCGCCCAGAAACAGCTTGGCGGGTGGCCAGTTCCACACTAAAAAACCCAGGTGCGCCGCGGCGAGCAGTAGACAGAAAAGTCCATAAACGCCCAACTCGGAAGTGCCGATCGACAACAGTGCAGCAGAACCGCAAGCGAGCACCGCTTGGCTCGCCGCCAAACCATCGATGCCGTCCATGAAATTATACAAATTCAGTAGCCACAAGAGAGACAGACTCACCGCACCCAGACAGAAAAACTGCACCGCCATCGACCCAGGCAACGCATCCCAAGCCAACCACCAGGTCAGCGCTACACAAACCAAGCCGTAACAGGCCATGCGCAACGGCACCGACAAACCGCGCATGTCATCGAGGACCCCGAGAACGGTGAGCAACAACCCGCCGGTGAGTACGACGAGATAATCTATGGGCCAGTCGCCGTAAAAATGGGCGGCAGCGAGAACGCCTAGCAGGAGTGCTAAGCACACAGCCACCCCGCCGCCATGCGGCGTCGGCTGTGCGTGAGAGCTGCGAGCGCCGGGAGTGGCGATTAACCGATGGCGCCTAGCGAATAGCAAAAACAAACGCGTGCCCATCAGGGAGAGGAGCGTTGTCAACAAGACTAATAGCACGATGGCGCGACTGAGGCTGGGGCGCGCACAGCGGTGGCGAGATCGACCCGCGGTTGCCATTTGATTAGCGTTTGCAACGCTGAGCTGTTGTAACACTCGGTGCCGAATAGCTTGGCGGCGGTAGTACCCACCACCTGACCACGCGCGACATCGAGACTAGCCGCGAGCGAATGCCAGCACAGTGCGGGCAGCACGCTTTGACCGGGACTGCGACCTTGTGCGCAGCGCATTGCGTCGTACAACTCGCGGGTGCTACAGGGCTCGTTAGCGCACGCGATCCAGGTTGAAACAAAGGCCGGCAACGGCGCATGAGCAAGCGCCAACAATGCGCTCACCAGATCATCTAGAGCGACCCATGAGCGGCGACCCAATGCGGGAGGGCGCAGCAGCCGGTAGCGCGCGAGTTCCTGTAGCAGTTGTACGTTGCCCTTGGCAAACGGATCGATCACTACCGCCGGTCGCACGATGACAATCGACATCCTGCTATCGGCAAACTGTTGGCGTAAATCGCACTCCGCTAACCACTTCGAGTGCCCATAGTCGTCCTGCGGTGGGTAACATTGTTCTTCTGTTCTCGCCTCAACAGATGGCGGTGGACCCATGGCTTTCACACTGCTGATATAGATAAAGCGCCGCACTCCCGCCGCTTCGGCGCTGCTCGCTAAATCCAACGTAGCGCGGTGATTGAGTGCGTAATAGTGCGCTGTGTCAGCGCGCTGGTGGGCCACACCCGCCAGGTGGAACAGGGTTTCAACTTGGTTCAGTGGCAAGGCTTCGAAAGAGGGCGCGGTTAAATCCAACGCCAGGGTAGGCGTACCGTCAGGAAGCGTTGCGCCGCTGTGACTGGTGGCCATCAGTTGATCGCCGCGTGCGCGCAATGCAGCACTTAGCGCACGGCCGATAAACCCAGTGGCACCACTGACAACACACTTCACACTAAATCGTCACTATTTGATCGACCGTTTTAACAGGTACTTTAAACTCTACTTCAGCAGCACCCTCGGTCAATTTTCTCACGATCTCTCTGGCATTTCTGGCCGCGGCGCTTGCGACAACCAGCAGACAAAACCCAGGACACACAAAACGCACCGAAAAAAGGGGCCGAAGCCCCTGCATAATACGGACGCTGAACACTTATTCCAACGTAATTACTTTGCGGTTCTTCTCCAGCGTAGAGGGCCCGATACCCTTAACCTCCATCAACTCCTCGGCGGAGGCGAAGGGGCCATAGGTCTGCCGGTACCGCACAATTTCCTCGGCGCGCGATGGCCCAACACCGACCAGGCCAGCCGCCAGTGCTTCGGCATCTGCGGTGTTGATATTGACGTTCTGCTGTTGGCTAACCTGCTGCCCCTGAGCCGGGGCCTGCAGAGATTGTTCAGCCAGAGTCACTGGGCTGTGAGCCAGTCCGCTGGCACTCAACAGTAGCGCCAGCGCCAGCAGCACGGGCCGTCGGCGGCGTCGTTCATGATGAGGAGCGCGCTTACCGTGCTGCCGTACTTCAACCCCATCGCCATTGACGTACTTGTGTTCACAGGGCGATTCTTGTTCGCAGGGCGACGCTGGTCGTAGCTTGTCGCTCTGCCCCAGTTCTCTTCCTTGAGAAATGCGTTGCATGATATCTTCTCCATGTTGTTGTCACTAATGACCCTTGCACTTAAATCGCCACAGCACTCACTACACTCACTGCACGAACTGCACTAACTGCACTGCGAGTTTGCTGGGCTATAGGGTGCGCAGTCACCAGCGAGTATAGCCAGAGCCCAGTGGCTGCACAGTGCAGTGCCCGCAATTGAAGAAATACGACGCGATTAGAGGTCTAGTGGTGCAACGCGGCGCCGAAGGGGAAAGTTCTACTACCCATGAGTGTGCGCTACTCTTTGCAGCGCAGAGCGCCGCCCACTTTCGCGCACCATTGTCGTCGCAGACCGATAGGAGTGCCTACGAGCGCGTTAAATCTGCCACGCGCTAGGCACAAAGGGAAGCCGGAAGAATTAGTGCTAGCCGGCCTGGGCGTCAGGCAGTGCCGGTGTATTGGTACGCAGTTTGCTCACTTCTTCGCGCGTGCGGTTGAGCTGTCGCTCGCTGGCGTTAAGCGAAGCGCGGGTGCGTAAAATAAGTAGCGATGAAGCGAGCATGCCCAATACACCACCCAGCGCAAACGCACTTAACACCCACAGGGCAATACTTCGAGGCGGTAGATTGTAGATCACTAGGTCCAGCGGTACGGGCGTTTCGTTCTGTACTGCAAACAAGATACCCACACCTGCCATGGCCAAGACGATCACTAAGTAAAACAACTTACGCAGAAACTTCATTGGCTATTTGCCCCTAGTTGCCCCTAATTTTCACTCCTGGTCCATACCGTGCCTCGACCTAGGAGAATGGCCGACCCACATTGCATATACTCACCAACTCTCAAACCACAGCCTAACACGTAGAGTAATTACAGCCCCGCGTGCAGCCCCATGTTGACGCGCTCACGCAGCTCTTTTCCGGGTTTAAAATGCGGGACGTATTTGCCCGCAAGTTGCACGGCATCACCGGTTTTGGGGTTGCGGCCGCGACGCGGCTCACGAAAGTGCAACGAAAAACTGCCAAACCCACGGATCTCGATGCGCTCGCCCGCCGCCAAGGCCTCGGACATATGCTCGAGAATGGTTTTTACGGCGAGTTCTACGTCTTTGGCCGATAACTGAATTTGCTTAGAGGCGATGGCCTCGATGAGTTCGCTCTTCGTCATATGACACCTGCGCGGAGGCGCTGTAGTCGCGTCTTCTTGTTGGTAGTCACTATTGTGGACTCTGCTGACGGTTTCCGCAAGTGCCTATTTTTTATAGGAAAACTCCCAATATTGAGTAAAAAAAGACCCGCTGGCGCGGGCCTTGAGTCTCTCATGGAGCAAGCTACAGGCTAGTTTTCACCCATCTGCGCCTTGATCAGGTCACCGATGGTGCCCGGGGAGGTGGCCTCCTGCTCAGATTCTTTCAGTGACTTCACCGCTTCCTTCTCGTCATCGTAGTCCTTCGCTTTGATCGACAATGACAGGCCGCGGTTCTTGCGATCTACAGCGATAATCTTCGATTCGACTGAGTCGCCGACTTTGAAGGAGTTGCGCGCGTCTTCAACTTTATCGCGGCTGATGTCAGAGGCCTTTAATACACCGATGACCTCTTCTGCCAACCGGATGGTGACAGACTTTGCGTCAATCTCAATCACTTCACCGGTAACGATAGCGCCGCGATCATTTTCAGACACATAGTTACCAAAGGGGTCGTCTTCCAGTTGCTTGACGCCCAGGGAAATGCGCTCGCGCTCTGGGTCGATAGAGAGGATCACGGTTTCTATTTCATCGCCTTTCTTGTAGTTGCGCACAGCCTCTTCGCCAGTTTCGTTCCAACTAATGTCGGATAAATGCACGAGACCATCGATATTGCCTTCCAGACCGATAAAAATACCGAAGTCGGTGATCGACTTGATGCTGCCGGAAATCTTGTCGCCCTTGGCATACTGCGACGCGAAAGCGTCCCAGGGGTTTTGCTGACACTGCTTGATACCCAGGGAGATGCGACGGCGCTCTTCATCGATATCCAACACCATGACTTCGACTTCGTCACCCAAGTTAACGATTTTGGAGGGGTGCACATTCTTGTTGGTCCAATCCATTTCAGACACGTGCACCAGGCCTTCCACGCCCTCTTCCAATTCGGCAAAACAGCCGTAGTCGGTGAGGTTGGTGATTGTGGCGTTGACGCGACTGCCTTCGGGGTAGCGGCCGGTAATTTCAACCCAGGGGTCTTCACCCAACTGCTTCAAGCCCAGCGACACGCGATTGCGTTCGCGATCAAACTTGAGAATCTTCACGTCGATCTCTTGACCAACTTCGACAATTTCCGATGGATGCTTGATACGCTTCCAAGCCATGTCGGTAATGTGTAGTAAGCCATCGACACCGCCCAGATCGACAAAAGCACCGTAATCGGTGAGGTTCTTGACGATCCCCTTGACAGACATACCTTCTTGCAATGACTCCAGCAGTGCGTCGCGCTCGACACTGTTGGCCACTTCCATCACGGCACGACGGGAAACAACCACATTGTTGCGTTTTTGATCGAGTTTAATCACTTTGAATTCGAGTTCCTTGCCCTCGAGGTGTGTGGTTTCGCGGACGGGCCGCACATCCACCAGTGAGCCGGGCAGGAATGCGCGAATGGTGTTGATATCGACGGTAAAGCCACCTTTGACCTTGCCGTTGATCACCCCGGTGACGACGGCGTCGTCTTCGTGGGCTGCCTCTAAATCTTTCCACGCCTCGGCGCGTTTGGCCTTTTCGCGCGAGAGCTTCGTCTCGCCGAAACCGTCTTCTACAGTCTCTAGTGCGACCTGTACTTCATCGCCGATCGCCAGGGAGCACTCGCCATTGGCGTCGATGAATTGCGCGCGCGGGATAACACCTTCGGACTTCAAACCCGCATGTACGGTGACCCACTCGTTGTCGATATCGATGACTACGCCGGTCACGATGGCGCCGGGCTTCATATCGACAGTTTTTAAACTTTCTTCAAACAGTTCAGCGAAGGATTCGCTCATAGAATGTACCTGTGATGTTGTGGAGAGCATGTTGCTGGGGCCCAGCTACGGGACACCAGTGACTGCCTCCGCCGCGCCGCCAGCCGGCCCGGGTTGTTTTCGTTAAGCACTCGCTTTGCCATTTCTGGTTTGAGCAAACCGAGTGGTGCGTTTGTCACGTGCAGCCACAGTTGAGCGGTGCCAGTGCAATGTGAGCACAGGTACTTACGTTAGTATGGAGATCAAACGGTAAATACAAACGGCGAGATTCACGCTGACAACGGCTAGGAAGCTAGGCGAACCCCTGTGCTCGAACCCGCTCCATGACCTGATCGAACACCTCGGTGATGGGCAGGGCGCTGCTATCGATAACGATAGCGTCTTCGGCAGGGACCAGTGGTGAGATTTCCCGGGATGCATCCCGACGATCACGCTCCTCTATGTCCTGCAGAAGGCGCGGCAGACTAACACTTTCACCCTTTTCGAGCAACTGCTGATAGCGCCGTTGTGCGCGCTCCTCGGCACTCGCAGTGAGGAAGAATTTTAACGGGGCATCGGGGAACACAACGGTGCCCATATCGCGCCCATCAGCCACCAAACCCGGCGCACAGCGAAAGGCGTGCTGGCGTTCCATGAGGGCTGTGCGCACCGCTGGGATAGCGGCTACGGTGGAAGCGCCACGGCCGCCCTCCTCCGTCCGAATAGCAGCGCTGATATCGCGGCCGCGGTACGACACTACGACTTCACCATCGACGACCGTAAAGCTCACATCCAGCTCCCGCGCCAACGCGGCCACGGCTTTCTCATCGTCCCAGGAAACCCCATCGAGCACGCAGGCATGGCCGGTGACGCGGTACAGGGTGCCACTATCGAGCAAAAACCACCCCAATTCCTGCGCCAATAGATGGCTGATCGTGCCCTTCCCTGCACCCGAGGGGCCATCAATTGTAATTACTGGTACGGTTTCCGCCATCACTCATCGACCACGCTAATTGCAAGCCCCAACGCCTGCAATAATTGTGCAAAACCTGGAAAGGAAGTGGCCACATGCCCACAATCGCGCACCCTGATGGCCTGCTCGGCCACCAGCCCCGCAACCGCAAAACTCATCGCAATGCGGTGATCGTGGTGCGTCTGAACATCGCCACCAGCGAGGGTGCCACCCTCGATAATGATGCCGTCTTCCAGTTCTTCATACTGCACGCCCAGAGTCGCCAGACCTTCGGCCATGGCCGCGATGCGGTCGCTCTCTTTGACGCGCAACTCCTGTGCCCCGCGCAGCACCGTCCGCCCGCTGGCACAGGCCGCGGCGATGAACAACACGGGCAGCTCATCTATCGCCAGCGGTATTTGCTCCGCAGGAATCTCGATGCCGCGCAACGGGGCATGGCGCACACGAATATCCGCAACGGGCTCACCACCGACTTCGCGCTCCGCGTACAGTGCAATATCGGCCCCCATGGCGCGCAATAGTGTGATAACACCGATGCGCGTCGGATTCACGCCAACATGGCGCAATAGCACATCGGAACCCGGCGCAATACTCGCAGCCACCAATAAGAACGCGGCGGAAGAGATATCGCCGGGCACCTCAATGGAGCAGGCCTGCAAGGCTCCGCCACCGGTCACCGCAACTTCTCGCGCCGTACCAGGCAACTCGAGCACGCGCACCGCGTAGCCAAAACCGCGCAGCATGCGCTCGGTGTGATCGCGGGTTGGAGCGGGTTCAACCACCACAGTTTCACCTTCGCTATACAACCCGGCCAGCAGCAGAGCAGATTTCACTTGCGCGCTGGCCATGGGCAGAGAGTAGTGGATGCCATGTAGTGTCTGTCCACCGCGAATCTCTAGCGGTGGCCGACCGTCCGCTGCAGTGGCTATGCTCGCACCCATTTGCGTTAGCGGCGTCGTCACGCGACCCATAGGGCGGCTGCACAGCGATGCATCGCCAGTCAACTGACTATCAAAGACTTGCCCCACCATGAGACCGCTGAGCAGACGCATACCGGTACCGGCGTTCCCCATGTCCAAGGCCGCCACGGGCGCTCGCAACCCGTGCAGGCCCACACCTCTAATGCGCATCTCGCCGCCGTGCGGACCATCGATGTCGACACCCATCGCACGAAAAGCGGCCACGGTAGCCAGCGCATCTTCACCTTCCAAGAAGCCCTGAATTTCAGTGTTGCCCTGGGCGAGCGCTCCCAGCATCACGGCGCGGTGCGAAATCGACTTATCGCCGGGAACGCGCGCATCGCCACGCAAGCTGCCGCCGGGTTGTATGTGAAAATCCATGGGTCTCAACAACGCTTCATTCAATCGTACCATCGGCCCGCTGCGCGAGCTCGTCGGCAAAAGCGTCTCGCGCACGTTTGGCTTGCGTAAATGTCTCGAGTAAGGCGTCACCATCGGCGTCGGCGATGGCCACGCGCAGCCGCGTGAGATGACCCGTGTAGTGGTCTATCGCCTGCAACAGCGCCGGGCCATTTGCCAGCGCAATATCGCGCCACATAACCGGGTCGCTGGAGGCGATCCGGGTAAAATCGCGAAAACCACCGGCAGCACAGCGAAACATCTGCTCCGCGGAGTCCGCAGTGGCCAGGGCATCGACCAGGGCGTAGGCCAACACGTGCGGCAGGTGGCTGGTCGCCGCCAGTACCGCGTCGTGCTCATCGACACCCATGCGCATCAGTTCTGCGCCAGTACTGCGCCACATGGCTTCGACTTCCGCTAGTGCCTTGGCGTCGGTGTTCTCAAGCGGCGTTAGAATCACGCGGTGTGCGCGAAATAACTGGGCATTGGCAGCATCCACACCGCTAAGCTCCGAGCCGGCAATCGGGTGTCCCAACACAAGCCGCCCCGGCACCTCTGCACAGGCCGCCAGCGCCGCATCGCGCAAATTTCCTTTTACACTCGCCGCATCGGTGACAATAGCAGCGCTCTTGCTCGCCGCGAGGCGCGGTAGTATTTCACCCAGCAACTGCGCGGCAACCCGCGTGGGTGTGCAGATGGCGAGAATATCCGCTCGGGCAACAGCTTCATCCAGATCGAGGGTAAACTCATCGATCACACCCAACTCTACACCGCGTTCCAAAGACGGTGTGCGGTGACCAAAGCCGATAAAGTGCCGACAGTATCCGCTCGCGCGCAGCGCCTTTGCCAGGGACCCACCAATGAGTCCCAGGCCCGCTACCACCAATGTTTTATCCGTCGGTGACATGACGACGCGCGCTTACAACACAGCCCGAGGGTAAGACCCCAGGGGCTTTAAGAGGATGGACTGCTCCTCCAACTCGGCGAGAATACCGGCGATATTGTCGTCTTGAAGGTGACCTTCAAACTCGATGAAAAATACATAGGCCCACTTTTCGGTGCGCGAGGGCCGAGTATCGATGCGCGTTAAACTCACTTCACGACGACGGAAGGGCTCCAACAGTGTGAACAGTGCGCCCGGCTTGTTGCGGCTGGAAACAATGATCGATGTTTTGTCATTACCACTGGGCGGCACTTCTTCACGACCGATAATGAGAAAGCGTGTCGTGTTGTCGGCGTAGTCTTCGATGTGTTCGGCGACGTGGACCAAGTCGTAAAGTTCCGCGGCCATGTCGCCCGCGACCGCTGCAACGCCATCATTCTGGGCGGCGCGCCGCGCGGCCTCTCCGTTACTACTGACGGCTTCGCGCTCCACGTGCGGCCAGTGCTTATCCAACCAATTACGGCACTGCGCCAAGGCCTGTTGATGCGCGCAAATGCACGTGATGCTCTCGGCCGAGGCACCTTGCGCAACGAGCAGGTGGTGGCCGATGCGCATCTCCACCTCACCGGAAATCTTCAACGGCGAATCCATAAAGTTATCCAGTGTGTGACTCACCATACCCTCGGTGGAATTTTCAACGGGCACGACACCGTAGTGGCACTCCCCCGATTCAACTTGGGTGAACACGTTATCGATCGTGGCCTGTGGCACGCAGAGCGCTGCATGACCAAAGTGCTTCATGGTCGCCGCTTGAGTAAAGGTACCCTCGGGCCCGAGGTAGGCGACTTGCAACGGTTTTTCCAGCGCCAGACAGGCGGACATAATCTCGCGGAAGATGTGCGCGACGGTGGCGCCATCCAGGGGCCCTTCATTGCGCGCCATGATGCCCTGTAGCACTTGGGCTTCACGTTCGGGCCGGTAGTACACGACTTGGCTGTGATCTTCACCGCTGGCTTGCGCCTGCGCCAACTTGATATCGGCCACGTCGCGCGCACACTCCGCCCGGCGATTTAATAGCGCCTGAATCTCGCGATCGATAGCGTCGATGTCCGCCCGGACCTTGTTCAGGTCTGGGTCGAGATCACTGTCCTTGCTCATGGTCTGGGCAATACCCCCAAATTAGGGTTAATTCTTTTCTTAACTAGCCGCCCTATCATATTGAATTATATCAATTTTATAATTCAAAGGGGCCACTATAACACACGCCGTGCGATCAGCCGTGGCGCTTTTCGAACTCTCCCATAAAGGCAATCAGCGCGTCGACTGCCGCCTCACTGACCGCATTGTAGAGGCTGGCGCGCATACCGCCCACAGAGCGATGGCCTTTGAGGTTCAGCAGGCCCGCGCGTGCAGATTCCTGCAAGAAGATCTTATCCAGGGCCGCATCGGCGAGCGTGAAGGGCACATTCATCCACGAGCGGCTATCAACTTCCACAGGGTTTGCGTAAAAGTCGCTCGTGTCGATCGCCGTATAGAGCTTCTCGGCCTTGCGACGATTCACGGTTGCCATCGCTGCGAGGCCACCCTGCTCACTCACCCAGTCAAACACCAGGGCGGCGAGGTACAGGGCAAAGGTCGGTGGCGTGTTGTACATGGAGTCATTGTCTGCCGCTGTCTGCCAGTTGAGCATCGCCGGACAGCGTTCGTGGGCGCACCCCAACAAGTCGCGTCGCACGATAACCACAGTCAAACCCGCCGGGCCGATATTTTTTTGCGCGCCGGCATAGATCACACCAAACGCGTTGACGTCAATGGGTCGCGACAAAATCGTGGACGACATATCTGCGGCGAGTGGCACCGGCACATCGGGCACGAAAGGGAACTCAACACCCCCGATGGTTTCATTGGGTGTGTAATGCAAATAGGCGGCTTGTGCATTGAGCTGCCATTCCTCAGTGGAAGGAATGGTCGTGAAGTTGGTGTCCTCGGACGACGCCACCACGCTCACCGCACAGTAACGGCGCGCTTCGGCGATGGCTTTTTTCGACCACTGGCCAGTGTTCACGTAATCGGCGCTGTCATGGTCGCCGAGTAAATTCAAAGGCACGCAGGAAAACTGCAAACTAGCACCGCCCTGCAGAAACAAAACAGCATAGTCGTCGGAAATTCCCAGCAATTTGCGCAGCGTCTCTTCGGCGTGCGCTGCGACACCGACAACTTCCGGCGAGCGATGACTCATTTCCATGAACGACAGTCCACGCCCATGCCAATCCAGCAGGTCTTTACGCGCGACTTCCAACACTGCCTCGGGTAGCGCAGCGGGACCCGCACAAAAGTTGTACTTGCGGCTCATGGATACATCCTTCGTTAACGACACTTTGTGAAAATAAGTCCGCCTATCACAGCGCTGGAAACAACTTGTTCTCTAGGGCTCACCGTCCGGCAGATCTTCTTCGGTCTCTTCGACCCGCGCCACTCCCACTAAGTTTTCGCCCTCTTTCGTGCGGATGACGCGCACGCCCTGCGTGTTACGGCCGAGCACCGAGACTTCCTCCGCACGTGTGCGTACCAGCGTACCCTGGTTGGAAATCAGCATGAGTTCATCCCCGGGGAACACCTGCACAGCGCCAACCAAATCGCCATTGCGCTCGCTGGTTTGCATAGCGATGACACCCATAGTGCCGCGCCCCTTGGTGGGAAAATCATCCATCTCCGTGCGCTTGCCGTAGCCGTTGGCGGAAACGGTCAGCACGCGACCCCCTTCGCGCGGAATGATGAGTGAGATCATGCTGTGCCCCTTGCCCAGTTTGATGCCACGCACACCGCGCGCGGTACGACCCATAGCCCGCACATCACCCTCGCGGAAGCGCACCGCTTTCCCCTCGCTGGAGAGCAGCATGACATCGTGCTCGCCGGAGGTGATCGCCGTGCCGACCAATACATCGCCCTCCTCCAGCTCTAGAGCGCGCAAACCGACGCTGCGCTGTCGCGCGAAATCAGTGAGCGCCGTTTTCTTCACGGTGCCGTTCGCGGTGGCCATGAAGATGTAATGGCCCTCTTTGTACTCCTCTACCGGCAGTATCGAGGTGACGCGCTCGCCCTCTTCCAGCGGCAACAGGTTGACCATCGGTCGCCCGCGCGAATTGCGCCCCGCCAGAGGAATATGAAATACCTTCAGCCAATACACTTTGCCAAAGTTAGAAAAACACAAAATTGTCGCATGTGTGCTGGCAATCAGCAGATGCTCGACGAAATCTTCATCTTTCACCGCCGTCGCAGACTTACCCATACCGCCACGGCGCTGCGCTTGATAATCGGCCAGCGGCTGCGTTTTCGCGTACCCACCGTGCGAGATGGTGACGACGCGATCCTCTTCGGTGATCAAATCTTCCACCGTGAGATCATGTTTGGAGGCGGTAATTTCGGTACGCCGCTCATCCCCGTACTCTTTGACGATTTCTTCCAACTCCTCGCGGATGACGACTTTTAAGCGCTCGGGGTCGCTCAGGATATCCAGGTAATCAGCGATTTCCTTCAGCTTTTCTTCGTACTCGGCGAGTAGCTTTTCGTGCTCTAAACCTGTCAGACGATGCAGGCGCAATTCTAATATGGCCTGTGCTTGCGCGGCAGACAGATGGTACTGGCCATCCTGCAGGCCGCACTCGGGCGCTAAATCAACGGGGCGGCAGGCGTCTGGCCCCGCGCGCTCTAACATGCCCAGCACATCGCCCGGGGCCCAGGTCTGCGCGATCAATTTTTCTTTCGCTTCCGCCGAACTGGGCGAGGCTTTGATCAATGCAATGACGGGGTCGATGTTGGCCAGCGCAATCGCCAAGCCTTCCAAAATGTGCCCGCGCTCACGCGCCTTGCGCAACAGGAACACCGTGCGGCGTGTGACCACCTCACGGCGGTGCCTGATGAACGCCTCAATAATTTCTTTGAGGTTGAGCACCTTCGGCTGACCGTCGACCAGGGCCACCATGTTGATGCCGAACACCGATTGCAGCTGCGTCTGCGCATATAGATTGTTGAGCACGACATCGCCCACTTCACCGCGCCGCAATTCGATGACGACGCGCAGGCCGTCTTTGTCGGATTCATCGCGCAGCTCCGTAATGCCCTCGATTTTCTTGTCCTTCACCAACTCGGCAATACGCTCGATCAACTTCGCCTTGTTCAGCTGGTAGGGAATCTCATGGACGACAATAATGTCCTTGCCGCGCTTTTCATCGGTGATGACCTCCGCTTTGGCGCGCACGTAAATGCGCCCACGCCCTGTGCGGTAAGCCTGGATGATACCGGCGCGGCCATTGATAGTGGCGCCAGTGGGAAAATCTGGGCCGGGGATGTGTTCCATCAACTCATCGACAGTCAAGTCGGGGTTGGCAATCAGCGCCAAACAACCGCTGATAACCTCGGTCAAATTATGCGGCGGAATATTGGTAGCCATCCCCACGGCGATGCCAGAGGAACCATTGACCAACAGGTTGGGCACACGCGTGGGCAGCACTTCGGGAATGCGCTCGGTGCCGTCATAGTTGTCGACAAAATCGACGGTTTCCTTATCCAGATCCGCCAAAATCGCGTGGGCAATTTTCTGCATGCGAATTTCGGTGTAGCGCATGGCGGCAGCGGAATCGCCATCGACAGAGCCAAAATTGCCCTGGCCATCGACGAGCATATAGCGCAGGGAAAAAGGCTGGGCCATCCGCACGATGGTGTCGTACACCGCGGAGTCACCGTGGGGATGGTATTTTCCGATCACATCGCCCACAACCCGGGCGGACTTCTTATAGGCCTTGTTCCAGTCGTTGTTCAGCTCATTCATCGCGAACAATACGCGCCGATGCACGGGCTTGAGCCCATCGCGCACGTCGGGCAGAGCCCGGCCCACGATCACGCTCATGGCGTAATCGAGATAGGACTGCTTCATCTCGTCTTCGATATTGACGGGAAGGATTTCTTTGGCTAATTCACCCATTCAACTGTCACTTCTCTTACGTGGTAAGTTAGATTTACTCATCCAATACTGCACACCAGATACTCGCCCTATCAAGGCGGCACCAACGCTCTGAACTGGCTAGTTTTCTCGATCGTATCGGCGCAAAACCGGGGTTGGAATACCCCTGCTTTAGCGATCGTTTGCACTTGGGGTCGGGGTGCTTGGGACCGCCAAAAACAAGCGCTGAATTATACGGGATTTCGGGGGTGCACGGCTATGTTTTTACCCCTGTGGAGACCATGAAGTTCGGGTGGCGGTGCCTTGCGAGGCCAGTGGCTCATCGGACTGGATTGCGGGGTCAAAAAGTGGAGTTCAGACCGCTCGAAGCCGTGTTTTTTACTTGAGTCAAAACGCCGTTGGGCGGGTGACACGAAGCCAATTGTCATAGCAGCGTGAGGTCTAGCGAGTATTTATAGGTATAATTTGCGCCGGTGCTCGCTCCGGCAGAGCATAGCGATAACCACCTAGTGATAACCAAGAGCCGGCGCTAGTTGACCGCTGGTTCGGATAATTGATGCACAAAGCAATGGAAATTCCACAGCAATGAGCAATGCGCCGCAAATGGTAGACATATTACTGCACCCCGACTGGGTCGTGCCCGTAAAGCCGCATGCTGTTGTGCTGGAGAACTGTAGCGTCGCTATTAGCGGTGACACCATTAGCGCACTATTACCGCGCGCAGAAGCGGGCAAGTTGATTGCCTCTGAGGAGCTCGCCCTGCCCGGGCAGGCGCTGCTGCCAGGGCTGATTAACTGCCACGGGCATGCGGGCATGAGTCTGCTGCGCGGATTCGCCGATGACCAGCCACTGATGCCCTGGTTGGAGGAACACATCTGGCCGGCAGAGGGGGAACACGTCAGCGAGGAATTCGTGCGCGATGGCACCGAACTCGCCATTGCCGAGATGCTGCGCTGCGGGACGACGACCTTTTCCGACATGTATTTTTTCCCCAATGTGGTGGCCGCGACGGCGGACAAATTCGGCATGCGCTGTCAGATCACTTTCCCGATTTTTGATTTTCCCAGCGCCTGGGGCCGAGACGCGGACGATTACATCTCTAAAGGGCTCGCGGTGCGCGACGATTTTAAGCAGCGGCCACTGATTTCGGTAGTGTTTGGGCCGCACGCGCCCTACACGGTGAGTGAGGAAAACCTCGCCAAAGTCGCAACGCTGGCGGCGGAACTGGATTCGGTGGTGCACATCCACCTGCACGAAACTCAGGGCGAGGTCTTGCAAGCGGTAGAGACCAACGGTGAACGCCCGCTAGATTCACTGAATCGAATGGGGCTGCTCGGACCGCGCACCCAGTGCGTACACATGACAGACCTGGGTGATCAGGATATCGAGTTGTTGGCCACTACAGGGGCCCACGTGGTGCATTGCCCACAATCGAACATGAAACTGGCTTCCGGCACATGCCCGGTGAGCAAACTCATGGCCAAGGGCGTCAATGTGGCGCTGGGCACCGATAGCGCAGCCAGTAACAACAGCTTAAACCTGTTTGCGGAAATGCAAGTGGCCGCCCTGCTGGCGAAGTTGCGCAGCATGGATGCCACTGCCCTGCCCGCCGCCGACGCGCTGGCGATGGCGACGCTCAACGGCGCCAAAGCGATGGGACAAGAGCACCGCATCGGCAGCATTGAGGTAGGCAAACAGGCAGATATTATTGCGGTGGATTTGGAGCGCCCGGAGACGCAACCGATTCACAATCCGCTCTCGCAATTGGTCTACGCCTGCAACGGCAGTCAAGTGAGCCACAGTTGGATTGCCGGCCAGTGCGTGCTGCGCGACTCCCAGCTCACCCAATGTAATCTCGATCACGTCACCGCGCGCGCCGCACACTGGCGCGAACGCATCGCCGCAGGGCCAGGGAGCGCAGCATGAGTGAAATAGCCAACGTAGACCCGCAGGAGATCGCCAAGTTTGAAGCGCTGGCATCGCGCTGGTGGGACCGCAACAGCGAGTTTCGCCCCCTGCACGATATCAACCCATTGCGCGCAAACTACATCGACTTGCACTCGCCCGTGGCGGGGCAGCGTTTGATCGACGTCGGCTGCGGGGGCGGCATTTTAGCCGAAGCGATGACCCAGCGCGGCGCCGATGTCACCGGCATCGACATGGGCGAAGCACCGCTGGGTGTGGCGCAGTTGCACCGCTTGGAATCGGGCTTGGACATCACCTACCGGCAGGCGACAGCAGAACAGGTCGCGGCGGAACAACCCGAGCACTACGACATTGTTTGCTGCTTAGAAATGTTGGAGCACGTACCCGATCCGGCAGCGGTGATCAACGCTTGTGCGCAGCTCGCCAAACCGGGCGGCAATTTGTATTTCTCGACGATCAACCGCAACCCCAAGTCGTTTGCTTTCGCCATTGTCGGCGCTGAACATATTCTCAAGCTGCTACCCGCAGGCACCCACGAGTACGCGAAGTTTATTCGCCCTTCAGAACTGGCCAGTTGGATTCGCGCGGCGGGATTACAACTCACAGGCATGACGGGCCTACTCTACAACCCCATCACCAAGCGCTACAGCTTGAAAGCGACGGATGTCAGCGTGAACTACATGGTGCATGCGAGCAAACCCGCGCATGAGTGAAGCCCTACCGCCCTTCCCCACCGTGTTAAAAGCAGTCCTATTCGATCTCGATGGCACGCTGGTGGACACGGCGCAAGAATTCATTCCAGCGGTTCAGCAGTTGCGCGCGGAACACGATCTGCCACCGATGGACGCCGATCAGATTAGCGCCTCGGTGTCCAACGGCGCTAACGCTTTGGTGCGCCTGGCGCTGAACACAGCGGTTGACTCGCCCGCATTCGCGGCGCAAAGGGAGCGCCTGTTAACGCTCTACAGTGCACAGCTGGGTACGGCGGCGGCGCTCTATCCCGGCGTGGGGGAGTTGCTGGAGGCGCTGGAGAATAACGGAATTCGATGGGGTATTTCCACCAATAAACCAAGAGCTTACACTGAGCCCTTAATACAAAAACTTAATATTATTCCGGCGCCCGGTAGTGTGATCTGCCCGGATGACGTGAGCAACCGTAAGCCGCACCCAGAATCCCTACAGAAAAACTGTGCGCAGTTGGGGTGCTCGGTTTCAGAAGCCATTTTCATCGGCGATCACGCACGCGATGTACAGGCGGGTCGCAGGGCGCCCATGTATACCATCGCGGCGGCGTATGGCTACATTGAGACGGGCGACGACCCCGCGCGCTGGGGGGCGAATGTGGTGGCGGAGGCGAGCACGGATCTTCGCGATCTGATCATTGCTTCTGATTAACCCGGCTGTTAGCGCTTGGGACAGCCGTAAAATGCTCACCGATCTCAACGCATGAGTCGCTCAGGGTGTCTTCCACGTGAGACAGCCCTGCAAACCCAATGTCAGATCAACAGCACAACTTATATTTATCAGGAGCGAGCATGGAAGTATTACAGGTCCCTACCAGTTACCGCCCGCAAGCGGATTTGCTCAAGGGAAAAACCATTGTAGTGAGCGGTGCCGGGGATGGCATCGGTCGCACCGCAGCGCTGACTTATGCGGCGCACGGGGCGACGGTTTTACTGTTGGGCAGGACAGCGAGCAAGTTGGAAGCAGTCTACGACGCAATCGAGGCGGCGGGGGGACCGAAACCAGCGATTATTGAAATGGATATGGCCAGTGCCGGTGAGGAAAGCTACGCCAATCTGGCGGCGAGTTTGGCGCAGGAATTTACCCACTTGGATGGCCTATTGCACAACGCGGCGCTACTGGGGGAACGCAAGCCCATCGAGAGCGCCCAGTTTGCGAGTTGGCAGGAGGTCATGCAGGTCAACGTTAACGCGCAGTTTCTGCTCACGCGCTATCTGCTGCCGCTGCTGCAGGCGGCACGTTCGGCATCCATTGTGTTTACGTCTTCTTCAGTGGGGCGTGTGGGCAAGGCCTATTGGGGCTCCTACGCGGTCTCTAAGTTCGCCACTGAAGGGTTTATGCAGGTGCTCGCCAGTGAACTAGAAAATACTTCCAAGATACGCGTTAATAGCTTGAATCCTAAGGCGACAAACACGCAGATGCGCCGCACGGCCTACCCGGCGGAAAACCCGGCAGACAACCCGTCGCCCGAGGACATCATGCCCAGTTACCTCTTCTTGATGGGAGACGACAGCGCGGGTGTGACGGGGCGCGCCTTTAATGCGCGCTAGGGCCTCAACGCGCACTAGAGCTTCAACGTGCGCCAGAACCTCGGCGAGATTTTTTTTTGCGTCGCGCAGGCGAGTTGCGCTTACCAAACTGGCGCTCCATGGCCTCGCGCTGCTTGGCATCCCCGCGCCGCGGTTCTTTAAATGGCAGATCGGCCATGCGGTAGAGGGATTTCACTTCGCGCCGCTCCAACTCCACCCACTGACCCTGCTTTACTTTTGCGGGGATGAACACGTCGCCGTAGCGTACGCGTTTTAGTCGCGACACAGTAAGACCCTGGGATTCAAATAGACGTCGCACTTCGCGGTTGCGCCCCTCCATCAATACGACGTAATACCAGCGATTGACGCCTTCACCACCGCCCTCTTGGATATCGGTAAATCGTGCCAGGCCATCGTCGAGCATGACACCATCGAGCATGTGCTGCAGTTTTTTGGAGGTGATGTCTCCCATCACGCGCACCATGTACTCGCGCTCGATATTCGATGACGGGTGCATGAGGGCGTTGGCCAATTCGCCGTCCGTGGTGAACAACAGCAAGCCGGAAGTGTTGAAATCTAGCCGTCCAATTGAAATCCAGCGCTCGCCCTTGAGGCTTGGCAGGCGCTCAAACACCGTGCGCCGGCCCTCCGGATCCTTACGCGAACACACCTCACCCGGTGGCTTATGATAGAGAATGCTGCGCGTGCGTTCGGGGGCTTTAGTTTCTAGCTTTTTGCCATCGACACTCAACCGTGCGCGGCCGTCGACGCGATCACCCAATTGCGCGCGCTTGCCGTTGACGCTGATGCGGCCGGCTTCGATCCAAGTCTCCATTTCCCGCCGCGAACCCAACCCGGCGCGCGCCAGTACTTTTTGCAGCTTTTCGCCTTTAGCCTTGCGCTGCGGTGCAGATGTGGTGTGGTCGGTCTGCGCCAAGCGTAGACTCTGCGCTGTGCTGGTACTGCGCGTGGTGCGCTTGCCCCGCGCCGCTGGCGGTTTGGAGGATGTTCGTTTGGTCACGGGTCAACTCAAGACCCAGGGGCAGGTTTGGAGGAATCAGCCCCCGGAAAATCTTCGGCGTCGAATGCTTCTGCCGAGGTATTGAGATCGGCATCAACATCGGCATCAAAGTCAGCACCTAACTCATCGGCCAATTCGGCGGTGCGATCGCCTCCCTGCGGCGCGTCCACCGCAACGGAGATCTCGGCGCGCGGCAAACCGGTTTCGGGTCGATCTTCTGGTGGTACTTGCTCGGCTCTTGCGGCCAGGTTGTTGGCGATATCGGCGAGCGTTAACCCTCCTTCGGATTCATTCTCGGCGGCACTTTCCTGCTCCGCCGAAGCGGGGGAGTCATGCTCAGCGACTGACTCTACTTCTTGCTCAGCTTCGCCGTCTTCCATTGCGCTTCCCACACTGCTTTCCATCGCGCTTTCTAACCCGCCGTCCACCACGTCGCTGGCGGTAGCGGTCTCGGTGTCATCAGTATCGAGCGCACCTTCGTCAGGGCCCGTTGCGCTGGGCGTATGATCAGTGCCCCCGACTACGGTTAGCTCTGGAGCACCTTCGCTGGCCGCGCTGCCGGGAATGGGATCACTAAATCCCAACTCAGCGTTCAGCGTATCGAGATCGCGTATTTCAGCCAGTGCGGGCAACTGCTCCAAGCTCTTCAGGCTGAAGTAATCCAAGAACTGCTTGGTGGTGGCGTACATGGCGGGGCGACCCGGCACGTCGCGGTGCCCTACCACGCGAATCCATTCGCGTTCGTGCAGCGTTCTGATGATATTTGAGCTAACGGCAACACCGCGGATTTCTTCGATTTCGCCGCGGGTGATGGGCTGACGATAGGCGATGAGGGCCAGGGTTTCCAACAGCGCGCGGGAGTAGCGCTGCGGCCGCTCTTGCCACAGGCGTCCGACCCAGGGGCTGAGCGCCTGACGCACTTGGAAGCGAAACCCGCTGGCCACTTCCACCAGTTCGAAGCCGCGCTCTTGGCAACGTTCGTCGATCTCTTTTAAGGCCTCGCGAATAGCGGTATTTTCAGGCCGCTCGCGCTCTTCAAAAAGTGCGCCGATCTGGGCAACACTTAGGGGTTTACCTGCGGCGAGTAACGCGCCTTCAATAATTTGTACCAACCCAGTTGCCACCATACTATTCGGACCTCGCTTTGACATGAATGGGACCGAAGTTCTCGGTTTGCACAATTTCTACCAGCGCTTCTTTGATCAGCTCCATGAGCGCCAGGAAAGTGACGACCACACCCAGGCGCCCTTCCCTGGCGGTGAACAGCGCGCCAAAGGGGACAAATTGCGCGTCGCCGGATAAATGCTCCAATACCTGACTCATACGCTCGCGCGTAGACAGCGCCTCGCGCTGAATGTGGTGGCTCTCATACATATCTGCTCGGTGTAGCACTTCACTCAGCGCCACCAGCAGTTCGCGCATATCGACATCAGGGTCGGGGCGCGTGCTGTTTATCTCCGGAGGTTTGGCGCTGGCGACCCAGGTGTCACGCTCCATGCGCGGCATTTCCCGAATATCTTCCGCAGCCTTTTTGAAGCGCTCGTACTCCTGCAAACGGCGGATGAGCTGCGCCCGCGGGTCTTCCTCGTCTTCCTCGACTTCGCTGGAACGCGGCAGCAACATGCGCGATTTAATTTCCGCGAGGACGGCCGCCATCAGCAAGTATTCACCCGCCAGTTCAAACTGCACCGCGTCCATGAGATCGACATAGCTCATGTACTGCTCGGTGATGCGCGAGACATCAATCTCGAGAATATCGAGGTTCTGCCGTTTGATGAGATACAACAGCAGGTCCAGGGGGCCTTCAAAAGCCTCTAAAAAGACCTCTAAGGCCTGCGGTGGGATGTACAGATCGGGGGGCAGCTCAGTAAGCGCCTCGCCCATGACTACGGCGAAAGGCATCTCGCCTTGCTGTGGCGCATTCGCCCCTGCGACCAGAGCCGCCGGTGGTGCTGCATTGCCCTCGTCGGGCCCCTGGGGGCCACCACCAGTTCCTGAGTTTGATTCGTTGCCTGACACAGCGCCCCACCCCCTATAACTCTCGCCGACAGTATACCCGGCTCGAGGGGAAATAGAGAGTTTTGTCTGACAGGCATAGTGGTTCAAACTCCCCACCGGCTTGGCTCGGATGACCATCGGCCTCAGTGGATGTATCTTACTGTTCTCGAGATGCCGCTTTGCTGGGGCGAAGTCCGCCTTATGCGGTCGGAACCCCACGCCCTTATGAGGCGGACTTCGCCCCAGCAATGCTCTTTCGGTACTTGCAAACCGCGGCACCTAACGAGCTATCGTGCTCACCCGACAGCGCTATCCAGTCGCGTATAACAGGCGTTCCACCATCGCTCTTGCTCTTACGGTCTATTCCTCGGTATCTTTCTGAGGGAGCGAGTTACAGTCCCTCCTCAAGCCATCCCGCAAATACAAGGCCCTCCCATGGTTCGCAAAATACTGTTTCGCACAACACTGGTTATACTTATCTCACTGATAGGCGGCGCCCTGTTTGCCGCACACTATTTTGGATTCCTCTTCGTGCAACTGGATACCGACCCCCCAAGCCTGCCAGCAAACTTGAACCGCCCGGCGATACTAGTGTTTTCCAAAGCCAATGGCTTCGTGCACACCGATGCCCTACCCGCTGGAGAATCCCTGTTAGAAAACTTTGCCAAACGCAATGGCTGGGGTTACTTCGCCACTGAGAACGGCGCGGTGATGACAGCGGAGTTGCTGCAGCAATTCGACGTGGTCGTGTGGAACAACACCAGTGGCACCACCCTGACCGAGGAACAAGGCGCAGCGTTTCGACAGTATTTAGAAAACGGCGGTGGGTTCGTCGGCCTACATGCCGCCGGCGGCGACCCCTGGTACCAGTGGCAGTGGTATGTGCGGGAACTGATCGGCGCACAATTTATCGGCCACACCATGGACCCACAGTTTCAAGACGCCATCGTGACCTCAGAGTCCCCAAGCAATGGTTTGACGCAACACCTACCGGCCAGATGGTCTGTGCCTAACGAGGAGTGGTATGCCTTCGATCAGAGCGTGCGCGGTAAGGGTTACGAGGTATTGCTGAGCTTAGATGAGTCGTCATATCACCCGGGCAATGCCAGCATGGGCGACGATCATCCTATCGCCTGGCGGCACAATGTCGGCACCGGTCGAGCGGTGTACAGCGCTATTGGGCATCAGGGGAGCACCTATGTTATCCCCGCTTATGTCGAATTTGTGGAACGCGCAATACTTTGGGCGGGAAAGCAACACACGGCGAAGTAACTGTTATGTCGAGGCACCCTCTGTCGGGGGCAACGGCGCTAAACCCGAGCAAAAAAACCTTCTTAGTGGGTCGACATAGCACTGCCCAGCCCGTCTGAATACTGCCGGACAATGGTTGTGTCTAGACAGTGAAGTTCAGTCCTCAAACGGCGTCACATCGCCCTTCCCCGCGCGCAACACCAGTGGAACATCATCGGCCAAATCGACCACCGTGGTGGCCTCCATGCCACACCAACCGCCGTCGATAACCAAATCCACCTCGTGCTCCAGCAGCTCACGAATTTCATAGGGGTCCATGAGGGGTAAGTCCTCCCCCGGCATAATAAGCGTGACGCTCATAAGGGGTTCACCCAAATCGTCTAGCAAGGCCTGGGTAATGGCGTTATCGGGGACACGCAGGCCGACCGTTTTACGCTTGGCGTGCAGCAGGCGACGCGGCACTTCGGAGGTAGCGCGCAGAATAAACGTATAGGGGCCGGGCGTGGCATGGCGAATCAAACGATACGCCGTGTTAGTCACTTTCGCATAGGTGGCGATCTCCGAGAGGTCGCGGCAGACCAGCGTGAAATTGTGTTTGGCATCGAGTTGGCGAATACGGCGTATGCGATCGAGCGCAGATTTGTCGCCGATATGGCAGCCCAGGGCATAAGCCGAATCCGTGGGATATACCACAACGCCGCCCTCGCGAATAATATCCACCGCGTGACGGATCAGACGCACCTGCGGGTTGTCTGGGTGAATTTGATAAAACTGGCTCACGAGGTCGTCCTGATTATTCAAGCCCCAGGGGCTATTTATTGTTATGACACACGGCGTCTTCACTCGCGTGCTAAGGAGCGATTGCACTGTTGGTTGGAGGAGTTCTTGTTTCCAGACCCCTAAGTTTTACGCAGGCAACCAACGCTCCCAAACACCACGCAGCTCGTCGCTTGCACTGAATTCTACACCTAGGGTCGGGCCGTGGGGAGCATCCCGGTGGAAGTCGCTGCCCACCGAAACCTCCAGATCGAACTCCCGAGCTAGACGCTGGAGGTGGCGCACTTGATCCGCACTTTGACGGCCGCTGTGCGTTTCAATGCCAGTACCGCCGGCCGCCATGAAGTCCGCGATCAAACGTCGCAACTTCATACCGGTAAATCGATACTTCAAAGGGTGTGCCAAAACGGCCACGCCACCGGCGTCGACAATCCAAGTCACAACATCCGCAAGCGCTGGCCAAAAAGCTTTGACATCGCCCATTTTGCCACGACCCAGATACCGATCAAACGCCTCATTGGCGTCGGCGACATGACCGGCCTCCACCATCCACTGCGCGAAGTGAGGGCGCCCTAGTTGGCTCTCGCCGGCGACACGCAGCGCGCCAGCCAAGCCACCGTCGAACCCGCGCTTGGTTAGCCGAGCGTCGATCTCTCGTGCTCTATCTTGGCGCGCCCTGCCTAAGACACTCGATGCCCGGGACATACTGGTATGGTCGGGATCAAAGCCGAGGCCAAGGACATGAATGGTCGCCCCACCCCAACGACACGACAGCTCTACTCCCGGGACGAGGCGCAGTTCCGCTGAAATATCTTCGAGGTGGCATCGCGCCTGCTCGTAGCCGCGCAATACATCGTGATCGGTAATCGCCAATAGCGCGATACCGGCGGCCTGCGCGCGCTCTACCAGCTGCTGTGGCGACAGCGCGCCATCCGAAGCGCTGCTATGGGTGTGGAAGTCAATCAACACAGTCTTTACACTGTGCGCTTTCGCGCTAATCCTGCGGTTTTCTCCAGTGGTGCCCAGAGTACAGTGACTGAGTCGTAGACGCTATGCTGCAATTGCTAGAATTTGTCCCCATCGTTCTGTTTTTCGTCGTCTATAAAATGGACGGTGAGACGCTGTCTTTCGGGGGCTTTGAGCACCAGGTGGATGGCATTTTTTCTGCAACGGCGGTGCTGATCGTCGCCACCTTGCTGCAGGTTGTTATGACCTACCTGGTCACCAGAAAGTTGGAAAAGCGCCTGCTCTGGCTCGCTTTCGCCGTCATACTTTTTGGCGGCGCAACACTGTTCTTCCGCGATGAATCATTCATTCAACTCAAACCCACTGTTTTCAATTGGGTACTGGCGCTAGTCTTCATCGGCTTTCAATACATTGGGGATAGAAACCTGATCGAGCGCACCTTGGGTGGACAGATCGAACTACCCAAACCGATTTGGGCTCGCCTCAACACCCTGTGGATCACCAATTTTATTGTCGTCGGTGCGCTCAATTTGTTGGTCGCATACAATTTCAGCGAAGAGGCTTGGGTCGACTACAAGTTATACTCCGCGATCGGATTTACACTACTTCTCACCATTATTTCCGCCATCATGATTGGCCCACACGTCAGTGAGGTGGAATCGACGGAACCCCAGCTGCCGGGTGAGGACTAAACAACCGCAGCCCGCTCACGCTTGGAACTTGCCATGTACTACGCCATTTTATGTGAGGACGTCGCCGACAGCCTGCCACTGCGCAAGAGCGCCAGGCAGGCGCATCTCGATCGCCTGGAAGCGCTGGTCGACGCGGGGCGTTTGCTGGTGGCCGGCCCCCACCCCGCTCTCGATACGGAGGAGCCTGGTGAGGCGGGGTTTACCGGCAGCCTGATCATCGCCGAGTTCGAGAGCCTGGAGGCAGCCACCGCCTGGGCCGACGCAGACCCCTATGTCGACGCTGGTGTGTTTACTAGAGTAACCGTCAAACCCTATAAGCGAGTTCTGCCGGCATAGGGCTACGACGCGAGTGTGGCCACCAAGCCATTGGCAGCGCCCTGGTGATTACCAGATGACAGCCGTTAGCAGGTGACACACCGGTGCGCCGCTGGCTAAAATGCCCGACCAACCCAGTAAAGGAAGTCAGTGTGCGACGTTTTTCGACTATTTCAGCCATTTTTTTCGTGGCACTTTGTAGCTTCCTCATCTCGCAGGCGCAAGCCCAAGATATTCGCTACGTCAGCGACAAGCAGTTTGTACCCCTGCGCAGCGGCGCGGGCACTCAATACCGCATCGTTCACCGAGGCATCCCATCGGGCACACGCATGCGTGTCGACCGCACCTCGGAGGATGGCACTTGGGCGGAAATCACTACCGACAAGGGCACCAGCGGCTGGATTCGCACGCAATACCTTATGCAAAGCGTGCCGGCAGCGCGGCAACTCGATGCCGCAAAGCGCAAGGCGGAGGACGCCGTGCGGCAAGCAGCACAATTGCGCGAACAATTAGAATTATTGCAAGGCGAGCGCGACACACTCAGTCAACAAATCGGCACTACAGGGCAGAGCCTTGAGGCCGTCACAGAGGAACTGGAAGCGCTGAAAAAGATCTCTGGCAAAGCGGTGCAGCTCGATGTGGATAATCGCCATCTCGTAGAGGAAACAGAACACTTGCGGGCACAAGTCGATACCCTCGAAGCGGAGTCTCAACGGCTGCGCGATAAACTGTTGAGCCAGAATTTTCTCAACGGTGCGCTCGCGGTCTTATTGGGTGTGGCAATTGCACTGATCGTGCCCAGACTCGTACCCAAGCGACGCAACAATAGCGGCTGGGCGTAGTGGCTGGGCGCAGTGGCTGGGCGCCGAGCTCAATCCAGGTTCATCGCCCGGCGCATTGAGATGCGGCTTACATCAAAAACCAGTAACTTTGACTACGGTACAAAACACTATGACCAGCAACACTACACTACAGGCGTGCGCCAATAGGTTCGCTTACAATACCGATAATTCCTTGAGCATGTGCCGCGGTTTGCTGCTCTGCTTCAGTTTACTATGCATGCCATTTGCCCAGGCAGAGGTAAATGCCAAAGACAATGCTGAAGAAAAAGTCGAGAAAAAAGCCGAGGAAAAAGCAGCGGCCACTCGCGTCGAGGGCACAGATAAAACGACCGTAGAAAACCCGACGATTGTCATGCGTACCAGCGAGGGCGATATCACACTCACGTTATTTGCCGACAAGGCGCCGGTCACCGTGGAAAATTTTCTCGCCTATATAGACAGCGGGCACTACAAGGGCACTATATTTCACCGAGTCATTCCCAACTTTATGATCCAAGGTGGTGGCATGGGCGACGACATGCTGCCAAAACCCACGCAAGACCCCATTGTGAATGAATCGCGCAATCGTCTGCACAACACGCGCGGCACAATCGCCATGGCGCGCACTGCCGATCCAGATTCCGCAACGTCGCAGTTTTTCATCAACCAGCGCTCCAATTTGAATTTGGATTGGGTGCCGGGTCGCCCGGGTTATACCGTGTTCGGTGAAGTGACCGCGGGCATGGATGTGGTGGATTTCATCGCCACGGTCGAGACTGGCGTCAAACTCGGCATGCACGATGTGCCTGTAGAGCCCATCGTCATCAAAGAAATCGTGCGCAAATAACGCGCCGTGATCGCTCTCAGCGTCAATCTGAATAAAATTGCGCTGCTGCGCAATTCCCGCGACACCACCAACCCGGACATCCCGACCCACGCACAACTGTGTATCGACGCCGGCGCCGATGGCATCACCGTGCACCCGCGCCCCGATCAGCGCCATATACGCGCGCAAGATTGCTTCGACCTCGCCCCCATGCTCGATGTGGAATTCAACATCGAGGGCAATCCCTTCACCGGTCCGCGCAAGAGTGATCGCGCCGGTGTCGGCGACTATCCGGGTTTCATGTCGCTGGTGCGCGAGATCCGCCCTACGCAATGCACGCTCGTACCCGACGCGGACAACCAACTAACCTCAGACCACGGTTTTGATTTGCGCAAGGACGGCGACCGAGTCACACCGCTCATCGCCGAGTTAAAAAGCCTCGGGGTGCGCAGCGCGTTGTTTATGGATCCAGATCCGGAACAAATTCGACTCGCGGCAGCGACGGGCGTGGATCGCATTGAGCTGTACACCGAAACCTATGCTCGAGCTTGTCGCGAGGGCAAAGACGTCGACGCAATATTGCAAGGCTTTTATCACGCTGCCGAAGTCGCGGCGAAAGAAGGCTTGGGCCTTAACGCGGGTCACGACTTAGACCTAGATAACCTGCCACGTTTCGCCACAGTTCCCGGTTTACTCGAGGTGTCTATCGGCCATGCGCTCACCGTTGATGCCCTCACCATGGGCCTTGCTGACGCCGTTCAGGCCTATCAACACGCACTGGGGAAACACTGATGGACGCTCGCCTCCAATTGTTGCTCGACAAACAAGCTATCACGGAACTTGTGCACGACTATTGTGCAGCCTCAGATAGACACGACTACGATAAATTGCGCACGCTCTACCACGAGGATGCGATCGACGATCACGGCGCCTTTTTCCATGGCCTGGCGATGGCTTTCATCGATGAATTGCCGCAGATACAAGCACCGATGGAAATCCTCCATCACAACGTCACCACACTAACGATTCGCGTCGACGGCGATTACGCCGAGGGCGAGGTCTACGTCTTGGCCTTTCACAAAGTGCAAACCGACGAAGAACCGCTGGACCTGCTCATCGGTGGGCGCTATCTCGATAAGTACGCAAAACGCGAAGACCAGTGGAAGTTTAGTCACCGCGCCGTGTTGGCGGACTGGGCGACGATCAACAGCCCGTCTACCGTCTGCCTAGACCACCCCTTGATCGCAGGCTCGCGCATTGGCAAACCCGGCCCCGACGACCCTTCTTACGAATTCTTTCGCCTGTTTCGGTGGGGCGAGCGCTAAGCGTTACATTTGCACAACTAATTGCCAAACAGTAAACCCGAATTGCAACCCAAACATTGAAGGGTGATAATCAACCGCTCACTTAGTTGGCTCGCCCAAATTGGCCAACCCAGTCAACAAGCACCCACGCAAGCACAACCCAACAGGCAAATGACCGAACCAACACGACACTTACAGATCATGGACACCACCCTGCGCGATGGCGAGCAGACGCAGGGCGTGTCCTACGCGCCCGCCGAGAAAGTGAATCTCGCCAAAGCGCTGTTGCAGCAGCTAAAAGTGGACCGGATCGAAGTCGCCTCGGCCTGCGTCTCCGACGGCGAGCGCGACGCGGTTGCCAATATCATTGAATGGGCTGCCGAACACGGCTTAGATGATCGCGTTGAGGTCTTGGGCTTTGTCGATCACCAGCGCAGTGTCGATTGGATACGCGGCACCGGCGGCAAAGTCATGAATCTGTTGACCAAGGGCAGTGAGAAACACTGCCGCGAGCAGCTGGGTAAAAATCTCGACCAGCACCTCGCCGAAATTACCGAAACCGTCAACTATGCTCTGCAACAGGGGCTTACCGTCAATGCCTACCTGGAAGACTGGTCCAACGGTTACCGCGACAACCCCGCCTACGTCTACCAAATGATGAATGCGCTGCAGGACAGCGGCATCGCGCACTTCATGTTGCCGGACACCCTCGGCGTGTTGTCTCCGAAAGAAGTGTTTGAGAGCTTAAATGACATGTGTCGTCGCTATCCCGAGCAGCAATTCGATTTTCATCCGCACAACGACTACGGCCTGGCTACCGCAAATGTCATGGCAGCGGCGGAAGCGGGCGTGACCGCCGTGCACTGCACCGTCAACTGCTTGGGAGAACGCGCCGGCAATGCCTCGCTGGCAGAAATTGCCGTGGTATTGCGCGACAAATTAAACCTGTCCCTCTCCATCGACGAAACCTACCTGATGCAATTGAGCAGCATGGTGGAAAGCTTTTCTGGCAAGCGCGTTGCGGCCAATGCACCCATCGTCGGTGCGGATGTATTTACCCAAACCGCTGGTATTCACGCCGATGGCGATCAAAAAGGCGGGCTCTACGAAACCCGTCTCAGCCCTGAGCGTTTTGCCCGCCAGCGCAGTTATGCCCTGGGGAAAATGAGCGGCAAAGCTTCGCTGGCGAAAAATTTGGAGGCGCTGGGCTTAAATCTGTCTGAAGAAAACCAGCGCAAAGTGCTCGACCGAATCGTCAAGCTGGGAGATTCCAAAGCGCAAATTACTGCCGACGACCTTCCCTTTATCATCGCCGATGTCATGGAAAGTAAAAGCTACCACCATATCAAGTTGCTGAATTGCACTCTAAACAGCGGTTTGGATATGCAATCTACCGTGAGCATCAAGGTGGACGTCGGCGGTGAGATACACAACGCCACCGGCTCCGGGAGCGGTGGTTTTGACGCCTTTATCTACGCGATCAACGCTGTGATGGCCAGCAAGGACTATCATCTACCGCCGCTGCTCGACTACGAGGTGCGCATTCCAAAAGGTGGCAGCACCGACGCACTCACCGAATGCGTCATCACCTGGGATTGTGACGGGCAGGAGTATAAAACCCGTGGCGTGCACTCCAACCAAGTGTTTGCCGCTATCTTAGCTGCCCTGCGTATCATCAACCTACAGTTGCATGAGCGCAGTACCGATGACGACGATGGCGTGTTGTCGCAGTTTCGGGGCACCGTGCAGCGCTAGATTAAGCCCCCACTTTTGGCATTGCCGCCAACGCTGTGACCACTTTATCGCCGAACTCATCGGTGTTGATCATCTTCACACCCGCTCCCGGCTTGGATAAATCTGGGGTGGAATAGCCTTCACCAAACACGCTCTGCATCGCGCGCCACACATTTTTCGACTCTTGCTCCAAGCCAAAACTACTCTCTAACATCATCGCCACCGAGCCAATCATAGAATACGGGTTTGCGATATTTTGCCCGGCAATATCTGGCGCGCTGCCGTGTGAGGGCTCGTAGTAACTCTTTTCAGGGCCTTTACAAGCCGATGGCATGAGACCGAGAGAACCGAGTATCCCGCCGCCCTGATCAGAGAGGATATCGCCGAACATATTTTCCATCACCATCACATCGAACTGCCCGGGATTGAGACACAGCAGTGTGGCGGCCGCATCAACGAGAATATGTCTAATTTCTACTTCGGGGTATTGCGGCGCAATTTCCTCCAACACGTCGTTCCACAACACGCTGGATTTCAGTACATTGCTCTTGTGGATATTGTGTAACACCTTCTTGCGGCGCATCGCCAATTGCAATGCCTCGTGCAAAATACGACTGATCTGCTCCTCATCGTATTCCAACGTTTCGCGGACATAGCGCTGACCCGCATCGTTGACTCCCACCTCCTTGTCGCCGAAATACAAACCGCCGACCAGCTCGCGAACCATAATGAGATCGATTCCATCCCCGATGACTTCCGGTTTTAGCGGCGAAAAGTGCGCCAACTCCTTGGGCAGTGAAACCGGTCGAAAATTGGCGAACGTATTGTAGCGTCGGCGCATAGGGAGTAGCGCACCGCGCTCGGGCTGCATATCCACAGGGATTTTTTTTGACTCCTCATGATTGAGCCCAATGGGCCCCTTGATAATCGCATCGGCGGCATCACAAATCGCTTTGGTTTCGTCCGGAAATGGGTGGCCGCTGGTAAAATATGCCCGCGCGCCAAATTCAGCGGGCTGCAAATTAAAACTGATATCCGCATTGCGCTCTTCCACCAGCTGAAATATTTTCACGGCTTCTGCGGTGATTTCTGGGCCGATGCCGTCGCCCGCGAGTAAGGCGATGTTGTATTGGGTCATGTCCGAAATTCCTAAAGTTTATACGTATGGTGCTCGCGTACAGCGGGGCCAACGAGCGGGGCAGCAACAATCTGGGCGCGCCATTCTACGTGAGTGGCGAGTGGCCATCAATTACCTTAAGCTGTGGGCAGTGGCTCAGTGTGAATTTCCTGTGATGACGCGAACTTAGCCGAGATTAATACACTGACGAGAGCGCCGACAACTACAATGACAACCAACAAGTTTGCCACCGACGCGGAGCAACTTTCCGCCGAACAGCTCACACGCTATCTGCAAGAGCACGGCTGCCTAGATCGCGGCGTCGTGACACATTTTGAGCACACCTTGATCGGCACGGGAAAAATGGGCGATAACGCACGCATTACCCTGCACTACGATACCGTGCAAGAAGCGGCACCCGACTCTATTATCACCAAATCTCCAGCCAGTGATGAACACGCTCGGGCTATGGCCGGTGCACAAGGAGCGTACTACAACGAGGTCATGTTCTACCGCGAGCTCGCACCACTGACTAACATGCGCACACCGCACATCTACGGCAGCGAATTGAGTGAGGACCGCACCGAGTTTTTGCTGCTGATGGAAGACTTAGCGCCCGCCGAACCCGGCAGTAACCTTCTCGGAGTATCGCGCGAGCACGCGGAACAAGCGCTGGCCGAGGTGGCCAAACTCGCAGCGGCATTTTACGGCGATGAATCACTCGCCGAGCGCGACCACGTGATGTCGGCTGCACAAGACGACGGGGGCGAATTTGGCGCAGTGCTGATGGAACAGTCCTGGCCAGGGTTTGTCGATCGGTTTGGGCACGGCTTGAGCAAGGAAGCGATTGCCTTTGGCGAACGTTACGTCCGCGGGCATCGACATTTCGTGACGCGCTTCAGTGGGCCAAAAACTTTGGCACACGGCGATTTCCGCAGTGAAAACCTATTGTTTGGCGCAGGTAGAGCCGCCACTGTGGACTGGCAGACCACCGGGCAATCCAGTGCGCTCACGGACGCCGCCTACTTTATCGGCGGCAGCTTAGACCCCGAGGGCCGCCGGTCGTGGGAGCGCGAACTCATCGACTATTATCGACGGGCGCTGGCAGCCGAGGGCGTGGAACTAGATGCACAGGAATGCTGGCAGCAATATCGAGAGTTCGCCATGCACGGTATCGTCATCACCGTGTTGGGCGCGAGCTTCAGCACACCAGATGAGCGCGGCGACAAAATGTTTCTCACCATGATCCAGCGCCATCTACAGCAGTGCCTAGATCTGGAATCTGCGGAGTTTCTTCCGGCTTAAGCGCTCATCACAGTTTGATCGCGAGCTCCGCAGCGGCTTGCATCGCGCCTTCGATATACCCAACACCTGCGCAATCGCCGATGCTGTGTACGGTAAAACCCTCCTCTTTTAGAACTTGCGCAAACGCGTCGTCACCCGTGGCTCCCTGTGCAACGATCACATGGTCCGCGGCCACGCTACGTTCCTGTCCGCGCGGATTGGTATACACGACGCGGTGCTCCAGAATGTTTGGGTCTTGCGCCTGCAACACCAACTCCACTCCGAGTTCGCGCAACTCCGCTATCAGACGCATCCTGCGCACCAAAAACAAGCCTTTACCGGCGCGCTCATGGCCCTCTAGCACCGTGACTTGCCGCCCGCGCTCGGCTAAAAACTCGGCCAATTCTAAACCGACCAGTTCACCGCCGAGAATCACAATGCGCTTGCCCAAGGGCAGCCACGCATGGGAAGCGGCGCGCATGATTTCCGGTGTGTCGGTCGCCCCGATGCGCCGTGCGATGTCGACCAACGCGCGGGTGAAGCCCCCGGTTTTGCGCTGCAGTTGCTCGCTGCGCGCACCCATCATCAGATCGCGCAACTCATCTCCGCTAAACACGAACTCACGTTGTGCTCCGGGGATCGGGGGCATATCACGCCGCGCGCCGGTGGCCACGATCACTTCATCCACACCCAATGCCTGTAATCGTTTGGCGGTGGCCTCCGTCTCCAACTGCACGTGCACCGTTGAGTCGATGACCTGCTTGCGCAGCCAGCGCAATAGGCGCTGATTTGGCTCATAGGGTATGCCGGCAAACTGCAGGGTCCCACCGAGGCGATTACTGCGCTCCATCAAGGTCACGCGATGACCACGCAGGGCCAAACGCCGCGCCGCTTCCATGCCCGCTGGCCCGCCACCGACGACAGCAATGTGTTTGGCCTTATCGGTCGCAACCAGCGCCAGTTCTTTTTCGCGCGCGGTTTCCGGATTGACCGCGCACTTCACTGTATTCAGCACATAAATTTGACTGACGCAGCAATAGCAATAGATGCAGGGTCGAATTTGGTCACCCTCTCCGCGACAGACTTTCAGTGGTAGATCCGGGTCGGCCAACATTTTTCGACCCATACTGAGAAAATCGAAGTAGCCCTTGCCGATATACTTACTCGCTGCCTTGGGTTCGATACGACCTGCACACAACACCGGAATAGAGACGCAGCCCTTGATAGCTCGCGCATTGGGCACCATCAGTTCTTGCGGGTGGGGAATATTAGAATTGGCGTGCAGTGCACCCTGATTCGGGTCGTGATAACTAGTCACCGCGATTGCATCCACACCCGCTTTCTCCACCAGGCGCGCGGTGACCTTTGCATCCGCCAGGGTAATGCCCTCTTTTTTGCCAAATTCCTGGGAGTCAAGCTTCACCCACAACGGGAACTCGCGCCCGACGCGTTCGCGAATGGCTGCGATAATCTCCAGGAGCAGGCGCGCGCGATTTTCGACGGTGCCGCCGTAAGCATCCTCGCGCTGATTCATTGCCGGAGAGAGAAATTCCGAGATGATGTAACCGTGGCCGCCGTGGATTTCGGCTCCATCCAGACCCGCTTCTTTTGCCCGCGCAGCAGCTTGAGCGAAACGTTCCACCAATTGCGCAATATCTTCGGTGGTCATTACATGCAATTCCGGCGGAGGCGCATCCGGGTTGCTAAATGCCGCCATTTCCTCGGCGAACATATAGTCGCCCAAATCGCTGTGCCCCGCCACCGGATAGGAGGGCACCCAAATCGGACGACCCTCTGCCATATCCTGCACAGCAACCATACCGGCGTGGTGTATCTGTGCAGCCACCTTGGCACCGTGTTTATGGCAGGCATCAGCGAGGGCGCGTAGGCCCGGGATATGGCGATCCTCAGAGATAGCCACTTGGCGCGGTAAATTGCCACCGTGGGGCCAGGCAACACCCGTCACTCCAAGGACGATGAGTCCCACTCCACCGGCAGCTTGACGCTCGTGGTAAGCGATGATCCGCTCGCCGCAGGTACCGTCTTTCTCGGCGAGATTAGTACCCATGGCGGCGACACTCATTCGATTTTTGATCATCAGAGAGCCGATTCGGCCGGGCTGTTTCAGGTGAAAGAATTCTTTAGCCACATTGGCCTCCGGTCGTGGATAACTAGCGGTGAATTATCGGTGGAACTATCGGTGACAGGTGCAACGCTGCGCCTCGCAAGGTAGCCCTTCTGCCTTTGCAAGACAGTGTATATCAGCTCGTCGGTAAGGTGCCATCTCTCCTTCCATTCGCTACTATTATGGCCTCCTAACAGGCACAGTTGTTGATTCACCACAGTGCCGTTTTGCTGGCACGAGAGACATTTCTATGACGACACATTTTCCAGAAAATATTCCAAAAAAAGTTGGGCTGACAGGCAGATGCTTTCCCAAAATCACACTCGCACTGATCGTCGCGTTACTCGGGGCCTGCTCCGACGGTGGTGACGGCAACGCGGGCAATCCAGAAAACACCATCCGGCTCAATCAACTGCAATATCTGGGAACGCACAACAGCTACCATATCCAACCGCGTGCAGATGCCTTTGAACTACTCCTCGCATTTATACCCGATATCGCCACCACGCTCGCCTACTCCCATGCACCCTTGGCCGAACAGTTTTCTGAACAGGGCATCCGCCAGATCGAACTGGACATCTTTCACGATCCAGAGGGTGGCTACTACGCCAATCACCAAGTGCGCACCTTATTCGGCGAGCCCGCCGCCTCCGGCATCCTCGAACTGGACGCACCAGGTCTGAAAGTACTGCATGTGCAGGAGATCGATTACGAAACAACCTGTTACACATTCATCAGTTGCCTCAAAGAAATTCGCGATTGGTCAGATGCCAATCCCGGCCACCTACCCATCACCGTGCTGATTGAAGCAAAGGACGAGGCCATACCCGACCCACTCAACCTCGGCTTTGCCGTCCCGCTCCCCTTTGACGCTACGGCACTGAACGCTATCGATGCAGAAATTCGCCAAGTATTTGCGCATGAGCGGCTCATTTTGCCGGACGACGTGCGGGGCGATGCGCCCACCCTGGAACAGGCCGTCTTGACTTCGGGTTGGCCCACCCTGACGGAGTCTCGAGGCAAGGTGCTGTTTGCGCTCGACAACGGCGGCGACAAGCGCGATTTGTACATCGCAGGCCACACCGCCTTAGCGGGACGCGTCCTGTTTACGGATTCGCCACCCGGCACACCGGAGGCGGCTTTTATGAAAAAAAATGACCCGCGCGCTGAACCGGGGCTCATCGAGTCGCTCGTTGAGCAGGGGTACCTGGTGCGCACCCGTACGGATGCCGATACCGAGGAAGCGCGCAACAACGATACGAGCCGCCGCGACATAGCGCTTGCCAGTGGTGCGCAATTCATCAGCACTGACTACCCAGTGCCGGACCCCGAATTTAGCAACTACCAAGTCACGATGCCCGGCGGCGGCGTGGCGCGCTGCAACCCGATCAACCCCGGCAACTGTTCTGCCGAAACTTTTAGCGGGTTTTGAGCATGGGGTTAGGCGATTCGAAAGGGTTCTGGGTACGCTGAACGCGGCCTCTCGAGATGCGCCGTCACGCAGTTAGCTAAAAACCGTCGGTACCAGCGCATCGATCAGGCAGGGCCCGTTGCCAGCTATTGCCGCTGCAAACTGCCCATTGAATTCTTCCGCCGTGGTGGCCCGCGTGGCGGGCACTCCCATGCCTTCCGCCATCGCGACAAAGTCTAAATCGGGATTGCTGATATCGAGCGTACTCGCGGCCTTCGGCCCCGGCGTTCCGCCACGCGCACCGGTGCGGGCAAATTCCAACTCCAGAATACTGTACTTGCGGTTATTGAAGATAACGACAACGATATCGAGTTGCTCCCGCGCCATCGTCCACAGTGCCTGAATGGTGTACATCGCGCTGCCATCGGCCTCCAGAGAAATCACCTTCTGTTGCGGACAGGCAATGGCGGCACCTACCGCAGCGGGCAAGCCCCAACCGATGGCGCCACCAGTTAAGTTGAGACTGTCGTGGGGCCTGGCCGCCGCGGTAAAGGGTGCCAATGCGATACCACTGGTATTGGATTCATCCACCACCACAGCGTGCTCCGGCATGTAGTGCGCAATCGCTGCAGCAACCGCATTGACATCTAGAGGGCCGCTGGGCAGCTCGGGAATGGCTAATTCCAAGACGTCTGGCTCCACTGCATCAGCCCCAACTGCAACGACCAAATCTTGCAGTACCTGGTCGATATCCTCGTCGAACTCGGCAAGTTGCAATACCGCGCAGCTTTCTGGTGCCAACATACTGGCCAGGCCGGGGTAGGCGAAAAACGACACCGGTGCGGATGCCCCAATGAGTATCAGGTGATCAAAATCTTTCGCGTAGTCTATCGCCAACTCGGCAAGGTAGGGAAAGCGAGCCAACTCGGCCGTGCCCGCCCCGCGTGCTTGGCGTGGTGGAAAGGTGTCGGTACTGACCTCTGCACCGGTTGCTTTGCCGATACGGCTGAGCTGTAACCCCCGCTCTACAGTCACCTCACAATTACCGATCATCACCAGGCACCGATCACCGGATGTCAGCTTGGTTACCGCTTCTTCTACCCGCGCCGTGTCGACGCGCGCCGGCGCTGGAAGGGTAACTGCGCCCTCGGGACCGCTGGGATTATCGCTCCAAGACACATCGGCGGGCAGCATCAGGGTCGCCACACTGTTGCGGCCCGCTTGTCGAATGGCCTCGGCAGCATCCGTGGCGATTGTTTCAGGGCTTTTCGCGGTGTAGACCCAATGGGAGACTGGTGCGGCAATGCCTTCGATATTCGACGTCAGTGGCGCGTCGTATTGCACGTGATAAGTCGCGTGGTCCCCGACAATATTGAGCATTGGTGTGTGCGCTTTTTTAGCATTGTGGGTGTTGGCCAAGGCGTTGCCAAACCCCGGGCCCAAGTGCAGGAGCGTCGAAGCGGGTTTACGCGCCATGCGCGCGTATCCATCTGCCGCCCCGGAGAGCACACCTTCAAAGAGGCACAACACGCAGCGCATTCCCTCGACTTCATCCAACGCTGCAACAAAATGCATTTCTGACGTGCCTGGATTGGTGAAACACACATCGATGTCATTGTTGATCAATGTGCTCAATAAGCTCTCTGCGCCATTCATGGGCTATCTCCAAAATTCTTTTTCACTGCAACAATCAACAAATCTACAGCGCTGCGATTTTCTCAGCGCTAAATATTTTATTGGGGTTGAGAATGTTTTGAGGGTCCAGCATCTTTTTCAGGTTCATCATTAACGCAAGTTCCGCATCACTACGACTGCGCGATAGCTGTTCGCGCTTACTCAAACCCACGCCATGCTCAGCAGATACCGAACCCTGATACTGCTCTACCGTGTTGTATAGGTGTTCTTGGAGGGCGTCGTAGTCAAATTTCTCAGCGTCACTGCAACCGAGAATAACGTGCAGATTGGCATCACCCAAGTGTCCGAACACGATGCACACCGGGTCGGGCTGCGACGCCATACCAGTGCGAATATCCGTCACAAAGGCTTCCATCTTATCCAGCGTGACACTGACATCGAAGGGAATGATCGGGCCCAACTTAAAAAACTCCAACACATCATCGCGAATTTCCCACAGGGCATTGCGCTCAGCTTGTGAACGGGTCAATACCGCGTCTTCCACCAAACCCCGCTCCATAGCACCGCCAAGTACTTCTTCAAAGCGCTGGGCATCGGCCTCGGGGTCCGACCCCAAAGTCTCGACCAACACATACATGCCACTGCCGTGGGGTAGCGGTTGACGGTGCACGCTCTCTTCGCGGGTAATGAATTCGTAAAACTCCGGCCACATTACTTCAAAGGATGACAAGGTGCCGGCAGTCTGCGCATCCAACCAACGCAGAAGCGCAGAGACAGATTGAAAATCTTTAACGGCCAACAGCGCCGTGTTTTGGCTTTTCGGTTGTGGCCGCAGGCGAAGTACCACCCGGGTAATCACGCCGAGGGTGCCTTCGGCACCGATAAACCAATGCTTGATATCGTAACCGGTATTGTTTTTCAGCATCTTATTGAGATTGGTCACAACAGTACCATCCGCCAACACAACCTCCAAACCCAGGACCATATCGCGAGTCATTCCGTAACGGATCACCATATTGCCACCGGCATTGGTGGCTAGATTGCCGCCGATTGTCGCAGAGCCGCGCGCACCGAAATCCAATGGTAGTAGGAGCCCGGCCTCTTCAGCGGCCTCCGCAGCTACCTGCAATATACAGCCGGCCTGCAATGTCATGGTGCGATTTTCCGTGTCGATCTCTTCGATGGCATTCATGCGCTCCATCGACAACCCGATCTCATCGCCGGTTTTGCAGTGACCATTCGCCAAGCCAGTTTTTCCGCCCAGTGGCACTAACGGCTGCCCCACCGCAGCGCAGAGTTTGAGCACCGCAGACACTTCTTCGGTACTCGAAGGTTTAACGACGACATCGGGAGTCTGGTCGTTGGGCTCTTCACGTACACCGTTTTCGCCCAACAATTGACGCAGCTCCGCCAATATATCTGCACTGGGTTGTGACATGGCTATCTCCTATCATCTCCTTTCCGACTTCTAACGAGCTTCTGTGTGCGGGTCAAAAAAATCGATCAAACGAGCGGCTAACAATGACGCGTTGCATTAAAACGTCGCATTAGAACTCTGCTCTAAAACAACGTCACCTGCCTGAGCGCAATAAATCATAGAGCACGCCCGCCATTTGCGCTACGCTGCTAGACGCGCCGCTACCCTCTTTCGACACGCGGTACTGCCTTGAGCAGGGCCTGAGTGTAGGGATGGCTGGGTGTCGTTAAAATATCCTGCGCCGCTCCCTCTTCTACGAGCTTGCCCTCGCGCATAACGCCGACACGGTGCGCCAGCCCAGGTACGATTGACAGATCGTGAGTGATAAAAAAATACGATAACCCCTCTTCGCACTGCAATTGCTGCAACAGGTCCAATACTTCCTGACGAATGGATACATCCAGCGCGCTCGTAGGTTCATCGCAGATAATTAATTCCGGTTCGACGGCAAGTGCGCGGGCAATGGCGACTCGCTGCAACTGACCGCCAGACAGTTCGTGCGGATAGCGGTCGCCGTACTCGCTATCTAATTTCACGCGCTGCAACACCTGTTCGGTTCGCTCCGACAACCGCGCGGGAGAAAGCCCTAAACCCAGGCTGCGTATGCCCTCAACAATAATATCGCCGACCTTGAGACGCGGATTCATCGACGAATTGGGGTTTTGGAAAATAACTTGAATTCTTTTGCGATACGGTAAAATCGCACGACCCTTCAGGTTTTGGATAGCGCCCCCATCGAACTCGATGGTACCGGCGGTAATTTCGACCAAGTTGAGAATAGCGCGGCCAAGAGTGGTTTTACCGCTGCCGGATTCTCCAACCAGGGCATAGGTTTCACCGCGCCCTAACTGCAGAGATATCCCATCCACCGCACGCGTGTAGTCAACTGCGCGCTGCAGCACGCCGCTCCGTATCGGGAAGTGCACTTTCACATCTTGCAGTCGCAACAGCGGTTGCGGCGCCCGAGTGTGCCGAAACTTCGTCAGATCTGGCAGCGCTGCAATCAGTTCACGGCTGTAGGGCTGTTGTGGGTTGCGAAAGAATTCCTCTACCGGTGCACGCTCGATAATCTCGCCGTGGTACATCACAGCGACATCGTCCGCCGTATTGCGCACAACACCCATATCGTGGGTAATCAACAGCACGGCAAGTTGTCGCGAACGGGTTAAACCGCGCACCAAATCCAGCACCTGTTCTTGAATCGTGACATCCAGTGCTGTGGTGGGTTCGTCGGCGATCAATATTTCCGGCTCGCACGCCAGCGCCATGGCGATCATCACCCGTTGCTGCTGGCCGCCGGACAATTGATGCGGAAAAAAGCCCAGGCGCTCTTGTGGGTCGGGAATTCCCACCTCGGCAAACAACGCAGTCACGCGTTGCTGCAATGCGTTACCGCGCAACCGCGTATGCAAGCGTAGCGTTTCCGCCACTTGGGCGCCCACCGTTTGCACGGGGTTCAGGGCGTTCATGGCATTTTGAAAAATCATGGCAACTGCAGAGCCGCGCACGTCTCGCATATGCCCTTCTGGTAAGTCGAGCAGGTCTTCGTCACCCACCTGCACACTGCCTGAGGAGATGGCGAGTGCCTGTGGCAAAAGGCGCATTGCCGCCAGCGATGTCACCGACTTGCCGCTCCCCGATTCGCCAACAAGGGCCAAAATTTTCCCCGCACACAGATCGAAGCTCACCTGATTTACAATCGGTTCGCCGTCCTCCACAACATGCACAGAGAGGTTGCGCACGGCCATGCGCACAGTGTGGGGTTGCACAGCACTCACGCTTTTGCCCCTTTCAGCGCAGTGCGTGGGTCAAAGGCATCGCGCACCAAATCGGCAAAAAGGTTGGCGGCTAACACGAGGACAAACATAAAGACAAAGGCACCAGAGAGTGTCCACCATACTGGCGGCTGACGCGACAATTCCGAACGCGCGCCATTAATCATATTTCCCCAGCTATACATCGAGGCATCGACCCCGACCCCGATGTAAGATAAGACGGCTTCCGCCAATACCAGTCCACTAAATTCCAAAACAAAGGTAATCAAAATAATGTGCACGACATTGGGCAAAATATGCCGCGTGAGAACACGCGCGTGACTCACGCCGAAGGCGTGGGCCGCTTGCACGTAGCCCAACTGACTAATTTTTAGTGTTTCAGCACGAATAAGGCGACACAGCGAAGACCAACTCGTGACACCGAGAATGAAACACAGGGCAACAAACCGTGCATCCGCTTGCTCTATGCCCAATACGAAGGCCTCTGGATGTGAATCGATATAGACCTGAAACAGCAGCACCGAAGCGGCGATCAACAGAATGCCGGGAATGGAACTCAGCGTGGTATACAGGTACTGCACCACGTCATCGACCCAACCCTTAAAATACCCGGCCATGACGCCGAGAGTGATGGCGATGGGCATCATGACCAAGGTCGCTAAGGTGCCCAGAAGGACCCCTGTACGCACGCCTTTCACACTTTGGTAAGCGACATCGACGCCACCCAAATCGGTGCCCAGCACATGATAGTAGCGACTGATATAGACAAGCCAGGTAGCTACGCCAATGGCGATGACCTGCACCATCCACGATGCCTCCCAGGGATAGTTGCTGCGCCGCAATAGCAGCCACTGGGGCACGATCACGAACGCGGCTAGCAAAGCGCCGAATAACAACCCCAGGCATGAACGCTGCACGATGTCGGCCATTTTTTGCCTGGGGTCATCTAGGTGCTGTCCTGCGTGTTTCAGCGGTGGGTAATCGCGCAACGCACGGCCCTGCTCGTCCTTCATGTTCTGTTTTTCGAACGACAACAGGGCAAATGGCGCCGAATACGTACGCTCGAATCGATCACCCATACCCAACATCAGAACGTCCAGAACGCTGGTCACCTGGTTGTCGTAGAACACTTCTCCGGCAGGCGAGCCCTCCTGAGGCTCCAGTGCCTTGCGAAAATGTATTGAGTCTAAAAGCGCGACGCCAATGTAAAGCAGGATAATCGTGAAGGTAACCATCCCTAAGCGAGTGCCAAAAACTTGCGCCCAGCGCTCACGAGTCATTGGATCGCGCCGCAAACGCCAAAAAAACAGCGTCAGTGCCAGCACCAACAGCCATATCAGCACATCGGACCAAAGGAAGATGGGTTTCACGCGCGTTCCTAACTCAACCGCACGCGGGGGTCGGCCCAGGTGTAGGAAATATCGGTGAGAATCAGGCCGATGATGTAGAGAATGGAGCCGATAAACACCATGGTGCGTACAATGGCAAAATCCTGAGAGCGAATCGCGTCTAACATGTAGCTGCCCAGTCCGGGAATGCCGAAGAAGGATTCAATCAACAAACTGCCCATAAACAACGAGGGAATAACAACCACAACGCCGGTCAATATTGGAATGAGCGCATTGGGCAATATATGTCGAAACAACACGCGAATTTCACTGGCGCCCTTGGCGCGAGCGGTGCGCACATAGTCCTGATTTGCCTCTTCCAAAAACAGCGTGCGATACCAGCGCGCACCGGCGCCAACGCCGGCGACTACGCCCACGATTACCGGCAGGATGAGAAACTTCCAGGGCTGAATCTCTGGGTGAAAGCCCGAAATTGGCACGAGTCGCCAGGTTTTGGCGACCAGGTATTGGCCACCGATAATATAAAACAGCGACGAGATGGACATCAGACACACAAATAGGAAGACCGCCCAGCGATCGAGGCGCGTCGCATGAAACATCACGACCAGCAGGGCCACACAGATATTGGCCCAGATACCCAGCGCAAAAGTGGGTAACGCAACCGCCAAGCTCGGCCACATGCGCGTCGACACGTCGGTGGTGATGTCGCGCCCACTTTCAGATCGACCAAAATCAAAGGCAAATAGCTTGATCGACTTGTTAAAGAAAATAGTGTCGGTAACAGTCGCAAGCCCCATCGCAGCGCCGTTCACAAACAGCGGCAGATCGTAGCCATTTTTCTTTTTCCAGCTCTGTATAGCTTCCGGTGTGACATGTTTGTCGCCCAGCTGCGAAACCGCCATTTCATCTGGCGATGTCACCACAAAGAAAAGCACAAAAGTTAGTAAGTTAACGCCGATCAATATCGGAATCGCATACAACAAACGGCGAATGATATAGGCCAGCATCGCTACACCTGTGCCGTGCGCGCTGTGGCTTTTTGGCGTCGCCGATAAGCAATCACCCCAGGTGTCACCAATAAAATCAACAAAGCCGCTCCTACATACAAAGGCCAGGTCACCGGCTGATTCCACTCTTTGCGCCTGGTGGCGCGCTCCTGTGGGTCTATTCGAATGTACTTCAATGTCGCTTTCGAGATACCGTGCCGCTTGGTGTTATACACCCAGCTATTATTGAGGAACACGTCTTTCGGGTAATAAATGCTCATCCATACCGCATCGCGGCGAAAAATATCAACCATCTCCGCGACTAACACATCGCGCTCGGGGCCCGGTGGCGCAACCCGCACCGCTCGGAACAACTCATCGTATTCCTCATTTTCATAGTTGCTGTTATTGGCGCCGTCGCACTCGCATCGCAGCGGGCTCTCTGGCCCATAGTTCAAAAATAGAAAGTTCTCTGGGTCCGGATAATCTGCCAGCCAGCCATGCGAGAAAATTTGCGCATTACCCGTCAACAACTTTTCGCGAAACCGCGCCCAATCTGTGGGCCGAAACTCCACTTGCACACCCACCCTGTCGAAGCTGCGCCGTATCCAGTTCATGGACGACTTACCCACCGCGTGGGCTTGCACATCGAAGTGAATTTTAAGCGGCTCTCCGGTGTCGGCATTGCGTCCATTGGGGTAACCCGCCTCCGCCAGCAAGCGCCGTGCCTCCGCCAGTGCTTTGCGCTTGGGTTCACCATCCACCCAGTCATAGACATAGGCATTCAATCCGGCTTCGCCCTGCAGATGCCCGGGGATTCCCGGTGGAATAAGCGTGTGGCCCGCAATCGCATTGCCCTTGTAAAAAATGGTGAGATATTCCTCGATATCGAATGCTATTTGCAGCGCGCGGCGCAACTTGCGCTTCTTCTGGGTGTAACCGCCGACCACCGGGTCGCGCATGTTAAAGCCGTAGTAGTACAGCGCAGGTTTTACGTCGGGAGACATGGTGATGTTGTGCGCGCGCAATTCCTCGCTCATGCTTACCCCGTCGGGCCCGACCACGAACGCCTGATCGTAGAAACCAATGGTATGGCCGTGGTTTTCGCCGGAGCGATCATAATAGCCTTGCAGAAATTTCGTCCACAGGGAGAGCAATTCCTTTTCCAAACGAAAAACTGCGCGGTCGATGAAAGGCACGCGTTTTCCGGCATCATCGAGCAACCCAGCTTCGGCATCGCCCGGTGCGCCCTCGGTAGGGTAGTAGTCTTCGTGGTAATTCGGGTTGCGCTCTAAGATAATTTCGCTGTTGGGGTCATTTTTTACCATCATGAATGGCCCAGAACCCACCGGCCACCAGTCCAGGGTCAAGTTACGTTCTGCAAAACCCGGGTTGTGGTAAAAACGCTCGACTTCTGGAGCAATGGGCGAAAAAAAGGGCATCGCGAGCCAATAGACGAATTGCGGGTAGCGTTTGTAGATCGTAATACGCAGCGTATGTTCATCGACCACTTCCAACCCACGCATGTCGTACTGGTCTAAATCCAACCAGCCCTGGCGAGCCACATTGGCTAAATCCTCAGAAAATTCCTTCATACCTACGATGTACTGGCCCATCAACCCCAGCATGGGAGAGGCATTGCCCGGGTCGGCGAAACGCTTGATGGCGTAGGCGTAGTCATTGGCGTGCACGGCGCGATCACCCTGCTTGGGAAAGTCGGGCACCTGGCTGTACTGCTCGCCCGCTTTGGCAGTAGCGAACAGGTACAGGGGCTGACCATCTTGGTTGAGCGCGAACGCTGGATGCGGCTGGTAGTGCAAGTCTGGGCGCAAGCGCAGCGTGTAACGGCTGTAGGCCAAATCGTCGGCGTCCTCCGCGACCGTCTCCCCGGCTTCGTTGAGGTATTCCACTTGTGGAAATTCCGCCAGCGCGCCCGGTATCAATTCATAGGGCCGCTTCAGGAAGTGATAGGTCATCGGCGGTTCATAAATTTGCAGAATGAACAAACTCTCATCTGACGCGTATGAAATTGCCGGGTCTAGGTGCTTTGGCGGGTTGCGCACCATCATTGACTGGTAGGTGATCTTGCCCTCGGGCGATGGTGGATGCGGGTTGTTCCACGGCGGCTCGCTGCAGCCGCACAGCGAAGTGAGTAGCACGGCCAAACACAGGCGGGTGAGAGAGGCGTTTACAGTAGCTGATAAACCCAGGGGCATGCTCGACTGCGGTGGTATGCTCGCGCTCGCGAAGAAACGCGCAAGGATACCCTCTGCGGGCTCGCTGCGCACCCTGCAAATTACACCGCAAGCAGCTACTATGGCGAGGGTAATACAAATACCAACTACCAGGTGGTGGCAGGGCCATACCCGGGTTATGCGATAAGCGTCAGCAAGCAGCGCTCATGTGCAAAAATTGACCAGCGTGACCCACCTCGCTAGCGGCGTGCCCACAAAACACAATAATTCCGGCCTCTCGACGATGACAAACAGCCCTTCTACAGCGATGCAAGATACCAGCTTCCTAGGCCACCCGCGCGGCTTACTCATTTGCTTTGCGACAGAGCTGTGGGAGCGCTTTTCTTTCTACGGAATGAAATTTCTGTTGTTGTTGTATCTCACCAAGTATCACCTGTTCACCGACGCCCATGGGCTGGAAGTCCTGGGTAGCTATGGCGCCTTGGTCTACGCCATGCCGGTGATCGGTGGCCTGCTGGCGGATCGCTACCTGGGCATGCGGAAATCAGTGGTATTTGGCGGCATATTGCTCGCGCTGGGCCATCTGGGCATGGCAGTTGAAGGCGAGCAGGCGACCCGCCAGGGCGCGACCATTATTCGTGATGAGGGTGCGCTGCAAGTGTTCTACCTGTCTCTGGCACTGATCATCATGGGCGTTGGCTTTTTAAAACCGAATATTTCCACCATCGTCGGCCGCCTCTACCCGGAGCAGGACCCGCGTCGCGATGCGGGGTTCACCATTTTCTACATGGGCATCAACATCGGTGCGTTTACAGCCACCTTACTGTGCGGCTACCTCGGCGAAACCTACGGGTGGCGCTACGGTTTCGGCGCAGCAGGCATCGGTATGGTGATCGGCTTAATCACGTTTTTACGCGGCCAGCGTCATTTGCAAGGCTTGGCGGAACCACCCGACCAGAGGCGTCTGCGCGCCAAGTCACCAGTGGGGTTGAGCAACGAGTGGACGATCTACCTCGGCGCCCTGCTCGGGATAGCTGTGATCTGGCAGATGCTGCAATTTCACAGTGCGGTCGGCATTGGCCTGAACCTGTTATCGCTGATTGTACTGGTGGGCCTAGGCTGGTTTATCACCGTCAAATGTGACCCAGTGGAACGCCACCGCATGATTGTACTTATCGTGCTCATTTTGTCCTCGGTGGTCTTCTGGGCACTGTTCGAACAAAGCTCCGCGTCCATGACCTTGTATGCAGATCGCGTAGTGGATCGCACCCTGTTTGGCTACGAATTCACTGCCTCGCAGTTTGGGTCACTCAACTCCATGTTCATCTTTATGTTTGCGCCCTTTTTTGCCTGGCTGTGGATGGGCTTAGCGCGACGTGGCCTAGAGCCATCTACACCGGTGAAATTTGCGCTCGGCATTGCCCAGGCAGGGCTGGGTTTTGGCGTGCTGGTAGCAGGCGCTTCCATGCCGGATGAAACCGGCCGCGTAGCTGCCCTCTGGTTAATTCTGGCTTACTTGCTACACACTACCGGTGAACTCTGTCTTTCGCCCGTGGGCTTATCCGCAGTGACCAAACTCGCGGTGCCACGTGTGGTGGGTGTCATGATGGGGGCGTGGTTTTTAGCCACGGCGTACTCCGAGTTTGTCGCCGCCCAGTTAGCCAAGCTGGCTGCCATCAAGACTGTGGATGGCAACATTACGGACGTCGATGCAGCGCTGGCCTCCTACACCGATCTATTTGGCAACTTGTTGTATACCGGCCTCACCGTCGGCTTAATCTTGTTACTCATTTCACCCGTGCTGAAACGACTTATGCACGGTATTCGCTAGGAGAACCCGCATGGCCACACGAGAATTCGATCTGATCGTCTGGGGAGCCACGGGCTTCACCGGCGAGCTGGTGGTGGAGTATCTGGTAGCACAATACGGCGTTGGAGAAAGCGCGAGGAGTGGACTGCGTTGGGCCATCGCCGGGCGTAACGAAGCCAAGCTGAAAGCGGTACGCGACCGTTGGGTAGCGCCGGAGGAACGCGATCAGCTACCGCTGATCATCGCCGATTCCAGCGACGCCGATAGCCTTGCAAGTATGGTGCGCAGCACCCGTGTGATCTGCACCACTGTGGGCCCCTATGCCAAATACGGCACACCGCTGGTCGCTGCCTGCGTGGAAGCGGGAACGCACTACTGCGACTTGACCGGTGAAGTCCAGTGGATGGCCCGGGTTATTCCAGAGTATCACGCGGCCGCAGTCGCCAGCGGCGCTCGCATCGTGCACTGCTGCGGCTTTGACTCGGTACCCTTCGATATGGGTGTGTGGTATGCACAACAAGTCATGCACGAGCGCCACGGCGTCTACGCCGATCGCGTCAAAGGTCGCGTGCGCAGCACCAAAGGCGGCGCCAGCGGCGGCACCATCGCCAGCATGCTGAACATGATGGAAGAGGCGGGCCGAGACCCATCGATACGCAGGCAGGTCGGCAATCCCTACGTTCTGTATCCCAGCGGGGTCGCTCCCGGTCTTGATGGCGGCGATCAGCGCGGCGCCTTGTACGACGAAGATTTCCAACAGTGGACCTCACCCTTCATCATGGCGGCCATCAATACTCGTGTAGTGCGACGCAGCAACGCACTGCTCGGTTTTCCCTGGGGTAAGGACTTTCGCTATGACGAATCGCTGCTCAATCGCTCCGCCGCACAGGCCAGGTTGGCGGTGGCCGCTGGAGGCGCAGGTATGTTGACACTCGCGATGGGGCCCACTCGCCAACTGGCACAGCGGTTCCTACCCAAGCCTGGAGAAGGGCCCTCCCGAGAAGCCCGCGCAGCAGGCTCCTATGTCATCGAGTTTCTGGCGATGGATAGTGAAGATCGCAGTCGCGATACCCGCGTCCGAGTTACCGGCGATATGGACCCGGGTTACGGCTCGACGTCAAAAATGCTGGCGGAGGCGGCAGTTTGCTTAGCGCAGGATAACGCAGCAGTGGGCGGTGGATTCTGGACGCCTGCCTCGGGGCTCAGTCAACCCTATCTAGATCGGCTGCAAAAAAATGCGGGCGTTGCCTTCCAACCCATTTAAGTGCCGCTATGCAGGCGGCGCCTGCGGGCACTTTTCAACAGTGTGAACGCTGGTAAAGCACTGAAAAACCTCGTACATTTCTCGCTATAACGAAAAGAGCTTCCAGGGACAAGCGGGATCGGGGTGAAGAAGTTTAACCTCACTTTTAGCGGTGAAATTCAAAGAGGTCAGGAGCCTGCGCGCGTCAAGTCGCGCTTCGCAAAACTCTTTGCCATCGATGATTCGGACCGCCTCGAACGCTTCTTTTCCGGCGACAGTATCATTCTGCGACGCAACCTAGATCGACGCGAAGCCGCAGTGTGCTTCCAACAGATGCACGAACTCGGGGTGGTCGCTGAACTCGTTTTAGTCGATCCAGATGCGCAAGCAACTCCCAACTCCAGTGGCGGACAAAAAAAGCACTCCGAGAAAACTGCGACCAACAGTGCGGTGGCCGCAGCGCGCACGCCAAACAACAACCGCGGAGAATCCGCCGCAGCCAAAAAACAGCGGCGAGCGCTCAAAGTCCAAGCCGAGAAAGTAGCTCGGGAAGAAGCCGCACGCACAGCGGCGAAGCGGGCCGAAAAAGCACGTCGAGCAGCCGAAGAAAGAGCCAAACGTGAGGCAGAGGAAAGCGCACGGCGCGAGGCGGCAGAGCAGGTCCAACGCGAGGCCGCGGCCATTGCCGCCCACAAGGCTGAATTGCAAGCCGAATTGGACGCCGTGGCACTGGCAGAGCACCGAGCGCAGACTAAATTGCAAGAACTCGGCCTCGTCGATGAGGGTTCTACAGAGTTACCCATCGAGCGCGACGCGCATCAAGCACAAAAAGCCTTCGACAAATCCGCGGGCAGAAGCCCGCGCATTGCCGCCAATTTTTCCCGGCGCGGCTACGCATTTAGCAAGCGACAGCCCGGAGAGCCGAATTTTTTCAAGCTACATGCCTTTCGCAATACCGCGGCAGTTCGCGACCGCTCGACCGAAGCCCAAAACAAAGCGCGTAGGGGTCGCCTGGTGACCGCGCTGGGTGCACTGGCATTGGGCGCTATACTGGTGCTGGGCATGCGCTGGCAGCCCGAGCCGCCATTGCTGGGCGCGCAAGCCGTAGCCATCGATGAAGGCGGAGGCCCCCTCATGCTAGCGGGTACATCACTGATATTGCACAACCGCGCCGGGCAGAGCACACAGGTTGTGCCGGTGGCTGAACTGGGTGTTAGTCATTTAGAAACGCCCTGGTCAATGCCAAAGGCCGGTGAAATTTTTGCCCTGGGCAGGCTGATCACCGCTCCTTCACAACACGAAGATCCGGGCGCACTGCAACTCTTACGCTGCAAGCTTGCAAACACACAATGCACACCCGCACTGATTGACGCGGTGGATATTCCAATCAGCAATTTTGTCGTCAACCCTATTCTCGGCGACATTATCATCGCGAGTGCTGAGCAAAATACGCTGTATAAATTCAATGCCGAGGGTGAATTGCTGACCAGCCGCGCCGTCGCAATTGCCGAACAGCCGGTGATGCGCCTTCACGACGGGCTACTCTACATATCCAGCCCACAAGGTGCGGCGATTAGCGTTCTGCGTTTCGACGATCAAGCATTTGGTGAACAACTGGATGAAATTCTCGCCATGCCACCGGCAGCCGCGAGCGCCAAACAAACGCAAATTGTTGATTTCCTCTGGTCGGGCAATGGCTGGTGGCTGGGATTACGCAACCCGGCAAACGGCAAATTAGGCCTCTATCGTTTCAGTGAGGAGTGGAACTACTTACAAGCCGTGTTGTTGCCGAGCGGCAGCCGGACTCTGCAACTCATCAACTGGGGAGACAGAACTCTGGTGAACAACACCCTGTCGACCTCCCTTCTGCGCTTCAATGCCCGCGGGGAAGCGGAGGTACCACTAGAGTCAGAGAGTTTGCGTTCTTTGGTACACAACCAGCAACGTAAAGCGGCGACAATAGGTCAGCTGTGGCGTGTAGCACTGGTCCTAGGCGGCCTCATCGTAGTACTGGGCGGGTGTTATACCCGGCTCCAACACCTGCGCAAAATTGTCTATCAGCCGCGCCGCGAGCGGGGAGCAGAGCCGATTGACCAACATATTGAAGCATTAGATTGGGTGGAGCACGAACCGAATAGAGCGCCGGCCCTACAACGGCGCACCATCGCCTACGCGGTTTTCGCCACAGGTGCGGCGCTCATTGCCGTGGGGCAAGGCCTGTCTGCGATTTCTCTGCTAGCGCTGCTGATCTTTCTCTGTGGCCCAGCGATTGCGCTGCTTCTGATAGCCCGACGACCACCGGGCAATATTGCCGTTAGCGATGACGCGCTGGTCATCGTCGATCACCGCGACATGTACCATATGGGGGGTACGGCTCAGGTGCAACATCGAGGTAATTTCCTATTTATCGACGATGTCGCCCTCTTCGCGGGCAATCGCTTGCTCCCCGCCTTTGCACCGCAGCAGTGGCGCAACAAAGTGGCAACCATCGCCGCCTCGGGTGCTCGGGTCGATCGCAAAACCGTGCTAGTGAAACTGCTAGAAAGCCGCAACCCCATAATGATTGGCAGTAGCGTTATCGTGTTATGTACCCTAACCGCGCTACTATTGTTCGCACTACGGTGGATTTTTTGAGTGGCACCAAGCACGCCATTTACCCGAACCTAGCGAAAGGAAACGCCGCCCCGTGAACGACAAGGTCAAAAAACTGGACAGCCAAACCGACGCAACAACTGGTGCGGGTAATCACGGTAGCTCCCAGGGCGCTGCGAAGAATCGCGCACGGCGCAAGCGGAAAGCCCGGAAGCCTCGCTTTGAAGTCGCTCTATTCGCCACCTGTCTTGTGGATTTTTTTCGACCTTCCGTCGGGTTTGCCAGTCTCGAACTCTTGCAACGTGCTGGATGCAAAGTCGTGGTACCTGCGGCCCAAACCTGCTGCGGTCAACCCGCCTATAACAGCGGCGACTACAAAGCGACGGTGCCAGTCGCTAAACGCGTGATCGAATTGCTGCAGCCCTACCCCTACGTCGTCGTTCCCTCCGGCTCCTGCGCTGGCATGATGGTGCACCACTACCCCAAACTGCTAGAGGGTGAATGGCATGACAAAGCACTTACACTGGCCGCGAAAACCTATGAACTCACGACCTTTTTGTACGAAGTGGCAAAGGTTAGAGGAGCAGCGAATCGGGCACCGGACTTACCCAGCGTGGCCTACCACGATAGCTGCGCCGGATTGCGTGAGCTGGGAATTCGAGAACAACCCCGCGCACTGTTGCGGGAACTGTGTGATGCGCAGGTAAAAGAACTGGAACAGCGCGATGTTTGCTGCGGCTTTGGCGGTGCGTTTTGCGCCAAAATGCCCGCTATTGCGGCAAAAATGAGCGACGATAAGTTGCGCGATGCCAGCAACACAGGCGCTACCGTATTAACCGGCGGCGACCTAGGTTGCCTGTTAGCGCTGGCTGGTCGCGCACACCGCGAGGGGGTCGACCTAGAGGTACGTCACATCGCCGAATTGCTCGCGGGTAAGCTAGCACAACCCGCAATCGGTGCGGCGAACTAACGTCATGCAAACGCACAGCGCAAACTTTGTCGAAAACGCCAGCGCTGCTTTGGCAGATAATGAAAAAGTGTCGCGGCGCGATGTATTGTCGCTGTTCACACCGCTCATGCGCGACGCTGCCATCTCAGAATTCGCGTCGTTCGAAGCACTCAAGCGCCATGTCAAAGCCGTGCGACAACACAGCCTGGAAAACCTCGCTCACTATCTCGAGGCGTTTGAGAATCAAGCAGTACTCAACGGCAATTCCGTGCACTTTGCCAGCGACGCGCATCAAATGAACCAGTTGGTACTTGATATTTGTCTGCGCCACAACGCGCAGCGAGTCATCAAGGGCAAATCCATGGTCACGGAAGAAACCCAGCTAAATACGCATCTACAAGAGGCGGGCCTGGCCGTCGTTGAAACAGATCTGGGCGAATACATCGTGCAGCAAGCAGGTGAAACGCCCAGCCATATCGTCGGACCAGCACTGCACAAATCTGAACAGGAAATTCGCGAGCAGTTCTTGGTCAACCACCCATTAGGGAACCGCGAGCTGGCAACCACCGCCGACTTGGTCAATGAGGCACGCCAGGTCTTACGACAACACTTTCTCGAGGCCGATATCGGGATCATCGGCTCCAACGCACTGGTCGCCGAGAATGGCTACAGCATGCTGGTGACCAATGAAGGCAACGGCGATCTCTGCGCCAATCTACCACCGGTTTTAATCGTGTGTACCACCATCGACCGCATTTTACCCCGTGGCGAAGACGCCACCGCTATGTTGCGCCTATTGGTGCGCTCTGCCACGGGGCAGCCGCAAACCTGTTACACCAGTTTCTATTCCGGGCCGCGGCGTGCCACTGATACCGACGGGCCGATAGAAACGCACTTCGTGCTACTGGACAACTCGCGCACTGACATCCGCGCGGGCGACTTCCGCGAAATCTTGGAGTGTATTCGCTGCGGTGCCTGCCTCAACCACTGCCCGATATACATCAGCGCTGGCGGTCACGCTTACGGTTCCGTCTACGGTGGCCCAATGGGGTCGGTGCTCACACCGCTACTCACCTCGCTGGAAGCGAGCGCTGCTCTGCCAAACGCTTGCACGAGCTGTGGACGCTGCGCAGAAGTTTGCCCCGCGGACATTCCACTGCCAGATTTACTCCGCGATCTACGCGCGCAGGAGCGAGAGAAAAAGCTCAGTCCGCGACGCTGGCGCTGGGCACTTCGACTACACGCCACCGCACTCCGTTCACCGCGTTTCTATCGTTGGTGTGCCGATCGCATCATCGCAATACTGCATCAGCTCGGGAAAGGTAAAGGCAGTTTCCGGCGCTTAATCGGCGCTGGAGGCTGGAGTGCCGAGCGAGATTTTCCGGTACCGGAGGGTGAAACATTCATGCAGCAATATCGCAAGCGCCAGGCAGCGAGCCGGAGGTCAGAGCAGTGAGCGACAGTGCGCGTGCAACGCTTTATGCCCGCTTACGCGACACGACAGCAGAGCTGCAGCTGGATGCCAGAGAAATCGCTGCGCGTCGGCAAGCGCTGGGCTCAGCGCCCGCCGCCGAGCTGCCCGCAGATGAATTGTGTGAGGCCTTTATCATCAACGCGATGAAGAACAACGCCACTGTCTCCACAGCACAGAGCCGCAGCGAAGCCGTACAGGCTATCGCTCAATTTTTGTTGCGTGAATACAAACGCCTGCGTCTGGCCGCCTGCCAAGACCCACGCCTAGCGGCAATGCCCTGGCGCGACGCCGGCGTATTGCCGCGGTTTGGCGTGATTGAAGGCGGGGAGCCGGTAGCGGTGAGCTTTGCTCAATTGGGCATCGCCGAGCTGGGTGCTGTGGTGACCTACACCGGTAAAGCGAACCCCGCGCGCAACAACCTGCTGCCAGATCACCACCTGGTCATTCTCGATGCAGACGATTTGGTAACGGACATGGAGAAGGCGTGGCAGCGTATGAACGCAGCGCTACTCGCCGACGATAACACCCTGCAAAACAGACCCCGAGGCATCAACATCATAGCGGGCCCTTCGAGCAGCGCAGACATCGACGGCAAGCTCATCTACGGTGCACACGGCCCTCGAGGCCTGCACATCATTCTGCTGGGCGACGTACCCAAAGAAGCATTGCAAAATGCCAAGGCCATCTACAGCGGCGTGTAAGTAAACTTCTGGCCACCCAGCGCAACCTCAAACATCAACCCACCCCGCGCAATGGTGAACACCGCCATCCCTTTGCGATACCCGCCGTGTACGTTGGTCGCGTCGTTTCGCCCACCGCTTACGCCCGCTGCCAGGCCACCACCGGTGTTGGCCTCCGCCGTAGCGCCGGCCGTAATGGCAACCGCCGTCGCTTGCGCGCTGAACTCGAAATTGCCGGAAGTAAAATTATCGAACGCCTCTTGTGTTTCGAAGAAGATGATCTGGCTGTAGGCCTGGCCGCCGACCTGGGCGCCGGCGGTGAGCTGCGTCATGGTCGAATTGCCCACATGTTTGGCATCGACAAACACCTTACCCGAGCCACGCGCTCCACCAACCACCAGCCCACCTTTACCTATGGTCGGAAACACCGCGTAGCCATAGGCGTTTTCAAAAAATTCCGCGCTTTCGCCCGCATTACTGAAAGAGCGAATCGTATCGGCGACACTGTTCGCCCACACTGTGGGAGCAACAACGCTCAACAGACTGATTAAAAAGGAAACTTTGAGGAATTTTTGCATAGCGGCAGACCTGTGCAGAGGAAATGACACACCCGAGGGGAACTCGGGCAACGCGGGCCCATTGTCTGGCTACAGGTATGCTAGGTCAATAGAGATTTAGCGCTGTGCGATCGCCCCGACCGGCGCGCAATTAGTCCAGCGCTACGGTGTCAAAGGGAACGTCGGACAGGTCGATGCCGTAGGCATCCGGCTCGAGGCTTTTCTTGATACTGAGCATGGTTCCCCGCGAGGAATCACTGTCGTCCTGAAGGTCGATCAAACGCGAACGCGGCAGCGCCTTTTTCCTGGAATCCAAGAGCAGTAACACTTTTGGCCGGAGTCGGCGGGTGCGGTACTCGGCGACCACGACGCCCACCTCTCCCGAAGACAACTCCACCAAGGTGCCGGCGGGATAGATGCCCACCGCCTGAATAAAGGCCTCTACCAACTCTGCTTGAAACTCGGTATCACGCGCGCCGTACAACAACTTGATGGCCTCACTGGGTGACATAGGCTCGGCATAACTGCGCTGTGATGTCACCGCGTCGTAGGTATCCACGATGCCCGCTATGCAGGCGAAAGGGGGAATCTTGTCTCCGATCAGCGCTGCTGGATAGCCGCTGCCGTCAAAGCGTTCGTGGTGATTCGCGACGATATCAATGACATCCTGGTTGATTACACCGCACTCGTCCAGAATCTCCAGGCCGTGTCCAACGTGCCCCGCAACCTCGGCCACCTCTTGGTCACTGAGTTCGCGGTTAGCTTGCAACAGTTCGGGGGGCAGACGCAGTTTGCCGACATCCATCAACATACAGCCCATAGCCAGAGAACGCAGGTCGTGGCGCGAGAGGCCTAATTGACGTCCGAGCGACACGGCGAGAATCGACGACCCGAGTGAGTGTTGATAAGTGTATTGGTCATGCTGCTTCAAGCGCGTGATCCAGAGACAGGCATCCGGGTTGCGGCTAATACTGTCGACCACCGGATCTACGGATTTACGCAACTTAATGAAATCGAGTTTACCGCCGTCATTCACACCGGAAAAAATGTCGTCGATGTCGTGCCGCAAGACGTCCACCGCCGCCGCGGCAGTCGCGTGCTCCTGTGCCCAAGGGGCCTGATCTTGGTAACTTTGAATGGTACGCCCCGTGAAAATACGCTCGATGGGAACCCGCGGCCTGTCTTTGGGCCGCTTGGATTCGGCTCCCGCAGGGCGTTTTACCGTTTGCGATTGAGGTTTGTTGGGCCTGAGGCGGCGCTCTCGCACCACATCTGCCAACTCGCGACTTTTTAAGCTGTCGACAAAAACGAAATTGCAGAATTCGCGCAGACGAGCGATATCCTGATCGCTCTCAATGACAAAGCCTTGAGTGAAGAAAGGTGTTTCCAGCCACGGTCTATCCAGGGCACTGACATACATGCCAATGTCCAACTCGCTGGTTGATACTTTAAGGGTTTTAAGCATGTCCGCCTGGCGTCCCCGTTGTATTATCGATGTGCGTTTGCCCCAGAGCCCAACATAGCTGAATTGCGCGGCAATTTCTGCCGTCTGTGCATATTTCACACTCTAGAATCATCCTGCGAATTGGCGTCTAGTCACAAGAAAAATCTGTAGTTTTCTCCCGAAAACTGGCCAGTCCAGAACGGGGCTTCAGCGCAGAGAGCTATGGTATAGTCGCACGCATTTTCCGGTTGCGGAGAGTATCCACAGCCTTGACCCGACTTCTCGCCCACTTTGCGGCGGTTATGAGCAGTTGTTTGAAACTATTTTTTTCCAAGGCCCTCAGACAAGCGTACCGAGCATCTAACAACCGCGGCCCTCAGTTTGTACCCGCTGCCTTAGGCTTATACTTGCACTGATTAACAATACCGGAGCTCTCCATGCGCAAATTTCTAGTCATCCTGGGTATGTTTGTATTGCTGCTTGTCAGCGTGCCAGTGGCGATGTTGGCAACGGGCACCATTAGCTCATCGAGTTTGCGGATGATGCTCAATGTCATGACCGGCGCCACTGGGCCCGCCGCCACCGTCGAGGGCGTGCGCAGCCGCTATCGAGTACCCGAAGGCTTCGCTCTCAGTCTGTACGCCAAAGATTTGCCGCGCGCACGCTTCCTCAAGTTTACCGACGCGGGCGATCTCCTGGTCAGTCGACCCCACGCGGGAGACATTGTGCTGCTGCGCAAAGATGCCAATGGCGACGGTTTGCCAGATGCCCAAGAAGTGCTCCTCGAGGGCTTAAATCGACCGCTGGGCTTGGCGGTACATGGCGGCTGGTTGTACATCGCAGAATCCAACCGCGTAGGCCGCGTGTTGTTTGATGACACACGCGGCACCGTGGACGGCGAATACCACGCCATCATCGAAGGACTAACAGACGACGGCAACCACTGGAGTAAGACGATCGGTGTTGGTCCGGATAACAAGCTCTACCTCGCCCAGGGCTCTACCTGTAACGTGTGTGAGGAGGAGGATGAACGCCGCGCCTCAATGATGCGCTTCAGTCTCGACGGCAGCGCCGGCGAAATTGTCGCCACCGGCCTGCGCAACAGTGTCGGCTTCGCCTGGGCGCCCTGGAACAACGCGCTGTACGCCACCGATAATGGTCGCGACTTGATGGGCGACGACTTCCCACCTTGCGAATTGAATCGCATAGTCGACGGCGGTTTCTACGGCTGGCCCTACTTCAATGGCGCGAACATACCCGATCCCGATATGGGTGTCGACCCACAAGCCAGCTCGCGCCAGCCCATCGCTCCCGAGCACCCCTTCCGCGCCCACAACGCACCGCTGGGTATTAGCTTTATCGATCCCAAGGGCTGGCCCGGTGATTTTCAACGCAGTGCGCTAGTAGCATTACACGGCTCCTGGAATCGCAGTGAACCGGACGGCTATAAAGTCGTGTCGCTGCATTTCTCAACGGATGGCATCGAAGAGCGCGAATTTCTCGCGGGTTTTAACCGCGACGGCGATATTTCAGGGCGGCCGGTCGACATCGCCCAGGGGCCAGATGGCGCGGTGTATATCTCCGATGACTTCGCCGGCGCCATTTACCGCGTGCAGCCGAGTACGGATGAAAACGGGGCAGCGGCAATCACCGCACTCCCTACAGTGGCACCGCGCGGACTCGATGACGCCCCGCCACCTTGGCTGGCAGCGGCGGATCTCCATGTCATGGCTGAGCGCGGCGCCGCGCTCTACGAACAACACAACTGCCGCAGTTGTCACGAAGATGGCACCAATCCACTTCGCTTAGAAGGCCTGGCGCAGCGGTTGGGTTACATCGCACTCGACGATCTGCTGCAGGCGCCGCCCTCACCCATGCCCGACTTGCCGCTGAGCGAAGAAGAGCGGCGGCAACTTGCCGTATTTTTGCTCAATCGCTAATTCAGATACAGTTTGAGTATTCAACGAAGCGCATAATATGTGGCGACAAATTCCCAACGCTCTAACTGTTCTGCGTTTGCTGCTGGCAGTGCCCCTGGGCTACTGCATCGCGAACGGCTCTTATGGCCAAGCGCTGCTCCTCGGCTTCACGGCTGGTGCCTCCGATGCCCTGGACGGATTTCTGGCGCGGCGGCTAGACGCCAAAACGCGATTGGGTTCAATCCTCGACCCCATCGCCGACAAGACCATTATCACGGTGGCTTTTTGCAGCTTCGCCTTCGCGGGTTTGATTCCCTGGTATCTCGCCCTGGTGGTCGTGCTGCGCGACATGGTTATTGTCGCCGGTGCTTATACCTATCACCACCTCATCGGCCCCTACGAACTCGACGCCACCTTGCTGAGCAAGCTCAACATGTGTGTACAGGTTACCTTCTGTCTGCTCATATTATTGGCGCAAATGTACGTACAGATTCCCGCTGTATTCCTGCTGATGGGAACAGTGGCAGTGTTGTTTTTCGCCGCGGCCAGCGGCTTCGATTATGTCATGTCATGGAGCATCAAAGCCCTGCGCGCCGGTCGCGATGAGGGTGGATCATGACCGGGATGGCCGATATCGAAACGTCGCAAAAAAGCCATCGCAAGCGCAGCTTCGGGAAACAATCGCGAGAAATTCACGTGCTCACCTACAACATCCATAAAGGGTACGACTTGGGCAACCGACGGTTTGTATTAGAATCCATGCGCGAGCGCATTGCCGAAACTGGCGCGGACATCGTGTTTCTACAAGAAATTCAAGGGACGCGCACACCGAGCCGGTCCGACAAGAAAAAATATTCCTACCCCGATCAGCCGCACTTCGAATATCTCGCCGATCAGGCCTGGCCCCATTACGCCTATGGTCAAAATGCCATCTACCGCAAGGGTGACCACGGCAATGCCATTCTCAGCATGTACCCGTTCGCCAGTTGGGAAAATATCGATGTTTCGATTTTCCCGCGCTCCAGTCGCAGTATCTTGCACGGTGTGATCGATCTACCGAATCACGACACCCGTCTGCACACCCTGTGTGTACACCTGGGCTTACTCGAGCAAGAGCGACGCGATCAACTGCAAGCGTTGACGGATCGAATCAACCGCCACGTACCGCGGGACGAACCGATGATTATCGCCGGTGATTTTAACGACTGGCGTCAGCGCGCAGAACTACATCTGCACGATGACCTCGGCCTGGAAGAATTATTTGCGCAGATGCAGGGACGGCACGCTCGCACATTTCCCGTGTGGGCACCGCTGTTACCGGTGGATCGTATCTACTACCGCGGTTTACAACCGACCAGCTGCCGCCGCCTCAGTAACGGCGCGTGGCGGGAGCTCTCGGATCACGCAGCGCTATTTGGTGTTTTCCGGCTGTAGGCGCAAGCCCCGCTGCAACGTCCACACCTTCTGACCGGGTGTCATTTCACCAAGAGTCACTTCACCAAGAATCACTCTATCTTAAGTCGATCCAGACCAAACGTTTTCGCCAGCAGTGCATCAAACCGCCGCGTGGCTAACAGTTTGTGCAAAAAAGGCAGTCGCAGACTGTTTTTCCCGCCGCGAATGACGACGGGCGGGGAGCTCTTAAGTAGTTTGTCGACCACTGGTACCACGAACTCTTCGGCAGGTGTCGCTCCCTGTTGACCCGCCTGCGCCCTGGCGCGCACACCATCCTCTACCGCGGCATAGGGCGACCCTTCAGGCAGACGCAGGTTGCCTTCGGCGTGATTACCAAAGGCGGATCGCACGCCGCCCGGCTGCACCGTGACAACATCGATTCCCATGGGCCTCAATTCCATGCGCAAGGCATCGCTCAATGAATGCACCGCCGCCTTGGACGAACAGTAAGCTCCGGCGAAGGGCGTGGTAAAAAGGCCGACGATCGAGCCGATATTGACCAGCGTCGCGCGCCCTTTCTCGGCGACAGCGGCACGCAGCAGCGGCAGAGCGGCGCGCGTCATCGCCACCGGAGCTATCACATTCGTTTCATACTGCTGGCGCAAATCTTCCCGCGTGAGATCAATGACCGCACCCACTTGGGAAAAGCCCGCGTTATTCACCAACATATCGAGCTGCGCAGTCTGCGATCGCAGCAGGGCAAAAGCCGCGTCAATACCCGCATCGTCGTTGACATCAAGCTCCAGGGTCTCAATACCCTGTTCTGCCAGTGAAGCGAGGGTTTCGGGGCGGCGGGCGCTGGCGAAGACGCGGCAGCCACGGCGATGGAGCTCCGCAGCCAGCGCCGCACCGATACCGCTGGAGCAACCCGTGATAAGAACGGTGGCAGACATACGTTTCTCCGGAAGTCGATTATCTGACTAGTATAGTGCGCGAACGGGAGTCCGGTGGGGCAGACGTGTCACCCGCGACGCAAGAAGCGACAGTGCGCTCGGACTACGCGCTCAGAGGAAGGGCGACCACAACAAGGCGGCAGCGACAAAACCCGCCACGACGCCCAATACGCCGCCGAGAAAATACGCGCGATTGGTTGCCGCTGCAACATGTTGCTCAAAGATACGTTCTTGGTTCATTGGCGCAGCTTAATACGAACCATGGGGGCAGGCGACAGGCGGACATACCAAAATGAGGCAAACCAAATAGCAGACGGCGCTATTGCAGCGCCTCACTGGACAAGCCGCAAGGGAGCCTCTAGGCTTCTGGCCTCGCGAGCGCAATTCAGCGGCCCTGGTATTCGGGCCCGCGCTGCCGCCCTGGAGATCAAAGACATGCTTGCCACACGCCTGAGCCGCAGAAAACTCCTACAGCGTATGGCCACGCTGAGCGTCCTGAGCGCGCTACCGCAAGCTGCCCTGGCACAAATCATCAGTGCGCCGCCAAAACGCAGTACCTTTGGCTCCAACTCCACCGCCGAGGAGGTCACAGCGGGCCTCGATTTAACCGACCTCAGCTTCGCCATCACCGGTTGTAATTCCGGCCTGGGGCTGGAAACCATGCGCGTGTTGGCGCTGCGTGGTGCCCACGTGATCGGCATTGCACGCACCCAGGAAAAAGCGGACAAAGCCTGCGCCAGCATCGACGGCAAGACAACGCCGATGTTCCTCGATCTGGCCCAGTGGGATTCGGTGGTGCGTTGCGCCGCAAACATTCGTGGCTTGAACATCCCGCTGGACGGCTTAATCACCAACGCGGGCATCATGGCTTTGCCCGAGTTGGAATTGGTCAACGGCGTTGAGAAACAGTTTGCGATCAACCACCTCGGCCATTTCATTTTAATCAATCAACTGCAAGATACCGTTTTAGCAGCCCCCCAGGGGCGCTTCGTCTTACTCAGTTCGACCGCGCATCGACGAGCCAAACACGGCATTGAATTCGATAACCTCGATGGCAGTAAGCACTACCATCCCTGGGAAGCCTACGGCGTCTCGAAGCTGGCCAACGCCCTGTGCGCTCGCCAACTGGCGGCGCGCATCTCTCACACCGAGGCCACGGCGAACAGCGTGCACCCCGGCATCATTGCTACAAACCTCGTCAAAAATCTGCCCGCATGGCAACGCCTGGGTGTGAAGACCGTCGGCTGGATGTTCATGAAGTCGATACCCCAGGGAGCCGCAACCTCTTGTTATGTCGCTACTAGCCCAGATCTGGTCGGCGTGCGCGGTTACTATTTCTCCGACTGCAACGTAGACGATGGCGAGGGACCGTACATGCAGGACGATGCCATGGCGGCTCAACTGTGGCAGGTGTCAGAGGATCTCACTGCGGATTACCTCCCGACCTAATCGCTGCCAACAATCACTGCACTTCCACCCGCACCGGATAGCGCTCCAGATAATTGACAAACCGTTCCCGCACCTGTTGCGGCTCCACGCCAAAATCACCGCGCAAATCATAGATCACCTGGCCATGCTTACCGCGCGGGTGGCTGTCGACAAACGCTTGCAGTTCCCCGCGCGCCCGGCTATTCATTGCCAGCGATGCCTTCTGGTAAATGTTTTCCACCATGCCCACATCGTCGGCCATAAACTCATGAAACAACACATCGATACTCTGTTCCTGCGGCCACACGGCTCGATCGCGTACGCAGGCGTCTAACAGATGGAGGATTCGGTCACTCCAGTAGGCGAGTAGGCCCGCTGCGTCGACGCGCACGCGACTCGTGCGTTGACCGTAGGCCAGCATGGTCACCGCCGACTGAATGACCGAGACTGGGTCGCGGTGGGTCACCGCAACCGTTGCATCGGGAAAAACAGCGCGCAGAACCGGCAGTTGTTCGAGGTGTTGCGGACACTTCAGCACCCAGCGCGTGTGTTCACCACTGTGATCGCCGTCCTGCCAGGTCAGTATTTTCAAGACGGTTTTCATGTAGTCGTAGTGCGCTGTTTGATCCGTACTGTAATAGTGGTCGCGCCACCGCGGTGACATGCTCAGCCACTCATAATTGTATGAGGCGAAATCAGGGCCCATCAGCTCCAATTCTTCGTGGATGTGTTCGGGGTTCATGGGATGCATCGCGGCGAGCAGCGGCGAGAGCGATTGCATTGCCTGCCACTGCTTGGCGCAGCGTTGAAAGCGCGGGTCGACGCCATCTGGCAGCTGCGCTTCGCCCAGCTTTGGCACAGGTTCGTAGGATTCCCACAAGGGCAGCGCTCGCAGGCGGCTGTCGGAGGCCATTAGGTTGAGCAAGTGCGTAGTGCCAGAGCGCGGCAACCCGGCGACGATAATCGGCTGGCGTATCTGAACCTCGTGAATTTCCGGGTGACGCTGCAGCACATCGTGGATTAACAAACGGTTTTTGGCGTGTTGCAGCAATTTGTTGCGCAGTGGCAGACGACCCAAATTACGCAGCCCGGCATCCTCCGACCATTCCGAGCAAAGCAATTCGAGCCGCGCTCGAAAATCCTCGGGCCCAAAGTCATCCAGGCCAATATCAGCGATAGCTTCTTGCAAAATACTGGCCGGCGTCAGCTCGATGTCCAGGGTGTCGACATAATCGATTGCTGCCTGTTGTTCCGCGGTCAGCTCGGGGCTGGCCAGATCAGTGATATGGATAGACTTACTCATAGCTCGCCACTCTCGCTCCTATCTGCACTAGTGATTCGGCGCCGCCCCACGCTTGGACGACGGTAATGACGCTCGAGCCCGCTATCCTCACATTCCCACCGTCTGCTGTACAGTCTTGTCCGCTAAGTCGCCCACCCCGGCAGATGGGCACAGCAACAGCGCTGGAGGGGCAGAAAAGTGGCGAAATCTGCAAAAAAAATGTCTCCTACCCCTACCCGTTTTGGTACAACTGCTACACTGGGTTGACCGACCACGGGCTGCTAGCATTATCAGCCCCCTTGCCGACAGTGGTGCACCCATGTTTGAACGCAGCAAGAGTAAACTGGCCAATAATTCGGCCAACCACGACAACAGTAGCTCCTCGACTGCCCGCACATCGAACTCGCCAACAGGGCGAGACACACATTCCGAGAATCGCTCAGACACGCTCTCAGCGACTCTCTCAGAGACTACGCGAGGTACCGCCATGATAGGCACCAGCATTGCGATTAAAGGTGAAATCACCGGTGAAGAAGATTTGCTCGTTCAGGGCAAGGTAGAGGGCAGTATTCGCCTCAACGGCAACGAGCTGTCCATTGGCGATAGTGGCCAGGTGAGCGCCGATATCAACGCCGCCTCCGTGCGTATCGAAGGCACGGTAACCGGCGATGTTACGGGTACTGAAAAGGTGGTGATTGCCGCCAGTGGTCAGGTGCAGGGTAATATCGTGGCGCCCCGCGTTACGCTGGAAGACGGTGCGCAGTTCAAGGGCAGTATCGATATGGACCCGGGCAGTAACTCAGATAGAGTCGCTCCACTGAACCAGAAGTCCTCGGCCATTTCTCCAACCACCGAGGACGACACCCCGAGCCTCGATATAAAAAGCGGCTGAGCGCCGCCGTGCACCGGCGAGCGCCATGAAGGTGGCTGCGCGTGGCGCATTTCGAACGGGCACTGCAGTTTCGGGGGGTAAAACTGCATCTTCGAGCAGGAGACAATCGAGCAAGCGACCCACCTCAGCGCAAGCCTCACAACTACTGCCTGAGGTATTGCGCGCACTGGAATCCGAAGAGCCGGTCTGCGTACTCAACGTCGGCCCAGCGATGGCCGAAACCATCGCCTTCTTTTCCGCCTTCCGCTGCAAACTGTACGTCGTTGATCTGCTCAGAGAACTCCCTCTGCCCGGCTCTGTAAACGCCCATGAAACTGAGGAAGAACCGATCGACCTCATCGCACAGTTTCGTGACACGCTCGGCCTACCTCCAGACACGCGACTCGACATCTGTCTGTTTTGGGAGTGTTTTAATTATCTCGATCGCGTTTACCTCGAAGCACTGCAACAAGCACTGAGACCGGCACTGCACAGCGGTACACTCGGCCATGCTTTTTCGGTACACAACACGCGCAGCGCAACAACAACTCAGCGCTACGCGATTCGCGCTGCAGATACCATTGCCACCCGTGAAGTTGAACCGGCACGCGACTCCTACAAACCCCACCCACAGCAGCGCCTGCAAACCTTACTGCACGATTTTGCGATCAAACGCAGTGTGCTTTTGCCTGACAATCGTTTGGAGTTGTTGTTGCAGGTGCGCGGGCAAGACTAGCCTCCACGTTGCCGGCATCAAACCGCTCTAGCAGCTTACTCTCTGCAGCTCGAAGCACAGCTAGGGCGTTTACGCTACAATAGACCCTATGAAACATCGCATTTCCATGTTTCTGCGCATTGCACTGCTCGTTGCAAGTACCGCAATGTGCAGTGCTGTAACTGCGTCATCGACCACGGTTTTTCGGTCGGTCGACGAAAACGGTGTTATCACTTTTTCTGACACCATGCCCGACAACGCCACATCAGTAGAAACTGTAGAGCTTGCAGTGACACCCGCTGCGGATGCCGAGACCACCGCGCGACAGTTGCAAGAAATGCGCGCTACCACCGACCGCATGGTTGCCGATCGGCAGGCGCGCGAACAACACCGCGCTAAATTGCGCAGAGAGCAGCGTCAAGAACAATCGCTGGCGGCTGCTATGCGCCGCGAGCAGGATGCGACGTTAGCAGCACAGCGACCACAGCCCTACTACTACCCCACCTATACACCTTACCGCCGACATCCCCACCCACCACTGCTTTACCCACGCCCACCTGTGGTACAACAACCGACGCCGCGTTTCGACTACCCGGCGTCGCTCATCCGCAGATACTACCCCCAACAGGTTCGCGAGGCCTTTCACTAAGCGCGAGCACACTGTGCGACCGCAGGCTATACTGCGCCCTCTCGCAATCCTAAGCACAAGACCTTGAGCACCGCAGAACCAGCTTCGAACACTAGCAACAAGCTCGAACCCAGTAGCGATTTTCGGGTGCGCGTTGGCGATGTCACGCTTGCGGTATCTGAATGGGAGGGCCAAGGTGACCCGATACTGCTTTTGCACGCTACTGGGTTTCACCGCCACTGCTGGACGCAAGTGATAAAAGCGCTCCCCGGGCGCCACGTTATCAGCGTCGATTTGCGCTGCCACGGGCAGAGCAGCCGCACGCCACTGCTTACCTGGAAGGCCATGGCACGCGACATAGCTGGATTGATTGAGGCGCTCGATTTATACAATATTCTCGCCGTCGGGCATTCCATTGGCGGGCATCTCGCGGCGCGTAACGGCGCCTGGATACCTAATCGCTTTAAGCACTTAGTCCTGATCGACCCAGTGATTATGTCACCGCAGCGCTATGCGCAGTTTCAAACACAAGCCGCTGCACTCAGCGCGCCAGAACATCCGGTGAGTCGGCGGAAAAATCGCTGGCACAGTTCGCAAGAAATGTTCGAGCGATTTGCCGATCGCAGCCCTTTCAATACCTGGCAGCCGCAGGTATTGCGTGACTACTGCGATCACGCACTGCGGCCATCCGCAGAAGAGGATATTTTGGAACTGGCCTGCCAGCCATCTGATGAAGCGAGAATCTATCTGCAGCAGGCGGGCAATGAAGTCATATTCGAAGAGCTGCCCACACTACCCATGCCGGTTACATTGCTGCGTGCGCCACCGGGTGATGAGGCTCCACCCAGCCTCAATACCTCACCCACCTGGCCTGAGTTGGCTGCGCAAATACCGCACTGTGAAGAAATTTATCTACCCGATATGAATCATTTCATTCCCATGCAAGATCCCGCACTGGTAGCGCGGCACATACTCGCCGCGCAATAATTTTCTGAGCCATAGAGATTTGTAAAGGACGGAGCAAGCCATGTAAAGACAGGATTGCCGATGTTAGCTAGACTCTATACGCCAAGACTTTATCCAAGCACGACGAAGAGGTGCAGATGACTATATCGATGAGATTCGCCACCGCCCTGACGATCACCTTCGGCCTATTCGGCTGCACAGACGACAGCGATACCACGGTGACGGTACCCTCTTCCTCCCTCACCGTCATACCCACCGCCACGCCGGAGGGCGCACCGGGTGAGATGCCGCAACTGGTGTTTCGCGTCGCTATCACCGAGCCCCAGCCAGCACCGGTGCGCGTGAACTATTCCACGCGCAGTCAGAGTGCAACCGAGGGAGAAGACTATTTGGCAATCTCGGGTGAGATGGAGATTCCTGCCGGTGCTTTGCAAGGCTTCATCCCTGTAGACCTGATCGGTGACAGCGAGGAGGAGCCGGCGGAGACATTCCAACTCGTGTTTAGCACAGAGGGCAATGTTGAACCAACGACGCTGGAGGCGACTGGCACCATCGCCAATGACGACAGTAACTGCGACACTCCGTTTACAAAAGATCCAAACCCATGGTTGGTGAATGGTGGCGATCCACTCAATTTTGCCCATCGCGGCGGCGTGGTGGACTTCCCCGAAAATACGCTCTACGCCTACGACCAGGCGGCACTGGCCGGGGCGGATGTACTCGAAATGGATGTCTATCAAACCAAGGACAATGAGCTGGTCATCCTGCACGACCTGGATGTCGACCGCACGACCAACGGTACCGGTAACGTGGTCGACTTAACTCTGGCCGAACTGCGTGCACTGGACGCCGCCTATTGGTTTGTCCCCGGTGCAGGCACTCCACATGACCGACCTGTGGAAGACTACGCCTTTCGTGGCATTGCGACAGGCGACGTGCCTCCGCCACCGGGCTACACCGCCGCAGACTTTCGCATACCGACTCTCGAAGAGGCACTGCAACGTTTCCCGCACAACCTAATCAACATCGAGTTAAAGCCCGACTTGGATGGAGAGGGCAACTACGAGCAGCAAATGGCAACCCTATTACAACGCTACGGCCGCTCCACAGATATGATAGCGGCCTCATTTGTCGACGAGGCGGCCAACAATTTTAAAGCCGTCGCACCCTGCGTGTACACATCGGTGCCCTTGGACCAAGGGACGGGCTTGGTGCTCGGCTCCCTCGGTGACGGCATCATTCCACCCGTGCCGGAACACATCACTTGGCAAGTGCCACCAGACACTAGTCAAATTGGAGCGCAAATTCCCGACGACTTCTTTTTAGAGATCGTGACACCCGATTTCGTCGCCGATAGCCACGCGGCCAACTTGGCGGTCCAAGTGTGGACGATCAATTCCTGCGCGGAAATGTTGCGCATGATCGACCTCGGAGTGGATGCTATTATGACGGACCGACCCATCTTGCTCGAAGAAGTGCTCGCTATGCCGCGCGATGAACGCAGCTGCCCCCCCGATGCGCAATGAGAGACAATGGGGTGCAATGAGACCAATTAGAATTACAGAAGCGTCACATGGGCGTTGCGGGCCGCGAACATTAACCCACAATTAGTCTAATAGTAAGTTGCAATGGCATAAACAGATAAGCAAAAGCTAAACTCTCGCAACAACGACATAAACGAGGTGGGCCAGCGCTAGTCGCGGCTCCGGACCCTGAAGGAGAATTGCCCTATGAATAGCGTCATCGCCAGTTTACTCATCGTGTGTCTACTTCCCGTGATTTGCTCTTGGATCAGCGGGTATTACAGACACAAACAACTGGGTAGCATCGACAACAAAGAGCCGCGCTTACAAGCCTCGCAACTCACCGGGGCCGGGGGGCGCGCCGTCGCTGCGCAGGGGAATTGCTGGGAGGCACTGGGCGTGTTTACCGCCGCGATTTTAGCCGTCTCCTTGAGCGGCATTGGCATGGAGCGAATCGCCAACCTGGCGATGGCGTTTGCAGCTTTACGTATCGCTTATGTTCCGCTCTACGTTGGCAACATCGACTGGCTGCGCTCTTTAGTTTTCCTCGTCGGCTACGGCATCTGCCTATATTTTTTCTACCTCGCCTTGAGCGCCGTTTAGTTATTCACACGGACTATCAGGGCGCTGCAGGAAAACAACTGCGCGTTCTGGTTTTGAGCAAACCCGCGCGTGAGAGCAGAGTGAGCGCTAATCGAGATAATTGTAGACTAGCGCAGTGACCTAAATCTCGCCGCCGAGCATTTTTGCCACAGCGCGCCCACGACTTTCATTCACGGTAAAAAGGAGTAGCAGCCCGGCGACAAAAAAGGCCAGCGTCGACAGCATCGCCAGGCGATAATCACCACCGGTCATGGCATTCACCAGACCAAAACTAAGCGGCCCAATAATGGCAGAGGCACGGCTCGCCAGACCCCACAACCCAAAGATCTCCGCGTTGCGCGTGGCCGGGGTGAACTGGCCGATCAAAGCCCTACCACCCGCTTGGGTGGCACCCATAGCAAGACCCAGTAGGTTACCGGCCAGCCAAAAGTCGAATTGTGAGTCCGCCCGCCATGTAAACAGGATCGCCACGATCCACACACCTAGAGAAAATTTAAGGCTGAGCACTGATCCAAAGTGATCCTGGGCGTAGCCAAAACCAAAGGCGCCAATGGCGGCGGTTAAGTTCACGACCATGATAAGCACGATTAGCTGCTGTGGCCCAAAGCCCAGTTCTTCCTGGGCATAGATTGCAGCCACCACGATTACCGTGGCGACTCCCGCCTGAAACAAGGTCAGGCACCACAAAAATCGAAACAAATCACGCAGTTGTGCAGCATGCCGCAAGGTAGTTCTCACCTGCTCGTACCCAGCGCGCACGAATGTCATGCCCGGAATTGCCGGGCGCGCTTGCGCCCGTTCGCGCAGCCAGAGAAAGGTCGGAGTGGCCGTCACCGCGAACACCACTGCGGTAATCATCAGGGCGACGGGCACGTAGTGCGTCGCAGCCAGTTCTCGCGCCTCGGCCCAGTTGATGTACGCCAAACACAGCCCCAGCGTGAGCAGCCCACCGAAGTAACCCAAACTCCAACCGTAACCGGAAATACGCCCCATTGTTTGCGGCGTGGCAATTTCGGGCAAAAATGCAGCGATTAAGTTTTCCCCGAAGGAAAAAGCGACTGCAGAAATGACCAGGAACAACACCGCCAGCGGCACCTGTCCGGGACCGGCGCAAGCCAACAGCGCAGTGGCCAACACGCAACAGCACGCGGAGAGCAATAGAAATCGTTTTTTATACGCGCGGTGATCGGCGATGGCGCCAACGATGGGGCCCAGACATAAAACGATGAGATTGGCGGCGGCGACGGCTAGCGTCCACACCAAGGTGGCTCGTCCGGGGGAGACCTCGTCTAACCCCGCCGCGATAACACCGACAAAGTAGGCGCCGTAAATCGTGGTGAGGACAACTGTGGTATAACCAGAATTGGCGAAGTCAAAAAATGCCCAGGAGGCCACTTCTCTTTTACTGGCTGGCAGCGTTGGCACGGTGCTTGACCCGGCCGGTACATAACCACTACCCGGAATTGTGGGCGCAATCGTTGCAGCATCCACCATACCAACGTCAGATTCGAGGTCGACGCCTCCCTCGACAGCGGTATCGGCTTTTTGCTCTGGGTCCATTTACGCGGGTACTCCGGCAGAGCTACCATGCACCTATGGTTTGCCCTGAGGTCGATCGATAAAAAAGGCATGAGTCTACAGGATTTGGCATTGGGCGTCGTCGATTCCCTGGTCGCGCGCGCGCCCAGCACGGTGCCCTCGAAAGCGGCACTGGAGGGCTGTAAAATCATCTCTCACCGCGGCGAAAATGACAATGTCGAGGTTAAAGAAAACACCCTAGCGGCGTTTGCGCGAGCGCGAGACGCCGGGGTCTGGGGTATCGAATGCGATATCCGCTGGACGTCGGATCAGGTGCCCGTGATCCACCACGACCCAACCCCCCAGCGCCTATTTGGCGCAGGTACGCCTATCAGTGAACTGCCCTTTGCGCAGCTGCGCCGCGAGTTTCCACTGATTCCTACACTCGAAGAAATAATCGCTGAATTTGGCGGCAACACACACCTGATGCTGGAGCTGAAAGCTGAAACTTGGCCAGAACCCAAGCGCCAGCGCGAGACCCTGCAATCGCTGCTGGCACGCTTTAACCCCACGGGGGATTTTCACATCCTCGCCCTGCACCCGGAGCAATTTGAGCGGGTGGCGTTTCTGCCAGCCGCCTGCTTCTTACCCGTGGCGGAAACCAATGTTGTTCGCCTGAGCCGCTATGCGATGGAAACAGGCTGTGCTGGTTTAGCGGGTCACTACCTCTTGCTCCACGCACGCATGCAGCAACGCCATCAGGCAGCCGGCCAACGCATTGGTACCGGTTTTCCCGACTCCAAGAGCTGTTTGTTCCGTGAACTAAACCGCGGCGTCGATTGGATTTTTTCTAATCGGGCAGTAAAACTACAGGCCATTCGCGACAAGTACCTGAACGCGACCGAGCACAGTACTTAAAGCGCGATGCCTGTGACAGTATCCCCGAGTTCAGCCAGCCAGCCCAGCCAGCGCCGGTGTGAACCAGGGCGTGAACAACCATCCATCTAGTGGTAAATTAACCACTTCAACAAAGACGAGATAGACCCATGCAAAAAGCTCCACCCGCCGTGGGCGCCGCCAGGTCCGCCCTGTGTACACTCCTGTTGTGCTTGGGTTTGGTCGCCTGTGATGCACAGGAAAACGGTGTCGAGCCGTTTGATGAGAATATTAGCCGAAATTTGGCGCCCGCCGATGCCGAACTCGCCGATATCTATAATCGCAGTTGCCGCAGCTGCCATACCATCGCTTCCACCGGTGCCCCATTGACGGGCGATACCATCACTTGGAACGCGCGTCTCACCAAAGGCATGCCTGTCCTGGTCGAGAACGTGGTGACCGGTTATGGCGGGATGCCACCCTTTGGGTTGTGCATGGACTGCAACGAAGAGCAGTTTGAAGCGCTGATTCGGTTTATGGCCGCAGCACCTTAGGCCATGCTGCGCCGGCGGAACCTCGTCTCCGCACTGGTCGCTACGGCGGTCGGTGCTCGGCTCACTCCCCACGCTGCGCAGGCTCAAGAAACACAACCGACGCAACAGGCTACAAAACCAGAGAAAGCCGCTCGTCGCCTGCCCTGGAGGAACTGGTCTGGCTCCCAGCAGTGCTTACCTCTCGCTCGCTCCGCGCCGGCATCGATCGCCGAGCTCCAAGAACTTATCAGCGGCACCCAGGGCACCCTGCGGCCGGTGGGCGCCGGTCACTCTTTTACGCCACTGGTGCCCACAGATGGCACGATTGTGTCGCTCGCGCGCATGAATGGCTTGGTCGGGCACGACAGCGAAAAACTGCAGGCGACGATTTGGGGCGGGACGCGCCTCAGTGACATCGGCCAACCCCTGGAAGATGTCGGGCAAGCCCTGGTCAACATGCCAGACATCGACGAGCAGAGCTTGGCGGGCTGCCTGTCAACGGCCACGCACGGAACTGGCACGCAAATCGGCTGTATGTCGACATTTGTTAGGGGGTTGCAGTTGGTAGATGCGCAGGGGCAAATCCACGACTGCAGTGCGGATGCCAATACCGAGCTATTTCGCGCTGCGCTTGTCTCCTTGGGCTCCCTCGGAATTATCACGCAAGTTACCTTACAAAATATCGCTCCCTACCGCCTGCGCGCGGAAACGACGTGGCGCACATTCGATGAAATTTTCGAAACGGCAGATACCTTGGCGGATAAACACCGCAATTTTGAATTCTATTTTTTCCCGTTTTCTGGCATGGGAGTCACCTACTCACACGACATCACCGATGAACCCATAGGCTCGACGGAGCAACTCGATTCCAATGAGGGCGTTGAAGACTTAAAGCGCTTGCGCGATTTATTGAGCTGGTCACCGAAATTGCGGCAGCTAATATTGGGCACGTACATTAAGACACTAGAGGATGAAACCAGTATTGAAAGCTCCTGGAAAAACTACGCCAGCGAACGCAACGTCCGCTTCAATGAGATGGAATACCACCTACCCCGCGAAAATGGTCTAACCGCACTGCGGGAAGTGCGTACGGCGCTTGAGAGCAACCACCCGGAAGTCTTCTTCCCCATCGAGTTTCGCTATATCAAAGGCGATGATATTTGGCTCAGCCCATTTTTTGGGCGCGACACCTGCTCCATCGCCATACACCGCTACTACGAAGAGGATTTTGAGCCCTATTTCAAAACCATAGAGCCGATCTTCCGCCGCCACGGCGGGCGGCCGCACTGGGGCAAACTCAATACCCTATCGCGCGATGATTTTCAGGCGCTCTACCCCAACTGGCAGCGCTTCGCTGCAGTGCGCAAGGAGCTGGACCCGAGCGGCAGATTCTTAAACACCTATCTGCAAGGCCTCTTCAGTTGAGCGGCGCGCCAGAATGAAACGACGCACGCTCATGTTAGGTGGTTTAGCAGGTGCAGCGGGTCTAACTTGGCTGGCGCGACCCACAAACCAGGGTGCGGATCACGCGCCATTCTTCCAGTCCATGAGCAGCGCACTAGATCACGCTGGACGGGCCGGCCCCAGCCTGGTCATAGACCAACAAGCACTGAACGCCAACATCGATACACTACTTGGGCATATCGACACGCGTTTCAACTATCGCATCGTCGCCAAATCGCTGCCCTCGCTAGACTTGTTAGACGCCGTGATGCAGCGCAGCGGCAGCCACCGACTCATGCTCTTTCACCAACCCTTCATCAACCAGGTGGCCAAGCGCTTTCCACAGGCCGATGTGCTGTTGGGTAAACCCATGCCGGTAGCCGCGGCGGCTAATTTTTATCGACAACACACCGGCAATACCTTCAACCCAAGCAAACAACTGCATTGGTTGGTCGATTCTAATGAACGTGTGGTGCAGTACGCGCAACTTGCCGATGCGCTGGGCTCACCGGTGCGCGTGTGCGTGGAACTCGATATTGGCTTGCATCGCGGCGGCATCAGTTCCGATGAACAACTGCTGCATATGTTGACTACCATACAAACGTCGCAACACCTGGAGTTCGCCGGTTTTATGGGTTACGAGCCGCATATCGTCAAAGTTCCCGGTAAGGATAGCGACTATCGCGATGCCGCAATGGCACGCTACCGCCAATTCTTGGAGGTAGCAGAGGGCCACCTGGGTGACTCGTGGCCACAACATGCAGTGCTTAATTGCGGGGGCAGCCCCACCTATCAGCTCTATGATGAAGGGAACTTTCCGTTCAATGAACTGGCCACTGGCTCTTGTTTGGTCAAGCCGACTGACTTCGATATACCCACACTCGAGGATCACCACGCGGCATCCTGGATCGCCACGCCGGTACTAAAGCGGTTGGATTCCCTGTCAATTCCGGGCATTGACTTAGGGCCGCTGCAGTCCTGGTGGAATCCCAACCGGGAGCGCACGTTCTTTACTTATGGCGGCTACTGGAAGGCCGTTCCCGAGTCACCGCAAGGCCTGCACACCAATAGCCTCTACGGTCGCTCGACAAATCAGGAAATGCTCAATGGCTCGGCAAGCATCAACTTACAACCGGATGATTGGGTATTTCTGCGCCCGACACAGAGTGAGTTTGTGTTTTTACAGTTTGGTGATATCGCGGTGTTTAGCAATGGTGAAATTGTCGCTACCTGGCCGGTATTCAAAGCCGGCGTCTAGACTCGAGTGGCTCAGGTATTGTCTGAATCATCGTCTAACCAATCTGGCCATTCCTTGGAGACAGAAGATGTCCAGTTTGGCTTGCGCTTTTCAAAGTATGCCGTGCCGCCCTCGATAGCATCGGGCCGCCCCATGCTGTAGTGCAAGGCGCGCGTCTCGAGTTCGATGTAGGCATCGCGATCTAAGTCGGGCGCACGCCACAACAGCCGTTTATGCAAACCCATGACCAAGGGCGCGCAGTTGTCTGCCATGTCTCTCGCCAAGCTCAGCGCGGTATCGAGAACCTCGTCAGCGGGAACCACACGTGCCGCCAAACCCCACTGCGCCGCTTCTTCGCCGGTAATTCGAACGCCGCCGACGATCATCTCAAAAGCGCGTTCAAAGCCCACCAGCCGCGGCAGCAACTGTTCGATAGCAAAATCGGCGACCACACCGCGACGATTCTGCACGAATCCGTACTTGGCCTCTGCAGCGAATACCCGCATATCACACTGCACAGCTATGCCTAAGCCGACACCGACCGCGTGCCCATTGCAGGCGGCAATGACAGGTTTGCGAACATCCCAAGCCTGCGTACTCAAAGGGCATGAGGTGTAGTCGACTTCGGGGTGTGCATCAAACGTGGCACCGCCACCACTCATATCCATGCCCGCACAAAAGGCCTTACCCGAACCTGTCACCACCACAACTCGCACGGTGTCATCCTCGTCGAATTGGCGATAGGCCGCGCCGAGGTCATCCATCATTGCCCCGGTGAATACATTGAGCGCATCGGGGCGATTAAACCTTATCAAACCGACACCGTCGCGGACTTCTAGAAGAATGTCATTGCTGTCTGTCATGCACTATTCTCTTACTGTTCTCCTGGTGACTTAGTGGGATTACCGATGCTAGCCGTTGCAATCCGCGGGCGTTGCCATTCAATACTCGGTGCTACTCGACGGGCATTTTCAAAAGATCAACACAGGAAGCGCCGTCGACGCGGATACACTCGCCACTGATGAAGGATGCCGCGTCACTGGCCAGAAAAAGCGCGGTGTTGGCTATATCTTGCTTGGTGCCCTGCAAACCCTGAGTGGCTGCCGCACCGGCTTGCTTCGTGACCTGCGCAAATCGCTCGACACCCTCCGTGTCATCGATAAACCCCGGCGCAATGGCATTCACACGAATCCCCTTGCTGGCCCACTCCACCGCACAAGTGCGAGTGAGCGAGATTACGCCCGTTTTGGCTGCCGCGACGTGCGCTTGATAACTGACACCCCAGTGCTCAAACGGTGCTGCAATATTAATAACCACACCGCCGCTCGCTTGCAGAAACTCCTGGTATGACGCTTTGGTGACGTTGTAGGTGCCCAACAAGTCGATATCGACGATTGTCTTGAACCCGTTGTAACTGAGGCCGTCAATGGTCGCCGGGAAATTGCCCGCCGCGTTGTTGACGACGATATCCAAACGCCCATGTCGCGCGCTAATCTCTGCCATTATCGCCTCAACACGAACGCTGTCACGCACATCGCAGGGCAACACCATACAATCGTACCCCTGAGCCGCAAAGTCACGCTGCGCAGCGTCGAGCACTTCTACTTTTCTACTGGCCAGGACGACCGAAGCACCGTGCGCGGCGAAAGAGAGGGCAATTTCACGGCCGATACCCGTCGCCCCGCCGGTGACAAGCGCGACACGCGTATCTAATAAATCGCGGTTAAACACAGCCACACGAATTACCGTGAAGTGAGTGAGCGTCAACAAATAGTACCAAGTGCACGGCTGGCCGTGCCAGAAGTGAGGGGAGAATAACTGGCGTTAGTTTATAGGAACATCCAGCTTAATTTCCGCACCTGTGACGGCGTCTCTACCCATCGGCTGGTTCTCATCCACCATGAGCGACCCCGAGAGCGGTGAATTTTTCTTTTCCTGGGGTGTAAACAGATTGGGTAGGCGGGCGGGTTCATCGGGTGTCGCGACCAGTTCGCCCTCCAAAGCGACCTCAGGCGGCACATCTAAATTCAACGGCGGCGCAGTGTTGGTGTTCGCTGCCGTGTTTTCATGCTTTTCGATCGCCACAGTTGAGTTCGAGTCACTGGGGTTTTCGCCCAACTGTTGCCGCTCAGATGATAGTGTCTCGCCTTCGCTTTCGGGTGCTTCGACAGACTCGATATCATTTGTACATGCAGCTAATGCCAGAAGCGGTAACAGCGCGGTCAAGCACGTCAACACAAATCGCTTGGCTTGGTGGGATGTCGACATCGTTTGGCCTCAAATCTCACTACGCGTGAGCGTAAACGCTACTTCAGTGTGTCCATAGACCGCACCCAGGAAGTCACACCGGGGTTTCGAGCGAGTATACGTTCTGAGGCAGCACGCGCCTCTTCGCGCAATGGGTAGTTCCCTGAGAGCAGTAAATGCACGGTGTCGCCCTCCTCGCTCAGTGGGACCACAGCTACTGCTATGCCGCGCCGCCCCAACTCCTCAGTGGCACGCAGCGCACCTTCGCGGCGGGCAAAAGCACCAAACTGCAAAGTGAACCCGGTAAGCTTCAAGTCGAACACGGCGTTGGGCTCCCCGGCGGGAATACTATCTACATTTACCGATTCCTCCACAAATTCAAACTGCCGTTCTTCCGCCTCATAAGACGAGATAGGGGGTACCATGGGGGCTTCGTCGACGCGCTGCTCACAATGCCAGTTGTCCTGGGAATCGACATCACCAGAGCAGTGCCAGCCCAGGTAGTCTTCTTGTTCATCCCGCTCATCACCGATGATTCCAGTGCAGCCTGTACAGAGCGTGACCAATACCGCCAGCAGCAATGGCGTGCGGGGGCGTTGTGAGTTGAGGGCCTGTTCATCCAGCATAGAGAATTCTCACAGTGTGCCAGTTGCAATGCTTTGGCATTGGGTTAACAGAAAAGTTCGGGCGGGTTAAAACCTGAAGCGGCGTTGGCGAACTATAGCAAAGCTAGGTGCACTGACATAGACACAGTGGGCAGATAACGGCAAATTACCTTGGCCTGGACGCACGCAGGACTCGGCTACAGACGCAGTCATCGATTTTCCCACCGACTCTCCCACACACCGAAAGTCATCCCACCTGCGCCGCAAGTCCAGTGTGTTTTGCACTCTACAGCGTTATTTTCGGACTCTCTAGATACGAGACCTCAACTAAGCTCAAGACCTCTACTACAACATGTGTGAAGCAGATAAACTGGCGACGACAGCAGCGTGAGGCGTCTGACGGTCACCGAATCTGCGCGCTCCTTCAGCGCTGCGAGCAATCCATCTACAGGGTTTATAAATCATGGACATCTCAGTCGAAATTAGCATGTATCCACTGCAGGACAACTACAAAGAAAAAATCAAAGCGTTCATTGCGCACCTCGAAAGCTCTGCTGTAGATGTAGAAATACGTACTTCAAACATGAGTACGCGCCTGTTCGGACAATTTGAGGATGTCACCGCACTGCTGAACAGCGCGATGGCAGAGTCGATGGCGCGCTATGGAAAAATCGTTTTCGTGTGCAAATACTTAGAAGGAGATGCGCGAGAATTGCAGGGCTACAGTTGAACAATTAGGGCACCTGAAAGTTTCGATATTAGGCGTAATATGAATTAACCGGGTTTAGTGAATATCGACCCATCCCCCCTTAATGGGGGAGAGCCTGAATGAGCCGGAAAGTGTGAAATGGCGCGCCCGGCACGATTCGAACGTGCGACCGCCTGGTTCGTAGCCAGGTACTCTATCCAGCTGAGCTACGGGCGCGAAGGGGCGGTACTATAGGGTCGATGACAGGGGTAGTCAAGATAATGCCCTGGAGCTATGAAGTGAGGGTAAAAATTGTCTGCGCGGCGGGCACCCAGCCGGTGAGTAATAACCCCGATAGAATCGCGGACCGAGATTGATCAAACGCTAACTTTTAATCACGCGCCCGAGCGTTGTGTCCCCCATAATAGTTGTGCGGTGTATCAGACGCTCCACGCCCGGCTTCGTACCCGTGGCACAGTGCATGGCGCGCCAGTTGTCCCACAGCACTAAATCACCGGGTTGCCACTGGTGAAAATAGTGGAATTCTTCCTGTCTCGTGTGGGCCACCAATCGCTCCAGCAGTTCAATGGCCTCATCGTTGGAAAGCCCCGCCAGATGCGGTGTCACGATGCGCTCCAAAAACTGTTCGCAGATCTCCAGTACCTTACGCCCCGTAACAGGGTGTGTGACGACGGCGGGATAGGCTACCTCAGGGAAATTGGGGTAGTTGATGTCTGACGGTTTCTTCGGGCTATAGGGGCCGGGCTCGTAGCCCTCCAAATCGACATAACGCATATGCTTGCGCTGCATGCTAAAGGCGTAGGTGACTTCAATTTTCTCCAACAGCGCCTTGGTTTCTTCATCGAGTGCATCGTAGGCCTTCGCCAAATCACCAAAGCCTGTCATGCCATCTTCGCGCGCGCACACAACACCGTGCAAGATCGCGCCGCGATTGGGTTTGCCGGTGTAGTGCAAATCCATGTGCCAGTCCAGTTTACCGGCCATCTCCTGGCCTCTATACCTGGCAGTAAGAAACTTTTCTTTTTCCGGATCATTTACCAATGTAAAGAGCTCGGGATACTCCTCTGAGCGAGTTTCGCTGATCGGGTGTATCTCGAGCTCACCGAAAACACGGCTCAAGGCGATCTGATTGGCGGGTGTCACCTCTTGGCCGCGGAACACCACGATGCCGTGTTCATTCCAAAGACTGATTAACTCGCCGGCCAGATCAGTGTTTACAGGTTGCGTGATATCAAAATTAAGGACTTCGACACCCACATTCGATAAAGGCTTCGTTTCTAATGACATGGTCATCAATCCATTTTTTCGAGAAGCGCGGATTCCGCTTGCGGTGACCGGAAGGGTGATTTGTGGCGACGTCTACGCAACCAGTTAAGCGCTCGCATCACGCCGGGTTGCGACACCAACCAGCGCTCCACCTTATATTTTCCGGGAAAGTTCATGAGCAAGAGGCCGACGAGTAATGTCAGCATCCCCTGACCCGGAGTGACCAACATAACGATACCTAGGACCACCAGCAACGAGCCGAGCATATTTTTAGCGATAATCCAAAACAGCGCCATCCCGGGAGCACCGCTGGATTGACGCCAGACAACACGGTTTTCGCGAAGAAAATAATCCACAGGCAGGCTGGTAATTACCCAGGGCACAGCGACCGCAGTAATCACCAAGGCCACCACGGAGAAGGCGGTTCCCCAGATCAACAGGGGCTGCCACAAATCCACCCAATTCATACCAGCTCATTGCCCCATGAAGTACCGCTAGTCTAAGCGCTCGCTGCACTTCTAGCTGTCGCTGAGAAAGCCGGGCACTAACGCCGCTAACGTCAAGCACTATCGCATTCGTGCGGGTGCAAATGGGTGCTGGCGCAGAGCTATGAGCGGCGACACATGCCGCGAAAAAAGACAAAAAAAGGGCGACAAGCTCAACGGCCTCCCACCCTTTTTATCACATCGGCGAACTAGTTGTTCGCTGCGTCTTCCAATGCCTCACCGGCGTCTTGCAAAGCTTCACCGGTTGCTCGGGTGGCGTCGTCGGCCATATTGCCGGCACCTTCTACGACGTCCTTAGCAGTTTCGCCAACAGCATCCATAGCATCGCCCGCAGCATCAGCGGCGCCCTTGGCCATTTCACCGGTAGCATCAACGGCATCACCAGCGGCTTCGCCGACAGCTGAGGCGGCGTCCTTAGCCATATCACCAGCGGCACCTACAGCTTCGCCAGTCGCGTCCACAGCGCTCTCGGCCATGTCGCCAACCGCTCCAGCGGCATCTTTTGCCATTTCGCCCGTGGCTTCGACCACGTCACCGGCGGCTTCGCCAACAGCGCTCGCAGCATTGGCAGTAGCGTCTACCGCGTCACTGGCCAAGGAACCAGCGGCATCTGCGGCGGAGCTCACGGCATCGCCAGCACTATCTGCTGCGTCCTTCATCGATTTTTTCGAGTCATCGCTGCAGGCAGTAAGGGCCAGGGCCACAACCACGGCGGAAAGTGGGGCCAGAAATCTCTTGTTTAACATGATTTACTCCATAGTTTATAAGTTTGGGGGCTCCAGACTCACCCCGGTACTCCTATTAGCTCGGAATACGGTCAGATTGGGGTGCAATCCAGGCCGAACTATAGCACAGACAAGCCAATGCATACCTATTGATTCCTAGGTCCTACCATGCTCGGTTCCATCCTCGAAATAAGGCTCGCGACGGGCCATAATAGTGCCGTCCATTCGCCGCGCCTGGAGCCCCTGTGAGGAAATTTCTGATCGCCCTCGTGGTCGTCGTATTAGTGTTGTTGGCGATCTGGCATACCGGCCGCCAGGACCCGCCGCAGGTCACAGTGCAATCGATCACCCGGGGTACAGTGGAAAGAACCGTATCTAATACACGGGCGGGCACAGTGGAGGCCTGTCGACGCTCCAAGCTTTCAATGCCTATCGGTGGCCGTGTCGATGAACTGGTCGTTGATGAAGGTGACGAAGTGAAAGCCGGCCAAGTCTTACTCACCCTGTGGAACAAAGATCGCAAAGCCATGACCTCGCAGGCCAAAGCGCAGAGCCTCGCTGCGCATAGTCGCGCGGAAAAAGTGTGCGTGGAGGCGAAGAACGCCGGGCGCGAGGCCAAACGCCTCGCCGCCTTGTTGGAACGAAAACTCACCTCCAAAGAAGCGGCGGATATGGGTCAAACGCGTGCCGAAGGCGGACGCTATGCCTGCCAGGCGGCGCGCGATGAGGAAAAGGTCGCGCAGGCCAATTTGGAAATGAACGAAGCGCTGCTGGAAGAGACCTACCTGCGCGCTCCCTTCGCCGGGACAGTGGCGAAAATCAACGGCGAGATCGGCGAGTACGTCACCCCGTCTCCGCCGGGGGTCGCCACACCGCCCGCAGTGGATCTGATTGACTATAGCTGCCTGTACGTCACAGCGCCGATCGATGAAGTAGACGCGGGGGCGTTAAAGAAAGACCTACCGGCACGCATCAACCTAGATGCTTTTCGCGGCGAAGATTTTAGTGGAAGACTCGGTCGCATTGCCCCCTACGTACTCGACCTAGAAAAACAGGCGCGTACCGTCGAGGTCGATGTTTACTTTGAAGACCCGGCGGTCCGCCAACGCCTCTTAGTCGGCTACAGCGCCGACATCGATATCATTTTGGAAACCCGTGAACAAGTATTGCGCGTACCCACAGAGGCAGTATTGGAAAACGATCAAGTGTATCGCTTCGACCGCGACACGGGCACGGTGAGCTTGGTAGATATTGAGGTAGGTATCCACAACTGGAACTTCACCGAGGTCACCGCCAATTTGCAAGCGGGCGACGAGATCGTCATGTCGCTCGACGTGCCCGGGCTAGCAGATGGGCTTGCGGTGGTCGCCAAAGATGATTGAGGTCAGCGGCGTCAACAAGAGGTTTGTACTCGGCGACAGCGCAGTCAAAGCACTCAACAACATCAGCTTCAATATAAAGTCTGGAGAATACGTTTCGGTCATGGGTGCCTCCGGCTCGGGCAAGTCCACGCTCCTCAATATGCTGGGTCTCCTCGACCGCCCCGATGACGGCACCTACGTGTTACAGGGCGTCGATACCATGTCCCTCAACGAAAATGAACGCGCGCGCTTGCGTCGAGAGCAAATCGGTTTCGTATTTCAGTCGTATCACCTGATTGCCCGGTTAACCGCGCACGAAAATGTGGAACTGCCACTTTTGTTAACCGGCGTATCGGCCAAACAGCGACGCCAAAAAGTGGCAGACATCTTGGAGAAACTGGGCATCGGCAAGCGCTCCCATCACCTACCCAATCAACTCTCCGGTGGCGAACGCCAGCGCGTAGCCATCGGGCGCAGCATCATTATGCATCCCGGGATACTGCTGGCCGATGAACCCACGGGCAATCTGGACTCCCGCTCCGGCGCGGAAGTGACTGAAATCCTGGAAAACCTCAACCGCGAAGGCCTGACCCTACTCATTGTGACGCACGATGACGACATGGGTGCTCGAGCAAAGCGTCGCATTCGCATGCTAGACGGCAATATTTCTGTCGATGAAACCGGGCCGGCTACAGTCGATGCGACTGCTTGATTTACTACAGTTCACCATTTTAGCGCTGCGTCGACAGCGCTTTCGCAGCCTCATGTTGCTCTGCGCCGTGAGCCTCGGCGTCGCGGCCGTAGTGGTGCTTACCGCCCTGGGTGAAGGCGCGCGCCGCTATGTCTTGGGAGAATTCGCCAGCATGGGCAAAGACACGGTGATTATGCTCCCGGGGCGCAAGGAAACCACCGGTGGCATGCCGCCGTTAAGCGGGGCGGCGGCGCGCGACATCACCCTGGAAGAGGCTGCCAACCTCGAACGTACGACACCCGGAGTGACAAACGTCGCTCCCTTGGTGCTCGGCAACGCCCCCGTCTCTTACCATTCGCGCGACAGGGATAGCCTTGTGCTTGGGACCACGGCCTCTATGTTCGACATTCAAAGTGTGGCCATCGCGCAAGGCAGTGGCCTGCCAGACGGCCCGATGGAAGAGGCGCAACCAGTCGCAGTTATCGGTGGCAAGTTGAAGGAGGAATTATTCGATAAGCGCCGCGCCATTGGGCAGTGGGTGCGCCTGCGCGACTACCGCTTTCGAATTGTCGGCGTCTTGAGCGGCACCGAGGATTCCATCGGTATGAATTTGAGCGAGGCAATCATCATTCCTGTAGCCTCCGCCCAGTCCGTGTTTAACTTGCACGGGTTACTTCGCGTGATGCTTAAGATCGACACCAATTACTCGGTCGAAGTTGTCAAACAGCGTATCACTGACCGCATGCAGCAAATGCATGACGGTGAACTCGACGTCACTATCATTAGCCCCGACGCCATGCTCAGTACCTTTGACGATATTTTGAAAGTCATGACCGTGGGTGTTGCAGGTATCGCCGGGATCAGTTTAGTGGTGTCGGGTATCTTAGTCATGAACGTCACCTTAATGTCGGTGCGCCAGCGCACTGGAGAAATCGGTTTACTCAAGGCCATAGGCGCGCCGGCCGCGCAGGTGCGGACGCTTTTTCTGGTAGAGGCGGCGGTGATTGCGGCCATCGGCGCACTATTGGGCCTGGTAGTGGGCTTCATTGTTGTCAGCTTGGGCCGGCAGTTCTACCCCAGCGTGCCATTCACAACGCCGGCCTGGGCCATGTGGGCCGCTCTTCTGTTAGCGCTGAGTACCGCGCTGATCTTTGCCTGGCTGCCGGCACAGCAGGCAGCAGAGCTGGAACCCGTGGCAGCGCTGGGGAGGAAATAAAACCTATGTTGCTCGACGATTGGCTGAAATGGGTGCTCCAGGCCGTCACCACGGCCAGACTGCGCAGCTTTCTCACCGCGCTGGGAATCAGTGTCGGCATCGCTGCTGTCACGTTGCTTACCTCCATTGGTGAGGGTATTCGCGTGTACCTAATGGACAGTTTCTCCCAATTCGGCACGCGCATCATCGCCATTACGCCGGGTAAGGCGACGACCTCTGGGCTCTCACCGCTACTCTCGACCATTCGCCCGCTGTCGCTTGAGGACGCGCAGGCATTGACCAGACTACCCCACGTCAGTGCAGTCGTACCGCTCATTCAAGGCACCGCTAAAATCGAAGGCGGGGGCTTCAGCCGGGACACCGACGTCTATGGTGTGGGGCCGGACATGGCTGTCGCGTGGAACTTTGAAGTTGCCCAGGGCCGATTTTTGCCGCGTGGGAGCATGCAGAACTCGCGCTATTTTGCGGTGCTGGGCGCTAAAACACGCGAAGAATTATTCCGTCAGCAAAACCCACTGGGTGAGTATGTGCGAGTCGGTGGTACACGGTTTCGCGTCATCGGCGTCATGGCGAGAAAGGGGCAATTGCTCGGCTTCGACCTGGACGACGCTATCTACATTCCCGCCGACCTGGGCATGCAAATGTTCGACCGCGAAAGCCTCATGGAAATCGATGTCATCTTTCGCGAAACCACCACTTCTGCCAACGTGCGCGAAGATGTGAAATCACTATTGATTCGCAGGCATGGCGACGAGGACTTCACCCTGTTTAGCCAAGAGGATATGCTCGCCACCCTCGATCGAATACTCTCAATGTTGAAGATGGCAATCGGCGCCCTCGGCAGCATCGCATTGATCGTCGGCGGAGTGGGTGTGCTGACGATCATGACCACCGCTTTAAAAGAACGCACCCCGGAAATTGGCTTACTGCGCGCGGTAGGTTGCACCCGGCGGCAAGTGCTGTGGTTGTTTTTGGGCGAAGCGGTGCTGCTCTCCGCTATGGGAGGCTTGCTCGGCTTAAGCGCTGTCGCCTTGTTGGTATTTACCTTACACAACCTCGCCCCGGGGCTACCAGTTTCTCTACACCCGGTGTACATGTTAGCCGCCCTCTTATTGAGCTGTGGCGTAGGGTTGATTGCCGGCATTTCCCCGGCCATGAATGCCGCGAGCTTAGACCCCATCGAAGCACTGCGCGCCGAATAGCTGGACAAAATCTCCGCCTACGATTTCCTCACAATGCAACGCTCACGACAAGCGCTGCAACCAACCCCTTGGCCGAATTCACTCGGCACCTTTCGCGAACTACCGCACACATTGCAAACTCCGCCCCGGAACTAGCTCACAGATGTTTGGGCCCGTGATTGTCAGGCCAATCGCTGCGTGGTGCAGTAACCACTAGGTCGCTGAACAGCATTTGTTTACCTCATTTAGCTCTAATGAACACAGGCCCGGAGACGTGCGCAATGGATTACAAAACCCCTAAAAAGCCCGAAGAAGTCAAAAAAGAGGTTTGGGATCAGCACCTCCAGTGGATGGCGGTTATGAGTAAACAAGTCGCTCGCAATCTCAAGGCGCACCGAGCTCGCGTCGAGCGAGATGCCAAACGCAGCGAGCAATTGTCACCGATCCACGAGGAGGTACTGCAGAGTCCGCATCGCACGAACGATCTGTTCTCCGAGCGCTAACCGCTGTTTTTGACTGCAGTTCCACGCCGATAAGTCACTCGCGCCCAGCGCGCCATTCCCCGCTTCATAGCACTCCTTAGCGCTCGAGTTCTTAGTATTGAGCGTCTCGTCAGGTTAATTTTTGCTAGTCATACCGGCCGCTAGCGTCATTGGGCGCCAAGACTATATCCGCTACCTTGGAAGTGAGGCTGCTACCTTTACTTGTGATCTCCCCCATGCCTAAGCATACCACTTTTTAATGAGGCCCCCACATGCAAACTGAATTCTGTAAGCAACTCGGTATAGAAGTGCCCATCTTTGCGTTTACACACTGCCGCGACGTGGTCGTCGCCGTCAGCAAGGCTGGTGGCATCGGCGTGCTCGGCGCGGTGGGCTTTTCCCCGGCCAGACTGAAGGAAGAACTGGATTGGATCGATGAGCACATTGGCGACCGCATCTACGGTGTGGACACAGCTATACCCCAGAAGTACGAAGGCATGGACAAAACAACGCCAGAAGAATTGGTTGCCATGCTGCACGACTCCATTCCTGCACAGCACCGGGAGTTCGCCGAAAAGCTGCTTAGCGACGCCGGCGTACCACCGTGGCCTGAAGATGAGGATAATGAAGTCAGCCTCTCCTTTTCCGCCGTACAGGCACAGGCACTCGTCGATGAGGCCCTAACCCGGCCAAAATGTCGCATGATCGTCAATGCACTAGGCACGCCACCGGAGGACATTGTGGAACAAGTGCACAAGTCGGGGCGCCTAATCGGAGCACTCGCGGGAAGACTCAAGCATGGCATCAACCACAAAAATGCAGGGCTAGATTTTATCGTCTGCCAAGGCTCTGAGGGTGGCGGCCATGCGGGTGAGGTGACCTCGGTGGTGCTGTGGCCGCAAATGGTGGATGCCGTGGCGCCGCTACCCGTCTTGGCCGCGGGCGGTATTGGCAACGGGCGACAAATTTTGGCCGCGCTATCGATGGGGGCCCAGGGTGTCTGGTTGGGGTCGCGCTGGTTGGTCTCAGAAGAAGCACAAGCGGAGCCCGCGCAGCGTGAATCCTACATGCAGGCGAGTTCTGAAGATACGGTACGCTCGCGCTCATTTACCGGTAAGACCGCACGTATGTTAAAGAACGAGTGGACAGAGGCCTGGGAGCGAGAGGACACTCCGGATCCACTCCCTATGCCGCTGCAGGGTTATCTAACCTTCGATGCCGTGCGCCGAACCCACCGCTATGCCGGCAGTGGTGAGTGCCAGAAGGTTGCTTTCAACCCAATCGGCCAAGTGGTCGGACAAATTAATGAAGTGGAATCGTGCCGCGACATCATGTTCACCCTGCTCAATGAGTACAGCGACGCAGTAGAGCGCATTAATTCGCTCACACCGGGCGAGTAGTTACCAGCACACTAGCGGGACTGTGCTGCTTTGTTGTCTTCGAACTCGCTCGAGTCAGAGGCCTCGGCCTGGCTCGCGCGTTTTTCATCCAGCGGCGGGCAGGGCAGGAAGAAGGAGCGGTAGTCTCGATCATTGATCTCGGTGATATCCTCCGTTCGCGCATGACTCGTGTCGCCGGCAGGCGAGTACGTACTACCGACCTTTTGCGGCTGCAGTTCGCCATCCGAGGATCGTCGCGGGCGCGTTTTGCGCGCGAAAAATGTGAGGTCGGCGGAATCAGCCTCCGGGTGTGAAATCGGGGCTTGCTCACCTTCCCTCTTCCCCCGATGCGTTAAGTCCTCACTGAGTTCAGGTTGTGTATCTGGGTGCGAACTGCGATCGGGGCGAAATACACCTCGGATCTTGTTCCACAGCGCCAGACGATTTGGACGATCGGGCAATTAACCTACTCCTGCTGGGTGGTAAAAGGCTGCGAGCTTGAAGGTTGCGGGACAGTAGACGTTGTAACAAGACCCTTCTGTCGAGAGTGCGCTACTGATATTGCTCTACTGATATTGCTCTACTGAGACAGCCACACCACACTATCAGGCCATTCTCCACAGTTCACTCGGGCACTGCAACATCAAAAGCAAACCGCAACGCGCCATTTATCGCGCTGTACGCCTAACACAGTAACTTGTCGCGTCCTGGGGGGTGCCACTAAGATTTAGATTTTATAGAGAAAACAGGGAGTTACCATGTCTCGCAGAATGTGCGTCCCACCACCCAGAAGCGACGCTCGCACAAATTGTCACATTTATCGACAACACCAAAGGCTCGCAACGGGGCGCCGAGTAACCAGTCACTTGACGTTAAACAAGTGAATGCGTGTTGATAGCGGTACAATCAGCTGCAATGGGAGCGATAAGGACAAAAAGACCAATGTCATTTATACCTGTAGACACTACCAACGAGCGCGCAGCCATCGAGGTGTTTGCAGCGGCTTTTCACGACGACCCGGTAATGAACTGGTCCTGCAACTACCCAGACAGCCTCATCCCATTTTTTGAATTCACACTGCCCGTTTTCCTAGCCCACGGCCTCACCTACCTCGACTCCGAAAATCGCGGGGCCGCATCCTGGTTGGGGCCAGATCAGAAACTGCGCTGGCCCGTCAGCTTGGCCAGTTTTGCCAATACTTTTCGGCTGGGGGGGCCGCGCGGGATATATCGCATGCTGCGCTCTGGCGCCGTGACGAAAAAACATCACCCCCGTAAGCCTCACTACTATTTGTTCCTCATCGGTGTGACACCCGAACACAAAGGTGGAGGCTTGGGCAGCCAACTTATGTCACACCAATTGCGCATGTGTGATGAAGAGGGCCAACCGGCTTATCTGGAGAATTCGAAAGAGGACAATCTTGCCTTTTACGAAGGGCACGGGTTCCGCGTTACCAAGGAGATCCGCATCGCTCGTACGGCACCGCCAATGTGGTTGATGTGGCGCGAACCACGCGAATTAAACACCTGATATCAAGCACAATTAAACCAACTGGAGATACACGTTCTTGCCTGTGCATGGGGTCCCAAATACACTAGGTCGGCTATTTTCGTACTCGCGAGAAACGACCCGATGTCCAAGATTTTAATGATCAGCTCAGACTGTCATGCCGGCGGCCTACCCGAGCATTACAAGCCCTATATGGATGCCAAGTTCCACGATGCGGCAAACGCTTGGTGGCTGCAGTATGCCCGAGAAATGATGAAGCGGATGGGCACATTCTTTGATCAGGAAGCAGCCGAAGAATTCAATACGCGTTCCGGTGATCAAGGCGCTGGTCGCATGGACCCGAACGCGGCCGCCACTGCGGCCAAAGCAACCGATGCTCAGCTGTGGGATTTCCTCTGCGATCCAGACAGCATCATTGCGCCGCGTCGCGGTGAATACGACCCGCAGGTGCGGCTGCAAGAGCTGGAAGACGACGGCGTCGCCGGTGAAATTATCTTCCCGCAGATGGCGCCCTTCGGTGCTGGTCTCATGCAATACCGACATGAAATATCACCGGAACAGAACTTAGCGGGCAATCAGGCGTACAACCGCTGGCTGGCGGAACTGTGTCAGAAAAATCCCGGGCGACATGCGGGCGTGGCGGTGATTAACGTCGACGACATTCAGGTATCAGTCAGTGAAATTCGCGAAGCACATAAAGCGGGGCTGTTTGGCGGCGTTCTTCTGCCCACCAGTACCGGCAACAACCCCTACTACCATCACTACGAACACTACGAACCACTGTGGGCAGTGTGTGAAGAACTCAACATGCCAATACACACACACTCGGGCTGGTCGCCGGACTATGGCGATACACCCAGTGCCACGCCTATGTATATTTCCGAAGTCGATATGTGGGCCCAGCGACCTTTTAAGGCGCTGATGTGGTCCGGTGTGTTTGAACGCCACCCGAGACTCAAACTCGTTTTTACCGAAACTGGCTGCGGCTGGATACTTGAGATGCTGCGCGTACTGGAGTTCAAAGTTGACAATCCCATCTTCGCGCACTTCACCACCGAGCTGTCGCTCACACCGAGAGAGTACTTTGAACGCAACTGCTTCATTGGCGCGTCGTTCCTACCGCGACATGAGGTGGGTAGTCGGCACGACATTGGCGTAGAGAAGCTAATGTGGGGCTCAGATTACCCGCACATGGAGGGAACATGGCCCAATACGCTGGAAAAGCTGCGTGAAACCTTCCACGATGTCGACGAGGGAGAAATTCGCGCGATGCTCGGCGAGAATGCCATGCAGGTTTTTGGGTTTGATGCAACGCTAATGCGCAATGCCGCCGACCGCATCGGGTTAGACCTGGACACTATTCGGCACAGCGCTGCGGCGTGATGTTATGAGCGCTGCGGCGTGCGATGGTGCCGGCGCTCACGGCAGCAGCGCGTTTAGGTTTGCACAAATGCGCTTACACATCTGCGCTGCGACCGAGATAGTCGCAGCAGGTGTTCCACAAGCGCTCTCTCGCCGCCGCATCTTCGACCAATTTATGTGGCTTGCTTTCCTTGGCATTTACAAAATACTTACCCGTTGGCACATGATCACTGGGCAAACCCGCCAGATGCAACGTCGTTCGAGCACCCTTTTCAGGCGCAATAAATAGTTTACGCAAGAACAACTGGGCGAATTTCGAATAGTTATCCAATATCCCGGTATTCACAGCCCCCGGGTGCAAGGTGTTGACTGCGATTTGCTTTGCTGCAAACCGCTCGGCCATCTCACGCGCCAACAGCATCATCGCTAATTTGGACTGACCATAAGACGCTTGACCACTGTATTTCTCCCAACCGCGAAAGCTATCAAAGTTAAGTTTGGCAAATTTGTGCATTAACGATGTCACAAAAATGACCTGTGACGGTGCTGCGGATTCGAGTGCGGGCAATAGCGCTAGCGTGAATTGCATCTGCGCCAAAGCATTGACCGCAAACTGCAACTCAAAACCATCTTCGGTGATGACTTCATCCATCGCCATCAAGCCCGCGTTATTGATCAGCAAATCGAGGCTCCCATGCTGCGCTAGGAACGCCGCAGCGCACTCGCGCACCGAGGTCAGTGAGGCGAGATCTAGATCTAGAAGAGAGGCGTCAGCTTCTGCAACGTGCGTGCGGATCTCCTCCACCAGCAGTTCAGACTTTCGCCGGTTGCGATTCGCCATCACCACGCGATGGCCCTGGCGCGCTAGTTCAAGCGCTGTTACCTTGCCAATACCGCTAGTTGTGCCGGTAATCAAAACAGTTTTCATTATCGCGCTCCTGAAAATTCGGTAGCTAGTCGGGTGCCGCTGGATTACCTGCACTATTTCGAGTCATCTGTTTCTCGCAAGCGGCCTCGATATTTACTGCGTGCCAGTTCGCGCATATCGGCAACGGTATCGCTCTCATCCATAATTTCTCGCCCCAACAACGTCTCGATTGCATCCTCGAGCGTAACAATACCAGATGTTTGACCGTATTCATCTTCAACCAAAAATAGGTGCTCTCGCCGCTTGATATACAAATCGAGTAAACGCAACACTGGCAATTCTTCAGACACCCGATGAATCGGAGTAACGTAGTCTCGCAACGGTTTGCCGCCTTCGCCGGATCTATCCGCGTCGGAAATTCGAGGGCGCAGCACCCAGCCAATAACATTATCTAAGTCAGTCTCGTAAACCGGAATGCGGGTAAATGGCACATCTGTTAACTGCGCCATGGCCTCACTGACGGAAAGGGAAACTTCCAGCGCACTGACGACAGAGCGAGGTGTTAATATTTCTTCCGTACGCGTGTGTCGCAACTGCAAAATATTTTCCAGCAATTCGCTCTCTTGGGAACCCAGCGCACCGTGTCTAGCGCCCAGCTTTGCGAGAGCCGATAACTCCTCACGACTGATTTTGCCATGGGTAGATTCACCCGAGAACAAATTGGTCAATCGCGCCGACAACCACACCAGTGGGAAAAGTAACCGCACCAACCACTTGATGACGTAAGCGGCAGGCACTGCCAGTTGCTTCCAAAAGGTAGCGCCAAGTGTTTTCGGAATGATCTCGGAAAAATACAAAATTGCCAGCGTGAGCAGAAAGGCGATCAGCGTCTCCCAGCGCGGTCCAAAGACGGCGACAGCCTGGGCGCCCACACCCGCCGCCCCCATGGTGTGAGCGAAGGTGTTCAAAATGAGAATGCTAGAAATGGATTCATCGAGATCAGCTTTAACATCCCGCAACACTTGCGCCTTACCGGGGCGCCGCTGCAGCTGACTTTCAACGTAAGCCGGGGTAACGGAAAGTAAAACGGCCTCTAGAATAGAACACAAAAAAGACACGCCGATGGCGATCGTTAAGTAAGTGACCAGCAACGTCATTGAGTTTGAAGCCTCAGCATCTGATATCGGGGGAAATTATACGGGAGCCCTCAAGCACCGCCCAGTACTCGTTGGAGAACCGGTTTGATCACTGCCGTCCACACGCGATACCCCTCATGATTGGGCCACAGTCGAATACTGGAACTGCCGACAAACACGACGCGGCCTTGCTCTGCCTGGGCGGAGCGAGCTTCCAACTCGCGGATATCACGCTCCCAAACCAGCGGGTCTTCGCTGCCAAACTTCGTCAATTCGCCATAAAATTGATAGGCCGGCCAGCCGGCGACAAGAAACAGCAGGCCCAGAAGCACAATGACTCGCTTGAAGCGTCTATTCAACGCCAGCCTCCGATCGGCGATCTTTTATTCGACCCGGTACGCATTTTTCGCCTTAGGGCAATTTTCGGTAAATACTCTGTGATTCTGAAACCTGACTCACCCGCACATTTGTGATACTACTGCGCTTGGGACCATAATCGCAAAGGGCTAAGGCACCTCTGAGTACATTGCCATTGATCAGAGGTGCCCTAGTGTAAAAGCCTGGACCAAAAACACACCAGAGGCCCCCACAATGGACCGGACAAAGAGCGGCATAAATACCACGGCAGCAGGCATAGCCCACAAAACTACTAAGTGGTACTACGATATGATCGATTACAGTCGGATAAGGTACCCGGTTCGCACTTTCCTGGCGCTGCTCGCTCTGAGCCTACTCGTTGCGGCTCCCGTGCGCGCCGCCGACTGGATATACTTGGTCGCTGAGGGGGACAACCTCTGGAGCCTCAGCGAGAAATACCTGAACTCTGCACAAGATTGGCAAAAAGTGCAGCGCGTCAACCAGCTACCCGACCCCAACAATATAGCCCCGGGAACACGCCTTCGCATCCCCATGGCTTGGCTGCGCACCAAGCCCGCACAAGCACGGATTGTTGCAGTACGCGGTACCGCGCAGCTCGAAGCAGGCGGCGGCAAGGCAGTGGCGCTCGAGGCGGGCCGCTCCCTCTCACTGGGTGCAGTAGTCTACACCGGCGCAGCGTCCAACATCGTCATAGAATTTGCCGATGGTAGCCTTCTCACGCTTGAAGAAAACAGCATACTGCGGTTCGACCAACTCAGCGCCTATGGTGAAACTGGCATGGTCGATTCTCGCCTACGCTTGTTGAAAGGACGATTGGAAACACACGTGACGCCGGCGAGCGGGCCGGGGTCGCGCTTTGAAATTTATTCGCCGGCCGCTATCAGCGCCGTACGCGGCACACGCTACCGAATTGCCGCGCTCGATACCAGTGACAACGATAAGGCAGGCTCCTCTGCTGTGGAAGTCACCGGTGGTCTGGTCGACGTCAGCGACGAAAAACAAGCCAACACGGTGCCGATAGAGGCGGGTTACGGCACGATAGTGGTCGCGGGCAGCGCACCGCAGACACCGCAACGACTCCTATCAGCTCCCGATTTATCCGCGTTCCCCGCGACCATCCGTGTCTTTGACCGCGAGCTGCGCTGGCTCCCCGTCGAGGGCGCGCAGCGCTATCTCGTCCAAGTTTCCAAATCCGCGAATTTTCGACCCATCCAATGGCAGGACAGAACTGACACAGCGCGTGTACAGCTACCTGAGCTCGAAGATGGGAGCTATCATATCCGCGTTCGCGGAATTAGTGCATCCACATTGCACGGATTAGACGGTGTAGCCCAGTTTGCCTATGCCAGCGAACCACTGCCCACACCCAACGCCTCTACCACAATTAGCGCAGACGTCGCGATCATTACCTGGCCGTCCCACAATCGGGAGTGTACTTACGAGGTTCAAATTGCCTCTGACCCCGAGTTTGAGCACGTCATCGATAAGCGACAAACCCCGAAAACGACCATAGAGGTTGTGCGCAAAGGTGTTGGAGACCGCCATATTCGCGTTCGCTGCATCGACGCTGAGGGTCATGCCGGGCAATGGGGTGCGACGCAAACCGTATCGGGTATCCCCAGCGAGAGTTGGAAGTGGGTGCTCCCGAGCTTTTTCCTAGCTGCCCTACTTGTTTTATAAACAACGCCAAAAGGAACCGCTCAACCTACTCAAAACAGGCGCTCTGATCCTGTTTTTGTTCATCCTTACCCTGCTACTGCTGCAGGGTAATCGTCTGCATCGCATCAACAATGTTTTCTATGATTATATGCTGCGCGTGCATCAACGCCCCGCTAATGAGGAGCTACTCATTGTCGCGATTGATGAAAAGAGCTTGCGTGCACTTGGGCGCTGGCCGTGGGGGCGCAGTGTTCACGCCGACATGTTAGAGAAACTGACCGCTGCCAATGTCAGCGCAGTCGGGATCGATATTTTGTTTCCCGATCAAGACCTCGATGACCCGGAGGCCGATCAACAGCTCGTGCGCGCCATTGCCGCCAATGGTCGAGTCGCATTGGCGGTGGCTCCTGAGACAGGCACCGATCCGGGCCTGGCGACGGAGATACTACCGGCTCCCGAACTTGCAGTCGCTGCCGCTAAGTTGGCACACATTGATTTTGAACTGGAGGCGGACGGAGTTTCTCGCCGCGTATTTTTGCACGCCGGCCTGGGTGACCCGCGCTGGCCTATTCTCGGACTGGCACTGCTGGAACTCGTCCACCCCGATCTCGCGCAACAGTTTCCCACCGAGCCGCGCGACTCAAGCGAATGGGCCTCTGGTTGGGTACGTGTAGATCCAATGTTGGTTGCTTACTCCGGTCCTCCCGGGAACATCCCGCAGGTGTCATACATTGATGTGCTGCACGGCCGCGTGCCGACTGCGCAGTTAGAAAATCGCATAGTGTTTGTCGGCGCAACAGCCGTTGCCATGGGCGATACGCTGTCCACCCCAATGTCCAGCAATCAGACCGCGATGCCCGGCATAGAGGCCAATGCGAATGTATTGGCGAGTTTGCTCGATAAGAAAATACTTCGCGATAGCAGTTTCGAGAGTCGCTTACTCTTCGCTATGCTCATGTTGCTCGCTCTAATTGTTTGGTTGCGCGCAACACCCTCCCGTTATGCAGTGTGGGGCTACCTGGTGAGCTTGGGGTTAACCCTACTTCTTTCCCTTAGTTTTTTGTGGCTGGGACATCTATGGGTACCGCCTTCAGCCGCACTCGTTGTGCTCACCGCACTTTATGTGACCTGGACTTGGCTGGACGTCGGGCAGTTTAGTCAACTGTCTTTTGAGCTACGCCAACAAGTCTACAGCGCGGAATTTCGTGATCGTGTCACTGGGTTACCCAATCGGTTGGTACTAGAAGAGCAGCTAAATGAAGCGCTGCCAACCGATGGCAACCGCGAGCCCCCACAATTAGACCTAGTGATCATCGGCATTGGCCGTCTGCAGCCAATCATCGATACCGTAGGAACGGTGGGCGGCGAGCAAATGTTACAACAGATTGCAGAACGACTGTCAAAAGTCACGTACGGCGTCGGTGAAGTGTTTCGCTTAGAGAGCACCGAATTTGCAGTGCTGTACCCGCGCAGCGAATCGTCAAGACCAGTCGCCAAACGCGCCGAGACCTTACTGGAAGTACTCTCGCGGCCCTACCGAGTTAGCACGGAGCTGTTCGATCTAAAACCCAGTATCGGTATCAGCAGCTGCCCTGAACACAGCGAGGATCCAGAGTCCTTTATTAACAGCGCCCATACTGCGCTGAGTCAGGCACGGCGCGATCCGCTACAGCCTATCCATGTTTTCTCTCAGCAGATGCAATCCGAGGCCACTCGCTCCTCACGCATTCGCCAAGACCTGCGCAGCTCTATTTTCAAAGGTGAACTGTCCTGCCTGTATCAACCACAGGCCGATATCGCCACACGGCGGCTGATTGGCGTGGAAACTTTGGTGCGCTGGCAGCACCCCACCTTGGGCGATATATCACCAGCGAATTTTATTCCTATTGCCGAACGCGAGGCGCTCATCGATCCCATTGGCCGCTGGGTGCTGGAGCAGGCCTGCAAACAAGGGCAGGTTTGGCGCAGTGAAAAGAATATCGATCTGCGTATTGCGGTGAACGTCTCCGCGATACAGCTAAATTCACCGAACTTAGTACAATTGGTTGCCGATGCGTTGACGGTATCCGGCCTACCCGCAAGGCGCCTGGAACTAGAGATTACCGAAACAGCGATCTTGGCCGACCAGGCGAGTACTCGTAAGATGCTTAAGGCGCTGAAAAGACTGGGGCTAGAACTGGCCATCGATGACTTTGGTACCGGTTACTCTTCACTGACCTATTTGAAAGAGTACCCAGTCGATCGCGTGAAGATCGATCAGTCCTTTGTTTCAGATGTGCATACCAGCAGTGAAAGCGCCGAGATCACCCGTTCCATCGTCGCCATGAGCAAAGGTCTGGGATTGTCGGTGATCGCCGAAGGCGTAGAACGCGAGGAACACCTTGAGATACTACAGCAAATGGGATGCGACGAAGCGCAAGGATACCTAATTGGAAAACCAATGACCGCCGCTGCTCTGGAAACCAACATCAGCGATGGCACACTACAACTATCCCGTCGTTCGAGTTGAGCTAGCAGGTAACTCCGACCCTGCGCACAGCAACTTTGTCAGCCATTTGACCCCGCATTAACCCTGTGCTCCACTGTCACGCCGCAACATGCTGAGCAAGCTCTTGACCCAATGACGCATCTGACAGCCCTGGAAAAGTGGTCCTACGCCATCGGGAATATTCCCTACTCGGTCAAGGACACCGCTTTCGGCAGTTTCGTTGTATTTTATTACACCCAAGTTGTGGGCCTAAGCGGCAGTCTGGCAGGCTTGGCGATGCTAATTGCGTTGTGCTGGGACGGCATTACTGACCCCGTCGTCGGCAGCTGGTCTGACACCCTACGCGGCCGCTGGGGTCGACGTCACCCTCCCCTGCTGTTTGGCGGCATACCAACAGCGCTGCTATTCCTAGTCCTATTCCAACCACCCGCTGGATTGAACGAACTCAGCCTATTCTTCTGGCTACTGATCGTATCGATACTGCTGCGCACCTTCTTGACCATTTACTACATTCCCTATTCCGCTCTGGGTGCAGAATTATCGACCGACTACGACGAAAGGACGGTTATCGCAAAGGCCCGAGTCAGTGTCGGCTGGGTTTCTGGCATGCTGCTAACGGCCGTTGCCTACGGTGTGATTTTTCAAAGCGCCGGCCCCTCCGATGGCCGGCTCGCGGCCGAAAACTACATTCACTATGGACAATTGTCGGCACTACTGGCAGGTGCCTGCGCCATTTTCTGCATCATCGGTACACGCACTGTGATACCGCGCCTCCCTCAAGTCGCTGCAACAGCAACACCATTCACACTCGGGCAGACACTAGAGGATGTGCGAATAGCCATCGGAAATCGCAACTTTCGTTTCAAAGTCGGCGCGAGTCTTGCCGTGGGCATGGCCTCGGGTGTGTACACAACGCTGTCGCTCTATATCGGCACCTACTTCTGGGAACTCTCCAGTGCGCAACTAGGCGGCCTAGTGGTGCCAGCGGCCATCGCAACACTACTCGCTTTTGTGTACCTACATCGATGGGGACGCAAGTACAGTAAAGTCCAATTGCTGTGCGCTGCGAGCATTGTGTTGACCATCAATATCTCCTGGTTAGTCGGTGCGCGATTACTGGATTGGCTGCCGCAAAATGGCCACCCCATTATTTACCCACTGATGCTCATCAATGCCGGCATCAGCGTACTGGCGATTGTCACCTTGCAGGTATTGAGTGTTTCGGTGATGGCGGACATTCTGGATGAACAGGAACTCAAAACGGGGCTGCGGCAAGAGGGCATTTTTTTCGCGGCGAGTTCCTTTATTAACAAAGTGACGACGGGTATGGGCGCATTTTTCGGCGGCATCATAATCGATATTGCCGGTATTACGCCGGGGAGCGAACCTGGAACCGTCGACGACGCGGTACTGTGGCAACTGGGCGCTCTATCGACCGGTATTATCGCGACACTCACTCTCACCGCGTTTTTTTGTTACCGACGCATGACCATGGAACGCGACTACCATCAACAGGTTCAAGCGGAACTCGCCAATGCCTCGGCGCAACGCAACTAGCTTTGCACGCGGCTTCGTTTCAACCCTATAATGCCTAGCCCATTTCAGTGCGCAAATTCATCACCGTCAATCTTCATCGACGATAAAAACCTGTAGGGAGCGGTTACACCATGACAACTGACTTCACCAACCTATTTAGCATCAACGGTAAAACGGCGCTCGTCACCGGCGGCTCCAGAGGCATCGGTGAAATGATCGCCGCCGGATTTCTAGCCAATGGCTGCAAAGTTTACATCAGCTCGCGCAAAGCCGAAGTCTGCGATGCCACCGCCACACGACTGTCTGAAGAATTCAACGGTGAGTGCATTTCACTGCCCGCCGATCTCGCAACTATCGCCGGCGTCGACGCTCTGGCAGAGGAACTGCAAAAGCGAGAGAGCCACTTAGATATTTTGGTCAACAACGCAGGCGCCTCTTGGGGGGCACCACTGGGGGAATTTCCGGAGGTGGGTTGGGACAAGGTCATGGATACCAACGTCAAAGGCGTATTTTTCCTGACTCAAAGTTTGCTCGGGCTGTTGCGCAAGGCGGGCGACGCCGAAGACCCCGCACGCATTATTAACATCGGCTCTGTGGATGGCATCCAGTCCTCCGTATTCGACGCATTCAGTTACGGCGCATCCAAAGCTGCGCTACACCATCTCACCCGGTTTCTCGCCTCTCACCTGACGAAAGAACACATTAACTGCAACAATATTGCGCCTGGGCCCTTTCCAACTTGGATGCTTAGCACCGGCGTCGGCTTCGGTGGTGAGACTGAAGGCGTGGACTGGGACAGTATCGGTGCCATGAGCCCTCGCGGTCGCGTCGGTTCACCGGAAGATATCGCGGGGCTCGCCATTTTTCTTTCCTCCCGCGCGGGGGCCTATATCGTCGGAGAGACTATCTGCTGCGACGGTGGCGCGGTAAACACACGCTGATTGTTAAAGTCAGTGTGAAGGTCTGAAGAGACGCTAACAGTTGCGCCGGTACCCTATAAACTAAGGCCCAACAGATGGGGTAATTGAGCTGCCGCGAGCGCGGCATTGCTCGACGCGGTGCCGTGATTTCTCCAAGACTAAAGTCGAGCACGCCTACACTGTCAATGACTACTACGATGAAGATGCTATGAATTTTGATATCCCCACCGACATCGCTCAATTTCTCGATGAGCTAGACAACTTTATCGACGCAAAAATAAAGCCGCTGGAAGCGCAAGACGACAACCAGCGTTTCTTTGATCACCGCAGAGAGGATGCACGCACAGACTGGGATCGCGGTGGTTTGCCCAATGCAGAGTGGGAGGCCCTGTTGGCCCAAGCGAAGCAACTGGCCATCGACGCCAACATTTTTAGTTACCCATTTCCGAGCGAATATGGCGGGCGCAATGGCAGCAATTTGGGTATGGCCATTGTGCGTGAACACCTCGCTGCCAAAGGCCTGGGTTTACACAATGATTTACAAAATGAACACTCCATTGTCGGCAACAATATTGGGCTGCTATTACTGCTCGAATACGGCACACCAGTACAGCGCGATGAATGGCTCGACGGCTTGAGAACAGCGCAGAAAGGGTTCGCGTTTGCAATTACCGAACCCAGCCACGGCTCCGATGCCACATTCATGGAAACAAGCGCAGTGGCAACAGAAGGTCACTGGGTCATTAACGGTGAAAAAACCTGGAACACCGGCGTTCACGCCGCCAGTGCGGACATGGTGATGGCGCGCACCTCGGGTAAAGCCGGGGACGCCGAGGGTATCACTGCATTTTTGGTGCCCATGCAAACTCCCGGGGTAAAGATCGAAGAGTATTTGTGGACTTTTAATATGCCCACCGATCACGCCCATGTCACATTCACTGACGTCGCAGTACCTGAATCGGCCATCTTTGGTGGCCTCGGACGCGGATTGCAAGTTGCGCAACACTTCTTCAACGAAAACCGCATGCGGCAGGCAGCCTCCAGCTTGGGCGCTGCGTGTCACTGTATTGAGCAGGCCGTCAGCTATACCAAAGAGCGTATGCCGTTTGGCAAGTCGCTAGCCAGCAACCAGGGTATTCAGTTTCCCTTGGTGGAATTGCACGCGCGCTGCGAAATGTTGCGCGCCTTGATCCACAAAACCGCGTGGTTGATGGACAAAGACGGCGCCTTCTCGGTGTCGGATAAAGTCTCCATTTGTAACTATCAGGCCAATCGTCTGTGCTGTGACGCGGCCGATACAGCCATGCAAGTCTGTGGTGGTATGGGCTATTCACGCTATATGCCCTTCGAACACATCTACCGTCACCACCGACGCTACCGCATCACCGAAGGCGCGGATGAGATTCAAATACGTCGCGTGGCGGGCTATTTGTTTGGTTACATGCAGCAGCGACAACCCAAAGGTGTGCGCTAGTTTCTATGTCAGAAGTCTCTGAGAAAGCACTAGAAGCCGTTCTCGAGCGCGCAATAGCCGATTTCCAGACACTCATCTCTTGGACTCAATTGAGCGCCGGTGCCAGTCAGCAAACCTACCATGTCGTCATCCAATCAGGCGGTAAAGAGACTTCACTCGCGCTGCGCTTGGCACAACCCGAGGGTGCGATGCAAATTGCTATCAGCTTGGCTACGGAAGCGCAGCTCATGCAGTTGGCGGCCACTGCCGAGTTACCCACACCCGAGGTGCACTATGTGCTGACACCCGCTGACAACCTGGGTGAGGGTTTTCTGATGCAATGGATAAGCGGAGAAACGCTGGGCCACCGCATCGTACACTCCCCAGATCTAGAGGGAGCTAGACCCTCACTAGCGCGCGAGTGCGGGCAGATTTTAGGGCGGCTACACAACATTGATTGGCGCGCACAAAAGTTAGAGGGCGCCCTGCCCTGCGTCGAGCCACAAGCGCTGGTCAACGACACCTGGGCGCTGTATCGCGACCTCAATATTCCGCTACCCATGATTGACTACACTTGGCGCTGGCTGCAGGACAACCTTCCCCAAAGCGACCGCAGAACCATCGTCCACGGCGACTTTCGCAATGGGAACCTGATCGTTGACAAACGCGGTATCAAAGCGGTCCTGGATTGGGAAATGGCACACATCGGTGACCCAGTGCGCGATCTCGGCTGGCTCTGTGTCAATTCGTGGCGCTTTGGCAATGCCGCATTACCGGTCGGCGGGTTCGGCTCACTGGATGACTTGCTAGCGGGCTATAGCGAAGTTAACTCAAACGCAATTTCTCTCGAGGAAGTGCACTACTGGCAAGTGTTTGGCTCATTTTGGTGGTCAGTGATTACGCTGCAGATGGCCAACTCTTGGCGCATGGGCGCCGTGGCCAGCCTGGAGCGCCCTGTCATTGGACGGCGATCATCGGAAGCACAATTCGATTGCGCGCAACTTTTGATTCCCGGGAAATTCTCAACGCCAACCGCCGCCCAATCGCCAACATCGAGCGCGCAGTTACCTGCTCCTGAGGAACTGCTTCAAGGGGTGACAAAATTTTTGCGCGAAGACCTCAGCAACCAATTTACAGGCCATAAAAAATTCCTCGCACGCGTGGCGGCGAGCTCATTGGACATCGCCGCGCGCGAATTTCAGTTGCGACCACAGGCGGACATTGACGAGCAACTGCGTTTACAAACACTGCTGCAAGAGATGGCGGACCTAAAATCGTTGCGCTGGAACCTGGTCAACCAATTGCGTCAAGGGTTAAACCTGAGCACCCCTGGCTTAAAGCAGCATCTACGCGATACCGTCGCGGCACAACTCGCAATAGATCAACCCAATTATTGGGGTTTGCAGGCACCATGAGAGGCATGCGCGCGCTGTTTGTTTGACTCCCCCGGCGCGCCAGCCAGACAATCAGTCGGCAACCATGGCAGCTAATCGCTGATTGATGATGGCCTCTGCGTCTGCAACGATGGTGCTCACCAATTCTTCGCAGCTGGGAATATCATCTATCAAACCACCGGACATACCCACGGTGACCATGCCCGCTTCGATATCACCCGTCGTCCACGCTTTGTCTTGGTTTTTGCCGGAGACGAGATGATGCACCTCTGCAAAGTCACCACCGGCGGCTTCGACCTCTGCCACCTTATCGGCAATACTATTGCGATACACGCGCGCGGTGTTGCGGTAACTGCGAAAAATAAGTTTGGTTTGCGTCTCATTCATCTCGACGATTTTTTGTTTAATCCCCTCGTGAATTGGCGCTTCCTTAGTGACCATAAAACGCGACCCCATGTTGACGCCCTCGCAACCGAGCGCGAGCGATGCGGCGAGCCCACGGCCATCGGCAATACCACCCGAGGCTACCACTGGAATACTCAGCGCTTCGGCAGCGGCGGGAAACAGTACCAAGCCGCCAATATCATCTTCCCCCGGGTGCCCTGCACACTCAAAACCGTCGATACTCACCACAGCCACACCCAAGCGCTCAGCTTTTAGCGCATGACGCACTGCGACGCATTTATGAATTACTTTGATACCGTGGGCGTTAAACACCTCCATGAACGGCTCTGGGCTGCGCCCTGCTGTTTCGACTATCTTCACACCACTTTTACAAATCACATCCACATAATCGTCGTAGTTGATCTCAGTGGCGACCACACCCACTGTGAGATTCACGCCGAAGGGCTTATCCGTCAGCGAGCGACACTTATCAATTTCCGCAGCCAGCAAATCCGGCGTGGGCAGTGTTAGGGCTGTCATCACCCCCAATGCGCCTGCGTTGGATGCCGCTGCGGCAAGCTCTGCCGTACCAACACGCATCATGCCGCCACAAATAATGGGAGTTTCAATGCCGAGCAGTTCAGTAAGTCGAGTTTTCATAGAGGTCACTCTTTCGTAAAAAGGTTCAATGTAAAAATGATTGGGAAATTTGATCGGTGCTCATGATGACAGAATCCGCGGAGAAATCTAATCCGTATCACCCCTTCCGTTACCCGCTGTTATCGACATATTGCTCAGCCAAGCCGCGTATAATCTGCGTAAACTCACGCATCGTCTCCTGTACGATCTCTTGCGCAGATTTTACGCTGTCAATTCGGCCCACGACCTGACCAGAAAGTGGTATCGCCGCTTCCATATCGCCACCGAAATACAGCTGCTGCAAATCCGCCATGTGTTCCATTACATTAAATTGCCCCTGCGGTGCGAGCTTCGCGGTGCGCTCCGTACGCAACGCTCGCAACGCGGGACGCGACTCTTGATTTAAAAACACGGTATCGGTCTCGCGCGCTGCGCAGACAGCTTGCTTCCAATTCTCGTGCACCGGAGATTCAGCGCAGGACAACATTCGCGTACCCATTTGAACACCCTCCGCACCCATGGCAAAAGCACCCGCCATAGATAGGCCATCGCACATACCGCCTGCAGCAATGATAGGCCCATCAAATCGAGATCGGATGAGAGGCAACAGCACCATCGTGGATACCGGGCTGGGGTTCTTGAACCCACCGCCTTCGCCGCCCTCAACAACCAGGCCATCGACACCGCAATCGATTGCCTTCATCGCCATTTCCAGCGTGGGCACCACATGAAAAACTTTGATTCCCGCGGCCTGAAAAGGCTCCGTGCACACATTGGGACTACCCGATGAAGTAGTGACAAACTTGATTCCCTGCTCGATCACAAAATCGATGACATTGGTGCCCTTCACGTAGGACAAAGCGACGTTCATACCAAAGGGTCGGGGAGTCAGCTCGCGCATTTTTGCCACTTCCGCTTTGATATTCTCGAATTCGCCCGACGAGGTTTCTATAATGCCCAGCGCGCCGGCATTACTCACCGCAGACGCCAATTGCGCCCGCGCAATCCAACCCATTGGGGCCTGAATAATGGGGTAGTCGCTGCCCGTCATTGCGGTCACGCGATTGCTAATGCATTCAACGGTCACAATCTCCTCTCCTTCCAATTCACACGTTCAATCGTGTGCTCATCGCGAAATACCGACTGTCGAAATACCAATTGTCTAGCGCGCACAACACACGTCGTTCGAGACGCTCGCCAAAACCATCGACCAAACAGACTCATTGACAACCATAGCTGTCGTTTCTTGCCTGTGTCACACTAACAGCACAGAACGTAATACAACTGCTTACCAGCCATATATTGGCACAAAATATGTAAATAGTTAAGGCTTGCGGTTACAATTTGACCGCCGCGGCTAAACGCTTCCATCAGCAGACACTATTGTAATAGGAGAGCTCCATGACAGACGCACAGCCATACGTTCCCCCCAAAGTGTGGACCTGGGATACCGAGAGTGGTGGGCGCTTTGCCAACATCAACCGGCCGATCGCTGGCCCGACTCACGAAAAAGCACTTCCGGTTGGCGAACACCCGCTGCAGCTATATTCCCTGGCAACACCCAACGGTGTAAAAGTCACCATCTTACTAGAGGAACTGCTGGCCCTGGGTAAGAAAGAAGCCGAGTATGACGCCTGGCTGATCAACATTGGTGAAGGTGATCAATTCGGCAGTGGTTTCGTTGCGCTCAACCCAAACTCAAAAATTCCCACCCTGGCCGATCACAGCACCACGCCCCCAACCCGCGTGTTTGAGTCGGGCGCAATTTTGGTTCACCTCGCGGAAAAATGCGGTGCGTTTATACCGACGGAGCCCTCGGCGCGCGCAGAGTGCTTTTCCTGGCTGTTCTGGCAAATGAGTAGTGCTGCTTACTTGGGCGGTGGCTTTGGTCATTTTTACGCCTACGCCCCGGAAAAATGGGAATACCCGATAAACCGCTATGCCATGGAAGTTAAGCGGCAACTCGATGTTCTGGACCGCAACCTAGCGGAGCGCGAATATCTCTGTGGCGACGAGTACACTATCGCCGATATGGCCACCGTAGCCTGGTACGGCGCTCTGGTTGCGGGAAAGCTCTACGAAGCGGGAGAGTTTCTGGATGTGACATCTTACAAGAACGTAGTGCGCTGGAACGACCAGTTGCAACAGCGGCCCGCCGTGCAGCGCGGCCAGCGTGTGAATCGAGTGTGGGGTGACGAAGACAAACAAGTACCGGAGCGGCATTCATCGAGTGACTTCGATTAAAGATACGAACAAGAAACAACTAAGCCACGCGCGATAAATGAGCCCAACATCGGGGGAGGCGGACCCGGTAACTTAACCGGCCTGGGTCAACTGTCGCGCAATGACGCGCGCAATGAGCCACAATCGATCCTGACCCCAAACGCTCAAGAGCTCATTGCCCTGCGCATCAAATAATCGAAAACTCGGTACTCCCCACAGGCCTGCGTCATACATTGCCAGGCGATTCTCCTCCACCATGGACTCCCAACCAGTCTCTCCCAAGTGTTGCCTGGCCTCTTCCCAATCGAGCCCGGCGGCCGCGACGACGCGTTTCATACCTCGGTCGTTGTTGGTATTAACACCCTCGGCGAAAGCGCAGCGCAGAAAACTAGACAACAAATCAATACCTTTGCCCTGCTCCACCGCCCAGGCGTAGAGAGAATAGGCGCGTCGCACCGGATCACCAATGGGGTCGTAAAAATTGCCAAAGGGCACTCCGGCGGCCCGCGCCTCACGTGCCGTGTCAGTAAAAATATAGACGCCCTTTTCATTCGTGGCCGGCACGCCGCGCATCACCATAGGTAGTACGGGGCGCACGACCAATCTAACACCGGAATCGCGCGCAAGCTGCACCGTTCTATCGAAACTGATAGCAGTGTAGGGACTGCGCAAAGACGGAAACATCTCCAGCGTCAGACTGCCATTATCGCGCTGCTTGGCGATCTCAATTGCCGGGCGCGGCACTAGTGGCGTCTCTTCGGGCCTTCGATCTAAGCCCAAGCTCGACAGGCGTTGCTCCAGGTGATACAGGCGGTCAACACCCCAATACCACTCCTCGGCGCAATAAAACATGGCGCCCGAGTAGTGTTTCAAGGCCCTACGTCGATCAGTACCGGAGGTGAGCTTCTCCTCCATATCATTCTGGGAAGCAGCACCGAGCTGTCCCGCAAGCCGATTTAACTCTTCGGCGTTACCCGACCAAAGCGCTTCGCCAATTTGCACAACGCTTTCCCGAAATGACGTATCAGCTTGTGCTGCCAAAATTGCAGCGGCCTGATCAATTAAAGCAGGGCTCGGTAGACTCGCGTTTTGGGGGAACGTTAACCCATATTCAGGCGCTACCAATGTGGCATCATACTGCGCGAGTGACGGGAGCAGCTCCGGCTCGGGCAAGTTCCTACCTTGCGGCCCATACACTAAGTGACAAACCAGATCGATGTCGTACCTTGCCGCCAGGTTGGGGAGTACCTGGGCGGCTAAGTGACTATAGCCATCATCGACTTGATGGAAATACTCTACGCGGAGTGGCTCCGCCGCGGCCACACGCCGCTTCTCCGCCTTCGCGCGGCGTTTTTCAATCCACTGAGGAGAAGACATGCGACTCATAACACGCGAAACCAGCCAGCGCCTTACCGGACCGGGGTCCATCGTGGAAGCACCACCTTGTTCTTTAAATTGCTCCGCCATTTTTGTTCGCTCCCTAGGTCACTTGCGCTCTGGATCCACGCGTCAGATTACAACGATTTTGCCGTTTCGTACTTATCCCAAAAGTAAACGCCATCCAACGGCACGGTATCGCGGCAGACTGTGTGATGTACGTGTCACATTCTATGTTATATCCCGGGAAGTGGGATATCACCTATACTACTATTCCTGACATTAAATCTGCCGCCATCTCGGTATACGCTCTGCTGAATGGCGCTCAAAACGTTTGTCCAACAAGTGAGATTCATTGATGAAGAAACTCGGCATGGTCGACCTTGGCTTTCTGGCTGCAGAGCGTCGCGAGATGCCCATGCACGTCGGCGGAATCAGTCTCTATCGGCTTCCAGAAGGGGCGGACGAGCAAGAGTTTTTGCACGGTTTGGCCAATACCTTGCGCAGCGCCAACGAACTCCTGCCACCCTTTGGTGACCGCTTGCAAGTTGGCCGCCTTGGGCTCGCAGGCCCGGTCTATTGGGAACCCGATCCTGCACTCGATCTAGACTATCACATTCGTCATTCTGCCCTGCCGCAACCGGGGCGTTACCGTGAGCTATTCACCCTGGTATCGCGCTTGCACGGCACGTTGCTGGATCGCAATCGACCACTGTGGGAGATGCATTTGATTGAGGGGCTACAGAATCGCCAGTTTGCCACCTACATCAAAACGCATCACGCCGCCGTCGACGGGGTGCGCTCCATGCACATCGCGCGCAGTATGCTCGAGTCTGATCCCGATCGTATTCAGGATGACTCACCGCTCTCGCTACAGTCCTGGCAGCGGTACCGCGATAACTTAAAACTTGGTAAACGTACTGAATACAGTGACCGGGAAGTGCACAACGTCGCCGATCGCTTAAAAGCCTCGCTAGATAGCAGTGCCAGCATTGTACAGGGTCTGCGCAAGCTAACTCGCGCATGGACTGGTCGCGGTGGTGACTTACGCCTTCCCCATCTACACGTACCGCGTAGCTCTATCAATACCTCCATTGCCGGTGCGCGACGCTTTGTCGCCCAGTCCTGGCCCTTTGCCCGAATTCGCGCCGTAGCGAGTGCCATCGACGGCACTTTCAACGACGCTGTTCTCGCCATGTGTGCCGGAGCCCTACGACAGTATTTGTTAATTCATGCAGAGCTGCCCAGGGAGTCTCTGAAAGCTATGGTGCCGGTGTCCATCCGCCAGGAGGGCGACGTTGATTCATCCAACGCCATCGCTGCGATCAGTGCAGACTTGGCCACCAATGTCGCAGATCCCGCGCAGCGGGTCGAGATCATCCAAGCCTCGGTGCGCGCCGGTCGCGGTTTTTTTAGGGGTATGGGAAACAACGAAATTCAACTTCTCAGCTTGGCGATGCAATCACCTTCACTGGTCTTGATGCCGCTGGGCTTGGCCTCCTACGCACCACCGTATAACACAGTGATCTCCAACGTACCGGGCATGCAAGAAACCATGTACTGGAATGGGGCACGCCTCGACGGCTCTTATCCGGCATCGATCGTGACCGATGGTATTGCGCTAAATATCACATTGCTAACCTACGACAAAAATGTCGATTTCGGTATCATTGCCTGTCGCCGCTCGCTACCCCAGGTGCAACGGATTATCGATTACATGGAAGACTCACTCGTTGAATTAGAAACTATGTGTGGCCTGGTTAGTGATTCAGCCGGAAAAACCACATCGACGAGAAACTCCGGTTCAGAACGCAAAAGCACCCAGAAAAAAATCCCTTCGAAAAACAGAAGAGTTACCAAAGGCAAACACTCTACCAGCAAGGCAGCGAAGCCTAAATCGCGCGGAAAAAGCGAAGCACGGCAGGTGAATAAACAAACAAAGGCAAAGGCAAAGACAAAGACAAAAGCAAAGAAAAAAACCAAGAAAAAGACGGCACCGAACACGCCACTGCGAGCAAAACGACGGCCTGCCGCGGCTAGTCGTCCGAAACATACTAACCGTTGAAGACTAGAACGAAAAATCGTTTAAACTGGTAGTTACTGCCGTAAGATAAGTGTATCGCCACGCTGAGTAAACTCAATGTACTTCAAAAAAGACATACCGAGTAGCACTTCGTCGGAATGATAATTTTCCGCGATCCCGGCAGAGACGTCGCGCAGGACAATATCACCTACCCGCACTTCCTTCAGGGTGACCGCATAACTGGTAGATATGCCATTGGCCGTCTGCGTGCGAAACGGCCGACCTCTGCGCAGCGCGAGACCTTTGGCTATCTTACTGGGAATGGCGACACCTGTCGCGCCGGTATCGAGTAGGAAGGTTACCTCTCGACCGTTGATTTCACCGGCGGTAATATAGTGTCCATACTTGTTGCGTTTTAGAACAACTTCCCTGGCTCCATCCTGACCGTACCGCGTCTCCACCGATTGATTCGGGTTGCGCTGGCGCTCTAAAGTTTCCCGGAAATAAAGAAATACCAGTCCTAGCACAACGACCCAGGCTAAAACTAGCATGGTCACACCGAGGCGCCGCTGCTCCTGCTCTGCTCCACCATTCACCGCGATGTTACTCCAAGCATCACCCGACCCAGTAATTGCATTCAGTGTATTTCGATTGGCTCGAGGTCGGGCAACATAAGCGCGACACCACCCCAGTTTATATTGGATATATTTTCCACCTTGAACCATGTTACCAGAAACTCCTTTCGGGTCTGCTACCGGCTTGTGACAGAGAGCGCAGGAAGGGTACACTGGGTAGAAATGAAAACGCATTGCTGCTCTGGCACAGATCACGCTACAAATACAAAACCAAAAGCACGTGCAATAACCACTTAGCTCTACTGAGGACGCTTAGGGTCGCCCCGCTCCGCAATGACCACACCACTCATCTACTGGTTTCGCCAAGACCTGCGCCTGCACGATCTCCCCGGCCTCGCCGCCGCCGTGGCAAGCAAACGCCCCCTAGTTCTCCTCTATATCCTTGACGATGAATCCCCCGGTGAGTGGCGTATTGGCGCGGCCAGCCGTTGGTGGTTACATCACAGTCTAGCGTCGCTCCATGGGGAGATCGGAAAGCGCGGCGGATCCCTGTTATTGCGTCGAGGTGAGACGGTAGATACGTTGCTAAGCATCGCGCGCGAACTCGGTGCGCAGCATGTGTATTGCTCACGCATGTATGAACCCTGGGCCGTAGAATTAGAACAACGCGCCCATGCCACTTTGCAAGGCAGCAGCATCGAACTTAAACGTTACCCTGGAAGCTTATTGTTTGAGCCCGAAGCGATACTCAACGGCAGTGGTCAACCGTACAAAGTTTTCACCCCGTTCTGGCGTGCCTGCCTGGCCCAACCGGCTCCCGCCGCGACAAAAAAGCTGAGTACCAAGCTACGATTTTGGCCGGGAGACGTTCACAGCGACAACTTACGTAAATGGGCGCTCTGCCCGAGTAATCCCGACTGGGCAGCCGCCTGGCCGCAGTACTGGAGACCAGGGACCGCGGGGGCACGCTCGCGGATGAAGCAGTTTTTCGCAGCAGCAATTAACAACTACAGTGACGGCAGAGACCACCCCGCCCAAGACGCTACGACGCGCCTCTCGCCGCACATGCACTACGGCGAACTCTCCCCGCGCGACCTGTGGCATCAGGCGCAATCAGTGGCAGCGAGTTCTCCCAAGATCGAGGACGAAGTCAACAAATTGCTCAGCGAGCTAGGTTGGCGCGAGTTTTCCGCCCACCTCATGTTCCACTACCCCGCAATTGCAAACCAGGCGTTTAAGGAGAAGTTTCGGCAATTCCCCTGGCTGAGCAACAAACGCAACTTGCGTGCCTGGCAGCGCGGAGAAACCGGCTATCCTATGGTTGACGCGGGCATGCGTGAGTTGTGGCAGACAGGTTATATGCACAACCGAGTGCGCATGATTGTGGCGTCGTTTCTCACCAAGCACTTACTACTGCACTGGTGTGAGGGAGCGAAGTGGTTTTGGGATACACTACTGGACGCTAACCTCGCGAACAACACAGGCGGTTGGCAATGGGTGGCGGGCAGTGGCGCCGATGCATCGCCCTACTTTCGAATATTTAACCCGATCACTCAGGGGGTTAAGTTTGACGCGAAAGGTGACTACGTGCGGCATTGGGTGCCCGAATTGAAGCTGCTGCCAACACGCTATCTGCACGCACCCTGGGAAGCACCGGCAGAGATTCTAAAACAAGCAGGCGTGGAGCTGGGCACTACTTATCCGCACCCTATTGTGGACCACCGTGAAGCGCGAGAAAGTGCCTTGGCCGCCTATGGATCGCTAGCTGGTGACTAATTCTAAGAAAGACGAGTTTAGCCAATAGCGTGCCTGCCAAACTCCGACTGTATATCAGTGCGGGAATCCACTTATAGAATCGGGTTTACTGTTCAAAGAACTGGTGCCACCTCTTTCAAACGCGAATGTTGACGACCTAACCAGAGCGATACGGCCACCCAAATGAGCGCTAGTGGCACAGCCATGTAGGCGATCTGGCCAATACTAAATCCAGCGGTGCGCAGGATTCCAGACAACCAAGCGGCGATCCCATCGCCAGCACGATAGACGGAAGTATCAATAAAGTTTTTTGCTTTGTATTTTTCTGCGCGTGTGAGGACGACATACAAAGCCTCTCTCGCCGGATTAATGATTGCGTAGTAGCCCGCGCGCCGAATCACTTGCAATAGCACCACCACAGGCAATAAGGATAAACCGTACGTCGATGCAGAGCCCAACACTAATAAGCCGACGGCAAGCACTGCGGGTACCAACGCTAGCGAACCACCCAATCCCAGCCATTGCAGCAATCTGCCGGTAACAAACAACTGACACAAAATTGTCAGTACATTGACCAATAAATCGATATTGGCAAACATGATAGTGCGGGCATTGGATTCGGAAATTTCCGCCGCGATGATCTGCACTTGTTGAAAATACAAGAATGTGGACAGTATGCTGTAGGCCAACATCAATACACAGATACCTAACAGATAAGGTGAACGAAAAACCAGTGCGATGCCACTCCACACACCGCCACCTAATGCCTTTTCGGCCGTATCGGTAGCAGCGTTCGCGGGCTTTACCTCCGCCTGCGGATCAACTACGTTTGCGATGGGATCGTGACTCGTCAATCGGCGAATACAAACAATTGCCAGCAATAAAAAAAAGGCCGAGAACAGCAGCAGGGTGTGTGAAGAAAGAAGATCAACAAACGTGGCGGTAATCAAAGGCCCTACGATTGCACCAGCAGAACCACCCGCAGCGATAAAACCAAAGAGCCGCTTGGCTTGCTGCTCGTGGAAGGTGTCTGCCATCACACTCCAAAACACGGATACCACAAATAAATTGAACACGTTTACCCAAAGATAAAAGCTTTGAGCGACAAACTTCAGATCTGGATAAAACCGAAAAAAAGTGTAATACATTAGTAAATTGACAATGAAAAACACATAGATCACCGGCACAAACTGCCGTCTGGGCCAGCGTGACGTGAGCCAGCCAAATAATGGTACCAGCGCTACCATGACACCAATAGTTAATAGGTAAAGAAATTGTAGATTCTCAACACCCGCACTAATCCCCATCGTGTCGCGGATGGGACGGATAATGTAGTAACTACATAGCAAACAAAAAAAGTAAAAGAACGACCACAGCAACGTGGCCACTTCACCGCGCTGTACGTCGACGAGACGATTGACTATGCTTAGCGCCGCAGCTCGAATCACGGATTTAATTGGGTTCGGTGCGAATGAACCATAGGTGAGGCCAGCCGATGCACGGGAAACACATTGGGTGAGGGAAAATCACTGGGCAGACAGGGCTTGGGCCACAATATCTGGCACTTCATCAAAGTGATCAAAAGCCCACTGATGGTACAGATCAGCCAATTGGGTCTTGCGATAACCTCCAGAAAAAAGCGCACAAGGCACGTTTGCCCGCTGCGCAGTTTCCGCATCAATTTCGCTGTCGCCGATATACAAAGTTGGCCCTTGTCCTAAGCCCGCAATCGTGTGAAGTAACATTTCCGGCTCTGGTTTGCGACTGGCGAGCATATCACCGGCGACCACGCAACCGAAGAATGGAGTCAGTGACATGTGCTTTAGAACCGCAGACGTTGCGCTTTCAGGTTTATTGGTACACAAGCCGAGGTTATGCCCCATAGATTTTAACTGGGATAGCACAGCGAGCACACCGGGATAGCACTGTGCGAGATCGACAGAAAATTGATAACCCCGTACAAATTCTTCGAGCAAGCGGGCATGGGTAGAAGGCTCCTCAATAATTCCTCGCGCAGCCATCATCCGCTGCACGAACACGGCGGCTCCTGCGCCAATAAATTGTCGTGTTTCCTCCAAAGTAAGGGCCGGCTTGCCCTGACCTTCTAAGACGCGAGCTGCGACGGCTTGAATATCGGGCGCACTGTCGATGAGCGTACCATCGAGATCAAATACAATGTTCATCGACGGCTCCCGCAGCAGTATCGCAGCCTAAGCGCGATAGCGAAATCTACCAGAGGTAATACTTGCACCACTAAAACTAGGATGATTTCGGTGCAAAGGCCAAAGCCTCGGTCGCTCCACCACGCAATAACTTGAGTTGATTCTGCAACCAACCCTCCAACCAAAAATTACCGGTGGTACAAAATGTCTGCGCTTGCGTCAGCAGCGTTTCGTGAACTTCGATGGCTAAACGCACCGCTTCCTCGTGACCGACGTCCACAGATAACACGATATCCAATAAGTGCAGGGCTTCTTCATAGGCGCCGCCGAGTTGTTTTTCTTTAGCCCTGGCAACGATAACGTCGCTTCCCGCGAGGTCTACGATATCAGCGTGCACAGCGCTGTGTGGCACGCTGTAAAGTTCAGTAGTCGATTCGTGTTTAAACCACCCGGCGTAATGCTCCCAAATTGCCCGAATGCTCCAGTTAAGCTTGCCATAACCCTGCCCCACCTCGCAGTGCGAAGGCAGAGTAATTGTCTGCTGTAACTCATGCAGCGATTTGCCCGTGTTCATCCCCGCCACAACAGCATCGTGAACATAGATAATGGCATCGTGATAGGCGGTTAGTTCTTCGCGAATAACACGCTCTCCTTGCACGGGGCCATGGTGACCATACAGAAGAAGTTCGGCATTTAAATCACGCACGGTGGCGGCAGCGGCGGCACAGGTGAGCGCGTCGCGGTATCGATCGCCACGGATAGTCACCAGATTAGGAAAGTGGCCAAAGGGGCATCCGAATAGGTTCCCAGTCAACACAATGCGGTGTTGCGGCAACCAGACGATCAGCGAATCGTTCGTCTCGGCGCCTGGCACCGCCATCAACACGACATCGAGCCCACCCAGAGAAAACTCATGGCGTTCTTCAAAGAGCACATCGGGAGTGGGGCAATCCTGCGGATTGATGTCGGTATATCCCGCTTGAGCATAGTTTTGAAAGACTTGTACAAATTCATCCTGAAACCGAAAGGCGGATCGCGCAGCCCGAAACGCAGACAGACGCTGATCGTAAGCCTGATGTTCAGGGTTTTCTGCTTGTGCAATACAGGTGAGGCCGGAATGAAGATCGCGAAAATACTGGACACCACCGACGTGATCTACGTGGCCCTGGGTGAGAACCAAGTACTTGATGGGCAGCTCACTAAACTGCTCCAAATTCCGCCGATGCACTGGTGCTTCAAACCCCATACCACTATTGATGAGCACGGCTCCTTCTTGAGTCTCCAACAGATACACATTGGAATTTCCCTCCGAAAGGACGATAAAGTCATTGATACGCTCACACCGACCAAATGCCGCTGCGGATGGGCCGACGGGGCGGTGTTTATATAATGGGTCTCTCATTGATGGCATCCCTTAATTTCCTAGTTCTCGCGCCGACGCGAAGTCCGCTCGATGGCGATACGCGACCGTCGATAACGCTCCGATTAGCCGCTCAGTGTAGCCCACTTGAGCAAAATTCCGAACGGCAAAGGCAATTTTCTGGGCAAGCACACGGATTGGCACGCAATAAAATGCACACACAGACTCAGCTGGTTCAGTTAGAACTTGCAAAATATGCAATGCTGAATAAGATGCAATAGACAGAGCGATTTATCCGCCACTCTTTGGAGTGCTCAACCATGTCTGTTGTGCTCCACCAATTTCAGTTTTCGCATTTTAACGACAAGGTTCGCTGGGCTCTCGATTACAAGGGCATAAAACACACACGCGAAACTTATCTGCCCGGGCCGCATATGCGCTACATGCGACAACTCTCGGGACAGACTTCCACGCCCGTGTTGGAGTGGCATGGTGAAGTGATTGCCAACTCGGCCAATATCATCGATAGGTTAGAGCGTGAGATACCTGCACCGGCGTTGTACCCCAGTGACTCCGCGTTACTGTCCGAGGCGCTCAGGATACAGGAACATTTCGATATCACCGTGGGGCCAGCCACTCGAACCGTGTTGTTCGCCGCACTGGCTAGTGAAGGGGCATATTTAACGAGCATGTTTGGCGCGAACAAGTCTTTTTGGAAAAAAATTGCCTACAGAGCTATGTTTCCGATAACCCGTGGGCTCATAAAAAAAGGCAACGGTGTAACTCCCGACATGGTGGCACGGCGTCAAACTATCACCCAACAGGCCTTGGACGAGGTAGCACAGCAAGTACAGGGCACAGGGTATCTTGTCGGCGACCATTTCACCGTTGCAGATTTAACTGCGGCGTGCCTGTTTGCACCCTTAGCCAACCCATCGCACCCAGACATGGCGCGACCCACTCCGATACCTGAATCAGTGCAGCAGATACTCTCGAAATACGCCGATCACCCAGCCATCGTCTGGACAAACTTAATGTACGCAAAACATCGCGCTGGCATTTAACGCATCGACCTCCCAATGCTTCACTGCGTCGCGCACGGCACTACGTGCCGTACCAACTCGTGTTGGCCGCGCTTCTCTTTTGGCAGCAGAAGCTAGCTCCAGTGCTAAGGGGTCGCCACTAAATCTCCCCACAATCATGTCACTGCCGTACATAAAACTCATTGGGAGTTATGACAGAAACTCGCTATAGCGTCATTCAAATCGTGGATAAAATACGTTCTTCTCTTCACCGAGCGCTGCAGCACTCGTTACAGTGCCAAAAGCCCCGAGCATATCCCGCTCCATCATATGCTGCAGAGTGATCTCATCTGTAGGCGTTTCAGCGATGAAGCGTGTACCGTCAGTCAATCGCCCGATGACCAGTGCCCGTTCCACACCGGCGCGCCCGTGCACGACCGTATAAGTCTCAATGGTTGCCTCGCCACTCGGCGATTCAGTGAACGGCGGATGTGCTGCGCTCAAAATACTAGCCTGATAGCTGGCAGGCGCATCTCGCTGCCACTCCCCCACAGTCGGCTGCGTCGAATAAATGCCCAGCGAGTGTTTGGTAACAAACCAACCATTGGCATTGAGTAGGCCAAACTTACCCGGGTGTTCGCGTAACACATCCAGCATTGAGGCGATGGAGTGCATGACATAGTTGTTTCCGGGGCCACCAAAATACGGGAGACCACCGGTCACAGTCAGCCCCCTAGGGTCATCGTGGGCCAAGCCGAGCTCATCGCAGGCAATTTGCACGGCCGAGGGAAAGCAGGAATAAATGTCGAAGAAATCGATCTCATCGATCGTTTTTTCAGCCATTGCCAGGGCTTTAGCTCCCACCGTGCGAATCGCGGGGGAGGAATAATAGTTCGTACGCTCACTGATATTCCAAATGTCATTGGCGTCGGCACAACCGTGGAGATAGACCATGCGGTCTTCGGCCACACCAAGCTCCCGCGCCTTGGCAACCGAGGTCATCACCACTGCAGCTGCCATGTTCACCTGGATGACCGAGTTCAAATACTTGGTGTAGGGAAACCCGACATAGCGGTTGGAATTACTGACTGTGGCAATTTCCTCTGCACTGCGCTCGGTGGGAAACCATGAGAGAGGATTGCGAGCGGCCACCATGTTAAAGCGCTGATACAACTCACCCAGATGGCGCTGGTGCTCCACAATACTCCGACTGTACTTACCACGCAGCGCATTTTCGAACAATGGGTAGGCCACGGAAGGTGTATGCAAGCCGTAAACCATTTCGTGATCACTAGCTGCGGGACGGTCGTCTCCCAATCGTTCGGGGTCACCACCCGTGCCATCGACCCAGGCATCCAGATCTAACCCACGTTTGAGACGCCCTATCATCGCATTCAGTGCTTCCGCACCAACGAGCAAGACGGCACTGGCTTTGCCCTGGGCGATTTCCTCCGCGTAGCGATTTACCAACATCTGTGGCGTATTACCGCCCGTGTGGGTGTAGAACTGGTTGGTAGGCTCGATACCCAACGCTCGCACCACCGCGTTAGGCACATTGCGCACCATTCCGCCCGCCTGGCTACCACTTTCCGGGCTATCCACGGTGAGGCCGACCGCCACCACAGTGTCGAGTTGATGCAACAGCACATCGCCGGGCCCGGCGTCGACGGTGGCGGCACGCGCAACTTGGGCCATCAACTCAATGGGAGTGGCGGCCTCCTCCGGAGGGCGTCTATCAGTAAATTGGGCACAGCCAATTAACACGGGAGTATGTTCGTACATCATAACCGCTCAATGTCTGCCAATAGAAAAAAAGAGGTCTCTATGCTAGCAGCTTGGCGGTTGTATAGGTACGCAGTGGGACAACCCTCTGAAGGTCAATATCGCCCATCAGTCCGCAGCGTATCATGTAGCGTTTTTACTGGCGTGTGAAAACTACCGTGGGCCCGTTGCTTGCGCCGCTATATTAAACGCCCTATGCTAAAATCCATGCAAGAGGTTATTATGAGCCCTGTTAGCCGTTTTTTGGGATCGCTATTCGTCACACGCTCTCTGGCCGTGCTGCTCGCCTGTCTCACGGTATCGCCAGTCGCAATGGGGCAGTCAATCCTCGTGGCTACCACAGATGAAACCGGCACCCCGGGCGGAGCCCATGTCGCAAATTTAATAGCCGAATTTTCGAGCGGAACGACTGTTATCGACAGCGTCGAACTCAGCAACGGCGCAGCCCCTCCTGCGGGTTTTTATGACGGCTATGACTTAGTAGTTATCGGCTCGGTGTACACCGCAATTGATGCTGCGGATTTCACCGCAATTCAAACCGCCATACAGGATGAGACATCCACCAGTTTCCTGTTATTCAACGACAGTTGTAGCACATGTGGATCCAACGCGGCCGAAGCACTGAGCGTTGTCAATGTAGTGACGGGGGAAGCCTTGTCTCTCGGGGCTGCAATTAACGCCAACGTTTCCGCGACACCCAATGCGGCGTCACCATACGCCGCGAGTTTCGTCGGAGTACTTGACCCTTTTGAAATGGGCTTCTTATCTGCCATCGACGGCGCGGCGGCAAATAACTCTCTCTATGAAGAAGGCGCGAATACGGTGGGGGTATTTTACCCTACCGCCGAATCTTCCGGCTCCTGTATCTTCTATATCAATGACATGTCGGGCTTTGTCGGCACTAAATATACGGCCAATCAGAGCAGCATCAATACCGCGTTTTTAGACGCTGCGACAAATCCAATGGGTAGCTGTGCAAGAAGCGCCACAGGTAACTACGTTATTGCCGCGGATGACTCCCCCGCAACTCATCCGAGTTTAACTATTGAAGCAGATAGCACAGACAATATTTTAGTTGTGGCTGAGAATGATGTCGAAGCGCTGGCAGAAGGATTGGCGATTAACGCCGCCAACACTGACACGATGAGTGCGGAAGGCGGCACCATCGCCATCGTTGCGGGCAACTTGCAATACACACCTGCGGCGGGCTTTAGCGGAACTGATACCTTCACTTATGAGATCTGTGTACCGAGCGGCGCTTGCGATACGGCAAGGGTCACGGTCGATGTGCGCTCACCATTCCCAACTGACATACCGGTGATGCCAGCTCCCCTGTTGCTCCTACTCATCGGAATGCTTGGCGTCACCGGCTCGGTGGTCCAGCGGAGGCATCGCGAGTAAACTCCACTACTAGTCTACAATGTGCGGGGACTCCCCCGCACGCTTACTTCAGTTAAATTTATTATGATTGTTCTTGTTCTCAACGCCGGATCATCGAGCGTCAAATATCACGTTATTGACACGCAGAAAAAACAAACACTTAAACAAGAAACTTACGAATGCCTTGAGGATGACACGGAGTTCGAGAAGATAATCCATCAAGTCATAGCCGAAGTAGCTGCGGTCAATTCTCAATATTATATAGAAGCGGTTGGTCATCGCGTCGTACACGGCGGGCGCGATTTTCACGACGCCGCGCTCATCGATGATCAAGTCAAGGATAAAATTGCACGCTGGATACCGCTAGCACCACTCCACAATCCGCGCAATCTGTTGGGCATAGACATCGCTACGGCGCAGCTCCCTTCAATTCCCCAGGTTGCAGTGTTCGACACGGCATTTCACGCAACACTACCGCGCCGTGCAAGCACTTACGCCATCGATAATGAGTTGGCCGCTAGACTTCACATCTGCCGCTACGGTTTTCACGGCACCTCGCACCAGTACGTGGCGCTTCAGGCCGCAGCCGCGCTGGGTCAGGAGCTTGCAGAGCTGCGCATTATCTCACTACACCTCGGGAATGGCGCTAGCGCATGCGCGATAGAATACGGCCACTCCACCGAGACCAGTATGGGCATGACACCGCTAGAAGGTCTCGTGATGGGCACCCGCAGTGGGGACATCGACGCCGGTGCCGTAGTAGCGCTTCTTCGTGAGGAATCAGCCGATGCTAGTGAGCTCGACGAACTGCTCAATAAAAAAAGTGGCCTGCTCGGGCTATCTGGCGCCAGCAACGACATGCGAGAGTTGGAAGTAGCGGCGGCAGAGGGTGACGATGGAGCACGACTGGCCATTGCAGTCTTCGCCCACCGTGCGAAAAAGTACATTGGGGCCTACGCAGCGGCGATGGGAGGCGTCGATGCCATTGTGCTTACTGGTGGAATCGGCGAGAACAGCGCCAGCATGCGACAACGAATTTTACAGCGTCTCGACTATCTCGGCCTGCATGTCGACGAGGATCGCAATATCGATGTACAGCTCGATGCGCAAGGCAGCACCGCCATTATCAGCGGAGAAACCTCGCGCGTAAAAGCGCTCGTCGTAAAGACTGATGAAGCAATGATGATTGCGCAACAGACCGCCGCAACCGTGAAACAAGAACTTGATCGCCAGCGCTCCACAGACACACCTGGCCCCATTCCCATTGCCGTTAGTGCGAGACACATTCACTTAGACAGAGCGACCTTCGCGCAACTATTTGGCGAAGATGCTGAGCTCACGCACTACAAGGATCTCTCCCAGCCGAAACAATTTGCCAGCGCCGAAACCGCAAATCTAATCGGCCCGCGAGACCGCATCGACGGCGTGCGCTTATTGGGGCCATTGCGCTCAAAAAACCAAATTGAAATCTCGCGAACCGATGAGTACTTACTCGGAGTGGACGCACCGGTGCGCGACTCCGGTAAAGTTCAGGGTTCCGCTCCAATAACCCTGGAAGGTCCCAAGGGCACGGTGCACTTGAGTGAGGGCTTGATCTGCGCCAGGCGTCACATCCACATGCACCCAGATGACGCAGAGCGATTCGGTGTGAACAATCGCGACGAAGTGGAGGTCGCAATCACCGGTGGACCGCGCGAACTTATTTTCGGCGACGTGCTGGTTCGGGTGAGCCCGGGATACCGCCTGGAGATGCACATTGATACAGATGAAGCGAATGCTGCAGAGTTGAGCAAAAATACTAGCGGCACTCTCGTGTACACGAACATATACAACGCTACGGCCACCCTTCGCGCAAAAAAGACGGTACGCTAACTTGACATCCGTATGCAAGCGAAACCGCCAGAGCCATTAAATTTCCTTTTGGCTCCAGCGCCATCAAGAGCGCAACTTTACCCCACTTAAGGCCGTCTAGTAAAAAGTGCCGCGACGGTGTCATAATGAAAAATCGATATTCGCTACTTCTTAAGGTACATCATGGCTGAGTTGAAACTGGGTTTAGCGCAGGGATATTGGGGTGCTGGTCCCAATCCAAACTTTGTTGAAGTTGCAAAAGAGGCGGAGAAATTAGGCTTTGATTCTGTCTGGTCGGCGGAGGCTTGGGGCAACGATGCCTTCACACCCTTGGCTTGGATCGGTGCTGCCACCGAAAAGATAAAGCTCGGCACGGCGGTTGCTCAGCTATCGGGGCGCACGCCCACTTCCTGTGCGATGCATGCCCTAACCCTCGATCTGCTCTCCGAGGGACGCATGCTATTGGGACTGGGTGTCTCGGGGCCACAGGTGGTGGAAGGCTGGTATGGACGCCCTTTTCCAAAACCTTTGGCGCGCACGCGCGAATACATCGATATCATACGCCAAGTTTTTGCGCGCGAAGGGCCAGTCACCAACGCAGGACCTCACTACCCCCTGCCATACGACGGTGAAGACGGTACCGGTCTAGGCAAGCCACTCAAGCCGATTGTGCATCCGCTGCGCAATCGCATCCCTATATACTTGGGGGCTGAAGGGCCAAAAAATATTGCTCTGGCGACGGAGATAGCAGATGGCTGGTTACCGTTATTTTATAACCCCTACGATGAAACGGTGTATGCCGATTCTCTACAAAATGCGCCGAAAGACTTCGACATCGCGCAAATGGTCACGGTCAATATCACTGATGATATTCCCGGCGCTCTATTAGCGGTGAAATATTTCCTTAGCTTCTACGTTGGTGGCATGGGGTCGAAGAGTACCAATTTCCACAAAAACCTGTTTATGCGCATGGGTTACGAAGCCGAGGCAGAAAAAATTCAACAGCTCTTTATGGAAGATAAGCGTGACGAAGCGGCCCATGTAATTCCCGATGAACTGGCCGATTCGCTCGCCCTAGTCGGCTCGGTCGATCGTATCTGTGATCGGCTACAGGCTTGGCGCGACTCGCGAGTCACCACACTGCTCGTCACTGCTGGCGATGTCGACGCGGTGCGCAATATTGCCGACCTGTGGAGCAGTGCCGCTTGAATGGTGTGATAACCCGGACCGGTAGTGGACGCGACGTAGTCACGACCATCCTATGCGTGCTTACTAGACTTCGACTTACCCGGCGATGATATGATCTGCCTGCTGCTGTCCGTCGTACTTTGCTTGTTTGGCTAGCTTTCAGCGCGCTGGCCAACCATCCCATTAGTGCTACCTCAGAAAGGCTAGAAACAAGAGGCTAGCGGTAACTTTTAAAGATGCCAAAGATAAAACCCACGCCGCCTAGCGAGGCGGACTTAGCGCAAACCGTTAAAGAGCTGGTCGCACTCAATCACATCAGTGCACAACAAGGGAAGCACCTTTACCACTGCGCCATCGCGCAACTCGCATCTTCTTCGTATGTGCTGAAACACTTAGGAGCCCACCTGTCGATTGGCGTGATCTTTGCCTTCGACGTGATCCCGATCCCACTGGGCACAATCGCGAGAGTGGTTTGGGTCGCAGGAGCACGGATTCGCGAAACCCTAAAAAGCAACTGGGAACGAGCGCGGGTGCACTCTTTGGGAGTGCTAGCAGTAGCGGCGATACCGTGGTTTGGCTATGCCGCCTACCTCCTTCCCCTGCGACGCGATAGCAAAGAGCTCGCTTACTTGCTCGCCAACTACTCTTGGTCGCTACGTACCGGCAGGAACTTCGAGGCGTTTATCGCCTCCAGATCAAAGCGGGTCGCACAGTTTTCGCGCTGGTTGGTACCAACACCCACATACCAATCTCCGCAGGCAGAGGAGCGCCACTAAACACGCGTCTGCAAGGCAACCATTATCAACTTATCCCGCCTCGACTACCGCCGAGGTACAAAAAAAGGGCACTACAGACGCTGGTGCCCTCTTGAAGATTGCGAGCCTATAGAGAGCTGTGAGTCACCAACACCAAACCACGCGTCGAAAATTTCTGCATTTGCAGCCACACAATCAATTCCCAACTTGCTGCGCGAGATGGATGCTATACGTGTGCAGCTAGCGGTGTTACTGCCCATCAAATTCGGGTATTGGTTCGGCGACGACCTGGCAACCCAGTGGTGAAACGCCATTGAGACAGCTAGCGCACAGCAAAGACTACTGTTGGGCGGCTCCGTGCACTCTTACGAACAAGAAAGCACCGCAGAATTGCGTCAAGCAATGCGGCGAGCGATTGCTCTTCGGGACAGATTGGCCGTTCTACCACATGGGCATGTCTCCAGCGAAAGTCTTGATCACAACCCAGAGCACTGATCGACAGGCAATACGTCATGCTATTTTGCGCCGCAACACTTTGCAGTTGTTCAATCAGGGCTTACTATCGTAAGAGTTTGTTATGTAGCGCCCGCTCAGGTGGGGTTGTCAGCGACCACGACCAAGGCTTGCAACACTACCGGTGAAACCCCTTCACCTCCAGCGCGGCAGTAAGCGGCCAAAACCTCGCGCATCGCGGGTGTCCAGAATTTTCGCAGGTGTTCCGCAGTACATTCGCTGGCGTTGGCGGAGTCACTGTTGGCCCCCAAGTTTTGCGCTACTTGATTGGCCATTTTAATGAGGTGTTCAATTTGCTGCGCCATGTGATGGGACCTGAATTGACGGCGAACTTCTCCTAAACTGTCTGCACCCAACGTAACCGGAGAGGCTCTATCGAGCTAAGGGTTTTCCTCGCAATGAATTATTCTCTCAGCACTACTATAGATGACGTGGCGTCCGGGCTGCACAAAGCCAACGAGCGTTAAACCCGCATCTTGCGCGTATTGAATCGCCATGGTCGTGGGGGCCGATACTGCTGCCAGCAAAGGTATGTTACGGGCAGCAGCCTTAGCGACCATCTCATAACTCGCGCGGCTGGTGACGAGAACAAACCCGGGTCCAGTATCACCGGCGTGTGCGACTGCACCCAACAGCTTGTCGAGTGCGTTGTGTCGCCCGACATCCTCGCGCAAATATTCGAATTTCCCATCGGCACCATACCAGGCGGCCCCATGGACACCACCGGTCTTAGCCTTCAATAACTGCTCTTTTTGTATTGTTTCTAGGGCCAGTTGCAGCGCAGTGTGGGTAACCGTGATATCACTGTCAACTCTTGCGGCCAAGGGAACGAGCTGTGACAGGGATTCCACGCCGCACAAACCACACCCGGTACGCCCAGCTAAAGTTCGCCGCCGCGCTTTAAGCGCCGCAAAAGCGCTGGCGCTGATTTCCATGGCAACTTCGACACCCTGGTCGCGTTGCTCAATGCTTAGATCCAGCAGTTGGGAAGGCCCCGCCAGAATTCCTTCGGACAAACTAAATCCCAACGCTAAGTCTTCTAAATCACAGGGGTTAGCCATCATCACCACATGGGAAATACCGTTATATACCAGTGCCACTGGCACTTCAACGACGACTTCGTCGATACTATCGACACAGATTCCACCCTGCCACGTCGTGCGAGGTACGGACAGGGTGCTGTCAAGCATCCGCAGTTGCATTCGCTCGGTGTTCGCGTTGGCGTGCTGTGAGTTGCCGTCGCCGCCCTTGCCAGGTGGTGGACTGTATCACTTTACTCATTTGCACCGACGTAACTCTGAATTTCGGGGCAGTTGATCGCCCAATCGAAATTTTCCGTGGTGATCACATTTCCTCCGTAGGCCGCATAATGAAAGGCAAAATAGACAACACAGACACTAGCCTTATAGACTCACCGCATGAAATGCGACGGCAGCTTGAGTTTTCATTGCAATCGATCCTTTTATACATCCAATTGAGGAGCAGAGGTAAAGGTCTGAGAGTGATGAAAGATGACGCAATCCTGGATGGTAGCGGCAAACCAACCCAGTTCCAAATGCTGCAGCATTTTTATACTACGCAACTTCGATGAGCGATAGTGGCTTCCATCAAATATGTCATGGTTTATTCGCGTTGCGGCCACGATTTAATTCAAGCCCTTGGCTGCAACTAACCGCGGTATCAGTACCGGTGTTCGCTTTTTATAAGCTAGATATCTCGGGTCATCACCCCAGCGCCGGTCACTCGCTCTCTCCAGCATAGGTATACCGCTCACCCTTGTTAACAAAAGGTAGACAAATACGGGTGAGATTAGAGCCAGGTGTTGCCAACCCTGCAGGGCTGGCAAGGCAATCAGCGCCACACCGCACCAGAGGATGATCTCACCAAAATAGTTGGGGTGGCGCGAGCGAGACCAAAGCCCAGTATCAATAAATGCGCTACCACCGTACAGTGCACGAAATTGCCGCTTCTGATGGTCAGCTACCACTTCAATACCGAAGCCAACAAGCCATAACCCAAACCCCGCCGCCGCCAGTAGTCCGAGGGGCGGCCTTGTAGTGCTGGTAATCGCCGTGAGAGCTGAACCAGCGGTCACCAACACCCACAGGGCTTGTAGAACCCACGTGCGCAAAAACAGCCAGGGGTTGGGTTTAATGTTGTCAAAACGGGTGTCATGTCCCTCACGCCGGATGCGTTGAAAGAGAAAGAGCCCCAAGCGCAGGGCCCATACAGCGACGAGGGTCGCGAGTAGAAGTCTACGGCCATCCAGTGAACCGGTGAGCAGAACCGCTAGCAGTACCGCGCCAATAAACGTTATGCTGCCAACTAGATCATAGTATTTTTCCGTCTGGTGGCGATATGCGGGAATGAAGGCGAGCCATTGCATTGCGAAGATCAGTAGGGCGCAATAGGCTAACACGGGAATGCCGCCACTCGTTGCTCCGCCCACACTGCATGTATAGACAAAAGCTAGAGCGAGCAAGTGGACTGCCAGCAATACCAACATATATTGACGCTCTACCAAGACGGTGAAAACGCAACGATATCAGACACAGGATAGGAGTCGAGTGGTCGTTTTATGCATTTCTAGCTGCCCCGGCAAAGTGCACAACAAAGGAGGGTTCACGATATTGATAGCAGAAAAACTCAAAGCGGTTAACCGCGGCCTGAAAATCAACTATTCCGACAAGCACAGTGTAAACCAAACTACACGCAGGCGAAGTACGGCGATAGGAACATGGATCTAGGTATTCGTGGCCGCACAGCCCTGGTCAATGGGGGCAGTGCAGGATTGGGCAAAGGCAGTGCTAAAGCGCTTGCGGCAGAGGGCGTCGAGCTCTATCTAACGGCCCGCGGTGAAGAGCGGCTATTGGCCACCGCAGAGGAGATTCGTCGCGATACAGGCGCAACAGTTGTATCGATTGTCGCTGATCACGCCAGCGAAGCGGGGCGAGAAAAAATTCTTTCGATTTGCCCCGCTCCCGACATACTGGTGGGGACCTGCTCTCCGGCTCCATTTACACCAGATTTCCGCGATGTCAGTGTGGAGCAGTGGCGAGAGAACCTCGATACCGGGTTGATTAGTCCGATCGAGTTTATTCGCGCCACTGTCGACGGCATGTGCGAGCGCGGCTTCGGTCGAATTGTCAATATCTCCACCGGTGCAGCGAAATTCCCCACGCAACTGCGCACACTTTCCGGCCCGCCACGCGCAGCGCTATCAAATTACACAGTAGCCGTGGCCAAAGCAGTTGCCAAATACAATGTGTGTATCAACAACCTACTCCCCGGCATGCATCACACCGCCACCACAGCAGAACGATTTGGTGAAATGGCGCAAGCGCAAGGCAAGGCGTATGAGGACGTGGTACGTGACTGGATCGATGAATGGCATATACCTGCGGAGAAATTCGGCGACATCGATGAATTCGGCGCCATTTGCGCATTGTTCTGCAGTGCCCAGGCCAGTTATATTATCGGCCAGAACTTGGTAATCGATGGGGGCGTAACGAACGCTACGTTTTAATCGAACTCTTCTACACCACTTTTTAAAAAAGGACTCTTGGCATGAGCAGCACGCACACAATTTTGGAATATTCGGCAGGTGACACCTTGTGTCGAGGAGAATACTTCACGCCAACCAATTCAGACGGCCCGCTACCCGTTGTGCTTGTTGCCCATGCCTGGGATGGTCTAAACGACGAGGTGCGCGATAAATCTCGCCAGCTAGCGGCAGCAGGCTACATTGCTTTTGCTATTGACATTCACGGTGGCGGGAAAGTGATTGAGGATTTTTCTCAACTAATACCGACACTTACACCCTACATGGAGGATAGATCGCTACTTCTGGCACGTATGCAAGGCGCATTCAGTGCAGCACAGACAATTCCTGGTGTAGATACATCACGCGTTGGTGCAATGGGTTATTGCTTTGGCGGAACTGCCGTGCTCGACCTAGCGCGCAGCGGTGTCGATGAATTACTGGCAGTAGTGACGTTCCACGGCGGTCTAACAGGTAATCCTCTCGATAATCCAGAAAAACTGAACACCAAGCTTCTGATACTGCACGGCGACGACGACCCAATGGTCTCACCTGAGGAAGTCGCCGCGTTTAAAACGGAAATGAACGCCAAGCAGGTAGACTGGCAGGTTCACGCGTATAGCCAAACAGTGCATGCATTTTCTCGCCCTGGCGCCAATGATCCAGCCTTTGGCACTGTCTACAACGAGACTGCAGACAAACGTTCCTGGCAAGCCATGTTGAATTTCTTTGCCGAGGTGTTGTGATTGTCGTGCATGCAAGCCAAGTACATCCAGCATGTCCGCATTAGCCGATAAAGAAGTAAACCCGCACTCAATCTCAGCGAGTGTATTCGAGCAAGTTCTAGCGACTATTGACAGCTCTAACATTTGCCTGCCCAAATAGATAACGCGACAGCCGTCTGTAATAACTGGCGCCGCGCGGCAAATAAGCACTTGCAATCATCGCAGCCGTGTCGCCAATATGATAAGTTTTTGAATAACCTGCCATCACTTTCTAGGGTGAACCATTCATGATTACCGCCGATACTGTTTCTTCCGATGAAGTCCTCATAGCCGCGCCGGCAGAGTGGGTCTGGAGTATACTGCTCGACTTCGAAAATTATGGGGAGTGGAATAGTTTTTGCCCCAGCGTGAAAAACAGCTCCGTGGCACTGGGCGAAGCTGTCGATATGATGGTCGATTTGGGCAGTGGGCCGAGCCGGCAAGTCGAGTATATTTGCCGTATCGAACCCAATGAATGCATCGCCTGGCGCATGGAGAACAAACCAAACGACCCCATTCATGCTGTGCGCAGCCAATTTATTAATCGCGTCAACGAAGAGAGTTGCACCTACCTCAGCATCGATGAATTTAGTGGCCCGGGGAAAGATGCCATGATGGACGAACTCGCCAAAGCCGTTGAAACAGGTTTTAACCGCTGTGCTTCAGATTTAAAAGCGCATGCGGAGAAGACCTATGCATCGTCAAAATAGCACATTCCGGTTTGCTCCGTGGGGCTCCCGTCCAGCCTCAACCCCGCAAAGTGAAAGGCATCAGACATGAAAGCGGTACGCTGCTGCGCCGAGAGTAAATCCATCGAATTGGTGGATGTCGAACCACCCAGCGGCGATGGCGTGCGCATTGCCGTAAGGTCGGCGGGAATTTGTGGCTCAGACCTCCACATGGTCGCGGCAGGCTTCGCGATACCCGGAACTCTGGGGCATGAAGTGGCGGGTGTTTTGAGCGATGGTCGCGCGGTCGCCGTGGAACCTTTGTCGCCCTGTGGCCACTGCACGCGCTGTGTTGAAGGTGACTACGGTATGTGTGAAGCGGGCCCAGGAATGGTCCATGGCGTAGGCCTAGACGGTGGTATGGCTACAGAAATGCTGGTACCAGAGCGCAGCATCGTGCCTCTGCCCTCATCGGTACGCGCTGAAGACGCGTGCCTGGTCGAGCCGCTGGCTGTAGCAGCACATGGCATTCGGCGTCTGCCGCTCTCCGGAAATTCTCGAGTCGCTGTTGTTGGTGCCGGGCCTGTCGGGCTCTGTGCGGCCGCTCTGTGTACACCCTACGCCAAAGAGGTCGCAGTCGTTGCACGTCATGAGGCGCAAAAAATTGCCGCTGAAAAACTGGGTGCGCAGTTACACGTGCGCGACGAGTACGACCTGGTCATCGAGTGTGCGGGCACATCTGCAGCGCTAGAGCAGGCCGCAAACTTGTGTAAGCCGCGCGGCATCCTACTATTGCTGTCAACTTATTGGGAGGGCGTTATATTCCCAGCGATGTTAGTCAGTATGAAAAACCTGAGAATCGAGGCCTCTTCGCTCTATAGCAAAAGTGGACTAGTCCGAGACATTGATATCGCCGCACAGCTACTAGCGCGATACCCCGTCATCCCAGAAGCCATCATCAGCCATCGCTTCCCTCTGGATGCCGCCACCGAGGCATTTGCGATGGCCGGGAATCGTGCGGCCGGGGCGATTAAAGTCGTGTTAGAGCCGTAATGTTGAGCGCCGGGTTTCTACGTCATGACAACTGCGTCAATACGACTGTCGACTATGTCAGGACTAAGTCAGGACAACGACTACGTCAGGACGACTAAGTCAGGACAACCACAGAACCAATAGCTCGCGGGAAGCGGCTGATTGATCTAAAAGGTTTTCCAATCCATTTCCGATAGTTGAAAAAAATCTCTCACCGTCGTCAATGCTCGCTTTTCATCGAAGGCCTTACAGGTATAAATGATAAGCGAGAGAAACTGCGCCGACCGCCAAGTGTATAGCGCAACACCCGATTCAATTAATGGGATAAATGCTTCGATCCCCTGATTCTCTGGCGACCCCTTACCCAGTGATGAATTCACGATAGCTGGGCCCGACGCAGTCACTCTCAATTCCTGCACCAGCTTTGTAAAAAACTGGTGGATAGTCTCCTCCTCCACATCGATGGCGTAAATGCCTTCTATCAGTAGCCGCTGGCGAAAAATCCCGGGAGCGATATCTTGCATTAGCTGCTGCGGCCTGCACGCCATGCACCGAGTAGCACCAGAGAAAAAGCCACGATAGCAAGGGGTACACCAAGCATGCCCGCCAGGGTCATAACATTGTTCGCCATCGAATCGTCGAACTGGTACCCCTGAGAGCCGCTCAACGGGCGCAAATAGCCGAACACTGTATTACAGTACGCCATTGTCACCAGGCAAAACGCCGCGACCTTGGCTTGCCCCGCCGAGAGAGTAAGCTTGCCGATACAGCCCGCCATCGCGAAAAGCAACAGCGCATTGATAAGCGGCTCCATATGCGCCAACTTCCAGTCTTCTGGCGTACCCGGTGCCTGACCAAACGCGGAGGCGGCTATCATCGCGCCGGAAACGAAAGCGGCAAACATGACAATCGCGCCGTGCAGGCACAGGGTTGCTTCTACTGATCTACTCATCATAGTTCCAATTGTGCCCTTGGAAAAAAATAATGCCAAGCAGTTAAGATTGCGCCGACCACTTTGGCTGATCGATACAAGCCAGCGCGCGAACAAGTCAAGTTAACACGCTGAGCACTCATTCGACTTCCCACCTCGATTGCTATATTTCTTAACGCAACATTCGTCAATTTGGCGCGAAGGTATCGCGACCTGCCTGATCGCGAACTGCTCGGATTTTTGCGTCGATAAGGGTCCTATCTCCCGGAAGCGCCAAATTACTGTAGGTGACACGACGCGGCGATCGGCGGGGTGCTGTCGCGCGGTGTAACACACAGCTTAAGTGGACCGTTACATCGCCGGGTTCTGTACTCAAATACACTTCCGGTAAATCAACGCGCTCGACGTCCAGCATCGTGACAGAGACGCGATGCGACCCGGCGAGCACACCCAGTTGACCATTATCTGGGCCAGATGCAGTGAGGGATGTACCAACAATCATCGAGCTACACCAATAACTGTGACCACCCAACTCGCAGTCTTTGTGCCAGGGTAGATCCGATATTCCCTCGGCAACCTCCAGCGGTTTATACAGAAAATCTGTACCTGCATGCGTACGCCCCAAGTCTTTTGATAAGGCCGCAATAGAGGCTAACCGCTCAGTAAAGGGAAACCGCAAGTCTTCCTTCGGTAAGTTGGTGACACGCACGCAGATGTCCTCTCCTTGCGTGGTGCGAGCATACCAAGCTCGGTTATCCGTAGGCGTCATTTGTGCGAACCAGTAATCCATTTCATCGCGCAGCTGTGCAATCTCAGACTTCGAAAACACGCTCTTGATATGCAGAAAACCAGCTTGATCTAGAAAGTGAGCAAGCTCCTCAGGGTCATCCTCCAGGGTAAATGACTGGTGCAAATCGAGCACCTCCCCCGCACGAGACTTAAATTCGACAAGCTCCGGCTGCCAGGCGTGCCGACCGTCGAGCAGTGCGCGCAGTGTCGGCTCAAAACTGATGAGGTGGCCAATATGGCCGCGGGTCATTACGGCCGCATTGGCAATCATGACAGCCACCGTACTGCGCACATCGTTAACGATGTCGGAGAACCAGTCCGCACTTAAATCTGCACGCGGAAACTCACCTGAATCACCCTGCACGATATTCAGCTCGCCACCGGCATCTAGTTTCCAGGTCCAGACTTCATTCTCCACGGCCAGCGTAAAACCATTCAGAGTCGAAACGGCGAGCGCTTGGGCGGCAAGTATTTTACGCTGAGCCTCTATCGCTGGAAATTGCTGCCGGTGAAACACATCCATCGTCGCTGGCTGTATATCAGCCGTTTGTCGACTGCGGTAATCAAAGCTCATAGACTTTCCTTAGGAACATTTCTAATCTTGCACAACCTATAGTAGCGCATCCGGCGTGTAAGATTGGTTCCACTTCCGCTCTATTTCATTTACAAGAAGAGCGCCCTCGACGCCGGACGGCGCTTACCATCAGGAGACGTGTAGCCATAGCTGGCGTAACCGGCGAATAAAGATGCTCGGTACGTATTTAGAAAGCTGTGTCGCATCTATCGTGATATGGTTCGTACCCGCCAGCAGTTCTTCCAATACGACTCGCGCCTCTAGTCGCGCTAACGGGGCACCGATGCAGTAGTGGATACCATAGCCAAAACCCAAGTGCCGCTGCGCGGAGGGCCTGTCCAGCCGCAACTCGGCTGGCTCATCCCATACGTGCGGATCTCGGTTTGCGGCTGCCCAGCCAAGTAAGAGTAGATCGCCCTCCCGCAACGCAGTACCACAAAGGTCGGTTGCTACTCGCACTCTGCGGTAGTGAAATTTGAACGGCGATTCCAGGCGGACCATTTCTTCGACAAATGCGGGAATCAAGTCAGGCGCGCTGCGCAACCGTGCTTGCAGATCAGCATCGCTAGCCAACATTTTTACCGCAGAACCGATGAGGCTAGCGGTAGATTCTCCTGCGGCACCAAACAGTACGACGGAAATGCCAACTGCCTGTTCAAACGAAATGAGGCCCTCGTCTATGCCTGCCGCGAGCGTTGCTGTCAAAGACGCCCCACGCTCCGAAGGCGCTCGGCTACGTATCGCTTCTAGGTGATTCCACAGGTACATACCCTGAGCTGCCGCTTCTGACAAAAGCTCAACTAATTGCGCCTCTTCCAAGCGGCCCGCGAGCAAATCGCCGCCCATCATGGCCCAACGTCGAACCAACTCCAATGCGTCACCACCCAAATCGAGGAGACGAGTCACCACATAGGCGGGCACTGGTTCGGTCAGCTGCGCACAACTATCCCCACCGCCTTGTGCAACCAAGTGTTCGACGCGCGCCTTTGCAAATACACGCATGTCGAGTTCTAGCTGGGCTATAGCAGCAGGTTTTAGGGGCGGTAACATGAGTCGCCGATGCACAGAGTGATACGGCTCATCGGCGGTTGCGATGACATTACTCGCCGCGCCGGAGACTGCCAACTCATGAATGCGTGGATGCAGATCATCCCCACACACAAGAACAGCCTCCAAATTCGCGGAAAACTCCTGGTGTCGCTTGACAGCCTCCTCGACCGCCGCACGAGTATTGACAAAATATGCACCGGTATCGGCCAGTGCGCAAACGGGCCCTATCTCGCACAGGCGCGCGTAGTTTGGATAAGGATCCTCAAATGCGGCGGAGGAAAAAAACTCTTGAGTATAATCAAGTGGCATATAGTCAAGTGACATGACGCTTCAGCTCAGTATTCCTACAAGAATTTCAAACAAGTGCGAGAAAGGTTTGCACGTCTATCGATGTTGCTGCCACCAGGCTTGCACTGCAATCGGATAACTAACCGCGGCGCTGTTGATCGCATCACTCGCGTCAACCGGCAACTCGGCGGACTCCGTCGGCGCCAGTGGTGAGGCCTCATTCACGGGGTCAACCCATTCCATCTCTATGTGTTTGATCATCGCAGCAAAATCAAAACCCTCGTGGTAATCACTAATCTGATGCTTCAGGAATGCGAGACGATTAGTAAAACTCAGCAGGCTATAATAATGGTTAGGTTTTGCACCGCGGAAATACTCGTAGCGTATACAATTGGGCTCTTCCGCATGGGTCCGGCGGTACATTTCTTTCATAACCGCTTCGAATTCGTACTCTTTTCCAGTATTGATTTCTATGTGACATAAAAGTGTTGCCATAATTTATGCTCATTCAAAGATGAAGTGTACAGCTTGATACTAAATGGTGTTACCTGAGCTGCTTTACCATAGCCCGGGGCTACAAGTTAGGACGACATGCGAGCCTCAATCGCAGTAACATAGCCAGCGTACTCGATAAGGCCTATCTTGGCGACGCAATAGCTTAAAAAGCTACTCGCCGTGATAGTCGCACAAAATCTGTAGAAATATACATCGAAAACGAGGAACACAACATGCAAACGACGAAATTTAGAGATATTGAGTATGAGGTTGATACGCAGGGCATCGCGACTCTCACGTTTAATATACCTAAACGAAAAAATGCCATGAGCGCCCTGACAACCCTGGAGATTTCTTGGGCGCTAGAGCAATTTGAGAATAATGATTCCGCATTTGTCATGATCATCACCGGGGCGCAGGACCCCGCCAACGACAACCCAGCTAAGCAGGCCTTCAGCAGCGGTGGCTATTTTGCACCAGACGCTTATGACGGCCTGCCGGATGAGATCATGCAACAAATGGATTTTAAGGATATCGCCCTAAAACACGTGAGTCTTAAGTTTTTTCAGTGCGACAAGCCCATATTTGCGGCCGTTAATGGTCTGGCTGTCGGTGGAGGTGCAACGCTGCCATTGGTCGCTGCTGATCAAATATATTTATCGGAACACGCATGGCTACAATACCCGTTCGCCAAACTCGGCATTGCAGCAGAGCTTTCTTCCACCTACCTTCTGCCGCGGCTTTTGGGTTTTCATAAAGCGAAGGAACTACTGTTTTTTGCCGAACGAATCGATGCGAAAAAAGCCCTGGAACTAGGGCTCTGTACGGCGGTTTTACCCCACGAGGAACTCATGGCGTACACTCGCTCTCAGGCGGAGAAAATCATTCCGCCCAGAGGAGCTATCCAATCAATTCGATCGATGAAGCGCTGCATGCACGAACCTCGCGTAGAAGAATTGTCTCGTGCACTGGACTTAGAAAACGAGGCGCTCAACCGACTGTTTCAATCGGCTGATTTCACCGAGGGCATGGCCGCACGCATCGAACGGCGGGAACCAGTTTTTACTGGAAAAAGTGAATAATTCTGCCCCTAAAATACCGAAAAACACAGAGGAATTGATGGCATGGTGAACAATGCCAATCTGTTTGCGCACTTTAAACAGCACTTTCCAGAAAACGCTACAACGGAACTTCTAAAATTGCCCGAGGGTGTTAGCATTTCCTATCGCGACGCCGAAAACGCATCTGCAAAAATCGCGAATACATTGTTACAGTTTGGCGCCCTACCCGGCGATCGCGTGACAGTTCAGGTCGAAAAGTCTGCAGAAAACCTATTTCTCTACCTCGCCTGCCTCCGTGCCGGCCTGGTTTACCATCCACTCAATCCAGCATACAAAGCATCCGAACTCACCTATTTTTTGGGCGATGCTGAGCCCGCGATCGTCGTGTGTGACAGCGCAATGTCTGCAACTGTCGAGTCTGCATTACCTAAACACGGCGTCAAAGCACTGCTCACGCTGGGCACAGATGGGAGCGGCACGTTAATAGACGAATCAGAAAAGGCAAGCAGAGACGCGCCGATCGAGCGCCGTGACGATTCAGATACGGCTGCACTACTTTACTCCTCCGGTACTACTGGCAAGCCGAAGGGTATAATGCTCAGTCATAAAAATCTGCGCAGCAACGCCACAACGCTAGTGGATGTGTGGGGCTTTTCACCCTCTGATCGCCTTTTGCACATGCTCCCCATCTACCATGCCCATGGCTTGTTCGTCGGCGTAGGCTGCGTATTAATGAGCGGGTCTAGCATGTTATGGCACAGCCGTTTTTCCGCGAATGAGGCCATAAAAGCGCTCCCTCATTGCACCGTGATGATGGGTGTGCCCACCTATTACACGCGGCTTTTGGCCAACCCAGCGTTCAATGTACAGTGTTGTTCGAAAATGCGATTGTTCATTTCCGGTTCAGCGCCACTCTTGGCAGAAACCTTTGCCGAATTTCAACAGCGCAGTGGCCACACAATTCTAGAACGCTATGGCATGACTGAAACAGTGATGAATACCTCCAACCCCCTGCATGGAGTACGTCGCGCGGGTTCGGTTGGACCACCTCTGCCCGACGTGACCATTCGCGTTGTTGATGACGAAGGCCATGAGCTGTCTGCGGGTGAACCAGGCAATTTGCAACTCAAAGGCCCCAATGTCTTTTCCGGGTACTGGAAAATGCCTGACAAGACGACACAGGATTTTACCGCAGACGGTTTTTTTAACACTGGCGACAAAGCCGTGATTGACGCCGACGGCTATATATCCATCATAGGGCGCACCAAGGATATGATCATCAGCGGTGGACTCAACATATACCCTAAAGAAATCGAGTTAGTGATCGATGCGATGCCAGGCGTATACGAATCTGCAGTTATCGGTGTTCCAGATGCAGATTTTGGTGAAGCGGTTGTGGCAATAGTTGTAGCAAAAGACTCACCTGGGTCTGTCGAGGACATCATCGCGCACTGCCGGACTGAACTCGCCCACTTCAAGGTGCCCAAACGAATTCACTTCGTGTCAGAGCTGCCTCGCAATGCGATGGGTAAAGTTCAAAAAAATGTCCTGCGCGAGCAAGTCATCGTAGCGACTGAGGCTAGCCAAGATCCCCGACTTTGAGTTTAGGCCCTTGTTCACCGCAAGCGATTTTTCACCGCGGTTTAGCCAGCCTCACCATCACAGTCACCCACTGACTTGCGCTTTTAGGGCATGCATCCCAATATATTGACCCTACCTACTTCGGGACAATCAATAATGCTTGGCGACAACCCCAATGATGCACAGCTCAAAGCGAGCTGGGATCAATTCTGTGAGCAGCTCAAAAGTGCGGGTGATCTAATTTTTCGAGATACAACTCCCAGCGCCGATATCGATCGCGCCAAGGGGTTTCGGTTACTCGCGCGCAATATTGCGCTCGGTCTTCAATTTCACTTGGAAAACAACGACCCGAACTTCCCCGAGTTGTTGCACTACTTCGATCCGCTGCGCAAACAAGGGGGGGACAACACCGATGCTCTCTACGTGGGCGCCCCCATCAATGGCGAACACACCTATCGCATCACTGGCCATCGAGGTACCGCACAGTATTTTGCGGTTACTGTGCTCGAAGACGGCAATACGCCCTGGGGTGGCGCCGTGGTGGGCAATCTGATCGACAACGACCTTCATATCGAAGCCGATGGGTCATTTGAACTGATTGTCGGCCCAGATGAACATTCGGGAAACTATATTAAAACAACTCCTGGCACCTGGCGTATCACCTTTCGACAATTTTTTGCCGACTGGGAGAATGAAGAGCCAATGCATGCGCGCATTGACTGTTTGAGCGATGTAACGCATGACCCCAACCTATCGCCAGAACGTATTCAACAAGGGCTGTTGGACGCATCTGCCTGGGTGAAGGAGTCCACCGGCTATTGGTCCGACATGCTAAATCGATGGCAGGCCCGGCCCAACGATTTCGTGTCTTATCGACAATTGGACGACAACGCCATCGATGCCACTCCTGGTGGCGAGCCCCTCATTTGCTATTGGCGGGTGCCCAAAGATGAGGCATTGATTGTTCGCGTAACGCCGCCATCAGCGAGTTATTGGGCAGTTGAGTTCGGCAACTACTGGTGGGAGTCCATGGACTATCGTTATCGCCTGTGTAGCACCAACTGTCACCATGCGCAGTTAGAAGATAATGGAGAGTTGCTGTTAGTCGTCGCCCATGAAGACCCAGGGGTCCCAAACTGGCTCGACCCTTCAGGCCATGGCGAAGGCTATATTGCACTGCGTTGGATCAATGCCGATCACTACCCCAAGCCTGAGTGTGTGCAACTTAAAGCCGCAGACCTTAAAACCCACCTACCCGACAATGTAAAAAAGATTTCTGCGGAGCAACGCAAGCAGCAGTTGGCGGCACGTCGACGCGGCGCTCTAAAACGATTCCCCTACTGAGACCTGACACAATGCAAAAAATTGTAGCTCACGACGTGCGGCGCTCAAACCAAATAACGGCGGGCATTAGTACAGCCGCTCTACAGAAGATTTACACTACAACGCCCTTTGTATATCTACAGTACTACACAGTGAGATCGAATTGAACGTGCAGCATTTCACGGTACCACAGAGGAATAGTAACTGCGATGAGGACTATCGATCATAGCGGCAAGACCGTCATCGTCACCGGAGCAGGCAGTGGCATAGGTCGCGCTAGCGCTGTAGCCTTTGCCGATTGTGGTGCCTCCGTTGTAGTCAATGACATTGACGATAGTTTGGCGAATGAGACTGTTGCGATTATCGAGCAAGCAAGTGGTGAAGCGACTGCCTTTACCGCGGATATCTGCCATACCGACACCGTCGATCACCTAGTCACTTTTGCCTGCGCTACCTATGGCAAGCTAGATGTCATGTTCAACAACGCCGGCGGCGCATTTCCTACTGCTATGCTCGAACAAACTCCAGAGGACTACCGGCAAATAATGGCGCTAAATATCGATTCGACCTACTACGCTACACTCGCGGCGTTACGCGTGATGGTACCGCAAGGCTCCGGCGTTATCCTAGCGACAACCTCCGGTGCAGGTATTAACGCAATGCCCGGTCTCGCGGCATACGGCATGGCGAAAGCGGGCGTGATCGCACTGATGAAAAGTGTCGCGGTCGAGTATGGCAGCGCGGGTATTCGCGCCAATAGTATCTCTCCTGGAGCGATGGAAACACCGGGGTTGCGTAGCTGGCTGGAAACACTGCCCGGAGGCATTCAGGCATACAATGCGGTACAACCACAAGGTCGGCTGGGTCAGCCGCACGAAATTGCCGACGCGGCCATCTATCTCGCCTCGGAGCATGCAAGTTTTGTAAACGGTTCAATGCTTGCCGTGGATGGCGCTGTGCATGCCTCTCTGTGGAATCCACTGGCGGGGTTAACATAGTGTGTCTTTATTGAATTGCACGTTGCGCCAATAGTTCATCGAAAAACAGGGTTTTCAACACACAACTATAGAGGAACTCGGTGATGGAACTAGGCCTACAAGGAAAAACTGCGATCATTACCGGCGGCAGTGGTGGCATCGGGCAGGGCTTGGTGTTGGGATTTGCGCGAGAGGGCCTAAACGTGGTCAGTGCTTCCCGCGACTCAGCCACAGGCCAGAAACTCGCCGGCCAAGCCGAAAAGCGAGGTTACCCGGGGAAGGTCCTCGCGGTATCCACCGATGTCACAGACCGCAGCTCGGTCGATGCCATGGTGGAACAATCGCACCAGACATTTGGCCCCATTGATGTACTGGTCAACAATGCTGGTGGTGCGTCTAAACCGGCAGTGTTCGAGGAACTCACACAGGAGAGCCGCGACTGGGAAATCGCCCTTAATATCGACGGTGTCGTGAACTGCTGCCAAGCAGTGGCAGACGATATGCTCTCGCGCAGCACCGGCTCCATCATTAACATTTCTTCGAACTCCTCACTGTTAGGCGAAGCCGCAGCGAATATCGTGCACTACGGCAGCGTCAAAGGTTTCGTCAATTCCTTCTCTAAATCTCTAGCCTGGGAGTGGGCCAAGAAAGGCGTGCGCGTCAACAATATCTGCCCCGGCTGGATCGTGCCAGAAGACGAGAAGGATGTCGGCGGCGACAGTTTTTGGAAACGCTATGGATTTGACATGATGGGCACACCCGACGAAATGCAACAGGCGCTTGAAGATGGGACTTTGTGGAACATGAGCGGCCTACCCATTCCGCGTCTCGGTCGACCGGAAGATATCGCCAACTTGAGCCTATTTTTAGCGTCCGATTGCGCAAGTTACATCACCGGGCAAATGATAAGCGTCAGTGGTGGCGCATTTATGCATTAGCCACTCATGCGTGAACTGCGACCCCGATTGCAATCACACCAACATCTAGCTAGGAATACAGCAATGAACAATCAAAATACACCCATGTGGATTGCTCCACCTCATCCACCGTGGTTGGAACGACTCAATACCGAGGGAGAATATTTCGATTTAGCGGCAGTTGTCCCGCTGGACGAGGCGTCATTGATTGAACATGCACGCAGCACAACTTCACTTGATGATTTCGGCGACGACTCCTGGTATGAGCCTTTTTCTGTACTCATTCAGGCGCTGGAGAGCGAGGCGCAATTAACGCTGATGGGGCGTCTAATGGCGCGCAACGATATTCTTATCTGGCTGAGTACGCGTCTGCGCGTCACTGCAACGCTAAAGAACAATCCTGAAATTTTAGATGAAAAAATTCAAGCGCCGATGGTCATCGCAGGGCTTCCACGCTCCGGCACTTCCATATTGTTTGAACTGCTCGCCCAGGACCCCGATGTAGGTGTACCGCAAACCTGGGAGGCGATCTTCCCCTGCCCGCCTCCGGAGCAAGATAACTACACCCGCGACCCACGCATAGATCAAGCTCACAAACTTGTAACGCAATGGAGTCGCGTCGCACCCGAGTTCGCCAGCATGCATGAAATGGGCGGCACTATCCCAGCGGAGTGTGGGCAATTGATGGTGGGCACTTTTGTCAGTGATCACATTGCCGCACTGCATCAAACGCCAAGTTACTCCATGTACTGTGCACAGGCGGACTACCGACCTATCTACGAGTATCACAAAAACATCTTACAAATACTTCAGTGGAAGAACCCGCGGGCCCGCTGGTTACTCAAGGCACCCGAGCACCAAGTACACCTGGATACCCTACTTGCCGTGTACCCCGATGCGCGCATTGTGCAGACCCATCGAGACCCCATCAAATGCATGGCGTCTACCACCAGTTTAATGGGGACGCTCTACAGTATGCGCAGTGATCAGCCGTTTAATGCGGAAATGTTTGAGAACATAATATTGGGTGAAGCAACCGCACAACGCTTAGAGCACGTAATTGAGCAACGTGAATCAGGCGTTGTCCCGGAAGCCAACATCGTCGACTCGCGCTACCAGGACTTAATGGACGAGCCCATGGCATGCATCAAGCACATCTACAACCACTTTGACATGCAGCTATCGGCGATTGCGCAGTCCAATATGCTCACCTACCTCGAATCAAAACCCAAAGGTAAATTCGGCAAACACGAGTACCAAGTGGAAGAAGCGCGCAACAAAGATCGCCCCCTGTTTTCTCGTTACCAAAATATGCACAACGTTCCGAGTGAAATGTAATCGCTGCGCAATTTTGGCGGCGTTTACCTTTATTGATTTCTAGATCGATGCCGAGCCTCAGTCATTTGGTCAAGGTAGGTCAACATTTCCATCGTGTTTGTCTCGGGGTCGAGAATACGCGTCTTGTAGACATCAAAAACGAGTTGCTGTACCTGCGCGTTGTTGGGCCGCGCATAAAAAAGCCAGTCGGTCAGATGGGATGCCAGGCGGATATCCGATGCTATTTGTTTATGTGCATATTCGATGATGGAGGGTATGTTGCCTCCCGCCAGTTCATAGCTTTGAGTATCGCCGGGCCGGCAGGCCCCATTCCCGTGTCCACCAAGACAATACCGGCATCGGTTTCCAAAAAGACGGCATTCACGATTGGCATGCGAATCAAGTAGCTGCGGGGTCCAACCTCGATGACACGCGTCTTGTCCATTACATCCTCAATCGCCTCTTCCGCGCGACCGAAAATGTTTTGCGCTGCTGCTAGTGACGCATCTCCGCCAAACGACCCGCTCTCGAGAATGCGCGGTATCAGTTCGGGGTTTTCCGCCAGGACCATGGTGCGGGTTGACAGGTCCGCTGTATTGCCCACCACCTCGATGGCCTTATTTTTCATGTTCCGCACCGCAGACCCAGCTTGATCTGCAATCTTTGTTTCGGCAAGTTGCATGCCGATAAGCATAAATACCGCGGCAACAAGAATGTATCCAAACAGTTTTTTCATCATCAACTAACCTTTCAATTATCAAGTACTTGTGGAAAGTAGGTTTGGTGTGGAGTGGATCCAAAAGCCTTACCTTCCGCCACATCTGCAGTGTACTCACACCTGATTTAATCTGAATTAGCGTTGCCAAAAATTGACGCGAGCAGCCAGTCGGCTATGAGCGTGTCTCACAGTAGCGCGGGGTTGAGCCACAACCTTAGCTCTGCAGAGCCAGCATCAATTTACTCATCGCCGTTTCTGCTGAGCGCTTGGCCAATTCCACATCGTCTGCTTCTGCTATCCACAACGCCACCTCAGTGAGCGCTCCAATCACCATCGCGTTAATTACCAAGGCGTGATAACGATCTTCTCTACTTTCTTTTCTCTCGTTATACAGCAAAGCTCTGGCCTTTTTCGATACCGGGCTGGTTGCCCATCGCTCTCGCCCTAACACGTTGGGACTATCAATTAAGACAATCTGCCTAAATGCTGGATCATCGCAGAGAGATAAATACGCGCGCCAGTTATTTGAGAGCACTGCGCCTTGCTCACCCACACTCATCGTGTCGAGAATACGCTGCTCCATTTCATCATTCACCGCTGCAAACAGCGCTTTTTTACTCTCGAAGTAATGATAGATCGGCCGAATCGTTAATCCACAATCTTGAGCAATATCTTCTAGAGAGGTATCCGCATAGCCCTTTTCGCCAAACAGACGACTGGCGCTGTCCAGTACAGCACGCCTTGATTTGGTGCGCCGCTCTTCCTGAGTAAGGCGCTTAGCACGTGTTGAGGTCATTCCAACTCTTTGCGTTATTGACTTATGTAACCATACTACATAATATATGTAGCGTCACTACATATTATTTGAGGCGCGCGATGAGCGAAAAACTGGATAAAGCTATTGGCGAAAACCGTGAAGATTCCCTTCAACCTCATCTAGAAAGCGCCTTCACGCCCGCCAAGCTTGGCCGACTGCCGCTTAAAAATCGCATTATCAAAGCCGCTACATACGAGGGCAAAACACCGGACGGCATTCCCGGCGATCTGCTTTTGGAATTTCATCGCGCCGTCGCCGCCGGGGGCACTGCGATGACCACCATCGGCTACTGCACGACGGAAGCGGATGGGCGCATCAACGATCAGATGATGTGGATGCACGAAGGAATTCGCGACCGCCTCTTGCACATGAATACTGAGCTTAAAAAAACCTCTCCCGATGTAAAAATTTCTGGCCAAATGACACACTGCGGCAACTTCTCCAAAAATCGCAAACTGCAACGCCTGCGGCGTCCACTGGGCCCTTCGCGCCAGTTCAATATGCTCGGTGCGCCTACCGGACTGCCATTTGCGGGGGCTATGACACTCAGCGACATAGACCACTTGGTAAAAACCTACCACGATGCAGCGCAATTGATGAAAGAGACCGGTTTCGATGCTGCAGAAATTCACTTCAGTCACGGCTATGGCCTCAGCCAATTCATCAGCCCAAAAACCAATCGCCGAACAGACAACTACGGGGGCAGCTTGGCCAATCGCATGCGCTTGCCACTGCGAGTACTGGAGGCAGTACGCAAAGCGGTGGGCGATGACTTTCCTATTCTCGGAAAAATCGGAATGACCGATGGCGTCAAGGGAGGGCTGGAACTTGGAGAAGCTATCGAAGTTGCACAAATGTTAGACCGAGGCGGGATTGATGCACTGATCTGCTCCGGCGGTACCAGTAGCTTCAATCCCATGGTCTATTTTCGCGGCGAGACCTTGGACAAAGGCCTGATCGAAGTCGAAACTAATCCCATTATGAAACTGGGCCTAAAGCTCATTGGCCCAAAAATGTTCCGCCACTACCCCTATGAAGAGCTGTACTTTCTGGAGGATGCCAAAAAAGTGCGCGAGCGCGTGCAGTGCCAAATGGTCTATATCGGCGGATTTACAGAACTCGATTCCATTGCCACTGTGATGAAGGAAGGGTTTGATTTTATTCAGCTTGGCCGGCCGCTGATCAAAGATCCGGCGTTTGTGAACAACGCGATGGCTGATCGCGGTTACAACAATGGCTGCATCCACTGTAATCGCTGTGCCAGCTTGATTGAGGCTCCAGGCGGAGTTTACTGCCCACTTAACGAAGAAGAGGCCGCGGCGCCATGATCGAAGATTTCGAAAACCTTCCCCAACTGCCTCCTATTGTGGGGCCAGCGAAGCAAATAGCTTACATCGTTGACGACATCGATGTGGCTATCAACCACTGGCACACACAGTACGGCGTCGGTCCATTTCTCGTGACCCGTAACGCAGTTCCTCTCACCAATGCCTATTACCGTGGGCGCAGGGCTGAAACTACGCACGTGAACATTGCCTTTGCCTATATCGGGGACATGCAGTTGGAATTTATCGAACTTATTGGCGACACACCCGGCCTGTACAAAGAGGCGCTGGATCGCAAAAACTACGGCGTGCATCACTATGCGGTTTTAGTTGAAGACTTCCCGAGTACTTATAATTGGCTAGTGGACAACGGATATGAATCTGTCATTGACGCAGGCGTAGACGGACTAGCGCGCATGTCCTACTTGGAGAACAACCAAGAAAATCTAATTCTAGAGGTAATTGAATGGAACGCCCTAACCAGACCCTACTTTGACGGGATTGGCAATCGGGTAAAAAGAGCAGATAGTAGTCAACTGATACACGAATTCCAATTGGCTGAGATCACACCCAAGGCTGCTGTATTCATGCAACTCATCAAATTCTCTATCAAGAAAATGATGGGCCGAGTTCAGCCGACAATGCGCGCACCCGCAGAGAACCTCGTGTGATCGCCGCAACCCCCAAATTTGTACTCGTGCTATTGTCCACACCGCTTCTACTGAGTGCCTGTAGCGGTGACCCACACCCAACAGGTGAAGTAATGGGGAATGCACTGCCCGCAACTACAGTTAAGGCACGTGACAGTACACGCACAGCACCGCATGGGAGTGCGCAGAGCAAGCTGGTGTTGTTTGGCGATTTACACGTGCACAGCACATATTCCTTGGATGCTCTTACCCTAGAGCTCCCCATGATGGGGTTGCAGGGGGTTCATACCCTCGCAGATTCCTGCGACTTCGCCCGCTATTGCGCAAAATTAGATTTCTTTAGTTACAACGATCACGCTGAGGGCCTAACACCCAATCACTGGCGAGCAACCCGAGACACGGTGCGCGCTTGCAATGCCAGCGCTCATGCCACAAATCCGGACCTTGTGGCCTTCGCGGGGTGGGAATGGACGCAAATGGATGGCGATGCCAACCGCCATTGGGGGCACAAGAACGTGATCTTTCCTGGCATAGCCGACGACCAGCTACCTGCCAGACCCATCAGTGCGCGCACAACACCCGACGATCTCGGCGTCTTTGCTTCTTCTAGACGCAGCGGCTCTGTCAAGTTCATTGACCCGCTGAACTGGAAAGCCTACGCCAATCTGGTACGCCTGCTCGACGATATTGAGTCGGTGCCAGGGTGTGCTACAGACAAACTCACACGTGACTTGCCATCGGACTGTATGGAGAACGCCCCCACTCCAGACATACTGTATCGCAAGCTAGACGAGTGGGGGTTTGAGCACATGGTTATTCCCCACGGCAATACCTGGGGCGCCTATACACCACCGGCGGCGAACTGGGATAAAGCACTGGCTACCCGCTACCACTCCGACCAGCGCCAGCCCTTGTTGGAAATTATGTCCGGACACGGCAACAGTGAAGAGTATCGACCTTTTCAGCAGGCCATCAAAAACCCCGACGGTAGCTTGAGCTGCCCACTACCTCAGGGTAACTATGTTCCCTGCTGCTGGCAGGCTGGTGAAATTATGCGCGGTAGGTGTGGCGATTTGTCTAACATGGAATGCGAGCAGCGCGTGCAACTCGCCAAACAATACACGGTAGAAGCGGGCAACCGTTATATGGGCGTATTTCCCGATACCGGCGCCAACGACTGGCAACAGTGTGGTCAGTGCACAGATTGTTTTAAGGCCGCATTCAATCAAGTCTTTAATGAAAGCTCGCAATATGCCATGGCGATAACCAATTTCGATGAGCGTGATGAAAGCGGTAAGCCGTTGCGCTTTCGCTGGGGTTTTATCGCCTCCACCGACGATCACACGTCGCGCCCGGGAACGGGTTATAAACAATACGAGCGCCGTAAGATGACACAAGCCAGCGGTGCGCGCAGTCCATTTTTTGGCAGTTTGATGGCAGGCTTGACGGGCGAGATGGAAGACCCGCAAATGCCGCAACGAGTCACGGGGTCCACGCCAATTCCCGACCTGGAGCGCATGAACAGCTTCCTATACCCCGGTGGTATCGTCGCCGTGCACGCTGCGAGCCGTGATCGCAACGCCATCTGGAGTGGCCTCAAGCGCAAAGAAGTCTATGGAACCTCTGGTCCGCGCATCTTATTGTGGTTCGATTTACTTAACGCACCACAAGCCAAAGAGCGGATGCCCATGGGATCGGGTGTCACGATGACGGATACCCCGCGCTTTGAAGTACGCGCCGTTGGGGCCTGGAAGCAGAAACCCGGATGCCCAGCAAATGCTATCAATGGCCTGGAGCAACAGCGACTAGAGTATCTCTGTGCTGGCGAATGCTATAACCCCTCAGATGAACGCGAAATCATCGATGCAATCGAAGTGGTTCGCATTCGACCACAGAGCTACCCCAATGAACCACTGGATGATCTAATTGAAGACCCTTGGCTGCGTTTGGATTGCCCGGCCGATCAAACAGGTTGCGTCGTGCAGTTTGAAGACCCGGAGTATATAACACATCAACGCGATACCATTTATTACGTGCGTGCACTCCAGCAAGCCAGCCCCGCCATCAACGGCGCTAATTTAAGACCTGTTGTTGATAACCAAGGCAAAGTGACGGGAATCGAGCCTTGCTACGGCGATTATAGAACAGACTTCGACGACGACTGCCTTGCACCCGTCCAAGAGCGCGCTTGGTCGTCACCCATCTTTGTTGATCAGTCGGAGCCTCAAACACAGGCAACCGGCAGCATAGCAGCGCGCGGTTAAGCCACTTCGCACCTTGCCTTCCAAATGGAAAAACACCATGAGAAATATCGTCATCAGCGGTAGTGCGTCAGGTATCGGTAAAGCGTGTAGCGAAAAGTTCTCTACTTTTGGCGATCATGTCATTGGCATCGACATTCGCGATGCCGATATCATCGCTGATTTATCAACACCCGACGGCCGCGACAACGCCATCGCACAAGCACTGGAAAAATCTCAGAACGCCATCGACGGTGTTGTTCTTTGCGCCGGCGTAAGCGGTATGCAGCACGCTGGCGACTTCACAGTGTCGCTCAACTACTTCGGCTCAGTGGCACTATTCGATGGCCTGCGCCCCGCAATGGAGGGGCGCGCGAACGCCTGCGCTATCGGCTTGGTTTCCAACTCCTCGCAGTTCGATATCGATTATGAAGACCCCGTGGTGCTCGCTCTCCTCGAAGGTGACGAGAACAAATGTCGCGAGATGATCCTGCAATTGGACCGCGGCGCCGGTTACCGTTACTCAAAACATGCCCTCGCGCGAGCGATACGGCACAGAGCGAATACTTGGGGGCCTCTCGGGGTGCGTATCAATGCCATTGTACCGGGGATGACTGACACACCAATGGTCTCTTCGTTACGCGAAGATCCAGCGGTAGGCCCGATGCTAGACCTGCTGCCCATTCCCCTGGGGCGCCAGGGAACGGCCGAGGAAATGGCCGGGGTCATCGCTTTTATGTTGAGCGAAGATGCATCCTACATACACGGTATGATGATGTGGGTAGACGGCGGTACCGACGCAGCCATTCGTCCCGACCGATTTTAATTCACCGCACGAATTCTTAAAGGCAAATGATTTCTAGGTTTCGGAAACGGCATAAACGCAAAATCGCGATTGACGTCACGCATTGGTTTCGTGGACTCAATCGTCGACGTCCTCAGCAACTCAAACAAAACAACTTTCACTAACATATCTGCAAAGTGTAGGCCGATGCACTTGTGCGCACCGCCGCCAAAAGGCGACCATGCGAAGGTGTGGCGCTTGTGCTCTTCGCGTCCCGGTGCGAATCGCTGCGGATCAAACGTATCGGGATCAGAAAAGAATTCGGGCAAGCGCATTATAAGCAGATTAGGGACCACCACCATGGTATTAGACGGTATGGTGTACCCCTGAAACTCGAACTCCCGGATACAGCGACGTGCGATCCCGTTAACCGGTGGATACAAACGTAGGGTTTCCTTGAAGGACCAGGTACAGTTATCCAGACCCGCCAAATCTGCGTAAGACAGCTTCTTCTGATCGAGCGCCAGCAACTCATCACGACAGGCCTGCATTATTTCAGGGTGCTTTACAAATTCGTACATCATCGAGGACAGTGTACTTGTAGTCGTGTCGTGTGCGGCAAACAGTAAAAAATTAACATGGTGAACGATGTCATCATCGCTGTAATAGTGGCCATTTTCGTCCGTCTCTTTGCAAAAGAGAGTGAACATATCGGTACCCAGGGAGTTGCGTTTCGCCGCAATGTGATTGCGAAAGTAGTTCGATATGTAACGGTAACCTTGCACTCCGCGAGAATAGGGTGTGCCGGGAATATTTGCTCTTATGGGTGTAGTACAAGCATTAGCCATGCTGACAAAATGTCGGTTGATAGTATCCGCGTCCTCGCCAATCTCCATACCGAGGAACACCCGAGAACCCACTTCAAGCAAACAACTTTTAATGGCGTCTACAAAAGTTACCTCGCCGATCTTTTGCCATTCATCGACATGTTGCCTTACCACTGTATGGATGAGCGGCACATAAGACTCCAAACGCTCATTTTTAAAGGCGGACTGCATTATTCGCCGATGCATTTTATGGTCTGAGAAGTCTTTAAGAAGCAACCCATTGGGGAAAAAATTACCCAGACTGTTTTCGTAGCCGAGCCGGGCAGAAAAATTCTGCTCGGTATCTAGCGTCACTAGGCGAGCGGCATCTGGATGAACGAGCATCACGTTGTATTCTGGGCCCATCCGAGTGTAGAACACTGGCCCGAATTCTTCGTAGCACTTACGCTGGAAAGCCAGGGAATCACGCACAAAAGAGATTGCATCGCCAATAAGAGGCAGGCCATTCCGCCCCGGAATACCAGGAAACTCACTATTTGGCTCGGTTGCAAGGTATTGTAAACTGTTCATAGTCGTTGCTGATCGCTGCTGCAGGTCTCTAACTCCCTATTCTATTCTCTAAGCGATGACAAACCACTTCATTAGTATCCCGTTAATTAATCCAGTGGTTCTGGGTGACTCATGTGAAATTCTAAATGGCCGGCGAAAACTGCGACCAGGGGCCGTTTGAGTAAGCCCAATCGACGCAAAACATCAGCGGCGGGATGGGAACCCAGTTCCAGCCTTCCGTTGCGTCCATGGCGCCCTACCTGGGTATAGCGCTGTGTGAGATGGCTGACATGTGGCATGCCATCAAGTAGCGAATAAACCGGCGGGGAGATTTTCTTGGGAACGCTGTGTCCGGTGGTCCGACAGAGCATTGCTCCATGCTTTAAACCTTACTAAAACCTTTGAACACTAATTCGGGGTAACCGATTATCCCTACTACCTGACCCGCGTCCACGACTGGCACAAAGTTCAAGTTGCAGCGATCCATGAGTCGCACACAGTAGCGCACACCGAGGTCAGGCTCCACGGTGACAACGGGTTTTATCATAATCTCGTAAACATTCACTCGTTCTGGCGCTCTGTCTTTGGCATATATTTGCAGTGCGATATCGGCCAATAAAACAACCCCGAGCGCGTCGTTTTCATGACGCTTTTCTACAACAACAACTTCCGCGTCGCTCTTGCGCATCGCCTGAACGGCATCTTTAACAGTCGCTAACCCATCTAACTCCAAAAACCTGGTGTGCATAACATCTTTTACGGGTACGAATTTAGCGCCCATCACAACAACTCCTCTAATTCAGGTATGATAATTTCCGTCTGATTCACAACACCAACCGCGTCTTCTACATCGATTTGAATCGCAATACCAGTTCCGGGCTTTTCATCGAATTCTCCCGCCACGTTTATCCTCTCGAGAATTGTTCGACTCAAATGCTCTTCAACGAGCAGGAGTATGACGTCGCGCTGTGAATCGAGCGTCAGGCCAAAAAAAGTTCTATTTCTCCTATACCCCTCACCCTTTGCGTTGGCGATCACCGTGGCGCCGGTGGCCCCCGCTTCCCTAGCGGCTTGTACAATATCTTCAGATTTATCATCTTCAGTGAAAACTAAGATTAGTTTGAAATGCATGTGTCTACCTCGAAAAAATAAATCGCTTTAGCGACAAACTTGATGCAGTAAGAGTCTAAGTATCTCTTTTTTCAATTTTAGTCACTTTCATTTTCTTTGACGTCAATTCAGAAAGCTGTGCATACAACATCACAGAAATAATTGGAAATAAGCTCGCAAACGCGATCAGGCCGAAACCGTCGATCAGCGGATTTCTACCTGGGACGGATTCTGACAACCCCAGGCCTAGCGCTGCAACTAGGGGAACGGTAACGGTCGACGTAGTCACGCCCCCGGAATCATAAGCCAGCGGAACAATCATCTTGGGCGCCAACGACGTTTGCACCACCACAAAAGCATAGCCGGCAATAATATACCAATGGATCGGGTCGCCAGTAACAATACGATAGCAGCCCAATGCTATTCCCACCGCGACACCAAAAGCGACGGCAATTCGTAGCCCCCAAATGCCAATGGCACCTGCGGATACTTGGTTTGCTTTAATAGCCACAGCAATCAGTGAAGGCTCTGCAATGGTCGTACTAAAACCAATGAAAAACGCGAAAATATACACCCAGTGATAGTCTTTCCAGTTTACTGTGTGTAGGGCGGCCTCAGACTCCGCGACAACAGTCGCGGCGGCAGAGCTTTGAATAAATGCAGGGTCAGTTAATTGAGAAGCCATGAGCCGGCCCAAGGGGAACAAACATTTTTCAAGGCCGAGTAAAAACAAGGACAAGCCGACTAATACCCAAACAAAACCCACCAAGATTGCCCCTAAGTTGGGCGGACTTTTACGAATGACAAAAAACTGAAAACCTAAAATGATAACAGCGATCGGCAATACATCGGTTAGGGTTGCCGCCAGTGTTTCCAGTATCTCAGACAACAAGCCCATCAGATCAGCATTCCGTAGGCCATGACAAAAACAATCGGTGTCAACGATGCAAATGCGATGAGCCCAAATCCGTCAATCATCTCGTTTCTACCGCTAATTGATGCGGCCAGTCCCACGCCCAAAGCCGTAACCAAAGGAACCGTTATCGTTGAAGTGGTCACACCACCTGAATCGTAGGCGATCCCAATGATTTCTCTGGGCGCGAAGACTGTCATAAGCACCACTAGCGCATAGCCACCCATAATAAGCCACTGAATAGGCCATCCTTTCAAGATTCGCAGAACGCCGATGACAATAGCGATACCAACAGAGAGCGCCACGGTGAAGCGCAGCCCTCGTGCATAGTTGCTCTTGGCCTCACTGTTGTCTTCTATCATGCGGCCATTGGCTGCAACCTCGGCCGCTTCCGCCGCCACGGCAATCAAAGCAGGCTCCGCGACCGTCGTACCAAAGCCCAGTGCAAATGCGAACGCGAAAAGCCACACCACGCTACCCTTCTTCGCAAAGGCATGGGCCATGGATTCACCAATTGGAAACAGCCCCTGCTTAAGCCCGTGGATGAAAAATGTAAGGCCTAGTACGACAAACACTACACCCACCAACATATCGCCAATATTTGGCAGTGGCTGCTTAATGACGAATATCTGGAAAAACAGGATAACCAGCAGAATGGGCAGCAGGTCGCGCAAGCTTTCCAACATAGATTTAAAAAGCGTGACAATGGTTTTATTCATGCAAAGCTTAAGGTCTGGGGCTAGGTTTGAATCGTGCTGATACGCCCACAACGGCTACTGACGCGTCAATTGTCAGCAATGGAGAGAGCGCCTGCAACTGCATGCGTATCATACAAGGACTCTATGACAAATACATAGCAGCGCAACACACGGGGAGGTCCTACAAGCGCGGGATTGCGCTCTCGAGACTGCCGATTCGCCCGATTTTCACTGCGAAATCGCCGCATAGACGGTCTGTGGGCGGCGTCAATTCTCGCTGCCCACTGCCCCTTTTGGCACAAAGCTAGTGGTAGTATTAGTCGCTAGAACCGCTATCATAGGCATGCCTCTCAGCTAATTATAAATGAAGGTACTACACCATGGCTAAGTTACGTTCCATCCGCACAAGTCTGGCAGCGATCACCGCTCTAACTGCCGTTGCATCAACGTCCACCCTCTATGCACAGGGCACCCTCGAAGAGGTGATTGTCACCGCTCAGAAGCGCGAGCAGAGCCTGCAGGATGTGCCCATTTCTGTCTCAGCATTTAACGCAGAGATGATCGAGAAGTCGGGGGTCAAGGATATGTTCGACCTCCAGGTCAACGCTCCAAGCCTGTTCGTACAGCAGACTCAGACCTCAACCACCACCAATTTCCAGATTCGCGGCGTCTTTACCAGCTCGCAAAACTTTGGGCTTGAGTCTTCGGTGGGGCTCTATGTCGATGGTGTCTACCGCGCACGGCAGGGCTCGATGATCAATAACCTAGTAGACGTAGGTGGCGTCGAAGTGCTGCGCGGCCCCCAGGGCACCCTCTTTGGGCGTAATACACCTGCAGGGGCGGTACAGATCAACAGCGTAGCCCCAGACTTTGAGGGCACTGGTTTTGTCGAGGCGACCGCAGGAGATTACGATTTGTTTGGTGTCAGCGGTGCGAAGTCATTTACCGCAGTGGAAGATAAAGTAGCACTGAGAGCCACTGGCTTTTACATGGAACGGGATGGGTACGTTGACTGGGTACGCCCGGACGGCAACACCGAAAATGACGCGTTCAATGACCGGAACCGCTGGGGCGCGCGACTGCAAGCCCTGTTCACGCCATCGGAGGATTTAGAGCTGCGCGTGATCGTCGATCGTTCAGAGGTAGAAGAAATTTGCTGTGCCGTTGGTTCCTGGATAAGCAATAGCACTCCTCTTGGCGGCCGCGTCGGCCCACCAGTAGAAAGCCTCAACCCCGGCCCTGCCAATGGGCCCACTGACCAGTTCGTCCTCGCCGGTGGCGGCGTTGTCCTCGACGGAGACGACTTTTACGATTTCAAAGTCGCCGCCGCACAAGAGCCCAAGTCTGAGAATGAAGATCAAGGCATTTCCGTGCAGGTAGATTGGGAGGCGGGGCCGTTTCTGGTAACCAGCATCACGGCCTATCGCGAGCACGAATCCTATGACGAGGCAGACATTATTTTCACCAATCTCGATGGCGCTGTGCGCACGAACGACGCGGAGCAAGAGCAATTTACCCAGGAGCTACGCCTCACGGGTGAAGGCGAAACCCTCAACTACGTCGCTGGCGTCTACTACTACAACCAGCAATTGGACAATGACCGCACCACTATCGTGGGTGCAGACACCTCCCAAATTGCACTTGGCTTTGACTCCAATCTATTCATCGACGGTACCGGGTCACGCGATATCAACGAGCAAGAGCACACGAGCTACGCAATTTTCGGCCAGTTTGATTACAATTTGTCTGACACGCTGGTGTTGACTGCCGGTTTGCGCTGGACCTACGAAGAAAAAGAAATGTCCAACGTATTCACGCAAGATTTCCCGCGCGATGATGGTGGCAATGGTGGGTTTCTGGCGTTTCCTCCCCTCTCACCAACACCTGACTTAGACGCAGATTTCGACGATGATCAGGTGACGGGGACCATCAAACTGAGCTGGTTCATGACGGACGATATTATGCTCTACGGCTCCTTCGGCACGGGATATAAATCAGGTGGCATCAACACCGACCGAATTAGCCCCGCATTCAATCCAGTCTTTGAAGCGGAATCTTCGGAGTCCTTCGAAATTGGCATGAAGGCCGAATTCCCAGAGCAAGCGCTCCGCGTCAACGTTGCATTGCATAAATCAGATACGGAAGACTTGCAAACCGTGTCCTTCCAGGGTGGTGGTTTCGCGCTTACCAATGCCGGTACCGCGGAGACTTATGGTGGCGAGGTGGATGTCAACTGGGCACCTTTAGAGCACACAACATTCACCCTCGCCTACGCGTACAATAACGGTGAATACGCTGATTTTGAAGGCGGCCCCTGTTGGACTGGCCAGACATGGCACACGGGGCAACCCGACCCGGGTGACGCTGAGCCCGACGTGGCCGGCAATGCCTGTGACCGCAGTGGTGGCGACCTGGCCAGTAACCCGGAAAACGTGATCGTGGTTACCGCGAATCAAGATTTTCGAGTGACAGATGAAATCGCCGGCTTTGTCTACGCGGAAAACGTGTGGGTCGATGAGCGTATGACCGACGTCAACAACGATCCCAACAAGTATGACGGCTCCTACAACCTAGTCAATTTGCGCGCGGGTCTACTATTTGAGTCAATGGATGCCGTGCTCACGTTGTGGGGCCGCAACCTCTTCGACGAAGAGTACACCAGCACGATCGCAGATGCGCCCGCTCAATCAGGCCGCTACATCGGCTACTATAACGAGCCTTTCACCTGGGGCTTAACGCTACGTAAAGACTTCTAAACTCGTGTTAAAGCCAGACGTCTTGAGAGTAAGCTCGTGACGTCTGGTCGCTGCTTCTGCACGTGTATTTTCAAACTGGCTTACCTCACAAATGAGGTTCTCAGAGAATGCGTTGGTAGGTGTTGCCCAGTTCATCAGTGATAACTTCCGCTAGGCCATTTAAGGTGAGAAGCTCCGCGTCCTGCGCCAGAATTTTTACGTGAAAGCTCCACCCCATCGGCAAATCTAATCGCTCGCCCAGTCGCTGCAAATCAACCAGTTCCTGCTCGGGATCAGTGCCGTGGGTGAACGACTGCATACGGTAGCGCACACCGCTTGGGTCTTGCAGCTCGTAAACCTGCCGTCCAGCCAGGTAGGTAAACACCGTATCCCGACTAACGCGATTTACGGCGTAGGGGGCTGGGGGCATCGCTCACGACCATGTCCACCAAGACGGCTGGGTCGGACTGCGATTTCGACTTGGAGTCGCTGGCATCGCTCCCGAGACGACTCGCCAGCAGGTCGAGCGCTGCTTGCTCGTCAAGATTTTGTAGGGCCGGATCGAAATAACTGCCATTGAGTGTAAAAGGCAGCTCCTCTTCTTCACCCAATACCCACATGTGATCATCGCTAGCAACCGCCAGGTTGTTCATCAAGTCGGTAAACGCTGGCGATTGAATAGCGCTGCGCAACACCTCAATACTGGGAAACTCAATGGCACAGGTCTGATTCAGTACACGGTCGCCGAGCAACTGGTCAAACATTTCACTGCGAAATCATTCACTGGCAGCAATACTCTGGCACAGAGCAGCTGCCTCGCTGTCGTAACGAGTAAAGGTCGCTTCATCGGTGATAGACATTAGTTGCAACAGTGTTACCGGCTTACCGGTATCGTTGTAGTCCAGCAGCTGCTGCATTGCTTACTCGGAGAAATCGCCCCAAATCGCCCGAGGAGTTGTTGCGCCTCGCTCTAGGTATTGTCGGTGCCATCTCCGCAACCTGCTATCAGTAGCAGGAGGCGTGAACTTACAACTACAATGAGACGGTTCATAACAATCCCTTTTGAATCTATCATGCCAACGACGCATTCAGGCCATCGGTTAGACCTTACATTGGGGGGTTTTAATATACTCTCATCCCTTGCGATCGGTCTGGTTATTTTCGTCATCGCAACCGGTATTACACCGCTTTTTCCAACCATAAAAATAACGCGAACGATGAGTTTGTGGCTGATCATACTGCTATATGCCCTCTATATTCTAGTGGGCTTGCGTTTTATGTTCTGGCTTCGAGCTTACTTGAAAGTAGAGCGAGAATTACATGGCGATACAAATGACATCAGCCCCAGACTCGCATTTCTAGGTTTCGCTACCCCCTGGTTGAACCTGTTTTTACCATTTAGGATTATGCTGAGACTCCTGCACGAGCCGAACAAAGGGGACATTCCAGAGATTAACCAAACTATGCGTCGCGTAGCCATCGCATGGTGGACATTCCATATTAGCTATCTGTGCATCGCGCCGATCTCTCTCGTTCTCGTTTATTACCAAAGTGAATTGAACTTTTACGAAGGCCATAGGGCCGGACTACTAGCCCTAAACGGTATCGCTGTAATCGTGGTCAGTCTGTGCGCCCATAGCCTAGTCAAGTATTTGGCAGGTGGCCGCATCTTGCATCAGACATAATTCGTTCGGAAGCGTCTACGTGTTCAACTCATAGCTGTGGAGAACCGTATAGCTATTGCTCAACCCACAGAATGAAAGCTAAGATAATTTCCCAAAAAGACTAATCTGATCGCTCGCGGTACGCGTATGTACTATGGCTAACCATTTAGAAAGGACGATAAATGAAACCCCACCCTCCTCTAGTCAATCACTATCAAACCGCTGAAGATAAACAACCCTTTCTGCGCAAAGTCTTCGACGATTCGGCGAAACACTACGAAGCGATTGCAAAATGGGGATGGTTTAATTCGGGCGATTGGTATAGGCGCATGGCATTGCGTCGGGCCGGTTTGCGCGCCGGCATGAACTCTCTCGATGTTGCTGCAGGTACCGGAATTACCGCACGCGCTATTCTTGACATCGTGGGGGAGCAAAGCCTGGTAACATGCGTTGAACCCAGTGCTGGCATGATTGCAGAATCCAAAAAACAGTTGGATTGCGAACATATCCAGGCAGGAGCCGAAGACATCCCCTTATCCAGTGAGCAGTACGACTTCCTGACCATGGGTTTCGCGCTCAGGCATGTCGATCAACTGGACAAGGCGTTTGCAGAATACTGTCGGCTGCTCAAACCGGGCGGCAAAGCATTTATCATGGATGTCACCACCCCAAAAAATCCGCTCGGTTACTTCTTTATGAAGCTATATTTCAAGACGATATTGCCATTTTTCACACGCATTTTCACGCGCAGTCAGCCAGCGCACTATCTCATGGCCTACTATTGGGAGACGATGGAACACATGGTGAGTGCCGATGAAGTGGTTTCCTTGTTGGAAAACGCCGGCTTCAGTCGAGTTAGCAAGCGTCTAAACCTCGGCATGTTTACAGAATATGAGGCTGTAAAGTAATAGCCTGATTAATCGAGAGACGGGGCAGAAAGACCTGCCCCAAAAGCTCTCTAGTAATCTCTCAAAACCTATCGAAATTCGTAAACCACATCGACACCGTAAGTACGCGGTGTGCCATAGGTATTACCAGCAAACCCGAGCCCCGCAAAATCGATACCCCACTCGCGGTACTCTTCATCGGTTAGGTTTTTACCCCAGGCAGAAACTTGCAACGCACCGTGCTCACCAACGCCAATATCACCCAAACTAACTCTCGCATGCAAAAGCGTGCGATCATCTGCGCTATCAAACTGATTGTTGAAGGGATGGAATACCATAGAATCCGTGTAGGTAGCGCCAACGTTGGCGGCAAAGGTACCAACACTAGATGGCTCCGCAGTATAAGTGAGGTTTAGCGCCGCCGTGTGATCCGGAGATCTAGGAACTGTGGAGATGTTCGAGATATCCTCTTGCTGATTGGTGTCTGGATTAAGAGCCAAATACTCATCAAACTCGGCATCTAAATACCCATAGTTCAAATCTAACACTAAGTTGTCGGTGAGAAGTGCCGTCAAATCAAGCTCTATGCCCTGGTAGGTCGCAGCACCGGCATTAACTAGGCGACTGGAAGCGCCTCCGGAACCCGCTTCAAATACGGCAAGTTGAATATCTTCGTAGTCATTGTAAAAAATGGCCACGTTAGCGCGGAGGCGGTTCTCCAACCACTCACTCTTCATGCCGATTTCGTAGCTTGTCACGGTCTCTTCATCCACCACCGACTCCCACGCGGAAACCGAACCGGCGCGAGCATTAAAACCACCGCTGTTATAGCCTGTGGATACACTGCCGTAAACATAAACGCCATCTTGTACAGCATAGTTGGCCCGGACCAAGTAACTAATGTTGTCCCATTTATCGCTGCCCGTCAGTCGGTCATCAATGGAGAGGTGGTTTAGATTTTCGTTAAATATGAAGGCATCCTTTTCATCTTCGGTGTAGCGAATACCGCCAGTCACATCGAGGGAATCCGTCACCGCATAAGTCATCTGGGTATATATCGCCCAGGATTCTGACTTCTGGCCGTACACGAAATCAACATAGCCATTTCCATTTGGATCAGCCCCCGCATCGGGGAATGGCAGCGGTAAACGCTGTGAACCCTGACAGAGAAGATCTGCATTACAATAGCCAAAGTTCTGATACAGCGGCGCCAGCTGATCAGAAGCGGGCGCTATGAACGTGATGGGCAGGGAAAAAGACTGCGGATTGCTCTGCCTTACTTTTTCCTCGTAGAAGTAGACGCCAGAGGTATAATTTAAGTGGTCGTCAAAAGCACTGCCGAATACCTGTATTTCGTGGGTGGTCATGTCAATGCCGCCATCGTCAATACCTGCGACAAAGCCCGGTTTGGGTATCGGCGTACCCGGGGCTACAGCACCAGAAAAATCGCCGTAGAATAAATCCGGAGCAAAATAATTTCCGCCATCCAAATCTGTGGAGCCATAGGTAGACTCCGTCTCGCGATCACCAAATATATATTTCACAGTGACGTTATCTAGCTCCAACGCCGCCTGAAAACTGTGCCCCTCTACTTCGAGAATCTCCTCCGTAACAGCGTCGAGTTCAAAATGATCGCGTCGCTTCGTAGGGTCACCTATCGTAGCCGCCATCTGCTGGAAGAGCTCGCCACCCAAGAATTCGAAAGGCACGTCGCGAGCACTAAACCCGTTGAATAGCTGATCTTTCACCTTGGTGATTTGGAATGGTGTAGGTACGCCCTTGTTGTCCGTATTGTCATAAGCGTAATCAAGCGTCAGCTTTTCATTGGGCTCATAGCGCAGTGCGATGCGAAATGCCTTATTGTCTTCGGCACCTAATTCACTTTCGAGTTCGTAAGTACGACCATTCACGTCGATCGTATCGCCCTCGAAAGTATTGCTCGCCCAGCCATCATACTCCATCTTCGTGCCGTTCAGTCGGACAGAGAGCGAATCTGCGATCTGCGGTAAATCAGCAGTTAGGCTATAGCGCCGCAAGCCATCATTGCCGAGAGTTGCACCGCCGCGCACATAGAGCTCGCCGGACGGTTTTACGGTCGTGACATTAATCGCGCCGCCACTGCTGTTCCGCCCGAATAACGTACCCTGCGGGCCGCGCAGCACTTCGATTCGCTGCATGTCGACGATGTCAAATACACCGCCGACAGTTTTACTCATATACACGCCGTCAATATAGAAGCTGGTTTTCGGATCCACCAGCAATGACGTTTCTCCGCTTCCCACTCCGCGAATGTAGATCGACATATTGGAATTTGAGGACGGCTGCTTCTGGATATTAGTGTTGGGCGCAATACCCCCCAAGTCAGTCATATCGTAGATGCCCAAATTCTCGATTTTTTCCGCCGTGAGCGCGGTAACGGCAATGGGTGTTTCCTGCAAAGTACCTTCTAGACGCTGTGCGGTCACCACCACCATTTCTAAGACAGCCGCTGCTTGAGTGTCGGGGGCGGTGAAGGGAGCAATTGCGAGTGCGGTTGCGAGTGCCAGAGCAGTTGGGGTTGAGGGAGTTCTAACTTTCATGGTGCCATTCCTCTTATAGTTAGTTGTGCCTATTTTCATAATTGTGCCAAAGATTATCGAGAAATAGTGTTGTGGGCAAACGGCAAAACTACCATTTTTCCAGGGTGTTTACGCGAACCTTTCACAAACTGTTATCCGCCGACTCCTGTAATGCCCCGCTGTAGTAATACCCCGCCTCGCGACCCCGCCGATCAACCTATTCATTGGATCGAATAGAGACCAAATTTTTTACATATCGGCGCGTTGTTAACAGTGTGGCGGCAATCCATGCGCGTAACTAGCTGATAATAGGAAGAATGCAGTTTTCGGCGCGAATATTGCGTGTTTATTTGCTCAATGCTTCAATGGGGAGCATAACTGCTCAACCTGATACTGAATCACCAGTGGGAGTAAAAAATGAAAACGCTATATGTCATGCTGGCTTGTGTCTTTGCAGCTTGTTCTAGTGCAACCAACGCCACGATCATTGATTTTAACGCCGCGCCCGTGGGCGATTTTCAGTCTGGACCGCTTCTAGAGGACGGTTACACACTCACAGTTGGCACTGGTCACTATGATATTTTTACGAACAGTGCTGCCGATGGCACCAATTATTTCAACATGGATGATGTCTCTTTCGGCTTCACGAGAGTGACGCTAACCCGCGATGGCGGCGGCTTGTTCGATGCGCTGGGCATGTTTGTTGAAGAAGGCACCGGCCTCTGGACGATCTCTGCCATTGGGAATAGCGGCAGCGTTAGCACACCCGCCGCAGGCAACTTCGCCTTTGGTAGCGGTTTCAGCGGCATTAGCGCGCTGGTATTTACTCAAAATAGCCTTGGCTTCCTTGGTTTTGACAATTTGAGCCTCGAAGAAGCAGGCGAGCCGCAGGTACCTCTCCCCGCACCTTTGTACTTACTGGGAAGCGCCCTGCTCGCACTGGCTGCTTTCCGCCGCCAATCCTAGTTTGATGACGAGGGGCTGAATGTGCTTGACCGGGTGTTCCAGCCCTCTCCTCGTGCTCGCGCCTTGATCCCCCTCAATGCATCCCATTAGCTTGTCTCTCACATAATTTTACACGTCTTTTAAGGCGCACAATATCGTTTTAAAGCTATAATACGCCATATATGACGTATATATTGTTACCTTTGCATGTCGTCTATTCATGTGCATTAATACGCCATATATAACGTATTAATTGATTTTTACCAGGTAAAACGTCAGTATTAGCGTATTATTATGATAGACAAAAGCCTTCAAAGTCTCGGCGACAAGCTCACCCGGCTGCGCATCGCCAAAAACCTCAAGCAATCGGAGCTCGCTTATGAGGCGGGTATTTCCGAGCGGACCCTGCAACGCATGGAGGCCGGTGAGGTGGTGAAGTCCGACGGGCTACTCAAGGTCATTGCCTACCTCGGCAAGCTCGATGGCATGCTCGAAGCCATCGACCCCCCCAAACTCTCGCCCTATGAGCTTGTGACCCGTGCAGGCAAAGGCCGAGGACCCGAGAACAGCGGTGCGGCAATTGATGAGCGAATGAGGCCCAAGCGCGCTCGGGTGCGAACCGGGAACAGGACTAAAGCCCAGGTTAGAACTCCCAAGCAGTCCATTCCGGCACCAAATAACCCCAGTGAAATTGTGTGGCCGGAAGACCAGGCATGACCTCAGCAAAAGTCATACTCTGGGGTGCCACCATTGGCTACATCGTCTGGGATACAACGCGTGAATGTGGGGTGTTCGAATACGACCCCAACTTTCAAGGAACCGGCATTGAATTGGCGCCGATACAGATGCCGCTGGGCAGTGAAATATTCGCCTTCCCCACACTAAATCAAGACACATACAAAGGCCTACCCGGCATGATTGCCGATTCCCTCCCTGACAAGTTTGGCAATGCCCTGATCGACCAATGGTTGGCAGAAACGGGCCGTACACCCCAATCCTTCAACCCGGTAGAGCGGTTAACCTATGTCGGTAAACGTGGCATGGGCGCGCTTGAATTTCACCCGGTACTCGACAACAGCACCACAGAAACAATCTCGCTGGATATTCAACAATTAGTAGAACTGACGTCAAAAATACTAACACAAAAAGAAGCCGAGCAATTCGTACTTGACCCGCACGCCGCGCATCAAAACATCGATGGTCTGAACAACATTCTGGCTGTCGGCACCTCGGCCGGTGGAGCACGCGCCAAAGCTATCATTGCTTGGAATGAAACGACCAATCATGTTCGCTCCGGCCAGATCGATGCGGGCGATGGTTACAGTTACTGGCTCCTAAAATTTGACGGCGTCGCACACAACAAAGACAAGGAGCTGGCGGACGCCACAGGCTACGGTCGTATCGAATACGCTTACCACTTAATGGCTCGGGAAGCTGGTATCGACATGACCCAGTGCCGACTCATGGAGGAACATGGCCGCGCACACTTTATGACCAAACGTTTTGATCGCACGGCAGACGGCCAGAAACTGCACATGCAATCACTATGTGCCCTCGGGCACTACGATTTCAACGTACCTGGCGCCACATCCTATGAACAAGCTTTTCTGATCTGTAACAAGCTGGGTTTAGGCATGGCCGACAAAGAGCAATTATTCCTGCGCATGGTATTCAATGTATTGGCGTACAACCGGGACGACCACACCAAACAAATCGCATTCCTGATGGATAAACGCGGCCACTGGCATCTTAGCCCCGCCTACGATGTCACCTATGCTTACAACCCCAGCGGTGAATTCACTAGCACGCATCAGATGACGGTCAACCGCAAGAGAGAACAGATTACCGATGAGGATTTTCTAGCTGTGGCTAAACGCCAGGGGTTGAACATGGCATGTGCCAAGCGATTGATCGCAAGGGTCAAATCTGCAACTACAAACTGGTATGATTTTGCCCACGAAGCGCGGGTCAATGAACAGAAAATGAGGTTGATTGGACAACTCATAGCGCCATAGCGACCGCGGCATAAACACTTTTCTCGTCAGGACGGGCCAGGGGTGTAACTGCTACAGAATTTGCGCGCGAGCTTGGGTGCTAGGGCAATCGCGGTAGGAATGCCCATTGCTGAGCACCCCCCCCGCACAGATCCCAGCGAACACGATTTGCATACTGGGCTCCTACCTTGACTATTTAACGCGAAAGCGAGCCTCCGGGCGCGCGGGGTCGGCAAGTAAGCCCTCGCCAGTCGGGCTATCTTGTCCCATGTGGTCTTGTCTCGCTGACCTCGGCGTTTCAGCGCTCTCAGCCAGTAGCGTTTCACCGCCTAACCTCCTCCGGCTTTTGCCGGCGGACTGTACCAAATAGGTGAGGTGTAAGCCCGCTCCTGGGTCCACTTCGGCGCTTGTTCTGGGGCTGGCGAGTCGAAGTAGACGGCATCCACGGTGGTCCAGCGCGGTGTCGGTATTTCCAAGACACGAGCGTAGTAGAACGCGCGTTGCTTGGGGTCAAAATCCGGGTCTGACCACAGAACGGCCAACTCGGGGTCGCCAATAGAGTTTCGGTAGCTCGCAGTTTTGGTGTCCACTGTATTGCCGACGACCTTCACCTTGTTGTTACGAATTTTGCGGCCGTCGGAAGCGGCCACGTTATAGACTTTTTCATGCGTCTTCCCATTCGCATCGAGCCAGCCTTTCACAATCTGCAAGCGGTCTAAATTTGCGCCCTGTGGGTCGCGCTGCGCCGCTACAATAAATTGTGGAGCCAGGCCCTGCTGTCCCGGCTGCAAATCAGCCCCCATCGGCACCCCGTTGCGATAGGCATAGCTCGCCAAATCGGGGCGCTGCACTGCATTGTCATCAAAATTCCAGCCTGCGAAAAAACGTACAGTCATGCGCGGGCCGGTGGTGGCGTAAACTTCCTTGCGCTGCATAGCATCGAAAATTTCAGCGCGGGTATTATCCTTTGCCCACACCGCAGCGTATCCCGATGCCGCACTTTCCCATTGGTCTTGCTGGATTTGGCCGGGTGAAGGAGGAACGGGAAAGAATGATTTCGTAGCGCGATCTTTTTCTGGCTCGCCGCTGGTCATCTTGCCGAAATAGTTGTCTTCGTCGGCCGTCGCGAGACCGGTGTGAGAATCCGTACTGCCGATCATGCCAAATTTAAAGGGGTTTGCCCCCAGATCGGCACTCTGTGCCAACCCAATTTTTAGCGCTGATCGCGCGTAGTCAAACGGCAACATGTGTTCTTCTTTGGGGGCCGAAAAAGCTAGATTGGCTTTGTCCCAGGTTTCGTAATCCGCAAACTCATCGTTCGGTGATAAGAAGGGGTGCGTCTCACTATCACCCTTGATTTGTGTCACCTCTATCACCGGCTCCCAGCGATCGCGGCGCTCGGCATAATCTTTACTCAGGGGCTCGCCGGAAAGCGTCGCTTCGGCAAACATCATGCCGTTACTTACGTTACTATTGTGCGGTATTGCAAGCGCTTTGCCACCTGTGGTTTTCTCATACTGGGCGAGAAAAGCCCAGAGCTGTTCCGGGTCGCCACTGTCTATTGACGAAAACGGAAGTACCTGTGAAGTACGTTCGGCAGAATCGCGAAAGAGGACATTGCGGTGCAAATTGTTGCCGCCGGGCATGGAGGTCCACTCATAGCCGATAAATGCGGTGAAGCGGCCGGGTTCATTAAATCGATCAGCAGTGGCTCCCACCTGATCCCAGATGGCCTGCCGTATGCCGGCTGGAATTTCGGACTGACTTGCATCGAGCAAAACACTGGCATCTAAATCGATGCCAGGAGTCGACTCGAGTTGTTGCACTGCCTCCTCTAAATGCTCATTACCCATGGACAATACGCCAAACTCCATCAATATGTTATTGACCTGATTTTTCTCTACATAACCTGCCCAGCGCTTTCCCAACGGGGTTTGCATAATGTCATCAGAACCGGCAAAAACCTTGGGAAAAATGCCCAGAAATTCTGAATGGTCAGACACCAACAGGAAATCCAGAGGGCGCGATAAGCGCGCCTGCAGACCATTTTGTGCAGTGACTGTTTCACCGCGGGCAAACCGAAAAGCTTGTTCCGGCGTCACACCCCGATTCCCAAAGGTGAATGCGTCTGGGGAAAGATTGCTGTGCACGTGGGTATCCCCCCACAGCACCCTATTGGGAAAATCGTTGGCCACGGGGGGTGAGTAAGGTGGCGTCGCAGCGTGCGCGACAGATAGACAGGAGGAAAAAACGAGTGCTAATACCCGAACCGAGATTATGCGCATGGTTATCTACCCCTTGGTGTGAGTGGGCAAATGTAAAATACCTGGAGCTACAAGTCTACAGACCAGCAATTAGATTCACCTGTTGGCTGGGTAATTTATCTCGACAGCGCGGTTACTGGCCCGAGTGACAACCCGAGCCACAACTACCGCAACCGCCCTTATGCAGATTTTCTTCTATGGCCAAACAATAGACCGGAGCGCCAAGTTGTGAAGGAGGTTCAGTAACAAAGGCTTGAGCAGCCTGCTCCGCCCTGGTTCGCGCTCGGTGGAATAATGGGGAGTTCTCCCAGATATGCGCAATGGAATGATCGTGCAGGTTGCCCGCAGCTTCCTGTAGATGCATACAGGCCTGCACGTTACCAAACGGATCGATATCGACGCCGTACTTGCCAACACCGCAGGTAGCGACGGGTGCAGTTGGTGCCAATTCAGACAGCGTCGATGCGCTTCCGTTTACCGCGGCGGAAGTCGCGAGTATCGAGGCAGACTCTCTCTCACCTCGCGATAGAATGCGCGCCCACACGTCGGGAGACGGCTGAATCTGCAGCGGCTCTGTATCACCATTATCTCTTGGGCCCACCGGCCCTTGAAAGCGCAATGGAATGTCGAGTTCTGCAGCCTGTTCGAACAGCGCATCGATCTGGTGTTCATTCCACAGCGTCGGTGTGGTCACGGCAGATATACGCAGCCCTAATGCTTTAACGGTACGGATATTCTTAATGAGTCGATCGAAGCTCCCTGCCACACGAGTTTGACGATCGTGCACCTGCGGTGTCGCTCCGTGCAAACTCACTTCAATCAGATACGGGTCGACCTCGTCTCGGACCCTAGCGGCAATCGCAGGTGTCAAACTGTGTCCATTGGTTCGAAGTCTTGTGACAAAGCCGAGCTCTTTCGCCATGCTGCCAATCTCAAAAAAGTGAGGGTGTACCATCGGCTCACCCCCCGTCAACATGAGAAACATTGTCTCCATATCTCTCAGATCATGTAACAGCTCACGGTACTTTTCTAAAGAAAGCGGTATGCCGCTTTTTTCTCTGTCGTTGTAACAGTAAAAGCAGTCCAAATTGCACTGGTAGGTGAGCTCTAGGGCAGCCTCGCTCAATACTCGACCTGCCTGCGTTTTTTGAAGAATGGATTGTGGGTACATAGATTACGTAAACTCAGCGTTACTCGACCGAAAACGATATCACTTGCTCTAGTTCACACTGTTCAAGAAATGCCAGAATATCTGGGCCAACTTCCTCGTGAGTAACATCGAAAGCTTGCACCGTTTCCTCAATCAACTCCGAAACAAACTTGGGTTCATTCAGAGCTTCCACTAAAAACAGTCCTACCGCATTCACGACAATAACGCGTGCACTTTCTAAATGAACTATAACGCCCTCTTCTTCAATGGTTCGAAAGCGCAATCGAGGATGAAGCGAGACTTTTCTCTGGACGGTTTCGTTCATGAATTAGTTACCCCTTTCGCGACTGACGTAGCATTAAAAACATCGGCGAAGCTGACGTTAAGAGATTTCACTAGGCGCATGATTTTTATCCTTGAAACCATTTCATTGAGATTCTGCATCAACATTTCTGAATTGTTTTCATCCGTGTTCACAAATGGGCTACTGACTAAGAGCTGAGCCAACGCGATCGACGGCGTAACGGCTTCGAGCTGCAGGGATTCGCCCTGTTGGAGCAAAAACACCCCCGCCACAGGGTAACTATTCAATTTCTGTACACTATGCAGCGTGCGACCAAATTCACCCGTAAAAGGGACAGCGAACGCCCGATAGGTACCGCGGTCATCAGGCATGAGCATATTGATGTCATCACTGAGTACGCCATTACCCTCCGCAAAGGCCTTTCGAGTTAGTGTCGTTTTCCCCACATTGGATCGACCGCAATAAATATAAGCCTTCCCATCCACGACTATGCCCGCACTGTGTAGCAGCATACCACCTTCCTGCAACACTCGGTGCGCTGCGAATACGCGTAAAAAATTCTCAAATACGTTCGGCTGCGGTAATTCTTCTTCTAGCGCGACCCCAAGTGAGAGAGTCTCATCTTGCGGCGCGGCCACGACTGCTTTGAAGTTGAACCCAGTGACCGTCAGCGCACCGCTTTTCTCGAGCTGCGAAATAGGTGCATATTGTCCATTGTGGGTCAACGCATCGACGGGAATCGCGGCAGGTTCTACCATGCGATAGGCGACGCATTTTTCTCCAGGCATATTTTTTTGATCGCCGAATTTGGCAAATGCCGGATAATTTGAGACCAGATGCTCGGCTTGACTGCCGCTTAGACCAGAAAGCCAAATCGTTGCCATGGGCAAATCGATCTTTAGGGATTTATCGCCCCAGGGCGAGCGTCCTGGATGCACTGCGTGTGCCCGAGTTATGAGCCAGGTGTTGCTGGGTTGCAAGCGGGGGGTGTTTTTCCGAACCCCCCCGATGGCGGGTCACACGTAGCGGCAGTAGCCTCTAAATCCTCAGCAATCAGAATGTTCGGGCGTACATACTCACGCCTACCCTTACGCTGCCGCGAGGCTGACTCACCAGGGTTTTGTTCTTTTTTCTCTAATTTTGGCACCGAAAAATCTCTCAGTCATGAATAACCGGATGACCACCCGCGTAAAGCAACCTAGCTTAGCGAGCGTAAACTGCCGGATCGCCCACTACTGAATAAATTCTTTGCATAAACTGGGGCGTCTCCCCCGTGGTATCGACTTTCATCAAACGCACCGCCTCACCCAGCGGTTGGATTGACTGGAATAGGTAGTCGACCAACGAGTTACCCATGGTCTGGGCATCCAAGTCCAATGATAGCCCGGTGGGTGCCATAGAGGCAATCGCTCCACCATTGGGATTAAGCACCAGTGCACTGGCCAAAGATCGGCTCGCCGGCGCTGAAAAATCCCCGGAAGTACACGTTAACGCGGTGAATAGCGGCAGCTGAGAGTTAGTGAGCGATTGTGCATCAACAGCATTTAGGAAGTTTTCCTGAAAATCACCAATTTGCGAGGTGGTGCCGTGGCCATCGTAACTGACGTAACCTGTCTCCCAGGCGGCGCTTTCGGCCAGTGTATCGCGCAGCGGTGCATCCACGGGATGATAAAGCTTGTCAACACTATCGAACCCTAGCTCATCGACGAGCCTTTGCGCCAGACTATCGGAGTTGCTGTGAAAATCCCCCGCGACATCGGGATTATCGGCAACCAATACTGCTTGATTCTCCCCTCCACTTGAAAGGTTATTCTCGTAGGCCATCACTTTCTCGACGTAGGCAAGCCCTTCAGCATCATTAGTTACGGGGATGCGTCCAATCGCCATGGTTCGCCCGGAATCGGGACCTAGCAAGCGGCTATCTGAAGCCGCCAGGCTCCAGGGGGTCGTCGTCATTAACGTTGGCATGAAACTATCGCCGTAGCCCATACGGTCTTTGTGATCGAGCGTCCCCTTGCCGATCAGTACGACCATGGAGGGAGGCACTCGCCAATTGCCCTGCACATATTGCATGAATTCGGCAAGCACATAGGGATCTTCTCGACCAACACCAAATTCCTGGTAGATGTCTTGCAATAAAACGACTTGCACTGCACCAAACGTTCCCGCGCGATAATCGGCAAGTGCGTTTGCTGTGCCAATGAACTCTTGCGGCGCAATGATCAGGTAATTGGCCTCATTTCGATTCCTGGCAAGGTTGCCGGGTACATCGAGTTCCATGATCGGGTTGTCGACGGCACTGCTCTCAACCACGAGGTAGTCCGTGTCAGACGTAGCATCAAAAATGACTTGGAAGCCTCCCAAGCCATCCGATTCAATATGTAAATCCTTGCGTAATACTGAATTGCCCGTGGGAGCCTCAATCACAATGATATCGTCGCTGGCGAGTCCCGAGACTAACTGGGCTCCACCGCTGACATTATGCAACCAAAGCTTGCCATTAGCCGCCACTGGCTCACGCAGGTAGTCGACCTCAATCTGGTCCAACCACTGGCCCGAAAAGCCACCGGTATCATGCTGATACAACGTCAGGGTATTGTCACCAGAAGGGTTCAACAGCGACTGATCCACCGACGCTTCTAACACAACTTGGTCGAATCCGTCCCAGATCACGGCCGCACCAATAGGTGTGCCATTCAGCTCCGCCGTCACATGGTGATCGGGGCCATCGACAATATCGGTGAAGCCACGCATGGTAACGCGCACCTCGGCTGTACCCGTTGAATACGGGTTCGGGATGGATAGCGTGATAGGCAGCAATTCGCGGAAGTCCTGCTGCATGAAATCCCACCACCAGTAGTCCGCATCCTGCTCATCCGCCACGCTCCAGGTAGCGTAGTTAAAATCAGGCTCCTCTTCGAAGACCAAGGACTCAGTGAAAGGCGCGAAATCGCCGATGGTAGTCGCCGCCGCACTCTCAATTAACGCCATCTCGACACTGGGCCGGCTATCTGACACTAACTTATAGGCATTTTCGTCAGTGAAAAACGTTTCGTAGCTCTGCCCCACAAACAAAATTTCATCTGCTTCGGCATCAAAATAAAAGGCCACTTCTCGACCATCGTTATAAAGAGCAAAACTACCCGCTGTAAGCTGACGTCGCAGGTGTTTGGCGGAGCGCCCCATTGTTTCCGCTAAATCTTCGACGGCGCTAGCGTACACTCCCTCGTCGCTCGTATACATCCACAACGACCGCCTGTTTCGCCCCTGGCCATTATTTTTTTCGCTTTGCTGTGCCTGCTCCAATGCCCACAATTTATTACCCGAACCGCGCGATTGCAACGACCGTAGTTCCGCCTCTAGGGAAACCACTTCCAGGGATTCGAGAGAGTCAAAATCAGTAGCTTCGGCCTTGCGTTTCAGGCGCTTTATCTGCCGCTGCACTTTACGTTCATTGCGCTGCACATTGGCAAGCTTGCGTTGCGAGCGCGGCTGCTCAAGCATCGCAGGCTCCCGCCTACGGGCCATCATACCTTCGGCCATCGGAACCCAGTCGCTCCACTGCTGGTTGACATCACTATCTGCTGTGTTTGCCGATACGGCCTGACTAATCAGGCTCGCAAATATTACAATTAGAGAGCTGCACGCGATATTCAGCGCTCGATGTTTGGAGCACGCCAACTTCCTCGTGATGTGCTCCAGAGTCTCATAATTTCCCGCCATTCTAAATTTCCGCCCCAGTGAATATAGCTCAAAGATCAACACCGATCATAGCAAATCGGATACCGCTGTTAGGTGAATAACTTCTCAATTTTGTGAATTATTTATGCGAACTAGTTATACTTTTTTCTTTCGCGCTTAATAGTTGTAACTGTATTAAGGAAAGTAATGCGTGAAGGATATTATTGTCCTTTTTCTCAAAGCTCCATCAATCAAAAATACAGAAAATTTAACGATCTTGCTCGTGTCGGAAGGTTGCGGTGTTTGAGATATTTTTAACGAACTCACTGGTTTTACACGATTGCGTGGCAGATATCTCACAAGAATATAAAAAATCGCTGCCAAAATGTTAACTGCTACTCTTTACGGCAATTATTGGCTTTTGTTACCGGTCATGATTCAGCTATCATTTTCGTAAGAGTCGTATGCCAGTTAATAGCAATAATTATACGATTAGATAAATCAGCGAATCTAACACTTAGGGGACAGCGCTTGCTTAATTGCAGTGCAAGCGACGTGTAAATATATGTTCGACACACTCTTCATCGCCAGTTTTTCAGCGACCTGGGTTGCGGCCCTTCTCGCCCGGAAGGTAGGTTTGCTTGATTTGTCGAGCGGCCGCAAGCAACACAAAGGGGCGATCCCCCTAACAGGTGGCGCCGCGATCTATCTGACGTTTCTGGCGGCCAACCTACTGCTGGCAGAATATACCGATCTGTATCCAATGCTGGCCGTGGCCACTGTGATCTTTGCCGTGGGCTTGTACGACGACATACACGGGTTAGATGCGAAGACACGCCTATTAACTCACTATGCCTGCGGGATCTTATTGGCGACCTATGCTGGCATACACATTATCGATGTGGGCAATTTGCTCGGCTTCGGATCGATTCCCTTGCTTGCGTTAAGTGTGCCGTTAACCGCACTCTCGGTGGCGGGGTTATGCAACGCTTACAATATGATCGATGGGATTGACGGGCTGGCCGCCGCTATCTCTGGCCTACCTTTCCTCGTGCTATATTGGCTATCTGTGCAGGCCGGGCACCCCATTGCCAATGTCTTCTTACTACTGCTAGTGCCCATGGCGGTCTTCCTTCTGTTTAACCTGGGGCCAAATAACCTGTTACTGCCAAAAATCTTTCTGGGCGATGGCGGCAGTACCAGCCTTGGATTTCTGGTCACGGTGGCGCTGGTGTATTGTTCCCAAGGTGAAAACTCGCTGATCCGGCCCGTTACCGCACTTTGGCTCACCGCCGTTCCTCTCATGGACATGCTTGCAACCATGCTGCGACGCCTCAAGCTCGGCCACGAAGTGACTAAAGCCGATCGCTCGCACTTGCACCACACGTTGATGAACTTGGGCCTTGGCCCCCGTCAAACATTGGTGCTGATGCTCACTTGGGCTGTTGCCTGTGCAGCGATGGGGATGAGCTTGGAAAGAGCCCCAGAATACCTGAGTCTCTTATGTTACCTGGCGCTGTTCCTTGCACATTATCTATTTGTCATGCAAGCCGAGACGATTGGTCGCTGGCTGGGACGTGCCAAGGCAGCCAACCCCGACAATCAACCAGGTGCGAGAAAACTACCTGTTTCATGAGCTGTAGCTTTCTCAAAAAGCGGTAATTTCCTTTGAGGAGCGCGCCGCGGTGTTGAGGTTTCAGCTCACTAACCCAGGAGCCACCAGAAAGAAGAGCATCAAGACCCAGGAATCGTGCAGGCACCCACCTTCCCATAGGGATTGGACCGGTTTGAAGGTGCGTTATTCGTTTTGCAGACCATGGCGGCAGCTTCTAGACGTTCCACAGAAAGGATTTTTGGCGCCTGGTAACCTCGCCTAGACCCTGAATCCCCCCCTGGACGCCGTTTATCCGCACCTTTGCGGTCTCTATCAGCCATGCGCGCCCTAGTCTAAGTCGCTAAATACCCTGATACTAAGTTGGTAGACAACCAATGTAAATATTGGTCGCAAATCCTCGAATCACACGCAGAGAACGCATCTCGCGCTGTGCTAGCATCTCCGCTGGTTCGATAATCCGTGACGCAATGTATGTCAGCCACAATGAATGCGCCTACGCATGCACCCAGCTGGGGCAGTGAAACCTTCGATCTAGTGTTTGGAGGGATGCATTTTCGCATCGAAGGTCTCACAGCGGATCAGGGTCAATCGGTGTTTCAGCGCTTTAAACCGCTAGCAGCATACAGAGCGCAAGCATCTCGCTCCTACACAACGATTCGGACTGCGCAGATGGCCTTTGATGAGCCAGATGTGATGCGTTACACGGACTTAAATTGTGGCTATTCCCCGCTCATTACCGAGACCAGCGATGGCGTATGGGTCGAAGGGCTAAATTTCCGCGGTAAAATTCAGCTCCACCCCAATATGCGCGGGACACTCTATACCAGCGAACCGAGTAATTTGGCTGACCCCACTGTTTTCGAGAACTTTCTACGACTGTACACAGCTTATGCGGTACTTCGGCAAGGGGGTGTATTGCTGCACAGCGCAGGGGTTGTCGTGAACAATCGTGCCTGGTTGTTTATAGGCAGCTCAGGGGCAGGCAAATCGTCGATTGCTAAGCTCGCGCTAGCAGCTGGAGCAGACATCCTCAGTGACGATATTAATATTCTGCTACCCAACGACGAGGGAGGCTTCAACGCCGGCCCCGTACCTTTTGCTGGCGATCTGGGTCAGGTGGCGTGTAACAAGCGCGGCACAAGCCCCGTGGCCGCAACCATCTGTCTTAGACAGTCCTCTGCAATGAGACTGCGTGCAATGCAAAAATCCGCAGCCTACAGTCGACTCATGACGTGCAGCCCCACAGTCAATATCAGTCACACGCACAACGATCGATTACACGATGTCTTAATCGACTTATTGCAAGTAGCCCCGTCCTTTGAGCTCAATTTTTCCCTTCAGGATGAGTTTGACGATATTTATCGCATGATGCGCGAGGAGGTGCCCGCAGCATGAATGATTCTGGGTCAGCAGCAAGATCGACAGAGCCAAGACACGCCGTGCATTACCCCGAAGTGGCAGACATGCTACAGGAAAGAGATACTTTGCAGGTAAAGGTCACGGGTAATTGCATGCTACCCCTACTACAACACGACCAATGCATCACGGTATGCAAGCAAAACCGTTACCGCATCGGTGATATTATTGTCTTCGCCGACGCCAAGGGCGCTTTGAAAGTTCACCGCTATTTAGGGCCGATGACCCGTAACCGCGTAATGACACAGGCAGATACTGCGAACACAATTGACGCTCCAGTACCCATGAGCCAAGTAATGGGCAGAGCGCACAAACGCGGGGGCTCACCGCTGACGGTGAGCGCCACCCTACGCTTCAGGAGCTTTATTCGTTACATTTACTGGTACGCTCGGCTTGGCATGTCACGTATTTTGAGGTTTCAAGCTGGCAAATGATTCTGTTGCAGACCTTCGCTTACACCGCTGCGACAATCACTGTCGCCGGCTAGAGAAACCAGTGAGCCTACAAAAATACATCGTGAGTTATTCACTTGAACACAAATCGCTTCCCAGTTCTAATGTCACAGGCATTAACGACTAAAATGCCTGTGAAACAACGCACGTTATGCCCTTTTTCTCGGTCGGGTAGGGCGGTAGCGTGCCTATAGCGCATACAAGATCAGTAACGCAACTAGCTGCCAACTCCTGTTACTAATGCGGCGAAGACCCACAGTCGTACTTTCCGCCAATACCTCTTGGTATTTGTACAACTTTCGCGCCTCGACTATTAGAGCGCTACGGGATCGCGGCTACGAGGTGACCTGCATTTCTCCACCGGACGACTACAGCGATAAACTAGAGAGTGATTTGGGCAGCTCATGGCAGCCACTGAAGATGAACAACCAGGGTCACAATCCGGCGCATGATGTGAGGCTGTTTTTACAATTTCTAAGATACTATCGGAAGCTAAGGCCTGTGGCCGTATGCCATTTCACCATAAAAAATAACATCTACGGCACTTGGGCTGCGAAACTATTGGGCGTACCCGCTTTCAACAATGTCTCGGGTTTGGGTACCGCATTTATTCGCGAAGGCCCCGTCGCAACAGTGGTACGAGTGTTATACCGAATCAGTCAGCCCTTCGCGCATAAAATATATTGTCAGAACGAAGATGACGCTCGACAATTAGTCGAAAACAAACTGGTGCCTGCGGACCGGGTTGAGGTACTACCCGGGTCTGGCGTCGATCTCAATCGATTCAGACCCACCCTGCGCGTCGCTCGCGACGGCGCCCCTTTTCGCTTCTTATACGCAGGGCGAATGCTGGCCGACAAGGGCTTACGCGAACTGCGTTCGGCTATGCAGATGATCAATCAAAGCGGCCAGCGCTGCGAACTCTGGCTGAGCGGGTTTACCGGAGTCGAGAACGTGTCCGCTTTTTCCGACACAGAGTTACTAGAGTGGGCGCAAGAACCTGGCGTAAAATGGCTGGGCCCTAGTGACTGCATGGAAAAAATCTACGCCCAAGTGGACTGCGTAGTCCTGCCCTCTTATCGGGAGGGCTTGCCCCGCAGCTTGCTGGAAGCTGGCGCTATGGGGCTACCGGTAATTGCCACCAATGTGCCAGGATGTCGAACGGTGGTAAAGCATGACTACAATGGATTGCTGTGTGAGGCAAAAAATGGAAAATCGCTGGCGACTACTATGCAAGAGATGCTTGCCTTGAGCAAAAAAAAGCGCCGCGAGATGGGGGCGAATGGGCGCCAGCAGGTCGTGGATAACTATGACGAACGATGTGTCGTTGAAGCAACGTTGCACGGCATCGAGTCCCTTCAGCGCTGAATGACTAGCATAGTGAAGAGTAGCGCTGTGGAGCTAAAACATAGCTCGGACGAGAAAAAGCCCGATTGCTCGGAAGATACGTTTAGGTTCTTCGAACAGAACTATGTCTAGCCTCTACTCCGATCTCAAGAAAGTAGGCACGATCTTGAGTCGCAATGACAGATTAAAAATAGGCGTTCTCTTGGGCATGATGCTGTTTGGCTCAATTCTGGAAGCAATTAGTGTCGGGCTGATCCCAGGGTTCATCGCCTTTGCTATGCAGCCTTCGTCGCTCATGAGCGTTAAATGGTTAGCACCTCTTTTACCTTCACAGCCACTGCCGGACGTTATCACCACTAAATTGCTAGCGATAGCTTCCCTGTTGCTCATTGTCGTAACACTGGTAAAAAACAGTTTTCTTGGCCTGGTATTTTATCAACAGGCGAAACTGGTCGGCTCATTGAGGGTCGAGTTATCCGCCAGGATGTTTAGAGTCTATCAATACGCACCCTATGAATGGCATTTGCAAAGAAACTCTGCTGAACTGATCCGCAACATTAGAGACGACACCGACCAGTTAATCAGCAATATTTTGGTGGCCATCCTAGACATCATTATGGCCTTTCTATTGACAGTTCTGGTCCTCGCGGTGCTTGTCGTCAGCAGCCCCGTTTCTTCATTACTTGGTCTCTTTGTAATGGGCCTAGGTTTGCTGGCAGTTGTCAGTCTCTTCAAAAAGAGAATCCATCGCTATGGACATATTCTGAGAGCCGAATCTGTCGAGAATGTCAAAGCGATTAATCAGGGCTTTGGAGCGTTAGTAGACTCCCGTATTAGCCATAGAACACACTTCCTATCTAGAGCTTTCGAAAGCAGCATGACGAGGATGGCCAACGCGATCATTGGCCAATCGACAATTCAAAAAATAACGCCCTATGCTATAGAGGCGTGCACGGTTATTGGTTTACTGATTGTCATGCTCATGATGTCCGCAGCTACGACCTCTTTTGAGGACGTTCTGCCGTCTCTAGCACTTTTTGGGGTGGTAGCCATTAGACTTAAACAAACGAGCACCACAGCCGCCAATTCATACCATCGCATTAATGCTGCTCGACCCTTCATTGAAGGAATAGCGCAGGATCTGGAAGAGCTAGAGCACCTTGAGTTCGTAGAGGAGGCATCAACTGCGGACACAGAAATAAAAAAATTTGAGGCGCTCAAAGTTGAAAATGCGAGCTACCGTTATCCGCAGACTTCGAAAGCAGCGCTAAACAACATCACCCTCAGAATTAGTGCTGGAGAGTCTATCGCGCTTGTCGGAAAAACGGGATGCGGCAAATCTACGCTGATGAATTTGATGCTAGGTTTGCTAGAACCATCTGAGGGATCGATTCGTGTTAACGTTGAACCAATTTCCAAAGTTAAATCTTCGTGGTGGCACCATATAGCGTATATCCCGCAACATATTTTCCTACTGGATGACAGCATTCGCGCAAACATTGCCTTCGCCTTACCGGCAGACGAAATCGAAGATCAACGCGTGTGGGAAGCCCTCAAAATGGCCAACCTCGATACCTTTATACGTTCACAGCCAGAGCAACTTGATACGCGGGTCGGCGAACGAGGGGTGCGACTGTCAGGAGGGCAACGCCAACGTCTTGGTATCGCCCGGGCGCTATATGATGATCCTGAGGTACTTTTTCTGGACGAAGCCACTTCGGCGCTGGATACCCAGACAGAGCAACAGGTGATCGATGCCATCAATAATATGAAACAAGGGCGCACACTGGTGATGATTGCCCATCGACTATCGACAGTCATGGATTGCGACAGGATCTACCAGCTCGATGAAGGGCGCATTGTCGCCAGTGGCAGCTACAGCGATTTAAACGCAAACTCTGAGGGTTTTCGTGTACTTCAGTCCGGCTCTAATAAGCACTGAGGCGTCCCCCACACAATGCCTATGAAAAACTACTTTGTTCACCCGTTGGCGGACGTTCATTCGAACAACATTGGTACAGAGACAAACATCTGGCAGTTCGCGGTGATATTAGAAGATGCAGTCATTGGCGACCAGTGCACCATTGCTGCGCACTGCTTCATTGAAAATGATGTGTCTATCGGCGATCGAGTGACACTCAAATGTGGGGTCTATCTCTGGGACGGTCTGCGCGTAGGAGATGATGTCTTTATCGGCCCAAACGCAACATTCACAAATGATAAATATCCCAAAAGTAAAAACAAAGACTACAAACGGCTAGTAACCACAATCGGTCGGGGCGCCAGCATTGGAGCCGGAGCAGTTATTCTGCCGGGAATAACCATCGGCGAATCTGCGTCTGTAGCTGCTGGTGCGGTTGTGACTAAGAACGTCGAAGCCGGCACCACGGTTGCAGGAAATCCCGCTAGGCCATTCACTTAAATTTAAGACCATGTATGAAATACGATCTTTCGCATTGTAAAATAGTCGACCTCCCAAAAGTGCCCGATCCACGGGGCAATCTTACATTCATCGAAAATTCGAAAGAAGTTCCCTTCGATATTGAACGCGTCTACTACCTCTATGATGTACCCGGCGGGTCGGAACGAGGTGGGCACGCACACAAGGAACTCCACCAGCTAATCATCGCCATGTCCGGCAGTTTTGATGTGGTTTTAGACGATGGCAAAGAGAAACGCAGATTTCACTTAAATCGATCCTACTACGGCCTCTACGTATGCCCCATGATTTGGCGAGAATTAGATAATTTTTCCTCAGGCTCGGTCTGTATGGTGCTCGCTTCCAACTTGTATAGCGAAGACGATTACTATCGAGATTACAGTGAGTTTTTGGCAACACAGGGTCTTTAGTGAGAATTCCATTTCTTGATGTAAAGGCTGGCTACCAAGAACTAAAGCCAGAAATAGACGCTGCGATCCAATCCGTTCTTGAAAACGGGGCATACATTCTGGGAGATGAGCTCGATGCCTTCGAGCACGAATTTGCGACTTACTGTCGCGCAACGTACGCCATAGGCATTGGGAGTGGCTTGGATGCATTGTATCTAGCGCTGCTGGCTATGAATGTTGGCACTGGCGATGAGGTCATTGTTCCTTCACATACCTTCATCGCAACGTGGCTAGCGGTTAGTCGCTGTGGCGCCACTCCTGTTCCTGTAGAACCCCGCCTGGAGACTGGCAATCTGCATCCAGAACTCATAGAGGCTGCCGTAACTGAGCGAACAAAAGTTATCCTACCGGTTCATCTCAATGGCCAGCCCTGCGATCTCGATGCCATTTTGGCCATTGCTAAGAAATATAAGCTACTAGTACTGGAGGATGCTGCGCAGGCACATGGAGCCCGTTATAAGGGGGCGCCCATTGGCAATCATGGGGATGCTGTGGCATGGAGCTTCTATCCCAGCAAAAACCTCGGTGCAGTTGGTGACGGAGGAGCTGTAACAACCAGCAACACCGACATTGCAGAAAAGATTCGGTTGCTTAGAAATTACGGGTCGAGAACTAAATATCAAAATGAAATGAAAGGGTTTAACACCAGGCTAGATCCTATTCAGGCGGCGGTACTGCGAGTGAAGCTCCACTACTTAGACGATTGGACGGATCGGCGCAGAAAACTAGCTGAAGTTTACTTGGAGGAGCTGGTAGATAGCAGAGCTGTAACTGTACCGACACAGCTTGCCAAAGTAGATCACGCCTGGCACTTATTTACTGTGTATGCGGAAGACCGAGAGCGACTGCAACATCACCTTGATCGATGTGGTGTGGAAACACTCATCCACTACCCTATTCCGCCCAACAAATCTGCGGCATACCAAGACGAAGTAATTAAGTCATATCCAATAGCTGAAAAAATTGCCCAGCAAACGCTAAGCCTTCCAATTGGACCTCATCTACCGGAAGAGCAAGTGCGCTTTGTGACTGATGCAATAAGAGATTTTTCTAACTGAAACACATTTCTAGTTTCGCAATAAAATGCTAAAAGACAAGAGACAAGATGACACACCATTAATCAGCGTCGTAGCGCTCAGCTATAATCATGAACAATATGTCACGAGTACATTAGAAAGTATTGTGGCTCAGACAGGCGTCAAACTAGAGTTGCTCATATTTGACGACGCCTCAACAGACAATTCACAAAAAACAATAGAGCAATGGATAACTGAAACCAAAACTGATTGCGCGTTTTTTCCGCACAACAAGAATATTGGATTGTGTGCGACGCTCAATGAAGCGACTAAGCTGTGTAGCGGCAAATACATCCAATTTATAGCTTGTGATGACATTTTGTGTCCGGGAAAACTAAAAGAGCAAATAGCTCAATTAGAAGCCAAGCCCGACTGTGCTCTATGCTGCTCCGACTTTTCCACAATTGATAAAAATGGCGCAATAATCGGCAATAACTACTTTCCTGCAGATTACGAATTTCCCGAAGATGTATTTTGCGCAATACTCTACGGCCATCATGATCTACCAGTTGTCATACACTCGCCAAGCGTTATCGTCAGACGAAGTGTTCTACAAGAAATGGGGCCATATCCGGAACAACTACCGCAGGAAGACTTCTATATGTGGCTGGCGATCACAAGTAAATATCCGGTTTGTTTCGTCGCAAAACCACTCGTGCAATATCGTCGATTAGATGGCTCTCTGTCTGATCACCTGACGCGACAAGAAAACAAGGACAAATATTTAAATTCCCATATTGAGGCGATAGATATCTTGCTTGAGAGACACGGCAATAGGATGCAAGAACTACTTCACGCCAAAATTCAAAAACTGGCGAAAATTGCTATCTGGCAAATTCGCCAAACGCCTAATCGACGTGAGCTCAGGACAGTAGCCGATGACTACCTGCTGAATATAGATCAGGCTGCTGACATGGGGAAATTTGGATTTCTCCAAGTAGCTATTGAAAAGTACCCAATACTTGTTTGTGCATTGAAGCGTGGTGGCACACCCAGCCTGAGTAACTTAGTTGCAATGTGCCTGGGGGGTATCGCTCGATACTTTCAAGTGACGAATGCCGCATCATGATACTGGCTCGATCTTGTGCTAGAGATGGTTTCGTACAGCTTGCATCCAATGGTGACTGCGGCTTTTCGCACTAAATGTGATGAGTAAGATCGCGATTGGCATATTCAGCAAACACTGGATCAAATCCCACGGTACTACCCAAATTCGCTGTCTTCAGCAGGCAGAGTATTGTCAACTATTGGGTTGGGTTGTATCTATCGGAGTGATATATCGCAATATCCCCCTTGGATTTGACGCACTTGTGTTGCACCGAGTTGCTTTAGATCACTATACAAAGCTTGTTATCGATTACGCGCACTGCAACAACACCTTAGTCGTGTACGATGTCGATGACCTGATTTTCGGCGACTCCGAGAGTTCCAAGGCACTGGAGTCGAATAAACTATATAAGCAGCGCACAGCGATGTTTAGACACGCCATGTCCCACTGCGATGTAGTCGTCGCATCGACTGATCATTTGGCTCACCAAGCACGCACATTTCACGCAAATGTCCACGTCATCAGAAATGCCCTCAGCGAGGACTACCTTCGGTTATCGGATCAGGTTTACAGTAACAAAACGACCGGCAATGTAGATTGTGGAAGTAATGCTGTAGTAATCGCTTATTTAAGCGGCTCCCAATCACATGATCGCGACTTTAACGTAGTCCAGCATTCACTTATAACGCTGTTGAGAGAGCACAAAAATATCAAGCTCCTATTGGTCGGCCCGGTATCTGTATCGGATGAATTGCAATCATTGCATGCACAAGTGGAGCAACGCCCGCTCATCGATTACAGCGAATTTCCCAGTATATTCGAAGAAATAGATATCAACCTGGTACCTCTAGATACCAATGACCCCTTCTGTCATAGCAAAAGCGAATTGAAATACATCGAAGCCGGTGCCTGCGGTGTTCCTACTATTGCGTCGCCTACAGATACTTACCAGCAAGTGATAGAGGATGGTGTGAACGGCGTAGTCGTCGACGAGAACAATTGGCATTCAGCCCTAGAGAAACTAGTTTCGAATCCCGAATTGAGAGCCAAGATAGGCTCCGCAGCAAGACAACACGTTCTCGAAAGCTACACCCCCAAAAACCGTGCTGAAGACTGGCAGAACCTGCTGCTCAAGCATCGCGATACCATGTCGAACATCGAAATGAAACGGAAAAACGTTCGCTCGGCCTGGCTACGGCTGCAAATGGAATTTATGAGATCATGGCGATTGCTAAAACTGAGCATTAGATCTGTGGCGAACAATTCAGTATGAGCGAGTCTGTACTATTTATCCTGCTCGGTGGTCCAGATAAGGCCAGTTCGCGGGTAAGGGGTTACTGGATAGCAGATGAATTGGAAAATCTGGGTTACGATTGCACATTGCGTAAAGGCAGCACTGGGGCTGAGATACTGCTTGCTGCGCTATCCATCTTCAGCCACGACATCATCATCTTTCAGAAGACATACTCTCGCTACCATCGTTATTTGATGAGGCTGTGTTTGTTGTTGGGCAAGACTGCGTATATGGATATCGACGATTTTCCTTCCAGAACCAACAATTCTGAGACAATAAGTATTTTCAGCTCGATGGCGCGAATGGCAGATGGAGTATTCGTTGGTTGCGAGGCCTTATCTGGCTACGTAGCGCAAACGGGTGGACAAGTACATCTGATACCCACCGGCATCAAAACCTCAAACTATAAAGTGGCCAATACATACAGCGCAAACGACGAAGTATGTATTGGATGGGTCGGCAATGGCGCCCACTATGAAAATGATCTACGCGAACTCATTGTGGAGCCACTCAAGGATATCTGCCAAAAGTATAAAATACGCTTGAAGTTAGTGGGAACACTCGGCCGCTCGGCACTACACGAGCTGTTTGCTGATACTAGCGGCCTGGCTGTTGAATTTGTAGAAAATTTGCAGTGGGATGAGCCTGAGATGATCATGCGCGAGCTATCGGATTTTGATATCGGTATTTACCCGCTGCTCAACAATGATTTCAACAACTATAAATGTGGTTTTAAAGCACTCGAATATATGGCGATGGGCATCCCATTCGTGGCTAGCTCGAATTCAGCGAACGATGCAATTGTAGCGCAGGGTGAGTGTGGATACTGCGCGACCTGCGAGGAAGACTGGAAGCGTCAACTGGAGCTACTCACTTCTGACCCGTTACTTCGAAAAAAAATGGGGCAATGTGGACGACTAATTGTGGAAAATAATTACGACAGCTCTCGGATCGCTAGGCGCATTTCTCACATTTTTTCCGGATCAAAAAAAAGAGTTGCTGCTCATACCACATAAAACCACGCTTATGCGATATTTTACTTATTTAATAGCGGCATGAATATCAAAGTCGCCTTTGGCTCAGTACCCAAAGACAGCGGTACTTTCACTTTCTATCGGAACCTAAGACCGGCGCTCCTCCAACGCAATATCGATTTACAGTGTATCGCGGTTGGTAGAAATGATGCCAAGCTGTGGGATGACAGCTATGCGGATGATGGATGCGTTCTACTTGCAGAAAACACCAAAAGTTTAAAAAAACAATCCCAGATATTTGTAAACTGGTGCGAAAAAGAATCTGTAGACCTAGTGATGGCCATTAATTCAGAAGCAATTCTGTCTTCGATACCGCACCTTAGCGAGAGAATCAGGGTTCTCTCACGCTGCGCCAATGCCTTCGATCATGGTTATCGAATTACCTTGTCAGGTAGGGAACGGCTTGCGGCAATCGTTGCTACAACACCGCGTTTACAAGACGACCTGATATCTAAATACAAAGCCAACCCAGATCTAATTACCCTCATACCAAATGGCATCAATCCGATCCCTTTCAATGACGCCGCCAGTGTCGTCAGGGGAACGTCGAAAAAGCTGCGTATAGGCTTCCTCGGGCGTCTGGAAAACAATCAAAAAGGCATATTTCATATACCCAAGGTGGTTCGCGAATTAAATCACCGCAACATCGATTTTGAGCTAAAAATCGCAGGGAAAGGTCGGGACCGCACAATACTAGAGCGACAACTGCACACGGAAGTTGGGACTGGCCAGGTGCAGTTTCTCGGTGCCCTCAGCCCCACTGCAGTACCCGAGTTCCTATCACGCATCGATATATTTTTGTTCACATCACACTTTGAAGGCTGTCCGAACGCCCTCTTGGAGGCACTCATGGCAGGCTGTGTTCCAACTTCTTGGATTATCGACGGGATTACGAATTATGTGCTACGGGATTCACGCTCCGGTTTTGTTTCTGAGCTGGGAAACTACGAATGCTTGGTTAACAACATAGAGGCTCTTGACAAGGATCGACCCAAATTGCAAGCGATTAGTCACTTTGCAGCACAAGACGCCAGAGAGCGATTTAGCAGTGCTTCCGCTGCAGATCGCTATGCATCCCTCTTTCAAGGACTTATGGAAAATCCGGCTCCCCCATGGAGGGCCAGAGATTGGAGCGAGTTTAACGGCGATGTTAACTTTTCGCATAGCTGGAAAGATAACATCCCGTCCAGCCTCAAAATTTGGTTACGCAGCTTGAAAAATAAAAAAATGATCATCTCAGACTTTTCGAATGAAGATACACCACGTAGTCAATAGCTTCTCAATGGTCACGGGTGGGGCGGAGAGACTGGTCTGCACACTTCACCATGGGCTACTGGAAAAGGGGGTAGCTTCTCACTTACTTGGCTTGGAGCAACAGGAAACAAGCACACTTCCAAATACGCTGTCTATGAATTTAGGGAGTTCGTACAATCCATTCGCACTCATAAAAATATGGCGCTTCCTGAAAAAAAGTACTGGGCCGAATGATGTTGTTCATGCGCATCTATTCCCTTCGAATCTCTACGTTTCGGTGCTTAAGCAGCTAGGTGTTATTAGCGTCAGTACTTTTACCACGGAGCACAGTACTTCGAATTCGCGAAGAGGAACTATTCTCGGATCCTTCATCGACTACTTCGTGTATCGCGGTTTCGACAGAATATTTGCGATTAGCTCAGGGGCGAAAGACAAATTGGTGGAATGGAAACCATGGCTAAGCTCAAAAATTGAAGTTATCCCCAACGGTATACAGCCGCGTTTTAACCAGGCTCTTGTACGCAAAGACAAAGAGGCCTTAGTAATACTATCAATAGGTCATTTGAGGGAAGCGAAAAACTATAAAGCTATGCTAGCTGCGCTTGCAGATTTAACCGATGAAAATTTCGAGTACTGGATAGCAGGTGAAGGTAAAGAACAAACGGCGTTAGAAAGGTACGCCACGGTGCTCGGACTAGGTAATAAAGTCCGATTTCTCGGCTACGTCAGTGACCTGAGGCCAGTGTTATTAGAGGCGGATATCTTTCTTATGGCATCTCGCTGGGAGGGATTTGGCTTAGCTGCGGTTGAAGCAATGAACGCTTCCCTACCGGTCATCGCGAGCGATGTGTCTGGTTTAAGGGAAGTCGTATCTTCGTCTGCTCCCTGTGCGATTCTCGTCGATCCGCGCTCAACAGATCAAATTGCACAAGCAGTGCTTAGACTTCTGCACTCCAAAAAAGAGAGAGATGTTCTGGGTGCAAATGGGTTTGAAAGATCGAATAGCTTTACCGCAGAAAAAATGATTGAAAGCTATCTCAATGCATACAGCAAATACACCCTTACCACTTAGACTTGCCACTTCATTTGGCGGTTACTCTACTGCGCTGCTATTACTGTGTGCAGTCGTTCTGGTGCTGACTGGCATGCCTCGAATGGGGTTCAAGCTCGGGTCTATGCCGCTCTACATCATAGATATTTTGATTGTGCTGACAATTGTTAAGGCTCCCAGTTCACCGCCCACGGCATTGATACCGCTTCCTTTCAAACGCTATATTGTAGCAATTTTGGTTTTTGCCACCGTCAGTGAAATTGCCGCTATATTCTATTCAGGTGACCCAATCAGGCCCCTCTATACACTAATTAGAACCTATCTGGCCGCATCTCTTTTTTTTCTCTCGAACCGTATTATTCGAACTCCCCAGGACCTCATTGCAGTCGCAAAAGCCGCCATTATAGGTATAGGCATAACTGCAGTGCTTATGATTTTGTCATCACTTCCCTATTCGAGCAGCGTCGTTGCAAATAATATTTTTTCAATATCCTTTCTTGAGCCCGCTGCGGAATCGGTGCTGCAACACTATGAATCAATCTCAGATCTCAGTACGCGTGGCAAGTCCCTAGTTGGTGTTTCTATATTGAGTGGCGCATTTATCAACACCTTTTGGCCGCTAATTGCACTGTTTGTTCGACTCAAAGCCACGGCAATCAAAAAATGGCGGTCTCTCGCTCTGGGTGTAACAATGCTTGCTCCTTTTGGGATAGTAGCGAGCTACTCACGAGGGGCAATTCTTGGATTATTCTTAGTCGTCGGCGGGTCACTTTTTTTCGGCTCAAGCAAGACGCGACGAGGCATTATTGTAGCGGTTGTAGGAGCTTTTGCGGTATTCAGCTTTGTAGGCTGGGACTCCGATCTCTTCTACTTTGAACGTGTGGTAACACGAACGACTGCTGCTATCACGAACCCTTACGAGGATGTCAGGGAAACCGAGCGGATTTACGCCTACTCAGAACCGTTTGAGCACTTATGGGAGAACCCACATTTCCTCCTGGTTGGCGAGGGCGTTTCCATCACTAAAACCGGTATACGTACGCACCAAGACGGCAAGGCCACACATGCTGTTTTTGCTAAAGCCTACTACTCCTACGGCTTTGTCGCATCTGTTGTGTATATCGCGCTACTCATTAGTGGATTTCGCTATCTACTGCGTCAACTCAGACGAAAACATCGCGAACAACTGCTCTCTCCACTGGTGTACCAGGCCCTCTTTGCTGGGCTATTGGGAATGCTACCATGGTTTGTTTTCGGACACGCAGCAGTGTCACAACCCAGAGGCGCCATGCTTTTCTTTCTTTATTTTGGATTGATTGCCTCAATCAGAAACATTTACTTCACAGAGTCTCTGGCGGCGCTAACAGGTCGGCAAAATGGGTAAGGTCGTCATACTTCTCTCGGATAAACGCTCTGGATCGACCATGTTCCAGGATGAGCTATGCAAACATAGCGATATACAACATGTGGGATACTCCCCTCACACTTATTTCGAGACCCACCACTGGCTGAAGGGAGCGGTTCTATTGGGAATGTCGCCTAAAACCTTCTCGGGAGCACGCACCTACTCGGGTTACGGAACCAAAGCGAATGCCAAAGCCTACCTGATCGACTGTGTAACAAAGAATGTCCCTAATTTCACGATACCAAGCAGTGATCGGGCCCTCCTCTTCGAAGGCTGGGAAGCGTTATGTGAGAAATATGCTAGGCCAATCTTTTTTGAAAAGTCGCCTCAATATCTCGCCAATTGGGCGTCCCTGTCGCTAATACTAGATTGGACAGCAACGACAAAACATGAGGTGAAGTTTATCTCTCTGGTCAGAAACCCGCTTTCTGTACAATATTCCGCACAGCAATTGTTTCGCACCGACCCATATTCCAGGCAGTTTGGTTGGCTGGAACTTCATAAAAATTTACTGGCATTCGAATCGTTCTTCGAGGCAGACTCATTCCTAAGAGTAAAATACGAAGACTTGATTCGGTCACCGATAGCGGAATTTTCTCGAATACAGCAATACATTGGAGTAGATCAGTTAGCGGAGATCGGTGGCCAGGTTCATACTAAGTCTGTTGAAAAATGGAAGGATGACTTGAATTTTGATCTCACCCTAGACAATACGGTTATGCAGATGGCCCAGCATCTGGGCTACTCTGAGAGTGAACTTACCAATCCCAATGGCAATCAAAACCAACAGCAACCAGGTTGGAGAAGTCGGCTTTATAGTTCGAGCGGTCTGCTGAAGGTTAAGCTGAGAGACAGATTGTTAAAACCTACACTTATAAGAATAAAGCGGCTGGGAAGATGACGAAGATGGGTTCCGAAAATCCAGACTATACATCGAGCACTCTAGCCGTCGTGGCAATCAGTTATAACGAAGAAAACGATTTACCGGGATTTTTAAATAATGTCACGCCATGGACTGATGAGGTCATTATTATTGACGATGGCTCAAACGACCGCACACGAGAAATTGCAGAAAGTTACAGTGCCAACGTACGGTTCATCCACTCGCCCAGGGCTGAAAATGAATATTTCAGCCACCAACGCAACAAGGGGATCGCAGCGTCGAGTAGCGATTGGATTCTGCATATGGACATCGACGAGAGAGTACCGCCCAATTTGGCCAAGGAAATACGTCAGTCAATTACCGTCGGTGAAAAGGACGCCTACCGATTCCGACGGCTTAATCACTTTATGCATCGGCCAATGCGGGGTGGCGGCTGGCAAGATTGGAACCTTGTGCATCTTGCTAAGCGAGATACGTTGCACTTTGAAGGCATGTTTCATGAAAAGTGTATTGTCGATTGCACAGCGAAGCGTATCGGGCAGCTACACAACAGGATGCATCATCTCAATGAAGATTGCTTTCGCAAGCGCTTAAGGAAAAGCGAACTCTACTTAGAGGAAGTGTCGGAAAATATCCGCGCAGGCGATAATCGCATTACAGGCTTGAATATATTTCTTCGCACAGTAATCGAGTTCTTAAAAAAATACATTTTTAAACAGGGCTTCAGAGACGGTACACCCGGACTGATCTCTGCGTTGCACTCGTCGACAGCTATTTTTCGAGCCAACGCTTTGGTATGGGACGAACAAAATTCCATCTCGCGAGCATCGCTTGAAAAATCGATTGAGATGGAGTGGCAAAAAGCTTCAGATACTAAACTTAAGCAGTCCAATCATTGATTGTAGCAGCAATAACTAGCTGATTATGATCGAGTCAGTTAAGCGCGCCATTCTCTTGCATCGACCTGGCTCATGGTCTTCAAGTATTTCATCGAGCACCAAAATTATCGCCGGTGCGCTTGCAAGTGAAGGGCATGAAGTCTCCTATCTTGGCGAAATCGTAGATTCAATTAACTTAATCAAGAGTCCAATTAATGCTCCCAAATCTCTAATGAGGGAAAAAGGCGTAGTGGACGGAGTCCACTTAATATCTAGCTTCACGCCACTACCCATTAGGGATATTTATCCGCTATCCAGTTTAAATTGGATGCGCTGGAGTTATAGGTGGTGCATACCAAGTATTCGACACAATATAAAAAAAGCAGGCCTTCGCAGCCCTGATATTGTGTGGGCGGCTCGCCCCGGAGCTAGTGTACTCAAAGATATTTTTCCCGATGCCAAACTGGTGATGCAGGTCGTGGATTATTATCCAGCTTACCGTGGTGATTATATTAAAACTCTAGAAAAAAACGACTACGAGCGAGCCGACCATATCTTCCTGGTAGGTGCAGCTCTAGAGCACTATTTGGTTAAAGAACTAGGCGCGACTTCGGAGAAAATAACCAATCTAGGACAAGGTGTGTCCTTGGAAAACTATACGCATGGCCTCCCCCGCCCGCGGGAGCTAAACCATATCGAAGGAAAAAAAGCGATATGGGTGGGCGTCCTCGCTAAAGCTGATGAAGCGCTGTTTCGCACTGCTGCCATCGGCTTGAAAAGAAGAGGCGCCAGCATGATCCTCATTGGTCCGCCATGTGAATGGGCACAAAAAATGTCCACTGAATTTAATAATGTTCACCTACTGGGCCCCAAACCATCATCAGAAATTCCTGCCTATTTGATGCACTCAGATATTGGCCTGATGCTCTATGATCAATCCAAACGAACTGTATATAAGGGACAAAACCCACTCAAACTGTATGAATATGCAGCGGCTAAGCTCGATATCATTTCAACGCCGCACGAGGAGTACGATTATCTCCAGCCACCTATTCGTATATGTAAGACGACAGAGGAGGTGGAATCGGCCATCGGCGACGCTCTGCAATCGGTTTCAAATCAAAACCTGATCTACGAATTTGCCCAAGCCCATGATTGGCGCAACGTCTACACAAAAGTCAGCAATGTCATAACAAACCTTTAGCGCCTCCAATACCGTTCATGGACAATCCCATTTGTTAAATGTAGCCTATTTTTCTAACCAATTTGCGGACCGAGATGGTCATGGGCTCGCCCGTTATTCACGGGAATTATTCAAGGCACTGCAAAAATGTAGCAGTGATGTCGCGTTGACACCAACTGCTGCATGGAGCGGCAATACCTCAGATAAACTGTCCGAATTGAAGTCAAATTATGGGCTTCAGATTTTACCCTGGGGAAGACGCTTGACCCCACTTTCCTGGGCTGTGCTTGATCGCCCACCCATAGAATATTGGCTACCCCATGACATAGATGTGGTTCATGCTGTTGCTATGGGGTACCCGATAGCGACAAGAAAGCCACTGGTCGTCACCGTCCATGACCTTGGGCCGATAACACATCCGCAATATTTTCAGTTTAAAGGGACTTGGATAATGAAGCGCAGCCTCGCACAGACGATTGCGCAGGCTAAAGAAATTATTTGCGTCTCAAAGTCTACTGCCAAGGAGTTAACTCGCATCGCGGGAGACTCAATCGCAAGTAGAATCTCTATTGTTCCCGAGGGCGTATCCGCTAGTTTCTTCGAACCACCGCATACCAATAGTTTAAATGGTCTGCGAGGCCTACCGCCTAGTGGCGCGCCCTTCATCCTGTCGACTGGCAAGCTGAGTCCGCGTAAGAATATTCAAGGCTTGATAGAGGCGATGGTTCATCTATCCACAGAAATTCCACACCACCTTGTACTAGTGGGTGGCGATGGCTGGAGCACCAAACAACTACATGCCCAGATAGCTCACTCACCCATTCGAGAGAGGGTACACATGCTCGACTACGTGACGGACGATCAGCTTCGCGCACTTTATAGAGCCGCTGCAGCTTATGTTCACCCCTCTCACTACGAAGGATTTGGTTTAACCGTATTGGAGGCTATGGCCTCTGGCTGCCCCGTAGTCACTTCTAACGTATACTCTTTGCCGGAAGTCGCGGGCGACGCCGCCCTGCTTGTCTCTCCCACAAAGTCGGAGGATATAGCGGGCGCCATTAAGGATATCTGTACCGACGATGCTCTCACAATCGAACTAAAGAATAAGGGTATTGCGAGGGCTGCTGATTTTCGCTGGAGTCGCTGTGCAGAGCAAGTTTCTGAAATCTACCGCAGAGCGGCAGAACGCTAAGCACATTTTTTAAATCGAAAAGAGTACGATTTCTATAACTATGTTTGCGTCATTCAAGCGATTTATCAAAATGTCTCTGCGAGGGACTCGCCCGGGAGCCCCTTCGTTCTATCGCCAAATTGTTCCCAACTTCACTGGCGGTCACGCCCTGGAAATAGGTGGGCCCAGCAAGATGTTCTCACCGGCTGGCAATATCCCGATATACTCGGCCCTAAGCAAGTTGGATTTATGCAACTTTGCCGATAACACTATTTGGGAAAAGGAAACCTCGAAATACAGCATGGATTCACTAGGCTTAAGCGATAAATCTGGGTCGTTTATTTTGTCTGAAGCCACAGATATCGATCGGCACACCGACGCTAAATACGATGCGCTACTGTCCTGTCACAGCCTAGAGCACACAGCGAATCCGATGAAAGCACTTCTTGCTTGGGGTAAGGTACTAAAAAGAGATGGTGTACTACTGCTAGTGCTACCAGAGGCGCGATCTTCATTTGACCAAGGCCGAGCGGTCACAACCATCGAACACTTGATGGATGATTTCACCAACAATATTGGGGAGGACGACGAGACACATTTCCCCGATATTCTGGAAAATTACAATCTTGATCTAGACCCATGGGTTAACAGCAGAGAGGAGCTAGAAGACTTACTGCGCAGAAATATTGACGTTCGAGGTGCACATCATCATGTATTTGATCTGCCTTTATCCCACACCATGCTTGAGAAAGCCAAATTCTCTGTTTTACATAGCGAGGTGATACTTCAGTCCCATATCGTATTGGTTGCTAGAAAATCAGACTAACACTGCGTTTTTAGCTCTCCAACTGATACAAAACCGGAAATACTGCGGAATTTTCGCCGGTCTAGAGGTACTTTTTTATACCGAGCAAGAGACGTTTTATATAGTAGTACGGCAAGTACACCCTGTGTTTCAAATTGTATTTGCGCATCATGTATGCCGTTGAGGGTATCAAATGCTCTTTCAACTGCATAAATTTATTGCGAAAACCCTTATTTTGTAAAAAGTCTTGGTAGTAGAACTTCCAGCGCCGATTACTATCGACGGGGAACCTTTTTTCACTCTTCCCATAACGACACAGCGAATTTAAGTGCTGCTGGGGAAAATTGGAGTCAAAACTGACTTGCGCCGCCACAAGACCACTGGCGCAGGCGGAGGCGACTTTTTTTTCCTTCGCCAGTTGCAACATCCAACTCCAATCTACCTCATTAAACAATTCGCCGAGTAAATGGATGTCATATAGCCAGATCAACTTATTCTCCTGGCCATGCGGGATGTGGGCAATACGGTGCATACATGCGTGCATCAACGCGTGTACTGGGTGCAACCCAAACACACCTGGGCCCAGATTGGGAACTGTTTGCCGTTTTTTGTAAAGCTCCGTAAAGCTCAAAGTACTGGCAAAAAAGTTGTAATCACTAATTTGACTGTGAATATCGAGCAATAGGTAAACGTTTTTACCCAATCGCTTGTTACAACTGAATTGGTGGCCTACAAACTCTCCCGAGAGCGTGTTTGCCCTCTGATAGCCATTTTCTTTCAATAAATTCCAGGCACTTTCTGCCGCTTTCTTATCGGGAAGCAGAATGTCGGTATCACATCGCTCTCGAAGATATGACTTCGGATACACTGTCTGTGCGAGCGCTTCCCCCTTTAGTAGTAGATAGGGAATGTTAGATTGATTGAAGAGTTGAAAAGCAGCCAATAACTCTTCGCGCAGCAAAAGTTCTTTACCCGCGAGTTGCAACCCATGTGCCACCGCTACTTTTCGGAACTGACTACTTCGGCTTGTGGCGCTTTTATCAAGCAAAAACCGATGCCCCAACAAGGAGAGCACACCGTTGTGTGTTGCTTCGAAGATTACCTCGTCAGTACTGAATTCGTTCGGCACAACCAGGGCTTTTTCGCTGCCAGCAACCACCCGCGCCAACCAGGAAAGTAGTGGTGTCGCGTCTTCGTCAATCAATCCTATTGTCACGTCGTCAGTTGCCATCTTGAGTAGCGACCTGGCCGCTGCCATTTACTCGTCTCGCGGTTTTCAGCCCCAGGGCAACCAAGGTGAAAAACCACAGTGCATTAGCCGGAATGTGGAAATTGAAATCCACCAGTCCATGCAGCAGAAAAGCAAAGATTGCGATGATAAGCCCTAACAAAATTCCCTTATACCGTCCCCCTTCTCGACTGCCGATGTAGGATTTCAACATCTTGACCATACAAAACCCTATCGCGAGTAGCGCCAACACGTACCCGATAAGACCTTGCTCGAGCATCAATTGAAGATGGTCGTTGTGAAGAAAATCGTAGGTACCAAGGACCATATCAGGTGAAATGACCTGGGCAAACACCACTTGATAACTGCCATTACCGATACCAAATAGCCAGTGATCTTGCAGTAGTCGCGACGCGTGCAGCCACATCTGCAGTCGGTCGGAATCGATGGTGCCGAGCCGCATCACCCGGTCCACAAGGCCAGAGCCACTCAACCACACCCCCGCCAGTACTAGACAGAGCACCAGTATCGGTGTGAATCGTCTTTCTGCGGAGCCTGCGCCCTGCGTCAGCATTCCCACGACTAGAAACACAGTCGCAGAGATGGAAATTGCGGAAAAACCGCCTCTGGATCGGGTAAATAGCAAGGCAGTGAATAAGATAACTAAAATTCCGAAGCGAACACTGCTCGGATTCAATAGAGCAGCCGAAACTCGTTCCACAATCCCTAGCAACCCTGGCCTGAACGGGTAAGTGACGTTCTTACCCAGAGCTTCCACACACAACCCTATAGTCAATGCGATTCCAAAAGATAGGTTTGCCGCGAAGTGATTGCGGTTGACGTAAGTTCCAATAGGTCTACTCGCCCACTCCCAACCACTGCCCCATTGTTGCGCCTGCCAAAACGGAAAATCGGCACCCATAAAATGGGCGACCAGCCCGTAGACTGCTTCAAAGACTGACACTGCAACCATGAGATATATGACCAACCGCAACCGCTTTCCACTCGTGACCAGTAGCAGCGTCAGCACAAAAAACGTCACGTACGCGGCCTGCTTCAAACCCTCCCTCACAGCACCCTCAAACGAGGCGGCGATTCTTGCCCAGTTCGAAACGTCCAAGGGAGCAAGCGCACTCCACCACTGCGCATTGTTCGGCGCTATGACCTGCAGCACGCACATTGGCAGGGGTACAAGCTGAAATACGAGGTACACCAGCCCTATTAAGAGGATACAAGTTGCAACCAGATAACTGCCTTTTAACCGGCGATAAAAATGTGGGGTAAATATGTGGGCGACCGCGACAGCCGCAGCAATTGAAAAAATCCAGACTTCAAGCAGCGACCAGGACCAGGGGCGATTACTACCCAGAGGTAAGGGCGCCCAAGCCAGCAGCGTGAGATATGCCAGAAACAACACCCGGTTATAAGTTGCGCCCCAGGACCTGGCCTGGAACACAGTTACTCCGCCTCGCCTGGAGAAAGTGGAGCCAAAGCTTGCCGCAACAGCTCCTCTTGTCTCAGCTGTGCTTTGAGGTGCCTCTCTTTGCCTGTATCACGCGCAATGTCCTCGATTCGATGTGACAGGGATCGGAACTTCATGGCCCGCAGGATATCTCCCCAAGCTTCCCGGTGTCGCTCTTGTTCGAACTCGCTGCCCGAGTTCAAGGTAAGGTGGGCATTCAATAAAAGGGTGCCCTGATCCTGCGGCCCATACTGCAGCGCTCGGTCCAGCGCATACAGGGTATCTGCTGAAATACCCGCTTTCGTATACTGCGCGTAAGTCAGCCTAACCCAAAGTGCTGCACTCACTGGCTCATACCTCATGGCGTCGATTAAATTGTCCAGCGATTGCTGCAAGGATGTGACGACTAGGCTTGCATCAGCATACAAACCTCGCTCTACCTTCAAAATGTCGTCTTTTTGTAGTCGGTATTGCGGATTCCAGTGCGCGGCATCCAACGCTAGGCCATTGAACCTTTTACTCTCTGCAATCAGCTCCCGCCGATGCTCGCGCGCCACGATATCACTCTGTTGAGACAGGAAGTTTTCGGCTGCATCATAATAGACCTGTGCAATACCCGCCGTCCCAGCATGGCCGGCGAGCCACAACCACCCCAGCGCGAGCAAGGCGTAGAAGAATTTTTCCGCTTGCATATGTTTCAGACCAATCCAAGCAGTAGCATTTGGCTTAGGGCAAGAGCTGATGGGTAACTGATTTCACCAAAGCGAGGGGCCGATCAGGCCGGCAGTACGCTGTTACGCTCAATTTCCAATGCGTGCGTACCCCCCAATACGTCTAACATGATCATGACCCGCTCCTCACTCCTACGCACAGAATATACACCCTCCCAGCCTACGAAGGGTCCTTCATTGACGCGGACCCGCTGCCCCAGTCTGAGGGTTGTCTGAATAGGCCGCGACCCTGGTCTGTTCACAGCACGCTGCAGGCTTTCGACAGCGCCATCTGGCATAGGCGTTGGCTTGTGTGCAAATTTGACTAAATTCAACACACCTCTCGTTGAGCGAATGACTGAAAAATCCTGCACACCGACTTCCAGCTCTACAAAAAGGTATCCGGGGAACATGGGCTCGGAATTGGGCTGCCACTTACCGCGACAGTGACGCTCACAGAGAAGTTGCGGTAGCCACGCATTGTAGCCCTGACGGATTAGGTTTTCTTCAGCGAGCCGCTCCTGTCGCGCTTTGGTTTTAACTACATACCAGCGTGCATTGGGCATGACCCTACCCTATCTCTTTTGGCCACCACCGCTTAGCTGGAACTAATCGGTGGCGGTGGCTCCGGCCGCACGGGTGTCCGCCGCGCGGGTGTCCTGGTACGCGGTGAAACCACACGATTCGGTCCAACAAAAACTTTCCGCTGAATACCGCTGCCTCGCTCGATCGCCTCTTGCAGATGAGTAACGCACTCCGCCGGCAGACCGCAGGCTTGACGCTCATTAGCATGGTAAAAAAACACGACAGGTAACCGCTCCAACTCCATCTCGGCGGCAACGGCAACGAGACCTTTTTCGTTCAGCCAACTTTCTACCTGTGCCCCATTGTAAGCGGTGATCAGCAAGGGTTGCTCGAGCCCTGATTTGAGTTGCTGCTCCCAACGCTGCCAGTCCTCGGGTGCTATTTCGTCCCGCTCGGGAATATCGTAAAGACCCTGCAGTTCTTTCACTTCTACCTGTAAATGGTGATCGCCTCTATGCCAATCGCGGGTTGGCAAAGCCTGCTCGCCTGTTGTGCCAAAACGAGCCAGCACATCCCTGACGGCTACATTGTGCTTATCGCCATCCTTATCACTCTCTCTATCACTTTCTTTATCGCTAGCGCTATCGCCGCCGCTATCAGCGTCCTTAACAAAATCACTGATCGGCACCTGGCGCGCATTAGCGTATAGCAGCATCACCGGCACTTTATCAGCGCCCTCTTCCTTTAACGCCTCCAAATCTTCCAAGCGTGAGTCAATCACTACCCGACGGTCTTGTGGATACAGGCTTGCCACCACCACATTAGTTTTCACCTCATCGTCAGGCATATACCACCAACTGTCGTCGCCGGTTTCATCGATCTCCTGACGCTTAAAGCCAATGAGTTCATCGACGCTGACATCGACATGCCCTTCATTGTCTCGCCACTGTGGATACTCCAGAAAGCGCCTTCCTTCATTGAAATACAGAGCGGCAATATGCTCGAGTGTCGTCTCAGGTGGCAATTCTCGAGAGCGCAAAGGACGGCTATAGCGGTTATCGACACTGCCGGCGCCACTACAGGCCCAGCCCGGCAAAGCCGGCATGATGTCCGTGGCGAGCGAATAGATTTGCGACGCCTGCTCGGGCTGTGCTTTGGCCATAAAATAGGCGGTGTCCGCTAAGGTCATACCGCGACCCACGGAACTCATCAAAATAGAGGCTGGCGCATAATGATTGTCTAGCATCCAGCTTATCTGCCGCTCGTAAAATTGCGCGTTACTGCGGGGCTTGTTAAACGCGGTATTGTGGTGATCGCTCTGCAGGTAAAAGTCCACACCCAACTCGTCGATACCGGCACCCGAACCTTGCGCCATCGCTCCGCTACCCAACGCTCCCAGCGTCAAGGCCAGTGCGGCATTGCCCACTATTTTCTTCATTACTCTAAACTCCCCTTCAATCTGAGCTACTAACTGCGGCAACACACCGGAATCACCACCGCAGATCATCGCGTTCACTGCCACTGCTGATCGCCTCTTGGAGTGCTTGCTTACACTCAACTGGCTGGGCACACAATTGACGCTGATCCCCGTGAAAAAAGAAGACCACGGGTAATCTTTCTAATTTCTGTTGTGCAGCAACGGCCACAAGTCCCGATCGGTCAATGTAGCGATCGTCGCCATCACCCTCGTAAAGACTTATCACAAGTGGTCTTTCGATCCCGCTGTTCAAGGTTTGCTCCCAGCGCTGCCAATCTTCCTCGGGCACTTCATCCTTTTCCGGGACATCAAATAGCTTTTGCAGCTCCTGAACCCGCGCCATGAGATGGTGATCGCCATTGTGCCAATCGCGCGTGGGCGACAGCCTTTGACCGGTGCGACTGAATCGCGCAATAACGTCCTTGGCGGAAATTTGGCTGTCGTCGTACATGGCAGCGCCTTTCTCCGCGGCAGATTCTGGGCTGTGCTTTTTTTCCCTGGGCGCCAAGTCACTCAACGGATAATGTCCCTGCTCGGCGTACACCAGCATGACCGGAACATCGCCTTGCATTGCCTCAAGGTCTTCCAAGCGGGCATCCACTAAGACCCTACGTTCGCTAGGATAGAGGGTCACCAGCAGAACATCAGAATCTACGCCGGTATCGGGTCGGTACCACCAGCTATCCTTCCCCTGCGCCTCAAGTTCCTGCTGTTTGAATCGGATCAACTCATCGACGGCGATATTGGTATGGCCCTCGCCCTGCCGCCAACGGGGATAGTCGACAAAACGCTTGCCTTCATCAAAATATTGGTTGGCGATTTGCTCTAGATTGTTGACGGCGTGCCCGTCACTGGGCTCGATCGTTCTATCGTAGCGATTGCGTCGGCCCTGCTCATCACTACAAGACCAGCCCGGTAACAGGGGCATCATCTCTACACTTAACTGATAAATCTTCTCGGCCTCAGCGGGCTGGGCTTTAGCCATAAAATAGGCAATGTCTGCCAAGGTCATACCACGGGATACCGAGCCCAAGATCACCGATGCCGGGGGATAGCCTTGTTCCAGCATCCAATTTACCTGGCGCTCGTAGAAGCGGCTGGTACTCTCAGGCAGGTTGCGAGCGCTGGTGTAAAAGTCATTCTGTTGGTAAAAGTCGACCCCCAGCTCCAGGCTGCCTTCTTCGGGCTGCAATGCCACGGTACCAGCACTGCATAACACCAAAGCCGAGGCCAATAAAGTCCTGTGATATCGATTCTTCATTCCTATCATCCTTTGCCTGCGGGTATTCAGTGCCTAGGTTGCAGCTCTTCACCCCGTCGTAGATTTCTCACTTACCTAGCTTTTGACCACTGCCATTTTCCTTTTCGCTGTGGATTCTGCCGCGACTTTTTCCTCCACGGACCGGGCAGTGGTTTGGACACCATAGTTTCCGCCATAGCCGTAATTCCCATAACCGTTTTTGCCATACCGCTGATATCGACGATATGAGGTGCGCTGTTCGGATACCCCGTTGAGCACCACCCCCAGAAGTGGTTTGCCTACTTTGTTCAATTCGCGTATGTGCTGCGCGGCCAATTGGGAATAGGTGCTCTCGGCGCGAACCACATAAATCAGAGCAGATGCCCAACGCGCTACCAGTTTAGGATCACTCACTAGGTGTACTGGAGCGGTATCAATGATGATACGATCATAGTGAGAAGAGACTACTTCGAGCACTTTCTCAAAACGTGCAGAGGACAGCAGCTCTTGCGGATTCGGAGGAATAGTGCCAGCGGGGAGGATGTGAATGTTACCCTCCTCAAAGTTCTGTATGCATTTGCCCAGTGTCTTTATGCCGGCCACGACATCGGCCAAGCCAGGCGTACCGGGAGGGAAGCCAAAATGCGAACCCAGCGCTGCACGGCGCATATCGGCGTCAATCAGCAGCACCTTTTCGAGCTGACCAAGAGCGCATGCCGTATTCATGGACACAGTGGTCTTGCCCTCTCCGGGAACAGTGGACGTTATCGCGATAATTTTATGGGGATTGTCGAGGCCCGATAGCATGATGCCCGTGCGGATTGTCCGAATCGACTCCGTAAACACTGAACTGTTCTTGTCGATGAACATGCGCTCGGGGCTGAGTTTTTCACCTTTGGAAATTTTGAGCTGAGCCAGGGCTCCCAATAGTGGCACAGCCAATTTGTCCTCTACCTCCTCTGGAGTCTTGATGGTTTTATCCAGGTATTCTCGCAAAAAGGCGAGACCAATTCCCAACAGTAAGGCTATGGCGGAGTAGAGAAAAATTAACCTGGGCTTATTTGGCCAGTAAGGTGCAGCTGGAACGAGTGCGTAATCAATGATTTGTGCATTGGGAGAGGTGACATCCGAGCCGATACTTAATTCTTTGAAGCGAGTAACAAATAGATTGTAGAGTTCTTGGTCGCTCTGCTGGTTGCGCTCTAAAGAACCTAACTTAAACTGTTTACGGTCGGTTTCGCGCATTTCATTCTTGATCCGATTGAAATCCTCCGATAATCGCCTCTCCTGAGCTCGGGCAGAAGCCAACTCTGCTTCAACACTAACCCGAACCAGTTTCTTCTCTGAATCCAGTTTTTGTTTTAGCCGCTGATGCTTGCGCACGGCATCGATCATTTTCGGGTGGCGCGGGCCGTATACTAGCCCCAGTTCATCGACAATTTTCTGTGACTCGATTAAATCTTCCAGTGATTCACGAACCCCGGGATACTTAATCAACTCGGGGCTACCGGCCAATTGGCTCAAGGAATTACTACTGGTGTTCATGCGACTGCGCACCAAGGCGAGGGTCTGCGCCTTTTTGCGCGCTTCAGTCAGGCGCTCAAAGATATCCTCAACTTCGCGCTCTTTGATATTGGCACCATCTAGACTCACTAAATTTTCCCGCTCACGAAACGCTTGTAATTGCTCTTCCGAGGCCACCATGTTGTCCCGCAATTCCGCTGTCCGGTCGGTCAGCCACGCGGTGGCATCGGCAAAGGTCTGCATGCGTTTATCCAAATCGCGCTGGATATAAAAGTCCGCCAGTTTATTGGCCATGTCGGCGGCAAACTCTGGGTCCTCGGACACGAAACCCAGCTTGATCAGCATGATTTCTTCGTCGGTCTCAATGGTGATCCCAGATTGCACCGCAGACATAGCAGCATCGCGATAACGTTGGCGCAATTCTTCATTGGAAAGCTCGGGAGGCGAGACGTATTGGCCACGAGTCAATTGCAGAATCCACTCGGGCACCCAGCGCTTCATTTGCAGGGCCCAGGGGGGCAGCCATTGCTTCAGGTTAGTTTTCCATTCGGGTTCCCCCAGGTCTTCACCCGAGCTGGCGACAAAATGCGGATGGTTCCAGAGTTCGTAGTGATCCACGAGTTCCGCAGCGAACTTCCGCGATTTCATGATTTCTTGCTGGGCTCGGAACACTTGCGAATTGCGGTAGTAGGTATTGTAGGCATCCATGGCGGTGATATCGCGCACGGTGTTGTAGTTGCTGGCCGACGGCGGGTCAAACAGCAAGCTGGCCAGCGCCTGGTAGCGAGGCACCAGGGTCGACGTGTAGATGAGCGCCAATAGCCCGACTAACAGCGTGAGGGTGAGTATGCCATTCTTGTATTTGAGCACCACCTGCCAGTAGGCATGCAGATCGATACCCGCCTCTTCTGGCTGCCCACCGATCATCTCACCCAACAGGGAGGTCAGTAACTGGTCGTTGCTAATGGAGGCGCGCTGGTTCACTAGAAGAAACTCGCCTTCACAGTCACAATGTCACCCGGTTTCATTTGATAGTTTTGGTTAACGCGTCGCTCCTTGCCGTTAGCGTCGAATTCGTTCACGACATAAATCTTATTTTTGTTTGCCAGGTCGGTAAAACCTCCAGCATTCAATATAGCGCGACGCAGCGTAAGACCGGGGGTATAGGGGTAAGGACCGGTGTCTTCAACCTCCCCTTGCAGAAACACTTGCCGGTAACTGAGGATACTCACGCTCACCACCGGCTCCACCAAATAATCCGGTTTGAGGCGATTGTATATGAGCGTTTCTGTCTGCTCGCGGGTGAGACCAGCGACGGTCAATTCACCGATCAGTGGATAAATAATTTCTCCCGTATCGCTGACCAACAATTCTACGCTTAGATCGTCTTGGCCCAGCACATGCACCTTAATGCGATCGCCAACCGCCAAGTGATACGACTCCCCTTCTAGCTGCGCGCTAACGTCGACTGCTCCGCTTGCACTAGAGGCCTGGGTCGGGTTAACGGCCGCCATGCCACTGGCAAGAGTCAGAAACAAAAAAGTTAGCAGTGCGAGAACCGATAGCGCAGCATCGCGAATTCGGCACTGCCTGTTAGCTAAACAAAAGAAATGTACTCGCTGCCAGACCATGAAGAAATCCTACTCACCGCGGCGCTAGGCGATTGAATTTAGCCATAGGCTCAAACTGGCGCATCAGGCATATCCGTGGAGCTCGCGAATTGCCAAACCCAAATAGGGCACCAATATTTAAGTCGATTATCCAGCCTTGATCATCGTAGTCACTGGCAGGATCGCTAGAGTCACGCTCTCGGTGGAAGTAGCTAAGACCGATCGAGCCCCAGCGCGGGGACTGATACCGAACGCCGGCGGAAACACCCCACAGATCGTCCTTGCGCCCACTGGGCTCCCAGGTGTCCTCGCCCACGTAGCCATCCAGGTGAGTTCGCCAGGACTGGCCAAATTCGTGAAACCAAGCTGCTTTTACGTCTTCCACCTCGATATAGTCATCGAGCAGCTCTTCAGACTCCCAGACCAAGGCCTCGCGTGGCGCACGCGAATAACTCAGCAACACTCGATCCCGATTCCCCGGGGTCCAGTTAACGACCGCATCCCAAGTTGGTTCTTTATAGTCCGAAGACCGACCTACTGGATCATCGAACTGCTTGTCGACGACACCGACTCGCACAATTCCCGTGGTTTTAGCGGATGCGCGCCACTCTGCACCCACCATGTAACGGATTTCTTCGCTGTCCCGATCGCGCCCACCGGAAGGATCGCCGGGAGACTGGCCCTCATAATCAAAGTCGGAGTAAACAACCTGCAAAAAACCGTCGGAACGACCCGTCATCCGCACATAAAAAGCCGCTCCAAGATCAATGATATCCCCATCGCGATATTCCTGATCGTTGTTATCGTATTCGCGACACTCTTTACAGGCGCCCAATTCGAGACGCCCGCTAGCATCCGGCGCGCCATACACATATCTCAGGCCGTAGCTAAGCTGAGTCCAGGTGTCAGGGTCTTCTTCCGAGCTAGTATCTCGGCGACCACGTATTGGGTCATCCAAACCTCTTGGGTCATATGAATCGAGGTACTCAATACCGAGATCCAAGTTATTGCGGGTAGTAAAACCTGTTCCCCAGTAGCCCACTAGCCGCTGAGATATTTCATCCTCTTCCTGGACATCGTCGTTTTCATACCAGACGCGTTCCGCCATGTACTCCGCGCCGTAGAGATGGCCGCGATTTTCCCCCTGCACTCCGGCACCAACACGCAGATTCAAAAATCCCGAGTCTTGCTTTTGCCCGTCGCGGTCGTACGCATTGGAACGATAGCCTATGGCGGCATTTAGGAGTGGATACAACGTCATCTCACCGATAGCCACGCTCAGTTCTCGATTGGCTATATCCTGCTCGAGATCTTCTGCGGCTGTTTCCGGTTCTTGGGTAGATGTCGGCTGACTAGACTGAACACGGCTTGACGTCGCAAGCGCATCTGGCATGTTATCGCGCGCTTTTTCACTATGTTGAGCGAGCCCCGGAACCGCGATGAGGGCACAACAAGCGGCGAGCAGCATTCGATTGCCGAGAACGATGGACCTAATGCCCGTACCACGGTAACTAATTCGAGAATGTATCATTTGCCCCTCAATGTATTATGACCCCAGTCGATAACTTTAACTGTTATTTAGCCAAGTGGTACTGTAAATAGTCCACTCACTGTCCGCCGCTAGCGTCGGCACAGCGCAGAAAATCGTCTGTTTCACCCGTCTACTCTCGGTCGTCGCCAATCCTTAGCAAATCGATAATCTAGCTGCAACCGGTTTGGACGCTAGCTTAGCCGATCTGTTGCACTTTAGTTATTGATTTTGCCCAAGTTATACGTTTTCATCGCGATTCTGTGACCTACTTGCCCCATTTAATGATTGACCTGCATTGCCATCTGTTACCTGGGATCGACGACGGCCCAGATACGCTTGAGGAGTCCATAGCACTGGCTAGGCTCGCAGTGAAAAATGGCATTTCCCACGCTGTTGTTACCCCCCATATTCATCCTGGACGCTATACCAATCAGCGCACCAACCTACAGCCCCACTTGGAAGCTTTTCGGTCCGCGCTGGCGCAGAAGGAAATACCCCTACAACTGAATTTGGGGGGTGAAGTACGGCTCAGCATGGAGTCCTTAGATCTCATTCGCCAAAACGAGGTGCCCATCCTGGGACGTGAAAATGGCTTCGATATTATTCTCCTTGAGTTTCCCCACGGCCATATCCTGCCGGGGTCCGATAAGTTAGTGCGCCACTTGCTGGAGCGAAATATCCGCCCCATGATCGCCCACCCCGAGCGCAATAAAGACGTGCTGCGCTCACTGGACAAAATTCTTCCCTTTCTGGAGGCGGGATGCCTGCTCCAAGTGACGGCCGGGTCGGTGGCGGGCGAGTTTGGGAAACCCGCGCAAAGGCGCGCCTTCGAGATGCTGGAACGGGGTTGGGTGACGGTGTTGGCCTCAGACGCTCATAATATTCGCTGGCGCCCACCGGAATTGGAGCCCGGTCGGGCAGCGGCCGCACAAATAGTCGGCGACGCGGCAGCATCTGCCCTGGTTCGCGAGCGGCCCAAGTCGATTTTGGCAGGGCTTGAGGAGCGCGCCCAGTAGCCGCGAGACAAATTAGCCTTTGCTTAAAACTACTTGGGGTACATGGATATTTGGAAAGGGCCAGAATGACATCGGGGCCGAAAGAAATATAACCGAATATTCCGTCAATCAACCTCCGCCATCGGGGGCAATTCCTGCTTAAGCAGCGCGTCGTAGCGCACCTGTAGTTGATCTCGAAAACTGGGCTTGGTCGCAATTAGAAAAACGTTGTTTCGTATGCCTGCAATGACAGGCTGAAAAGCATCGGCGGGGCTGGCGCCCTCGTTCAGCATGGATTGCAATGCATCCACGCAGGCGACACCGTCTTCTGTCGAGTCGCTGCCCAAAGTCTGGGGCCGGAGCTTGCCGGTTTGCGCTATACCGGTATTGAAGTTGCTCGGGGTTAGTACACTAGCGCCAATTTTGGCACCCATCATCTGTAAATCGAGCGCGAGACATTCCGCTACCGACATGGCGGCACTCTTCGATACGACGTAGGGTGCGGACATCGGCCCAGCCACATAAGCCGCAACCGAAGCCGTGTTCACCACATGCCCTTCAGTATCTTGAGCGATCATGCGTGGCACGAACGCCTTGATGCCATTGATGATGCCATAGACGTTGACGCTGAAAACCCACTCCCAGTCCTCGAGACTGCGCTCCCAACTCAGTCCACCCTGAAATACGCCCGCATTATTGATCAGCAGATCTACTTGGCCAAAGGTGTCAAACGCAAAGTCTGCCAGTTGTTGTACCGCGGGATACGCGGCGACGTCGACTGCGTAGGCACGCGCCGCAGCGCCGATGTCGTCGGCAGTTTTCTTGGCATTATTTTCATCGAGATCCGCGACGACGACGCGCATGCCTTCGGCCGCAAAACCCCTCGCCAGTGCGGCGCCGATGCCATTGGCAGCTCCGGTGATGACAGCAACCTTGTCTTTGAATTCTGTGAGCATAGCGTCTCCTGCGGCGGTTTGTTGTCGGAACCGCGAGTCACAATCTATCAAGAAACTCCATGCAGAGCACCCAGGAATAGAACAACGCTTAACGACAAGCGATTCGAATCAACGAGTCTTTGGCATCGTCGGTCCATATTTCGCATAAAAAAATCGCTGGTTGCCCGAGCGATCTTTTCGCGAATGACGCCAGTTTGCCAGCTAACTCCGAGATTGATGACCTCGGCGGCGACCCGCTAACAAGCCAATCAGGCCCAACCCCAAGAGCGGTGCGGACCCGGGAACGGGAATATCGGGGTCGGGAACATCGGTAAAATGACCATCGATGGCATCGTTGCCACAGGACATCGTCCAGTGTAAATCCAGTTGATCAACAGAACCGACACCCAGATCATTCAAGTCAAAAGATATCTGACGGTAAAAGTTCTTACCAACACTACCAGCGGAGTTGGTGAGCAAAGCAAAAAACGCCTGTGCACTGCTCATCGCGAACGGATTGGAACTGGTATGCCCTGAATAGACATCGTTATTCCACGCAGCGACCTGGTAGAGGCCAGCGGCGGCGTTCAGATTCTGTTCATTGTTTTGGCCGCAGTCGTGATTCAAACCCTGGGACCAGCCACACTGTCCAAGGCCAAAATCAATCGCATATTCATACGAGTCTGCGTCACCTAAAACCGCGCCATCGAAAGAGAGCGCCATATCTCCAGCCCAATAGCTTCTGCCATCGGTGTGTTGTTGGTAACCCGCAACAACATCAAACCCAGTTTGCAGCCCCAGCGACACCGTGGTGCCTTCAACTTTGTACAGCAGGTACTGCGCGTCGAACGTATGCCCGCCACCACCGGGCCCCACGATACCATCATCGTCGGCGAAGACCGTCCAACCGTCCCAGGTACCATCACTGATAAGACCAGCAGAGACCGAGCCGGAGAACAGGCCCATAACTACTGCCAGCGTCGCCGCCACTTTTACATTCATCGCTATTGCTCCCCTGTTTGACGTTGGCGATTTTTCATCGATGCACATCGCCTATCACAAAAAAACTTACTGGATCTATTTATGCAATCTGGGTGCCAGTGACCGGCCATTCGGCCAATATCCGCTGATTAATGTGCGCTGAAACACAGTTTTCGGGCGTATTTGGTCAAAATATCGGGAGCCGGCTCGCTGCTGCGAGGGGGATGACAGGGTCTTTGTAAATTTTTTCGACAGGCGGCATTGAGACAATTGCAGGCTAATCACCGGTAGTCGTTAAATGAAGAGAGCGCGGCTGAATGACCGATGCCCAGAATGAAGGAGACTAATCCGCCTGTCCCGAAGCACTAAACATGTGCGCCAGCCACTCGTCGAAACAGTTGTGCCGAATCTCATTTGCGCGAACACTCGACGGTACTAATCGTAAATGGTAGGAATCGGCACCCGCTTATGCTGTGTTTTTTCAAAAATTTCAACCAGTTTGTTTGAAACCTTTGGGTCCACAGGTCTTCCTTCAAGAAAATCGTCGATTTGGTCATAACTCAATCCGAGCGCTTGCTCATCAGATTTTTGCGGTGCCAAAGATTCCAGATCAGCCGTGGGCGCTTTGTTGATAATTTGTGCTGGAGCACCCAAATGCGCCCCTACCTGCCTAACTTGACGCTTGTTGAGGCCAAACAACGGCGCCAAGTCACAGGCGCCGTCGCCGTACTTGGTATAGAACCCAGTGACGTTCTCTGCCGAGTGATCTGTGCCCAACACAAGTCCGCCTAGCATCCCCGCAATTTCATACTGAATCACCATGCGGGTGCGTGCTTTCACGTTACCTTTGACAAAGTCCTGGTGATTCTCACTCGCCGTGAGTAGCCCCTCTTTTTCAAGGGCGAGACAGGTTGAATTGTGAATGGCATCCGCCCCCGGCTGCACATTGACCGAGAGTGCTTGACTGGGCTGAATAAACTCAACCGACGCCTGTGCATCCGCCTCGTCAGTTTGTATATCGTAGGGCAGTCGTACAGCGACGAACTGAAAGCCAACGCCTTCCTCACTATTCAATTGATCAACTGCCAATTGGGCCAGCCGACCCAGGGTACAGGAATCAATGCCACCACTGATCCCGAGTACTAGTGTGTGCAGGCCAGCCACGCGCAACTGAGACTTGATAAAATCCACGCGTCGCGTCACTTCTAGCTCGACGTCGATTTCGGGCAGGACCCGCATCTGAGAAATGATAGATTGCATAGCTTTAGCTCTGTGAGTGTCTAAATAAAAACGCATTATAAACCGTTCGAGTAATGCTCCCTAGTCTGACCAATTTTTATTAAATAAGCCTGACCTTCCACGACTTTAGATAACACTTCTGATCTATTATATTTCCTTACAAGGAGCGCGTATGAGCAGGCAACGACACAGCTCTAAATCCAAACAAGGCCGCCAGGAAGACTCCGGAACGAGCCCAACACTTTCGCCCCATATCGTGCACAAATCCAATACAGCGAATGTGGCGAGGGCGCAGCCATGACTCAGGGAATATCCTCCGCGTGGCAACCACTCTCCGGCCTGACCATCATCGATTTTTCCATGCTGTTGCCCGGCCCGTTGACTACGCTGATTTTTGCCGACCTCGGCGCCAATGTCATCAAAGTGGAACCGCCGCGGGGTGATTACGCCCGCGGTATGCGCGGCAATCTTTTCCGCGGTGGCAATCGCAACAAACGCAGCCTTAGACTCGATCTCAATTCGGATTCAGCGGCCGAAGTCGTCGCCAGGTTGGCCGAACACGGCGACGTGGCCATCGAAGGTTTTCGCCCCGGCGTGGCAACACGACTGGGTATCGGAGCGCAAATGTTGCAGGACATTAATCCCAAGCTGGTATATTGCTCAATATCGGGTTTCGGACAAAGCGGCCCGATGAAATACCATGCCGGTCACGATTTGGCCTACCTGGCTATGGCGGGCTCACTCTCCCAGAGCGGCCACTGGCGTGAACCCTCGCGCCGTTCCTCGACGCCAGTAGCCGATATGGCGGGTGGTACCTACGCCGCAATCGCCATTCTCGCGGCGCTGCGTGAAAACAGTGAAGACGGCAAAGCAGCGGTGATTGATATCAGCCTGTATGAATCCATGCTCTACATGAATGCCATCCGCATTGGCTTTGAACAAGAAGCACCCACCCGCGATCACCTGTACCCCACGAATGACTTGTTTCGCACCAGCGATGGTAAGCAGATTGCACTGACCATCGTTGAGGAGAAGTTCTGGCGCAATTTTATCGCCGCGATTGGAGACAGCCACCCCCACTTTGCGGATGAGCAGTACGTCAGCGAAGCGGGCCGCCGCAAACAGGGCAACCGACTGATGACAGAACTGGACGACCTCTTCCTGGAGCAGACCGCAGACCATTGGATAACGCTCTTTGCACGCCACGATGTACCAGCCACGCTGTGTATCACACCAAAGCAAGCGCTGCAGACCGAGCATGGCCGCGCCCGTGCAGTGCACGTGGATACCTGCGACGGCCCTGTATTGCCTTTCCCAGCTCTGGTGCAAGGATACGAAGTGCGGCAGGCACAACAACCAGCCCCCGCCCTGGGCCAGCATAACAAAGAGATTCTCACCGAACTGGGGTTTGCACAGGTAGACATTGAGCGGCTGATCAGTGCCGGGGCCGTCACCGGCCTCTAACATAGTAAAACCAGGAAGCCACTACAAATGCCCAGGGAAATTTCTCTTGAGGATTTAGATCTCAGCGAATGGATCAAACCCGGTGACTGCGTGACTTGGGGTCAATGCTGCGCGGAACCTCTGTGCCTGACGGAACGCCTTGTAGATCAACGCGGCCACGTCGGCCCCTTGAAAGTCTTCCTCGGCATGTCTCTCTCCGACACACTGCGGGCCGAGCACCGCAATCTTTTCCAGTTAACCAGCTACGGTGCCGTCGGCACCAACAGTAAGCTCGCACATGCGGAGGCGCTGGAAATACTGCCCTGTAACTATGGCGCCATACCGCAATTGATCGAAAGCGGCCGGGTGGCGATTGACGTGGTGCTGGTACAACTCAGCCCACCGAGCCCCAGCGGTCATTACAGTTTGGGGCTGGCCAACGACTTTATCGTCACCGCCATGCGTCAAGCCCGCGTAGTGATTGCCGAGGTCAATGACCAGGTGCCCTGTACCACATTGGATCAGCCGCTGGATGAATCACTGATCGACATCCTGGTGCCCTGTTCGCGCACGCCTATCGAATTTCCCAGCGTGGCCACCAGTGACGCTGAACAACGCATTGGCCTATTCGCCAGCACGGTCATCGAAGATGGGGCGGTACTGCAATACGGTATTGGCAGCGTACCAGCCGCCATACTTGCTGCCCTTGGGCAACACAGGGGCCTCGGCATTCATTCGGGGATGATCACCGACGCTACCATCGAGTTGCTGGAGGCCGGTGTCATCAACAACGAAACTAACTGTGTGCGTCCCGGTGTGTCCGTGGCCGCTCTCGCCATGGGCGGCGAGCGCCTGCGACGCCACCTACATCTCAACCCGGCGGTGGAGTTGCACCCGGCTTCAACCACCCACGGCATTGGCAGCCTGGCCAGGCAGAATCGGTTGGTAGCAATCAATTCAGCCCTGGAGATCGATCTGTACGGGCAGGTGAATGCGGAGATGATTGACAATCGCTACGTCGGCGCGGTGGGAGGCCAGGTAGATTTCATGCACGCGGCAGCCAGCCAAGCTCGCGGGCTATCCATCATCGCCATGCCCTCAGTCACCAACAACGGCAAGCATAGTCGCATCGTGCCACAGCTCGCCAACCCTATGGTCACCACTAGCAAGTCCGACGTCGACATTATCATTACCGAACAAGGCGTCGCCGATCTGCGCGGCAAGTCGCTGCAACAGCGTGCCCAGGCGATCAGCGAAATCGCTGCGCCAAGTTTCCGCGAAGACATACGACGAGCAATGCATCGAGGCCCTGTGCGTGATGCATGACTATTATGCACTAGCAGACCACTAGAGCGGCCGCCATATTTACCTCCTGCGATATCGCACGCTTGCCGTCGCATGGCAGCGACGTGTGGTTTGGCTAGCCGTTGATGCGCTTGCGTATTTCGTTTTTCAACAATTTACCCGCCCCGGACAAAGGCAGTGCATCCCAGATGCTTAAGCCCCTGGGGCATTTGTAACTGGCGATGAGGCCCTTACAGTGGGTCGCCAACTCCTGCTCGGTGAGTGAATACCCAGGCTCCAGGGACACCACCGCGTATACCACCTCGCCCCAGGTGTCATCGGGCCTCCCGATCACGGCACACTGGCGAATGGCGGGATGCAGATCGATAGCGCGCTCCACCTCCACCGAGTAGATGTTCTCTCCACCACTGATGATCATGTCCTTCATGCGATCGACCAGGTAGATGAAACCATCCTCATCGCGATAACCCGCATCGCCGGTGTGATACCAGTCGTTGCGCAATACTGCTGCCGTCGCCTCCGGCATGTTCCAGTAACCGCGCATGACGTTAGGGCCACGGATAATAATCTCACCCACCGTCCCCACGGCAACTTCTGTGCCCTTCTCATCGACAATGCGCAGTTCCTGGTAGGTTGCCGGCTTGCCCACCGAACCCAGGCGTTTTTTTGCTTCACCCTCTAGATGGTGCTCTTTCGCTGGCAGCGTACTGATGACACCCGCAGCCTCGGTGGCGCCGTAGCCGTGGTAAAAACCCACGCCCGGGAATGCATCCTGTAGTCGACGAATGAGCGAAGGCGGCATCGGCGCCGCGCCGTAATTAATCTTGCGCAGTGAGGAAAGATCAAATTCACTGTAACGGGGGTGATCGAGTACCAGGGCTGCCATGGCAGAGATCAGAATGACATCGGTGATGCGATACTTTTGTACACTCTCCATTAACTCCAGTGCATCGAACTGGCGCAGAATCACCATGTGCACCGCCATGTAGGTGTGCACGTAAACCCGGTGGCAGGAGCTGATATGAAACATCGGGCCAGACAGCACAATACTATGTCCCTGCCCTACCGATTCAAACTCCATGTGGCTAGTGGCACTGATATAGAGATTGGTGTGGCTGAGCATGACACCTTTGGATCGCCCGGTCGTGCCCCCCGTGTAGACGATCAACGCCAAGTCTTCCCCGCCGTAGGGGCAGTCAGTGACGGGTTCGGCGGCATCGAGGAGTTTCTCGTAATCGATAAAACCACCCGGCGCGGCGTCATCACCAAGATAGAGCAGAGTTTTGATCGACGGGCACCGGGACGCCAATGCTCGGGCACGCTCCACATTATCGGCGTCCGCCGCCAGTACCAACGGCTCACAATCTTCAATGCAAGGTAGCTGTTCGGAGAGAGTCCAGCGCCAGTTCAGTGGCACCGGCACCACCCCTTGCCACAGCGGGCCGTAAAACAACTCCGCCATGCGATGGCTGTTGTGCGACACGATCGCCAGCCGATCGCCCGCATGCAAGCCCAAGGCCGACATTGCACCCGCAAGCCTTGCACAGCGCTCCAACAGCTCAGACCAAGTTCGCGTGACACCCTCGAAAGTCATCCCGGGCTGGTCGGGGTATATGTGTGCCGTTCGCTGTAGTATGTGCGACAACTTCATCATGGGCTTCTTCTCCCGCAACGCGCTGTGGGCACCGCAGAGCCGAATTAAACTCTACACTGTCTCGCCGCGCAGCGTCAGTGCCAGCTCAACGACGAACTCCACTGCCGGCACACTGCTCACGGCACCTCGCCAGTCATGCCGATGTTGCCTGCAGGGCGCCATACTGGCAATAAGTAAGCATACTATATATAATCATGCGTATCATATGGGGGCGACTAGATATCACTGGATCGTCCTGACCAAGTCATCCCGTTAGCCGCTCGGCAAATCACTACAGGCCCCCTGTCTGCCTGTCCGGAGGATCATCAAATGGAAAAAATACTGGAAGGTAAAATCGTCCTGGTCACCGGCGGAGGTCGCGGCGTCGGCCGTGATATCGCACTGGCGGCAGGCGTAGCCGGAGCCAAAGTGATGGTCAATGACATGGGTACCAGCATCGGTGGCGAGGGCCAAGATGCCAGTGTGGCGGAAGAGGTGGCCATCGAAATTCGCAGCGCGGGTGGCGAAGCCGTGTCCTGCTCTGCCAGTGTTACTGATCGCAAGGCGGTGAATGCCATGATGCAACAGTGCTACGATGAATTGGGTGGCCTGAACCACGTGGTCAACAACGCTGGCATACTGCGCGACCGCATGTTTCACCGCATGTCCGACATGGAATGGGACGCTGTCATTGACGTACACCTCAATGGCGCTTTTAACATCTCCCGCGCTGCCGCGCCTTTTTTCAAAGAGCAGGGCTTTGGCAGCTTCCTACACATGGCCTCCACCTCCGGCCTCGTGGGAAACTTGGGGCAGGCAAATTACGCCTCGGCAAAAATGGGTATCGTCGGATTATCTCGGTCCATTTCTATTGACATGGCGCGCTCCAACGTGCGCTCCAACTGTCTCGCTCCATTCGCCTTCAGCCGCATGACCAATACTATCGGTGAGGGAGATGCCTCCACACCGGAAAACCAAGCTTATTTACACAAGGTCAAAAAAATGGGGGCAGAGAAGATCGCCCCACTGGTGATTGCGTTAGGCTCCGACGCCGCTGCAGACATTACCGGTCAAATCTTCGCCGTACGCGGCAACGAAATTTTCCTTATGTCCCAACCGCGCCCAATCCGCAGTGTACATAACGCGCAGGGTTGGACACCCGAGTCTGTGTTGGAACACGCGATACCGGCAATGCAAGCCGATTTTTATGGGCCGGATACTTCGCGTGACGTGTTCTGCTGGGACCCGATCTAGGGCGAACAGCAAACGCGGGTCTGGAAAAACGGCAAAGGCAAAAAATTACCTCAAGATAATGGACTGCCGTTTTCGGGAAGGTGGATGAACGCAACTCGGAGAAAGATGTGGCCCTGGACTCCACAGACAAAAACGTACGCTAACGAGAGCGTTTTATATGGCAAAAATTAATAAAGATTCGCTGGGAACCCTGTTCCAAGATATCGCGCGAATGCGCGTGTTCAGTTACAACGCCTTGCTCAAACAACAGGAACTGACCGCCACCCAATCACTGGTCATTCTGGCCCTGTTGGATGAGCAGGGTGTGATCCAGGGGGATCTCGCCCGCACCTTGGGCATTCGCGCAGTAACCCTAGGCGGCTTAATCGACCGCATGGAAGCCAAACAGTGGGTAGAACGTCGCCTGGATGAGCACGACCGGCGCGCCAAGAGAATTTGGCTTACCTCACGGGGGCGTAAACTGGAACCGGCGATTCGCCAAGCACTGGCCGACGTACACAAAGTGTCGATCAACGGTATACCCAAACAAGAAGTGGAACGCCTGTCAGACACACTGTTGGCAATTCGTGAAAATTTGCTAGTGTTTAAGGCGCAGCAAGAAAAGTCCCCCTGAAGTAGTTGGCTGCGCTGCCAACCACACACTAGTTCAGATCAGCAAATTGCAATACTCGCTCTGCCTGCTTTAAGTGCGGCTTGTCCAACATCTTTCCGTCCAAGCCGACGGTACCAGCACCGCCGGCATCTTCGAACGCTTGTATAACACGCTGCGCATGTTCTATTTCCTCGGCACTGGGGGTGAAGCAATCGTTGATAACCGCTATCTGGGCGGGGTGAATGGCCATCTTGCCGGTAAAGCCTTCCTGCCGCGCTCGAGCACACTCCACGGCTAAGCCATTTTCATCACGGAAATCCAGATAGACGCTGTCTATCGGTTGTATGCCACCGGCAGCGGCGGCGAGTAAGGTGTTAGCGCGCGTCATCTGGTGAACGAAAAAGTAGTCGCCGTTGTCATCCACATTGGTGGATGCCCCCAAATCGGCCGCCATATCTTCGGCACCCCACGCCATTGCGTAAAGCCTGTCGGCAGCGCCGAGAAACGAGGCGATGTTGAGCGAACACTGTGCGGATTCAACAAGACCGACAATTCGCGTACTACCATTTGTAATACCGTGTTCTGCTTCCAACTCGGTGAGGTGGCGATCCAGGGTTTTAATATCCTCTCCACGGCTGGGCTTAGGCAGGAAGATACCTGCCGGTGCGCCGTGCATAACCGCTTCGAGATCGGCACGGAAATGCATTGTATCCAAAGGATTGATGCGCACCCAGAGTTCACTGGCGCTGGTGTTCCGATGGGAGCGGAGATAGTCACGAGTCAGCGCCCGCGCGGCAGGTTTGTTGAGGTCGGCCACGGCATCCTCGAGATCACAGATCAGAGCGTCAGCACCCAAGCCCTGTGCCTTGTCTAATTTTTTTTCGCTGTCGCCCGGGACAAACATATAAGAGCGGTTATGCGCTGCATTGGTCATAAGATTTTCTTGTTCGCTATTGAATTAGTTGTAGATAGCGCTAATCGAAGCTATTTAGCGGCCGCGGAACTGCGGGCGGCGTTTTTCATTGAAAGCAGTCACACCTTCCACCCAGTCGTCGCTGGCGGCGCACAGGGCGAAACTCTCAGCCTCGCGCGACATTTGCGCTTCAAGGCTGTTTTCGAATGAGGCGTACATCAGACTTTTGATCTGGCCGAGGGCCACAGTCGGAGCCCGGGACAGACGCTTGATCAATACCTGCGCTTCGTTTTCCAGATCATCGTTCGCCACCACGCGGTTGATCAAACCCATCTGCAGGGCTGCGTCGGCGTCGATAAAGTCGCCCAACAGAGCGATTTCCAGGGCCCGCCTCAAGCCTACAAGTCGCGGTAGATAATAGGATCCGGAGCCATCGGGGCTGGTGCCGATGCTCACATAAGAGCTGGCAAAGCGCGCGTCGCTGGCAGCCACGACCATGTCACAGGCCATGGCCAACGAAAAACCAAATCCCGCCGCCGCGCCCTGCACAACGGCAACAACAGGTTTCTGCATGCGTTGCATGGAAATCAGCAAAGGTTGGATGCTGTGTATACGCCGCTCGAAGTGACTGTTGCGTTCTTCCGGGGGTAGTTGTGCCAGCTCGGCAAAGTTTTTCAGGTCGCCGCCGGCCATAAAATTATCGCCGGCGCCGCGCAGCACGACGCAGCGAATGCCGTCATCGCGTTCAATCGCCAGCATAGAATCAATTAACGCGGAACGCATCTCCATCGACAGCGCGTTGCGGGCTGCGGGCCGGTTGAAGGTAATAGTGGCGACACCATCTGTTTTTTCGACCAGTAGGTCATCTGTCATGGCGATGTCCTCAACCGTTGCGCAAGCGACAGCGGGTGAAATAAGAGCTCAATAAGATTTTGGCATACCTAAGACATGCTCCCCGATAAAGTTGCGAATCATCTGTTCCGAGACTGGCGCGATGCGCATGATCATCGATTCGCGGTACAAGCGCTCTACGTTATATTCCTTCGCCACTCCCATACCGCCGTGGGTCAGCACCGCGCGCTCAGCCGCTTTATGGCCGGCCTGCGCACTCAGGAACTTTGCGGCATTCGCTTCCGCACCACAGGGTTGGCCGGCGTCGTACATGCGCGCCGCTTTTTGGCACATCAGCCAGGCAGCTTCCAATTCCATCCAGCTGTCTGCCAGTGGATGCTGTATGCCCTGGTTCATACCGATCTGACGGCCGAACACTTCGCGCTCCTGGGCGTAGTTGGCAGCGCGACTCAGGGCGTCCATCCCCAGGCCCGCCGCCACAGAGCCAATGATCACCCGCTCGGCATTCATAGCAGTTAGGATGTACCTGAAACCTTTGCCCACCTCTCCGATGAGGTCCTCATCGGGGATAAACAAGTCGTCGATAAACACCATGTTGGAATCTACCGCCTTGCGCGCCATTTTTGGAATACGCTGCACTTCCATCTTGTCGCGATCAAAGTCGGTGTAAAACAGGGTGATGCCGTCAGAGCGCTTGGCGCAGTCTTCGCGTTTAGTGGTGCGGCACAACAGCAGATACTTGGTGGCTACCTGACCTGTGGTAGTCCAAATTTTGCGGCCGTTAACTTTCCAGCCGCCATCAACTTTTTCGGCGAAGGTGGTGATGCTAGACGTATCCAGACCGGCGTTGGGCTCCGTCACACCGAAGGCGACTTTGTCTCTGCCCTCTACCAATGCTGGCAGAAAACGCTCTTTTTGCGCTTGCGTGCCAAATAGAAGGATTGGGTGCGGGCCGAACAGGTTGATCTGAATCGTTGACGCAGCAGCCATGCCGCCACCGCCTTTGCCCACCGCATGCATCATCACGGCCGCTTCCGACACGCCGAGGTTCTGGCCGCCAAATTCTTCGGGCATGGTAATACCCAACCAACCGCCCTCCGCCATGGCCTTGTGAAATTCGTGGGGGAACTTGCCGTCCGCGTCACGCTCGCGCCAGTATTCATCCGAAAACTGTTTGCATACCGCTTCGACCCCTTCTCGAATGGCCAGTAAGTCTTCGTCTTGATCAAACAACATTGAGTGTTATCCCCGTAATAATTGGTCGCCGTTTAGTTGGGATTGCAGTGCATTAGCGCGGCACGCTCGCAAACACAGACCACCTCGCCATGTTGATTAATGCCCTCGTGCTGAAAATTCACCACGCCCTGCATGGGTCGACTCTTACTGGCACGCTTGCTCATGACGGTGGTGCGCGTACGCAATGTATCACCGAAAAACACAGGGGCGGGGAATGTGGTATTGGTCATGCCCAAGTTTGCGACCGTTGTGCCCAAGGTCGTTTCAGCCACCGTCATCCCAATAACCAGACCGAGGGTAAAGAGACTGTTCACCAGCGGCTTGCCGAATTCTGTCTGCGCGGCGTGGTGGTAGTCGATATGCAGAGGCTGCGGGTTCATTGTGGCGTTGCAGAACCACATATTGTCCGCCTCAGTCACCGTGCGTGAGAGCTCGTGTTCAAACACCATCCCCTCTTCCAAATCCTCAAACCACAGTCCAGCCATTTTGTGCCTCGTTTTGTTACAGTTTCGGTTCCTGTTATTGCAATTGCGCGGTGGCTATTTGAGTCAGGCGCCCTCGCGGCCCACAATGGTAACGGATGACACGTTCTGAGAGGGAAAACCGCCCAAGTTGTGTGTCAGCCCAAACACCGGATCCTTGGCCAACTGACGCTCTCCCGCACGTCCCTGCATCTGCAGATACATCTCGTACAACATGCGCAGGCCTGTGGCGCCAATGGGGTGACCAAAACACTTCAAGCCGCCATCTATCTGACAGGGTACCTGGCCGTCCGCATCGTAGAAGCCATCCAGAATGTCTTTGGGTGCACTACCCTCTTCGGAGATAAACAAATCTTCCATGGTGACCAGCTCAGTGACCGAAAAGCAATCGTGTACTTCAAACAGACTGATCTGTTCCCGCGGCTTGGTAATACCCGCCTCTTTATAGGCGCGCTTTGCCGCGAGGCGCGTGGTGTGAAAATAACTGCCGTCCCAATCGTTGTACTGCAGCTCACGACCGTTGGAGACGGACAACTGCAGCGCTTTTACAGTTACGAGGTCTTGCTTGCCCATCGATTTCGCAATCTCCGGTGTGGTGACAATGGCACACGCCGAGCCATCACTTACACCGCAGCACTCGTATAACCCCAGGGGCTCGGCGATGATAGCCGCGTTCAATGCAGTTTCCATATCGATGGGCCGGCGCAGGTGGGCTTTGGGATTGCGAGCACCGTTGTCATGGCTTTTCACCGATACATGGGCCATGGCGCGCTTCAGGTCTGCCCTATTTATCTTGTGTTTTGCGTTGTACGCCGAGGCCAGCTGCGCAAAGGAGCCGGGTGCCGATGCGTTGGGCCAAAACAAATCGTTCACTGTGCCACGGCTGCGCTGGGGCAGGCCACCATAGCCCGTGTCTTTGAGTTTCTCGACGCCCACAGCCAAGGCGATATCGCAGGCACCCGCGGCCACCGCGTACACCGCACCGCGAAAAGATTCTGTTCCGCTGGCGCAGTAATTCTCCACACGAGTCGCTGGAATATAGGGCAAGCGCAACGCGGTCGCTAATGGCACCGCTGACTTACCGACGTTTTGTTCGTCCAGCGCAGTCGACAACCAGGCCGCTTCGATCTGCTCGGTTTCAATACCTGCATCCACGAGTGCCTCGGTGTAGGCCTCTACCATTAGGTCCTCGGCATTGCAGTCCCAGCGCTCGCCAAACTGCGAACAGCCCATCCCGAGAATGGCGACTTTATCCCTGATACCCGCAGCCATCGTTATTCTCCATCCGCCGTGTAAACAGGCACCGCTTTCCAGTAGTAGCGACGAAACCCGCGCTTGTGATCGTAATCTTTCACACGGAACGCGATACGCATCGGCATCCCCACCTCCAATTCCTTGTCTGGCAACACATCCGTAAAGTCGAGCATAATGCGCCCACCTGCTTTGAACTGCACCATGCCGTAACAAGCGGGTGGGTTCATACTGTATGTTAGCCGATCAGAGGTATAGGACTTGAGGAATGCTTCAGCATCCGCGAAGGCGTGCGGATCCTGCGTATCAACTCCCGCGCAATCGGCATTAACGCAAATGGGCGCCGCCGGAATTTGCACCGTGCCACACAACCTGCACTTGCCACCTGTGAATGCGGTGGTGAGTTGGCGGTTGCGATAAGCGGTACTAAGCCCAGTGTTTTTATCGGTTTCAGCACGCAATCCATGTTCCATTTCAATCAAGTTGTTGAAGGCTAGAAACTTAAAATAGTTATCTTCCTCGCGGCGGTTGGCCAGGGTCGCCTCGAGCCCCTGTGATGCCGAGAGCGAAGCCAAGGCAACGGTGGTGCGGAACAACAGCACGTCACAGCCCTGGCCGAAGCCTACAACCATAATGAGCTCACCCGGCGCCGCCGCTTCCAACGCACCTACCAACATCAGCAGCGCATGGGCAGCACCAGTATTGCCGCAAACAGCCTGCAACGCGTCTTGTACTACCTCCGCGCGAATACCCAGTTTTTTTGCCAGCGCAACCTGTTCACGCGCGCTACCCACCGGACAACAGAATCGATCGATAGCGGATGCCTCGGTGCCACCTTCCCGCAACAGCGCATCGACCGCTTCGGGTATCAACTTCATCAGGCCCTCATCCCGAACCCAACGCGCCTCCCACTGGTAATCAAATTCGGATTCAGGAGTGCGGAAGTGATCCACAAAATCTACCGACAGGGAATAAGAAGCCACAAGTTCGGCCACGATGTTCTGACCGGTGCTGCCATCCCCCACGAGCAGTGCAGCAGCGCCGTCTCCATAATTCATTTCCACCGTGGATGCGGCCTTAGTGCGTCGCTTGTCCGCGCCAATCACCAGGATGCGCTCTCCCGCCGCGGCACCCTTTAGGCCCGCCAACAAAGCAGCGGTACCCGCCTTTTGGGAGGCGGCGAGGTCAAAAGTCTGTAGAGCTCTGCCCAGCCCCAGCGCCTCTCCTACCAGCGCACCATTTTGCCGATCTAGGAACGGAAAACTGCTCGAGCCTAGGTATAGTGAATCCACTTTGCGCTGCTCACAACCGGCGAGACAAGCTCGCCCAGCCTCCACAGCCAGGGTATTGCTGTCCTCATCCCACGACCCCATGCTGCGCTCTCCCTTGCCCAGGGCGCTCAATGTTGGTTCAAACCAGCTGTGTGCAGCGGCGATGGCTGATCTTTGTAAGCGAGATTGGGGGATGTATGCCCCAAAAGATAGTATGCCCGCGGCCATGGCTGGCAGCTCCCTGTAGAAGATTGACTCTCTGTTGTTACCCCGCCCGCTCTAAAGATGGGGCCAGCACTATTAGATCGCAGGCTATAATTTAGCATGCTCACTATCGAGATGCCATGCGGGTGTGTTCGACATGATAGCCTAGATCTAGTATTTAGAACGGCGTCACTGGCGGCCAATCTACCATCTAGGCGGGCATAGCAAACTCACTTTCGCTATTACACGGCTATACTCTGCCCCTAGTTTTCAAACCGCTACTTACCTATCCAAAGCACGGTACAGCACACCACCCGACGATAACCGACAGGACATATCTATGAAATCGCAACCCACTCTGGCCGACTCCACTTTAGATTTCAATGAACATATCGCGACCCTGACTTTCAACCGCGACGATGTGCGTAACGAACTCACCGGCACACAATTGGTCAATGATATCTGCGCCACCGTAGATTGGATCGCGCACACCCCAGAAGTGCGGGTGCTGATCATTACCGGCAATGGCAAGGCTTTCAGCGCCGGAGGCAACATTAAAGACATACGCGATCGCAAGGGCGTATTCGATGGTAGCCCGGCGCAGATCAGCGAAAATTACCGGCACAGCATCCAGCGCATGAGCCTTGCCATGCACGGTGTCGAAGTACCCGTAATAGCGGCAGTGAACGGACCAGGTATCGGCGCGGGTTTTGATCTGTCGTGCATGTGCGATATTCGCTTGGGCACGCCCGCCACTCGCTTCGGGGAGACTTTCATTAACCTCGGCCTCATCCCCGGGGATGGCGGTGCTTGGTTTTTGCAACGCCTAGTAGGCTATCAGCGTGCTGCCGAGCTCACGTTTAGCGGCAGAGTGATCGACGCGAAGGAAGCACTGCAATTAGGCCTACTACTAGAGATCGTAAGTCCGGAGCAGTTGCACCCCCGCGCTACCGAGTTGGCCGCTACCTTCGCGGCCAAACCACCGCAAGCACTGCGCATGACAAAGCGCCTTATGAAAGCGGCACAGCGAATGGAATTACAGGATTTGCTCGACGTCAGCGCTAGCTACCAGGCCAGTTGCCATCACTCTCGAGACCACGAGCGCGCTATGGCAGCTATGCTGGACAAAACGGAGGCTGCGTACGAGGGCAGCTAGACCCCAAAGACTCGAAATTCTTGGTCAAAGGATCATGATACTCAGCTGGAAAGTGCTTGATTGCTTCTTTGCCAAACAAAATCGTATTTAACACGGTAACCATTTGGACGCCAGGCAAGCACTTCGCCTACATCACCTATCCGGATATGGTGGCGAATATCATTCGCAAGCAGACCAACCTCTACCTGAACTAAGTTCGGGCACTGTCATACCGGCTACCGGGATGGCAGTGCCAGCGTCGATCGACCTGGCGTAGCCCGGACATTCAAACCGATGGAATGGCCGGTTTGTAAGGTAATTCCATGATTTAGCATTACCGGCAGCTCAAAACTAGGCACCCCAAAGATTTCGGAGGTCACCATGTACTATGATTGAAACTCCGCATATCACGTTTTGGTGAAAATATGGCAGAACAAACGTTTTTTGAAAAACGACGTATCCAGATGGAGTACGTGGTTCCACTGATCAAAGACTTGAGAGAGGTTCTAGGGCAAGAAACAGTGCTCGAGGCACTCGAAGAGGTTAGCAAATTACGCATGGATAGAGCCCAGAAGCTACAGAGTATCGATTTCAATCAAATGGACACAATGGTAGAGTTTTATGCAGCAGGGGACGCACTGAAGTACGAAGTCATTGCTTCATCCGCTGATCAGTTCGATGTTGACGTGCATTTTTGTCGCTACGCTGAAATGATGGAAGAGCTGGGCGGTCGAGAGTTTGGGCATCTCCTTATCTGTAACGGTGACTTTGTCTCTGCGAAGGAAATGGGTCTGGAGTTATCGCGCTCAAAAACCGTTATGCAGGGCGCAAGTATGTGCGACTTCAGGTACAGGCCCTCGGAATCCTGACGATTAGCTGTCATAGTCGCGACCTGATCTGACAGTTATCGGCTCGATAACCGTGCTGTTGTCAGATAATTTCAATCCGCTGACCTTCGCTTCCCACAACTCGCGTCCGTCGCAGTAGCTTTCAGAGCTTTCAGAGAGCTCTCAGCAGTAGTAGCTTTCAGGACAGGCACTGTGCGGGAGCTTTCAGGACAGGCACTGAGCTTTCGGGACAGGCAAGGCTTTTTGGCACGAGCTTTCAGGACAGGCAAGGCTTTTTGGCATGAGCTTTCAGGACAGACACGGCTTTTTGGCACGAGCTTTCAGGACAGGCACGGCTTTTTAGGCACGGCTTTTTAAATCAATTCCACTCATTCGATTGTGGTTCTCAACATCTCAGCGCACTATTTACCCCGTTAACGATCTAGCTTGAACCATTCCTTGCCCTGCGGAGGACTGCGTGGTCAAACCCCGCTCAGCCCAGATTTCTCGTTCCGAAACGTCTTACTACCATTGCGTATCTCGATGCGTACGGCGCGCGTTTCTCTGTGGCATTGACCATGAGACAGGTATTTCCTATGAGCACCGTCGGGGCTGGATACAAGAGCGAATTCGCCTGCTTTCGTCCCTGTTTACCATCGATATGTGCGCCTATGCTGTCATGAGCAATCATTACCACCTGGTAGTCAAGCTTGGTTCCAGTGAGTACTTGACTGATGAGGACGTACTCCAACGCTGGCTGGTTCTCTTCAAGGGGCCAGCGCTTGTTCAAGCATATCGAGCAGGAAACCCGCTATCACCAACTCAATGGGCTACCGTAAAAGACATCATCCAGGTCTGGCGCACACGCCTGCAAGATCTCTCCTGGTTTATGAAGTGCCTGAACGAGCCTGTTGCGCGACAAGCCAACAGAGAAGACACCTGTACCGGGCACTTTTGGGAGTCTAGATTCAAAACCCAGGCGCTAAAAACCCAAGAGGCCCTCCTATCCTGCATGGCCTACGTCGACCTCAATCCGGTGCGAGCGGGAATCGCCCACACACTTGAACAGTCAGACTACACCAGCGTTCAAGAAAGGATCGTCCGGCCCTTTAACCCAAAGATCACAGAAGCGCTACGCGATGCACACGGGCTGCAGCCCAGAGAGCAGCCAATGATGCTAAAACCGCTGCTTCATTTTGACACGCCGGGGAGAGCAGAACACAAATCGGGCATTCCTTTCAGGTTAGAGGATTATCTGGTGCTGCTCGGCTGGACAGGGCGTATGGTTAGAGAAGATGGACGAGGGCGTATTGAGGCAACCACGCCACCCATTCTATCCCGCTTGGCTATAGCGCCCGACCAGTGGCTTATGAGTTATAACTGAATCTGGTGTTTGACGGTTTGAAAAAAGGCGGTGTATCTGGTTGATTTGTTGTCACCACAACAGACAAAGCAACCAGGAGATACACCACCATGAATGAGAATAACGTTGTCGAGTTTGCAGGTCGAGCGGTAAAAGCTGATGCACTCACGGAGCTACTGCGCACAGGCGCACAAACGTTGATTTATCAAGCTATTGAAGCAGAGCTGGCAGAGTTTCTCTCTGGCTTTGAAGGCCGCCAGCTTGCCGATGGGCGCGCTGCAGTCGTTCGCAACGGCCACCAGCCCGAGCGAGAGGTGCAGACAGGCATTGGGCCTGTGACGGTGAAAGTGCCGAAGGTGCGATCCCGAGATGGGACACCAGTGACCTTCCGCTCAGCCCTGGTGCCGCCGTATGTACGCAAGGCAAAGAGCCTGGAAGCGGCGTTGCCCTGGCTGTACCTGAAGGGTGTTTCAACTGGCGAGATGGCATCGGCACTGGAAGTGCTGGTGGGGCCAGAGGCGAAGGGTTTATCCGCCAGTACCGTGTCTCGGCTCAAGCGCCAGTGGGCACAGGAATATGATGCCTGGCGGCAAAGGCGATTAGACAAGGATCGCTGGGTGTATGTGTGGGCAGACGGCGTCTACAGCGGCCTGCGGGCAGAGAACGCCAAGCTGTGCGCCCTGGTGATCATTGGCGTGAACGAGCGCGGCGAGAAGCATTTTTTGGCGATTGAGGATGGGGTTAGGGAGTCGACGCAAAGCTGGCGCGAAGTCCTGTTGAGCCTGAAGTCGCGCGGCCTGAACGGTCCTGAACTGGCGATTGGTGATGGTGCCATGGGGTTCTGGGCAGCGCTGGAGGAAGTGTATCCGCAGACACGCCAGCAACGCTGCTGGATGCACAAGACGATGAATGTATTGAACGCGCTGCCGAAATCGCTGCAACCCAAAGCCAAGAATGATCTGCACGACATCTGGCAGGCGGCGACGCGAGAGGAGGCAGAAAAGGCGTTCGACAGATTCCTGGTGACCTATGAACCGAAGTACCCGAAGGCAACGGTCTGTTTACAAAAAGATCGAGAGGAGCTGATGGCCTTCTACGGTTTTCCGGCGAAGCACTGGCAGAGCATTCGCACGGCGAACCCGATTGAGTCGACGTTCGGGACAATCCGCCATCGCACCCGGCGGAGCAAGGGTTGCCTGAGCCGAGATGGAATGCTACACATGACCTTCAAGCTGGGTATGTGTGCACAGGACAACTGGCGCCGCCTCCGCGGTTTCAGTTACCTGGCAAAGGTGATTACAGGAATTGAATTTAAAGATGGAATCGAAGTGTCAGCTAGCAATCAGGTCGCCGCTTGATTCAAGCTGCCAAACACCACTTTTTACAATAACTCGTGGCTTATCAACTCTCAGCAATTCGAAGCGGTTTTCCGACGAAACTTTCTGCGTGCTGCTTAGTGTGACATAACAGGCGGCGTCAAGCGCTTTCCCCTTCGGCGTGCTCGTTGGCACGCTTTTTCCTATAAGTCTTTTCTGGTCTGGTAATTCGCGCTTTTCACCTGTAGACCCAGCGCGGCCTTCACGCCTTTCTGCTGGGTGGCTAATTTCGCCCAATCTTACTAGTTGTTTACTTTTCCTCGGTGCCTGTCCCTGAAATGCTCGTGAAATGCTGCCCCGTGCCTGTCCCTGAAATGCTTGCCTGTCCCTGAAATGCTGCTGAATTGCTCTGAGATGCTGCCCCGTGCCTGTACCTGAATTGCCTGGCCTGAATTGCCTGCCTGAATTGCCCCTCGATATTTCTGCAGCCCTGCACGACGCGTTAGGTGGAACCAGCACGACAAGGTCGCGTGGTGAATATATCTACTACCTGCTACTCCACCCCTACCTGGACCTCAATAAGCAAACCCTTCGAGGAAAAGTCGGGAAGGAACACCAATCGGACCTCACCACCCAACGCAAAGTTCTCTTCTTCGACTCGAGCAAGAAATTGGTTCAAGGTTTTGAGAAAGCCCTCGGGCTCGCCTTCATAGCGAAAGTAAACACAGTTGAATGCACCGACTGAGTGTGCGCGATGCCGCCCAGCTCCACGAGTGGTGCCACCAGTGGGAATGGCCAAGTCCCATTGCTCTATCGTACTCGCTGTCGATGAATCCAGGGTGAAGATAACTTGCGCGGTACCGGTGGCTTTTCCACCGCTCTTGATGAGCGCAATATTCATGCGCGCTAAACGCTGGCGCAACTTGCCCATCGCCTCATCCAGCGGCTCTGTGTAACTGGCAGAGAAAAAGCGCATAGCGGGTACGGTCTTGCGCAGAAGTTCCAAGAGTTCGACATCCAATTTAGTTGATGATTCACCACGACCTGAATGCCGCGCTACTTTCAGTTGGACGTCTTCAGCTCCATAGCAGATTCCCTTGAGGCGACGCAACTCGTCTTCGGTGGGTGGAGCAGCCGCCATAAAGTTGAGCCATTGCGCAGCCTGCTCGGTGGCGCCACCAATCAAGGTCGCGTTAATAAATGAGCGCCTGGCCCCCTCTGGGTTACCGAGCTTTAGCTGGCTCACACCCAACAGCAGATTTGCTCGTCCAAGGTATTTTTCTGGCAAGGGTTTCTCACAGGCGCGCAGCATTGCTTCATACATGCCCTGCCATTTGGCATCCTCCTGCAGCAACTGTGCCAAGTACATGTAAAGTTCAATATCACCGGTCAGAGCAGCAGCCTTGTCGAGGCTGTCCATTGCCCGTTGTTTTTCGCGCGCCTGAAACCAGTACTCGAACAGTTTGCGATAGTGATTGCCGCTGGGTTCAACCAAACCAGCGGCCATCGATGTCTGCAGAAATTGCGCCCCTTCATAGGGGTCGCCATTGGCTGCGTGTAAATCCGCGAGTAGAACCAGGTCACTCTGCTCAAAGGGTATCCCTTTTTGCCGAGCTAACACCAGTTGATTCAGAGCCTGGCGGCGCTTGCCCATCTGCAGATAGACATTCGCCAACAAATGCCAGTGTCGATGAGCGTCTGGATAGCGTTCAATTAACTGTCGCAAGTAAGTCTCCGCCTGCCTGTAGCCACTGGCACGGTAGTACACCGCGACAACTTGCTCCATTTGGGAGCGCTCCAACGTCACATCGAGAGCGGTTAAACGGTCCAGCGCCTCTACCGCTTTGACATATTGTCGGAGTTTGTAGTGAGTTTGCGCCAGGACCAAAAAGTCCATCGCATCGGGCGCCAAATTCATAGCTAACGCCTGCTCTATGGCGTTCGCCGCCGCGTCGTAATTCCCCTGTTGCAGATAGATGCGCGCCAACTCGCGCAATATTTCGCGGTTGGCGACATCCGCTAATCCCGCGGTTTCCAAGGCGTCGCGATAGTATCGCTCTGCTTTAACATAGTCACCCTCACCGGCAAAATGGCGCCCTAGGTGACGCGCGGCACCTGATCGCGCATAGGGGTCATCGATTCGGTCGATCTGCTGTTCGAGCTCCCGGTTACTGACCCCGCTGCCAATGCCTATCTCTCCAGGCGGCGTCACCAGTATCCGGCTGCGATACTGGCCCTCTTCGGCAGCGAGCCCCGACGGGCTAGCGAACAAAACTACTAGCACTAAGACTACTAGACGCAACCAGGCATGCGCTTCAGTCGACATTCGGGATGTTCTGGGGATAGTTTTGCCAGTCAACCTCGACTTTTTGTGTCAATACCACATCGCCGGTTAGCTCGCGTTCGAATTTGACGGTGTAGCGCCAGTCCTCTACAGCCGCTATAACTTTTTCTTCGAACACGCCCTTGGGGTCGGCGTCTAGCACGCGAATGTCACGCGGTTTGCCATCTGTCGAGATTGAGAAAGCGACCAATACCCAACCATTGATTTTATTGCGCCAGGCCACCTCCGGGACACTGGGCCGACGAGTACTGTAGGGAATGACTTCAACGTAACCTCGGGCATCCTGTCCTTTTCCTTCGAGAGCAACAACACTACCCGCCAGTGGTGCGGACCAGCCGTCTCCCGGCGCAACATCGGTAACCGGAAAAGCCAAGTCTAATGGAGCCAGATCGACAGGGGCGACTGCGCGAGTCTCAACGGGCGCGGCGAGCGCCAGTGGCTCTGACGAAGGTTCTGCCTGGCGCTCTTGTGGCTGCATCTCGTGCTGTTCTTCAGGTTTTTTGTCGGGTTTTTCACGCACGATGCGTATGTCCTCGAACACTGGTAGAGCCTGATCCTGAGTACTCTCTGCGCCTATCAAACTCTGCATAAACAGAAAAATGGCACCGGATATAGCGAGCGCGCCAATCAGGGCATAGAGTAAACGACTGAACAAGCCACTCATCGGCGCTACTCTTGCCCTGGCGTGTCCGCCGCAATGGCAATGCCCCGGACGCCCGCAAGTCGCACCTGATCCATGACTTCAACCAGCAGATGCGTTGGGGTTATTGCATCAGCTTGAATAATAACTGCGCTTTCGGGATCGTCCGCGTGCAGGCGCGCCACGATAGCGCGTACAGATCGCAGATCGACGGGGCGCCTATCCAGCCAAACCTCGCCGTTTGCGGTGATAGCAATGAAGATGTTGCTGTGGGGTTGCTCTGCTGCTGTCTCGGCCTCGGGGGAGGCCACTTCGACACCAGACTCTTTGACAAAAGATGTCGTAACGATAAAGAAAATCAACATGATAAAAACGATGTCTAGTAATGGCGTCATGTCGAGTTCCGTTTCGTCTTCGGCGGGCAAGTGTCGGCGTGCGCTCACGAGCTAACCACCTCTGGCTGGGCATCTGATAACGCCAGCAATCCACGTAGTCGATTAACCTCGCGTTCCGCTTTTTGCGCTAAACGCACCGTAAAGTAGATACCACTGAGAGCTACGGTTAAACCCGCCATCGTCGGTAAGGTGGCTCTGTATATACCGCTGGCCATGGCCTGTGCGTCGTCATTGCCGCTGCTGGCAATCACATCGAATACCCCTGTCATACCCAACACCGTACCGAGCAGGCCAAGTAGCGGACAGAGAGCAACAAGCGTACGAATAATTGCGATGGCTCCGTATAACTCTCTGCTACTACGTGAAACCACTGCCTCTCGAATCGCCTGGGCTCGCCAGCTTTGTTGGTCACGCCTGCTGTTCCACTCGCGCACCAGTTGTTTGGCGCGCGTCGGCCAACTGATGCGGAAAAATAGGATGCGCTCCAAGATCAGCAGCCACAGTACGAAACAAACCGCAAACTGCAACCAGATGACCGCACCACCTTGCATAGCGAAAGCTTCCAGTGAATCAAACACCGCGTTGAAAAAGCTCACGATTGCCGCTCCCGCTGTTCGATCATCCGGGCGAGGACCCCAGCGCTCTGTTCATCTAGGCACTGTATGATCGAGCGGCACAGGTAGTTGATCAGGCTGTGAGAAAAAAGTAGTGGGATGGCGACAACCAGGCCCAAAACCGTGGTCACCAGGGCCTGGGATATACCGCCCGCCATCAGTCGCGGATCGCCAGTACCAAACAAGCTGATTGTTTGGAAGGTGATTATCATGCCGGTCACAGTACCGAGTAAGCCAAGTAGCGGCGAAGTTGCTGCCAGCAATTTGATCACCCCGTTGCCCCGCTCCAGCGCCGGCAATTCAGTGAGGATCGCCTCATCCAGTTTAAGCTTCAACACTTCTTCCTCTTGCGCATTGTTATGTCTCGCGGCAAGAAGCACTCTGCCAAGTGGATTGGCATCGGTAGCGGCGTCTGGAGCGCGCAACTGGCGTCGCACCTGCAGAGAAACTAGCAACAGATACACGCCGCGCCAACAGGCGATGACTAAACCAAACATTCCGAGCCCAATAATAATTACACCGATAACGCCACCCTGTTGCACTCGCTCTTTAACGTCCGGCGAGTAACTCATGACGCCAAGCAACCCACCTCGGGTTGGATCGATAGCCATGAGGGCGGGTTCACCGCGACTGTCGGTGAATGACTTAACACTGCTTCTCGCCTTACCTTGCGGTTGTCGTGTGAGGATCAAGAGCTCGCCAGTTTCGGGCACATAGCGCAGAAAGTCTCCGCCACGATAAGCGGAAAAAGGCCCAATACGGAGGATGCTTGCCTGCTCTTGTAATCCCTCTGCCGAAACTACACTACCGGGGAAGTTGCCAATGCGGGCCGCCTCGGTCATGTCTTCTTGCAACAGCAACCAGAGAGATTCGATCTCTGCAATTGTCGCTGGGCCACTATTTGCAGCCATTGCTGCCGTGGCTTGTCGACGTGCAGGGAATTGAGCACTTAGCAGAGAATGATCGAAGACCGCACTGAAGTCTCCGGCAAATTCGCGGAACGTGGCCGAGAGATCCCCCATGTCTTGCACAACCGCCGCTAACTGTTCTTCCAAGTTCGCGATCTGCGCCGCGTTGTGCTCCGTCTCTACCAGCAGCGGTTCATTTTCTCGTTGTCTACGCTGAAAATCGCGTTTAGCTTCTGCCAACAAGGCAGACTGTTCCTGCTTTGCGGCCAGGAATGCTTCCTCGCGTTCGCGATTGCGTTGCGCAAGCCTACGCTGACGATCGCGCACAGTTACCAGTAATTCTTCCAGGCTCTTGACCTCTTGTTGCGGAGCAGGAGCGGCTTCGGCTTGCGCAGCTGATGCCGGGAATGCCCAACACACCGACAATGCGAGCAAAGCTGTTGCGAATCGCCTCACAGCGCATCCTCCGGCGGAAGTAGAGGCAGCAACAGTAGCTGTGGTGCCCCTCCGTTTCTCGCAATTTTCAAGCTGCTCGCAATGGGCCGGTTAAATTTATTTTGCAGCGGCTGCCATGTGCCGCGCGTTCGGTCCCAGTAGGCACTCCTCGAACCATCCAGATGGTGGTAATACAGCGCCACCCGGCCAATACGCAAAAATTCGACAGACAGCGGGTCGCCATTCTGCTCCACGGTACCCCGCCAGGCCTCGATGGTATTGCCGTAGTCCTGTTCGAGCTGGTAGGCCTCCAGCAGCATGCGTAGTCGGGACGACACTGACAGGTCTGCACGGGAGAGCGTTTTTTGCAGAGAAAGGACCGCGGTAAGGCGCTGCTCCTGGTGAAACGGCAAGTCCAGTGCGACAAACGCCTGTAATGATTCCGCCATGCTTCGCATCAACGGCAGAATACGTTGGCGAGTCATTTTAACGGTAGCAATTTGAGTCTTTAATGTTGCTATCTGGTCTGACTGCGCGCGCCGCAGCACTTCTAGCTCGCGGCGCTGCGATTCCGCGTACTCGACACCCTCTGTCAATCTGCGGAACTCCGTAAGCAGGGCTTTTGTTTCTGCGGACAGCGTATCAATGCGCGCTTGCGACGCAATGGCTTGCGTTGTGCTGGTTGCCACCACGTCTCTACTCGTATCGAGTTCGGCTGCGTGTGCGACCGGTATCAACAGTAGAGCTACTGCCAACCCCCGTAAAAAAGTCACCGACATAAAGGACAATCCTCGTTCAGTTATCTACTCCGGCTAGTTTGAGTGTATAACCCCACTGCATGAGTTGTGAACGTAAAATACTACGTCTGGAAGTTTATCGTCCGCCATTTTTCAAAGCTAATTCCCAGGAAAAGGGCTCTGACCCTGAACTACTGATTTAGAATCAGGCACGCCTCAATCCAAGCACTCACCCCAGATGACGACGCAGCAGTCATGTCAGCTTCGCTTTGTTCACTTCAGGCGCGGGAATGGCGAGGGATTGGTATTCCAATGCAGTAACCGTGTTGAGCAGCAGTTTGGCGTCCGCTTCTGAGTCTTTGTGGTTGAACCGTCGACACAATTCAACGACAGGTGCCAACAACAGTTCACGATGGGATTCCCCAATACGACGTAACTCCGGTGACAATCGCGTGTGCGCTCACGCGCGATAAGATGTAACGGCTATGGGGTTCCCCAAATAAAACGGAAGGTTTAAATCATCGCTTGACCCAATATTGGATTTAATCAGAGAATCCTTACTTTGATAGCGCGGTGACAAGAATGGGATCGTTAAGAAATATTGTTCGTAAGTTTGATTGGCGATGGCGAGATGTGCCTGAAACCTACCAAGGCCAGATGCGGCAACAGTTGCGTACGATCAGCTTTGCTACCGGTGGCATGCTTAGTGTGGGAAACATCGATGCAATCGCATATGCCCTGAAAAACATAAGTTCGAAAGCCGCCATTTTAGAAATAGGCGCCTTTTGTGGATTATCTTCAAACTTAATCACATTTCTGAAAGCAGATTTTGGCCTCGATAACCCGTTTTTTAGTTGTGATCCCTGGGATTATACAAGTAATCGGGACGGAGAGTTCTTTTCTGAGAACCTAGACATTCGATGGGATGATTTCGAACGTTTCTTGTTTGATTCTTACAAGCAACGCGTTGGATTCTTTTCCAAAAATTACCTTCCCCATACCTTTAGAGATTTTTCGGAGAATCTATTTGAGAACTGGGCTGTAAATAACACCGTAGAGGACATATTTGGCCGAGAGGTCGAACTCGGTGGCCCTCTGTCTTTCGTATACATCGACGGCGATCATTCATATGATGGAGCCAGACGAGATTTCGAGAATACCGACAAATATTTGGAGAAAGGGGGTTTTATTTTATTTGATGATTCCGGTGACGGGGGAAACTGGGAGCCCAACAGAGTAGCAAGACACGCAATTAAAAATGGAGCTTATAATTTAATTTCCAAAAACCCCAATTATTTGATCCAGAAAATTTAGGGCAAGGTAGATTAGAAGCCCAGCATAACGCATTGATTCAGTGTCTAACCGCATCCCAAAGACCGAGGATGCCAAGATTTCGCGCAAGCATGTACAACTCGCTATAAACTTATCGTGTCGCGAGGCAATTCATATCCAGAGGCTGGCCACCTTTTTCGCGAATATTGCGTGCTACAGTCTCCGCCTTACTGTGCTCGATATCGCCAATGACAAGTTTGGAACCCTCTCTCGCGAATACATCACAAATAGCAGCGCCAATTCCGCTGGCACCGCCGGTGATGACAACAACTTTATTCGTAAAATCCTGCATTTACCTAATGCTATAACGTGCTCGTTGATAAAACGGCGCTTGAGGAAAGCTCCATCTAAAAGTCTTTTGATATCGTCTTAGGGTTACTAGCCTTAACACCAGACCCAATAGCACCTCCGATATCAGTTGACGCTATGATCTCAATTCCAACGCATCAAGCATTTTTTGGAAAAGATTCCAGCGCTCCTCTTTACTAATCTCAACTAGGTTAAGCATTTCTAAAAATTGCAGCCCTTCGATTGCCAACAGCATAAGTAAGGGCAGATCACCCTCGCGACTTATATCTTGATACCACTGGGAGGAGAATTCCTGAACAGGGGCCAGTAACTCTTTGTCTTCGGCGGCGGCGGTAAGCACTGAGAGAGGAAGTGTGCGCTCTGCGGGTGCCGTAGATTGCGATGCTTTAATAAGCGCTTCGATATGCGGGAATTTGGTGCTCGGATTTCCTTTGTGGTGTTGCACACGAGTTTTCAGTTGCACGACGGAGAATTGCAGCAAGCCCGCTAGCAGTTCGTGTTTCGTGGGAAAGTGATAGAGAACACCTCCCTTGGAAACCTCGGCCTCTTTGGCAACAGCGTCAATCGTCAATTTGGAGGAACCAACCGCCTGCGCAACCCGGGAGGCCGCCTTCAAGATTCTTGTTCGTGTGCTGGTATCCGCGCTCATGCGGGGTTGACTATATCCCTGATCTTGGTAAATTGACTGTACCGTCTGGACGGTATAGTCTCTACCTAAAGTCTTGCCCGTCAAAGAGGCCTCTGAGTGTTTCGCACAGGGAGCCACAAGCAACAGTAGGTAGAGCAAGGCGCAAATGTTATACGCCTTCAGCAGTGCGGTCGCTGGATCTGGGGACTTTTGAGCCCTAGCTAGGGGCCGAGGGCGATAAAAAAGTTAAGTATGGAAAATCCCGAGAGTTTCAGGAGTTATTGAGTATGGACAGACACCTCATTATCTCGACTGATGGGCACGCGGGTTTGCCGATGGAGAGATATCGTGACTACCTCGAGAGCAAATACCACGAACGATTTGACGAAGCCTTAGCTCTGCAGCGAGAGGCTACTGCCCAGGCCGAACAAAGTTTTCTCATCGATGAATTTAATCGCAATTGGCGCCAAGGCATAGAAGAAGACCTACAAGGTGCTTGGGATTCCGATATACGTAACCGCGTACTCGACGGCGATGGTATTTGTGCCGAAGTGTTATTCCCAGATGGGATCACCGAGATGAACGCCCCGCCATTTGGCGCAGACCTCGAGTTGCGACCCGATACCGTCGATCCAGAGCTTCAATGGGCCGGAGCGCGAGCACACAATCGTTGGATGGCCGAATTTTGTGCGAAGGAACCCCTTCGCCGTATCGGACTGGCTATTGTGCCAATGTTGTGGGACGTCGATGAGGCGCTCAAAGAGGCACAGCTCGCCCATGAGAATGGCCTGCAGGGAATTTTGATCCCGGCTCTAATGGGTGACCGACCCGGTTACAACGACACCAGCTACCATAAAATATGGGCCTTCTGCGAAGAGGCTGGCATGGTTGTGCATACGCATTCTGGGCCCGCTGCAAAGTATGACATGGCCGCGCCCGGCGCCATGGGTGTATTTCTCACCGAATTTGCATGGTGGGCGGCCCGCCCGATCTGGTACATGATCTTTGGTGGTGTATTCGAAAAATTTCCCAAGCTGAAATTCTGTATTACCGAGGTCAGTGAGTTCTGGGTGCCGTCTATGTTGGAAATGATGGATGTCCGAGCCTCAGTGCGTCATACCAGCGGTAAATTAGGTGATTATCGCTCACATCTAACCATGAAACCCAGCGAGTACTTTCAGCGCAATTGCTATGTCAGCGCCTCGGCGCATTTTGACGAAGGTAGTACTGCCGTGCGCCATGAAATTGGTATCAACAATATTATGTGGGGAAGTGATTATCCTCACCCCGAAGGGTCCTGGCCGAATACCCGGCAGAAGCTTATCGATACCCTGGGGCCATTACCCGATGATGAGGTCAAGCTCATCCTCGCCACCAATGCCATTCGCTGTTACGACCTCGACGAGGCCGCACTAACGAAACTTGCCGCCAAAATTGGCCCACACAAGGGTGAGTTCTAACATGCAAGATGCGACGCCGAATATTGGGGAACTAAAAATGCCATTCGGCTGGTTTTGTATCGGTTTTTCCCTTGATTTGGCAATTAAAGAAGTACGCAACGTCCACTACTTCGAGCGCGACATGGTTTTATATCGAGGTGAGAAAGGCTCAGTCGGATTAGTCGATCCCTATTGTCCACACCTTGGCGCTCATCTGGGTCACGGTGGCGAAGTTAATGGAGAATGGATCCGCTGCCCTTTTCACCATTGGAGTTATGACAACACTGGAATGGCGAGGGATATACCTTATGCCAACGCGCTTCCACCGAAAGCGACGCAAGGCCCCTGCCTAAACGCCTATCCAGTTCAAGAACGTAACGGTTGTATTTGGGCTTGGTACCATCCCGACGGTGCAGAGCCGCTTACCGATTTGATCGATATTCCGGAATTTAACAGCGGCGATTGGTGCGACATGAAAACCCGCCAATGGACGTTTAAAGGGAATGTGCAGGACATTGCCGAGAATGGTGCCGATGTGGCGCACTTCAAATTTATCCATGGCATGGATTCTGTGCCGGAGGGTGAAACAAAGTACGAGGGAGATAGAAGAACAACAACTGTGGAAGGCCCTTTAACACTTCCTGACGGCAAGGGTGGAGAGGAGACATTTCAGCAAAAAATTGTAGTTTCACAGCTGGGCGCTGGACTTAAGTGGGATCGCTTTAGTGGCGTCGCAGACATTCTCCTAATGGTTTTGGTTACCCCCGTGACTTCCTCGCAGGTTGAAGTGCGATTCGCCTTCACTCATAAAAATTACCAGCCGGATTCTCCGCAGCTAGCCGCATGTGAAGAACACATTGAACTCGTTTCCGGGGCAACTGGCCTGGAGGCAGATATTCCAATCTGGCAAAACAAAGCACATTTAAAGAAGCCCTTACTCTGCGATGGCGATGGCCCAATTATGCGCTTTCGGAAGTATTTTGAGCAATTTTATACCGGTGATTCTCCTTACCAATAAACAAGGAATAATTTATGGCGAACCAGCGATTGCGTTATGTGCGTGACCCAAAAAAACAAAGTGCCTTTGATCGAAGCAAGGTACGTAGCACAGTCAGGTCGCTGCGAGCGTTATATCGCACAGATCCAGCAATTTCTGAAGCGCTGATTCCTCGTCCACTAACCCCAGCCCCGGAGCCTCTTGTTTTTGTCCAGTATGGGTTAACTACCATGCACATGGACGATCTAGAGGACATTCACATCAATGCGGTTACCGTAGCAGTAAAGTGCCGTCATGAAGAAACAGATGGCTTTTATGTGATTGCTATGCCTATGGAAGGAGAATTTGTTGTTATTACTGGCCGCGAAGTTTTTGGTGAGCCCAAAAAGATTGCGACCTCAGTTGGTATGGAAATTTCGGATACATCTATCAATGCCCACGTCGGTAGGCATGGGATTGATTTTTTGGAAATGCGTGGAGTGCTGGGGCAAGAGCTTTCCCCGCAACAGTTTACGGAGCATATGTTTTGTTACAAAGCTCTGCCCGCCATTGACGGGGGCACGGGTTTTGATGGAGACGTCCTGCTTACACGCCTAAATTGGGAGAGAAACTACACCCGAGTAACCGAGATTATAAACCCAGAGGTAATTCTGCGAGAAAGCCCCTTCGATCCACTCGCTGACGTTCTGGTGTACGACGTGGTCAAGATGGAGCTGTGTGAAGGCTCGATCAAAACGAGTGGCCAAATTTTGCAGACGGTTCCCGGTGAATGGATTAGGGATCATCTCGGCCAGCGTTTTGATGATGGCCAAGACCTAGGAATTGATGTCGAGCTACGTGGAAATTTACCATGAATAAACTGAATGGAAATGTAGCGGTAATAACGGGCGCAGCCAGTGGTATAGGTTTGGCAATGGCGAGGGCATTTGCGCTGGAGGGCATGACCGTAGTCATGGTAGACATAGAGCGTGGCGCGCTCGAAACCTCTGTAGAAAGACTATCAAAAGACGGTTTAAACGTGTTGCCTATGCTGTGTGATGTCACTTCCGATGTAGCGGTAGAGGATTTGGCGGAGCGTGTTTACGCAGAAGTCGGTGATGTATTTTTGCTATGCAACAACGCAGGAGTCGGTGTTACAGAAACCGGCCAGCGACTGTGGCAGCAATCGGCCACCGATTGGAACTGGGTATATTCTATTAATGTCATGGGCATAGTCCACTGCTTGCAGGCATTTTTGCCAAGAATGATTGAACTGGCAGGTGGCGGACATATTGTGAATACCACGTCCCCTAACGGAGGACTGTTTTCATTGCCGACCACGCCGATTTATGCCTCCAGCAAAGCTGCGGTTACTTCGTTGACAGAAGTATTGAACTATCAGTTACAGATGGACAAGACCGGCATCAGCGCGCACCTCCTTTACCCAGGCCCCTTTCTCGTAAACACAAATATTTTAAATGCGCAGCGTAACCGACTCGACGAGCAGGGTAATAAAGTACTTAATCATCGCGAGTACGTCTCCTTAGAAGATCTGGCGGAAAAAGCCGGGCTGGCCGGTCAGGCATTACAGGTTACTGAGCCCGAAGAAGTGGCAGACCACTGTGTAAAAGGCGTCAAGGAAAATCTATTTTGGATCTTACCGGCCACACCTGAGCTTGAAGCGCAGATTGATGCACGACATCAATCGATCATGCGACGCGAAAACCCTGTCATTCAAGAATGACAGAACTATCTCTAAAAAAAGTGAACGACAAATGGAGGCCACCATGCAGCCAATACTGCCTGCAATGCAAAAACCGATAGCACGTTTCATCTGCGTCATCTGTGTAAATACAGTAGGCCTGTCTACGCAGTTAAATGCGGCCAAGCTAGAAGAGATTATCGTAACAGCCCAGAAAAAAGAACAGAATATTCAAAATGTTCCTATTGCGATTACAGCGTTCAGTAAGGACAGTCTTGTTGAGATGGGCGTTAACAGCGTCGAGGGTATTTCTAAGGCGGTACCTAATCTCAACCTGACCTCAAGTGTCGGGTATTCGGTCAACAGTGTCATCAATGTCAGGGGGTCCATTCAAACCAGTAATAATCTAAGTCGAGATGCGTCTGTTGGTGTGTATTTGGACGGTGTTCCCATAACAAAAACTACTGGCAGTATTTTTGATGTTGTGGACCTTGAGAGAGTCGAGGTACTTCGCGGTCCTCAGGGTACGCTCTACGGTAGAAACTCTGTTGGAGGCGCCCTTAATCTGGTGACCAGCAAGCCACAGGATGAGTTTGGTGGCTCCCTGCGCGTGGGCATTGGTAACGAGAATCTAAAGACCGTTAGAGTAGGCGTCGATCTGGGGTCAGTCGGTGAAGCGGATGAAAGCGTAGGCAAGATAAGCAGTAAAGTGTCTTACGTCCGGAAAAAGCGCGACGGCTTCTACGACATGGAAGGTGTCGGCGGCGATGGGTTCGACAACTTAGATCAAACCGGTGGTCGTTTCGCACTACGATGGGATTACAGTGACCGATTCTATGCTCAGTATTCCTATGACATTTTTGAAATGCGTCAAAACCCGCCGATGTTAGCAACCGTTACTGGGGAAGGGGCTTCAGATAATGATCGACCCAATGGCATTGTCAATGATGCGTCTCGGCGCAGCTTCCTCGACGTTGATGGACATGCCCTAGAGCTCAACTTTGATATTGGTGAGACCAGATTAGGCGACTTGGCTATAAAAACTATTAGTGCTCGCAGGACCTTCGATAATGACTCTCGCACAGATTTCGATGGCAGCGGCGACGATTTATTTAGATTTGTTAGCGTGAATGACTTCGAACAACGGAGCCATGAAATCCAGTTACTCGGCCGGTCAGACAATGTAGACTGGGTTTTCGGCCTATTTTATTTCGAAGATGAGTGGTTTACTGATAACCCTCGCTGGATATTTCAATTTGGTGGCGATACCTTCGATATAGACGAGCGCGGTGCCGACGAGAAGGCAATAGCGGCGTTTGCTCAAGCGTCGTGGTCGCCAGATGTATTCAATGACCAGGTCGAGATCACCGGCGGTATACGCTATACAGAAGAAGAAAAAGATGTAAAGCGGCGGAGAATAAGCGCGGGTAGTTTTGCCAGCCCTACAGCGGGTCCCTGCGACCTTGGCAGCGGTGCGTACCTGCGCAACGCTGAAGGCTGCCCGATTCTAAATGATCAGGGAGAGGTTCAGGCAATAAGTGCTGATGACGATTGGTCAGCGGTAACACCCATGTTATCTGCGACCTGGAATATCGATAGCGATAAACACGTATACGCAAAAATAGTCAGTGGTTTTCGTAGCGGTGGTTTCAACGGCGTGGCAAACACCAACGCAACGTTTGAACAAAATTTCGACCCTGAAGAAATGGTTAGCTACGAATTGGGGTTTAAGTCGCGCTGGCTAGATGATGCACTGCAGTTAAATGGGGCGTACTTCTTCAATGACCTCAAGGATATTCAGGTAGAAGCCTTCGACCCGGTGTTGCTGGGTGTGGCTATTGGTAATGCAGGCAAAGCGGAGCTACAAGGGGTGGAGCTGGAGATTTCCGCGATACCTGTCGAATCTCTTGAGCTGCAGCTCAATGCAGCATGGCTAGACACCAAGTACACGCAGTATGTCGAGGGTGGCATCGATGTTGCAGATGAGCGCGTCGTACCGTATTCACCTGAGTATAGTTTCAACACCATGGTGCGATATTCCCATCCCACCGAGTATGGTGAATTTCAGGCTCGCGTCGATTACAGCTGGAAAGACGACCATTCGGTGACAGCCACTGCATCACCGGGCATAGACATTGAGGCCTATGGCTTATGGGATGCAAGACTCTCAATCGCAGATATTCCGGTAAACGGCGACGGTGATTTGCGTTTATCTCTGTGGGGCAAGAACCTGTCCGACGAAGAGTACTGGGATGTAGCCTTGAACTTGCAGGTGTTTTCCGTAGCGCAATGGGCGAATCCCAGAAGCTACGGCTTTGACATCGAGTACAACTTTTAACTTTCTTATTTTGCTTGATAGAGCCGGACACTTATGCCCCGGCCAGGCATTTCAGCGATTTTGATATTGGTGGCAGCTTTGAGCAATCACTCATACTTGACTTACTACGACCAAATGCCCATTCCGGTAAATATCAAATTAACCCACTTTATCTCTCTGGGTGAGCTTGAAGTGGGAATCCAATTTCGCGAGCTGCGCGATGACATCGTCGCGCAAAACACACTGGAAAAAGCTAAGGGTGACACGCGGGGAAAAGTAGAAAATCTGGATGACATAGGTGTTGCTCTGCACATTTTTTATCAGCGTAAAGGGGAGCGAGTGGAGGTGCTGCGTTTCGATTGTTTTGATAAAGAGCCGCACTACCACTACATCAATTGGGATGAGCGTCGGAACGAAGTTGCTTGGATAGACCCTATTACTACGGCAGACGCACTAACTTGGTGTTTAGAAGTCATTGCAAATCGCCTGCCATCGATGCTCGATTATGCACTCGGGCCGAATCACGCAATAACTATCGATCAAACATTAATTGACAGGCAATTATCAACAATTGCAACTACTGCACATCGTGCTAGACACGATATAGAAACGTTTCAACAAGGAGGCAGCAAGTGATAGGTAAGAAAAACACCAGGGCGGCGACAATTCGTAGAGAATTGGGTGCTCCAGTTATTGACGCCGATGGTCACTATATTGAAACACCGGCGGTCTTTCAGAGCTTTTTTCTCGATTACGTAAAGAGCATTGGTGGAGCGGATCTGGCTGCCAAGTTCGAGCAAGCCGGTGGCCTTGATTATGACGGCACTGTGTTGAGACCCTGGAGTGAAATGGAAGAGACTGCGAAAAAGGAAATGTGGCTCACTCGGCCGCCCTGGTGGAGCTTGCCTGCCTCCTCGACAATTGACAGAGCAACTGCACACATACCGAAGCTCATGTATGAGCGCCTGCCCGACTTTGGCATTGACTTTGCTGTGCTATATCCCAGCAGAACATTAACCACAACTTCTTTGCAGGACGATGAGCTTCGGCAAGTTGCTTGCCGAGCGCTCAATGCCTTCAACGCTGATTTATACGCGCCATACTCGGAGCGACTCACTCCAGTGGCACAAATTCCAATGCATTCCCCACAAGAAGCGATAGCGGAGTTAGAACATGCTGTCGGGGAGCTGGGTTTAAAGTCCATAATGATTAACGGCCTAGTTCACAGACCAATCGGAGAGCTACAGTCGAAGCGAAATGGCAAGCTTGTGCCAAATTGGGGCCGCAGTGGAACACGAATAGATTCCCTGGGCATCGATAGCGAGTATAACTACGATCCATTCTGGGAGAAATGTCTGGAGTTGAAGGTTTCACCTGCAACTCACTCTGCCGGTATGGGCTGGGGAGCTCGACAATCAATTAGTAGCTACATGTTCAATCATATCGGCAACTTTGGTGCTGCCATGGATACGTCCTGTAAATCCCTGTTTATGGGCGGAGTTACACGCCGGTTCCCCGATATGCCTATTGGGCTTCTTGAAGGCGGCGTGACCTGGGCTGTCACATTACTTTCTGATATAGAAGGCCATTGGAGTAAACGCAATAAAAATGCAATTCAGCAGTACAACCCTGCAAATATCGATCGAGACGAATTACTTGGTTTTCTGAGGGAGTACGGGGAAGGCGCGTTTGCAGAAAATGTCGATTCGATTGTGGAGGGCGTAACTCGGTTGGAGCCGGAGCCGCCATTGCTTGATGAATGGGCCGCCTGCGGCATAGAAGAAGAGGAAGATATTTATAGTAGTTTCGTCAATAGTTTTTATTTTGGCTGTGAAGCTGACGACCCTGGGGTGGCAATAGCCTTTAACCCAGATTTTGTCGCTGGCAATAATCGCTTGAAAGCGATGTTTAGTTCGGACATGGGTCACTGGGATGTTCAAGACATGGAATATATGCTCTGCGAAGCCTTCGAGCTAGTCGAGGACGAGCTCATTACGGATGAAGACTTTCGTGAATTTGTGTTCGTTAACCCCGCTGAGTTTTATGCAGGGATTAACAAGGATTTTTTCGTTGGAACTGCGGTCGAGGACTCAGTCAGCCAGCTACTTGATGAAAACGCTGCCTAGCTCCCACAAGAATGGAACCCTGTCATTCTGATGCGAGGATCGCCACATGGAAGCCCTTGAGCTGTTACAAACAAGAAATTCAGTGCCTAGGCTAGAGTATCCCGGCCCTAACTCTGAGCAAATTGACGAGATTATCGCTGCCGCTGTGCGAGCTAGTGACCATAGACGTTTGCGTCCCTGGCGTTTTATTGTCGTGCAGGGGGCTGCTCTAGAAACGTTGGGAGCGCTCTTTTTGGATGCCTATCGTGCGGATAACCCTCAGGCTACCGAAGAAGAATTGTTAAATGTAAGCGCTAAGGCAAGTCGTGCGCCTTTAGTAATTGTGAGTGTCCAGAGAAATGTGACCAGTGAGCAAGTGCCGTTTGTCGAGCAAGTCTTATCAGCCGGCGGCGCAACGCAAATGATGGTGTTGGCGGCGGATGCGCTGGGTTTCGGAAGTATTTGGCGAACTGGTTCTATGGCGTATCACGCTGGTGTCCATCGGGGACTGGGATTGTCCAAGAATGAATCCATAGTCGGTTTCGTGTATATCGGCACAGCGCAATCAAAGAAACCCTTGGCTAGTCTGAAGCTTGAAGAATTTAGAACGTATCTCGAAGCGCCTGACCGAGTTCAATAGGGTACGTGCCTATGCGGCAGAACTTACTTTCCGAGCCGCTCTCGCTCTCCATTCTACTTACTCTCGTGGCTGTACTGGCCGTATGGCTGAGCTCCGATTATTCAACGTTTTTCATCATAGAAGCCTGGGGTCGGGGACTAGCTAGCCTCAACAGCTTTGCGATGCAAGTCGCCGCGTTGATTATCTTTAGCTCTGCGCTGGCTTACACACCCATAGTACAGCGGTTTATTTTGCTTATCGCACAACAACCAAATACCGACACGAAGGCCTATATCCTAGTGATTCTGTTGGCGTCTGGGTCGAGTTTCTTCTCTGGGGCGTTTGGCCTAATTGTGGGAGCATTGGGCGCATGTGCAATTGCCGTCGCAATGGAAAAAAAAGACGTCCGAATTGACTACCCATTGTTGGTTGCGGCCGCCTACTCAGGATTTGTAATTTGGCACGGTGGTCTGGCGGGCACGGCGCCCTTATTTGTATCAAATGCAGAGCACACGATGTCGGATCTTACTGGCGGGGCACTTCCTTTACAACGCACAATTCTTTCTTCGTGGAATCTGGTCACGTCCGCTGGCGTGGTGTCATCTCTCTGCATAGCGGTCACGTTTATGCGTCTAAAACTACATAAAGAGACAATAGATAGTGCTCAAACGATAGTCGAAGTGGATGCGAATATTGCGGCCAGTTTTATAGCTGAAAATCTAGTGAATTCGGGTGAGAGTTTTCAACACCAGGGTATTGGGAGACTCCTAAGCATTTTGCTCGGCGCAAGCTGTTTAACGTACGTAGGCTTAAAGGTGGTTGCAGACGCGACACTCAATTTTCAGGGCATTATCCTAATTTGCTTCGGCTTGGGACTATTGCTGGCAAAAAGTACCAGCAACTACATGGAATTGTGCAAAAGGGGCGTTCTCGCAACCCTCCCTATTATACTGCTCTACCCCTTGTACGGCGGTATTATGGAAATCTTCGCCACTACTGGTGTTGTGGAACGTTTGTCGGCGTCGATTGCTGAACACGCTAGTCCTGAGTTGTTGCCGTTCTTTACATTTTTGGCCGCCGGCTTAGTCAATTTATTGATTCCATCCGGTGGAGGACAATGGGTCCTGCAGGGTCCTGTCATGTTAGAGGCCGCGATGACGTTGAATGTACCTCCTTGGCAGATTGTTATGGCCTTTTCCTATGGAGATCAGTGGACAAATCTGATTCAACCGTTTTGGGCGATACCTCTACTCTCAATTTGCGGCTTACAAATTAACGCGATATTCAAATATTTATGTGTGTTTTTCATTTGCTCGGGTTTGGTATTTTCAACGGCTTTATTTTTATTGTGAGTACATATCCATCGACGATTTCAAGGAATAAGGGCTTGCATGGCTGAATCCACCTTAAGTGAATGTGTGCATAAACACGCGCGGGAACGTCCAGAGGCCACAGCTTATATCTTTGGACATCAGCACATGAGTTGGTACAAGTACGACGCAATCGCCATGCAGTTAACTTGGCTATTGCGGCAACAGCCATTTCGACGGGGAGATAGAGTGGCGCTTCTTGTCCCAGATGGCTTCGAGCTTCATGTGGCTTTGTTAGCTCTTGAGCGAGCCGGCTTGGTTGCTATGGCTATAGGCCCGCGCGCTGGGGCCAAGGAGGTTGAGCATCTAATCAAAGTCTCCGGCGCCAAGGGTTTGGTAAGCCTAGAAAAACATAACAAGCAGCCCGTGAGTATCTTCGCCCAGGGATTAGAGACACACATAGTTTTAGATCGACTGTTGGACGGGAGTGTTCAAGTTAACTCTGTGTCAATTGAATTACCAATGCCTAGCGCGGAATTATGGAAACTTGCCACTGCCCAACAATTCTCAGCCGAGGAATTGTTCCTGCTGAACTCGACGTCCGGCACGACAGGTATGCCGAAGTGTGTAGCACATACTTCGCATCGCTGGTTCTACTACCATCAGCTTGTACTGCAGACCGCCAGTTTCAATGCGGACGATGTGTTTATGAGCTGTATATCAGGGACTTTCGGCTTTGGCTTGTGGACGAGTCGGTTTACCCCAACCATTTTGGGAGCCCCTTGTGTCATCGCTGGGAAGTTTTCAGCAGATGATGTGATTGAGAGTATTCATCGAGAAAAGGTTACTGTGCTCGCAGCAGTCAGTACGCAGTTCATTATGATGCTGAATTCCAGCAAAATGGATTCGGCCCACCTTGAATCATTGCGGCTTCTATATACTGGCGGTGAGGCCGTACCGCATAGCAAATCTCTCCAGTTTGAACAACAAAGTGGTGCAAAAGTCTTACAATTCTATGGCTCCAACGAAACTGGAGCGCTGAGTGCGACCACTGTAGACGACAGTCAGGACCAGCGGCTGCGAACTGCCGGTCGTGCTTTATTGGACATGTCCGTGCGGCTTTACGATGAAAAAGGGCAAGATGTCACTGTAGAAGGTTTTGGTCGGGCTGCCTGTCGTGGAAAAGCCTGCTCACTAGGGTACTTTAATGATGAGAAGGCCCAGAAGGCACTGTTTACGCCTGATGGCTGGATGTTAACCGGGGACCTTGTACGAATCGACGATACAGGTTATTTACACGTTGAAGGCAGAGCTAGCGATTTCATCATTAGGGGCGGTAAGAATATTAGCGCAATCGCAGTCGAAGAGGCTTTATTATCTCACCCTAATATCAAGGTTGCTGCTGCTATAGGCTATAAAGACGAAATATTTGGCGAACGTGTTTGTGCCATCGTGGAACTCAAGGATCCAGAAAAGCCTCTGGAGCTTAAGGAATTGCAGCAGTACCTCTTGGCCCATGGCTATTCAGTGGAGTATCTCCCTGAAATTCTACATTCTATTGATATTATGCCAGTTTCATCCGGCGGAAAAATCGCTAAAGGTGAGTTACGAAAATGCTTCGGTGGCTAGAACGGCACGGTTCCTGCCCACGAACAGTGCACGCATTATTAAGCAACTTGTAATGCTTAAAACGCAGCTGGGCTGCTAAACCCATTGGCTCTTTGAATGTATTTTGGTCGACAACTAGAACGACTACGGGGTCGTTGGATTCTTTTCCAAAAATCACCTTCCCCATACCTTTAGAGATTTTTCGGAGAATCTATTTGAGAACTGGGCTGCAAATAACACCGTAGAGGACATATTTGGCCGAGAGGTCGAACTCGGTGGCCCTCTGTCTTTCGTATACATCGACGGCGATCATTCATATGATGGAGCCAGACGAGATTTCGAGAATACCGACAAATATTTGGAGAAAGGGGGTTTTATTTTATTTGATGATTCCGGTGACGGGGGAAACTGGGAGCCCAACAGGTTAGCAAGACAAGCAATTAAAAATGGAGCTTATAATTTAATTTCCAAAAACCCCAATTATTTGATCCAGAAAATTTAGGGCAAGGTAGTTCGAGCGCAATTTTCGAGTATGAAAACGAGAGTGTGCGAGTCGATTTTCTGTCAATAGCCTCCTTATTTCGCCTATACTTTGTATACTCCATATGATCCCGGTGCTTGGATGCGCTCTGTTTTCTCACTATGGATAAAGACTATTGCCGTGCCAGTCAATAATGTAAAGAACGTCTTAGTGGCTGGAGCCACCGGCTATCTTGGAAAGTTTGCCGTGAAAGCTTTCAAGAAGCATGGCTATTTTGTTCGCGTGTTAACGCGCAATGAAGACCGGCTTCATGAGGCCGGGCCATTTACTGCGCCGGCACTCTCCAAAGACGATTACGATAGTGTTTTTGTGGGGGAAATCACCAAACCAGAGACTCTGACCGGGCTGATGGAAGGCATCGACCTGGTATTTTCCAGTGTCGGCATTTCACGTCAACGCGATGGTCTTACCTTTGAACAAGTGGATTACCAGTGCAATAAGAACCTAATTGATCTGGCAGAAGCCACGGGAGTCAAACGCTTCACCTATGTTTCTATGCAGGGCGCCGAAAATATTATGGATTTGGCGATCACGCAGGCCCATGAGAAAGTCGTTGCGGCACTCAAAAATTCCAGCTTGGAGTACAGAATCGTGCGTCCCTGTGGCTACTTCTCAGATATGGGTGTGTTGTACGACATGGCCAAGAAGGGGCGCGTGTACCTCGTCGGCGAAGGCAGCAACAAAATGAGCCCAATTCACGGTCGCGACTTAGCGCGGGTCTGCGTAGAAACGAGTGAGGGTGAAGCCTTAGAGGTAGAAGCGGGCGGCCCCGATACACTGACACAGAGAGAAGCGGCGGAGCTAGCGTTTGCGGTGGTAGGAAACCCAGTAAAAATAACGGTGATTCCCCTGTGGTTGGCCCGGGGTCTAGTAAAGTTTATCGCCTTACTCTCTACGCAGTTTGGTGATCTCGCAGATTTTATTGTGACCGCAGGTGAGATAGATGGTGTTGGCCCGCCACGCGGAACTACAACACTGAAAAGCTATTTCGAAGCACTACATGCAGGAAATACCTAGGCCTGTCGATTTTAGGCGGTCTCCCATATGGCTTGTTCTCGCATCAGAGGTTCTATTTAGCAACGTCCTTATTCTTGGATTAGCATGGGTTTAGAGATTGAAAAAATAGAGTTTGACGAAAACGACTACAGGCAGTTCAGAATTGCATTGACACGAAATCTAGCACAGCTAGAACAAGTCTTAGCCAATTCGCAGTTCGGTATTGGCCCTCGATCACTGGGTGCTGAATTGGAGATGTATCTGATCGACGATCAATGCCGACCCCTGTTTGCCAACCAGGAAATCCAGTCAATATTGAACGACCCACAACTCACCCTAGAGCTCAATCGCTACAACCTTGAATACAACCTGAGCCCTACAAAAATCGCCGCGGGCGCCTTTGCCGCCACTGAACGCGAAATGTTGGAAAAACTCCGTGAAGTACGCGGTGCTGCAGCTCATTTTGGGGGACGAGTTGTCCCCATCGGAATTTTACCGACCCTACAAAAATCCGATTTTGGGCCTCACTGCATCACGGATCGCAAACGCTATCACGCACTCGTTGCTCAACTACTTCAGAGGCGCGGCGACACGTTTAAAATTGATATCAATGGGGAAAACCCCCTACAACTTGAGATGTCCGATATTACCTTGGAAGGCGCCAATACCTCTTTTCAAGTGCACTATCGTGTCGATCCGCACAACTTTGCCGATAACTTTAACGCTATCCAGCTCTCCACACCGTTAGCCATTGCGCTGGGTGCTAACTCCCCCAGTTTATTTGGACATCAACTTTGGCACGAAACACGAGTCCCCTTGTTTAAACAATCCATCGACACGCGACAGATCGAGCGCTACGGCTGGAATCAACCCGCTAGAGTGAATTTCGGCCAGGGATGGGTAAGACGCGGAGCTTTAGAATTGTTTCGAGAGGTGGCTCGAATTTATCCTCCCTTGCTGCCGATCTGCGCCGAGGGTAAGGATGAAAACGGTGTGCGCATTCAGGGCTCACAAAACCTGGCGCCCACCCTCAGTGAGCTGCGATTGCACCAAAGCACAGTGTGGCTGTGGAATCGACCCATTTACGACGACAACGACGGCGGCCATCTGCGTATCGAAATGCGCGCCTTACCGGCCGGCCCGACGCCCATCGACATGGTTGCTAACGCGGCATTTTTGATCGGTTTGGGGGAAGGGTTGCGCCCCGACATCGAGGATCTTCTTCCCGGCCTGCCATTTCATTTGGCGGAATATAATTTTTATCGAGCCGCACAGTCCGGTCTGGATGCGCAACTATTGTGGCCGGAGCGGGGGCAGTCCGGTTATCGGGAGCAGCCTTTGCTAGGAATCGCGCAGCGCTTACTCCCCATAGCGCAGCGCGGCCTACACGATATCGGCGTCGCTGATGAAGAAGCCATACGCCTACTAGGCGTAATAGAAAAGCGACTGACCAGCGGCCAAACTGGTGCAGTGTGGCAACGCAAAAAACTTGCCGCCTTGCAATCGCGACTGGGATTGCAGGACGCTTTACGGGCGCTGGTAGAAGATTACCTATCCAATAGCGAAGCCAATGTACCCGTGGCGGAGTGGTCACTGTGAGTCGATTCGAGTTTTTAACTACCATTTCTGGCGATACCTTGGGTGGCAACGCCGAAGCGTTTTTGCAGAATCTAGGCGGGCCCACCTGTCTTTTATTTAAAGGCGCCGACACATCACGCAGTCGCGCCTTCGTATCACTTCTGCACGGCAACGAACCCTCCGGCACCATCGCCCTCCTTCGGTGGCTGCAATCGGGGCGACGTCCCGCTGTCAATATTGTCTGTCTATTGGCCTCGGTAACAGCGGCGCTGGAGCCCCCCGTTTTCAGCCATCGCATGCTACCCCGAGCGCGCGATTTGAATCGCTGTTTCAAGCCACCCTACAACGATGAACAGGGCGCGCTTGCTCAAGAAATCTTAGAGATCTTACACACTCACCGTCCAGAAGCCGTGGTAGATATGCACAACACCTCGGGATCTGGGCCCTCCTTCGGGGTATGCACGCACCTGGACAAACGCCACGATGCATTGACCTCATTATTCACCCAGCGTCTCATTGTCTCCCATTTAAACCTCGGAGCCTTGATGGATATCAGCGAAGACCACTACCCGACAGTGACCATCGAAGTCGGCGGCCGCTTAGACGACGCAGCGCACGAAACGGCATATAAAGGTATTTGTCGCTATTTCGAAACCGAGGAAGTTTTTGCAGAACTCGATCGAGACTGGGACCTGGAGATACTGCGCGACCCCATACGATTGGAGTTGCGTGACAATATCACCCTCACCTACGATGACGAGCCACGCGCGGGCTACGATGTGACTTTTAAGACCGACGTGGAGCATCACAATTTCGGTACGGTCTCGACGCAGACCCTACTGGGCTGGGCCAAAGGTCGTGAACAAGCGCTTTTTCGCGCGACGGACATGAACGGGCGGTGCGCGGTTAACAGAATCATCCGCATTGATGACGGTCGACTCTACCCCGCAGTGCCGCAGAAATTTTTTATGATTACAAACAACGCGGCCATTGCCGAGACCGATTGTTTGTTCTACGCCGTCGCGATCGAGGACTGACAACCCCGATACGTGAACAACTGTGCTCTAGAACTCGAAAATATTGTTAGTGACTCAGTTTGAATGTGTCCCTAAGTGTACTCCGTAGAGATTCTCCAACCCGCAGACTGCTTGGCGGTGGTGGCAGTCTCAGCTGGGATTGTCTTCCTCTCTCCCCACTCACCGCAGTACCCTTCAGGCAACACCGCCCTGATTGTCCGAATATGATTCCCTTCTACAGTTTCCAGCGCTCTATAGTCCAAGCAGTGGAAATGTAACCTTGAAGTTGAGTGACTGTGATAACAATCAAGCCGACAACAAGAGCTAACCATGCTTAAGAAAATCGGTCTGGGCGTCGTTGCCCTGCTGCTGGTGATCGCGGGTGTCGTCTGGGTCAAATTGCTGATGCCCTTGCAGGAATCGGCCGATCGAAACGGGCCGGCAACCGCGGCTCGCGATTATGCCTTGCAGGACAACAGTAAGTTGACCCTGCCCGCCCCACCGGCCGCTGCTCACCAGGCTGCGCCCAACTCGGATATGAACCTCTACTGGGGCGAACTGCACCTGCATACGACCGAAAGTTTTGACGCCTCGCTGTTCGGCACCACCCTCGGCATCGAAGACGCTTACCGCTTCGCCAGCGGCGAGGCGCTGAGCAGCCCAAGCGGTGAAGTCATGCAACTCAGCCGGCCGCTGGACTTCGTGGCAATTACCGACCACGCCGAAGGCTTCGGCACCCGTACGCACTGCGACACCCCTGGCCTCTCTCTCGCTGAGCGCGCCGCATGCTGGTTAGCCAATGAGCCCAACCCGATGATTTTTCAGGTACTGACCAGCAGGGTTCGCGGTACGGCCGCCCCCGGTGACCCGTCCAAACCCGCGGGCGTTTATCAACAGACGGTGCGCAATCCACCCAAGCCCGGCGCCTTCCCTACCTGCAGATTCGGCGATGGCGCGCTTGAACGATGCATCAGCAACGCCACCGTGGATTGGGCCCGCTATGTCGCCCTCGCCGACAAGTACTATGAACCGGGCAAACTGACCACGCTGGTTGGCTACGAGTATTCCCCGGGGATGCCCGACCAGGGCAAGCACCACCGCAACATCATTTTCCGCTCGAGCGTTGTGCCTGAGCGGGCCCTCTCCAGCATGGATGTGCCGAACGCCATTGAACTGTGGAAGGGTCTTGAAGCCGGTTGCGGCGCAGGATGCGACTTCCTGACCATACCGCACAATCCCAACAAGTCATGGGGCCTTATGTATTCGCGCTACACGTGGGACGGGCAGGAATACAACGAGGCCGACTGGCGCCTGCGCGAAAAGCGCGAGCCGCTGGCGGAGATCTTCCAGATAAAGGGCGCACAGGAGTGCGCCCTCGGGGTTGGCGCCACGGATGAAGAGTGCGCCTTTGAGCAGGTATTCGACCCCTGCCAGCCAGGAGAAACCACCGGCTGTGCCTTTGAAACGGGTTTTGTCCGGCAGGGGCTAAAGGTAGGGCTGGAACTCGAGCGGGAGTTTGGCTTCAACCCGGTGCAGACCGGCTTCATCGCCGCCACGGACAGCCACAATTCCAATCCAGGCGACGTGGAAGAATGGGACTTTCCCGGGGCGGTGGGCGCCGCAACCTCCTCAGCGTATCGGCGCTTGAGACCCACGCCTGAAAATCTGGCGCCCTTTAAAACGACACTCAAATTCCATACATCGGGTGGCCTGGCCGCGGTTTGGGCCCCTGAAAACACCCGCGAAGCCATTTTTGATGCATTGGCGCGCCGCGAAACCTACGCCACATCTGGCCCCCGAATGGCCGTGCGCTTCCATGCGGGCTGGGACGTTGACCAGGCATTTCTTAATGAACCCAACGCAATACCACGCTTGATGAACAGTGGGGTCGCTATGGGCGGGGTCCTGCGCCCGGACGCGAGCGAAGAAGACTCCCCGGGATTTTTCATCTGGGCTATACGCGATCCGCTGGACGCACCACTGCAACGGGTGCAAATGGTCAAGGGCTGGCTCGACGAACAGGGCGAAACCCGGGAAAAGGTGGTCGATGTTGCCTGTTCTGACGGGCTGGCGGTGAACCCCGCCACGGGGCGCTGTCCGGATAACGGCGCCAGTGTTGATCTCACCAGTTGCCGCTTCAGCAACGGATCTGGCGACGATGAATTGAAAACCGTTTGGCGCGACCCCGACTACAACTCGGGCCAGAACGCCTTTTATTATGTGCGGGTGTTAATGAACCCGACCTGCCGCTGGTCCAGCTACGACGCCATCCGCCTAGGACGCGAGCCCGACCCCCGTGTACCGGCGACGATCCAGGAACGGGCCTGGACGAGCCCCATCTGGCTTGACCCGATGAATAATTGAACAAGCATCCTGAATGAATTCCAGTGAGCAATACGATGAACACTACCATCTGTATGGGTCACAGGTCTCTTATTACACCGCCAAAGTTCGTTCGTACCTGCTTTATGTGTTGGCTGACTGGTTGAACACGAAGCATATACGGTTTGAGCCCATACAACCGGATTACCCTCTGGTGTTTCAGCGCTCTACGCTGTGGCGCAGGGATAGACTCGATCAGCCCGGGGGTCGCCGACAATCTGGCCGATAATGATTCCCCAGCTCGATCGCATGACTTCATAATAACGACATCAAGAGTTACGGGTGCAGCATAAAAACAAGCAATTTGACAGGCTGCCGTCGTTGAGAGAGCAATTCCAATGCTGTCGGCGAGGGCGCTCTGAGCAAAAGAGATCAGTTATATGCTTTTCCGCTTAGCAATCATTGCTGCCATCGCGCTGACAGCCGCCTGTTCCGGCGATCAATCCGAAGCAAATAAGCGAGCAGAGGCGCGAGAATACTATCGAACGACCAATACGGTGATACCGGCGAGTGATGAAATCGTCAGCTTCGCTGTACCTGAGCGGCTCGACGATAATCGCTCCGAGGCCAACCCCGAGCGCAATGCCTACTTTGGCGATCTGCATGTGCATACCACGCTGTCCTTTGACGCGTCGGCTTTCGGCACAACCGCCACCCCCGCCCATGCCTACCGCTACGCCCAGGGCGAGGCCATCAGGCACCCAGGTGGGTTTGAAGTACAGCTGGCACAACCGTTGGACTTTTACGCGGTTACCGATCACGCGATATTTCTTGGCCTGATTAACGAAGCCGCAGATACCGATACAAAGTTCTCCCAGTACAAGCTAGCCAAGCCCTACCACAATATCAATGACTCGGTAGATGGCGGCCTCCTGGACCTCGGTAAAAGAAGTTCGGTATTCAACAACTTTGTCGCCGATGTGGTGGCTGCCCTGCTGGATGGCACATTCAAAGATGCGGTCGTGAACGACATCAGCAAGTCGGCCTGGGCGGATACCGTGAGAGCGGCTAACGATGCCTATCAACCTGGCAAGTTCACCACTTTCGCCGGCTATGAGTTCACCTCATCCACGGATGAGCGAGAGGCACTGCATCGCAACGTAATTTTCCGTGGCACCGATCGCTTACCCGCACAGCCCTTTTCAAAGCTTAACAGCGCCAACCCGGAAGGCTTATGGGACTGGATGGATGCGCTGCGTGAACAAGGTATAGAAAGCCTGGCGATACCACACAACAGTAATGGCTCCAACGGCGCGATGTTCGCGTTTACCGACTGGGCCGGCAACGCCATTGATCAGGAGTACGCGGACCAACGTTTGCGCAATGAACCCCTGGTGGAGATCACCCAGGTCAAGGGGACATCAGACACCCACCCGCTGCTGTCGAAAAACGATGAGTGGGCCAATTTCGAAATATTCCCCATGCGCACCTCTACCAGGATACCCAGCGAGCCACGCGGTAGCTATGTGCGCAACGCCTGGCAGCGCGGCTTATCGATGAATGAAAGTAATGGCGCAAACCCCTACAAATTCGGCGTTGTAGGTGCGAGTGACACCCATACGGGCGCGGCCTCCCTGGAGGAGGACAACTACTTTGGCAAGATTGGCTCGTTTGACAGCTCCCCAGAGAAGCGCGGCTCGATACCCGCCAGCTTTCTCTACGGCACCCTGCTCAAACTGACCTTTCCGGAGATGGTCGAGGAGGTAGACGGGAATGAATATCTGGATTTCTCCGGCTACAAGTACTGGGGCGCTTCGGGCATCGCCGGCGTATGGGCTGAAGAAAATACCCGGGAGGCCATTTATGCCGCGCTGCGCCGCAAGGAAACCTTTGCCACCAGCGGCACGCGAATAAAAGTGCGATTCTTCGCGGGTTACGAGCTGGCGGATGCGCAACTGGACAGCCCCGGCCTGGTGAGAAACGCGTACAAGACAGGTACCACGATGGGCGGGACATTGCCGGCAAGCGATGACCGCCATCCCACCTTCCTGGCCTGGGCTGCGGCCGACCCGAATACGGCCAGGTTGCAGCGCATACAGATTATCAAGGGCTGGCTGGAAAACGGTGAACACCGCGAGCAGGTGTACGACGTGGCCTGCTCTGATGGCTTGGACGTTGATCCCCAGACCCATCGCTGCCCGGAGAACGGCGCGCGGGTTAACCTGGAAGATTGCTCTACCACCGCCGATGCTGGTTCCACCGAGCTGAAAACACTATGGCAGGACCCCAATTTCACGCCGCGGCAGGACGCGTTCTATTACGTGCGCGTGCTTGAAAATCCCATCTGTCGCTGGAGCACCTGGGACGCTATACGCTCGGGGGAAACACCGCGCTCAGACCTGCAGGCCACTATCCAGGAACGCGCGTGGTCGTCACCCATCTGGTATAGCGCATCAGGCAAAACCAGCAACTTTCTAGACTGAGATTACTATCACCATGACCCAGCAGCATGAATCGATCGACGTACTGATCATCGGCGCCGGCCTGGCAGGTATTGGTGGCGCGTGCCAGCTGCGCCGCAAGTGCCCGGACCACAGTTTCATGATCCTGGAATCACGCGAGACCAGTGGCGGCACCTGGGACCTGTTCCGCTACCCGGGGTTTCGATCAGACAGCGACATGTACACCTACAGCTATGGCTTCAAACCCTGGAAAGACAAATCAACCATCGCTGACGGCCACAAAATCCTCAACTATATTCGTGAAGCCGCGGCGGAGTACGATGTTGAGCAGCACATCCGTTACCAGCACAAGATAGTAGCCGCCGACTGGTCATCAGCAGACAAGCGGTGGTCGGTTACCGCTGAACGCGGCGATACCGGAGAGCAAGTAACGATCAGCTGCAAATTCATGTTCAATTGTTGTGGCTACTACGACTACGAACAAGGTTATACCCCTGAGTTCGCCGGGATCGATGAGTTTGAGGGAAGGGTCTTTCACGCCCAGCACTGGCCTGAAGACCTGGACTACAAAGGCAAGCGCGTCGTGGTGGTCGGCAGCGGTGCCACCGCGGTGACACTGGTGCCGGCGATGGCCAGGGACACGGGCAGCCTGGTGATGTTGCAGCGTACGCCAACCTATATCGCCAACGTGCCCGCTGAAGATCCCATGGCCATAAAGCTGCGCAAGTGGCTGCCGGGCAGCTTGACGTTCCGCCTGACCCGCTGGAAGAAGGTGTTTTTCCAGATATATATCTATCACCTGTCGCGCCGCAAGCCGGAACAACTCAAGAAATTCCTGCTCGGGCAGGTGAAGAAAGCGCTGGGGCCGGACTACGACGTCGCCACACACTTCACACCACCCTACAACCCCTGGGACCAGCGTCTGTGCGCGGTTCCCGATGGCGATATGTTTGACGTTATTCGCGACGGGGACGCCGAGGTGGTAACGGATCATATCGAGCGGTTCAACGGCAGCGGTATCCTACTGAAATCCGGCAAACAGCTTGATGCCGACATAGTGGTACTGGCCACGGGTTTGAACCTGAAATTTGCCGGCGGCATCAAACACAGCTTTGACGGTAAAGCGCTCGATATCAGCGACCACTATATCTACCGGGGAATGATGTTCTCCGGCGTACCCAACATGGCATTTACAGTGGGCTATACCAACTCTTCCTGGACCCTGAAAACCGACCTGACGGGCAACTATGTATGCCGCTTACTCAAGAGAATGGCCCGTGGTGGCCATTCGTGTGTCACCCCCCAGGTAAAGGGTGAACTTGGCGAGGTGCCCATGCTCGACTTCGACGCGGGTTATGTACTGCGAGCCCGGTCAATGATGCCAAAGAACGGTGACCGCCTACCCTGGAAGAACTACCAGAATTACATCAGGGATTGCATCGGACTGCGTCTTGGCCGCCTGAATGATCCCGAACTGGAGTTCAACTGACAGTGCGCAACCTCAGTTCCACATTGAAGTCTATACATCGCGATGCGATCTAGTCCGGCCACCAGGGAGTCTAAGCTATGAAAAAGATACTGATAATAGTTCTCGGCCTGCTTGTTCTCGTGGCCGCTGGTCGCGCGCTACTGAACGTGCCGGCGGTACAAGACAGGCTGGTTGAACGCGGCACGGCGGCCATCGCCAAGCGAGGCGCGATGCCGTATCCCGAATCGGAAAGCTTGCGAGTATATGTCTGTGGCAGCGCCTCGCCGCTGGGTATGGGCCAGGCGCAGGCCTGTATCGCCGTCATAACACCGGAGCATTTCTACCTGATCGACTCCGGCGCAGGTTCTACCGACAATATCAGCCGTCTGGGCCTGCCGATGAGTCGCCTGCAGGGCGTGTTGCTGACGCACTTTCACACAAGTGGCTGTACATCGCCTCTGAAAACGGGGATTTCAAATCTTCTTTAAGGATGAAACAGTTGGCTCAGATGATGTCTGAAGGTCAGCTGGAGGAAGGTCGCAAACTGGGAAGCGAGTGGAAAGTATCCCCTACAGTAGAGTAACCAGCGATATTTGTCCGAGTACCATAAGGTGTAATTAGCCCTCTGCCCAATTTTCTACGTCCAGTAAGTCTCGAATTTGAGAAAACGCTTTGTCACTACTGACAAGTGTCGCGTTCGCGGCCACGGCGTGTGCACCGATGAGCATGTCCATCGCACTTAGCCACTTACCCGCCTGCTGGCAGTTCTGCCGAAAACGTCCATAGGTTTGTGCAGCTCCTGAGTCAAACGGCAGAACTGTGACGCGTAATAGAAACTCAATAACCAAAGGTCGTAGCCGGGAGGGATTTTCCAAGCGGGCTAAACCCGCCCAGAGCTCCGCCTCTGTAATGGCTGAGATACAGATCTGCGACATCGGCACCGCCTCCAGGCGCGCTCTCAGCCCTGGCTTGGAGTTCTTCAGCAGATAACTGACAGTATCGGTGTCGAGTAGATAGCGTTGATTGCCCGCACTCATAGACCACGATCTTCGGGCGGTGTTTGATCTCGGTCGCTGAGGAAATCGTCGGGGACTTGGGTGACCTCTGCCAATTCAAAGAACGACTCCCAACCCTCGGGTTTCGCTGACAGAACGACGTCACCCGTATCAGGGTCACGGCGGATATAGACCTCGTCGCCCTCAAACCGATACTGCGCTGGCAAGCGCACGGCCTGGCTGCGTCCGTTCATAAACAATTTGGCTGTGCCCATGGCGCTCTCCTTGGTTCTATTCCCCTGATAGTATATACTATGGTATATACCGTAATCAAGACTGACAGCAGGATACCGGGTACACCCTTGTTTAGAACTTCATAGTTGTCGTAAGTCATTGATTTTTGCGCGTTGGCAGCACGAAATCTAAACTTTAACCAAAAAGTAAGACCCTTCTGAAAGCCTTGCTGTGCTTCCTGCGCTGGAGCGGTCCTGCACCACAGCAGACGCTGATCGAGGCGTGCCACTATCTTGCTAACGCCTTTGAGGCTGGGCGTCATGTACCTGCGGATACCAATACTCAATGGATCCCAGAGCGCCACAGGCGCTATGTGATCGTGGACGGCTCCGTACACCGAGACCGCTACGAGTTCATGCTATATCGACAGCTCCGTGATCGAATCGAAGCCGGTGATGTGTACTGCAGCGACAGTGGCCGCTACCGAAGTTTCGAAGACGACCTCGTGGATGAAGCCACCTGGGCCGACAAGGACAAGCTGCTGCCGCAAGCGATACCTTCAGCGGCACCGATTAATACCCAGCTTGCAGCGCTTAAAGACGTCCTCAACACACGGTTCGATGCCGTGAACGAGCGCATCCGACGCGGGGAGAACAGCTTTGTCCAGTTCAGCCGGCCCCAACTCGCGGCGAAAAAGGTAATCCTGGATCGCTGTCGTACCTGTCTTTCAAAAACCGGCATGCAAATGCAAAATACCGCGTGCCATGAATACTCGTCCTCTAATGGTTATAACTTATTTGATCGTGTTATAGGTTACGCCCGCATGAGCATTTTTTTGATCGCCCGTTTCAGCGCCCTTACATAGTCTTCGAGGTAGCCATAGCGATTATCCGCGCCAAAATTCTGGTGGAGGAAGTTCATGCAGGCATTGGCTTCGAAAACCAGAATTTCGCCATCGACCAACGCAAAATCGATGCCGAAAATATCAAGACCAATTCTCTGGTAGATCTGCTCGAACGTGTCGCGGTACTTTACCAATCCAGAATTTTTAAACTCGGCCAGAAAGGTTTCTTCCTGCCGGCACAGCGAGAGGTCATTGTCCATTAGGTCTGACCTGCTGCCAGAATGGATGGACCAGATGTCGGATGTAATCGAGTGCCGCAGGTAGGGGGCCCCATCGATCATGATGACCCGGTGTTTTTTGTAGAGCCCCTGATCGTTCTGGTAGTCCACAAACTCGATTAACAGAACATCCTCTGACAGCCATTGCGTTTCGCGGTGGGCATCAAGGGCCTGCAGATCAGGCAGTACGATCATGTGTTCGCCACCGTGATATCCGACTGCGCGCAGGATGAGGGGCCAGTGATCGAAAGCGGAGCAGGCCTGTTTCAATGCTTCAAAGGATGGGGCGCGCAGAGATTCAATCCGCGGGACGCGACAGCCGGCCACTCCCGCCAATGTCCTGGATAGTGACTGGCGACCAGTCTTCAGAACATGAGCTGCTCTGTTGAAACTGCGTACGGGCCTTACTTTGTCTTCAATTTTTTGCACGGATCGCAGCCGACCCGTTGAGGCATCAGCATCTCCGATCAGATTAAAGATATTAACCCTTGCGTTGCGCGGGATGGTGATTTGCTGCTCTCCGATGACGACTGCGACGCTGCGGGAGGACAGTGTGCGATCTCTGAGTATCATGGGAAGGATGGGCAGTACGCCCACAAACTCTGCTTCACGTTTTATCGCACCGCCAGGTGCCACGGTGTCCTTCACCTCGCCTCGAAACCTGTCATCCGGGTGCCCGAGTAAAAAAATGGTCTCGTTCACGTACGTCCGCCCGCTTCTTCGGTGGGTTGGCAAGAGAAACAATGCAACTGCCAGTTCAACGAAGCCCCTTTCGCACCCTCCTGTAGGCCGAGGTAGTCACCGATACCCTCAAGCACCGTGGCATCATCTGCCAGCACCATGCCGAACAGGGTGCGACAAAAACTGGCGAGGGAGTGTCGGTCTGCTGCGACCCATTGATAATCCAGCAGCCGGTCTCCGTTGATACTAAAACCTGCGCTGACCAGTTCGCGGCACGTGGTATCGCCGAAATACCAGCCCGAGTGCCCGGTTTCACAGTACCTCCCGACAAACTCGTCGAGGAAGCGGCGCACGGGAGAATGCTCCGCCACATCTGCAAATACAGCGCGACCACCGGGTTTGAGAATGCGGCAAGTTTCAGCAAAAAAATCGCGCTTTCGCTGGACATGGTGAAGGCCGGCAATAGACAACACTCGGTCGATGCAGCCACTTGTCACTGGAAATGCATCTTCGTCAAACAGCAATACCTTGTCAGTGCGCTCCCTAGCAAGTTGTGCAAAAGCGTAGGATGTTTCCAGCCCAATCAGGTCCGCCTCGCGCAAATAGCTGCCCAGATAGGCGCCTCCTGAAGGCACATCGACGATTGTCATACCCGGCTGGATAGCTGCTTCAGCAATAACGCTCTGAAATTCCTGGCTGCGGCAGTCGGGGTAGGTTTGCATCGCCGCGTGGTAGAGCTGGCCGCGCTGGTCGAAAATCTCGCTGTATTGAGCCGGCTGGTCGCTTTCGTCCAGGAGGTGCATTTAATCGAATCCCTTGGGTGGGCGTTAGTCAGGGCCGCGCGGCCTCAGCCTAACAGCTTGCGGTCAATCATTATAGGCAGGCTGTCTGTACCTGTACGTCGGCAAAGGATATGGCACCAATCGGGCCGTTTTCTAAGAGAGACTTTTCTGCCAGTTACTTCTCCAGTCTAGCCTGCTAACCGCAGGTTGTCTGTTTTCCTTTGAACCAGGGTCCTGGCTTTCACCAGGGCTCGCTGATCCAGAATTTCGCTTCGTCTTCCCTCATATACATCGGCCGGCGTCACATTATCCAGCGACTCGTGATAGCGCTCGTGGTTGTAGTGATGCACCCATTCCTCAATGGCTTTCTCCAGCTCCCACGGATAGTAGTAATGCTCCAGCTTCACCACATTCTTCATCGACCGGTGATAGCGTTCAATCTTGCCCTGCGTCATCGGGTGATAGGGAGCGCCCCGGGTGTGTTCAATGTCCCGCTGCTTGAGCCAGGACTTAAGTTCACCACTGATGTAACAGGGCCCGTTGTCTGACAACAGACGGGGCCTGTGCCGAACCCTGGCCTCAGATAGTCCGGTAGCTCTCAGGGCATCCTCCAGTGTCTCAGTGACATCTGAGGCGGCCATCGTGGTCGTCAGGCGCCAGCTGATGATATACCGGGAGTAGTCATCCAGGACCGTGGACAGAAAGTACCAGCCCCAGCCGACCACCCGGAAGTAAGTAAAGTCGGTCTGCCACAGCTCGTTGATCCTGCTGGTCGGGTTCTGGAACCTGTCCGAGCCGCTCATCACTGTGAAGTGGGGGCTGGTGATCAGGTCATGGGCCTTGAGAAGTCGATAAACACTAGATTCCGAGACAAAGTAGTCGTGTGTATCGGTGATGTGCCAGGCCAGTTCCCGAGGTGTCAGGTCCGGTCGCTCCAATGCCACTTCGACGATCAGTTCCCTGACGGAGTCAGGAATCCGATTCCAGTGCTGTCGCACAGCCCGGCTTTGATTCTCCAATCCATCGAGGCCATTTTTTTCGTAGGCCCGATACCAGCGGTAAAAGCTGGTCCGGCTGACCCTGATCTCCCGCAGAGTGCGCCGGTTAGACAGCTCGGAATCTTCAACCAGGCGGATAATGGCCAGTTTCTCAGACGCCGTGTACATCATTCTTCGTCCAAGATCACACCCTGCCCAGTCAGACTTTTTTTGAGCCAGTAATTCCTCAGGTAGAGTTCCGCCACAGCCTGCTTCAAGTCCTTGTTTTCCTGCTTCAGACCAGAAACTTCATCGGTGTTGGCTTCCCGGACGGTATCTCCGGCCAGACGTTTCTTACCGGCCTCCAGGAAGTCCTTGCTCCAGCGGTAATACAAATTACTGTTGATGCCTTCCCGGCGGCACAGCTCAGCGATGGACATTTCACCGCGAAGGCCCTCCAGGACAATGCGGATCTTCTCCTCTGCGGAATACTGGCGCCGGGTTGCCCTGCGGATATCACGTGGGGTTCCCGAGACATCCCCGCCTAGAATTTCATAGTTGTCGTAAGTCATTGATTTTTGGCTATTGGCAGCACAAAGTCGAAATCTTGGTCAAAAAGTAAGGCCCTTCTGAAAGCCTTGCTGTGCCTGGGTTTGCGGGCGAAGTGAAAATTGCGGCGGGAATGTCCCCAGAACCCCAATGTCAAACTAGAACCTATGGGACCTGCTGCTGCCGATACTGATGGGGTGTGACACCATTCCAGCGCGCGAAAGCCCGACGAAAATTTACCGTCTCGCTGTAGCCCAGAAGGTGGGCAATATCGCCGACGGTCAACTCGGTGGCTACAAGATACTCCTTCGAGAGCAAATTCCTGATCTCATCGAAGATGGCCCGGAAGCTGGTGGATTCGGCTTCCAGGTGACGTCTCAGGGTGCGTTCACTCATATTCAGGCTCTCAGCGACTTCTGCGATATCGAGGAAGTCTCCCGCGGACTGGATCAGCACCTGCCGTACCGATGAGGTAGTTTTCTCGACATTGTTTAGGCCACGCAGCATCTCCTCACATTGTTGCTGAAACACCACGTGCTCTGATCGGTTCGCTGTTTTGACGGGCGTGTCGAGTACCTGAGCCGGAAGGCTCAATTGACTGAACTCGCAATCGAATGTGACGGGCACATTGAATGCACTCTTATAGCAGTCCGAGTGTGCCGGCCTGGGGTAACTCAAGTGAATTTCGACACCCTGCGCACCCTCTACCTGAGTTCCATAGAGAGATCTCCCCACTGCATTGAGATTTGAGAAAGTCAGCTCGGTGACCAGTTGTTGCTGTGCGGTAGTACCCCGAGCGATATTCGCGCGTAACAGCAAGCCCCCCTCATGTTCATACGCGGTCCAGGTGGGTTGGAAAAAGGCCTGCCCATAGCGCAGCAGGAGACGAACGGACTCGCGCAGGTTCGCGCAGCTCATCAAGGCAAAGCCAAAGCTGCCGTAACTGGTAATGCCAACCCTTTGTCCAAGGCGCAGCGCCAGACGGGGATCGCCCGTGAGATCCACGGCAGCTTCCAGCAACACCATCGCATCTGGCCCCGCAACGACCGCCTGGGAAGTATCCGACAGGGTGACACCGCGCTGGCGGAGTTCACTAAACAGTTGCCTTGGAGCAACGCCTGCCTTGTCTAGTTCGGATAGCAGGTGTATGAAAACATCACGTTGAACGCGGTTTACCTTCATCTCACTCTCCGTGCGCCACGGCCTTCGCGCGGCCCCCAAAAGTCCTGGAAGCAAACGATAGTCAAAACGAATATGGCCGAAAATGATTCCACGCCCGCTTAACTGAGCACTATACTCCAACGCTGTAAACTTTGGGAAAAGACACCGCTGAAACAATCGTCCCACGTCAAATTCCAGAGGATAAGTAATGAATCAATCGGGCATTGAAAGAGTGGTGGAAGATCCGGCGAGCGACGCGAAGATCACCAGCGTTCATGCGGATATCGTTAAGATAGCCCTGAAGAAGACCTACAGCATGGCTGGCCAGGACTTGAGCGGCGTGGATTATCACGGCCTGCTGGTGCGCGTGCGTACTGAGGATGGTGTAGAGGGCGTCGGCGAGGTATTCGTCACTGCGGGATGGTACGGCCCGGATACGCCGGGCAGTCACCTGTATCTCATCGAGCAGGTATTCGGGCCTGCGATCATCGGCGAAAGTGCCTTTGATACTGCCAAACTCCTGCAAAAAATGGACCAGCTGTGGATGCATAACCTGTGGACCAAGGCGGCGCTGGAGCAGGCGCTGCTTGACGCGGCCGCCAAGACCATTAACCGCCCACTCGTTGACTTGCTGGGTGGCAAGGTCCGGGACCGCTTCCCGCTGGTAGGGGGCATCGGAACGGATTCACCCGAGGGTATGGCGGCATCCGCCAGGGAGTACGTCGATCGCGGTTTTGGCACCATCAAGTTGAAGATCGGCGAGATAGGCCAGGGGCAGGCACTGGATGTGGATCGTGTGCGACTGGTACGCGAAGAGGTAGGGCCGGATGTCGTTATACGTGTCGATGCCAATGGTGTATTCGGCTCCGATGTACAGGCCGCCATTAAGCTGTCGCGCACCCTGGCGCCCTACGACCTGGACCACATTGAGCAACCCCTCTCAGGGGATTGCATCGAGGGCATGGCGCGCGTGCGTGAGTCCAGCGACATCCCACTGATGGCTGACGAATCCGTGCACAACCTGCGCGACGCCATCGCCGTCGTACAGGCCGGTGCCGCCGATATCGTGAAACTGAAGATGGCGAAAAACGGTGGTTACCAGAAATGCCGGGACATCATCACCTTGCTCACCAGTGCGGGGATTGGCGTTGAACTGGGTAATGGATGCCAGACCAGTGCAGCATCCCTGCATGAACTTAACCTTGCTTGTTCGCACCCACTGATCCAGCCAGCCGGTGAGTTTTCCGGTCCAGATAAGCTGGTATCGGACATTCTGCAGGAGCCCATGCAGATAGTTGACGGCGATGCCATTCTCCCCGCGGGTGCGGGTATCGGATCAGGCCTTGATTACGACGCGTTCAACGCCTGCCGCATCGATATCAAGGCTGCACTTCGATAACGGACGAAGCCAGAATGAGCCAACCATGAGCGAAGAACGCGCCAACACATCCGCCGACGGGAGCGCCCGGACTGGCGAACGGTTCAGTGACACGTGGCTCGAGCAAACCCGCAACGACATTGGCGCCGACCTGATCGGCGTACTGGCCGTTGAAGCGCACTCGCATCCGGATTTTCTCTATGGCGTGAAGGCCTTCCTGCCCTCCGCCAGGGCCTGCGTCATCCTGGGCCTGGAGTACGCCTCCGAGACAATGAATCTCATCAAGCACCCGGCCAAGTACGCGGGCAGTGTCAAAACGGGGGACTTGCTGGCGCCGCATGTCAATCAACTGACTGTCGAGATCGACCAGGCAAACGCCAGGCTGGTGAAAATCCTGCGCAAACTCGGCTACCGCAGCATTGCTCTGCCCAGTCGTGGCCTGCCGTTGCGCCCCGGTGAAATCAAGGCATCACTCTCGTTTGCGCATGTGGCAGAGGCTGCGGGCATGGGCACCATCGGCACACACAGCCTGCTGATCACACCGGAGTTTGGCACCCGGACCCGCCTTGCCTGCATGCTCACTGAAGCACCACTGAAGACCACACGACGCATGGATCCGGTGGATGACTGCACACACTGCCTGGACTGCGTAAAGATCTGCCCCGTTGGCGCCATCGCTTCACCCGTGCCGGGCACGCGTTACCAGGTAGACGCCATGCGCTGCAAATTCTACCGCGAGAAGTTCGACAACTGCGGCCTGTGCCAGAAGATCTGTAGCTATGCGACCGGTCATTCCGAAACATTGGGCGGCCCGCTCATTGCCACCGATGCGTTTGGTCAATCGCTGGCGGACTTTGCGCGAGTGGATAGCTCAGGCGGGGAAGAGTGAGTTGATGCAGTTTGCCGGGCAGCAACAACACCTGCTGGAGGACGAGGCTTTTTTGCTGGAATCCCGCGGGGTGATACAACTGCAGGGAGAATGTGCCACCCACGCGCTTCAGCCCTTGGTAACCACGTCGCTCGATAGCATTGCAAATAGGCCCGCGCTCGCCCACATACTCGATGAACATGGCTGTCTAAAAATCGATTGCTTTGTAGTGAGTCACCAGTCGGACCTGCTAATCGAAACCGACAAGTCACTTATCCCACAGTTGCTCAAATTGCTCTCACCCCGTTGCGAGGGGCTAGGCGTTACTGCCCTGGATGTCAGCGAGGACTGGCGGGTGTTTGCAGAGCTGCCCAATCAAAATACCTTCGACGATGGAAGCGTATCCATCAAGTATGTGGATCCGCGCTGGCATATGGGGGCACGCTTATTGCGTCCAACCAGTTCGCCTGTCAGCAGCCAGTGGAGCAGCGAAATCAAGTGGGCCACACACGCCCACAAGCTGGGCTTCCTGCCCAACGCCAGCCTCCTGCGGGATATACCAGTGTCCCCGGTGGAAGCGGGCTTACATGCCATGAACCTGCTGGACAGTACCCTGATTCCCGAGGCGTTGCAAATTGCCATGTCCTCACCGCAGGAGAACCTACGCCGGCGACTTCTGCCTATGCGTATTGAACCCAATAGCTTTTCCATTCCTACGATGGCCGGTGGACTGCCCGTTCTGGGAGGAGACTTAGAGATCGGCAAGGCAATCGCCCACCACGGACTATTTGCCCTGGCGCTCATCGAGCTCGAGGCCTGGCGTAACGCGCTTGCGACGGGGGTGCCTTTGCACTGTGCAGGCCAGCCTGTACTGGTCACCTGGCCGAGTTGGCTCGCGCAGGAGAGTCGCGGCAGGGGCGGACCGGTGGCAATGTCTCCATAACCGCCATGGACGTCACTGTCGACATACAGCAGATTCTTATCATATGGGCCGCGGTCGTTTTCGCATCGGTACTGAGGGCCTTTACGGGCTTCGGCTTTGCACTGGCGGTAGTGCCTGTACTGGCCGTCTTCCTGGCGCCTGCTGAAGTCGTGGTATTGGCGGCCTCATTGGCGCTTGTTCTTGGGTTTATTTCCATGCGCGTCTGGTGGGGCATTTTCACGTTGCGCGAGGTTCTACCGCTCATCCTGCTGGCCTTGCTGGGTACCGTACTGGGTGCCTCCCTGTTGACGGGCATGTCGAGGGGCAGTTTTCAGCTGTTAGCGGGGATAGCCGTGCTTCTGGCGTGTGCGGGAATTACTGTATCCCGGCCATCCACGCCTGTGGATAGCCCGGTACTGACAGGAAGCGCCGGATTCCTTTCGGGCGTGATGAACGGCGCGCTGGCGGTACCCGGGCCGCCAATAATCGCCTACGCATTGCTGACGGAGTTTGATCCAGTGCGCAGCCGAGCGCTGATGATGCTTTTCTTTTCCGTGGCGTCCTTGCTCGCACTGGCTTCCTATGTCGTCGCAGGCCTGTACGTCCCCGGTACGCTCTGGTACGTCGCCTTGGCGCTTCCCGCGCTATACGTAGGCGACCGCCTTGGCAATGCATTGTTTTTGAGATACTCGGGCACATTCTATCGGCGAGTGGCCGTACTCGTCCTGCTCACCATGGGCATCATGGTCATCGTAAGGGCCCTATAAATAGCCCGTAAAACACCAAGGCAGATGGAAGCGACGATGGACAATCAGCCAGACCGCGCAGGCGCACCAGGGGTAGTTACGGGCCCTGTTGCATCCTCGACCGCTCAACCGCTGGCGGGGCACCGCATCACCCTGATCTTGCTCATGCTGGCCTATACCTTGTCGATGTGCGACCGAATGATTCTCTCGATCCTGTTTCCGGACATCAAAGCGGAATTCGGTCTGACGGATACCCAGCTCGGCTTGTTGGGCGGTATTTCATTCGCGCTGTTTTACGCCACCATGGGCCTGCCCATCGCGCGCCTTTCCGACCAGTACAGCCGGAAGCGGATCATTATCACCAGTTTGGTTGTTTTCTCGCTGATGACGGCCTTCAGCGGCCTGGCCGCGGGGTTCATCAGCCTCTTGATTCTGCGAATCGGTGTAGGCATTGGTGAGGCCGGTGTTAACCCAGCGAGCCACTCGATTATCGCTGACTATTTCCCGCCCCAGCGACGGGCGTTCGCCATGGCCATCCTGATGCTGGGGGGAAGCCTGGGTATGATGCTGGGTTTTGTAGGCGGCGGTTTTATCGCCGAAGCCTACAACTGGCGCATTGCCCTGGTCTCAGTGGGTGTTCCCGGGCTATTCCTGGCCGTGGTTATGGCCGGATCCCTGAGGGAGCCACCCAGGGGTACCTTTGAAACGGAAACGCCTCCCCCTCCCCCGCCCATAGTCACCACCGCGGCCACCATGTGGGCCAATCCCGCCATGCGCCACCTGATTGCAGGTTCGGTTGTCGCCGGGTTGGTAGGCTATGGTTTTACCCAATGGTTGCCCACGTTTTTCATCAGGGCGCACGACCTCAGCCAGTCCCAGACCGGTATGCTGATGGCCGTCCTGTTCGGCATCTCGGGTGCGATCGGTGCACTGGTGGTCGGAAAGTGGTTCGATAAACTTTCCCACCGCGGCTTTCAATACGGCATGTGGATGCTGGCCATTGTGCCGTTCTTCACTATCCCGCTCTTTATCCTCGGGTTATTGGCCGACAACCTGACCACGGCGATACTGCTGTTTATTATTCCGGGCTTCGCGGCTAATTATGTCATCGGCCCAACCATCGCGATGATCCAGACCCTGTCACCGGTGCACATGCGCGCTGTTTCCTCGGCTATCAAAATGCTCTGCCTCAACCTCATCGGCATGGGCCTGGGTCCGTTACTAGTGGGATTGCTGAGCGATGTTTTAACGCCACAGTATGGCGATGACGCCCTGGCAGTCGGATTGGCCTACTTCACGCTTGTAGGTTTCTGGGGCTCCCTGCACTTCTGGCTTTGCGGAAGGGCTCTGGCAAAACAGGAAAAGCAAAAATCTTGATTGAGCTAACTGATGATTGAACTACAAGCCATCAACAAAACCTTTGTTGCAGACATCACTGGACTGGATGTACGCAATCTATCCGAGACTGAGTTTGACGAGCTATACACTGCATGGCTTATGTTTGGCGTCTTGCGCTTGCGCAATCAACCAGTAGACGAAGATGCACTGCGGGCATTCAGTGCGCGATTTGGTCCCCTGGAAGAAATACCCATGGGCCGACAATCTGAGAAAGCGAACGCCAAAATCCGAAATCGCTACGTACTTCAACTGTCGAACATCGTCGTGGACGGAAAACCGATTGGCGGACTCGGCAATGCTGAAGCCAACTGGCATTCGGACATGACGTACATGGAAGCACCCCCACCGGCAAGCGTTCTGCTGGGTGTGGAAATACCCGAGCAAGGCGGCGATACGTATTTCGCCGACCAGGCCGCCGCTTACGAAGCACTTCCCGAATCGCTCAAGCATCGAATCCGTGACCTGACAATAAAGCACGACGCCGCCCATACCAGCACCGGCGAACTGCGAGCGGGGTTCGATGCATTCGATGATCCTCGCGACGCACCGGGCACCCTGCAGCCTATGGTGCTGCAACATGCGGAGACTGGGGTTCCCGCCCTGTACCTGGGTCGCCGGGAGTGGGCGTACATTCCGGGGCTGTCGCTGGATGCAAGTGAAGCGCTGCTGGACGAGATCTGGTCCTACGCGACACGACCCGAGTTTGTCTGGCAACAGAAATGGCAGCCGGGTGACCTGGTCATCTGGGACAACCGTCGCGTACTTCATCGAAGGGATGATTTTTACGCGCAGTCACGACGCTTGATGAAGCGCTGTCAGGTATTGGCGCGTAAACAGTAGCCAACGGGGTGCGCCCAGCTCGCGTTCATCGCTTCTTCTAGAAACGATAACTTGCAGATACTCCGATGCGGCGACCGGCAACCGGGAAGCGCAGTCCATAACCAGTCGGCTCCCGGCGCACCAGCGGTGTGGCTTCAGTACCGCCACCGCCGCGCAGTGCTTCCTCATCGAACACGTTGGTGGAGAACAACTCGACGCTCCACTGATCTGCGCGTACACCCAGGTACAGGTTCACGAGAGAGTAAGAGGCACCTCCATCATCAATATCACTGTCGCGTTCGCCCGTGTAGGTGTACAGAACGCGGCCGTAACCCTCGAAACTGTCGAACGGAACGCTGTACTCGCTGTTGATACTGGCCGACCAATCCGGTACTGCACCAATGGCATCGCCGCCCACATCGCAAAGTGCGACAGGTTGCCCCTCCGGGATCACCGGCGCCCCACTGTCATCAAATTCGTTACAGGGGAGTTCTGTGCCGTCGGAATACTCACCGTCGCTGTAGCTGAGAGAGCCGCCCAGGAACCAGTTTTCGCTGAGCAGCGCCGTCAAATCCATTTCCGCGCCCCATACTTCGGCATCACCGTTGACTGTAAGACCAGTGACATCAATATCCCCATCGTCGCCACGAACGCTCAGTGCATTGAGGCGGGAGATATAGTCTTGGAAATCCTGGTAGTAGAGGGAGCCGTTCAACCTCAACGCTCCCTCCATCAAGGTACTCTTGAAGCCCAACTCATAGGAGGTGCTATCTTCTGACTCAAATAGCAGGACGTCCTCTGGCACCACCGTCGCGGTAACCGTCAGGCCACCGGGTCGCCAGCCGGTGCCAACCAGCGAATACACGTTCAGGTCATCGTTGAACGCATACTGCAGGGCAACCTGGCCAGTGACGGCATCCTCATCTTCTTCTTTGCTGTCATCGCTGATGACCTGCGCTAGCAGGCTGCCCTGGGGCAGCGTGTCCGGTAGAAAAGGCGGTGAAAAGCCATCGGTGCCAGCGACAACAAACAGGTCCCGGTCTTGTTCAGCCTCCTGATAGCGAAGGCCTAACTGCAGAGTCAATGCATCGGTGAGATAGAACTGGTTGTGGGTGAAGACACCCCAACGCTCTGCTTCTATCGGGAACACCAATTGAGTACTACCGCTCGCGCCGAACGGGGGAGCCCCGGCTGCCGCGGGGATGAGATAATTCTCCTGGCTGTAATCGACATCCGATTTTTCGTAGTAGGCACCCAGCATGTAATCCCAGATTTCGCCATCGTTACTGGCAATGCGTAACTCCTGCGACCAATCGGTACGATCATCGATCGCTATGCGACGCGCAACGTTTTCCGGGTTGGCGTTTCCGGTAGCCTGGTCATACTCCCGCGTCGAGTCGGTATCGTGGTAGCCGGTTACCAAGGTGATCGTGTGGGAATCCAGCTCCCACTCAATTACCAGTGAAGAGTTCCAGTATTCGGCGTCGGTGTTGTCTTCTATGCCATTATCCAGGCCAACCAGCGCACCACGCCGGTCGAACGCATCCAACTCCCGCAGCACACCATCTGGATCCTGCCGATCCGGGTCACCCGCCGGGGCACCCTCCAGCGCAACAACGTCATCGTTATCACGCTCGAGGTATTGGACCGCCAGATCAACGCTCAGGCTGTCCGTCGGTAACCAGCTAAGGCTGAGACGGCCGGCTTTGGATTCGTCCTGGGTGGTCTCCCCGGTGACATCATTCTCAATCTCATCGAGGTCACTCTCGTCGTATACGCCGGCAACTCGCACTGCCAATTCACCGGGTATCAGTGGAAAGCTGCCTGCTATCTGTGTATTTACACCGTCATTGTCGGCCAGTGTTGCCCGGATTTCGCCTTCCATCTCTTCCGGGTTAGGTCGCGCCGTGTGGACGTTAATGGCCCCGGCGGGTGAAGTACGACCGGCCAAGCTGCCCTGCGGGCCGCGCAGTACTTCCACACGCTCAAGATCGAACATCTGCTGGAATGCAGCGTTGGAATCCACGATTGCCTGGTTCCAATAGGTAGTAACGGTGGCTTCCGATGCGGAGTTGGGGTTGTAATCAATACCGCGCAGGTTAATACGGCCACTGCGCCCGTTGAAACTGTTGATCTCCAGGCCCGCAGTCAATGCATCCAGATCCGTGAAGGAGAACACGTTGAAGTCTTTCAAGGCGTCGCCGTCGATCACGTTGACCGTGGATGGAATTTCCATCACTGATTCGGAGCGCTTCTGAGCGGTAACAATGACCTCCTCCAACTCGATTGCCGCGGCCGAATGGTGGTAGCTACCCAGGGCTACTGGCAGCGCGAGAGCAACTGCCAGCTTTGTCAGTCGAAACTCGTGGTGGTGTGAGGATGCCATCAGCACTTCTCCATTTTGATTAGGCTTATTAGTGAGTGGCATCCATTCTTACCGTAGGCCGCCCCGCGGAGGGAATCATAATCGGCCAACTTTCAGCCCGATCAGTTTGGCCGAATATGATTCCATCCATCCTGCTACACGACCTATCATCAAGCCACGTAGAACACCGAAATTCTTCATCACGCTGGCTGCTCCCCCACTAGCGCAGGCGAGCCGCAACGGCAGGGAAGTTTGTTGATGCCATTGATCAAGCGCGTTATCAAAGCAGTGGGCTCACTCCTGCTGATAGTCGCAATAGTAGCCATTATGGTATTCACCAAGCCCCTCGACGGGCTGCAAAGCTGGCGCTTTTTCCTGACCCAACCCGTTGTGGGTTGGCGCGCTGATATTTTTACCAACTGGGGAGCTATCCAGCCACTGGCAGAGCTGCGCGCCTCAACAAATCCCAGGGTATACAAACGAGACCTCACCTCACCCGATACAATTTCCTATTCGCTGGATAGAAGGCACATATCCCTGACCGACTACCTGGACCGAGCGAACATTTCAGGCCTGATGGTGCTGCAAGACGGCGTCATCAAGCTGGAGTACTACGCACACGGCCTAGACGAAGAGAGCCGGAATCATCTCTGGTCCGCCAGCAAAAGCTTCACGTCCACCCTTGTCGCCATGGGCGTCCATGACGGCAAGATCAGGAGCCTGGACGACAAGGTAGCAGAATACGCCCCTCAGTTTGCCGGCACCGCCTACGGGGAAACACCGATCCGGCATGTGCTGATGATGTCCTCGGGTATCGACTTCTTCCATGACAAGGGAACACCGAATCGCATCGATATGTACTGGGACATCATGCACGACAGACAGGATTTTGATAAATGGGTGGCAAAGCTCCCGCGCCGGGTAGCCTCGGGCACGGATTTCAACTACATCGCCACGGACACCCACGTGCTCTCTGCCGTCCTGCGGGGCGCCTACGGTCAGCCGTTTCCGCGGATTGTGCAGGAGCGCCTCTGGGAACGCGGTGGGTTTGGCGGTGATGCGAGCTGGGGGCTGGATGGCGCTGGACACGCCATGGGCCACTTGAGCCTGTCGGTGCGCCTCGAGGAGTTCGCCAACCTCGGCCAGCTTTATGTCGAGGACCTGGTGCTCAATGGCGAGCAGAGCGTGCCTGATGACTGGTTTTCGATGGTGGAAAACCCGCAGGCAGACTTCCAGGAGCCGGGTTTCGACGAAGCTGGCAACATGCGGGAAGGCTACAGCATGCAGTTCTGGATACCCCATGATTATGACCAGGAATTTATGGCTGCAGGCGCATTCGGGCAGTATCTCTGGATAGATCGCAGGCAGGGAACGGTGGTTGCGCAGTTTTCGCTTGGCGAGCCCGTGCTGTTCGCAAAAAGAGAAGAGCGCATTTCGCCCAAAGAGTTTGCTTCAGTGATGCGAACGCTGGCAAGTAAAGAGACGTTTAGATGAGTAAGGCAATGGAGGCGACAATCGAGCCGATGGAAATCGGCCTTCTGATCGGTTCGCAGCCGATGGTCCTACCCAGCCTTACATCCAACGACTCACCCGGCTCGGTCCATTGGCGGAGGAAATGTAGCCGGCATCGAAATGGCCGAAAATGATTCCAAAGTCTCGCCTGTGTTCCATAGACTTGGCGGCGGTAGACACTCGCAGCGCAGCACTAACGGTAAAGTAGCCCATGAAAAAAATACTCGGTCTAGCCTTCGTACTCTTGGTAGTTGTGTTCGCGGTCAGGACCTATCTCGATAACAATAGGCCTCACAATCCAAAAGTTTTCGGCCCACCTGCGAAAACCCAGTGGAAACCGTTAGGTGCGCGGTCCGCGGGTCAACACAACTACGACGTTATCCCCGAACCGACCAAGTGGAATGCCATCCATGTGGGGGTAGCCAACTCGGACAGTGTCTGGGGCGTCGCCGCGCCATTGTTCGAGCTCGACTGGGTTGCTGAGCCGGCTTACTTTATTGGCAACGGCCCGCTGTTTGATAACGAGGGCAATCTTTACTTCAGCCCCAGGTTCTACCACGGCGAGCGTGTGGTGCTGGTTTCACTGGATGCCGAAACCGGCGAACGGCGCTGGGCGATACCCGCCAGTGAGAATATGGAGATAAGCAGTCCGGCTTTCATATTGAATGACCCGGACAATCCGGGGTCGCAAATCATCTATATCGTGGGTTACGACCGCGCCATGGCCCTGCGGCCGGATGGCTCGGTGATATGGAGCAAAGCCACAGGCCTGGAACTCAACGCCATGGAGGCCAAATCAGGCCCCGCCAGGAATTTTCAAAGCTTCAACTATCACCCGGCGACTGACTCGCTGGTATCAGTAACCAGTAATGGAGCCTTGTTTGCCTTCAGCCGCAAAACCGGTGAGTTGATAGCTCCAATTGCCCAAATACCCGGTGCGCCCGCCATCAGCGAAAAAGGCACTAAGATACCCAAGTTGGTATTGAATCGGGTCGACCCGATAATGGACAAGGCCTTTGGAAAAAACTATGAGGGTCAAAGTCTGTTCTCCGCGGTCGCCAACTATATTTATGGTGGCGGCGGAATAGTAACCAACTATTTCAGTATCGACCCGGACAGCAGTCGCATCTATATGGCGGCTACCGCACCCGATGCTGAAGACGGTACAGAGGACGGTAGGTCGGAAATTGGCGCCATATACGCCCTGGACCTTGCAGATGACGGCAACGGCGGCCTGCAATTCCAGATACTGAACCGTAAGACTTTCAAGGGCGGCACCGGATCAACACCCGCCCTGAGCGCCGACGGCCAGCGCGTGTACGTATCTGATAATGACGGGCATGTCATAGCGCTGGACAGCGAATTACAAGAAGCATGGCGCGTGGATGTGGGTGAGCCGCTGGTGGGCTCTATCACTGTCGCTGCGGATAACAACGAGCTCTACGCCGTTACACAGAATGACGTGATCCAGATAATCGACAAGGGCGACCATGGCGTTAGAACATGGACCGCCGAACTTTCCGGCTTCGATGGCTACGCCAATGTCGATAAGCAATCCAACGCCCTGACGGCGACAGTAACCGCCAACGGTGTGGTGGTGATGATTGGCGGCGGCAAGTCACTACTGGGCAGGACCCTGATGTTGCACATGGGCATGGGCCTGCTTGATCGTGAAACCGGCAAGCTGCGCTACTTTGCCGAGGGCCGGGAGGATTCCGTGGCGATGAGCGTCGTGGCACCCGATGGCAGCATCTATGTTGCCCACTCTCCCTTGCGGCGCGCCGCCGGCAAGGCCATGTACCCGGACTTAACACCTGAGGTGATCGGAGGAATCGCACGCTTCAAACCAATCCGGCTGGACCTACTCGCGCGAGATGCCATCTGTGCCGCCGAGGCGCGCGCTGCCAACGCGAGTACGCTTGACCATGCAACGGAAGCGGCAGCCATCAACACAGATATACGCCAGATCGAGGTATTGCTTACGCAGGCCGAGAGAGCCATCCCAAAGGCCATCGGCGACGGCGACATGACGTCTGACGAGGCCGCTATACTGAATGACTTACTTGAGAAAAGCAGCGTGAATCTGTCACCCGCTACCCTGGGACAAGCGGCGCGGAATATGGCTGCAGCCTGTTCGATGTTCGACTGATGGAGACTGGATATGAAAACGTTTTTTTGCGCCGGCGGATTTTTTGTCGCTCTGGGCCTGGCGGCTGTAAATCCTGCGTTGGCCGCTGACCAGGCGCCATCGAATAACCCGGCTGCCGTTGATGGAAGCGACCAAGAGGCGCGACTGGTATCGGCTTTCTTCGGACTCGACAATGACCTGCCTTTCGGAGCCAACAGGCTGTGCTTCGGCGCCTCTGGCAAGGACGGTATGCCTGTTGTGTTTTCACATACACTTGACCCCGACACACTACAGACTGAGGACTTTGAGGTTGTCACACAGTCCGGGGACGTTCGCACCCCCAAATGCGTAACCCTCCGGCCGGCGCAGGACCCCGGCGAGCTGAGAACCGTGTTGCTCATCGGTGAGTTTGGAGATTCGCCTGACAACCCTCCCGTATCGGTCAAGGTAGTGGGTGACCTGCTCTGGGATGGCGCGCCTCCCGTCAATTTCAATGGCACCCGGACAAATGTCACGCCGCTTGCCGCCGGCCCCTCCATGGTACTGGCAGAGGCAGTCCCTGAAAGTGAGTGGACGAGAAAGACCCGCTCCACTTCATGCCCGGAGGGCATCAAGCAGATTATCCGCGTCACCTGGGATGGTGGTGTCCGCCGGCCAGATGGCGAAGAACCAGGTGACGCTGAGCGCAAGCTCTACCAGGTGACGGTTAAACGTGCCGACGGTTCCAGCGACAAGATCACCCCGGTCGCGCTGGCGGAGTTGGAGGACAGGGACAACAACCACTTTCTCTGTCTCGATACGACTGATCCTGCCACCGCAGTCAGTTTCCCCGCGGGAAACCTTGTCGATCCTAACGGGGACCTGAACCCTGATACGAATATTGCGGTTAGCGCGCTCGTGAAGTGAACGCAGAGCGCCCCGTCCTGTACTTGTTGATTTATATCAGCTTTCTATAGAAGAGAGCGTCTGACCTGTTGAGTCGCCAGCTCCCTTGGACTTCGCCAAACTACGACACAAGACGGAAACTATCGGACTTCACGGTGTATAGAGGTATTTTTTGTCCGGCTAACAACATAGAACGGCAGCAATAAAAGCGCCAACAAGATCAGGACCAGGAAAGGTTCACGAATGCCGGCGTCTAATGTATTCAACAACAATTGCTTGCGATGGTCGTATCCTGGCGGAATTGGCAGCACCTTGTTGTCGCGGGTATAGCGCTCAAAGGCCGAGAGCATCCGCTGGAATCGCTGCGGCATTTCGCGTGCCAGGTCACGACTCTCCCCGGGATCTTCCACGATGTTGAACAGCTGCCAGCGATCATCCCCGAGCGGACTGCGATTGTAGACAATCTTGTAGTCTCCCTGGAAAAGCGCAGCGTGGCCTGCCAGTTCATAGCCCACGGTATCCTCCAGGCCGTAGACACGCTCGGCCTCATTCAGTAATACCGGCTCGAGACTGCGGCCAATCATCGGTTCCACCGGCCTGCCACCGTATCGCTCATCCGGCGGCGTTACTCCTGCAAATGACAGAATGGTCGGTGTGATATCCGTGACAAAGGTGAAGGCTCGGCTGAGCACGCCTTGCTGCGGCAGCATGTCCCCCGCTACGATCAGGGGCACCCGCATACCCCCCTCCCCCGCATAGAATTTGTAATAGGCCAGTGGGCTGGCTGCAGCACTGGCAAAGCTCGGACTGATGGTGTTGTAGCTGCCCTTTAGACCCAGCGTGTCGTAGTCCGTTTGATAACCCAGTGAAGAAGCCATTCTGCGCGCCGCAAACTCATCCGGATCCGCCGGACCACTGGCTTCTGCACCATTGTCTGAGGTAAAGATGAAGAGCGTATTGTCGTACTCGCCACGTGCCTTGAGGTAGTCGACGAGACGCCCGATGTGGAAGTCCATGGCCTCGACCATACCTGCGTAAACTGCCATACGCTTGGCCTCGTAACGGCGCCGTTCATCATCCAGCGCCAGCCAGTCCGCCGTCGTCGACATGCGCACCGTGCCGGTACCTTCCGGCACGATGCCCAGTTCTATTGCCCGCGACAGCCGTTGCTGCCGCAGCGCATCCCAACCACTGTCATACATCCCCATGTAGGGGTCGATAAACGCCTGCGGAGCCTGCACGGGAATGTGGACCGCCTGGAACGGCAGGTAGGCGAAGAATGGACGCTCATCATTGAGATTACTGCCGATAAACTCGATGGTCTTGTCCACCAGGAAACGTGATGAGTAAAAATCTTCCGGCAGTGTGAACTCCTCGCCGTCCGCGTACCAGTTGGCCTTGTCGTACAGCGGAATGTAAGGACGTTGCTCCCAATTGTCCGCCCCGGAATCAGCCAGTGCCACGGTGCGCTCAAAGCCGCGCTGGCTGGGCAGCTTGCCCGGTGTCGAACCCAGGTGCCACTTGCCCGCCAAGTAGGTGTGATAACCCGCATCCTCCAGCAGGGTGGCCACGGTCACCACGTTATTGCCCAGCACCCCCTGGTAGTGCGCATGCCGACGCTGCTCAGGCGCGAGCATTTCCGGAATATTGGGCACACCGGCGAGATGGGCATCCACGCCTGTCAGCAACATCGCCCGCGCGGGCGCGCAATTGGCTGCCGTATGGTAGTTGGTGAAACGCACTCCCGACTGCGCCAGCGCCGACAGGGCGGGCGTATTGATTTCGCTGCCGTAAGAGGCCAGATCTGTATACCCGAGATCATCGGCGAGGATCAGCACAATGTTGGGCGGCCTGGCGGACGCTGTTTGGGTCACCGCGACGGACGCAGCATCAACCGGTTCCAACGCCTGTGCCGTAGCTTCACTGACCAACAGCGTGCCGGCCAGCAAAAGGCCGCTGATGACGAGAGTGTGCAAGGCATCAGTCCCGTTCTGGCAGGCGACGGGATGCCACCAGCAGAATGACCGATACAATAATCTCGGGGGCAATCAGGTCCACCGCCAGAGCCGCATCGTGCAGTAGCCAGGCAAGGATTCGCCCCAAGGCGGTAAGCGACAGGAGAATAATCGGCGGGTAGTACCAGGTGCGGCGCCCGCTCACCAACGCGGTGAGCATGCAGATACCGAGCAGCAGGAAAAACGCCGACATGTCACCCACCTGTGAACTCAGGCCCACACCCTCCTCCAGCGTTAGCCCGAACTGCGGCGCTACTCCCGCGGGAGCCACCAGCCAACGCAACCCGGTGACCATGAAAAGTATTGCCGGCAGCACTACCAGCAGCTTGAGCAACCTGTTCATGGTAATTACCCGCGTTCTGCGATGACCTGCATCATCCGGTGTGAGGTTTCCAAACCTGAATTCTGGTTCTGGCCGGTCACAAAGCGTCGCTCCTCATCAACCACCACGTGGGTGGCCAGGATATCCCGAAAGGCGCTCTGGCTCTCAAATACGACGCCCGCTTTGCGCAATTCCGTCTCGGGGTGCAGAGGAGTCACTTCAATACCTAATTCCTTGATCTGCTTGTCCGTAACTCCGGTCATCCGTCGGCCTGCAATCAACAGGCTTCCATCCCTGGCTTTCGCATTGATCAATCCCAATACGCCGTGACAAACGGCACCAATGACAGGCTTGCTTTCACCGTAGAAAGACTCACTGATTTTCTCAGCCAGCACCTCTGACTGACCCAGATCGTACGCCGCGCCCCAGCCCCCGGCCAGGAATACAATATCGTATTGGGTGAAATCGACATCGTCGATCTTGAGCGAATTTTCTACTTTCGCCAGCAGTACCGAATCGGCGAGATAGCGATCGTCCTCCGCTGTCTTGATCATGTATAGAAGGGTCTGCGGATCAACCGGAATCTCTCCGCCCTCGATGCTGGCAACATCAACCTCCATCCCAGCGTCCGAAAATGTGTAGTAGGGGTGTGTCAACTCGGAGGCTGCAACACCGGAGGGTGGCCCTTCCGTTTCGCCGGGTTTAGAGAGTACACCGTGGCTGGTGGTAATCACCAGGGCGCGCTTGCCCGGAGGCAGTTCAACCCGGACTCCGGTGTATTCCGGGTGCAGTCCCGCCTTGTGAAGGATAGTGGGCAGCGCAGTGGCCACGACTGCAAACAGCGAAACCAGTACAACCAGGGCAACAGATATCATTTTCTTCACGACAATTCTCCAAGGCAAAGCGGATCGATTTACTGCCCCTTTGGCCGCAGTGAAAAAGTATCCACGATCGCGGGATTCTGCGATTCGTGATAATTCCTCTTCGCGTTCCAGACTTTCAGATAGCGATAAAACGGGACGGTGGGATACAGATGGTGCACGAGATGATAATTCTGGTAGAGCAACAACGGGTTCAATAACCACTCCATGCCAACCCTATTGGATGTAGACCGAAAAGGTTCGTCGATAGCCTGCACCTGGTGCGGATAGTGGGGTAAGAAATCAAAGGCGAGCGCCAGGAAGATAACCGTAAAGCGCGTCGGAACAATAAACAGCAACAGGTAATACTGCAACCATCCCGCATAGGTGACTGCGGTAACTACCACTACTGCGAAAAGCAGCGCCCAATACAGTTCTCTGCGCTCACTCTCAGGCCTTTTTACAAACACCGAAGGCCTTAGGTAGTAGTAGAAGTAGCTCAAGTCCAACGTGGCCCATTTAATGGGTAGGAGCCAGCGTGGGCCGGTCCCAACGTACGCATCAGGATCGTTGGCTTTATCATTGGTGAACCTGTGATGCTGCATATGTACGTAGCGGAACGTACGGAAAAACGGCACCGGTGACAGCAGCACGGTGGCCATTCGACCCACCCACTCATTCAGTTGACGGTTGGTGCTCACGGCATTGTGAGAGGCATCGTGGGCAGGCGTGAAGGACATATACGCCGCAATAGTGTTAAATGAAATGGCCCAGAATAACGGCAGCAGCCCCTCCACATAGGCGTACGTGGATAGACCAAAAATCGCGAAAGCAGCCACCAGCAGCCAGACCGTCGGCCAGGCGGTATCCGGGCGCTGGGTAAGCGCTTCAAAAAGCGCCGGATCATCTGACTGACCGGGCGGCAGCGTTTCCGCGTTCATCTTAAACCTTTGTCCGCTGTCATCCCTCTGTTCTGAGGACCATTATCCCGCGAACGAGTAGGGCTTCGCCAGTAACGAGGTAATAACAAAAACAGGCCAAATTCCATGCTTCTCTCCAATAGTCTCACGCGCTCAGCTCACGTGCGGTAAGCTTGCCGAGCTGGGACATATGCACCTCATCAGGGCCGTCGGCGATGCGCGAGAAGCGCGCCAGGGTAAAGACATGTGGAATCAGCGTATCCTGGCTGACGCCCATTCCGCCGAACACCTGCATGGCGCGGTCAGCCACCTGCTGCGCCATATTGGGCGCAACGATCTTCACCATTGAGATGTAGGGTCTTGCGGCCTTCATACCCTGCGTGTCCATTACATGCGCCGCCTGTAGTGTAAGCAGGCGGGACTGCTCGATGTCACAACGGCAGCGGGCGATCTCGTGCTGCACGCTGGTTTTCTTGATCAACTTTTCACCGAAGGCCACACGCTCATCGGCACGGGCGCACATCAGTTCGAGGCAGCGCTGGGCCAGGCCTACCAGGCCCATAGAGTACTGGAATCGTCCGGGACCGAGACGGCCCTGGGCAATCTCGAAGCCGCAGCCCTCGCCCTTGATCATGTTACTCACCGGAACATGCACGTTGTCGAACAGCAGCTCGGCCTCACCTCCTGGCGAGTGCAGGCTATCGAATACTCGAAGTTCACGGACCAGTTTCACACCGGGGGTATCCCGCGGCACCAGGATGGTGGAATGCTGTCGGTGTCGGTCGTTTTCCGGGTTGGACTTGCCCATGACTAACATGATCTTGCAGCGCGGATTCACCGCCCCCGTGGTCCACCATTTACGGCCATTGAGCACGTACTCGTCGCCGTCCCGCGTAATCTCCAGCTCCATATTAGTGGCATCAGAGGACGCCACCTGTGGTTCTGTCATGGCGTAAGCGCTGCGAATCTCTCCCGCCAACAATGGCTTTAACCACTGTTCCTGCTGCTCCTCGGTGCCGTACTTGGCCAGCACCTCCATGTTCCCGCGATCGGGTGCATTGCAGTTGAATACACTCTGCGCCCAGGTCACCTTGCTCATGGTTTCAAACAGCGGTGCGATTTCCACGTTGGTCAGGCCGGGGCTCCAGGGTTCGTACTCGTGGGGCAGGAACAGATTCCAGAGGCCCTCTGCCCTCGCACGCTCCCGCAGCTCGTCATACCATGGCGGTACCTCCCACAAATTATTTTGGTCCAGACACCATTCATCCCATTCATGCTCCCGGGGGTAGATGTGTGCTTCCATGAACGCCTGAAGCTTTGTATTCAGTTCCACCACCCTTGCACTGGCATTAAAACCCATTGTCAACACCTCACTGACTGTAACGAGCGGTCAATGCACGCACCGCATCATAAAATCCGTTAACCGTATCCTGCACGAAATCCGCACCACTCTTTACCTCGTCGATGCGCCCCACCACCTGGCCGGGATCTCCCGAGGTCAAGGCATAGGACACCCGGCGATAGCGCAGAAGAGCCACCATTTTCTGTGTGTAGGGGGAACCCGTTCCTCCTACCGGGCGTATCGGTCTCGGCGCAGTCATATACCGTTCTCCAGTATCAATTCGGGGTATAAATATACTCGTCGCCCGGCTCAAATCGTTCGGCCAGGGTCTTGTCGACCATCACCGGCATCTGGGTAACCGATTCATATAGTGGCCCCCGAGAACCGGCCTGGTGCTCAGCAAGCAGCTCGCTCAATTCTTCCAGCTTATCGGGGTGACTCGCCGCCAGGTTGTTCTGTTCGGTGGGATCATCCGCGAGGTTATACAGCCATTTTTGCAGGCCATCGGTGGGTCGATCGTTGACCTGTAACTTCCAGTCGCCGTAGCGCACCACCTGGTAGTGGCCGTTTTGCCAAAACAGGGTCTCGCGAGGCCAGTTTTCCGCCCCCTCCCCCGTGGCCAGCGGCAGCAGATCTACTCCGTCGATATCCACACCCTCAGGTGCCGGCGCACCGGCAGCTGCTGCCACAGTGGGCATCATGTCGATGTGCGCCACCGGGTTGTCCACGGTAACGCCAGCCGGGATTCTCGCCGGCCACCTGACAAACAGGGGCACGCGCAGACCACCCTCGAACATGGTGATCTTCCAACCGCGGAAGGGGCTGTTCACGTCCGGGATACCGATATAGCCGGCACCGCCGTTATCGCTGGTGAAGATCACCACCGTGTTGTCGGCGATGCCCTCGGCTTCCAGGGCATCGAGAATGCGTGTGACGCTGCGATCCACCGCCCGAACCATACCCGCGTAGACCCGCTTTCGATGGGGTTCGATGCCTTCCAGCGCATCGTAGTCTTCGCGTGTGGACTGCAGGGGTGTATGAGGCCCCCAGTGCGCAAGGTACAGGAAAAAAGGGCGATTCCGATTTGCCCTGATCACCTTGATCGATTCGTCTGTCCAGTAATCCGTGAGATAACCGCCGGGCTTGAAGGGATCGGCATCCCCGGAATTGTAACTGGCGGCATAACCCAACCCTGCCCAGAGAAATTGGTCGATAGGATCGAAGGAGAGTTTGGCATTGACCACCCCGGGGTCTTCTTCAGGCAGATAGAGACCGCTGGTCATCAAGAGGCTGTCATCAAACCCCTGCTCATGGGGCGCCATGCCATTTTCCCGCCCCAGGTGCCACTTGCCGATATGGGCGGTGTAATAACCTTCGTCCTTGAGGATTTCCGCGACGGTTACCTCAGACGCTGGCAAACCCTTGCGCTCGTAGGGCGGCTGACTGGCTTCCTTGGCCTCGTCGTACACAGCCGGCGGCAATCCGTTATCCATCGCTGCGCTGATCGCACTGACTATCCCGGCCATTCCACCCGGCGTCGGCGTAAACTCGAAACCGGTTCGCGTTGGGTAGCGTCCCGTCATCAACATGGCCCGCGAAGGGGCACAGGTGCTGGCCCCGGAATAGGACTGTGTGAAGACAGCACCCTCGGCCGCCAGGCGGTCAATGCCGGGCGTCTGCATACCGCCCACGCCGCCACCGAAGGTGGAAATATCGTTGTAGCCGAGGTCGTCGGCGACGATCAGAATGATATTGGGTGGACGCTGCGCCGCCGCCCTCACTGGCGTGGCGGGGCCCTGTTGCCATGGAATCTCCCGGGTTGGCGCAATGTCCGCGTATTTCTGGCTGGTCCGGTACTTGGCAAGCGCCAGTATCAGATCGACTCGCTTGAACCAGGCGGTTGCTCCAACAGCTATCCCGATCAGAAGAATTGAGACGATGAACTTTTTCATTCTGCCGCACCGCCCAACCATTGTCCTGTGAAACCCACCGTCTCAATATTGAGTTGGCCCGCCAGTCCCGCTGTCCGGTGCACAGATATTTCCTGCATATCCGCTGATTGCATGACCTCCAGCATGACCTGGCGCGAAGGCCAGACTGCCAGCGCAACCACATCCCAAAGGTCTTCTACCTCACCCAGTGTCAGGCGTTCCACATCGCTCTCGAAGCCTATGTAACCGCCCACCTGTTCCAGTAATTTCTTTATGCCCTCTTCATATAGCCCATAAGCCTCACGTCCCGTAAGTTCAGTTTCGCGTCCATCCTCGTACTGGGCCGTTGGCTTAAATTTGAGAAGGTTGACCATGCAGATTGGGCCCTCGGCGCCCGGCTCAAGAAACCCCATTATTTGCTCTTCACTGGGGTACACCTTGTTGACGACTTCCATCGTTATTTCCTCCGCCAGGAATGTTCTATTTCTGGTTCATTGCGTGCTCCCGCATTGCTGCGCCATGACCTAAAAGAATGTATAACGCAGCCCCCTGGGAATGGGCACTTTCTGGTCTTCGGGCAGTACTCGTTGTCACCAATAATGACTAACACCAATCCCTCGGTATCGTCGGTATTGAGACCGGCGCCACCATGGTCACACCGAAAGAAACCGGCGGCGGCGCGCCGGCCTTGCCGCGCTCAGAGTTAAACATAAAATGCTGCGTCACACTCCAATCCTGGCCGCCGTATTCCACCGGCCAGCCGGGAGCCATCCAGCCGCTGGCATTCAAGCGGCGCTGGTATTCAACCATTCCCTCCTTGAGGGTGGGCGAGGCTTCGGCGCCCTCCAGCAAGGCCAGTAGTTCTTCATCCATTACATTGGCAAAAGACTCCCTGACTTCCGCCTGGAACGCGAGTTCTTCTTCACTGAATCGTGTATCCAAGGTGCTAATCCTCTCTAGGTTAGAGCCAGCTCAGGAGCGGCCGGTGATATCCAGAATGGCCTGAACGCACTGCCCAGGCTGTTCATGCTGCAGGAAGTGGCCTGCCTCCGTGATCGTTCTGTGCTCCACACCCTGGCAACCCGGCACCTGTTCCAGGAATGCCTGGTCGGCGCCCGCCGTGACCGGATCATCATCCGAGAACGCGCACATGAACGGTTTATCGAACTGCTTGAGCACTTCCCACGCAGCCCTGTTCTCCTCGACTTCAGGTTCATCAGGAAACAGCGGTATCAGCGAGGGGAAGCGCCTGACGCCCGCCAGGTAGGTTTCGTCGGGATAAGGCGCATTAAAGGCCGCTTTCTCGGCGTCGGTGAATACCCTGCCACTGCTCACAACATCAATCACTGCGTCTCCCGGCTTCAGGATTTCCGGGCTCTCGGCACAGAACTTGCGCCAGTAAAGTAGTCCCGGAATACCCGACGTATCGCGAAAGCGATCGTCCAGTTCTCTCGCCCTCACAACCGGCAGGGTTTTGTACAAATCCTTTAATGTATCTGCAAACTCTTCCGGAATCGGACCAGCAACCAGTGCCCCATTTGCCAGCACTACCTGCGAGAAACGTTCGGGGAACGCAGCCACCAGGCGCAGGCCGATCATGCTGCCCCAGTCCTGGAAGAACACTGTGACGCCATTCAAATCGAGTTGGTTCAACCAGTCACTCATCCAGGCCACATGCCGGGCGTAGGTATAGTCCTCGATGCGCGTGGGCTTGTCAGAGCGACCGAAGCCGACCAGGTCCGGCACGATGACCCGAAATCCTGCATCCACCAGCGGGGGAATCATATGACGGTACAGGTAGCTCCACACGGGCTGGCCATGCATCAGCAGCACCACGTCGCCACCGGAAGGCCCCTCATCCAGGTAGTGGATACGTAACTTGCCGCCCTCGGTGTCATCTACCTCGAGATAGTTGGGCTGGAATGGGTAATCAACCAGATTTTCAAATCTTTCGTCTGGCGTACGCGTGAACTCCATAGCTAGGCAATTCTCCCTACTGTATCCAAGCCGGACCGCTTGGCCCCGCCCTGTTTGCTAATTTTCGCTAGCCAAATTTCTCAGGCTGACACTTGCTCTCAAGATTTTTATAGCATATATTATGACAATATATTATGTCATTAGTAATGGCAATAAAAGATAAATCTAATAAAGGAGCATCAAAATGACCCTATTGAAGCCGCTCGCTACCGCACTCGCCCTGGCCATGTATGGTTCTGCGGCGCTGGCACAGGCCGCGATGCTGGAGGAAGTCATCGTCACCGCCACCAAACGCGCGGAAGGGCTGCAGGACATCCCCGTGACGGTAAATGCCTTCAGTTCGGGAACTATCCAGGAGGCAGGCATCCGTAACGCCAGCGACGTGGCGATCATGACCCCGGCGCTAAACATCAATGTCAACCAGAGCCCCTTCAACGCGCGCATGACGATCCGCGGGGTGGGTACCGCGCAGACCGATCCGGCACTGGAACCGTCTGTCGGCCTGTTTGTCGACGGTGTATTCCTGGGCCGCAGTGGGCTGGGCATGTCCGATCTCACCGATATTGAGCGCATCGAGGTGTTGCAGGGGCCGCAGGGTACCCTGTACGGCAAGAACACCAACGCCGGCGCCATCAGCGTTATTACCAAGAAGCCCAACTTCGAAGAGTTCGAGGGCTATGTAGAAGCCTCGGCGGGTGACTACAGCATGTACCGGCTTACCGCTTCCGCATCCGGCCCCCTGTCTGACACCCTGGCCTACCGGCTCTCGGGTAACATGCACGAGCGCGATGGCTACTACGACAACAGCGCAGGCGATGACCTGAATGATGCCGACGACTGGAACATTCAGGGCAAGTTGCTGTGGGAGCCCATGGATTCGCTGAGCGTCCTGCTCAGCGGCAGTCATATAGAACGGGATACCACCTGCTGTGGCGCCGATGCCATACAGAACGACGTACTGAACAATGAACTGGCCGCTCGGGGCTTCAGCCCCGACAAGAACGACCCCTACGACTACGACATCCAGTCAAGCGCCGATAACAGCTTTGAACTGGAATCGGACCTTGTGTCACTGACCGTCAGCTATGACACCGATTGGGGTAAGATTACGTCTATCACTGCCTGGAACGACTACAACTACGAGGCGGCCCAGGATCCCGATCGCTCGCAATTGGACGTGCTGACGCTGGTGAATGACGAGTTTGAAGGTGACAGCATATCTCAGGAACTGCGCTTCGACTCCACGGCAGGCGACAATATCGACTACATGGTCGGGCTGTTCTACTACGAGCAGACCGTTAAGCGTGGCGGCGACAAACCGTTCGTATTCCTAGGCGATGATTTTAATTCCCTGGCCGACCAGAGCGGATTTCTACCCGTGCCGGCTTTTCTTATCGCGGCGCCGGGCGACAACCTGTTCGTAGACCTGCAACAGGACACCGATACCATCGCCGCCTTTGGACAGGCCACCTGGCACATCGGCGACATCTGGCACCTTACCGGGGGCCTGCGCTGGACAGACGAAGAGAAGGAGTCGGACCTGTTCAGCCAGACCAACTCCACGGCGCCCGGCCTGGGAGGTCGCACGTTCCTGGATTCAGTCTCCACCCCGATCGACGCCACACTGGATCGCAGTACAGACAACGTCGACTGGCTGGTCCGCGCGGCGATGGACATCGGTGATGACAGCATGGTATTCGCCAGCGCCGCCACCGGCACCAAGTCCGGCGGGTTCCAGACGGTAAACGGAGAGCCCGACGAGCGGGAGTTCGATGACGAGGACACCGTGACCTACGAACTGGGGGTCAAATCCACCTTGCTGGACGCCAGGCTGCGTTTAAACGCCACTGCGTTCTACTCCGAGATCGATGACTTCCAGGCGCAGCGCCAACTTGAATCCGGCGTGGGTACCTTTGTATCCAATGAAGCGGAAGTGGAAATTTCCGGCCTGGACCTCCAGGTAGAAGCGTTGCCGCTGCCGAACCTGACGCTGACCGCGGGCCTTCTCTACATGCACAAGTACGATATCGTGGATGGTCCGAATGACGGCGATGAACTGCCGTTTACCGCTGACTACAGTGGCAACCTGGCAGCCACCCTGGTGTTCCCGCTGGCTGACGGCGGCATCTACTGGCGCACAGACTACAGCTACATGGATGACCACAGCACCAACGTGGCCGCGTCGGAAGACCTGGTAGATGGCGATTTTGACGACCGCAACCTGGTGAACACGAAACTCGGCTGGCGCAACGACAACTGGAATATTTCGATCTGGGGCAGGAACCTCACCGACGACGAGTATGCCTCGCAGACCGCGACGCCGAACCCGCTGTGGGGTACGTATGCGTTCTTCCTGGCAGCACCCAGGACCTACGGCGCGACCTTGCGTTACGACTTCTGATATGGCCTTTTCTGTCAACAGGAACGAAGCCGTTTCTAGCACATCCAGGGATGGAGCACAGCATTTGGCTGCAGCTCTAACCTTTAGGGCATAGCGCTTACGCGCTATGCCCTTTTTTTTGGTCGGCTACTTTAGCCTGATTTTTTTTGCCTGGCTGTCTATTGTCTGACTACGCTTCCCAGACTTCCAGGTTGTCAGCCCGGCCGATCCTGCGGTCAGGCTTCGCTGCAAGGATGTCCGTCATGCCGCAGTTCTTCAGCAATTCATTCACACTGGCCCTGTCATCCGATCCCAGCCCTGCGTGGATATCCTGCACTCGCTGCAACATATAGAACCGGTAAGGCTGTACCAGTGCACTGATCGTGACCCCACGCAGCTCGAATTCTGTGGTTCCCAACGCCTGGGCGAGACGTCCCACCGCCGGCGTACCGGCTTCGGGCTGGTTCTCCTCCAGCCAGGCATTGATAAACTCCGCCGCTGCAAGGGTTTCCGAGACAAAGTCCTCGGCCAGCACCCGCAGAACCGCCAGTAATGTCTCCGGCACTTCGTCATCGGGCAGAAAATCGCTACCGGCATCGAAGTACTCGGGGGCGTCCTGGTCCGCCCGATTCATCCGCTCCACCCAGCGGTACACGCTAGTAGCACGCTGCTGCATCAAGCGCGCGGGATACGGGTCGCGACCCAGATGCGCATACATCGGCGCCAGCAGGCCGAAATCTCCAATACATGGGCGCCATCCCAGCAGATATGGATACTGTTCGAAGTGCGCGTTGAGAGCATCCAGGTATTCCAGGTACAACGCCTCCACCACGTCACGCGTCTGGTCAGTGACACCGAAAATCATGCCGGCATGGCGCATACGGTCCATCATGTGCTCGGTTTTATCCATGCGCTCTGGGGTATTACGCTGCGAGTGCAGGAAGTGATAGCGCACAAACTGAAGATTGTCTCCCGGGAAGTTCCAGCGATAGTGCATGGCCGGCCTCAGCAGCCCGTCGGTGCCGATGGCGTCAAACAACGCGCTCACAATCTGCTGCCTTGGCCCCGGCGGCCGGCAGGGGCGACCATTGGCCGACTCAAAATGCTCGATAATGGCGGCCCCGTCGCGGATCACCTCACCTTCAGGCGTTACCAGTGTCGGTATGGTCGGAAGCTTGCCCTTAGGTAGCACCTCGGCCTTGAAACTCTCGTGCCCGGTGGACAGCTCGCGAAAAGGTATGCCCTGCTTGATCAGGTAGGAACGCGCCCTGCCTGAGTAGAGCGAGTGCGTAATGGCATAGAGCCGGTGGGTTTCAGACATCAGCTGAGATCTCCTTCATCTTGTTTACAGTGGAACACGGAAGCCTACGCGGGGCAACGCTACCCGAGTGTTGGCCAGCCAGCCATGGTCACTGCTTCCGACTTTTGAAAATCTGCGTCGCCACTTGTATCGGTTCCAGCGCGGGATGAGCAGGATTGGGAAGCGTCATAATGGGCCATCGCCGACCATGTAGCCGATCCGGATCGACTGCTGGAAGCGGCACGCTGGCTGAGAGAGCCGGCACCAATACGAGGCAGTGAACTGTATACGCGCGATCGAGGCTCTGATCGGGAAGAAAAAAAAGCGCTGTTATTGGGACGCGGTCAATGCCCTGCTGGAAACCAGGCCCTGCTTCGATGCCATCGATAATAGTAAGAAAGATAAGAACACTAAGCTCAGCGTTGAAGGTACGGGCACCTCATTGGCCCCTTCAATTTGATAAAACCACACGCCAATGTCTGAAGTTCTTCGGGCAATATTTGTAAGGGTATTGCCTAGCAAAGAATCGTAAAACCACTCACCGGTCAACTGACCAAATAACGATACCTCGCGTATGCTCACTAGGCTCGCCGTTTGCAGGTTGTTACTAGCAATAAAAACGTTGGAGGTTATTCCACGTACGTGCCGAGGAGAGCCGCCAAAAGGAATTATGAGGGTGGGTTCAAGCCCGGTTCGCTCAAGAACATCTAGATCGCCGGGAAGAACTTCTTCTGTCCAAAGCGCATGACCACCAGGATGTGGACTTATTGCGGCGAATAGATCCCCTACTTCTGCACTGGTTGCCCAGGCCCAACCTGTCATTTCGAAATCATTTAAGGTACCTGCAGTACATATTCCTTGTGGGCATACAGTATTTACGTCGTTCCACGAGAGGTTGACAAATTCAATGGGCTGAGCCCATACACGGCCATCAATTGTGAGGGTATTGGTTATCGGCATGGCCTGTAAGCCATGGGTAACCAGAAAACCAAACACAACTGCCACGGCACGGATTTTACTAAAGCCACCAATATTCATGGGCGTCCCACTGAGTAAACTGTCCACTAACCCGCAGCTGGGTAATGGGGGCTACAGATGCAATCAAAATAGCACAATTTGCCTCCGTATTGAATCCTTCGCCAATTCCATCAAGGCACTCCCGTGGCGGGCACTCCCGTGGCCAGTCATCCTGATCAGCGACAAGCTCGCCAGTATCTTCATTGAAGAAATGGTAGTGCTCACGGCCACACAGCTCATGGTTGAACTGGCACCTCATCGACCCGTGACCGTCACCTCACGGGATGATGCGTCGAATTAGCCGGTGGATCGGCGGCAAATGATGTACGAATCGTCTGCAAATGAATGCGACGCTTTGCGAGCCTCATAAGGGCCATTCCTCAGCGCCGACCGCCGACCGACTGCCAAATCTTAGACCCGATTTTTGCCAAAACGTGTTGGCCGGAAAAGAAGCCCGGTAATGGGTCACTCGGCGACCAGATGTCCCAGTGGATGCGTGGGTCGAGTAGCGCCAGGAAGGCCAAAAGGGCGTGGTGGCGTGGGGGCACCGGTACGTTCTTGTGGCGGCCTCCCGCGAGCACTTCGGCCGCCCACCGTAATTCGAGTCCGAAGTTTCTACAGCGAACACCTGATCGATAGGTCGTGTCCAGCTCCGGGTCCAGGCCGTCTCGGTGCATCTGGAGAAGCTTGCCGGGGAAATTCATGCCGCTGTGCACGGCCAGTGGTAACGACCCCCAGATTCGGCCGTTGATTTCCATTAAGCGAGGTCCTTTGGCGCCGATTTTGAATTCAATCATTGCCAGGCCGGTCCAGTTCAAGGCCTTCATCAACCGCGCGGAGTAGTCGAGTAATTGCGGATCCAGAGGCACGCTCTCACGTAGCGAGCTCACGCCTCCGGAAACCGGCACTTCGCGAATACGTTGGTGTTGAAACGCAGCTCGGATCTCCCCGTTCTGTGCCAGCACTTCGACGCCGCATCCGACGCCGGACACCAACTCCTGAACCAGCACGCCGTCCGCGTCCCGGAACCGACGCATGGCATGCTCCAAATCCACTCGATCGGATGAGTATCGAACGCGATGGATGATGACGGTGTCCTGTTTAATGGAGCGAGAACTGACAGGCTTGAGAACCACCGGCCATCCAAACCGATCAGCGATAGCCGTCGCGTCATTGAGATTCGCGGCCAAGCTGGATTCGGGGCAGGGGACGCCAAGCTGTTGTGCGAGATCGAGGGTCGCCTGTTTGTTCGCAGCCCCGTGAAAGGCTTCGTCGTCGGCCATAGCAACGACACAGCCGGCTGGAATGCGACCGCTCACGCTTCTCAGAGGAAGGATGGTTTCGTCGGTCACCGGAATGACAAAGTCAATCGATTGCGACGTTATGGCGTCGAGCATTGTCTCGGCATAGGCCATCGGGTCCGTAATCGGGGATGGATAGGAGAGCGAATCACTCGCGTAACGAGAGTGAAAGCCTGCACAGTGGCGTTGGTGACCGGCTGCTATCACGCGGTATCCCTCACGCCCGAGAGACCGAATGACTGAGACCGCACTGCCCCGATCGGCATCGGTGACCAGTACGGTTGGTCGGCCCGAAAGGGAGGCGCTGACGGAGGGATCAGTCATGGCGCCGGCAGAACTCAAGAATGTGATCCATCACCTCCTGAACGACCACGTCCAGCGGTTGGCTCACGTCGATCCGGAGGAAATGTGCGAACTGGTGTGCCGAACGCTCGTAGTCCTGGCGTCTGTGCTCCAGCAGTTCGATGGTTCCTTCGCCCTTGCGAGCCAGCAGCACCTCGCTGGGGGCGTCCAGAAACAATACGAGCTCGGGCTTCGGAAATACATGTTCCAGCAGAAACCCGTGCATACGTTGGAGAACGGTGCGCTCGGCGGTGTGGTCGATATCGAATGAGTAGTAGTCCGTGTAGTAGTGCCGATCGAAGATAACGACCCGGCCGGTTCGCCGCATGGTCCACGCGACGACGTGCCGAAATGCCTGTTCCGCCACGCGGTGAGCTATGGATAGCGAGGACTTGACGGTGCGTAGAGCGTGGCGAACGGGATTGCCGGAGGTGGACGCGCGTTCACGTTTTGGGGGGCCGCCGCCATCGCCCGCCGTACCTTGGCGGCGCCGCCATTGCCGCATCGCCCACGTGGTCGGGAGCATCCAGTTGCCCGCCTCCAGATTGGCTCCCATGTACATGTAGGCGGAGGGAATCGGTAATTGGTCCGCAACGCGTCGCGCGACCGTGGTTTTGCCGGCCCCGTCGGCTCCGACCAGCGCGACAGTACAACCTGCCACTCGTCGCGACACCTCTGATGAGGCGGTGTGCGTACGGTTCGTTGAGTGATTCGTTGCCGGGCGGTGGTCTGTGTTCATGTCAGGGGGTGCTCCAAAGCGGGTGCAAAACCCGGTCCAGTTCCTCGAGCGTTGTTTCCGGAGCCCGAACGAGCGAAAAAGTCCTCTTCCCTTCCACACATGCCTGGACACGTTTTTTGAGCAAACGCTCGTCATCCACCTCTCCGGTGAGCAAAGCGCCGCCGGTGGAGGCTTGCAGGCAGCGGTGCAGGTCGTGAATAAACCGCGCATCCATCCAAAGGAGCTCGCCGGCCTGCAGCGCCCAGGCCTCGGGCTCCATGGGTGTGAGTCGTGTCGAGCTGCCTTTCCGGACAAGGAGCAGCGTATCGATCGTCGTCGACTCGGCGAGGCCATCCGGGGCAATGTGCAGGCGCGATTGGCCGGTGGAGATCTTACTGAGACGACTCCGGGCACGGGCGCCGACTGGAAGCAGACCGACGGTACCGGCGAGTCGGCGCGCGATAGCGTGCGCCTTGAGTTGTCGACGGTCGCGCGCGGTAGTCCATTTCAACAGTTCCGGTCGTTCACGGAAATACCCATGTTTGACGTCCATCGTGCGAACATATCCGTGAGCGGTGGACAGATCGGGGTCGCAGAAGGCCAGGTCGTCACAGATCCAATCTCCACCGCGAAACAACAAGGCGATCAGGACCCCGGTTTTACCGCTGCCGGCAGCGCCAACCGCGGCGAGTCCCAGGTCATCTGTTCGCCCAACCGATGCATGAAGCGGCAGCCCTCCGGATCGCAAGGACGACAAGCGCATCAGGGCATGCTCCATGCTGACATCATGTACCTGCTCCGGTCGAACGAGCCGCCATTGGTTCTCGTCGGTTGATTCGATCGACATCCATGCGTCGTCAACGGGCTGAAAGACAGTCGATTGTTCAAACCAGAAATCGTTCATTTGCCGCGCGGAGGCCGGGGGAGGTGGCGGATTCTGCGACAGCTGAACATCCAGGCAAAACCGTTTTCGGTCGTCACCGTCGGATGCATCGTCATTGGCGAGCGGGTCGCCGGGTGCGGGCACACGCATACCCAGTGCATGCAGGTAGCGCGCGACGCAGTCCCCTGCGCCGGTTGCGGTCAGAGTCAACCCCAACGTTGGATCTGATACGCAGGCCGTTGCCGGCGGATGTGGCGTCACTCGTCGGTTCATATTACATCTTATTGTCGAGGACGGAGCCTAAATCGTCCTCTGCAGCCGATTGCACAGGAACGTATCTGGCACACAGTTGCAGCTAAAATCACCGGATAGTACATACCGATACCCGAATCAGCAAGGCTCACCCCTCAGACGGCGTGTCACGGGGCGTATTGGGTCGGTAGCATTGCACAGATGCGCCCCTGTCGCACTTGCCAAGGGCGGTACCACCTCGTCTCATCTACTATGGGCTTCCGCAAAAAGATTCATGGAAGCACAGTAGAGGAATCGTGTAATGAGTCAGATATTTGCCCTTGATGAGCAGCAGTTTGCCGCCGATTTCAATCGCAGGCCATTTGTCGTGCGTCACGAATTGGCGGATCACCCTTGTTTCAGCTCGATCGTTTGGTCGAGCTGAGTAAGGCGCTGCCGGCGTCGAAGGTCGAGAACAACACCGGTGACTTGCCGGTCACGCAGGATCCGAACGAGACACCGCGCACCGGCCTGTCGATTGAGGACACGATCAACCAGATCGAAACGTGCAATTCCTGGATGGTGCTCAAGCGAGTGGAGAATAACCCGGAGTACAAAGCATTGCTCGACGCCTGCCTCGACGAGATGGACCAGTATTCGCGGCCGGCCGCGGACAGCAATGACCACCACCCGGATATCATCGTTGGCAACCACTGCCTCCATGGCGCGCACACAGTCGCCCCACATCTCAAAGGCAATGGCGTTGAGCTTTTTCCGGTCGGTCCAGCCACAAGGTCGCAATATAATTCTCGATTTCGAGCGGCATGCTAGGGGATGAAAAGGTCATGGTAATATCCAGTCCAGGTAAAGGTCAGAAGGCATATCCTCATGTCCGCATGAGCGGGTAAGCCACTGGCACTCCTCCCGGACTATCCATGCACCAGCGCCTGCAAGGCGCAGACCACCACACCGATTGCGGCTTTCTTGCCCAGGCCCTGGTGATAACGCAGCCGGTGCCACATCTCGAAGGAGCTAACTGCATCCACCGCCTCGCGCTGATCGCGGGTGAGCTGCTTGAGCTCAGGCAGCCAATCCTCCAGATCCCTGCGTAATCCGCGCTGGTAGTGGGCATAGTTCTTGCGAAGGATCTCATAACGCCATAGCTGGGCAACTGTGGAGAGGATCATATTGCGGCGATTTTCATAACCATCGGCGTGTCGTTCGACCGCATGAAGAATCCGCTCCTGCAGGTCACCCTCCCGGTTTCCGCCCAAGAACAGCGCTTCATTCGCATCCCGGGTCTGTTCGTCGATCGTGGCGAAGAGGGTTTCCATGTCGCCAAAATATCGGAAGAAATTACGGATATTGATGCCGGCCTTGTCGGCGATCTGCTGTGCAGTAGGAATGAGATTACCCGCTTCCATCAGGTCAAGGGTCGCGTCGATGACTACTTGCCGACTGCGCTGGGAGCGCGCGCGGCGACCATCTACAACTTCTTCTCGCGAATCTGCCATGAAATTGATTAGCCACAACAGTGAAATCTCATTATGTCACATTTTATGTCTTATTGTTATCGGGAAGTAGTGATCGGGCAAAATCAGTATGACGACTGGAGTGTGGCTTCCCCGGCAGAGCGGACATGCAGTCGCAAAATTTCGGTATCGGTTACACCATCCAGGAGAGACGCGCTCGATCCCTTCCTGAGGGCGGCGTCCTGTCGCCTAAGGAATTCCTGCACCAGGGAAGCCGAGCTGCTGTAGATCAGGCGTTCTCACGCCTGACCAGGGAGGGAAAGCTGCTGCGCGTGGCCCGGGGCACCTACGTTGCGCCGGTCTCAAGCAGATTCGGGTCTCGCGCGCCCGCCCCCGAGAAGGTCGTGAGTTCCCTCGCCAGGCAGAGCGGCGAAACTGTCGTCCCGCACGGTGCGAGCTCAGCCAACGCCCTGGGGCTGACTCTGCAGGTTCCGATTCGCGAGGTCTAACTGCATCGTAAATCGCACTATCCTGTGTTTGCTGAGCCATTCTGTTTTTTCCTTTTGTCGTAATTCGCCAAAATCACGATCTAAAGGATAACCGGGTGAAGTGAGGAGTCTTTGGTTGCGGAGACGCTTCGCTGTATCCACGAAAATAAGACATTGGAGAACATGTACTCGAAGGAAGCTGCAGTGTCTGATTTTTCAAGTATTATTTGGTCAAGTAAATGGCTGGTCATATGGTTATGTAAGATGATTCTGGAATTAGTTAGATTAACTACTACCAAGTATTTCTTTGACGCTATTGGAATAATAAAGCCCAGATGCAGACATTGATGAATAGCCTCGTAGCCTTTTCCGAAAGTGTAGAAGGTGGATAATTGTGCGTCCAAGAATTGCCATAGTTCTATCTCAATTGAGGGGTGCGGGTATCCAGCGTATGCGGCTCAATATTGCCGCAAGGCTGGTTGAGTGTGGCTATGCTGTTGATCTAGTTGTGGGAAAATCAGCGGGGCAACTGTCGCGAGATGTTCCTGCTGGAGTCCCGGTTTATACGGTTGCAGAAGGGGGAAGGTATACCTTTTTTTTCGGCCTTCTCAGGTATCTGGCAAAGCATCGCCCTTCCCATGTGATGAGTTCCTATGAAGATATTAGTGTAATGCTAATACTCTCAAATTGGATTCTTTGCTCTCGAAGCACTGTGTTAATAAGCACGCACAACGCACTCTCTAGGCTTTCCAGTGAAAACGGGCGCTTGTATTCTCTTAAGTTTAAAGCACTTGCCTTGCTGATGCGTCTGCTCTACAGGAAAGCGGCATCGCTGGTGGCTGTCTCTGAAGGTGTGGCGGATGATCTTAGCAAGATCGTTGCGATTCCTCGGGAAAACATTGAAGTGATATATAACCCGGTTATTAACTCGCATTTTGATTCTAAGATGTCTGAAGCGGCGCCGAAAGAGCTTGAGGATGTATCCGAGGAGACATTGATTGGTTACTTTGGGCGGTTTCATCCTCAGAAAAGTGTAGATACATTGATACGAGCTTTTTCGATTGTTAGTAGGAATAGAGCATCTAAGCTGCTTCTGATTGGAGAAGGTGATGAAAAACATAACTTGCAGCTGCTCGCTGAAGAGTTAGGGGTTGCGTCAGATGTTATATTTTTTGGGTATGCGAGCAATCCATTTCCCATTATGAAATTATGCGATGTCATTGTCTTGCCTTCAGCCTATGAGGGACTTGGCAATGTATTGATCGAAGCGTTGGCATGCGGGATTCAAGTGGTTTCCACAGATTGCTCATTTGGGCCTGCGGAGATACTTGAATATGGGAAATGGGGACAGCTGGTACCTGTAGGGGATGAAGTGGCCATGGGAGAGGCCATTAGAAAATCTTTGGATGGGGAGTTTTGGGTTGAGCCCTCACGCCTTGAAGAGCGTGGTTGGCAATTCTCAGCGATTAAAGCAACTGAGAAGTACCTTGATGAACTAGGGCTTCCTAGGCTTTGTCGTAAGTGAGAGTTGGGCATTCTCGTATTATATAAACGCAATTTGAGTAGAATTGCTTATATTTGTGCCCACCGGAAAAGATAGAGTAGTTTCCATAATGTGATGAAGTTAGGCGTAGAAGGTGTTCTATATGATGGGCGGTACACGCCAAAAGGTTCAAGCGGCGATAGGCTTGGCCTTGTCGATTCGGGCTCGCCGCTTCGGTGTGTTCAGTGCTTTCCACAGTTCGTTTCGCTGTTGCAAATTCAGCCAGAAATCAGCCGAATTACCAAAGACCGTGGCCAGCATCAGCGCGGTGTCCGCCGTAATGGTTCGACGATTGGTACACAGCTCGTTGACGGTTTTTCGACTCACACCCATGGCCTGCGCCAACTGTCCCTGTGTCAAACTCATGGGCACAAGGAATTCCTCGGTAATCATCTCACCGATACTGACGGGTTGTCGCTGCGTGATATTCATCGTCTGCCTCATCGATAATCGTGATCGTCCAGGTAGATGTCCCGGGCCTCGCCTCTCTCACCCGACCATTCAAACACCAGCCGCCATTGCTTGTTAACGCGAATCGGGTGCTTGGCTGACGACAGTCACCGCACCCACAGGACAACTCGTGGACACGTCGATAATCCTGCAGTTTAACCGGTTTAGTGACAGTGCGGGATTGAAGCGCATCGCGGCAGGAAATCACCCAGCGCGCCCTTGACGGTCAAACCAGTGATTCACACAGAGAGGAAGGATTCCAGAACCTCACCCATCCAATATTCGCTAGTGCGCTGGCCTTCCTCGTCCTCTTCATCTTCTTCGTCGTCATCACCCCAGTGGTAACTATTGTTCCACCCGTGGGAGTAACCGTCGTAATCGTATTTATTTTAGAATCAACTACATATTGCCATTAAATGGCGGAGAGCGAGGGATTGATCAGAACAGCCTTTGGGCTGTTCTGACCCCTTCGGGGCGCCTCCGCTGCGCTGCGGCAGCGCCCGGTACCTTCCTGAACCAAGCGGTGATCCTGGGGAACTAGCCGGACGACGCTTATGGCCTAGTAACGATAGCGCACGCTGGCAAAGTAGCGACGGGGTTCGGTGTAGCTGACGGTGGTGGTACCGAAGAAGTTCACGTTGAATCCGCCCCTGATCTCGCGCTCATCACCGAGATTGCGACCGAATACACCAAACTCCCACTTGTCGTCGGCCGTTATATAAGTGATGCCGGCGTTGTAGATGGTGTAGCTGTCGGCATTGAGCCGGTCAAAGGCAGTGCTCGCCTCATCGTTGGTGTAAAAGATCTCGCCTTTGTAGGCGAGATCGGCGCGCAACCGCAGCCTCGAGGCATTGCTGAATTCATGCTGGTACTGGGCCATCAAGTTGGCGGTCCAGTCGGGTACGCTGGAGAACTCCCGGTCGCTGAGGTCCTCAAGCTCCCCGGTCCCCGAGTTGATCTGTTCAAACTCGTCATATTCAGGATCGATGTAGGCCAATCCGCCAGAAATGGTCCACCCCCGCGCCGGCAGCACCGTGAACTCGATCTCGCCCCCCCACATGGTGGAATCGGCAGCGTTAGCCACCAGCAGGTTCAGCCCGCCCGCGCCCGGGTCCGAGGGTCGGTTCACCAGGATCTGCTGGTCTTCATAGTCGTTGTAGAAAATGGCGCCGTTGATCTGCAGCCGATTGTTCCAGAATTGCGACTTGAGACCGACCTCATAGCTCCACAGGGTTTCCGGGTCGGCCACCGAGACCTGGGAGGTTGCGGTAGGTCGGCCATTGTAAACACCGCTGCGGAAACCCGCCGAAATACTGGCATAGCCCATGATGTCGTCGTCGAAGTCGTAATCGATCCCGATCCGCGGTGAGAACTCGTCCCAGTCATCATCACAGGAGATACTGGAGCCGGCACCATCGGCCACTGCGTCGCTGCAGGATGAAGGATCTGTCGGCCCGGGAATGAGAATCGGCGTCTGGCTGGCGCGTTTGATGGTGTACATATCCAGCTCTTTCTCGTCATAGGTATAGCGCGCCGCCAGGTTGAGCCGCGTCGCTTCGTTCATATGCCAGGTAGTATTGAAGAAGGCCGCGTAACTGGTGGTTTCCTGGCTGCGGTCGTAGTCCAGGGTAAGGTCCAGGCCGATGGAGCCAATCGCCTCAAACAGGCCGTCACCGGTGGTCACGTTGCTGAAGTGGTCGCCATCCTCGTAAAGGTAGTAGAGGCCCACCAGCCAGTCCAGGGAACCGCCTGTATCGTTGGAAAGCAGGAATTCCTGGCTGTACTGCTGCACGTCAAAGGCGGAGCCCACGGAGAAATAGTCGACGGGGTCGTTGTCCGCATCCCGGTACGACTCACTGTCCATATCGCGGTAGCCGGTGATGGATTTCAGGGTCATGTCGTTGATGTCCCAGGTGTTGGTCCAGCTCACGCCCCAGAGTTCATTGACGTCCCGGTCCAACTCGTTGAGGGCATCGCTGTTATCGATGTCGTCGAGGTTGGTTTCGCAACAGGACAGGCCCTGGGGCGCCAGGACCGCGCCGATATAAATCGGCGGCAGGCCACTGTCGGCGGTGAAATCAGTCAGCACCTGCGGGTAGACGTTCTGGTCGATGTCGGTGTAGTCGACCACCAGGTGGGAATTCCAGCTGTCAGAGATATCGGCATTGAGGTGGGTGCGCACCGACCACATATCGTCGTTGCCCGCATCGTCGCCCTGGTTACGCGACTGCCAGCCATCGGAATTCTTGGTGAGTACCGCCACGCTGCCCGCCACAGTGTCGCTGATGGGAAATTCCAGGTAACCGTCAAAAGAGACGTAGTTGTCCTCCCCGCCAGTGACCTGGGCGGTGAAGTTGGTCTCCCCGGAAGGTGCCCGGGTGACCACGTTGATGGCCCCGCCAATGGTGTTCTTGCCAAACAGGGTGCCCTGGGGTCCGCGCAGGACCTGGATCTGCTCGATATCGGACAGCTGGATATTGGCCCCGACGGTCCGGGCCAGGTACACGCCGTCCACGTACATGCCCACGCCGGGATCCACGGTGAGGGCGAAATCGAATTGCCCGACCCCACGCAGGTAGGCCTGTAGCGCACTGCCGACACCGTTATTAGACGCCTGCACCGACAGGTTGGGCGTGTGTTGCTCCAGGTCGGTCGCACTGAGCATTTTTACCTGCTCGATCATGGTTCCCGAAATCGCGGTAATGGCCACTGGCGTCGCCTGCAGGTTTTCCTCGCGCCTGCGAGCGGTGACGAGGATTTCTTCAAGCGCCAGGGCCTCCTGGGCCGTGGCCAGGGGCGCAACCGCCATGGCCGGCAGTGCCAGGGACGCGATCAGGGCGGGTGTTGCATATTGAATTCTCATGGCTGTACCTCGTTATGGTTTTAGTGTTCGAGCCTAATGCGGTCCATGCAGGCGGTATACGCACAGGTAACACTGTATCCCTGAAGCACCGTTTGGAAAAAGCCGCAGCCGTGAACTGACTGTCCACGATGGATGCCTTATCAGTGCCGACCGACAGCTAGCGATGCCAGCACTCGGCAAGGTCCTGCACCACCTGGCTGTACTCCTCCCGCGAGTAGCCGGCGAAGGTGGAGAAGATGTGCGTATCGACACCGCGTTCTCCGCAGTCCCGCAAGCGCTCCACCACGTACTCTGCCGGGCCGATCAGAGCCAGCTCGTTCACCAGCTCGTCGCTGAATGCCCTGCCCACCGCAGCCCTGTCCCGCGCCTTGAAGCCTTCCAGAATCTGCCTTGCTTCTTCCTCGAAGCCGGCCCACGCCAGGAAGTTGTTGTATACGCCGGTGGCAAAGTAAGCACCGAAGCTCGCGCGGAACTTGTCCCGTGCCGCTGCGGGATCGTCTGTGATACAGATCTGGTAGCGGTTGATGACTTCCCTGTCGGCGATGCCCTTGCCGGCCCTTTCCGCGCCGACGCCGATGTGCTTCACGATTTTTTCCAGCGCCCGGTTCGGCCACAGGTTAAGCGCCACGCCGTCGCCGTACTCCGCCGCCGCCTCCAGCATCCTGCCGCGCAGGCCCGCCAAGAAAATGGGAACATCCGTTGCCGGCTGACGGTAGCCCTTGCTGGCCACGGTGTCGCCCTCATAATCGGTTTTTTCGCCGGAGAACGCCTGGCGCAGTGCCAGCGTCGTCTCCTTTACCCTGGTCACAGGCCGGCTGAAAGACTGGCCGTGCCAGCCTTCCACCATCGGCTTTGAAGACGATCCCAACCCCAGCACAAAACGCCCGCACAACAGTTGGTTCAGGGTGGCGGCGGTGGCCGCGAGTGTGGGTGCCGTGCGCGAATACACCGAAGTGATGGCGACGCCCATGCGCAGGGAGCGGGTACTGGCGGCGGAAGCAGCCGCCAGGGCCAGTGTGTCAGGATAACCGGTATCGGCATACCAGGCGTCGGTATAACCCATGGACTCCGCCTGTGCCGGTGTCGCCAGTTGGAACGCCAGTCCGTATTCTGCAGTCGGGGTAATACCCAGCCGCTGTACTCTGCGCTGTGCCATTCGCTAGCTCGCCTGCCCTTCCTGCCACTGGGCGAAGGTCTTGCCGCACTCCGCCAGTTCCCTGAGCAGCGGCGCCGGCTCCCACAGCTCGCCGTACTGCTCGTGAAAGCCGACAACGGCCTTATAGACGTTATTGACTCCCACCTGGTCGGCATAGTGCATGGGGCCACCGCGGTAGATCGGGAAGGAGTAACCGAAGTGATAGACCACGTCGATATCGCCGGGGCGAAGTGCAACACCCTCTCCCAGCAGGTGGGCGCCCGCATTGATCAGGGCATAGAACAGGCGCTGGTGGATCTCCTCTTCGCTAATGGCCCTGCTCTCGTAACCCAGTTCCTCGCGTACACCGTCTATGATTCGGTCCACCTCGGGGTCATGCTGGGGGCCGTGCTTGCCTTCTTCGTACAGGTAGAAGCCCTTGCCATTGGCGCGGCCCTGGCGGTCCTGTGCCTGTACGGCGAAGTGCGGCCTGACCCGGTCCGGAATGTCTTTCACTCCCTCGTGCATACGCACCAACAGGCCAAGGCCCACGAGGTCCTGGAGCTGGAACGGTCCCATCGCCAGGCCAAACTCGGTGGCCACTTTGTCCACCTGATGGGGATAGGCCCCGCTGAGCAGCAGTTCACGGCCCTGGTTGTTGTAGGCCTGTACCATGCGATTTCCGATGAACCCAGGGGCATTACCCGACACCACCGGCGTCTTGCCCAGCTTGCTGGCCACCGCCATACCCGTCGCCAGGGTTTCGTCACTGGTATCCGAGCCACGGACCACTTCCAGCAGGCGCATCACGTTGGCCGGGTTGAAAAAGTGCAAGCCAAGCACTTTGCCCGGTCGCCCGCTTTCCCGTGCCATTTCGTCCACGTCCAGGCCCGAGGTATTGGTTGCCAGGATCGCCTCCGGCTTCAGGGCCTTGCCAAGCTCGCGAAACAGGTCCAGTTTGATGTCCATGGTTTCATAGACGGCTTCGATCACGAGGTCCACATCGGCGAGCTCCCCTGCCGTGGAGACGCCGCTGATGCGCGACAATCTCTCCTCGAGACCCGCCTCCGAAAGCCTGCCGCTCTTCACGTCGCGCAGCATTACCTTGCGTACCCGGGCAAGGCCCTTTTCGCAACCGGGGTCGTCGTGGCCCAGGCCCAGTACGCGGTAGCCCGCGGCGAGTGCACTCACAGCGATACCGCTGCCCATCATGCCCAGTCCGACCACGGCGATGGTTTTGACATCCGCTACCGGCGTGTCCCTGGCCAGGCCCGGTATTTTGGCCGCCTCGCGCTCGGCGAAGAACAGGTGCACCATCGCTGCACGCTGTGGTCCAGCCAGGCACGCCTCAACACAGGCCCGCTCGGTGGCGATGCCCTGTGCGTAATCGCCGGCAACCGCCGCTTCCACGGCCGCAATCGCCTTCAATGGTGCCACCTGCCCGGCTCGCTTGCGTTTGGCCTGCGTGCGTGCCTGATCGAATATTTCAGCGTTACCCCGGTCCTGGCTGAGTTTTTCATCCAACTGGCGGATATCTACCCGGGGCCGCTTACCGTCGATGATGTCACGGGCAATCGCACAGGCAGCATCGACAACATCACCCGTGACGACTTCATCCACCAGCCCCGCCGCCTGCGCGTCGGCAGCGCCGATCGGCTTACTGCTGATCAGCATATCGAGGGCTTTTTCGGCACCGACCAGCCTGGGCAGGTGCTGGGTGCCACCGCCACCGGGCACGATGCCGAGATTGAGTTCCGGTAGCCCGAGTTTGCTGGCGGAGTCGGCGACGCGATAATCACAGTACATCGCCAGCTCCAGCCCGCCGCCCAGGGCCACACCGCTGATGGCAGCGACAAGCGGCAGCTCACCGGACTGTATCAGTTCGCGGATATCCACCATGCCCACGGGCTGGGTGGGGTCACCTCCGAACTCACGAATGTCCGCCCCTGCCGCGAAGGCTTTGGCAAAACCGGTAATCACCACCGCACCGATTTCAGGGTCTGCCTGGGCCACCTGGATCTCGTCGAACAGGCCCTGGCGAATCCCGCTGCTGATGGCCGTCACAGGCGGGTTTTCCATGCGCAGGATGCAAATATCGCCGCGCTGTTCCTTGTTGACCTGGCCGATCAGTGTCATGGCATATCCTTTGTTTGTGTCCCCGGATACCAGATCGCAGAGCTGATTGCCCGCTCCTGGATGCTGGTAGGCTGGGGCGCTTCGACGCCGAGCCTTTGGGCATCATAGGTCGACCAGCGCGGGGTGGGGATTTCTATGGCCCTGGCGTAATAGAACGCTTCCTGCCCGGGGTCGAAGGCCGGGTCACTCCAGGAGGCCTGCAGTTGCACAGCGCCGATGCTGTTGCTGTAGGTTGCGCTCGCGACATCCACCGTATTACCCACCGCCTGGCTGGCATCGCGATCGTCCGAGAGCGCGACATCGAAGATCGCTTCATGGCTCTGGCCGTTGGCATCGACCCAGCCCTTGATAATCTGCAGCCGGTCGAGGTTGGCGCCCTCGGGGTCCCGGGCGGCCCAGAGCAGGAAGCGGGGGCCTTGGCTGCCGTCCTTGTCATGGCTTACCTGCGGCAACGTGCCACCCATAGGAACACCGTCCGCATAGGCGCGTTGCAGCAGGTTCTGGTCTTGCAACAGGTCCTGGTCGTAGTCAAAACTGCCGAAGAAGCGCAGCAGGATGCGCGGCCCGGAGGTGGCGTAGGTCTCCTTGCTGGACAACGCATCGTAGACGGCCTCCCGCGTATTCTCGGTCGCCCAGACGGCAGCCAGCCCGGCGGCACCCCAGCGCCGTGACCGCTGCATCGATTCCGGCAGCAAAGCCGCCTTGCCCAAGCGGATAGCGGCGCTGCCGTCCATCAAGGGCAGCTTGCCGTGGTGTCGGTCTTCCTCCACGGACGTGCTGGCGTTGTGGCTGTCACTGCTGCCGATGACGCCGAAGCGGTAGGGATTGAAGTTCTCCGCGTGCGCCATTTCGATCCCAGCTCGCAGGGCATCGCGGGCATAGCTACCGCGGGGTTTGCTGAAGGCGCCGGTGAACTGCTCGGTGAACAGCTCGAAGTCGGCGAACTCATCTTCCGGTGACAGCAGCGGGTGCGTCTCTCCGGTGCCCTTGATCTGCATGATCTCACTGATCGGTTCATTGCGCATACGCTGCTCCGCATACTCCGCGGTCATCGGACTCCCATCGTAGGCGACCCGGTCATACATGAGGCCGTTGGACAGATTGCCGTTGTGCGGGATGGCCAGCATGGTCATGCCGGCAGCGCGCTGCGCGTCCAGGACGTCCCACAGGTCCTCCGGGTCAAAGGATTCCACAGAACTGAAGGGCAGTTCGGGCACGTGGGTGTCCCTGAAAATTACATTGCGGTGCAGGTTCAGGCCTTCAGGCGTCGATGTCCACTCGTAGCCCACGAGCGTGGTAAACACCCCTGGCTGGTAGTGCGCCTCGGCGGTCTCAACCATCAACTTCCAGGCATCAACGGCGATGGCGTGTGTTCCCGGTAACTCCGCGAAGTAATCCAGCATGCCCATAACCTGGCCGATGGTTTGCACCGTGGCCCAGGCGAAGGCCAGCGGCCCCTCATTGAGCAGCCGTGTGCGCAGGTCGCGTTCCTCCAGGGCCAGGGTCCTGCTGTCATCGAGCCGTGCCGCGCCCATGTAGTCGGAATGATCGGTCACCGCGGCAAAATCCAGCGGCCGATCGATGCGGATCGGGTAGCCAATGGCGTGTTCGATCGTGCCACCGCGGGCGAAGGTGTAGGCGTCATCCGGGCTGGCCCGCACGCCCATCATGTAGGCGTCCATGGAGTAGCTGGTGTGAATGTGCAGGTCACCCCAGAGCACGTGTCGGGTCGGGTTGTACTCGACGGCGGGTTTAGCGGGCGGCCCTTCCGCCGTAGCGGCGTCGTACTCGGGGAACAGGGTCGGGTCCTCTACCGGGCTGCACGCTGCCAGGCAAATTATCCACAGTGTGATCAGTCGCCGCTTCATAGCGTTGAAACTCGCCTCTGCCGTATAACAAAAATCGCGCCCAGGACCAGCAGTGCAAGGCCCGCAATCCACGGCGCGTAGCGCGGCAGGTAGAAAAACAGCAGGGCATTGATCATCACTTGTCTTCCCAGCGAGTAGTCATCGGGCATTGGCAGCACATTGGATCGGCTGGCGTAGGATGCATAGGCCGCTTGCATGTCCTGCAGGCGTGCCGGTTGCTCCGCCGCCAGATCGCGAGTTTCACCGGGGTCCAGCGCAATATTGAAGAGCCGCCAGCGGCCATCACCGGCGGGCGGCAGGTTGCGCACAATCTTGTAGTCGCCGTGAAACAGCGCCGCGTTGCCGGAGAACTCGTAGCCGACTGGCGCGCGGCCTGCCGGCACAGTGTCATTCCCGGGGACGAGCGCGGAGACCAGACTGCTTCCCGACATGGCCTGGGTGCCGGCCGGGGCATCCTCTGGCGTCCATCCCGCCAGGTCCAGCAGCGTGGGTGCGATATCAGTGATGTAGGCGAACTCCCCGCGGATGGCATTGGGTCCCGTGATCGCCATGCCGGCAATGATCAGCGGCACGCGCATGCCGCCACCGGAGGCGGAGAACTTCTGGCCAGCGAAGGGTGCATTGGACACGCGACCCCAGAATCTGCCCGGTGCGATCCAACTGCCTTTTTCGCCGAGCCGCTCCACCTCCCGATGGTAGTTACGTTCCAGCCAGCGCTGCCCCGTGGGACTGTCCCAGGCGTCGCCGGTGGAGGCGCCATTGTCGGAGAGCACCAGGAACACCGTATTGTCATAGAGCTCGGCTTCTTTCAGCCAACGCACCAGGCGGCCGATTTCATAATCCATGGCGGTCGCCATGCCGGCGTAGGCCTGCATGCGCCGCGCCTCGAAGTACTGCTGCTCCGCGGTGAGGGCGTCCCAGGCGGCCTGGGAGGGGCCTTCGGCCAGCGTGGCATCGGCCGCCAGTAAACCCATAGCCCCGATGTTTTCCGTCCTAGTTTTATAAACCTCAGGCCAGCCTTCGGTGTATCGCTCGCGGTAGGCATCGAGAAAGCGGGCAGGTGCCTGGATGGGCGTGTGGTTGGCCTGGAAAGCGATGTAGGCAAAGAAGGGTTGCTGGCTGTCTTTAGTGGCGCGCAGGAATTCAAGGGTACGATTAATGAAGGCGGTGGACGAATAGAAGTCGTCGGGCAGATCCTCGAGGCGTTCACCGTTATCGTACCAGCGGGCCTCAGGCCTCATTGGCAGGTAGGGTCTCATCTCGTAGTTGTCGGCACCGTTGTCAGCCTGGATGAACGAGTCGTCGAAGCCGCGTGCAGGCGGCAGGTTTTCTTCCTCAACACCCAGGTGCCACTTACCCGTTACGCTGGTGCGGTAACCTATGGCCTGCAGCAGCTGTGCGACTGTCAGCACGTCCTGATTCAATACGCCGTCGTAACCCGGTTTGCCGCGGTGCGACAGCGGCATCAGTTCGCGCATACTGCCAATACCGGCTAGGTGGTTGTCGACGCCGGTCATCAGCATGGCGCGGGTAGGTGCACAACTGGAGGCGGCCCGGAAATTGGTGAAGCGGGTGCCGGCGGCGGCCAACGCATCAATGTGCGGCGTCTCGATTTCTCCGCCATAGGCACCGAAGTCGGAGTAGCCAATATCGTCAGCAAGAATAAGCACGAGATTAGGTCGCTCCCGTGCTTCTCCCTTCATTGGTAAGAATGCAGCGAGCAACAGCAATGGTAGGCACGCGGGCAAGGGAGTAAGACACCGAACCTTCGGCCAGGCGTAGCGACTCACCGGGAGCCTGCCTCATGCTTTGCAAGCGGATTTGTAGACACTGGACTCCTTTTTGTAATTACGCCGGGTGATCGCACCCGTTGCCACTATAGCCCAAAGACACACCGCGAACAGACCCGATTGGACGCACGGGGAAAAACAGTGTTTCCCCGAGTTCTGTTTGTCGCGCAGGTAGTCGCTGAAGGGGTGCGTGAAGATCCAGAACCGGCGCTCGGCGATGGCCGCGAATACGCGGGAGGCACAGTCTTCAGCCGTGATAAAGCCCGGCTGTCCTGCCATCAGGTGGTCGCCGCTGTCCGCCTTCGATTCGATGCCCAGCAGGTCGTCGCTGATGGATGTCAGGACAGGCCCCGGGCATATGGAAACAATGGGGCTTCAATTGCGACCTTATCAGGGCATAAGTAATGCACTAAACTCTGGCGGATGACTGGCCTTACCTTTTCGCAAAGCCCTTGCAACGCCGGAGCTGACCATTGAGAGAGTCTACGGTTTCTCGCTGGGCGGGAATTGACGAGTTCGTGAACGTCGTCGAGATGGGCAGTTTCACCGGTGCCGCCGAGCGCATGGGCGTGTCCAAGTCTTTTGTCAGCAAGCAGGTCTCGATGCTGGAGGACCGCCTCGAGGTGCGTCTGCTGCAGCGCACCACCCGCAAGCTCACGCTCACCGAGATCGGCGAGGTGTTCTATCGCCAGTGCCAGGCGATGCTGGAGCTTTACGACCAGGCTGAATCTGCCATTGCCGATATTCAGAAGAAACCCCGCGGTACGCTCAAGCTCGCGCTTAACAGCCGCTTTGGCATTGAATACACGGCGGGGGCGATCGCGGCCTTCTCCCGGGCCTACCCCGAATTGTCGGTCGAGGTGCATTCCAGCTTTGGCGACGCCGACCTGGTGGCCGAGGGTTACGATCTCGCCTTCCGTTACGGCAAGCTCGAGGACTCCTCGCTCGTCGCCCGGAGCCTGTGGAGCCACCTTTTCTGCCTCGTGGCTTCGCCCGAGTACTGGAAGGCCCATGGCCAACCCCAGAGCGCTGCGGAACTGGCGAATCACAACTGCCTCACCGGGCCGGAACGCGCGTGGCTGCTCAGCACGGCAGACGGGGCAACGACCAAGGTGAGGGTTAACGGCGACTATATCAGCGATGATGGTGCGGCGCTGTTCGCAGCGGTGAAGGCCGGTATCGGCATCGCCCAGTTGCCGGAATTCTATGTGCAGGAAGCGGTTGAGCAGGGCGAGCTGGTCAAGTTGACCCAGCCCTGGAGTCACTACTGGCGAGAGGCCTGGGCGGTCTATCCCCACAGCAGGCACCTCAGCGCGAAGGTGCGCTTCTTTGTCGACTTTATTGTCAGCTACTTTGGTAAGGAATTCGTACTTCGCGGCGACCTGGGCAAATCCCGGGCCTGAATCCAACGCTAGAACACCGAATATCCATCCTTCACCGGCGTGTAGTCGCTGTTGAAGTACTGACTCAGGGTGTTGTGCATATCCTGCGGTTCCCATTTACCACCATTACTGCTTTGAAAGGATTCTCCCCAGGTCGGAGGCCGCAATACCGTAATCTCATTACCCCAGACCAATAGCACTTCACCGGATATATGCCCGGCCTGCGGGGACGCAAGGTAACCTACCAGGGGTGCGACATTCTCCGGACTGTAGACATCGAATTCGCCTGGATCGTCCGGTGCTGCGAAGCTCTCGGCGGTGGCGCCGAACGCGGTCATCGCCGTCCGCGCCCGCGGCATGATGGCATTGCAGGTCACTCCGTACTTGATCAACAGCCGCGCCGTGCTGATGGTCATGGCGGTGATGCCGGCTTTGGCGGCCGCGTAATTGGGCTGGCCGATAGAGCCGAACATGGCCTCCGATGAGGTGCTGATCAGGCGACCGTACACCACGTCCCCGCGTTTTGCCTTGTCACGCCAGTAGCTGGCCGCGTTTCGCATATTCACAAAATGCCCGCGCAGATGCACGCGCACCACGGAATCAAACTCGTCGTCGGTCATGCGGTAGATGGTTTTGTCGCGACAGAAGCCGGCGTTATTGACGACGATATTGACATCGCCGAAGGCCTCTATCGCGGCCGCAAAGAGTCGATCGGAATCATCGGTGTCAGCACAGTCACCGGCAACGGCGATCGCTTCCCCGCCCGTTGCCCGAATCTCTTCCGCGACCTGGGTGGCCATGCACTGTGTGCCCGGCGGCTGGATGTCGTTAACAACGACCCTGGCACCCTGTCGCGCCAGCTCTTTCGCCTCCTCGCAGCCCAGTCCGCGCCCGGCGCCCGTCACGATAGCGACCTTGCCGCTGAGATCCTCCATGCTGTCCTCCGGAATCAGATACGTTCGATGATGGTGCCGGTGCCCACGGATGCGCCGCAGCACATCGTTATCAGGGCCGTGCTCTTGTCCTGGCGCTCGAGCTCGTGCAGCGCGGTGGTGATCAGCCGCGCCCCGGTTGATCCCACCGGGTGGCCCAGCGCGATCGCGCCGCCATTGACATTCACCTTGTCCATATCGGCATCGAATACACGCTGCCAGGACAGCACTACTGCGGCGAACGCTTCGTTGATTTCAACCAGGTCAATGTCATCCAGATTCATGCCCGTTTTCTTAAACAACAAGCTGGTCGCATCTACGGGACCGTCGAGCAGATAGTAGGGGTCGGAACCTGTCACGACACCGGCGATCATCCTGGCGCGTGGCTTCAAGCCTCGCGCCTCGGCCTCGGCGCGGTCCATCCACAGTACGGCCGCTGAGCCGTCGGATATCTGCGAGGAATTGCCCGCCGTGTGGATGCCGTCTTCAACCAGGGCGGGAAGCCCTGCCAGTCCCTCGAGGCTCGTGTCGCGCAGTCCCTGGTCCCTGGTCACGCTGTGCGTATCGCCTGTGGCCTCGCCGGCTTCCGACAGTGTCGGCGCGTCGACGACCAGCACCTCCCGGTCAAAACGCCCCTCCTCCCAGGCTACCCCGGCGCGGCGCTGGGATTCACAGGCAAACTCGTCGACATCCCGGCGGCTCAGTTGACGGTTCCTGGCTATTCGTTCAGCCGCCTGGAACTGGCCGGCGACACTGTCCCAGGGCCAGTTGTTGGGTCGGAAAAAACCAGGGCCGTTAACGACGTTGGCGCCCAGTCCCACGCGGCTCATGGATTCGACCCCACCCGCGATACCAACCTTGATCTGCCCGGCTGCAATGAGTGCCGCAATCATATGGTTCGCCGCCTGGGCTGAGCCACACTGGGTATCAAGGGTGGAGGCGCCCGTGGTGTAGTTTTCGTGATCCTGCCCGCCAATGGTAGACACCCTGTTAAGCGAATAGACTACGCAACAGAGGTGATCAATGAAAGACAAAACAGAGAATACTCGCGCCAGGCGCAATTCTTATCCACAACCGTTTAAAGACGAAGCGTTGGCCCTGGCGGAACGCATCGGTGTTCCCGCTGCGGCCAAAGAGCTAGGCCTACACAGTTCGCAGTTGTATGGGTGGCGCTCCAAGACAAAGCGGCAAGCCAGTCAGTCTGAGGTGGAGAAAGCCCAAGCACTCGAAATCGCTCGCCTGAAACGCCAGTTGGCCGAGCAGGAAGAGGAGCTGGCCATTGTAAAAAAGGCCGCGACATACTTCGCCAAGAGCCTGAAGTGAAGTATGGCTTTATGAAGGAAAATCAAAGGCTTTTCAAAGTGAATACCATGAGTCGAGTGCTCGGGGTTTCTCGCAGTGGCTATTATCGCTGGCGCAAGCGCGCAGGGAAGCCTACCGCCAGGCAACAGCGACAGCTGACACTGGATGCGCGGGTGAAAGCGGCCTTTGAGGCAGGCAAGGGACGCAATGGCGCCCCTCGAATTGCTCAGGATCTGGCAGAGGCAGGCCACCCCTATGACCGTAAGACGGTGGCGAACAGCATGCGCAGACAGGGCCTGCGAGCCAAGGCGGCCAGGAAATTTAAGGCGACGACGAACTCATCGCACAACTTGCCGGTTGCGCCCAACCTGCTCAAGCAGGATTTTACGGCGACGGCACCCAACCAGAAATACGTGTCGGATATCACGTACCTTTGGACAGAGGAAGGCTGGCTTTATCTGGCCGTGGTGATTGATCTTTACTCACGAATGGTCGTTGGTTGGTCGATGTCTGAACGGATGAGGGCAGAGCTGGTGTGTGATGCGTTACAGATGGCGCTGTGGCGACGTCACAGGCCGACAGGCGTGATTGTGCATAGTGACAGGGGAAGCCAATACTGCTCACGAGTGTACCGGGCAATGCTGAAGGCGCATGGCTTGCTGTGCAGCATGAGTGCCAAAGGCAACTGTTACGATAATGCCTGCGCGGAGAGCTTCTTTCACTCGCTCAAGGTTGAAGCGATTCACGGTGAGCGATTTGCGACCCGAGAAGCGGCCAAGCAGGCTGTGTTTGAATACATTGAGGTAGACTACAATCGAACCCGCCGACACAGTGCCAATGGGTATATCAGCCCAGTAGCATTTGAGGCATTACAAGTCGCTTAAAGGTGTGTCCTCTGTTCGCGGGTAGGATCATCGCCCATGGACAACCAGGCATTGCGCGCGATATTGCCGGCCTGCTCGCCCGCCTGCGTGACACATCCACTGACGACCTGCTCGATATCTTCATACGTAAGGCCAGACCTGGAGATCAGGCCGCGGTAGGCGAGCGCCAGGAGTTGAGCCGCATGCAGCCCACTCAGTGCACCCACAGACGGCTTGCCGCGGGCGATCGGCGTACGCACGGCTTCGATTATCACGGCTTCATGCATGGTTATGCCTCTTTCCTGCGCCCGTGCGGGCCTGCGTCCGTCCTTGCAAGGTCATGTTGCCCCGGACAGTTCCCACTGCGGTATCAGCAGGTTGTCCGCCGCGCGCTCAAACACCACGCTGACTGGACGGCCAATGATGTCCAGCGCACCCGGCTGGGCGTTCACAATATTGCCAATGGCATTGCAGCCCGGCGCGCCGTCCATTGAAACAACAGCCACGACGTAGGGCACCCGGTCCGCGAGGTCGGGATGTGTTGCGTGCCAGATGGTGACCGCGCTCTCGACAACACCAGTGCCTGCCAGCTCCTGGTAATCCAGGCTGAAGCTTCCGCAGCGGTAGCACACGTCATCGGGCGGGTGCTGTTTGCTGCCGCAGTCCTTGCACACCTGAACCATCAACTTACCCGACGTGAACCATTGCTCACTGAGCCGATCGATCTCAGGCAGAAGAAAGTCCCCGAGGTATCGTGACATCGTTAACTCCTCACAGGGCCAAGCCGACTCAGCCGGCACCAAACAATACGGCACTACCCGGCGAATAACACGGCCCGCCGACGGCGAGTGACAGCTCTGCGCCTTTCACCTGGCAGGTCGACTCGCCACGAACCTGGCGTACCGCTTCGTTGACCATTTCAAGACCGTGGATGTATGCCTCGCCGATGTTGCCGCCGCTGGTATTGAACGGGAGCCGCGCGTCGGGCCCCTCCAGGGCGCCATCCGCGACAAACGCCTCGACATCTTCCGGCAAGCAGAAGCCGAGTTCACACAGCGCCATCAGTACCGGCCCGGTGAAGTTCTCGTACAACTGCACCACGTCAATATCCCCCGGTGTTACCCCGGCACAACTCCAGAGCGTTTCAGCGACGCCGCGGTAAAATGCGCCCGGAAACCACTTTCCCTGGAAACTGTAAGCGCCGATTTCGGGTCCGATGCCCTGGCAGGTGCTCATAATGGTCACGGCAGGCTGTTTGAGGTCCCTGGCACGTTCCTCGGTGGTGATGATGACCGCCGTAGCGCCATCGTTTTCGGGGCAACAGTCGTACAGGTGGAAGGGATCTACAATCATGCGCGAGTTGTCATACGCCTCGCGCGTGAGGGGCGTGCCGTAGCGGATTGCCCTGGGGTTGCGCTGCGCGTTCGCGTAACAGGCAAGGGAAATGCTGGCCAGTGCGTCCTGCGATACGCCGTGGTCATGCATCCACCGCTGGGTGTGCAGCGCGCATTCCTGCGCCGGGGAAATCAGGCCGTAGGGGTATCCCCACAGGGTGCCTCGACTCGTTGCATATTGCCCCACGCTGGAACCGAGGCGATAGAACTCTCCCTGCGCCAGTGCGCGAAACACCACGACGTAATCTGCAAAACCTCCGCTGACTGCCGCGGCGGCGAGTTGCACGGAAGCGGCGGAGTTGTTCCCTCCCCCTGCCCAGGGAGTCGCGGACCAGTTCAGCGCATCGATGCCCAGCGCAGCGGCAACACGCAGCGGCGTGTTGCGGTTGTCCATATAGGAAACTAGGCCGTCTATCCGGTTGACCGGCAGCCCTGCATCATCGGCTGCCGCATGAATGGACTTGATGGCCAACTGGAATTCGGAGTGCGGCGATTTGCCGTACTTGTAGTAGTCGGTTTCGCCTATGCCAACCACGACGGCACGGTTTTTCATGGGGTCACGCCAGTACCGGAATCGAAAACGCGGAGCGATTATGTCATCTTCCTGCTGCAGTATTAGGCGTTCGTCAGAAAAAGAGAATTCTCCCCGTCTATCTGTATCAGTGGCCGCGAGTGTGTAGCATGGCGATGGCAGGTGAGAGATCGGCAGGAGGCTGCCGTTCCCGGTATGAATGAGAAAGTGGAACAGCAATGAATTTTGGTTTTACCGAGGAACAGGAACTGTTGCGAGCGCAGGTTCGCAGATTCCTGAAGGAGCGCAGCCCCATCACCCGGAAGCGAGAACTCGCAGCTAGCGATACGGGTATTTGCCGGGAAGCCTGGCGGGAGATGGCAGGACTGGGCTGGCTTGGTCTTGCGTTACCCGAGTCGTTCGGAGGCTCAGACCTGTCATGGATTGACCTGACGGTGGTCCTGGAAGAACTCGGACGCAGTTTACACCCGTCTCCCTATGTATCGACTACCCTCGCCGCCTGCGCCCTGCTGGCACACGGTTCCGCTGACCAGAAGAGCGAGTGGCTGCCACGGATTTCAGCGGGCGACTGTGTGGCGACGCTAGCGCTGTACGATGAGGCCAACGCCTACGGCGTGGAGGCCATCTCCCTGCAGGCAGCCCCGGATGATGGCGACCTCGTACTTCACGGCTGCAAGCGATTCGTCGCTGACGCCGCAGTCGCCGACGTCTTCCTGGTGGCTTTTCAGGATGCGCATGCGCATCTGGCGCTGGCCATCGTGCCCGCCACGCAACCGGGCGTGTCGGTTGAGAAGGTGCGCAACCTGGATTGCACCAAGCCCAGCGGCAGCCTGCGACTGGATGGCGTCAGGATTGGCGCTGACGCAGTTATCGGTGGCGGGCCGATCGGCTCTGCCGACCTGGAGAGCCTTCTTGACCTCGGCGCCCTGGCCGCCAGTGCCGAATCTATCGGCGTGTGTGAAGCCATTCTCGACATGACCACTGACTATGCGAAGCAGCGTATTCAGTTCGGTTCCCCCATTGGCCGCTACCAGGGGGTAAAACACCCTTTGGCGGATATTTACGTGGACATCGAGTGCATGAAATCCCTCACGTATTACGCGGCGTGGGCAGTGACAACCGGGCAGGACGACAAAGCCATCGCGGTGTCCAGGGCCAAGGCCTACTGCTCCACGGCCGTCAACAATGCCGGCGTCACGGGCATTCAGACTCACGGCGCTATTGGCTACACCGAGGACTGCGACCTCCAGCTATTCCTCAAACGAACGAAATGGGCCAGGGCAAGCTTTGGCGACGAAGACTTTCACTATGACCGTGTAGCCGCAATAGGGGGCCTGTAGCAATGGATTTCGACTTTACCCCGCAGGAAGAGGCGTTTCGCGAAGACGTACGGGCTTTCATTGCCGAGCACCTGCCCCCCGAGTCCGAACGCGGACCGGACTTCCAGGCACAATGGGATGCCAAACTCATCGAGAAGAAGTGGCTGGGATTTGCCTTTCCGGAAGAAGAAGGCGGCGGCGGTGGCACGCTGGTGGAACAGTTCATCCTCAAGGAGGAGATGTCGAGGGCGGAGGCACCGCCCCTCGGCAGGGACTTCATGGGCCTGACCTGGGTAGCGCCGGCGTTGATTCGGCACGGCACCGAGGAGCAAAAGCGCCGCTTCCTGCCGGACCTGCTCAACGGGCGTTCGTACTGGTGCACGGGCCTGTCGGAACCGGATGTCGGCAGTGATCTCGCTTCCGTACGCACTCGCGCTGTCCGGGATGGCGACGATTACGTCATCAATGGCTCCAAGATATGGACCTCCTATGCCCACGAGGCCGACTGGATTTACATGCTGGTGCGCACCAATCCGGAGGCCGAGTCCCGCTACAAGGGGACCAGTTGCATGCTGGTCCCGATGGACGCTGACGGTATCGAGGTACGCCCCATTATCAATATCGCCGGCGTACATCATTTCAACCAGGTGTTCTTCACCGACGTCAGGGTCCCGGTCACAGATCGCCTGGGCGCCGAGGGTGACGGTTGGCGGGTCGCCATGGGCGCCCTGGCCGATGAACGATCAGGAATCTCCGAAGCTCATGTCCTGGAACGCAAGGTTGATGCCCTGAAAGCGCTTGCAAAGAACGTGCAACGCAATGGCCGGCCAGCCACCGAAGATAGCGAACTGCGCCGCACGATCGCGCGCTTTGAAACCCAGGTGAACGCCATGCGCTTGAATGGCATGCGCAACCTGACCCAGCAGATGCAGGGCCAAGCGCCCGGTAGCGAGACCTCTGTGAACAAGCTGTTGCGGGGCTATCTCGAGATTCCCCTGTACGATACCGCCATGGGTCTCCTCGGGAATGATGCCAATACCTGGGATGAGTGGCAGGAGATGTCACTGCGCTTCCACTCCAACATCATCGGAGGTGGCTCACCGAATATCCAGCGGAACATTATCGCCGAGCGCATACTGGGTTTGCCGAAGGATTAGACGATGTCAGTACCGGGCGATTGCAGGGACAATAGTTTCAGGGACAGTTTCAGGGACAGTCTTGAGCGATTTGTTGGTGAGTCGCGTGGGCCTTTCCTCAGCTGGGACCCGGTGAATGAGCCGATGATCCGGCACGCGGCGGAGGCCCTGGGCGACACGAACCCTGTTTATACCGATCCGCAGTACGCCGCAGACAGCATTCATGGGGGTATCGTCGCACCGCCGGCCCTGCTGCAGATCTGGACGATGAAGGGATATTCCGACGCCTACCCCCCCGGCTCGGATCCCAGGGCAGGTTTCGAGTTGTACGACAGGCTTGTCGACAGCGGCTATACCGGTGTCGTAGCAGTCAACTGCGAACAAGAGTATGAACGCTACCTCAAACCGGGCGATCGTGTCAGTTACCGCGTTGAGATCACCGACATTTCCGACGAGAAATCCACCGGACTCGGCGTTGGCTTCTTTATTACACAACGCTACACCTTTGAGGACAGCGACGGTGAACCGGTGGGTAACATGCTGTTCCGTACGCTCCGTTACAGGCCCGCTGTCGAGTCACGGGAAAACTGAATGCAAAGTCTTGAATTCGAGCAGGTGGAAACCGGACAGGCGTTGCCGGAACTGGTGATTGATGTGACCACGCGCCTTATCGTTGCTTCGGCCATCGCAACACGGGACTACCAGGACGTGCATCATGATCGGGAGCGCGCGCAGGCGCTGGGTTCGAAGGATATATTCATGAATATCCTTGCCAGCAACGGGCTTGTCGGCCGCTACGTCACCGACTGGACGGGGCCGGAAAGCCTCCTGAAATCCGTTAAGATACGCCTGGGTGCGCCCAACTATCCCGGCGACCAGATGACGCTGAGCGGGGCCGTCTCGAAAAAATGGCAGACGGATGACGAGAACCTGCTGGAGATTGAACTCGTCGGTAAGAACAGCCTCGGCAACCATGTTACCGGCCAGGTCGTGGTGGCGATCCCGTGAACAACACGGCGGCAGTGAGCGGCGCCGGGATACCGCCGGTGACGATCAGCGCACAACCCTGAAACCGGCCTGTCGGGCGTCCCAGGTCGACGGTGTCAATCCGACCTCCCTGAGCCTGTATTTCTGCACCTTGTTCGTTGGGGTGTAGGGTAACGAGTCAACGAACTCGATGTACCGCGGCACGAAGAAATACGGCGCGGTGTCGTTGATATAGCTCGCCAACTCATCCTCCGCGAGTGCCTGCCCGGGATGTAGCACGCAATTCAGTTTCAGCTCCTGCTCTGATTCCATTTCTTCACTGGGGATGCCAAAGGCGGCGCAATCTGCGACGGCGGGGTGTTTGCGGGCCGCGAGTTCCACTTCAAAGGTCGATATGTTGCGGCCCTTGTAGCGCACGGCATCTTTCTTGCGGTCGACAAAGTAGTAGTTGTCCTCGTTGTCTTTCCTGAGCACATCGCCCGTTTTGTACCATTCACCCTCGAACGCATCCCGTGTTGCCTCGGGGTCATCGAAGTAGCCGTTGAAGAGGACAAAGGGATAGCGGGGCTTAACCCAGCATTCGCCGTGTTCACCGACAGCGGCGTCTTCGCCGCTGTCCTTCACCAACCTGATATCGACGAAACGTGTGGCCGTGCCACAACTGCCGCGCGGCCACGGCTTTTTGTCATTCTGCTGCGAGACGACCCGCATGGCCTCGCTCTGTGCCATACCCTGCCCCATGATCTGCACGCCGAAGCGTTTTTCAAAGGGCTCCAGGAGTTCCGGCGGCATGGGTACCGCGGTGAACTTCCTGAGCGTATGGTCCGAGTCGTCGGCACGCTCTTCGGCGTTCCACAGCAGTATGTGCATTGAACCCAGGGTAAATACTTCGGTTGCCCTGTAAAACCTGACACGCTCCCAGAACTGAGACACTGAAAAGTGCGGGTCCATCGCCAGGGGAACACCGGCGATGAGCGCGCGAAAAATGCCTGTCACCCAGGCGGCAGAATTGTAAGTAGGCAGGACGTTGTAGATGACATCCCCCGCGGCGGTGGCGTTCCTCTCGTTGGTATCCTCGCAGGCGTTGAACCAGACGTTGTGGCTCTGCATCACGCCCTTCGATTTACCCGTGGTACCGGACGTCCACAGGATGGCGCAGGTGTCTCCGTAGCCATAGTCCGACAGGTCGGGTTCGGGCGCACCGGCGAGATACAGCGAGGCGAATGAAATGTCTGCCGGAACCTGTTCGTCGGCTCCCAGCACCACCAAGGTGATGTCCGCCAGTTCGGAACGGACTGCGCCGACCTGGGCGGCGTGGACATCGTCAGTCACCAACAGGCACGGGCGACTACGATTGACCGTATCCACCAGCCAGGCACCCTTGTAGTCGGTATTGATCGGCACCCAGATCGCGCCCAGCTTGTTGACGGCCAGCACCAGGAATATAACCTCCGGGCAGGCATCCATGAAAAACGCCACCCGGTCGCCCCTGCCAACACCTGCACGCGCCAGGCCAGCGGCCAGTTCATTCACGCGCTCGTTAGTTTCCCGGTAGGTGAAGCGGAGCTGGTCAAACAGGATAAAGGGGCTGTCGCCATTCTGCTCCGCCTGCATGCAGATGGCGCGGCCGAGATGGCGCTGATCGACCGATGAAAAACGCAATTTACTCACTGCGCACTCTTAACCCGAAATCGTTGCATCGCTGAGTCGACCAGTCTCCCCGAAGTGGCCGTCCCAAGCCAGTCGCCGACCACTATTTTTCCGGCAGCGCGAAGGCCAATATGTGGTCGCCCAGAGGGCGCTCAAGGAAGACATGCCCACCGGCGACAATCACCACGTACTGGCGGCCATCCCGCTCATAGGTCATCGGGGTGGCATTGGCGTCCACAGGTAATTCAAAACTCCAGAGCTTCTCTCCAGTCTCTGCATCAAACGCGCGGATCCGCCGATCGATGGTGGCGGCGATAAACACCAGGCCACTGGCGGTGACCAGGGGGCCACCCAGGTTGGGGGTGCCCCACTCAACCTCGAAGGGCAGTGTCACGGGGCCCAGTTCATGGATGGAACCCAGGGCGGATTTCCAGCGGACTTCCCCCTCGCTTAAATCGACGGCCACCAGTTCCCCCCAGGGCGGCGGGGTGCAGGGGAGGCCCCAGGGGGAGACAAACGGCCCCGTGTCCATCCCATAGGGGGTGCCGATAATGGGCGCGATCAGGCGCTGGTTCTCCATCGCCAGTCCCTTTTTGTCGGACAAGGTCTCCTCGATCGGCAGGATCTGGGTGATCATCGCGGTGGTGTTGACGTTGACCAGCAACAGGTTCTTGTCCGGCCAGACGGCACCGCCACCCCAGTTGACACCGCCGAGCGGTGCCGGTGTCATAATCGTGGGTTTGGTGCCCAGGGGCGTGTAAATACCTTCGTTCTGGGCGTTTGCAAGCTGTTCCCGACACTGGCCTTTATCCCAGAACGTCAGGCCCCACATGTCCTCAGGGCCAAGGCTATGGCGCACCAGGGGTTCGGGTTTAACCGGGAAAGGCTGGGTGGGTGACAGCTTCTCACCGGGCAGGTGGCCGTCCTGGGGAACCGGCCGTTCCACGATCTCAAACAGTGGCTCACCGGTGGCGCGATCAAAAACAAACACCATGGCCTGCTTGGTCATCAGTACGACGGCGGGAATTTTGCGCCCCTGCTGCGTGATATCCACCAGCAGGGGTTGGGAGGCCAGGTCGTAGTCCCAGACATCGTGGTGGGAGGCCTGGAAATGCCAGGCCACTTCACCGGTGCTGCCGCGCAGGGCCACCAGGGAGTTGGCGTAGCGGTTGTCCCCGTGGCGGTAGGCACCGTAGTAGTCCGCAGAGGCCGAACCCACGGGTACGTAGACCAGGTCCAGCGCTTCATCTACGGACAGGGGCGCCCAGGCGTTGGCGCCGCCGGATTTGGCGGCGGGGTCTTCAGGCCAGTCATCCGCCACGGGACTGTCGGGATCTGTTGGGATGGCGGTGAATCGCCAGCGGTGTTCACCCGTGCGCGCGTCCACAGCTTCCACCGTACCCAGGTCGGTGTGGGCACCGGAAAAATCGTTCACTGCCGAGCCCACGACCACCACACCGTTGACGATCACCGCGGGGGAGACCGAGAAGGTGAACGGCGGCTTGCCCTGGCTGTCATCATAGAGTTTGACAATGCCATCGGCACCGAAGTCTGCGCAGGGCTCGCCACTGCGGGCATCCAGGGCGACCATGCGCCGGTCCAGGGTGGCCATGTAGAGACGGGAGGCACAGGCCTGTTCGGCGCGGCGCTCACTATCCCGCCAGAAGCTCACCCCGCGACATTTGAAGGGCCACTCGGTCTTGGGGTCTACCTCGACGTTATGGCGCCAGCGCTCCTTACCGGTCACCGGGTCCAGGGCGATGACGTCATTGAAGTTATTGCAGGTAACCAGGTGGCCACCGGATTCCTCGGGCAGGAGAATCGGTGTGGCCTGTGCGGCGCTCTGCTTGAGCATCTCGGGTCGGCTTTCCTGGTCGCCGGTGCGGTAGTGCCAGGCCAGCTCAAGCTCGCCGACATTATTCCTGTCGATCTGAGTGAGCGCCGAGAATTTGCGGCCGCCTTTGTCACCGCTGGGCTGCTGCCAGGCCAGGCCGTCAGTGGCTACAAGGAAAAATAGCAGGGCCGTGCAAACGCCCAGTCTCGGTGCTTCTCTGAATAACATCATTTTCATTCTGCCAGGGTGAGTTGATAATCTGCCCTGATGCTGTCTCGCATCAGTTTATTGGTGGCCGTGCGCGGCAGAGGCGAATCCGTTACGAAAGAGCAGGAACTCCTTATGCCCGTGGTTATAGGCCGGGGCAAACAGCTCCCGCATCGTCTTCGGCGCATTCAGGAACGCCTTGCTGCTGGGTCCAATCTCGGGGCAATCCACCAGCTCAAAGGTTTCGCCCCGGCGCACCAGTTGTTCTATCGCATTGTTATATCGTGTTTCGAAAGCGGTCATGCGCTGTGACCCCGACTTTGCGTGCGTACCATCTTAGCGCTGATCCTGACCGCAGCGATGGCGGTTAACGCTGTGTTTCCGACAAGCATACAAAGCGCTGTTCGTTGATTGTCAGAACCCCTCTGTCTTATGCACCTGCTTCCAGAGCAGGCCGGGGAACAGTCTGCGAATAAGGATCCCCATTTTCGCGGAAGTCGCGGGGAGGACGAAAAACTTGCCCTTGTCGAGACACGCCTCGATCGCATCGATTACCTGGCCCGGCTCTATGGGTGGACCGGAGTTGTCGAGCATCTTCGGCCAGTCACTCTCACGGCCCTGTTTCAGCAGGGGCGTCGCCACGGCCGGGGGACACACGCAGGCAAACCTCACACCCGAGTTGATATTCTCGTGGTACAGGGTTTCGGTGAACGCGCGCACGGCGAACTTGGTTGCCGTGTAGGCGCCGGTCTTGAGCATGGGAATCCAGCCCGCCATCGACGCAAAACTCACGAAGTCTCCCTGGCCACGCTGCAACATGCCGGGCAGCACCGCCTGGGTGATATTGACCAGGCCGCCATAGTTGATCGCCATTTGCTTGTGAATGATGGCATTGTCCTGTTCGACCAGGATCCCGAAGGGCATGATGGCGGCGCAGTTGTAGAGCTTCCCGATCGGCCCCAGGGACGCTTCGATCTCCTGGATCGTGCTGCTCACCGCCGCGAAGTCGGTGATGTCCACGGCAAAGCTGTGGACACTGTCAAAGCCCGTCGCCGTTTCCTGCATGCCCGCGGTGTCGACATCCATCAACGCGACCGTTTCACCACGCGAGGCGAAGCGACGCGCGGCCTCTCGGCCCATGCCGCTGCCGCCGCCTGTGATTAACACTACTTGTGTAGATCCTGCCATTGTTCTGTACTCCGCTATTTCTGCGTTTCACCGGTGGCGAGCTCAAGTGCCGAAGGGTAGTCGGGCTTGCCACTGGGCGTGCGCGGCACTTCCGACACATACAACAGTGCGCGAGGCACTTTATAGCCGGCCAGGTGTGCGCGACAGTGGTCCTGTATGGCCTCCAGGTCCGGGGCCTCGTCCCCATGGCAACTCACCACCGCCGTGATACGCGCGCTGAACCGCTCATCCGGTGCGCCCACAACCAGGGCATCCCGAATGGACGGGTGTTGTTTGAGGGCGATTTCCACTTCTTCAGGAAACACCTTCTCACCCCCGGTATTGATGCAGTTGCTGCCCCGCCCCAACACTGTGATGGTGCCGTTGGATTCCAGTAAAGCGGCGTCGCCGGTCAGCAGCCATCGCTTGCCTTCGACGGAGACAAAGGTCTCCCGCGTCTTTTCCGGCGCCTTGTAGTAACCGAGAGGAATGTTCCCGGAGCGGGCCATGACGCCTTGCTCGCCAGCACCCGGGGCGGTGTGGCGCCATCCGCCGCCCTCTTCCTGCACCAGCACATCCATGAACTCGCTGCGTTCGAGGTTGCCCAGGCCATCGGGCTTGTCCGTGGTCTTTTCCCCGGCGAAACCCATGTTACCTGATTCGCTAGAACCGAAGCTGTTCAGGATGGCGACGTTCGGCAGGTGTTTTTTAAACGCCTCCTGCTGCGTCTGGGAAAAAACTGCACCCCCGGAGCCGATCTGGAATACACCGGACAGGTCCCAGCGCCCCGGATGCGTCTCCAGCGCTTCGGTCAGGGGGATCGCCATCGCATCACCGACAATCGAAATGATATTGGCGCCGTGACGGGTTGCCAGGTCCCATACGTGCTCGCCGTCCAGCGAACGCTCCTCGTTCAGAATCAGGGTGAAACCTCGCATCAGGCACAGGCAGGCGCTCCACCAGGCGGCGCCGTGCATCAGGGGCGCCAGTACCAGTACCGACAGCGCAAAACCATCGACAGCCCGTACCCCGGCCTCCTCTGGCGACTTGATGGGCCCGTCCGGGTGGCCTATACCCAGTCCGCCCAGGGCCGCCATAAACAGTGCCCGATGGGGCCACATCACGCCCTTGGGCATGCCGGTGGTCCCGCCGGTGTAGAGCATGAAAATATCGTCGTCGCTGCGTTCGCAGCGTGCGAGCGAAGGATCGCCTTCCTCGATCAATGATTCATAGGCCAGGTGATTGCTCAGCTTTGAATCACCGAGGCTTATACAGTGTTGCAGCGTGTAGCAATGATCACTGACCTCTTCCAGCAGAGCGCTGAACTCCAGGTCATGGATAACGGCCACCAGGTCTGCGTTACTGAACAGGTAGCGCAGTTCGTCGCCCGTATAGCGGTAGTTGACGTTGACCGGCACTGCGCGCAACTTGAAGCAGGCCAGCATGCCTTCGATGTATTCCACGCCGTTGTAGAGGTACAAGCCCACGTGGTCGCCCGCCTGCACCCCCAGTGCAGCCAGGCCACCGGCAAGGCGGCTGGCGCGCTCATCCAGCTCGCCGAAGCTCCGTTCCTGCGCCCCACAGATCAGCGCCTTGCGCTCGGGAACCGCGTCACAGACAATTTCGATGAGGTCGGCAAAGTTGAAAGACCGCGCCATGCTGGAACCTCGCTCCTGTAATTATTGGAACGAATTCTAATCTATTGCTAATTAAATTGGAATGCGTTCTAATTCATTCTTCGACACGGACAAGGAGCCCCTGCCATGACCGTCAGTATGACCGCTACCGAAGCCGACCCCCTGCTCAGGCTGCCCGCCCCGGGCCGCGCGGCGCTCGCCCATATCCCCGGCGACTTTGGCCTGCCCTGGCTCGGTAAGACCCTGCCCTGGATGCACGATTTCTTTGACTTCGCGGCAACCATGCACCGCCGCTATGGGCCGGTGTCCAAGACCTGTTTCCTGGGCACGGACCTGCTCCTCGTCTCAGGCGCCGACAATGTGCAGGCCGCCTACCTGAACTCGACGGAACTGGTCAGCGCACGGCTGGCGCCGAGCAATCCCCTTAGCCCGTTCTACGCGGGTGCGCTGTTGTTCACCGACGGCAGCGTCCACCGGGGCAAGCGCCGCTTTATGCAGCATGCCTTCAAATTCCAGGCCATGCGTGGCTATGTCGACACGATCAATACCATCGCCGCCAAGCACGTCGAGCGTCTGCCCACGGAACGGCCCGAGCCCGTATTTCCGCTGATGAAGGATCTGCTGACGGAGGTCGCGGCGACCATCTTCTTCGGGTTGGAGATCGGCGATCCCATGGCGAGCACCCTGATGCGCGACTTCGTGGTGATGAACGAGGGCCTGATCGCCCTGGTGCGCACCGAACACAACATCCCCGGTCTCACTTTCCCGAAAGCCATGCGTGCAAAGCGCCGTATCGAAGACTATTTACGATCGGTGATTGCCGAGCGGCGCGAGGGTGAAGGCAGCGACGTGCTGTCGCACCTGTGCCGCGCCACCGATGATGAAGGTAACTGGATATCCGACGAGGAGATTGTGCGCCAGGCCAAGTTCCTGTTCTTCGCTGCACACGACACGACATCCAGCAGCATGACCAACCTGCTGATGTTTACCGGCGTCGACGACAACTGGCAGCGCGCGATGCGCGACGAAGTGCGCGAAGTCCTCGGTGACCGGCCGATCAGCTACGATGACCTCGACCAGCTGGATACGATACTCAACGTGTTCTTTGAGACCCTGCGCCATTACCCGGCGGTGGCCACCAGCCCCCGCATCGCCCTGGACGGGTGTCGACTCGGTGACCTCGACATCCCACCCGGTACGGCGATCGCGTTGGTACCGCGCACCACCCACATGGACCCCGACTGGTGGCAGGCACCGGAAACGTTTGACCCGGGCCGTTTTGCCCCGCCTCGCGAAGAGCACAAGGGTCACCCCTTCCAGTTCGCGCCCTTTGGTGGGGGTGCGCATAAATGTATCGGCATGCACTTTGCGATGATGGTCACCAGGGTGTTTCTCAGCCACCTGCTGCGCAAGTACCAGTACCATCTTCCAAAGGACTACCCCATGCGCATGACCCATATGCCCCTGCCCAAACCGAAGGACGATTTGCCCATGCTGTTTGAGCCCCTGGCATGAGCGCGTCAGCCGACGCGCTGTCCGTGTTTCGGGAACAGGTCCGGGAATGGATCTCCCTCAATGCACCCGAGGGCATTAAAGGACCGCTGCGAACCATGAACGACTGCCCGTGGGGTGGCCGGCGTGCGCGCTTTGCCAGTGATGACCAGCGCCTGTGGTTCGAGCGCATGCGCAACAAGGGCTGGATCTGCCCGGAATGGTCCAGGGACTATGGCGGGGCAGGCCTGGACGCCGACCAGGCGAAGGTACTCAGCGAAGAGTTGGCCGCCGCTGGATGCCGCCCACCACTGAGCAGCCTGGGCATCAAGATGCTGGCGCCGGTACTGTTCAAATTCGGCACCGATGCGCAGAGAGCCACGTTCCTGCCGCCCATGGCCAGGGGCGAGATTCGCTGGTGCCAGGGGTACAGCGAACCCGGCGCGGGCTCAGACCTGGCGTCGGTGCAAACCCGCGCCGTACGCGACGGGGACCACTACCGCGTCAGTGGCAGCAAGATCTGGACCTCAAACGCGGACCAGTCCGATTGGATTTTCTGCCTGGTGCGTACTGATACCGACGTCCCGAAACACCAGGGCATCAGCTTTCTGTTGATCGACATGGCCTGCGAAGGCGTCAGCACCCGCCCCATACGGCTACTCAGCGGGAAATCGGTCTTCTGTGAAACCTTCTTTGACGATGTACGGGTACCCGCCGAGCACCTGGTCGGTGAGGAGGGGCAGGGCTGGACGATTGCCAAGTATCTGCTGTCCTTCGAACGCGGCATGATTGCCGGTGCCCAACAATCACGTAACCAACAGACCGACTTCCAGCAGCAGATCGCCCAGCTCCCCTTGGAAGCGGGTCGGGACGCACTGGCGCTGCGTGCAGCGGAACTGGACATTGAGGGGCTGGCAACCGCCGCACTGGTGCAACGCGGGGGCGAAAGACTCGCGGCCGGGGAACTCGACGGCGCCTACGCTTCCGTGTTGAAGCTGGCCGTTACGGAACAGAACCAGCGCCGGCTGGAACTGGCCAACGACATTGTCTTTGCCCGGGCCGGTGCAGGTGTCCGCGCGGCAGAAGACGATGCGCTCTACACCGAATGGCTGCGCAGCCGGGCCAACACAATCGAGGGCGGCAGTTCGGAAATACAGCTCAATATCATTGCCCGCCGCCTGTTGGGTCTACCCGCATGACACTGGGCGTCGCGGCTTTCGAAGCAGAGGACCTGGCCCAGTTCGGCCAGGCGATGGACAAACTGCTGCAAAAACAGGCCGCCATCCAGCAACTGCGCGACCTGCGTGATCAGCCCGGCGCCGGCAGCTTTATGCCAGCGCTTTGGCGTGCGATCAGTGAACAACAACTGCTGCCCGACGCCGACGCGACAGCCCCCCTACCCCTCCCGGTTTGGGCCGTCAGTTTTGAAAGCCTTGGGCGGCACCTGGCGCAGACGCCGTTGCTGGACACGCTGCTGGCAGCGCGCCTGGCCGCACTGGCAGGCTGGGCGGCTATCGGCGAATGGCACCAGGCCGCGCCGGCCGAAGACCGCTGTCTGGCCCTGGTCGGCCTTGAGCCACAGCAGGAAGTCCGCGCCGAGGCAGTAGACGGTGGTTGGGTACTTCAGGGCACCGCACGAGGCGTGCTGAATGCCGCCGAAGCCTCGCACTTCGTGGTCTGCGCGCGAACCAACGGCGACGAGGGGCTTTTCTGGGTAAGCGCCGATTCTGTCAGCATCGGTACGCCGTGCCGCCTGCTGGACAGCGGCGCAAGTGCCGACGTGACGCTGGATGCGCTGCACCTCGACGCAAGACACTGCTGTGTCGATCCTGCGGTTTGCGACGACGCGCTCGCACAGACGCGGCAACTGGCCAGTGTGTTGCTCGCGTTCCAGCTACAGGGCGTGGCAGACGCCGCGCTGCAGCAAAGCCTGGAGTGGCTGTGCACCCGGGAGCAATTCGGGGTCAAGATCGGCTGCTTCCAGGCGCTGCAACACCGCGCGGCACGCGCCTACCTGGAACTGGAGAAACTGAAAGCCCTGAACAGCGAGTGCCTGGCACAACTCGCGTGCGACCCCGACCAGCTGCCGCGCTGGGCCGTGGCCTGCAAGTCGTTCGCCTGCGCCACGTCGCGGCTTATCACCGCAGAAGCCATCCAGTGGCACGGCGGCATTGGCATGACGGATGAGTGCGATATCGGGTTCTTCTACAAGTTTGCAGCCACACTCGGCGCCCGCTTTGGCGGTCGCGAGCAACACCTGCAGCAGTGGATGACGACCTACTCCGCGAGGTAGTCAGCGTCCGGCGATGACTTGCCCGCCATGGGCGGCAAGCCGGATAGCAATTGCTCAAATTCCTCGCGAGCTTTGCCCCGGGAGACGGCAATACAGGGCAGCGCTGCCATCGTCAATAAACGCGGTTCCAGTTCTTCCGTGGCCACGTTGCCCTGCAACCACTTGAGCAGGACGGCATAGGTGGCACTGACCATGTCGTCGGCGACCCATTCCATCTGCGCCCAGGACACCAATTCATCGCGGCGCCCCACATCTTTCAGGATCGCCAGGAAAAACTGTTTGACGCCCTCGTGGGCCACCGAGCGCAGCGCATCATCGTCGCCTGCGCTGAAATAAAACTTCAGCACCGCCGAGGAATTCTCCGGCACGTCCCTGGCGTCACGGGCTGACTTGGCGATGAGCTGTTTCAGGGCAGCAGCGGGTGAGCGAACCTCGCTCTCAATTGCGGAGATGGAAAAGCGTTCGAGGAAATCCTCTTTCATTGCCAGCTCGACAATGCCGTCTTTGCCGCCGAACTGGTTGTAGAGCGTCGCGGTGGCAACCCCTGCTGCGTCTGCCAGATCCCTGACCCGAAGTTTGTCCACGCCGTGTTGTTCGATCATCTCCCGGGCGGCGTCGAGAATGCGCTGGCGCCTTCTTTGCACGCCGGACCCTTCGTTGTCGGGAGCGGTTTTTTGCGAGGGTTCGGCTGCTGTAGCCATGAGAGACCTTTAACGATAACGCCTCATGTTACAACAATCGCGTACATTCCACAGCAGCCGATTGACCAGGTCCATCACGTTATTTCGTTACCGATGCGCCTGACTGGTCGCTGGTGTCCGGCGAGGGCTGGTTGCTGAACCTCACCGCCGGCGTGCGCCAGCCATCAGGCACCGAGGGATACCAGCAGTTCACCCACCGCATCGGCCGCCCGGCGGGTGGCCTCCAGCGGGCCCTCGCGGTCAATGCGTGGGCCCAGCAGTTCCAGTTCGATACTGCCCTGGTAGCCGGCTGAGAGCACCCAGTCCAGCAACCTGGTCAGGGGAATGTCACCGTCGCCGGGCACTGCACGACACGGCAGCGCCCGGTCGCCGCAGACGTAGTCGCTCACCTGCACCAGGGCGCAGCGCGGCATCGCCCGCTTGATCGTGTTTTCGAGGTCGGCTTCCGACCAGCAGGAAAACAGGTCAATGCACACGCCGACATCAGCCCGTTCCGCCAGTGCAACTGCATCACGCAGATTGTGGGCGATATTCTGGTCGGCGTACAGCTGCGGTGTGTTCTCAACCATCAACGCGATACCATCCGAGCGGGCCCGGGCTGTGCAAGGCGCTACTGCTTCGGCGAAAGCCGACGCTGCCTTTTCCCAGGTGAAGGCGCCGGGGCCGCCCGTGGTCATGTAAACGGACCTGGCTCCCAGTTGGCGCGCCATTTCAATGCGGGTGTTCAGGCGCGCTCTCGCTTCCTCCCACTCGCCACCCGTTCCATCGAGGTATTGCTCGGGCAGGCAGTGATGGATGATGGTTTCGAGCGTAAAATCCCCGCTGCCCAGTGCGCGCTCTGCTGCCGCAAAACCCTCATTGTCGAGCTGCGGCCCGTACAGACTGACACGACGTGCCCCCAGGCTGCGCCAGCACTGTGCCTGCTCGGTGAGCGAGAAGTTCAAGAGGCCGATACTGTTTACCGAGACCCTGTCGTGCATGAAATCACCTTTTCTGCTGTCGATCGCCAGCTCCTGCTGCACCTTAATGGCTGGCGCCATCGACGCTCAATAACAATTTCTCGCGCAACCAACGGTTGGAGGGATTGTCATCGACGCTGGCGTGCCAATGCAGCCACAGCTCCAGGGCCGGTACTGCAAAGGGCAGGGGCAGCAATGCAAATTCCTCTTCACCGTAAACACGCTGTGCAAATGTGCGCGGCACAGTTATTGCCATGTCACTTTCACGCAGCAACCAGTGTGTCATCAGATAGTGCTGCACGCGCACAGCAATCTGCCGCCTGCGTTTCAGTTTGTACAACACCATGTCGATAAAGCCGGCTCCCGAGCGGCGGCCTGAAACCTGTATGTGATCCAGCCCCACATAGTCTTCAATTGCCAGGCCGTGGTTCATTAGGGGATGATCCTTGCGCAACACGCAGACAAAGTGGTCGCTGACGATGCGCTGGCTGTGCAGGTTGGTATCGTTCAGCACGACCGGCTCAATGGCAAAATCGATCTCCCCAGACGTCAGTTTGAGGGGAATGCTATCGCGGGGCGTCAAATAGTTGTGAATGCGGATTCCCGCGCTCTCTGCGCGAATTGTCTGTACCAGTGCACTGAGAATAATGACTTCCGCCAGATCGCCCATGCTGATGTGAATAGTGCGCTCGGATGTGGCCGGGTCGAACACCTCGAGTTGCTTCACGGATTTATCGAGAATGCTAAGCGCCTTGCGTACGGGGCCGATCAGGTCACGTGCCAGGGGGGTCGGGGAGACGCCGTTCTTTACTCTTACAAACAGTGGATCGTTGAACATTTCCCGCAGACGGCTGATGTTATTGCTCACCGCCGGCTGGGTCACATTCAGGGCCTCGGCGGCACGCGTTATATTGCCCTCGTCATAGATTGCGCTGAACACCACGAACAGGTTGAGATCAGTCTTACGCAGGTTGCGGGAAATCATGGCCAACATATACATCATCATTATTTATGGTGGTGCATCATAAAATTCAATTATATTTATCACAAGTGCGCCCCTAGTATGGCCGGAAAAGCGCCTGATACAGCTGCCGGAGCACCCTGATGGACTTCGATCTGAACAGTAAAACCGCGGAACACCTGGAGATGCTCCGTGAATTCATGGACCAGTACATCTATCCCAACGAAGCGCTCTACTGGCAGCAGGTGGATGAGGGCGATCGCTGGGCGTCCGTGCCCATCATGGAAGAGCTCAAGGCGATTGCCCGCGCAAAGGGCCTGTGGAATTTGTTCCTGCCGCACAGCAATCTCGGGGCCGGTTTCACCAACCTCGAGTACGCGCCTCTGGCGGAGCAGATGGGGCGGGTAAACTGGTGCTCGGAGGTGTTCAATTGTTCGGCGCCTGACACGGGCAACATGGAGGTGCTGGACCGATTCGGTACCGAGGCGCAGAAGGCGGCCTGGCTCACCGATTTACTGGACGGCAAAATCCGCTCCGCTTTTGCGATGACAGAGCCCGATGTGGCCTCCTCGGACGCCACCAATATGGAAGCTACCGGCAGGCTCGAGGGCGATGAGTGGGTGCTCAACGGCACCAAGTGGTATATCTCCGGTGCCGGCAACAGAAATTGCAAACTACTTATTTTCATGTGCCTGACCAACCCGGAGAATCCGAGGCACCAGCAGCACTCACAGATCCTGGTGCCCGCCGATGCCGAGGGTATCGAGTATATTCGTCCTATGCAGGTGTTCGGTTATGACGACGCGCCCGTGGGCCATATGGAAATCCGCTTCGACAACGTCAGGGTGCCCGCCGATAACGGCATTCTCGGTCCCGGGCGTGGATTTGAGATCGCCCAGGGCCGCCTCGGCCCGGGCCGTATCCACCACTGTATGCGTTCTGTGGGTCAGGCGGAGCGTGCCATCGAGGCCATGTGCGAACGCGGTGTGTCCCGGCAGGCGTTTGGCAAACCCATTGTCGACCTCAACGCCAACCAGCACCTGATTGCCCAGTCGCGCATCGAGAACAATATGGCACGCCTACTGACGCTGATGACCGCCGACAAGATGGACAAACTCGGCAACAAGGTCGCACGTAGCGAGATCGCGCAGATCAAGGTCATTGTGCCGCGGATCGCCTGTGACATCGTCGATCGCGCCATCCAGATGCACGGCGCCATGGGTGTGTCCCAGGATACCTGGCTGTCCAAGGCCTATGGCACGAACCGTATCCGCCGTATTGCCGATGGGCCGGACGAGGTGCACCTGGGCACCGTCGCCAAGAGCGAGCTGTACGCCTACCGCAAGGCCGCAGCCAAGGGATAGCTCGTGCAGTATTCGTATCCACTGATTGAGGTGAGGCATGGACGGGTTGCGGGATAGTCCGGTGACTGTCCGCTCCGGGCTGGAGCTGGACGAGCCCCGGCTCCGCCTTTACCTGAAGGGCCAGTTCGGGACGACGGGCGATAAACTCGATATCCGGCAGTTCCCCTCGGGATACTCCAATCTCACCTACCTGGTTACCACCGGCGAACAGCAGTGGGTGTTGCGCCGGGCGCCCATTGGAACACGGGCCGCGTCGGCCAATGACATGGGGCGCGAATACACCGTGTTGAAAGGCCTGGGAGGACACTACCCCTATGCCCCGCAGGCACTGAACTTTTGCGAGGACGAGTCGGTAGTCGGCGCACCTTTCTACCTCATGGCCTATGTACCTGGCCTGATCGTGCGGGGCGAATACCCCGAGGCGCTCAATGTCGACCCCGAACTGGTCGCTATACACTCGCGACGCTTTGTCGAGGCATTGGCCGAACTGCATGGGGTGGACTACGCCGCAGCGGGCCTGGGCACCCTGGGTAAGCCGGAAGGTTACATCGAGCGCCAGGTAAAGGGTTGGACAAAGCGTCACCTCGACGCGCTGACACCGGGCGCGCCGGATTTCAACCAGGTCACGCACTGGCTCGCCGATCATCTGCCCGCGGACAGCGCTCGTCACAGCCTGATCCACAACGACTACAAGATGGACAACCTGATCTGGGACAGTGCGCGCCCGGGCGAACTCATCGCTGTGCTCGACTGGGAACTGACCACGCTGGGTGATCCCCTGATGGACCTGGGGGCGACACTGGGTTACTGGATAGAAGCGGAAGATCCCGAGGACCTGCAGGCTATCCGTAACATGCCCAGCAATGTACCCGGCGCACTCACGCGGCAGCAGTTGCTCGAAAACTACAGCGTCGCGGCGGGCTGGGACGTTCCGGTCGACCAGTTCGATTTCTACTATGTCTACGGCCTGTTTCGCAGGGCAGCCATTTGCCAGCAGATCTACTATCGCTTCCACCACGGCCAGGCCAGCGATCAGCGCTTTGCCAAACTGCCCGACTCAGTCACTGCCCTGGAACGACAAGCCAGGCGCGTCATCGGTAGAGGAACCCCATGAACAAAGAAATGAGTGTGACCGACGTCGTGGCACAACTGGAAGATGGCATGACCCTGGGTATTGGCGGCTGGGGCCCCAGGCGCAAACCCATGGCGCTGGTGCGCGAAATACTGCGCTCCAGCCTTTTTATTTATGGCGGAGAGCGAGGGATTCGAACCCTCGATAGGGGTAAACCTATACACCCTTAGCAGGGGTGCGCCTTCAGCCACTCGGCCAGCTCTCCGGGGAGGTTATTGGGCGGGCGATGGGGGCCTGCCACAGGCGCGGCATCATAACATAATGATTGTAATTTCAAAGCGTTGCAGCGGTTTCTGCGGGGGTTGAGCTATTTGGCGTCGCGCTGGGGCTGGGCGTGTGGTTCGGTATCGCCGTCCTGGATTCGGCTGTAAATTTCTTCGCGGTGCACGGCCACGTCTTTGGGGGCGTTGACGCCGATGCGTACTTGGTTGCCTTTTACCCCCAACACCGTGACGGTGATGTCATCGCCCACCATGAGAGTTTCGCCTACTCTGCGAGTCAATATCAGCATAACGTCCTGTTCTCCGGTATTGGGTTGGCGGGCCTAGTGCAATTTAACTGTCCACCTAACTAGTTGTAGTTCAGTTCGCGCGTTAATCAATATTATAAAACCACTGCTTATAGTTCCGAATCAGGCCGCTTTATTCGTTAGTGTGCAGATTCATCCTCGGGTTCCTTGTCGAGGCCGAACGAAGAGTGCAGCGCGCGTACGGCGAGTTCTAAAAACTTCTCTTCGATGATGACGGAAATTTTGATTTCAGAGGTGGTGATCATCTGAATGTTGATGCCTTCATCCGCCAGCGCGCCGAACATTTGGCTGGCGACACCGGCGTGAGAGCGCATGCCGACACCGACGACAGATACCTTGGCTATTTTGTTATCACTGCTGACTTCCCGGGCATCCAATTCCTTAGCGACTTGTTGCAGTACTTCCTCTGCCTGGGGCAGGTCTGAACGGGCGACGGTAAAGGTGAAGTCGGTCGTATTGTCGTGACCGACGTTCTGCACGATCACATCAACTTCGATATTCGCCTCGCCGATGGGGCCTAATATGCGAAAGGCGACGCCCGGCATATCGGGCACACCGGCGATCGTTAACTTAGCTTCGTCTCGATTAAATGCAATGCCGGCAATCGACGGCGTTTCCATAGCGTCATCCTCAACTGTAATGAGCGTGCCGGGGCCCTCGCGAAAACTGTGCAGCACGCGCAGTGGCACACGGTATTTGCCAGCGAACTCAACGGCGCGAATCTGCAACACTTTAGAGCCCATGCTGGCCATCTCGAGCATTTCTTCAAAGGTGATTTTGGAAAGACGTCGCGCACCGTCCACTACGCGCGGGTCGGTGGTATAGACGCCATCGACATCGGTGTAGATTTGGCATTCCTCTGCTTTTAATGCGGCGGCCAGCGCCACGGCAGTGGTGTCGGAGCCGCCACGGCCGAGCGTGGTGATGTTTCCTTCGTCATCGACACCCTGAAAACCGGCGACGACAACAACATAGCCCGCATCCAGCTCGGTTCGAATCCGCTCGTCGTCAATGTCACGTATGCGCGCTTTGTTGTGCGCGTTGTCGGTGAGTATGCGTACTTGGCTGCCGTTGAACGACTTCGCTTTGATACCGCGCTTGTCCAGCGCCATGCACAAAAGTGCGGTAGTGACTTGCTCGCCGGTCGACACAAGCACATCCAGCTCGCGTGGGATTGGGCGCTCTTGAACTTGGTGCGCCAAATCTATCAGGCGATTGGTTTCACCACTCATGGCTGAAACGACAACGACGATGTCATCCCCGCGCGCGCGAAACCCAGCCACTTTATTGGCCACTTGTTCAATGCACTCTACATCACCCACCGATGTGCCGCCAAATTTTTGGACGATCAGACTCATCGGGCGATCAACTAAGTTGCTCGGCGACCCACTCGGGCACGCTATGTAACACATCGGACAACGCTTTCACATCGGAACCACCACCCTGAGCCATGTCGGGGCGGCCGCCGCCCTTGCCACCTAAGCGTTGCGCATATACGCGCATAAGGTCGCCGGCCTTCACTTTGTCGGTGAGGTCTTTAGTGACGCCTGCGGTTAACGCAATTTTGTCATCGTTCACCGCCGCCAGCAGAATAATGCCACTGCCGAGTTTGTTCTTTACTTGGTCCAGGGTATCGCGCAGTGATTTAGCATCCGCTCCTTCGATGTTGGCGGCCAGCACCTTGACGCCCTGCACCTCCACCGCATCGGCACTGAGATCACCGCCGGCAGAGGTGGCCAATTTTTGCTTTAAACGCGCTATCTCTTTTTCCAGCTCGCGATTGTCGCTACGTAGGGTACTGACTTTCTGTGCCACATTGTCGCGGTTGCCTTTGACGACGTCGCAGACGGCAGCCAATTGCTGATCTACTTGCGCAATTTGCGCGAGCGCTGCTTCGCCGGTCACTGCCTCGATCCGCCGCACGCCTGCGGCGACGCCAGATTCAGCGATAATTCGTAACAGCCCAATGTCGCCAGTGCGGTTGACATGGGTGCCGCCACACAGCTCGACGGAGAAATTGTCCTCTCCCATCGACAGCACACGCACCTCGTCACCATACTTCTCACCGAACAGGGCTATAGCACCGGCGGCTTTGGCGTCTTCCATGTTCATGAGGCGCGTTTGTACGTCAGTGTTGGCGCGCACCTGTCCGTTCACACGATCTTCGATGGCGCGTAATTGTTCGGGCGTTACTGCTTCTGTGTGGGAGAAGTCAAAACGCAAACGCTCTGAATCCACCAAGGAGCCTTTTTGCTGCACATGCTCACCCAAAATTTCACGAAGGGCCGCATGCAGAAGGTGTGTGGCACTGTGGTTGAGGCGGGTACGTTGTCGAAGATTGTCATCTACCTTCGCCGCGAGCTTGTCGCCGCTACTGATCACACCTTCAAGCACTTTTACATGGTGTAAGTGGTGCTCGCCACTTTTGGTCGTATCGACAACTTCCAGGCGCGCTCTGTCCGCGGTGAGGTAACCGGTGTCTCCCGCTTGCCCGCCGGATTCCGCATAAAAGGGTGTGGCATCCAACACCAAGACACCGGTTTCCTCACTCTGCAGTGCATCTACCGGTTCGCCGTCGCGCAACAACGCGATGACTGCGCCCTCGCCCGCGACATCGTCATAACCGGTGAATTGGGTTTGGCCTTCTAAGTTGAGTGCATCATTGTAATCGACTTTAAAGCGGCCAGTATCTTGCGAACGCGCGCGCTGCTCGGCCATCGCTTGATCGTAACCGGCAATGTCTAAAGTCAAACCCCGCTCCCTAGCGATGTCGTTGGTGAGATCGACAGGGAAGCCGTAGGTGTCGTACAACTTAAAGACGAGATCGCCGGGGATCTCTTTATCAGCGAGGCCCCGCAGAGCGTCGTCCAATATCGCCATGCCGTTATCCAGGGTGCGAGCAAACTGCTCTTCCTCGACAAGCAAGGCTTTCTCAATCTGCGGCTGCTGCCTAATTAACTCGGGGTAGGCGTTCCCCATTTGCTCGACCAAAGTCGGCACCAACTTGTAAAAGAAGGGGTCTGTGGCACCTAATTTATTGCCGTGGCGAATGGCACGGCGAATGATGCGCCGCAATACGTACGCCCTGCCCTCATTACCGGGCACCACACCGTCGGCAATTAAAAAAGCACAAGAGCGAATGTGATCGGCTATAACGCGCAGGGATTTATCTGCTAAATCGGGTGACCGCAATAGCTTCGCCGCTTCACCAATCAATGCCTGAAACAAATCGATCTCATAGTTACTATGCACCTGTTGCATCACAGCGGCGATGCGCTCCAAACCCATACCGGTATCGACAGAGGGCTTGGGTAGCGGGTGCAGCTCGCCGTCGCTGTCGCGGTTGTACTGCATGAAGACCAAATTCCAGATCTCAATGTACCGGTCGAGGTCGTCGTCTTTATTACCGGGCGGGCCACCGGGCACATGCTCACCGTGGTCGTAAAACACTTCGCTACAGGGGCCACATGGACCGGTGTCGCCCATCTGCCAAAAGTTATCTTCATCGAGCCGGGAAATGCGCGCTTTCGGAAAGCCGATATGTTCAATCCAAATTTGCTCCGCTTCATCATCCGTTACATGCACGGTGACCCATAACTTCTCCGGCGGCAGGCCAAGCGTGCCGGTCAAAAATTCCCAGGCATAACGAATAGCATCTTCTTTGAAATAATCACCGAAGCTGAAATTACCCAGCATCTCGAAGAAGGTGTGGTGGCGCGCGGTGTAACCGACATTTTCTAGATCGTTGTGTTTACCCCCGGCGCGAACACAGCGCTGGCTGCTCGCGGCGCGGTTGTACTCGCGCGCATGAATACCGAGGAAGGTGTCTTTGAACTGATTCATTCCCGCGTTCACAAACAGGAGTGTCGGGTCGTCACTGGGCACAAGTGAACTGCTGGGCACACGTGTGTGACCCCGCTGTTCAAAGTAGGCTAAAAAGGCCTCGCGTAATTCAGAGGTTTTCATAGTACTCAACGATTTCCATGTCAATCAATGGCAACGATGCATCATCCTGATCATTGGGTATTGCCCACAATACGTGTTGCTTTACCCCGCCATTTGCCCCTCGGCGAACGGTCTGCCGCCAATAATATGCAGGTGTAAGTGAAACACGGTTTGTCCGGCACCGGCGCCGTTATTCACGATCAAGCGGAACGCATCACCGACGCCTTGCTGTTCGGCGACTTTACCGGCAACTAACAGCAAGTGCCCCAGCAACGCTTGATCGGCATCGGCAGCATCGACCAAACGGGGAATTTCCTGCTTGGGTATCACGAGCACATGCACGGGAGCCTGTGGGTTGATGTCGTTGATGGCGATGCAGTATTCGTCCTCGTAGAGGAACTCGCTGGGAATATCCCCGCTGATAATTTTACCGAATATTGTGTCGGACATAGTGTGCCTGCCGGTAAGCCTCGTCGAAATGTGTCGTTGTGAATGAAGTAAACGGTTGGCCCACTGCCAGATTCACGACATGAGATGGATAGCCGGAAACGGTTGCGCTTACCTCAGTTTTTCTTACCCCAGTTTCTCGTCCGCGGTTAACTGCCGCGCTTCGCTCTCCAACATAACCGGAATGCCATCGCGAACCGGGTAGGCCAAGCCGGAGGCTTTGCAGACCAATTCGTTCTTGGCTTCATCGTACTCCACCGGCGCCTTGGTGACGGGGCAGACCAATATACTGAGCAGCTTCTTGTCGATCATCGAATTCTCACGCTACCTAAAAGGGACGCTATTATACGGTGTTTTGTGGCGAGGGGTCACCGTGTGATGACTTCTGACGAGCTGCAAATAAACCGAGCACCGCCATACTATTGGGGCATGGGCGGGACCAATAACTGCGGATCAATCCGGTGTTGCCGCCAGCTCATGCGCCAGTCTAAATGCGGACCTGTGGCGCGGCCGGTGGCGCCGATTTCACCCACCACATCGCCCGGTTTCAGCTCCTGACCCACCGCCACCAGCACTTTGCTCATGTGCAAGAAGGAGGAAGATAGGCCATAGCCATGATCCAAAATCACCGTGCCGCCCGAGAAAAATAAATCGGGCTCCGCCAGAGTTACCACACCGGCTGCGGGGGCGGTTACCGGGCTACCTGTGGGCAGGGCGACGTCCACACCGTAATGGGGGCTGCGCGGCTTGCCGTTGTAATAGCGCTGACTGCCGTACACGCCAGAGATGGGGCCCACCGCAGGCCATCGAAACCCCGCAAGTGCGCTTTTCAGTAGATCGGGGCGCGCTAGGCGTTGCCCTTTAGCGGCACCGACCAGTGCGCGCTCGCGCGCAATGCGATCGAGCTGCTCTTGCGGTGGGGTAACCGTTCTTGGGGGTACACCCTCCACGCGCTGTATTTTGTAGTCGCGCTGCGCGACCCAGAGAACGGTGCTACAGGGTTGCGGCCCCGTGATTTCCAGCGCCACCTCAGGCGCGGCGTTGCGCCCAAAACCGCCTAGAAAGGTTCCATCGGGTAGAACGCGCAGTATCTCGCCACCCAAGGTGACACGGCTGCCCTCTGGTGCAATGCCCCAAATTAAACCACCCTGCTGCAGGTTGCCCTGTAGCGTTTCGCAGGGTGTTTCACCAGCGCTGGTATCAATGTCGGTCTGCGCCGCAGGCGACGGGTTGGCTTTTCCGGCAGCGGCGCAGCCGGATGAAAATGCCCAAGCAAGGAGCAGCGCGACGCTTATTCGCAACCGACCGTTTTGCCAGCCGAACGTGCGCGCAACAAAAGACATAAACACAACAGTTGAAGCGCCAGAGCACCCAGGTTTAGCGGCGGCGAATACATGACGTGTTTTCTTAACGGCGATTGTGAACTCTCCCGGAAAAATTAGGGATTAGTGACCGCAGGCGTTTTCTATCCAGTCATCGATCTTGAGGCTGAACAGTGTACCAATAGCGCCGCGCCACAGGTAAACAATTCGCTGGGGCTAGCCACCGCTTTGTTCAGAGTTTTGGGGTCACCCTACATACGCGCACCTACACACGCGCACCTACACGCTCCACCAATACACGCCACTCGAGCACCCATCTCAAACCCACCCCAGGGTCACGCAACCGGCGGCTCCCAATTCACGCCGTTGATGTGGCCGCCACCGTCGGCGAACAGCGTATTCCCGGTTAAATAGCGCGCATCTTCAGAAGCGAGAAAAACCGCAACGCCGCCGATATCGTCCTGCGGGTCGCCCATGCGACCCATGGGGTTTTGCTGCAACATGAGCGCGGCATTTTCGGGAGAATAGGTTTCAAACATCTCAAACGCGGCGGTGCGCGCCGCAGGGCAAATGACATTGACGCAAATACCGTGCTTGGCCCATTCCCGTGCAGCTGTGCGCGAGAGCGCGCGCAAGGCTTCCTTCGACGCATTGTACTCCGCGCTATAAGGGTGTGCATTGACGCCATTGAGCGAACAGATGTTGATGACGCGGCCCCAGGCGCGGTCGCGCATGCCGGGAAAGGCGGTGCGCATCGCCCACCAGGGGCCCATGAACCCCGCGTTGAGTGCACCGGTAAAGTCACTGTCATCGCGCTCTTCCAAGCGCTTCGGTATGGCGCCGGTGGGATAGGCGTTATTGACCAAAATATCCAGCGCGCCAAACTCGCGTTCAGCATAGCGCACCGCACCTTCGACCTGCTCGCGGTCTCCCACGTCCAGCGCAATATAATGGCCGCGCTCCATCGAATCGGCAACTTCGCGTCCGCGTTCCTCGTCTAACTCCGCAATCACCACCGTTGCGCCCGCCCCATCGAAACGGCGGGCAATGCCCTCGCCTACCCCCGACCCAGCTCCGGTCACCAACGCCACTCGATTCACTAACTGCATTGCTTGCACTCCCTATAGTGATCTTTTCGTCAATCCACTGTTGTCGCTTTAGAATAGCAGTGTGATGCCGAGCCTGCGGAATTGTGGTGTGAGCCGAAAAACCATTTTTTTAACAGGCGCGGGAGCAGCGCCGAATCAGCCCTACTTTCGTTCTGGCGCCAGCTAGTTACACTACACAACATGGGACGCTATCGACCGCCGCGCCAGCGCGGCTCGCGCTACATCACACCGGAGGGTGAGGCCGCGTTGCGCGCAGAATTACACGCGCTGTGGAAAGTGGAAAGGCCACAGGTGACCGACGCGGTGCACGAGGCGGCCAAGAACGGTGACCGCTCCGAGAACGGGGACTACATCTACGGCAAGCGACGGTTGCGGGAAATCGATTCCCGGGTGCGCTTCTTAAACAAGCGCCTGGATGAGCTGGAAGTCGTTGACCGGGCTCCTGCGGATCAAGACAAAGTGTTCTTTGGCGCCTGGGTCACGCTGGAAGATGAATCCGGCGAAGAACAGCGCTGGCGTATCGTCGGGCCAGATGAATTTGATTTGCAACAGGGCCGATTGAGTATGGACTCGCCACTGGCACGCGCGCTGTTGGGAAAACGGCTGGATGACGAGGTTCAGGTGAACACACCCTCGGGTGCTCAACGGGTAATTATTACGGCCATCGGTTATAAACAATGGCGACAGAATTAATTCCCGTGCTCAGTGGGGACAAAATTAATTTTGTCCCCTTCATTTGTGCGAGCAACCGTTATTGTCGCGGCAACAATCGCCGCCGCCCTCGATGAAAAAACCACAGCGTGAACCCGCTTAATACCACACAGCCTAGCAGCAGCGCGATACCATCGACGAACAGTACCCCGACGTAACCAAACACCCGGCCGCTGTGAAGATCGAGTAGCAGCCGCTCCCAGGTCAACCATTGTGCGCTAGCGGGAATTGCAGCGCGGATGTCCTGCGGCAGAGTGCCCGGAGCGAGCTGCGCGATCACGGTGCCGGCAGCGGGCTCCCCTTCGAACACCAAGGTCTCGAGATCGGCGAGCAACCAGGTTTGCCCCCTGCGCAGCACGACCTGATCTCGCACCTTGCCAATACCGGTAAGAGGTACCGGCAGTCCGGTGCTGGTGCCGAGCGCTTCCACCAGTTCACCATCGCGCATGAGCAAGAGGAGTTCCTGCGCACAGGCAACCACCAGAAGCTCAGCAGCGCTCAGTGCACCGACGAGACGACCGCGACAACTAGCCACCTCGCGGGTATTGAGATAGACCTTGCCAGCCAATGTGCGAGCAATCCAGTCATCACCTAAGCGATAGGCCGCCACCTCGGCAGAGCGATCACCGTAGGCACCACTCAACCAAGGCCACTCGACAAAATTGCGATCCAGCCCAAACTCGGAAGAGTGGTTGAGCACAACTCCCGTCGCTGCCATGAAAAACACGAAGACAAAAATCAGCACACCCGTGCGGCGATGCCAGCGCCACAGCAGGCGAACGAGGCGCTGCCCCCAACGACTCAAGGGTGCGCCTGCCTTTCGAGCCGCATGGCCAACCACAGCGCCAAACGCGCGACGCGCTTCGCGGCATTCACTGACATCGTAGCGCCGGTAATCCCATCGATAATGCCCGACAGCGCGCCATCTTCGCGCAAGGCCACACCGCTAAACTGAGTGGTAAAAAAGGGATAGCGAATTTCCCATCCCCTACTTTCGCGAAACGCCAGCACTTGTAACTGATCAATACGCCCCGCCTCGATAACCACACCGAGCGTGATAGGTTTTTCTTTGCCGATTTCTTCCAGAATCCAAGCGGTGCGATTATCGTGTTGCCAGTAGCGTTGCCGCAGGCCACGGGGCGCAAACCCAACTGCGGCTTCCGCAGCCGCACGTGTTTCTTTGGTGAGCCAGAGCATCTCCATGGTGGGCTCGGCATCTGGAAACGCAACCTGTAAAAACTCGTCGCGACTCATATAGTCTTCGCCATAGGCGCAAAAGGCCACCATCGATATACCGATAGCCAGCACACTGGGGAACAAACCCCGACGTTGACGCCTGCGCGTTAGACCCACTTAGAAACTCCAGCCGACACCCAAGTTGAATCCTTCCAACTCCGATTGATCAGGCGCGGTATCTTGAAATTGGTAATCAAGTTTTACCACCACGTTGTCCTGCAACCAGTAGTTTAAGCCCAAATCCCACTGGTTCACCTGTGTATCGCTACCGCCGCCGGCTTGGTTATCCCACTCACTGTAGCGCGCGAACAAACCCAAGTCGTTGCGCAATTTCCAGGAGGGTTCTATAAACCAACCCTGTTGCTCGTCGGCTCCAATTTGAATTTGTTCGATGTTGTCATCGATATCCCAACTCGCCGCGACAGCACGCAAACCGAATGCGCCTTTGCGGTAGGCCACGTGGGCTGAGTACAACCAGGCATCGACATCCGCGCTGAAATCGCCCTGATAGACATCCTGCTGGTATTGCAACGTAGCACCCACTTCTAAACCCGCCATGCCGGTGTAGCGCAAGCTCGCGGTATAGGCGGGGTCAGAGGCATCGGCCTCAGACACTTTTTGGCGACCATCACGAATTTTAAATTTACCCGCCGCAGCATCTAACTTAAGGCCAGACGTAAATGCCACATCGTAATTCCAACCCGGCGCAAACTCACCGCCAACCGCAACTCCACCTTCCCACCAGGTGGTAGGAATAATGTTTTTTTCCACGCTGTTACGCTCTACACCGTAAAACGTATTGGGTTCGTGGGTAATATTGAGCAGGCCCACTGGCATTAAAAACAAGCCCAACTTCAACCGCGTTGTCTCGTCTAAGTCGTGCTCGATGTACGCCTGCTCCAATTCCACCTCGCCGTTCTTGCCGTCGCCGGCAAGTGAATGTTCCAACTCCACCTCCGAGAAAAAACGCGTACGTTCGCCGAAATCGTGGCTCAAGAAAAAGACGAAGCGGTGGAAATCAATTTCGTCTTTATCACCGGAGCCGCCATCGCCATTTTGGTTCTTGAGGTTGTTGTAGTGCATCTCACCGTAGGAGCCGACATGCGTGCGCTGCGTCCAACTGGAGGCCAAATTGCCGCCCCCGGACGCCATCGTCTCCTCTACCATGGTGGCTGTGGCTTCGACTTTATCTGAGGTGACCACGACAGCCTGATCGGTGGTCGCGAGTTGTTCTTTGAGCGTTTGTATTTCTGCCTGTTGTTGTTGGATGATCGCCCACATCTCTTCGGCGGAGGGTGTGGCTGCAGTGGCACTGATCGCTGTTACGCTGACCGCGATGGCGGCGCTAGTCCCCGCGATTAGGTCACGCGCTGGGGCTCGGTTGAAGGCCTTCATTCTACGTCCTCATACTATTCGGGTGGCATGTAATTCGTGATCTAAATAGTAATGAGATTAATTCTTATTTACAATACAGAAGCTAAAGAAAAACCCGGTCAAGTTAGGGGCTTTTAGTCATGAAAAACGGCTGGCTCGGCGCTGAAAGGGTGAGAACTGATTATTCACACTCGGCTGGCTTGGTGATCACACGCATCGTGATAGCGGTTTGCTGCGACTGACAACTAGAGAATTATAGCCCGATCGGACAAAAACCAGCCAATTTTGGCGATACCTGGGCATTAGGGTGCCCTTGCAAGCCCTGCCGCGTCCGGGCTTTAAGTTGACGTTAGCGCTGCGGCGGGGATGTCCCCAGTATGCCGTGACATTTCAGTTTAGCATCCACCGCCAACCAGGGCAGCCCGAGTCCATCCAGCCACTGCAGCGCCTCGCGTTCTGGCCAGAGCATGGCCAAGGTCGCAGAACTGCCGGCCACCAAACACTGCTCCGCCAAAATGCTGACGGCGACAAGGCCACGGACAGGCCAACCCGTTTTGGCGTTCAGAATGTGGCTGTAACGCTGGCCACCCACCACCATGCAGCGCTCATAATCACCGCTGCTGGCCAGCGCGCCCGAGGGTAGCAGCACCTGCGCCAATGCTGTGTCTTTCTGCTCGGGGTGGCGAATGCCGATCGGCCAGCCCTTGTGCCCCGCTGGCACGCCGATAGCGACCATATCGCCCGCGAGGTCCACCAAGGCAGCGGCTATGTCATGTTCGCGTAATCTTTGCGCCGCGCAATCGGCAGCATACTCCTTCACGCAACCACCAAAATCGATCTCCATGCCAGCGGTGGGTAGGTAGACCGACTCCTCGTTCCACTGCACCTGCGACCAATCCACCAGCGGTAAGACCTGATCGATAGCAGATTGCAGCGGTACGACATCGGATTTGAAATCCCACACCCGACGCAGCACACCCGCGGTGAGATCAAACAATCCATCGCTTTGCTCCCACAGGGTTTGGGCGTACTGGAGAAGCGCGGCAGTTTCCGCATCGATAGTAACGGACGAGCCGGAACCGGCAGCTCGATTAATCGCGGTCGTTAGGGAGTCAGTTGTATAACGACTGTACTTGCGTTCCAGTCTGTGCACTTCTGCTACAGCAGCGGCGATGGCCGCTTGGCAATTGGCATCGGCCCTATCACCTAATTCCAAACGCAGGCGGCAGAGGCCGCCCATCGCGGTGAACGTATGTTCAAGCGCTTGCATAACCTGCGCGAAACACTAACGGAACTTGTAGTTCAACCCAATACTGTAGCGCCAGAAATCCGCAAGCCCCGGCGATTCCTCACCCCCGTATACACCCCAATTTTCGTTAGAGCGATAGCGCTCTCCAGTGACTTTAACGGACCAGTTACCGATGTTCCGCCGCACGTGCATGCCGGTTGTTAAGGCACCGTAGGCCGAGAGTCGGTAATCGTCCGCGTAGTATTTGTCAGTCAAGTCAACGACGTTGGAGAAGAATTCCGCTTCATCTTGCGTGTAGTAGCGCAGAAATGGTGTGAGTTGCCAATCACTGCCTATGTTCTGCACCCAAGCGACGTCTAAGGTGTGCGAGACGACATCCCAGTCGTCATCGAAATAGCGGTAATCGAGGTGCAGCGCGGCGTCCCGTTCGGCGAAGAAGTGACGGTAGCCGGTGCTGAGTGTCCACTCCTTGCGCTCATCTGGACGGCGATCGCGGAACTTGTAGGTATCCGTTAAAAATCCTTCGCGGTAGGTATAACTCAATCCAAAGCGCACCATCGCCTGTTTGCTGACAATGCGGGTAACGCCAATCCACGCGGAGCGAATATCTTTTTCGTCCTCGAGTGTGTTGGTTGGCACAGTGCCCCGGGTGGGCTCCAGGTCATCCATGGAGGCACTCAGCGCAGCACTGTAAGTTGTCAGGCCATCTTCGCTGTTAAGAGAGGCATCGAGGCCAAAGGCGTCGGACTGGTAATCATCTTCATCGGAATTGGTATAACTGAAACCCGCATTGCCGCGGTCGTAGTAGTACCTGGTCGTTACGCTCACTTCCGTGCGCGTGTCTTCGATACTCGCACCGCTGAGAATAACTTTCTTTTCTCCAGCAGCGCTCTCGCCAACAAACCACGGTGACGCACCACTCATGTCTTCCCAGGCGACATCGAGGGCCACAGAGAAATTGTCGCCCACTGGTGCGGTTAAATGAAACTGGACCACGTCGATGTCGTAGCGATCATCACCACCACCAAACGCTTTGGTGGATTGCAGCGGATCCTCTTCGTAGTTGCTATAACTTAAGCCGATCTCAGTAAACTCGGGTGGAGCGTCAGCGACTGCACTTTGATAACCGGGTAGCAGCAACGCGCTGGAGGTCAACGCTCTCAGAGCTGGATGTTTTTTTTGCTTCACGTCGTGGTCAGTCATCAGTTACACCCGCAACCGCCACCGGCGGCGCCGGTGCCACCCGAAGACGCCTCTTTACTCGCGTGAATTTGGTTGCGCAGTTGCGCTTCCATTGGGTCGGACGTCCACTGCATTTCATCTTTTGCCAGCAGGCCCCGCTCCCAGGGCTGTACCGTTTCACAGCCAGCAAGAGCGGCCAGCAAGAGCAGGCCAAACAGAATTCTCATTGAATTATTCTCCTAACAACTGTTCGACAGCGGCACGCAACTTAGCGCCGTCACTTTTGCGAAACCCTTGATGAACTTCTCGCACGATACCTTCGCGATCAATCAGATACCCGGTGGGCATGCCCAAAATGCCGTAGCGCGAGGGCGAATCGCCAGATGCATCCCGTACCAGTGGATAGCTAACGTCCACATCCTGCATAAAGGAGAGCGCGTCTTGTTCCTGCTCATCGACGTTAATCGCGAGGACTTCGAAGCCACGCGAACCGAACTCGGAACGCATGGCTTCTAATATGGGAAATGAAATACGGCAGGGGCCGCACCAGGACGCCCAAAAATCGAGGTAAACTACGTTGCCGCGTAATGACTCCAATGAGATGGCTTTACCATCGTGCAGGCTGGGTAATTCCACCCCAGGTGCCTCGTCGCCCACCACCACTGCACTGGCGACTGCCGCCCCAGTGTGCGCGAGCACGGCAAAACTCAGGCAGAGCCCGAGTAGGAATCGTTTGGCCATGAATCTCAGCGTTCGATCTCCAGCTGCAACAACGTCCAGGTATTATAACCGTGGTTGTGAAGGTGGAATTCGACCTTGCTGCCTTGCGGCGCTGAGAAGTCTAGTGGCAGGCGCAAATCATATATGTCTGCGTTGGCGGGAATCTCTACAGTCTCTTCCCATAATGCATTGCCGTCGATAGTGATCGCGACGTGCCCGGTCGCGGGACGGCCGAAGGAGAGATTGCCATGCCACAGCACTAGGTGCAGGGTGTCGCCATTGGCAATGGCTGTCTTACTGGGCTGCGCCAGCGCCAGGTAGTTACAGAAACCCGTTTCCACCTCCAGGGCGCCATCTTCGTTGTACCAGCTATTGTCGGGGCAATCGACCGACGCCGGACGGTGCGCCGCTCGACTGTCTTCTGCTTCAGACTGGAAGCTCCAATCGTTAACATCAACCAACGAATCGGACTGCGCAGCGACGGTATCGGCCACCTCGATGGTGACGGTATCTTCAATACCCAGGGCGTGATGATCGGTGCCGCGCAAGCTCACCCGCAGCTCATGCAAGCCCGGCGCGATGTCCTCGGGCAACTGGTAGAAGTAATTGGCATCCCAAGCGGTGAGATGCTCCGCATCGTCATCATCCGTGTCGAGATACACGTGGTAGTGACCCTCATACACTTGCGAGTGGTCGCCGCCGTGAGCGTCATGGTGGCCCGCGTCGCCGTGCTCACCGGGCTCATGCAAGGTGAAGTTATTAAACAACAACTCCAAGGGCACCAGCGCGCCGGGTTCGAAAATCTGGCGGTGCTCGGGAGTATCCACATGCACACTCGGCTTGTACGTGTAGTCGCGACCGGGCTCCGGTTTAGTAACGTACAAATTGGTCAGACACATTTCATCGCCTGTACCATCGCCCCAATCGACATCGCGTGGGGCTTGTTGGACTCCGTCGACGATCACTTGATTTTCCGCACTGTTGTCCCAGGAGCAGGTCAATTCAAACCAGTCTCCGGGCTGCACGAGGAGTTCTTCCGCTAAGTCATAATTGCTCTGCCAGTTGAAATCCCAGTCGCGAATATCAATGATGACCTGCTCGGTGCCGTCTGCGCGCCTCAATGTCGTGCGCGCTGTCTTGCCCAAGTTATGCATGTGAATAAATCCGTTATGGATGACCCAGGGCTCGCCCTCTTCAATACCGGCGGGGCTGCCAAACAATCGCATCAGCACATCGCCAGGAACGGCGAAACCGTGGTGTACATCCGGGTCACCGGCCGGAATCGTCATGACACCGCCCCGCAGAAACAGGGGGTTAGTGTAGAGGAAGCCACTCGCTGGCCGTTCCACTTCATCCTGAGTCGCGATCAAAATAGTAGATTGATCGGGCGTGGGTTCGGCCACCAAGGTATTGTAATGCATTTGCACCACGAGCAGTGAATCCGGGTGGATTCCCATACCTGTGCCCTCTGGCACTGAGCCGGGCAACGCGCCCGGAACCCAGCCGCCGATTTGACGAGGTAGAGGCGCACCGGGAAGACCGCCCGAGCCCAAACAATAGTATCCGGGACGGCCATCTTCGCCGCCCGCATTCCGGTAGTGGTGGGTGTCTTGCGGTTCGATGATATTGACAATCACGTGGTGCACTTCGGCGACCTGATCGGGAATCACATCCACCGAAGTGACGTAGGAGAACTCGTCTAACGGCCAATCCATGACAAAGCAGCGGTGATCATCCGGTCGCAGCACCGGTGTATAGGCCACCGGCAGTGGTAAGCGAATGTTGAAATCGATTTCAGGAGGCGGCTCCACTTGGGGCGCGACGTAATCGGCGGGGTCACCTTCTTTCAGGTCACCGGCCAGCCAGCTGCGCAGTTTATGGTCGTCCTCAGGTGCCAGCACGCGCTCGTGACTCATGCGCGAGTAACCCATGGTGGGTGGCCACGGCGGCATGGTGCCGTTTTCCACTGAAAAGGCAGCGGCAGCGGCGACATCTTTCACCTTCTGGTAACTGTCTAAGGGGAACGGAGCGACGCCACCATCGACGTGGCAGGTGACGCAATTCTTTTCGATAATCGCGCGCGTGTCACCGTGGTAGGTATAGGGCGATGATTTGCCGTAGGGGGCTTGATCGGGGTCACCCTCGGGTGCGCCGGCTTCCACCCACTGCAACAGTACATCGACCTCTTCCGCCTCTGGCTGGGCAAAACCCACCGGCGGCATAGTCTCGGCTTCCAGCGAAAAGGCCAGTGCAGAGCGCTTGTTGTAGACCTGTTCGTAAGTGGTCAGCGGGAAAGGCGCGAGGCCGCCATCGACGTGGCAGTTGGAACAATAGCGGTCTATCAGAGGTTTCGCGGCGCTGTGCCATGAGATTTCGGGGCCGGGTGTGCCCTGCGTAGTGACTGTGGAGCCACCGTCACTACCACCGCCGCCACCACCACCGCAGCTCGCCAGTAGTGCGGCAACGACAAGCGTCAGCGCTAGTCGAGTCGTGTTCAGAATATTACTGGCCTGGACCATAGTTACTTTCCTCGGTGGCCAGCCTTTGTGCCCAGCCTTTGTGCCCAGCCTTTATACCCAACCTTTGTACCCAACGCTGTTCATTAAACCGGCTTTCCAAACCTTTGATTTTAGCAAAGATTTCGGGGGTAATGGCCCTTATTATTATAGGGTTATTGCCGGCTTCGCGACAACAACCCCAAACGGCTTAACCACCTTCCTTACCCAACTTCTCAGCAACCACTGCCCCGTGGCCACCTTCCGCTACGGCCCCGGTTGGAGGTAGCCATCGGTCGTACAGGGCAAATTGGGGTCGCAGGGGTCGATAAATTGCCCCTCCCCGTCCGGTTTGAGAAAGTCGGATTTCTGCTGCTGCGCTACGCTGTCCTTGCGCGGCAAACTGTGCGGATCTTCACCGAAGTCCGGTTCAAACGGTGGCAAGTTCACGCTGGGGGGCGGTGCTGTTCCGCCATCCTCGGCACCGCCGCGCAAGGGTCCATCATCCCAATACACAAGGGCTGAGCCGAAATAAGGCCCGGCACCTTCAATGGCTGGAATCGCGTAAAAGGGATTGCTATCCGGGTGTCGTCCTGGTTCCAGAGCGGGTTGGCGAATCCGAGCACCGATGGTCCGAGCCATCATTTCCGCCGTCCACATACTCACCTGGTGATCACCATAGGCCACGTGCAACAGTACCGCGTGTTGTGGCGTGTTGGGCAGCAAATTGTCTTGAATGTGGTAGACGTAGCCGCTGGATTCGGCGCGATCCCACAGCATCTGAATCATCGAGAGAATGATGGTCTGATCTTTCACGCTGGGGTACCCGCCGCCCGCATCACCGGTGCCGCTACCACTAAAAAACGTCGCGTAAACTTCGAAGTCAATACTGCGGCGCAGCAACATGCTGTAAGACATGCCGGGTACACCGAGCACACCACGTGTGACATCTTGAATCACACCCATCAGTGCGCCACCTAAAATGCCGCCCTGACTATTGCCGTCGTAGTAAACGGTGCTGTTGTCAAACACGGGCACATCACCGGCGCGAAACGCGGCATGGGAGCGAAATCCTGCATCGTGTTTTAGCAATCGGGCCAAAAACATAAAGTTCAACAAACCCTGCTGCTGGCGATCAAACACAACGCGAATCTGCGACATGTCTTGCAGCGCAGCAACTGCTTGACCGACATCCTCGCCAGAAAATCCGCTCCAATTGGTGGCACAAAACATCATCTGGTGAGTCTGCGCCATGATATTTATATTCTCACCGGTACCGCGCTTCACTTCGTTCAAGCTACCGAGCAAGCCGTGACCGTAGAGCGAAGGACGTGCCTGCACGGTTGGCGGCAGGGTGAAGTCTTCCGCGACAGAACGCGGCACCTGGCAGGCGAATTCAGCGGTGAACATATTGTCACCACCCATCCGCGAGGGTAGTTGATCGCCGGAGTTGGCGTAATAGAAGCCCGAACCCGGCGCACCGGAATCGCTGTCGAGAAAATTGGGCACCTGATACGTACCGGAAATTTCGCGCGACATTTGTTCGTCTTCACCTTCACCACAGCCACCTGCGCCACAGGGCGCAAAATCGATCACTTCCTCGACCGTGAATTGCGGTGCTGCACCCGCCAGGGAAGCAAACGCCTCGTCGCGGATATGCACCAGTCGACCGGTGATGTTCTCGACACTGGCGACGTTAAAATCCCAAGCGAGATAGAGGTCGTCGCGGCCGACGCCCGCAGCACCCAAGGTGCTGAAGATATCTTCCATCGCAGCGCGGCGGCTCTCGATATCGGGGTTGTCGGTAATGACGCTATCGCGATAAGCGGCAAACACCTCGGGCGCAGGTAGGACCGCGCCGCTGGCATCGCGCAAATCGCGCAGGGCCACGATATAGCGCTCGCCGCGCTCAAATTGCACCATGGGCCGAATGATGAGGAGTTGCTCGTCGGGGTCATCGGTATTGGCATCTAACTCCGCGAAAATGAGGTGACTCTCGCCAGTACTTGCACGGATGACGAGCACCGCCGAATCCGCCGCCTGTGAGCGGCTTAGATCTCCCAGCGGGGGCATATTTGTCGCGGCCAGATCCAGCCCCGGGACCTGGGCGAGCAGCATTTGCGAGGGTGAAAATCCGTCGTTGCGGTTAAATTCTGTGGTATCGATGGGAACAGCCTGCTTATTGACGGGCATAGAATCGACACTCAAGTTGACGCGCCAACCGGTAGGCATTGAATCATCGGCAGTGGTGAACACGGCGCTCGGCCAGGGTAAGAGACAATTGTTGGCGTCGAGTATTTCACAGCGATCAGCATTGCTCGTTGCGATGCTAATCGGTGCGGGGCCGCGGTTATCACTGCCGTCTGAACAGCCGACGATGAGGGCCAGGAGTATGCTGAGGGTGAAAAACTTGCGAAGGTGTAATTGCATGGTATGCGCTCGCTCGGCGGGTGTTGTTTGCGAAGTAGTCTAAGGCGGAGTCAGACCCAATGTCCTATTTTGCTTCTATTCTACTTAGCTTTTCTACCTTTCCAGACGAAAACTGGTCAACTGTTGGGTATTGAGATTACCGCTGGCAACAGTGTAGCTCAGCCGTGAGAAACCACTTAGTCATCGAGCGCTGCGTAGATAATGTTCTCCAATTGGCCACGAAAATCAAAGGTACTCGAGGGCATAAGTTGGGTCATGAACAGGACAATCAGCTCTTCAGCTGGGTCAACCCAGAACAGAGTACTAGCCAAGCCACCCCAGTAAAAACTGCCCGCGGAACCGGGGTGGCCATTGCGCACCGCGTCTAATTTGCGTGCAAACCCCAGACCAAACCCAACACCCTCGTAAGCGGATTCGCTGAAGCTGCCGGTAGCAAACTCCGACATGTCCGTGCCGCCCGGCAAGTGATTCTGCGTCATGTAATTGAGCGTGCGCGAGCCCAGGATGCGCGCCCCGTCCAAGCTACCTCGATTGAGAAGCATCTGGCAGAAACGGTAATAGTCACCCAGTGTTGAAATCAGGCCACCGCCACCAGAGTAAAAATCGGGGTCGACAAATCGGCTATCTTGCCCGTCGTCATTCAACACCATCTCTTTATTGAGGTTGCGTTCATAACACGAGGCAAAGCGACCCGCTTTGTCTTCGGTGATGCCAAACCCCGTGTCCACCATACCCAAGGGTTTGAAAATATTGTCGCGCAAAAACGCTGGCAAACTGACGCCACTGATCACTTCGATCAAATACCCCAACACATCGGTGGCCAGGGAATAATTCCAGCGCTCACCGGGCGAAAACTCTAGGGGCAGCGCCGCCAACTCGTCAATCATGTCTTGCAAGGTATAACTAGGGCGGCGCGGGTTGCCCACTTGCTGTTTGCGATAGGCGTAGTCGATGTTGGACGCGCGCATAAAATCGTAGGTCAGGCCGGAGGTATGCATAAAGAGATCGCGAATCGTCATCGGCCGCTGTGCTGGCACCGTGGCAAACAAGGGCCAGGATCCAGCGCTCCAGACACGCAGGTCACGCCAACTGGGAATGTAGCGATGCACTGGGTCATCAAGACTGTAGAGTCCGCGCTCGTGCAGCATCATCATGGCGACCGAAACTATGGGCTTGGTCATTGAGTAAATGCGTACGATGGTGTCTTCCGTCATCGGCCTATCGCGCTCGACATCACGCAGACCCTGCACATCCAAGAAACATGCTTGACCGCGCCGGGCAATCAAGGTTAGCGAACCCGGAATTTTTCTCGGTTCGATGTAGTGCGCAGTTAAATGCTCACTAACGCGTTGCAGTTGCCGGTGATTGAGCCCAACGGACTCGGGGGAGGCGAGTTTGATCACAGGTAGTTCCTAAGACGCAAGAACAGACAGTCTTACGCGAGATGTGCGCAAAGGCAAGGATCGGCCGACCCAAAACCACGCACACTCGCTAGTTGTCGAGTGCCGAGGCCACCCGTTGGCGCAATTGGGGAATCACCTGCTCTTCAAACCAAGGGTTGCGTTTCAGCCACAAGGTGTTGCGCGGAGATGGATGGGGCAGAGGCACATACTCGGGCGCAAAATCACGCCATCGCTGCACTCGTTCGGTCAAAGTTTCTTGCTGGTTGGACGTGGCTTGTCCCTGCAAATAGTAACGCTGGGCATATTGCCCGACCAACAAGGTCAGACGCAGCTTCGGCAGCAGCGCCAACACCCGCTCATGCCACAGCGGCGCGCAGGCTTCGGCAGGCGGCAAATCTCCCGATTTCCCCTTACCGGGATAGCAAAAACCCATGGGCACAATGGCGATACGCGATTCGTCGTAGAACTCGTCGCGCTCCAGCGCGAGCCACGCGCGCAGTCGCTTGCCGCTGGCGTCGTCCCAGGGAATGCCACTGGCGTGCACTTTGGTACCCGGCGCCTGGCCGACAATGAGCACGCGGGCTGCGGCACCGGCGCGCAGTACCGGGTTGGGCCCCAGGGGTAAAGTATCGGCACAATGAGTACAGGCGCGGATTTCCGTCAGCAGGTTTTGAAGTTTTCTGGCATTGCGCATTGTTTTGTCTCAACACCGGTGATACGTGCCCGAAAAGCCAGTTAGAAGATAGACCCTGCGGGGCCCGCACCAGGCTTCCCAGTATAGCGCAAACGATTCTTTACACAGGGTATAAACTGCACGGTGGTGACTCACAGTTTCAAGCACTGCTTATTGCCGCGCAGCGCGCCTTCTTGCTACCATCGCGCGTTCAAAACGAGCAGCCTCACTTGCTCATCCACACCCTTTCGATCCTCACATCGACCAGCGCCGGAGCACAGCATGAGCCGTCCGTCATTATCCGATTTAGAGCATCACGCTGAATTTATTCAGCGACATATCGGCCCGGACAGCAAAGCGCAATCCAAAATGGTGCGCGCTATCGGTTATGACGATGTAGATGCACTCATTGCCGACACCGTGCCCGGCGCCATCCGGCGCTCTGAAGATATGCTGCTTCCCGGCCCAAACACCGAGCGCGAGGTCATCGCCAAGTTGCGCGCTATGGCAGATAAAAATACCGTGGCACGCAGTTTTCTCGGCACCGGCTATCACGACACGATTGTGCCACCGGTTATCCAGCGCAACGTCTTGGAAAACCCCGGTTGGTACACCGCCTATACACCTTACCAGCCGGAAATTTCACAGGGTCGCCTAGAAGCGCTACTCACGTTTCAACACATGATCATGGATCTGACCGGCATGGATTTAGCCAACGCCTCCATGCTGGATGAGGGCACCGCCGCCGCAGAGGCCATGACACTTCTGCAACGGGTCAACAAGAAAAACCGCAGCAACCGATTTTTAATCGCGGAGGATTGTCACCCGCAAACGATTGCACTGGTGCAAACACGCGCGGCGCCGCTCGACATCGAGGTGATTGTCGGCACACCACGTGACTTGTTAGAAGAGCACAACGCCTTTGGTCTACTGGTGCAGTATCCAGGCACCTACGGGGACCTCGAGGATCTGTCGCCGCTGATCGAGCAGGCGCACAATGGCAACACATTGGTAGCAGTCGCGGCGGATATTATGGCGCTGCTGTTGGTGCGCTCGCCCGGCTCACAAGGTGCCGATGTTGTCGTAGGAAATACGCAACGCTTCGGTGTGCCGATGGGATTTGGCGGCCCACACGCAGCCTATTTCGCCACACGCGATACCTATAAGCGTGCGACACCGGGAAGACTTATCGGTGTCTCTGTCGATCGGCGCGGCAATCAAGCACTGCGCATGGCCATGCAAACGCGCGAACAGCATATTCGCCGGGAAAAAGCCACCAGCAATATTTGCACGGCACAGGCGCTGCTCGCAGTTATGGCTGCGTTTTATGCGATGTATCACGGCCCGAAAGGTTTGCGTCGCATCGCCACACGCATCCAGCGGCTGACGGGTATCTTAGCCAAGGGCTTATCCGATCTGGGGTTTCAATCGGATAACAACACGTACTTCGACACACTGTGTTACACAGTCGGTAAGCAACAGACCCCGATCATGCAACGTGCAGAGGACCGCAACATCAACCTGCGTGCCATCGGCAATAATCGACTCGGCATCGCCTTGGACGAAACGACGACCGGCGCTGATATCGAAGCCCTGTGGGAAGTCTTCAGCGGCGACTCAACACTGCCCAGCGCCGAGAGTCTCGATAACGATGTAACCGAAAACGCAGGCATTCCAGATACCCTGTTGCGGCCAATGGACTATCTACAGCACCCGCTGTTCAACAATTATCACTGCGAAACCGACATGCTGCGCTACATGCGCTACTTAGAGGACAAAGACATTGCCCTCAACCGCGCGATGATTCCACTGGGCAGTTGTACGATGAAACTCAATGCGACCACTGAAATGCTGCCCGTTACTTGGCCCGAGTTTGCCAATATCCACCCCTTCGCACCCACGTCACAAACCGCGGGCTACAGTGAGCTACTGGCGCAACTCGATGACATGCTACTGCAGTGCACAGGCTACGACGCCATTTCACTACAACCCAATGCGGGCTCACAAGGGGAATACGCGGGATTGCTCGCCATTCGTCGCTACCATGAAAGTCGCGGGCAGAGACAGCGCGACATCTGCCTCATCCCCTCTTCCGCACACGGAACGAACCCGGCGAGCGCGGCGCTGGCGGGTATGCGCGTCGTCATTGTGGAGTGCGACGATCAGGGCAATGTAGACATGAGCGATCTGCGCGCCAAGCTATCGCGGCACAGCGATGAACTGGCCTGCATCATGGTCACCTACCCTTCCACGCACGGCGTGTTTGAAGAATCTATCATCGAGCTGTGTGAGTTGGTGCACGATCACGGTGGGCAAGTCTATGTCGATGGTGCCAATCTCAACGCGCTGGTGGGTGTAGCGGCACCGGGCAAGTTTGGTGCGGATGTGTCCCACCTGAACTTGCACAAAACCTTTTGTATTCCCCACGGCGGAGGCGGCCCTGGTATGGGCCCGATCGGTGTTGGCGCACACCTCGCGCCGTTTCTGCCGAGCAACCCAGTCACACCGGTTCCGGGAGTGAATGCCAACAACGACACGATCTCCGCAACGCTGTACGGCAGCGCCTCCATCTTGTCGATCTCCTGGGCTTACATCGCTATGATGGGCGAGCCAGGGTTAACACTTGCAACTAAAGTCGCCATCCTCAGCGCGAACTACATCGCCCACCGCTTGGGTGATTGCTACCCGGTGCTCTACACCGGTAGCAGCGGCAATGTCGCCCACGAGTGTATTCTCGATATACGACCCATTGCCCAGGCCAGCGGTGTCACCGAAGAAGACATCGCCAAGCGCTTGATTGATTACGGATTTCACGCACCGACCATGTCCTTCCCTGTGGCGGGTACATTGATGGTAGAGCCAACAGAATCGGAATCCCTCGAGGAGTTAGATCGCTTTTGCGACGCCATGATTGCGATCCGCGAAGAGATCAACGCCGTGCAAACGGGCAAGTGGAGCGCCGAAGATAATCCGCTGGTCAATGCACCGCACACGCTCGCCGATATTGCCGCGGATGAGTGGGATCACGCATATACCAGAGCGGAAGCGGCCTATCCCGTTGAATCCTTGAAACGCTACAAATACTGGCCGCCGGTCAACCGTGTGGATAACGTTTATGGGGACCGCAACTTCATGTGTAGCTGCCCGAGCATCGACAGCTACCGTGAAGAGAAAGACAGCTAGCGCATACCGCCCACATCATAGCGCTTGATAGCGAAGAAACCCCCGAGCAACAAATCGCCATCTTCGAGAAAAACGGTAATCCCACCCCAGTTATTCCACAACACGCTGTCATCGGGAAACTCCCAGGTGGCCTTAATTTCGCCGGTGCGCCAATCTGCCGCAAAGTACTCATAGACATCGTCGCGGCGATTGGCGATGTACACCAAGCCATTGCGGGTAGAGACTGCCGGCGGCATCCAGTCCGTATTGTCCACCGCGTCGATTGACCAGGAAGTGACGAAGCGATTTTCGTGCGGCTCCCACTCATACTTCTGAATACCCATTGGCGCCTTGCGCGTCGTACCGGACAAAAATGCGTTGCTCAGCAAATCCATTGCAAAAGGCGAGGGCTCGGGATAGGTGCTGTTCACGACCAGTACACCGGTGCCGTACACTACTGGCGATGCCTCTACTGTGGTTTTACTTAAGGTGAAAGGTATTTGATCGGCTACACGCCGCGACGCAGTACCGGGCTTCTGCTTAAAATTTTCCGGAATGTCATCACGCCAAAATGCAACGATCTGGGTGTTCTCGGCATTGCTATCGGCAATGATGACGAGCTTGTCTTCCTCTTCGCCAAAACCCATGAGCGTGGGTGTCGTTCCCGACCCATGCGATGCTGCGCCCATGGATATGGCTTTACCCTCGGGCATGACATCGTAGGGTGACGTCCAAGCGCCATCTTTGGTATCTCGCGAGAGCGTCTCGCCAGTCCATACCAGTTTGTGCATATTTTTTGAGGTCACCACATAGATGCCGTTGTTCGCATCAATCGCAATCGAGTTCTCCACCAACTCGCCGGGAAACGACTGGTAGGCTTGCACGCGCAACTCCCGATCGGTAACGACCACTGCACCGCTGGCTGCCGCGACGATGTAACCGTCATAGGTCATATTGATACCGAGAATTTTATCGATATCAGCGGCAGCACCCTTGGGCAATTCGGCGATAATATTGGCGTGTTTTATGGGGAGAAGAGGTGAGTTCACTTCATTGTTATCAAACGACTTAACCAGGTGATGACGATCGTAAAAGGTGTAGTGGTAGCCTTCACGGTCGATCACCGCGTAGGCGCCAGAGGGAAATGTGCGTAAACTGACGTCGAACTTGTAGTACATCAACCAGGTGTTGAACAATAACCGCCAGTCTTGTTTCTTGCGCCGCTTTGCATCGATCGTCGCCATCGTTTTGGCCAATTTTTCATCGCTGCCCTGGGCATGCACCTCTTCTCGACCGGGATAAGGCACATTGGAGACCAACTCAAAGTCCTCGCCGCTAGCGCGCACCTTGATCAAACCCAGAGGGTTAGAGGCAATCACCACGGTATCCTCGCCAATGCGCTTATACACAGGTGCAGAACACCAGAGCAGCGGCACAGTTTTAACTTGTGATCGAGTCAATTTAGCGCCGCGCTTTGGGCCATTGATGGCGGTCACGTCCGTTTGCGCTGGGTTGTGGTGGGAAATGGCATAGGGGCTCGCCGCTAACCAGGGATTAAGCGCCGGTGTGACATCGGTGGCCGCTGCAGCAATACAGGGCTGGGTTGCAACAGCGGAAACTGCAATACATCGAACTATGCCCAATAGGAGCGCTCTCACCAAAGCATGATTGGCCCGCCAAGGAGCATAGAAGCAAACAATACACCCGAAGCATTGCGCTATGCGTGTGTTAGCTTTCATCACTTCCATCTAACCCCCATAGACGGCACCACCATCCAATTTTAGCATTGCCCCATTGCTGTAACTCGATGCATCGGAAGCCAAATACAGCGCCGCACCGACAATCTCCTCCGGCTCACCCGCTCGACCCAAGGGTACCATCTGATTCACCGCGGCTTTCATGTCATCCGACCAAGCATCGGAGATATCGGTAAGAAAGGGGCCGGGCAAAATAGCATTACAACGTACTTTAGGTGCGTAGGTGCGCGCTAAACCCTCGGTTAAGTTATTCAGCCCCGCCTTGGCGGCGGCATAGGGCAATTCTATAGCCGTCGGGGCGAGCGCTGCGATACTGCTGATGTTAATTATATTGCCGCCATCACCCGCGACCATGCGTTCAGCCGCTACCACCGCAAGCCGGTAAGGGCCGGCCAAATTTACAGCGATGACCTTGTCAAACAGTTCCCGGCTTACCGCCGAAGGTTTATCGTACAGCGGCGACATACCGGCGTTATTCACCAGCACATCAAGCCGCCCAAATTTTTCGTAGACTGCATCGATCAGTGCATCGCAGGCTTCCCAGTCTCCGACGTGGCATGCTATGGCCAATGGCTCCACGCCAACCGCTGCCAAAATGTCGCGCGCCGCTGCGTCACACGCATCTTGTTTACGCGAGCTAATGACAACTCGCGCTCCCGCTTGCGCAAACGCGCGGCACATCGCCAAGCCCAATCCGCGACTTCCGCCGGTGACTAAAATTACCTTTCCTTGCAACGTAATCTGGCCGTGTGGCCCCTCTGCTCCCATCGCGACAATGCTCCTCAATCAGTATTCAATGCCATCGATCTGACTCGACCATGATAGTGTGTTTTCGCCAACAGTGTGAAAGCCCCATACACGGCAATCAAAGTGCCACGGCATTAATAGGGACGGGTATTGGCACGCGCTAGCATCCATGCCTCATCGATGGGTGCCAACGCATGCGCCCTCGAGCTTCTACTCAGGTCAAAACTCCGGAAATAACCACTTTGCGTAGGTGAATACGCTCCTATAAGCTAGCAATATTTACGCAAGAGACCCCCAATGAGCGTTAGATTCGTGATCGTGGGTGCACCGCGCACCGGCAGCACACTGTTGGTCAGGACACTCAACCGTCTCCCCGGCGTTTGTTGCCATGGAGAACTGCTGCAGCTACAAAAAGTGCGCGGGTTCGAAGATGGCTTTGATCCCCTGAAAGCCACCCTCGAGGAGCGCAATTCGAGAGCAGAGCGTTTGCATGAACAGCGATCGCGCGACCCCTGGGCATTCATTGAGAACGCACTGAACCAGGGAGCGCTAGCCAGCGGCTTAAAGCTCACCTTCGATATTTTTTTTCACCAAGAGTGGGAAAGCGTGATCGCACAGCTCGTGGCACAACCGGATATCAAGTTTATCCATTTACAGCGGCACAATGAGTTGCGTCGCTTCGTTTCAGAACAGATGTTATACGCCGGTGGCCCCATTCACTCCGAAGCTGGGGGGCGCAATGAATCGAAAATGACAATGGCCATTGATATCGAGCAATTTCAACGACGCCACAAACATGTGCAGCGCTGGACAAATCGCTTCCGGTCGCTGACTGCAGATCGAGAAGTGCTCGAACTCAGCTATGAGGAACTGGCCGAGAATCTTCGCTGCGCAATTCACACAGTCACAGATTTCTTGTCCCTTCCAGCGCCACCCACTATATTGACCGCACCGCTCAAAAAAGTTGGAGCAGCAGATTTACGTGAGTCTGTTACAAACTTTGATGAGCTATTGCAGCATCCCGCCACCAAAGCATATGCGCAACGCAATTAGCACTTGTTGATAGGGGAAAACCAGGAGCAGTTTTATGCCCAACCCAGTAGGCCCACTTATTCCCGCCGATGAGCAATTGACCCATCAAGTCACCGAGACCTTTGCCAACGTCGGAACCAGCGATCCGTCTTGGACCGAAAAAGTGTGTGCTATGGCGATGGCGAACGATGGCAGCGTGCAAATTGGCTTCGGTATTGGGAAGTACAACAATCGCAATGTAATGGACGCCTACGCAGCCCTATCGCGCGGCGTTGAGCAGTTCACCGTGCGCGCCAGCCGTCGGTTATCACCCCAACCGGATGTCACCATCGTTGGCCCAATTCACTACGAAATTGTAGAGCCGCTAAAGACCATCCGATTTCGATTGGAGAAAAACGATGCGCAGCCATTGGCCTTCGACTGGCTGTTCAACGGTGTGTTACCCCCGTTCGCGGAAGAGCGTACACACTTGATACGCGATTACCGCCGGATGTCCGAGCTGGTTCGCTACCATCAAATCGGCACCGCTTCGGGTTGGATTGAGATTGAGGGGGAGCGCATAGATATGACCCCCCAATCGTGGACTTCGACGCGCGATCACTCCTGGGGGGTGCGCTACGACGTCGGACTGCCGCCCACCGACGTAGAGCCCAACGAGGGGATTCCCGCAGGCGCGGGATTCATGATGATCTGGTGTCCGGTGCTGATGACGCAGGCCGACGGCAGCCAGTACGGCATGCATCTGCATTTCACCTGGTTCAACATGCCCGGATTTGAGCAGAAAATGGTGACCTCGCGGATTGAATACGCCAGTGGGAGTGAAGAGGCGATTGTCGCTGTCGACCCAAAACTGGCCTTCGACGCCGACAACCGCCGCCTGCTGGGCGGTGAATTGCACTGCACCATGGCAGATGGTAGCGCTCGCGTGCTGACCGTGGAAGTGATGGGCGATACGGGTATTCAACTCGGTGCCGGGCTTTATTTTGGGTTGGACGGTCATCACCACGGTGAATGGCGCGGTGAACTACATGTAGAGGGAGAACACATTGCCGACTGCAGCACGCCCAAACAGGCTCGAAGATTACACCAGATTAGAGATACGGTTGTCCGAGTTTCCGACCCGGTCATGGCTGCCACGGGCGTAGGCAACTGCCAGCCCATTGCCTATGGGCCCTGGCCCGAGTTAGGCTTAACAAACGAATCTTGGATGTGAAAGTTATGGCTATTGAAAAACTCCGCCCAGAGTCCATGGAGCAACACTTAAGCAAGCTAGATCAATGGGTGTTCGAGGATGAAAAACTCCGTCGCAATTTCCAATTTCAAAACTTTAGCGACGCCTTTGCGTTTATGACCCAAGTCGCGCTGCTGGCAGAGAGAATGAACCACCATCCGGAGTGGAGCAACGTCTACAACAAGGTTCATATTCGCCTAACAACGCACGATGCAGGAGGCGTGAGCACCCGCGACTTGGCGCTGGCACGGGCGATTGATCACTTATTGGCAAAAGACAAAAACTAGCTAGGACCTCATGGGGGCATTGCGCTGGTACAGCCAGCACGGCTAGCCAAAGCAACTACTCGAGTTATAACGAGTTCTGGTGTTTCGGTAGTCAAAAAAGCGTATCTGGTCAATTTGTTGTCGCAAGTGGTCTCACTAAGGGCCATTCCGCTTCGTTACAGTCAAGACGCGTCCACCCCAACGCTTGGTGAACTCGCTCGCCGCTCGCTTCAAAATAGGGTGCCCAGAGAGCGGAGGTAACTTGCGGTACCGATCTTCCAGTCTAAATTGCAGATACTCCGTCTCCAAACCTTCCGGTGTTCCGATGTGCTTACCCAAAAGCTCATCCACTTCTTCGTCAGTCCGGTAGGTCACGTGATTGGTTAGCCACTCATTGAAGTATCTCGCCCAAAAAAAAGGGTTGTTCCGTGGTATATCGGGACCACCGATTCCGAAAGGCCCTGTTTTGGGAAATCGACCAAACCCGGCCAACCGCAAGACCAACAAGTACAAGTAGCGCAATTTTCCTTCAGGCATGTGGTGCGCGAATGGCAGCTTGCAATGCCCCTCCATGATGGTCCCCAACGTAGGAAACAAAAACAGGCAAACGCCACCTGGCATGAGAATTCGCGAAATTTCAGTCAAGACCGCGTCTAAATCCTCTACGTGCTCAAATACCTGGTTTGACACAACAGTGTTGAACATCTTGTCCGGAAAGGGAATGTTGCAATCTAATCCCATTGTGCGCGCGCGAGTACCAGCAAGCCCCAGCCTCTGATGCGTTTCTACAATGTTGGTTCCCGCACCTGGCCCGACGAGCTCCACTCCGTAGCCATCAAGTCCATCTACCAACATTCGAGACAGCATTCTTCCTTTGCCACACCCGTAGTCCAGAATTGGACCCTCTGGGCGCTCTCGAAGCCACTCTAAAATAAACCGATCATTGGGCGTCGCACTACCCGCCAACAACCGTTGTTCGTTGCGCGCTCGCTCATCAAAATAAAGCTCCATGTCACGCGTTCCTCTCCCAGACCTCGTCAAACCAGGCAACTCGACTTTTACGACACTAAACCAAATCCACCAAAACGACACACTCATGTTGGTTGGTTAGACGCACGTAAACTATCCGGTCTTGTAGAACATGACTACTGTGGAGAGTAGCCAATTTAACGCAAGGGGCGTCCGCGCGAATTATTGAGCAACTGCTGAAACTTTGCGCGTTGTTCGTCAGTCATTATCGCTTGTACTTCCGCTTGCGACCCGCCATTGGCGCGCAAAGTTTCCATTTCCTCGATCTGCTCGGGACTCAAACCCAACTCTTGCTGCACCAGCGCCTCGCGTTGCGCGCGCAGCTTCATATTTTTAGTATAAATACTCTGGAACGTCGCACGCTGCTCCGGAGTGAGAATCGCTTCCATCTCCTCAAAACGGCCGCCGCGTCGAAATATTGCGCGCAGCTCTTGCTGTTGCTCGCCCGTTAAACCCAGCTCACTTTCGTTGATAAAGAGCAGTGTGCCCTTCTCACCACTGGGATGGGTGGGAGTAACCTGTGCCACACCGCCCATGGATAACACTGCGAAAATCACGCTAATTAATGTCACTCGAAAATTCATACTCACCCTCAGTCTGCCGTTTGCCAGCATCATGCTATCTATATTTTGGAATAATCCTTATTCCAGTTTCGGATATGGCCAATGACCACCCATCCCGCTCGCATTGCCGTCGGTGCTCGTGGTAGTGAAAGGTGACTATTCATGCTGCACCGCTAATTTCAATGACGTCGAAATACATAGAACCAAGTCAACAGCCATTCGCCATGGCGAGCGTGGCACTGCAACATTGGACTGACTTTTCCACCTAAAATTCCCAGGAATCTCGAGTTTACTCGGGTAACGCCTTGCCGCTATCTGCCAGTTTCAATACTATATCTGCAAGACGCGTCTCTAAGCTATAGTTTAGCCGAAAGATGTCACCACCCAGCCAAAGTCGGCAGAGGTAAACTATGCTAGAAAAGACGCAACAGGTTGAGGATACGCAGCGAGAAGGACAACCAGAGCACATGAACACGGAGTCCTCCACTACCGATTCGTTTGATTGTATTATCGTCGGTGCGGGTCACAACGGCCTGGCAGCGGCTCTGGTGCTGGCTCGCAGTGGTCAGCGTGTTCTGGTGCTCGAGAAAAACAACTATGTTGGCGGCATGAGTGGAACGCGAGAAATACTCAAGGGCTGTCGCAACGAAGTGGGCGCCAGTTGTTTGTTTCCACTATCCGCTGAGATTAAGCGCTATTTCGATTTTGAATCAAACGGCGTCGAGTTTATTCCACTGCCCGTCATGGCGGTCAACCTCACCGACAACGGGGGGCGCCCGCTGGTATTTTTCAAGAACAAGCTGCGTCTATCGTTCAATTTACTGCGCACATTTGGCCCCAGCGCGATGCTGGGTTTCATGCAGTTCATGAAGTTTTGCCAGTACCCGGCCAGCATCCTCGATCGATTTACCGCTCGCAAAGCGCCACGCAAGTTAGAAGATTTGATTGCGGAGGCAAAGACTGAGGCGCAACGGGAACACCTGGAACTCGCCTTTAAGGGTTCCGCCATGAGTATCATCGATCGGTTCTTTCCCGACCCCATCAAGCACCGCGAGCTGCGCGCCAACATGGCCTTTGCTGCGGTGCAAGCCACCTATAAAGGCCCTTACACACCCGGTTCCGGGCTCTGTCTGATTTACACCATGGCGCAGGAGGGATCGGAGGGGTTGATGCAACGCGTGCGCGGTGGCTTGGGGCGGCTGAGTGAATGCCTGACACAGCAGATCGAAAAGCTGGGCGGTGAAGTACGCCTGAAACAGGCAGTCACAAAGATCCTCGTCGAACACGAGCGCGCGGTGGGTGTGGAGCTCAAAAGCGGTGAACGACTGTATGCCAAGTGCATCGTGTCTAATTTGGATAAGCAGGCGACCTTCAATGGACTCCTTGGCGAGCAGGATTTAGAAACCGATTTCCGCTCCAAGATCGAGGCATTTGAGCACAAAGGTGCATTCGTACACATGCTGTTCAAGTTAAATGGCCGGCCGAGTTACTCGGAGCACCTCAACATGTTAAATGAAGTTCCCGGCGCTCACTTCGGCGGCGCCATGGTTATCGACCCCGAGGATATGCAAGCTAGCTACGAAACATGCCTAGAGGGGAAACTTCCCGAGAAGATGCCCCTCGCGTTTCAGATTCCCACCATCGTTGATCCGAGTCTAGCACCGCCCGGCTTTCACATCGCCAGTGCCTATGGGTTCTACTTTCCCTGCGACGCAAGCAAGGAGAAACGCGGCAAGCTGCGCGATGAGGCCGCAGAAAAAATTATCGATCACATCAGTGTGCACTTTCCCGATTTTCGCAGCTTGATCGTGGACCAAGCGATATTTTCCGCCGACCACTTTGCCAGTATGCAGGGAGTCACGCACGGTGATTGGACCCACGGCCTACTGCACCCAGACCAGATGATAGGTGAGCGCTGCCTGATAGAAGGTACCGGGCATACAACGCCTATCGCCAACTTGTACCTCTGCGGTGCCTCCTGTCACCCGGGGCCCGGTGTGACTTTCTTACCGGGCTATAACTGCGCCCATGAAATGCTGGCGAGCGCAGCACTGTCCGGCGACCAGGCATTCCAAGCATCGAGCGTCCACCCCGAACAGCAGCGAGCTGCTTAAATGCAACACGTCTAACATGGCGATAGAAGCGCGGCTTCAGCCATCACAGTATCAACGGCGACCGATGCGGGCCGTGAACGCTGTGCTCAGTGCCGCGAAGACTATAGGCATTGGCACCGCGCCTTTCGACTCACAACAATTGATGGAAAAGGCGAAAAGGGACACGGGGCTATCGGATTTCGGCGATGAGCGTTTTTTGGAACCCCTGGAGATTTTGGTACAAGCGCTGAATGACGAAGCTCAGCTTAACCCCATTGGGCGTCGCTTAACCCGCATTAATATTCACCGACTGCTAACTCAACGACTGCAAGCGCAGAGGCTATTACAACAGCACCCGGAAATCCTCGAACGGTCTATGCCGGACCCTATCGTCGTCGTCGGCCTACCTCGCTCTGGCACCACGCGCCTACACCGGCTGCTCGCATCTGACCCACAGTTTCTGCATCTGAAGTCCTGGGAGAGCGTCTATCCCATTCCCTCAGATGACAGTTTCGCTGCACGTAAAGCGGGGCGAGCAGACCCACGCATAAAGCGGCTCGATAGCGCATTGAAAGCGGTACTCTACATGGGCCCGCAGATCGCGGCAGTCCACCCCCTGGGCACCATGGAGGTGGAAGAGGAGATCGGGCTCATTCAACATGGCTTTGCGACACAATTGTTTGAAATCCAAGCAGTCATTCCAACCTTTGCGGAATGGTTGATGAGCCATAATCAAAACCACGCCTACGAAATCATGCGCGATATGCTCAAGATCATCTCCTGGTTTCGCGGTGACGACCACCACAAGCCCTGGGTATTGAAATCACCGCAACACGTGCAAGATCTCGACGCACTATTGCATGTGTTTCCCGGTGCGAAACTCGTTTTTCCTCACCGCGACCCGATCAAAGTCACGGGCTCCGCCTGTTCGATGGCGTGGAACGCGCTGGTGCGAGACAACGACACTGTCACGCCCGAATGGGTGGGCCGTGAGTGGCTGACTAAAATCGATCGTATGGTGCAAAAAAACTTGCTGGACAGAGAAACGCTCGCCAGCAGCGACCAACAGCACGATGTGCTGTACGCCAATATCACCGCTGATTGGCGATCGACTATGCGCGAGGTCTACCAGTTTTTCGAGCTGGAATTCGATAAGCAATCAGTCGCCGGCATGGAAGCTTGGTTGGCAGCCAATCGCCAGCACAAACACGGTGCACATAAATATACCCTGGCGCAGTTTGGCTTGGATGAAGAGCAGGTTGATATGCAACTGCAGTACTATCGAGATCGTTTCGATATCCCCTACGAAAAAAGTAACCCACACCAAAACTCTCGATAAGCTCTCCGGTTCGCAGCGTAGCAGTCAATAGGCGATGCCGACCAACAAAAGGGACAGCGCTCTTATGGAAACCGCCAGTCGCAGTGCTCTACTAGCATTCATCGCCACATTACAAGAAATCGACGAGCGCTGGTCGGGCCCGGAATGGAATCTGCAATCGGCAGAAGATGTCACCGCCTCCCACCGAGCACTCATGCATATTCTCGAAGCGGGCTTGATAGGTTTTTTTGAATCGGACCCAGCACTACCCGACATACGCCGCATCGTCTCGCCGTCACGCAAACTGACAGGCGATAACTCCGATGCCATCTACTTCGATGCTCCCGTGAGCGCGAAGTACTCCTATGTACTACATGGCTCGCTCAATGGCGCCGCTTATTTTTCCGTTACCGTCGAAGAGGGAACAACGGAGGGAAATTTGGCCAGCAACACCGCAGGGTTAATCAACGATGAAGATATTGAGGTGGATAGCAATGGCAATTTCACCCTGTATTTGGGCGGCCCTGCGCGCGAGAAAAATTGGCTCAAGCTCACGCCCGAGGCGTCGCGAATCACCACTCGACATTACTTCGAAGGCGATAAAGCAGCGTGCGACTCAGCGCTGGAACCGCGTATGCGCATTGAGTGCTTAAATAGTGACGCCGTTGTAGCACCCCCTAACGATGCGTCTGTCGCTGCCGGCATACAGCGGGTAACAAACTTTGTGCGCAGTCGCACCCTGGGCATGCCGCCTATGGCCAACGTGGAGCAACCACCGTTTTTATCGCTCACCCCAAATGCGTTTCCGCCGCCGGTACCACCAGGTGACTTTGGCCTAGCAGCCATTGATGCGCACTACTCCATGGCTCCGTTTTTTCTTCACGCCGATGAGGCACTGGTCATCACAGGGCGCTGGCCCGATTGCCGTTTCGCCAACGTGTGCCTGTGGAACCGCTTTCAACAAACACTGGACTATCGATGTCGCACAGTGTCTCTCAATCGCAGCCAAACTGAACTCGAAGATGATGGCAGTTTTCGCATGGTGTTGGCCCACGAAGACCCCGGCATTCCGAATTGGATCGATACGGAAGGTAACCTATTTGGCATCGTGTTCTGGCGGTTTTTCCTCGTCCAAGGTGAAGTCGAAACACCTTCGGCCGCAGTTGTAAAACTGGCCGACCTGCGCGTGTGATCCGCAAATCGCCTTGCGCTTATATTGTCACGATCGATGAAAACCAGCCGTCGTATCCATGAAAAGTAACCTTCCCCTGGCAATAAGGGCTTTGAACGGTGCAGGCGCCCTAGCCGCACGTGCGGGTGTACGTAGTGTCGACTTGAGTTTTGATGGCTTGCTACGCAGGGCGCAAAAACGCAGTGGGCTCAACGATTTCGGCGACAGCGATTTTGAAGAGCCCTTGCGGCTACTGCTGGACTGCCTGAAAAACGAAGCGCAGCTCTCCACGCTGGGCCGCATGGTGGCGCGCTCCGACCTGCTGCGCACTTTGGAAAATCGGCTGGGCATTGTAGCGCTATTGAAACAACACCCAGAAATTGGCGATCAGCCCATTGAGCGCCCCCTCTTCGTAGTGGGGCCGCCGCGCTCCGGTACCACCATATTTCACGACCTGCTGGCGATGGACGCAGACAATCGGGTACCTCTGGCGTGGGAGACTGCTTACCCCCTGCCGCCCCCGGAGACGGCCAGCTACACGTCCGATCCGCGCATTGCCAAAGTGCAAGCGGACCTAGACCGCGTTGATCAGCTGCTACCCGCATTTAAGACAATGCACCCTATGGGCGCACAGCGCGCCCAGGAATGTGTATCGATCACTTCTCACGACTTCACTTCGATGGTGTATTTCGTACAGTTTTTCGTCCCAACCTATGACCGCTGGGTGATGGACAGTGACATGCAGTCGGCGTTGCGCTGGCATCGCAAGTTTTTACAAGTTTTGCAATGGCGTTGTCCCGGAAAGCGCTGGGCACTGAAGTCGCCGCAACATATGTGGCATTTGGCCCATATCCATCGGGAGTATCCCGACGCGCTCTTTGTGCAAACCCATCGCGACCCGGTGAAGACCGTCATCTCCATGAGCAATCTGGCAGCGACCCTGCAAACTCTCGCCAGTGATGGCGCCAGCTTGCCACGAGTCGCCGAGTATTACGCGCAAGCCCTCGTGCGGGGTTATAACAACACCGTTGCGTATCGGCAGTCCGGCCAACTCCCTAAAGAACAAGTTGTCGACCTGTACTTTCGAGATTTCATGTCCGATCAAGTGGGCACGGTACGCAACGCTTACGCGCACTTTGGCCTCGAGTTAAGTGATCGCTCTGCCGACCGCATGCAAGCCTTTCTCGACGCCAATCCAGCTGACAAATTTGGCAAACACTTGTATCAACTGGCGGATACTGGCCTGGATTTAGCTGAGCTGCGTGAGCAGTTCTCTAACTATGAGACCTACTTTAGCATTCCGCGAGAATCGCTTTAGCGAGAACAGCCGCGAGCGGTGTGCGGCCGAGCGGACAGCGGGCGATGTCTCCGTAGGGCTGCCTCTGTGCGGCTATCTCTACAGCGCTGTCGTTGTAGAACCAGGCAAGCTCGCGACGCTATAGGACGGCATAGAAGAGGAAATCAACTGTGAAATTTTGGCAGGCCGTTACCTGGGCCGAGACAGATCAACTCATCGACATCGCGCGCTGCGCCGAAGATTTTGGTTTTCACGGCCTGATGAGCGGTGATCACGCCGTCTATCCCGAAAGTATCGCCCCAGACTACCCCTATTCCGACACCGGTATGCCGCCGATGCAGCCCGACGATGAGTACCCTGATCAAACGGCGATTTTTTCCGCCATGGCGGCAGTGACCACAACCCTGAATTTCACTTGTGGGGTGTACGTGCTGCCCCTGCGCAACCCACACGAAGTGGCTCGCGCTGGCGCTACCATGTCGGTATTGAGTGGCAATCGATTTGTACTGGGCGTGGGTGTCGGATGGATGAAAGAGGAATTCGATATCTACGGCGTTGATTTTCACCAGCGCGGCAAAATCACCGATGAAATGATCGCTGTGTTGCAGACCCTTTGGCAAGGCGGCATGGTGGAATACCACGGTGAGTACTTCGATTTCCCACGCGTGCAACTTAGCCCCTGCCCCGAGACACCACCGCCAATCTACATCGGTGGTAGCAGTCAAGCGGCTTTACGCCGGGCGGCGCGGGTGGGTGACGGCTACATCGGCGCCGGCACCGCACCAGAGGAGGTAGCGCCATTGCTGCAGCGCTTGCAGAGGTTGCGCGAGGAGTATGGCCGCGATGCCTTGCCCTTTGAGGCCATGTTAGGCGTGGCAGCAGAGCCGAGTTACGATCTCTATGCAGGCCTAGCAGAGCAGGGACTGGAAAGCACCGTCGCCCCACCTTTTCAATACATGCTCGGCAAAAAACAGTCGAAGTTGGATGAAAAAAAACGGGCAATGGAGGGTTACGCTGAATCTATTGTGAGACATCTCTCGTAAGACATCGCTTGTACAACGTCTCACGTAAACAGTCTTTCGCAAGACGCCGCATCGACAGTGCTGAGATTCACTCGGTCATCAGAGCGTACAGACAATCAACCTAAACGCGAAGATTCGCCCTGGGTAGCCACGGTGTTCGCTCGCTCCCCCGGTCGACAATGCCGGGAACAAATCCTTGGCTGAAACTGGACTCTCCATATTTGTCACCTTTGGTGGGCGGTGGCAAACCCTCAAAAGAGTCGAAAACTTTGAGCTCTCGACCCACGATGGCACAGATGGTGGCCGTCAGCTGGGAAATTTGGCTGCCCAATGTGCGAGTGAGTTTCTCGCCGATTTTTGCTGTATCACTATAAGTGCTATTGGTTTTTTGGCTGGCTCGGATATCCGAGCGTGTTTTTTCTAGCACTTCGTGCAAATTTACCTGCTTTAACAAATACTGATTGATGCGATTCTCAGCGTTGCCGTTGATCTGAAAGCAGTAATCGATGTAAGCGCGCATCTGCTTGACCTCACCGTGCGTAAAAAAGTTGCGCACGTTCAAACAGCCATACTCTCCCATAGCTGAGCGCAGGCTATCTATCGACAATGACGGTGCTGACTACTAAATACGCGAAAGGCACCTCGCGGTGCCTTTCTCAGGGTATAGCAACCAGGTGCTATATCTTGTTTCCTATTGAGTTGCTGCTTAGAAGTTAAAGCCGATACCCAAGTTGTACAGGAACACGCCATCTTCAAAGCCGTTATCGACATCGTCGCTGTCATCAAACAGGAACTGATAGTCAACGCCGAACTGGATGAACGTCTTGTCTTTGACGAAGTAGCGAACACCAGCCTCCAAGCCAGCAGTACCAGTTTCTTTAGTGCGACGGCCGTAAACGCCACCGAGGTTAGCGCCAACGTAAGGACGCGCATCGCCAGTACCAAAGTTGTAGTTTACAAAGCCTCGAGTTACGCCCAACCAACGGTCGCGAACATCGTCGCCAGCCGCTACCTGAAGGACCTGTCGCACACCGTAAAGCACCTGCTCGCTGTGGTAGATACCCACCTCAGCGCCACCGCCAAAGGTGTTACCATCGAAATGGTTGTCGCTGGAACCGACACCAGATAAGGTTAAACTTCTGTCACCGGTTTCAGGGCCCGCCAACACCGCCACCGGGGCAGCAATCAGCAGGGCAGCAAATACAGCAATTACCTTTTTCATTTCACATCTCCACTTTACATCACAAAAATCGCACAGGCTCCTGTACGGGGCGCGCATATTAACAGGGAGATTTTCGGAATAAAGTGAAATAGTAACCAAAGTTCTTTATCGTAGATCCGCTGTGTTTCGAAGTCTCATCTGAAGTCTCATCTGAAGTCTCATCTGAAGTCTCAACTACGGCCCAGACAGACTAACAGCTAGCAGTCGAGACGCGCGTTCTACTATTTACCCCCGATCGGAAACAGGAGATCTGTATGGATGTTAGCTTGGCACAAGCGGCGAGCGGCCCCCTAAAGGGCATTAAAGTCATTGATATTACCGGCATGATAACCGGCCCGCTTTGCGGACAGCACTTGGGAGATTTGGGCGCGGATGTCATCAAAATCGAACCGCTGCACGGCGAAGTCGCGCGCTGGATGTCGCCGCCCTCCGAGGCGGGGCTGTCCGGGTTTTACGCCCAGCAAAATCGCAACAAGCGCAGCCTCGCCATTGACTTGAAGAACCCCGAAGGAATCGCCATCGTCAAGCGGTTGGCCACGTCCGCGGACATGCTGGTGGAAAACTTTCGCGCGGGAGTTGCAGATCGCTTGGGCATTGGCTATGACGACCTCAACGCGCTGAATGACAAGCTGGTGTACCTCGCCATCACCGGCTTTGGGCCGACCGGCCCCTACGCCGACCGGCCCGCCTACGACCCCATCGCCCAGGGCCTGGTGGGTGGCTGCTTTATTCAAGGCATGCCGTTCGGTGATAAACCCCAGCTCATTCAATCAGCGATTGTCGACAAAACCACCGCCCACATTGCGGCGGGCATCGGCGTGTCGGCCCTGTACGCGCGCGATTGCAAGGGTGGGACGGGCAAGGGACAGCGGGTAGACGTACCCATGATCGACGCCTGGGCGGCCTGCTCACTGTCCGACATGATGCCGGTTGACGCCTTCGTGCCCAATGAAATGCCCGATCCACGACCGCTCGCAGTACTGCGCACGTTTGCCACAAAAGACGGTTATGTTGTTGGTATGGCGTTGCAAGACAATCATTTTCAGGGCTTGTGTGAAGCGTTGGATTGCCCGGAGCTATTGGAGCGCGAAGGGATGCGCAATGTCGGCGAGCGCATTGCCCATTTTGGCCCCTGGCTGGACGCGATCGGCGAAGTCATGGCGCGATTCACCTCGCGGGAGCTGTTGTCACGCCTCGATGCCGCGGGGGTACCTTTTGGCCCAGTCAAAACCATCCGCGAATTCGCCATTGATCCGCAGGCTCAACACAACCGAACCATCTTTGACACGGAGCACCCCGAAGCGGGCACCATGCGCTACATCCGCTATCCGGGGCACCTCTCTGCGACACCGGCAAACATGCGCAGTCACCCCCCGCGCTTGGGCGAACACAGCGAGGAAGTGTTATTGGAAGCGGGCTTCAGTACCGATGAAATCGCAGGCTGGGTAGCCGGTGGTGTAATCGGAACCTTTGACCCAGATAGTTAGCGCGACTCCTTTCTGGGGTTGCACTAACGGTTTGGTGCTTGCGCTTCTTTATCTACCTTTGCACGCAGGAACCAGCCCGATTGTTAACCGCTGCGCAAAACTGCGCCGAGCGCAACGGGTTAGCATCCAGGCCATTTGTCAGCATGCAGAAAGACAAGCCGGTTTCTGGGTCACCCCAGGCAACTTGTCCACCCACCCCCTGGTGCCCAAACGCTCGCCGCGATACTTTGTCACCCATCCCCCGATAGGGCTGGTATTTACCGCTGCCCGCGATAACGACACCCAACCCTCGGTGCGCGGGACAACCCGTCAGTGGGTCGGGCAGATCGACCCAAACCTCGCCAATGGCATTTGCCAACACATCCGGCTGCCACAGGTCCTCGGGGTTGGCGAGAATGCCCTGATAGAACATCGCCAGGTCCGCCGCCGTGCCTATCGCGCCGCCACCGGGTACACCTAAAGCGCGAACCGCGGGTTCATTAAACTTCAGTAGGAAATCGTCGCGCGTATCCGGCCAATCGATGGCCGAACCAAATAGTTTTTCCATTTCTTGCGCATTGGGCGGCTCCCCCACGTGGCACAAGGTCGCGATATCTGCCTGTTCGTCTTCCGGAACGCCGAGGCGCAACTGGGCAATATCCAGTGGTTTGAGGATGTAATTGTGTATGAACGAGCGATAATCTATACCCGTCACCTGACTAATAAGCTCGGCCAACACCCAATGCGCGGACAGCGCGTGGTACACAATTTTGCTACCCGGTTGCCATTCCAACTGCCACTCTCGCATAGCGCGCAACCGCGAGTCAGAGTCCCACCACTGGGATGGATGCAACCGAGCCTCCGGAAAACCGCTGATGTGACACAGCACTTGCTCCACAGTAACGGCTTCTTTACCACCACCGGTAAACTGTTCTAGATAGTGCGCAACGGGCTGAGTAATATCGACTCGACCCTGCCCCATCAACAACCATAGGGCCGAAGCAACCAGCGGCTTAGTGCAAGAAAATACGTTGTAGCGCGTGCTATTCGTAGCTTCGCCAAACGTTTCGAAATAGACTAGCTGTCTATGGCGTGCCAGGGCAATTTGTATCGAGGGCAACGGACCTTTTGTCAGCGCATGCGCAACCCGGCCGCGCAGGTCTGTCAAAGCATCTAAGTCGATGCCTGCTTCACTCGGTGCGCGCAATGGGTATGGCACAGCTGTGGTTTCCGAGTACAAAAAGCAATAGATTGGTTAGCGATGACCGAGAGCCTCTAGGTGCTCGGGCAGTCATTTTCTTCACGCCACCGCTGCCATGAACACCTGTCGAAGCTACTACTCAGGCGAATGCGCTCATGTCAAAGTAATCGCGCCACGCGCAGATCTTGCCATCGCGAAATTCAAAGACTCCCATGACCGGCAATTCGATCACTTTGCCATCCATCGTCAGCGCGTCGGTCCGCTCATTCATCACCACGCCATCTTGACCTTCCACTTGATGGTGCACGACAAAATTGATCGCCGTCGTAGTGCTCAAAAAGCCGTCAATAAACTCGCGAATAGCAGCCTTTCCCACATGTGGAGGCCCCATGGGTAAGTTGGCATAGGCGGCGTCTTCCGTGAACGTGTCCATGATGGTCTCAACGTCTATCTCGCACCATGCTTGTATAAATCGATCGATGATTGCTGAGTTATTTGACATTTCGGGTTCCCTTGTTGAATTGATATTCCAGAGTTAAGCACAAGTTTCACGGTTTCGCACAGTTAACTTGTTCCCGAAATCTGCGCAAAAGAAATATCAGGCAGGGTTGCAATCGCACCCCTGTTTGCGACGTCCACACCTACCAGATATCCGCAGATAGTCACCGCAGAACACCATACCAAGGCACTGTATACCGATTCAGATCGCGAAAGTGGTATCCTTTACTCGTCTAAATCCGACCAATAGCTAACGACCATGAAAAAAACCATCGCCTGGAGCTTACTCGCTGCGCTCGTCTTTAGCGTGGCGGTGATTCAGTTCTTGCCGGCACCGCCAGTAGTAATCCCAGCATTACTGGAAGCTGACCAACGTGAGGCGCACCGGTTACTCAACTTTGAGGGCATCGCTAATTTCCGTGACCTAGGCGGCTACACCACGGTCGATGGCCACCGCGTAAAATGGGGCACCCTGTACCGCTCCGGAACGCTGGCACACGCCTCCAACGCCGATCTGGAGGCCATGCAAGCGTTGCAACTGAAGACGCTGATCGATTTTCGCTCCAGTGCCGAAAAAACCGAAGAGCCCAATCGTCTGCCCGAAGAGAAACACTTTCAAGTGGTGGAGATACCCACCCTAGACGATGGCAATAAAGCCATGGTTGGCGAGATCATGGAGCGCATAGAAAGTGGCGACTTCGAGGGTTTTGACCCCGGCGCTACCATGACCCATGCCAACCGCCAGTTCGCCACTGAATTTGTGCCCCAATTTCGCCAATTCATAGAGACTGTGACGGCGGCCGAAGGTCAGCCGGTTCTGTGGCACTGCTCCGCAGGCAAAGACCGCACCGGGTTTGCCGCCGCCATTTTACTGCGCATTCTAGGGGTACCACAGGAACAAGTCGTGCAAGACTACCTCGCCAGTAAAACGCACGCCCTCGCCGCTCGCTCCAACCAACTGCGTATGCTGCGTCTGTTTAAGGGCGATGAGGCAGCGGATAAGCTCGCGGTGCTGATGGGTGTGGAGCGCGACTGGTTGATGGCGGCATTCACTGCCATCGACGAGAAATGGGGTAGTTTCGACACCTACGTCGAGCAAGGCCTGGGACTGACCCCTGCTGATATCGAAAAACTGCGAGCGCAGTTACTCACTGCCGCTTAGCTGCAGCGCTCGCACCCACCAATTCGGGGTTTACCGGCTAGCTTCCACTCCTACCCTCAAGCCCACCTTATTTTGCGGAAGCTCGGTTAGTCCAACTACTTGAGCCACCTTAACACGCACTTTTCTTATAATTGTCCGCCCCGCAGCTCAGGGGCCCAGCGTTATTGGTGTTCCACTCGTAAGGATTGCACATGAATTTTGATTTTTCCGAAGAACAACTGTTCATTCGTGATCAGGCGCGAAACTTTCTCGCGCAGGAATGTCCTGCGGAGTTAGTGCGCTCCTCGCTAGAATCCGATCAGCCGTTTGATGCAGGCTTATGGCAACAGATCGTCGATCTCGGGTGGACAGGCATAGCCATACCCGAAGACAACGGCGGCCTGGGCTTGGGGTATCTGGAACTCTGCATGATCGCCGAAGAATTGGGCCGCTCACTGGCACCTGTGCCTTACTCTTCCAGCGTCTACCTGGCAACCGAGGCGCTTAAAACCTGGGGCAGTGACGCTCAACGGAACGACTACTTGCCACGATTAGCAGCGGGCGACATTCGGGGCACGCTGGCGCATGCAGAGGGGATGGGCAAAACATCTGTCGCCGCGCACGTTGCCGACGGCAAGCTGTCCGCGACCAAGTTGCCCGTGCCGGATGGAGACAGCGCTGACTTTGCCATCGTCACGGCACACAATGCTAGTGGCGAACTCGACTTGTACATTGCAGATTTGCACGCCTCAGGTGTCGCACGCACACCAATTCAAACCGTGGACCCAAGCCGTTCACAAGCGCAGCTAACCTTTACCGAAGCCCCCGTAGAAGTGCTGGGTGGAGCAACACACGGCGCGCAGACCCTAGCGGAATTACTCGATCGCGCGGCGGTGTTGATTGCCTTTGAGCAAACTGGCGGTTGCCAGGCAGCCATGGACATGGGTATTGCCTACACCAAAGAACGCTACGCCTTTGGCCGCCCGGTGGCCTCTTTTCAGGCGATCAAACACAAATTTGCCGATATGTACGTGGCCTTGGAACTCGCGCGCGCCAATTCCTATTACGGCGCCTGGGCACTCTCTAGCGACGCCCCAGATTTGGCCCTGGCCGCCGCCACCGCGAGAGTAAGCGCCACCGACGCCTATTACTTGATCAGTAAGGAAAACATTCAGGCGCATGGTGGCATGGGTTTTACCTGGGAGTTCGATTGCCACTTGTACTATCGGCGCGCGCACCTGCTCGCCAGCATGATAGGCAGCCAACCCCAGTGGAAAGATGAACTCGCCAGCCGCTTATTGGCTGCATAGGGGAACCAGCACATGAACTTTGACGATACACCCGAACTCGCCGAATTCCGCGCCCGCGCGCGCACGTGGTTGGATGCCAACGCCGAAAAACGTAGCGACAATCTGCACATGGGCATGGAGGGTGAAGCGGCATTTTTAGAAGCGAAAGAGTGGTATAAGAAAAAAGCCGAGGCGGGGTTTGCCTGCCTCACCTGGCCCAAGGAATACGGTGGTGCCGGACTGACATCGCTGCACGATGTCGTTTGGGCTCAGGAAGTCGAGAACTACCGTACCCGCGATGCACACTTTGTCATCGGCATCGGCAACTGCGGCCCGGCAATTCTGCACTTCGCCGACGACGATATTAAACGCGAATTGTTGCCGCGTATGGCCAGCGCTGAAGATGTGTGGTGTCAGTTATTCTCCGAACCCAGTGCTGGCTCCGACGTGGCTGGCCTGCGCACACGCGCTGAACCCGACGGAGACAACTGGATCTTGAATGGACAAAAGATCTGGACCTCCGGTGCACAGTACTCCGACTTCGGTGTCGTGCTGACACGCACCGACCCGAGTGTGTCGAAGTACCGCGGTCTCACCATGTTCATGATCGATATGCGCCAGCCCGGTGTGGAGGTGCGGCCCATCAAGCAAATGGATGGCGGCCAACACTTCAATGAAGTCTTTTTTAACGACGCAGTAGTACCAGACAGATACCGCTTGGGCGACGTCGGTGGCGGCTGGGGTGGCGCACTGACGGTACTCATGAGCGAACGCTTGGCTATTAGCGGTGTGCAACCCACCGGATTTCCACAATTTCTGGAGCTAGTGAAGTCGCTCGAACTCAATGCTAAGCCCATCGCCCAAGACCCAATAGTGCGCGAGCGCTTGGCACACTGGTATAGCCTATTCGCGGGCTTGCAAGCGGCAAATAAACGCATGATCACCGCTGTCGCCAAGGGCGGCATCGCCGGTGCAGAGGCTTCGTTGGGCAAGTTAGTCGGCGCAGTGATGAATCAGGAAATCGCCAACTACACCGCGCAACTGCTGGGCCAAGGTGGCGTCATTCAAGACGAAGTGTTGAGCCCGTTATGCGGTCACTTTCAAGACCAATTGCTAGTCTCTCCCGGAATTCGATTAGCCGGGGGAACAGACGAGGTGATGCGCAATATTCTCGCTGAGCAAGTGTTGGGGCTACCGCAAGAACCGCGCGCGGACAAAGGCATGGCCTTCGAAGATATCCCCACTTCAGGTTCTGCATAAGCGGATGTAGTGCAGACTCAACCCGGGTGACGCCACAGCGAGGGCCCTGCTAGACTAAGTCTGTGATTGACTCCGACCTCTATGCAGAAATTGCCGCCATCTCGGCGGTACTCCTGTATTTACTGGCATTTGTCTCTGCGGTCGAAGCCGTTCTCCAAGGACGAACATCCCAGGGCACCATCGCCTGGGTCATCTCATTACTGTCTTTTCCGTTGATCGCGGTGCCGACCTACTTAATCTTCGGGCGCAACAAGTTTGACGGTTACCTAGAGAAGCGCGATGCCATAGAGAAAGATTCGCTGCGACTCATTCAACGCACCTCCGGCTCCATTCAACAACATGTCGTGCCGCTGACACCGGCCGCGTCACACTACGCCAGTCTCTACCAACTCGCGCGCATGCCTGCCACGAGTGGCAATCAAGTCAAGCTTCTGATCGATGGGCAAGCGACATTTGACGACATCGCTGCGGGCTTGCTGCGCGCGCGAAAGTACGTTCTGTTTCAGTTTTACATCATTCGTGCAGACAAATTGGGTGAACGACTGGCGCACATTCTCTGCGACAAGGCGAAACATGGCGTAAAAGTGTATTTACTCTATGACGAAATCGGCAGCCGCCCTTTTGCCCGCTCAAAATTGCTACGGCGTTTGCAAGCTGCGGGAGTTCAGACCTCTGCCTTTAACACCACTCAGGGACGCCGTAACCGGCTACAGTTAAACTTTCGCAACCACCGCAAAGTGGTCGTGGTTGATGGTCAGGAGGCGTGGATCGGCGGCCACAATGTCGGCGATGAATACCTGGGCTTAGACAAAAATATCGGGCACTGGCGCGACACCCACGCAATGTTTAGAGGTCCCGCCGTGCTGGGTGCGGAATTGGCCTTTGCAACCGACTGGCGCTGGGCCACCAACTCCAATGTGGAAGTAAACTGGGATTTTAATCGCACCAGCGAGGGTAACAGCAAAGTGCTGGTGTTGCCCTCAGACCCAGCGAGTGTCTACGAAGAAGCTGGGCTGATGTACCACCAACTGATCACCACCGCACAGGAGCGCATCTGGATTGCCAGTCCCTACTTCGTGCCCGACCGCTCCATCATCGCCGCCATTCAATTGGCGGCCCTGCGCGGAGTAGATGTACGCATCCTTATTCCCGACGAACCGGATGGGCCAGTCGTGGCGATGGCGAATTGGTCCTACACCAAGGAGCTGTTACAAGTGGGGGTGAAGATTTACCGTTACGCTGCCGGTTTTCTGCACCAAAAAGTTGTGTTGATGGACGATATCATGGCAGGCGTAGGCACAGCGAATTTCGACAATCGCTCGTTCCGTCTAAACTTTGAAATTACCCTGCTCGTCGAAGATATACCATTCGCTCGGCAAGTCGAGACAATGCTGGAAGCAGACATGCGGCAAAGCATCGAAGTTCTGCCGGAAGATTTTGCCGACAAACCGTTCTGGTTTCCCGCGGCGATGGGGTTAGCGCGCCTCTGTTCGCCGCTACTCTAATGGGTTGAATAACTAGTGAATCTAGCAACTAGTGAGTATAGATACGCCAACGCGGACAACGATTGAACCGAACTAACCTAACACTCCCATCACAAATATAACGGCCACCGCTGGCGGCACAACAAAACGGATCAACCGGTGCCACAGAGTGAACGCTCCCTCGCCTAGTGCGGACAGCTCATCCCGCGCAGCCTCTCTACTCACTGCCCATCCCACGAAGATCGCGATAAACAACCCACCCAGCGGCAAAAGAATCTGGTTAGAAAAGTAATCCATGATGTCGTTGAAGTTATTGCCACCGAAATCCACACTATCCAGTACATTGTAGGACAACATGGAAAATATACTGAATACCGCAAGTGAGCCAACCACCAAAACTGCGGAGCGATGACGCGGCATGTCGTGTCTATCTTCCAACCACGCATTGACCGCCTCTACCAAGCCAACCATCGAAGTAATTCCCGCGACGGAAAGAATCAAAAAGAACAACACACTAAACAGATAACCGCCCGGCATTTGGGAAAACGCAACTGGCAGCGTTTGAAAAATCAAGCCAGCGCCCGCTGCCGGGTCGAGCCCATTGTTGAAGACGGCTGGGAAGATAACTAACCCCGCCAGCAACGCCACCCCCGTATCAACTAATACAATGATAAATACCGAGCGCCCAATAGAAATTGACTTGGGCAAGTACGCGCCATAGACCATCATTCCCGCCATGGCCACACCGAGGGAAAAAAAAGCCTGCCCCATTGCAGCGAGCACTGTCTTGAACGTGATCTTGCTAAAGTCTGGCGTGAACAACCAGCGCAGAGCCTCGGCGAAACCGCCAGCAAAATAGTTGTATCCAGCGAGACCGATGAGTAATAAAAACATCGTCGGCATCATGATGTTGACGGCGCGCTCAATACCGTTCTTGACACCAGCATAGATAATTGTGCCAGTAATCAGCAGTCCCACCAAGGTCCAGGCGAGCATGCCAACATTGTTATCGAGTACCGAAAGAAATTCCGCTTCAGCGCCAGGGCCATCCATTCCCACAAAACCCGTGGTCAGCGCCTTGTACAAGTACCAAAGCACCCAACCGACCACAACCGCGTAAACGATTTCGATGGTATAGGCTGCTAACAAGCCCATGCCGCCGACGATACGCCAGTGTTTCGAACGGCCGCACTCGGCGGCGACATTCATCATGGCGGAAATGGGACTACCTTTTCCGCGTCGCCCTACGAGTAGCTCCGCCATGAGTATGGGCATACCGATACCAAACGCACAGGCGAGGTAAACAAGTACGAACGCGGCACCGCCGTTTTCACCAGTGACGTAGGGAAAGCGCCAGATGTTTCCCAGACCGACGGCAAACCCAACCGAAGCCATTAAAAAAGCAAAGCGCGATGACCAGTGAGCGGAGCCCGATGCGGCCATAATCCTATCCCCAATTGTTTTTATATTGCGAGAAGTCTACACAAATCAGCACGTGAGAACTGTGACGTACTGCCTGTTTGAAGACAGTGGAACGGCAACGGCTATGATAAATTGCTCGCTATGCCACCGGACGGGTGGCCGATGCCAACCAGTCGTTGTCAGCACCATTGAGCAGTGGTTGCAGAGCTTCGCGCACCCGCTGATGGTAGGTGTTCAACCAATCGAGCTCCACCTCGCTCAATAGTTCTGGAACGAGGAGTCGAGTATCAAAGGGAGCGAGCGATAAAGTTTCAAAGGCCAGCAGTGGCATTTCACTGTCAGCCTGTTCTATTGCACACACCGCCAATAAATTTTCGCAACGTAGACCAAACGCGCCATCGCGGTAGTAGCCCGGCTCGTTGCTGACAATCATGCCTTCCTGCAACGGTACATCACCGCCGAGTTTGGCGATGCGCTGCGGCCCCTCATGCACACTGAGGTAGGCACCGACGCCGTGGCCGGTGCCGTGGTCATAATCACAGCCCTCGCGCCATAAAAATTGACGCGCTAAGGCATCTAACTGGGTGCCGGTGGTGCCGGTGGGAAAACGGGCTGTCGCCAGGGCGATATGGCCTTTTAAAACCAGCGTAAAGAATCGCCGCACTTCGACTCCCGGGTCACCGATAGCGACACTGCGCGTGATATCGGTAGTACCATCAAAATATTGGCCACCACTGTCCACCAGGTAGATGCTGTTCATGGGCAGTGTTGCAGGTTCGCCATTTAAGTGGTTGTAGTGGCATAGTGCTGCATTGGCACCGGCGGCGGAAATCGTATCGAAGGAAAGTGCCGTAAAATACTCTCCCTGAGATCGAAAGGCGAACAACTGCTGAGCCAACTCCGCCTCGTTGTGCAAACGGCCAGCCGCAACCTCAGCATCCAACCAAGCGAGAAACCTCACTAGAGCCGCGCCATCGCGCCGGTGAGCATCGCGCGTCCCGGCTAGTTCTACCGGGTTCTTACACGCCTTGGGGAGTAGCACAGGGTCAGATGCGTCCACCACCGTCACACCGGCATCTTCAAGCGCTAAGACCCACTGTGCGCTCGCCGTGCCACTGTCGACGAGCACGCGTTTATCGCAGTAATGTGCCAAAGCAGTCGCTTGAGCTGAGGGTGTCTCGATACGCACACCCTCTCCTACATGGACAGCAAACCGCGTGGCGTCCTGTTCGGAAAACGGCGCGTGTTCGATGAACAAAGTGACCTCGGTATCTGCCGCTAACAAGGCCGACGCCTGCACAACGGGTAGTTGCGGCATCTGCGTGCCGCGTATATTGAGGAGCCAGCTCACGCAGTCTGGAGGAAAGACAAGTGCCGCATCACATCGCGCCGTGCGGATAGCGGCGGCGATACGCCTGCGCTTGGCAACAGCGGATTCACCACTAAATGTCTCTGCGTGCAATTGTATTTGCTGTACAAGTGGCGCTGGTTGATCGTGCCAGCAGGCATCAATCAGATTGTTCTCATCCGCCACCAGCGTCAATCCCGCATCGCGTATTACACGCTGTGCTCCGCGCCACCACTGCATGCTGTGCAGACGCGGATCGCAGGCAACGCGACCTCCATCGAGTTGCTGAGCGAGCCACTGCAGTGGTGGTTCATCGATTAAATGGTGAAAACTAAAGCAATCGCCGGGCACTTGCTGGCGCACCTGCACCGTGTAGCGGCCATCGACGAATAACCCCGCACGGTCGGACAACACCACGGCCATCCCCGCCGACCCCGTGAAATCCGTGAGCCAATGCAGTCTTTCTTTGTCGGGGGGAATATATTCACCGAGGAATTCATCGGCGCGCGGCACGAGTAGCGCTGCGTAGTCGCGCTGCTCCATCAGGGTTCGCAGGGATTGCAATCGCTTCGCAATCACTTGGGGCGACGCCCGGTTCTCGGCAGATGCCTGTTGCTCGGCAGCGGCAGCGCGCGCTGCACCGCTACTTGCTAGCTTGTTGGTATTGGCCAAGGTTATTTTAGCCACGGCGCTGCGCGACGCAGCCGTCTATGGAATTACTCTTCGTAAAGATCAAAATCCGCCTTGGAAATACCGCAGTCTGGGCACTCCCAATCCTCGGGAATGTCTTCCCAGCGAGTCCCAGGTGCTATGCCATCATCGGGGAGACCTTCGGCCTCATCGTAGATGAACCCGCATATGACACATTCATACTTCTTGAAATCACTCATGTTGGTTTATCTCTAGCTCAATCGCTATATGCAATGATAAAGGTACAATCAATTTTGCCGGCGACAATTATACGACAGCGCTGAGCGTGGTGCTGCCAAACAGTAAATCGATTCATACCAGCGTTCAGAACTCGCTCTCCAACTGCAAATGATACCCATCGCCTCGGGGAGTCGCCATTAGAGCCAACGACTCACTTAAAATCGGGTCCATTTGCTGCTCACTGTGTAAGCGTAAATCAATTCGATAAGTACGACCATCCAGTCCGACCTCTCCCTCTACCTGCAGAGGCCCTTCTAGGGTCACCACCTCGCCCTGCAGCGGCTCGCCCGCGTTCTGAGCAACGTCCAAGACATAACTACCCAAGGCGAGATTCCCGGCGGGCGATTGCCAGCTTCCTTCGCGCCAGACCATTTGGCCTCGTGCCGCTTCGGGGAACCCGGCGTTCATCCGCAGAGATTGCACCTGAAGCTCCACATCACCCCGTAAAAATAGAGGTGCGAACTGCTGCACTAGAGCTGCGTCAAAACGCGCCCTGGCATCATTAAGCTCCCACGCCTGTGAGGACCTCAGAACCACTTCACCGGTAAAGTATTGATCGCCCCACTCACTGTCTAATGAGAGGCGCGGTGCCAGACGCAGCATGGAGCTGGGCTGCAGTGTCCAGCGCAATTCCCCCAAATTCAGAAAGCCCTGAGGCAACTTGACGAGACAGCGCTGAACAGAGCCGTTCCACAGTCGCCCCGAATAGCCCTCTAGTCTTACTTGTTCGACGGGAACGACCCACGCCAACAATCGAGCAGGTGCAGCAGCGACCACTGCCATGGCTAATAGGAGGGCGGCAAGCAGACCCAACAGGAGGCGGAGCATGGGTTAACTATCCCGCTTGCGCGATACGAACGGTGGCATTCACACGCCCGGCATTCCCCGTCTGAGTCACCGACACTTCGCGCACCAGCAGGCCTTCTCGAAATTCGACGCGGTGCAACCAACTCAGCAGTTTATCGAAGGCGGCGTTTTCCAATCGCACTTGAATTTCACCCTTGGCATTGGGCTGTAAGCGGCTCACGGAGAGCGACGACTGCGCTGTGGACTGGTTAATCAGCGTGGTCAAATTACGATTAGAGCTTGCCTTGGCGCCACTTTTACGCAGCTGTTTGTATTCCGAGGCCATTGCATCTACTCGACCCAGCGATTCGGCTGTCGCTGTATTTTGCAATGCCAGTGCTGCGCGTTGCGTTGCCAGGGGTTTCCACAAAAAGAGATAGAGCAAGCACAGAACTACCGCGACGACCATAACGGTGACGCTCAGTTGCTCACGTTGATTTAACTGCATGAACCAAGTTTTCATGAGCGCTGCTCCACACGCAGACGAGCGCGCACTTTGTCATCTCGCGCATTACTGGATTCCATCACGGCGTTCAATCCCGTTTCATTGATTTTCGCGCGCAGTTTTTCAACACCTTCAAAATCAGCGGCGACAATGTTCATGCGCATGGATGAACTCTTATCACTGTAGTTGATGCTGGCAATCTGCGTATCGGGCAGTGATGAGAACGCACTGCCGACCTGCTCCATGAGAGCGATAAAGCCGGAGCTCTGCCCCGTACCCCGCAGCGCATTCAATTGACGGCGCAGTTGTTTTTCCGGCTCGATGATTTGCCCCTTGGGGAATACACTGCGATAACTTTGCTCAATAGCGCCGCGCAGGGCGAGGTTCTTCGCTTGCAACTCGCGATATTCCGCATAAGCTGCCGCGAGTTGTAGACCAAAAGCCACGGCGAGGAGGGCAGCGACGGTACGCCACTGTCGCCACCAGCGTGCCAGTGGTAGTTGCGGCGCAAAATTACCCTGCAATAAATTCAACTTGGTGGCGGGTGCTTCACTGAGCATTAATGCGGAATAGAAATTTCCCTGGCGCCACTGGCTGTGTGACTGCAGGGATTCGGGCAGCAGCGCCGTATCCGCAGTTTGATCACGGCCGTACACGATGACGCTGTCGGGTTCTTCACCCTCGGCGAGCGCGCCCTCCAACAACGGCTGTAACAGGGCTAACTCCGCGCTAAAACCGGCGCACTCTCCCAACCGCACCAGAGCCTGATCGCCTTCGATTAACAGGCACCACTCGCCGCTCTGTCGCGGCAGCAATAGGGGCTCGGGCAACCACTGTTGCACACCCGGGAAATCGGAGAGCAGGTCTTGCCACTCCTGCATTTTCTCCAGGCTACACACAGCGACGGCGTAGGTATCTGCGTCCAGCGCTGCCGCGGCGAAATGCAGATCGGCAATATCTTCGGCCACCTGTTCTTCAAGCGTGAACGGCAGTGCTTTGGCGAAGTGTTTTTTCTCCTGCGCGCTCACCGGCAAGCTCAGCAGCCGCACTTCGGCTCCGGGCGCTGCAAATATGGCGCGCAAGCGACGCTGGTTGATGGCCTGTTGTAAACGCTCGCGCGCCACCTCATCCTCGTCCAGCCATTCCGGCTCCTCGCTGGCACCCGGTGGGTACCACGCAAGCCGCCCTTCAATAACGCGTATAACCGCAGTATCACGCACGATCGTAATGCCCCCGCATCTTACTTACCTCCCCCTTTGTCAGCGCCACAATTGAACTACAACCTACACTACATGTGGGGCTAGATACTGAACCACATGTTGAACTACAGGCTGCCACTAGCACGCACCAGCGCGCTGACGCGCCTATTGTTGTGGCGCTTCAAGATACTGTACAAGCGCGTCGAACGCTCGGCAAGCTGTACCTCGGCGCGCAGTAAAAACCATGAGGATGTCTCACCCAATAATTTCTTTGTTTCCGTCATTCGCTGTTGTTTGCTACTGAGTGCCGGCTGCTGCAGCAGATCCTTGATATCGACAAATCCGTTTTCTTTCCGGTATTCCACCAATATCTCTGCCTCTTCCGCGCTGAGCGGCGTTAACACATCATCTTCGTTTAGCGTGCGCAACAGCATGGCCGGCGCCGTGTGGATATTCATCGGCTCTGGATCGTGCGGCCACACCGTCACCCAGGGTGCAAGGGCGACGTATATCTCTGGTGTCATATTTGCCACCGCCAGCAACTCACTGACACTCTTCATCGGCTGGTTACCGGCGCGGTAAGAGGGCTGCTGGCCGCCGTAATAATCATCCTCTGCGCCATTGAGCATGGGTTCGTTGTCGCTGTCTAACCAATCACCGATTGACTCCGCTATCGCCGCGGCTTCAAACTCGCTGACCGGAGGTTCTTCCAGGGCTTGCAGCAGGCGAATAAACTGCTTTTGTGCCGCCGTGTACTTGGGAGCTGTCTGGTTTTGACCCTGAACACGGCGCTGTACCTGCAAACTGTTGAGGTTAAACCGGCCCTGCAAATCTTCTAACGAGCCGCGCAACCAACCGCCCTCTTCCAATGGGTAGGCCTGCGACGACAGCGACCAAATTTCAGTTAAATCATCGCGCGGAATTGGGTTTGCCTTGTCGTTATCGTAATCCACTAACAGCGCCATGGACGCCAGATCTTCGGCACCGCGCAAGTACGCGTGGGCCTGCTCCGCCAGCAACAAGTTCCCGCTGCGTGCGAAGTAGCGGCTAAACTCACTTTGCATGGCGACGGCCAGCGCCGCGCAAATGGCAAAGATCAGCAGTGCCACCACCAAGGCTGCACCACGCTGACGTGTGGCAAGTGTCTGACTTCGCCTTTTACTCTTCGTCCGAGAGTACATACAACCGCCTCATTTCACCCCAGTCGTACAATTGCAGCGTAATCTGCATGGCCAGCGGTGGCCGCAAATCTCGGCCCGAAGTACCGACTTCCGGTGCCCAAGTTTCCGGCCAACTCGCGGTGTCCAGACCCTCGTCGTCGCGTTGTCGCAACGCTTCCAGCGAACCCAGGAATGCTAAATCCATGGACTCCACTTCCGCCAGCAGCAATACACTGGTCGGTTCGGTATCACCCGAGCGGTCTAAGACAGGATAACTGTCGCGCCACAGGCCGTCGTCTTCAACACGGTAGTTCACGCGCTGCAAGGTGCTGCGCGGATAGCCACTGGGGTTGTGCCAACCGGCGCGCGTAAAACTCAGTTCAAAGCGCGCCAACTCACCACCGGTGAACGCCGCTTCAACCTCGCCGAATTCATCTCTTACCGGGCGCGGAGCGAACTGGCGCAAATCCCGCGAGATGATCATCCAAGCGCGGTTAATTTCATAACTTCGATCACGATTGACGCGCAATTGATCGACCGCGTTCATCGCGCTGGACAAACCCCCGTAGGCCAGGACCGACACAACCGCCGTGATCGCCATGGCAATTAAAACCTCGATCAGCGTGAAGCCACTCGCGGCGCGCAGGTGCAAAGGAAAAGACCGCGCGACATGTTGTGTGAATTCAGCGTCCACGTCGCAGTCTCTCGAGTTCTTCGGCTGAGAAGGGTGGTAGCTGCGGATTTTGCGGTGTCGCTGATTCAGGTGGGGTCTCTGGGTTTTCAGGCGTAGCACCGGAGCTAGCGCCTTCCGATTCGGAACCACCACCCCCATTTCCCTCACTCAATGAAGGCTGGCGCGGATTGAGATCAATCTGCAAATCCCCGGACATAAACGCCACCAACCGATACAGTGGCTGCGACTGGCCGTCCACCTCATTGGCGACCGCGATCTCGACGCGAAAAAATTTGGCAACTTCGGTGGCCGTGGTATCGCGCCACCAAAACCAATCGCGTTCGGCCATTCGCGTCTCGCCGGAACTCTTGCCGGCACTCAAGTTGCGCTTGGCAGCGACTTCAAGACGAAATTCTTCCAGGGCATTGGCGGCGACAGCCGACGCTAACGTTTTATCGCGCAAATATGCGGTGTTATCTATTTGCTGGTACAGAGCGACCAACACGGCGGGCAGAGCGATGGCGACAATGGCCAGCGCCACCATCACCTCTACCAGGGTAAACCCATGGGCAGGTCGGTAGGCGGCGACCTCGCGTCTCCCATTGGCAGAATTGCATAGACCGGCTGTGTTGTTCACTAGCCCTCCTGCGGTTCTTCGCCGCCCGGTAGCACTTTAAACCGCCCCAACAAATCCCACTCGATACGCCACAACAATTCGCCGTCAGCGCGGCGCTCGATGTCGATGGCACCTACCGAGGTCTCACCACTGGCATAGAGCACCACCTGCGGAGCGAGCTGTGTATCCTCTTCGTCTTTTTCCAGCGACAGAGAAACCAGCGGTGCATCTTCCAACTCCAATCGCAGACCAATACCGGGGGGGAGTTGTTGCGCAGTAAATACCTCGTCGTCTTGGGCTCGCTTGGTGGGCTCAGCCCAACCATCGATATGGCGTTCAAACCAGCTATAGGAATACTGCAAATCACCATTGGGGCCCGGTTGCTCTTCCAGCAACAGGCCGTAATCCACACCCGTCAACTGCGCTTCATCCAGCGCGTAGCGGGCAACATCTGCGAGGTTGCGGACGGTGGCCTCCAAGCGGATATCTTGGCCGCCGGAATTCACCGTGAAGGCGGCGACAGAAATCAACATCACCACCACCATCAGCGCCACCAGCATTTCGATGAGGCTGAAGCCCCCCTGTTGACGACGCGCGATGCCGCTACAGGCAATAGCGGCGCTCGCAGTGGGTGTAGTGACTGCAGTCAAAAATTACTCCTTCTCCCGCCAATTGCCGACGTCCGAATTCTGCCCCTCGCCACCGGACAGCCCATCGGCACCCAACGAATACAAATCGACCTCGCGGTGCTCACCGGGGCTGACGTAGAGGTAGGGTCGACCCCAGGGGTCTAAGGGCAATTCTTCCAAATAACCGCCCTTTTTAAAATTGCGGGGCTCTGGATCCAAGGTGCTGGGCTCTATCAGGGCCTGCAGTCCTTGCTCCGTCGAGGGATAGACAAAGTTGTCTAAGCGGTACATTTTTAAGGCCGTCTCAATGTTTTTGAAATCTGCGTGAACTTTTTGCACGCGCGCTTCGTCCGCCCTATCCAACACATTGGGCGCGACGATACCAATCAAGAGGGCCATGATTACCAAAACCACTAATATTTCGACGAGGGAAAACCCTCTGGCATTAGCTACTTTCATCGTTTCATTTCACCATCGTATTGAGGTTAAAAATGGGCAACAGTATGGCCAGAACAATCGTCAATACCATCAACCCCATAAAAATCACCATCAGTGGCTCGAACAAACCCATCATCGTGCCCAAAGTCATTTCTAACTCGCGTTCTTGATTGGTCGCTGAGCGCTCTAACATTTTTTCCAGCTCGCCACTGGTTTCACCGCTGGCCACCATGTGCACCATCATCGGTGGAAAGCGACCGCTCTGCTGCAGCGCGCGATTCAAACTGCTACCTTCTTGCACACGCTCGGCGACAGCCACGCTTTCCTCGCGCAGCACTAGGTTGCTCATCACTTGCCCGGCAATACGCAGCGAGTCTAGTAGTGGGACACCACTGGCCATTAAAATACTCAACGTGGAAGCAAAGCGGGCGGTGTCCATGGCGACTAACAACCGCGAGATACCCGGCAGCGATAACAAAAAGTGATGCCAAGCTCTGCGTCGCACCGGGTTGCGCAACAAACGCCGTGCGAGCACGAAAAGCGCCACTACACTCAACACGAGCCAAAGCCCGTACTGTTGAAAAAAATTGCTGGTGGCGATCAACCCCTCGGTGAGGGCAGGTAACTCCTGGCGACTCTGGGAAAAAATACCGACTAATTTGGGCACCACAAAAATCATGAGCAGCATCACTACGGCGATGGCAGCGCCCATTAAGAAAAAAGGGTAGATCATCGCCATTTTGATTTTTTGCCCAGTATATTGGCGCTGCTCGGTATAATCGGCCAATTGATTCAACACTGGCCCCAAATACCCCGCATGCTCGCCCGCGTTTACCATCGCGCGATACATTTCATTAAACACATTGGGGAACTCGTTCATGGCGTAGGCCAGCGTGTGCCCTTCGGCGACCCGCGAGCGCACCTGCAACATCATAGCTTTGATGCGCGCACTGCGGCTCTGTTCCGCTGTGGCCTGTAGCGCTTCATCCAGTGGTAGGTTGGAATCGACCAGCGTCGCAAGTTGGCGAGTTAATAGCGCAAGATCGCCAACGCGCACCGGCGTAAAAAGCGCGGAGAATCGGAAGCCTTCGCCGCCGGCGCTGCGTACCCGGGTCGCCTCGCTCACTTCCACCGGGCGCAAATTTTGCCCGCGCAATTGGGTGCGCACCTGACGCTGGGAATCTGCCTCCAGCACACCGCGGACAAGTTTGTCCTCGTTGTTCAGCGCTCGATAACGGTAGGCGGTCACGACTTAATGCCCTGTATCAGCCAATCGAAGTGACACGCAGCACTTCTTCGATACTGGTTTCACCCGCCAAGATACGCCGCCGACCATCGCTTTCAATGCCGGGGTAGCGCTCGCGTGCCACAGTCAAAATTTCCTGTTCGCTGGCGCCGTTGTAGATGAGCATGCGCATCTCGTCGTCGATTTCGATTAACTCGTAAATCCCCGTGCGCCCACGATACCCGGTAAACTTACAGCGCTCGCAACCCTTAGCGCGGTGCACAATGGCCTGTTGCTCAGCAGATAGACCGAGCAACTCTGCCTCAGCGGCGTTTGGTGCCACCGCTTCTTTACAATCTTCGCAGAGTAAACGCACCAGCCGCTGCGACATCACCGCGAGCAAACTGGAGGACAACAAAAAGGGCTCAATGCCCATGTCTTGCAGACGTGTAACTGCGCCGATGGCGGTATTGGTGTGCAACGTAGAGAGCACGAGATGGCCGGTCAGCGATGCCTGTACAGCTATTTCCGCTGTTTCTAAATCGCGAATCTCACCGACCATCACGACATCTGGATCCTGGCGCAAAATGGCGCGCAAACCCCGTGCAAAGGTCATATCCACTTTGGGGTTCACTTGTGTTTGACCGATTCCCGGCAGCATGTACTCCACCGGATCTTCGATCGTCAAAATATTGCGCGAAGTTTCATTGATCTCCGCGAGACCCGCGTAGAGCGTGGTGGTTTTACCCGAGCCCGTAGGGCCAGTGACCAAAATAATGCCGTGCGGACTGTGTAAATGTTTTTTATACGCCTGTATCACGCGATCATTCATCGCCAACTGTGGCAACTGTAACTGCCCCGCAGCCGTATCGAGCAATCGCAATACCACCCGTTCGCCGTGCGCCGACGGGATAGTCGACATACGAATATCGACAGCGTGACCGGCAATTTTCACAGAGATACGGCCGTCCTGGGGCACGCGTTTCTCGGCGATATCTAACTTGGCCATCACCTTCAAACGCGAGACCAAAAGCGGAGCTAACATTCGCTTAGGAGACAGCACTTCAGAGAGCACACCATCGATGCGATAGCGCACACTGAGTCTATCTTCAAAGGTTTCGACATGAATATCGGAGGCTTGCTCGCGCACTGCCTGAGATAAAATAGCGTTGATCAAGCGAATGATGGGTGCGTCGTCTTCGGTATCCATTAAATCCCCGGCCTCGGGAATTTCGTCAGCGAGACGCGAGAGATCGACATCGGAGCCGATGTCCTCCGCCATTTGCACGGCTTCGTTATTGTCGCGCTGGTAGGCCAGGGTGAGCTGACGTTTAAATTCGTCTTCGGAGACGCTCTGCAGTGCGAAGGGTTCGCCCAACAGTCGCCGCAACTCGATGAGCACCTGCACTGTCGGTTGTTGCGCGTGCAGGATCAGCGGTGATCCCTGCGCATTGCGCTGCAATAACACGCTGTATTGCTGGGCGAATGTAAAGGGCAGAGCGAAGCGCGCTGCCTGCCCCGCTTCAAGCGCGTCGTCTTCGATTACCGCTTGCAGTTCTTCGCTCATTGAGATTCATCCACTGCGGTGGGCTCCAGTGTCACCGGATTGGGAACGACCGTGGACTCGCTCTCCTGTGCTTTAATTTCTTCCAGTTGCTGAATTTGCGATTCCCACTGCGGTAAAACGGGCAAAAATTCATCATCCAGGAATTGCAAACCCCGTTCTTTACGCCGTAGTTGTTGCTCGCGTATATAGCTGTACTTATTTGCCGTCGCACCCGCTAACTGATTGCGATCACGGATAATCGTGGAGCGAATAAATACCAGCAGGTTACTCTTCGTCACCGACACAGAATCCGAGCGGAACAAGCGCCCCAGCAATGGAATGTCACCGAGGATGGGCACTTTCTGTTGCGCTTCTTGAATGTCGTCCTTGATCAGTCCACCGAGCACAACGACCTGGTTGTCCTCGGCCAATACCTTGGTTTGAATCTTGCGCTCGTTGGTGATGAGGTCCGATGCCACCACGACGGAGGTACGATTGAGGCTGGAGACTTCCTGCTCGATATCGAGCACGATGGAATCCCCCTCATTGATATGCGGCGTCACCTTCAAGGTCACACCGACATTTTCCCGCTCAATCGTTTGAAAGGGGTTCTGCGCACCGTCGCCACCAGCGCCGGTGTTGGTAAAGGAGCCGGTCACGAAGGGCACATTTTGACCTACGGTAATGGTCGCCTCTTCGTTATCCAGAGTCAGTAAACTCGGAGTGGATAAAATATTGGCGTTCGATTGCTTTCGCAGGGCGTTGAGAATAACGGTCATGGAGAAATCGTCGTCCAAAGTGCCCCAACCGAGAGACAGACCCGGTGTCGCCGCCAACGCACCGGCGAGCGCACCGATATCGAATTCATCATTCGTCGTCGCATCGTCATCGTCTTGGGGAATGACCGCCGCACCAATACGAGCCGCTCTGCCGTCGTTTTCGGTGATATTGCTACCGTAGGAGCCGCTTTCATCGGCAAACAGCCACTGCAAACCCAAGTCTTGACCATCGATCGTATCCAACTCCACGATAATCGCTTCGACCAAGACCTGTGCTCGACGGATATCCAACCGATGGATCACCGCCTCCAGCGCCGCCATCTCGTCGGTATCAGCAGTGATGATGAGCGAGTTCGTTCCTTCGTCGGCTTCGATCGTTGACGTTTTACCCGGGTTGGGTACGCGCTTGCCGGCCTCGGCCTCATCCAACTGACTGATGTTCTGCATGACCCGAGTCAACACATCGGCGATGTCTTTGGCCGCAGCATACTCGAGATAAATGACTTTGACATTGCCGCTTTGCTCCAGCGGCGTATCTAGATGATTCACCAGCCGACGCACACGTGCGCGCTCCAATTCATCGCCGTTAACCAGCACACTGTTAGTGCGTGTATCTGCAACCAACAACACCTCCGGCTCGGTGCCGCCATTTTGCTTGGCCTCAGATTTGTTTAATTGATCGAGCATGCGCACCACGTCTTCCGCAACAGCGTAGCGCAATTTGACGATATCGGTTTTCTGCACAGCGGAGCGATCCATGCGCTCGATGATGTCGCGGATACGATCAATGTTCGCCGAGACATCGGAGATGATGATGGCATTGCTCGGTGCATAGGCCGCCATGTGCGCCTGCTGCGGTACCAACGGCCGCAACACGGGGATTAGTTTCGCCGCAGATATATTTTCTAAGCGGATCACCTGGGTGACGTACTCATCAGTGGTACCAGCACTTTCGCCGTCACGCACACTCACCGGTGCGGAACGCGCATCCTTTGCTTGAATCACGCGCACGACACCACCGGAACGGACAGCAGTGTAGCCGTGAACTTCTAGAATAGAGAGAAAGAGTTCGTAGAGTTCACTACTGGACACCGGCTTCGACGAAACCACTTTCACTTTACCTTTTACCGCTGGGTCGACCACGATCGTGGTACCGGTAGCCTCAGCGACAAACTGAATCAACTCTTGGATGTCAGTCTCTTTAAGGTTGACAGTGTAATCTTGCGCGCGCACAACGGAGCTGCCCAACATGAGCAGCACTGAGAGCGCGATGGTGGTGATAGGTCGAGAACCCTTGATAACTGACACTAAGCTACATCCTTTACCTGTTATGGTGAGGCGACAGCCGCGAGGCTAACACTCAAAGTCACCGGTTGTCCGGCGCGCTCGATTTCAAAAACTGCTTCTTTGGCTGAGCGCATCAAGTTGTACAAGCGCATGGTATTGGCCGGGCTGGTGAGATCGACGCCATTGACCGATAGCACGAGGTCTCCCGATTGGAAGCCCAGCTGTTCAAATTGTTCCTTATCTTCCCCCGGCTGCACGCGATAGCCGCGCAATTTCGAGCCCGCACGAACCGCACTCACCCGGACAACCTTAATCAGCGATTGTGGATTTTGATAAAGGCGTTCGCGGTAATTCGCGGCCAGCGATGCCGTCGAGCCGTCGGTGCGCTGCTTGCTCGCAGCCGCAGGGGCCACTTTTGGCCTTGGCCGCGGCGGTGTCGCAGCGCTCTTGCTACCTAGAGGCGAATCATCGAAAAGAACTAAAAGCTCATAAGTGCCGCCGTTATCGATCACCACTTGGCGCGGCATCACCTTGGCGAGAAAGACGCGTCCCGACACGGGGAGCTTATCTTCCACCGCATACACCGCTTGCTGCGACTTGTGCTCGATGATCGCGTGGCCCAATCCGTCGTCCGTGGAAGCGACGATACCGCGCAGTGTCAAATTGAGCCTGGTTTCTCGCGCTCCTTTTTCGATCCCTTCGCGGTCACTTTGCGGCTCCGGAGCCTCGACGACGGCGACCTCGGTCGCGTCCGCCTTCCCGAACAAATGCCAGGCGACCATGCGGTCGATGTCCACTTTCTTGGCGGCAGCGCCACTAGCGGTGGCTGTGGCTGGATTGATGACGGGTGGCGCTGCACCCAAAGTGTCGTCCTCGCCAGGTAGGAGAATCCACACTAAACGGGCCAGCGCAAAAATGGCCCACAGCGCAGCTAACAATAATAGGACTTGGCGCACCCGACGCGCATTTTGCGGCCGCGCTAGGCTCTGCAAAATGCCGTTGAGCACACTGCCAGCGCGGCCGGGCCAGTCTGAGCTGCTACTCAGCCATTGGGCAGACAACGTTCATTCCCCGTTCACTCATTTCAATGTTGTTTCCTGGAGGTTCCGCACCAACATCTTTACAGAGGCCTTAACTGACTTGGGCGACGACAGGGCCTGCACACCCATGCACTTCGACTCTTATTTGCACTCTTCTGTGCTCTTCTGTGCTCTTCTGCGCTTTTGGGCTTTTTTTGCTCTCTTTGACTGAGTTTTGCTGGTTTTGCCTGAGCCCGCTGCACGGCGCCTCTTCCTTCGACCCACTTCTGGGAGGAACGTGCCCCCGTTTTAAGGTTTCTAGGGGAAAAATCGCTGATGCATCTTATTGCTCTGAATTATAGGTGTCCGCTCAGCAAGTTAAAACCAAGAAGTGGAGAAAAGGCGTTATATCGTGTCCGGCGAGTGGCGTGCGGAGAAATGTGTTACCAAGGGCGTCCAACCGCGGGAAAAGGTAGGTGACTGCGGTCCGTTCAGCGCGTCGCGCTGCTCAATCCGACATAATTACGTGAATAATTCTCAAAGTGCCGGCTTGGGACGCGCCGGAACAACTTTGAAGGGCTGATGCTTTCGCGGGCCAGGGCTATCGCAGATAGTACTGCACAAGGCTGAGCACTAGGGCGAGACCCACCAGCGGATAAATCCAGCGCGAGAGCTTCGCCACTTTCTCCGCTTCCATCGGTTTCCCAAATCGCTCAATGACAACCACCATTAGAGCTACCCCGGCGAAAGTACACAACAATATGAGCAGTAAATTCGACATGGCTTCCTCTCGTGCTGGGTTCGTTCAACCCGCCTGCTGGGCGGGGTCATCGAGCGAGGCCGGAGCCGCGCGTCCGGCAAAAATTGCCCGGGCCAAGCCTTCATTCAAATCGAAAATTTGGGTATTGGTCACCTCGTAGCAGGATTTCGTCATCAGCCATTCGCCCTCAAGACGCGCATAGGCATCGTCGTAAAACCCACCCAACTGCGTCACGATATTGCGCTTGGTATCAATCATAAAGTAGTACAACCCCCAAATAGCGGTGGCATTGTCAGCATCCACTACGGTGATTTGGGGGTTCTGCCCGTGGTGCATTTCCACGATGTGGTCCTGACAGGCCAGCTCGGTGAATACCGCGACCATTGCATCGCGGTGCGAGAAGCTGCCAATGCGGCCATACTCTAATACGATTTCACCCGGCGCAAAACAGGCGCGGACCCGCTCCGGCTGTTTGCTATCACAGGCGTGAAAATAGCGATGCTTTAACTGGCGAATTGCTTCGATGGCTTCTAATTTCGCTAGACGCTGTTCGATTTCCAAGGTCGGGCTCCTACTCTTTCGACACCGGGTTGTCGGTGTCATGGGGGGACAGGTTAAGACTCCAAGCGATAGGCTGCAGCGATATCTTGGGCACTTTCCACCGTGCAGTCCAAATCGCGCAGCAAACCATCGCGCAAGCCATAAATCCACCCGTGTACCGCGAGGGGTTGCCTGCGCTGCCACGCATTTTGCACAATACTGGTCTGGCAGACGTGCTCTACTTGGGTGGCGACATTGAGCTCGCAGAGCAAATCGACGCGCTCATCCAAATCATCGACGGCTTCCAGACGATCTCGATAGACGTGTTGTACGTCTTTGATATTGCGCAGCCAATTATCGATCATGCCATTGTCAGCATTTTCATAGGCAGCGCGAACGCCGCCACACCCGTAGTGCCCAACCACCATAATATGCTTCACCTGCAGCACATCCACTGCGTACTGCAACACTGAAAGGCAGTTGATATCGGTATGCACCACCAAATTCGCCACATTGCGATGCACAAAAACTTCACCGGGCATCAGGCCGACGATTTGATTGGCCGGGACGCGGCTATCCGAGCAGCCAATCCAGAGGTATTCGGGGCGCTGTTGCGCTGCGAGTTTTGCAAAAAACTCAGGGTCTGCGTCGCACATGCTTTCAGCCCATGCACGATTTGCTGCAAACAGTTGCGGTAACCGTTTCATTCTTCTCCTCGTACACCTTTCATGTAAGCTCTCCCACAAAAAATAACCTTTTATACCATCAAAGTACTCAATCGCGAGATTGCAATGGTGTTTCCTCCGCGTGCCTTGGCCTCGGACAGCGCGCGGTTCCCGACCCCCTCCATTTGTCTGGCCAATCGCGGCATGTCAACGGCGGGATATTGCTGCGGCTCCCAGGTGACCAAACCAATGCTCAATGTCACTTGCAACACCGCGCCGCGGCCGTCGTCGATTGAAAAACTCGCGACATCCTCAAGCATGCGCTCGGCGATTTCCTGGCCAAGAATCTCGCCACTGCCGGGAATGAGCACCGCAAATTTAGGACGCCCGAGACGTGCCAGCATATCGGTGGCACGCAAATCTGAGGATAATCGCTCCGCCACTTTTTTTACCACGAATTGACCGCGCCGCTTACCATAGTGTGTTTCTAAGTCATCGTATTCGTCAATTTCCAGGATCAATACAGTCACCGGCTGATCCGCCCGTCGCGAGCGTGAAATCTCCCGCGCGATATCTTTTTCAAAGCCTCGCAAGTTACTGATTTGTGTCAGTGGGTCCAATAGCGTCAGTTGCGTGATCTGCTGCCGGCTCACCGCCGCCTTAAAACAGGTGGAGATGATCACCGCTAGGTGTGCCAATAAATCTTCTTCCGCTGGGCCCAGTGTTATGCTCTCTTCGGACATTCCCAGGTGTAAGCTGCCGATCATTCGGCCGCCATCCATAAGCGGCAACAACAGCGCGTATTCGATGGCATGCTCAATTTTGAGCACTTCAAACATGCGCGTATCTGCGGCATCAATCAACGCGATATCGGGCTCCAATTCATACAACTCCTGAATGGGAAACACATCGCGCATGAGACGTAAGTTGTGACCGTAGCGCTCCGCCCCAACAATGAGGTTAGCCAGCACCTCTTCCGGATCGTACAACCACAGCTCAGACGTGCGAAAGGCGAAGTGACGCGGCATGCTGACCAACAGAACTTCAAACAGCGCGGAAAGGTCCGCGGCCTCTAACAGCATGTGCTCCAACTGCCGGGACTGCAGATATAAATAGCGATTGAGCGTGACTGTCTCCTGCTCGCGTCGCTGCGCCAACTCCGCACGAGACAATACGGGAGGGGCGCCCTCTATTTCCTCTTGTGCTTCGTTCGCTGTCAGTTCATCCGCCATAGATTGTCCTCATTGCAAACCATCGCCTAGGGCGTTGGTCAGTAAAAATAGTTGCATCGACACCCCAAAGCGATGATAGCGGTCCGGCCAAGCTCGCTCGCACACGCAGTAAGCAGCTAGAAATTAACCCAGCCCAACCCGAGTTGATGCCGATGGAGGAAACCCCAACGCTAGATTTCACGTTTGATCTCGAGTGTAAGCGGCCTATACTCGCGATGCAATTGGGTGCCGACTTAATGCCAAGTTTCGCCGGCACTTTAAAGCCAGAAAATTGGCAGTCCGGGAGACGCCGCGCCGATGTCCGCAACGTCAACACTACCACCTCACATTACTTCAAAACTAAACCAGACGCTCGCGCAATGGCGGGCGTGGCAGTGTGATCCGCAACTGCGAGCTGCACCGAGGGCTATCCGCTTACTGGGTGCAGGCCGTAGCAACTATTCTATTTTGGTAGCCACTGCGCAGAGTGCAGTAGCTACCACACCGGGTCATGCCAAAAGTGCCGGACATTTTGTCGTGCGCATTGACGGAGTCACCCCAGCGCAGCATGGTATCAGTCGACAAGCGGAATGGCGCGTACTGCAAACTGCCGCCGCCAAACAACTGGCGCCTATGCCGCGCTACTACAATCCCGAGTTAGGTGCCCTAGTCTGCGATTATCTACCGTCCGATGATGCGCGAGAGGAACGCGTGGAAGACGTTGCCGACTTGTTGCGTAAGATTCACGCACTGCCGCCCCGACATTTGCGCCTGGACCTGCGCGCTCGGATCACTCAATACGAACAGCAACTCGCGCAATATGACTCAGTCAGTGGCAGCGATTTACTCCAGTACAAAGCGCGAGTACACCAATGTACACAACAGCTAGTCACCGACCGCGAAGACTCGGTGCTATGCCACAACGACTTGCTGCGAGCCAACCGTATTTTTAGCGCTGGCAAGCTTCGGGCCATAGATTGGGAGTATTGTGCGATGGCCAGCCGGTGGTATGAGCTGGCCGTTGTGGTACACGGAGATGAGTGGTCGCTCGCGCAGACGGATCGGCTGCTGAGCGCCTATCTGGGTCGCAAACCCAAAGCGCGCGAGACCACCTTGCTAGCAACCTACGGCTGTGTGTATCGCTATCTCGAGCTGCTGTGGTACTGCGTGCGAAATAACAGAGGCCTCACGGCTGAGCAGCGCGCCACTAAACTCGCGGCGCTGGATTCACTTCTGGCCAAGCGAGCGTAAAGTTTTGGCACGCTGGCAACGTCGATGACTTGCGCTGCCCGCATTGGATTAGACTGGTTCACCGGCTAGTAGTGCGCGCCACTGGCCTCAATCACGCAAATTGGTGAATTGTAGCGGCGCTCCAAAGTCTGCATCGCGCAACAGCGCCATCACCTTCTGCAAATCGTCGCGCTTTTTGCCCGTCACCCGCACCTGTTCGCCTTGGATTTGCGCTTGGACTTTCATTTTTTCGTCTTTGATGCGCTTGACGATTTTCTTACACTGGGCGCTGTCCAGGCCATGGCGCAATGTTACCGTTTGTTTAACGTGTTTACCCGAGGCCTCCATTTCAGTACTGTCCATTGCAGCCGGGTCAATATTGCACTTCACCAGGGCGCTGCGCAGCATGTCTTGCATCTGAGTAACTTGGAACTCCGCTTCCGCAGTAATCACGACTGTGCGTTCCTCACGCTCAAACGAGGCTTCAACGCTTTTGAAGTCAAAGCGATTGGCGACAATTCTCCCAGCTTGGTCTACAGCGTTAGTCAACTCGTGCAGATCAACTTCCGAAACCACATCAAAGGATGGCATAGTATCGAGTCTCCAAAGTTTATAATTCGAACAACTATGGTAATGCTCCGCCTGCAGTTTTTAAACTCGTTGCGAACGGGCAGCAAATGAGTGCGCCACACTGGCACATCTTGGGTGCGGGGGCGATCGGCTGTTTGTGTGCCCACGCGCTAAAGGAAGCCGGTGCGGACGTGACTTTAATACTGCGCGAAGGCCGGGATGTGTCTGGGTCCGGGTCGATGGCGGTCACTCTGGAGCGGGACGGTGCGACTGTAGAGCGCGAGTTTGCGGTGACCAGCGCGGCCCAGTCCCCTTCGGTAAGTCACTTACTGGTGACCACTAAAGCCTATGACGTAAACACTGCGATAGAGGCCTTCGGCCATGCGCTGCGCCCCCATTGCATCGCTGTGTTACTGGTTAACGGCATGGGGCTTGTCGAAGCACTGCGCTCTCGCTATCACCACGTTCAATTTTTTTGCGGCACGACGACGGAGGGCGCATATCGCAGCGCGGCCACTACGGTGTGCCACGCTGGGCGCGGTGAAACCCGAGTCGGTGGCGAGAACTTGCACACAGCGCCATACTGGTTCGACCTGTGGTCGAGGGGGTTACACCCCTGCCACTGGGAGGTGGATATCGATGTCGCCTTGTGGGCAAAATTGGCGGTCAATTGCGTCGTGAACCCGCTGACCGCGTTACACCAAGTGCGTAATGGTGCGCTGGCGAGTGAGCCCGAACTTGCCCAGGCGGTAGATGCGCTGTGCAAAGAAGTCGCGCAAGTGAGCTACGCTGCGGGTTTTACCCACACAGCACAGAATATTCACACCCTAGTTAAAGAAGTCATCGCCGGAACGGCGGACAATCGCTCCTCGATGATGCAGGATGTAGCCAAAGGCAAGCCAACTGAAATAGACTATATCAACGGTTATCTATTGCGGGTTGCCAATGACCACGGCATTCCCGCCCCACTCAATCACGCTCTCGTTGAGGCCATTCACGCCTGTGCTAACTGACACGTTCCCGTTGCCTGCGGTGTTGCCCCCCATCCTGCTATCGCTGGTCACAGTTGCCGGTTTAGTCATTAGCGACCTGCGCGGTTGGCGCCAGGGCCGCTATCTGTGCAAGCCGCTGGCCGCACTGGCGTTCATTTGGCTGGCGCTCAATTTGGATGCCACCGCTACTACCTACGGCCAGATCATGCTCGTGGCGCTCGCCTTGTGTCTGCTAGGTGATTTGTGCCTGATGCCCGAGGGAGAGCGCTGGTTTCTCGCCGGCCTGGGGGCCTTTCTCTGCGGCCACTTAGTGTTTGCCATCGCCTTCGCGCAATTGCCCTGGAACGATCTGGGTTGGTGGCTCACGGCGCTCGTGCTTGCGCCGACACTCTTTTTTGTTTGGCGGTGGATACAACCGAACCTCGACGCCGCCATGAAGGCACCGGTCGCTGTCTACATATTGGTTATTACGGCGATGTTGCTCTGCGCCGGACTGACCGCTGGGCACCCCGCCGCGCTAGTGATTCTTCCCGGCGCCTGGGGTTTCGCAATCTCCGACCTCTCGGTCGCACACCGCCAATTCATCGACCCTGCGCCGCAAAGTGGTGTGTGGGGCACTCCCGCTTATTTTTGGTCGCAGATGTTGCTGGCAGCTTCGGTGGCGCTGGTGTAGTCAAACACCTGGCAACGAGTACGTTCAGCAAAGCAAGTGCAAACGCTAGAACCTTATATTGGCACCGAGCGCGACACACTAGTCGAACAAATCACCTATCGCTTGTTGTACACCCTGTCGCCACTGCGTTTCCGATCGATCGACAAACAATAATACTTGCCTTGTTTCGAGCACCGCGTCTTGCTCGCGCTGCACATCGAACACACAGAACTCTGTATTGCACTGCAAAGCCACCTCGAGCTTGACTTCGGGCATTTGAGAAGCGCGCGGTTGTGCGCCTTCTGAATACAGCACGCGCGATGCGCCAATAAATACTGGTCCCACACTATCTATGGGCCCGACAACCTCTTGCAGCGCCGCATGAACCTGCTGCAACATCCAATCGTGCGACACACCAGAGGGCAGTTCGACAGCGGCGGGTACAAACCAGGTAGGTTCCGCCAACGCCACCTTGGTAGGCAGCTCGCGCAGCGCAAAATGGGCCAGTGTTACGCACACCATTGCCGCCAGCGTCAGCATGACAATTCGCGCGGGCCAGCTCGAGCGCCGCAATGGCGCCTGGATACGGTGCCGAACCCAGGCGCGCCAACCATCATCGCGCAGTAAGCGCGAGCGGCCTTGATCGCCCAATTCCTCAGGCACCTGGGGCGGTAGGTCGGTGGCGGATTCGCGGCGGAAAAACGGCTGCGCTTCCACCAATAACTGGTTGGCCAGCGCTATGGGTAGTCGGCGCGAACACTCGCGCATGACCCGGCGAACATCTCGGGTCGACGCGCGTTCGCGCGGCTCGCGGCGCAATAGCGTGTGCACCAAGTCAGCTAACTCTTCGGGCAGATCCACATCGGCGGGTACACGGCTTGCAAGTGATGGAAAATCGGCACGCAACAAGCGATCCGCGTTCAACTGGCCCGCATCGTAAAATGGTTGCTCCCCACAGACCATGCGGTAAAACAGAATACCCAGGGCAAACGAATCGGAAAATTCATTCAGCGGTTCACCCAAGTACTGTTCGGGTGATAGTGCGGACAGGCTGCCAGAAAAACTTGGAGTGGCGTGCGCATCCACCTGGAGCACCTTACGCGCGATTCCAAAATCAGTCAATTTAACCCGGCCGGTAGCACCAATTAGCACATTGGCCGCTTTCAGGTCACCGTGTACGATGCGGTTTTGCCGCGCAATTGCGAGCGCACCGGCGACATCAGTGCCAATTGTGAGTACGGCGGATAGCGAGGGCCTCGCTCCAGCCAAAAACTCTTCGAGGTTACAACCGGGCACATATTCCATCACCAGCGCGAGGTGGGCGCCGGATTCAATGACATCGTGAATGGCGACCACTTTCGGGCTGTGGATTCCCGCTAGCACCCGCGCCTCATTCAACAATTGCTTGCGCGACGCACGCGCTCGGGGTTTGGCGTAAATTTTGATGGCGACACGACGCTTAAGCCGCTTATCGTAGCCCAAATATACGCTGCCCTGCCCGCCGCGATTGATTAAGCGCAGAATGCGATAGGGGCCGACGTGATCTTCCACGCGGCGCTAACGCTGCCCGCTGATGGATTGCAGCTCTGCCGGGGCAAGTTTGCGCAGCCGCTTAGCCAAGGCGCGTGGCGACACGCGCAGTTCGCGCGCCGCTGCGGACGTCTCACCCTTGTGTTCCGTCAAGCTGCGCAGAACTTCTTCGTCACTGATATCGCCCAACAAGCGATACTCCTTAGAGGCTTCGATACGCCGGTAGACCGCGGCACGCGATACCCCCAAAGCACGGGCAACTTTCACCACTTCAAAATCTGCCGATTGCATCGCGGCAGCAAAGCGTTCGTGATCTATCCCAGACATGCCCGCTTGCGCCGCGCTGTTGCGAGAAGGTGGGTGCAGCGCAGTAAAATTCTGCGGTAAGTCTGGAATACTCGCACCGGTAACTATGATTTGGTGCGCCACATTGGCCAGCTCGCGGACATTCCCCGGCCACTGGTAACGCAGGGCGTGAAAAAACAGGTTTGCCCACGCAGCAATGACCAGAGAGTCACTCTCGGGTGTGGGCAGTAAACTCGAATTCGCTGCGCTAGCCGCTCGGCCGTTAGTTCCAGAAAGAGACACAGTGTTGCCCGCTGCCGCGCTCGCAGAGCGCAAAAAATGTAGCAGCAACTCGCCGATATCCTCGGGGTGCTCGCGCAGCGCTGGCAGCACTATTTCCAGTGCGCCCAAACGATGGCGCAGCGCGGCCTTAAAATGACTGTCTTTGCTATCCAACAGGGCATCGGTCGCTGATAGCACGCGCAAATCGACCTTGGTTACCGCACCACCAACCGGCTGTATCTCGCGCTGCTGCAGTGCCCGCAACAACTGCGGCTGAACTTCCTCGGCGGTATCGCCCACCTCATCTAGAAACAAACAACCGCGATGCGCCTGTTGGAAGTAGCCCGGAGCATTGGAATCCGCTCCCGTGTACGCACCCCGGTTGCGGCCAAACAGTGCCGCCGCCGCTAACTCGGTGGGAATGGCCGCCATATTTACCACTACCCATGGGCCCCGTGCCCGCGCACCGAGGCGATGGATGGCGCTCGCCACCAGTTCCTTACCAGTGCCCGTCTCTCCGCGTATCAGCACATCCACGTCACAAGCCGCCGCTCGCATAACCTGTGCGCGGATCGCGGCCATTGCCGCGCTTTGGCCACGCAGTTCATCGATCGGTGCCACTGAAGTCGCGTCAACATCACCCACCGGAGCTAAGCGCAACAACAACACCACGCCATGACCTAACAGTATAGGAACGCCGGCACGTAACTCTTGGGTGTTTAACGTCAAGGCGTCTTGCACTTCGACGGCGCCAACACGCACGCGACTGGACGCGGGAAAACGGCGCAGCCGCAAAGCCTTGCGCCGATACTCAAGTTGCAGTGACTGGCGACTGATGTGTGGCTCTGCCAACTGTGAGCCTGCAGCGGGAGCACCCGGCTGTTTAAACGCCGGGCTGCGCCGACCCAGTATCCAGGGCCGCGATGCACTGCGTTCTTCAACACGAGCGACTTCGCCTATGCGATTCACATCTGGGTGAAAAGCGATGGTCAAAAGCAGCGCCTCGGCACTGCGCTTGTTGCGCGATGCGGTTATTACGGAGGGTAGTGTGGCATCACTGTCGCGGGGGGCTTCCATGTACGGTGTTCGCGTGGCGGCGCCTCAATCAGCATGTAATGGCTTTGCCACTAAGCTTAGCAGGTCTGCGCGATAGCGCTGCCAATCAAACGCCGGACCGGGGTCAGTCTTGCGGCCGGGTGCGATATCGCTGTGGCCGACAATGTCCCGCGCATCTAATTCACGGTAGCGCCGCAACAGCAGCGCGGATACGGCTGCGAGTATGTCGTACTGCGCCGCGGTGTACGGGATATCGTCACTGCCCTCCAACTCGATACCGATACTGAAGTCGTTGCAATTGTCCCGCCCACAATAATCGGAATGCCCTGCGTGCCAGGCTCGATCATCCAAACTCACGAATTGCACCAACTCGCCATCGCGGCGAATCAGCAGGTGTGACGATACGCGCATGCCACGTATCTGTTGAAAATACGGGTGCGCTTCCCAATCCAAACGATTGGTAAACAAGTGCTCGATTTCGTTACCGCCATATTCCCCCGGCGGCAGCGCAATGTTATGAATGACGAGCAATTCCGGCACACAGCCCTGCGGCCGCGCTTCGAAATTGGGTGATGGCACACGTCTGGCTTGCTCCACCCAACCGTCGCACAGGGACAAATCGCTGGGGCTGATAGATCGCTCCGGTGTGTTCTCGTTCATAAGCGGCAGTGTACCGCGTATTGCTCCTGAGCAGCACATGCGCGCTTTAAGGTACCGCGCCCTAACTGCTACAATCGGCCACCGCATTTTCCACAGGCCCACCCACCATGCCCAAAATTGACCCCAGCACGTTCGCGCCGGAGCGAGCTGTGATCACTGCCAATGTCCGCGCCGCCTTGCAAGAGGACGTGGGCACGGGCGACATTACCGCCCAACTTATCGCCGCTGAGACAACTGCGCGCGCCCGTGTCATTACGCGCGAGGACGGCGTGCTCTGTGGGCAACCCTGGGTGAATGAAGTCTTTGCGCAGCTGGATGATCGTGTTCAAATCGAATGGCAACATGACGACGGCGACGCCGTAGCAGCTAACGCCACGCTGTTTACCCTACAGGGCCCCGCGCGCCGTCTTCTGACCGGCGAGCGCAGCGCGCTTAATTTTTTGCAGTTGCTGTCTGGCACCGCCACCCGCGCGCGGCACTATGTCGACCTCATCGCCGACAGCGACACCAAATTGCTCGACACGCGCAAAACGCTACCCGGTTTACGCCTTGCGCAAAAATACGCCGTGCGTTGCGGTGGCTGCCACAATCATCGCGTCGGTTTGTTTGACGCTTTCTTGATCAAGGAAAACCACATTCGTGCCTGTGGTGGAATCGCCGCTGCTGTGGCAACTGCGCAGGCGCAAGCACCGGGCAAACCCGTCGAGGTAGAAGTGGAAAGCCTGGATGAACTGGAGCAGGCCATCGCCGCTGGCTGCGACCGAGTCATGCTAGACAACTTCACCTTGGACGACCTGCGCACGGCCGCGCAGTTAACCCAGGGGCGCTTAGAACTTGAGGCTTCTGGCAATGTCACCGAGGAAACACTGCCAGCCATCGCGGCAACGGGCGTGGATTACATCTCTATTGGCGCACTGACAAAACACTGCCGCGCGCTGGATTTGTCCATGCGTTTACTGTGACCCGGCACGTACCAACAGTGAAATTCAGTTCAGGGCAACCTTACTGACCAACACGCCGTTATTGTCAGCGTAAACGTAGTCACCCGACGCCACCCAGACACCGCCAATTTGGATATCAATATCACGCTGCCCGACACCCAGCTTCTCTGTCTTAATCGGGCAACAGCCCAAGGCCAAAACACCTAGCCGCGTGCGCCCGATTTCGTCCACATCACGCACGGCGCCGTTTATCACCAAACCGGCCCAGCGGTTGGCCGCGGCCTTTTCCGCCAACATGTCTCCCAGCAATGCCCGGCGCAAGGAGCCACCGCCGTCGACAACGATCACCCGACCCTCACCAGGTTCTTCTACACAGGCCTTCACGAGGGAATTGTCTTCGTGGCACTTGATAGTCACCGCCCGACCACTAAAGGCCTCGAGCTGGCCAAAGCTGCGCAACTGCAACTCGATGGCTTGTGCCGCAGGCGCGGCGTCAGATAAATCGGGAGTGGATGTTACGGGCATGGAAAGCCTCCACAGAAAAGGCGGCAGTATACTGCATTTGATTGCGCAACCGGTGCCGGGAATCCGTGTTGGAAACCCATGCCGGCACGGCCCTGGGTAGTGATCTATAGCAGTGCCAGTGCCTGCTTAGGCTTCATTCTGGGATCCGGAGGTCTCGGATCTGGAGGCGAGCGCAATGCCCGCCCAAGCTCACCTAATCTCCGCCAAAGCCTTGGCAAATGGGCTGCAGTCGTATAATTTTTACTGTAAATGGCAACGCACTATGTAATTCACTCAGTGAATAACAGGTAACTCAGCGTGAACCCCAATCGTATCGATCTCAACTTGCTCGTCTATCTGGACGCCCTGCTGCGCGAGCGCAACGTCACCCAGGCCGCCAATCAACTCAATCTGTCCCAACCCGCCATGTCCAATGGCTTGCGCCGCCTGCGTGAGCTGTTTGATGACCCGTTGTTAGTGCGCACCAGTGATGGGATGACACCGACGGAACGGGCGCTGGAGCTGGAGCCCATCGTGCGCGAGGTGCTGAGTAAAATTGATCATGCGGTGCAGCCGCGCACGGCCTTCGAACCGGGCTCGGCGGACCGCGTTTTCCGCATCATGGCTTCCGACTACGCGGAGGCGACTCTGCTGCCCAGCGTGCTGAGCAAGCTGCGCACCGCGGCACCGGGAGTCACCCTGGATATCATGACACCTTCCGATGTCAGCTTTCTGGATGTGGAGCGCGGCAAGGTCGATATGGTGATTAACCGCTTCGACTCCATGCCGCAATCCTTCCACCAAATACACTTGTGGGACGACAGCTTTACCTGCGTGCTGCGCCCGCAAAACCCTGTACTGGAAGATTTCACCTTAGACAGCTATCTGGAGGCAAAGCACGTATGGGTGAGCAAAACCGGCATGGGTGTCGGGGTGGGTGTTGACCCATCCGACGTACAGCGCTTGGGCTGGGTCGATGCGGCGCTAAACAACCTTGGTAAAAAGCGGCAGATTCGCGTTTTTACCCGCCACTACCAGGCCGCCATGACCCTGGCGGAGCAGAGCGACCTGATCGTGACGCTACCGACCCGCGCCGCGCTATTGAAGAAAGACAACCCGCGTGTCGTGTTGCGTGCGCCGCCGCTGGAGATTCCTCCCCTGGAGCTGAAGATGGCGTGGAGCCCGCTGCTCCAACACAACCCGGCCAACAAGTGGTTGCGCAAGCTCATTACCGATACTGCGCGCGTTTTGGATGGGCAACCGCCGCTGCCAGATTAACTTGGCACGGCACAAAAACTAGCGCGTTAGTGAGCCTGAGCTAATCAGCTTATTCATTGAGCGCGTTCCTGCGGCTCATTCCCTCAAGAACAGAATTCACTCTAAGAATGACGGTGATTGAAACGATAAATTAGCTAAATCTTAGTCACACTCTTAAAATGAAACGTTGCACTAACTGCAGTGGAGCAAACCCCATGACAGAGCGCATTCGTATCGGCGGCTTGCAAGTAGCACGCGAGTTGCACGCCCTGCTCGAGCAGGAGATCGCGCCCGGCCTCGCCATCGCACCCGCAGATTTCTGGGCTGCGTTGGAAGATATTGTGTCCAGCCTCGGGCCGCGCAACCGTGAACTGTTGGCTATTCGCGATGACCTACAACGCCAAATCGATGAGTGGCACCGCGCTCATCCTGGCCCCAACTACGACCGGACGGCCTATCGAGCATTTTTAGAGGGCATCGGTTATCTGCAGCCGGACGGCCCAGATTTTCAAATCGGCACCACGGGAGTCGATCCGGAAGTGGCCACCCTCGCCGGGCCACAACTGGTGGTTCCAGTGATGAACGCACGCTACGCACTCAATGCCGCCAACGCCCGCTGGGGCAGTCTGTACGACGCGCTCTACGGCACTGACGTGATTCCCGAAAACGAGGGCGCGGAGCGCGCCGGTGCCTACAACCCGGTGCGCGGCGAGCGGGTGATCGCCTACGCCAAAGATTTTCTCGATACGCATTGCGCGCTGGCAACAGGCAGCCACCAGGACGTCACCGCTTACGCGATAAGCGGCGATACACTGCAGGTCACGCTGGCCGATGGGCAAACAGTGGCGCTGGCAGCCCCCGAGCAATGGGTCGGCTATACCGGCAGCGCCGAGGCACCGTCCGCCGTCCTGTTGCGCCACCACGGCCTGCATATTGAAATCGCCATCGACCGCGATAGCCCCATCGGCAAAACCGATCCCGCCGGGGTGAACGACGTGCTGCTCGAAGCGGCCCTGACCACCATTCAAGACTGCGAGGATTCCGTCGCCGCAGTCGATGCCGAGGACAAAGCCATCGCTTACCGCAACTGGCTGGGCCTGATGCGCGGCGATTTACAAGATAGTTTTAACAAAGGCGGCAAGGCGGTTACGCGAGCGCTCGCCGACAATCGGCAGTACACAACCGCCGGCGGCGCGACCCTTTCACTCCCCGGGCGCAGCTTGCTGTTCGTGCGCAATGTCGGTCACCTGATGACGACCCCCGCAATTTTGGATAAGAACGGCGACGAAATTCCCGAGGGCATCATGGATGGCCTGTTCACCGCACTCATCGCCCTGCACGACTTGCAAAAAACCGGTGATACACCGCGCAACTCACGCACGGGCAGTGTGTACATCGTGAAGCCAAAAATGCACGGGCCGGACGAAGTAGTCTTCACCTGTGAATTATTTGATCGCATCGAGGACGCACTCGGTATGGCGCGCAACACCTTAAAAATGGGCATCATGGATGAGGAGCGCCGCACCACAATTAACCTCAAAGCGTGCATTCGCGCCGCCAAGGATAGGCTTGTCTTCATTAACACCGGCTTTCTCGATCGCACGGGCGACGAAATTCACACCAGTATGGAAGCGGCTGCGATGACACCGAAAGGTGCGATGAAACAGGAGGCTTGGATCAAGGCCTATGAAGACTGGAATGTCGATGTCGGTCTGGCCTGCGGGTTAATGGGCAAAGCGCAGATCGGCAAAGGCATGTGGGCAATGCCCGACTTAATGGCCGAGATGATGCACAACAAACTGGCGCACCCCGAATCGGGCGCCAGTACCGCGTGGGTACCATCGCCCACAGCCGCAACTTTGCACGCCATTCACTACCACCAAGTCAATGTCGCGCAACGCCAGCAAGCGCTGTTGGGCCACCCGCGCGCTTCTCTGGATGATATTTTGAGCATCCCCTTGAAAGGTGCCCAAGGGCTGAGCGCCGCAGACATACAGCGCGAGCTAGACAATAACGCCCAGGGTATCCTCGGCTACGTGGTACGCTGGATAGACCAGGGTGTGGGCTGCTCAAAGGTGCCGGACATCAACCACGTAGGGCTCATGGAAGATCGCGCAACACTGCGCATCTCCAGCCAGCATATCGCCAATTGGTTGCGGCACGGCGTGTGCAGCGAGGAACAGGTTCGCGCCACACTGGAGCGTATGGCCGCCGTTGTGGACGAGCAAAATGCCTCAGACCCCGACTACAACAACATGACGCCTAACTTTAGCAACAGTATCGCGTTTCGAGCTGCCTGTGACCTTGTCTTTCACGGCACAGAACAGCCCAGTGGGTATACGGAACCCGTATTGCACGCGCGACGCTTGGAAGCAAAGGCACGCCAGCGCACCTCAGCCTAACCGTGCCGAGGTGAGAGCCGCGCTGGCAGTCAAAACAGTTGAATCTAAGCGGCGGCTGGTGTGAAAACGCAAGAGTAATCAATACTTGTAACACCCTAGTTTCGCCATAATGTGACTGGAGCTGTGTGCATGAAACGCGCCGCAGAAATAGTTCGAACATCACCCCCTGACGGTGACGCAGGTGTTCATAAGCTGGTGTGTGCTGCATTGGCGGTATTGCTCTTTCTGCTCTATGGCCAAACCTGGAGCTTCGACTACGTCTACTTTGACGACGACTATTACATACTCGAGAACCCAATGGTCCTTGGTGGCCTGAGTCTCGACGGCTTACACTGGGCATTTACCACGTTTTACATGAGTAACTGGCACCCGCTGACCTGGCTGTCACACATGCTGGACGTCTCGCTTTTTGGTTCCGCTCCGAGCTGGGCGCACTGGCACAACATGTTGCTCCACGGCATCTGCAGCAGTTTGTTGTATTGCTACTTGATTCGCGTGATGGGCTCTTGGTGGCAAGCGGGTTTGCTAGCGGCGGTTTTCCTCGTCCATCCACTGCACGTGGAATCTGTCGCCTGGATTGCCGAGCGCAAGGATCTGCTTTGCGCGGTGTTTTTTCTAGCGGCGCTACTGTGCTACGACAGTTACAACCGGTCCCCTACTTGGCGTAATTACATTACACTTATCGTTTTATTCGTGCTCGCGTTGTTGGCAAAACCGATGGCCGTGAGCTTACCGGTCATTTTGGTATTACTCGATATCACGATCTACCGACACAATTTTGAAGTTATTGAAGAGGAAAACGATGAATTTCTCGCATTTGCGGACGAAGAGGAAGACATAGAAGCACCGCAAGACACTTGGTTTTCCATGTGGCTCCCATCATTGTTAGAAAAACTGCCGCTGATCGCCCTAGCGCTCGCCTCCTGCCTGATCACCATACAAGCACAGGACAGCGGCAACTCCATCGCCTACCTCGAAGCGCATTCACTATTACAGCGCTGGGAAGTGGCCAGCACTGCTTACCTCACCTATCTGAAACAGTGGTTCTTGCCCATCAACCTCGCCGCTTACTACCCCATGAATGCATCGGGAGATATCTTCAGCGCAGTATTCGCTACGGGCTTGCTGGCGATAATTGCCATTGTTGCGGTGTTATTGGCTCGCCGAAGCCCCCTGTTTACCCTCGGGAATGCCTGGTTTTTTATCACACTGCTGCCGGTGATCGGTCTTGTCCAAGTCGGCGGCCAAGCTCACGCAGACCGGTATATGTATCTACCGTCTATCGGTGTACTACTGGCCTGTAGTTTCCTTATACCTGCAATCCAGCATCCGCGATTTGCGTTCGCGATGCGCATTAGCGCCATAGTGATTGTTTTCTTTAGTTTGCTAACTTTCTGGCAGGTGGGTTATTGGCAAAACGCCAACACGCTGTTTGCGCAAGTCGAGCGCGTCAACGGCCCCTCGTATAAATCGCACTTGCACTTAGCCAAGGACTATTTAAAACGCGGACTCCCAGAACGGGCCACTCCGCATGGGGAGGCGATGATCAAATCGCACCCAAAACTTCCTGGCGGCTATCAAATACTGGGCAACGCTGCTCTGGCGCAGCAAAACTTCTCCCGAGCGGAAATTAACTTTCGCCAAGCGTTACTCAACGGTCCGCCCATCGCGCAGCTCTACAACAACCTGGGGATTACCTTGGCAGAGCAAGGCAACATAAAAGGGGCTCTGCAGGTGTTCTCTCTGGCCTTAGAATTGGACCCAGAGCTCAGTGCAGCGACCCAAAACCTCGCCCTGTATAGTGAGCGTTTGGAACGTGGAGAGTCGCGCTAGTGGGCTGCGATTGAACAGGGAATGGCTGCGCTACCTGCTGGCTGGCGGCCTGGCCTTTGCCGTCGACTTTGGCCTGCTGTATTTCTGCAAAGAGCACCTCGGGCTGCACTACCTGGTCGCCAATCTCATCAGCTACGGCGGCGGTTTGGCACTGACCTATTTACTCAATACCCGTTGGGTGTTCGACTACCGTAAATATAAAAAGAAAACCCTACTGGAATTGGCGATCTTCAATGCTATCGTCCTCGCGGGATTAGCGTTGAACCAAGTACTAATGCTCGGCTTTGTGGAGTGGATGGAGCTGCACTATTTACAGGCGAAGATTGTCGCCAGTGTCGCGGTAACACTGTTTAATTACGTAGCAAAGAAGTACATTTTGTTTCACCCGACCGATGCGAAGCCGTCATAAATGAGAAACTCGGGACCGTGCTACAACTGCGGAGGCCATCATCTGCAGTTGTTGTACCACGCGCCACCCTTTGATAGCGCCCGCGAGGCCGGACCCGTAAGCTTTAGTATTGAACGCTGCCTCAACTGTGGATTGGTCAATACCCTAGGCGCAACTGCCGCGGTGATTGAAGCTGCCTACCATCGCGACTACTACGGCTCGGCACAAAGCAAATTCAATGGCTTTATCGAGGGCATGCTATCGCTCGCCCACAGACACCGCGCTACACAAGTCATTCAACATTGGCGCGCACAGCCAAACCGCAACAGCGAAGCGCAGCGTTTACCCTCAGTACTGGATATCGGTTGTGGCCGCGGTCAGTTATTGAGTGCATTCGCACAGCGCGGCTGCGAGGTTTGCGGGCTAGAACGACCCGAGTTTGCCGAGCAAGGCACACCCCCCTCCTTTGTTCACATCGGCCAGTTATCGGATCCAACATTTACCAACCACCGATTCGATATCGTCGTTCTCTGGCATGTGCTGGAGCACATGGAAACTATCACTGATTTACTGCGGTTGGTTGGCGAACATCTCGAGGAAGGCGGCCTACTGGTGCTCGCGGTGCCCAATTTTGCCAGTTGGCAACATTTGATATTTCGCAAGCACTGGTTCCATTTGGATTTACCACGCCATTTGGTGCACATCGAGGAGATCTGGTTGATTGAACAGCTAGAGCAACTCGGACTAGAAATAGAGAAGTGTAATCACCTGGACTGGGTTCAAAATAGCTACGGTTTCATACAAAGCTCCATGAATTCCCTGGTGCACGCCCCAGCGAACGCCTACTATCGCACACTGCACCATCGCGAACTGAAGAATTTGCGTCAGGTGGCGCTATTTTTATGCTGGACACTGCTCGCGGTATTGCTCACCCCGCTGGCGATCATAGAATCCATTGGCGCTGCACTACTGCGACGTGGTGCAACTGTGCAGATTTTCGCACGCAATCGGAAGAAAGAGCCACGCTCCCATGATTAACGGCAAGAAACTCGCGGTGGTAATGCCCGCTTACAATGCGGCACAAACACTGGAACAAACCTATCGAGAGTTGCCGTTTGATATCGTTGACGAGGTTATTTTGGTCGACGACGCCAGCCGCGATAGCACCGCAACGCTGGCCCACTCCCTAGGCATTTCCCATGTCGTACGACACGAGCAAAACGTAGGCTACGGTGGCAATCAAAAAACCTGCTATGACAAGGCCTTATCCCTGGAGGCAGACATAGTGATCATGGTGCATCCCGACTATCAGTACACACCAAAACTGATTCGCAGCATGGCTGCGCTTGTCGCTGACGGTGTGTTTGACTGTGCACTGGGCTCGCGCATCCTCGGCGTAGGCGCACTCAAGGGCGGCATGCCCAAGCACAAATACATCGCCAATCGGTTGTTGACGTTCGTGCAAAACCTGTTGGTCGGTTACAAATTATCGGAATATCATACCGGGTATCGCGCCTTTTCCAGTGAACTATTGGCGCAACTGCCTCTGCAAGACAACTCCAACGACTTTCTCTTTGACAACCAAATGCTGCTGCAGATCATCGCAGCGGGCTACCGTATCGGTGAAGTGACCTGCCCTACCCGCTATACCGCCGAAGCATCTTCCATCAGCGGTGGGCCATTGTTGCGCTACGGCTGGGGCGTTTTGGTGGAATCGATAAAATATCGATTGGGGAATATGGGTGTGATAAAAAATCGCTACAGCGTGCACTCCTAGTGCGCAACGCGTGACACCGATCTAAGCACTTTGATCCGATGTATCTTTAAATTGCAAATTCGTTAACTGCTCAGAGAGCAAACCAATCAGAAACATCACCATACCCGCTAAAATCAACAGTGTACTCATATTGGTGAAACGCCAACCAGTACTCGCGACCGTCAGAGCATAGTTCAACAGGCCCAGACCGGAGACCACCACGGCGGCGGGGAAATATACCTTCAACGGTGAATACAAAGTACCGACCTTGAAAATAATGAGTAAAAAACGCACGCCGTCTTTGACTAAACTGATGTGGCTTTTACCTTTGCGCTTCGCCACTGCAATCGGCTCGAAACCGATAGAGTAACCGGCTCGGAAAAATGCCATGGTGATCGTCGTCGGGTAGCTGAAACCGTTGGGCAACAAATATAAAAATCCGAGGAACTTGCGACGATCGATGCAGCGAAACCCCGATGTCAGGTCGGGAATTTTACGATTCACCATCCAGCTTGCGAACCGGTTGTAAACGGCGTTAGCGCTCCAGCGGGCGACACTGGCTTGCGAGCCAACACCGCTGCGAGCACCCACCACCATGTCATAACCGTCAGCCATTCTTGTCAGCAAGCGCTCGATATCATCAGGGTCGTGCTGACCGTCGGCATCCATAAATACTAGGATGTCGCCGGTGGCCGCGCGCGCGCCGGATTTGACTGCGGCGCCGTTGCCCTTGGCGTAGGGATGTGTCAACACGATGACCCCCGCATCCCGACAAAGCTGCTCAGTCGTATCCGTGGAGCCATCGTTAACGACAATAACTTCGGCATCGGGGTAGGCTGCCGTCAACCTCGGCAGCAGCTCCGCTAAGCCTTCCTCTTCATTCTTTGCCGGGATGATAATCGATACACGCAAGCCGATAGCTTGCAGGTTCGGCATCTCTAGCCTCGGTTTAGTTGTCGTTTCCGTCATTAAATGAGTGCTCTATCCGTGTGTCAGATGTGTGTGCCTCGGCCGCTGCACCTGCGTTATCGCTGCGCAGGTACAGGGCCAAGTTTTCCTGTTCGGCCACGTTCAACTGCCCTTTGCGCTGCTTTTCTAACAGCAGCTCGATGACCTCGCGCCGCGCATCTTGTTTACCCAGGGCGCTGGCAAAGTGCAGTTTCATCAGCAGGAGGCGCGTTTTGCGCGAACTGTGGCCCAGGGCACGTTCGATATAGGCATAGGCGTTATCATAACGCTGTAGCGCGTTCTCCAGAACAGCCAGATTCGTGTAAATATTGGAGGGCGCCTTTTTCCAGTTGTCATCGTTGAGGTAGATCTGGGCCAATCGGTCCGCGAACCGCACTCGGTCGAATTTGGGACACTGGTCATCTTGCAATAAACGCACCAGTGTCAGCAGCGTGGTCACTGAACTCAGTGGTCGGTGCGGATCGGCCTTGCCAAAATTATCGATCATGGCCACGTCGACTGGGCGATTAGCCGTGCACAACAGCGCCATTTCACGCACCTCAAAGTCGCCCGCCCGCTCGCGCGAATTCGCCGCAGTGTAGGAGCGCCGCGAGTAGTAGCGGGCCGCATCTATCTCGCCGTGCAAGGCCAGTTCCACAGACATGTCGGTATTGGCGCGCATAGAATGCGGGTGACTGTTAACGTGATGCATCGCCAACAGCGAGCGACTGGACCAAATCTGCGCCTGTGAACTGGTCAAACCGGCCAACAATGGCAACGGCAGTGCGAGAACCCACAGTAGCGGCACGGCTGTTTCCGGCCAAACTCGCACTGCAAGATAGAACACCACTCCTAACAGCAGCGCGATGCCGACGGCCGGGAAATAATTGCGATGTTCAAAATACAACTCCAGCGGCCACACCGTGGATTCCACGCAGTGCGCCACGAGGTACCAAAATAACCCGAAGAATAACCAGCGGCCGGCTCGCCAATAGCAGGCGATGGCCGCTGCGATAGCGGTTACACCCCAGGCAATTACGCTGTATAGCGTGGTCATGGGCTCTAACAGTGAGCGCGACCACACCACATCATCGTGGTACAGGCCCATGCGCGACACCTCGGGGAAAAACATCTGACGCAGGTAATCCCACAGAAAACGGGCCTGCGACAATAGGCGTTCTTCTATATCAAAGGGGCGTCGGCGATACTTCCCCGCCAGCTCTTCCCACTGCACCGGCAGGATCAGCAATACTCCCAGTGCACCAACGATAATCAATCCCCAAGATAACCGCTGGAGCCAGCGCACGGTTGCGCCATCGGGGCCGCGACACTCGAACCAGAGCACCTCTAGCAGGAGTATGACCGGCAGGACAACAATGGCATTTTCCTTGGCGAACAAACCGGTAATGAAAAATAGGGGAACAAACAAAAATCGCAACCAGAGGAAGCGCCCGCCCCGGTTGTACGCTATTCGCCAATCGACATAGGCGATACAAGTCAGCAACATAAACAACGCGGACAACATGGCCATACGCTGCACCACGTATAACACCGTGCTGACAAACAGGGGCTGCAGTAACCAGAGCCCACCCAAGAGTACTGCCAAGACAGGATATCGAGGAACACGTCGGTAGCGAAGCAGCACCCAGAACAGCGCCATCACCAAGCCGCCATTAAGCAGATGCAACACAATGTTGACCGCTTTGCTTCCCGCAGTGCCCGCGTCGAGATAGAGACGCTCCAATACAAAGGTCGCCATGGACACCGAGCGCCCCAGCATGCCCGAGGAGTCACCGAATACGTAGTCCATCGCCAACTCCGGGCGCTCATCCAAGTCGCGGATTACCAGCACACTGGAGCGATCATCCAACAACTCGGGGCCGGTGATTCCCGGCCAATACAACCACCCGGTCACCGCCAACAACACACAGCCGAGCACAACCGCAACAAACCGGTCTGTGCTGACGTGGCTTTCAGCACTGCCTGCCAGCGCGCTCACCGAAGAAATCTCACGGAAAGATTGCTCGCAGCGAGGACAACTCGCGGCGCATCCGATCGCGTTTCAGCCAAATGCGCAGCGCCTCGTAGGTCGCTGCAAGATCATCTTCGCCATAATACTGAGCCAGGTAAGCGGGTGCCTTGCGATTACTGCGTGCGTTCTCCAGCGCTAGGCGCAACACACGGCCGAGTTCCTCACGCTCCTGTTGTGAACCGTTAAAGAGCAAACGAAACTGATGTGGCAACACATCGGTGCGTTTCGGGTGACGCTGCGCGATCGCTCCGAGCAAATCTTTCACGCGCCGACGCTGCAGCTCACCCGGTAGTGTTAGCGTGAAATCCACCAAGGCGCTCAGTGCGGTGCGATCAGAGGCTTGAATGCGGCGACTCAGCGCCAAGGTCTCAATGCGTTCCAGCCAGTTATTGTCCAATGCCAGTTGTGGAAAGTGCGTCGTATCGAGTTGATACAACATGACCAGTGGCGCCATATCTCGCGGCGTCAAGGTGTGCATCTGTTCAAAGTGCTTGCGCGCGCCCACCAGCAAACCGAGGCGCTCATCCTCACTTCTCGCTCCACCGGGCGTTCCACCCGGTGCCTGACCGACACTTTCGCCATCGTACTCGCCGTAGCGCTCCAACAAGGCATTGCCAAAGTAGAAGTTTGCCCAGGGCGACTCGGGGTGATTGATAACGTTGAATCGAGCGAGTGAATAATCATCCTTCCATACTTGTGTGCGCACGATCAACAGTAGACTGAAAATCACCACCACCACAGATCCCAGGACGGCGGGAACGCGCGGCCCAAATCGCTGGGCAATCGTCCAGCCAGTCACCGCCAGGCACAATAAAAACGGCACAGCGGGCAGGTAGTTGCGATGCTCAAAGGCCATTTGCAGGGGCCAGACTGACGATTCTATACTGTGCCCCACCAGGAAAAACAAGACAGCACAGCAAAACAGGGGTAGACGCCGATGCAGCAGGAGTGCGGCAAGCCCTACTAACACCCAGCTAAGCACCGCAATACCCGCACTGCGTGGCGACCAAAACGCCTGCGAGAGCGTGAAATCGTCGTGAAAGAAACCCATCTCCAACACGTTCGGCACCACCAGCCAATAGACGTAGGCCCACAAGACACGCGCTTGAGTCAACAAGCGCTCTTCCAACGTAAACTCGCGCCGCAGGTAACGGTCACTGAAAAACTCTGGGGCAACTAAAAACACAGCGAGGATAACCAGTAAGGGGGCCAACAATGCCGCCGTTGTCGCCCACTGCAAGCCAGGGCGCCGACACCCCGCCCACTGGCCCTGAAAAAGAGTAAATTCCAGCACTAGAATCAGCCAGGGCAATAAAGCACCGTTTTCTTTGCACAGCATCGCCACCAGTGTCCACAGCCCCAAACTGATGGCAGTGGCAATACACGCGCCCACGGATGCACCATGGCGCGCCCACCGCAGCCGTATATTGAGAAACAAACACAGGCCGACGAAAGTGAACAGCGTGGCCAATTGTGCCATGCGCTGCACCGCGTAGAGCACCGTTGAAACCTGCAGCGGGTGCAATAACCACAAGACGGCAGCTGCCAAGGCCAACCACTGCTTCGCCTCGGAGCGCACCAGCTCGCTCTGCATAGCCGGCGTCGCCAGTACCAAGCGCGCGAAATAGAACACCAGGGTCGCGATGCCCAGATGCAGGGCCAAGTTCGTCACTTTTAGGCTAAATGCAGTGAACTCACCGGCCAATACGTGGTTGGCCGCGAAACTCAGCATGGATAGAGGCCGATAAAATAAACCGGAATTAGAGCTGAAAGCGGCTTGCCGCCAGGCATCAAAACTGCGCCCGTCAATTTGCACAATGTTATTGGCGAGCAAATTGGGCACATCGTCGAAAAATAAAGGGCCGTGCAGTGCTGGCCAATAGATTAGCGCGCAAAGAACAAGCGCGGTAGCGCCCAGCGCGACGACGCCCGGCGCGACGGCGCCCGGTGCGGAAGCACCCACGCTATACACCACGCTTCCCACCCCCTGTTCACCCACTTTCCCCAAGACTCGCTCCCCGTTCAGGCATTGGCAGCATACACCGGCACTTCAAAGAATGAAAAATCTGTCTCCGAATACTGACTGAAATTGGCACCGCCACAAATTTCGAACAAAAAAAACCCGGTGCGAACACCGGGTCTTCTCGCTTATCGTTCGCCGTGTGGCGAAGGGAAGCTTATCCGCGACAGTTAGCCGGGAGGTACTTAAGTTTGACCGGATTACCTTTAGTTTCATCCCCCGGTTCGCAAGTCCAAGTCATGGTGCCATCGGAGTTACTAGAGCCGGACAAGTGGAACGCGCCCCCAATGGTACCGTCACAATCGCCACCATTGAACACGCAGTTTTCTACGTTGGCAGCGATACGAACAATATCTCCATTAGTCGGAGCGTTAAGCCTAAGATTAACTATAATTTCGCTTTCACTACGATCAGCAGTGTTGATACCAAACGAGGACGTGGCAGTTGGGTACCTACCGTTAGCAGCTACGTACTCTGCAACAGTCGTCTTGGCTTCAGCCAATGCCGCCAGCGGCTCGGACAACTTGGAACGAACAATGTAATCCTGATAGGCAGGCAACGCGATGGCCGCCAAAATACCGACGATCGCGATAACGATCATCAGTTCGATCAGTGTGAAACCTTTTTGTGCTGTTTTCTGCAAGTTCATGTGAACTCTCCTTCAGTTATCTCTTTCGAGTGACATCAAGTGTCGTGCTGTGAAATACCAACTAGCTCGGAGCGATAGCGGCCGCGCAAGTTTCCTACACCTGTGGTAATGCAGCTTGCGTGCCAACTTTGGGGTGGAGCCTGCTTAAAACACCAAAGAATCTTTTATTTTCTTTATTTTCAATAGGTTATGGGCATTCTATTTTATAGCACGGCCGGCTTGTCTGCCGTGTTTTGCACCCAGTATCACTGCCAGAGAGGAACATATGTGACGTTTTTTGTCAGAGATGGCTCAATTGTGCCATCGGGTAGAGAGACTCTATTACGGCAGCCCTACCCCTTCACTCCAGCAGCGCCATCCACTGCCAGGGGCTTGCCGCCCACAGCTTGCCGCCCACAGCTCGCCGCCCGCAGTGGGTCTTGCTCTCGGTTTTCGTCTTGCGCAGTACGTGCCTCCCTCAGCTGGCGGTCGAGAACCCTTTCACAAATCCGTGAGAATTACCGCCGACGAGCCTATCTGCGCAGTACAAGGTGGCGCATAATTTGCCGATCAAGGAGCGGAAGGCTCTAAAATAGCTTGTGAGTACCCGCAAAAAAGAGGCAGACTCGACGGCGAGCTTTGCAGTGTTAGTGTTCACGACAGCGATTGGAAGAAAATAAAGATTTAGGCACGATAGCACTGTAGGAAAGACCAGAACTATTCCAAAAAAGGGGCGCGGCGAGAATCGTGTCAGGAGCAATACCAACATGAATGATCAGGCAATTGGGCAGCTTAGTGGTCTGGCAGGCCGGCTGGTGGCAGACGGCCTCATTAGCGCCCAGGACGCGGTGGAGGCTCAGACGGAGGCGACTGCGGAGAATGAACACTTCGTCGCCCATCTCGTGCGCCGTGGCAGCATAAACAGCCACCGTTTAGCGGAGGTTGCCTCCCATGAATTTGGTGTGCCGCTATTTGACATCAACGCGTTGAATCAAGACCTCATACCCGTGGGCCTGGTTGAGGCTGATCTGGTGATCAAACACCACGCGCTACCCATTTTTCGGCGCGGCAACCGCCTGTTCATTGCTGTATCCGACCCCACCAATCTAGCCGCCCTCGATGAAATCAAATTTCACACTGGCGTCAACACTGAGGCGGTATTGGTCGAGGAAAAGACCTTAAGTAAAGCGCTTTCCACGTGGGCGGAAGCGCAGGACTCACTGTCCGACGGCCTCGATGACCTGGATACCTCCGACCTAGACGATATCGATATCAGTTCGGGTGAAGAAACCGGAGAGGGCGACGACGGTGCCGAACTCGATGAGACTCCCATCGTCCGCTTCGTCAACAAAGTACTCATTGATGCCATCAAACAAGGGGCGTCAGACATACACTTCGAGCCCTACGAAAAACACTATCGTGTTCGCTTCCGCACAGACGGTGTGTTACAGGAAGTGGTCAAACCGCCGCGCAATTTGTCGTCGCGCCTCGCGGCACGCCTGAAAGTGATGTCGCAGATGGATATTTCCGAGCGCCGGGTACCCCAAGACGGTCGGATTCAGATGAAGCTGTCGCGCAATCGCGCAATCGACTTTCGTGTCAACACGCTTCCGACGCTCTATGGCGAAAAAATCGTCCTGCGTATTCTCGATCCATCCAGCGCACAAATGGGCATCGACGCATTGGGCTACGAGCCCGAGCAGAAAGACATGTACATGAAGACGCTCAATCAGCCGCAAGGCATGGTTTTGGTGACGGGACCGACGGGCTCGGGTAAAACAGTGTCGTTGTACACCGGCCTCAATATTCTCAATACGGCCGAGCGCAATATTTCCACCGCGGAAGATCCGGTGGAAATTAATTTGGAAGGCATCAACCAAGTGCACGTAAACCCGAAAGTGGGTTTAAACTTCGCGGAGGCGTTACGCTCTTTCCTGCGACAAGACCCGGACGTGATCATGGTGGGTGAGATTCGAGATCTAGAAACGGCAGAGATCGCCATCAAGGCTGCGCAAACCGGTCACTTGGTGTTGTCGACCTTGCACACCAATAGCGCCGCGGAGACGATTACGCGTCTACTCAATATGGGCGTACCCGCATTTAACGTGGCCTCTTCCGTCGATTTGATTATCGCGCAGCGATTGGCGCGGCGACTGTGTAAAACCTGTGCCACACCGGCAGACGATATTCCGCACCACACACTACTGGAAGAAGGCTTCACGGAAGAAATGTTGGAGAAAGCGAATATCCTACACCCCGTAGGGTGCGAAGAGTGCAATAACGGGTACAAAGGGCGCGTTGGTATCTACGAAGTGGTTCGCATAACACCGGCCATTGCCCAACTCATCATGGAAAATGGTAATTCTTTACAAATTGGTCAGCAGGCGCGCGAAGAAGGCTTCCACAACCTGCGCTCCGCGGCCCTGAAAAAAGTCGCAGAAGGTGTAACAAGTCTGGAAGAAGCCAATCGCATTACAGTAGACTAAACAGAGACACCCAAAAACAGAACCCGGGGGCGGGGCGGAGAGTAACATGGCAACAAGTGCAATCAGTGGAGATATATTCACCTGGAGCGGGACCGACAGAACCGGTCAGCCAAGCAAGGGCGAGATTCAAGCCACCAGCCAGGCGATGGCTAGGGCGCAGTTGCGCCAGCAAGGCATTAGCCCCAGCCGGGTGCGCAAAAAGCCCAAGCCGTTGTTCGGCGGTTCCGGCAAGCCCATTAAACCTGCCGACATAGCTATTTTTACCCGCCAACTCGCCACCATGCTCAAAGCCGGTGTGCCCCTGGTACAAAGCTTTGAAATTGTCGAGGATGGTCTGGAGAAGCCGCGCATGCGCGACATGGTGTCCACCATCAAAAACGATGTGGCATCAGGCAGCGGTCTCGCGCCCTCACTCGCTAAACATCCGCGTCATTTCGATGATCTGTTCTGCAGCTTAGTGGGTTCGGGCGAAGACTCGGGTACCTTGGAAGTGATGCTCGATCGCGTGGCAACCTACAAAGAAAAGACTGAGCAACTAAAAGCTAAAATCCGCAAGGCAATGACCTATCCCACGGCGGTCATCTGTGTGGCCATCGTGGTCTGCGCGATTCTGTTGATAAAAGTGGTGCCGGTTTTTGCCAAAACGTTTGAGAGTTTTGGCTCCGAGCTACCCGCTTTCACCCAGTTCGTCATGAGTATCTCAGAATTCGTGCAGGAGTGGTGGTGGATTATTTTCCTCGCTCTGGTTGGCATCGTGTTTACTTTCCGAGAGTTAAAGATTCGATCCATTCGATTTTCCGAGGGCTTGGATCGTCTGGCCCTGCGCGCACCTATCGTTGGCGGCATTGTGCACGACGCTGTGGTCGCACGATTTTCGCGCACACTCTCCACCACGTTTGCCGCCGGTGTGCCTCTCGTCGACGCCTTAAATTCAACCGCAGGTGCGGCCGGTAACTCCGTTTACTCGAAAGCCATTATCCGCATACGCGATGACGTCACCTCCGGTACAACCCTATACAACGCGATTAAATCTACCGGATTATTTCCGCACATGTTGTTACAGATGGTGTCCATCGGTGAAGAATCCGGTGCCCTGGATGAAATGTTGGACAAGGTGGCGACCCATTACGAAGAAGCGGTAGACAACGCGGTGGATAGTTTAAGTTCACTGATGGAACCGCTGATCATGTCCATCCTGGGTGTGTTGGTCGGTGGCCTCATGATCGCCATGTACCTGCCCATCTTCATGCTGGGTTCGGTTATTTAATCCGCGCGACGTTCCGCGCAGCCGCCAGGGAGGCGGCCACGTCATGCAGGATGCGCTTCGCGAGGTGAGTTGGCTACTACCTCTTACGCTATTGTTGCTCGGCCTATTGGTGGGCAGCTTTCTCAATGTCGTGATCTATCGACTGCCGCTGATGATGGAGTCTCGATGGCGACGCGACTGTTGCGAATTACTGGAGATTGAACGGGAGAAAGACGAAGCGCCCCTCAATCTCGCCACACCCAACTCCCACTGCCCGGCGTGCAAGAGTGCCATTAAGCCGTGGCAAAACATTCCCGTGATCAGTTATCTGCTACTTGGTGGCAAATGCCACAACTGCGCGACGCGTATTTCTCCACGCTATCCCGTGGTGGAAATGGTCTGCGGGCTCCTCACCCTCGCGCTGGCCTGGCACTTTGGTTTTTCGCTCGCGCTACTCGGCGCTGCACTGCTCACCTGGGCGCTTATAGCGCTCACATTGATCGACTACGATCATCAACTACTGCCTGATGAAATCACACTGCCACTACTGTGGCTTGGCCTACTGTTTAATGTCTGTGAAACCTATACACCGCTGCGCGATGCGGTCATCGGTGCCGCAGCGGGATATCTCACACTGTGGAGTGTGTTCTGGTTATTCAAGCTGGCAACCGGCAAAGAGGGCATGGGCTATGGTGACTTCAAACTATTGGCGGCACTGGGTGCGTGGCTGGGCTGGCAGATGTTGCCGATCATCGTATTACTCTCGTCGGTTGTTGGCGCCATTTGCGGTGTAGCGCTTATTCTCATCAAGAACCGCGGCAAGGACGTCCCGATCCCGTTCGGGCCTTACTTGGCCATCGCTGGGTGGATAGCATTGATCTACGGCGAACGCATCAGCCAGACCTATTTAAACAGCATCGGAATGTAACCTGGTGTCCATGATTGTCGGTGTGACGGGTGGTATCGGCAGCGGTAAATCCGCTGTGACAGAGCGCCTGGCAGATTGCGGTGTCACCGTCGTAGATGCCGACCTGGCGGCGCGTGTGGTGGTTGAACCGGGAAAACCGGCACTAGCATCGATCACCGAACGTTTTGGGAAAGACATCCTGTGCGAAGATGGCAGTCTAGACCGCGCAGCCCTGCGCAAGATCGTGTTCGCCGATGAAGCGGAGCGCGAGTGGCTGGAAGGGTTAACCCATCCGCTCATCGGCGAAGAAATTATGCGTCAGTTGGCCACAGCCCAAGGCCCATACTGCGTCTTCAGCTCACCGTTGTTGTTGGAAACCACACAGCGCGACTGGGTGCAGTGTATTGTCGTTGTCGATGTACCCGAGTCAGTGCAACTGCAGCGCACCATGGCGCGCGATGACAACGACGAGGCGCAGGTAAAGCGTATTATGGCAGCGCAACTGTCGCGCGAGGAACGCTTGAAACGCGCGGACATCGTGATCGATAATTCGGACAGCCTGACGGCGCTGGATGACAAGGTCGCGGCGCTGCACGCCGAGCTCACGGCTCGTGCAGAACTCGCGGACAACAATTAGACACTCAATAAACGCTGTACAGCAATCACAATCGGCAAATTCGCAGCCGGAAGGTCGTAGCGATCGAGATCGCTGGCGGCGACCCACGCCAGTGGCTGCCCTTCTCTGGCTGTAGCATCATTGCGAAACTCGCGCACTACATGCACATCGAGCAGAACTGCTTTTTCCGTATAGTTGTAAGGCACGAGCAACAGCGGCCCACTGCGCGAGACTTCAATACCCACTTCCTCGCGCAATTCGCGCACCAACGCCTGTTCTACTGTTTCTCCGCGCTGCAACTTACCCCCGGGGAACTCCCACAGTCCCCCCAGGTGTGATTGTGGGTGTCGCTGCGTTAACAAGACGTTGTGTTGCTTATCGAACACTACTGCCACCGCCACGTGCGTTGCAGCCATTAAGTGCGGTACTCGGCGTTGATGCGAACGTAATCGTAAGAGAAGTCGCTCGTCCAGACCGTGGCCGTAGCCTCTCCGCGTGCCAATTCCACGCGAATAACAATATTTTGCGCCGCCATCGCCACTGCGCCCTGCTCTTCGGTGTAACTCGCAGCGCGGGCGCCGCGCTCTGCAATCAATACATCGTTGAGATACAACGCCACTTTTTCTACCTGCAAATCAGCCAAACCCGCGCGACCGATGGCGGCCAACAACCGACCCCAATTCGGGTCGCTGGCAAACAGTGCGGTCTTGACCAGCGGTGAGTGCGCGATGGTGTAGGCAACATCCAAACACTCCTGTTCGTTGTGGCCCCCTTCGATTTGCACCGTGACAAACTTGGTCGCGCCCTCGCCATCGCGCACCAGGGCCGTTGCTAGGCCCACGCATAATACTTCCAAGGCCCGGCGCAAAGGCTGATACAAAGCGTCTTCCACATGCGTCAGAGGTGCGTTACCCGCAGCACCACTGGCCAAGAGCACGCAGGCATCGTTCGTGGACGTGTCGCCATCGATAGTGATGCGGTTAAACGACAGCTCGACCACCTCCTGCAACAGCGTTTGCAACAGTGGTTGAGCCACCGCCATATCTGTAGCGAGGTACGCCAACATGGTCGCCATGTTCGGTCGAATCATGCCGGCGCCCTTCGCCATACCGGTGAGGGTAAACACCTTGCCATCCACTTCGAACTGCTGCGATAGCGCCTTGGGCTGTGTGTCTGTAGTAAGAATACCCTCGGCGGCATCCGCCCAACCGTTGGAGTCCAACCCTGCCAGTGCCTGCGGTATCGCCGCTTGAATCGTCGCCACTGGGAGTGGTTCCCCAATGACACCGGTGGAGAAAGGGAGAACGCTTGAGAGCGGTACGCCAGTCATGGTTACTACCCGCTCGCAACAGGCGCGGGCGGCGTCAAAACCCGCCCGCCCAGTGCCCGCATTGGCGTTGCCGGTGTTAATCAGAAGATATCTTGGTAGGTGATCACAATTCGCGAGATGTTCACGCGCGACAACGACCGGCGCCGCGCAAAATGCATTGCGCGTAAACACAGCTGCACATTGCGTTCCCGACGCCACTTCTATCAGCACTAAATCTTTGCGTCCAACAACTTTGATACCCGCGCAAACGGTACCTAGACGCACGCCCGGAACAGGTCGTAACGATTGATCGTTGGATCGGTCTAGTTCAGACATTGTCGCCGCCTACACGCACGGAACGGTAGCGCGTCACAACCGACCGTGACACTGTTTGTACTTCCTACCACTGCCGCACGGGCAGGGCTCATTGCGCCCGACCTTGGGTTGTTCCCGCGTAAAGGTTTGCGGTGTCGCGGGCGGTGGCGGCGCAGCGCCGCCGGCCTGACCGCCGTCGATCTCACTGCGACCGGAGAGGGCTGAGGCGGCCTGCGCATGCTGAAACGCCATTTGCTCACGCTCGGCAGCCGCGCGGCGCTGCTGCTCTATAGCCTCGGCTTCATCTTGGCGTTGGATTTGTACGTGGCTCAAAAACTTAATGACTTCACTCTTCAGATTAGCTAGCAATTCCTGAAAGAGCTCAAACGATTCGCGCTTGTATTCCTGTTTGGGGTTTTTCTGGGCGTAGGCGCGCAAGTGGATACCCTGACGCAGGTGATCCATTGTCGCTAGGTGCTCTTTCCACAACGTATCCAGCACCTGTAGCATAATTTGTTTTTCGATTTTGCGCATGTCCGGGCCAACGATTGCACTTTTTTCATCATAGGCCGCCTGTACTTCATCAAAAATTTTCTGACGCAGTGCTTCTTCGTGCAAGCTGTTATCTTCTTCCAACCAACGCTGCACGGGCAGATTAATGGCAAACTCAGCTTCCAGCTGCTTCTCCAGCCCAGGAACATCCCACTGTTCTTCCACACTCATAGGTGGAATAAATCCATCGATCGCATCATCCACCACATCGCGGCGGATCGCGGTAATGGTTTCGGAAATATCGGATTCACCCAACAGCTCATCGCGCTGCTGATAAATGATCTGGCGCTGATCATTGGCCACATCATCGTATTCCAACAATTGTTTGCGAATATCGAAGTTACGCCCTTCGACTTTGCGCTGCGCCTTCTCAATCGCATTAGTCACCATGCGGTGCTCAATCGCTTCACCTTTCTCCATACCCAGCGCCTGCATGAAGCCCTTGACGCGATCCGAGGCAAAAATGCGCATCAGATTGTCTTCCATGGAGAGATAGAAGCGCGATACACCGGGGTCGCCCTGCCGCCCTGCTCGGCCGCGCAACTGGTTGTCGATGCGGCGAGACTCGTGCCGTTCCGTACCTAAAATGTGCAGACCACCGGCTTCCAACACCTGATCATGTCGTCGCTGCCATTCCTTTTTGATTTCCGCGATTTGAACGCGATCCTTATCGCTGGCGGTGGATTCGTCGCCGCCAATTGCCGCTTTTATTTCCGCCTCTAGGTTACCGCCCAATACGATGTCGGTACCGCGACCAGCCATATTGGTGGCGATGGTGACCACGCCTGGGCGTCCAGCCTGGGCAATAATTTCCGCTTCCTGCTCGTGGTATTTCGCGTTCAATACCTTGTGCTCAAGCTTCGATTGCTTGAAGCGGTTCGACATAGCTTCCGATGTTTCAACCGATGCAGTACCCACCAGTACTGGCGCACCATTTTTCACGCACTCCCGCACGTCCGCGACGATGGCGTCAAACTTCTCCTCGACGCTCAAATACACCAAGTCGTTAAGATCATCGCGCTTCTGCGGCACGTTGGTCGGAATTACGATCACTTCCAAGCCGTAAATTTGCTTGAATTCAAAAGCTTCGGTATCGGCAGTACCGGTCATACCCGAGAGCTTGCTGTAGAGACGAAAGTAGTTTTGGAAGGTGGTGGAGGCCAAGGTCTGACTCTCGCTCTGAATGTCCACTCCCTCTTTCGCTTCTATCGCTTGGTGTAGCCCTTCCGATAAGCGACGGCCAACCATGGTGCGCCCCGTGTGCTCATCGATGAGCACGACTTGTCCATCCTGCACGATGTATTCCACATCGCGGTGATACATGGCATGAGCGCGCAACCCAGAGTAGACATGGTGCAGCAGATTCAAATTGGTGGCGCCGTAGAGACTATCTCCCTCTTCCAACAAGCCCTCTTTGATCATTAACTCTTCGATGTATTCGTGACCTGCTTCGGTCAATTCGACCTGGCGCTGTTTTTCATCGACCGTGTAATGGCCCTGTTCGGTCTCCTGCCCTTCTTGACCTTCAACCTGTAATCGCAGCGCAGGAATCATGCGGTTAATACGCTTGTATAACTCCGAGCTGTCTTCCGACGCACCCGAGATAATGAGCGGTGTGCGCGCCTCGTCGATCAAAATGGAGTCCACCTCATCGACAATGGCAAAACTGAGGCCGCGCTGCATGCGATCGTCAATACTAAATGCCATATTGTCGCGCAGATAATCGAAACCAAACTCGTTGTTGGTGCCGTAGACTACGTCGCTGCGATAGGCCTCATACTTTTGTTGACCACCTTGGCCCGATTGAATCACACCAACCGTGAGGCCCAAAAAGCGATACAGAGGGCCCATCCACGCGGCGTCGCGACCAGCGAGATAATCGTTCACCGTGACAATGTGTACACTCTCGCCACCCAGTGCATTCAGATAGGCTGGCAGCGTCGCGACCAGGGTTTTACCCTCACCCGTGCGCATTTCTGCAATTTTGCCCTCGTGCAGGACCATACCGCCGATCAACTGTACGTCAAAGTGGCGCAGCCCCAATACGCGCTCCCCCGCCTCGCGTACCACGGCAAAGGCCTCGGGCAAAATTTTATCCAGCGCCTCGCCGTCAGCCAGTCGCTGTTTGAATTCATCGGTCTTGGCAGCCAGTGCGCGGTCATCCAGCGCCTTGATATCATCCGTCAGGGCGTTGATCTTTTTGACCACCTTACCCATGCGTTTCAACTCGCGGCTGTTGCGCGTACCAAAAACCGTTTTCAGGGCTTTGTTAATCATGGTGATTGGTCTTCACTGTGCGTTGTATTAGTTTGTCTATTAATAGAGGAACCGCGCTGGCACCCAGTTGTGCAGCGCGTGAAGGGATAGCGAGGATAACTTCAGCGTCGCGTGCGTGCGACGTAGCTTGAAGGGTCTACAGAACGGCCATTTTTGTATACTTCGTAGTGCACGTGGGCGCCCGTGGAGCGACCACTAGAGCCCATCAAGGCAATCGTATCGCCCTTGCGCACCACATCGCCTGGCTCAACCAAATTGACCTGATTGTGGGCATAGCGCGTGACATAACCATCGCCGTGCGCGAGTTCCACCATCTTGCCGTAACCGCTTTTCTCATCGACCGTGATGACCACACCAGCGGCAACGGCAACAATATCTGAGCCTTCCTTCCCGGCAAAGTCCAGACCGTGATGCATCGCCTTCTTACCGGAAAATGGATCGGTACGCTTGCCGTAGTGCGATGAAATCCAACCCTTGAGAACCGGGCGACCCGACAGCCAGCGCTGCTCCTGCAGATCGCGGTTAGTCAACAGTGATTCGAGAATTTCCAGTTGTTGCTCGCGGTCTTGCAGCCGTGCCTGGAACCGATCCAATTCTGTATCTAAGTCGGCAGAGGTAAAATCGACATGAAATTCTCCGCCCATCGGCCCACCCAGGGCAGGCGGCTGACTGAAGTCAAATTCACCCTCGCCGAGACCCGCCATACCTGTGATGTGCTCGCCCAGGGCATCCAAGCGGGTGACACGTGCCTGCAGCTCGGCCAAATTTAGGGTGAGGGTTTGAATTTTGCTTTCGGCGGAACCCTGTAGCTTGGCCAGCTCATTGGTCTGCTGCTGCAGGACAGCTTCTAAGTTATCCAGAGCCGCGCCGCGCATGGAGTTTGCTTCGGCGTCTTGACCCGCTTGATAACCCGCAACCCCCAAACCCAGGGGCAGGCCAAGACAGCACATGGAAAGAACTGCTCTAGACCACCGGCCGAGCTCGACCGTACGCGAAACACCCAGCTTTCCGCTAATAAATATGACTTTCATTAGTAGTTATTCGACCCGTGCAACCGTTGGCGGACTATGGCACAGAATCTCAGAAATTGCCAGATTTGGAGGGGTTTTGGGGGCTTCACTAGGGCTAAAACTTCACCCGCCAGACCGAGCTAAATCATTGCGGTTCGCGCGGTCGAAGCTGGCACGCAAACCAAGATCATGATGCGACTAAGTCTTACCCATGAGTTTGGCCAATCGTTTTCGCAAACGGTCAACCTGGGGAGTTATCTGAGCAAAGCAATCCCGTCACCGGGGGTGATCAGCACAAGGAGATTTAGTAAGCTCCACAGGCTAGCGGTGCTCCGGCGTGCCCGGCGCGCGGTAGCGATCGAGCGGGCTTCGCTTTGCATCGCTGCCGTAATAGTGACCAGTGCCATGGGGTTCGCCGAACAACAAATGCAATATCGAACGGGTGCCCTGTTCGGGGGGTTTCATACCCAGATCAGCGGGCGCGACACCCTGCTGCCGTGCGACGGGACGAGTGAGATCCGTTTCTATATAACCGGGAGTACATGCGTTGATTGTGAGCTGCGGATTCTCCCGGGCTAGCAGTAATGTGTAGAGGGTCGCGCAGGCTTTACTGAAGCCGTAGGCGTTATCGGCATCGAAACCAAGGTTGTGAGACCCTGCGGCCGTATTGTCGAGTGCAACCACCTCGTCAATCAGCGCCTCTATGGCCGACCACTCCACACTCTCATCCGTAAAGAACGCCTGTTTATCCGCTGTGCACTGGCTGACAAAATTCGGGGCCGACGCGGAGGAAACGTTGACTACTCTCCCGCCGATTTGCACCAGCGGCAAAAATGCGTCACAGACGCGCTTCACTCCCAGTGTGTTGACGTTTACGACACCGCGCAAATCGCCGGAGCCCAAACCGATTCCCGCGTTGTTGACAAGCCCGTACAAGGGCGCGTGGTCTCCAGCTTGTACGATCTCCCGTGCCGCGTGCACCGAATCATCACTCGCCACATCAATCGGCAGCAGCGTCACTCGATCAGCCCAGCCTGGGTTTTCTTGACACAGATGTTCAATAGCGGCCTGACCGCGCTCGACACTGCGCGAACCGAGCAGCACTTGCGTATCTTGGTGTTGCTCTAGAATCGCTTGTACCGTTGCGAACCCGATACCTTTGTTCGCACCGGTGATCAGTATGTGCCGCATAACGAGGCCCTTAAATCTGCAAGATGCTTGTCACGAGCTGCGCTATAAACGTCAGCCTATTGCCCTCGAACTCGTCAATCCGGTTTCACCCAGGTTGTCGACTTGATGGGAAAAAGAATTTAAAACTTAGGCTACCTTCTCAACAAAAACAAACGTAGAAAGTGACCGCACTACAATGGCTCCTCAATGGGAGACGCTGCTATGAACCACCTACGGGCGCTCCCGCCACACTGTCGAATGTCACCCACTCCCAAGCTTCAGATTGAGCGAGCAAAGCCCTCACAGCAAGGTTATTGAGACTGTGCCCCGATTTAAAGGCGCTAAATTCGCCGATGAGAGGAGCGCCTAACAGCGCCAAGTCTCCCACCGCATCCAAGACTTTGTGACGAACCGGTTCGTCTGGCCAGCGCATGCCACCTGTGTTGACCACACCCTCAGTACTTAACAGCAGCGCGTTATCTAAGGTACCGCCCAATGCCAGCCCTTTGGCGTGTAATTGTGTCACGTCCTCCTCAAACCCGAAGGTGCGGGCGCGACTCAGTTGTGTGCCGAAGTCCTCGCGGCTGAGATCGATATCTAGGTGCGCAGTATCACCGCATAAAAACGGATGGTCATAATCCAGCGTAAAGTTAATTTTAAAGCCTGCAAATGGGTGGAAAGCTGCACACTTATCTCCCTGCTCAACTTGAACGCTATCAATCACGCGCAGAAAACGTTTATGGGCCGCCTGTTGTTGCACGCCTAGCGCTTGGATGAGTTCGACGAATGGCGCGGCGCTGCCATCTAAGATGGGCACCTCCGGGGCATCGAGCTCAATAATCACATTGTCGAGGGCAAGCCCAAAAAGAGCGGCGAGTAAGTGTTCGACTGTATCTACTGCAGCATTTGCTCGAGCAAGACAGGTACAAAACTGGGTGCGGGTCACATACTGCGCTTGCGCAGGAATCTCAGTCAGCGGCCATAAATCGACACGTCGAAAAACAATACCCGTGTCAGGTGGAGCCGGTAGTAGGCGCAGTGTAACTTCGGCGCCGGAATGCAATCCCGTGCCCTGTATCGCCACAGCGCTCGCCAGCGTGTGCTGTTGCAGCAAAAGACTCTCCCTGTGCTTTCCCAGTACTTTCCCAGTACTTTCCCAGTACTCACCCGAAACTTCCCCGAACGTGCAACCGCCGGGGAAGTGGGGAGTAATAATCTGCCGTCGTGCCTACAGTTTAGTCAGCTTGGCGGCGAAGGAAAGCCGGAACATCGAAATAAGAATCGCTGCCCCGTTCGCTGCGGCGCATGGCTGTCGGTCGATCCAGCTCTGCGTAGTTAGGTGCTTCCTCAGCAGAGGCTGCGGGCGCGGGTGCGGCAGCCGCCTGAGCAGCGGCAGGCGCCGATTCCACGACTTGCAGCGGCGCTGAGCGCGCGGCTTCGGCACCCAAACCGGTGGCCACAACTGTCACCTTCAGCTCTTCTTTCATGTCTTCATCGATAACCGTACCGACAACGACTGTCGCTTCTTCCGAGGCAAACTCTTCTACGATGTCACCCACCTCGGAGAATTCTCCCAGTGCCAAATCGTGCCCGGCGGTGATATTCACTAGAATGCCGCGTGCACCGGCGAGATTGATGTCATCCAACAGCGGGCTGTTGATGGCCTTTTCCGCCGCTTCACGCGCGCGATCATCACCGCGACCGTGACCCGTGCCCATCATCGCCATACCCATTTCAGACATCACTGTACGCACATCGGCGAAGTCGACGTTGATCATACCCGGCCGGATGATCAAATCGGCTATACCCTGCACGGCACCGAGCAGCACATCATTGGCCTCTTTGAAGGCGTCGATCAAACTAGTGTTTTTGCCCAGTACCTCGAGCAGCTTCTCATTGGGAATGGTGATTAAAGAATCCACATGCTGTTGCAGCTCGGCCACACCTTCGAGCGCGATTTTCAAACGCTTGCGCCCTTCGAAGGGAAAAGGACGCGTCACTACAGCAACTGTCAGAATTCCCATCTCGCGAGCGACTTCCGCCACCACCGGCGCACCGCCAGTACCCGTACCGCCACCCATACCGGCGGTAATGAATACCATATCCGCACCTTCCAGTGCGTCGGCAATACGATCGCGATCTTCCATCGCTGCCGCGCGGCCGATGTCTGGATCGGCACCGGCGCCCAGCCCCTTGGTGATGTCGCCGCCAAGTTGCAGAACCGTCTTTGAATCGATGCCGGTCAAGGCCTGCGCATCCGTGTTGGCGCAGATAAAATCTACGCCATCCACGCTGTTATCGATCATGTGCTTGACAGCGTTGCCGCCACCTCCGCCCACGCCGATGACTTTGATGACGGCATCAGTTTTTACATTGTCGATTAATTCAAACATGGTGTTACTCCCCTTTTTTATGAAATGCCCCACTCCTGTGCGGCGGTTGCTACTGCATTACTGCAATACTGCTACTACAAAAAACCTAAAAATTACTCTGCAACCAAGTTTTCACCCGGCCCAACCAACTCTCGCCGGAGCCCGCAGCGGAACCCGCGCCGAACCCGGTATCCATGTGTGCTTCTGCACCATACATCAGCAGCCCCACACCCGTGGCGTAAATAGGGTTGCGCACAATGTCATTCAACCCCTCGACACTCTGCGGATAACCGACTCGCACCGGCATGTGAAAAATCTCTTCCGCTAACTCGACCACACCTTCCATTTTGGAAGTACCGCCGGTGAGTACGATGCCCGCTGGCACCAAATCTTCATAACCGGAGTTGCGCAGCTCTTTTTGAATAAGCGAAAATAATTCGTCGTAACGCGGTTCCACCACTTCCGCCAGTGCTTGTCGCGACAAATCTCTTGGCGGACGATCACCAACACTAGGGACTTTGATAGTTTCATCCGCACCCGCCAACTGCGTGAGTGCACAGGCGTACTTAATTTTGATTTCCTCTGCATGCTGTGTCGGTGTGCGCAGTGCCATGGCGATGTCGTTAGTCACTTGATCGCCGGCGATGGGAATAACACCGGTGTAGCGAATAGAGCCGTCGGTGAAGATCGCGATGTCGGTCGTGCCACCACCGATATCGACTAAACAGGCACCCAACTCACGCTCATCTTCGGTGAGTACCGAATAGCTCGACGCGAGTTGCTCTAAAATGACATCCTCCACTTCCAACCCGTACCGGCGAATACACTTCTCAATGTTCTGCGCGGCGTTTGCCGCACAAATCACCAGGTGTACTTTTGCTTCGAGACGAACACCGGACATCCCCAAAGGCTCCTTAATACCCTCTTGGTGATCGATAACGTACTCCTGCGGCAGAATGTGCAGGATTTTTTGATCTGCAGGTACCGCGAGAGCCTGTGCCGCGTCAATGACGCGTTCCAGATCGTGTGGAAATACTTCCCTATCTTTTATGGCAACTGCACCGTGGGAATTCAGACTGCGAATATGACTGCCGGCTATACCAGCGTAGACTGAGTGAATCTGACAGCCCGCCATCAACTCCGCCTCTTCGACTGCGCGTTGAATGGACTGGACGGTGGATTCGATATTAATCACCACACCCTTCTTCATACCCTTTGAGGGATGTGAACCGATGCCCACCACTTCGATAGCGCCATCCGGCCCCACCTCACCGACAATTGCCACGACTTTGGATGTCCCAATATCCAAGCCGACGATTAAATTTTTGTCCTGCGCGCTGCCCATGGCAGTGTCTCCCCCTATCCGTCCCGACTGGCCGTTCTTAGTGCAGTGTCTTCTGTGCCACGCCGAAAGGCGACGGCAGCACCGCTGGCGTAGCGCAGATCAACGCTCGCTATGGCCGCCTGCTGTCCTGCTAACTCCCGACGATAGAGTGCAACAAAACGATGCACCCGCGCCAAAAATGCCGTGTTGCCCAAGCTCAAGTGCATACCCCCCTCGAGTTCAACATCCAAGTGGCCGCGCTCGTCCATCCCCAATTCGCTGACGCGCAATTCGAGAGGCGCGAGCAACTCCACCAAGCGCTGGTATTTCGCCACCAATACCTGTGCACTGCCGCTGGGCCCTCGCAGGCGCGGTAGGTCTTGTCCCGCTTCACCCGTATCCGTGCGAAAAATACCGCCCTCGTGATTGAGAAAACCCTGGTCGCCCCAGCGGGCAATGGGTAATTGTTCTACTACATGTATCTCCAATGCATTTGGCCAGTGCCGCCGCACCGTGGCTTTGAAAATCCAAGGTAAGCTTTGCAACTGTTCGCGAATTACCTGTAAATCAGCGCGTAAAAAACCGTCGGCGATGGCGGGCTCTACGAGCGCCTTCACGGCTTTGGCTTGAGTTCGTTCCAGCTCGCCAGTTACCGTAATGCGCTCGACGGCAGTGCGTTGCAAATGATCGTAACCGCGCACAGCCAAGGCTCCGACAAACACCGCGCAAACTATCACCAACAACGCATTCAACCAGAGTGTGTGTCGGCGCAGAGCGGACTGACGCGCTGCGGTTCTGCCTGCTTGAGGCTCCTGCCGTGGTATTTGCTGACTCTGTGCCTGTGACATTGCTAGCGCACGCTTGGTGGGGTTACGCGTTGCGCCGTGTGTGGCACCGTGTGTGGTGTTGCGACGATTAGTTCGTCCATGCCAACCAATGGCCGTTGCCCGCATGGAGGCCGAGTGATTGCCGCGAGAAGTGCGCTGAGAATTCCTGTTGTGCTTCGTCGACATCTACCGCACCTCTTGTAGGCTGAGATCAACAATGCGCTGCACCAGCGCAGGCATATCTAAACCTGTTGCTGCGGCTGCCATGGGAACTAGGCTGTGCGAAGTCATGCCGGGAACGGTATTGACTTCCAAGACCCAGAATTTTCCCGCCGCATCGCGCATCAAGTCGACTCGCCCCCAAACGCAACAGGACAATGCTGCGAAAGCGCGCAGGGACAATGCCGCAATCTCTGACTCCTCTGCGGCGGTTAATCCACTGGGCAAGTGATAGTGGGTGCTGTCCGATTCGTATTTTGCCTGGTAGTCATAAAAGGTATTTTCCGTCTCCAGACGAATCGACGGTAATGCCTCTTCGCCAAGTATTGCGACGGTGTACTCCGGACCATCGATAAATTGCTCGGCGATCACGTGGGGGCCATATTGCCGCGCATTGGCATAGGCGCTGGCGAGTGCGTCGCCACTGTCAGTACGTGCCATACCCAGACTAGAACCCTCGTATAGGGGCTTCACAAACACCGCGCCTAGCTTGGCGATCACTGCATCCCAATCGGTACCGTCGTGCAGTGTTTCAAAATCAGCCGTTGGAATACCAACACCTCGCCACAATTGCTTGCTGCTGCGCTTATCCAGGGCCAGCGCTGAACCCAGTACGCCGGTACCCGTGTAGGGTATGTCCAGTAACTGTAGGGCGCCCTGAATGCTGCCATCCTCACCACCGGGGCCGTGCAATGCGATAAAAGCTATCTGACAACCTTGTAATCGCCGCTGCCAATTCACCTCTTGCGTGTCCACTCCGAAGGCATCGATACCAGCTCCCTCGAACGCCGCCAGCACCGCCGCGCCACTTTGCAAGGAGATGTCGCGCTCCGCGGATGTGCCACCCATCAGTACCGCCACTTTGCCAGTACTCGCTGTATTCATGCGCGCACCGCCTCAGCGGTCGCCGCCAGTTCTTGTGCCAGTCGCGCGATATCGCCCGCGCCCTGGGTGACCACAACATCGCCATCCGCGACCAAACCTGCCAGCAACTCGGGCACGGCTTCGATTTTCTCGGCGAAGACCGGGTCGATCTGACCGCGCTGGCGAATACTGCGGCTTAGGCTGCGGCTATCTGCTCCTGGGATAGCTTCCTCACCTGCGGCAAACTCCTCCAACAGCACCAAGACGTCACAGTTCGATAACACCGCCACAAAATCTTCGTACAAATCTCGGGTGCGGGTATAGCGATGCGGCTGGTACACCATCACGACACGCCGCCCCGGCCAGGCCGCTCGCACAGCGTCTAAGGTGGCGCGCACTTCGGTCGGATGGTGTCCGTAGTCATCCACCAACAGTGCGACACCCTGCGCAAACGGTATTTCGCCGTACTGGGTAAAACGCCGTCCGACGCCGGAAAACTGTGCCAGCGCCTGTGCTATTGCAGCGCCTTCCAAGCCCTCGTCACAGGCGACAGCGATAGCAGCAGTCGCATTGAGAACATTGTGCTTACCGGGCATGTTAAGTGTGATCATCAATGGGCTCGAATCACCAGGGCGCCGCACGGTGAAGTGCGTGCGCACGCCCTCAGCGCGCAAATCGGTGATTCGATAATCCGCGTCCTCCGCAAAACCGTAGGTCACCACCGGGCGCGACACGGAAGGCATCAAGTCGCGGCATTCCGGGTCGTCGATGCACAGCACTGCGAGCCCATAAAAAGGCAGGTTGTGAAGAAAATCCAAGAAGGTCTGGCGCAGGGCGGAAAAATCTCCACCATAGGTTTCCATGTGGTCGGCTTCGATGTTGGTCACGACCGCCACCATCGGCTGCAAATGCAAAAAAGAGGCATCGCTTTCGTCTGCCTCTGCCAGCAAAAAACGACTTGCGCCCAGTTGTGCGTTGCTACCAGTGCTATTGACCAAGCCGCCGATGACGAAGGTCGGATCTAGACCCGCACCGGCAAAAATTGCGGCCAGCAAGCTGGTGGTGGTCGTCTTGCCATGCGTGCCGGCGACAGCGATACCGTGCCGATAGCGCATCAATTCCGCCAACATCTCCGCGCGCGGCACGATTGGGATGCGTTGCTCACGCGCCGCTACCACCTCAGGGTTATTCTCATCGACCGCGCTGGATGTCACCACCACATCCGCCTCGCGCAGATTTTCGCTGCAATGGCCGATGGCAATGTCCACGCCAATGTCCGCCAAGCGCTGCGTGACCACACCGGCTCGCAGATCAGATCCTGCCACCTCATAGCCCAAGTTCACCAACACTTCTGCGATGCCACTCATACCCGCACCGCCGATACCGATCATGTGAATGCGTCGAATGCGGCGCATCTCGGGTACGCGATAGATGCTTTTACTATCCACGCCCCATCACCTCCTGTGCGATGTCGCAGACCCGCTGCGCCGAATTGGGTTGCGCCACACGACGCGCAGCGACCGCCATCGTCACCAAACGCTGCGGTTCTCGAGCGATGTCGTTGAGCAAGGCCGCGAGGGATTCGCCAGACAAATTGTCCTGTGGTAACAGGATGGCCGCACCACTGTCGGTAAGCACGCGAGCGTTGGCGTTTTGATGATCGTCGATGGCGCTCGGCAGTGGAACTAACACGGCGGGCTGACCCATCACCGCCAACTCCGCAACGGTCAAAGCACCGGCGCGACACACAACGATGTCAGCCCAGCCATAAGCCGCAGCCATGTCTTCAATAAAGGGTTCTACACGCAGCGCTGGGCCAATCAGTTCACCGTAGGCGTTGCGCAGTGTCACCAAGTGAGTTTCACCACTTTGGTGCAACACTTCCAAGGCGTTGCCAGAGCTGCGCACCAGCGGCAGCGCCTCTACCAATGCTTCATTGATCGCCTGCGCCCCGAGACTGCCACCCAATACCAATAGTCGCAGCGCCCGCTGCTCGATATCTCGTTCAAGGTGGCGAGAAGCTTCTGCCGCTGAAACGAGATCCGCGCGCACCGGGTTACCGACAGTCTCACTGGCACAATCGCGCACAAAGGGTTTATCGAAACCGGTTAACACACGAGTCGCCAAGGGTGCCAACAAACGATTGGTACTGCCTGCAACAGCGTTTTGCTCGTGCACGATAAGGGGTTTGCGCAACAACCATGCGGCAATACCACCCGGCGCCGCCACATAGCCGCCCATGCCAATCACGCAGGCTGGTGCCCTGCGCAGCAACAGCCAAAATGCCTGGCAAATGGCTACGCCGAGAAAAAAGAGCGCGGCAAGCTTCGCCAGCAACCCTTTACCGCGCACGCCGCGAACCGCCAGATAGTGTAATTTCAATTTTGCGGCGGGCACGACGCGCTCTTCCAGCCCGCGACGCGTGCCTAACCACTCCACGCGGTATCCGCGTGCTAGCAATTCCGTAGCGACGGCTAGCGCGGGGTACACATGACCGCCAGTGCCACCGGCCATCATCAACACTAACGGTTGCAGTGAAGAATCAAGTGCAGAATTGAGCGCAGCCACTAGCGCATCCTCGCATTGGCTAGCACCAGACGCGTGTCGAGATCAATACGCAACACCAGCGCCAACATCATGCAGCAGACAATTAAACTGCTGCCACCATAGCTCACTAACGGCAGGGTCAACCCCTTGGTCGGCAGCAAGCCCGAAGTCACACCCATATTGATGAAAGCCTGGCCCGAAAATATCAGCGCCACGCCATAGCAAATATAGGCACCGAAGGCATCACCGGCGCGCAGCGCGCGTTGAGCTACCCAAAAAATGCGACCAACCAGTGCCGCGAAAATTAACATGACTGCCAACGCGCCGATAAAACCCGTCTCCTCCGCCCACACGGAAAAAACGAAATCCGTATGCGCCTCGGGCAGATAAAATAACTTTTGCACGCTGTTACCCAGGCCCACGCCCAACCATTCACCGCGCCCAAACGCAATCAACGATTGCACCAGCTGAAAGCCGCTACCGTAAGGGTCGGCCCAGGGATCGGTATAAGCCACAAGACGCTTTAGTCGATAGGGCTCGCTGACCACCAACCACACCAATCCAGCCATGGCGCCAAGTGAGCAAATCACAAAGGCACTCAAACGCGCACCCCCGAGGAACAACATGCCCATTGCCGTCGCCCCGAGAATAACAGTGGAACCAAAGTCCGGTTCCAGTAACAGCAGTGCGGCGACGACGCCCAATAAAACGACGGGTTTAATAAACCCCACCCAGGCCTCGCGCATCTCGCGCTCACGGCGCACCATATAACCCGCCAATGCGACCAAAGTCGCCAGTTTGGCGAATTCCGACGGTTGCAACGTGAATGGACCTAAGCCGATCCAGCGATGACTGCCATTGACTTCGCGACCGATACCGGGGATCAAAACCATCACCAGCCCAACGAGCGCCAACAACAGCCACAACCAACCGGTTTGCAACCAAAACGCCGGCGTTACCTGATAGACAAGGACCGCAGCGATGGCGGCAATACAGAGATACAATAGATGCCGCTCGGTGTGATACCAGGCACTACCGTAGTTCACCTGGGAAAACTCGACAGACGCGGAGCTGATCGCCACCAGGCCCACCGCAAGTAAAGCAACGGTCAAAAATAACAGGCCGAGATCTGGGCCATCGAGCACAAAGTGACGGTAGGCAGGGCGATTCATGCATTCACCTCACCCAGGGCTTGCACGGCGTCGCGAAACGCCAAACCGCGCGCGACATAGCCGCTGTACATATCAAAACTGGCGCAGGCTGGTGACAACAACACCAAATCGCCCCGCGTCGCTGATTGCGCCGCCAAGTTGACGGCCTCTTCCAAACCTGTAACGCGCGTGAGCGTGGCACACTCCGCCAACGCCTCTTCGAGTAAAGCGGCGTCCTCACCAAACAAATACACCTGCTTTACATGTCGGGTCACAGCCTCGCGCAGTGCGCTGAAGTCCGCGCCCTTGCCCTGCCCACCGGCAATCAAATAAATATTCTTCTCGGCACCCAAGCCCCGCAACGCGGCTTCAGTTGCGCCGACATTGGTACCCTTGGAATCGTCGATGTAACGCACGCCCCGGCGTTCACCGACGAACTCACAGCGATGTGGCAGCCCACGAAACTCACGCAGGGTTTGAACCATCGCATCCAGTGGCAGCCCCGCAGCAAATCCCAGGGCCAACGCCGCTAATGCATTGGCAATATTATGACGGCCTTGCAAACCCAGCTCCGTCGTTGGCAGCAGTGCATCGAAACCGTGGCAGAGGTGCTCTACGCCCCGCTCTAACCGCAGACCAAAACCCTGCAAGGATGGCTCACCGAGTCGCCAGCTATGCTGCGCAACATCGGCGGCGACCAACGGCGTCGTCAATGGGTCGTCGAGGTTGACCACGACCGCTTGCGCGCCCCGGAAAATGCGGTGCTTCGCGCTGTGATAGGCAGGCATGCTGCCGTGGCGATCGAGGTGATCGGCACTGACGTTGAGCACCGTGGCGACAGCCAAGTTGAGCTGTGCACTGCGCTCCAATTGAAAACTGGACAACTCCAACACGTACAAGTCACGCTCCGGCGATAAAAGGGCCAATGCCGGTGTGCCTAAATTGCCCCCCACACCGACATTGCGCCCTGCCCCCCCGGCCATTTGCCCAACTAACTCAGTCACCGTTGATTTCGCGTTTGAGCCGGTAATGCCGATCACGGGCGCCTTAGCTTCGCGCACAAACAAATCGATATCGCCAACTACAGGAACATCCGCCGCCAGCGCGCACTGCACAATCGGGTCGTCCATCGCTACACCCGGGCTCGCCACCAGTTCCGCAGCGGTTTCAATCAACGCGTGCGGATAGTCGCCGGTGTACACCACTACATTCGGCATCTCTTCCCGCACTTGTGCCAACCCCGGTGGGTTGTCGCGCGTATCGACCATCACAAACGGCTGCTCTTTATCGTGTAAAAACCGCGCGCAAGATAGACCCGTGTCCCCGAGGCCAACGACGACCCTTGGGCTACTGCTCGCTATTAATTGTGTCGCCACTGCCATACTCGCCTAACGCAACTTCAACGTGGCCAGTCCAAACAGGACCAGCATCACGGTAATAATCCAGAAACGCACAATGACTCGCGGTTCCGGCCAACCCTTTAACTCGAAGTGATGGTGAATCGGCGCCATGCGAAAAATACGCTTGCCGGTGAGCTGAAAAGAGGCCACCTGTAAAATGACAGACACCGTCTCCAATACAAAGATGCCGCCCATGATGAAGAACACAATTTCGTGGCGCGTAATCACCGCAACAGTACCCAGTGCAGCGCCCAACGCCAGCGCACCGACGTCGCCCATAAAAACTTGGGCGGGATAGGTGTTAAACCACAGAAAACCTAGGCCCGCACCGGCAATACCACCACAAAAGACAGCCAGCTCACCGCTGCCGGCGACATAGGGAATGTGTAAGTACTCGGCGAAATCCACGCGCCCAGTGAGATAGGCGATAATGCCCAGCGCCGTCCCGACCAACACACTGGGTAAAATGGCCAAGCCATCCAGACCGTCAGTGAGATTCACCGCGTTGCTCGCTCCGACGATGACGAAGTAGGTCAGGACGATAAACAGCGGGCCCATGCTCCATGCGAAATCTTTAAAAAACGGCACGTACAACTGTGTCGTGACCGGCGTATCAAAAGCGATATATAAAATAAGCCCCGCGATCAGCCCGATAACGGATTGCCAGAAGTACTTCCAGCGCGCGGGTAGGCCGCGCGGGTTACGCTCGACCACTTTGCGATAGTCATCGACCCACCCGATGGCACCAAAAGCGAGGGTCACGAACAATGCAATCCACAAATACGGGTTGGTCAAATCGCCCCACAACAAACTGGCCGCAGCAATCCCTACCAATAACAGGGAACCACCCATGGTAGGTGTACCCGACTTGCTCAGGTGACTGGCGGGTCCATCGTCGCGCACCGCTTGACCCACCTGATAAAAATTTAAACGGCGGATCATGATGGGGCCGACCACCAGCGATATCGCCAGCGCCGTGCCGGCCGCAAGAATGCCGCGTAAAGTCAGGTACTGAAAGACGCTGAAACCGCTTTCAAACTGACTGAGAAATTCTGCGAGCAGCAACAACATCACTCAGACCTCCACCGCCGTGTTTTCGGGTACTAGCACTTCCAGCACGCGCTCCATACCCGCGCCTCGCGAACCCTTCACCAACACGGTGTCGTCTGCGTCAAATTCGACGCCGGTTCTGGTGCCGCCGCACAGTGTCTCCAACAGCTCTCCCATCGACACGAACAACTGGCCTCCTGGACCAAAGGCTTCAACAGTAGGTGCCAATTCCGGGCCAACTCCCCATAGCTGTTCCACGCCGGCGGCCTTCGCGTAAGCGCCTATTTCCGCGTGCAGCGCGGCGCTGTCATCACCTAACTCCAGCATGGCACCCAGCACTAAGGTGCGGTGCCCAGTGCTACCGGCCAGTGTATCAATTGCTGCGCGCACAGAGCCGGGATTGGCGTTGTAGCAATCGTCAATCACGCGGGCACCACTCGCCGCGCGCACCACCCGCAAGCGCCCTGCCACTGCGTGCAATGATTCCAGGCCGTCGCGAATAGCACTCAAATTTAAGCCACAGGCCAGCCCGACAGCGATGGCGGCGAGGGCATTGGCGACGTTGTGCTCGCCGGGCAATGCGAGACGAACCACAATGTCACCGGATGGCGTAGAAGCCGTAAAGCTCACGCCTTCGATTCCGCGTAATTGAATCTCGCGCGCGGTAATAGCTGCCGGCGCGTGCAGGCCAAAGTCGAGCACGCTGGCGTCACCAGCGCGTTTACGCCAAGCTTTGGCCCAGGGTTGGTCGGCGTTGATTACGGCGCAGTCATCGCTGCGTAGATCATCGAATATTTCGCCTTTCGCCTGTGCAACATCTTCAATACTGCCAAAACCCTCTAAATGTGCAGGCATTGCATTGAGCAGAACAGCGATGTTGGGCTTACCCAACTCACAGAGATAGCGAATATCACCGCCGCGCGCAGCCCCCATTTCCACGACGGCATATTCAACTTGAGGGTGCAGTCTTAACAACGTGAGTGGCACGCCGATTTCGTTGTTAAAGTTGCCCCGGGTCGCGAGGGTTTCCCCGGCGCGAGACAACACCGCACATACCATGTTTTTTACTGTAGTTTTGCCACTGCTGCCGGTGATCGCGACCAACGCACCGGTGTACAGGTTACGGTTGTATTGCCCCACGCCGCCCAGAGCGCGCTGGGTATCTGTAACCTGCAACTGCGGCAACGCAACGCTGCTGGGCGAAACCACAACTGCGGCGCTGGCTCCCGCCGCGTGAACCTGTGGCAAGTAGTCGTGCCCATCAAAACGCTCGCCGCGCAATGCCACAAACAAATCGCCCGCCGTGATGTCGCGACTATCTGTGGACACCCGCCGTATCTCGCAGTCGGAGCCGTGCAGTTGCGCGCGCAACGGCTGCGCCAATTCGCGCAGTGTGAAGGGGCGCATCACGATGCTCGCCTCCCATCCAGTGCGCGCTGCGCATGCTCCGCGTCACTAAAGTCCCGACGCTCGCCGTCAATAAGTTGATAGGATTCGTGCCCTTTGCCGGCAATGAGCACACAGTCGCCACTCTCGGCTTCGGTGATTGCCCTGGCAATGGCTTGCGCTCGATCAACTTCCAACACGTAGTCGCCACGCAGTCCACTGGCGATATCGCTCAAAATCGCCTGTGGATCTTCACTGCGCGGGTTATCCGAGGTAACGATGACAGCATCTGCCCAGTCACTCGCAACACGCCCCATTAGTTGGCGTTTGCCGGTATCGCGCTCGCCACCGCAGCCAAAGACAACAACCAGTTTACCCACCACATGCACGCGCAACGCACGCAGCGCCTGCTCAAGGGCGTCGGGGGTGTGTGCATAGTCCACGACTACCTGCACGTCTTCGCCGCTGCCAAGGGATTGCATTCGGCCATCGACAGGTAGGACCTTGCGCAGCGCCTCCAGGGCGGCGTGCATGTCTTCGCCCGCCGCGAGCAATGCGGCCAGTACAGCCGCGACGTTGGCTAAATTGAAACGGCCGGGCAATGGGCTATCGATACTCGCGCTACCCCAAGGGCTGCGCCACAACGCGGTCACCCCAGTCGCATGCCACTGCGGCTGCGTCACCGCGACCTCAGCTTCGGCGTCGTCCAAGGTGTAACGAATCACTTGCACATCCTCAGCCACTGCCGCATGGATCTTGGCGCTAAAAGGGTCATCGGCGTTGAGTACGACATGCTGCAAACCTGGCATAGTGAACAACTGCAACTTGGCGCGACCGTAGGCTTCCATATCAGCGTGGTAGTCGAGGTGGTCGCGCGACAGATTGGTGAACACTGCCGTATCGAATTCGACGCCGTGGACGCGACCCTGCAAGAGCGCGTGCGAGGACACCTCCATGCTCACGGCGATCACACCCTCACTGCGCCACTGGGCGAGCAGGCGTTGCAAGCTCACGGCGTCCGGGGTGGTGTTGGTGGCATCGGTCACACTGTTGTCCAATGCGTTTCCCAAGGTGCCAATAACACCGCAGGACTTGCCCAAACCGCGCAGTACCTGCGCGAGAATACGGCTGCAACTGGTTTTGCCGTTGGTACCGGTAAAACCGACCATGTGTAACTCGCGGCTGGGGTGCCGAAAAAAACGTGCGGCGAGTGCACCCACCTCCAGGCGCAGCTCGGGTATTTCGATCAGCGGCACCGGCAGTGCGTCGACAAAACCGGCCGCCGGCGCCTCGGCGAGAATCGCCGAAGCACCATTGGCCACCGCCTGTTCAATGAACTGGCGGCCGTCATGCACGTCCCCTGGCATGGCGAGAAAGACATCTCCGGGTTCGACGCTGCGGCTATCTAGCTGCATACCTCTCACCAAAGTGTCGGCGAATTGCGTTTCTGCTAAATCTAACAACTGCGGCAGCGGCATCGGCGGCACCAACTCTGCAGCGCTCGTCTGCATCATGTCGCACCCCCTTCTGCTGCGGGTTTTGCTTTTGCAAACACGCCAGTTTGACTGGGGGGTATGTTGAGAATGCGCAACGCTTCTTCGGTAACGGCGGAAAATAGCGGGGCCGCAGCCGCGCCGCCACCGTAGTCTTCGCTCTTTGGATCGTCGATCACGACAACGGTGACCACACGCGGGTCGTCTATCGGTGCGACACCGGCAAATAGCGCAATGTAGTCATCCTGGTAGCCGCCCTTGCCAACCTTGTGCACGGTGCCGGTCTTTCCACCTACTTCATAGCCCGGCACGCGCGCGCGCCAGGCGGTGCCTTCGTCAGCAGTGACCGCGTGTAAGATATCCAACACCTGCGCCGCGGTGCGCGTGGAGATGACGCGCTCGCCCGGTGGCACCTCCCCCTCCATAGCCTGCAGCGTCACCGGCTGCAGCACGCCACCGTTGGCAAAAACTGAGTACGCGCTCGCCAGTTGCAGGGCAGAAACGTTCAGGCCATACCCAAAGGCCAGCGCGACCTTTTCACTCACGTGCCACTTCGGTGGATTGGGGAGATATCCCGCACTTTCGCCGGGGAACCCAGACCCGGGGGGCACACCCAATCCGAAGCGACGAAACACATCCCATATTGGCTCGTGACCGAGGTCCAGTGCCAACTTGGTGACACCCACTTGACTGGATTTCTGCATGATGCGCGTCAGCGTAATTTCGCCGTAATTTTTTGGGTCTGGATAAACTTTACTGCCCACTCGGATATAGCCTGGCGCAGTATCGATCAGCGTATGCGGTGTAAATCGACCGCTTTCCAGGGCGGCAACCAGGGTCAGCGCCTTGACGGTGGAACCCGGTTCGTAAACATCGGTCACTGCGCGATTACGCAAGTTCTCGATGTCGACATCTTTGCGCATATTGGGGTTGTAGACGGGATAGTTCACCATCGCCAACACTTCACCCGTGCGACTATCGAGGGTCACCACGCTGCCCGAACTGGCGCCGAGGCGCCCAACCGCTTTGCGCAGTTCGCGGTGCTGCAGATATTGCAAACGCAGATCAATACTGAGTGTAATGTCGCGACCAGACACGGCTTCTTTCACCACACCGATGTCACGCACAACGTCGCCGCGACGATCATAGATGTATTTCTTTTTTCCAGGCTTGCCGCGCAACCACTCGTCAAAGGCCAGCTCTAGTCCATCGATGCCCTCACCATCGACATCGGTAAAGCCAACCAACTGAGCGGCAACTTCACCCGCGGGATAAAAACGCCGGTACTCACGTTTTCCGCCAACACCCTCGATTTCCAACTCACGCACCAAATCCAAGACAACTTGCGCTTTGTCCGGCTGCCAGTGTCGAACCAGGTATGTGAACTGCTTACTGGCGCGGCGCTTCAGTTTCTTGCGCAGCGCATCGAGGGACATCCCCAATGCATCGGCCAACGCCGCTAAATGTGGTGAGCCGCGTAGCAACTGCGGGTTGCCCCAAATCGAAGTGACCGGCGTGCTAACCGCTAAAGGTTCACCGCGGCGATCTGCAATCAAACCGCGATAGGCGGGAATCGTGGCATTGCGCACCATGCGCATATCACCCTGATCCTTTAGAAAAGTGCGGCCGCGCTCTGAATCCACTAACTGTAACGACGCCATACGAAACACCAAGAGACAAAACAACGCCAGCAACAATAACCAGACAAAGTAGAGCCGCCAGCGCGGTGTGCTCACTGGTGTCGCTGTACTCATGACTGTTTATCTCGGCTCATGGCTGTTATTCTGCTCATGGCTGTTATTCTGCTCACGGCTGCACCACCCTGAAACGCGTGAGATCGGGTGCAGCCATACCCAATTCATCGCGCGCCACAGTTTCAATGCGATGGTGCGCTGCCCAGGTGCTGCGCTCGAGCAGCAACCGCCCGTGATCTTCTTGCAAGTGCCATTGTTGCTCCTCCAGGCGCTGCAACTGCGCATACAATTCGCGGCAGGCGTGGGTGGAATACACATTGGCAAAGGCAGAAGCCAACACGAAGGCAAGTAGCAACGCAATGCTCAGCAGCGCCTTGCGACGTCCCTGCCGTAACGCTTGCACATCATGCATTTGCCGCTGTGTCACCACTACTCCACCCATTGCGCTAACTAATTTTCTCCGCCACCCGCATCACCGCACTGCGCGCACGCGCATTGCCCGCCACTTCTTCGTCACTCGATCGCACCGCCTTGCCAATTAACCGCATGCGACGATTTAATGCCGCATCCGTCACCGGAACGCCGCGCGGCAAATTGTCGCCGCGCGCCATATCGCGCATGTAGCGCTTGACCAATCGATCTTCGAGTGAGTGAAAGCTGATAACCACCAAGCGACCGCCCACACGCAGTAAATCGAGCGCCACATGCAGTACTTCTTGCAGATCATCAAGCTCGCCATTGACCTTGATCCGAATGGCCTGGAAGGTGCGCGTGGCTGGATGCTTGTGTTTTTCCCAGCGCGGGTTGGCGTCGCTCACTAACTTGGCGAGTTCGCCCGTGGTTTCGATGGCCGCAATTTCACGCGCAGCCACAATGGCGGCAGCGATACGCTTAGCGAAGCGCTCCTCACCGTAGTCGCGCAATACCTGCACAATGTCTAGCTCATCCGCGTGTGACAACCACTGCGCTGCAGTCTCACCACGCGTGGTATCCATGCGCATGTCTAGCGGACCATCGGATTGAAAACTGAAGCCGCGAGCGGCGTTGTCAAGCTGTGGGCTCGATACACCTAAATCAAGTAAAAGACCGTCAACTGCGGATATCCCCATACGCCGCAGTTGACGGGGAAGCAGAGCAAAAGACCCGTGAAAAAATTCAAACCGGGGCTCACTCCTGGCAAACGCTTGCGCTGCATCGGCTGCTTCTGGGTCTTTGTCCACCGCGAGCACGCGACCCTCCTTCTGCAGCTGTTGCAACAAGTACCGAGTGTGGCCGCCACGGCCAAAGGTACCGTCGATATAAAAACCACCGGGGTTGGTTACCAGAGCGTCGATTGCCTCTCGTAACAACACTGTCTGATGCATGTCGCCCACTTACAGATTCAGCGATTGAAAAGCTTCAGATAGCGGCTGCCCGTCATCCTGTGGCATGACTGGTAGAGAACTGGTGGCCTCCCACGCATCCTCTCCCCAAATTTCAAACTTGGTGGACTGCCCGATAAGTACGAGCTTTTTTTCTAGCTCCGCGCGCTTACGCAAGGCGGGCGTAAGCAAAATTCGGCCGCTGTTATCGATCTCATATTCGGTGGCATGGCCGATAAACATTCGCTGGAAGTGCTTTACGCCTGTTTGTAGAGAAGGCAAACTGTTGACGGCGCGCTCGACGCGCTCCCACTCGGGCATTGGATAAGCGACCAAACAGGGAGAGTCTGCACCGATCGTGACCATCAATTGCTTGATACCCGCTTTTTCGAGTTCTTCACGAAAGCGCGCCGGCACGGCAATCCGTCCCTTGGCATCCATATTGACGTTGTGTACTCCACGAAACACGCCGCACTACCCCACCCATGACTTCGCTAGCTACCTAATGGCCGCAATGTGTTCGGCCTGTGATGTCCCGACCCGCTCTTCTTTGCACAACCGGTATGGCAGTGCTGTCCCTGTTGACGCTCGCGATTTCTGTTCGCGCCGCGCCTGGCGTGTCCAGGGCCGGTGGAGAACGCATTTACGATCGGGTGATAACCTCGGTCTGATGAAAAAGGGGTCAAATCCCACACTTAAACCCAATTTCTGCCACTCTCCGCCACCTTTCTGCACTATAGGGCCGAGATTTTCCCTGGTCAAGCAGCGGCAAGCAGAAACTGCTGTAATTTCAGGGTATTAGGCGTAAGTTGCTGTAAATTGGGCGAAAAATAATGGTAATTTTTATGAGAAATATTCCATAAAACAGCCCGATAAATTCACTAGTTAAAGCTGTACCTTAAGCTTTAGAGTAGTTTTTCATGAAGATAAAGAATTGTTATTCGAAATTAGCATAAGATACCCAGCAAACGGGCCTATCCATGTCACGCTCACGATGAAACAACCGCTGATTCGGCAGCGGCTAGCCCCTGGCGTTTGCGTATTCCAGACCAAGCCTGCCACTGATTCCAGACGAAGCCTGCCACCCATTCCGCGCGAAAGCTGCCACTGATTCCACGGCAAAGCTGCCACCCCGGCAGCTGGCCTGAGAACCACCAGCGGAGCACCCCGACGCGAGATAACTAACCGGTATTCTGGCCCCTGCCATAAGGAGGGAGTCAGATGCCTGCAAAGAGGTTATCCATGCGTAAAATCAAAGAAGTCCTGCGCCTCAAATGGGGCAACGGCATGAGTAATCGGCGCATTGCCGCCAGTTGCGGCATCGGCCGCCCCACCGTCAGCGAGTATCTGCGCCGGGCCGAGGAGGCCGGCCTCAGTTGGCCCCTGCCTGCCGATCTGGACGAGGCCAGGCTGGAGCGGCTGCTGTTCCCGCCACCGCCAAATCTACCGGCCCAGGCCCGCGGCATCCCCGACTGGAGCCACATCCACAAGGAACTCAGGCACAAGCACGTCACCCTGTTCCTACTCTGGCAGGAATACCGCCAGAACCACCCCGAGGGCTACCAGTACAGCTGGTTCTGTGAGCACTACCGCACCTGGCAGGGCAAGCTGGACGTGGTCATGCGCCAGGATCATCGTGCCGGCGAGAAGCTGTTTGTGGACTACGCTGGCCAGACCGTGCCGATCATTGATCGCAACACGGGCGAGATCCGCCAGGCCCAGATCTTTGTGGCGGTACTGGGGGCTTCCAACTACACCTACGCCGAAGCGACCTGGAGTCAGGCCCTGCCGGACTGGATCGGGTCGCATGTGCGCGCCTTCGGGTTCTTGGGCGGCGTACCGGCATTGGTGGTACCGGACAACCTCAAGTCCGGCGTGAGCAAGGCGCACCGTTATGAGCCTGACACCAACCCCACCTACCAGGATATGGCCTCCCACTACGGCGTGGCGGTACTGCCAGCGCGGGTGCGCAAACCCAAGGATAAGGCCAAGGTGGAGGGCGGTGTCTTGATTGTGGAACGCTGGATACTGGCCGCCCTGCGTCACCGCCAGTTCTTCTCCTTAGTGGAGCTCAACGCCGTCATCAGCGAACTGCTGGTTAAGTTCAATGACCGCCCCTTCCGCAAGCTGCCGGGCTGCCGCCGGGAGCACTTCGAGCAACTGGATCAGCCAGCGTTACAACCCTTGCCCGCCGAACCCTACGTCTACGCCGAATGGAAGAAAGCCCGGGTCCACATCGATTACCACGTGGCCGTCGACGGGCACTATTACTCGGTACCCTACACCCTGATCAAGAAGCAGGTCGATGTGCGCATCACCCGCCATACCATCGAGTGTTTCCACCGGGGCAACCGGATCGCCAGTCACCGCCGTTCTTACCACAAGGGCAGCCACACCACAGTACCGGCCCATATGCCGGAAGCGCACCGCCAGGCCGGGGAATGGTCGCCCGAGCGGCTGGCCAGGTGGGCAGCGCAGACTGGCCCGGCCACAGAGAAGCTGATCCGAACCGTACTGGGATCACGCAAGCACCCGCAGCAGGCGTACCGATCCTGCCTGGGCATCCTGCGCCTGGGCAAGGCCTATGGCGACGAACGCTTGGAGGCCGCCTGCCGGCGGGCTCTGACCCTGGGCAGCTGCCGCTACAAAAGCATTGAATCCATCCTCAAGCACCGACTGGACGAGCAGCCCCTGGAGGAACAGCAGGAACTGGCGCTACCCGACACTCACGACAACATCCGCGGCCCCGCGTACTACCACTGAAGGAGAACATTATGTTGAAGCATCCTACCCTGGATAAACTCCAGGCCCTCAAGTTTACCGGCATGGCGGCAGCTCTGGCCGACCAGATGGCCATGCCCGATATAGACGAGTTGGGCTTTGAGGAGCGTCTCGGCCTGCTGGTGGATAGAGAGATCACCGAGCGGGAAAACCGGCGACTCACTAACCGGCTGCGCCGTGCCAAACTGAGGCACAATGCTGCCTTAGAGGATCTCGATTACCACACCTCCCGTGGGCTGGACAGGGGGCTGATTCAATCCCTGGCAGCCTGCCAGTGGGCAAAGGAATCTCTGAACGTACTGATCACCGGGCCCACCGGCGTGGGCAAAACCTGGCTGGCCTGTGCCTTGGCGCACAAGGCCTGTCGGGCGGGCTACACCGCCCAGTACATCCGTCTGACCCGGCTGCTGCGGGAGTTGATGATCGCCAAGGGTGACGGGCGCTACACCAAGTTACTGGCCAGCTTGGCCAAAGTGGATGTGCTGATCCTGGACGATTGGGGCCTGCTGAAGCTCAACGCCGAGAACCGGCGGGATTTGCTGGAGGTCCTGGAAGACCGACACGGCAACCGCGCCACCATCGCGACCAGCCAGCTGCCCATCGAGGAGTGGCATGGTGTGATTGGTGATGCGACGCTGGCTGACGCGATCCTCGATCGGCTGGTACACAACGCTTACAAGATTAATCTGAAAGGAGAATCCATGCGAAAGCGGCAATCAAAGTTGACGAGCACCACCCCTTTGGAGTAACAATGCAAACCCCGCGTCGCTACGCGCCGTTGGGTGGCAGCTTTGCCCCGGTCCGGGTGGCAGGCTTCAAATGGAATGGGTGGCAGGCTTCAGCGGTTTACGCAGGCGTTTAGGCCTTCACTAAACGAAGCACCATACTAAGGCTCAAACATACACTCCGTTGCACACGCAGCATCGAAATGATGCAGCACTCAAAAAATAAAGTAGTTACCGCCAAGAACAAACTCCGATCAACGCCTCGCGACAGTCGACTTATGTTCTTACGCTGAACTATAGCTATGACCCAATCACTTTTGATGGTGCCGATGGTTTTCCCCATCAGCGTGACTTTCGGACAATTGATAGCCTTAACCGAATCCGCAGACTTCTTCTTACGATGTGCGCCCGTTTGGTTGCTGTTTAGCGCGAATTCATAACCCGATTGACAGTTGTAGAAAGTTACCGCAGACGCAGTTGGCGACAGTGACGCGAGCGTTAATGCAGGTGCAGTTATCAGTAGTGTTGACTTCAGTGAATTCATTTCTTTCTCCAGCGTCAGTTGATGACCTGGAGTTAAAGTAACAAAGACGCTACCCGCCCTGTATCCCTAGAATTAGGAAAGCCGGCCCCGCTTCGAGTCAAAGCGGGCGGGCGCTGGGTCCCACCCACAACGACCAGAGAAAAAAGTGAGTCGGTCGATAAGCCGGGTTCTGTCGTGGACGATCATTCATCTGCGACAGGTATCGCTACCTGCCTGAAGCGACCTACCCGAATCCACCGCGGGCCGCGGATCATGGATTCCTATTTGGTCTTGCTCCGAGTGGGGTTTACCATCGCCGCGCCTGTTACCAGCCGCGCGGTGCGCTCTTACCGCACCTTTTCACCCTTACCACGCGCCAAGCGCATGGCGGTATCCTTTCTGCTGCACTTTCCGTAGGCTCGCGCCTCCCAGGCGTTACCTGGCACTCTGCCCTGTGGAGCCCGGACTTTCCTCCCCCGACCGCTCACTACTGCGCAGTGCAAACATCGTCCGGATTGACCACGTAGAAGTGAGTGATCGAAGGCGATCGCCTGACCAACTCGCGCACAGCGTACCGGGACGCGGGTTTGCCGGCAAGTCATCCGCTGCGAATTATTGAGAAAGCGAAACTAAATACTCGTAAAGCACTTTTTTCCGCAAGCCAGTGACATCGGCGATTACTGCAGCGGCTTTTTTCGCCGGGAGTTCGTCGGCAAGGCGCTCCAAAAGTGCTCGTGTTGTCGCATCGAACTCACTCACGGTCTCGGTATTACCAGCTAGCACCAGCACGATCTCGCCTTTGCGCTGGTTGTTATCGTCAGCGACGAAGCCAAGTAGCGCTGCGAGTGTGTCACGACGTATGGTCTCAAAGGTTTTGGTTAATTCGCGCGCTAGGCAGGCTTCGCGTTCGCCGCCCATAATCTCTGTCATCGCTTTCAGCGTCGCTTCGATGCGGTGCGGGGCTTCGTAGAAGATCATAGTGCTTGGCTCTTCTTTCAAAGCCTCGAGTTGGCGACGGCGGGCCTGCTGTTTCGCCGCCAAGAAACCGCAAAAGAGAAAGCGATCCGTGGGCAAGCCAGCGGCACTTAAAGCGGTGATGGCCGAGCAGGGGCCGGGAATGGGAATGACCGAGTGCCCGGCTTCTTGCACGTGGCGAACAAGACGGTATCCGGGGTCGGAGACCAAGGGCGTACCGGCGTCGCTGATCAAAGCGACACTGGCGCCAGAGGCCAACCTGCAATCAATGCGACGCAGCGCCCTACCGTCACTGTGATCGTGGTAGGCGGCCGTCGGCGTTGCTATATCAAAGTGTTCGAGCAGGCGCTTGGCGTGTCGAGTGTCTTCTGCCGCAATTAAATCCACAGCGCGCAGCACCTCCACAGCCCGCTGTGACATATCACCGAAGTTACCCATCGGGGTAGCGACAATATAGAGCCCAGAGCGCACGTTTTACCCCTATAATGCCCGCCTAACATCGCTCCTTTGCGATCGATGCTAAGATCAATGCGCAAGCGTATGCGTTGCCATGCAAAGCGCTTCCCAGCAGCGACTAAAAACAGAAGCCCAAAAAAACTAACCCGTGAAGCATACCATGACATCAATCACCTACCCGCGACACACACGGCTAGCGACCTGGATCTGTCTTGCGCTAGCAACGCTACTCGTTGGTTGTGGGGGAGGCGTTCGCCAAGCCACCAACCAACCAACACCCGTGGAGACGGTCGACCCCACCCCCGTGCAGCCACAGTTTTTATCGCTGGCACTGCCACCAAGCATCCACGAAGATACTTTTCGCAAAGCCGAAGAGGCGCTGGCGCATGGCGATTGGATGACCGCCGACACCACGTTGACGCCGCTGGCCAGCCAACCGCTGGACACCGACGAGGCGGCCTACCTCAATTACTTACGTGCACGCGGCGACTATTTGCGCGGCGAGCAGAAAGCCGCGATGGCACGCCTGCAAACAGTCCCCATGACGCGACTGCACCCGGCGCTGAGCTACCGCATTTTGAGCTTTTTGCACCACATGCTGGAATTGGAACGCAGTTACTTAGCTGCGGCGCAACATGCCCACCGCGTATTGCAACTCGGGGCACTCGAAAACGCAGCGGATTGGCGACGCAGTTTGTGGCGAGATTTACAGCGTACCGAAGTGCCGCGGGTCAATCGGGAAGAAATCGGCAGTTCCAGTGCAGCAGAACGCGCGAGTATAAAATCTGAACGGCAAAGAGCTGAATATGAATGGCAGGGCTGGCTTTCGCTAGCCAGAATCAGCCGCAATTCCGGCTATAGCCGCCAATTAGCGCTGCAAGAGTGGCGCGAGCAACACCCGGAACATCCCGCCGCTCACCCCCTTCCCGGTGGCTTAGAGTATTTGCTCAGCGCTCCCCCGTGGTCAAAGGTAGCCCTGATGTTGCCGCTGACAGGCCGCCTGGCACCCGCGGGTAAGGCCTTGCTCGATGGGTATTTGGCAGCGTATTACGAGGCCGCAGCGAGTGGCGGTGCGCCCTGGGAACTACTGGTGCTAGATACCGAGCAATTTGAAGATGCGAACAGTGCCTATGATCAAGCCGTCCAGCGCGGCGCGAACATCGCTCTCGGGCCGCTCGCTAAAGACGGTGTGGCGGAGCTCGCCACCCGCTTGCAGCGCCCCATACCAACGCTTGCTCTCAACCGCATCGGCGAGCTGCCGCCAGCGGATGGCAGCGCCCTCGTGCAATTGGCACTGGCGTCGGAAGATGAGGGCAAACAGCTAGCGGAACTCGCTTTCGGCAACGGTTATCGACGCGGTATTGTGCTGCATCCAGATAGCGATTGGGGCAAGAAAGTAGCGCAAGCATTAACTGAGCGCTGGCAAAACCTAGGCGCGAAGATGGCGAGCAGCGGGGTCTACAGCGGTCAAACCGATTACTCCCAGCACCTGCAGGCAGCACTGGGCTTAACGGCGAGCGAAGCGCGCGCGCGCAGCTTGCGCTCGCGCATCAATGCGCCGGTAGAATTCAAGCCGCGTCGGCGCAACGATTTCGACGTCATCTTTCTGCTGGCGCGCAATGCACAAGAAGCGCGATCGATCAAGCCACTACTGGCCTTCCACTACGCCGGTGACGTTCCCGTCTATGCCATTTCCAGCGCCTACAACGGCATCCCCAGCACTCGCGATCGCGATCTGGCGGGCATGCGCCTGCTGGAAACACCTTGGGTTTTGGGTGCAAACCCTGGCCTACGCGTAGCGATCACCACCGGCGCCACCGCATCGGGCAACTACCCACGGCTCAACGCCCTGGGTGCAGATGCGTTTTTATTGCAGTCCGAGTTTGCACGCCTTCAGGGTGGCCCCGATGCTTTGCTACGCGGCAATACGGGCCTTCTGAGCATGGACCCTCAGTTACGCATACGGCGAGAATTACTACCGGCCAAATTTGATGGCGGCGTCGTCAAAGCGCAATAGCTAGACTAGTAAGCCTTCAACCATGACTGGACGCATCTCGTTTGAACTCTCTGGGCAGCGAATTTGAACGGCTTGCCGCAGAACGGGTGCTAGCCGAGGGGCTCATCCTGGTCGCGCAGAATTTTCAGGCCAAGACTGGCGAGATCGACTTAGTCGCACTGGATAACCTCAACTCGCCAGGCCCTGTTGATGCCGTTAGCGCCGCAAGCGGCAAACAACTCGTATTTATCGAAGTACGAGCGAGGCGCAACCCGCGATTCGCGAGCGCGGCGGCGACAGTGGACAAGCGCAAGCAAGCGCGGCTGATTCGCACGGCACACTACTTCTTGCAAACCCAGCGGCAATACACGAACTTACCGTGCCGGTTTGACGTCATTACCTTTGAACCGCGACAATCGCCAAATGACTACCATTTGAGCTGGATTCGCAGCGCCTTTACCGCCTGATCGGGGGCAGCGCATAACTCAGAGATCACCTAATTGAGAGTTCGCACAACTAGTGATATGGATTACTACTCGCTCATCGCCACACATTTTCAAGATACGATTGAATCCATTGCCCTGTCAGTGGATGACTTCGCCGGACCACTAGAGGCCAGCGGCCAGCGCATGTCGAACGCGCTGCTGGGCGACGGCAAAATTATCGCCTGTGGCAGTGGCGCAGATGGCGCAGTGGCGCAACTGTTCAGCGCTGCCCTGCTCTGCGGCTACCACAGTGAACGCCCAGCCCTGCCGGCTATCGCGCTGGGTTGCGACGCCACGACAGCGGGCGCCATCGCACAAACCTTCGGGCCGGAACACACGCTGGCCAGGCAGGTGCGCGCCCTGGGGCAGCCCGGTGACATATTGCTTTGCATTAACAGCACTGCGGGAACTGACGATCTACTGCGCGCTATCGAGAGCGCTCAAGAACGGAACATGATCGTGGTGTTGTTGTCGAACAGCAATGATCAACGCCTCCTGAGTACTTTGCGCGCCGACGACATCGGCCTCCTAGTACCGGCGCTACATCAGGGGCGGATTATCGAGATACACTGCATGGTCGTCCACTGCTTATGTGAACTCATTGAGCATGCGATATTTGGCGATTCGAACTAGGGCACCTGACACCAGCCACTTTGGAGAAGTACATGAGCAAGCTGTTTCCCATCCTGCTACTGGCCCTCGCCCTGCCCTTGTCTGGTTGCGGCTCGCTGCTCGCAACCATGCAGGTCGATACGATTGAAGAACACCACGGTTCGCGCACCATTGGACAACTCATTGAAGACGAGAACATTGAAACCAAGGCGACAGTGAATATTCATGCTGCCAACGAGGCGTTTCACGGCGCACATGTCATTGTGGTTAGCTACAACGGGTATGTCCTACTCGCCGGACAAGTTAATAGTGAGGCCCTTAAAGAACAGGCCACCAAGGTTGTGCGCGATGTGCGCGGCGTGCGCAGAATCTACAACGAGCTCGAGATCGCCGCACCCAGTGCAGCCATCACCCGCACCAGCGATGCCTGGATTACCACCAAGGTTAAATCCTACTTGTTGGCTAACCGTGATATTCAGGGTTCTCGCGTCAAAGTCCTAACGGAAAATGGTGTCGTCTATCTCATGGGTTTGGCAACCCAGGCAGAAGCACAGCGCATAGCCGATCAGGCGGCAGGTTTGGGGGGAGTACAAAAAGTCGTGCGGCTGTTCGAACTCATCGACTAATGCCTTCAGTCGCTACCTGACGATCTTCAGCGCAGGCTTCTTTTCTTGTTTCTTGGGCTCGGGGGGCGGCTCATCCGGGGGTGGTGAGACTTCCTCGGGGTCAAACACCATGCCTTGACCATTCTCGCGCGCGTAGATACCAGCGATCGCCGCAATCGGCACGTACACATCTTCCGCGACACCACCGAAACGGCCATTAAATGCGACAGCCTCGTTGCTAATGGTTAAATCCACCACCGCGTCGGGTGAAATATTGAGAACGATCTGGTCATCTTTAACATACTTGCGCGGCACCAGGACATCGATCAGCGAAGCATCGACAAGAATGTACGGGGTGCAACCGTTATCCACTATCCACTCGTAGAGTGCACGAACAATATAGGGACGACTGGAATTCACGGATGCGGGCGAGTAACGATAGATTCAGGAAGACGCACCCTTATAGGCGCATTTCCCGCTCTTGTTCGGTCAGGCTCTCCTGAAAAGAGTCCCGATTAAACAGCATGTCCATGTAAGCTTGCAGCGGCTTGGATTGCTTACTGGGGCGAATGTCTACACCCAGCGACGGCAGACGCCACAAGATGGGAGCGATACAACAATCGACTAAGGTGAACTCTTCGCTCATAAAGAACGGCTTTTCTGCAAAGATGGGGGCGATCCCCAACACGCTTTCTCGCAGTTCTTTGGTGGATTTCTTGATCACGTTTTCGCTGCGCGTGTGCAATATGGAGTCCACCAAGGTACACCAGTCTCGCTCGATGCGGTGAATGAACAAACGGCTCTCGGCGCGTGCCACGGGGTAAACCGGCAGTAGTGGCGGATGTGGGAAGCGCTCGTCTAAGTACTCCATCATTACTTTAGATTCATACAACACCAAGTCGCGATCAACCAGCGTCGGCAGCGAGTTGTACGGGTTGAGATCGGCCAGCTCCGCGGGAGGGTGCGATGCGTTGACTTCCACCATGTCGACGGTAACACCTTTCTCAGCTAATACGATACGCACTCGGTGACTATAGTGACTCGTGTTATCCGAGAAAAAAGTCATAGACGACCGTTTTGCCACAACACCCATGGGGATTCCTCAATTAATTCGCTTAAAGGACAACACTGTGCCGAACGATGCAGCGCGGCTACACTTGTGTTGTGTCAGTGTACGTCTTTCCAGTACTCCCGGTTGAGCAACCAGGCAAATAGTGTGAACAGGGCGATGAATAACAGTGTATAGGTGCCGATACGGCGGCGATCTTCCACCATCGGCTCAGCCACGTAGGCCATAAAATTAACGAGATCATACATCGCGCCATCGAACTCTTCGGCGCTCATCTCACCGGGAGACACCGCATCAACTGCTTTACAACCACCTTTGTCATCACGCGCAACGCAGGCTTGCATACCCTGGAGTTCCAACAGTACATGGGGCATGCCGACATCTTTAAATACCAAATTATTGACGCCGTAGGGGCGCTTATCGTCTGCGTAAAAAGTGCGCAAGTACGTTTTTATCCAATCGGGGCCTTTACGCCGCGTCCACAGCGACAAATCCGGTGGTGCGGCACCGAACCAAACCTTGGCCTGACCTTCGTCCATCGCGTTTTCCATCAGGGCGCCAATTTTAACGCCCGGATCAAACATCAAGTTTGCTTCAAATAGGTCTTCTGGAATGCCCAAGTCTTCGGCCACGCGGTTGTACCGGGTGTATTGCAAAGCGTGGCAGCCCATACAGTAGTTCATGTACAGCTTCGCCCCGTGTTGCAATGATGCCTTATCGCTGGGGTCGGCATGAAATTCATCGCAATCAATGGCACCGCAGGCGTGAGCAGATTCCGCTGCCACCACTTTTAGCGGCAGCACCGCCAGGGCAAGAATCAGCAATAGCGCACCCATGGATTTCCAAAAACCGATACCGCCGTCCATGGTGACGCGCTCCGGTTCCGGCTTGGTGGAATCCATCTTGCTCCAGATGGGCATGAGTAAAAAGAACGCGAAATAAATAATGGAGCACACTCGCGCCAAGGCAGTGCGGTTATCGTTGGGTGCCCACACACCGAGAACCCCAAGGATCAGGAAGGAGGAACAAAACAGCACCAACATGACCTTGGTGATGTTGCCGCGATAGCGCCAGGATTTAACGGGGCTGCGATCAAGCCAAGGCAACAGAAAGGGAATCGCTACCGACAGCGCAAAGAAGACAAAGCCCCAGAATTTGTCTGGTACGGCACGCAGGATGGAGTAGTAGGGCGTGAAATACCAAACCGGAGCAATATGCTCGGGCGTCTTCAAATTGTTCGCTTCTTCGAAGTTGGCATATTCGAGGAAGTAACCGCCCATCTCCGGCATAAAGAAGATAACGCCACAGAAGATGAACAAAAATACCCCGACCGCTGTTAAGTCGTGCACGGTGTAATACGGGTGGAAGGCAACGCCATCCAGCGGAATGCCGTCTTCACCCTTGGTTTTCTTAATTTCAATACCATCGGGGTTGTTCGAACCCACCTCGTGCAGGGCGAGCAAATGCAAAACCACTAGCGCCAGTAAAATAATCGGCAGCGCTACCACGTGAAGGGCAAAGAAACGGTTGAGCGTGATCCCCGAAATCAAATAGTCGCCGCGTATCCAGGTAACGATATCCTCGCCGACAACCGGAATCGCGCCGAATAGGGAGATAATCACCTGCGCACCCCAGTAGGACATCTGGCCCCAGGGCAAGACATAGCCGGCAAAGGCCTCTGCCATGAGCACGACAAAAATGAGCATGCCGAAAATCCAGATCAGCTCGCGCGGCTTTCTGTACGAGCCATACAGCAAAGCGCGGAACATATGCAGGTAGACCACTAAAAAGAAGGCGGAGGCACCGGTTGAATGCATGTAGCGCAGCAACCAACCGAAATCCACATCGCGCATGATGTATTCAACCGACGCGAACGCACCCTCCTGGCTGGGCGCATAACTCATTGTTAACCACACGCCAGTGAGGAGTTGATTGACCAGCACCAGCAGCGACAAAACGCCAAAGAAGTACCAGAAGTTGAAGTTCTTGGGCGCGTAGTACTTGCCCATATGGGTGTCCCAGGCGCGCATGATGGGCAGGCGCGCGTCCACCCAATCGCGGAGTCCAACCAGTGTTTTCAACATAAAATCAATCATGAGGTAGCCTCCGCATCCACACCGATTACCAGAACTTTGTCGTCCTCGTAGGAATAGGGCGGCACTATCAAGTTGTCTGAAGCTGGGGCGCCGGTGTAGACGCGCCCCGATAAGTCAAACATAGAGCCGTGGCAGGGGCAGAAAAATCCCCCGACCCAGTCTTTGGTGAACTCCGTCGCACCGACTTCCGGGCGAAATTTGGGGGCACAGCCCAGATGCGTGCACAGCCCAACAATGACCAGGTACTCGGGGCGCAGCGCGCGGCCTTCGCCGGTGATATAGTCCGGCTGGTCGGCGCTTAGCGACTCGGGGTCTTTCAGATCATCGGTCAAAGCGCTTAAACCCGCCAATTGCTCGGGTGTCCGGTGCAGGACATAGACTGGCTTGCCCCGCCATTCCACTGAAATCATTTGGCCGGGCTCGATTTTACTGATATCGGCTTTAACCGGGGCACCCGCGGCTTTAGCTTTGGCGGAAGGCTGCCAAGATTTGACGAAGGGTGTGAGAATTCCGACGGCTCCCGCCGCACCTACCGCGCTGGTCGCCACCGTGAGAAATGTTCTGCGGCCCCTGTTTACGCCCTCATTACTCATGTTTTTCTCCCTAGACTACAAACCCCAAGTAGGCCATGCGAGAAGGCCAAAACCAAGGCTTTAAAAAAGGTGCAAATGGTAAAGACTTTGCCCCCTGTATACAAGGAAAACACCTTGATTCTACTACGCTTTTTGCTCGTCATGACCTGTGACAATAACCCCAACAGGTTCTATTTTTGCACGCCAAACAGCCGGTAAAAAAAACGCCCGGAATGCAGTGCACCCGGGCGCTATTTGAGACAAACAACCCCGCAGGGGATAAGCTATTAGCGCTTGGAGAACTGCGGGCGCTTGCGTGCTTTGCGCAGGCCCACTTTCTTGCGCTCCACTTCCCGGGCGTCGCGGGTGACAAAACCGGCACCGCGCAGGGTGCCGCGTAGCGATTCATCATAATCGAGTAAAGCGCGCGTAATGCCGTGGCGAATCGCGCCGGCTTGCCCAAAGCTGCCGCCGCCGGCAACCGCTACCTTGATATCGAATTTGTCATTTAATTCAACAAGTTCCAGCGGCTGTCGCACAATCATGCGGGCCACTTCGCGGCCGAAGTATTCATCCAAAGGCCGCTTGTTCACGGTGATGTTACCGCCGCCATCGGTGAGATACACCCGGGCTGTAGAGGTCTTGCGACGACCGGTACCATAGTATTGAGTTGCTGGCATAAATCGATTCCGTTATAGATTCAGCGCTTGCGGCTGTTGCGCGGCGTGGGGGTGCTCGTCACCGGCATAAACCCGTAATTTCTTGAACATGGCGCGGCCTAGCGGGTTGCGCGGCAACATGCCCTTCACGGCGTTTTGGATTGCGCGCTCCGGGGCCTTCTCGATCAATTTTTCGAAGGAAGTAGACTTCAAGCCACCCGGGTACCCTGTATGGTGGTGATACATTTTGTCGGTACGCTTAGCACCGGTAACGCGCACTTTCTCCGCATTGACGACGACAATGTAGTCGCCGGTGTCCACGTGGGGTGTATATTCGGCCTTGTGTTTGCCACGCAGGCGATGGGCGATTTCACTCGCCAGACGGCCCAACGTTTTATCGGCGGCGTCAACCACAAACCAGTCGCGGTTTACGTCTTCCGCTTTGGCGCTGAAGGTTTTCATGATTCCCGGCCTTTGGAAGGAGTCCAAAAATAAGAGCGCGAATACTACTTAAGTGAGTGCCCCATTTCAAGCCAACGGCCCAAGAATTTTCCCCCTCTGAGGGTGCGAGATCACCCCTTGCCAAGAGCTCCCAACCGCCGTTGCAACGCGGGAGTCGCGCCCTGCCAGAACACCGCTAGCACCCCAGTGCTAGGGCCTAGGGCCGGTGCTCTAGGGCCAAATACTCGTAGGATTGCATCTCCCGGAGCCGTGAGGTCGTACGCTCGAACTCGAAGGCCAAGCCCTCTCCCTGATAGAGCTCCAGTAGAGGCACCGCGGCGGCCAGCACCAATTTAACGTTGCGGTCGTAAAACTCGTCCACCAAATTGATGAATCGTCGCGCCTGGTCATCTTGCTCGGGGCCAAACTGCGGTACACCGGAGATCAACACCGCGTGAAATATCCGAGCCAGCTCGATGTAGTCCTGGGGCGAGCGCGGCTCCACGCACAGTGGTTCAAAGTCGAACCAGACGACATCGTCAGCCAAGCGGCGACAGGTGATGTAGCGATTGTTGATTTCCAAACGCTCCCAGTGCTTTCCCGGCTCCGGGGCGAGGCGCTCGAAGCTATCTTCTAAACTGCTATCGGCGCCTTCATCCAGGGGATAGTGATACAGCTCCGCACGCTGCAGGGTACGCAACCGATAATCGACGCCCGCATCGACATTCAGAATGAGTGTATGTTGTTTGAGCAGCTCAATCACCGGCAGAAAGCGCTGCCGTTGCAGACCATTTTCATACAGGTTGTCGGGCTCGACATTGGAGGTGGCGACCAGCGTAACACCGCGCTCAAAAAGGGCGTTGATCAAGCCACCGAGAATCATCGCATCGCCAATGTCGGTGACAAAAAACTCGTCGAAGCAGATGACACGGGCCTCCTCGGCCAGATCATCGGCGATTTGCAACAGGGGGTCTTTCTGCCCCTCCAACTCGGTTAGGCGCGCGTGCACGCGCTGCATGAAACGGTGGAAATGCACGCGCAGCTTACGACGAAAGGGCAGGCATTCGAAAAATGTATCAACTAGATAGGTTTTACCACGGCCGACACCACCCCAGAGATACAACCCGCGCTCTGGCTCCTGGGGTTGCCGGCGCAATCGGCGCCACCAACTGGTCAGGCCACTTTCCACGTCGACGGTCGCCGCCAACAGCCGCTCATAGAGGTCCTGCAGCTGGTAGACAGCCTCAGTTTGTGCTGCGTCGTCGGAAAAATCCTCGCGCTCCAAATCCTCCTGATAACTTTCCCAGGGCGTCGTCATTGTCTTCGAAGGCATTCTCGCGCGGTCGGTACACTCAACTTTAACCAGCACCCAAAAAATTGGCAACGACTCACCTGCAAACCCCATGCAAGCGATATAGCAGGTTGCGGCTGCGCTGCAGCGCGAACGCCCCCTCTCCAATCATACGAAGTACTGCCGAGTGTGAAATTTAACGGTATACTCCCCGCGTCTGAATTACTGTCGAGGGGAATTTATTCGTGGAATTAGCTGATCTGAGCACGCAAATGTTAATCGGTGTCGGACTTGTCATCGCCATCCTGGGCATGTTGCTGGGTTGGGCGATTGGTCGACGCACCTCCGCGGCAGGTAAAAAATATCGGGACGTCGAGCGCAAGCTCGATCAGGTGCTGCAAGATAAGAAGTTGTATGAAGACGAAGTTGTCGAACACTTTAGTGAGACGGCGGCACTCTTGAATAACCTAAACGACAGTTATCGCGATGTGCACAAGCACTTAGCTAAAGGTGCAGCAAACCTGTGCCAAGGCGAAGGGCCGGTGGCACTGGAACAGCCCAGTAGTTCTGACCCCTCTGACATTCCCCCCAAACTCGCGCACGCCCAGCAACCCTTAGATTACGCACCGAAAAGTTCGCCGCACGAAAAGGGCATGCTGAACGAGGAATTCGGCCTCGATAGAAATGCAGAAACTCCCGAGTCTCCCGACGCCGACGAGCAGGAGGACGACCAGGCCAAGGTTTAGGCGTGAAGAACAAAACCCGTAATAAGTAGCGGCGAAAACGCCACCTCAGACCGGGTTGTCAATATCGAAGAACTGGTGCTCTAGCACAAACTTTTCCGCCAGGTGCTCACCCAGGGCTTGCACGCCATAGCGTTCCGTAGCGTGGTGCCCGGCGGCAAAGAAGTGAACGCCCTGTTCGCGCGCAATGTGCACTGTCTGTTCAGACACTTCCCCGGTGATATAGGCATCCGCCCCGGCAGTTATCGCGTGATCAATGTACCCCTGTGCGGCGCCGGTACACCAGGCGATTCGCTGCAACCGCGCGTCACCATCACCGACAACCAGGGGCGCGCGGCCCAGAGCCTCTTGCAGACGCGCCGCCAATGCCGTCGCTGTGACAGCCTCAGGGTAAAGCGCAATATTGCCGACAGTGTTGGGCGCTGCGGGTGCCAGTGGCGCGAGATCCTCGGGCGCAAAACCCAGCAGGTGGCCCAAGCGCGCGTTGTTGCCCAATTGCGGGTGAGCATCTAGGGGCAGATGGTAGGCCAGTAAACTGGCGTCATTGCTCAGCAACGCGGCCAAGCGGCGGCGCTTCATGCCGACTACCGGTTCTGCCTCGCCGCGCCAAAAGTAACCGTGGTGAACGACAATGGCGTGTGCTCCCCAGGCCAGTGCACTATCGAGTAATGCCTGACACGCGGTGACTCCCGTTGCGATACGAGCGACTTGCGGCGCGCCTTCCACTTGCAACCCATTGGGACAATAGTCCTCAAAGTTAGCGACACTCAGTAGCTCATCGGTGTAGCGGACGAGATCTGTCAAAGTGACTGTCATAGACGATTTTCTCCACCGCACCATGCACGTTGTTAAAGATGAGTGTGCCGCTGCAACACCGTGAGCTGAACCAACGCCAGGACATTCCCAGACTTAGGCACTGCTTTGCGGGAGCTAGCGCATGCAATAACTCCCGCCCCAAGCCCCGCATCATATACAATGCTCTACGCAACAAGGCAAGCCAGCGGCGCAACCCTGCGCCACCGACTACAAGGCAATCGCAGCGGATGAAATCCAGCCTCTCCTATTTCATTTGGCCCGCACTGACTGGGCTCCTCGCCGCCCTACTTATTCTAGAGCGCTGGGTCCTGCCACTGCAGGCGGCAGATGCAACCAAACACGAGCCGGTGAGCTATGCGCGGGCGGTACACGCCGCCACCACATCAGTGGTCAACATCTACACCGCCAAACTCGTCTCCTCCGTACCCTCCGCGACGCAGAGCCACCCACTACTGCACCGCTTCGCGCAGCGGCAATCTACTAGTGGGCGTATCGAACGTGCCCTGGGCTCGGGTGTCATTATGACTGACGAGGGCCACATTCTGACCAATGCCCACGTCATCGCCGAGGCGGATTCCATTCAGGTGCTTCTACACGATGGGCGTTCGGCCCGCGCTGTGGTAATCGGTACCGACCGCGCCACGGATTTGGCCGTATTGAAAATTGATCTGCCGGATGTGCAACCTATTACGCTGGGGGATTCCGATGTCACCCGCGTTGGCGACGTCGTCTTGGCCATCGGCAACCCACTGGGGTTTGGTCACTCAGTCACCCAGGGTATTGTCTCGGCGCTGGGCCGCTACGGCCTGCAACGCAACACCTACGAAGACTACATCCAAACTGACGCCAGCATTCACTTGGGTAACTCGGGCGGCGCGCTGATCGATACCAGCGGCCGCCTATTGGGCATCAACACGCTGATCTATACCGGGAACAATCAAACGCAATCCGCACTCACGGGCATCGGCATTAGCCTCGCTATTCCCGTCAACCTCGCCATTTTTGTGATGCGCGATCTCATTGCCTACGGTGAAGTTATCCGCGGGTGGCTAGGCGTCAGTGTTGAACCCATTGTCCTGAGCGGTGCCAGCACTGCACTACAGGCACTCGCGGTGCTCGCAGTCGCGCCGGGTAGCCCGGCGGAAAAGGCCGGTGTGCAAGTCGGTGATGTGATCACACACATTGACGGCGAAGCGGTGAAGGACGGGCGCCTGACAATGCACCGCATAGCCCTGTTGCGACCGGGCGATACCGTTGAAATCGCACTGCGCCGCAATCGTCAGAGTCTAGAATTGCGCGCCGTGGTCGGGGTGTTGACTCAAACAGCCGCACAGTAGCGGCACGAAAGGGAGTTGCCGACGGTGTTCTTCAAAGCCGCGAGGGCTTTCCTCTACAACCGCGAGGGCTCTTCATGACAACCGCGAAGGCTTTCCTCTAAAACCGCGAAGGCTTTCAACCAAACCGCTTAGGGCTTTTCCAACCGCAGTTCCGCGCTGCGCGCATGCGCGGTGAGGGATTCTCCGCGCGCCATTACCGATGCAATGGCTCCCAACTCATGCACTCCCCGTTCACTGCAGTGGATGATAGAGCTGCGCTTTTGAAAATCGTACACACCCAGTGGCGAAGAAAATCGTGCACTACCTGCCGTGGGCAACACATGGCTGGGACCGGCGCAATAATCACCCAGCGCTTCAGAGGTGTAACGTCCCAGAAAGATAGCACCCGCGTGTTGCACCGCGGGCAACAACAGCTCGGGTTTCTCTACCGAGAGTTGCAGGTGTTCAGGTGCCAGCCGATTGCACAGTTCGACAGCTTGGTTGAGGTCGCGAGTAAGAATGAGCGCACCGCGCTGTTGCAGCGATTCGCGAATGATGTCGCGGCGCTCCAAACTCGGTAGCAGGCGCTCCACGCTAGCTTGCACACGTTGCAGAAAGTCCTCGTCCGGACAGAACAGCAGGGCCTGTGCCTGTTCATCGTGCTCCGCCTGAGAAAACAAATCCATCGCGACCCAGTCTGGCTCGGTACCGCCATCACAAATAATGACAATTTCCGAGGGGCCCGCCTCCATATCGATAGCCACTTGGCCAAATACCAAGCGCTTCGCGATCGCGACATACCTATTGCCCGGCCCGACGATTTTATCGACCGCGGGAATTGTGGTCGTGCCATACGCCAGCGCGGCGATCGCCTGCGCGCCACCGATGGTAAACGCGCGATCCACACCGGCGATCTGTGCAGCGGCCAGGACTAAGTCATTGAGCTCTCCTCCTGGGGCGGGCACTGCCATGATCACCTCGGCGACACCCGCAACTTTCGCGGGAATCACCGTCATTAACACCGAAGAGGGATAACTGGCTTTACCACCGGGTACATAGACACCTGCACGCTGCAGTGGCTGAACGCGCTGCCCGAGGACATTTCCCCATGCATCGGTGTACTCCCAACTCTGTTGTCGCTGGCGCTCGTGATAGTCGCGAACGCGCTGCGCCGAGACTTCCAGTGCATTGCGTTGCGCCGGGGTAATCGCCTCTAGGGCGGCAGCCATACGCGCTGAGGTAATTTCCAGGCTCGCGGTGGCATCGAGTTTGAGATTGTCAAAGCGCGCTGTATAAGCCAGTAGTGCAGAGTCACCTTCAGTACGCACAGTGTCGATAATGTCGGCCACCAGTGCTGCCACCGAAGCACCGCCTTCGACACCGGCTTCTCGCAGTGCCGCGAATTCGGTATCGAACTCAGCAGCGCTGGCATCAAGCTGTCGCACGAGCTTGCCCCTCCACCACGGCAGCTAACGCACGCACAACCGCAGTAATCGCATCGTGCTGTGAGCGCATCGCGGCCTTGTTGACGATCAGGCGCGAGCTGATGGCCGCGACTTCTTCCAGCGGTTCCATTCCATTGGCGCGCAAGGTATTGCCGGTATCGACGATGTCGACGATGACGTCGGCCAATTGCATCATGGGTGCCAATTCAAGCGCACCGTAGAGTTTAATAAGATCTGCCTGAATACCCTGACGCGCAAAATAGTCGCGCGCGATATTCACGAACTTAGTCGCGACGCGAATGCGACCGCCACTGTGTTGCCGACGCGTGGGAGCCGCCGTCATCAATCGACAGCGCGCAATATTGAGATCCAGGGGCTCATACAAACCTTCGGCACCGTGTTCAAGTAAAATATCTTTGCCGACGACACCCAAGTCCGCTGCGCCCAGGCGCACGTAGGTGGGCACATCGACACCGCGCACCACGATGAGCTGTAGGTTATCTCGATTAGTATCGAACACCAGGCGTCGGCTCGCGTGAATATCTTGCACGGGCTCGATTCCCGCTGCTGCAAGCAGGGGCAGGGTTTCTTTAAGTATGCGCCCCTTGGTGAGGGCCAGTGTCAATGATTGCTTCATGCCATCAACCTGCTGTAGTGAAGGACCTGCGCTCCCCCCCACCACCTTGCGTGGCACGGGAGACCCTATCGCGTCTTGTCCGCGCGCGAATTAACCATCGCGGTGTTGTTGCCACTCCTGTGGCGTGTAGGTGCGAATATTGACTGCATGAATGCTGCCATCGGCAATGTGGTCAGTGAGCGCACCGTACACAAGTTGCTGCTTTTTAAGCGCGCGCAAACCTTCAAACTGCTGACCAATGGCCACAATATCGTAGTTGCTGCCCTCGCCGTTCACCTCAAACTCGCAATCTGATAGATGCGCCTGCAACAACGCTTTTACTTGGGTCGCGTCCAATTGATTCTCCCGCTGGCACGTCAGCGTGCACTCGTAACCACCCACAACCTTGGGGGGCGCATTTTAGGGGAAAACTCGCACGATGGCGAGACGGAGGGAGGTAGCGTAGTGATGGCTTACGTAAATACCGCACAAAACGGGCTTGCGCAGCAATATCCGCTGACGATGCACATGATCAGTGACTACTGGGCATCCACATCGACAGTCACGGTCTCCCAGGAGTCGATAACCTTATTCAAGTCACCATCCTGCTCGCGCGCGGACGCGAGGAACTGATCGCGATAGATTTCACCGAGGTTGACACTCTCGATAATGACGTTGCGCAACTGCCACTGCCCCTCGCGGTCTTGACCCATTTGATAAAGCACTTCATAGGGCAGAGGTCTATCCGCCTCGACCTCTTGGCGCACCGTGGCTCGAGTCGCATCCGGCTCCAAACCCTCCGGACGCAGCACTTTAATCTTTGAACTGCCGAAGGCCAACAGACCTTTGCTGTAAGTGCGCACTAAGCTGGTGCGCATCACATCTGTAAAGCGATCCAACTGGTCGCGCAGTTGCTCTCGACCTGCCTCATCCAGTGAACGATAGCGCTTCGAGCTCGCATAGGGGCCCATCACTTTGCGGGCAAACCCGCGGTAGTCGAGCAAGGGATCCAGGAGTGATTGGACCTGGTCGTAGTAGCGCTCAGGGTCGTCGTCGACATAATCCTGGGCGGAATCTACCACTACCATAACTTTTTCAGTGGTTTCCTGTACCAGGGAATAAGCGATGTCGGCGGCATCCTGTGAACCCGCGGCAGGCACTTCCGCTAGAGTGGGCAGTACGGCAACCCAGAAGAGTAAAAAACCCGCCAAAAATATCTGCCTTAACGCCATGCTGTTACTCCGTTAAAAAATCACTTGAACACTTTCCAACTAGCCCATCCTACAAGGAGGAACCCTAAGAAGAAATGCACCTTCTGAGAAAGTCCGGGAATGCGAGCGAACATTGCCACTACCCCTCTACGCGATGCGCGGTATAATCCGCCTTCACACCCATGTTTGCTCACGTAGTGCAGACTCGCGACAGCATCACATCTATGACAACAAATCTACCCATCAAGTTCCTTCGTGCGACAAGCTGCGTACTGTAGCAGGATTCATTAGCTCATGCTGTTAGCGTCAGTCGCTATTCTCGTCGGGTTCTTGGTGTTGATTTGGAGCGCCGATTTATTCGTTGCCGGTGCCGCATCCATCGCCCGAAAACTGGGTCTTTCACCCATTATTATCGGCCTCACCATCGTATCACTCGGCACCTCTGCACCCGAAGTGTTGGTGTCTCTCACCGCCGCTTTAGCGGGAGCCGGGGAACTGGCAATCGGCAACGCCATTGGCTCCAACATCGCCAACATTACGCTGGTATTTGGTATCACGCTGCTAGTTGCCCCGCTAATGGTGGAGGACGGCTGCATGACCAAGGAAGTACCCGTACTCTTAGTCATTACCTTCGGCGTGTGGGCTTTGATTGCCAACGGTGTGTTGTCGCGCGTCGACGGACTGATAATGCTCGCCGCACTTTCACTGCTCATGGCGCAGTTGTTGCGCACTAATCGGCTCGAGGAGCGAGTGGGTATGATCGAGCAAGGCGCGCAGGCTGATACTATCCCGCAACTATCGATTGGTCGCGCCTGGTTGAGCTTCTTTCTCGGTTTGGCTCTGCTTATCGCCAGTTCCAAACTCTTAGTTTGGGGCGCTGTGCAAGCGGCGCAAGCGTTGGGAGTATCAGAGCTCGTCATCGGCCTCACTATTGTCGCCATCGGCACCAGCTTGCCGGAATTGGCCGCTACGATTGCCAGCGCCCTGCGCGGACACACCGAAATCGCACTGGGGAATATTGTCGGGTCAAATATTTTTAATTTGCTGGTGGTCATGTCGATTCCCGGTATCGTCGAGCCGCAAGTGTTAGATCCACTTGTCGGCACGCGGGACTACCCGGTGATGGCCGGGCTAACTGTGGTGCTGGCGCTGGCGATATTTTTAAGTGCCAGGCGCGAAAAAGCCTCTCCCGGTCACGCCTATCTGGGTCGTCTTGTCGGCACGCTGTTAGTGTCCTGTTACGGCCTGTACTATTATCTGCTGCACATCACAATCTAGGCCAGGACAGTGACCATGGGAGCAGAGCGGCAGCCACAGGATTCCAGTACCGACTTCAATACCTCGGCGCGGCGCACCATCCGCCTGGAGGCCGAGGCCGTAGCGGCGCTGGAAGCACGCATTGGCGCCGAGTTTGTCGAGGCTTGTGAGGTACTTCTCGCGGTGAGCGGTCGTATCATCGTCACTGGCATCGGTAAATCCGGACACATTGCACGCAAAATTGCCGCCACCCTGGCAAGCACCGGCTCGCCGTCATTTTTTGTCCATCCAAGTGAGGCCAGCCACGGCGATATGGGCATGGTCACTCCCGCTGACGCGGTCATCGCACTGTCGAATAGCGGCGGAGCCACCGAAATCATCACCCTCTTACCGCTGCTAAAGCGCATGGGAGTTCCGCTCATCAGTATGACGGGCAACCCGCAATCCGCCCTCGCTCAGGCCTCCGAAGTACACTTGGACACCGGCGTCGAAACCGAGGCCTGCCCGCTGGATCTGGCGCCCACCTCGAGCACCACAGCGACCCTCGTCATGGGCGACGCACTGGCCATCGCGCTGCTCGAAGCGCGCGGCTTTACCGCTAAAGACTTCGCTTTTTCGCACCCCGGTGGCACGCTGGGCAAAAAATTATTGCTGAAGATTGAAGATGTCATGCACACTGGCGACGCCATCCCCAAGGTAAAGGGCGACATCACCCTCTCCTCCGCTCTCCTCGAGATCAGCAACAAGGGCCTGGGTATGACGACCATCGTCGACGGGGCCAATCACTTGGCGGGAATTTTTACCGATGGCGACTTACGTCGTGCACTAGATGTGCGTGTGGACATCAACGACACCGCCATCGGCGACTTAATGAGTAAGGGCGTAAAAACAGTACAGCCCGACATGTTGGCCGCAGAGGCCCTGCGCATCATGGAGGAAAACGAAATCAGTAGTCTCGCCGTGGTGTCCAAGGACAACACACTCATCGGCATTGTTCACCTCAAAGATTTGCTGCATGCAGGCATTGCCTGAACACAGCACATGATGCCATGACGAAGACCGAACAATGTGCCGCGAAGATTCAGCTTCTCGCCCTCGATGTCGATGGAGTACTAACCGATGGGCGCATCTACTACAGCAATAACGGCGATGAACTAAAGGCATTCGATATAAAAGATGGCCTGGGAATTAAACTGCTGCAGCGTGCCGGTGTCCAAGTAGGCATTATCACCGGACGCAGTTCAGAAATTGTAAATCGCCGCGCTCGGGAATTGGGGATTGAGCGCGTCGTGCAAGGCAGAGAAGACAAATACGAGGCGCTGCAGGAACTCTGTACACAACTGCAGCTCACCCTAGAACACAGCGCTTACATGGGCGATGATCTCCCCGACCTGCGCGCGGTACAAGGTGCGGGCTTGGGGTTAACGGTAGCCGACGCCGCCGAGCCGGTTAAACAAGCCGCGCAGTGGATCAGCCGCTATAATGGCGGCGACGGGGCCGTCCGCGACGCCTGCGAGTTTCTACTGGCGGCGCGCGGGGCATTAGAAACCGCCTGGGCAGAATTCTCCGAGTGATGCCCGGAGTCTACTACTCAATACTGTACTCGTTGCGCCGCGCTGGCACCGATAGTCAACATGCAAAGGAACTTTTTCAAGTACTCATGGCTTTGTCTACTCCACTGACACGCGCAACTTGGCAACGATCGAAATGCCGCATACCAGCGGCGCTGGTGCTCGCAGCTACGGTGCTGACGTCAAGCATGATTGTGCCGGTAAACGCGCTGCCAGAGGACAACCAACAACCAATCCACATCACCGCCGATAAGGCCCTGCGCGATGAAAAAAAGGGCCTGACAATTTACGTGGGCTCCGTGCGCATGCGCCAGGGCAGCATGGAACTGGAGGCAGATAAACTGACCATCTATCACAACACCGAAGACGCCGATAAGATCATCGCCCGCGGCAAGCCGGCAAAGATGCGCCAGCGGCCCGAAGTTGATAGCGAACTGGTGCACGCCGAAGCCATCAGCATCAGCTTTTTTCGCCGTGAGGACCGCGTTCACCTCAAAACAGACGCGCGCATTGAACAAGATGGTGCCCTCGTGACTGGCAACTCCATCGACTATTTTATCGGCAAACAATTGGTGCGAGCGCAATCGGGGAAAACCAGTGACGGGAAACGCGTCTCGGTGGTGATCCCCCCAAATTTACAAGGGGCCGGGGCGGCACCGAACACACCGACAACCGATAACAATACTGACACCGTTGCAGACAAGGCAGCAGAGAAAGGTATAAGCAAGGACGACACGGCCAGTGGCGCAGCTTCAGGCGACTGACCTGGCCAAGGCCTATCGGGGCCGCACCATTGTTCGTAACGTCTCCCTGCAAATTGACAGCGGCGAGATCGTCGGGCTGTTGGGCCCTAACGGAGCCGGCAAAACCACCTGCTTCTACATAATCATCGGCATTGTTCCCGCTGATAAAGGCCACATTGCCATCGACGGCAAGGATATTACCTCACTCACCATGCATCAGCGCGCCCGCTGTGGCATTGGCTATTTACCCCAAGAAGCCTCGATCTTCCGACGCCTCACTGTCGGCGACAACCTGCTGGCTATACTGGAAACGCGCTCTGACCTCACGCGGAGAAAGCGCCGCCAGCGCTGTGATGAGTTGTTGGAAGAATTTCATGTCCAGCACCTGCGCGACAATTTGGGCCAGTCGCTGTCCGGGGGTGAGCGGCGCCGAGTCGAAATTGCTCGGGCCCTGGCCACCGAACCGGCATTTATTTTACTGGATGAGCCCTTTGCAGGGGTCGACCCCATATCCGTTAGCGACATCAAGCAGATCATTCACCACCTGCGGGACCGCAACATCGGCGTTTTAATCACCGATCACAACGTGCGCGATACCCTGGATATCTGCGAGAAAGCCTACATCGTGGGCGAGGGGCGGATTATCGCCTCGGGCAGCACCGAGGAAGTGCTCAACAACCACCACGTGCGCCAGGTCTACCTGGGTGAACAATTTCGCATGTAGCAGCGCTCTCTTACAGCGGCACCCAAACCGGATACAGGGTGATTTCAATCACAGTTTTCCACCTCCAAAAAAACCCATTCTGCCGTCATTCGACGCACTCCACACTTTAGCAAGCAATTTTCGCGCCAAAGTGTTGCAAGACCACCAAAATCGCGACTAAACTGAGGGTAAGCTCAACACGTTAACACCGTTTTTTCAGGGGCAGATTCGCGGACACTCCCGATTCTCCCAGGGTTTCGAATGAAGCAGTCGCTGCAGTTAAAACTCGGTCAACAACTGACCATGACGCCACAGTTGCAGCAGGCCATCCGCCTGTTGCAGTTGTCGACGATGGATTTGCAGCAAGAAATTCAGGAGGCGTTGGAGAGTAACCCCCTGCTGGAAGTCTCGGACGAAGAGGGTGCACCGCTCAATGAGACCGCGACCGAGCCCTCTGCCGCTGCCACCGAGGCCGAACTGAATGGTAGCGACACCAACGCCGCTACAGCGGACTCCGATGGCCCCCTGCAGAGCTTGGAAAAAACCGCCGCGGATTCCGGTGAAGAGCAACCGTGGGACGAAGGCAGCGCCACGCTGCCCGACGATTTGCCCGTAGATACGCAATGGGATGACCTCCTACCCTCCTCCTCGGCGCCTTTAGGCCACCGCGACGACCTGCCGGACAACGATATCGACTCCCGTAACGCCACCGGCAATTCGCTACGCGAACAACTGTTGTGGCAGCTGAGTCTCACGAGGCTATCGGATACAGACCGGCTCATTGCTCTGGCTATTATCGACACCACCGACGATAACGGTCGCGTCCTGGCCAGCATCGAGGACATTCACACTTCTCTGATGCATGAGTTGGACATCGATGTCGAGGAAGTGCTGGCGGTCCTGCATCGACTCCAACAATTTGAACCCGCTGGGGTATGCACTAGAAGCTTGCAGGAGTGCTTGCAGGTCCAGCTAGAGCAACTACCCAGCGATACGCCCTCGCTGGACGAGGCAAAAACGATTCTCAGTCGCTATCTCAATCAACTAGCGGCGAATGATCACAGTCAGATTCTGCGCCGCACGCGATTGACCGAGGACGAATTTCGCCAGGCGATGTCTCTCATCCAGAGCCTGGACCCCTTCCCCGGCGAGAACGCGGTGGAAAAGGACATCGATTACATCGTGCCCGACGTCTTCGTGAGCAAAAAAAATGGTACGTGGCGCGTAGAAATGAACCCCGATATCGCGCCGCGCTTGCGCATCAACAGCGACTACGCCAAACTGATCAAACGTGCAGACAACAGCGCCGACAACACTTTCTTGCGCGATAACCTACAGGAAGCCCGCTGGTTTTTGAAAAGTCTGCAAAGTCGCCATGAAACACTGATGAAGGTTGCCAGTAAAATCGTCGAGCATCAGCGCAATTTTCTCGAACATGGCGAAGAGGCTATGAAGCCCCTCATTTTGCATGACATCGCCGAAACATTAGAAATGCATGAATCCACAATTTCTCGGGCGACGACCAACAAATACATGCACACACCGCGCGGTATTTTCGAATTGAAGTATTTTTTCTCCAGCCACGTCGCGACCACTTCGGGCGGCGAGTGCTCGTCCACCGCGATTCGCGCGCTGATCAAGAAACTGGTCGCCGCTGAAAATCCGCGCAAACCACTCAGTGACAACAAGATCACCCAGATACTCGAAGAACAGGGCATCAAAGTCGCCAGACGCACCATCGCCAAATACCGCGACACCTTATTCATACCACCATCCAATGAACGCAAACGCCTTGTTTAGCGCTCATCTTCACGACGCTCTTGCGCAATCTGTGCGCGGGGCTGTGCCGTCTAAAGTAACTCACATAGCAACAGAGGGAGCACTGTATGCAACTCAACATCACTGGCCACCATTTAGATGTATCGGTTCCATTGAAGGAGTATGTAGAGAGCAAATTTGAACGTCTGCAACGCCACTACGATCAAATCAGCAATTCCCACGTTATTCTCACGGTCGAAAAAATGGTTCAAAAAGCGGAAGCCACGATTCACATTTCAGGTGCCGATTTATTCGCCCACGCCGAATCCGAAGATATGTATGCCGCTATCGATGCCCTAGCTGACAAACTCGATCGCCAACTCATCAAGCACAAACAGAAACACCGAGGGCACTGATTCCGCCATTATGATCGCCATTCAAGACATCCTCACTCTTGAACGTACCGTCTGTCATGCCCGTGGCGGCAGCAAAAAGCGACTCTTTGAAACCATCGCTGGTATCGCCAGTGACGATCAACCCGCGCTGCTCTACGACGATGTCTTAGACCACCTCATTGCGCGCGAGAAGCTCGGTAGTACTGGGTTGGGTCAAGGCATTGCCATTCCCCACTGCCGCGTGGAACAAGTGACGCAACCCCTGGGTATTCTGCTGAGCCTGGATGAGCCAATAGCCTACGATGCCCCAGACGAACTGCCCGTTGACCTTTTCTTCGTGCTACTGGTTCCACTGGAGGGAGAGCAAGTGCATTTAGACATCCTGGCGGAACTGGCACGACTGTTTAGCCAAGCAGAGTTCTGCACTGGGTTACGCAATGCCCAAGATGCCGCCGGGCTCTTTGAGTTTGCCATCGCGGCATCCGGCGGAGACTGAACATGCGGCTAATTATCATTAGCGGTCGCTCCGGCTCGGGCAAAAGTACAGCCCTGCATCAGTTGGAAGACGAAGGCTACTACTGCATCGATAACCTTCCCGTGTCACTCCTCCCCGCACTTGTGGCCAAGACCAGCCGCGAAGAGTTTCACTTGTTTCAAGGCACCGGTGTGTGCATCGACGCGCGCAACGCCTGGAAAGATTTGGAGAATTTCCGCGACATCTTGCAATCACTGCCCGACACGGTGAAAACCCAAGTTCTTTATTTAGATGCGCAAGAGGACACGCTGCTACAGCGCTTCGGGGAAACTCGGCGCCGGCACCCACTCACATCAAAGGATATACCGCTGGCAGAGGCGATCGGCCGGGAACGAGAATTACTCGAACCAATAGCCAGCAGCGCAACGCTAATGCTAGATACCAGCCAGATGACACTTTACGAGTTGCGCGACGCGGTCAAGACCCGCCTATTGGGCACCACAGATGCCAGTATGTCTATGCTCTTACAGTCTTTTGGTTTCAAGCGCGGGGTACCCACCGATGCTGATCTCGTCTTCGACGTGCGCATGCTACCCAACCCCCATTGGGTAAAGGAATTGCGCGTCAAAACTGGGTTGGACGACGAAGTGCAGGCATTTTTGCAAGATCAACCCATGACCACAGACTTGTTCGACGATATCTGCCACTTTCTCGATCGATGGCTGCCACACTACCGCGAGGGCAACCGCAGCTACTTCACGGTCGCCGTCGGTTGTACCGGTGGTCAACATCGGTCAGTATACCTGGCCGAACGCCTGTTCCAGCGCTACCGCGATACCATGCCCGGTGTCGGGGTGGACGTGAGACACAGAGAACTGCAGTGATCCGGTGCCGCGAGTGATAGCCACACAACTCCCGATCATCAATAAACTCGGCCTGCATGCTCGCGCTGCAGCGAAGTTTGTCGCCTGCACCTCCGCTTTTTCCAGTACGATCAAAGTGGGAATAGACAGCGACCTGGTTGATGGCAAGAGCATCATGTCGGTCATGATGTTGGCCGCGGCGCAAGGCAGCGTCCTCAATTTGGAGATTGATGGCGAAGATGAAGAGGAAGCACTGACGGCCTTACAGGATTTGCTCACCCGCCGTTTTGATGAACCGGAGTAAGGCCTAACCTCAGCCCTAGCCCCACCAGTAATTTCCAACGTCAGTGGACCCCACACTTAGTTTTACGTCGATCTGTAACTAATCCCGTTGTTGCCGCGATACCTTTTGCGGATAATCTCTCGGTTAAATCGAGGGCCCAGACAAGAGGTAGGGAGAGGATAATGGTGCAGAGCGAGGTAACTTCCCTTCAGACCCTCGATAAGCTGTCCCTCGCTCTGGAAAGCGGCACCTTTGTCGACGTCCGCCGCATGCTCAACGGCCTCTCCGCCGCCGACGTCGGTCACCTACTCGAGTCCTCCCCACCGAAAATACGTCACGCGCTGTGGAAACTGATCGACATTGAGCGCGAAGGTGAGGTACTGGGCGAACTCGGCGACGATCTGCGCGCACAGTTTCTGGAAGAGATGGACGCCACCGAGGTTGCCGCACTCACCGAAAGTCTAGAAGACGACGATATCGCCGACATCCTGCAGCAACTCCCGGTGCGGATAACCCAGGAAGTTCTGCACGCGATGGACCAGCAGGATAGAGCGCGACTCGAGCGCGTCATGCACTACGCCGACGACATTGCCGGCGGCCTCATGAATACGGACACCATCACCATCCGTGCGCGCCTCACCCTAGATGTCGTGCTGCGCTACCTGCGCCGTATGGAAGATATTCCGCGCATGACGGACAACCTCATCGTGGTCAATCGCTCAGATAAATACATCGGTTTGCTACCACTGCGCACGCTACTCGTCGCCGACCCTTCTGTCTCTGTACGCGAAATGATGGTCACCGATGTCGAACCCATCCCGGTAGATACACCCGATACGGAAGTTGCACGACTGTTCGAACGCAACGACTGGGTATCGGCGCCCGTAGTGGATAGCGCGGGCACCCTGTTGGGCCGCATCACCATCGATGATGTGGTGGACGTGATCCGAGAAGATGCCGACCACTCTTTCATGTCGATGGCCGGTTTGGACGAAGAGGAAGACACCTTCGCACCGATTTCGCGTGCAGCACCGCGGCGTGCGATCTGGTTGGGTATCAACCTACTTACGGCGTTCATTGCTGCCTCGGTGATCAATGTCTTCCACGACACCATCGAGAAAGTTGTCGCACTGGCTGTGCTCATGCCGATCGTCGCCTCCATGGGCGGCATCGCCGGCACGCAAACGCTCACGGTACTGGTGCGCGGCATCGCCATGGGCCAGGTGGGTAAAAACAATCAGAGCTGGCTGATTAACCGCGAGCTGCTCATCGGCCTGGCCAACGGACTGCTCTGGGCTACCGTCGTTGCCATCGCCGCCTCCCTCTGGTTTGAGGATTGGCAGATCGGCGTCATCATTGCGGTAGCGCTGATTATTAATCTGGTGACCGCCGCCGGCGTCGGCGCCGTGTTACCACTTCTACTAGACCGTTTAAAAATAGACCCGGCACTGGCCGGCGGTGTGGTGCTCACCACGGTTACCGACGTCGTCGGCTTTGTTTCTTTCCTCGGTCTGGCGACGTTGTTCTATGCCTGACGCACCGAACAACGACAATTCCATAGAAGAAGCCCCCAGCAAAAGTGCCCGCAAGCGGCATATGCACGCGCTGCAAGCCCTGGGCGAATCACTGCTAGAACTACACCCTAAACAACTCGCCGATATTCCCATCCAAGACGAGGAGCTACTGATTGCCTTGCAGGAGTGCCGCAACATCCGCAGTCACTCCGCCCGCAAGCGCCATCTGCAATTGATCGGCAAACTCATGCGACGTGTGGACCCGGAGCCCATCGAAAGCGCACTCGCGCAACTGCATCAACGACAGGTGCAAGACACGCAGAACTTTCATGTGCTTGAGGCAATGCGCGATGAGTTGTTGTCGCAGGGCACTGACGGTATCGAGAAAATCGTGGAGCGCTGGCCCTTTGCCGATCGCCAACACCTACGGCAACTTGTGTTGCAACACAAACGTGAAATGGCACGCAGCAAACCCCCCGCTGCCAGTCGAAAACTCTTTCGCTACCTGCGAGAGTTGCACGACATTTAACTCGATGGGGCCAGTGCTTAACCACCAGACTCCGTTTTCAATTCAGCACCGATAGATTCCGGCCTAGGTTCGAAAACTTTAGGTTCGGAAACTTTAGGTTCGGAAACTTTAGGTTCGGAAACTTTAGGTTCGGAAACTTTAGGTTCGGCAGCCTGAGTATCGATAACAGCGGGTGGTACAGCGGCATCTTCCTCACTATCGTCAGCAGAAGACTGAGCTGTCTTCGCACCTTCAGTCATGCCCTTCGACTGAGCTAGTTTGCTGACACCCTGGGATTTATCGTCGAATATGCGCTTGAAACCAACCTCGGGATTATCCCAAGTACCCTCGATACCATAGACAGCACTGGAGAGCTTATTCACCTGTTTATCAAAAATTTTACTCGCGACGAAAACGCCAGCCGCCACCGGCGGGCTCACCGCTAGGGCCGCTATCCAAGGCAAGTTGCTGGCGACGGGCAACGTAGCGACCAGCTCAGCGGCTACGCGTTTCGTTGCGACATCCGACACGCCGGTAAATTGAAAGCGTGAACCGCCGGCAAAATCCAAGCGCGAGACTTCCACCGTTCCGTCGTGCAAATAAACTTCACCGTCGACACTATCAAAGGGAATTCCAGACTCAAACATATGCGTCAGACTCAAGCGGCGGACAATATCGACTAAGTTGAGAATACTCACCACGCGCAGCGCGCCTGAGGCGGCGGCTGGTGCTTCAAGAAAGCTGCCCGCGCCAATGGCGACCTCAATAGAGCCCTGCCCGGTTGCCATGGAAAAATCTGTAGGACTCCCCGGCCAGCGCAGCTTCATATCAAATCGGCCCTGTTTCGTTTGCAGTATGCGCTGATAGCCGAGATGCCCAAGCGTTTTACCCAAATCTTCAAATTCCACAGTGCCGCTAAAATCTGTGGCGGATGTCGGGCCGCGCACCCAGCTCAGGCGTGCGGGCTCGTCTTCACCAAATTGCAAATCGATCAGGGTGCCGACAATGTTCTCCGCCGTAATGCGTTGTGCGCCGGTGACTAATTCAAACGACAGATTGCCCAAACGTTCCTCGCCACGCGTGAGGTTGGCAATATCAACCGCAAGCGTGGGCAATTCCAAGTCGAGTGAGTCGCCGGCAGTCCTATTGGTGCTATCCCCGGCGGATTCGATAACCGGCGCCGCAAACGCGCGACTGAGGCCGTCGATATCCAATTGCTCTACATGCAGGCCAACGACATCTGAGTTGTCGCCCATTGTCACCGTGCCGCGCAGGAAAGGTGCCTGCACGCGCACCTCGCATTGTCCCTTAGCTATCGCCATCCCCAGCACGACTTCCCCCAGGTCGCGCTCTCCGTAGAGCAGCGAACCAATTCGAAATTGCTCCATCGTGATGTTCAATGTGCTGGGAACAGCGGCTGAACTTGCTGTGGAGTTGGAGGCGGCGCTTTCCGCACTGGAAGCGCCAACCCACTCCTTGGTCTGCGCAGTGTCTTCCTGACCCATGACGCTTTGCACAACACTCAGCCACTCATCTGAGTGCACGATGGGTGTACTACCTTCGATGCGCACCTTGCCCAACTCCACCGTGGCAGGCATCGCATTGACACCCAGCGAAGCGCCCTGCAAATTGCCATCGCCGAGCGCCAGCGCCAACTCCAGATCAGACCCGAGGCTGGCGCGCAGAGGCCCGGCATCCTTTCCGAAAGGCATAGCGATGCGCAGGTTTCTCTTCTCACCGGGCGCCTTGTGCCAGGGCGAGGGGAGTTCCAGTTGCACGCCCTCTAACTGGGAACTTATGAGCAACTGCGGCGGACCACCCGGCGGCAACTGCACACTAAGCGATGCCGCCGTGCGGCCTGTGGCGTATTGAGAGCCATCTACAGGCAGCCACGCCCAGAGGTCTTGTAGCGCTACGCGGGTTCGCGCATTAATGGCTATCTGAGTTTGCTTGGGCACGTATTCACCGCGGCCCGCGTGCGTTTGTTCGATGGCAACGTCTACTGCTTCACCCCACAACTGCGCGCGCAAGGATTCGCTACTAAAGCCAGTACGGCTGCTAAAACTGAAAGTTCCTTCAGCGGAGTCTAGAGTAATGTTGCCCGGCACTATGTGTAGATCAACATCCTGCAACTGAGCCGTCACCGCGACATCGGGTTTCACGCGCTTATCTTTTAAATTAATCAGCAGATCTAGCTCAGCTTGAAGCGACCCCTCTGCCCGCCACTGGTTAAAAGTGCTATCCACAACTTCATTGAGTGCTGATTCATTTAAGACACGCAGGCCATCGGCGGCGGTACCGGCTATATCGCCGTGCACGGCCAACAGCAAATCCTGTTTCGCATCAACCCAGGTTTGCACGGACACATTGCGCACACGGGAGTCGTACAAACGCGCTCGATCGGCCCACACCGTCACAGCGGTGTCATCGATGTGCACCACGCCCTCATCGAGAGTGACCGCCGGCCAGCGTGGGTGGTAGTCCAAGTAAGTGTCCGCGACATTGAACGCGAGCTGCACCGTCCGATGCTCAGCCGCACCTTTTTGCAAACTCCCACGCCAAAGAAAAGCACCTTGATCGATGACACCCTCACCAATGCTGCGATGCAACCAGTCGAGCAAGTTCGCATCAAGGATATAGGGTAGATATTTGTCCTTGACTGAGGTGGCAGTATCTTCCAGGCCAACGAGTAACTCCATCGACACCCCTTGTTCCGTCGGCCGCTTTGGAATATCCAGTGCGAACAACGCTTTCGCTTCGCCCTCTGGCGCACGGGCCGTCAACAGACCACTGTGAAGGGCCACGGTGTCGCCCCCCCAAGCCACATCGAGGCGGCCAAAAACTTCCGCGTATTGCAGGGGCTTTTCAAAAACCGTAGGGAAACTCAAAGCGACGTCATCACTATCGAGTGCCACATACCCACCGCCCTCGGAAAACCGCGCATAACCATCGAGGGAATACAAACCCGGTACCCCCTTAAACGAATCGACTCGAACGTTTTCAAACTCAGTGGCAGCCGCCCATCGCGCAGTGGGCTGGCGCATATCGGCCACCTCTAGCTGTAAAGCCGAGAGTTCACCGTTCATTGCGAGTGTTGCAAACAACTCACACCACTTCGGTGGCAGCGCATGCAGAGCAGTAAGCGATGCGGAAACATCTTCTAGGGAGAGACTGGGAATTCGCGCGCGCACCCTATTTCCCCAAGCATCCAACTGTAAGCGCGGCAGCACCAAGGTTGCGGCCTCCTGCTCGACCACGAAGTCTGAGGCGAACAGTGACCAGTGCTCCGCATCGCGCTGCACCTGTGCACGTACACTCATGGACTGAATCGGGATATGCCAATCGGCATCGGCAGAGGATAAAGTCAGTTCACGGCCCTGGAAACTCGCACTCACCTTCGGTTCGCCACGATCCCAAGACAACCACCACTGCATATCCAGAGCACCCTGCGGCCAGAGAGGTGGTGCGCCGCTGGCCAGTAGAGCCTGTACCGCGCCGAAGTCGACCGCATCGATATTTACAAACAGATCCCCGGTAAAATACTGGGGGGTGAACGGGTTTCCTAACCCTGTCGCGGAGAGGGAGATAGAAGTACCCTCTGTCGAGGTCAAGTCAGCATTCATCCAGCGGCGACTACCGCTGCGTTTGAGTTGTAAATCTAAATCCAGACTGCGCTCTTCACCATTGGGCATAGTCAGTCGCAGTGTGTTGTTTTTTAGTGTCACCGCACGCAAATTGCGCAGCATTTCCCTTAGCCAGACACCTGAAGACCCACCGGCCCGCCCGAACTCAAAGCCCGTGAGTGAAAATTTTCCCTGTGGAGAGAGAGCACCGCGCAGAGTTAAATCCTGTATCGACAGCCGCGCGAGTTGCAGCGAACGGGTACGCAAACTATTAAACACGTCCACCGCGACACGGCCCTTGGCAAGCTCTAACGGCGCAATATCGGCGTCGGGAAAGGCGAGGCGCAGCTCAGTAAAGGCGATGGTGGGGGCAAAGGGATTCCACTCACCGTGAAGCTCTTGCGCATCGACATCGAAGGGTAAGCGCAGATTCAACTCTTGCAGCAAGGGTTCGCGATAGGTATGCAGGTTAGCCAAAACCAAACGCCCAACGCTCACGTATACGGCCAGCAATACCAGGAGCACGACCAAGCCAGTCCAGAGTATTCGACCTAATCTGTGGTAGTGAGAGTGTTCCAAGCGCCCGATCCCACGGCAAACTTATATCCTAACAGTTACACAGCTAGGTAAAGTCCAAACAGTGCCAAAAAGCAGAGTATTTAGAGCAGGATAATATCGAAGTGTTCCTGGTTATAGCTTGGCTCGGCGCGAAAACTGATAGTCTTGCCAACGGTTTCTTCAAGATCTGCCAAATTGGCGGACTCCTCGTCCAACAAACGATCGACCACCGCTTGAGAGGCCAACACCATGAGCGTGTCATTTTCATACACTCGAGCGTCGCGCATGATTTCTCGAAAAATGTCGTAACACACGGTTTCGGCGGTTTTCTGGACACCCCGACCATCACACTGCGGGCAGGCTTCGCACAACAGTTGCTCCAAACTTTCACGTGTCCGTTTGCGCGTCATCTCCACCAAGCCGAGCTCAGAAACCCCGGTAATCTGGTTTTTGGCAGGGTCGCGCTGCATGGCTTTTTCCAGCGTTCTATGCACCTGTCGACGGTGCTCAGGATCGACCATATCGATAAAATCGACAATGATGATACCTCCGAGGTTGCGCACGCGAAGCTGCCGGGCCAGTGCCACCGCCGCCTCAAGGTTAGTTTTTAGAATAGTTTCGGCCTGGTTGCGCCGCCCCACGAAGGAGCCCGTGTTGACATCGATAGTTGTCATCGCCTCGGTTTGATCGATAATGAGATAGCCGCCGGATTTGAGCTCTACCTTGCGATCCAGCGCCCGACGAATATCGTCCTCAACGCCGTTCATATCGAACAGTGGGCGCTCTCCCTGATAGTGTTGCAGAAGATCCGATACTTCAGGCATGTACTCTTCGCAAAATTCTTGTAATGCCTTGAAGCCAGTGTCGCTATCGATATAGATTTTATCCACCGAGGGCCGCGCCATATCGCGCACGGTGCGTAAATGTAGCGGCAAATTTTCGTACAGCAACTTAGCGCCCTTAGCCGCTTCCGCGCGGCGATTGACCGCAGCCAGCAAACGCTTCAGAAAACGTAAATCCGCCGCCAACTCCTGCACGCCCACTCCCTCGGCCACGGTGCGCAGAATATAGCCACCGGCATCTTGCATGTCAGTTTCTTGTAGCGCCTGTGCGAGCACTTCCTGGAGCCGATTGCGCTCCGGTGCATCACCAATCAGTTGCGATATCCCTATGTGATCCGTGTGTGGCATCAAGACCAAGTAGCGGGTGGATACAGAGAGGCGCGTGGTCAGCCGCGCTCCCTTGGTGCCCAGGGGGTCTTTGGTGACCTGCACAATCACTTTTTGCCCCTCGTGTAAGTGGTCGGCAATATTCTCCGAGGGCGGGTTACGCTCATCGCGCATGTCCCCTTCCGGCAAAATGTCAGCCACGTGGATGAACGCACTGCGCTCTACACCAATATCCACAAAGGCCGCTTGCATACCCGGCAACACGCGCACCACGTTGCCCGCATAAATATTGCCCGCGATGCCGCGATTCACCGCACGCTCAATGTGAATATCCTGGGTTGCCCCGTGCTCCACCACTGCCAGCCGGGTTTCCATGGGGGTCACATTCACTAAAATTTCTTCGCTCACAATTGTCCTCTCAATTGTCTCCTCACACGATTGGCACCCCTAAACCGCGACCCCGTCGAGGGAACAGACGACCCCGCTGCGACTCAACAACGCCCAGGTCTCGCTCAAGGGCAAGCCCACCACATTGCTATAACTACCGGCGATACGCTTCACGAAGGCACCGCCGACACCTTGGATCCCGTAACCGCCGGCTTTATCCCAAGATTCATCGGTGGCCAAGTAGGCGCTAATCGTGGCATCTGTCAGCGCGATGAATTCCACCTCGGTCTCGACGAGATCGCACACGCCGCCCTGCGGGGAATGCACATAGAGCCCGGTCAGTACTCGGTGCTGTTTATTCGACAAGCTGCGTAACATAGCATGCGCATGTTCGGTGTCTTGCGGTTTGCCCAAGATCTGATCGCCGAGAACCACACTGGTATCAGCCCCTAGAACGACGCAGGGCGAGGTAAGTGAACAAGCCACAGAGAGGCACTTCTCACGCGCGATTCGCGCCACGTAGTCTGCGGGCGATTCGGTAACTTGTGGCGTTTCGTCAATATCCGCGGCGGTGCACTGAAACTGGACACCGAGGTTTGCCAACAGCTCGCGTCGGCGCGGTGAGGCAGAGGCGAGAACCACAAGCAACGCCGCCACTCAAGTCACCTCATAGCCGCGACGCACACCGCGCAAAACCTGCAGCACCACCGGCCACAGCAGGGCACTCGACAATGCCGGTAGTAAAAATAGGAAAGTTGTAGCACCCACCCCCTGCAGATTTTGTACCCATTGGCAAATGAGTTGATTGATCCCCACGAGGACAAACACAACTCCCGCCTGCTGCCATAAACTGTAAACGCGCAAACGTTGATACAACAACAGTGCCAGTAACGCGACCACAACCAGGGCGAACGCATTCTGCCCCAGTATCGCGCCTTCTAACACGTCGAGCCCGAGCCCAAGGAAAAAACCCGTGGCAATACCCACGCGCTGCGGTAACGCAATACACCAATAGATGAGGCACAGCGCCAACCACTCCGGCCTACCCCACTGCAACCACAGTGGCAGCGGCAGCACAGCCAATAAATACGTGGCCAAGAAAGTCAGCAGAATGACGCCGTAGCCGCGTCGCTCACCAACCATTAGCCGCTACTCCGCCCCGGACTGGCGCGTACTGGTGAACACTAGAAGCACATGCCTACTGCGATCTAAGGCGGCGGTAGGTTCCGCCAAAATGGTGGCAAAGGCCTGCCCGGGATCGCGCTCTATTTTGCTGACCATCGCCACCGGGTAGCCGACGGGAAAGCGTCCGCCCAGGCCGGAAGAAACCAACAGGTCACCCTGGCGAATATCAGTCGTGGCAGATACGTGGTGAACTTCCAGCGTACCCAACCGACCGCGCCCTTCGGCAATAGCGCGCACGCCGTTGCGATTGACTTGCACGGGGATGGAATGCGTGGGATCGGTAATCAACAGGGCACGGGAACTGTTGTGGCTGACCTCTACCACCTGTCCCATCAAGCCGTCGGCGTCGATCATGGGCTGGCCGACGAAAACACCGTCGACTTCACCCTTATTCAACACCAGGCGATGGCGAGCAGGGTCAGGCGATACACCAATCAGCTCCGCCACCAGCACATCGTCGCGCACTAGCGCGGAGGAATTCAACAAAGCGCGTAGGCGCACATTTTCCGCCTGCAGAGTTGCCATCTGGTGGCTGCGGCCCTGCAGCACGAGATTTTCCCGCTGGAGCCGTTCGTTATCCTCCAACAAACTCGATCGGCTGCGCACGTTATCACCCGTCCAATCACTGAAGCGGCTGGGCAGATCGGCGAGCCAATACACGGGAGTAGCGAGATTGCTGAGAAATGAGCGCGCGCTATCCAGCTGCCTGGTCTGTAGCTCCGCGCCGATCAGCAGGCCGATAGCCACGACAACAACCAGTACACGTAACCCTAAGGAGGAGTCTTTGACAAATAGGGGCTTGATATCGGCTCCTCACTCGACTGCGCTAAAAATCAATAAGCACAGATATAACACTGAGTGCCGGCACAAAATCAAGCGCAGTAACGGTGTTACTCCGTCGACAGGAGATCGATGGTGTGCCTATCCATTCTCTCCATCGCTATACCGCCACCGCGGGCAACGCAGGTGAGCGGATCATCGGCGACAATGACGGGCAGGCCGGTTTCTTCGGAAATTAAGCGATCCAGATCGCGCAACAGCGCACCGCCACCGGTTAACACGATACCACTTTCGGCGATGTCGGCTGCCAATTCTGGCGGTGACTGCTCCAGGGCAGATTTTACGGCCTGCACAATGGAGGCCAATGGATCTTGCAGAGATTCCAATATTTCATCGCTGTTCAGCGTAAAGCTGCGCGGCACACCTTCGGCGAGGTTGCGGCCGCGTACATCGATCTCGCGCAGCTCACTGCCAGCAAAGGCACAGCCGACTTCGAGCTTGATGCGCTCAGCGGTGGCGTCGCCAATCAAACTGCCGTAGCGGCGGCGTACATGGGAGACAATCGCCTCATCGAAACGATCCCCGCCGACGCGCACAGAATCGCGATAGACCACGCCGTTGAGCGAAATGATCGCCACTTCCGTGGTGCCACCGCCTACATCCACCACCATGCAACCCGTGGCTTCCTCGACACTGAGGCCGGCGCCAATCGCCGCTGCCATCGGCTCTTCAATCAATCGTACATCCCGCGCACCGGCACTGAGCGCGGATTCGCGAATGGCGCGCCGTTCGACCTGGGTCGACATGCAGGGCACGCACACCAATACCCGTGGGCTGGGGCGAATAAACTTACTTTCGTGCACTTTGGCAATGAAATGCTGCAACATTTTTTCGGTGACGAGAAAATCGGCGATCACACCGTCTTTCAGAGGGCGAATGGCGGTGATGTTACCGGGCGTTCGACCGAGCATACGCTTGGCTTCACTGCCCACCGCTTCTATGGTCTTCTGACCATTGTGAATACGAATGGCGACGACGGAAGGTTCATCTAGGACAATGCCCTTGTCGCGCACATAAATAAGTGTGTTGGCGGTGCCAAGATCAATGGAGAGATCGTTGGAAAACACTCCGCGCAGTTTTTTCAACATTGACTCTTGCTACCCCGTGTCGAGAACGGGGCGCCCCCGCTTGAGTGTTGTGAACTTGCCGACTGCCTACGGACTGGTTTTTTGGCTTGAGCCGTACGTATTCATTCAGTTTTGAGCGCAGTTGAACTCGCTCGCACTCTGGAATCGACCCTGATAGAAACCGCAGTCTACAAGGTATTTAGTGGGCCAAATCGAGTTGCGCAACTGTAACAATCGCGGGGATTTTGGGCAAGGCGCAAATATGATAAGTTTACGCCCCCGTCGCTACAGGGCGACACCCTCGACTAAAATACCGGGTGGCTTCAGTATGGCTATTGAGGAAGATGAAATCGAAAAAATTGCGGAGCTCGCCAAAATCCGCATCGGTGCAACGGCTATGGGCGAGGTCACCCAACGCATCACTGAGATTCTTCAGATGGTAGACCAACTGCAAGCGGTAGATACCGCCGACATTTTGCCGATGGCCAATCCGCTCGACGCCCATCAACGGTTGCGCGCCGACGCTGTTACCGAAGCCAATCACCGCGACGATTTTCAGGCCATCGCACCGGCCACCGAGAACGGCCTGTACCTCGTACCCAAGGTCATCGACTAAAACGGCGCGCGGCGCGGGACTGCCACCATGCATACATTTTCCATTGCCGAGCTGGCCCAGGGGCTGCGCGAGGGCCAGTATTCCAGCGTCGAGCTGAGCCGCGAGTTTTTGCAACGGATCGCCGCATTGGACGGGCAATACAACAGCTTCATCACCGTGAACGAGGATTTTACGCTGGCCCAGGCCCAAGCGGCGGATGAGCAACGCGCCGCGGGTAATGACACGGCCCTAACCGGCATCCCCATCGCCCACAAAGACATTTTTTGTACACGTGGCATACGCACAAGTTGCGGCTCGCGCATGCTGGACAACTTCGTACCACCCTACGATGCGACCGTCATCGACCGGTTTAATAAAGCGGGCGCCGTCTTGTTGGGCAAAACTAATATGGATGAGTTCGCCATGGGCTCCTCGAACGAAAGCAGCTACTACGGCGCTGCCCACAACCCCTGGGATACTCGCTTAGTGCCGGGTGGCTCCTCCGGTGGCGCCGCAGCGGCAGTCGCGGCGCGCCTCGCACCTGCTGCGACGGGTACAGATACCGGCGGCTCGATCAGACAACCCGCGGCCTTTTGCGGCATCAGCGGTTTAAAACCGACCTACGGGCGTGTGTCGCGTTTGGGTATGGTGGCCTTCGCCTCCAGCCTCGATCAGGGAGGACCACTGGGAAAAAGCGCCGAAGACTGCGCCCTCATGCTAAACGCCATGGCGGGACACGACCCTCTAGATTCCACCTCCGCGACAGAACCGGTAGAGGATTTCAGTGCCAAGCTCGGAGAAAAGCTCGATGGCTTGCATATCGGTTTGCCGCGCGAGTATTTCGGCGATGGCTTGGACAGCGCGACCGGAGAACGTATTCGCAGCGCCCTGGCCGAGCTCGAGGCGCTGGGCGCGAAGCTGATCGACGTGTCTCTGCCCCACAGTCACCTGACGGTACCCACCTACTACGTGATCGCACCCGCCGAGGCCTCCACCAACCTGGCACGCTATGACGGGGTGCGCTACGGTCATCGCTGCGCAGACCCACAAGACTTGAACGATTTGTACACGCGCACACGCGAAGAGGGTTTTGGGCCGGAGGTGAAACGCCGCATTCTAGTTGGCACCTACGCGCTCTCGGCGGGCTACTACGACGCCTACTATAAAAAGGCGCAGCAGGTACGGCGCCTCATCAAGCAAGATTTTATGGACTGCTTTGCGCAGGTCGATGTGCTGGCCGGACCGACCACACCCGGACCCGCTTTTGCGTTGGGGTCGAAATCCGATGACCCCATCGCAATGTACCTAGAAGATGTGTACACCTTGGCCGTCAATCTCGCCGGACTGCCCGGCATGTCGATCCCCGCCGGTTTCGTAGACGACAAACCCGTCGGCCTACAGCTCATCGGCCGCCACTTCGATGAGGCGCGGCTGCTCAATGTCGGCCACCAGTTTCAAACGGCGACCGATTGGCACTTGCGAAGCCCGGTCGATGGCGCAGGGGAGCACCGCTAATGGCATGGGAAACAGTCATTGGCCTGGAGGTACACCTGCAACTGGCCACGCAATCTAAAATCTTCTCTGGCGCGGCCACGACCTTTGGCGCAGACCCCAACACCCAGGCCTGCGCCATCGACCTCGCCATGCCCGGCATGTTACCGGTACTCAATGAAACCGCGGTGCGCTACGCGGTGCAGTTCGGCCTGGGCATCGATGCCGAAATCGGCAAGCGCTCGGTCTTCGATCGCAAAAACTATTTCTACCCCGATTTACCGAAAGGCTATCAAATCAGCCAGTTTGAGCACCCCATTGTCGGTCGCGGCGATTTCGAAATTACCTTGGAGGACGGCAGTACCCGCAACATCGGAATCACTCGGGCGCACCTGGAAGAAGATGCCGGCAAATCGCTGCACGAAGATTTTCACGGGCAGAGCGGTATTGATTTAAACCGCGCCGGCACGCCGCTGTTAGAAATCGTCTCCGAACCCGATCTGCGCAGTGCCGAGGAAGCGGTCGCCTACTTAAAAGCGCTGCACAGCTTGGTGACGTATCTCGGCATTTCCGACGGCAACATGGCCGAGGGTTCGATGCGCTGCGACATCAATATTTCGCTGCGCCCAGTTGGCACCCAGGAGCTGGGCACCCGCGCGGAAATTAAAAACGTCAACTCCTTCCGCTTTGTCGAGAAGGCTATTCACCACGAAACCGAACGGCAAGCCGACATTCTCGATGACGGCGGCACGATCGTGCAGGAAACCAGGTTGTACGATGCGGATAAAGACGAAACGCGGCCAATGCGTTCGAAAGAAGTCGCCAATGACTACCGCTACTTTCCGGAACCGGACTTACTGCCGATCGTTATCGACGATGCCTATATCGACGAGCTACGCAACGCACTGCCCGAACTCCCCGTACAAAAAAGGCATCGCTTTGTGTCACAGTATGGTTTGAGCCTATACGATGCGAACGTATTATCGGGCAGCGCGGAGCTGGCAGACTACTTTGAAGCCGTGTGTGAACGCGCCAAGGATGCGAAAATCGCTGCCAATTGGGTGCAGGTGGAACTCCTGGGGCAGCTTAATCGGACAGAAACTAGCTTGTCCGACAGCCCGGTGAGTGCCGGTGACTTGGGCGGGTTAATCGCTCGTATTCTCGACAATAGCATTTCGGGCAAGATTGCCAAGCAGGTCTTTGAAGCCATGTGGCAGGGTGAAGGCAGTGCTGACGAAGTGATCGCCAGTCGCGGCTTACAACAGGTCAGTGATAGCGGTGAGCTGGAGGCTATGGTGGAGGAAGTCATCGCCGCCAATGCGGCACAGGTGCAACAGTACCGCACGGCAGACGATGGCAAGCGCAAAAAACTGCTCGGATTTTTTGTCGGCCAAATCATGAAACTATCGAAAGGCCAGGCCAATCCCAAAATGGTGAACGAACTACTGGCCAAAAAACTAGGCTAACGTGCGTTGCACACGCAATCGAGAATCTATCTGGGCAGCGGTACTACGCCCGCTCAGTCCTATTAACACGCGAGCCCATTAAAAGCACAACAAGGAACTAGCTGCAATGCGCAAAGACAAGGAAAAAGTACTAGACGAAGTCTGGACCGAAGATCACGTGCGCAGCTTTCTCGATTTCAGACCCAGTGATGGCTCCGATGAAAACTTTCACATGTTGTTAAAGGCCTACCGCAGCATGCGTGCTTCTGACTTTGAACTGTTCTTGTCATTTTTTACCCAGCAGGGGCGCGACCCGAATGCTCGCGGCCTCGATGGGCGCACCGTTCTGGAAATCGTAGAAACTCATCACCACGGCGAGGAGTACGCTACGCTATTGCGCGACGCAGGTGCGTCGTAATTCCCCCCGCCAGCGACAAGGGACTCAATCCATACCGGTCGGCACTCGGCCCTTGGCAAACGCCAATCGATTTTGCCTTTTTTGTGCCTCACTTTTGCGCAACAACACATAGGCCGCGCCGGTACCACCGTGACGCGGCTGCGCACTGTGAAATGCCTGTACCGCAGGCAACTCGCGCAGCCAGTGATTCACACAACCCTTGAGTAGGGAATTGCGCTGTTGATCGGCCTGACTCTCCCCCTTACCGTGAACGATTAACAGCGAGCGTAAACCCAACTCCCCCGCCTCTGCAATAAATTCAAACACCTCGCGGCGCGCGCGCTCGACGCCCATGCGGTGCAAATCTAAGTGTGCTTGAGGTTCGTAGCGACCCTGCTTTAGCTTTCTGAAGACGCCGTTCTGAATACCTGGGCGCTTAAAATCCAACACGTACCAGTGGTCCAGCGGCTCAATTGCGGTGTCACTCAGCGCGTTGCGTTCCACCGCTGGCGCCTCGCTGGCCGCGCGGCGCCTATGTTGAAGTGCTTCGCGGGAAGGCTGCGCTGCCGCTGTATTGCGCGTTACACGCGGCTCGCGTTTGAGGGGCTGCACATCGGCCATCGCGTCTTGAAAACTGGTGAATTCACCCGTGTTTTCATTGTCTGAACTGGCGGTGGAGTGCTCCACTGCGGGTTTGTCGTCGTCGTTCATCTTTTTGCTTTTTACTCTTTGCTAAAAATTCCGCAACGAACTGCGCATCAGTTCGGTATTATAGGCCTCCAATCGTGTCTTTTGGGTAATGCTATGTCAGAAAAAACTCCCAGCACCGCGACCTGCCCGCTGTGCGGCCAGGACAACCAGTGCGCCATGGCGGCAGGCGCCGCTTCGAACAAAAAGTGCTGGTGCTGGGATGCTACGCTGGACGACACGGCCCTGGCGGCAGCGAAGTCCAAGACCGAAGATCGTTGTATCTGCCCGAGCTGTGGCAAGGTCGGCACCGAACCCGATGCTACGAGGTAGCATTCCCGGTGGAGCGAGCTACCTGGGGCGCGGCGCACGCCTGCTCTTACACCCATCCCTGCGCCTGTTTGTACTTGTCCCGCTGCTCGTCAACGTGGTTATCTTCGGTTCCCTCATCACGGTTGGTGTCACCTACATCGATCGTCTGATGGACTGGCTGCAGCTCCAACTTCCCGAGTGGTTGAGCTTTATCGAATGGATTTTATGGCCGCTCATCGCAGTGATGACCGCACTGCTCACCGGCTACTTGTTTACCGCCGTCGCACTGATCATCGCCTCGCCCTTCAACTCACTCCTGGCGGAAAAAACCGAGGAGTTAGTCACCGGGCAAACGGTGGATTCCGGTGGTTTACGCGAAGCACTGTGGGCCGCACCGAAGGGCATAGTGCGCGAACTGTCCAAACTTGCCTATTACATCCCCATTGCGCTTCTGGTGCTCATTATATCGATATTGCCTGGCTTCAATGCCACCGCACCCTTGTTGTGGTTCTTGCTCGGTGCCTGGATGATGAGCATTCAGTTCGTCGATTACCCGGTGGACAATCACCGCATGCGTTTTGCCGACGTCAAACAAGCTGTGCGCTCGCGCCGCTTAAGCAGCATGGGTTTTGGCGGATTGGTAGCGCTGTGCGCCGGTGTACCTTTCCTGAATTTCTTTGTGGTGCCTTCAGCAGTGGTGGGGGCCACATTACTGTGGTGTGAGGAATTGCGCGATGCGGCAGCCAACACACCTGATGACGCGGGCAGTAACAACTGATGAAATGACAGATGGAACGAATGGCGTAAAGACGGGCCTAAAGATTTAGTCGAGCAACTCTTTCGGTGGGTGCGTGCATTCCAACTTCGCACCGAGCAGCGCCTCTAAATCCGGCAATAAGAAAGCATCGTCCTCACTGGCAAAACTGATCGATGTACCCGACGCGCCGGCCCGGCCTGTGCGGCCAATGCGATGCACGTAGTCTTCTGGGTCTTCGGGTAAATTGTAATTTACCACATGGCTGACACCCTCGACATGAATGCCGCGCCCCGCGACATCAGTGGCAACCAGGACCTTAATTTTGCCCTTTTTAAATTCTTCCAAGGTCCGCGTGCGTTTGGCCTGGGGAATTTCGCCAGACAAGATACCGGCAGCGATTCCCGATTTACGCAGCCGCTCGTGTAAACGCCGCACCTGATCGCGACGATTTGCAAATACAATCACGCTGCTGGCCTGCTCAGAGCGCAACAAATTGCTCAACACGCGATAGCGTTGCTCGCTACTGACCATATACACTTTTTGATCAACCGCATCCGTCGCCACACTTTCCGGTTCAATTTCAACCGTGACGGGTTCATACGTCCACTGCTGAGAGAGGTTGATAATATCCTGGGTGAAGGTGGCGGAAAACAAAAGGGTTTGGCGGTTTTCTTTGCGTGGTGTGGCTTTCACGATACGCTTTACCTGCGGAATAAAGCCCATATCTAACATGCGATCCGCCTCATCCAGCACCAGTATCTCCACATGATCCAGATACAAATCGCGCCTGCCCATAAAATCCAGCAAGCGGCCCGGGGTTGCCACTACTAAGTCAACCACATGGTTGCTGAGCCGGTTCAATTGCTTTTGATAGTCCATCCCGCCGATTAACGTAGCAACCTGCAATGGCGCGTGACGCGCGAGCTCTTCGGCATCTGCGGCAATTTGCATCACCAACTCCCGTGTGGGTGCTATGACTAGCGCGCGGGGCTCGCCAATAAAGCGCTCTCCCTCAATCGGGTGCTGCAACAAGTCGTTGAATATCGTGATGAGAAATGCTGCCGTTTTTCCCGTTCCGGTTTGTGCCTTACCGATAGCGTCGTGACCCTGCAGCGTATGCGGCAACACCGAAGCCTGGATCGGCGAACAGTATTCAAAGCCCAAATCCGCGATGCCATGCATCAATTCATCACGTAAACCGAGATCGTGAAAACGTGTTTCCCCCTCTTTGACAGCGACCGAAAACTGATCCACAGACCAAGGCGCAGCCTCCTCTTTGTGCTTTTTACCCGAAGAGCGCCGCTTGTTGCCCTTACCCCGAGGCTTGACCGAACCCTGCGGTGTATCCGCTGGCGCTGATGAGCGCGCAGTCTGGTCCCTCGGGCCCTTGCCGGACCCTTTCGCCAGCCCCGGTGCTGTTTCCTGGCTCTTCTGTCCGCGCTTGCGATCACCCTCGCTCGAGTTTGCTACGCGGTCTACGAGACGCTTGATCAATGTCTATTCCCTTTATCTATCGCCCGGCACAACCCGCGCAGAGCAGCCGCCTGCCTGAGAAGCGGGCGACAAAAAAGCGCAACAGTTTAACACTTTCGGCCAAAAAAGGGTGGCGGGCTGAACGACTGGTAGTGTCTCAGTTTCAAATTGGGTGTAACCGTCCTGGATTGCCGGAGGTGCGAGGGTCGGGAAGTACGTTTGTTGAAATTATGGGTGCCCGTGAAGATATCGTCTTCGCGAATATAACAACTACTCTAGGAACTACTCTGGGAGCTACGCCTTCGCCGGCCACAATCGCGAGAGATAGTAATCCAGGCTGGTAAAACGTCCACCACCGGTAAAAAACAAGCTGAAAAGCATCACCAAGTAGGTCACCGCGAATTCGATACCGTTATTGAGGATGACGAAATTGCCCTCTTCGGTGAGCCAGGAGTAATTGCCGTGCTCGCGCAAAATTTCCTTCGCGGCGCCCAAGCGCATGGCGACTTCCTGTGAGCTGGAATCGGCGATGGCAGCCCATCCGTGCGGCCAGTGGACCGAGAAAATCGCGACAATCATCGTGATCATTAAGGGAATGGATATCCATCGAGTGGCGAGACCCAGCAGCAAGAGCCAGGCACCGATAAACTCCGTGTAGGCCGCCAGCGGAGCCAACAACTCCGGATAGGGAAGCCCGAGGCCCCAATCGGCATTGCCAAACCACTCAATCGTGTTGTCCATGCCACCGATTTTTTGTCTCCCGGCCATCAGCAACGGGAAAAACAAAAAAACGCGCATGGCGAGGGGCGGCAAGCCGTCTAAGTACTGAAGAGGACGAAAAATGGCGTTGTGTATGCTGTAATAAATTTGCGCTAGAGCGTTCATACTCGCTTCCTAAATTTTTGCTTATTATCTTCTGGGACAACAATGAGTCATTAAAGGTTTCGCCATTTTGAATTTTATCTCGCTGCTCGTTTCACCGCGACTAGTTTCACTGCGACTAGTTTCACTGCGACTCGCTCCACCCCCGGAGATACCCCCGCAGTGAAACAGCTTACCAGGGCGCAATACTTGCGAGAATATCGCGCGCTCTTTGCTATCGCTTGGCCGATGGTCATCGCGCAGACCGCTCAGGTGGGTACCGGTGTTGTGGACACTATCATGGCGGGGCGCTACAGCGCGACGGATTTAGCCGCTATCGCTATCGGGTACAACATTTGGCTCCCGGTATTTTTGTTTTACATCGGCGTCATGCTCGGGGCCACCACGATCATCGCCCAGGATTTTGGGGCCGGCCGCAGGCAGCGCATTCGCGATTCGCTACCCCAGGCATTGTGGGTGGCACTCGCCCTGGGGTTCATCGCCGTGCCCGTGTACTTTCTCGCCGAGCCACTGCTGAGTGTACTCGGATTGGCGCCCAACACTTTCGCAAAGGCGCTGGCCTATTTGCAGGCTGTCACGTTTGGCCTGCCCGCCGCAGCGGTGTTTCAGGCGTTGCGCTGTCACACCCAAGGCATTGGCATCATGCAGCCCTTCGCGGTGGCCAGCGTCTTGGGTTTTCTCGCCAATATTCCGTTGAACTATGCGCTGATTTACGGGAAGTGGGGCGCTCCAGAGTTAGGCGCTGCGGGGTGTGGCGGGGCCACGGCGATCTCCATGTGGCTAAGTGTCGCCCTCATTGCCCTTTACATTCTGCGCAATCGCGCCCTGCATGAATACATGCCACCACTGCGCTGGGTTCGACCTCATCGGGAGCGAATCGCAGAAATTTGGCGGCTGGGTTTGCCGATGGGGAGCTCGTTCTTCCTTGAAGTCATGGTGTTCTCGCTGATCTCCCTGTGCATTGCATCGCTGGGTGACATCCCCATGGCGTCGCATCAAATTGCCTACAATGTGTGGGAACTGGTCTATATGTTTTTGGTGAGCTTCGGCTCGGCATTTGCCACCCGGCTGGGCCACGCTATCGGCGCACAAAATGATAGACAACAGCGCCTGGCGATGCGCTGCGGAGCGAGCGTCACCTTGGCGCTAGGCGCAATTTGTAGTCTCGTATTGCTGGTCATGCCGGGCACGATCATAAGCGTCTACACAACGGACCCCGGTATACACAAGCTAGCGACCACACTGATTGGCTTGGCCGCTCTTTTTATTATTATCGATGCCACACAAGTGACAGCAACTTTCGGATTGCGCGCTTTCAAGGACACACAGTTTCCTTTTCTCGTCTTGTGCGGCACCTACTGGCTATTCACGCTGCCGCTAGGTTATTACCTGGGCATGGTACTGAGCGACGATCCGGCGCAGGGTACCTTGAGTTTTTGGCAGGCAATGATCGCCGGTATTGCGCTGACCGCGGTGGTGTTGGTGTGGCGCCTACGGCAACGGTTTCAAACGTTTGCGCCGCGGTAGGCCCTCTAAGCCGCGCCGCAGCCAGCACTTTGCATGTAAGATTCAAAATGTATAGCGCTGAACATAAGGCTGTTGTCGTAATGCTCTCAACGCAAGTGCGAGCAGTCGGGACAGGCCGCGCGAGGTTTGAGAGTCAGTTTCTGCACATCCATGCTGCGCAGATCAAGTGTTAGCACGCCGCCGCGCAGTGGCTCTCCAAAATCGGTCAACACCTTGATGGCCTCCAACGCTTGCAGCGAGCCCAATACGCCTACTACTGGCGCCAGCACGCCACTCTCACTACAACTTAGTGCTGTGTTCGCTCCGCTTTTGGGGTACAGACATCGATAGCAGGGGCCGCCGCGATGCGGGTCGAAGACACTGATTTGCCCTTCTGTACGCACAGCCGCTGCCGATACCAACGGCAGAGCGGCGGCGATACACGCGCGGTTGAGCGCAAAGCGTGCGGGGTAGTTGTCGGTGCAATCCAATACGAGATCGACACCGCCGAGCAAGGCGGGCAACTCCTTATCACTGACGTTGCGCTCGACAACTTCAACGGCGACTCCAGCGTTCAGCTGAATAACGGCATCTGCCACGGAATGCGCTTTATTGCGACCGATATCTACATCCGAATGAGCGATTTGGCGCTGCAAATTACTCAACTCGACCCTATCGCCATCGGCCAGAACAAGTTGTCCAACACCCGCCGCCGCCAAGTACAGAGCCGCCGGACAACCCAGCCCTCCCAAGCCAACCACCAACACGCGCGAGCGCAACAAGTGTTCTTGCGCGGCAACATCGAAATCGTGCAGCAGTATCTGCCGGTTGTAGCGCAACAACTGCGAGTCACTCAACATACCATTGCCCCCCCGTTGCTCGCTCTAGCCCCGCCAAATCGCAGCGTGTAGCGATGTCAGCAAAACCAGCTTGTTGCATGAGAGAGCGCACGCGCTCGCCCTGCTCGCAGCCGTGCTCTAGCAACAAATACGCACCCTCGCGCAGGTGCCGTGGGGAGCTGGCAATAATGGTTTCGATATCCGCTAAACCGTGTTTTGCGGCGACCAATGCCGCACGCGGTTCACAGCGCACATCGCCACGCTGCAAATGCGCGTCGTGCGCATCAATATAAGGGGGGTTTGACGCGATGAGATCAAAGGTCTCATCGGGGAGCGCCGCAAACCAATCGGACTGGATAAATCGCACGCGCGACAGTTGATTGCGCGCACCGTTTGCACAGGCGACTGCCAAGGCCTGGGAACAGCGCTCCACCCCGGTCACTTGCCACTGGTGACGCTCGCTGGCAAACGCCAAGGCAATGGCGCCCGAGCCTGTACCCAGATCGAGCACGGCAGCCTGCGCTGGCAGCGACAGCTCCAGTGCCCAGGCGACAAGCGTTTCAGTTTCCGGACGGGGGATTAACGTGGCAGAGCTAACCTGCAAAGGTAGCGACCAGAATTCGCGCTTGCCGGTGAGGTAGGCAATGGGCTCTCCCCGTGCCCGGCGGGTGAGCAAAGCGTTAAAATCCGCTGCTGCGGCTTCAGAGACGACGTGTTCCGGCCAGGTGTACAGCCAACTGCGCGGCTTGGCCAACACATGTGCTAAAAGTACTTCGGTGTCGAGCTGCGCGCTAGGGCTCGCCAGTGTCCTGGCGGCATTCAACAGCTCCGCCACGGAGGCCATTACTGCTCTGCCAGAGCCGCCAACTGATCCGCTTGATACTCCTGCCGCAGCGGCTCGATGACGACGTGCAACTCTCCCTCCATCACTTCAGGTAACTTGTAGAGAGTGAGATTAATGCGATGGTCAGTGATTCGCCCCTGGGGAAAGTTGTAGGTGCGAATGCGGTCCGAGCGATCGCCGCTGCCGACGAGATTGCGTCGCGTTTCCGCCTGCTCATCCGCCTGCTTGTCTTGCGCACTGGCGAGCAGCTTAGCCTGTAACAGTGACATGGCCCGCGCCCGGTTCTTGTGCTGCGAGCGCTCGTCCTGGCACTCCACGACGACACCGGTCGGTAAATGTGTAATGCGCACAGCAGAATCCGTTTTGTTGACGTGTTGGCCACCTGCACCGGAGGCGCGGTAGGTATCGACGCGTAAATCTGCCTTATTAATTTCGACCTCGTCGACCGCTTCCGCCTCGGGCATAACCGCCACCGTGCAGGCCGAGGTGTGAATGCGCCCCTGTGACTCTGTCTCGGGTACGCGCTGCACGCGGTGGGCTCCAGATTCAAATTTTAAATGGGCGTAGACATCCTTGCCTTCCACCCTGGTAATGACTTCTTTGTAGCCACCGTGTTCGCCGGCGCGCTCTGACAGCACTTCCAATTTCCACTTCTGTCGCTCGGCATAGCGCGAATACATACGAAACAAATCGCCGGAAAAAATCGCCGCTTCGTCACCGCCAGTACCAGCACGAATTTCTAAAAAAACGTTGTGGGAATCATTGGGGTCGCGGGGTAACAGCAGTTTCTGTAACTCCAGTTCCAACGCTTCCAGCCGCCCTTGGCCCGATGCCAGTTCCTCGCGACCCATTTCCTGCAGCTCTGGGTCGCTGTCCTGCAACAGCTGTTGCGCCTCGGTTAAATCTTCCTGCACGCGCGAGTACTGGTGGTAGCACTGGACGACTTCCTCCAGCTCAGCGTACTCCCGCGATAAATTGCGAAACCGATGTTGATCGCCGATCACCTCACTGTCGCCCAATAGCGCAGCAATCTCCTCGTGCCGGTCCGTGAGGGATTCCAGCTTTGTTAACAAAGATGATTTCATCGGGGTTTGCGTTGGCTGATGTCAATGACGGACGCTGAGCCCGCCTTGTCGATAGTCTCAGCGCTGGCATCGCCGTGCACGGAGTTCGCGAGACTCTCGTCTAGCCCGAGTAGGCGACAGGCCTGCTTCAGATGGTCTGCGCGACCCTCAACACTGGCTTTCTTCAGGCCCGTCGTCGGCGCGTGAATCAGTTTATTGGTGAGATTGCGTGCCAGTTGCGCCAACACCTGTTGCGCACCATCACCGCGCGCCAGTGCTTTGAGTGCACGATTGAGTTCCTCTTCGCGCAAGTCATCGGCCTGCGCGCGAAAGGCTTTTACCGCATCGACGGCCGCAAGGCTGCGTTGCTCCTCGAGAAACTGTGCGACACCCTCGGCGATAAGCACGTCTGCCTTGCGCGCTTCCGAGCGACGGCTGCGCAAGTTTTCATCGACAATTTCACGCAGATCATCGACACTGTAGAGGTAGACATCACGCAAATCGGCCACCTGCACTTCGATATCGCGCGGTACGGCCAGATCAATCATGAGAAAGGGCTGGTGTTTACGCTCTTTCAGCGCCTGTTCAACCGCGCCCTTGCCGAGAATGGGTAGCTGGCTGGCCGTGGAGGTAATGACCACATCCACCGCGGGTAGTTGCGCTGGAATTTCCGCGAGTAACACCGCTTCGGCGCCAAACTGTTGCCCTAGCTCGCGCGCTCGCCCCAGGGTTCGATTCGCAATCACGATCTGATCGAGGCCCGCTTCAATCAAATGGCGGGCGACCAATTCAATGGTTTCACCAGCACCGACCAACAGAGCGCGACAGTCACTGAGATTGGCATAGATATGCCCGGCCAGATCGACCGCGGCGTAGGCAACCGACACCGGGTTTTCACCGATGGCGGTATCGGTACGCACCTGTTTCGCCAATGCAAACACCTGCTGAAAAACGCGGTTGAGTTCACCGCCCACCGTGCCTGCCTCTTGCGCTACCACTACGGCGGATTTCAACTGGCCGAAAATTTGCGGTTCGCCCAATACCATGGAATCGAGCCCACTGGCCACCTGTATCAAGTGCGTGAGCGCCTCCGCACTCTCGTGGTGATACGCACACTGTTGTAACTCGGCGGCGGAGAGATGATGGTAACCGGCCATCCACTCAATGAGCCGCGCGGCTGTGTTCACTAACTCAGATCTCGCCAACGCGGAATCTGCCAGGGCAGTTTCCGCTGCGTCTTGCTCGCGGCTCGCGCCCGCCTCTACGCCAGTCCTCTCTGGTGCTGTGCACCACACATACAACTCAGTGCGGTTGCAGGTAGAGAGGATTACGATCTCATCGACACCGGGCAGTGATCGGGCATCGAGCAGCGCCTCCGCCACTTGCTCGGGCGCAAACGCCACGCGCTCACGCACATCGACAGCGGCGGAGTTATGGCTAATGCCCAGTGCGATTAGGTTCATGGCGTGCCCGTTGAATGCCCTGTGTAAAAATGTGAGAAGCAGTGCAACACAATTTCGAAAAACCCCTTGATTTTAACAAGTTAGGGTTTAAATGACATAGGTTTCAACCCTCATCTATGTCATTATTGTGCTCGCCTCTTACTTTGGATCGACTGTAAATCCCAACAATGTCGTGCCTTCACCACACAAAGTTCCTGGCAGGATTACTCTGCTTGATGTTGACCGCCTGTGCGAGTCATCCGCCGACCTCGCCAGAGGCTGTGCCAGACACGGTCGCAACGGCTCCGGAACCCACCGCTAAAGCCCCACCGGAGCGGCAAATTCCCGCAGATAGCCTGTACCCACTGTTGCTCGCTGAGTTCGCGCTGCGCAGGCAAGATTACGAAACCGCTCTGCGCCAGTATCAGGCACTGGCGCCGACCTTGGGAGATGCGGGCGTCGCCGCCCACACCACCAAGTTGGCACAGTTTTTACGACGCGACGAAATTGCACTGGAAGCCGCGCAACTTTGGGTGCAACTGGAACCGGACACCGTGGATGGCAACAACATGGCGGCCATTTTGCTTTCGCGTCACGGCAGAACCCTTGAAGCACTGCCGCACTTGGCCAGCGTGCAGCGTCTGGGTGGCGATGCAAATTTCCCGATGTTGCTTAAAGACGTCGATGATCTGCTCCCGAGGCAACGCCAGCAATTGCAACAAGGCATTGCCGAATTAGCGGCAGAATTCCCCAACAACAGCCTCTTGCTGTTAACCGAAGCGATGTTGCTGGCCAAGCAAAAAAAATCCAAGCGAGCACTGACGAAACTCGAAGACGTGTTTGCGTTAGATAGCGACTTACTGCCCGCCCTGCTACTAGAGGCCTCTATCCGCGCCGACAACCAAATGCGCAACCCCTTCGCACGCATTGAGAAAGTGCTGCAAAACAAACCCGATGACCAAGAGTTGCGCCGCCGCTACGCGCGCCTTCTCGCCCGCACCGACATCGACTCGGCGCGCAAACAGTTTGAGATTTTGTCCGATCAATCCCCCAGCGACGGTAACCTCCTGTACTCACTGGCACTCATCCAGCGCGAATTGGGTGACAACGAAGCTGCCCAAAGTTACCTACAGCAAATGGTAAAATTGAAACAGCGCCAAAACGAAGCGCATGCATTACTCGGTCGCATCGCAGAAGATGCGGGCGACACCGATACCGCGCTGCAGCACTACCAAAAAGTACAAAATGGGCCCGAGTATCTCGCCGCCACAGATCGAGTGGGCAGGCTCATACTCGACGCAGGTTCACTCGAAGACATGCAGGATTGGTTCGCGCTGCAGCGCCAGAGCGTTCCCGAGCGCATGGAGCAACTCTACAGTCTGGAAGCAGACATACTGGCCACCAATGGCTACCAGTCTCAGGCGATTAAACTGCTCGGCGTGGCGCTGCAGGAATTCCCGGACGATGCGCGCTTGCGCTATGCTCGTTCTATGTTGCGCGAGCAGGGCGGCGATATCGCCGGTATGGAGGCTGATTTGCGCGTCATACTCGGCGGTGACCCCGACAATACCACTGCCCTGAATGCCTTGGGCTACACGCTGGCCAACCACACGCAACGCCTAGCCGAGGCGGAAACTCTCATCGCCAAGGCACTAGAGCTGGAACCGAATGAACCGGCTATTCTCGATAGCATGGGCTGGCTGTTGTTTCGGCAGGGCCGCTACGCAGAAGCGCTGACCTACCTCGAAAGAGCCTATGCGGAATTTCCCGATGCCGAAGTGGCCGCCCACCTGGGTGAAGTGCTGTGGGCCACTGGCGATACCAAGCGCGCACTGTCGATTTGGCGCGGGGCCGCCTTGGACAACCCAGAGCACCCCGTGCTGCGTGAAACTCTGCAGCGAATTGGGGTTGAGAACCAAGTGCGAGGCAATCCTCTCGATAGCGAAGAGGCACCAGTAACCACCGAAGACAACAAGAAATCAGACGCGCGATGAAATACCAAGGGTGCGCTGCCACAGTGCGACCCCATGCACACGTATTGAACGGCCCGATGAATACACGGGAAGCGGCCACGAGAATTAGCGCCCTGCATAGCGCCGCTGTGCGCCTGAGCTTAAGTCTCATACTCCTCACCCTGGCCGCTTGCTCGACAAACGACCCACGCTTCAGCGATTTACCCCCAAGTGCCGACTGGCAAGAGCAGCAAGTACAACTGCGCGCCCTGCAGCACTGGCAGGCCAACGGCAAGTTGGCATTGCGCAGCGCCGAGGGTTCGCAATCGGGAACCGTGCGCTGGCAACAGGACGGCACAACAACTGAAGTCAATTTAAGTGGGCCGCTGGGCATTGGCGGCATTCGCATTGAGAGCGATGGCGAGACCTTATTGCTACATCGCGAGGGCAACATAGAAGAGATTGATATCTCCAGCGCGGACGCCATTCTTCGCAGCACCGGCTGGGATTTACCGCTGCCGGCGCTCCCCCACTGGCTCAAGGGCCTACCCGCACCGGACGCGGAGATCGAAACTCTAGAACTCGATGAATCTTCCCGCTACCTGATAAAGTTGCAGCAATCGGGTTGGCACATTCGCTACGAACGCTACGGCACGTTTGGCGCGCTGACACTGCCCACCCGAATCGTGCTGCGCGGCCCCGAGAGCAAAGCCACGGTACTGGTGCGGCAGTGGCATACGCCGCCATGAGCAGCCTCGCCCTGCTATCTCCCGCGAAACTCAACCTCATGTTGCGCATTCTCGGGCGACGCAGCGACAACTACCACGAGTTGCAAACGGTGTTTCAACTACTGGATTGGGGCGACCATATGACCTTCAGGCCCAATGACAGTGGTCGGGTTACCCTGCACAACGCACCTCGCGAATTGCAGGGCAGCGACAACCTAATCCTGCGGGCGGCCAACGCATTGCAAAGTGGTCGACTCGGCGCTGAGATTACGTTGGAAAAACGCATTCCCTTAGGCGGCGGGCTGGGGGGCGGCAGTTCCAATGCGGCGACCACCTTGTTGGCGCTAAATCACCTGTGGCAGCTCGGTCACAGCAGGCAAGCGCTGTCTACCATTGGAGCTGAGCTCGGTGCCGATGTGCCGGTTTTTGTCGGTGGTCGCAGCGCCTGGGCCGAGGGTGTTGGCGAGCGATTAACTCCCCTTGAATTGCCGCCGCGTTGGTATCTGATTGTGCGGCCCGATTGCCATGTCCAAACCGGGGAAATATTTTCCCACCCGGATTTGACACGCAACTCCCCACCCATCAAAATGGCGGCCTTTTTTGGAGGGGACACCCAAAACGACTGCCAATCGCTCGTCCGTCGACTTTACCCTCAAGTCGATAAGGTGCTGAATTTATTGGATAATTTTGGGGAAGCTAGACTGACTGGCACCGGTGCTTGCACGTTTGTCAGCTTTGAGCGCGAAGACGCGGCTCGGTCGGCTTTGGCGGTGCTGCCGACAGGCTATGAAAGCATCCTTGCTCGGGGCATCAACACCTCGCCCGCAGCTAAAGATTTGTTGCACACATAACGTGTAGATTGGCTAGCAGCCACGGTCTAACCCGAAGAACAGATTGGGGTGTCGCCAAGCGGCAAGGCACCGGGTTTTGATCCCGGCATTCGCAGGTTCGAATCCTGCCACCCCAGCCATACATGTGCTCACCCTCGGCGCCGCGATAGGACGTCGTGATTGAGTGTAGAGCTAGCGCGAGCGCGCCAAGCCGACAAACCCCGCAACATGCAGCGTTTGTCAACGGCCAAGCCACATTGGTCAACAGCAGTTTAGTCACAAGCAAGGATCGATCCCTGTGCCTTCAAAAATGATGGTCTTTACGGGTAACGCCAACCCGGAACTGGCTCAGAAAGTTGCGAGCAGATTGTATCTTTCGTTGGGCAATGCAGACGTCGGGAAATTCAGCGACGGCGAAGTCGCTGTCGAACTGAATGAAAACGTGCGCGGCAAAGACGTTTTTGTGCTGCAGTCGACCTGCGCTCCGACCAACGACAATTTGATGGAACTGGTGGTGATGATCGACGCACTGCGTCGCGCTTCCGCCGCTCGCATTACCGCAGTGGTGCCCTATTTCGGCTATGCCCGCCAAGACCGCCGCGTGCGCTCAGCGCGGGTGCCGATTACCGCGAAAGTGGTCGCGGACATGATGGTCGCCGTCGGTGTCGATCGCGTACTGACCGTCGATCTGCACGCAGAGCAGATTCAAGGCTTTTTTCAATGCCCGGTAGATAACGTGTACGGCTCGCCGGTGTTATTGGATGACATTATCGCTTGCAAGCACCCCAACCTGATTGTGGTATCGCCAGACATCGGTGGCGTCGTGCGCGCCAGAGCGATCGCGAAACAGCTAGACGATGCCGATTTGGCCATCATCGACAAACGTCGCCCCCAGGCGAACGAAGCGCAAGTCATGAACATCATCGGCGAAGTTGAAGGGCGCAGTTGTCTACTGGTGGACGACATGGTCGATACAGCCGGCACGCTGTGCAAAGCCGCAGACGCGCTCAAGGAACGCGGTGCGGCAAAGGTCGTAGCCTACTGCACACACCCAGTACTATCGGGGAATGCGCTGGAGAATTTGCAGAACTCTAAGCTCGATGAATTGGTCGTGACCGATACCATCCCATTGAGCGAAGAGGCCAAGCGCATCCAAAAAATACGGCAGTTGACGATCGCCGATTTGCTCGCGGAGTCTATGCGCCGTGTCTCAAATGAAGAATCAATTAGCGCGTTGTTTCAGTCGTAGTGATTGAGAGGCGATTGAGTAGTGCTCGATTAGCGCGGTCACTACCGAGCAAACAGCGTATACAACCACTCTCTGTGCTAGCGGTCGCAGCCGGCACAGTGCTTAATCAAAGGAGTCATGACCATGTCAGACCAATTTGAGATTAACGCAGAAGTGCGTGAGGACACGGGGAAAGGTGCGAGCCGCCGCCTGCGTCGTCACGCTGATCAAGTCCCGGCCATCATTTACGGGGCGGGCAAAGACGCGCAGCCATTAACCCTAGTGCGCAAGGACCTGGAAAAAGCATTGGAAAACGAGGGCTTTTTCTCGCAGGTACTAACCCTGCACGTGGGTAAGACGAAAGAGAAGGCGGTATTGAAAGACCTCCAGCGTCACCCCGCTAAAAACCGCGTGATGCACGCCGACTTCATGCGTATCGACGAAGCCGTGGCGATTAAAGTCAACGTGCCCATTCACTTCCTCAACGAGGACACGTGTGTCGGCGTCAAGATGGAGGGCGGCCTCATTCAGCACCAGGCCACCGACATTGAAGTGCAGTGTTTGCCCGGCGATATCCCGTCTTACATTGAAGTCGATATGTTGGAAATAGCCGTCGGCCAGATCGTGCATTTGTCCGATGTTACCCTGCCAGAGGGCGTCGCTTCCGTGGCGCTCGCGCTGGGTGAAGACCACGACTTGGCCATTGCCTCTGTGAATGCACCGAAAGTGGTTGAAGAACTCGAAGACGAGGTGGAGGCTGCCGAAGGTGAAGAAGGCGCCGAGGCCGAAGGTGGTGACGGCGATGCCGCCGCCGAAGGTGGCGACACCGAGGGTGAAGAGTCGTAAGACACTCTTTGCCTGTTTCGCGCGGCGCGCAATGAATGCTAGCCGCCGCGCAAAGGCGTTGCTGACATGGCAGATTCGTCCATTGGCTTAATCGTCGGCCTGGGAAACCCGGGCGCCGACTATCGCAATACGCGGCACAATGCCGGTGCGGACTTCGTCGCCGCACTAGCGCAACGCTGCGGTGCACCCCTGCAAGAAGACAGCAAATTCTTCGGGCTCACCGGCCGTGCGACACTGGCTGGGCATCAGCCACGCCTGTTGATTCCAACCACCTTTATGAATTTGAGCGGTCGCGCCGTTGCCGCGATGGTCACCTTTTACAAAGTGCCACCGGAAGGCATTCTCATCGCTCACGACGAGTTGGACATCCCCACAGGCACGGCGCGTTTTAAGCAAGGGGGCGGCCACGGTGGTCACAACGGTTTGCGCGACATTATTCCCGCATTGGGCAATGCGAAAAACTTTCATCGCCTGCGTATCGGCATCGGTCACCCGGGACATGCGTCTAAAGTGACGGGGTATGTGCTGAAAAAACCGAGCGCGACTGAGCGCGAGAAAATCGATGCTGCAATCGAGGAAGCGATAACCGCCCTGCCCCTGTTACTGGACGGAGATAACACCAAAGCCATGACGCAACTGCATAGCTTTAGTGCTGAATAACTAGCGAGAAACCAGCTATGGGTTTTAACTGCGGCATTGTCGGCCTACCCAACGTCGGCAAATCTACCTTGTTTAACGCGCTCACGCGGGCGGGCATTGGCGCGGAGAACTTCCCTTTTTGCACCATCGAGCCCAACGCAGGCGTCGTGCCTGTACCGGACCCGCGGCAAAACAAGATCGCCGCTATCGTAAAGCCCGAGCGAGAGATCGCCACCACGATGGAGTTCGTCGATATCGCTGGACTGGTGGCCGGTGCCTCCAAAGGTGAAGGCCTGGGTAACCAATTCCTGGCTAATATCCGTGAGACCGACGCCATCGCCCACGTAGTGCGCTGCTTCGACGACGACAATGTGATTCATGTCGCGAACACAATTGACCCGCAGGCCGACATCGAAGTTATCCATACCGAACTTGCACTGGCGGATCTGGAAACGTGTGACAAGCAGCTACAAAAAGTCGCGCGCACCGCCAAGGGCGGCGATAAAGAAGCGGTGGCCATGAAAGCGTTATTAGAAGAGCGTTTACTGCCCCATCTCAACGAAGCCAAACCCGTTCGCGCACTCAACTTAAGTGACAACGAGCAACAGCTCGCCAAGCAGCTTTTTTTGCTCACCAGCAAGCCGACCATGTATATAGCCAACGTGGATGAAGACGGTTTTGACGACAATCCTCACTTGGAAACCGTTAAACGAATCGCGAGTGAAGAAAACGCTGTCGTCGTTGTGATTTGCAATAAACTCGAAGCGGAAATCGCCGAGCTCAGCGACGAAGAACGGCTGGAGTTTTTGCAGGAGTTGGGCATGGCAGAGCCAGGCTTGGATAGGGTCATCCGCGCCGGATATCAGTTACTCGACCTGCACACCTATTTCACCGCCGGCCCGAAAGAAGTGCGCGCGTGGACAGTCAAAGTCGGCGCCACCGCCCCCGAAGCCGCCGGTGTGATTCATACTGATTTCCAGAAAGGGTTTATTCGTGCGGAAGTGGTCAGCTACGACGATTTCGTAACGCACAACGGCGAACAGGGTGCGAAAGAGGCAGGACGCTGGCGGCTCGAGGGTAAAGACTACATCGTCGCCGATGGCGATATCATTCACTTCCGCTTTAATGTGTAAATCCCAAAGGCAACATTTACGCCGTCGCTGATTGATATCGCCATGGTCGCGGAAGAACCGGTCATGGTGATGATTCGCGTACTACATCACCCCCAGGCAATCGGATAAAGATCTCTTGTGCGTCAAAGACGACCTCAAATGTATCGATCGGGTCTGTGGCGGGACGGCTGAGCGCGATGCCCGTTTTCACATCGAACGCAGCGCCATGCAGCGGGCAAAATAACTTGCCGCCCTTGAGTTTGCCGGTGCACAGTCGCTCTGCTGCGTGGGAGCACAAGTTGTCGACGGCGTACACGCCATCGCCCAATCGACACAGAAGAATTTCACGCTCTTCATACGCCACCACTTTCAAATTGGTAGAGGCGAAATCGTCGAGGTTGGCGACTTTGATCAATTCACGACTCATTACGCACCCAAGGTTTCCATGTACTGATCGATGAGCTGGTGCACATGGCGAATCCGCGCCTCCTGATAATTCCCCAACGTAATTCCCTGCTCGCCGAGTGATTTCAAACCCTGCGTTTGCAGCTGTAAGTTCCCAGTATCTTGGTCATACACCGCGCCCAGCCAAGCCAGCTCAGGCACTTCGGTATAGGACTGCTCGATATCGAGATAGATCGGCTCCGGCGGCTCACCTACGGATTCAGCAGCCGGCACCTCCTCCATCAACAGCAGATCGAACAGCGACTCATGCACATTATGCGGGTCTGGCCGAAAGCGATACACCATGGGTACACCGATACCGGGAAAGAAAAACATGCTGGGGAACAGGTGGTACTCGATAGAGTCGAGCAACAGCGCTTCACTCACATCACTCATATCGCGACCCAACGATGCGCTGAGCTGCTCACGCAGGCCGCGCGCAACTTTTTGCCGCGCGGTTTGCCCCTCCGCCAGCGGGCCGTCGACACCAAACATACTCAGCGAGGCCAGTGTTTCTTCCTCCGTCATCACTGGGTCGCGCCATTTGCTACCCGGGTAGTCCGCTAACGCCTCGGGACTGTAGTTACCGATGTTATGTATAAATCGGCTGACATGAGTATCCAACACATCGTACTGCGTGTTGCCGCCGTTGGGTGTGTCGTGAGTTTCGAAGTTGTGATAGGCCTCCATAAAGGCTTCCTGCGCTGATTTCCAGTTGGCCGGTAACCGCTTAGTCACATGCACGGCGATGCGACGGCCGGCAATGGGGAAATGCTGGAAGTGCTCCGCCATCACGCCCAGGTAGTCGGCCAAGGGCTGGCACTGCGTATCTAGGTTGATAAAGACGAAGCCGCTCCACGTGTCACAGGCCACCACTTGCAGACTGTGGGTGTCAGCGCTGGCATGGGGGAAATCCCAGGCACCCGGCAGGTTTGCGAGCTGCCCGTCTAAGTGCCAGCGCCAGCCGTGGAAAGGACAGGCAAGCCCCTGACTAAACCCGGCGCCTTCAGCACCGATGAGGCGCGTACCGCGGTGTGTGCAACGATTGTGCAAGGCGCGAATTGCGCCGTCCTCGCCGCGCACGACAATGATTGACCAGGGGCCAATGTCGTACACATAGCTGTCCCCCGCATCGGGGATATGTTCCTCCCGGCACACCCACTGCCAGGTACGCGCCCAAACCGCCTGCTCTTCGCGGCGGGCGAAGGCCTCGCTGGTATAGCGCGAGGCTGCAATTGGCTCGTCCCCCAAATAGTCGCAGCGTTGCTCGAGCAGCGGCGCGGGTGGCGACACTTCATCGGCCTGCAGCGTATCAGCAACCGAGTGTCCCGCGGGGCGCGCTTCACCTGGAGGGCGTTTACTAGGCTTCGTCATATGTTATAAAGTCAGGCCAGACTGTTTTTTTTAATTGTAAGTCGCAACTCGTAGAGGAACAAGCGATGGCGAAGATAGATATCGAAGGCGCTGCCGACAGGCTGGCTATTCTAGAGGTGTTGCACGAGCACTCCCGCGGGCTGGATCGCTGCGATGGCCAGTTGCTAGCCAACTGCTACTGGCCCGACGCCACCGTAAATTATGGCTTTTACGACGGGCCCGCCAGCGGTTTCGTCGCCATGGTGGTGGGCGCACTACAGGAAGGCTACGCCCTCACCCGCCACTCGCTGAGCAATACCGTCTTTCGCTTTAGCGGCGATGAATGCCGCTGCGAATCACTGGTGACTGCCCAGCACCTGTCACTGAGCCGCGATGAAGATATTTACTACTGCGGACGCTACCTGGACGTATTGCGCCGCAAAGGTGACGAGTGGCGCTTGCATCACCGCCACGTCATCTCCGAGTGGGTACGCAACATCCAATTTGAAAATCTCGAAGACAGCGAGCTCTTTGCCGACCTCACCCGCGCCCAACACGACACAACAGACCCCAGCTTCGCCCTCTTCCAACAAAACAGGACAACACAATGAGTGATGCGGCAATTAACGCACTGCTCGACAAACAGGCGATCACCGAGCTGATATACCGCTATATGCGCGGCCTCGATCGCCTCGATGCCAAGCTCTTAGCCAGCGTTTTCCACGCAGACGGCTGGTGCGAATACGGCTTCATCAATTGCCCGCCCAAGGAATTTATCGACTTTGCGATCACTGCACTGCAATCCCACCAGGCCAACCAACACTTCGTCGGCAACATCCTCATCGACCTCAACGGCGACGAGGCCTTCGGCGAAGTCTACTTCAACGCCTACCACAAAGTGCCCGCCGAGGACGGCGGCTTCGAAGACTGCATCATCGCCGGCCGCTACCTCGACCGCTACGAAAAGCGCGATGGCGCGTGGAAGTTCAGCTACCGCAGCGAGCGCGTCGACTGGAGCCGCACCGAGCCCACCGCCGATAGCTACTTCGAGCAAGTGCCCGACACCCTGCGCGGCGGGCGACAAGACGACGCCGTATATCAAACGGCGAACCGGGTACGACCTAGCGACTAGCTAAGGCCAAGAGTGGAAGCACTGAAGAGCGACGATATCAGCAGAATAACAGCGTAGTGTAAGAAATACGGGAATAGCCGACACGCCAGAAACCTTGACTTGGCGCTGTGACTTCTGGAAAATCTGCGCCTCTTCTGGCCCTGCGCCCGCAACTTTCCGATGTGGCTACGTAGCTCAGCTGGTTAGAGCACAGCATTCATAATGCTGGGGTCGGTGGTTCAAGTCCACCCGTAGCTACCAAAAAAAGATGCGGCTCTCCACGCGCTCGAGGTGAGAGCAGCAAAAACTCGAAACCTCGAGAAGCGATTGAGCAAGCACTGGCACAGCACGACAAGCTGGCCACCAAGCTCGCCGCGCTCGATGATGATTCCTGTGTCGTCGAGGATGGGCTTTCTCGGGTGGTAATGACCGCCGCGCGGCGCTTTACCGAATGTGAGTACGAGCAGGGGTATGAAAAGCTCGCCACCATTTTTGCCGGTCTTGAGGCGCTGTGCTCGGAAATTGCTACCACACCCGATAGAAGGCAGTGCGGGCGCTTGATTGATGCAACGTGGGTGCTTGTGCAGACGGGTGGGTTTATTGCAGATCACATGGGTGCAGATTGTGGTGCCTATGGCGATGTCTTTACCTGGCTGGAAATACCCAAAGGTAAGGACGTGGAGGGCGAATCATGAGTTGCAATGACATGTCACCACAAGCGTTCAATTTAGGGCTAGTAGCAAGTTGGTAAATCGGGGACAGACCACGATTTTGATCGGAAATGACCACTGGCCAATCTACAATCACGACTTCGGTGGAAATCGTGGTCTGTACCCAAAATCCCAGTGCGTTCATGTCGGGCTGGCTGACCTCGACCGATATCACATTCTGGGCTTCATCGACGATGACCGGAACCTGCTCGGGCGCATTGTACACAACTACCCCGTTCTTGGGTCGGGTCGAGACCTGCGCGAGCTCTTGGGGCGGCACAATATCCAGCGCATTGAAATTACGGCTGATCCCGCAAAGGACGCGGAGGAGGAACTGACGCGTGTTGCTGCAGACTATCGGCTTGAGATCCTGCGCTGGCGTCCCTCGATGACTACCTGTTTCTCTCCACACGGTTGCACGGAATCCTAGAGGGGTACAATGGACAGCCCGCCACTTCCCGTATTCATTCTCGGCATTACCCCTCGCTCCGGGACGAACCTGCTTCGGAACATGCTCCTTCTTCATCCCGATGGTAAATCGGGGACAGACCACGATTTTGATCGGAAATGACCACTGGCCAATCTACAATCACGACGTCGGTGGAAATCGTGGTCTGTACCCAAAATCCGCCAACGCAGAAGTCCGCACACCCGCCGAGCGCCACCTGGGACGTTGCCGCTTTTCGCTGGGAAGGGCGCGCGGTAGCAGATTCCAGCCCAACAGCACTACACCAGCAAGGAAGCCAGTGAAAACCACATGGCATGAGCTGTCGCGTGCACCCGTTCAGGAATGAACGGATTTGAATGGCATGCTCAACACCGCGAACAGGATTTTCGGGTCAATAGCAGGGAACTTCGACAGGTCAGCAGGTCCAGTTGACACAGTCAGCGAGGATGTCTACTCTCAATAGGCCGTTAATATTTCCTATCCTTCGCCGCCTAGAGGTTTTCAGTATGTAGTGGAGGTGGAATATACCGCTCAATCCATTGGCATAATTGAAATGGAAGGCATAGATGCCTGCTTCGAGAAGCAAAACCGTATAGGTCTCTCTGGAAGAATTACGCCGTAAACTGTTTGGTGCCCCGGCCAGATCGGATACGAGAGTGGTTTTTCATCTCCGTCTAGATACTTCAATGAAAAGCTAGCGCGTTGAGTTGTATCGATGACGACTCGCCACGCCTGAGTTTCGCTATAACCCTCACTGCCAAAACAATTTTCATTCTGCATATCGACGGGTGTTGCGCGTTCTCCAGCGTGACTAAACACTTGCTGTGCGGCTTTGTGATTTTGCAATTGTTCGGTGCCTCTATATCTTGGAGAAAATACATTGAGCTGCCGTTCTTGAAACCATGCAACGACGGGCTGATAGTAGTCAGGTTTAGTTCCTAGGATGACTGTACTAGGGGGTAGGAAAGTGTTGCTGGCGTCTTCGCCATACATATACAACGCCATCTCTCGAGCTGCTTGACCAGTTCGTAAGCTGTCGGTGCCATTTTGAACCGCCCTATAGGCAAAGTACTGAAGCAATGCGGTAACTGCGAGCAAACCACAGACGAATGAAGTCAATGCTGCCCCGTGAAAGTTCCGGGACCTTTTCCGCCTCTTAATTGCCATACTCAGTAGAAGGTCGACTAGGCCCCAGATGAAACTAGCGGCTGCCAGCTTGTACATCAGAATGTAGCGCGCCGTATCTAACTGATAGGGAAAAGCTTTCTCACCACGGGTTACGACTACGGCCAACGCCGCTCCGAGTAGCGCCAGCATGGTAATACCGGCAATCTGCACACGACGCGTGCGAGTGATGGACCAGAGCGTGATACAACCATAGACAATGCCGATGGTAAAGAAGCCCATCAACATGAGCGGCCGTTCGTGGTAGTTTTCCAAATTAAAGGCGTAGGCATCACCGTGAAATCCGGCCAGCAGCGATTTACCGTAGGCTGCGACAATTAAATGTAACTCGCCCAGCCGGTCAGCGTATTGCATCGCGGCTCTGGTGCCGTACCAGTTTAAGTGTCCCGTGGCGGGTAGTAGATGTGCTTTCCACAGGTAAACAAATAGCCCTGTTACTGCGATAGCAATGAGAATGTTGCGATGACGGCAACGCCAATAACTCACGGCCAGTGCCACAGTACCCGCGAGAAAGTACAGCAAGCCATAACTTGAATGCGTAGTGACGACAACAACTGTGCTAACCAGGAAGCCGATAAAGTACAGACGAGTTTCTGGATTTAGACCAAATGAGTAAGTGATGACTGCGTAGAGAAAGCCCAGTGCTAAGAAGTATGCTTGCAAGTAGATCAGCGGAACTATCACCGGTGTTGCCGCAGTTAGGGTACATACTATTAAAATGACAATGGCCGCTGCTGCGAAGCTGAACAACAATGATTGTGACCTATCGCCGAGGTCGCGTAATGCGAGGATTCCTAGCCCTAAACCTGTGAGACCGAGTAAAACAACACCGATATAGGTATTGGATTTTAGGGAGCCGCCGCCAAAGTAATTGATGCCGATTTCATGCAGATGCAGCAGTGGGCTCGCATGGTGATTGTGAAATAGCAGCTTCCAATCTCCACTGTCGAGAAATGGAATAATAATTTCGCTGAAATGGCGGAAGTAATCGCGCTGAATGAAACCCATGGCGTACTGCGAGTTAAACTCAACTGCGAGCGCAGACGTAAGTCCTGCTAACATGAAAAGTGCGAAGATGGCGATCGTGCGAGCGGTCATGAAGCAAACTGCATTATTTGGTGTTTTCCGTGCAGCACCGAACTTTTATCGGTATCGATAGATTATTCATAAGCACATTTGAGCGAGGGTAGCATGCTTTTGACGAGTACCTTTATATATCTTTTGGAAGCCAGCCTGGCGGGGTAAATCGGGGACAGACCAGAATGGCGCTAAGTTAAGCCTGTTTAGCACTGTATCTGCTGCGGTGTGGAATCTCTACAAATAGGTGTCGCGGTGCACTCATTAACGCAAACGGTTTTGGCCTGCGTTTCACACATCGGGGTTCGCGTCTGCCCGGTCTCGAATACAGCGTTGCTGCTGCGATGGCTTCAATAAGCACTGCCATCAATCTTCGACGCTCTTTATCGTTTGAGCCCATTAAATTAAGTTGAGGCTCCCACTGCCGCAACGCTTGAACACTTGCCTTAAAACTGATTTTCCTTGGCAGTTGATTGATGGTTTTCGCCGAATCCAACATCAACAACCGAACCGCATTGTAGGCGATTAAATGCATGAGTATTTCTTTCTCCACCATCGCCGGAGTGTGGCAACGCAAAATATCCATGCCCATCGTTTGTTTGATATCGCGGAAGAACAGTTCGACATCCCAGCGCTGGTAGTATAGGTCGGCTATATCAGCAGAACTGTAGGTCTGAACATCGGTGAGCGTTGTCACAATGTAGAATGCTTTCGTCCTCATACCCGGTGCTACTACCGTCACTTTAATCTGACGTAAGTGCAACTGATCCGGAAGCGCTTCCCACTGTGCTTTACTGTAGCTTAATCGCTTATTCCATTTGGGTTTCGGCCACTGGATGAGCAGATCATCCGGCCCCAAAACCTCAATCGCTGATGCCGCTTCAACCGGCGTTCTTCTTGCGAGTGTGATCACTGAATCAACACCTCGCTCTTGAAGCTTCCAAACATCGTAATAGCTACAAAAACCCTTGTCTCCGAGGAATATATCGCCCCGCTCAAAGCTATCCCATTGCTGGCGTAGCAAGGGAAGCTCACTGATTTTACCGCTGCCTATACGATGGCTAAGTAAGGCACCGGTTGTTAAGCAGAAGCACGCGCATATTCTAGCTTGGGGAAAACCACATCCTGCTTTTTGACTGGTAGGTTGCGGCCATCTCGCCTGATTCGCTGGAGTATCCGGCATGCTCACACCCGTGCCGTCGACGACCACTACGCGGCGATTTCTCCAGCGATCACCCAAGCCACGCTGCTGTAGGGTCTGGCCGGTGTGCGACACTATTTTCGTCAGCGTATCGACCGACAATTTGCTGCGAGCCTGACAGTACGCGGACGTTGAGGCAGATGGAGCAGCACTCGATTGAGACACAGCGAACGCTTGTATCTTTCTCACAACTTCTTTGCAGCCACCATCGGCATCAAACACTTGTGAGAAAAACGCCCAAAACGTGTTTTCCTTACTGAACAATCGACGACGGCTGAACGAACCGTTTGGCTGATTCTCCAGTATCTGTTGTGGAATAAAACGAGAGAAGCAAGCACCCAATTGACTGATCGAATGTTGCCGAATACGTGCCCTTTCATCCGCCAGTTTTTGACGGGCGGAACGAGGTGTGCGACGCAGTGTTTGCAGGTGAAAACCCGGGAGATATAAGCTCTTGTATTTCATGGCCTATTGTCTCATTTTGGGTGTGCAGGAGCTGTGAAATATTGATGCTAAACGGGCTTAACTTAGCGCCATTCTGGTCTGTCCCTGATTATCATGACCGCAGCCCAGTAGCGTGGTCAAGAAAAAAAGCAGCAGCTAAATAGTACAATAAGGTCAGCAACAATACCCCTCCAACTAGCCAGTAATTTCTCCTCAGGGTTTCATCAGAGTACTGATCATATAAATCGGAGTTATTGTAAAAAGTGGTGTTTGGCAGCTTGAATCAAGCGGCGACCTGATTGCTAGCTGACACTTCGATTCCATCTTTAAATTCAATTCCTGTAATCACCTTTGCCAGGTAACTGAAACCGCGGAGGCGGCGCCAGTTGTCCTGTGCACACATACCCAGCTTGAAGGTCATGTGTAGCATTCCATCTCGGCTCAGGCAACCCTTGCTCCGCCGGGTGCGATGGCGGATTGTCCCGAACGTCGACTCAATCGGGTTCGCCGTGCGAATGCTCTGCCAGTGCTTCGCCGGAAAACCGTAGAAGGCCATCAGCTCCTCTCGATCTTTTTGTAAACAGACCGTTGCCTTCGGGTACTTCGGTTCATAGGTCACCAGGAATCTGTCGAACGCCTTTTCTGCCTCCTCTCGCGTCGCCGCCTGCCAGATGTCGTGCAGATCATTCTTGGCTTTGGGTTGCAGCGATTTCGGCAGCGCGTTCAATACATTCATCGTCTTGTGCATCCAGCAGCGTTGCTGGCGTGTCTGCGGATACACTTCCTCCAGCGCTGCCCAGAACCCCATGGCACCATCACCAATCGCCAGTTCAGGACCGTTCAGGCCGCGCGACTTCAGGCTCAACAGGACTTCGCGCCAGCTTTGCGTCGACTCCCTAACCCCATCCTCAATCGCCAAAAAATGCTTCTCGCCGCGCTCGTTCACGCCAATGATCACCAGGGCGCACAGCTTGGCGTTCTCTGCCCGCAGGCCGCTGTAGACGCCGTCTGCCCACACATACACCCAGCGATCCTTGTCTAATCGCCTTTGCCGCCAGGCATCATATTCCTGTGCCCACTGGCGCTTGAGCCGAGACACGGTACTGGCGGATAAACCCTTCGCCTCTGGCCCCACCAGCACTTCCAGTGCCGATGCCATCTCGCCAGTTGAAACACCCTTCAGGTACAGCCAGGGCAACGCCGCTTCCAGGCTCTTTGCCTTGCGTACATACGGCGGCACCAGGGCTGAGCGGAAGGTCACTGGTGTCCCATCTCGGGATCGCACCTTCGGCACTTTCACCGTCACAGGCCCAATGCCTGTCTGCACCTCTCGCTCGGGCTGGTGGCCGTTGCGAACGACTGCAGCGCGCCCATCGGCAAGCTGGCGGCCTTCAAAGCCAGAGAGAAACTCTGCCAGCTCTGCTTCAATAGCTTGATAAATCAACGTTTGTGCGCCTGTGCGCAGTAGCTCCGTGAGTGCATCAGCTTTTACCGCTCGACCTGCAAACTCGACAACGTTATTCTCATTCATGGTGGTGTATCTCCTGGTTGCTTTGTCTGTTGTGGTGACAACAAATCAACCAGATACACCGCCTTTTTTCAAACCGTCAAACACCAGATTCAGTTATAACTCTATAAATCGATGTAGCCCACCCATTTTTTTTAAGAACAAAATGGTGCAAGTTTACCAAAAGAACTATCACGTAATGCCATACATTTCTGATGATTTCCGGTACCCATTGTAAAACTTCGGAAGCAGATGCCAGATTTAAAAAGTCAAAACCAAAAAATGCTTTTACAAGAAATGCCGTCCCGCCTATAAAAAAGCATGAAAAAACTGAAAGATTTAGTGCAGCATAAAACTCTGGCCAGTCTTGAGAAAACTGCCAGACTCGGTTGCAATACTGGTACATGGCGTAGTATATGAATGAATATTTGAGGAACATAATCGGTTTAGCCTTCACTTAACGTGAGATACTTTGAAAGCTCATTGCATCTTGAATTCCAGTAGTTTGCCCTTGAATAAGCAGCTCCATGGCCGCCCCGGCCACGGGAGGTCCGAATAGCTCACCTAACCCATAAGCTACAGCGTATGGCCAAGCGGAGGTTAACCCTGCCACACCTATGGCAGTGTTTACAGCGAGCTTGCCTGTTGATATTTCTCCACCTGCGAAACCAGTTCCGTCAGATACAATACTTGCTCCAAAGCCGATAGCGCCCAACCCTTTTCCAATTTTTCCTAAATCATAAGTGTTGATGTATTGATTGCCTGTCCAGCTATTTGAGTATCCGCCAGTTTTTGACGGGCGGAACGAGGTGTGCGACGCAGTGTTTGCAGGTGAAAACCCGGGAGATATAAGCTCTTGTATTTCATGGCCTATTGTCTCATTTTGGGTGTGCAGGAGCTGTGAAATATTGATGCTAAACGGGCTTAACTTAGCGCCATTCGGGACAGACCACGATTTTGATCGGAAATGACCACTGGCCAATCTACAATCACGACGTCGGTGGAAATCGTGGTCTGTACCCAAAATCTGATGGCTTTTACGACGGGCCCGCCAGCGGTTTCGTCGCCATGGTGGTGGGCGCACTACAGGAAGGCTACGCCCTCACCCGCCACTCGCTGAGCAATACCGTCTTTCGCTTTAGCGGCGATGAATGCCGCTGCGAATCACTGGTGACTGCCCAGCACCTGTCACTGAGCCGCGATGAAGATATTTACTACTGCGGACGCTACCTGGACGTATTGCGCCGCAAAGGTGACGAGTGGCGCTTGCATCACCGCCACGTCATCTCCGAGTGGGTACGCAACATCCAATTTGAAAATCTCGAAGACAGCGAGCTCTTTGCCGACCTCACCCGCGCCCAACACGACACAACAGACCCCAGCTTCGCCCTCTTCCAACAAAACAGGACAACACAATGAGTGATGCGGCAATTAACGCACTGCTCGACAAACAGGCGATCACCGAGCTGATATACCGCTATATGCGCGGCCTCGATCGCCTCGATGCCAAGCTCTTAGCCAGCGTTTTCCACGCAGACGGCTGGTGCGAATACGGCTTCATCAATTGCCCGCCCAAGGAATTTATCGACTTTGCGATCACTGCACTGCAATCCCACCAGGCCAACCAACACTTCGTCGGCAACATCCTCATCGACCTCAACGGCGACGAGGCCTTCGGCGAAGTCTACTTCAACGCCTACCACAAAGTGCCCGCCGAGGACGGCGGCTTCGAAGACTGCATCATCGCCGGCCGCTACCTCGACCGCTACGAAAAGCGCGATGGCGCGTGGAAGTTCAGCTACCGCAGCGAGCGCGTCGACTGGAGCCGCACCGAGCCCACCGCCGATAGCTACTTCGAGCAAGTGCCCGACACCCTGCGCGGCGGGCGACAAGACGACGCCGTATATCAAACGGCGAACCGGGTACGACCTAGCGACTAGCTAAGGCCAAGAGTGGAAGCACTGAAGAGCGACGATATCAGCAGAATAACAGCGTAGTGTAAGAAATACGGGAATAGCCGACACGCCAGAAACCTTGACTTGGCGCTGTGACTTCTGGAAAATCTGCGCCTCTTCTGGCCCTGCGCCCGCAACTTTCCGATGTGGCTACGTAGCTCAGCTGGTTAGAGCACAGCATTCATAATGCTGGGGTCGGTGGTTCAAGTCCACCCGTAGCTACCAAAAAAAAGGGTGTCCTTTCCGGGCACATAGGTAACGGGGCTGGCTCGGCTCTACTCAATTAACGGCCAATGTCTCCTCTGATGACACCTAATCTACAATTTCGAAACAATTCAGACAAAATCCGGTCGAGCCAGTGTCTGGACCGGGACCTGTACCATCCAATTTAACGGTGAGATTGGTCAAACCCAGAGTGGCAGAAGGGCTTACAACAACATCCGCTAATAAAACAAACCCACTGAGTACTTGTACATTACTAAATGTCACCCCAGGTGCCGTGACCGACATATCCGGTGACATAAAGTGATGGCCATAGATGATGACTGTGGTTGAAGCACCGCGCGCAAGTACGCTCGGAATCACATTATCGACACCAATGGGTGGAGTTGCTTTAACAACCGCTTCCGAGTTCCCTGGCGTGGCATCCTCAGTCAAATTCCCCATACTCGAGCCCGACCGGAATAAAATGTAACGTCCATCATGGGACAATGCACCCCTGCTGGAGGAAACACCTGCAACTTGCAACCCGTAGGTATCGGTTGAAACCCGCCACAGTGATGGACCCGTGGCGTCATACCGATCCTTGAGGTAGACATCCCTTGCTCCATTATTGTCTGAAGGCAACTGAGAACGACGAGTGGAATAACTGACAAACCGACCATCGCCAGACAGAGACGGAGCGCCAGCCGTCGCTTCACAATCGAACCAGAACGATTCGAAACTACAATAGTGATTCGTCAATAACGCGGTATACTGATTCAAATCGCGGTCATACACGAAAACCTGATCGGCGTAACCACCCGCAGTACGTGAGGGATCAATGTCGATTGCAGTATATGCGACGACCCGCCCATTGCCTGATATCGCAGGCTCTTTGCAGATGGGCCAATAAATCTCACACTGATATCCTAGGCCTGAATTGACTTTCTCGGTTATCGCCGTGCTTCGATCACGTAATAGCACGACTACCCCGTATCCGCCTTGGTTGAGAAAAACAACCTGTTGCCCATTGTCCGAGATATCCGGATCTATACTGGGGCCAGTAAGTTGAATGCCATGTGGACCACCGGTATCCACGCTCACACGTGAATTGAAACCCAACACCCTGTCATACAAAAAAATATCAGAGTAACCATTGGTGTCGTCAAAGATAATATTGTCGGCGGTTGACTCGTAAGCCACCCAGTTTCCATCCTTAGATATTCTCGCATGGCCACTATCCCCGTTGCCCTGAGTACCCCACAGGTTTTGCTTAGAAAGCAACGTAATTGCCCCGCTGAGCCGGTTCTTGAGATAGACATGCGAGGTGCCGTCGGTACCGCCTGGAATTAGATTGGTCGCCTCGGATGAAAATACAATCCACTCGCCGTTACCGGAAATATCGCCCCCCACACTGTCAGCGTTAGCTTGCTGGCCCGTAGCGGACACACTGACTCGCTCGGTAATTCCAGTGAGAAGATCGCGGACGAATACATCATCCATCCCATTGGTATCGCCACTGACCAAATTGGTTGAATCAGAGACAAACGTCACGTACCGGCCGTCTTCAGATAAGGCGCTCGAGCTATGAAAATTCCCATTGCCTTGATCACCGGCACTGTTCCTGCCTGCCAGCTCTATCCAACTCGTGCAGCCAAAAAGTGAGTACGTTAGAAACAGGAGAATACCCAAGCGGATATTTTTCCGGGCAGCAGCAGAGGTTGCAGAGCTACAATTATGTGGAAGTTTCATCGCTATCTCTCCCATGTCGAGACAGGTCATTAGAATTAATTGCGACCCGACAGCATATATATCTCTGGGCGCAGTGGATGTCACACAATGACGTAAAACACACAAGGGCAACAAAGGGGCTACTCTGAACCTCATTTGTCTAACGTCAGGACTACTCAATGATGCTAAAGCAATTCAAGCAGATACCGGTAGACCCAGTGTTCGAACCTGGCCCCGTGCCATCCAGTTTTACCACATAATTTGTAAGTCCGATCTTTGCAGTGGGAGAAACCGTTGCATCAGCGACAATGAAGTTCTCGTTAAACACCACGACGTTATCGAAGGTGACTCCTTGTGCAGTAACGGACATATGGGGAGACAAAAAGTGATATCCCGCAATAACCACGGTAGTGGTGGATCCACGAGTCAATTCCGGGGGAGAAAAATTTGTTGCAGTGATAGGTGGCGTTGCTTTTATCAGTGCCTCTACATTTCCCTCCGAGCTATCTTCCAGGAAACCCTCAAAGTCTGATGAAAATGCCACATAGCGTCCGTCGTGAGAAATATTCGGGTAGTAAGGCCAATTGCCTGTAAGTTCAATCTGTTGGCCGAAAGTATTGGTTGAAACTCGCCACAATGAAGGCCCAGACACAGCGTGCAGGTCTTTCAGATAAATATCCTGGATGCCGTTACTATCTAAAGAAAATTCAGCAAATGGGGTCGACCACGCGAGAAATCGACCATCTCCTGACAGAGTTGCACGATCTGGGACCACACCATCTGTGCATAACTCTCTTTCTGTAGGGTTCGTATCTAAACTACATATGTATTCACTAGAATGAGGCGTCGAAATGCCAGCTATTCTGTCCCATACGAATACCTGAGGCCGATATATTGTTCCAGAAGTCGGGGTAAAAACATAATGTGCATAATAAGTTACATATCGGCCGTCTCCAGAAATATCTTGGGCAGTACAGCCATCCCACTTACCGGAAGTGCAAATTGGTATTTCTTGTGTAGTTGTCGAACTACTGCGATCTCGAACATACACTCTTCTTTCATCATTGGAGACCAAATTGGTAAACGCTATCACTTGGCCGTCATCCGAAATGGCAGGCGCATCGCTAGCATGATCTAATTGAACACCGTGCGGGCCACCCTGACCCACACTCACGCGGTAGTTTACATTCAGAATACGGTCATAAAGAAAAACATCGGGAACGCCATTGGTATCCCCTAAGACGATTTGTCCACCTGAAGAGTACGCCACCCAACGGCCATCTCGCGAAATAACCGGCAATCTACCTTCCATCGGAGTGCCCGACAGATTTTGTTTCGAGACGAGCGTAATAGCACCGCTAAGCCGATTTTTTAGATACACAGCTGGGAGTATCGGAGTTACGCCGGGCACAAGATTGCTTGCCCTTGACGTAAATACAATCCACTCCCCGTTACCGGAAATATCTGTAGACACACTCTGCTCATTGGCTTCTTGACCGGTAGCGGATTCACTTACGCGTTCAGTAGTCCCATTGAGAAGATCACGAACAAACACATCGTGCACACCATTGGTATCGCCGCTGACTAAGTTGCTTGAATTGGAGATAAATGAAACGTATCGGCCATCTTCGGACAGGGCGCTCATGATGTGGGCGGTTCCGTTTCCCTGTTCGCCCGCACTATTTTTCCCTACCAAATCAATCCAACTGGTGCAACCAATAAGAAAAACCGATATGAAGGATAGGAGAAGGGGTAAGTGTAGGCTGGAAACTCTCCCTCTAAGATTAGAAAAAGCAAATCCGGAATCGGTTGAATAGTCCATCACTAGGCCTCCACTGGGGCTACCCTTCCTTACTTAACCCTAAACTGATCTACGGGTAACCACCCTGCTGAAAACCCGCTCTTTGACCAAACGCAACTATCATATTTTGACGTTTATTTCAACCAAGCAGCTGAAACGGGATCCAGTTTTGACGGGTCGAAGCCCCAGACTTCTCTTGTTTCAAAGGTCTGGCGGATTAGGGCGGTCGGCTGACTTCAATACCGAGCCCGTTGCAGGCTCGAATAAGTTGAATTGTCAGTATGGTATCAGTGCGTGTTGATATAGGGCAGAAACGAATCGAAGGCGTATTGCAGGCATGCGCGATAGCGATCGGGTTCTTGCAGTGAGTTGCGACAGGCCAGTACCGAAAGACTGATAGTATCGTCGTAGGAAATTACCGTGTGGAACAAACCTATCGGTTCAAATACAAGACCGTACACGCGCAGATCTACCATCTAGCGCCATTCGGGTCTGTACCCAAAATCCGCCAAGGGGTAAATCGGGGACAGACCACGATTTTGATCGGAAATGACGACTGGCCAATCTACAATCACGACGTCGGTGGAAATCGTGGTCTGTACCCAAAATCGTGCCCAGCGTGGTGCCCTTGCTGTTCACCGCCCGGGCCCAGACCTGGTATGTGGTGTTGCACACCAGTCCTGGCAGCAGCCTGTTGACGCTGACAGCGGAGATGCCGGAACCAACCGAACCATGGGTCAGCGTATTGTTAAACTGGTTGTCAGTGCCCCAGTCGAAGTACACGGTGGTCAATGCGCCATTGGGCGTAACGCTCGTATTCAGCGTCGCATCGGTCGTGTTGATACCGGAAACAGAACTGGCACTAACCGCCGGGGCTTGCGCCGCCACGGTCAACTGCGCGCCAGCGGAACACTGGTTGTTGGTGACTTCCTCCCTCGGGACACTGACAACGCAGGCACCGTACCACCAGGTGCCTGTAGTAGCGCAGGGTCGTGGCGTCAGCGGGACCCGCGCCCTGGTTGCGGGTAACCGCCAGGACAGAGAACGACTCTGTCGGCTAGATAAGTAGCCACACTCTCATCCACGCCGATACACAGCAGTTTCGGCGCCTATCTTCCCCTGCGTCTCGCCCCATATTGCAAGTTGATAATAGTGGTAGGCCCCACTTCAAAATCACCGTTCTGCTGGTTGCAACGGGAAACAATTCAATTCCTACTAAACTCCTGAACCACCGCCATTTGCAGTCTCAGCTCCTTGATTTAACTTTCCTTTCAACATAGTGTGCGCAAAAGTCACCTGAGCGTCGGTTTTCCCCAGGCCAATGAGAAGAAGGAGAATAGGACTATTTTGGCGGCGCGCTAGCATTCGACAACGAAGGGTTTCTCTATGTGGCAACAGGTGATCGCTCCGAGAGGAACAACGCCCAACGCAAAGACCTACTAACTGGCAAGATTCTGCGACTTGTGGATGACGGCTCAATTCCAGACAACAACCCTTTTGTTAAAGACCCCGATGTACACAATGCGATCTACGCACTGGGTGTACGCAATCCCCAGGGACTCTACTTTGATAGAGTGACCAACAAGTTGTTCGAGACCGAGCACGGGCCAATGGGAGGCGACGAGGTCAATATTATTGAGCCTGGCCGGAATTACGGCTGGCCTGTAATCACTTACGGCTCAAACTACACGACCCAACGTATTGGCGTGGGAACCAACGCTTCCGGATTCGAACAACCCCTATTCTACTACCTACCCTCAGTCGCCATTTCTCCGATCACTGTTTACCGAGGCGAGATGTTTCCGGAGTGGGAGGGCGACTTGCTAGTGGGCCCTTTGAAAGGAAAAAGTGTCAATAAACTCGATCTGGTGGACGGCACGATAAAGTCCGAGCATCGAATGCTGAAAGAAATGGAAGGCAGAATCAGGGACATTAAGATCGCCGCCGATGGCTCCATCTATTTCCTGCTGCAAAGGGGAGGACGAATTTACCGACTCTATCGGGACCAACAGAACAAGGACTTGGAACAGCCTTTGGAACGTAAAGGCAAAGATGTTTATCAGGCTGTCTGCGCTTCCTGTCACTCTACCGAGCTGGGATCTCATCCGCAACTAGCTGATGCCCATGCTTGGCGAAGGCGACTCTCCACGGAAAATGAAGTCTTGGTGCGACGGGTGACGAATGGATACGGCGATATGCCACCAAAGGGGGGCTGTGATATCTGTAGTGACAAGGAGATCCGCGCCGCTGTACGATACTTGGTAGAGCAGCAGGGCCCTGTGACACCGTGAGGCTGGCATCGACAACTATACCCGGACTGACTCTAGTCCTCAGCACCCAGCGAGGCTTCTTCCAAGGGATTCGAGAAATTCCATCCCCTAAAGCTTTTTCGGCTAGTGACTCTCACGTCACACTAGCAACTCGCTATCTCCTAGCGCACGTTGCAGATACTCTGTACGCTACATACGCTTACCACACAACTGAAGCGAGCTGTAGATGCACAGGTTAATGGCGAGGGCATCATCAACGTTCCCTGATAAGCCTGCTTTGTCAGAATATTTTACAATTCGCGGAACACCTGAAATGTAGCCTTTTGTTTTATATAGTAAAAAAAAATTGGCTCGTAACTTGCATATTAGATAAAGCGTAAACGAGTAAATGAAGGCAGGAGGATGTTATGAAATTTCTTGATAAAGCGGGTGTATCAATTTTCTGTACATTGCTAATGATCTTTGCACACAGCGCCAACGCTGTGATCATTGCCGGAGAAAATTTTGACGACGATGCATTTGTCGATACGCTGTTGTCATCAACCGGTAGCTGGAGCACCAGTGGCGGTGCCCTTGCGTCAGTGGTTACCGATAACACATTTGACACCTGGGCATTCAGCTTGGATTCTTCGGGCTATCTGCAGCTTGGATTCACGGATAACGTGCTGGTAAATGGCGCTGGTTTTGATCTCGCCATTTTCGAAATCGGGACAGCGGATAATTTTGGTATATCGTTAACCATCGGCGGTACAACCAACGTCTATAACACGGTTGACACTGGGCTGAATACCGGTGGTTTCAGCGTCAATTTGGCCAAGATAAACCTGGACGATTTCGGACTGGCAGCGGGCGCGGCACTGACCGAAGTTACCGTCTACGGTAACAACCCGCCTGGCGGCACGACGGACAATCAGCCGACGTTCGGCCTGGTGGGTGCGCTGAATTCCAGGTCCGCCGCAGCACCTGCACCTGCCACGATTATGTTGCTGGGCGTTGCGCTGGCTGGCTTGGGCCTTACCAGGCGCAAGTAGCGGTCTACGCGCTCGTCTTCTCCTACCTCGTCGCCACTCCAACCAGGGTGGCGGCGTTGTTTATGTCTCGCCAGATTATCGCCCCCGCTCAGTGACTTCAGTCGCGTAGGGATATTTTAAGTCATTTTTTTTTATATTTTCCTGCGCTGGTACGCTTCATCACCAGCGGCTAAACCTGTTCCTGGCGATAAGCTACCGCAACAGGGCGACACACCACAGCTTAGCAAATACCCATCATAAAGTAGGACCTGACGACTAGCCTCCTTCTCAAACTCACCCGAAAATCCTTATTTTTGCTGTGGATATTGACTAGTTTCGGCCGTTCTTAGTAAAAAATGTATTTGCCGTCACACCTTGCAGTATTCTATTGCGTCAATACACTTCTCTTATACGCTAACGTGTTAAGTTTAGCATGCCGGTAAACCGCCTAGAGCCGTTCTCCGGTCATTTACCTTTTGCGATCTATGAGAATTTTGTGATGTCCGATAGAGCCCATTTACCGCTAACACTTACTAACAAAATGACTGTCATTCTGGGCAACGTTGGTGTTGAAATGCTCACTCCAAGAAGTGCGCCCCCCCTCCCACTGAAATATTACGAATTGCTAACGCTGTGTGAGTTAGAGGCCGAAGAGTATGTAGACGAAGCCTTACTCGCCGAGACAGTAGCGAAGATCGCCAACGTAAAAAGCGAGCAAGTAGATGCTTTTCGGCGATCCCTCGTGCGTCATGGTCGCTTACGTCGCCGCCATATTCCTATTCCCAAACGCGGCCCACATAATGGAGCGGCAGAAACCCGGTGGCCAGTACCTGACTTTTATCAGCATTTGGTCGCGCTCAAGGTTCCCGCCGCCGTTCGCATAAGTGATCGCAACTTACAGCTGTTGGATCATGATGGACAATTAGTTATCAGCCTTACTCCTGCCGAATTGTTTGCCGTTGCGGTGTTTTCGCGTCCAACTACCCTCGAAGAGGGGATACAACAGCACCAAACACAAATTGGAGACCATGCAATCAATCAAGGTCGTCTGGTAGAAATCCTGAGCCAGTTAGCTGCCATAGGACTTGTCAGTACCATCCAAAAACCGGCCAACGAAAAAGGCGTGGCGGTACTTGACCAAATCACTCCATTCCAGATCCTCAAAGAAAATTTCGCCAAGCAGGCGCGCGAGCAGGATCAACGGGAAGCCGAGCGTCGAGCTAAAACTGGCGTCTATCGCCATAAAGTAATCCCCGTCGCCTTCGGACAAGCAATACCCGCTGCATTGGGGCTTGTTGTCGCCGCCGCCAAGGTCTATGAAGACGGCGTGTTAGATGATTTCTACGATATTCGTCTGGATTGGGTCTGGGATGATGACCGTCTAGAAGACTTAACCTCAAAACCCGCAGTTTATCTGTTCTCCAACTATCTGTGGTCCCATGAAATGAGCATTAACGTTTCTGAATGCGTTAAGCGCCGTTCCCCTGACAGCATCACTATTCACGGTGGACCAGATACGCCCAAATACGAACAAGACGCCCACGCATATTTCGAGAAATTTCCCCATGTCGATATTGTCGTACGGGGTGAAGGTGAGGCGAGCGCGGCAGAAACGCTCGATAAACTGCGGCCAGTCATTGGCCAGGAAAACCCAGACCTTACAGTCTTGAAAGATGTGCAAGGTATTACCTACAAGTACAAAGGAGAAATTTTTAGAAACGCCGACCGACCGCGTATTGTGGATATTAATTCAGTGCCATCCCCCTACCTTATGGGCTTATTCGATGCCTTTGAGGGCGTTCCGTCACTTCATGCCACCCTGGAAACCAACCGCGGCTGCCCCTATGGTTGCACCTTCTGCGACTGGGGAAGTGCGACCACAAGTAAGATTCGCAAGTTCGACCTCGATCGAGTTTTCGGCGAGCTAGAATGGTGCTCACGGATGAAAGTACAGTCGGTTTCCCAAGCTGACGCCAACTTTGGCGTATTCGAACGCGATGTCGCTATTTCCGAATGTGTTGCACGGCTCAAACAATCCACCGGTTATCCCGAAACCTTTGGTGGTAGCTATGCAAAAAACTCTACTAAGTACTTGCAAAGCATTATCAAAATATTGGCCGACGCGGGCATTCTCGCTCAGGGTGTGCTGTCCTTACAAACCATGGACGACAACACCTTAGCCGCTATTAACCGCTCAAACATTAAAGTGGCGAAGTACGACGCGCTTGCCAACGAAATGCGCAATTCCAATCTCCAACTTACTGTCGAGCTTATGATGGGCTTACCCGGCGCTACCGTCGACTCCTTTATCGAGGACCTGCAACAGTGTATTGACCGGGATATCCAAGCGCGGATAAACCACACTACGATGCTGGTTAACAGTCCCATGAACAATCCAGACTACCGAGCTGAACACCAAATTGAGACAGGTACTGAACTGGGCCCAGGTAAAATGCCCGTATTAGTGTCCACCAAGACTTATACTCGGGATGACATGGACCTCATGTACAATTATCGTCAACTATACATCCTGCTCGATAACTTCGGCATCATGCGCCTCATCTCGCGCTTTGTGCATCAGCAAACTGGTATGACAGAAATGGGGTTTTACGGGCAACTGCTTGAAAAAACCGGGCAAGACAGCCAACAACACCTATGGCCTTTGCTTAATACCTTTGTCAATCACGGCCAAGACCTAATGGCTGCGCCATATAGCTGGCGTTTACTCTTCGACGAACTGCGTGAGTTTCTCATCCAAGAATGCGGGATAAGCGAAGACAGCGCCTTAGATACAGCATTGGATGCCCAACACGCCCTACTTCCCAGCTTTGGTCGACAATATCCTTTCACGCTCGAGCTAGAACACGATGTCGTTGCCTGGCATTCTCGGGTTCTTGCTGTGAAAAGCAGTGGCCACCGAAGAGACTGGCCTATGATCGTGCCGCCCTTATCAAGCTTCGAACCCGGCACTCTCGAAGTCGAGGATGTGGACGGTGCCGTTACCAAACTTATTGGCTGTGACCTCGAAATCAGCGCGGTAGGCACTAACTGGGACATGAAATCTGGTATTAGCAGAGCCCGAGTAGACCTAGAATTCCACGCTGGCGCTTTACTCGAAGGATCAGGGGCTCAAGCGGTCTGACTTCAATGTCCTTGAACAATACTCCGTCTACCCCGGCTGCCCCGCGATTGGCACGGCACCTCCGATAGGCTTCCAAAAGCACGTCATCCCGGTACACCTTGTCCCAGAGACTGTAGAACCTCGTGTCTGCTTCGCTCTTGGCTTTCGCCTGTAATACGTTCTGCAGGGTCCGAACCGAATCAAGCGGGGTTGATAGGCTGACGCCAATCCCCGGGCTCTTCCCACTTTGCGTATTGCTGTTGCAACAGGGGGCCTTTGCTCCGCCAGCGTTACCCGGTTTCGTCACTACTACGCCCCCATCCACCATCCACAGCAGCCGACTCCACCCCTCACAGGGTCGCCGTTTCCCAATTGCCAGTTAGGAGCCGCCATGGACTTCCCTTGTTGCGCGATCAATCAAATACCATGCGTGCTGCCACCACTACCCCGGTGGAGGCGGTATGCGCGCATCACGCTCGCTTGCATACCGCCTCCGGCCTTCCTCGTTATTATGGCGAGTTGGCATCCACAACGGCATTTCGAGGCCTGCTCAGTGTTCACTCAAGTTGCGGCCCGCATGGCCCGCTGCCTCAAGCGCCAGGGCTTACTGGAACAGGACACCGAGAGCGCCTGCGCCGGGGTGAACGACTCCCGCTGCAGCGCAAGGTTTATTAAAAGAGCGCCCTAATTCAACACCAGCAGGTCCGAGTGGGTCTGGTCCAGCACCCGCTCGCTGGTGTTGCCTATCACCTGGCCCTTGATGCCATCTCGGCCCACGGTGCCAACGATGATCAGGTCCACCTCCAGTTTGGCCGCGCTGTCGCGAATAGCCTCGGCCGCCTTACTGTGTTGCAAATGGATGTGATCTACCGGCACGCCGCAACGGCGTGCCAGTTCAGCACCGTCGGGTGCATGGTTGAGGTCGTGGAAGGCGGCCACAAAATGGGCATCGGAGCCGTAGGCCGAGCTGAAGCTCTGGGCCATTCCGATAATCTGGTTATTGAGCCGGATATGGGCCTCGTCGGTGGTCTCTGGATTGATTGCGGCCAATACCCGGCGGTGTTGCCAGTCCTGAAAGTTCTTCACCAGCAGTACCGGGCAAGGTGAGGTGCGCAATAGCGTCCAGTCCGCGGTCTGGCGTTTTTCCCGGTCCACCGCCGAGTGATCGAAAGAGCCCTTGAACACCATCGAGGCACCACAGCGGGCCGCCGCAGACACCACCTCGCGGCGCCAGTCCTGGGCCCGGACCAGTTCGGAGGTGGCCGCGACACCGGTGGCTTCGGCGCGGGCCGACATCGTATCCAATAGCTGCTGGTACTCCGCCCCCGCCGACTCCCGGTCGGCTGGGCTATTTTCCTCGCCCAGGCACAGGCACAGGTGCAGGCTGGCGCTGGTCATGCGGGCCGATTCCAGGGCGCGCTCAAATGCGGGTTGCTGCTCGGTAGTGGGGTCGATCACCACCATAATTTTGCTCAGTGCCATGAATTCGCTCTTGTTTCTTTAAACACGTGGGGCCGATTATCCGCGCGCGGGGTCACATTGCCAGCGCCATGGCCAACAATGTGGACTGGGGTCTGAACCATCAAACCGTGCACAGCGCCCGGCGAGGAAATCGCATCTCAGTAGAGGACACACGGATCAACAATGACTCTAGGCTCGACACTGTAAGAGTGGACAAAATGACGGTGTGCTTGCTTTAAGTTAAATAGCCTAAATTAAGGCGCTTATGGGTATGGAAGAAAACCTGTCCCCTTCGTAGTATGCGAAGCACAAGTTAATTCTTCCGGCTATGCCATGGCGGTATTCGCGAACCCATATGTCAAAATTATCGAGAATTATGTTTGGGGTTATGCTGCCGTTTCGATAATAATCCGCTGGCATTAATTATCTGCCCCAAGCTGCTATGCGCGAAACAACGACCCACTCTCGGTCTTATATATTGTCATTTCAGTGCCCGGATCAGTTGGGTGTGGTCGCCAAATCCACGGGGTTACTCCACGAATCAGGCGCCTTTATCACTGAAATATCGAATTACTCTGACCCGGTGAGTCGGACTTTCCACATGCGATGCGTGTTTGATGACAGGCAAATGAAGGTACCGTTAGTCGAGTTCAAAGAACAGTTCGATACTTTGGCGCAGACTTTCGGAATGCGCTATCACTTGCGTGGCCGTGGCGATAAGCCGCGTATTCTGATAGCAGTTTCCAGGTATGATCATTGCCTGCATGCGTTACTGAACAAATGGAGCGCTGGCGCCCTCCCTGCGGAAATTGTGGCCGTGGTCAGCAATCACGATGATTGTAGAGCCATTACCGAATGGTACCAGCTTCCCTATTATTACCTCCCGGTCACTAAGGAAACAAAGAAGGAGCAGGAAGCGCAGATCCTCACGGTGATGGACGAGCTAGGTGTCGATCTCCTGGTGTTGGCGAGGTATATGCAGATTCTGTCAGACGATCTATGTGACAGGCTTGAGGGAAAGGCGATAAATATACATCACTCTTTCCTGCCAGGGTTCAAGGGAGCCAAGCCTTACCACCAGGCCTATGCGCGCGGCGTGAAGGTCATTGGGGCCACTGCACACTTTGTGACAGCAGACCTTGATGAAGGGCCGATTATCGTCCAGGAGGTGCGAGCAATCGATCATGAGATTTCAATCGAGCAGATGGTACACCTTGGTCATGACATTGAGGCCACAGCTTTGTCTCAGGCGGTGAGGCTCTATTGTGAAGAACGCGTACAAGTGAATGGGCAGCGGACGATTATTCTTTAGAATGGAAGGAATAAGAGCCAATCGCACTGAACTGGAAGTGGATGTCCTGCTGACAGCGGCGACTTCTGGCAGGTTGACCCAAGGCTAGCGCATTTGCGCGCAGCCCGCCAAACCGACAGCTCCAACTAGAGACCAACGGCACCAGCCTGTGCCGGTTTCAACTGAGCAGGCTACCGACATCGAGCTTACCCTGCCCGCTACGATGTGTGTTCTGGGCCAGGAATAGTTCGGCCGTGGCCAAGGCATCGCACAGCGCGTTGTGGGCATCACTCCGGGTAAGCCCATAGCGGGCTCGGCAAGCATCGAGTCGCAAATTGCCATCGCCGATAGGCGATCCACGCCGGGTCAGTAGTGCGTGTTCCGCCAGCATAGTGTCAGCATAGGGCAACAGCAGTGGCGCTCCGTGGAGCGCACGGACTGCACTGTCAATATACGCGATATCCAGCGCGGCATTGTGAAACACCAGCACGCGCCCGGCAGCGGCGAGCAGAAACAATGCCATCACCTCTTCCAGAGGCCGTGCATCGTTGAGGTCAATGTCGCGCAGGTGGTGGATAGTGGCGCTTTGGCCGACAGAGCCGTCGGGCAGGATCAGGTGGTGGGCTGCGGAGTTAAGCTGAATCATTCCGTCTGCGATGGCGATCCACCCGAGACTTAGCAACTCTCCAGTGTTCGCGTCCAGTGAGGTCATTTCCGCATCGCAAACGAGAAAATCAGCGTTGCGCCAGTCTGTTCGCGTGGAGGCGATTTCGTGTTGCCAGCACGCGGCAAGGGGGGTGCCCTTGACGCTTGAGCGATACAGCAGGCGACTCGTCTTGATGACAGCCGACCGCCACTTCATCACAGCCCCGCCCGATAACGCAGGCGAACCGCGCTCTGCGCTTCGTCGATAATCGTGAAGGCGTCGCGCAACTGTTCCCGCGCCATCTTGGGTAGGTCCCGGGGGTTGATAAAATTCGTCACCGATTCGCCGGCGCGTATCCGCGCCGCCTGATGCTTCACGCGCACCTGTGCGATGTAATTCAACGCGTCCGCGAGGTTCCGGGCGTCGGCCAAGGTCAGCTTGTTCGCCTTGACCAGTGCATCCAATCGCTCGGCGGTATTGACCGCCTCTACCCCCGCCGCGAGCGCGTGTAGTCTGATGATCTCGGTGATCGGCAGGATGCCGCGTTTTTTCAGGTCCAGTTCGGATGCGTGGTCGCCGTTGCGGTTCACCACGAACCGCCGGAAGATCCCCAGCGGTGCCTTGACATCCAGCGCATTCGCCGCCAGTGCAGCCTGGAAAATCGTGTTGCGCTCGGCCTCGCGCAGCATGGTGTCATGCAGGCGACTACCCAGCGTGGAGTCACCGTGAACAACGCGCAGGTCAAAGAAAATGCTGACGCGCATAACAGCATCTGGGGTGGGTGACTGCGTCCAGCGGTTCACGGTTGCCTGCCACACCGCCAGCGGTTGTCGCCATGCGTCGTTCACCGCCATGACATTGCCGGGGCAATAGACGTAACCGCACTCGTTCAAACCATCACAAACGCGACGGGCAAGGTGCTGGTACCAGTCGATGCTCGCGGCCGGGCAACTGTCGTCAATGATGATGCCGTTGTCCTGGTCTGCGCCGAGCAGTTGCTCCGCACGCGCCTGCGAACCAAATCCCAGCCAGCACCAGGGTGCGGGTGCCGGCCCCAGTTCCGCTTCAGCCAGTTGAATGATACGGGTCGTCACGGCGTCGCTGATGGCCGTCAGTATGCGACTGATCTGCGCGGCCCGCGCGCCGGCGTTGACCCATTGCACGAGGAGGTTGCTCATTCCTTCGAGCAGCGCGGCAATCCCGGCCACATCGGGCTGCCTTGCGATATGTTGAACGAGGTAAACGGGGTCGTCCTGTTTTGACAGCATCAGGTCAGAGGTCGTGACGATCCCAGCCAGTTCGCCCGACGTCATGACAGGAACGTGGTGAATCTTGTGGCGCGTCATCAGCAACGTGGTTTCAAACAGGGTTGCATCGCCTTCGATAGTGAGCGGCTCCGGGGTCATCACCTCGGCAACCACGGTGTCTGCTGGCAGGCCGCGGGCGACGAGCCGCTGCCGGAAATCCCGATCCGTCAAGATACCGACCAGTTTGTTGTGTTCGAGTACAAACGCCGAAGACACCCTGCGCTGTGACATTTTCTCCGCGACCTTCTGCGCCGACTCGCTGGCATCAACTACCAGTAGCGAACGACTCATGACCTCGTGCACCGGCATCATCATGGTATTGGGGTCGGGCTCATAGCGAGCCGCGCGGCGCAGACGCCGGTTGCGCTGTGTGGAAAAATGCCGGTCGAAGGTGCGATTGGCTCTGCGTAACGCCTGATAGTGCTCGTCGGGCAACAGGTAAATCAATGCATCTTCGATAACGGTCGCATGCACTTCGCCGCGCTCGGCATTGAGCCCGCCGATGTGAAAGCTCTCGCCTTCACCCAGACGATCCAGCAGTACATTGTCACTGTCGTGTATATCGATAGCACCGCTGCGCACCATCCGCAGGCCGACGGGCTGTGTGCTGGCAGTAAAAATTTCACCGGCGGTGTGGTAGGCGATAGCCATCCTGGCCGCCGTCTCGAGCAGTGTGTCTTCATCGAGTTGATCAAACGGCGGTGCCTGGCCCAGAAAATCGGCGACCGCCGACAGCTCGGGACTCAAACGCGCACGCGCGTCACTCACGCGATGCTCCGGCACGATAACGCTCCAGGAAAGCCGTACTGGTGTCGGCGTACCAGCGCGCACCCTGCGCCTCGACAACGACCATCAGTCGCTCTGACGGTGAGGGTAAGGCGGGCAGCGAGACAGTCCACTGCATGCCACCGCTGTCCTGTTTCTGCATCGGTAGCGGCGCAACTTCTGTGTCCAGCACACCGACGCCCAGTAGTGCGTTTGATAACGACTGGTTGGCCTGGAGCCGCAGGATGGGGCCCGCCACACTTTCCTCATACACAATGGAGAGGCGCATATCCTCGTTGCGCAGGTCACACTGGCCGCTGCCGTAGCGACAGTTGCTGCGCTCAAGCAGGGGATATGAGCTTCCAGCCACCGCCTGGTGCGGTTCCTCTCCCACCAGCGCGCCTACCGCAAACCACGCTAGGATCGCCAGCACAGGCGCTACCAGCAGCGCGATAATGACATGCTTGTTTCGAAACACTGCAAAGCCTCTCGTTACCCACTAGATTGCCCGGCCTATGCTATAGCACCGGGCCTGAATAAAAAAAGAGAGGTCCAGTAATGGGACCTCCCAAGCTCACCGCGATGGGGCTGGATCAGTGATCGTGTGCCGCCGCCGCACCTACCGGCACGCGAATGCTCTCCACGAGTTCCTGCACCGACTCGGGAGGTTCCGCAGTCATGCGAGACACTGCGAGGGCCACCCCGAAGTTCACCAGCGCGCCAACAACACCGAAGGCATTGGGCTCGATACCCAAGAACCAGTTCGGGGACATGTCGCCCAAGAACGCCGTGGAGGCAATGAACATAATGCCCTTATGCTGGAACACGTAGAATAAGGTGACGCTAATGCCTGCGATCATGCCGGCGATGGCGCCCTCCTTGCTCACCTTCTTGGAGAAAATGCCCATCATGAGTGCCGGGAAGATTGACGAGGCCGCCAGACCGAAGGCCAATGCCACCGTACCCGCCGCAAAGCCCGGTGGATTCAAGCCCAGATAACCGGCACCGAGAATGGCGACTGCCATGGCGATACGACTGGCCGTGAGTTCCTGCTTCTCGGAAATCCCCGGTGTGAACATGCCCTTCAGCAAGTCGTGCGATATCGCCGACGCAATCGCCAGCAGCAGCCCTGCGGCTGTAGAGAGGGCAGCAGCCAGGCCACCGGCTGCGACCAGCGCGATTACCCAGTTAGGCAGTTTGGCGATCTCCGGGTTGGCCAACACCATGATGTCGTTGTCGATCTTGACCATTTCATTGCTTTTTTTATCAGCGCTGTACTGCACCAGGCCGTCACCGTTCTTGTCTTCGTGCGCCAGTAGACCGGTTTTCTCCCAGTTCTTGAACCACTGGGGCCGCTCATCGTAGGCCATGTACTGGCGGGGCTGGGGCTCGATAGTCTCCATCAGATTCAACCGCGCCATGCCGGCAACAGCGGGAGCTGTTGTGTAAAGAATCGCGATGAACACCAGTGCCCAGCCGGCAGAGGCGCGTGCATCGCGTACTTTGGGTACGGTAAAGAAACGAATGATGACGTGCGGCAGACCCGCAGTACCAATCATCAAGGATGCGGTGTAGGCAAACATGTTCAGACCGCTGCCGCGCACATCCGTGGTGTATTGGTTGAAGCCCAGATCTGTGACCACCTGGTCGAGACGGTCCAGTAGGTATACCTCGGTGCCGGCGATAGTGCTGCCCAACCCGATTTGCGGTATGGGATTACCGGTGATCTGCAGGCTGATGAAAATGGCCGGAATAGTGTAGGCCGAGATCAGTACGCAGTACTGTGCTATTTGCGTGTAGGTTATGCCTTTCATTCCACCGAGTACGGCGTAGAAGAACACGATACACATGCCCACCAGCAGCCCGGTGTCATAGCTCACTTCCAGGAAGCGCGAGAATGCGACACCGACACCTTTCATCTGGCCGATCACGTAGGTCACCGAGCAAATAATCAGGCAGATAACCGCGACCGCCCGGGCAGTTCTGGAATAGAAGCGATCACCGATAAACTCCGGCACCGTAAACTTGCCATACTTGCGCAAATACGGAGCCAACAGCAGGGCCAGGATCACGTAACCACCCGTCCAGCCCATGAGGAAGACGGAACCACCGTAACCCATGAAAGCAATCATGCCTGCCATGGAAATAAACGAGGCAGCGGACATCCAGTCCGCAGCGGTTGCCATACCGTTAGCGACAGGGTGGACACCACCACCGGCGACGTAAAAGTCTTTAGTTGATCCGGCTCGCGCCCAGATGGCAATACCGATATAGAGCGCGAAGGTCGCGCCTACGACGATGTAAGTCAATGTCTGAAGGTCCATCGTGCGCTCTCCTTATTCTTCGTCGACGCCGAATTCGCGGTCGAGCGCCGCCATTCGAGAGGTGTAGAAAAAAATGAGCGCGACGAATACGTAGATCGAACCTTGTTGCGCAAACCAGAAACCCAATTTGTAGCCGCCGATCTGGAACTGGTTTAGTACATCGACCAGCATGATGCCGAAGCCGAAACTCACGACAAACCAGATGACGAAGAGTTTCACCATCAGCGACAGGTTGCGCCGCCAGTACTCTTTGGCCTGTTCTTCATTCAATGGGGACATATCACACCTCCGGTGCATTGTTATTGTGGGCCTGTGCGTGAATCAATCATGGTGTATGACGACCAACGTGTTACCGGACGGATTTGAACTCTAACCGATCAATGCAGGGGCTTTATCAGCCCAGGGCTGTGCCTGCTCAAGCTGGCCCGCTAGGCGAAACAGGGTGGCTTCGTCGCCAAACTTTCCGGTAAACAAGGTGCCAATGGGTAATCCCGCCTCGTTCCAGTGCAGCGGCAGACTCATGGAAGGTTGCCCCGTGGCGTTCGCAATGGGCGTTTGGGAGATGAAATCGTAAACCCGTTCACCCGCCTGTATCACCAAGTTGGGCCGCGTGGCCAGGCGCTGTAGCGGTAGGTGATTGACGGCGGCCACTGACAGGCGATCCGCGCCCTGCGGGCTGAGGTCACCGGGTTTCGGCGGTGGCGTACCGCAGGTGGACGTCAGGAAGACGTCGTAGTTTTTCATGAACTGGCCCATCGTTCGGCCAACACCCTGCAGGTACCAGAGCGCCTCGGAAAAATCAGCGGCACTGTGTGCGTCGCCCAGTCGCTTGAGCGCCCAGGTGCGCGCCTCGAAATCAGCCCGTCGCGGTTTTTTGCCCAGCGCTTTACCGGCCTGGCGTATCAGTGCGCAAGTGTCTGCCGCAACGACGAGCGCGAAAGCATAGATAAAGCGCTCGCGACTAATAGCGGGAGTCGCTTCCTCGACATGATGACCTAAGTCTGACAGTACCTGTGCCGAATGCTCTACTGCGCGCTTACAGTCCGGGTGTAGACCCCGCCCCAGCATTGGGTCGGTGGAGAAGGCGATGCGCAGCTTGCCGGGGTCCCGTGCGACCTCATCGAGAAAGGGTCGCTGCGGTGGCGGTGCGATACTCGGTGGCCCGGCGTCTTGCCCGTGCGTGGCGTCCAGCATGGCCGCACAATCGCGAACGCTACGGGTGAGCACATGCTCCACCGCCATGCCGTACCAGAGATCGCCAATCACCGGCCCCGTCGGCGTCCGACCCTTGGTAGGTTTGAGGCCTACCAGTGCGCAACAGGAAGCAGGGGTGCGGATAGAACCGCCACCGTCACCGCCGCTGGCCATCGGCACGATGCGCGCCGCGACGGCTGCTGCCGACCCCCCACTGGAACCCGATGGGCTGTGTTCGAGGTCCCACGGATTCAGGGTAGAGCCGAACAGCTCTGGATCCGTGATGGGCGTGACGCCAAACTCCGGCGTATTAGTTTTGCCAAAGATCACGACGCCGCTGTTTTTGAAGCGCCTCATCAGTGTGGTGTCGGCGTCGGCAACGTAGTCGTTGAAGAAGCGCGAACCGTTGCGCTGCGGGACGCCTGCCATCTCAGTGAGCAAGTCCTTGACCAGGAAAGGTACACCAGTGAATGGCCCATCTGGTAGCCCATCGGCAAGTGCTTTGCGCGCGTAATCGTGCAGCGGCTCGATAATCGCGTTAATGCGCGGGTTGATCGCAGCGGCGCGCGCGATGGCCTCCTCGAGCAACTCGCCGGAAGTGACTTCACCGGCGCGCACCAGTGCGGCCAGCCCGAGCGCGTCGTAATTTTCGTATTCGTTAAAGCGGGTCATTGATTGGCCTTTATTTTTCGCAGTTTTATGGCAACACACTGGCCCGAGTGTGCAGCTTCGGCTACCGCAATATTAGCACTATGTGGCAAAGTCCATTATTCAATGCAAAGCCCGCGGTATCAGGCGTAGCAGGACAACGTCAGCAAGTTTTCATTTGAAGCTCTCCTCCATTCTTTCAATCGCTGTAAGGCCAAGCTGTATATCCGAAGCCAATCTAGAGACTCGCCGCCAACCGCTATACTATATCCAAGAACTCGGCTCCGAGCTCACTGAAGCGTAGCTTATGAGTTGTCGCTGGCTGGGCTCTACAATCGATCACCCCTGGAGGCACCCATGGCACAGGCAGTACAAATCATGCAGTTCCCCGATGAAGCACAAACTGACGCGCAGCGCATACTGCAAAAGCAGCGCCGCGCCCACTTTGAAAACCCCTATCCCTCGCTGCAAGAGCGCCAGGAGAATCTCCGCAAGCTGGAGCAACTGCTAGAGGACAATCAGCAGACCATCGCTGAGGCTATTTGTAAAGATTTTGGCAATCGCTCCATGGAAGAGAGCAAACTGCTGGAAATCTTTCAGTCCATCGAGGGGCTGCGGTACGCTCGCAAGCGGCTGAAGAAATGGATGAAGCCACAAAAGCGCGGCGTATCGATTTGGTTTGCGGGCGCCAGCAACAAGGTCATCCCACAACCCAAGGGCGTGGTCGGGGTTGTTGTTCCATGGAATTACCCGCTGTTTCTCGCTATGGGGCCACTGGCCAGTGCATTGGCAGCAGGTAATCGCTGCATGGTCAAGATGGCGGCCAACTCCAGCAATCTGTGTCAGCTACTTCACGATGTCACACGTGAAGTTTTCGACGAAGGCACACTGGCCATTCTCCCAGGGGTGCGTGGCTCTGAATTCACCAGCTTGCCCTTTGATCACGTGATATTCACCGGCTCGGCGGAAACCGGCCGCACCGTGATGAAATCTGCCGCCGAGCATCTGACACCTGTCACGCTGGAACTCGGTGGCAAGTCCCCCACCATCATTGCGGAAGATTTCGATATTGAAACCGCTGCCGCGCGCACACTGTTTGCCAAGTACATGAACGCGGGCCAAACCTGCGTTGCGCCAGATTATCTCTACGTACACGAAAGCCAATTAGACGCCTTCGTCGAGGCGGCCAAGCGGATTGTGGCGAAGCGCTATCCGGATATTCACAACGGGCAATTCACTGCCATCATCGATGACAGCTCCTTTGCCCGGCTGACTGCCACCATGGAAGATGCCGCAGCCAAGGGTGCCAAGCTGGTCAACCTCACTCCCAACCACGAACCCGATGCCGAAGCCCGCCTGCTGCCGCCACACCTAGTGCTGGATGTGACTGACGCGATGAACATCATGCAGGAAGAAATTTTCGGGCCGTTATTACCGGTGCGTACCTATCACAGTATCGACGATGTGCTCGCCTACATTAACCGCCACGACAGGCCTCTCGGTCTTTACTTGTTCAGCAATGACAAGGAGCTTCAGGATCGCGTGATTAAAAATACCTTGTCTGGCGGCGTCAGCCTAAACGACTGTTCGTTTCATGTAGCCCAGCACGATATGCCCTTCGGCGGCATCGGGGCCAGTGGCATGGGGCACTACCATGGGCGCGAGGGCTTCGTCGAGTTCAGCAAGCTGCGGCCAGTGTTCTCACAGTTTCGCTTCACTGCCTTGCCGATTTTGTATCCACCCTACGGCAAGGTGTTTAACTTAATGTACAAGGTGATGATCAAACTGAAGCTCTAATCGGTCCTCTCGCCCGCTGTTTGCCAGACTTGCCACGCGAACGGTTGGCTGAATTACCCCCCGATCTGGAGCGTTGCCGCTTATGAGGCCTTCCCGAATGCTTGCTGCCGCGCGGTTGGTGAGACGCTGGCAGTTGGTGCTCGGGTTCAAAGCCTTCCAGCTCTTCGCGCACTAACGTGTTACCGATCAATCGCTCGATATCTCTTAATTGCTTAATGTCGTCCGCGCAAACTAGCGAAACCGCTTCACCGTTGGCGCCGGCGCGCCCAGTGCGGCCGATGCGATGAACGTAGTCTTCCGGCACATGGGGCAAATCAAAGTTCACCACGTGGGGCAAATCAGAAATATCGATGCCACGGGCAGCGATATCGGTGGCTACCAACACGTTCACCCTACCCTGCTTAAAATCAGCCAATGCGCGTGTGCGATGCGCCTGGCTTTTGTTGCCGTGAATGGCGGCGGCACGGATGCTGGCCTTAGCCAGAATCTTCACCAACTTATTGGCGCCGTGTTTAGTTTTACTGAACACCAATACCTGCGTCCATGCGTTGTCGTTGATCAAGTGCGTGAGTACCGCAGATTTTTTTATCTTATCGACTGGATGAATCTTTTGACGAACTGTCTCTACCGTGGAGTTACGCGGCGCCACATCAACCTCGGCCGGGTTGTGGAGCATAGTTTTCGCCAGTGTGCGTATTTCTCTGGAGAATGTCGCGCTGAACAACAGCGATTGCTTTTTCTGAGGCAGTAACTGTTGAATTCTGCGGATATCGTGAACAAAACCCATATCCAACATGCGGTCCGCTTCATCGAGAATCAAGGTTTCAACGGACGACAAACTGAGCGCTCGCTGATTATTTAAATCCAATAGTCTGCCGGGCGTGGCGACCAATAGGTCTACGCCCCGACGCAACTTATGTATTTGCGGATTTATATTTACGCCACCAAAAACGACGCAATGCCGCAAGTGCAAATACCGACTGTACTGTTCAATATTTGCTTGAATCTGTGCCGCCAGCTCGCGCGTTGGCGTAACGATGAGTGCACGCACATGTTTTTCTTGCGGCTTGGGTCCCTCCGCCAATTGCTGTAGCAAAGGCAGTCCAAAAGCCGCCGTCTTTCCGGTGCCGGTTTGCGCCGAAGCCATTAAATCTTTGCCCTGTAATACCAAGGGAATGGTCTTGGCTTGAATGGGTGAAGGTGTGTCGTAGCCTTTCTCTTCTACAGCAGAAACGATAGGCGTGATAAGGCCGAGTGCCTTGAAACTCATAATAATCCCATCGGGTATTGTATTAACCCGAGTAATGCTTACCCACAACGGGCGATAAATGGTGAAACCGAATCTTAGATCCGCGGATTACCGGTGTGTGCTCGAGGGCACGCGCGGCATACAAAGTGACACTCGATGTGAGTGTGGAACCTAACCTGCGAAATATGCAGAAGGAATAGCACCTGGAGGTGCCGGCAACAAAGGATGACGCTGTAGGCCAGCGCAAGGGTTAGTTTGCCTCACTGCGACCTAGCGCGGGGCACTGTACGTTGGGCAAAAATGAAAATCAAGGCGGTATTTCACAAATAGCGCAATTAACAGCAATGTAGGAGGCCTAGTGGCATTCTCCGTAAATCATGGCGCGAAAATGAGGGTTTAGAACGCCAAATCAATTGCCGCCAAGTAACGCGTGGGAAGGCAGCTGCTAGCTGCGAAACCAAATAAGGGTCGATGGGATCATTATCAACCAGGAAATGTATTGCACCGTGCATGAAGGAAGAACAACCCATGGTGCCGTACCAAGGTAGTTAATTTTAAGGGGGGAGAGGCGATCTATAAAATCTACGTTGCAACCCAGCTTATATGCTTCGTGGTCATCGTGCGGAAATTTTGGGCTGCAAGACAATGGGCGTTTGCGGTAATCAGGGAAGTGATAAAGTGCCCAGAAAAGCAGCTATCTGCCGTTGTTCATCTGCCGTTAGGGTAACGGCCGGTAAATGGCCCGGTGTAGAGGAGTTCGATGTTTGTACGTAGTGGTTAACTACGGCATCGAGGGTTTGGAAACGCCCGTCGTGCATATAAGGTGCAGTATCCGCGACATTTCTTAATCCCGGAACTTTAAAAAGCCCGCTATTTTCATGTCGATTCTTATTGATGTACGTGAGCTTATCGCACTCATCGGTTGCGGCATCACTATACTTGCCAAGGCAATTAAACCGGTCCCAGGCAATGGTTGCGACGATGTCACCGCGACCTAAGTCTCGTCCGGTGATTCCAGTGCCGATATCGTGGAACCCATGGTTAGTTAGCAAGGGGCCATTGTGGCAATTACTGCAACCGGTATCGACATCAATGAACAATCGAAGACCGGACTCCTCATCATCGGACAACAATGCGGAGCGCCCGCTTTGACGCAACTCATCAATATATAAATCGAGTTTACTGGGGCTCGATTTGAGAGTGGCTACATAAGCGGCGAGGCTTTTTCCAATATTGGCGTAGATACGGTCAATGGCATGGCGATCTTGAAGAGGGAGTGACTGCCACGCGAGTATCTCATTTTGATCGCCCTCTGGGCTGGCTTTGTTGGGCCACTTTTCGAGCGCTGACTTTTTCGGCAACGTCGAAAAAACTTGCTCGTAGCTGTCGCGGTAATCGGCACGGCTAGCAATAATTCTTACCACTTCAGTTCGGGTTAGGCCGTGTTCATTGGGGCTCTCAAAGGGCGTTATCACCTGTGCCCAGAGACTATCCTTACGACCATCCCAGAAAAACCAATCCTGATAGGCAACAAACAATAATGAGGGTGTATGTCGCTTGGATGATTTTAAACCCTGGGCTAACGGGCGTTTGTCGGTGAAAAAAAACTCAGGCCTATGACAACTCGCACAGGAAATTGAGCCAGTTGCGCTGAGCGCTGTATCAAAAAACAGTTTCTTGCCAAACGAAGCTGCGAGTGCATTGTGTTGATACGTGTTGGAAGGATCTAAGGGCTTCTCGGGTAGCTCGGAGATTGAGAACGATTGGATAATATTCCACTGTGCCGCCGTCCAAGTCTGTTCGAGAGGGCGACCAACACTCGAACTTGCCATCGCATCTGACACAGACAGGCCGAGACACCACGCAAATAGGATCGCTAGGTAGCTTGCGGTTAACGACTTCCCGCAGGCATCCGTTAGTGTGCCTGTGCTTGATATCGGATTCTTTGCACGCCCAAACCGAGCGAGACTAACTGCTAAGCCGTTGCAAATAAGTAAGCTCCCCACGTGAGCTGGAAGATGCACTACAGGTTGACGTTAAATTGGAGTAGAAGCGAATCATCGAGGTGTTCATTTTGAATCTTGAATTCAAGTAACCATTCACCGGGCATGGTGAACTTAAGCCCTTTAACTCGATATTGACCCATAGTGTCGAGCTCTTCCACCACCGGTGAAGTCGGTAAACCGTGCTTATGGGCGGGCATGCCGCCATTGATATACACCCTGGCAATCACTGGCTCACCGGCAGCATCTTTCAAACTCAGATCACATGCCAAAAACGACCCCGTCACCGGGACAGTGTCGCAGCGCAGCGTTCCCTTAAGTTGGAGTAGAAGACTTGTGCCTGCCACTTGCCATTCTGAGTACGCATGTGCTTGACGATCTGCTTGCGCACCCGTTCGCGAATCCTCAGATGACGTGGTGTAAGCACAAGAAACGAGGGAAAGCACGCTGCTCATCAACAGCAACTTAAACTTGTTCACGCTCAGCGAGTCGACGCTAACAGAATCGGTACCTAACTACCTATTTCTGCCTAACATCCTGGCGGCAAGAGAGCAGTTGGATTCGATTCATGCCAATCACGCGGAATAATTTGAAAACGGCTCCAATGTGCATCCATGATCGGCTTATCTTCGGCGCGTGGTACGTGATAGAAGGTCAGCGCTGCCCAAACCACTAAGTCTTCACCGTTCACCGATTCACTGTTTACAAATTTATCCAGATCTGACTCACAGCCAGTATTCGTCGGGTTGTGAGAGGCGAATAGTTCACAGGTTTTTTTGCGCGTCACATAAAAATCGTTAAATGTGAAAGGCTCTCCACTTGGCCCAATATCTTTATGCCCGGAATCCGCGAGCACTATTTCATAGGAGATTGGGTGCCCGTTATCGTTACTGCTGCCGTCGACAACGCGCCATGAGCGCAATGTGGAAGGATCAACCGAGCGCTTTGCTTCCTGGTAAAAACGCGTCATGCTCCGACTGCGCCCACCAGCGGAACTGTTAAAGTTCATCTCTTCCACGTAATCATCATCGCTCGTCTGATTGAGGTCAAAATCGAGCTTCCAAAAGAAATTATGCAGGTGAGAAATGCCAATTTGTGTGTCAGTCACAAACCAACCATGTGCACTTTTGGACGCATCACCGAAACGTTGCAAGGAGCCAGTTGCACCCATCGAAGGTTCAATCATGCCATTGTCGTGAAAAACCCAACGTGGAATATAGTTATACGCACCAATACCCGAAGTACTCAACAAGCTTAGCGCTTCGCCTTGGTTTGAATCAAAATCCCGATAATAACTGAAGCCCTGATCTTGAACTTGCTGACAGATTAAATTCTTTGTCCCCGTGCCATTGAGCAACACACCACCCGGACATTCCGACGCCGTCAAATCGTGCATGTAGCCGCCGCCAAGGCCGTAATCAGATACATCGTGATAACGGGCGCCATTATCGTCATAGGGAACATGTATCTGCGCAATCGAAGCTTGATACATGACCATGCGACGCTCGCCGTTGCTGGGTGTATAAAAGATATGGTGTAGCACAATGCCTTCGCGGTTGCGATGCTCCCAGCACATGTCCCAGCGAGCGCCGTTCGCCAGCGTCGTGTCGACATAGAAGTCGTCGGCGCAAAATTCCGCCGCTGACACACTTGCAAATGGGCTGAGTAGTAGCGGAAGCGCCCAGAGTAATTTTCGAAAATGCTTCACTTGTTTCATTCCAGACACCTAAATAAGACTTGAATCATCGAGCGCTTACGCAAACCCACTACAGAGGGTTTGACGGCAGCCAATCTCGTGGCAGCAGCTCATAACCGCTCCAACGAACGCCAATACGGCTGTAATCCTCATCACGCGCTAAGTGGTGGTAACTCTGTCGATACCAAACGACAATATCACTGGCAGAGATGTTTTCTGCATTCGTGAACTGATCCACTGAGGTACCACAACTGGGGGCGAAGTTGCCCACCGCCTGGCGTTCACAGGAATTGTATTTCGTAAAGAAGACATCGGAGTTCATCCAGGGGTCGCTGCCGTTGCCATCACCCTGATGTGCATAGTTAAGGATAACGAGCTCGTAGGACAAATGCCCCGAAACACCGTTGGTGGCCGACTGGTCACGCACCCGCCAGAATCGTTTGTTTTCGTAATCCAGCGCTCCCCCAGCCTCTTGATTGACTGTGCTAACAGAACGATATTTGCGCGTACGGTCAGCGCTGGGCGTCGCAACAATTTCCTCGACGACGTCATTACTATAGGTGCCGGCTATATCAAAATCGAGGCGCCAGAAATAACTGTCCGTGAAACTCATTGCAATCGTATTGTCTGCAGAGATTTCCCAGCCATTGTCGAGGTTTTCACCTGATACCGTTAAGTAGCCAGTCAGGCCTATAGCGGGGAGAATTGAACCATTGTCATAGAACTGCCAGCGAACAATGTAGTTTTTTCCATTCAACTCAGAAGCACTAAAGAGTTCCAGCAACTCTCCCTGCCGTTTATTGCCCGATGAGTACTTATAATTATAACCGCGCGGCCGCTGCACCAGACACGCGACATCACGCCCACCAGTGGCCAACAATTGCCCGGAACACTCGTCTGTTTCTAGGGTTTGCAAATTGCTGCCGCCAAGCCCCGCAGTAGCGGTCATGTTTAAGAGCGTCGTTCCATCGTCGTATTCTGTCTGAATCTGTGACAGAGAGGCCTCACCGAGAACCTTACGCCGCACATTATTTGCCGCCGTAAAGTAAACATTGGTCAACACAATGCCCTCAGTCGCGGATTCCTGCCAACACATCTCCCAACCGGCACCAGAGGAAGTAAAAGTACTCTGGAGCGCCTGACCAGTAGGACAGGTTTCATCGGTGGGCCTGGCTTGCAGCGATGACGCCACCAGAAGCAGTGCAAAGGACAGTAGGTAAGGGAGAGAGTATTGCATGGTGTGTTCCAAAAAAGTTAAAAACCAATATTCTGAGTAATGATATTGGTCGACAAATCGACGATGGGGCTGATCTCAAACACCACCTGATCGGCAGTGTAGAGCAGTAGGAGCGCACATCTGTGAATGCCGCAGGCGCTGGAAGCTCGATTGACTTGTTGCGGCATGCTGTCTGCGCGGAACGTAAATGCCTTTATATTCAACTGGCTCGGGTCCAGCAATTCCTGGCCGACAATGCGTCGATACTCGTCTTTAAGCAAACGGGACTGCTCCTCTTCACCAAACACCAGGTCCGTTGCGCGCTCGATTTCTGCGGCGGTCAGTGGTAGCTGAACATCTTGACTGCGGGAGGTCGAAATCACCCGCTCTGATCGCAGGTCAATTACCGAGTGGATCAACTCATTCGATTCGTAGTCGTAGACATACACATCCGCTTTGCGCCCGTTATCATTTTTATTGAGATGACTTCTCTCCACCAGCAACAATTCCTGGTTGTCCGCGATGGACTCGGGTGACACAGCGGGCGAACTTTGATCGGCTCGGCGCGAAGCGGCAGCCTCCGAGCCAGGTGTCGATAACTGCTGCCCTGGCGCGGCACTGGAACGGTGCAGATGCATGGCGCGGGCCAACTCGCTTGCATTTAGCGGGTCCAATCGGCCTTCCGCGACCACCGCCGTTGATTGCGTAATGGCCAGTGCCACCAGCACCAAGCGGATGTACTCTTTAGCTGCTGATAGAGTGTGCATGAGTGTAGGAACCTGTTTCATCAATCAGAGTGTGTTAAACATCGGTCTGTATCAACATCGTGTTACGTTAAATCACGGGACTTCGGGCTGCGAACAGGCTAGGACCCACGCCTTGCTAGCTCTACCACTCCTTGCTAACACTACAATCAGCGAAGAATAGCTACGAAATTCAGCATACAAAGATGCTCCCGCGCTTGCTGTTAGGGGCTGAAAGAAATCGGCATTGCCAGCCAAACGCTGGCTTTCCTAGCATCAGCTAACACCATCAGCGCAATCATTCGACCTAATGAGATTAGTCGAGCAAGATATAGACAGCAAGCATAAGTGTTATAGTTTTTAAGAATATTTGAACTGGTTCACATTGACAAAAACGGTGTTGCAGGAGTGGATGCAAGAAACCGGTGATCAAGTGCTGCGTGACTTTGCACAGCTGGTGATGAACTCGATGCGTGCCAACGATGGTTTTTATCGGATGGGTGGTGAAGAATTTGTCCTCTTGCTCCGCGGGATGAGCGAGGACATCGCCAAAGTTACCTACCCGCTTTTCACCAACGGCTTTCGGGCCTAATTGAAGCCGCGGAGAGGGTAGTAGAATTCTCCGCCGGTGCCGCAGTTTTACGTGACGATGAAGACTGGTCATCGTGGTTGGCTAGAGCGGTCAAAGCGCTATACAACGCAAAAAAAGAGGGCAGAAATCGTCTTCAGTTTAGCGAGTCTCAATCCCACGACCTAGCTGCAAAAGCGGTGCTATAAAACACGGCTAATCATTGCGGACACGTTAGAAGGCGAAAACAAGTCCATGCCCATACAAGCTTTCGCGACTCACGATGGACCTACACGTCAGTTGTTTTGCTAACTGGTGTAAAGGTACCATAAACGGCTTCGTCCAACTCAACTCGGTTCCGCTCATGAATAAGAAGACTGAGACTGTTGTCATCGACGACGTCACTGTTGAGTTGCGGCCCGCTCTGCGCAACCCAACTAACCCTGAGTGGATTGCGATAAAAAAGCCTATCGAATTTATCAATCGATACCGCACTCTCGCTCCCCAATTTCAGCAATGCAATATGGTTGAGGTTGGTATTTATCAAGGCGGCAGCACCGCGTTCTTTAAGAAGCTTTTTCAACCCAAGGGTTTATTGGGTATTGAGTTATCCACCGATCCAGTACCGAACTCGAGAAGTTTCTCGCAGAGCACGACAAAGACCAGCGCGTGAAAGCACACTCGGGTCTAGATCAGGCTGACACAACCCGGGTGCCTCAAGTTGTGGATGACCTATTTGGTGATGGTCCGCTCGATTTTGTTGTGGATGATGCGAGTCATCTGCTCGCACCGACCACAACTACCTTTGAGCTTCTTTTTTCACGCTTGCGCCAAGGCGGCGTCTATGTAATCGAGGATTGGCGTGGAGATCACATAATTGAAGCAGATATTCATTAGCAAATTAAAGATAACCCTGACGGCGAGCTGGCCGCATCCATCGATAAAATGAAAATTGTTCGATTTGACATGCCAACAAGTCAGCTCATCTGCAAACTGGTGATCGCAGCCGCTCGGCATCCGGAGCGGATTCCTACCATTCACATACACAAAGGAATGTGCGAGATCCGTTGCGGGTTAGCAGAAATTGAAGTCGGCACGCCACTATCAGATTATTTGGGCGATGTGGGGAACTGGATGTTTCAGCGCTAATGGTGTGATTTAGCATGGCCAACACTTATGCATTGGCCTACACAACTAAACGCTGACTTTTACGCATGCACATTAAACTTCCATGTAGACACTCACTCCTGCGCTGGCGGCACAAACTCCAACACCTGCTGGAAGGTCGGCCGGTTGGTGGCGCGGAACCGATCCGGAATCAAGCCCGGCACAAAACCCACGGTAGGCGCTTCCACTAACCAAGCTGTCGGATCATCGCCCATCTCCTGCGCCAACTGCTGGCTTACATCGTCCACCACTTGCCACAGTGAGTCGCGGCAGGCATCTAAATCACCGCCACCACAATAGCTGAGATTGAATGGGCCTTGGACATCCTGACCCAGTAGGGTGCGTAAATCCTTATCCATATAACTGGCACCATTGGGAGCGCTTGAGGGTGTGCGGTCTGTGGTACTCCCTAAACTTAGGTTGCTGACGTAATCACCAAACACAGGGCGCATCACCGCTTCCGCCAGTGGCCGGAACAACGCGTCCATCATCGCCGGCGCAGCATCGTCGAAAAAGCCGTCGCTGTCGGCATCTAAACGCGGTGCATCATCGGCTACCCAGTCATCCAAGATATCGATCACCTGCCCGGCCAGCGCGGTAGGGGCATCACCGCCGCGCAGCACATCACTGATCACGGGCCACACCGGTGAGCGGGTATCTTCCGTCGCCGAGCGATTCATGATGCCGACCACACCAGCGAGATCCACCTGTTCGGGGAATTGATCGAATAGCTGAACTCGGTGTACGGAGCCGTACATGGTACCGTCGCCGTGCATGAATCCAGGGGCAGACTTATTGTTCCAGTTGAGTAACCGGCCATTGGGGCCACTGACTTCGTGGGGGTGTTGTTCCTGGGTCAAAAAGCCTTGCCACTCGTACTCGCCGGTTCCCCAGGTAGGTAAACGTCTATCTAAACCGGGGGCGCGCACGGGCAAATACCCGGAGGTAAAATACGCTGTGTTGGTGCGTGACATATAGGCCCAGTTGAACGTAAAACCAAAGTTATTGGCGGATTCCCAAAACTTTTCAGGTGTCGAGGCTTCGCCCTCGGTCATGGCTTTCAACGCGCCAAGATTGAGTGCATCGCGGCCGAAGGTGGAGCGTTTGCGCGTGAGCGCGACTGGCCGCCCTTCAGACGTCGCAGTACCGATCATCGGTCCATGCACCGACACGGGGTAGCGCAGGGGCACGCCGCCGAGCAAACCAGCATCAAACATTTCAAACGGAACGCACTCGCCGTTGTACATATAGTGCGTGGACTCTCGCGTTGGCGCCGATTCGTCCGGATTGCAAAGCAGTTCAACGTAGACATCGCGCACGTCGTGGTTGGCGGAGGTGAGACTCCATGAGTAATCCTGGGTTCGTCCCACGAGCAAATACATGGCAAGCCCTGGTACAGAAGCTCCCTGTGCCTCAATTCCGGGGCCACTCAAATGAATTTGCATGACGATTTCGGGGTAGTAATAACCGAGCTGCGGGCCCATAACGGCCATATTGGTGTTATTCACCGATTGCGGCGCATTCACGAGTAAAAAGTTTGAAGCCAGGCGACCGATGGGCGCATTGGCCGCAGGAATGAAAACCGGTTCCTCCTGGGTATCTTTGGCAGCACGCGTCGCGCTACTCAGGGAGGAAGCCTCTACAGCCGCAGCATCGCGCGGGTCCAAACTAATAATGGAGTCCTTGTCGATAACTGCGGAACCAGTGACTGCACCCCCCGTCATAGGGCCGTAGTCAAAGCGCGTATCGATGGTGGTCGGCGCCTCCGGGTCATTGAACAGCATGGCATCTTCCCAAGCCAGTTGGCCCGGTCCATCACCCAGGCCCTCTATCAAGGTCGAAAGGAAGTTAGCGTTGGCGGCTTCACTACCTCCACCGGCACCAAAGATGGAGCCGATGAAGGCCGTTGTGGCAATCACATCATTGACGGTCACCGGGTTTGGGTTTGTCCCCACCGATTCCAAATAGGCGTTGTAGCCGTCGGCGTAGGCCTGTGCATCGGCGACAATCTGTTCACCGAATTCGCCGTACTCCTGTTTGAGTAGCTCGACCTGATCGGTCACCAACTGCTCGGTGGCAGCACTGGGAATAAACTCCTGGCCACTGGTTACCAACCCAAACGCATTGATTCCCGGAACATCCGCAACGGCGACGCGCGCCGGGCCTCGCCCCAAGCTGACTAGCAAATTTCTGTCGCGAGCTGTGACCCAGCCGGCGCCAAAGGACAAGTCATCCCGCGTCTCGCCGCTGATGTGAGCGACGCCGAACTCATCGTACAAAATCGTGGTACCGGGGCGTCCGGTCGCCTCCTCTACCGTCTCCCCCATGGGCGTGAAGTCTTCGCGCAGAAAGAGCGCCTCGATGTCGTCGTCTGTGACATTACCTCGCAGCGGTGTCAGCGCGTCGTAAAGGGCGAGTTGGTCAAGTGATTCATCCGTGGTTGGCAGGCCGCCAAAGTTCCCCGGAGGTAAGATATAGTGCGCGCGATCTTGTAATGGTTCTGGTGCAGGGGGCGGAGCTCCCACCATGGGGTTATCTGAGCCATCTGAACAACTGGTGAGCAACAACGTCAGGGTGAGCCCTGAAACTGCCACGAGGTGGGTAGCGAACACAGGGTACAAGTTGCGTGAATCTAGCATAGGGGCGCTCTCCGGGCGGGTACGATGATGAGGTATAACATGAGCTTTCGCTCTATAGCCTAGTGTGGTTGCCTGGAAATACAAGACCATCGACTTACCCACTTGCGCTCGGTACTATGCGGATCGGTATCTAGCTACGGTAATCCCCTCATGAGCGATCTCTCGCACACGTATCAGCCCGTCATTGCGTCGTTATTCCTATGTTTGGTGCTAAGCGCTTGCTCAGATGGCAGCGACAAAGCCGCCTCACAGTTTTTAACCGTAGCCAGCCCCACAGTGAGCATGCCCCCCGATGAGGGTGCCATCAACCTGCTCGCCCAGAACTTTGACCTGGCGAGCGTCGGCTACGAAAAGGCCGAATATTTTATAGAGGGCACGGCCCGCGCGTTTACCAATAGCGGCGAATTGGGGATGGACGGTTTTTGGTCCGCCGAGCCTGGCGAAGAAGCCATGTACCGCACGCGAATCGTGGTGTATCGGCCAATAGACCCGGCAGACTTCAATGGCAGCGTCTTGTTGGAATGGCTCAATGTTACCGCCGGGTTCGAGACCCCACCAAGTTTAGGTACGGGGCAACTGGAAATGCGCCGCAGTGGCTCGGTATGGATAGGCGCTTCGGCCCAGCGCATCGGCATAGAGGGCAGTGACCGCGGCCTGCTGCCACTGCACTTGAAGGCGGTTAACCCAGCCCGGTATGGCTCGCTGGTGCATCCGGGCGACAGTTTTTCCTACGACATTTTTTCGCAGATAGCACAGGCCATCCGCAACCCCACGGACATCGATCCACTGGATGGCCTGCAGGCGCGTAACCTCATTGCCTACGGCGAGTCGCAGTCCGCCGGCCGCTTGACCACCTATGTCAACGCCATCCATCCTCTGTACAACACCTTTGACGGCTACATGATTCACAGCCGCGGCGACGGTGCCTCACCCTTGGCGCAGGAGCCATTGCCAGCCATTCCAACGCCGGAAGCGGTGCTAGTGCGCACCGACCTCAATGTACCTGTCATGATTTTTGAAACTGAAACTGATGTGACGCTGCTCGGCTACGTCAACGCGCGGCAGCCCGACACCGACCTGATCCGCACCTGGGAAGTCGCGGGTACCGCGCACGGTGATTACTACACGTTTGTGTCCGGTCGCGACGATGCGGTGGGCGACCCCGTGTTCGCCTCCGTGATCGAAGAAGATTCAGTGCTGGGTTTTATTACCTGTGACAGACCCATGAACAACGGGCCGCACCACTACGTGTTCAACACCGCAGTACGCGCGCTCAATGCGTGGGTGAAATCGGGCACACTGCCTCCAGAATCCCCCAGGCTTGAAGTCAATGATACAAATACCGACTATATCTATGATGATTTGGGCAACGCCCTGGGTGGTATTCGCACACCCTACGTCGATGCCCCTTCGGCGATCCTGCGCGGCGAAGCGAATGAGGGCAACAGCTTCTGTTTTCTCTTTGGCACCACATCGCTGTTTAGCGCTGATCTAATGGCAAGCCTGTACACCGATCAGGTGGGGTACGTCGCGGCAGTGACCGAAGCAACCAACGCAGCACAAGATGCCGGATTTCTGCTGGTCGAAGATGCCGCAGCGATCATCACCTGGGCGCCACAACAGTGGCTCTCACAAACGCAATAACACTGCCGCGTCATGTCGATCGCAATGCTTAGACCAGTATCTCAATTGTCACTTTACACTCAAAAAATTGGGCACAGTGTTTTATGTAAGCCACATCGTTTGGCCCATCTCATAAAACATGTCATCAAACCCGCCATCACACGTGCCGTCATACTTGCGGTCACACTGATTGCCGCCACCCTGCCCCAGCACTCCGCCGCGCAAAACGCATCGACATCAACCCTGACAGTTTCGCAGGATTTGGCCAATCTCATTACTACCACTCAATTTCCACTGGGCTTGACCTTGGCCCGCGGCAAAGTGTTTCTATCCAAACCTAGTATGTTGTTCCTACCCCAGCCGCGGATTGGTCTAGCCGTGAAATTTCAAGCCTATGATCACAGGCCCGCACAGGGCATAGCACTGAGCGAAACCGGACGCGCGCAAATCTCCGGTGTGTTGGACTACGACCCGACGATACGTCGATTACTTATTCGCGACCCACAGTTGGAACAATTAGTTTTCGACCGCGACAATGCCGCCAGCGCACAGTTTCGCCAAGATATGGAAGCGACCTGGGCACAACAAGTCACCAACCCCATTCGCACCGAGCTGCCCCAACACCCCTTTCTCATGCAGTTGCGCCGCAACCTGCTGAGTATCGGCTACGATGGCTCAAGTATCCTATTACACGTACAACATTATTGATCGCGACCGGACACGTCATCAGATTTTGACCAGTCAATCGACTCATCTGCTGGTGCGATGAGTTTTTGAGGAACAACATGGCCACAGGAATTAGTCCACCTCCACCGCTGGGCCGGGCGGCAATGCCCTGGGATGTCTCGGTCGCCGACCCGGTCGCCGCCATCGGTGCAGATCGGGAAGCGCTGGGGGATACCTTCGCCATTGACAGCGGCGAACAAAGCTATTTGTTCGTATTCTCCCCGCAAGGAGTTCAGTCTTTTTATGCCGTCACCGAGCGTGATGCCAGCAAAGCCATTGCCGATTGGCGCATGTTGCGGCGCAAAGTACCGGACGAACTATTTCAGGGACGCCGCACGTTGCCAGGTGAGTTATTCAACCGCAAAGCCACGACCGAGTATTTGGACAACGCGCGCGCCGCGATGCAGGATCAGTGCCGGGAGCTTGGCACTTCCGGTGAAGTCGAATTGTTTGCCCTAACCCGTCGCCTCGGCCACCGACTGGGTTTAGCAAGCTGGGGGCCTCCGGGCGTCATGTCTGGCATTTTTGACGACCTTGTGATTGCGCTCGATGAGTTGGATGGCAGCGATGCCTTTGTTACACCGCGCGCAGTGATCGGTAAAGGCGACGACAAAGCGACGGAGCGAAACGCCCTGGCACATGCCGAAGGTATTCTCGCGGAATTGGTGGGCGCCGCGACAGATGCAAGTACCTGGAGTGAGGCCTTCACTTTGATCGCTGAGCGTTGGAGCGATGAGTCCATCGAAGCACGTGCCGCAGGGATTGCCCGCGACGTTATCCTCATACATTTGGGCTCTATGTCGAATTTATTCGCCGCCCTGGGCTGGACCGTCGTCTACCTGCTGCAAGAACCCAAAACATTAAAGCAGGTGCGTGCTGGCGACGCAGGGTTAACCGAACGCTGTTGCCTCGAGGCGATTCGTCTAGCACAACGCTCCATCATGCTGCGCGAAGTCCTGCAACCGATTGAATTCGACGCCGGTGATCGCGTGTATTCGCTGCAACCGGGGGTGACGATCGCCACTCTTTTACCGCTCACGAATACCACCGCACAACCGGGCTTGGAGGCGTTTCGTGCCGATCGCTGGCAGCGCCGCCGCCTGGGGAACACTGAAGGTTTAGCGGTCCCGGAACTTGTCACCACGTTTGGACACGGCGTTCACCGCTGTCCCGCGCAAAATTTCGCCCTAGGGGCCATGAGCATTGCGGTACAGCACTTATTCGAACACTACGAGCTAAAACCTCAGTTTGGCGCAGCACTACCGCTGCGCGGACAAATTGGCGGTGTGGGGCGCTCGGAGCAGCCCTGTATAGTGGCCTACGCAACGCGTTCATGAACACGAGGCACCGCACCCAATCTCCGTACGGGAAAACAAAATCTACCGATCTATCACTGAAAAAAACTAGGCCGCAGGTAACTCCCACAGCGGCAGTACTTTGCTCGGCTCGCAGGTTTCTTCGACGATCCACTTACACATGCGGCGCACCGGTTCGATGGCATCTTGCGGTGCAGCGATGCTGGGCGAACAGGCATAGCCCAACGACGTGAGTCGCTGCGCGCCGTACAGTGGCAAAATATCGCGCAACTCTTGCTTGAGCAAATCGGGGTAAATGCCCACGGTTTGTGTGTAGGCATTCACAGCGCGGGTTGCGCTATCGATATGATCGATGGGCACCAGGTTCGCCACTCTTCCGGAGAGCATCGCCGAGTAATCCACCGCTTGATCAAATTGCGATACTACAACTGCGCCCTCTAAATCTTCCCCGCCAATGATGCGATAAAAGGTATCATCCAAGCGCGTCGCATCTAGATATTGCGCTAACTCGCGATCAAAGGTTTTCGGTTTACAGGTGATGTAGTCGGGCATGGCCATGAGTTTTTCGTACACCAATTCGCCGAGTCGATTGATGCGCTCAATGCCATCGGCATCAGTACCCGACAGCACATACACTACGCGCGCGCTGGCGCAGGCCTCCTGATTGGCGACGCCGATATCACAGGCCAAGCGCGCCGCCACTTCCTGTAAGCTGGCGTCGCTGGCAAAGGCCTGCTCCCCAATGATGGTGGCGCTGCGCTTTGGGTCTAGCGAAATTAACTCCAGCCCTGGCTGCACATATTGGGTCACATGTTTCACCGAGGCAAAACCGCCCCAAGCCACTATTTTTTCAATGTTGCGCGGCTGGTAAAGCTGTTGCTCCAACTGACTATCGCCGCCCTTCCAATAACCGACGCATAGATGCTTCGTGATCGGGTGTTCCGGTGCAATGTCGCGCAGCGTGCGCACAATCGCCAGCGCTGTTAAGGGATCATTGGAAGGCACTTTGATGATCGCGTCTGAGCGTGTAATGACATTGCGGATAATCGTTACTGCAGACACCAGGCCGCCGTTTCCCGCCGGAATGTGCAAGGCTCGCGCGCCGAAAGCGCGCACGCGTAAATCGCGACCATCTTCCAGGGATTGATTCACCCAACCCTCTAGATAATCGATACCGATACGCTGTTCCGCGAGTTCTTTGATAGCAGCGCGATCAAACGCTGAGGGCAACTGTATATAACTCGATTTAAGAATTTCTGCGGGGTAGTTCGAGGCCAGCAAACCGGCCTCGTAGGCTTGCTGCACATGTTGGTTGCTTGCAAATTCTAGCGCCTGACCCAAGGCCTCCAACACATCCAATATTTCTTCGAAGGGCACGGCGTACAGATCAGCCATGTCACGCGGATTGGCCAGCGGCAAACGCTCAATATACTGGTGTATAGCTGGAGCGCGAAACTGACACCCGACCTGGCGGCTACCAAACTCGACCCAGTCCTGCTCTATTAACTCACCGCGAATATACAACGGGACGTCGAACGTATTCACCCCTCGTACTCCTTCATGAAGTTAAGCGCCTCATTCTGCACATCTTGCGTTGCCGCGCAGCTAATGCGGTCGTCTTCCACACCTTGTTTTTCGCTGTAGCGCATAATGTCGTGGTGGATGTACTGGCTCTTCAGGCCGCAGGGGCAATGCTTATCCCACTCAATGGTAATTTCATCTCCAGAAATAACGCCGCCCCAATGACTTTCGTTGAACACGTCGTAAAATGCCGCGCGCCCGGTCACGGTACCCTCTCGCGGTAGTGGCTCGCTGGTTTCAGGGTCCAACAAATACGGAATGATCCAGGGTTGCACATGGTAGTGGCCTTGATCACAGGCCCAGTGGAAAGCGCTGATTTCCGACATACCATAGCCTTCCTGTATGCGATCTACCCCGAGAAATTCCTGAATCACCTCCATGAAGTTGTCCGGTAGCGCAACACCTTTGGTACCGCCACCGGTGAGAATAGCGGAATCCGATGCAAAAACGTTCTTGATACCGCGCGACAAACCTTCCGCCGCTACTTCATACATGATGGGGTAGGCACTGGTCTTGAAAATACGCTTGCCCGCTAACTGTTGTGTGCACTTGGCAAAAAAAGCCGTCATCTCCGCGGGACGCTTGGCTTGCATCTCCAAAAATTCATCCTTGCGCGCAAGTAATTTCGGGTCGATCTCCAAACGATCCAACTCGCCACGCGAGGCCGCCGCGCGCATTTTACTCGCCAGAAACATCAAATCGGTATCGATAGGTTCGTTATACAACGCATGAAATCGACTTTCATCGCCCCCGGTAAACGCCGTTTTCAATAATTGCGCCAAACGAAGGTGGCCTAGTTTACCTTTGGCGTGATTAGGCCAGATGACATCCACTTGTGGGTTTAGTTCTGCTTCTGTCGGCTCTTGGCCAAAGCGCTGGAACAAAAACAATTTCCACAGCAACATATTGTAGTGCGCGCCGGTTTTCGATTTGGGAATTAAAGAGATTGTCCCAGTAGTCCCGGAAGAGGTAATCGTCTCCAGCGGTGTTTGCTCATCGAGGCGATCAATCCAATCGTCGATGCTCTCACAACCCTCAACATTTACTTGTGATAAGTCGTAACTCGTGAGTTTGTTCAACCACTGAGTCATCAAATCAAAGCGTTTGTTATCAAGCAGTGAGGCGGGATAGGACTTAAATGCGGTATGCGCAAAAAACAGGGGCACCACATCGTTGAATTCACTCACTTGTGAGACACCCAGCCGATCCGCTAAGTTGCGCAGCATTTCGATACTTTCGTAGTGCTGGCCGAACCGTTTCACCATGGCGGCGCGTTGCAGGGCCTGCAACTCGTCGCGCTCAATCATATGCATCTGCGTAATGGAACTATTAAACAGCCCGATAGGGTCACTCATCAGTTGCTCAACACGTGTCGCATCAGCGCTAGTCATACTTTTCTCCCAATAGCTCTTTGATCAAAGTTTGTAGGATGGGCCGCCGCGCATCAAATCGCTGGGCACAACGCCTATATTAGCTTCACTTTTACCTCTTTAGTGTCGACACAAGCTCGGCGTTGGGCAATAGCAGAATGTGACAGCATTTTTCGCAAAAACTACCAACAGGTGACTGGGGATCGCTAAAAAGCGGTCATCCTTGTACAGTAAACAACATAAAGCAAAGGCGTGAAACATTTCGCTATGTCAAATATCCAACCCGCGCTGCCGGCGACGCTGATCCACAAGTACGCCTGCGCCATACTTACCAGCGCTCAACGCCAGGGGCATACGCTCGAGCGTCTGTGCCGCGCTGCAGAAGTGCCCCGACAGCCTTATAGCTCGCAACAACCGCTCTATAGCCCCGAAGAGTTGGGGCGCATCTCCCGACATGTTCGGTTGCTACTGGATGACGAGTTTTGCGGCATGACGCGCCAGCGCTGCAAAGCGGGCGCTCTCTTTCTCATCGGCGAGTTGATACTGCCCAGTTACGATTTGCGTACTGCCTTGGGGCATTTATTTCGCTTTTATGCACTTATCAACGATGGCATCAAATTTGATTTAGTAGAGCAAGATGACACCTGTGATATTCGCGTTCACCTTATGGAGCCGGACTTGTGCGTCGATAACTTTCTTGCCGAGTGGTACCTGATGTTGTGGCAACATTTTTCGAGTTGGCTTATCGGGCAAGAGATCCCCGTGCTGGGCACTCGCTTTACACACGCTTTGGATGGCGCTATAGACGAGTACCGACAGGTTTTTCGCGGCGATTGTCAATTCGAGCAAACGGAAAACCGCCTGCGCTTTCGCGCCTCTTATCTCGACCAGCGTCTAGTACGTAGCACGCAAGAGCTGGAACAGTTTTGGTCCACCACGCGCATCGATATGTCGACGGACACCAAAATTCACAGCACGTTTGAAGCACGCTTACGCGGCCTGCTGCGAGATCATTTCATGGAAACCCACGAATTTTTCTCCATGGAGCGTGTCGCTGCATACCACAACCTCTCCACTCAATCACTACGCAGACGCTTAGATAAAGAGGGTAGTAGCTTTCGAAAAATGAAAGAAGATATTCGCCGGGAAGTCGCGCTGACCTGGCTGCGCGATAGCAGCCTGCCTATCAGTGAGATTTCACGACGCTGTGGCTTTGCGGAAAGTAATGGCCTGTCGCGGGCGATGAAAGCCTGGGTGAGTATGTCGCCCTCGCAGTACCGCGAGTCAACGCAAAATAAATGAACTCCTGCACCGATGTGTGCAGGAGCTAGATCACCTATCAATAATGGCAATTATGCTCAGCAGAGCCCCAGGAATAACAAGCCAAAATATGACTCGGCGCTTCCAAGCTGACGAAATGGTTGGTGTCTTTGGTATGCATTATCTCGACACCGGGGTTCAATTGTTGACCCAGTTCCGCACTGGCTATCAAACTGTCGTTATCGAGCACATCGTCGCGCGCGCCAACCACAACGGTAATTTTCTCGTAGTTTTCAAACACAGCGGCCGGCGTATTCCGCTGCCAGTGCGAGATGCTGCGCACATTGGTGACACAGGTGCTGTAGTTGCGTGCGACGCTATATAAACTGCGGCAGAGTTCCGTCTTAAGTTTATTCGTCGGACGCATCATGGGTTGTTTCAACAAGCGCTCTTCGTCGCCCGAGCGCAATAGGCCCAGAACAATCGGCAAAGCGTAGCAGGCCACATTGAGAGCCCAGGGCTTATCCATCCGCCCGATAGGGCGCCCACCTGGGAGTACGGGCGCTTCCAGAATGGCGCTAACCTCGCGCTCATCACTGCGCATCAATGTTGGAAACTGGCGGCCGGCTTCCAATACAACCGCGCCGCCACGCGAATGCCCGTGCAGGGTGACTTTATTCCCGCTGGCCAATTTCTTCACCACCTGCCCCAAAATAAAACCATCGTGTTGAATGGTGCCCAAGGCGAAGGGGTTGTTGGGCCAAGCCAGTTCCTGCGCATCATCACTGGGAAAGGGCGAGTGGTAGTTGGCATTGTTAACGAGGATCAGTTCGCCGTCGAAATCTGCATAAAGGGCTTGGAAGTACCGCATATCCTCCAGAAAGCCCGGGAAACCGATGATAGTTTGGTCACTCGCATCACGGGCGGGGCGCCGGGCAATGACAGTGTCGCCCACTCGATAGATTTCGCCGTCAAATCGCGCTCGATGGCGCTGCGGTAGTGCGCGGTGCGTCCAGTACTGACGAATGAGGTGCAGCAGTAGAGCAGCGGCCGCCAGGGCAATTAACAGGACTTTTAGCACATCACTCCCTCAGTGTTCGCTCTCGAGACACTCTCAGCCTAACATCGACGACTGCAAAAGCTAAAACCGTACAACCACAGGTAACACCTACCACTACCACAGTGCGAGCGCTACTCACCTAAGGTCTGTAGCAATTGCGACGCCTCCGCTCGTTCGGGAAAAGTCTCGAAATCGGCGGCCAGCAGCGCCTTTAGCTCTTTGGCTGCTGCGTCTTTGTTACCGCTAGCGGCGTCGATGAGCGCCCTGTGATAGCGAATCGACGGGTTATCCGGGGCACCTTGGAGTGCCTGGGCAATGGTCTGGGCTGCGGCATCGTAGCGACCAGCCGTATGTTCAATCATCGCCTTTGTGTCGAGTACCGCAGGATGTCCCTGTGCAAGCTCCGCCGCCCGCTCAATCAGTGACAGGGCTTCTTCAGGGTTGCTTTCGCGTAAATTCCACGCGAGATTGTTCAGCGCCAACACGTTGTTGGGTTCTCGCTCCAGCACGGCGCGGTACTGCGCGCTAGCCGCTGAAGGGTCGCTCTGTTGCAATTCGTCCGACAGAGCTAATCGCGCCGCCATGTCATCTGGGTTTTTTGCGATCCAGGTCTGCAGCGTGTCGACCGCAGCATTGCCCTGCCCCGCATTGCGCTGAGTATTGACCAAGGCAATTAAGGTCGAAGTGGATGGTTGTGTATCAAATGCACGCTGTGCCAGTGCGATAGACTCGTCAGCCTGCCCCTCTCCTCCCGCAGACATAGCCACCAAACCCATGACCTCGGGGTTCTCCGGCGCCAACTCGCGCAAATGCGCCACGTGCTTTTGGAATTCCTCGGGCCGCCCCTCACGCTGAGCTAACCTGGCCAGCACCACCAGTGAGGGAATATGATCTGGGTTGAGCTCAAGCGCCTCATCTAAGGCCTTGCGTGCCGTTTCCTCGTCACCGGCCGGACTACTGGCACGCCACAGCAGGTAGCGCGCCGCTGCAGACTTGGGCATCACGCTGACTAACCGCTCCGCTTTAGCTTGGGCGTCGCGGAAGTACTCCTGCGCGATACTGGCGTATGCCAACAGCTCTAGCACTTGCGGTGAATGCAATTGCAGTTGCATCAAATCTTTGAACACACTGGCGACTTTTTCGGGCCTGTCTGCACTCATGTAGTAGCGCGCTAATCCCAGGCGTGGTTCGAGAGCTTCTGGATGGGCATTTTTTGCCCGCGTCAGAAGCGCGACGCGATTCGCATTGTTACCTTCACGACCCTCTAGTGCGGCGAGCCGCAGCAGTGTCGGGAGGTGTTCCTCTTGTTCGCGCAAGACCGCGTCATAATAGCTGCGCTCGTCCTTGTATTCGCCGCGGGGTTGCTCGGCTCCCGTTCCAATGCCAGCTCAAAGGTGTCTTGCGCATCCGAGTAACGTTCGGCTGCCAGGTAGAGGTTGCCCAGCACACTGTAGGGCGCCATGCCCGACGTGTCGCGCCATTTGTAGGCCTTGGCCATTTCGATAGCTTCGTCATAGTTCTTGACCCGCAGAAGCTCCACGATTTTTAAAATTTCCGTTTTGGGACATTCAAAGTAGATAAAGTAAATAAAGCGAGCGCTTAAATTTAAGGTTGAAAACAATGAATTTTAAAAAGCTCGGAGTGCTCTGCAGCACGCTGGTCACGGGTGTCCTGCTCAGCCCAGCGGCTTCAGCTATCCTCATGGACTTTACAGGCAGCACGGGTAACTTGGCCAATGGCGCAACCGTTGCCACGGTGTCCGGCGTGACGGCGACAGCATCGTCCACTGGCGAACCCGTGTTCAGAAATGCTGTGGAACCAGGCACGGCACTGGGTGTTGGCACCAACTTAACTAACGGCGCGATCGCCAACCTGCTCTTCACTCCCGGGAACCAGACGCTCACCATCTCGTTCAGCGAAGAAATTACCATCAACTCTATTCAACTCACACAGTGGGGTACTAGGGACATCCCCGCCGCAAATAACACTTTGCCCTGAAACCCAGACCTGGCAAGGCTTTCAGGAGTGCCTTACTTTCTGACCTTCCCCCGAATTGGCTGATTTTTAGCCGATTAGGCTAAGATCGGGCGTTTTGGATTCCCGAATGAGCCGTAAAAGCAAGCGCCGCGCCATCCTCCTGGATTCTGAGATTCAAGATCTATATGGCGCACCGAAGCTCGCCTTCGAACAAAAGCGATACTATTTCTCCCTGAATGATCCCGAACTCGATGCCCTCCGCTCAATCCGTGACCGCTACAACAGGGTCTACTTTGTCCTGTTGCTGGGCTACTTCAAAGTTAAGCCCGTTGTCCTGAACATCCGCTACAGCGATGTACGGGAGGACCTGCAGTTCATTGCAGGCGAGTTCTTCCCCGGCATGAAACTCGGGCGCAAGAACTTGTCACCCATGCAAAAAGTACGAATTTACCGCCGCATCTTTCAGCTATTGGACTACCAATCTTTCGATGATGACAGCGAAGCGGCTTTAAGCAGGCGCGCTGGAGTGGCGGCGACAGCCTCTATCGAATCGCGATTCCTATTCGATGAATCCATCGATTATCTGGCCAAGCAACGCATTGCCATCCCGAAATATACCGTGCTTCAGCGCGTGGTCAGCAAAGCTATCGCCAGTGAGCGCCAGCGCCTGGCTGATATTTTGTCACACTCAATGAGCCAGTCTCTGGGTGAGAGCGTGGACGTAATTCTGGATGACGATACAGCAACGACAGTGAACACTGTGCGGCAATCGGCCAGGAATTTCTCCGTATCAGAGCTGGAAAAGGAACTGATCATACACCAGCAGATCGAACCGTTGATCGATGAGATCGATGCAGTTGTTCAGCAATTGGGGCTATCACTCAGCAATCTGGAACACTTTAGTTCCATGGTCGACTACTACACCCCAACCAAGCTTCGTCGTTTCGACAAAATGACTCGCTCCCTGTACCTGATCTGTTATCTTCACCTAAAACATCGACAGGTTACCGAGCACCTGGCAGACGCTTTTATGCACCACTGCCGCAAGCTGCAGCAGGAGGCCAAACAGTACGCTGACGACACCGCTTACCAGGAGTGGAAAGAAGCCGTTGCGAATGTCGGCAAGGGCGCCACACTGTTACGTTTGTATATTGACGATTCCATTGACGGATCGGTGCCCTTTAGCGAGATACGCCAGCGAGCGGCCGGCGTCATGCGCCCGAAACAGATCGAGTCGCTGTGTCGGTACCTCACCGACCAGAAACAATCACAGGCGTTCTACATCTGGGAATACTATGACCAGCAGGCGGAACTGATCGAGCAGACACTGCGGCCGATATTCCTCGCCCTCAAGTTCCAGTCGTCGACAACGACTCGCGCCCTGGGCGCACAGATCGAACGAAGCCAATTTGACCTTGATACCTGCGGCAGTATCAGGGAAATCGACCGGCGGTTGATCAGACCGAGACACCTGCCCTTTGTCGCTCCCGGCGGCGCCATCAATTCTGCTCGCTTTGAAGTGCTGCTCTATCTACTGGTTCAAGGCAAACTCGACGGGCACCTGTTCATCCCGCAATCGCCTAAACACTGCAGCTTGGCGGATGATCTGGTCGATGACGACATCTGGAAGCAGAGACGGAAGCTGATCAAAAGCTCGTTGCTGAGCCGGATTAACACAGCCCCGAAACAACTGATGCGTTCGATGCAGAAGGAGTTGTCCACGACACTGGAGCAGGTGGGGGACCGCATCCGGAAAGGCGACAACCGAAACGTCATACTGCGCTCTCGCTCCGGGAAAACCCAATGGCGACTTCCGTCATCGGGCGCTAAGAGCCTGCTCAACAACCCGTTCTTCGAACAGCTGAACCAGGTCAATATTGCCGATCTCATGCGATTTGTCGACCAGGAAACCGGGTTTCTGGATACCTTCGATCATGTCAGGCAAGTGCAAGCCAGGCAGGCGGTGAACGCGAACAACCTGATTGCTGCCATCATTGCCAACGGTACCAACTACGGCCTTTACCGCATGGCGCATATCTCTGACCGTTCCTATGAAGAATTGCGCTCGACGCAGGCCAACTATCTGCGCATGGAAACACTGAACCAGGCCAACGATGCCATTAGTAATGCCATTGCCAAACTTGAGATCTTCCAGCATTACAATATCCAGGAAGGTGTCCTGCATGCGAGCGCCGACGGGCAGAAATTTGAGTCTCGGCTGCATACGTTCAAAACACGTTACTCATCCAAGTACTTTGGCACCAACAAGGGCGTGTCCGCCGTCACCCTAGTCGCCAACCATGTGCCGGTGAACGCCCGGGTTATCGGCGCCAACGAACACGAGTCCCACTACATCTTCGACCTGCTGTTCAACAATACATCGGAGATCAAGCCGGATGTTTTGTCCACGGATACGCACGGCGTGAACCACGTGAACTTTGCGTTACTCGACCTCTTTGACTATACCTTCGCGCCGCGCTACGCCCAGGTCGGACGGGTCATCGAGGATATGTTCACGGTCAACGTCAGCAATGGCGATAAGCCCGTGTTGTCCCTGAAAAAGCCGATCCGCGCGGACGCCATTGTGCAGGAATGGGAGACCATCCAGCGCATTGTTATCTCGCTTCAGCGCAAGACTACATCCCAGGCTGCGCTGATCCGAAAACTATCTACGTATAGCAATACGCACCCGCTGGTGCAGGCCCTGACGGAGTATGACCGGTTGGTTAAGGCCAGTTACCTTCTGAACTACATTGACGATGCAGCCCTGCGCAACTATGTACAACGGGCACTAAACCGGGGAGAAGCCTATCACCAGTTACGAAGAGCGGTGGCCTCGGTCAACGGCAACCGGTTCCGCGGCTCCTCCGACCAGGAAATCGACATCTGGAATGAATGCGCCCGGTTGCTGACGAACGCGATTATCTACTTCAACTCACTCATACTGAGCAATTTGCTGGCGTACTACCGGGCCGCGGGGGATCAGAAAAATCTGGATCTGGTGAAAAAAGTGTCTCCTGTGGCCTGGCTGAACGTCAATCTCAATGGCACCTACAGCTTCACGTTTGAGCAAAATATGATCAATATGGCGGAGATTCTCAGCCCGCTGACCGGTAAATCCGGAAGAACTAAAAAGTAAGGCACTCCTGAAAGCCTTGCCAGGCCTGGGTTTCAGGGCGAAGTGTTATTTGCGGCGGGGATGTCCCTAGTACCCCATATTACTCGAAATATTTCACCGGTTTTTTCTTCCCTGAGTAATGGCGTTCCCGCTGATCACTTTCGATATAACGATCCGTCGTGGCCATTGTCGCATGGCCGGCATCGTCCCGGACATGCTCTCTAGGCCGCGTTCGTACATCCTCAGAAATACCCGTGTGGCGCAGCCAATGGACAGTGGATTCCCTGAGATCCGCGGCGTCGTCCTTCAATCCGTCCTGGCACATACGCTCGTAGCTGCGATCAAAGCATTCCTGGACGAGTAGTCGCAAATGACGTGTGCTGCTCACGGGACCTTTACCGCGAATTTTCGGTATCAGCGGTGTCATATCGCTGGGTGTCGGGAGAAGAGAGAGTTCACGGGATCGCCGGTACCGCTTTAGTGCATTGAGCATGGCGTCCGAGACCGTCACTGTCCGGTGCTTATTGCCTTTCCCTGTAACATGGAACCACCAGTTTCCATCACGGTCCTTCTTAAAATCTCCCATGACTGGCGCAGAACGTTCATCGGCCACTAGCTCAGAAACTCGAAGGTACATGGCGAATAACGCTGTCATACAAAATAGCGTGCGCTCATGAACATCGGGATCCTCTGAGGCCATGATTTCTGCTGTCTCAAGCACGTAATCCCACTGCAGATCGCTGATTCGTCTCACGGGCTCCTGGTGCTGATCGCGTCTCAAAAACTTACTCTTCTGCCTGATCAGCGCGACCGGATTGGCGAGCACCAGGGATTCCTGAGCCAGGTAGTCGTAGAAGGACGAAAGCACGGCAAATGTTGCGCGGACCGCCGCTTGAGATGGATTGTAGGCCTTCTTGTCAGGGGAAGCGCCAGATCTGAATTCCGCCTTGGAGATGGTCGCCACAAACGGCCGCCAGTCTGGATTGGGTACCCGCTCACCTTCGCGATTGGCAAACCGAGCAACGTTCTTGGTGCCAATCCACGCTACAGGCGGATTAAGTGTAAAACTGATGAATTCAACGATATCGTCCCGCGTGAGTTGTCTTAGCGAGGCTTTCTGAATGTGCCAACTCCATTGCAGCAGGCGCTCAAGCTCCCTGCGATAGGAATTGAAGGTCGCTGTCGAACCACCATAGCTCACGAGAAACTGAAGCACCAAGGTATAGTCCTCGCCGGCGCCAGCTAAAGGGTCTCCGGGGAAGAAGCGCTCGACGGATTGCGCCTGAGCCTCTTGATAACGCCGGTCACCAATACTAGCCAGGTTATCAATGATGGGTTTGGGAGCGACGCGCTTGGGGTTCTTCATAGATGACGCCAAACCATACCTGAAACGATCAGTAACGATATAGCAAAGAATACACGGCTGTGTTTAGAATTACTATATCCGATAATGTTTATTATCGGATATAGTAGAAAACAATAATATGGAGTACACCCGATGACCCAGCTGTCGATCCTGACCGCTTCAGAGCAGAAAAGCTTCGATCAACCCCCAGTACTTAACAATGATGAGCGGCACGTCTATTTCAGCATAACACCTGACATCAGACCCACCCTCTCCCGTATCCAGTCACCCGTAAATAAAGCGGGTTTCATGCTGCAGCTCGGCTATTTCCGCGCTAATGCACGATTCTACCCAGCCAAGACGTTTCACCGTCGTGATATCAGCTATGTAAAACGACTATTGAAACTCGGCGCGCTCGATATGAGCCAATATGCCGATACAGTGCCTCTCCGTCATCGCCAGAGAATCCAATCGCTACTCAACTGGCGGGTCATTGACGCGGATGCCAGGATAGAACTGATGTCACACACCAAGCGTTACGTTACAAACCAAGAGTACCCTAAAAAGATTCTCCATGGCCTGGTTGATCTGTGCTGGAAACGCCAATGGGTTATTCCAACCTATCACGAATTCAACGGTATTATCACTGACTGTTTCAACAGCGCTGATCAGGAACTTGTCGACAAAGTTGAACAGGCGTTGACCACCCAACAGATCGAGCATTTGGAGTTACTCCTCGCACCTATGGAGGATAAGCAATCGACCGGATCAATTACCCAGCTAAAGCGCATCGACCAGTCGTTAAAACCCGGTAATATAAAACAGTCTATGAAGGTGTTGGTCGTCTTCCGAGACCACTATCGGTCGCTGGCACAGTCGTTGGACGTGTTACCCCTGACCGATAAAGCTACGGAGTACTATGCCACCTGGCTCGAACTTGCCGACCGTCAGCAGCTGTCCCAGTTCACGAGTCGATTCAAAACGTATCTTCATCTACTGGCCTTCATTAAACATCAATTCTACAAGCGCCAAGATCAGGCGATTGATGTCCTACTGAAATCGGTGTCCAGTGTCGTCAATCAGTCTAAAAAGTCCGTGAAGCAACAACACCAGACGCGGAAACAGGAGCATGATCTCGCCGTTCAGGAGCTTCGCCAGGTCCAACTCACCGCCACCCAGTTCGCTAATGGTGTCGTGGCGATCTCGCGATCAACTGAGTCCTCAGTTAATGAGAAGTACTACAAGATTGAGGCAATGGTGGATGACTACTTAGCGCAGATTGATGAAGCCAAGATGGCGCGTATTGACACGCTTGCGGCCGAGATTGAAAGCGACTCGAAGAACAGTTTCTACTACGAAACACTCACTACCCTCTCGGCCAAACTCCAGCGTCGAGTCTCGGACATTGTCCGTACCGTCACCTTCGACGCCGAAACGTCAAATTCGAACCTGATCAGCGCTATCCACCACTTCAAGGCCACCTCTGGCCGCGTGGGCGCTCGCCCGCCCAGCCAGTTTCTGACAGCGGAAGAATGGCTCTGAGAACATAAGCGGACGAGATTTTCCGCTCACACAATTTAACCTATTGTTATTTATGGCAATTTAGGCTCCCTTTTCGTAGCCCTCAACCACATGACCTACTGGATAGGTTACGATACCAGGCGATAAACTTCTTCGTTGAGAGACGTATCTACGTCGTGCAGCTCTCTAGCCAGGTTGAGATGCATATTCATACGAGATATGTCTATCAACTGCTCCTCAACATCGTAGCTGCGTGAATCCACCAACCATGACAGGATATTGAAGAGATGCCACAGGGAAGACTTACCCTGGTAGATAGGCGCAGGAAAGTTGGATCCGCTCTTGATCATGAGCTTTCTCATATTTTGGCGGCTGCATCCTACGATATCTGCCACATCGGTTAATCCAACAAGGTCGGGAGTAGCTTCTGTTATCTTTGCTTCAGGGATAGCGGTCTTAACATCAGCAATGGCCGACGAAACAGCCTCAAAAGCAGATTCAGCCTCCCGGGAAAAATCCAGCGCCAAGCGGCCAGTTTTACCAATACCGACCAAAGCATCATCACAGCCGGTTTCGCCCAGACGTTCGACCAACTGATCAACACCACCGATAGAGTCTTGATCGGGAAAGCTGAACTTTAACGTGAATTCATATGTCTTCATCGCTTAGTCCTCCTGCTGTTCATTTTCGTCCTGCTGCGCGGACGTACAATTATCGACCACCCGCCGTATCTGACGGGCATGATTACCAGGATTCTTCGGCGTGCTCCAGATGCTGGCAATGCAAAACTCACCACAACGGCAGGTCTTGTCGTTGTAGGGACAATACATCTTTCCCCAGGCATGTGAGCCACCAACCTCAATACGCCAACCCTTCGATTCTGCGTACTTTAGCGCCTCTTCTACCTCAGATTTGGAGTGTCGCTTCCGGGCCATTCAATCCATCCAGTCAGTTCGGGTGATGTTAGTCAATATATATATGGTTGTCAATTGACAACCTCTCAGAATTATGGACACTGTCACGCTGGCCCCTTTCACCTGAAACGGAATCCAAATGAGCCGATTGTCCTTCCTCAGTTCCGCCGAGAAGCGTAAGTTCGATTCACCGCCCGTTCTGACTAAAGCCCAACGACCGGCCTACTTCGTCGTCACCGATGATATTCGGAGAACCCTCGGCCAATTGAGAACGGCGACCAATAAGGTCGAGTTCCTCCTGCAGCTGGGGTATTTCAAACATTCCGGCAAGTTCTTCGTGCCTGAAACCTATCGGCGCCGAGACATCAATTATGTGAAAAGCCTCCTCCACATCAAGGAAGATATCGATCTCAAGCACTACCCGCCTGCCCGCACGGCACAGCACAGGGCACGCATCCTGGAGCTCATGAATTGGTCGCCATTCAACCAGGACAACTCGATTCTTCTGGCCGCTCGCGTACAGCTGCTGACTCAACAACAGTTGAAGCCGGAGCAGGTTTTTTTGGCTGCGGTGGACTTCTGCTGGAAGCAACGGATCGAAATTCCTTCCTACCACCAGTTGTCTAATGTGATCACAGAGAGCTTCAACATCGTGGAGGCTGAATTGCTCACATCGCTGGAATCCCTACTCAATCCAGGTGATAGAACAGCGCTGGACGAACTTGCACACGTTTCGAATGACCAGCTCAAGCCGATGCTGGACACCTTGAAGCCGGTCTCGCAGTCACTACGAGCCAAAGACATTCAGAAGAATGTTGCCGCATCAAAAACCTTCGGTGTCTACTTCCATCGATTTCGCGCCACCCTTGAGACCCTGAACATGCAAGATCAAGCCCAGGTGTACTACGCCACCTGGGTTCAAAAGGCGACCATGACTCAACTGAAACAGTTCTCTAATCCCCACAAACGCTATTTGCACCTGCTGGCCTATGTCAACCACCAGTACTACGAGCGGCAGGATGTACTGATGGACATCTTCCTGAAATCTGTGACGGCGGCAACAAATTACGCCCGGAAGCAGCAAATTAAACAGGAACAAGATCTGCAGTCCGAACGTCGGGAAGCGATCACCTCAATTACTCAATCCCACAAAAGCTCCCGCCAACTACTGGAAGAGATAAAGCGGGTGATCAAGGATTCAAACCTCCTGGCCTCTGAGCAGGTGGCCAAGATCGAACAGCTCTTTGACGACCACGATGCGCTTGAGCGTGAACTACCAGGGGAAAAGCTCCAACAATACGAGAGAGTCCTCGACAACTATGCCGTCAGTGACAGCTACTACGCCGCCCTTGCAAAACGCTCATTGAGTTTGCAGCGCCGTGTATCGACCCTCCTGGGGGCTATCGAGTTTGATAGCGATTCATCTCAAGAGCCACTGTTATCCGCGGTCCTACATTTTCAGTCGACGGACGGCAATATAGGTCACTCCCCGCCCCTGGATTTCTTAAGCGACAAAGTCGCTAACCTGGTGGCAGGAGATGATGGACTTCGAGTATCCCTGTACAAAATTCTCCTGTTCCAGGCCATTGCAGATGCGGTGAAGGCAGGGAAACTCAACCTGAAACACTCCCACCGCTATCGTGCTATCCAGGACTACCTGATCCCTATCGAACGCTGGCGCGAAAAGCGAGATCATCTACTGTCGCTGGCAGGTTTGGCTTCGTTCTCAAACGGGCCGGCCTACCTGGCAGGGCTGAAGACCACGCTCGATGATAAATTCGGAGAAGTAAATCAGCGATATCACGCCGGAGATAATACCTACCTCTCTGTCAGTGACACCGGTTATGCGAGTGTACGTACCCCCCCAACGGACTTCAGTGAAGACGGTTATATCGGATCACTCTTGTCCCAAAATGGCATAGTCTCGGTACTGCAGGTACTTCGAGATATCAATAGTGCGGGAGATTTTGTCCACTGCTTTAAGCATCTGAGTCCGAAACACCATAAGCTGAAACCAACAGCCGAAATAGTGATCGCCGGCATCCTCGGGTTGGGCTCCAATTTAGGTATCGACAAACTCTCCCAGATCTCCGTGGGAATCAACGAGAGCACGCTCAAGAATACAGTGAACTGGTGTTTCAGCCTCGAGAATATTCAGGCGGCAAACAGCGTTATCCTCACGTTGATTGACAAACTTGCCCTGTCAAAGGCATTTCAAAAATATCCTCACGAGCTGCATACGAGCAGTGATGGACGAAAAGTCGGAACAGCGGTGGATTCCTTGCATGCAAACTACTCTTTCAAATACTTTGGCAAGGACAAGGGCGTGACCATGTACACCTTCATCGATGAGCGGCATGCCCTATTCCACTCAACAGTTATCAGCGCCTCTGATCGAGAAGCCGCTTACGTGATCGACGGGTTGATGCAAAACGACGTGGTAAAAAGTGATATCCACTCTACCGATACCCATGGATACTCTGAGGCAGTGTTTGCCGCCACGCACATGGTGGATACAACCTTTGCTCCCCGCATCAAGAAACTGGGGTCACAGCGGCTGTATGCATTCTCGAGTAAGTCTACCTATAAAAAGCGCGGCTATGCGGTCCTGCCGAGTCGGACCATCAACCAGAAACTCATCCTCAGGCACTGGGATGACATTCTTCGATTCATGGCAACCATCAAATTACGGCACTGCTCCGCATCCCAATTATTCAAGCGACTGAGTTCCTATGCAAAAGATCATCCACTGTACCAGGCTCTAAAGGAATTCGGTCGGATCATCAAGACCCAGTTCATTTTGACGTATCTGGATGACGTGGAGTTGCGACAGAGGATCGAAAAGCAGATCAACAAGATCGAGCTGGCCAATCGGTTCTCGCAGGCCGTATTCCATGCGAATGACCAGGAGTTTCAGGTCGGCACCAAGGAGGAGCAGGAGATTGCGACCGCCTGCAAAGTGCTCATACAGAACGCTATAGTCTTATGGAACTACCTGTACCTATCCCAAAGTCTGTCGAATGCAGCCGACTTGGAGGAACGGGATTACATGTTGGAGGTGATGACTGAAGGTTCGATTCTTTCCTGGAAGCACGTGAACATGCAGGGAGAATATGACTTTACTCGGATAGCAGCCAATGAAGACCCATTCGATTTACCGGATATCCTTGCGCTCAAGCTCGCCTGAGCGATAAGCGACGCAAAAGGTGGGGAATTTATTCTTTTATATCAAATGGTTAGGTAGGATGAGCGGAAAATCTCGTCCGCTTATGTTCTGGGAGCCTATTTATTGAGGTACCGGCGCGTGGCGTAGAAGTAATCAAACGTCGATTCTGACTCGGTGAACCGCAGCTCCATCAAACGGCCTGTGGCATCATCTATATACACCAGCAAGGTGCAGCGAGGGCCGCGACCCTCGAACCAGTAGTGGTCTGAGCCGTCGATCTGGATTAGCTCACCGTAGCATTCTCTGCGTCTTCTGGGCTGATATACGAGCTTGCGTTGCTCCTTGCGCGTAGTCCAGAGTCGGCTTCCAGAAAATAAGCGGGTGTAATTATCCGCTCACTGGACCTAAGCCTATGATAACGTTGGCATTGATGCCTTCGTTTTCAATCTGAGCGTATTTTCTTCATTTTCGCCGATTTGTGCCGCTCTTTGAGCTCAACGTCGACATATCGGTCAGTGATGGCGCTGGAGCTGTGGCCTGCATCATCTCTGACATGCTCACGAGGCCTGGTTTTAACATCTTCCGAGATACCTGTATGCCGCAACCAGTGTACGGTGGCATCCATCATCGCCTCGGCTTCATCCCGGTGACCTTGCTCGGCCAAACGCTCGATAGCACGATCGAAACAGCCCTGCACAATGTTTCGAACGTGGGTCGTGTTTCCCAGCGCTCCTTGGCCTCGTTGTAGGGGAAAGAGCGGCGTGTTGTCTGCCGGTGTTGGTAGTGCTGATAACCCTTGATATTTGCGCCACCGTTTCAGTGCGGCGAGCATCGTGTCACTAACGGCGATTTGGCGCTCCTTGTTGCCCTTGCCGACTGTGGTAAACCACCAGAGCCCATTGTGATCTTTGTGGAAGTCGTTCATGGTCGGCATCCAGCGCTCACTCGCCACAAGTTCCGAGATCCGCAGGTACATACCGTAGAGAGCCGATATAATGAATAACGTGCGTTCATGGCTCTGTGGCTGTTCCTCGGCCATTTGTTCAGCCGTCTCTATCAGTGTTTGCCACTGCTGTTGACTGAGCCTACGTACGGATGTGTGACCCTGACGCTTCTGCACAAATTTACTTTTCTGACGGATCAAAGCCACTGGGTTGGCAACTGTGTATTCCTCCAGTTGTAGAAACTGGAAAAAGCTTCCCGTGATGGCCAATAGCTGCTTGATGGCAGAATTGGAGGCTGAATAATGGGCTTTATCAGGCAGCTGACCCTTTTTGTGGGCCGATTTGGAGACGGTCGCCACGAAGGGCTTCCAAGCCGAATTGGGTTGGCGCAGGCCGTCGATGACGTGAAAACGTGGTGTCTTGTGATCGCCCAGCCAGGCACGGGGCGGTTTCTGGCAGAATCGGATGAAATCTTCAATATCGCCCCGCTTAAGCTCTTCGAGCGACTTTTCAGCAATGAACCAGGTCCAGAGCAACAGTCGTTCCACGTCCCGACGGTAGCTGGTAAAGGTACCCAGGCTGCCAGCGTAGGCTTGCAGGAACTCGCGGGCCATGTCGAAGTCATTCCGCTGCGCGGGTGTCAGGTAATCAGGTGCAGTGGCATCCTCAAGGTGCTCGATGGTATCGAAACAGGCCGGCGGTGAACGACGCATACTGGCTACTTTTACCGTTTCCGACATTTTATCTTTTCACTTTAGTTATATTAATAATCAGAGTATAAGGGTTTTCCTACTCAACACCAACGCCTTTGCGAGCCCGTCTATGGCACAACTGGCCTTTCTGTCGCCCCCAGAGAAACGCAAATTTGATTCACCACCCGTGTTTTCCAAATCACAACGCCCCGCCTACTTTGCGGTGACAGACGATATTCGCAGAAGCTTGAGTGCCCTACGAACCGCAACTAACAAAGTTGGCTTTCTTCTGCAGCTTGGCTACTTCAGGCATTCCGGTAAGTTCTTTGCACCAAGTACCTTCCGCCCGCGCGATATCAAATACCTCAAAGAGCAACTACAGATCACCGAGCATCTCGATTTCACCAACTATCCACCGGCGCGAGTCAAACAACAACGTGCACGTATCTTGGAACTCTTAGGCTGGACAGCCTTCGACGCCGACAGCACAGCGTACATCGCCAGGCATGTGCAACTACAGGCCGAGCAGCAGATCAAACCGGAACGCATATTCGCCGCAGCCGTCGACTTTTGCTGGCAACAGCGTATCGAGATCCCGACACATCATCAACTGGCTAACCTGATCACCGACAGTTTTAACATTGTGGAATCCGCCTGGCTCGAGCAGCTACAAAATGGCCTTGAACCCGGTGACTGCGAGGCACTGGATGCACTGCTCGAAGCGGCAGACGCACTACCTGCCCTGCTGGGGGAGGCAAAGACGATCAGCCAATCTCGGCAGACCAAGGGGATCAAGAAAAACGTGAAATCCTGCCTCGCATTCGGCCGTTACTTTGCGCAATTCGAATCGGCTTACACATTGCTTGATCTCCCGGAAAAGGCTACCGAGTACTATGCCACCTGGGTGAAGAAGGCGACACTGGCACAGCTCAAGCAATTCCCCAATCGCTGGAAACGATACCTACATTTACTCGCGTTTATCAAACACCAGTATAGCCTCCGTCAGGACGTGTTGATGGATACCTTGCTCAAAAGTACCCAGTCGGCTATTAACGCCGCTACCAATGCGGAGGACCGGAGCGACCTGCAGCAACGGGCGGCCCAGAAAGAAGCCATTCGAATCGTTACCAAGGCCCGCAAGAGCGCACAGCATGTGCTTGATGAGATTACCGCCATCACGCGCACTGAGAGTTTATCCGCATCCGAGAGGATAGCGAGGATCGAGCAGCTGTTGACGGACTACGAGGTATTGCAGAGTGAGCAGGTACGAGAAACGCTGCAACAAAGTGAACTCTTTCTGGAACAGCAAACGGACACGGCAAAAACCTACGATGAACTCGAGAAAAGGTCTGTGAGCTTGCAACTCAAGGTGTCGCCGATTCTGAAGGCACTAGTATTCGATACGCCCTCTTCAGACGCCAACATACTGGCTGCCGTGAAGTATTTTCAAGACACGGACGGCCTACTGGGTAAGAATCCCCCGCTCGACTTCCTTTCCCCTAAAGAGCAAGTCCTCTTTCCAGAGGGCGAGACATTGCGGATCTCGCTGTACAAGATCCTGTTATTCAAAGCCGTGGCTACGGCGGTAAAGGCTGGCAAGGTGAATTTACGACACTCTTACCGATATCGCGCCATACAGGACTACCTGATACCTGCAGAACAGTGGTTGAGGGAGCGCAATTATTTGTTGTCCATGGCCGGCCTGCAGAAATTTGCAGACGGCCCTGCTGTGCTGGCAGAGCTGAAGGAAACACTCGATGCAAGATACCGGGACGTCAATGACCGCATCCGATCCGGTAATAACGAGTACCTGCGCTTCGACAAGAAAGGCACTGCCAAGGTACGGACCCCCGAGACCGATTTCAGTGAGGACGGCTTCGTGGGTCAGACCCTCGTGGACAACGGTATCGTATCGGTCCTGCAGGTGTTACGAGAAATCAGTCAAATTTGTAACTTCATTTCCTGCTTTAAGCATCTGAGCCCCAAACACCATAAACTAAAACCCAGTGACGACACTGTGCTCGCTGGCATCCTGGGCAAAGGCTGCAACATCGGTATCCACAAACTGTCGCAAATTTCCCAGGGGATTAACCAGAGCACGCTGAAAAGCACCGTCAACTGGTGCTTCAGCCTCAAGAATATCCAGGCAGCCAACAATCAATTGCTTCAGGTTATGGACAAATTACCCCTGTCCAACGCATTCAAGCACGAGCCCGGGCAACTGCACACTAGCAGCGATGGCCGCAAGATCAATGTGGCGGTTGACTGTCTGCATGCCAACCATTCATTCAAGTACTTCGGAAAGGACAAGGGGGTCACGCTGTATACGTTCATAGACGAACGGCATGCCCTATTCCACTCAACGGTCATCAGCGCATCGGAGCGCGAAGCGGCCTACGTGATTGACGGACTGATGCAAAATGAAGTGATCAAAAGCGATATTCATTCGACAGATACCCACGGCTATACCGAGTGTATCTTCGCGGCCACGCACCTGATCGATACGGCGTTTGCGCCGCGACTCAAAAAAGTGGGCAAGCAAACATTGTCCAGCTTTTCCAGTAAGGGCGTGCATCAACGCCGGGGCGATGTCATTCTGCCTGGTCACACGGTTAACAAAAAGCTCATACTGTCCCACTGGGATGATATTTTGCCTTTCATGGCCACCATCAAGCTGCGGCACAGTAGTGCCTCGCAGCTATTTAAGAGACTGAGCTCCTATGCGAATGACCATCCTTTATACAAGGCGCTCAAGGAATTTGGCCGCGTGATAAAAACCCGGTTCATACTGACCTACTTCGACAATCTGGAACTTCGACAGCGCATCGAGAAACAACTTAACAAAATTGAACTCGCAAACCGTTTCTCGAAAGCCGTGTTCTTTGACAACAACCAGGAATTTCAGGATGGCAGCCTCGAGGACCAGCAAGTTGCCACTGCCTGCAAGGTGCTGATCCAGAATGCCATCGTCTTGTGGAACGCGTTATATCTGTCGCAGGAATTGCTGAATACGAAAGACAGGGACGAGCATGGCGAAATGCTGGCCGCCATAAAAAGCGGATCGTTGCTCACCTGGCAACACGTCAATATGCAGGGAGAATATGACTTCAGGCGCGTTGCAGCCAATAATCCCGTCTTCGATGTGGGGAAAATTCTGGCGCTTCGGGTGGCTTGAATTATCGGGTTGAAGTGGAGAATCACTTGGCTTATTTTCTTGCCATACGTTGAGTGATAGAATAGTATCACTTTTATGAAGACCGAATTAGTGACAACTCTGAAGCGCCAGGCGACCAAAATCCTGTCGGAGCTTCACGAATCCAAAGAGCCCGTCCTGATCACTGAGCACGGGAAGCCCTCCGCATATCTTGTTGATTTTGAAGATTTCGAGTCTCTTCAGCGCAGAATGTCAATTCTCGAGGGGATTGCTCGTGGTGAGTCCGCTGCTTTAGAAGGCAGGACCCTGAGCCATGAAGAAGCCAAAGCCAAAATGCAGAAATGGCTCAACTAATTTGGACGGAACCGGCCTTAGCCGACCTGAATGAAATTGCAGAATACATCGCGCTTGAGAATCCTGTAGCGGCGCAGGATCTGGTTCGGCGGGTATTTTCCGCTGTGGGACGCCTCGAGCGACACCCCTCATCTGGCAAATATCCGGATGAACTTGAGGGCAAACGCTATCGGGAGGTGGTATGCGGTCCCTGCCGCGTATTCTATCGTCACTCTCGAGGGCAGGTGTTAATTCTCTTTGTTATGCGCAGCGAACGCCGACTTCGCACCTTCTTACTCGAAGACCGGGATGCACCAGACAATTAGCATCCTGGGGCTGACAAGTAATACGCATTTCCCGGCTTGAATCGGCCGTTAAAAAACGACGGCATCAATGCCTGTATTTTCAATGACTTAGGTCCAGTGAGCGGATAATTATACCCGCTTATTTCCTGGAAGCCCAGCTTGAGGTATGCATCCTGCGCCATAGGGCTTCGTCCCACCCCAATGATTCGGCTATCGTCCGAAAACTGGCCATCACTGTACCGATGAAATAGGGCTGGTAACAGCTTGCGAGTGGCAAGATCGCCATTCCCACCGAATATGATCAAGTCGAAGGGCCTTACGGGTATAAGTTGTGCCATTAGGGATATCCTGCTGTTACAGCCTTAGTTAAATTATTCGCGAGCTCAAACCACGGTTGGTGGTAGACCTGCAACGACCAACAAGCCACCTACACGACGATGTCTGTACGAAGGACAGCGCTGCTTAGATGACCCGAAGTGGAGAAGTACCTCCTAAATACAAAGGAGGTATTTCACCGGGATTCGCCACTGGCCTGGCGGATTGCCTGGTTTACCCTAGCCTACGACTACTCCGAAGTACGCAAAAAAAGGCCCAACCTCGCGTTTCTACCACCAGGTTATGTACAAAGCCGCGAGAATTGTGACGATACCCACACCTGCCCAATTGAACCCTTGCGTAGAGGTGAAATCAATATCATCGAGTACAACGGCATTCGGCTGCGGCTTGTCTTCCGCCAAAGACAAGATGACCGCGAGGGCTGTACAGATAAGGAATACCAGTCCGACTCTATCCATGAATGGCAATTGTGGCCACAGTAGCTTGAAGAGCAACGAAAAAGCTGCTGATCCGAGCGCCGCAGCCAGTGCACCATTAACAGTCGTACGTTTCCAGAACATGCCCAGGCCAAAGATCACCACAATGCCTGGCGTGAAGAATCCAGTGAACTCCTGAATGTACTGAAATGCCTGGTCGAAATTGCCCAGCAGCGGTTTAGCACACAGTAGGGCCACAACCAGGGCACTAAAGCTTACCGTCCGTCCAACACGAACCAGGTGTTTCTGGTCGTCGGCCTTATCGGCGCGGAAGCTGCGGTAGATATCCATGGTGAATATCGTAGAGATGCTGTTCATCATCGAGCCCAGTGAGGACACGATAGCAGCCACCAGGGCGGTGAACACCAGCCCCAACAGGCCCGCTGGCAGCAGGCCCATCATGGTGGGATAGGCCTGGTCTGGCGCATCAAGGTCCGGAGCGAGCATGGAGGCCGCGATACCCGGCAGCACCACCAGTACCGGCATTAGCAACTTCAGGTAGGCCGCCATGGCAATACCTTTCTGAGCTTCGTGAACGCTTTTCGCGGCCAAGGCTCGCTGGATGATGTACTGGTTGAAACCCCAGTAGGAAATATTCATGATCCACATGCCGCCCAGCAATACAGAGATGCCCGGCAGGGACTGATAGCTGGGATTATCGGGGCTCAGGATCATATCGAACTTATCGGGCATTTCACTGACCAGACGACTGAATCCGGCAATGGCGCCACCGCCCTCCGCCACCACATCAAGACACATATAGGCGATCATCAATCCGCCTGCCACCAGTAAGACGACCTGGATGATATCGGTCAGGGCCACCGCCTTGAGTCCGCCATAGAGCGAATAGGCCACGGCGATGGTTGCCAAGATCAGCATACCGGAAACACGCCCCACGCCTGTGACGGTATCGATGGCCAGCGCGCCCAGCCAGAGGATGGAGGTCAGGTTGACGAACACGTAGACGCCCAGCCAGAAGAAGGCCAGCAACATCCTCACGCGGTGATCGTATCGGGACTCCAGGAACTGGGGCATGGTATAGATGCCCCGCTTGAGAAATATCGGCAAGCAGTACTTGCCCACCAGCACCAGGGTGATAGCCGCCATCCACTCGTAGGAAGCAATCGCCAGGCCCATCACGTAACCCGAACCTGTCATGCCGATGATTTGTTCGGCCGATATGTTGGCAGCGATCAGCGATGCGCCGATCGCCCACCAGGGCAGAGCCTTTCCTGCCAGAAAGTAATCCTGGGTATCCCGCTCATGTCCCTCCCTTGGGCGCGACACCCAGAGGGCGATACTGATAATCCCCACGGCATAGGCCGCCAGTACAAAAAGGTCCAGTGTTTCTAGCAAAGGCCTCTACTCCTCTGGCCAGTCCGCTCCCTCCCGGATTCAGTGCAGGCAGTGATCAAAGTGACGACTCCACAAAAATGGGCGATGTCCAGGCCTGAGGTTCCGCCTCGCTCAGGCAGTTATTGTCCCGAGTAGCATTTTTGCCAATGCAATAATTGCGCTTTACGCACTCGCCCTGATCGTTGTACTCGCAGCTGAAGGGGTCTCCCTGGATCAACATCTCCGGCTCCTGGATAACCCGGGCGTAATACAGTGCACTGCGTGCACTGACGCCATACTCCGGATCATCAAACTCCACCACACATCCTGTCCCATCGGCGGGACAATCGAAGCTGCGCCAGGGATCCTGCACCAGGGGGGCGATCGCTTCGTCGGGCCTGACCTGCGGCCGGATTCGCACAATCTCGATGCGCGTTACGGCTTTCCTGCGTTCACCGGCAGGTCGATAGCATTCACCGCCACAGAGTGACTCAATGCGCTCCTCACCCAACGCCGACACCGCATAGTCCGGGCACCCGGGTACTTGCTCAAACTCCCCTAGCGCCTTGACGCGAAACCGCGGGCTCTCCTGCATGATCACTTCGCTGCCCATGGGTACCTCGCCATTGGGGCTGTTGAGCAGGTCGAACCAGACCAGCATGCGATTTCCGGATGTGGCGTAGACATTGCGACTGTCCAGTGCTTGCCAGATCGAGTCCCTATCCCGCCCTTCGGTATGCGCGGCCACCAGGCCGCCGGTGTAGTAGAAAGCGCCCGATTCCTTGTCTGCGGAAAAGCTGGTCGCCCCACCTCGACCGACGTCCTTGTGGTCGGTATAGAGCAGGCGATCGGTCTCCTTGTAGCTACTGCCCGGTCGGGCCTGGTGACCGTCACTGGACCCGATTAATCCGAACTTTGCGCGTTTGGGCTCGCCATTTTCGTCGAAGCCCAGCGCCAGGTTGTACTGGGCCGACATCTTGGGGATATACATGGAGCTCGGCTGGAACGTGCCCTGTAACTGTCCGCAGCCCTCCCAGTCATCCGGAGTTGTGTCAGACAGCACTTTGCGCCCCTTCGGGCTACCAAGGGCGAGAAAGGCGTCAATCGTCTCTTCAACCTGCTGGTCACAGGCAACCGAGTCCCTGTCCTCACAACGCTCCCGGGCGAGCTTGCCTGCCTGTTGGCAACAGGGTGTGAACTTGTCGGTCGCCGGCGGACAGAAGCGCTCGCCGCCAGGGCTAACCCCGATGCGCTCGAAATCCACAAACAGCTCGGAGCTGCCATGCCCCGAATAGACTTCCAGCAGTTTCTGGTAACGCTGCTCATATTCGTCAAGTTGGTCACGGAAATCCGCCCCCTGCGGGTTGACTGTTCCCCAGGCCAGGCCGTGGGGAATGACAATGCTGTCGAATCCCCACTCATCAAGTTTTCTGTACAGGGTGGTTGGATTCAGGGCTACTTCCCGGCAGTCATCCGGCAGTTCATTCGCGGGAACGCCTTCGGGGCAAACCGGCGTGTTATTCGATTCTTCTACATACCAACCAAAATCTGCCGCCTCCTTCACCCCATCCGTCAGGCTCAGTAGGCCCCGCACGGGCGCAGGCACTTTACCCAACAGATAGTTTGGCTCTGACGCGATAGGCCGGGTGGGTGTCTGCCCCGGCTCCCAGGTTCGAATGATGACATTCTTGTGGCCGTAGTGGCTGGGCGCGTCACCCGTGGCGCCGCCATTAGACCATTCCCAACCGACAAAGGAGACCATGTCGGGATTGACCCGATCACCAGCTTCTTCATTGCAGTTACGGATAGTATCGACAGTGTCCGCCCATACCCGGGGAGTCAGACCCTCCGCGTGATCGTTGATGCTCCAGAAATCCAAAACCGAGCAATAACGCGCGAAATCGCAGGCATCCGCAGGGGTGGTGATACCACCACCTTTCACCAACTTCGAGTTGAACAGGTAGGCGTCAATGGAGTAATTGGTGTGGTTGTGCAGGTCACCAAACAGTATCTGCGGTTCCGGCTGCTTCACCTCTCCACCCTGCTCTGGTATCGGACGGGGCCCCTCCGCCACAGGGGCGGATGACCAGGCCTCGCCAAGCCAGCCCTTACCGACAACATGAAGGAACAACAGCAACAGCACAATGGCCAGAATGAGGCCCAAGATAATTTTCTTTGGCACGGTTAGATACGCCCTGTCTGTTAAGTCATCGCGCCGCGCGCCGACGCCAAAAGGACTTAAGCGCCCGCCAAATGAGCCATACTAGCGCCAGAGTGACAGCTGCGACTCCCGCCATCAGGTAGTACGCCTGTCGGGGCAGCCAACGGCGACGCGACTGCAGTTCACCCGGCATGCTATTGATACGCGCCGACAGTGCCCGATAAGCCTCTGCGGCCTCTCCCTCAAGCGTTGCTATCGCCAAGGGATTGTTTTGCAACGGATCTGCTTCCATGTCGTAAAAGCCGCCGTACTCATAAAGCTTCCAGCGTCGGTCGAAAGCATAGCGGGCGGGTTTCCCGGTAGGCCAGAACGGTTCATAGTGGATAAAGATATTTTCGCGGCTCAGTTCAGACTCACCCCGTAACATCGGCACCAGACTGGCGCCATCTCCCGGGTACTCAGGGGGTAATCCAACGCCGGCCAACTCAGCCAAAGTGGGCAGGATATCGTTGAGGTTGACCAGGCTCCCACTCGCGCTACCGGCCTTGACCACACCTGGCCCCCAAGCAAGGAACGGCACCCAGGTACCTGCTTCGATGGTAGCACCCTTGGCGCCACGGACTTCTCGTCCGCGAAAACGGCTGACGATTTCACGCCCAGTACCGTTATCGCCGATGAAAAAGATCACCGTACGATCGGCAATGCCCTCCTCTTCCACCTTGCGTCGCACATTGCCTACCATCTTGTCCATGTAGGCCATCATGGCGGCGAACTTTTCCTGGTCGCTGGCTGATTCATCCCGCATATCCGGTGTCGTTACCCATGGGTCGTGGGCCAGTACCATGGGGTAATAGATGAGAAAAGGGCTGTCTCTGTGCTGTTCAATATAGTCCAGCACGTAGTCGTTAAAGATGTCCGGCCCGTAGCTGTCTTTATCGTGCTTTCTTAATTCGCCGTTGTGATTGAGCACAGGCCCCCAGTAGCGGGAGCCCTTGTCCTCGTTTTTCAGCTGCCACAACAGGAACTCGTCGAATCCCGCATCTGCCGGCAAAGCGCCCTGAACATTCTCAAAACGCTGATTGAAAAGCTGCCACTTGCCGACCACGGTTGTGTCATACCCAGCACGCTTTAAAACGTGGGCAAAGGTGGTTTCGGCGGGGTCGAGGTGACTGAAGTGCCGATAGTTGCGGAAATTGTATTGCCCGGTCATTACTTTTACCCGGGAAGGGGTACACAGGGGCTGGGCATGACCATAATCAAAGCGAATGCCGTCCGCCGCCAATCGGTCGAGTTGTGGCGTCTGGTAGGATTCGCCGCCGTAAGAGCCGATTGTCTCGGCCCCCACATCATCGCTGAGAATGAGGATGATGTTCATCGGCGCCGGCGTCGACGCAAATAACAGGGGTGATAGCAGAGTAAGCACAAGCCCCAACAAACGAATCTTCATAGCCAATATTCCCATTTGCAGGCGTGGGTGGAGCTGCCCCGGTAGGGCGGAAGGTCCACCGCCCTGCACCGAATATTCTCGTTAACCAGTTCTCCGGATTTGCGCATGGCGATAACGCAGAGCACGCAATTGCTCTCCAGTCGCTCACGGTTGGACTCGCCAAAGCGCTCTTTCGAGGGACAGCGTTTGTGGGTGATAAACCCGTGATTCGGATCTTCCAGTTCGAACACCGCATCCACCAGGCCTACCTCGCCTGGCGCCATCTGGAAACCCCGCAGCAGCGTCTCCACATTCCCGGATGCGCTACCTGCGGCCATCAGGCCGTAGCGCAAATCTTCTTCAGCGCCGCCGCAATCCAGCCACGCGGCACGCTCGGTTTTCAGCGCGATGTCCTGGTTGTAATGCTCGGTAATAAGATCCGTCCATCGACCGGTCTGCATGACATAGGTCAGCGTCGCCACGTTCCACAGCAACACCAGCGACTCCACCGGCAGGTTCTCTATGTCCAGGCTCTGGTCGAGACGCTCAGGCAGCAGTTCAGGATTGTATCGTGCGAAAGTCAGCATCTGCTGAATGGACGGCAACACCTGCCAGAGGAAATCCAGTTCCTGATAGAAAATCGCCTCCAGATCGCCGCCTGCTTCCTCCAGCCCTGGATAGACCAAATCCGTCATCTCGGCACAGGCATCGGCGCCAAACTGCTCGGTCACCGCCTGTTGCCACTTATGGAAGAAGTTACGGTGGGCTGTTACCGTCAGCGAGAACAACTGCAACAGCTTGGCCTTGGTCAGTTTGCTGTAATCGAGAGTCGATGCAAACTGCTCACTGGCTATGGTATTGGACATGATTGGTCTCCTGTCTCAGCTGTTTTGGGTCGATGCAAGTGAGTCATCAATATTGCACGGCACTCACTGGCCGATCGCCTCGGACACTTCCGCAGGTAAAATGGCCAATACGCCCGGATGAACAAATCCCACCTTGCGCCGGCTGAACACCGGCTTGTCGCCAAACTCTCCCTCAATCGACGCATAGATGACGAAACGTTCCAGAGAGGGTATATCGAAGTCAAGATCGATCCGCCTGCTTGCGAGGGAAGGCAGTACAGTGTTCAGCGGTTCTGACCGGGCCAGAACCCGCCCAGCTTCATCGGCCGCGATCAGTTTGACGGTCAGGGCCTGATCCAGGTAGGTATCGTTAACCAGGGTGACAGGTACAGCTCGTTGCTCTGGGCTATAGAACGCCGGCGACCAGCGCTCGATATTGATCATCACAGGCGAAAATGCCTGGCGCGCCCACTTTGCCCAGCGGGGCTCCATAGTCAGGCTCGGAATATCGACGAAGTTGTCGCAGGTAAAGCTGGGCTGGTCAATGTCCGCCCCTTCGGCAATGTCGTCTTCGCCAGTACATTTGCCGAGATAGAGGAAATGCTGGATACCCGCGTAACCTCGCCCCGCCCGCCAGTAGCCGGACAATTCAGAGGCCACATAGGCGTAGATTTCCCGGCGTTCCTCAGCGGAGAGCTCTGCACCCGGTGCCAGTATATCGTAGGCCGCCTTCGCAATCGGCGTGGCAGCACCGCCATCGCGTGTCAGCCACAGCCAACCGTATTCGTTGTTAACGTAAGCGTGATCGCGTGCGCCCTCCCCGTCCCAGGTGGAAAAAATCCCGCCCAGCGACATGGGAGGTTGACGGGAAAATTCATCGAAGTCCGCAAGGGTATAATCCCGTGGATTACTGTTCAGGAAACCGGTACCGTTGAGCTTGTAGGGATGCTCCTCCAGGGGGTCATCCGGGCGATCAGCGGCGCGATAACTGCCCGATTCCCAGGCCCGGGTTGTGTCAATGTCCCTCACCAGCGGCACCACGTCGTACAGCAGGGGGTTGTGGTTCTCGTTTGACGCGTCCCACCAGCCTACGGAGGGGTGATTCCAGTTTTCCTGCATCCAACCAATAAACTCCTTCTCGAGTTCCTTCAGTGACCAGTTCACCGAGTGTGGCATGCCGGGAAAACCCAGGTGCACAGGGGCAAAGATATGAAATTCGTCTGCCACGATCAGCCCGATTTCGTCTGCCAGGTCATACCAAAAGTTCGGGGCCCGTCCCACGTGAAAGCGGAAGGAGTTCCAATGAAAATCCTTCATATGCCCCGACAACAGTTCACGCACCCAGCCCTCGTCCCAGGGTAGCCTTCCTCGCTGCTGATCCTCGAAAAAACGGTGCAAGGCAATATTAGTACCGCGCAGGTAGTACAGCTTGTTGTTGAGATAGAACCCCTTATGCTCCCCGCCTTTCCACTCCACCTTACGCATGCCGAAGCGGGTCGCGCGATCATCGGTGGGAATTTCGCCACTGAGTAAGGTTGTCTGAACCAGATACAGAAAGGGAGTTTCAGGGGACCACAGGGTCGCATGTGGTAGGGGTACCTCCTGCGTCAGCGTCGCAGCCTCTCCTGCAGCCAACGTAAGGGGTTTTTCCACCTGCTCGGATACCCAGACACCACTGCGCCACTCGCGAACTCGCTGGCGAACCATGAACTGCGCCTCTTCGAGCCCGTTATTGCGTACTGTGGTGTGGGTCGTTACCTGATCCCGGTCGATATCCGCCGCTACCTTAGTGCGCACAATGGAGCCCTGCCCGGCATAGACCACACTGACGCTATCCCAGAGGCCGGGATACCAGGCATATTTTTCCGAATCCTGCCCTATCGGTACGTACTCGGGGATTGCCGTAAACTCGGCGCCGACCCGAACTACCAGCTCATTGAGCTGGCCGTAGCGAATGACCTCGGAAAGGTCGTATTCAGACAAGCTGAAAGCACCGTGATGCGTGCCCAGCGGCTCGCCATTCAGCCATACCTTGGCGCCGTACTTGGCCTTGTGCAGGCATAGTACCGCCAGTGCGGAGGGGTCAGCCGGGGCCGTGAATTCGGTGCGGTACCAGAAGGCCTCACGCTCTTTGCTGGGAACACCCACTTTTGCGAACGCGGGCTGAGCCTCTGTAACGAAACCGGGAACAGTTACCCGGTGTGGGTACAGATCAGGCAAAATCTCTCCAAGGGAACCCTCAGCAATATCCCATTCGCCATCCAGGCTCTGGGTGACGCGCACCTGCTCTCCCCAGTTGGCATGACTGTTCTGACAGACCAGCTGAGGATAGGCGCTCTCCGCCTCACTGTATTTGTATTCTGATTCTGGAAACGTCTTGAGGTAGTCGTTAATGTACGGCTTGGCCCACTGCAGCAACGTCCCGCCGAACAGCCAGAGACACAAGGCCACCAAGACAATTGCCACGAGGATTTTTTTAAACACTCTCATTCGCCATACCTAAATGTCCGCTGCAGTAGAAAGTTGCGTGAGCGCCTGCCCGTGAAAATCGCTACTGCAGCCTCAACAATTGTTCGAACAAGCGGATCATCGGGCCATGATACCAGGGCGCCTTGGGATCCTGCGCCGGCACCCGGTAGCGCTCTCGCAACCGCTCCAGGCGCCGCTTCATGTCTCGGGTGATATTGGCGTAACCCGGTTTACCGTAGAGGTTGACCTGGTCCGCCGGATCTTCCTGCAGGTCGAACAGCTCCCACTCACTGTTTTCATAGTAATGAATCAGTTTGTAGCGCTCGCCGCGCACACCGTAGTGACGCGCCACACCATGAAAACCGGGATTCTCATAGAAGTGATAGTAAAGATCCCTGTCCCACGTCGGGGGCTCCTCCCCCAGCAGGGGCAGCAGGCTGATGCCGTGCATGGGCGTATCAGCTTCAACATCGGCAGCGGCAAGCAGGGTGGGCGCAAAGTCAATATTCTGCACCAGTGCGTCGGTGGACTGACCCGGGGCAATACGCCCCTGCCACTGCATGACCAAGGGTATCCGGGATGACACCTCGTCCATCCAGCGCTTATCGAACCACCCGTTTTCACCGAGGAAGAAGCCCTGATCCGAGGTGTATACGATAATGGTGTTCTCCATCAAATTGTGGGATTCGAGGTGCTTCAGCAGGCGCCCTATCTGCCGGTCCATGCTCTGTATGGATGCGAGATAACTCTTAATATAGCGCTGGTATTTCCAGCTCAACGCATCAGAAGCCGACAATTCAGCTGCTTCGAATTCACGATTCCCGGCCCCAAAGGCCTGTTCCCACAGGGCAGCTTGAGCTGGCGTCAGGTTTTTTGTCATGCTCAGTTTGACGTCGTTGTCTGTCATGTACTCGAAGATCGACATGCGGGCCTCGCGACGCGCCTGGTTCAGCACCTGCATATCCCGTTGCAAGCTCGCAGGTTCTGCAACCCGGCTCTTCTCGTCCCAGGCGGCCAGTTCCTGCGGCCCCGGCAACCAGTCCCGATGCGGAGACTTATGGTTGTAGAGTAGAAAAAAAGGCTGCTCAGTTGCCTTCGCCGAATTCAGCCAGTCGATGGCCTTATCGGTCACCACATCGGCGACGTAGCCTGTGGTTTCCTCGATCCCCGCGGAATTGCGGAACGAAGGGTTGTAGTAAGTGCCCTGCTCAAACTGGTTGTCAATTACCTCCCAGTGATTAAAACCGACCGGGTCGCTATACAGATGCCACTTGCCGACTACAGCAGTCTGGTAGCCTGCCCCCCGCAATAGCCGGGGCAGCGTCTGCTGATTTCCGTCAAAGGGGTCGGACCATTCGTTTGAATAAAATCCATTGCCGTGACTGTGCATTCCCGTGAGCATGGTTGCCCGGCTTGGACCACATATCGCATTACCGACATAGGCGCGATCAAAACGCATACCGCCGGCCGCAATGCGATCGATATTCGGAGTTTCGACGAGGCTATCACCGTAGGCGGACACCGCTCGCACCGCGTGGTCATCCGACATGATGAACACAATATTTGGGCGTCCATCGGCACTCCAGACCCCGCCACTGAGGAGTGTGAGTATCAAGGCCCCGAACAGATTCAATCTACTTGCTGGCTGCACGTGAGTTCGCTTTTGGTAAATTCTGCTGTGTAGTATTGAGCTCACGGGACAACACCTTCCACCAGATCACTCTCCTCCCAACCATAGCGAACGGCTTTCGCCTCGACCTCGGCGCCGGCAGGGATGACAACTGGCTGGGTATACAACTGCCAGCGCCCCTCGTCTATCCGATAGCCGATTGATGCTCCTTCGGTAGCACAGCTAAGGTGCATCCGCGCATCCCGAAAATCGAGCTCTGGAGTTGCGGTGACCCGGGACTGTCCGTTGGGCTGAAACCGGGCCACCATCTGGGCTTCTGATTCCTCACTCCAGTCGTCCACCCGTTTCTGCCACGCCGCCAGTGCAGCGCGCATTCGCTCAAAATCGGCTCGATGAGCGGGGTCTGCGGCTAGGTTATGCAACTCGTGAGGATCACTGTTCAGGTCGAACAGACGCTCCTCTCCAGGCGCCTCAAACCACTGGCGTTGTAGAGCATTGAGTTCGCCAGCTTCCAGCAGGGACCAGAGCTCTATCATCATATCCAGGTTGTCCCGGTACGCCAGGTGATGACCGCCCGGCTGGTCCGGATACCAGCTTCGAATATACTTAAAGCGCTCCCCACGTACCGCGCGTTGTCTATCTTCCACCTCGTCGATGCGGTCGCGGGAAGCAAAAACATACTCTCTCGGCCGACCCTCAACGAAGTCACTGCCCTGCAGGTAGGAAGGCGGTTCGACCCCAGCCAGTCGCAATATCGTCGGGGCGAAATCAACAAAGCTCACCATACGGGTGTCAATACTGTTGGCCGCTACACCCTCGGGACGATAGGACTCCGGCCAGCGAATAATCATCGGCACCTGGATTCCGGAATCAAACAAGTCCCGTTTGGCCCTGGGTAAACCATCGCCGTGGTCCGTAGTCCAGATCACTATGGTGGATTCCGCAAGACCATCCGCTTCCAGTTCCGCCAGAATCTCGCCCACCTGCCGGTCCATCACCGCAATATTGTTGTAGTGCCTCGCCACATCAGCCCGTACCGTGGGTGTGTCAGGGTAATAAGGTGGCAACTGTACCTGATCAGGATGCACCGGCGAATTTTCCTCGACTGAGGGCAAAGTAACAGCGCGCACCACTTGCATCACCAGGTGCAGAATACTGTGAGGCCAGTTCCCCAATGGCGTGAATACACCACTTTCGTGGGTGAGATTGAAATTGACCAGCCCAAAGAAAGGCTGGCCGCTCTCCCGGTTACGCCAGTGTCCGCTGGTGCCTTCTTCGTCCCAGACGGTAAACGGACCGGAACGCGCATGGGGGCCGCTAAACTGGTAGTCCAGTTTCAGGTCGGTCCAGGTGTAATACCCGGCCCCGCGAAGCAATTCAGGGTAAGCTTTGACCTCCGGCGGAGGCACTGCCTTGTACGCCCCCAGCGGGCCGCTGGAAGCCCTCATATGCTGTCCGCCAATCGATATCGGGTGCATGCCAGTGATATGCGCCGCCCGGCTGGGCGCACACACCCCCGCAGCAGTGAAGGTATTAGGGTAGCGGACGCCTTCACTCGCCAATTGGTCAATGTTAGGGGTAACCGCCACCACGTCGCCAAACACTCCCACTCTGGAACTCATATCCTCAGCCATCAACAGCAGGATATTTGGACGCGCGGCAGGTGCAGCGAATGCAATCTGCACCAGTAGAACTATTATAATGGGCGTCCCAGCAATTGCTCCAGCGCAGGTTAGTGGCTGGCCCAGAAAGCGCGCAACAACGCCCTTCATAACCGCTATAGCCAACGGTAGCGAACTTCCAGGCCGTACTGCCGCTCCGACTGTTTTACATTGCGATGTCTATAACCATTGGGAACTACACTTGGCAGGGTTTCAGCAATGTTTTTTGCATAAAACTCATCAGTAACGTTTTTAACAAAGAGTGTCGATGACCAGCGGTCGTTATGACCTTTAAATTTGACACTCAGGTCCAGCGTCGTATAGCTATCGGCGATAAAGTTCTCGTCCTGGCTGATATCGTAGAGAACCTCGTCCTGGCCCTGTACCGTCCCGATGAAGACCAGGTCAAAGAGATTCTCCCTTTTCCAGGTATATGCAGAGGTCAGCGTGAATTTCCAATCTGGAGAATATGGCAGATCGCCGCCACTCAGATCCTGTACACTTACATCCGGATCATTCGGGCATTCGCCGCGATCGATTTGTCCCCCGCTACACTTCCCGCTTTTGTATTCCTCAATTGTTGCGTCAATAAAGGCCACACCACCTGACAGATGCAAATTCTCGGTCGCCTGAGCAGCGAAATCGATTTCAATCCCCTGCGATTCCACCTCGCCGGCGTTAATCAGCTTAAAGCTCGGAGTCTGGTTGTCTGGGTCACAGCCTGGGTTATCAATAGGGCAGTCCGGCGGGCCATCCGGGTCAAAGAACGCGGAAGCCTGAAAATCATCATATGTAGCGTGGAACAGGGATATATTGAGCCTGACCCGTCCGTCCATCAACTCAGTCTTGGCGCCAAGCTCCCAGGAATCAGAGTATTCCGGGTCAACGGGGGATATCTCACCCGGATCGGTCCCAAAGACAATGTCGAAAGCAGGCCCCTTATATCCTTTGGCATAGCTAAGATATGCCATTCCCATATTGCTGAAATCCCACTGAAGAGCCATTCTCCCAGAGAGGTCATTCTCGTCAGTACCTCCATTCTCTGGCGGCGCTATCGGATCGGGCAGGCCAAAGCTTTCCCCCGTCAGGCTTCGCGAAATTGTGTAGTCCAGTTCATCTTCGGTATAGCGCAGGCCTGCCAGCAGACGCCAATTATCGGCTATATCGAGACTGCCCTCGCCAAAGGCCGCCCAGTTCTGGGTGTCGACCTTACTATAGAAGGTGGACTCACCCGGGTCTTGTAGAATATGTAGCTTGCGAGTCAGTGCCCTGTCTATCTCCTGATCGAACCAGAACAAACCTGCCACGTAGCTGAATGCACCCGTCGCAGGAGAGGTTACACGAATTTCCTGGGTAAACTGATCGTTGTCCGTATGATTGGGCTGGCTCACGCCAAACGGATTGAGCGTGGTGCCGTCTGGATCGGATAGCTCGACGACATCCAGTTCAAAGCTTCGGAACGCCGAGATTGACGTCAGAGTGTACTCGGCGACGTCCAAGTTGACTTCGAGGGAATGCCCCCAATTCTCGGTTTCGCTGTAGGGTTCAGAGTCGATGTTGACCTTAGTCTGATCATCGCCAGGCACTAGTGGAAGCAGTGCATCCAACGCCCTATCGGTGAAGTCCTTCTTATCTCCCTTGGGAAGATACTCGATGCTGCTTACAGGCAATACACAACACTCAGACTCGCCCTCACTGTAGTCGCTTGTCCACTTCACCTCCACCGTTTCGCCGTACCAGCGTAACTTTCCACGGGCCGTCCAGTCCTTAGTGCCATTCAGGTCATTACCGGTATGGACATTCTCGGTGTAACCGCCCACGTCAGTCCCAAAGGCGGTGAAGCTATAGCCCAGGTCGTCAGTCACCGGCCCCGACAACAGCACCCCGGCACGGTATTCATCATCACTGATGACCGTGCCGCTGACTTCTGCAAAGTGCTCTTCGGTAGGGTTCCGGGTAATGATATGAATAACACCCGCAGTGGAATTCTTGCCGAAAAGCGTACCCTGCGGACCGCGCAGAACCTCGACCCTTTCAACATCCATCAATTGCATGAATGCCTGGTCGGAGCGCCCCAGCACCACGCCATCAAGCATGCTCGAGACACTGGGCTCAACGGCGATCCCAGGAGCCTGGGTTCCGACACCCCTTATATTGAAAGAATTTCCACTTTGTTTATTCAGCGATGGCACCAGGCGTGTCAAGTCCTCCACCGTATTGATCTGCTGTTCACGAAGCATCTCATCGGTCATGGCACTCACTGAAAGGGGAATGTCCTGAAGGCTCGCCGCACGCTTGGTGGCAATCACCACTACCTCTTCCAGCACAAGACGTTCAATTCGATCCTGTGCCTGGGCCGCGCTTTGACTAGTTGCCATCAGGGCAACAATCATCAACGTAGGACTAATTTTCATTTTTGCGACGCTCTCCATTGTTGTTCACTTAAGGTTCTTTCTGTGAAACTGCATTAACACTAAGAAAGCCGTTAACCGCGTGACAGATACTGCAATTTCCGGCCTGCCAAAATTGCGGGTACCCGCTGCCGCAACAGTTGATGTTTAAATTCCATCTTCCAAGACTCGTGTGATGGTGAGCGAATTGATTCTGCACCTCGGCATGTCAGGTTTCTGAGACACAGAACTCCGCCTGCCGACGGATATCCCGAGATGAGCTGCCTAACAAAACGCGGTAATTCCCCTGCTTGGTGTGCCAGGCCCCTCTTTTGGGACTAAAAACAGCCAAGTCACCAAGCATTAACTGAAACCTTACCGTTACCGACTCACCGGCCTCCAGGTACCGCTTAGCGAATCCTTTGAGGGCAATCGAAGGCCTGTCCGCTTCCGCCTGCAAATCGGCGATATAGAGCTGCACTACCTCAGCTCCGGCAACCATTCCGCTATTGGTAAGGCGCATGGATACTTCAACGACGGCGCCTGCAGGCAGACTCTGGTCGCGCACGCGCAGGTCTGAATAGGCGAATTCCGTGTACGACAAGCCATGTCCAAAGGGGAAAAGTGGCTCTATACCGCACTTGTCAAAATGGCGGTAGCCCACGAATAACTCCTCCTCGTAATAAACCGATCGCCGGTTTCCGGGGAATGTTTTCTCCGAGCGGTGGGCCGGGCTATGTTCCAGCAACTCGGGGAAAGTCACGGGCAGCTTGCCACTGGGATTGACATCCCCGAACAAGGTTCGCGCAATCGCCGTACCGCCCTCCATGCCTAGATACCAGGTTTCCAGCACAGCAGGCACCTGGTCCAGCCAGGGCATGGATAGGGGACCGCCGTTGGTCAATACCACCACGGTATTGGCGTTGTCAGCCACCGTCTCGCGAATCAACCTCTCCTGTTCAGGTGGCAATCCCAGGTATTCGCGATCTTTCGCCTCGGAGTCAAAACCCGGACGGTGACTGACACCAACAAACAGCAGTACAACATCCGCCTCCCGGGGCGACTTCACAAACTCGAAGCGCCCATTGTTCTCCTGCAATACGCCCTGCCTTGGAGTCACTTCATAGGGGGGCCACACACCCGCACTACCGCCCCACAGCGGCCAGCAATTTCGCCTGTTGAGTTTGGGGCCCAGCAATGCGACTTTGTTCACATGCGAGGGGTCAAGGGGTAGCAAACCACCTTCGTTTTTTAGCAGGGTGATGCCCGCCTCGGCCATTTCGCGCGCCAGGTTCTGGTGCTCAACTGTATTCCTTTTCCCAACGGGACTCTCGCCATCCAGGTGCCCGGTGAGCGCCATAACACGCAGCAGGCCCTTCAGGTTCTGATCTAGTTCAGCCTCTGTAAACAGCTGCTGCTCAAAAGCGGCCTTGAGGTTCTTGGCCTTATAACGAGTCCCCTTTCCCGGCATTTCCAGGTTTAGTCCAGCCTTCACACAGGCCTCGGGACTACTGGTTCTCCTTACGGCGAACCAGTCGCTAACCACGAAACCTCGGAAGCCGTACTCGTCTCGCAGCTTGGTCTTGAGCAGATCCGCATTTTCACAAGCGGCAGATCCGTTGACGGCGTTATAGGCGGCCATGACAGCCCAAGCATCTGCCTGCTTCACCGCCGCCTTGAACGCAGGGAGATAGATCTCCTGCAATGCGCGCTCACTCACCTCACTGCTGTTGCGTATTCGATTGGTTTCCTGATTGTTGGCAGCGAAGTGCTTGATGCATGCGGCAACCTGCCGGGACTGCACACCGCCCACCAATGGTACCGCCAGTCGGGCATTGAGCAACGGGTCTTCACTGAAGTATTCAAAAGTACGGCCGTTCAGCGGGGTGCGGGTGATGTTGACTGCGGGTGCAAGTATCATACGCGCCCCGGAGGATTTCGCTTCCTCAGCCAGGGCTTCGCCAAAACGCCGTATCAGGGTCTCATCCCACGCAGCGGCCTGCGCAATACCAGAGGGAAAGGCGGTACACCGCTTCATCTTGCTGGAATGGAAAGCTACACCACGCGGCCCATCCGTCATGCGAAATGGTTTCAGGCCGACACGCGGAATTCCGCGTGTCTCCCAGAAATTCTGCCCTGCGCAAAGCGATAATTTTTCGTCGATGGTCAACGCACCGAGCAGGAGCTGAATTTTGGTTTCCAGATCCTGCTGTGCTTCTCGAGTGTCTGTTGATCGGGCCATGTCCATAAGGATAATTCTTCGATTACTACTTCCCCGGACTCCCGTTGAAAATTTGAGATCATGTCAGACTACTCACTAATCCACACCGACTGAAGTGATCTTGTTGCTATACTTCTTCCCTTTTCTGCTATAATTTTCCGCAATTTTTGCGATAAGTCCCTAATTTCCGCCATAACATGACTGAAACTACTAATCTCTCCCCAATGCAGCAGGCTGCCCGGCTCTGCTACCGATTGTTTCACGAATCGCTCGGGGTATCCGATATCCCCCAGGATGGGCTCTCCGCACTATCGTCAGTAGTAGGCTCCCCCATAACCCGCGAAGAACTGTTGCAAATCACCAATAAGTTGCTCAGCCAACCTAATTTCACGTCTCTTCAAGCAGACCTCGAGGACAAATGGCAATCTCGCCTTGAGACGCCCGCGTCACTCAGTGATGACGAAGCATCTGCATTCTTGCAGGAACTGTTAAGCGTTCTGAATCATTCAGCCTTGTACAATCACGCGGTTACCGCCAATACAACACTGTTGGAACGGGGCAAAGCCAGCAGTGCGGAAATGCGCTACCCGGGCGATATGCCCTGCTGGACACTTCACCTCACTCTGGATGGCACGGGAATGCTTATCAATGACCAAGTGGAGGCGGAAGTTCAACGAGGCGACATGATGCTGTTCCACCCCTCCGCCAGTTATCACTCGGGCCTCCATCCCTCGGCGGAACACTGGAACCATCTCTGGGCTCTCTTTCAACCACGCCCCGCGTGGAGCGAATGGATGTCATGGCCCAGGCTGAATGAGCACATCCTGATGCTCCGCTTACCCGACGAGCAGAGCGTGATCGAGATGGAGGCACTGTTTCTTGAACTGGTGGAGCTCAAGAACAGCCCCAATCCCCTCAGAAATGACCTGCAAAACAACCGCCTGGAGGAAATTCTGATTCGCGCCACGGCCCACACCCTCTGCACGGACCCTCAACACAAGAAACTTGATGGACGAATTCAACTAGCCTGCGAGTACATGCAATCTCATCTAACGGAGAAATTCAAAATCGACCATGTGGCCGCGGCTTGCTCTATTTCACCTTCAAGGTTGTCTCACTTGTTCAAAGAGCAGATGGGTGTCAGCCCCAAGTTCTGGAGTAACAATCTGCGCCTACAAACGGCCAGAAGATTACTTTTGGCAAGTGACGATCCTATCAGTCATATCGCGCGGGCAGTGGGCTACCAAGACGCGACACATTTCACACGTTATTTCACCCAGAATCTGGGATGCAGCCCGCGGGCGTTCCGGAATAGTTTTCCAACGTCGGAACACAATCAATGATAAAAAAACGCACGACTCTATCACTATTACTGTCCCTGACCGCAGCGCTTGGAGGGTGCACCGACTCCGCCGATAACCGGGAAACAACAGCACAGGCTTCAGAATTTAGAGCTGACATCGTCTGGACCGAGTACGGGATTCCTCACATTACCGCGGACGATTGGAAAGGCCTTGGCTACGGCTACGGCTATGCCTACGCACAGCTCAACTACTGCCTGGTAATGCGCGAGATAGTCTATGCGAATGGTGAGTCGGCGCGATATTTCCCCGCTGAAGAAGCCGAAATTGAGGCGGACCTCGCCTGGAAGTGGTTCAACAGCGACGAGCGAATAGACGATTTACAGGCCTCGGCTCCACAGTTCTCCCGGGATCTCACCCGGGGCTACGCTGCAGGCCTCAACCGATTTCTCAGCGAAACTGGTATCGATAACCTCGCAGATGGCCCCGACGGCTGCCGCAACGCTGAATGGGTGCGTGAAGTAACAGACAAAGACATTGCCCGGCGCCTCCACAAGGCTGTTTTGACCGCCAGTGGCGAACCGCTTATTGATTTCATGATCGAAGCGCGCCCCCCCGTCGCGGTCGACGCCGAGAGTGGGCCTTCTGTACAGGCAGTTGAGGCCGCCGATACCCCAGATATTAAACGAGCAAAGCTGAAGGCTCTGCTTAAACTACCCGAACCCGGGGGCATAGGTTCCAACGCGTACGCCATTGGCGCCGACGCCGCCCAGGGTGAGCACGGACTCCTGCTAGCTAATCCGCACTTTCCCTGGACCGGACCACTGCGGTTTTTTCTTTCCAGGATGGCGATTCCCGGGGAGTACGACGTCATGGGCGTCAGCATTGCGGGAATACCGCTGAACATTATCGGCTTCAATAAGGATCTCGCGTGGTCACATACCACTAGTTTCGCCGCCAGGTTTTCATTCTACGAACTCACTATCAACCCTGACAATCCGTTTGAATATCAATACGACGGACAAATGCGGCCAATTACCAGTGAAACCGTTACTGCAGAGCGGCTGCGGATAGACGGCAGTATCGAAAAAGTTGAACACACCTTTTACTTTTCCCATTTCGGACCGATTTTGAGCGTTCCGTTTGTCGCCGAAGACTGGCCTGCCAACGGTGGCTCACTTATTACATATCGCGATGCGAATATCGGGAATTTCCGGGCCATCGAACAGTATCGAAACATGGGCGCCGCGACCACTGTCGACGAGTTTGTGCAAGCGCTTGGGAATATCGGTATCCCATGGTTTCACACCCTGGTGGCTGATCGCAACGGAGATGCCTTTTACGGAGACGTTTCCACGCATCCGCACGTAACTACAAAACAACGCGCAGAATGCAGGCCCTCCCCCTTGATTGAGACAGTCCTGACCAGGGATGGGGCGTTCGCGCTTGACGGGTCGCGCTCAGACTGCGAATGGGGCAACGACCCCGACACCCCCCCCGGAGTGTTCGGTGTAGCAAACCTGCCACAACTAAAAACTCGCGATTACGTGGCAAACGCCAACGATAGTCACTGGTTGACGAATCCGCGTCACCTGCTTGAAGGATTTCCAGAACAAATTGGGGCGGAGCGAGTCGAACAACGTCTACGCACACGAGCCACCTTTGCGCTCGCCGAAGCACGCTTGAGCGGCACGGATGGTATGGGAGAGCCCGGCTTCAATATCGACAACCTGCGCGACATCATGTTTGGCCATCACAATTATCTGGCTGAGTTGACTGCGGATAGCTTTGTAAGCGCATGTCAGTCCATCACAGAATGGTTTCCCGAGACAGAAGACCCGCTCCCGTTCCAGATAGAAAATGAGATCGCTCTTGGCGACGACCGAGAATTATTCGAGCAACAACAAACAGAACGCGCGGAACTGGCTTGTAATCTGCTGGCCGCCTGGGACAGGAGTTTCAAGGCTGAGAGTCACGGAGCAATATTTTTCAAAGCCCTGGTTGACCGCTCGTCAATTCAATTTCTACCTTGGGACATTCCCTTTGACCCATTCGATCCAGTCAATACGCCGCGGCAACTGAACCCCGAGGTACTAGTACAAACAATTCGTGGATGGATACTTGGCGGCATCAATTTCTTTGAAGCGGCAGACGGGTTCGCTTCCTTCGATCGCACCTTGGGTGAATATCAATATCTTGAGCACAATGGAGAACGCATACCCATACCTGGTGGGCCCGAGCATCAGATGTTCAGCGTAATAACCACCGAACCCGGGCTGAGTGGACTAAACAACATTCGCGAAGGAAACACCTATATTCAGGCCGTAACCTGGGATTCCAGTGATTGTCCCATCGCCTTTGGCGCCATGCCATATTCCCAGTCTTCAGATCCTGCATCGCCCCATCACAGGGACGCCTCTGTCCTGTACTCTCTGGGAGAGTGGATCGATCTACCCTTCTGCCAGACCGATATAGATGACCAGGAAGTTCGGCGGCAGTACATCGAACAATAGTGACCCGTTGCGGATAACGGGTCACCGTTGAACTCGAGTTATAGCTGACCCGGGATGCATTGAATGGGACAACTTTGTATGCAATTTAATACCGATGAAGCCAGGAAGCAGATGTTCAATGTTGCCTGGCATGGCAACCGACAGCCCGATACCGACTGTATCTCACCCACCCATTACAGACCGTGACAGCGTTGCGTCAACATGGTAAACGCGGCTTTGCCAGCGCTGTGAACAACTCAACCATGAGGGTCTCGGCTTCCTCCTTGGCCCTGCCGACATCCTCTACCTCGGCGACCATCAATGCCGCTTCAGTGAACGCACTCATTAGAATCCGGTTCACCATTACCGCGCGGTAGTCCGATTTCTCCTCATACACGAGCGCATCACGCGCCTTTTTGTTCACCGGGCTGGTCGCCCACCGTTCACGACCGAGTACGTTCGGGCTGTCCACCAAAACGATCTGCCGAAAGGCCGGATCGTCACATAGGTCCAGGTACGCGCGCCAATTGGCCGCGACGCCCGCACCGGGACTCGTCTCGTCACCCACATCCATCGCTGCCAGTATGCGCGCTTCCATCACCTCATTAACCGCCGCAAAGAGCGCCTTCTTGTTGCCAAAGTAGTGATAGATGGGCCGGATGGTGAGCCCACAATCGGCGGCGATCTGCTCAAGCGATGTATCGGCATAGCCATGCCGACCAAACAGGCGAATGGCGCTCTGCAGCACCGCCTGGCTTGATTCCGCCCGCCGCTGGGCCTGGGTCTTACGGGTGCTCCTGGTCTCAGCCATTGTATCCTCAATTCTTGACTTTTGTAACTTTACTACATAATATATGTTGCGTCACTACATATGTACACGAGGGATCCCGTGAGTAAATACCTGGATAAGGCCTTCTCCCCCGCCACGCTCGGCAAACTACCCCTGAAAAACCGTATTCTCAAGGCCGCCACCTACGAGGGAAAAACCCCGAACGGTGTGCCCGGTGACCGGCTGCTGAACTTCCACAAGAGCATCGTCGCGGGAGGCACTGCGATGACCACCATAGGCTACTGCACCACAGAGGCAGACGGGCGCATCAACGACCAGATGCTGTGGATCGACGAGGCGCACCGGCCGCATTTGGCGCACCTGACCAGCGAACTGAAGAAAGTTGACCCGGAAGTACGCATCTCAGGTCAGATGACCCACTGCGGCAACTTTTCCAAGAATCGCAACCTCCAACGACTGAAGCGCCCACTCGGGCCGTCGCGCAAGATCAACATGATCGGACTGCCCGCGGGTATGCCGTTCGCCGGTGCAATGACGATCGACGATATCGACTACCTGGTGAAGACCTACCACGATTCGGCGAAGTTGATGAAGGAGGTCGGCTTCGAGGCGGTGGAGATTCATTTCAGTCACGGCTACGGACTGTCACAATTTATCAGTCCGAAGACTAATCGCCGCAGCGACGAATACGGCGGGAGCCTGGCCAACCGGATGCGACTGCCATTGAGGGTATTGGCCGGAGTGCGCGATGCGGTGGGGGAAGACTTCCCGATCCTGGGCAAGATGGGGATGACGGACGGCGTCAAGGGCGGTCTGGGCTTCGAGGAGTCGCAGGAGGTGGCGGTCATGCTGGACAAGGGCGGCATAGATGCCCTCATCTGTTCCGCCGGAACCAGTAGCTACAATCCCATGCTGTACTTCCGCGGCGACACCCTCGACAAGGGCATGATCGAGGTCGAGAAAAACCCCATCACGCGGCTGGGATTGAGGATAATGGGCTCAAGCCTGTTTCGCTACTACCCCTATGAAGAGCTCTACTTCCTGGAGGACGCGAAAAAGATTCGTGATCGCGTGAACTGCCAGATGATCTACATCGGCGGCTGCACCGAATTGGAGAGCTTAGAGACTGTCATGCGGGAAGGCTTCGATTTGGTGCAATTGGGTCGCCCCCTGATCAAGGATCCAAATTACGTCAACAATGCGATGGCCGATCGCACCTACATAAATGGCTGCTCCCACTGCAATCGGTGCGCATCCCTGATCGAAGCGCCAGGTGGAATCTACTGCGTGGAAAATGAAGAGGTTGCTGCATCATGATCACGGACTTCGAGAATTTGCCTCAAATACCCGCCATTTTTGGCCCCCCGCGACAGGTGGCCTATGTCGTGGACAACCTCGACACGGCCGTACAACACTGGCACGAGACATATGGGGTCGGGCCGTTTCTGGTGACGCGTAACGCGGTACCGCTGACCAACGCCTACTACCGGGGAACTAGAGCGGAGACTACTCGACTCAACATCGCGTTCGCCTACGTGGGCAACTTGCAGTTGGAACTGATTGAATTGATCGGCGACACACCAGGCCTGTACAAGGAGGCTCTGGACCGCGGCAATACAAGCGTGCATCACTACGCCGTCTGCGTTGACGATTTCCCCATGACCTACAACTGGGCACTGGACAACGGTTTCGACGCGGTAATCGACGCTGGTATCGACGGGCTCGCCCGGATGTCCTACATGGAGAACCCGGAAAGTGGATTGATTCTCGAGGTCATCGAGTGGAACCTCTTAACCCGCCCCTATTTCAACGGCCTGGAATCGATGGTGAAGGCCGCAAACCCCGCGCAACTGGTGCACGAGTTCAAGCTGGCGGAGCTCACCCCGAAGGGGGCGGCGATGGTTCAGTTGATTAAGTTCTCACTCAAAAAGCTATTCCGCCGAGTGCAGCAGACCCGACGCCCGGTTGCGACATGAGCGCCGGTATACGCAGTTGACGCCCAACGTGACCGGGAGGCGCTGACCTCCCACCAACTTGCCGTACGATAAGCAATGGTTTCGTGTGGTTCACCCATACCAGGAAAAATTGGCTGGGACCGAAACCTCCTAAAGCCACGCCTGCTGCACAGCAACGTCTTGCCTTCATTGTGGCGCTTGAGTTAAATCCTGAATACACCTTTTCGACTGCCGAAGTTGCAGTTTGTCACACACTACCCGGAGCCTTCTCATGCTGAAACGACCTGGCAATAACTGCACTTGTGCCTGCCTGGCCATCCTGTCTTCGCTACTGTTGGGGGCATGCACGACCTCCTCGGCAAAGCACGAGTGGGCCGTGGATACAGCTACCAACAGGTCCCTGATCCCGTCCGGCACCCCGGACTCTAATCGCGCTGTTTTCGCGGGCTGTAAAGCGGAAGTGGAGATGGATAAATACGCCGAATTCCTGGGCGAGGAGGTACTTATCACCTTGATGTGGGTCGACATGCCATCAGAATCGGCAAATCTGAAGGCGCCTGCGGTAGTGCACACTGTCGAGGACGACCGGTTAGCAGTGAACTTCAGCGGGAACATTCCCAACCTGGCGTTCTACACCAGTATCTGGCAGGCGTCGGGGCATATCAGCGCACGCAAAGACGGCAGCTACGACGTAGACCCCTGTTCAGCCGTCATAACGAAAGGCAACTGGCAGGTTCGCGGATAAAAAGACGCCGTCACAAGTGACGGCGTCGAATGTCCAGACCTGAATGAAGTTGAGCTTACCAGGGTGCGTACTTGTCGCGCTGGTAGTCCTGACGTTCCGCAATCTGGGCCGCTCGCTCAGCCGGTGTTACGAACTGGGTGGTAGGCGGCAGAGCCGGTGATCCGGGGAAGATAGCCGCAAGGGGAATTACCTGTGAAATCGCCATGTAGGGGCCTACCCCCTGATACTTGGCAAACTCCACCGGGTCCAGGACGCTCTGCAGGCGGCCGGCGATAAACACCGGGCGATAGCCCATGGTACCCATCCAGTTCTTCACACCCGGGTCTTCCTTGCTTACGAAAATATAGGTGTACTCGGCAGTCTCACCCTGGCCACCGAGCTGTGGAGGGACGGGCTGCTGGAAGCCCGCCGGGTGGAAGTAGGAATTACCCTGGCTTTCACTCACCTCGAAGCTGCCGTTGGCCATGTGGTGCCCCCAGGGCAGCGAGGAACCCCAGCGGTTGAATAGCATGAAGCTGCCATAGCCGCCCTGGTAATCGTTACGCACCAGGATCATCAGGGCCTCGTCGTCCTCGAGGTCAATCCAGCTGGTGGAGCTGAGCTGGCTGGTAATACCCAGACCGCCGGTCGGGTTCCAGGGAGCCATGACATTGGCCGGCAGGCCAGAATTGATAATCAGGTCTGCGAAACCTGCCCAGAACGGCTGCTGGTTTGTCATGACGGAGGTGGCTTTCTCGATGCCGGCGACGATGCCACTGGTGTTGTTACGGAACTCATCCCCGGTGATGGCAACACCACCGGTGCCCACGCGTTCAATATGAATGTTCATGTCGGGGCGCTCGGTGTGGTAGTTACACACGGTGTAGCGCTGCGACACGTTGTAGCCATCGGAGTCGTTGATTTGCAGCCAGTTAGTCCACGCCGGGTCGTAGTTCGCGGCATTACTGATGTAGATCTCGAAATCCTCGTTCAGCTCCAGCGTGCCACCGTTGAGGTCCTTCATGTCCTCGTCTTCGAGGGTCTGGCCGCCGCCCAGAGGGTTGGTGGGGTCATTCACCAGGGTGATCATGTCGCAGTTATTGCTGCGATTACCCCAGATGCGGAAAATGCTGTTGCCGTCACCATTGGGAATGCCTGCCGCCAAGTAGCGGGTGTCAGGGTTGTCGATACCAATGCGGGTATCCGGCGAGTCAAAGAAGTTCCAGCGCGGCCGGTTTGCACGGGTACCGGAACCGGAAGAGTTGATGGCATTCATGAGGTTGGTAATCATCATGCCCGAGTGCACATCGAGCATGCCGCTGGGGTCCTGCTGGAACGAGTCTGACTCCTGTAGTGTTTGGGCCACAGTCTCCACAGCATTAAGATATTCCTCGAACGCCTCCTTGATGGCTTCGGCGTCCGCGTTACCGCCGCCGGGCGCGCCAATGGCGAAAGTCGAAACGGTGGCCAGGCTCAGCGCGAATGCTCCCGCACCAAGGCAGCGAAAAATTGCGTGTCTATTACTATCCATAATTGTCTCCGCCTGTACTTATTTATAACTCAATGGAATTTCAACAGGGCGCACCGCTTGCGAACGATCAGCTCTCCTGATTGAACCCGCTTGAGTTTAGCACAGGGGACCCACATGGAAACCGTCGGACAGCCCCTAAAAACTACGGATTTATAGCGTCGGAGACTTTCTGGACAAATGAGACTGGTTCTGCTTGGTTCGTCTCATTTTTGCGGTGGCCGTGACAGCTTTTACTCCAACTGCCGGAGGTAATGCTTCGGTGTAACACCCGTGTATAACTTGAAATGTTTATAGAAAGTGGAGTGTGAGCGGAACCCCGATTGCTCGGCCAGCTGTTTGGCCACCAGCCGCTCTCCCGCCTGATGACTAGTCTTGGCTAGAGTTTTGGCATACTCAATACGATAGCGATTAATGAATTCGTAAAAGTTTTGGCCTGAGCACTGGTTAATGACCTGACTTACCTCCTGCACCGAGAGCCCGATGGCCTGCGCCAGGTCGTTGATTTTCAGTCCCTGCTGGAGGTACATCTGACGACTCTCAATTTCAGTCGTCAGTAGGTCAAAAAAAAGTTCCGCCTGAGCCTTCTCAAGAGTGCTGTGGCGGTAACGCTCCAGCGCAGCAACCTCCGCTTGGGCTGAATATTCCTCCAATTCCGGCATGGTGGCGGACGCCAATTCCTCTGCTTCTTCCTCCTCACCAACCTCACCTGCAAGGCTGAAAACCCGGGGCTGTCGAAAACCGTACACAACGATGAGGAAAAAAAGACCACTTGTTGAAACCAATGAGAACCCAAAAGCAGGTATGCTACTGCCGGCCAGGCTGAAACCGATCCCCGCCAGGCCGAAGTAAAATGGCGCAATCAACGCGATACATAGATGCAGGTAACAAAGTACTCTAAGCCAGGTGAGGCTGGTTACCTGATAATCTGCATACAGCGCCTGTAACTTGTACCCAAATTGATTGATAACCCGCAATGCCGCGATTGCGTAGAAGACAAGCACTACCATCATCAGTATGAGCACACCTACCGGGTACAGGCCTGCAGCGCTGAGATCAAACTGCACCTCGGTCCGCCACTGTCCATGCGGTGCCAGTTCGGCATATCCCAACGAAAATACGTAGGTGGCCACCAGCATCACAGTGAATGGAATGAGGTGCTTGAGGTCTCTTAGCTCGAAACGAACCTTCAATCCCAGAACAAAAAGCGTATACAGATAAACAATTGGGCCGTTCAATAACCGGCTAAATATCACCGGTGCCAACAAAGCACCTTCCGTCTCATCGCGAAACGCATCTAAGTACATGATCGCCAGGCGAGATGACTCCAGAACAAGCAACAGGACGATCAGACTGTTGGCCCAGTCTGTGACACTTCGCCGCGACTGATAAACTAGAGTCGCCAGTATAAAACCGAGGGCTACCAGCAGAAACAAATGAACTGCAACTATACTCACGGGGATTTGCGCCTCGCCAACTCAGCACATCCCAATGGCTTTGTTTAGAGAACCCGGGTCGAGCAGTTTTCCCTCTACAAACTCAACATTCATACCTTCAAAAGATGCCCGATTATCACCCGGCAGCACCATCGCCCTGACCCCATCACCAGGTAACAGGTAAAGCCGTGTAACGTGATTGCCGATAACACCTCTGGTACCAGCTATCAATACTTTACTCAACTTCATGCCCCTTATGCCTTGGCGAGCGCGGCTTGGGCTGCCTGTGTAGCCCAGCGATAATTTGGCTTGCCGTTGGGCTCCCTACGAATCATTGGTTCGACGACAACGTTCCTTGGCAGCTTGTACCTCGAGAGAGAGGCGCTGCAGAATTCCCGCAATTCCTCAATGCCGGGAGCCATCCCCACAGGATCCAGTTCGACAACCGCCGCTACCCGCTGGCCGAATTTCTCGTCAGGCACGCCGACGACAAGGCAATCACGAATACCCGGGTAGGTTTTCACAACCGATTCCACCTCCTCTGCGAATACCTTCTCACCGCCCGTATTAATGCAGACTGAGTCGCGACCCATCATCGAAATAGTCCCTCGGGGCGTGTAGGCGCCACGATCACCGGTAAGAATCCAGGTCTCACCGTCGATAGAGATAAAAGTCTTTGCTGATTTTTCCTCATCCTTGTAGTAACCAATGGGGGTATTGCCCGTAAATGCGATTATCCCTGTTTCCCGACTGTCGGGGCTGATCCTGTTGTTTTCTTCGTCAAGCAACGCGGTCATCGGTGTCACCGGGATCTCGATCAGGCCGCCTTCCTCGGCCTGCACCCCGCGCCCATGCACTCCGGATTCCGAGGAGCCAAAGCCATTAAAAATTATCAGATCAGGGAGTAACTGCTGCAGCTTCTCCTGCGCGGCATCCGACAACAGCGCTCCGCCGGAGCCGATCAGAAACAGGGACGACAAGTCCATTCTTCGACCGCTGGCGACGGACTTCTCCAGAGATTCAATCAGAGGGAATGCCATGGCGTCCCCGACAATGCTCATATTGTTCACCCGGTGCTGTTCCACCAGGTCCCACATATGGTCCGCGTCGAAGCTGGCTCGATCGCTGAGTGCGATGGTGTTACCCGCAAGCAGCATCACAAGACAGCTCCACTGGCTGGCGCCGTGCATGAGCGGTGATCCAAGGAGGGTGACGAGGCCTCCGGCAGCGCGCTCGAACAGTTCCTCCGGACATTCCACGGGTTCGCCACCCATCGCGGCGCCGCCGCCCAGTGCCCGGAAAAACAGGTGCCGGTGCGGCCACATCACCCCTTTGGGTAGTCCTGTCGTCCCGCCCGTGTACAGGAGGTATAGCGCCATTTCGTCCCGCTCTCCGAAATCCGTATCGTCATTGCCCATTGCGATAACCGCGTCATAGGATAGGACTCCAGGAGCATGCTCACGGCACGGATCCTGCACTTCGACCAACACTTTCAGCAATGGACTCTGCAGCTGAACCGACATGACCAGGGAACGGAACTGGCCAGCATAGATGACAGCCTTCAGGTCCGCGTTATCAAAAAGATACTGCAGTTCATTTTCGACGTAGCGATAATTAATGTTGACCGGCACCGCAGACAGCTTGAAGCAGGCCAGCAGGCTCACGACAAATTCGACACAGTTACCCATATACAGCCCAACATGATCTCCAACATCTATTCCCTGGGAGTTTAAGCCCCGCGCGAATCGTGTGGCACGCTGGTCCAGATCGTTGAAACTTAATATCTCTTCGCCACATATCAGCGCAGTGGCATCGCCACGAACCCTGGCGACGCCTTCCCACAAATCAGCCAGATGAAATCCCGCCATTACGCACTCCTATCTTCCAACTGGTACCTTTCGGCGCTCCTTTCTGCATTGCAGATTGGGAGCAACAAGGACATGTGCCGAGCATGGCGAGCCCGGCACTCTTTCAACCGGCACTGGGCCGGATTATGAATCAGTAAAATTGGGTTCCCGTTTCTCGAGCGTACTCATGACAGCTTCGAGTTGGTTTGGCGTACCCAGGAGTTCCCGGGAACAGCTGGATTCCGCCACAAGTCCATCGTAGGTGGAACTGAACATGGAATCGTTCAGCAGTTTTTTTGCTGCCTTAAGGGCGTCAGGATTGCGACTCGCGATCATATGGGCCATTGCGATTGCGCTTTCCAGTGGCGTTTCGCTCAGGGTTGTCGCCAAGCCATACTCCACCGCATCGGCGCCGCTAAACCTGCGACCGGTGAAGATCAGTTCCTTGATTCGCTCAAGTCCCGCCAGGTGACGCAGCGACTGTGTGGCCGACATGTCCGGCAGCAATCCAAATGTAATCTCAACGAATCCAAGTTTTGCATCAGGCGCAACGATACGAATATCGGCACCCAGGGCGAGGTTAAGCCCCCCGCCCATGGCAGCCCCCTGCACTGCTGCAATGACCGGAACGGGCAGTTCCTGCCATCCCCAACCAAGTTGCTGAACACGATTGGCGCCCGCCGGGCTGAGATCGTCGTAGGCATCTGCTGCACTATCGGCGCTGAGGTCGCCGCTGACCATATCGCCAAAGTTGGCCATATCCAGCCCGGCACAGAAGGCTTCCCCAGCGCCGGTCAGTACTACGACACGTACTGTAGGGTCGGAGGCCAGCGTCTTCTGCGCCTGCAGCAAACCGTCGATAATTTCCCCGTCCACGGCGTTGCGTTTCTCTGGTCGATTTAAGGTGACCGTTACGACACCCCCTTCATTCTCTACAACAACTGCATCGGACATGGACTCGACCCCGCAAACACCAAATTTTATTTAATGATACACTTATTATATATTTGTCTCAATATATGCATGCGCCTTCATCGATCCGGCATCGAATAGCACGAGCGAACGCGGTTTCTTACAATGCTGTGCACGGCCCCAAGAGAGGCGTAAAGTGACTACTATGCAAACCAAGGATAAACGGCGCGCCCGTTCAGAGCGCACCCGCATGAAGCTGCTGGAGGCAGCAATGGACTGCTACAGATCCAAGGGGGCGGGCAATACAAGCATGGACGAGGTGGCGCGGAAAGCCGGTGTGGGACGCGCCACGCTCTACCGGCACTTTGAGAACCAGGAATCACTACTGTCTGAGGTCATGGCGCACAATCTGCGCCAGATTCAGACAGTTATGGAAACCACCATTAAAAACTGTGATCGTGCTGAGGATTTCTATGTAGAATCTGCTCTCGTCATCATTCGTGAGTGCTACGACAGGGACCTGAGCTCTTTGATTTTCGGGGACGACTCCTCAACTTCCGCCGCGAACCGTCTCAGCTTCTCCGATCCGGTAATGACACGCATAGGCGAGGATCTGCTGGAACCGTTTTACCGCCGCGCTAAACGCGAAGGGATCCTGCGGGACTGGGTGACCCGGCCATTGTTGCTGGAATGGACGAGCCGGCTGATGTTGTCATTTATCACCACCCCCAGCCCGAAGCTGAACTCCCAACTCAAGCTACGCCAATTTTTTCAGGACGCGGTTCTGCCTTCAATTATCAAGCGCCAGTAACGGGCCCACCGTCGCTTGCATATTATGAGACGTTTATATATAATTTGTCTCATTATAATTTTCCACCGGGCCACCTCATGGATTTCGAATTCTCCAAGAATCAGCAAGAGATTCAGGATCAGGTCAGCAACGTTCTCAGGGCGCAGTGTTCAACTAGCAACCTGCGCCGGATCATGGATAACGAACAGCCTTACGACACCAATCTCTGGAAACTGGCAGGGGAGTTGGGCTGGACGGCGACACGCATCCCCGAGGCCTTCGGCGGCCTGGGACTAGGCTACCTTGAACTGGCGCTGATAGCGGAGGAACTGGGCAGTTCCCTGGCACCCATCCCTTTTTCATCCTCGATTTACCTCGCAGCCGAGGCCATTCTGCTTGCGGGTAATGAAGCTCAAATGAGTTCCTATCTACCTCCTCTGGCTAATGGCTCTTCAATCGGTTGCCTGGCGACGGGGGAAAGCAACTCGGCATTTGACATCGCACGCGCAAACACCCGCGTGGTGGACGGACGCATCAGCGGCGTGAAACTCCCGGTGGCGGACGGCGACGTTGCGGACATAGCGGTAGTTGCGTGCTCTGATGACCACGGCGGATCATTGTATCTGGTCGAACTCGCCCAGGAAGGGATAACAAGGCGGGTGTTGCAAACCATCGATCCGACCCGTTCCCACGCGGTCATAGAGTTTAATGATGCTGAAGCCAACCTGCTAGGCACCCCTGGGAAGGGCGCCTACCTTCTGCATACTTTATGGGATATCGGAGCCACTCTTTTCGCCTTTGAACAGGTAGGCGGTGCACAGGCCGTGTTGGATATGGGCGTCGAATACACGCGCAACCGGTACGCCTTCGGTCGCCAGGTCGCGTCATTCCAGGCAATCAAGCACCGCTTCGCCGATATGTACGCAACGCTTGAACTCGCCCGCTCCAACGCCTACTTCAGCGCCTGGGCGCTGTCCTGCAGTGAGTCGGGAAACATTTCGCCACAACTACCTCTGGCGGCCGCCACAGCCCGGGTCTCCGCTACAAATGCCTACTACCAATGCACCAAGGAGAACATCCAGGTTCATGGCGGTATGGGGTTTACCTGGGAGTTCGACTGTCATCTCTACTACCGGCGCGCACAGTTGCTGGCAGCAACTCTCGGCGGCATGTCCTGGTGGCAGGATCAATTGGTCACCCGACTGATTGAACAACAGGCATCCTTAAAACATGGAGATAAAGCGGCATGAATTTTGAGGATACCTCGGAGCAGGCGGCTTTTCGTAAAGAAATCAGGGCCTGGCTCGAAGCCAACGCGCGACCCAGACCAGCCGGTCGGCAGAAGCCGATAATTCCCGCGGGCAAGCCAGGCACTGTCACCCCGGAGGAGGCTCAGACCTGGTACAAGAAAAAGGCCGAAGCTGGTTACGCCTGCCTCACCTGGTCAAAGGAATATGGCGGCGCAGGTCTGGAGCCCATTCACCAGGTAATTTGGAACCAGGAAGTTAGCGACTTCGACGAGCCAGACAGCTATTTTTTCATCGGACAGGGTAACTGCGGACCAGCTATTACCTACTTTGCAGACGAGGACACCAAGCGCGAGCTTTTACCGCGTATGGCCAGCGCCGAGGATATCTGGTGCCAGTTATTCAGCGAACCCGGGGCCGGGTCCGACCTCGCCGGCTTGTCCACCAAAGCGGCCCGCGATGGCGACAACTGGCTGATAAATGGCCAAAAAATTTGGACCTCAGGAGCGCAACACGCGCGCTACGGCGTAATTCTCACCCGTACTGACCCCACTGTTTCGAAGTACAAGGGATTGACCATGTTCATGATAGACATGGACCAATCGGGCATCGAGGTACAGCCGATCCGCCAGATGGACGACGGCCAGCATTTCAATGAGGTGTTCTTTACCGATGCGGTTGTACCCGACAAGTACCGACTCGGCGAGGTTGGCGGCGGGTGGACCTGCGCTCTGACCATCCTGATGCACGAGCGTCTCGCCGTAAGTGGCGTACAACCAACTGGCTTTAGCGAATTTCTGACCACCTGCCAGGACCTAAAGCAGGACGGCAAGCCACTCGTAGATAACCCGATCGTGCGCGAACGACTGGCCAACTGGTACTGCCAGCATGCAGGGATACAAAACAGCACGAATCGTATGTTCACGGCAATTGCCAAGGGCGGCAATCCGGGCGCCGAGGCCGCGCTGGGCAAGCTCGTTGGGGCCGTAATGGGACAGGAAATCGCCAACTTCATGTGCCAGATGCTTGACCAGAGCGGCATTATCATGGAGCCCGGCTATACCGAGTTTGACGCGCACTACCAGAACAGCCTACTTCTCGCGCCCGGGGTTCGCCTTGCGGGAGGCACCGATGAGGTCATGCGCAATGTTATCGCCGAACAGGTCCTCGGACTCCCGCAGGAGCCACGAGCGGACAAAGGCATACCCTATCAAGACATACCAGTGGGCAACATTACAGCCAACTGATTCATTCTCGCACGGGAGGACATCATGACCCAATGCCCATTCAAGAACCTGCTGGACCCGGATACCTATGCGCATGGTATGCCTTATCAGCACCTGAGCGATATCCGCCACGAAGCTGGCCCCGTCGTAAGAATGGACGATCCGATTACGGGCGTCCCGTTCTGGGCTATCCTGGGCAGGAAGGAGATGGACTACGTCTCCAAGAACCCGGCCATGTTCTCTTCCGCCGAAAAAACCGGCTTTCCCATGGAGTTTCCGCAGGATCAGATAGAAAGCGTTTTCCGCTTGCAGATCATCAACATGGACCCCCCGCTACACCAGAAATACCGCAAAATTGTACGCCGGGCATTTACGGTGGGCGCGGTCGATTCCTACCGGGAAAAATTTGAAGAGCACGCCAGACGAATTGTCGACGCGGTCGCGGACAGGGGTGAGTGCGAATTCGTCGAGGAAGTAGCGGCGGAGCTGCCGCTACTCGCGATTCTGGAACTGTTGGGTGTCGCTCTGGAAGACCGCAAACAGTTTTTCGACTGGACAAACACCATGATTTTCGCCGACGACCCGGACATGTCCACCACGGTGGAGGACGGTATGATGGCCTCCGTACAGGTACTGGAGTACGCCAAGAAACTCGCGGAGAGGCACCGCATAAGCCCGGATGTCGAGCGCAATGTCGTACTCGCCGCCCTGCTGGACAGTGAAGTCGAGGGTGAGTCACTAACCGAAGATGAATTCTGCTGGTTCTTCATCCTGCTGCTGGTGGGCGGCAATGAGAGCACACGCACTGTCATGGCCCAGGGTATGCGCCTGTTAATGGAAAACCCGGATCAACTCCAGTATCTGATCGAAAATCCAGAGAAGATCGAGGGAGCCGTTGAGGAAATGCTGCGCTACAACACGGCATTCTGCACCATGCGTCGTACCGCGTTGGAAGACGTGGAACTAGGTGGGAGGACTATCCGCAAGGGGGACAAGGTTGTTCTCCACTACCATGCGGCAGGTCTCGATGAGACAGTATTCGGTGATGACGCGCTGAGTTTCGATGTCACACGCGCGGAGCGGATGCCTTCACTGTACAATGAACACCGGGCATTCGGCGTCGGTCAGCATTTCTGCCTGGGCTCGCACCTGGCCCGGCTCGAACTAAATATAATGTTCAAGGAAATTCTACCTCGCTTGCGCAACCCTATATTTGCTTCGGACCCGAAGTATGTTCGGTCGTACTTCGTCAACGCGATCAAGGAAATGAATATCATCTACGACAAGGAAGTGTAGCCTAGAGGATACAGTTTTATGATGGCTTTCATTCGATACGGCATAGTCGCCGTTGCCTTCCTCGCCATCGGATTGTTGTTCGGAGGAACAAAAATCGGCGACTCCGTAAGAGGGTCCGCCCGAGAAGTGATGACCGCCGCCATCGAGGTCGCCGCCGAGCAAGTCAGCATCGACACCCGTACCGTTGTGTTGCTCGAAAACCCGCAAATTATAGGCCGGCTTGCAGAGGGCGGAGGCTTCGGCGGCGAGCACTCGACGGATGTGGCGATGAACATGTTCGGCCGCACAGAGGCCGCCATCGAGGATGCGCGCGCGAAAACCCGGGTAATAGAGATCGCTCCGCGCAGCTACCTAGTGCGAATGCCGATCGTGAACGCCGCGTTTTTCGAGACCGACGAGGGTATCGTTCTGGTAGATACCGGCATGGGACCGGCAGGACCCGCACTGCTTGAGGCTATCCGCTCAATCAGCGACGCGCCGATACACACCATCATCTATACGCACGGCCATGTCGACCACGCCTATGGTACATGGGCGCTTACTGAGGCTGGCGAAACACCCGAGATTATTGCGCACAAGAACCTGAAGGACCGCTTCGAGCGCTACATCAGGTTGCGCGGCTCGCTGGCCCGTTACATGAGCCAGCCAGTAAAACAACTCCCCGCATCCGAAGCCGACCTCGTATGGCCCACTCGCTATTTCGAAGACAGGCTGGAATTGGAGATCGGCGGTGAAACCTTCGTACTGCAGCACCACCGCGGCGAAACCGACGACCAGCTCTACGTCTGGGTCCCCGGTCGGGGCGCCCTGGCGAGTGCAGACTACTACCAGGGTTTTCTCCCCAACGCGGGTAACGGTAAGCGCGTGCAACGGTATGTCGAAGACTGGATCGTAGCCCTGCGAGAGATGGTATCCTTGCAGCCCCGATACCTGCTCCCCGCCCACGGCGCAGCGCTCACCGACGCCGCAATTATCGAGGAAAACTTCACTGTACTGGCGGACGCCCTGCAACACATCGTCGACCACACCATCGATGGGCTAAATGCGGGAATACGGAAAGACCTGATCCACGGAAGCGTCGAATTGCCGGAGCACATCGCCAAACACCCGACGATGAATGTGCAGTACGTGACCCCGGGCGATATCTCGAAAATGCTAATCAAGCAGTACACCGGCTGGTGGGACGATATTCCGTCTCACTGGACGCCCGCGCCGATTGAAGCCCAGGGTAACCTGATCATCGATCTCGCCGGGGGCAACGTCCCCGAGCTGGCGGAGTATGCACGGGAACTTGCCGGTAGTGATATTCGCCTGGCGTCACATCTGACCGACTGGCTGTTCTACGCCCGCCCTTTCGACCCCGTAGTGCAGCAGCTTGTATTCGATGTCTACAAGGCGCGCATTCTCGATCCCGGCACTAATACCCAGGAAGCGTTGACCTACCTCGACCAGATGACCCTTGCGCGCGAAAGGTCGCGCAAATAGTGCTCCCGATCTTCGGCGGGCAACCGCGCAACCTGGTGTTGCTATGTTGCCTGGCCTCGCTCGCTGCCTGCTGCGGAAAACCACACCCAGTTGGTACCGTCGAAGGTAGTGCCTTGTCCACCGAAGCCGTCGAGCTTCGTGATGCCGGGCGCAGGGGTCCCACCCAGACCGCCAGGGAAAAGCAGATTCTATTTGGCGACCTACATGTCCACAGCACCTATTCCGTGGATGCATACGTACTCGAACTACCAATGATGGGACTGCAAGGCATACACACCGTCGCGGACTCCTGTGACTACGCCCGTTACTGCGGCAAGCTGGATTTCTTTAGTTACAACGACCACGCGGAGGGCCTTACACTCAAACACTGGCAAGCGACGAAAGACACTGTCCGCGCATGTAACGCAAGCTCGAATGTCGCAAATCCCGACCTGGTCGCCTTCGCTGGCTGGGAGTGGACTCAGATGGATGGCGATGCCAACCGCCACTGGGGTCACAAGAACGTCATTTTCCCCGGTATAACCGATGAGGAACTACCGACGCGCCCCATCAACGCACGTCCTACCCCTGATGATTTCGGCGTATTCGCCTCTGCAAGGCAGAGCGGTAATGTGAAATTTATCGATCCGCTTAACTGGAGCGCCTACACCGGCATGGTGCGCCTACTGGACGATATCGAGGAAGTACCCGGTTGTGCCACCAATGTACACAGCCGGGAGTTACCGGCGAACTGCATGGAGAACGCCCCCACACCTGACGTGTTGTTCCGCAAGCTCGACGAATGGGGTTTCGATCACATGGTTATCCCTCATGGCAACACCTGGGGAGCGTATACTCCCCCGGCGGCCACCTGGGACAAGGCTCTTGCCAGCCGCTACCACTCGGACTCGCGCCAGCCCCTACTGGAAGTCATGTCGGGCCACGGTAACAGCGAAGAATACCGAGAGTACAGGCAGGCTATAGAGAACAGCGACGGTAGTTTGACCTGCCCGCCACCCCAGGGGGACTATGTGCCGTGTTGTTGGCAGGCCGGAGAAATAATGCGCAAGCGTTGTGATGGCCTGTCCGAGGAAGTGTGTGAACGACGTGTGGAACTGGCGATGCAACGCACGGTAGAAGCCGGCAATCGTTACATGGGCGTATTCCCCGACACAGGCGCCGAAGACTGGCAACAATGCGGCCAGTGCCCCGACTGTTTCAAAGCCGCCTTCAACCAGGTATTCACAGAAAGCTCTCAGTATGCCATGGCTCTCACCAACTTTGACGAGACTGATGAGAGTGGCTCGCCCCTGCGCTTCCGGTGGGGCTTTATCGCATCCACGGACGACCACACCTCGCGACCGGGTACGGGTTACAAACAGTATGAACGACGCAAGATGACCCAGGCCAATGGCGGGCGCAGCGCCTTCTTCGGCAATCTGATGGCAGGCCTGACGGGTGATATGGAAGACCCGCAAATGCCACAACGTGTGACCGTATCCACCCCGATACCCGACCTTGAACGCATGGCGAGCTTTCTCTATCCCGGCGGCATTGTGGCTGTACACGCGGCAAGCCGACAGCGCGAGGATATATGGAGCAGCCTGAAGCGCAAGGAAGTGTATGGCACATCCGGCCCGAGAATACTGCTGTGGTTCGACCTACTAAACGCGCCTCAAGGCGCGGCGCCTATGGGGTCCGCCACGCAGATGGGGCATAACCCGCGCTTCGAAGTGCGCGCGCTAGGCGACTGGAAACAATTGCCCGGCTGTCCCGCAGACGCGCTGGGCGGCCTGCAGAAGGAACGTCTGGAATATCTCTGTGTCGGGGAGTGCTACAACCCCTCGGACGAACGTGAGGTGATCGAGACCATCGAAGTAGTTCGTATCCGTCCGCAGGTGTATCCCGGCGAACCCGTAGAAAACTTAATCGAGGACCCATGGCTGCGACTGAACTGCCCCGGAACGCCGGAAGGTTGTGTAGTGCAGTTTGAGGACCTGGATTATCGTAAAGATGGCCGCGACGCCCTTTACTATGTACGTGCCCTGCAGGCGCCTACTCCGGCCATCAACGGTGGCAACCTGCGCCCCACTCTGGACGATCAAGGCAAGGTGAAGTCTACTAAGCCCTGCTTCGGCGATTACCGCACTGAATTCAATGACGACTGCCTGACTCCCGTCCAGGAGCGTGCCTGGTCATCACCTATTTTCGTAGACCAACCGAGGCTGGCCGAAGTCCCTGGAGCTTAGCGTAAGTATTTTTAGATCAAGAGCAGAGAACCCTGTTATGAGAAATATCGTCATCAGCGGCAGCGCCTCCGGTATCGGCCATGCCTGCCGGGAGAAATTCTTGACAATGGGCGATCATGTCGTGGGTATCGACGTTCGCGACGCCGACATCATTGCCGACTTGTCTACACGGGAGGGCCGGCAGCAGGCCATAACCGAGGTGCTGGAACGCACCGGTGGCGCAGTAGACGGGCTGATATTGTCTGCTGGAGTCAGCGGCATGCAGCATCAGGGGGATTTCACTGTTTCCCTGAACTACTTTGGATCAGTGGAATTGTTCGACGGGCTGCGTCCTGCCATGGAGGGACGACCGAATCCCTGCGCTATCGGGCTGGTATCTAACTCCTCGCAATTCGACATCGATTACGATGATCCAATGGTGCTCGCCCTACTTGATGGCGAGGAGAGAAAATGTCGCGAGATGATCCTGCAATTAGATCGTGGCGCGGGCTACCGTTTTTCCAAGCATGCCCTGGCCCGCGCAATCCGTCGCCGGGCCGCAGAATGGGGTCCATTGGGTGTACGCATCAATGCCATCATACCCGGCATGACAGAAACACCAATGGTCGACTCACTGCGCGATGATCCCGAGGTGGGACCATTGCTGGAGCTGTTACCTATTCCCCTCGGTCGCAACGGTACAGCCCGGGAAATGGCGGGAGTGATCGCTTTCCTGCTCAGTGACGACGCCTCTTACGTGCACGGTATGATGATGTGGGTAGATGGCGGTACCGATGCCGCCATCCGCCCCGACAGGTTCTAAGAAGATTTAGTTCACAGTTGTTGTAGCAAGTTCGCTTCAATACGCCCGCGGACCGGAATGACTGCGCCATCGATGAAACTTCCGTAACCGGTGGCAAGGGAGACGGCCAATTCGGCAGACTCCTCCGGCTGACCCAGGCGCCCCCTAGTCTGATTCACCGCATAATCGTGAATGCCAACCTGAATCGAACCCAGTGAGGCCCAGCAACCCGGCACTGGCGGCGGATTAGGCAATGACCAGCACCCGAATAACCTGCTTGCGGTCATCGAACACTACACTGCACTCCAAGATATTAATGCATATTCTCGGCTTCGAGGAGGTTGCCAGCCCACTCTGGGTTGGTCGAGCTTTCCCCCTTTTTACGTTGCGCTCCCAAATCACCAGATTAGGTGTACCCATGACAATTGTCGTTCACCCGGCCAACGACAGGCCAAATTTTTCTGCAGGAAGAATGGGCGGTTTAACGGCTTGCGCCCAGCGCGTGTGTATCGCTTCTTACATTTTTATGATACTATATGGACTAATATGTCTCATTACTTTAGGCGCAAACACTCCCGCTTAAGGACCCTTCGAAGGGGCTTGGAGATGCCAAAAAACCAACTAACCTCGAGTGCAGAGTACGGCCTTGAACCCTATACCTTCCCGAGAGGAGGGCTCGGGGTCGCGGAGGCCAAATCCCTTGAAGCTGGTGCACCTAACGCCTTATCGGTGGACTTTAACCGTGGAAAACCAAGGCCTGAGACGGCGCTCTGGACGTCCACAGGCAGCTGAACGAGAGCATCAATACTGTCTGGTCAGCAGCGGCGTGGACGAGCCCGCGGGCTCTTTGCTCCTCGGCTGAGACTAAGCAAGCGCTCCACCTGCTTCCGCGGCATTTGGCGGACCCGAAGACAAGAGGAGCATCCCTGTCACTTGCTGACAAGGGCGAAATGCTGAAGATTTTCCATGGCAACCAGCCGGGAAAGAAAGTTAGTACAAAATTTTTTGTCGGAAGAAGGGTTCAACTATGTCAAGAAACAGTAGGTATCACAGGCATGTAAAGCTACTCACACTTGCGGGAGTTGCTTGCACCCTGGCCGCCCCCGTGGACGCCCAGATCCTGGAAGAAGTCGTTGTCGTTGCCCGGAAGCGAGAGGAAAATCTCCAAGATACCCCGGTAGCAGTTTCCGCTTTCAGCAACGAGCAATTGCGCGCAGATAGGATACAGAATATTTCCGACCTGGCTCGCCAAGTGCCCGGCCTGTCAAATCGTGACGGGGAGAAAGAAAGTGGACTGACCATTCGGGGCGTTGGAGCGAGGGCACGAAATGCCAAATCTGACCCCGGTGTCGGTGTCTATGTAGACGGCATTTTCATGCCGCGCTCTGACACCCAACTTGTAGACGTAGTGGATGCCGAATCGATCCAGGTACTGCGCGGTCCCCAAGGCACCCTGTTCGGGAAGAATACCGCCGGTGGGGCGATATTGATACAGTCCCGCAAACCAGAGGAGGAACCTGCGGCACAGGTCGACATCAGCCTGGGTGATTACGACCGCCGAGAACTAAACGCTCGCGTGGATGGGCCCATCTATGGAGACAAGCTATTCGGAGCATTGACCTACCAGCGCCGTAAGGTAGACGGTTACATGGAAGATGACTTCACGGGTGCAGAGTACGGCAATATTGATCGACAAGCCGTTGTGGGGCAATTGCGTTACTACCCCACGGACAGCCTTACGATAGACCTAATCGCCTTGTGGGGTGAACGCAAGGAGAACGCGGCTCCATATAGCTGCATCAGCTACTTCAATACAGACGCCCAGTTCAACATCTTCGCTTCGACCGCAGTAGAAGGCAGCTTCGAGGAAGCATGCAATGCTAGCCGCAAACTCGCTAATAACGATAAGGTGCTGATGGATTACACGGTTCCACTACAGTTCAACGTGACCAATAACCTTGCTGGCCTGACCTTGAACTGGGAACTGGGTGAAATAAGCCTGCGCAGCGTCACAGGGTATCTGCAGCAGGATGACCTTGCCCGAGACACCGATGCAGATGGCACTCAGTTTGTATCCATTGGCCATCCAAGTGCGGTTGCAAGACAATTTGACGAAAATGGCATTAACGGGGACGGCGAGGCGCGTTCCTTCATTTCTCAGGAATTTAACCTGTTCGGGAACCTGTTTGACGAAAAGGTAGACTATACCCTCGGTCTGTATTACTCCAACGAGAACATTGACGATCAGGTGGACGGCACTGTCTTGTTTCCAGGCGCATGGGCAGGAGTTGCACAACCTGAAGACATGGCACTAACTCTCGCCCCGGGGAGAGCTGGACTTAATGGGGCTGCATTGGTTGACCTTTCGAGTGAATCTGCTGCCGCCTTCGGTCAGTTCATCTTCCATATCAGTGATTACTGGCAGTTTACCCTGGGTGGTCGCTATACCTGGGAAGAAAAAACGATCGACCAGTACAACTACACCTCATCGCAAGAGAGTCTGGGCTTGATTACGGGCGAGGAATACCGCGATCTGCGCGGCTTCATCCAGCCTGTGGTGTTGGCCGACATTCCGCTGATCGAAGACGACGAGACCTGGGCGGAGTTTTCTCCCTCCGCAACGGTCACCGCCTTTATACCCGATGGTTGGACAGAGGGCGTACTAGATTCCGGTATGCTTTACCTCACCTACAGCGAAGGCTTCAAGGCGGGTGGCTTCAGCAGCTTCGGACTGGAAGACCCCACGCAGTTCGACCCTGAAACCGTGAAAAATTATGAATTTGGTTTCAAGCTGGAGTTTTGGGGCCAGCGTCTGCGGCTAAACGGCGCTCTGTATCATATGGACTACGACGATATCCAACTGCAGGTAACACGCACCTTCGCCCAATTTGACACCAGGCTGGGATTCACCAACGCGGGCCAAGCAGAGATGGAAGGGGCAGAACTGGAGATTGTGGTAGTGCCTGTCAGCGGCTTGATGATTAACCTGTCAGGAAGCTACATCGACGCCAACTACGGAGAGTTCATCGACACCTTCGAAAATGCCGCCGGAGAAATCATTACCTCGGATCGCAAGAATGAACCTTTCGCATACCTCCCGGAACAGACATATTCCTGGGGTGTTCAGTATGACCTGGACACTGAATTTGCACTGATGACTCCGCGCATAAGCGGCTTTTACAAGGATGAAATATATTTGGGCCAGGACCCGGAATCGGCCGAATTCGTCGATGAGGCGACACTTGATGACTTTACCGTGTGGAACGCGCGGCTGGCAGTCGCTCCCAACCAGGTGGAAGACATGGAAATCGCAGTTTTTGTCGACAACCTCACCGACGAGACATATTACGGGTCGGGCATCGTGAACACGGCCAATGTTGGCGCGACAACCGGTATTCGAGGAATGCCCAGAAACTGGGGTGTATCCTTCTTTTATACTTGGTAACAGACTGTTACCAAATAATGGTCAGGGCCCTGACGGGCCCCGTTTTTACCACCGACTTCGGCAGTCAAGGTAACGAGGTACCTGTTCCCAATTTTTAAAATAACTCTTAATACGGCCCAGCAATCCCTACTACCCACCGCTAACTTCCTTCAGAACGACCTTAACACTGCAGCGTTCAGTGGCTGCTCCAAGTACAACTCGCAAACGAAAAGCCGTTCGAGAGGCGCTAAGCCCTCATTCGGGACACCTGACGACAAGCGTCACACCCACGGCCGCCGGTGGTTTACAGCTAACGGTTTGAACCTGCGTATTTATAGTATTCCAGGCCAGAGTTCTCTCCAAGGTTGCACCAGCTGGTGGTACCCAGGTACAACTCGCCGTTTACCTTGGCATAGTTGCGCACGCCATTGTTACAGGGATTACCAAATCCATCTCTGAAGACGGTTGCCGGTGACTCGGTATCCTCAAATACCATCAGCCAACCCCGCTTCGCCTCTTCCAGGTTGTAGCCTTTCGTGTCGGCATCTTCGAGAACACCCTGGTACAGGAAGTAGGCCGGATTGTTCTGCTTTACGGTCGTCTGCCCGAAAGGACTTAAGGGAATTGGAATGCCCAGCAGATGGAGTGCCCTGTGGTTCCAGAAGTTGTAGCCTGGGTTCTCGAACATTTCGAAGAGGCCGGCCGTCGAGTTCCACGAACCGAGAAACAGCTTGCCGTCATGGGCGACAAAGGTAAAGGTGTAGACCATCCCCTGGTGTCCGAACCCCTCGTCACCGAAAAGGGGCTCCTGGCCAAGCCTGTTCTTCTCCAGCACGAACCTGTAGCCGTCGTAGGCATCACTTCCCTCGGAGCGAGTAGGCATGAAGACCCAGTCACCACTCTTACCGTACAGCAGTTCGATTTTCTCGCTGACCGGAATATTGGTCGCCAGCAGATCTTCGATTCTTATCCTGAAGATGGAGGCGGCACGCCAGGTCTTCATCATGAACTCCCGGTGTGCCTCGATATCATTCTCGTCGTAGTCCAACAGCTTACAGAGGCTTTGGATACCTTCCTCGTCACAGTATCTATGCATTATCTTGTCGTATGCGCCGGAAGTCCCCTGGTGGTAGGAGCCAAAGTAAAGATAATCACCATAGAAAGTGTTCGCGGCGAACTTGGCGCCATGGCCTCCTATCTGGTCGGGGTCGTAGTCGGTGTACTTCATTACAGCCTGGTAGACTACCGGCGCTGAGGCGGAGAAGCCATTAGCAGGCATGGCATTACTCACCAGCATCGCCGCCGGCTCCCCCTCGGGGTTGTACCAGGAGCTACTGACGAAGTGTTTTTCATCACCAACCGTGAATTCATGGAAGTCACCGACGACGCCGAATTTTTCAAAACGGTGGTCCGAAACGATTTCGAAACCGTTGTTGAACATACCCCCAGACAGCGGACTTTTAACCGTTCCCACCCAGCGCAGCATTGCGTTCAGGCTGTTGCCATTCTGGGTTCCCGACTGGTCCGGACCACCGAACCAGTAGATACCCCTGCTGCCATCAGGATGAATTACTGTCTGGAATCGCCGTACCGTATCGAAAAAGAACTCCGCGTACCCCAGGTACTCCTTCCTGACGTTGTCGAACACGAAGATGCGGTTGTAGCCGATGTTGCCCTCCTGGTTGAAGTCGTAGTCGGCCGGGAACTTCTTCAGCTCAATTGCGAGCTGCTCAGGGCTTAAGCGGTCCAACCATTGGGTTTTTAGCTCCTTTACCGGGTACTCGTTGGAACCGGCGAAAAAGGTCAGGTTGTCCAGTGTTCCCGCGCCTCGGTAGGTGTAGCCAGGCATGGACAACATACTTCCAATCAATGACCGATCAATCAGACCGCTCTGGGAGTCCCGCCAGAACTGCTCGCCGTTACCAATCGTGTGGGGACCGACATGGGTAGTCTCACCGGTGTTCACGTTGGTGAAATATATCTGCGCAAGTGGCCGCTGGCCCGCAGGCGGGGTCAACTGGCAGCCATGGTTGGGCGTCTCGTAATTCATCAGGGTGAGCGGCATCTTCATGGAAATATAGGGCCAATAGCACCAAACCGATGCGGCAGACCCGTACCAGATTTCATCGCCCGCAGTCGTCGAACTCAGGGCATATTGGGCTGACTTGAAGATGGTTTGCTCGGGTTTTGTAGTGGCGTACCTTACCGGGTCTAGCACGTTGTCGCCGGAAAAGAGACTGCTCCATGAGCCATCTGCAGGGGCGCCGAAGGCGCGACTGAATTCAACCTTCAGGTCTTCTCTTTCTTCCGGCGACTCCTGCGCAGCCTTTGCGGGATCACTACTGATGGATGTAAGGAACAGGAGAAATAAAAGGACCATTATCGGAGGAAGTATGCTCATGCCATGTATTCCTCGATCGTCTCGTCTTCGTGGTAACTCTCACTCAATTTGGTGGTAGCCACCGGTTCCACACGAACGGGCACGCCGTTGACGATCGCGTTATTGGTTAAACGATCGTAGCCCTGTACATCCGTTATATCGTTCATACTCACCCCCGGATTGGCATTGGCCACCCGCTGGCGGGTATTCTTACGCCCATGTCCCCATAGGTGCGGCATGCAGACCACACCCTGCATGATGTCCTCGGTGATATCAACGGATAGCTGGATCCGGCCAGTGCGGGAAGTAACAGTGACAATACTGTTTTCCTTGATTCCCCGAGCACTTGCATCCGCTGGATTGATCATCAATTCGCAGGGGTTCTTGCCCTTGACCAGACGCTGACTATGGTGCATCCAACCCAAAGTTCGGTTTGTCAGCCGGCTGATGATCTTGAGATCGAATTCGGATTCAGCTTCCTCCCGCTCCATACCACCATCAACGAACCATGCTCTCAGACGCGGCAAATCGTTGGTGAAGGCAAATGGGGTCAACTGTATCTTTTTATCCGCGGTACGCAGACCCTGGGGGAAGGTGTAGTCAAGTTCGCCCAGGAATACGCCATGGGGATGCTGCTTCAGTTTCTCCAGTGTCAGTCCGTCCTTGTTAAAGGGGTTCAGGCCTTTGCCATAAGGTCCGAAGCGCAGGCCAAGGGCGAGGAAAGTTTCAGGCTTGAAAAATCTGGTGGCTAACGCGTGGACGCCGCGGATGAACAGTTTCTTCAATGGGTTCTGCGCACGCTTGTAGGCGAACCGTCCCATCAACTCTGTGAATATCTCGAAGTCAGTCCACCTGGAATGCTCCGTTACGAACAGCGGCGGTGCGTATTTAGTCCAATTGATGGTGTCATATAAGTGATAAAACATGTCGTAGTGACTTTTCTCCAGCGGGCCACATGGCGGAATAATGACGTCGGCGAAGCGGGTGGTTTCATTCAAGTAGGGGTCGACCGCTACGTAGAACTCCAGGGCTTGTAGCGCTTTCTCTGAATTGTGGCCATCTGCCATAGACAGCACCATATTGCCCGCCATGCCGAGTAGCCCGCGCAATTGCCCCTCTCCTGGGGTCAGTATTTCTTCGGCGAGGATGGCCATTGGAAACTCGCCGGAAAACTCAGGGCGGCCACTGACACGCGAGTGATAAGTACCCCAGCTGGAATTAGTCAGATCCAGGGAGTCGAGTGCGGGCCTGGGAAACATCATGCCGCCCTTCTCATCCATATTACCGGTAATGATATTGACGACATACATCAGCCACTGTGTCAGGCCGGCGAATTGCACCATGGAGACCCCGGTGCGGCCATAGCAGATGGCGCTGGAGGCGGCAGCAAACTCCTCGGCAATACGCTCGATGTCTGTCCCAGCGATGCCGGTGACTTCGGCAATTCGATCCAGATCAAATTCGTTGGCAATAGCTTCCATCTTATGCCAGCCATTGATACGGTCTGCCATGCGGCCTGGTTTGGCCAGGCCGCGCTTGAAAATTACCTGGATAATGCCGAGCAGGAACATGGCGTCGGAGTGGGGGCGGATGAAGTGGTGCTCGTCCACATACTTCGCCGATTCAGTGCGACGAGGATCGATTAATACGCACTTGCCGCCCCGTTCGCGAATAGCATTGAGCTTTTTCCAGGTGTTGGCCCCAGTCGACATCTGAGCACCATTGGAAATCTTGGGATTGGTGCCCAGCATCAGGTAGTAATCGGTGCGATTGATATCAGGGATAGTGCACAGGAATTGGTGCCCCAGCATGTGGTGCCAGGCGAAATTGTGGGGCATCTGGTCGACGGTGGACCCGGTATAGATGTTGCGCGAGCCCATAATTTTCTGCACCGGAAAAACGGACAACGTACAACCCCAGTTGTGCGCGGTGCTCCGACCCCAGTAGGAGCCGATACTGTCCATGCCGTGATATTTCTGGATACGGGACAGCTCGCCCGCCGCGTAATCCAATGCCTCCTCGAACTCGATCTCAACCCACTCATCATCGTGGCCTTTTACGGCCGGGTCTTTACGCACCCGCTTCAGAGGCTTTTTGAGGCGGTCCGGGCATGTGTGGATGTCCTGGATACCGGTGGCTTTGGGGCAGATATTGCCCTTGCTGAGGACATCGTCTTTATCGCCACGAATGGCAATGATTTTCTCGCCGTCGTGCTCAATCTCTATACCGCACATGGTCTCGCACAAGTGGCACGTGCGGTAATGCAATTGCGTCATAACTTACCCGCTGGTCTCGTCACAATGGTCTCATGGGCGGTCGTTATTTTAACCCGTCCTTATTAATTCGAGGTAAAGCTTACCGGGCTGTGCTATATTAATCAAGTCGTATTAACTCGGCCTATCGAGATCGTTGCTGATTCGGCAGGCCGCAGCATCAAGAACGGTAATCAGGCCAACGACCAGAGAGCCAAATTGAGGTGGAGATGCAGCAGTCCGCTCCCAATAAGCACGCCAACCGCTCTGCCCGGACACGGAAGAAACTACTTCTGGCCGCGCAAAGGCTTTACGGCGAACGCAGTATCGATTCCGTTTCACTCAATGAAATCACGCTGGTGGCGGGCCAAAGGAATCGCACGGCTCTACGCTATCATTTCGGAGACAGGGAGGGGTTGCTACAGGCCATAATTGATCGGCACGCCGAACCGGTTTCCACGCTTCGAAAGAGCTATCGTGAGCAGCTCAACACTGATGCCCTCGGGCCGGCCAAGTCCGCGGCGCAACTGCTAACCATACCCCTGGGGCAATACATCGACGAAAATCCGGAGGGGGCACATTACATCAGCATCCTGTCGCAACTGGCTGCACTTAACAGCGAGATAGTCAATCTCGCCACCGAGTCACGACTCGAGATTCACGGGGAGCCTGTTCTCGATCCGCTGATGCGAGAGGCTATGGCCCACCTAACACCAGCAGAGACTCGGCGCCGCTTATTTGTGGTTCTCAGCATCACATTTCACGGAATCGCCGATGTATGTCGAGCCATGCGTTACAAACAGGCCAGCCGTGATTTGCGCGACCGCGATGCCATGCTGGCACAAGTCGCTCTCTCGATTGAACGACTGCTGGACGCTCCATACATCGAGTAAAACCGGCTGTAAAGAGAGGATGAATTATTGTTCGCGGGCGTGAGAGCATTCAACCCGAATCGAGTGCCCGCACTAATGAATGGCTTAACACAAAACTTGGCAAATCGAGGAACACCCAGCGCACGGCTAACTGATAAGACCAGAACTTATTTGGGGCTCCAACCAGTCTCGCCACTGCTTCACAGTCTTCAATCGATGACTTTTAGCGCTGTCCATAATGAAGCTCTGCCAATGCATCCATTCGGCGATATCTTCAGCGGAAAGAACACCAGCAAACTTGTGCTTGCTGCCTTCTAGCAAATGCCGTAACCAAACAGCTATGCACTCTAAACCATGCGGCGAAAGCGCTACGGCCATCCCCTTTTCTCGCGCGTCCTTTGCCTGATATCTCCCCTCCGCCGCCTCCTTGCGAATCAGCTTCAGATTCAAAAGTAGCGCCTGCAGGATCCAATCTGCAGGGTCATGCACTCCTATCAGTGCATTTGCGATATCCCGCCATCGGCGCTCGAGGATAAACAGGCTGGTATCGACAAGCAATGCGTCGCGATCTGCAAACTGACGGTAAACGGTCACCCGCGCGACACCCGCCTCTTCTGCAACATCGGCCAGAGTTGTTTTCTGAATTCCAAAGCGCTCAAGGCACCGCTCAGCGGCTTCAAGGATTTTTTCACGAGTTGATATCGGTTCAGGGGACTTCAATTGACCTCCTATCGGTAGCCCACAACGCTCTGGCACTGGCCAGAATAAGGATGAGTCTGGCGCCTGGCTCGATGTTACAGATTAACTATTTTTGCATCATTGTATCAATTTTGCTAGAATGCGCCGCCTCCACAGGAATTCTATTCGGATCAGCTATGGCATTGTCGATCTCCAGCGAGTATACGGCCAACAGCAAAGTACCCGCAGCCACGGTTTGGCAAGCGATGCGACAGTACGATGACTTGTCCTGGGCACTGGACGCCGGGATCGAAGAGGTCCAGGCCGTCGGGGAGGGCATCGGGATGCTCCGGAAAGTGAAGATGGCGGGCATGTCTGACTGGATTCATGAACGCCTGGTTGCCGTAGACGAAGAAGCGATGAGTTTCAGCTATGTGATAGACGGGGATGGCTGGCCCGGGCTGATGGACTACGTGGCCACCGCGAAAGTAGTTCCGGAAGGTTCCGGGTGTCGGCTGTGTTGGCTGATGCATGCCAAAGTAGAGGAAAGTGATGTCGACAACCTCCAGGCGGGCTTAAACGCCATGGCAGAGGGCATCGTGACACTGTTTGCCCGACAGTTCGAGAAAGGCTAAGGACTGCTCCGTGTATACCTTCGACCAGGTGGGCCTGTGTTGCGGCAGCCTGATCCAGGCGGATTTTCGTGGCCTCGCAGAAGCTGCAAGTAAAGCCGGCTTCAAATCCATATCCCTCTGGCCAACATTGTTCTACGGAGCGCTTGAAAGCGGACTCTCTGAACACGACCTGCGCTCAATCCTCTACGATAATGACCTGAAGGTCACCGAGTTGGACCCGCTGATGTCGTGGCTGCCTATGGAACTAGAGGCCGACGACATGGCTGCCGGTTTCCTCGCCTATTCCGAGGATGACTTCTATCGGATCGCCGACACCGTTGGGGCGAGATCTCTGAATTTTATACAGCACAGTACCAGCCCAGTAACCCACTCCGAGCGCATCGATCTAATTTCAGCAATCTGCGATCGGGCCGACAAGCACGGCTTGCTTGTTTCTGTTGAGTTTCTGCCCTGGTCTCCCATCAACGACCTGCCAACAGCGCTTGAACTGGTGAAGTCCGTTGGAAAGGACAATTTTGGCGTCAATATTGATACGTGGCACCACTTTCGTAGCGGTGGAACGGTCCATGATTTGACTTGTATCGATTCGGATATGGTAACGGCCGTACAGTTGAACGATCTCGCTAAGGTGCCATGGGACAACATGATCGAAGAGACGTCGACTGGCCGCCTGCTACCGGGCAAAGGATGCTCGGACACGGTTGCCGTCCTTCAAGCCCTTTACACCTCGGGTATATATGCGCCACTGAATGTCGAGGTATTTTCAGCTGAATTGATGGGATTGACCGCTGACCAGGCTGCACGGTTGATCGCTGAAAGTACCTCTGAAACATTACAGGCTGCCAACGAGCATGCACAGTCTGCAGGCTGAAGCCGGGGAGCCGGCCCGCTGGGTTATTCTGGGCCCACCATCTGAGCTCTCGAAACAGGCAGCAAATGCACATGAGCAGATATCTATTACTAATTTCAGGTTTGGGATTTACCCTCTTGCTGGGCTGAGCCTCCCCCCGAAACTGGACCGGCTAGCTTTGGGAGTTTCCGGCTTCGGCCACCTATCCTCGAATTCTGGCCGCCCACAACCTGAAACGGCCAAAAAATTCGATATTTTTATCACCCCAATTGAAACAAGGTGACCGTCATCACCCCCGATCCTGGTCCGCTAGACCTGAGTGACCTGTACTAGGGCCTATCAATCGCCTGATTCGGGACATTCCTCTGGATGTGTTGCACGGTGTATGGATCCATTGGGGTATGGCGAAGAGAATACCGAACACCCCATCGGCCAGTCTGAAAACACTGAACACGGCAGATCGAAACAAGCTTACCAGCTTGTTTGAAGCCGAGTTCGGTCTCGCCCCTGCCCCGAGAGCCAGCCTGGAAATGATGCGCCAGAACCTTGCGTGGGCCCAACAAGCCAGATCGGCAGGAGACGACCCGCGAAAGCGGCGGCAAGCATTGATCAAGGCACTGGACCGGCGGGTTTATGGCAAGGGAAGCCGAAACACCCTCCCCTACCGCCCCGGCACACGCCTGATCCGGGAATGGCAGGGCACCGTTTGCAGATACTCACACCTGAAGATTAAGAGCTTTTGTGGGGTTTGCCGCGCCTTACAGCAACAGAACGAGACCTTTATTTTTCTCTGACACCTCGCGAACAGGCTGTATTTAATCGCGTCAGAACACCGCGCACCCGGATTCATTTTCTATTGATGTTGGGCCATTTCAAGGCCCGCCAACGCTTTTTCGTGGTTGATGCTGACATCATGAGCGACGACATTGCGTTCCTGTCAGACCGATTGGATTACCGCGTGACTGATGTACTTGTGTCTAAGCGCACGCGCCAGATGCAAGTGAGCTGGGTCCTTGAGCTCTTTGGTTATAGTCAACTCGATGATCGGTCTCGCTTGGATTTGGAAGCGCGTGCGCTGGAGGCGGCACGGATATCCGAGGTCCGGCCAAGATTCATGTAAAAAGTTCCACGAAAGTGCCCTAAGCCTATGATTTCGTTGGATACGGCGTTATCAAGTCAAATATTGACCAGCTCAGACTGCCCCTTCCCTCCCCTGCCCATTTTCGCCATAGTCCTGCGCTTTTTGCGAGCGAACTATGGCTGCCATCCACGATACTGCGTACCCCCCGACTCAAATACAAGCTGACTCAGAAAGAGATCGCCCGTGTCTACACGCCAATCGACGAAGAAATTGCCTGGCTGAGAAAACGCCGATTCAAGGGTGAGCAGCCGCTGGCCTGCCTGGTTTACCTGAAGTGCTTCCAGCGCCTAGGTTACTTTCCAAAGCCTGGCGACATCCCAGTGTCGGTCACTAACTACATTGCTGGATTTACCCGGTTTCACCAAGAGGAATACCAACGCCTCCCTGCTGTGCCAAAGGCCACACAGAAGCGGATCAAGGATGCCGTTCGGCGGTACTGTGGCGTAGAGCCCTTCACACTGAAGGTCCAGGGACCCTGGATCAAATCATTCGCGAAAGATATCGCTAGAACCAAAGAGAATGTTGTCGACATTATCAACGCCATGCTCGAAATTCTCGTGAAGGAATCCATTGAACTGCCCGCCTTCTCAACGCTGGAGCGCATCGCGTTTACTGCACGCGCTCACGCTAACCGGGTGTACTTCCGCTCCGTCACGGAAGTGATCGATGCAGAAACCGAGTGTACAGGGACTAAAAGATTTCACTGCCCATACCGCCTGGATCAAGAAACTCCATGACAAAGTCGGCCCGTTGCCCGAGATTCCAGAAGAATAGCGCTTTCAGTTTATCTTGGAAGCCAGGGCTTATACAGCCGATCGTATGAAGGCAATGCAATCCCCGAAGCGGAAAGCCCTCCTCGCCTTATTGGTCAATGAGCAACTCTACTGTTGCACCGACTTCCTGATTGATTTCTTCATTCGCGAAATCCGGAAAGTACGCAACAACGCTCGCAAAGATCTCAAGAGCTTTCAGGAAGGATCCACACAGGAAAGCGAGGATCTAATCTGCATGTTAAGAGACGTTTCTGTGGAAATGGTGAAGCAAGGAGAGCCAGCCACCGTCATGGCGAACGACTCCACGGCCCTGAACAACAATCCCGTCGAAGTTGAGGCCAGATGTAACAGGCTCGTGCTACAGGGTTTCAATAACTACCATCAGTTTCTGCCCCGTCATTATACACGACCTCTGAGAAAGACTCTATTGGATTGCCTGGAACTGCTTGAGATCGACCATACGGCCCATGGCGGAAACTTACTGGTATGCCTGAATGCGGTTGCCAGGTATCGCCACGAGAAAGTGAAATCACTGGCGGTTTCCGCCATCGGCTATGAGAGGAGCGGTGAAGATTCCCTGGCCATCGATTGGATCAGCGACCAGTGGAATACAGTCCTATTTACCGATCTAATGCCAAATCGTATCAATCGATTCATGCATCACGGCATGTTCGAGCTCTGCGTGACGACTGAGATTGCCAGACGCTTTGTGTCGGGTGACATCTTCGTACAGAAGAGTACTAAATATGATGACTGCCGCCAGCACCTGGTGACCTGGGACGAATATTACGCACTGGTCTCAGACTTCTGCGAGGAAGTCGGCCTCAGCGATGATCCCGCCACCTTTGTCCGTGATCTGAAACAAACATTTACAGATACGGCCTAGGCGGTTGATAACAAGATCCCCGATGATAACTTCGTCGCGCTGAATCGGGACTCCATTTCCTTGAAAAAGCGCAAGGCGGAGAAGGACAAGCGCCACACCAAGAAGGTGGATCAAGCCCTGCGTGACAATCTTGCCGAAATTGACATCATTGATCTGTTGATTGAGACGATCGACTGGACCGAGATCGAAAAACTATTCGGCCCTCTTTCGGGACACCAGAGGAAGGTCAAAGACTACAAAAAGCGCCTGGTGGCGTCATTACTGTGCTTCGGCTGCAACCTAGGGCCGTCCCAGACCGCCCGTTCCATCAAATCACTGACCCGGAAGCAGATTGCCTATCTCAACCTCTCCCACGTCCGGGAGAAGGACCTGATCAAGGCCACCGAGAAGATCATCAATACCTACAACGAGTATGACCTGCCCAAGTTCTGGGGTACCGGGGAGAATGCCTCAGTGGACGGCACCCGCTTTGATATGTATGAGCAGAATCTGCTCTCAGAATATCACCTCCGATATGCATCCTATGGTGGCATTGGCTATTACCTGGTTAGTGACAAGTACATCGCTCTGTTCAGCCGCTTCATTCCCTGCGGCGTTCGCGAAGCGATGCATCTGATTGACGCCGTTATGGAGAATGAGTCAGACATCCAGCCTGACAAGATTCAGGGCGATACCCACGCGCAGAGCACCATCGTATTCGGCCTCGCCCATTTGCTGGGGATCAAACTGATGCCCCGTATCAGCAATATCGACTCGCTACACTTCTTCAAGCCGGACCGGAGAATACGCTATGAGCACATCGACGAGCTGTTTTCAGAGGGTATCAATTACCAGCTCATCCGCGACAACTACCGGGATATGTTGCGCATCGCCATTTCCGTCAAGGAAGGAAAGGTGTCAGCCTCCACTATGGCCCGTCGGCTGGGATCCCGTGGCATACGGAATTCGCTCTACTTTGCCATTCGAGAGCTTGGCCGGGTCGTGAGGACGCAATTTTTGCTGGAGCACATAAGCGATATCGACATGAGAGAGACGATTACTGCCTCCACCTGCAAAAGCGAGGAATTCAACGAATTTATCCAGTGGGTATTCTTCTATAACCGGGGCCAGGTTCAGGAGAACCTACGGGCCGAACAGGAAAAATGATCCGCTACAGCCACCTCGTGGCCAATCAGGTGATCCTGTACAACGTCAATGCGATGACGAAGACCTTGCTCGACCTGAAAAAGGATGGCCTGTCAGTGACACCAGAAGTCCTCAGGGGGCTGTCGCCCTACCGGACCGAGCATATCAACTTGCTGGGGGACTACACCATCGATACATCACGGCGAACCGGGAAACGATATACCCGGCTGTAGAGCGGCAGTCTATTCAGATTTTGCGCAAACCGGAACTTTTTACATGAATCTTGGCCAGACCTCGATACATCGCGGCGAACTGGGAAGCGATATATCCGGCTGTAAAATGGCAGTCTGGTCAGGTTTTGCACAAACCGGAACTTTTTACATGAATCTAGGGCAGACCTCTGTATCGCATGACCTGCATGTGGCTTCCGCCTCATGTGCTGCATTCTCCAATCCCTACCGCCCGGGCTGAATCCAGGGCGGCCGTTCAGGTTAGAGCAATACTGTATATGTGCACAATATTTGTGAGGCGGCAGTGCGTAAGTTATTCCGGCGCTGGGCTGTCGCGCAGGGCGGCGATACCGGCGAACATGCCGCTGGTGAGTGTGCCGTTGGGGCCGATGGAGACGGTCAGCATGGCGTTATCGAACTGCTTGCCGCTGCCAAGGTACTGGCGCCACTGCAGTTCGCCGGTGGCAAAGTCCAGGGCGCTGAGATACCAGGCATTGACCGGTCCGGTATCCATCAACAGTTCGTGAACGTAGATGAGGCCGGTGCCTGTGGAGAGCTTGGCCCCGGTACCGGCGCGTACCCTGTAGTTCTCCCAGGCGAGGTCGCAGCCGCTGAGGTCGCGGCGCACGTCCACCCGGGCGATGCCCGGTTCCCCCCCTGAAGAGTCGGTGAAAACACCCCAGCCCATGTTGTTTTCGATGATGATGGATTGATCGTAGCCGATGAAGGAGTTCTCCAGGGCTGACCTGCCGGGTTTGAACATGGGCAGTTTGCAGACCAGACGTTGGTCCTCCGGCACGTCGTCCAGCCTGTATACCAGCAGGTTGGGGCGGGGGTCGGCGTTGTCGCCGAAGGCGATCAACTGCTCACCTAGCAGTACTGGCGTGGTGCCCGAGCCGCGACTCAGTGCCTTCACCGAGTTTCCGGGGTCATAAGGCATACGGAAGAAAATATCGATGCCCAGGGGCTGCCCATCGGCGCGCATGCCGTACAGGTGCTGGTCGGTAACGAAGTAGATACCGTCCCGGTTGGCGGCCAGGCCGTTTTCCAGCACCTCTCCGTCGAAGTGGTGGGCATGCAGGCTGCCGTCCTTGCCGACAAACCCGATGATGGCGGGCTCCATGATGGAGAACCAGAGGTTGCCCTGCCAGTCCAGCACCACGTCCATGGGCCGGGTCTTGAAGTTGTCGAGATAGTCCTCGGGAATGATCGGTGCCAGGTCGTGGCGCTCGCCGTCCACCCAACGGGGCTGCGGGCCGCTGTCATCCACCTCGAACCACTGTATCGAGAGGTCGCCCACCGGCACGATGACACGCCCCTGCTGGTCCATGCGGAAATACCAGCCGCCCATCGGGGAAAGTTCCCGGTCTGCGAGAATTTCCAGGTTTTGCGGGTCCAGCAACAGCAGGTGGGACTCGGTCAGTCCCACGCAGACGGTGATGATCCGCCCGCGGCTGTCGAAGTGCTGGGTGGAGCAGCCCGAGAACAGTGTGCCTGTCATGCGGGTGAGCGTCTTGGGCCGATCGCCCAGCGGGCCGCTGGCGGACATGACGCCACTGTTGTAGCTGTCGCCGTGGGCACCGGCATAGCCGTTGTTGTCCTGGATGGGGTGGGGCGGCATGGGCAGTGGTGGCAGCGGTTTTGCACTTGCGGGGTGGCCCTCGTAGGCGGGCAGGGTCACTCCGCCGCTCGTTTCAGAGACCCAGCTGCTGAAGGCGCGCTCGCCGGGGAACGATTTCGCTGTGGATCCCAGTGAGGGCCACCAGTAGAGAGTCCAGACCAGTGCAGCAAGCAGGAGCAACAAGAGAATTTTTTTCACGGTAAATAACCTGGCAACTGGGGTTTTACAATTCGGCTGTATACTATAGCTGCAACTATAAAAGACATACTACATAAAACAGCCGGGGATGATGATTACGGCCGTCAAAAGGGAGAGCGTATGCAGGTAGATCAACTCGGCCCCTGAGGTGGATTCATGTAAAAGCGGCGACTTAACGTTCGTAACACACTGAATTTTACACATCCTCCAATCTACCAAGTCTAGCCACCTCGGCACAGGACCTGGGACAACAACATCGCATGCTCGAATTGGCTCGCAACATGGCGCGGTAGCACGACTACCGCATCGCCGCTATCCTGGACGACCTGAACCACGCCCTGCGCTATGCAGACCACTGCTTGCTGCTGGACGCAGGCCAGTCCATTGCTAGCGGCAAACCAGAACATGTCATCACTGTTGAGTGTGTGGAACGTTACAGGGGATATCGAACCCACTTCGTGAAGGATCGCCTGGGACGCGCCTTCGTTGCTTGAGCTGGATCTTCCAATTAGGCTATTTTGGCCCAAACCGCCGAAAAGGTTCACTAGCCAAAATCGGCCCTATTTTCCTACCCGTGTTTTCGCCACGGCAGGACCCCGGAATCGGAGATACGGGCAGCCATTGCCGCCATGTTTAAGGGCTCGATCTCACGGTCGAACTGGTATCGGCCATAGAAGTTGATATGCTGCCAGGCCAGTGGCGAGATTCGCTCCAGATTCTTCAAAGATTCTGTATCTCTCTGTTTTTCAAACATTTTAACCATTTCGGAGAGCAACATCGCATTGTAGTGAACCACTGCATTGGCGATCAGCCGAGCGCATTCATTCCAGATTTCCTGCTCATTCTGTGACCGCACCCTGAAGCGACCGCCATGGGCATAGGCGATGACCCGCCGCAACCGATGAAAGGCCTCTCCCCGGTTCAAAGCCTTGTGGACATTGCGCCTCAGAATGGGTGAATCAACGTAATCTAGCAGGTAGAGGCTCTGAATGATGCGATCAAACTCCCAGAGAGCCTGTTTCGTATGGTTTGACCGGCGATAGGTCGAAAGTTTCGAGACAATCACGCTCTGAGACGTCGATTTCAGCGCCAGTGAGAGCAGGATTTGTTCAATATTTGGCCACTCCGCGATGATGAGATCTTCCTTGATCTTCCGAATGGGTTTCAGCGGCCCCGCGGCTTTTCGGGGATTATCAAATCCATACAGTCCAGTCTCAATCTTGTGCCGGAAATCGCGATACCGCGGTGCAAACCGGTAGCCGAAGAAATGAAGCAGCGCGAAATTCACCTGGTTTGACCCGTGCGTATCAGTCGAGTGGGTGCTGGGCTGAACATCAGAGGTGTTGTTGAACAGGACGTCAAACACATAGTGGCTTTCGTGCTCATTGGCACCAATGATGCGGGCGCTGAGTGGTACGTGGCTGGCCAGCAGCGTATACGCAACAACCCCCTTCTTCAGTCCAAAGTACTTGGCTGAGTGGCGGGAATTCACTGTGGGCACTTCAGTCTCAAACTTCTGTCCGTCACTGGAGGAATGCACGGTGTCCCCAATGTCGAAGTACCGGAAGATCGGCAGGTTGGCAGTGGCATCTGCCAGACGGTCATTCGCTTCCCGGAGCGTCTCCAGCCTTATGAAGTTAGCCGTGGCCGTACTTAGCTGGTCCCGCGTGAAGTTAGAGATCTCAGACATACGCCCGAGGCCCATATTAGTGGCGAAGGCCATCAAGCCGGCTATGAGTAGTGGCTTATTCCCCCTCCCCCGCTGGTACCGCCCCATCACATGTTCAAAGGAAGACAGGAAATGCGTTCGCCGATCGATATGGAGCAGTAACTGGTCTATATCGATCCGTTCAGCCACATCGAACAGAGGCTCGTGCTCAGCTGGCTCATCCGCCTCCAGGCTCCTCGACCAGACGAGTCGACCGTTGCGTAGATGCACATAGGGATTCGCACCGCCCTTGATGCGCTCATTCACCGCCTCATATCGCGCCGCCAGTTCCTCTTTCAAGTTGTCGAGCTGATCTCGGACCGGCGAACTGGCCTCGACCAATCCGAGGTTCGGCAGCAAGGCTTCTTTGTTCTCCAGCACCTCGCGATCCACCAGGTCATCTTCAAGACTCCGGTATCGCGTGCTCTCAGCGCAAAAAATGTCACCTGCTTCCAGACGATCTCTAAATAGCCGATAGACAAAATATTCGTATCGGTTGCGGTTGAGCGTTCCATCGCTCTCGATGAGGTGACGCCGATAACGCTCTGGGATAATGGATAACGGCATGTTATCGGGCATGTGGCCTCCGTCACGGAAGGAATCCGCCATTCTATTGATTGCTGATACCAGCGTGGCCTGAGAACGTGTGCCCGACACATCCAGAAACCGGAGCAGCGGCCGGAGGTTACGCTTCACCTTCGGCATTATGCGATCCACCGCCTGCCACTCCAGCACACGATCATCAATGGCACCATCTTCTGCCAGGTAATAGCATAGTCGCTCGAGGCGAGCCTTTGGCAGCTTTTTGAAGGCCATGCGCCTGATATTGCCAAAGGTCACCGCGTCGTCGATGTCCGAATCGAGAAACATCTGCAGGATCTCGATACCCCGGTCCATATCACCGGAAACTTGTTGGCGCTGTTCCAGAATGGCCTCCCGAGTGGCTTCTTTCACCTCCTCGCTGTAGCGACGGATCAGCGCACAATGTGCATTGAGCAGATGATCGTTCAGCCGGCGGTACCGATCGTGGATAAAGCACAGCACGTACAATTGACTGCTCGATTCGGCCATTCTCTTCAGCTTGTACACTGTGTAGTAGTCCACCAGCGAGGCGTAGAACCGCACGCTCTCCGGGGTAAGCTTCGTTGCCCTGATTACCCGCTGCGCCAGCGAAAATAGTGGTCTCAGTCGTTTCCCCCGGGACAATTCGATCAGCAACTGTTTGTGGCCGCAATCCTTGGGATTGTGCTTGAGCTGTGTAACCGCGTGTAACCCAGCATCATTGGCAAGCAGCTCGGTCAGAGATGCCTCCTCTTCTACTGAGATCACCCCATCCAGGGCATCCGCCAGGCGGTTTCTCTCGTCAGATAGGGCGCTGCGGACGATGTCCTGCAGCGTGGTGTACCCCGGCAGAACAATGCGCTCTCGACGGAGATAATTGATCAGATCTCGCATGACATACAACGGACGACCGGATATCCGCACTGTATCCAATGCCCTGCGCTCCAGGGTATCCCGGTGCTGCGGGGACATGCTCTCGAACCCGAAGTGGTCGAGAATCCAGGCCAATTGGCGCTGGCGCACCACCTTGGACATCTTCAGATTGGGGACCGGCTTACCATCCAGGTATTTCTCTCTAAGGTAAGCCAGGTCGTCTCCGACCAATGCAGGCGTCAGGACGAAGAAGCGCTGCCGCGCCCGAAAGTAGCCAAGTTGGAGCAGGAAGTTGGCTCGCGTTTTGGGTGTTCGCAGCTGATTGAAGTATTCCTGCTCACGAGCGTTCAGCTGGAAGAACAAGGCGCGGTCAGAATCTGAGAAAACCGGGTGCCCCCAGAGCAGCTCGTACTCTTCTGGAGACAGCGCCTGAAGGCGCTCACTCTGTGGCAGATTGTCATCGCTTATTTCATCGTTGTGTCGTGGCATGGATTATCCCCTGGCTGAAGTGCTAACAAACTTGAAATGGCCAGCCCTGAGGCGTAGCCTGTGCGGTCGGCCAAAATTTGGGTCGGCGGAATTCAGGAGCCGACTATGGGTATCTTCTATTGGGGGCAGGACATCTTCTAGGTATTCACACCTAGGAGATGGCAATGTCTGTCAAAAACAAAGCGATAGATCGCGACAAATACGGTCGTATTCGCCGCAAATACACTCATCACGACCGGTCATGGATTCATTCAGGAGGGACACCTGGATGGTGGGTGAAGCTATTCATGACACGCCCCCGCCGTAGGGAGGAGGCGCGTTTGTGCCAGTTGCTAGAGCGGGGATCAGTGGACGGCGACGAGGTGATTTTTCCACTCGGAAACCACAAGCCGCACAAAGATTACTGGTGAGTTCCCTCCCCTAGTGAACCTTTTCGGCGGTCTGGGCCAAGAAGACCTTTAACAGACTCCGCCGACAATTCTCTTTGAGAAAAGCCAATCACTTCTTGTTATCGCGCTTTCCGGTCAGCTGGTCTTGGAGAATCGCCACGGCCTCCTGTAATGGCCCCCGAATTGGCGGGCTTCAGCAAGAGGGCAGACATCCAGACGATCGCCCGTTTGCAGTGGCCTAGCCGCCGATTTTGGGCGCGAACACCACCCTGAACCCCGCTTCCCGGCTGCTGTGCTTCGGCGCGTTGCTAGAGCGGTAACGCGCTGTTGAGTGCACGTAGTCCTGATAGATAGAACCGCCGCGCAAAACACGTGGGCGTTTGCCACCGAACTCGACGACCTCGGGCTCCTTATAGACGTTCAAACACCATTGACGGAGGTTGCCGACCATATCGAGGGCGCCTCCTGGGCTTGCTGATTGGGGATACAACCCCACCGCCACCGTCCGGGCGATGCCCGCTTCCTTTAGGTTTGTCATGGACGGATCCCAGGCGCCCCAGGGAAAGTCCCGGGTCTGATCGGCTCCGAGTGAGGCCCACTGCCACTCGCATTCGTGGGGCAATCGGATCTCGTAGTCGCCCCCGCCCGGCCTGTTCGGGCGCTCTGCCGAGGGCAAGGTCGCATCGAGCCACCGACAGAACGCAACGGCCTGGTGCCAACTCACGCTGTCGCGTGGATGATTGCTGCCCGTTTGGTTCGGCACGTCGGGTTCCCGCACCTCGTCGTCGAAGCCGACCCACCATTGGTCCATTGACGCGCCATCAGGATCGTTCAGAAACGCCTCGAACTGTGCTTTAGTCACCGGGTACGTCGAGACAAGAAACGAGCGTATCGAAAAACGACAAAAGACCGCACCGTCGTGATCTGGAAACTCCAACGGTTGGTCGTTTGGAGGTGCAGCAACCGGCGACCAGGTAATATCTGGTCGAGCGTCCCGGCAGCCAACGCCCGGTCGAGGGTCGCCGAGAAGCAGCAGGCGTTGCCCAATTGAATCGCGGCGTACATGATTGATGCGCTCGTCCGCTAACGATTCGACCAGGTGCTCGGACTCCGGCTTAGCGAAGCACCGTTCGGTGTCGTCGAGCTGCGGATTGAGCCGGGCGAGCATTTTCTGAACCTCGTTGCTGCGTTCGCCCAGCCAAAGGTAGTCCGCGGCAAAACCGTTATCCGCCCACTCACGGGCCGCGTGCCGCAGTTGTCTCAAGAGCAACAGGTCGGCTTGGACGGTGTTTATCCACTCAGCCAGCCGATCCCAACTGCGGAGGAGCGCCTCATGCGCGACCTCAATCTGCGGTCCTTGCGGTCCTTCGCTGGCCGTGAGTAGCCGTGCGGCAACGAAATCCTGTACGAGCTTCGCAGCCTGCTCGTTGCGCGAAACGGATTCTAGCGTTGCCCGTCGGCGCGTGGCCACGCCGCGCTCGTCCACCTCAAGGAGCTCGCGAAACACCTCCCCAAGACGTTGTTCGTGGTCGGCGATGTCGAATGTCAGCCCTCGAAACACCCCCTCGGCACGCTTGCCGATCGCGCCCTGAACGCCACCCAGTGACGCGTAGTCGGCGATGCGCATGTTGCAGTCACCCCGTCGATTAGCAATGGCGTACAACTCATCGAGCGCGTAGGCCATCAACGCTAGCGATCCCGGCTCATAGCCGGTGTCTTCCAAAATCTGTCGGGTTAAGCCTTCTTCGAATTCGACGTGGGCGCGTTGTGCCGGGCGCGTAATCATGTCGAGCAGGGTAGTTGTTGGAACCGAGAGCGGAAACTGCCCCTGTTCCAGCAACCGAGCCAGCGCCGGGATATCGACGCAGCGATGATAGAAGTCAGAGCGCACAGTGATAACCCAGCGAAGCTTCGGGTTGCTGTGCGATAGGAGCTTGACGAAAGGCCCTCGATACGTCGGGTCGACCGACGTGAAGAACTCTTCGAATTGGTCCAGAAACACGAGCACGTCCTTCTCGGCGAGCGGGGACTCGGTGAGCGCATCGTCGATGGACCACGGGTCGTTTGCCAGGCTGCTGACAAGACCGGGTTTGTCATTCGCGTCCGGAAACAACGATCGCACCAACGGCTCTAGCGGATTGGCCCCAAGCTCGGCTGGCGAAAAGCGAGGGCCGCGCCATGTTGAATGCTCGACGTTGAAATCAGGTAGGTGCCAGTGATCGCTGCCTGGCAAAGCGCCGGCCTTGAGTCGCGGGATGAGGCCAGCGCCCACGATCGACGATTTGCCGGAGCCGCTGGCGCCCATGACCAGAACAACGCGCTGCGCTGCGACTTTCCGAAGAAGCTCATCGGTCTCTCGCCCGCGTCCGAAGAAAATCGGCGCATCCGCTGTGGTAAACGATCGCAATCCCGGGAACGGCGAACCTTCCCAGCGCGCCGGGGGCGACGCAACCTCTCCCGGGGTATCCTCAGCGAGTCGATCCACCAGGTAGTTCTTGAGGTGGGTGGTCAGGAGTTCCTCAAACTCTGTCGTCGAGCCGTAAGTGTTGTAGCCACGTACGGCCGCCCCGGTCTCGTCGTTGAAGCTAGCGAAGTACGCATCCACCGCGCGCCACTGTGCAAGTCTGTCATCGGCCTTTGGGTCTGACGGATCGATAGCGATAGCTTCTCGGCGCCGGTAGATGAAGACCTCATTGTAACCGTCGAGCGCGTCCTCAAGCTCGTACAGTGTGCCCGAACCATAGGTATTCCCGTTGTACTCAAACGGTGTGCCGACTCGGGACCACAGGATGCCGACGGTGACGTCGCAGGCCGAGGGCAACGACAGGCCTTGATCGAGTGCCTCCTGAGGTGACATTCGCGCGCTGAGCGCCGGTGCGCCCGGCGTGTCCCATGCCACAATCTGGGGTACTAGGGACATCCCCGCCGCAAATAACACTTCGCCCTGAAACCCAGGCCTGGCAAGGCTTTCAGGAGTGCCTTACTTTCTGACCTTCCCCCGAATTGGCTGATTTTTAGCCGATTAGGCTAAGATCGGGCGTTTTGGATTCCCGAATGAGCCGTAAAAGCAAGCGCCGCGCCATCCTCCTGGATTCTGAGATTCAAGATCTATATGGCGCACCGAAGCTCGCCTTCGAACAAAAGCGATACTATTTCTCCCTGAATGATCCCGAACTCGATGCCCTCCGCTCAATCCGTGACCGCTACAACAGGGTCTACTTTGTCCTGTTGCTGGGCTACTTCAAAGTTAAGCCCGTTGTCCTGAACATCCGCTACAGCGATGTACGGGAGGACCTGCAGTTCATTGCAGGCGAGTTCTTCCCCGGCATGAAACTCGGGCGCAAGAACTTGTCACCCATGCAAAAAGTACGAATTTACCGCCGCATCTTTCAGCTATTGGACTACCAATCTTTCGATGATGACAGCGAAGCGGCTTTAAGCAGGCGCGCTGGAGTGGCGGCGACAGCCTCTATCGAATCGCGATTCCTATTCGATGAATCCATCGATTATCTGGCCAAGCAACGCATTGCCATCCCGAAATATACCGTGCTTCAGCGCGTGGTCAGCAAAGCTATCGCCAGTGAGCGCCAGCGCCTGGCTGATATTTTGTCACACTCAATGAGCCAGTCTCTGGGTGAGAGCGTGGACGTAATTCTGGATGACGATACAGCAACGACAGTGAACACTGTGCGGCAATCGGCCAGGAATTTCTCCGTATCAGAGCTGGAAAAGGAACTGATCATACACCAGCAGATCGAACCGTTGATCGATGAGATCGATGCAGTTGTTCAGCAATTGGGGCTATCACTCAGCAATCTGGAACACTTTAGTTCCATGGTCGACTACTACACCCCAACCAAGCTTCGTCGTTTCGACAAAATGACTCGCTCCCTGTACCTGATCTGTTATCTTCACCTAAAACATCGACAGGTTACCGAGCACCTGGCAGACGCTTTTATGCACCACTGCCGCAAGCTGCAGCAGGAGGCCAAACAGTACGCTGACGACACCGCTTACCAGGAGTGGAAAGAAGCCGTTGCGAATGTCGGCAAGGGCGCCACACTGTTACGTTTGTATATTGACGATTCCATTGACGGATCGGTGCCCTTTAGCGAGATACGCCAGCGAGCGGCCGGCGTCATGCGCCCGAAACAGATCGAGTCGCTGTGTCGGTACCTCACCGACCAGAAACAATCACAGGCGTTCTACATCTGGGAATACTATGACCAGCAGGCGGAACTGATCGAGCAGACACTGCGGCCGATATTCCTCGCCCTCAAGTTCCAGTCGTCGACAACGACTCGCGCCCTGGGCGCACAGATCGAACGAAGCCAATTTGACCTTGATACCTGCGGCAGTATCAGGGAAATCGACCGGCGGTTGATCAGACCGAGACACCTGCCCTTTGTCGCTCCCGGCGGCGCCATCAATTCTGCTCGCTTTGAAGTGCTGCTCTATCTACTGGTTCAAGGCAAACTCGACGGGCACCTGTTCATCCCGCAATCGCCTAAACACTGCAGCTTGGCGGATGATCTGGTCGATGACGACATCTGGAAGCAGAGACGGAAGCTGATCAAAAGCTCGTTGCTGAGCCGGATTAACACAGCCCCGAAACAACTGATGCGTTCGATGCAGAAGGAGTTGTCCACGACACTGGAGCAGGTGGGGGACCGCATCCGGAAAGGCGACAACCGAAACGTCATACTGCGCTCTCGCTCCGGGAAAACCCAATGGCGACTTCCGTCATCGGGCGCTAAGAGCCTGCTCAACAACCCGTTCTTCGAACAGCTGAACCAGGTCAATATTGCCGATCTCATGCGATTTGTCGACCAGGAAACCGGGTTTCTGGATACCTTCGATCATGTCAGGCAAGTGCAAGCCAGGCAGGCGGTGAACGCGAACAACCTGATTGCTGCCATCATTGCCAACGGTACCAACTACGGCCTTTACCGCATGGCGCATATCTCTGACCGTTCCTATGAAGAATTGCGCTCGACGCAGGCCAACTATCTGCGCATGGAAACACTGAACCAGGCCAACGATGCCATTAGTAATGCCATTGCCAAACTTGAGATCTTCCAGCATTGCGTATTCCAGACCAAGCCTGCCACTGATTCCAGACGAAGCCTGCCACCCATTCCGCGCGAAAGCTGCCACTGATTCCACGGCAAAGCTGCCACCCCGGCAGCTGGCCTGAGAACCACCAGCGGAGCACCCCGACGCGAGATAACTAACCGGTATTCTGGCCCCTGCCATAAGGAGGGAGTCAGATGCCTGCAAAGAGGTTATCCATGCGTAAAATCAAAGAAGTCCTGCGCCTCAAATGGGGCAACGGCATGAGTAATCGGCGCATTGCCGCCAGTTGCGGCATCGGCCGCCCCACCGTCAGCGAGTATCTGCGCCGGGCCGAGGAGGCCGGCCTCAGTTGGCCCCTGCCTGCCGATCTGGACGAGGCCAGGCTGGAGCGGCTGCTGTTCCCGCCACCGCCAAATCTACCGGCCCAGGCCCGCGGCATCCCCGACTGGAGCCACATCCACAAGGAACTCAGGCACAAGCACGTCACCCTGTTCCTACTCTGGCAGGAATACCGCCAGAACCACCCCGAGGGCTACCAGTACAGCTGGTTCTGTGAGCACTACCGCACCTGGCAGGGCAAGCTGGACGTGGTCATGCGCCAGGATCATCGTGCCGGCGAGAAGCTGTTTGTGGACTACGCTGGCCAGACCGTGCCGATCATTGATCGCAACACGGGCGAGATCCGCCAGGCCCAGATCTTTGTGGCGGTACTGGGGGCTTCCAACTACACCTACGCCGAAGCGACCTGGAGTCAGGCCCTGCCGGACTGGATCGGGTCGCATGTGCGCGCCTTCGGGTTCTTGGGCGGCGTACCGGCATTGGTGGTACCGGACAACCTCAAGTCCGGCGTGAGCAAGGCGCACCGTTATGAGCCTGACACCAACCCCACCTACCAGGATATGGCCTCCCACTACGGCGTGGCGGTACTGCCAGCGCGGGTGCGCAAACCCAAGGATAAGGCCAAGGTGGAGGGCGGTGTCTTGATTGTGGAACGCTGGATACTGGCCGCCCTGCGTCACCGCCAGTTCTTCTCCTTAGTGGAGCTCAACGCCGTCATCAGCGAACTGCTGGTTAAGTTCAATGACCGCCCCTTCCGCAAGCTGCCGGGCTGCCGCCGGGAGCACTTCGAGCAACTGGATCAGCCAGCGTTACAACCCTTGCCCGCCGAACCCTACGTCTACGCCGAATGGAAGAAAGCCCGGGTCCACATCGATTACCACGTGGCCGTCGACGGGCACTATTACTCGGTACCCTACACCCTGATCAAGAAGCAGGTCGATGTGCGCATCACCCGCCATACCATCGAGTGTTTCCACCGGGGCAACCGGATCGCCAGTCACCGCCGTTCTTACCACAAGGGCAGCCACACCACAGTACCGGCCCATATGCCGGAAGCGCACCGCCAGGCCGGGGAATGGTCGCCCGAGCGGCTGGCCAGGTGGGCAGCGCAGACTGGCCCGGCCACAGAGAAGCTGATCCGAACCGTACTGGGATCACGCAAGCACCCGCAGCAGGCGTACCGATCCTGCCTGGGCATCCTGCGCCTGGGCAAGGCCTATGGCGACGAACGCTTGGAGGCCGCCTGCCGGCGGGCTCTGACCCTGGGCAGCTGCCGCTACAAAAGCATTGAATCCATCCTCAAGCACCGACTGGACGAGCAGCCCCTGGAGGAACAGCAGGAACTGGCGCTACCCGACACTCACGACAACATCCGCGGCCCCGCGTACTACCACTGAAGGAGAACATTATGTTGAAGCATCCTACCCTGGATAAACTCCAGGCCCTCAAGTTTACCGGCATGGCGGCAGCTCTGGCCGACCAGATGGCCATGCCCGATATAGACGAGTTGGGCTTTGAGGAGCGTCTCGGCCTGCTGGTGGATAGAGAGATCACCGAGCGGGAAAACCGGCGACTCACTAACCGGCTGCGCCGTGCCAAACTGAGGCACAATGCTGCCTTAGAGGATCTCGATTACCACACCTCCCGTGGGCTGGACAGGGGGCTGATTCAATCCCTGGCAGCCTGCCAGTGGGCAAAGGAATCTCTGAACGTACTGATCACCGGGCCCACCGGCGTGGGCAAAACCTGGCTGGCCTGTGCCTTGGCGCACAAGGCCTGTCGGGCGGGCTACACCGCCCAGTACATCCGTCTGACCCGGCTGCTGCGGGAGTTGATGATCGCCAAGGGTGACGGGCGCTACACCAAGTTACTGGCCAGCTTGGCCAAAGTGGATGTGCTGATCCTGGACGATTGGGGCCTGCTGAAGCTCAACGCCGAGAACCGGCGGGATTTGCTGGAGGTCCTGGAAGACCGACACGGCAACCGCGCCACCATCGCGACCAGCCAGCTGCCCATTGAGGAGTGGCATGGTGTGATTGGTGATGCGACGCTGGCTGACGCGATCCTCGATCGGCTGGTACACAACGCTTACAAGATTAATCTGAAAGGAGAATCCATGCGAAAGCGGCAATCAAAGTTGACGAGCACCACCCCTTTGGAGTAACAATGCAAACCCCGCGTCGCTACGCGCCGTTGGGTGGCAGCTTTGCCCCGGTCCGGGTGGCAGGCTTCAAATGGAATGGGTGGCAGGCTTCAGCGGTTTACGCAGTTTTCAGCCGATTAGGCTAAGATCGGGCGATTTGGATTCCCGAATGAGCCCGAAAAGCAAGCGCCGCGCCGTCCTCCTGGATTCTGAGATTCAAGATCTATACGGCGCACCGAAGCTCGCCTTCGAACAAAAGCGATACTATTTCTCCCTGAATGATCCCGAACTCGATGCCCTCCGCTCAACCCGTGACCGCTACAACAGGGTCTACTTTGTCCTGTTGCTGGGCTACTTCAAGGTCAAGCCCGTTGTCCTGAACATCCGCTACAGCGATGTGCGGGAGGACCTGCAGTTCATTGCAGGCGAGTGCTTCCCCGGCATGAAACTCGGGCGCAAGAACTTGTCACCCATGCAAAAAGTGCGAATCTACCGCCGCATCTATAACACCGCGGAGAATGCCATCAGGCCCTTTGTCACTTTGTCATTGGCAGGAAGGCTTGGCTGTTCTCTAACAGCCAGCGCGGTGCTACCGGGAGTGCGAATTTATACAGTTTGATAGAAACAGCCAAGGCCAACGGCAGGGAGCCTTACCGGTACTTGAGTTGGCTCTTTAACAAACTGCCCGAATCAAGCGATGATGATATCGAATCGCTTATGCCATGGAATGCGCCAGTTTAGCAACGGGGTAGTTTAGCTGACGGTTACGAAGCGCGAACGGTGCCTGTCCTTCCATATCATGCTTCCGCGAACGGTGCCTGTCCTTCCATATCATGTTTGTTTTAATTGGCAATTATTGGTGCCCAGAGACAGAATCGAACTGCCGACACGGGGATTTTCAATCCCCTGGTCGGAAATAAATAATTAATAAAAACAATGAATTACAAATGTTGTGCCCACTTACTACAACACTTTTTTTGGCCCGATTTGGGGATCGAAGGCGAAAAAGTGTGTACTACACGGGCCTATCTATTGTCATGTAAATCTTTGCAAAAAAAATCTCGATATGGCGTTGAGAAATAATGGGCTAATGAAAAGCAGGCTCTGAAGACAAATAATAAATAGCAATTGAACGCTAAGTGAGGTTCCAGTGTCGTGGTAAAACCATGGTCTGCCAATACTGAAGCTGACTAAACACACTGCTATATATGTTCCGGAAATTACCCAAGAGGTTCTCAAGCTAATGCATGATAAGTAACTGAAATAACATGCAGACCACCATCCGACCAAGATTCCGTAAGCAACTTTGGATGGAGAATGGCTGGCAGCATAGAATGGAAGGAGAAAGCCGATTACCCAATAGAGGTAGAATAGAGCTGCGTGTGAGATGGTTTTGCTTGCCGACACTACCTAACCCTAACTTGGACTTTTCCATCGGGGTCGTTTAACAAATCACGCAATACCTGATCTGTAGTTGGATTGCCTGGTAAGCCGCCACCAATGTCGATACAACCGGCGGAACCTGGAATGCCGCCGCCGTGTAGGAAAAACCCATCACGGCCATACGTATTGGTGGATGATGTGGGCTTTAGGGGAACTCTCCAGTCACCCCAATCACCCTGTGTATTTCGAATAAGATCGCCAAATATATCGGGGTTGGTGAGCTGATCTGTGTATAGATTGTAATTTCCTCTGGGAATTGGGCCTTTGTTTCTAGTAGTTTCGTCGCAATCGCAATCGGGGTCTCCAGATGTTGCAGGAACCAGATAAGGAGGTCTTCCGTCAACCTCCGGGTCAAGAATTAAAAAACTACTATCCGGATAGAAAGTAATTCTGGTTAGTCCATAAGGGTCGATGTAGGTAAACGGGTTGCCGCCAACGTACGCGTAAGTACTAAATCCCCCGCGTAATCCGTACGGATCACTTTGAATGTAGCGCCCAGTTCTTGAATCATAGTCCCGAAAATAGTTGTAAACAAAACGCCCCGACGCACCCCTGGCGGGCACATCGTATTTTTTCTTGGCGTAACAATCACTTGTGAGCGAGTTCTGGAAGGCGGCAGTCCCTTTGCGTAAAAATCCCTAGAAGCACTTTATCCTTAGCAGCCACGGCCTTCAAGCAGCATGGTTTATAACGGTCAATGGATAGAGTTCCTGGCTACGAATCGGCTGCTCAGAGCGCAACACTGGCAGTGTTGAGTTCTCCTGGGTGAGGGGTTCGAGACCCCTCGGCCACCGGACGGGACTCGAACCCGTCCGGTCAACCGTGATCACAGTTTGGCAGCGACCATCAGCAGGACCAGGAACCCCAGGCTGACGGCCAGCGTGATACCCGAAGCCAAGTCCACCGGTACCAGTAAATCGATCAACGCCCGTATATTTTCAATCATGTAATCACTCCAGTTCTTACCGTGGCCATCAGCGTAACCCAGCCAGTTCTATTGATGTCACCCGGTACTTGTTCCGTGTGTAATGGCAGTAGGTTAATGATCTCGGCAGGGATTTCTGGGATATTTCTCTGGCTGATGTGGGAACCGCATTTACACATAACGCCAATTATGCGGCGCAGGCGGACAGCCACAGGCTGCGCATAATTCCCGCGTTATGTTCAATGCCGCCTTTGCGGTTAAGTAGCTGGCTTGGGCTTGGCAGGATGGGTGGCCCGGTGGATCGCGCGCAATTGCTCGATGGATACCTGGGTATAGATCTGCGTGGTAGAGAGGTCCGAGTGGCCCAGCATCTGCTGGATAAAGCGGATGTCCGCGCCGTTATCCAGCATGTGAGTCGCCATCGCGTGGCGGAACAGGTGACAGGCCCCCGGCTTGTCGATACCGGCGTGATACAGGTATTTTTTGACCATGTCGCCCAGGCGACCCCGCCGCCAGGGTTCCCCGTAATCGGTCAGGAACAGGCAACCCTCATCCGCCCCACGGGCCAGCCCGGGCCGGACCTCCAGCCGGTAGCGCTCAACCCACTCCAGGGCCCGGTCACCGAGCGGCAACAGACGGTCCTTGCGGCCCTTGCCCTCGCGCACCAGCAGCGTCTGGCGGGCCGCGTCGATGTCATACAACTGCAGGTTCACCAGTTCCATACGCCGCACCCCGGTGCTGTACAGCGTCTCCAGCATGGCCCTGTCTCTCACTCCGTAGGGACTGTCCGTATCCACCGCAGCCAGGATGCGTTCCACTTCTTCCACGCTCAGCACCGCCTTGGGCAGGCCCCGCTGCTGCTTCGGCAGCTCCAGTTCCGAGGCCGGGTTGTAGAGGATGTGGTTCTCCCGCGCCAGGTACTTGAAGAAGGCCTTCACCGGCGATAGCAGCCCGTGCTGGCTGCCATAGCTCAGCGGCTCCCCATCGTCCTTGCGGTAGTAGTACAGGTACTTCTGGTAGCGCTCCAGGATCGGCTTGGTGATCTCCCGGGGATCCCCCAGGCCACGCTCGTCACACCATAGGATGAAGCGCCGCAGGGACCGGTCCCGGGTGTACGTGGTGCGGGGGCTCAGGCCCTTTACCGCGCCCCATTCCAGGAACCGCACCAGGTACGGAGTCAGACCGTTATGGGTAATTTCGGGCAGGGATTTCTTGCGGGGTGCTGTGGCCTTGCGGGCACCCTGACGCTTGCGGTAACTACCCCGGCGCCGATCCGGGTTGTAGGCCATGGCTACCCCTCCGCCAGGGCCAGGCTATGGCTAGGATGCGATGCATCACTATTAGGGGGAATACTCTCTACCGCCAGCAGTGGCAGCTGTTCTTCCTCGCAGGTCCCGGCGTCACTGGGTTCGGACGGGTTTGCCGGGGGCTGACTTGACCCCGACAAGGGCCTGACCTGGGCCTGACTTGGCCCTGTCTTTTCACCGTTTACCCCTGACTTTTGTGCATCGTAGTCGCTGTTTTGGAAGTGATCGACGTTCAACAGGCCCATCAGCTGCGGCTGGTCAGCCTGGCCATCACCGGTATAGAGCAGCTCGTATTCCATCGCCTGGCCGCGCCCGCCGCGGTGGACCAGCAGGTACTCCATCTCCTCCAGCCGCTTACAGTGGATTTTGAGCTGCCCATCGCTCCACCCGGTGTAGTCACGGATGGTTTTGCGGCTAAAGCGGCAGTGCCCGCGCTCAACGGATTGGTCGGTGCAGGTCGCCTCGACCATCGTCACGATCTGCCGCAGTAGCTTGCGGGTTTGTGGGGGCAGTTCGTCCAGCGTCTTGCCCAGCACCTCGTGGGCCAGCCGGTTGGCCACCTCAATGTCATCCAGGGTGACCTCGATATACGCCACCGCCTCACCGTTGTGCATCACCGTCTTGGTCTCCCGCTGGTACTGGTGCAGCAGGGCAATGCTGTCGATCAGGGAGAGGTACTTTTCGTGGTCACGGCGGGTCCGGGTCTTGTTGTCCAGGAACGTCAGCTGGTCCGCGTAGGGGTTGATCACCGGCAGAGGTTTCAGGAGACGCTGGGCGTTGCGGTGCAGGGCCAGCACGGCATCGCGTTCCAGCCTCGCCTGCAGGCCTGCCAGCATGCGCCGCTCCCGCTGCGCCCGGTGGATCGCCTGGGTTTGTGCTCTGTCCTCGTTGACACTCAGCACCAGGCAGCGGTTCATCAGCTCCTCATCAATGTCGATCGCCGTGGTGGTCAGGAACAGCATCACCGGGCCCTCCACCGTGTACTCCTTGGTCACCAGGTTGCCGCTGGCCTCGTCCTTGCCGGTGGAGGCGATGGTGATCTCCCCTTCCGACTGCAGTAATTTGAGGGCATAGCTGGCGTGGTGGGCCCCTTCCTCCTCCGCAATCGCCAGGATCTTATGTTTTAAGTTGGTCTCGCCCATATAAAACAAGCTCTGGCCGGTCATGGCCGAGTACTGCACCCGGTCCTCCTCCGGCATCAGGGCCAGGATGGATTCCATTAGCGAGCTCTTGCCCGCCGCGCTGCTGGACTGGATGATCACCGCCAGGGGCCGCTCCAGTTGGCGGCTGACGCAGGCGAGATACCCCACCAGCTTGTTGGTTTCCTCACCGACCACCCCGGCGCGGGCAAAGTCCGCCAGGATGCGGCTTAACAGGTCAGGGGCTTTCAGCAATGCCAGCGCCGCCTCGCGTGCTTCCTGATCCAGAGTGATGGTGGCAGAGACCGGTGCCTCCGCCGCCCGCTGGGCCTCCTGGTGCGCCTCCAGTGCCAACAACAACTTACCCAGATCCGCCTTGATCACCTCGCTACCGACGCCCAGCTCTAAACTGGCCTGCTGCATAAACACCTGCCGTTGCTTGCTGCTGTACAGGTTAAGTCGGTCCATATGGAAGGCCCCGCCCCGGCGCACCATCAGGTTGATCCGTAGCTGATCCGCCCCGGTCTGGTTGTCCAGCCCACGGACCCGGTAGGCCCGGTCCCCCTGGGTCAGGTGCAGATCCTGTCCTTCGACCTCGAGTGCTGCCGACGCGGGCACCACGGGCAGAGGCGAGGCTTCAGACTCCGGCAGGGGCGCGACCATCTCAGGTACCTCCGGTTCGTTACTGGCTTCCACCTCACCGCCGGATGGTGGCTCCGGTGGTGTGCTCGGTGGACAGTGGTGATCGTTGCCATCCATCACCGGAGCGACTTCTCGATTGGGCGCCTGGCCCTGGCCCAGCCACTCGGCCTTGCGGATCGCCAGGCCCAGGGCCTTGTCCGCCGGGCTCATAGTGAGGGCGTACTCGTTCACGTCCATGCCCTTGGGCAGCAGCACCCGGAAGCACTCGAACCCGGCAGCCATCAGGCGTTCAGCCAGTGATTCAGCGGCCCGGTTGCCAGCGTTATCACGGTCATAGGCGATCAACACCCGCTCTAACCCTAAGCAGCTAAAGAGGGCCAGGTGATCCTCGGTAAACCCGCCCGTGCCATAGCTGGCCGTCACGTGCCGGAACCCGTGTACCCAGAAGGTCATCGCATCGATCAGCGCTTCACACAGGATCACTTCCCGGCTGCCCGCCAGGCCCGCTGCATTCCATACCCCGGCATGGGGGCCCGGTAGATACAGGTGCTGGGGTGTGCCTTTGCGCAAACGGTTACCGAGGATCTTGCGGCCGTACAGTTCCAGGACCTGGCCGTGCTCATCCTGTACCGGCACCACCAGGGAACCGTTAAAGTGCTCGTGCCCCGAGGAACGCAGGATACCCAGGGTCTGCAGCTGGCCTCGCAGTTCAGCGCCTGCCTTGCGGTTTTTGGCCGGCAGGCGATAGCCCAGGGTGCGGTTGGCAAAGCCCAGTTTGAAGGTGTTGATCAGGGCGGGATCGTTCAGGCCCCGGCTCCCCAGATACTCCAGGGCCTCTGGCGATTGTTTGAGGGTCTCGTGGTAGTAATCCACGACCCGGCCCAGTAAGGCCGCATCGTCACCGGCGGCTAAGGACGACGCGAGCGTCTTGGTGGTCGATTGTTTCACCGGCTTGGTGCCCACCACCAGGTCCACATCGTTCTGCAGGATCTCGCAGGCCAGGCGGAAGCTGACGCCCTGGGTCTTCATCACCCAGTCGATCACGCTGCCGCCCGCGTCACAGCCGAAGCAGTTAAACAGGTTGCTCGCCGGGGAGATAATCAGCGACGGTGTCTCGTCACCGCTGTGGAAGGGGCAGCTCAGGGCGTAGTCCTTGCCCTGTTTCTTCAGGGCGTACCCCTGGGACTCGGCCAGGCGCACCAGGGAGACCTCCGATTTGAGGCGCTCGATCAGCTCATCTGAGATGCGGCCCATATACCCTCCTCTGGCAAAAACCTGTCAATACGCATTTAGGCTGTTTTTATACACGCATATGCGCTATATTGCAAGCATCAGATTTGCAGGAGGAGAGTACTATGGCGATACACGGCCACTACCTATGGATCGCTATGGATTTCCCGGACCGGTTAACCAGCCTGCGCAAAGAACGTAATTTGACCCAGAAAGCCCTAGCTGAACGGGTCGAGGTGCATATCACCCAGATACAGCGCTACGAGAACGGCTCCACTCAGCCCACACTGGATATTATCCGTAGGCTAGCCACCACATTGTCGGTAAGTGCGGATGAGTTGATCTTTGGGGAAGACGAGCGTGGACCCGATGATCAGCTCAAGCTGCAGTTCGAAGCCCTGCGCCAGTTCAACGACCACGAGAAGCTAGTGGCTAAAGAGCTACTGGATAGCCTGATCCTCAAGCACACCGCCAATCGACTGGCCAGCTGATGCAGTACCATTTTGAATGGGACCCTGCCAAAGCCGCAACAAACGCTAAAAAGCACGGGGTCAGCTTCGAACTGGCCGCCGAAGTTTTCAAAGACCCCATGGCGTTAACCATTTATGATCAAGGCAACAGTGACGAGGAAGATCGGTGGGTCACTCTCGGCCAGGTACAGCAACGGCATTACCTGGTGGTGATACATACCTATCGAGGCGATCAGGACAATGCGGTCACGATCCGATTGATTTCAGCCAGGCCGGCCACTAAACACGAGATTGCACAATACGAAGGGTGAATGTCATGCGTGAAGAATACGATTTTGCCAACGGCGAGCGCGGTAAATTCCACAATCCTGATGCCACAATGCAATTCAACACGCAAATAACACTTTGCCCTGAAACCCAGACCTGGCAAGGCTTTCAGGAATGCCTTAATTTCTGACTTTCCCCTGAATTGGCTGATTTTCAGCCGATTAGGCTAAGATCGGGCGTTTTGGATTCCCGAATGAGCCTGAAAAGCAAACGCCGTACCATTCTCCTGGATTCTGAGATCCAGGATCTGTACGGCGCACCGAAGCTCGCTTTCGAGCAAAAGCGATACTATTTCTCCCTGAATGATCCCGAACTCGATGCCCTCCGCTCAATCCGTGACCGCTACAACAGGGTCTACTTTGTCCTGTTGCTGGGCTACTTCAAAGTTAAGCCCGTTGTCCTGAACATCCGCTACAGCGATGTACGGGAGGACCTGCAGTTCATTGCAGGCGAGTTCTTCCCCGGCATGAAACTCGGGCGCAAGAACTTGTCACCCATGCAAAAAGTACGAATTTACCGCCGCATCTTTCAGCTATTGGACTACCAATCTTTCGATGATGACAGCGAAGCGGCTTTAAGCAGGCGCGCTGGAGTGGCGGCGACAGCCTCTATCGAATCGCGATTCCTATTCGATGAATCCATCGATTATCTGGCCAAGCAACGCATTGCCATCCCGAAATATACCGTGCTTCAGCGCGTGGTCAGCAAAGCTATCGCCAGTGAGCGCCAGCGCCTGGCTGATATTTTGTCACACTCAATGAGCCAGTCTCTGGGTGAGAGCGTGGACGTAATTCTGGATGACGATACAGCAACGACAGTGAACACTGTGCGGCAATCGGCCAGGAATTTCTCCGTATCAGAGCTGGAAAAGGAACTGATCATACACCAGCAGATCGAACCGTTGATCGATGAGATCGATGCAGTTGTTCAGCAATTGGGGCTATCACTCAGCAATCTGGAACACTTTAGTTCCATGGTCGACTACTACACCCCAACCAAGCTTCGTCGTTTCGACAAAATGACTCGCTCCCTGTACCTGATCTGTTATCTTCACCTAAAACATCGACAGGTTACCGAGCACCTGGCAGACGCTTTTATGCACCACTGCCGCAAGCTGCAGCAGGAGGCCAAACAGTACGCTGACGACACCGCTTACCAGGAGTGGAAAGAAGCCGTTGCGAATGTCGGCAAGGGCGCCACACTGTTACGTTTGTATATTGACGATTCCATTGACGGATCGGTGCCCTTTAGCGAGATACGCCAGCGAGCGGCCGGCGTCATGCGCCCGAAACAGATCGAGTCGCTGTGTCGGTACCTCACCGACCAGAAACAATCACAGGCGTTCTACATCTGGGAATACTATGACCAGCAGGCGGAACTGATCGAGCAGACACTGCGGCCGATATTCCTCGCCCTCAAGTTCCAGTCGTCGACAACGACTCGCGCCCTGGGCGCACAGATCGAACGAAGCCAATTTGACCTTGATACCTGCGGCAGTATCAGGGAAATCGACCGGCGGTTGATCAGACCGAGACACCTGCCCTTTGTCGCTCCCGGCGGCGCCATCAATTCTGCTCGCTTTGAAGTGCTGCTCTATCTACTGGTTCAAGGCAAACTCGACGGGCACCTGTTCATCCCGCAATCGCCTAAACACTGCAGCTTGGCGGATGATCTGGTCGATGACGACATCTGGAAGCAGAGACGGAAGCTGATCAAAAGCTCGTTGCTGAGCCGGATTAACACAGCCCCGAAACAACTGATGCGTTCGATGCAGAAGGAGTTGTCCACGACACTGGAGCAGGTGGGGGACCGCATCCGGAAAGGCGACAACCGAAACGTCATACTGCGCTCTCGCTCCGGGAAAACCCAATGGCGACTTCCGTCATCGGGCGCTAAGAGCCTGCTCAACAACCCGTTCTTCGAACAGCTGAACCAGGTCAATATTGCCGATCTCATGCGATTTGTCGACCAGGAAACCGGGTTTCTGGATACCTTCGATCATGTCAGGCAAGTGCAAGCCAGGCAGGCGGTGAACGCGAACAACCTGATTGGGGTACCAGGGATTTTCCCTCCAAAAACGACATTTATCGCTACAGGCCGCGCCAGCCGTGGCTTTCAGCGGGGCATTACTTTTTCCTGCCACCTGCTAACCGGCGTTTTTAGCTATGATCCCGCCTGTTCGAGGCGATCACAATGGCAGTTCAAAAACGAGTTCAGGTTCTCAATGAGGCTGAGCTAAATGCCTTCTACGGTACCCCCTACTTTACAACGAATGATCAGCGCTATTTTTTCTCGCTTAACGACAAGGAGCGCAATGCCGCTAAACAGTTTCGAGCGCGCCGTCAGCGCTGCATGTTCGTCGTTCTACTGGGTTATTTTAAGGCGAAGCCGGTCGTACTACAGCCTCGCTTTTTTCAGATAAGAGATGACCTGAAATACGTATCTGAACATACATTCCCCGGCGCAGGCCACAAACCTTTTAACCTGAGTCCGAAGGAGACCGAGAGAATATATCGGCGGATATTCTCACTCTGCCAGTATCAACGTTGGCGCTCTGAGCCCCACGAAAAGGGTCTGATGGAATACCTCCAAAAGCAGGTGGCAGTTTGGTCAGAACCAAGATGCCTGTTCGATGCGGCCGTTGAATATTTGTCTAACCAGAGAATCGCACTTCCCGCCTACAGCACACTTCAAAAGCTCATTAGTCAGGTGATCGTTAGTTTCAATAGAGACCTTATGCAGAGCATAAATGGAGAACTTTCGAGTGCGGCAAAGCAGGCTGTGGCTGCAATGATAGAAGGGAAAGGAGAATTGTCGTTGCGACAACTCCGCCAATCTGCTCGCAACTTTACGGGGACTGAGCTGGCAAAAGAACTGGCCGTCCATCGGCACGTCGCGCAGTGGATCCCGGAGGTAAGCGCGGCGCTGGACGCACTGGCGTTGTCCCCAAAGAACCAGCAGCACTTTGCCGAAAGGGTTGGCTATTACGGCGCGAAACTCAAGCGCCAATCGAGTGATATTCAACGTTTGTATCTGCTGTGCTATTTGCATCAGCGCTGGCAAGAAGCGCAGGAACGCATCGCTGATGGCCTGGTTTATCATGTGAGGCAAGCCAAGCAAAAAGCAAAGCAGTATGCGCAAGAATCCGTTGCCAAAGATTGGCGCAAAGCCGAGAAAAACGTCCGTAAGGCAGCGGAAGTTCTACGCCTGTTTATCGATGACTCAACGGATGATCAGCAGCCGTTGAGTGCGGTCCGGCAGAACGCTTTTGATATCATCAGCAGAACAGAGTTGGAATCCGTGTGCCTGTTTCTTAACGATCAGCGGCGATCCGTTGACGAAGCCACATGGCTGTACTTGGAGCAAAGGGACAGCTTACGGGTTGGCCTGGTCCGCGAGCTATTTATGTGCCTGCGGCTCGAAGGGCGTGAAGGCGGTGAGCGCTTGGCGCACACACTGAACCAGGCACAGTTGGAATTCGCCGAGAAAAAGGCGCTCTCACAATCAGTCGTTTACAAACGAAACCTGCCACACAAACAGCGCTCATTCCTTCAGGACAAAGACGGGAATCTCAAGCTGGAGCGGTACGAATGGTATTTGTATCTGCAAATACCCAGCCGGCTCAATGGCAAGCTTACCTTGCCTGGGATACCTAAATATCAAGCGTTAGAGGCCGATTTAGTGGATATCACCCGCTGGAAGGCGGACAAAGAACGGCTGGTCGAGCTGACTCAGCTGCCCAAACTGGCGGCCGACCCAGTTCCGTTTATTCAAGAGTTGGCACAATCCCTGGATTCACGTTTGCGCGCCGTGGGCGATTATCTCGACAAGGCCGATAATCGGAATGTCGTCTTGAGAAACCCGAAGGGAAAACGCTCGTGGCGGCTGCCGACCGGTAGCAAAGCAACCATGGTCAACAACCCCTTCTTCCAACAGTTGCCAACGACAGCGGTTGTCGACGTACTGCGCATGGTCGATCGCGACACCGGTTTTATCGAATGCTTCAGGCACGTCCTGGGTGCGCAGTCAAAAAGTCGCGTTTACGAACAGGATCTATTGGCGATATTGATAGGCAACGCAACCAATCAGGGCACCTATGGCATCTCGCAGATATCGGATCGATCTTACGAGAGGCTCAGCACCATTCAAGCCAATTATCTTCGTCTGGAAACCATCGAAGCGGCAAACGATTGTATCAACAATGCGACAGCCAGATTGCCGATATTCAAGCACTACAATATCCAGGACGATATTGTCCATGCGAGTGCGGATGGACAGAAGTTTGAGGCAAAACGAGACACCTTTAAAACGCGTTATTCCTCAAAGTACTTTGGACCTCAAAAAGGCGTCTCTGCCATGAGCTTGATCGCCAATCATGCGGCGGTTAACGCAAGGGTCATCGGCGCCAATGAGCATGAGTCGCACTACATATTTGATCTTCTGTACCACAACAGTTCTGAGATTAAACCCGATGTACTATCCACTGACACGCACGGCGTGAATCACGTCAACTTTGCGTTGCTGGATTTATTTGGCTACAACTTTGCACCACGGTATGCCCAACCGGGACGAATCATCAATGAGATGTTCGCGGTCACGGAAGACGAGGCGGAAAAAGTACAGCTGTCGCTACGAACCCCCATCAAAACGACATGTATTGCGCGCCACTGGGATAAGATTCAGCACATCATCGTGTCGCTCAAGGAGCGGAAAACGACACAGGCGCTTCTGGTCAGAAAGCTCTCGACCTACAAGAAAAATCACCCATTGCTAGAGGCGCTGACGGAGTACAATCGGCTCGTGAAGGCCAGCTACCTGCTAAACTATATTGACGATGCTGACCTGCGTCATCACGTTCAGCGAGCCCTCAATCGGGGTGAAGCCTATCACCAGTTGCGACGCGCTATCAGCGATGTGAATGGCGACAGATTCAGAGGCAACTCGGACGAGGAGATCCAGCTGTGGAACGAATGTGCGCGGCTGCTGACCAACGCGATTATCTACTTCAATTCCAGTGTTCTGAGCCGTCTACTGGAAAGCTTCGAATACCAAGAGGATGAGCAGAAGCTAGCCATCGTGAAGCAAGCCTCGCCTGTGGCCTGGTACAACATCAATCTAAAAGGCACGTATCGCTTCAAATCGACCGGAGATGTGCTCGATTTAGAGCAAATGATGCGCCATATTGAGGGATACAAGCCTGTTCGCTAAAGTAATACCCCGCTGAAAGCCACGGCTGGCGCGGCCTGTAGCGATAAATGTCGTTTTTGGAGGGAAAATCCCTGGTACCCCCCATTGGTAGGCTTCACAATGGCCGGCCAGAAAACCCCGCACCAGCGGGGTTTTTTTTGACTCAAATTCCCGCAATAACAACTCCCACCCAAAAGCACGCGGCCGAACCAGCTCGCACGGCATCACACCCAATAAAATCAGGCTTGACTGTTTTATTTACCCCGAACATACTCACCGCTCCCATGTAAAAAAAGGGCTTCCAACGTGACTGCACCCACCGCTACTGACAACCGCGCCCTCGCGGATATGCCACTGTTCGACACCGCAACGCTCAAGTGCCCCTACCACTACGACAAAACACTGCGCGAGGAAGCGCCTGTGTACCGCGACCCCGACTCGGGTGTGTATGTGGTCTCCAGCTATGCGCTGGTGCGCGAGGCCCATAAAAACGACGCGGTGTTCTCCAACGAATTCACGCTGGCGCTGGGTTCGGCACAGGAACTGGAAGACGATGTCCGTGCCGCCATGAAAAAGACCTACGACCTGGGCAAAGGCACCCTACTCACCGTCGATGACCCAGACCATAAAATGTACCGGGATACGGTTCGCGACTTCTTTTTGAAAGAGAACATTGAGCGCTACCGTCCGTGGGTGAGCGATTTGGCCGCAAAAATGGTGGCCGATTTGCCCTTTGGGCAATCCTTTGATTTCATCGAAACGTTTTCCCGCCCCTACCCCCTTTCGGTCATCATGCATGTGCTCGGCATTCCGCTGGACATGATCGATCAGGCTTTCAAGTGGACAGTGGCCAATGTCACGGTGCTGTCACAGGTCTCCGATAAAGCTACCTTGTTGCAAGCCCACGCCGATGTCAAAGAGGAATACGATTGGTTTGCACAGGCACTGGAAGAGCGACGCAAGGAACCGCGCGATGACCTGCTCAACCTCGTGGCACATATCGAAGTCGACGGCCGTCCGATGACGATCGAAGAGCAGCTCTCACACTGCACGCAGTTCCTCGTCGCCGGCAATGAAACCACCACGGCGACCTTGGCTGAGGGCATCCGGCAGTTGTGCCTGAACCCCGACCAAGAAGCGGCAGTACGCGCCGATCGCTCGCTCATTCCAAACTTAGTCGAAGAGTCGCTGCGCATCGCGACGCCAACATCCAATATGTGGCGCCTGGCGAAGGAAGACTACACCCTGGGTCACGTCGATATTCCGGCGGGGAGCATGGTCCTACTGAAATACTTTTCCTCCAACCACGATGAGGCGATGTTTGAGGAGCCGATGGAGTTCGATGTGACGCGCGCCAACGCCAAGCGCCACATCGCCTTTGGCTTTGGCAGCCACGTCTGTATTGGCCAACACCTGTCGCGCTTGGAGATGATCATTGCTTGGGAGCGGCTATTTGACGCGGTGGGCGCTATGCAGCTCGACGCCGACCCCTCAACACTGGAATACATGCCGAACATTTTGCTTCGCGGGCTGGAAAAGTTACCGGTGACCTTCACCAACGCGTAGTACCTGTTATCTCATCCTGCGCGATACCTATAAACCACTCACAGGTCTAGGGGCCTAACGCGGGAAAATCGATGTAGCCTTTGTCGCCGCCATCGCCGTAGTAGTCCATTGGGTCCGCGGCTGGGTTGAGGGGTTTACCTGCCGCCAAGCGCTCTACCAAGTCTGGCGTTGCGATAAAGTCCCTGCCAAAACTTATCGCATCGGCGTACCCACTTTGCAGCGCTGCCTCCGCTTTCTCTAAATCGTAACAGCCGTTGGCAACATACACGCCCGTATAGGCCTCTCGTATAGCGACCACCCCGGCCTCGTTCACCTCCGCATCGATATCATCGCTGACAGCCATCGGTGCGTTGTTGCGCTCAATCATATCGAGGAAGGCGAGTTGGCGCGTGCTCAACTCACCGACCAAGTGGGTGAACAGTGCGACGGGGTCGCTGTCCTGGCAATCCCAGGTCACCAACATCGGTGACATGCGTATACCAGTGCGGCCAGCGCCAATGGCTGCGCTCACCGCATCGACAATTTCCAGCACAAAGCGACAGCGATTGGCGATACTGCCGCCGTAAGCATCCTCTCGCCTATTCGTGCCATCGCGCAGAAATTGATCGGGCAAGTAACCGCTACCCGAGTGGATTTCCACGGCATCAAACCCCGCAGCCATGGCGTTTTCGGCGGCCTGCACAAACTGCTGAATAACAACGGGAATCTCTTCCAGCGCCAAAGCACGAGGCGGTGTCGTAGGCTCGAAGCCATTGGCGGTAAACGTAACGATCTCTCCTACCACCGCAGAGGCGGACACCGGTGCGGCGCCGTCTTTTTGGAAACTGCTGTGCGATACCCTGCCTGTGTGCCACAACTGGCAGGCGATTTTGGCACCGCGCGCGTGCACAGCGTCGGTGACTCGGCGCCAACCCGCCACCTGCTCCGAATTGTAAATGCCGGGGGTCGCTATGGACCCATTACCCTGCTCGGAGACCGTAGTAGCCTCGGTCACTATCAACCCCGCTCCGGCGCGCTGCGCGTAATAGGTGACGGTGGAGTCGTCCGGCACTCGACTAGGCACTCTGGCGCGGGTCATCGGCGCCATCAGCACGCGATTGCGCAGGGGAATATCCCCGAGATACAGAGGTGAAAACAACAATGATTCGGACATACATTCCCTTTTTCACATTTGGGTCTAAGCTACTATCAACTACCATCTGCTCTAGCTTTAAATAACTCAGAGTGGGAACATCGACCCTACATAGAAGCAGTGGGTAGCGGCTCAGTTTGGATCTCGACGCTACACTAGTATAGAGCCTAATTACCCACCGCCGAAGCTTCGCGCTCTAAAGCAATCAGCGGTTTACTATACAGACTATTTACAATGCCATTGCAAGTAGAGCTGCCAATCTGCACTTACCTTTGGTGAAATGGTCGCTCAGCAACGCACACGGCCACACAGACTAGAGAGTTCCTATGAAAACCAATATCGGGCAATTGCTGCTCAAGCGGGCGCAGATATCACCTACACGCGAGGCTTTTGTCGAATATGAACGGCAACGCCGCTTTAATTTTGCGCAGTTAAACCAGCGCGCCAATCGCGTCGCCAATTCACTATTAGAAGCAGGCATCAAACCCGGGGACCGAGTGGCCGTGTTGTTAAAGAACAGTATCGAATTTGTAGAGACTTATTTCGCGGTCGCCAAAATCGGGGCCGTGCTCGTGCCGGTCAATTGGCGGCTAGTCGCGGCTGAAATTGCCTACATATTGGCCGACTCGGGTGCGAAAATTGTGGTCTGCGATGCCGACTTCGACGCTAGCGTGGCGCCACTGGCCACAGGAGAATACACCGGTCTGGCCACCGAACTTTGGTTGCGCGTGGCGGGCACGCAAGGCGACACACCCGAATGGGCCGCGGACTACGATGAAACTTGTGCTGGAGAAAGTGACGGCGAGCCAGCCATTGGCGCCTGGGATAATGACAACCTGTTCATCATGTATACCTCGGGCACCACGGGGCACCCCAAGGGCGCTGTACACAGCCACGAGGGGATGCTGTGGTCGCAACTCACCAGCATGTCGACCTCCGACATGCGTGGCGACGACCGCTTCCTGCTACCGCTTCCCATGTTCCACGTCGGCTGCCTCAACCCGACGTCCCTGCTAGTGCACCGCGGTGGCACGGGAATCATCATGCGCGAACTCGACATGGTGGCCATGTTCCGCTGCATTGAGCAGGAAAAAGTGTCGATTTTCATGGCGGTTCCCGCACTCCTCCAGTTCATGCTGGATACTCCGGAGCGGCAGCAGCACAATATTTCTTCGGTGCGCTGGATAGCTACCGGTGCGGCGCCCGTGCCCGTCTCTTTACTGCACGACTACGAAAAGCTGGGCATCAGCATTTACCAGGCCTATGGGCTCACCGAATCCTGCGGTCCGGGTACCTTGCTGCTACACGATGACGCGGAGGCCAAAGTGGGCTCCTGCGGTCGCCCGCAAATGCATACCGAGGTCAAAATCGTCGATGGCAAGGGCAACACGATTCCCATGGGTTCCTCCGAAGCGGGCGAGTTGTTGATCACCGGCAGACATGTCATGAAGGAGTACTGGAACAAACCCGAAGCCACGGCCGAGACACTGCGCGACGGCTGGCTATACACGGGCGATATTTGCACCTGGGATGAGGATGGCTTTGTGACCATCTGCGACCGCAAGAAAGATATGATCATCTCCGGCGGCGAAAATATTTACCCTGCGGAGTTAGAGAATGTGCTGGCGGCGTCACCAGAAGTGCAGGAGGCTGCAGTGATCGGCGTTGAATCGCAGAAGTGGGGCGAGACTCCACTGGCGATTGTTGTACCGACACCGGGTAGTTCTCCCACGGTGGAGAGCCTCAAGACATGGTGCAAAGCGAATCTCGCCGGTTATAAAGTTCCGCAGTTGTATGAAATCGTCGATTCACTGCCGCGCAACCCCTCGGGCAAACTGTTAAAACCGCAATTGCGAGAACAGTTCCCGGGGCCTGCGCCATTTTAAAACCCCTCACGCTTTCCGGTTTTCGCGCGGCAACGTGTTTGTTTGTGATTGTCACGCTGGCGGGGTGTGCGCGCGATCAGAACACTAACACAAACGCTACCGAAAATTCTGCAACACCAATTCTGACAGCCGCTGCAAGCATCGCGGCTGAGTCTGAGCCAAACTCAGTGCCATCAACAGAGTGGCGCCACTACCTGGGCGACAAGGCCAGCACTCAATACAGCCCCCTGCAGCAAATTAACACCGAGAACGTCGCACAGTTGGAAGTCGCCTGGCGTTACGACCCCGACGATGCTGGAGCATTCGACACGCTCATTTCTACCAACCCGTTAATCGTCAAGGGCTTGTTGTACGGCCTGAGTGCCCGCAAAAATCTCTTCGCGTTAAATGCCGCCACGGGCGAAGAAATGTGGGTACATCGGTTTAACCGCACTGATCTGGGCAAGGGTGCGGGGCGAGGCCTGGTGTATTGGGAAGGCGTGCTGGCCGGAGAGCAACAAGCGACTTGGCTGCTCGTAGGTTTGGGCCACCAGCTCCATGCCATTGACGCACTGACAGGGAAACCTGCGCGCGCTTTCGCCGACAATGGAGTTCTCGATCTGCGCGCCGGATTGGATAGGCCTGTCAAGGGATTGGTCGTCAATGTCGTCGCCCCGGGCACCTTGTTCGGTGACTTGTTAATCAGCGGCTTCGGCACCAGTGAATTTTATGGCGCGGCACCGGGCTATATTCGCGCCTACCATATTCCCACGGGAGAACTGCGCTGGACGTTTCGTACCATTCCCGCCGCCGGCGAGTTCGGAGACGACACCTGGCCGGCAGAAAACCGCGAACAACACGGTGGCGCCAACGCCTGGGCAGGTATCACAGTCGATGAGGAGCGCGGCTTGGCGTTCGTGCCCACCGGCTCCGCAACGTTTGACTACTATGGCAAAAATCGCGCCGGCGACAATCTCTTTGCCAATTCTCTAATCGCCCTGAATGCCGCGACGGGTGAGCGGGTGTGGCACTACCAGTTTGTGCGCCACGATCTGTGGGACAGGGATCTGCCAACGCCCCCAAACTTAGTCACCCTACGCCGCGATGGCGAAACCCTTCCCGCCATCGCCCAGGCAACCAAGAGCGGTCACGTGTTTGTGTTCCACCGCGAGACGGGCGAGCCATTGTTCCCGATTGAAGAAGTGCCTGTGTTGGGAGAGGGCTTACCGGGCGAGCATCCGCCCACCAGCCAGCCGCTGCCCCTCGCACCACCGCCATTTACCGCGCAGACATTTCAACTGACAGATATCAGCACACAGAGCGCTGACTACGTTGGCGCATTGATCGAGGGTATGAGCACGACCGGACCGTACACGACACCCAGCGAAGCAGGTACCGTTGTCTATCCGGGCCTGGATGGCGGCGCCCAGTGGGGTGGGCAAGCCTGGGACGCCGAGAGTGGTCTGTATTTTGTCAACGCCAATGAAGTCCCCTGGTTTTTTCGCATGGTGCCGACTGAGGTCGAGGCGCCAAATCCCGAGTCCATCAAATTCGCTTATACCCATTACTGCGGCGGCTGCCACGGCGTCGATCGTCGCGGCAATGGCGATCTGTTCCCCGACCTAACCCACATTGGCGAAAAGTACTGGCCCTGGGAAATCTGGGACATCATGCGCAATGGTCGCGGCCGTATGCCCGCGTTCCAGTCGACGCCCTGGACGCACCTCATCGGCCCCTTGATCTATTTATATACTGCGGGGGATGCTGCTGCGGTGAGTGCGGATCCGTCCGAGAGCAAAGCGCCCGCTAAAGTGACAGAGCCAACCTCGGGACAAACAGTCGCGAACAGTAGTGAGACCTTCGTCGATAACAAGGTCCCAGCGGGCTACATGCTCGATGGCTTTCACCTACTCACCGACGAGTTCGGCCTTCCCGGTTCCAAGCCGCCCTGGGGTAGCCTGACAGCACTAAATTTAAGCGACGGCACTATTGCCTGGCAACGGCCCTTGGGGGACTACCCACAAGCCCTCGCCAAAGGCCTGAGTGGTCTGGGGGCAGAAAACTATGGCGGGCCGGTGGTGACGGCAGGCGACTTGCTCTTCATTGCCGCGAGCCCCGACAAAATCTTCCGAGCTTTCCATAAAAGGACAGGGGAATTGCTGTGGCAAGATGAGCTGCCCGCCGCGGGCTTTGCAACACCTGCGGTCTATGCGGTTGACGGCGTGCAGTACGTCGTGATTGCCGCTGGTGGCGGTAGATTAGAACAACCCTCGGGATCCTCTTACATCGCCTATGCGTTGCCAAAGCGCGGAAAAATTTTCTGCGATAAAAAGCAGTGCTAATCGGGCCGCGCATCCAACTCCAATAGTCGAATATTGCGCAACCACACTTTGTCCCAGTGATCTTGAAAGCCAATATGCCCGCGCAGCAGGCTGCCGTAATACGGTCGGTCGGTAAACTTACTCGCCGCGTACCACTGTTGCCACTGCTCTGAGCCCTGCTCAAATTTCGCGGTCAGGCGCTCGTTTAACCAAAACTCCACCGCCGGTCCTCGGGCGATGATGTGTACGCGGTTCCAATAACCAGCGGGCTGGCTGGTATCATGATCCGGTGCCACCATGTCATAGTAGGCACCGGCGCGATGCGTGGGGTTTGTGGCGTCGCGGTGGCGCGCATTGTCGAGAATCTGCATCTCATAACCGGTGTGGTGGATGCTGCGCTGTGATTCGTCGCCACGAATGAAGATGCCGCTATTACCCCCGACACTGATACGCCACTCAAGCTTAAGTTCAAAGTCACTGAATTGTCGCCGTGAAATGAGATCGCCGCCGCGCCCCAAGCGCGTGAGACAACCATTCTCAATACCCCAGCCGCTGTTGACCTCCGGCTCCTGGTAGCTGCGCCAGTGTTCAAGCGACTTGCCGTCGAACAACAACTGCCACTGGGCCCTTTCCTCTTCGTCGCTCAGCTCGTTAACACACTCTGCTGCGGTAATGATCGGGTCTTGCGTACAACTCACCAAAAGGCTCGTTAAAAGTGCAGCGCAACAACGGCCAAAGTACCGTATAACTCGCGGTTGTCGATATCGCGTAAACAAACGGTGCACTAGGAGGCCAATCGATGCAGCCGGTGGCGCGTATAGTCGCGCGTTTGACGCAACACACCGCGTAGACGACCAGCGGAGAGTTGGGTCTCAAGCACTCCCCAGGCACCGGGTGCAATTTCATCGCAGCGCAGAAGATCGAGCAATGGGCCGAGCTGCTGCTCCTGCACGATATTGCTCCGACAAGCGCGTTCAAAGCGTTCGATAGACGCGCAGTGATCACCGCGGAAACTACGACTAAACCGTTTGAGAGCTTCGATCTCGCGATAGAGAAAGTAGTAGTCGATAGGTTCAAAGAATTGATCCAAATCTTGGCTGATAATTTTCAAGACCCACTCCGGTGCGTTTATTAGTGCGCCACGCATCGAGGTAATAAAAAATCGATCCATACTGCTTTTACCGCGACACTCGCGACAAAAACTGCTGCTGCTTTCATCGTCGGTGAAGAGAGCCCGTGCGTCACGGTATAAATCACCATTCCAGACATCGGCAAACTCCGCCAATTGATTAACCCGCCCAAAATCTTCGCTGATATCAGTGGCAACACAGCAGGGGCCAACCCCGCCATCCGGATACCAGTAAGAGCCAAAATAGTGCCAATCACACTTAGTAAATTTCAGTAGCTGGGGCGGCTGCAGTTGCTGGGGGCTGACGCGTCGCATGAGTTTGGCCAGGCGAGTCCTTTTTTCTGCCATGGCGCTCTCAACTGCCAAGCCGGACACGTTGGGGCTCACATTGAACTCATCGACCATGGCCACCGTTCCAGAACCATCTTCGGGGGCATAGCCCTGGGCAAACTCGAGAATGTCCACCTTGAGTTCACGCGCCATACGTCGCACTTCGTCGACTTCGTGCTCGTTGTGCTTGAAAACCAAGTAGCGCCACTCGATGAGCGGATATTTTTGCCCCAACTCCTCGCGTCGCTTGAGTAAGCGCTTCATATTATCGAGTACTAACGCGTACTCGCCACCCACACGGTAGCGGGTATACGTTTCCTGAGTAATACCGTCCAATGACACACCCAGAATATTGAGCCCGGATTGCAGCAGTTCATCGATCTGCTGGTCGGTAAACTTGAAACTCAAGTTAGTGGTAATGAAAGTGAAGATCTCTTTGCCGCGGATCTCCTCCATCAGCGCCGGAAACTTTTTATTCAACAGCGTTTCGCCAGTGCCGAAGTAGCGAATGACAAACAGGTGATCGACCTGCCCGGCAAGCATCTGGCGATGAGTCGCGGCGGACATGTTGGTCGCCGGCCGCGTCATCTTGCCGTTGCCTGTCTCACACTGTGGGCAAGCTAACTGGCAGGCGGTAGAGGGGTTAATAGAGAGATCAAAGGGTCGTGACTGCACCCGAATGTCGCGACGCCGGCGTGCCTGCAGCGCTAGTAAAAAGTTAGTGTATTTGGCGAACTGCAGATCTTCATCGACGATTTCGTTCATCAAATAAGGTAACGCTAAGCCAGTCATTGTCGATTACCTCATTGCAACCAGCTTGTGTGTGGGGGGGGTGAGCGGTGCGAATTAAAATCTCGCGAATCTTCACCGCAACTTTCTCGATACCTTCTCGATACCTTCTCGGGACATTCGCGGTGCTTTTTCAGTACCGAGCCGGATCATAGGTGGACACAGCCCAGTCGATGGGCTCTGCACTGGTACCGATAGTATCAGCTCTCGTAGCGCAGGCCCACTCGAACCAAGCGCCGCGGCGCGCGAAAACCGATAGCTGTCTCGTAATTGGCGTCCAGGGCGTTATCCAATCCAACGTGGAGCTGCCAATGTGGGACCGGACGCCAGGAAAGGGAAAGGTCCACACGATGATAATCATCTAGCTGCAACAGTGACTCGCTGCCCAAATGGCGCGATGCAGACCATTGCCTACCGCCGTAGCGATAGTCCAGAACACCTTGTAGAGCTTCGGTGGCCCGCCAGAACAGCGCCAGGCCCGCCTGCCACTTGGGCCGTGCAGTTAGGGTCGTGTCCTCGCCTTTCAGATCGATATTGAGATAGGAACCGTGTGCGCGCAACCTCGCCGCCTGGGAAAAAGCCCAATGTGCACTTAACTCGGCGCCGCTGGTATCTACTTCGCGTCGATTGACATTGCGGAACGTGGCGTTGTCCAGGTCAACCAAATCTTGAAATTCATTATAGAACAGCGTCAGTTCCAACGCCGCGCTTGCATGCGGCTGCCACTCCATGCCGACGTCCCAACTCTGCGCTCGCTCCGGATTGAGTTCAGGGTTGCCGACCAGCGGATGACTCAGCGCGAAAAAGCTGGGCAGCTTAAACGCCTCTCCCCAATTGGAGCGCAAGAAAATTTTTTGTCCGACATGCCACCGCCCTCCCACCTGGCGCGTCAATTCACCGTCGAAACCCTCGGGATCATCGTGGCGGACGCTGGCTTGCACCAACAACGCCTCCAGCGGTGCGGCTTCTACGCTGAGAAAAATGCCACTATTCTCACGGCGTTGTTTAAAGTCGGTGTTCATTAGAGTACCGCCAAAATCAACGAACCCCACGCTGCGGCCCTTCTCACGGCGCAAGTCAATGCCGAAATCGACGCTGTAAGTACTATTCAAGGAAACGGTGTTCAGCCACTGCACCGTGTCGCGCGTAAATTTCGTATCGCTGCCGTTGGGTGGTACGGCATCGAAGGGCTCGATGCCCGGAGAGTTAACCTGCTCATTGTGGGAGAAGCGATGCGCCGTAACGCCCAATCCCCAATGCGGGGCAACTGAAACCTCCCAACCCAGAGACCACACCTCATCTTCAAAATCTGCGCGATCCAAATTATCCGATAACGCAAGTCGCGGGCCACCGCTCTGTTCTGGATACGAACTGCGCTCGCCCTTCCAGCGCCGGTAGCCGCCGTGCAGTGCATGGTCGGTGGACAATTCCGCGCGCAGATGCAGATTGATGCCATCTACCTCTCGCATACTACTGGGAGTCGGTTCTCCGCTATCTTTCGAGGCCAGGGAAAATGTGTAAGACGATGCGCGAACAGCGCCGACGGACTCCTGTCGACCCGCGGCCCAGACCGACCCGTAACGATAGCCGGACTCGCCACCGCCAAGCTCTAGGGCGAAGCGGTGCCCGTCACGCGGCAGACGCGTCAGGATATTGATCACACCGGCCAGAGCATCTGAGCCATAAACAGCGGACCGTGGCCCGCGCAAGACCTCGACTCTCTCCATCCGATTCAATTGCAAGTTGCCGATATCGTAACCACCACCGCGAGTATTGGTAGGGTCATTGACCGCCACACCATCGAGCAACACCAAGGTAAAGTTGGGTTCCCCACCACGCAGGGATACTGCCGTCAAACCCCCGGGCCCGCCCTGCTCCTCCAGTGCTACGCCGGGTACTAATTGTAGTGCCCGTGCGACACCGCGTTTGTTGAGGGCAGTGAGAACAGCTGCGTCGAGGTCACTGAGGGTCGCTGTCGTATCGGGCAGAGGCCGATAACTGCCGGTCACGACCATTTCCTCCAACATTTCGTTCGCGCTGCTCGTTACGCTCGCAAAAAGCAAGGCAAGCAGCGCTACTGCTCGATATGTCGGAGTGATCAATGGCACGGAATCGGCTTCCGCTATCGGCCGGGTGGCCAGGTCGTGACTCCCTGGGTTGACATCTGAATCGCTCACTAAATCACTACCTAAGTTATTAAGACTGACAGGCAAGCTCCGGTTACAGCGCACGTCAAAAACCAAATGCTTGCGAGACTCCCTATAAAACTGAATCGTTGAAGCAACGAATTACGGTGATGTTCAACATGCTTGTGCCAGGTGCGAGGCAAACCATCCCGCGCTACAGCACGGCCCTGCTATAGCAAACGCTGAACCCTCGGAGCCCCAGCATGAAAAAAGCCCTACTGCTCAGCCTCGTATTGCTGGCAGCGCTGCTGCTAATTGCGCGCCTGGTTCTTCCGGGCATCATCGAGATCGCCGTATTAACCCAGGAGATGTTGCGACAGGGGTTTACTGAAACAGAAATTCGCGCGGTGATGGATGGTAATGTGTTGGCATTTTTGCGCCGCCAACTTCCCGCCCAATAGTGCCACTTTACTCGCTCTTCCGGTGTGGTTCAGTGTTGCAAACAACTGTGCGCTAAAAACCTTCGGTTTGATGGATTTGTTTCCACACCAACGCGGGAAACAGGCGGCGCATAAAAGTACCTATCTTGGCGGCACTCGTGGGCAATACCATGAACTTACCTTTATCTAAACACGCTTCAATCTCGTCGATCACCGTTGCAGGTGGCAGCGGTTCTCCGGTGCCGTCGAGCATCTTTGGCCAATCACTCTCTTGCCCCTGCTTTAGTAGCGGTGTCGCCACCGCTGGTGGGCAGACGCAGGCAAATCGAATATTGGTGTTGATATGTTCGTGATAGAGCGTTTCGGTAAACGCCCGCACCGCAAATTTAGTCGCGGTATACGCGCCGGTTTTCAACATGGGAACCCAGCCTGCCATCGAAGCAAAGCTCACAAAGTCACCCGAGTTGCGCTCGACCATGCCCGGCAGCACCGCCTGAGTGATATTGACCAAGCCGCCATAGTTGATGGCCATCTGCTTATGAATAATGGCGTTATCTTGCTCCAACAGCTTCCCGAAAGGCATGATTGCCGCGCAGTTGTAAAGGCGCGTAATGGGGCCAAGCTTCGCCTCAACGGCAGCCACAGCGTCCTTAACGGCTTGAAAATCTGTGATGTCTACCGACCAAGCGTGCACAGAGTCAAACCCCTCGGCGGTTTCCGCCATGCCGGTCTCATTGACATCAAATAGCGCAACGGTCGCGCCGCGCGCTGCGAAACGCCGCGCTGTCTCGCGACCCATGCCACTGCCGCCGCCGGTAATTAAAACTACATCGTTTGCGTTTGCCATTGGCAATAGTCTCCTATGCTGGCACTGTCAGAGCTGGCGGAGTATAGCGTCTTCACCAACGCTTGCCTGTGCTGCACGACAAAGGAAGGAAATGGTTTAACAGCTCGTGCCGCAGACTATTTCGCCCGGGAGCAGCGCGAGGCACCACAAGAGCGCCAAGCGCAGCGTGCGACAGCCGGGTGGGGCAGAAATCGTGCGCTAAAAACCCTCGGCCTTATGTCCGTACTTCCACAGATAGCCCGGTGCGAGACGCCGCATGATAGCTCCCATACGTGTTTGTTTGCCCGGGTAGGAAATAAACTTGCCCTCCTCTAAACAGCTTTCGATATCTTCGATCACTTCTTCGGGAGAAATAGGATCACTGCCTTCCACCAGTTTAGGCACCACCGTATCTTTCGCCTGATTCCACAAGGGAGTCGCCACCGGCGGCGGACAGACGCAACAGAAGCGCACACCGCTGTCACGGTTTTCGTGATAGAGAATCTCGGTGTACATCTGCACCGCACCCTTGGTCGCACAGTAGCCGCCCATCAACAAACCGGGAATGATGCCGGACATGGAAGAGAAGCTGATGAAATCGCCCGAACCACGCTGCACCATACCGGGCAACGCCGCCGTCGCAATGTTGACCAGTCCGCCATAATTGATTGCCATCAGCTTGAGTTGCAGCTTTGGGTCCTGCTCCAACAAGCGACCAAAGGGCATAATGGCGGCCGCGCTGGCGACACGGTCGATCGGCCCCAGCTCTGATTCTACTTGTGCGACAGCCGCATGCACTTGCTCTGTATCGCTAACGTCGACACGGTAGGCTTTGACCGTGTCGAAGCCCTTGGCCGTTTCCGCCATGCCCTCTTCATTGACATCAAATAGCGCCACTTCTGCGCCCTGCGTGGCGAGCTGCCGTGCCGCCGAGCGCCCCATGCCAGAGCCACCGCCGGTAATCAGTGCCACTTTGCCTTCAAATGCCATTGCTGAGCCCTCTATTCTTCGTTCCGTTAGTCATTTTGTGCGTTACGCCCACTCGCCGGTCTGTAGCGAGTCCCGTTCGCTGTAACCTAAATTCAGCAGCGCCATATTCTGGCACAATCTGCGAATCGCGGGGCCCATTGTGCGCAAGTCCACTCGGCGGTGCACCCTACTAAACTGCCATACCTTCGCTGTTGCACCGGCAAACGAAGTTTTGCCGGCTACAATCACTGGGCTGTCCCTACGCTATCTCAACAATCACTCCACGATCACTCTACAATCCCTCTGCAGGCAACCCACATTACGCTTACACTGTTACCAATTCAAAAAAACAGCATCTCAACCACAAACGTGACGGATCACCATGACTCCAGAACCGCAACAGACCGCTGAATCATTGCTCGTGACACTGCAGAACCGGATGGACATCGAACAGGTGCTAAATCGCTACGCCCGCGCCTGTGACGGCCGCGATTGGGCACTGTTCCAGAAAGTCTTCACGCAGGACCTGCAGGTGAACTACGGCGGCGAGTTCGAACTCCAGGGGCGCGACTCCGTGGTGGACATGATTCGCAGCATGCTCGGCGGCTGCGGACCAACTCAACACCTATTGGGTAACGTCGACATCAGGGTTGCAGACCATACTGCGAGCAGCCGCTGTTACGTGCGCGCTGTTCACTCGGGTTTAGGCGAGCAACAAGATGTTTACTACGAAGTGTGGGCAGAGTACATCGATCTGTGGCAGCGCACAGATGATGGCTGGCGGATCAGCCAGCGGGAGATGGTCGTCTATAAAGAGGTGGGTTCCAGAGCGGTGTTGGGGCCAGAAACAGCTTAGCACCCCGCGCCTTTTCCCCTCGCAGAGGACGCAAAAGCGCACGGACCAAACCCCCATTAAGTATCAATAATGTATTTATTAATCCATATATTGGACTTATATAGGTAACCCCCAACAACCCATCTGTAGTACTCACTGTCAGAGCAGATTCCGACATTCTGTTGTATGGTTTCGCCACTCCCCGCACATCCAACAATGAGTTCGAGACCTATGCGATACCGTTTCTACACCCCTGCAGCGCTCATCGTAGCGCTGGCTTTCAGCAGTCCCGATCTGGCCGCAAAACAACTGGAGGAAGTCTTAGTCACCGCCCAAAAGCGCACAGAGAGCTTGCAAGATGTCGCGATTTCCGTCGCAGTGGTCAGTGGTGACGAATTGGCCAAGCGGCACAAGACACAAATTTCCACGCTCTCGCGCCTGGTACCCGGTTTTACCTTTGCGACTGGCACCTCCGATGCGGGACGCAATATCGTCATGCGCGGTGTCGGCACGCAAAGCTTTAGCCGCTCGGTGGATCAGTCGGTAGGGACCATCGTCGACAACGTTGCTTCGGCCAGCCTGGGAGGCTCATTGCTGGATTTTTCCGATGTGCAACGCCTGGAGGTTCTGCGCGGACCGCAGGGCATGTTGTTTGGCAAAAACGCCAGCGCTGGTGTGTTAAATATTGTGACCAATGACCCCACCGAAGAGTTGCGCGGCGGACTCGGCGTGCGCTATGGCGAGGAGAATTTACTCAACCTCACCGGCAATATCTCCGGGCCATTACTCGACGATAAACTGCTGGGCCGCATCTCCGCGTTTAGCAATACCTCTGACCCAATTTTGGAAAACACCTACCCGGGTGGCCAAGACATGAATGACCGCAACGACTGGGGTGTACGCGGGAAATTGAAATGGTTGGTCAGCGATAGTCTCGACGTCATGTTGAACTACAACCACTCGGAGCGCGATCAGATTTGCTGTATCGGCCCGCTGCGGGTACTGCAACCGGGCAGTGTTGCCGATCTAGAGGGCGGGCCCCGCGGTCAAGATGCCAACAAAATTCGCGACAACGACAAATCAACCGGTCGCACCGAAATCGATACCTTCAGCATAGAAGTAAACTATACGCTGGGGGAGAACATACTCACCTCGATCACCTCCTACTCAGATGAAACCGTCATAGCTGCGGCGCGCGGTGATTTGTATTTGCGCACGCCGCTACCGGTCAACGACAGCTTTGCCACATATGAACAAGTGACACAGGAGTTGCGTATCACCTCACCGGCAACACAGACCATCAGTTACGTCGCTGGCCTGTATTACTTCGACAAGGACATTGATCGGGAGTTTGATCGCATCATCGATATCTACGGTGGAGGTTTTTCGCCCGTGCCAAACTCCGGCACCATTACCCTGCAGAACGATCACGTGAACACCAACAGGAGTCTCGCCGCCTTTGGCCAGGCGACGTGGAATATCACTGACACCGCGCGCCTATCGTTCGGTGCGCGCTATAACTACGATCAGATCAGCATCGATCAAACGGTGAGCAACACGCCCGGAACGTTACCCGAGGCACCAGCCGGTAGCATTAAAGCGTCCACCGATGACCGGGCGATCTCCTGGCGTGTTATCGGCGAAATGGACATCGCAGAGGACGCCATGATCTACGCGAGTGTCGCCAGAGGCTACAAGGGGCCAGGGGCAAATTCTCTGCCCTCCGGACCGACGTCGGATAACGTGTTCGTCGACCCGGAAATCCCAACTAACTACGAGTTGGGTATCAAGTCACAGTGGTTCGACAACCGTTTGCGCTTCAACGGCGCGGTGTACTACACCAAGTTTGAAGACTTTCAAGCCTCGGCTCAGGTCCCTGACGCCTTCCCGCCGATTTTCTTTTTAGTCAATGCCAACGAGTTGGAAACCGAAGGTGTAGAAATCGAGTTGACCGCACAGGTGTTGCCCAACCTCATCGTGTCGAGCGCTGTGGCCTATACCGACGCCATTTTTTCCAGTTGGGATAACGCGCCCTGCTACAGCTTACAAACCGTCGAAGAGGGTTGTGTCGAGGAAATACAAGATCTTTCTGGAGCTGATATGCCAGACTCTCCGGATCTGTCATACAACGTAACCGCGGATTTGTTTCTGCCCCTTGAGTCGCAACCGTTCGATGCCTTCGTCAACGGCAGTTACTTTTGGCGCGACGATGTGCAGTACGATACAACCAACAACCCTCTGCACGAAGACGACGCCTACGGCACCTTGGATATATCGGTCGGTGTGCGCTCTGAAGATGGCCGCTACACCTTACAGTTGTTTGTTCTAAATGTGTTTGACAGCTTTTACGTCTCTAATATATCCGGCCAAAGTGCCGTGGGTATTCTCGCCGGACACGGTCTGCCCTATGATCACACCCGGCGCTTCGGTGTGGCATTCAAATGGGATTTCTAAGCCGGTGAACCTGCACATGCCACCCGCGGTGCGTTGAGCACATGTTGGCGAAGGAACATTGGTATTTCCTTTGCGGTATCTTGGTGGTCGTCTTGCCACTGGCCACTGTGTTTATCGCCAAAAAACTACAAGCCTGGCACGCGGGGCCGGACCGCACACTCAACGTTCAAGTAGCGGGCAGTCAGCAACGAAAGCTCCACGCATTTTTTAGTGAAGGCAACGGCCACCCAGCACCTGCCATCGTGCTGTTTCACGGTGGTCGCTGGCTCTACAGTGGCCCGCATGCCATGTACCCCCAATGCCGTTTTTTTGCTGCACAGGGCATCACCTGTTTCGCCGCCGAGTACAATCTGGGCACCCACAACCGACCCGCCGTAAAAGCGGCAATTGACGATGCACTACACGCCTATCACTATATTACCGACCATGCGCAAGACTTAAACATCGACGCAGATCGAATTGCGGTAGGTGGCGGTTCCGCGGGCGGCCATCTCGCCGCCATGCTGGCACTACAGGCGACAGACTCCGAACCGAAAAGACAGGCCCCCGCCGCGCTAATCTTGTACAACCCGGTTCTGGATCTCGCGCCCGGCGCACCCGATCACCACCTCGTGCAAGACTTCTGGCGGGAGGTGTCCCCCCTCCACCAAATTCACGCCGCGATACCACCGACATTAATTATGGTTGGGAATGAGGATTTGGAAGTGCCACTGAGCACGGTAGAGACATTTTGCAGCGCGGTGGAAAAAGCGGGTGGGCTCTGTGAAGCGGAGATTTACCCCGGTCAGCGGCACGGTTTCTTTAACGATGTTAATGGCAAAAACCCCTATTTCGAAAAAACCAATCAGCGCGCGCTACATTTTTTGCAGACAGTATTCGGGCGCTGACTAGCGCGCTAGCGCTGGATGCCAGTATCAATCCATTGGCCAATGGTCAGACACTCCGCTTTGGTCGCCCCGGATTCATGGGCGGGACCGAAGTCGATATCGTTGTTGTACTTGGCGTCCGTGCGACCATCCTGACGCGAGCCCAGGCATTTCCAATACAACAGTGAATCGCGCGCAAATTTAGCGACCCACTTGCTGGTGTACGGCCGCGACAGTTGATAGGCCTGCGACATCGCCTGGAGTTGCGCACCTCTACCTCCAGCAGTTTCGACCGCCACTCGCGTCAGCGCCGGATAACCATTGCCGCGTTCGGTCATGGCAATAGCGGTTATTTCACCCTTGGGCCCAACTTGGCCAACTGTTCCGGCAGCACCACCAGGTCGGAAAACAAGTTTTTCACCCGCCTTGTAACCTTGGCCGGGTTTTTTAATTAACACATGCTGCACCCAGGTTTGTTGGCCATGTCCCGGATGTTTTTTCGCCCAGGGCCAATCAATTTGCTCGAAATCTTGCGCCACGCGCGAGTACAGCAAACCGTCGCTGTTGTTCATGTCTTCGTGACAACCAGTGCAACGCTTTTCGAGAATGGGTTTTACGTCTTTCAGAAACGTTATCGGCGCTATTTTCTTCGGCAGCGGCGGCTGTGTGTTGAAGGCTTTGGTGTTGGCAAACAATTCTAGTGGAGCGCCTGGCAACTGCGCCGCGCGCTCTTCGGAGTGACCATCGTGGCAGCCATGACAGGTTCGCGTTTCACCCTTGCGCAGTGAATGCAGCATGGAATCGTGTGCAATCACCATGCCGTCTGCGTCGGTGCCGGTCATGATAAGCGGTGTCTCACAGGGCACCCGCATCTTGACCGAGCCATCGGTTTCCAAAGGTTGAGAGCCCAAAATAGCGATCGTTTTGTGGCCCATATTGTTCATGTAGCTGATGTACTCCCGCTCGCGATTGCCGCCGTAAGTGAAATCCCACATTTCCGGCAGCAAGATGGTTAGCGCCTGCATTTCGCGCGCATGAAACCCGGGGTCATCGGTGTTTACCGCGCAGCCTTGAAACGCGCACTGCTGATAGAGGTTAGTTTTCCAGTTGTATTTGTGGCTGGGCGCTAACTCCGCTTTGCGTGCATCGACGACCTGTAGGTAGCAGGCCAGATTCGAATCTAGCGGCGGCGGTTGCTCGGGTTCTTCTTGACCGTGCAGGCGTTGATAGCTGGCGATAGCCCTACCATCGAAGGCATGCCACTCCTCACCGCCAGCGACAAATTCCATCTGCCGCGTATCAAACGGGTCCGTCACCATCGGTACTTTTACCTTGTACAACGCTTTTTGACAGGTCGGCTCGCCACCCATAGCTTTGCGATTGGCATCTTTTATCAAAGTGACTTCGTAACAGCTACCGCGCCCGTGGGTGATCAAAAACTCCCGGTCAGTGTCTGGTAGCGGCGCGGGGTAACCGGCCTTACCGAGGTTACGGTTGCGTTCGTCACGACGGTTGTCGATGTCCTGGTCGGTGCCGTAAGGGGTGATCGCTTTAAAACTACTGGGGATATAGCGGCCGCTACCCGGTGCTGCGCTCTTACTCGTGCCATCGGTGTAACACTTGGCCGTAGAGCAACCCTCGACATGGGGGCGCTGGTAATCCATGCCATAAATGATACCCATGCTACCGACATGATTGGAGCGATAGTAATTTGTAACCGCCAACTTACCGTCATAAATTTCCGCCACAGAACGCAAGGCACGCAACTGTGAATGACCTTCGCCCTGCGCAATGCGCGCAGGTAAAAACCCTTTGGTTTTTAGCAGCGGACTCTTATGGCCATTGAGAATAACTGTCTGGTCGGCACCGTTGCCGTCGGTACGACAGAGCCACCACTTGTTTTTGCTGGTAGTTGGATTACGCGAATGTGCAGTCGCCGCATCAAAGTTCTTATTCTCGTGGGAGTTCCAGCAAGAATAGAGAATGTCGCCGTTACTCATCACCGCCGGTGCCAATGCATTGTTTTCATGCGGACTAATGTTGCGCGCGTTGGTGCCATCGATATTCATGGTCCAAATTTGCATGGACTTGCCATCGTGACCGTAGCCGTACTCTTGCGAGGCACAATAGGGCGCGTTAAAGCAGCGACCATTGCCAAACTGATTTTTACCCTGATGCATGCTCACCGGGTTGCGAAATGGGAAAGTATTGGCACGATTACTGGCGAAGACGATTTTCGAGTTGTTCAACCATTCGGGTTGACGATCAATGGCTCCGCGCGGATGGTGCGGTATGGGTTTGTTTTCTCCAGTGACGAGATCGTAGACCCACAACTGCGCCGATTTCAGTGCGGGCAGCTCGTAAATTCCAAGCTTGACGCCTTGGGTGTGCACCTCGCGCAGGCTGTCGGCGAAGCCAACAGAGTAGACGATCCGCGTGCCATCCGGGCTGACTCGAGCTTCCTGAGCAACGCAATTCGCCTTGGAACTCGTGCAGTCATAAATCACTTTTACATTGCCTGCCAAGTCATCGATGACGACGTCTGCCTCCGCCAATCCGACATTAATTCTTCCTACATCGGATGCGTGTTGCCAGTTAGCTGCCTCTTCGATTGTGGTGCCGGGTATGGGCTCGCGTGCTCTAGGCTGACGGGTGTAGACCAATTGCCAGGGGATGGCGGCGGCAGTTTCGGCGGAGCGGCGCTCTACCACCGGCGCCGCAGAAGCATTGCCGCTGGCCTGTGCGGCGGAGGCTGCGACGGCTTCCTCGGCCACTAATGAACTCCCGGTGCGCTGCACCCACTGCCAAGCCACCGCGACGCTCACTACCAACAAAGCCAAGCGCCATATTTGTTTTCGTCCATTGCCCAAAACGGCTCACTCCCACTAATTTTTCATCGTTTGTTCGGCTGCCACCCCGACCCTAGCCGCAGCGAATTTACACCGCCCAAGCGATTTGTCGCGCCGCAGATTGACCCCACCCAGAGACAATACCACTTTTCTCATTACCAGACCTGAGCCCTCGCGTGCCTCACCAGCCGCGCGAGAAAGACAGCGTCTCTAAAGTGCGCGTTTTTTGTGGCACACTGTTCATTTTTACCACTAAGGGCATTCTAGTTGACACGCAATCTAAAAATCATGAACCACTCTAGAGTTTCAATACTTCGACCCAGCTCAAGGCTGTCTTGGTTCAAACCCAGCTCAAGGCTGTCTTGGTTCAAACCCAGCTCAAGGCTGTTGGTTTTGCTGCTCACCATAAATATCGCGGGGCCTCAGCTTGTCAGTGCGGCTGCCAGCGAGGTGGCTGCGCTACCCGAGCCCGGCCCAGCGACCGCACAGGGGCCGGAACGACCCTACGCTCTCACCGAGGTGCGCGAGCCCTGTGCCGACTATGAACCGCTGCGCCGCGCGCACTTTGGCGATTTTCACGTCCACACCGCCTGGTCTTTCGATGCCAGCACACAGGATACCCGCAACAAACCCGCCGACGCCTATCGCTTCGCCCAGGGCGAGCCCATGGGCATACAGCCTTACGATGACGAGGACCAGGCCACCCGCACCATTGCGCTTGACCGACCGCTGGATTTCACAGCCGTCACCGATCACTCCGAGTTCCTCGGCGAAGTTCGCATGTGTATGACTAAGGGGCTGCCTGGCTATTGGCATCCCGTGTGCATGCTGCACCGGTACTACCCTCAATTTTCCTTTGCGACCTTTGCCGCGGCTGGACTCAGCTTCAAAAAGCGCTGGGGCATGTGCGGCGAAGACAATGCGGTGTGCTTTGAACAAGGTGCGGATACCTGGCGGGAGATACAAGTAGCGAGCGAGCAAGCGTATGACCGCTCCGCCGACTGCCAGTTCACCAGTTTTAATGGCTACGAGTGGACCGCCAGCGCAGAGCGCGGACAAAACTTGCACCACAACGTGATCTTCCGCAACCACCAGGTACCTGAACGTGCATTGGGCTGGATCGAAACACCCTCTCAAGTACAGCTATGGGACTATCTGGACAGGGAGTGCGTACAAGACAAACCTGGCTGCGATGCAGTCGTCATCCCCCACAACTCAAACCTGAGCGGTGGGCTGATGTTCGAAACCGCAAGGGTGAGTCAACAGGCGCTGCCGGAGGACAGCACAGTGACACCTGAAGAAGCGCAGCGGCGCGCGCGGTGGAACACCTTGTTCGAACTAATGCAACACAAGGGTTCCTCGGAATGCGATAGCCGCCTACCCATCTGGAGCGAAGATGAGTACTGTGACTTTGAAAAAATGGGCTACGACACCTTCGGGGGCAAGAATACTGGCCACACACAGTTTGCGTCCTTCGATTGGCTGGCCTCTCTGTTGGGCGAAGACATGATACCGGAAACCAAACCACCCACGGCTGCCAACTTTTTGCGCTATGCGTTAAAAAAAGGGTTGCAACAGCAGGCGGATTTAGGTGTGAACAGCTTTAAGTTTGGCTTGATTTCCAGCACGGATACCCACATCGCCGCTCCGGGCCTCACCATGGAAAAAAATCACCCTGGCCACGGCGGTGCGGGTATGGGTGCACGTGACGGCGTCCCCCAGGGCTTGCCCGATGAATTGGAATATGGGCCAGGCGGGTTAGCTGTGCTCTACGCCGAGGAGAACACCCGCGATTCGTTGTTCGCGGCAATGCAGCGTCGCGAGGCCTACGCGACCAGTGGCACACGTCCGCTACTGCGCTTTTTTGGTGGCTGGAATTACCCTCAGACACTGTGTGATGCACCCACCATGCTAGCCGAGGGGTACGCCGTTGGCGTGCCAATGGGTGGTGATCTGGCCGCTGCGCCCGCGGCGAACCGCAGCCCACGTTTTCTGGCATGGGCGACGATGGACAACGGTACTCGCGACTACCCCGGTACCCCATTGCAACGACTGCAAGTTATCAAAGGCTGGTATGCCAACGGTGAACTGCACGAACAGGTGCTCGATGTAGCGGGGGGTGATACGGACGCCAAGGTGAACATCCACAACTGCGAGCAGTCCGGCTCCGGCCATCAGCAGTTGTGTACCGTGTGGCAGGATGACAACTTTGACCCCAAAGCACCCGCGTTCTACTACGCGCGCGTACTGGAGAATCCCAGTTGTCGCTGGAGCCAACGCATCTGCGCTGACGCTGGCGTGCGCTGCGATGACCCGGCGACAATCCCCGAGGGCATGGACAATTGTTGCGCCGCGGAGCACAAAAAGGTCATACAGGAGCGCGCCTGGAGTTCACCGATTTGGTATACACCGAACTCGTGACACCAGCAACTATCTGGTTCACTAGCTGGAACCCTAAAACTACATTCTGTCTAAAACCAATATGACTACGACCTCGCAGGACCGGGCAGCAGCGCAGAACGATGAGGCACTGGCAAGCATGCAGCAGCCCGTGGCTTGTCACGGCTGCGATTTACTGGTGGACGTGGCTGGCCTCCAGGATGGCGAAACGGCGCTGTGCCCGCGTTGCGACCACGTGCTGACACGCTACCGCAACCAGCCGTATCGTATCGTCGTCGCTTACGCCAGTGCCGGGCTCTACCTACTGCTACTCGCCAACTATTACGCTTTTCTCACCTTCAGCAATAGCGGCCTGGAGAGCACCATTACACTGGGGGAAGCTCCCGCAGCGCTGTGGCGCAGCGACATGGAGCTGATTGCGGTGCTGGTGGCAGCCTTTATCATCATCATTCCCGCTGTTGTGTTGCTGATGCTACTGGTGCTGTGTATACCGTTAAATTTACGCCGCTACCAGCCTTGGTTGATCCCCGTTGCTAAGGGTGTCTTTTTGACGCATAACTGGGCGATGGTAGAGGTGTTCATTATCGGCGTTATCGTGGCACTGGTGAAACTGGCGCAGATGGCGACAGTCGTTCTCGGTATTGCCTTTTGGGCCTACGCCGGGTTCGCCATTTGTTTCACGGTTGCGTTGGCCCACCTTGACCGCTATCAATGCTGGCGGCGTATTGAATCGCTGGCCCCAGCATGAGCACACAGACACCCACAGCACTGCACTACGATTTGGTAAGTTGTCACCAGTGCAGTCGTTTAGAGAAAAAGGAGCAAAAGCGTTGCTCCTTGTGCCACAGTCCGCTACATGCCAGAAAATACGAGAGCATGCAGCAGACCTTGGCCCTACTCGTCACAGCCTGCGTACTCTACATTCCCGCCAACACCTACCCGATTATGTACACGACCCAGTTCGGTGCCTCCGAAGCGAGCACAATTCTCAGCGGCGTGATAACGTTAATTGAGGTCGGTTCTGCGCCTATCGCCATCGTCATTTTTTTATTTAGTATCATAGTGCCGACCGGGAAGATAATGGCGCTGTTTTACTTGATGTGGACGGTCGAGCGCCACTCGATACTCGACCCTCGCCAGCGCTCGCTAATGTACAGGGTGACCGAGTTTATCGGCAAGTGGTCGATGGTCGATGTCTTTGTCGTCGCAATACTCGCCGCCTTGGTACACCTGGGCGAGCTGATGGCGGTGAAACCGGGCGTGGCGGCGATCTCATTTGCCGGAGTAGTCATTAGCACAATGTTAGCAGCGCTGCGATTCGACCCGCGCTTGATTTGGGACAACGTCGATTCGCTGGATGAGCAACAGTTAGAGGAAATTGGTGGAAACAGCACGGCCTAATATCATTCGCGGCACAAAAATTTCCGGTATCTGGGCGATCCCAATACTAGCGTTGGTTCTGGGCGCCTACATGGTGCTGCACTCCTGGCTGACCGAGGGGCCCGAAATCGAAATCGCATTTAAAAACGCCAGTGGCATAGAGCCGGGACAAACCAAAATAAAGTATCGCAACGTGGATATAGGGGTGGTCGAAAAAGTCCGCCTGAACGATCAATTCGACGGTGTTATTGCCAGAGCCAAGCTCGATCGCCAAGCACTACCGCTACTGCGCAGTGATACGCGTTTTTGGGTGGTAACAGCGCGCGTCGGCCTGAGCGACATATCCGGCCTCGATACGCTGATCACCGGGGCCTATATCCAACTTGGGCCGGGGACCGGCGAAGAGGGACAAACTGAGTTTATTGCACTCGAACAGCCACCGCTAACACCCATGGGAGCACCGGGGCTACGCCTGCAACTCACCAGCGAACGCGCCTCCTCCGTCTCCGCCGGTGACACGGTCCTGTATAAGGGCTATGCCGTAGGCCGAGTCGAGAGCATGAAATTCGACCCCAAAAAACGGGAAGTGCGCTACGTTGTTTTTATCGATGCACCCTACCACCGGCTGGTCACCAGCTCGGCCCGCTTCTGGGATGTGAGCGGAATTACGGTACACGCGGGAGCAGAGGGCATAAAAGTAGAAGCGGGCTCAGTGGATACCGTACTCCTGGGTGGCGTCGCCTTTGAAATACCGGCGGGAATGGCCAAGGGCGACGTCGTTGAGCACAACTCCGAGTTCAAACTGTATAACTCCTATGCGGATATCGTACAAAACCCCTACCGGTTTGGTGCGCACTATGTTGTCTCCTTCGAGCAGTCTGTAAAGGGTTTGCTTCCCGGTGCAGCCGTCGAGTATCGCGGCATACCGATTGGTCGCGTCGAGCGTGTGCTGCTTAAAGAATCGCTTAGCGGCAGTATCAATCAGTCACCAGAATCCCCCTCCGCACCGAGCGATCAGGTTTCACCCATTCACGTGTTAATTTACTTGGAGCCGGCTCGGCTGGAGTTACCCGACCAGCGCGTTTCCTTAGAACAAATGCATCAGTACTTAGAATCCGGCGTGAGGAATGGATTGCGCGCGTCATTGGAAAATGACAACTTACTGACGGGTTCGAAATATATTGGCCTGGACTTTTTTACCAATGTCGAAGCGCAAGAAACGCGCATGTTTAACACCTACTCTACGATCCCCTCTATCGACACCGGGCTCGGACAGCTACAGCAGAAATTTATCACCATCTTAGATACCGTCAACGAATTACCCTTGGATAAAACAGTCGGTAGCGCTAATTCGGCGCTGGATTCGCTGAACGACTCACTCTCAAGCTTGCAATCCATTTTGACGAGCCAAGATACTAAAAACTTGCCGCTACAATTGGAACAAACACTGCGCGAACTGCAGCAAACATTGAGTGGCTATTCACCTGATTCAGAAACCTATGACAGCATAAACTCCTCGTTGGAGCTGCTCAATCGCACGCTGAGCAACTTCGAAGCACTCTCCGATACACTCGCGCGGCAGCCAAACTCGTTTATCCTGCCCGTCAAGCAGGCGCCTGATCCCATGCCGGAGGTGAAGCAATGAGGGTTTTACTGGCGCTGCTATGCGCCGCATTGTCAATTGGTGTAAGTGGGCTTGCGGGCTGCGCGAACCAGGCCTCGCAACCGGGTCTATATCTGCTGCGCAGCGAACAAGCACCGAGCAGTCGTACACTCCAACCATCGGCCAAGTATGCGCTGGGACGCGTCTCTCTGGCCCCTTACATCAATCAGCGCTCCATGGTTCTAGAGGCACCTGATGGACAGATGCAACTGGCGCGCCATCACCTATGGGCTGAACCGCTGAGCGGCAGTATTCGCAAGATGATGACCACCGATGTCTCTAGCGCCCACGGTGAAGACATCATGCCTCGAGCGCTAAGCAGTGCTCCCATGGTCATCGATATTCACATCGATCAAATGCACGGCAGCAATGATGGTCAGGCAGTGCTGGTGGCGCAGTGGTGGTTGCGGCAGGGTGGCAAAGTATTACAAGCGCATCAATTTGCAGATTCTCAGCCACTGAGTGAAGATGGCTACGCCGCACTGGCCAGAGCGGAGCAGAATTTGTTGTCTAATTTGGCAGAACGAATCGCGGCGTCTTTACCGTAACCTTCTTTCGATCACGGGTGCTGCCACTTAAATAGGCAGCGGAATAAACGCCCTGGATACCGCGTGAACCGTTCCAGTTACAGCGCGGTGGTTAGAATCTCCCGCGATCCGCGCCATCATTTCTTGTAGCACAATAATCTTGCCAAACAGGCGCTCAAAACTCAGGTTATCTACCACGCCACGATATTCGTGTGTGATGAGATAGTGCTGACCGTTGGACTTGTGAGTATTCTTCAACTTCCACAACAGAATTTCCACGTTGCGAGCGCTAGTTTCTAACACGTCGGCGTCCAATCGATCGGGCAGGAACATCTCCGGCTTGTTTTGATACGCCTGACGCAACATGCTCCCCAGGCCCACCGCAAGCGCAAATACACGATCTCCAGTAAAACTTGGGTCAAAGGCCAAGTTCATTGCCTCTATATCCTGCTTGCCTCCCAACTCTTCGAAGAGCAGTTCATAGCGGTGGACTCGCAATTGCGCCAATCGGCCCTCCACTGTCATGCCGGGTATTTTCTCAAGCTCAGCCGGGTTGCGTTTGTATAACTTAACCACGAGCTCGCGTACCGCGGATCGGGTTTCCACAATGAATTCATCCGCCACCAAATCGATATCGGTTTTCACGAGGTTTTTCAGTTCATAACTGGTGCAAGCGGAGACCAACAGTGACAGAACCATAACAAGAACAATGCGCATGCTGCGATTCTAGCGAGATTACCTGTACACCCGCGAGCAAAGCCCTTGGTAATATTCAGTGCGATGATCTGGGCATCGGCCCGGAGGCGCGTGATCCCAGCTAACATCGCTGGCCATGAAAAACGGGCGCTGGAGGTACGCAATTTATGCGTAGCAGTACCTCAAATCGCAGGTAAACAGTTGCAAGACCCGCCGCCCGCAAATATGGTTACTATCTAAGCCTTGATCGAGTTTAGGCACAGATAATTAAAGTCAACTAGAATCAGTTTAAGACAACCAAAGACAACTACTGCAATGTTGAGACTTACTGGTGCATCGCTCGCGCTGGGTGCCGTGCTACTAGCGATTGTGCTGGCAGGGTTGACTTACAGCGACAGGAGTGAAAATTTCGCGCCCCCCATCATTTTGGACCCCAGTCATGTCACTATTCAAGATGGCAGTGTGGCGGTGAACAAAGCCGGAGATTTACAGTTGCGTTTGCCCGCACCTGGCTTTGCTGAAGTTTCCCTGCCGATCGAGTCATTTACCGCGCAAGACTACGCTTTTATTCACATCGATATCGATGAAGCAGCAGAAAACCTACAGTTTTTTCTGCGCTGGAAAATCGAGGGTAGTAAAAACTCCGGGAACACGACTCACGAGTACATTATCGAAAATAGAGACCTCGAAACCTTATGGATCGCCACGCGAGAGCTCCGGGGTTGGAGCGGTACCGTCACAGCTGTTCACCTGGGTGTCTTCGGTCCGGAGAGTGACGCGCTCTTGTTGCGTGACTTCTCTCTCCACCCCTATTCAATGACCAATTTGTTAAAGGCCATACTCACCGATTGGACGGCCTTCTCACCCTGGAATCGCGCGGCGATGAATACGCACTCAGGGGTCAACAAGGTGTCTTCATTCTATCCCGTACCCCTCACCGTGTTGTTTCTGTTGTGCAGCTTCGCCGCTTATGGGTTTCTGCTGTTCACGGTCTTTCGCAAACGCGCTCGGTTCGACTGGCATGTTATCGGCCTAGTATTTCTATTTGGCTGGGTGTGTTTGGATTTGGCCTGGCAGAGACAACTATGGCAACAACTCGTTCTCACGCATCAGACCTTTGCCGGCAAGACCTCTACTGAAAAACTTGCAGTAGGGCCCGACGCTGCACTGTATCAATTTGCCACAGACTTAAAAGGCAAGATTGGCAAAGAAAACGCCCGTATTTTCGTGATTTCCAGCGACGACTATCGCGGTATGCGCAGTGCCTACTATTTCTATCCGCACAATGTGTACTGGCGTCTCAAACATCCTCAACTTCCAGGCAAAAATTATTTCCGCGGTGGTGACTACATTCTCCTAGTGCATCCACACGAAGTTGATTATTTAGATGACAAGGGTTGGATTGCAACGAAGCATGGTCGTATTTTCGTTACGCGTGTGGCTGAAAGTCCGCACGGAGTGCTATTGCAGATAAAGTAAATGGACACACTACTCCTACTTCTCGCGCTACTTTTACCTACCCTAATGGGCGGACTCTGGGTACAGCTCTGGTTGCCCGGCGGCATCGTGGCACGCCCGGCATTAGTCTGGGGTTGCGGTGCGCTGTTCGGCTTGATTCTTACGCCACAACTAATGCGATTGCTGAATGCTTACTCTCAGCCGCTCGCTTTTAACACGGTTGCCGCTGTATTGGCGGCCAGTATTGCCCTGGCGCTGCTGCTACAGATCACGATTAAAAAGCATCGTAAGCTTCACGCCACTGTCGTTGGTCGTGAGCATCTGATGGGGTGGGTACGATGGGTTTATGGTTTTCTGTTGGCACTTATCGCTCTACGCCTTGTTACGCTCTTCGGGGAAATCTACTGGCGGCCACTTTTTCCATGGGATGCGACCATGCATTGGGCGACCAAATCCCGGGTCTGGTTTGAGTACAAAGCCATCACCCCCTTTATCGACCATGGCCCCTGGTTAGAGCGCGGCGGTGAAGGCCTATTTACCGACAGACACCCAGACTACCCACCCACCATTCCTCTCCTGCAGGTCTGGGTCAATCTTGCATTGGGCGAATGGAACGAGAGTTTGATGAACATACCCTGGTTGGTGTGCTACGCCGCTCTCGGCTTGATGTTTTACGCTCAGTTGCGCGCCGCGAAAACAAATGCCCTCACAAGTCTCGCCTTTACCTATTTACTCATGTCTATGCCTCTGGCCAATATCCATGTCGCACTCGCCGGTTACGCAGATTTATTTTTAGCAGCGGTCTACTGCGGCGCTCTAATGGCGCTGCATGGCTGGGCTACTACACGTCGTTGGTGGCAAGCGGTACTAGCCCTCCTGTTTGCCGCACTTTGCCCGCTCATAAAAAATGAGGGGACCATGTGGGCCATGACCTTGCTACCTGCATTCGGTGCCGCCATCTTAACGCCTCGCGAGGCGGCAAAATTCGTGTTACTGCTGTCCCTACTAGCGCTGCTAATCGTCCTGCTGCTCCCGCAGGACATCATCATCGCTGGCCATACACTAGAACAGCTCGCTTTAGATTTCGAACCAAAAGGTCTCGTTGGCATAGCAAAAAGTGTTTGGCTACACGACAACTGGCATCTTCTTGGGTATCTGATAATGACAGTGCTGCCGTTGGGCGCCATCATGCCCGGGATGATGTTGCGCCATCATCTACCCTTGAGTGTGGCCCTCGGCGCGGCTGTTGCGCTTTTCCTGTTTCTGTTTACTTTCACCGGTTACGGCTGGGGGGCTACCAACTTTACGGCAGTCGGCAGATTGAGTTTGCACTTAGCACCGAGTTTTCTGTTCCTATGTGCACTATTTTTTTCTCACTTGCTACAACGCGAGAAGCTGCGCGAAGCCACTGCAAGAGGCAGTGGTGACAGCGCCAGTGCCTAATTTCACAACTGAAAGCGCTCGCGAAGAAAGTGTGAGATACCGTCCTCATCGTGCGCTCCTATGACTGCAGTGGCGGCGTTTAGCACCTGGGGTTTGGCATTGGCCGGCGCATAAGCTTCGTCGGCGACGGCGAACATACTGAGGTCATTCTCACTATCCCCAAAACAAATGACGCGCGAGACGCCTAAATCAGCCTTCAGTTGGCTAATGGCACCGCCCTTACTGGCGGCACTGTGGTGGATGTCAATCCACTGCCATTCTTCCCCCTCTATAGCCTGCCCGGCGTAAGCCACCAAGTGCGACTCAGCTGCAACCTGCATTTGTACCGCGTCGATCGCCTGCGGAGTGCCCAGAGCACTAATATTACTAATAGCTGCATCGACGGGGAGTTGTTCGATGGGAAATACGCCCAACCCGCGATCATGAGCAAACAACTTTACTAATCGTCGCTCTGCGGCATTGCGTAGAGGCGCATGGAAAACCGCATGCATGTTTTCTAGATCTAGCGTAAACACAAAGGGTGTCACGCCGACAGTCTCAAAAGCAGCCAGTACCGCATGCACTTCCGCGAGGGTTAACAAATTACTATGGCTAAATTGTTCGCTCTGTGGATGCCAAATGATGACGCCGTTTTTATAGATATGGGGCAGATCAAATCCATGGTCGTGCAGCAAATCTCGAGCCGCATGCAGTGTACGACCGGTAGCAACCGTATAGGCGATATCGCGCTCGCACAACGCGCGCAAGGTTGCTCGCGTGTGCCGGGACACCTTCGACTGGCCATCGAGGAGCGTTCCATCGAGATCAAATACGATAAGTTCCAAGTTGTTGTGCTCCTAACGCAATGCTCAATTCGCAAAACCCGATGATTGTAGTCGCCTTCTAGTCGCCACCCGTACACCGGCTAAACGCGATTTCTTGCCGACAGTTGGCAGGGCAAACCAAGGCCGGATTTTCCTCGCACTGCCTATCCAAGCACGGTACACGGAGGTATAGTTTTTCGTCAAAGTACTTCTAGGAGAGTCTCATGGTCGAAACTGCCACCCCCCTGACGCCGATTGAGGAAATCTTTGATCCACATTCCAGAGCCTACCTGGACAACCCCGTCGAACAATGCCTAGCACTGGCCAGCCGCGGCCCCATTGTCTGGTATGAGCCCTGGCAGGCATGGATTATAACGCGCATGCCGGACATCATGGCTTGCTGGAAAGAAGAGCCGCTTTCTTCGGATTTTTACGATTGGGAGTTCGCCCCCCCAAGGCCACCGGAAGACGAGTGGAGTAATTTCGAACGTGCCATGATCGGCCATAGCTTACTGGCGGATCACGACCATCACCGCTTGGTGCGCCGCGTAACCGCACCCGCGTTTTCACGCAATGTTGTCGATGCCATTCAGGCAAAAATTGAACCGGAAGTGAAAAAATTGTTTGACCAGTTGGGTGAACCGGAAGTTTTCGACTACAAGGAGGAGATTGCCAACCACATTCCCTTTATCTCCATCACACGCATGGTCGGCATTCCGGAAAAATACTGGCCAGAAATCAAACAGGTGATCATGACCTTCACCGAAGCGTGGAACCCCACGATCTCCGACGAACAGCGTGAAGCCGCGCGCCAAGACAGCAATCGGGCCATCGACATCATCAAAGAGGTCATCGCCGAGCGACGCAATACACCCGCGCAGGATGATTTTCTCAGTACGTTGTTAAATATTGAGGAGACCGTAGAGGAATTTGAAGAGGGAGATATCGTCACGTTGATACTCGCTCTCATAGGCGCTGGGTCTGATACCACCTTGGTGGCTCAACAGTGGTCAGTATACGCCTTACTGAAGAACGATCGAGCACAGATTGCCAAAGCACTGGCCACACCGGAAAGTTTTGCCAACGCGTTTTGTGAGATCAATCGCTGGGGCGTGTCTTCAAAAATGGGGTTTGCTCGCTACGCTCCCCGCGATATGGAATTTATGGGTCAGCGTTTGCGCAAGGGTGTCATGGTGCTCATGATGCCGCATCTCAAGGATTACGACCCAGACTACTATGAGAACCCCGAGGTGTTTGACGTAGAACGCGTTTTCGATCCCGATGTCATGTTTGGTTACGGGCCGCGCTACTGCATCGGTGCTGCCCTTGCAAAGAGACAACTGTATTTAACGTTCACGGAGTTGTTTGCACGTTTCCCCAACATCGAGCTAGCCGAAGAACCGGAAAAAGATGAGAGCGATCACAACGCCGTCGTATTTAAGAAGCTGTTGTTGAAAACGAACTGCGGGTAAATTAGCGGCGCACACGATGCGAGTGATGCACAAATCATACGTGGCGATATGAGCGTCACTATACAGCTTTTCTCCCGCGATCGTGCTTTGCAGCAGCTCGGTGTGCGACCATGAAGGCATCGCGGTTCCGGCAAATTCAAGGCGACGTCACAGGTCTGGCCGCAAACCCAAGTGGTGCGAGCCGCATGTTCGGAGGCACCCTCCTTACCCTACTGCTTAGCTTGTTACTTATTGTTGGATTAGCCGTTGCGGCTACCGTGGTGTTTGTGCCCGCCAAAAAACTTGAGAATTTTGCGATGCGTCACGCAGACAAACTGCCGCTGGCCTACTTCGGCGAAAAACTCTTCGATGAGTACTGTAGTAGCTGTCACGACAACCCTGCGACACATGCGCCAGGCCGCGAGGCACTCTCCGGTTTTTCCAAGGAGAGCATTATGATCGCTCTCGAATTCGGCAAGATGCAACCCATGGCGAGCCACCTGCATAAGCGTGAAAAGGGCTTGATTGCGATTTACCTCGCCGGCAGCGCACCCGCAGATGAATGGGTCGAAAACCACCGCTGCACCATTACTTCCACAAACCGCACTGACGACGATGCGACCGTGTATGTCGGTAATTGGGGGTTAGGGCCACATAATCGTCGCCATACACCCGACGCTATGGCGGGTATTTCACGCGACAATGTTGGTAGCTTATCGCTGGCTTGGAGCCTCGCATTTCCCAAAGTGACCGACATGCGCTCGCAACCCGCAATCGTGGGCGACACTCTCTACTTTGGCGATAAGACCGGCGGTCTCTTCGCTATCGACAGACACACCGGTTGCGTGCGCAATCACCGCACGATCTTGAGCGGCGTACGCTCGGCGATCACGGTAATCGAAAGCGAGAACAATCGGCGGCAACTTATATTCGCCGACTCCATGGCGTCGATATATGCGGTGGATGCCCTCTCGCTAAAAACCCTATGGCAGACCGATGCCCGCCTATTCGATACGTCCGTGATCACCGGCTCCATCAGCTATCACGACGGTCTACTGTACGTACCCGTGTCCTCTTACGAAGTCGCCGTTGCGGGTAGCCCAAACTATAACTGTTGCAGCTCTCACGGCGGTGTCCTCGCATTAAACGCCATGAGCGGCGAGCGCATCTGGGAGTGGCACGCCACCCCCTCGGCCATACAGCAGGGAACCAATAGCAGCGGCCAACCGCTATTGGGGCCCTCGGGTGCCAGTGTGTGGAGCACGCCTACCATTGACGCCGACCGCGGCCGTTTATATATCGGGACTGGAGAAAACCTATCGCACCCCGCGACGACGACCTCAGATGCGGTGATCGCGCTGGATTTAAAAACTGGCGAGTTGGCATGGTCATTCCAAGCCACCGCAAACGATGTGTGGAATGCGGCTTGTCTCAACAATGGCGCCAATTGTCCCGCCGATGCCGGCGGGGATTTTGACTTTGGGGCATCAATTGTTCTCGCATCACTATCAGACGGCTCGCAGTTGTTGTTTGCGGGCCAGAAATCGGGCGATGTGTATGCCCTCAATCCCGATCCAGAGGGCAGCACGGGTGAAATCGTGTGGCACCGGCGCGTCAGCAATGCCGCCATCGGTCCAAATTTGCACCAAACAACCACCAATGGTGGCATCCATTGGGGAATGTCGGTAGCCGGCGGGCGTCTATTAGTCGCCGCCTCTGATCCGGAGCGCAATCGTCCCGAATATATTCCCAAGCCCGGGCTGCACGCGCTGCAAATGCACGATGGCGAAATTCTCTGGCACGTGGGCGTAACGCGAGGCTGCGATATTCCTGAAGAAGATAAACCGCTCATTGGCTTGCAGGACATGCGCACCGGTAAGAAAATCGATTTGGCAACCAAGTATCGGTGCTCATTCTATTACGGGCTCTCCGCAGCACTCACCAGCACCGATCAGTTGGTATTCAGCGCCGCTTTAGATGGCAAGGTACGGGCATTTGATGTGACCTCGGGCGAGCGTCTGTGGGAGGCGACAACCGCGCAACCTTTCTCAGCGAGCAACGGTGTGCAGGGGCACGGTGGCGCCATCGACGTCAGCGGGCAAGTGATCGCAGATGGATGGCTGTACGTGCAATCGGGTTACGCTATGTTTGGACAACTTCCCGGCAATATGCTCCTCGCCTACCGTATACAGGAGTAACACAATCTGCTTTATTGCCAAAAATCGAGGCGTGACGCGTATTTAGATCTGACCTACACTAATGCCCATCGCGTACACGGGGCAGTTTAACGGCCCTGCTACAATAACAATAATCAACGCGCAGCGCGGCACAGCCGCCCTGTCTGCGCCATCATTGAGGACAACATATGGACACACCTAAACGTGCGGCAGACACACCCTTCGGCGTCGAAGTCGAATCGGGCGAAGTGTATTTTTGGTGCGCCTGCGGACTCAGCACCAGCCAACCTTTCTGCGACGGGTCCCATAAAGATACCGGTTTTACTCCGACGCGCTACAACGCCGAAGAAAGCGGTACTGTCTATTTCTGTGGTTGCAAAGCAAGTGCCAATGCACCTCTGTGCGACGGCAGCCACAAACAATAGATGGATTAGTCCCAGTGCCGCTAGATTCGAGTTGGGCGTGCCAATTATTCACTGCACGTCATAAATTTGCACGCGGAGACCATCCAAGTGTCACTACGTAAACAGCTCTGGCTGTTACTGGCATTCGTGTTCGGTGCGCTGTTTCTCACCTGTGCCGCCCTGTGGGTGCTACTGACGAAAGACCAGTTCGAACAGCAACTCACTCTACCACTGACCGCGCTGGGTGGTGTTTTTGTCGTGGCTACGATCATCGCATTCAGTATGGTTACGCGGTTGTTGCGCAGTGCTGCGCACCCACTACAGGAGCTAAAAGACACTCTCGACAGTCAAAACGAACCGTTCATGAAAGCGCAGCTCTTGGCTGTGGCGCAAGACCTTCCCAATGAGTTCCATGCTCTGGTACTCGCACTCGAGCGCCTGGAGGAACCCTCAGACCCAATCACGGGGCTGCAACTTGTACACTCATCCGATATTGAACTGGAGCCCCCGATAGACAGTATCAGCGGCCTGCAGAGCCGCACGCAATTTTTAAATGCATTGAAAATGCGTTTAAAGCAACAGGATGGGAGCCAGGAAGGTGTTCTTTGCATTGTGCATTTGAGTGAACCCGCTGTCCTCAACCGCACCTACGGCAGACACAGTGTGGACGACTTACTCGGCGCCATGGGTCGCAGCTTAATCGCCCTGTGCGCGGCACAGAACGCTTGGCGAGCTGGGCGGTTAAACGGTGCCGATTTTGCCGTATTAGCACCGCGCGCCACCGATGCAAAGGGGGTAGCGAAGAGAGCACAGACCGCGCTGGCAGAGGTATTAGTGGAGCGGGAAATGATCGCGAACATCGAACTCCCCGCTGCGGCCGCCAACTATGCTCCCGACGAAACGGTCGGACAATTGCTGTCGCGCCTCGACGGTGTATTATCCGCCGCGGTAGTAGAAGGTGAGTCCGCCGTTTACGTACCAGACAAACCAGCGCTGTCCGGACGCCCGGTGCGAGAGCAGATGGAGGAGTGGCGAACCATATTGCGCGATGCTTTTGTCGAGCAACGCTTTTCACTGACGGCCTACCCCGTGGCGGGAATCGAGGGGAATCTACTGCACTTGGAATCCCCCGCCAGGTTACACTTTCGCGGTAAGGCGCTCACCGCCAGCCAATTCTTACCCTGGATCAATCGTTTGGAGCTAGCCGTAGATCTCGACAAACAGGTTGTGCGTCTGGCGCTGCAAGCGATAGTGCAAACCAACACGCCGGTCTGCGTCAATCTGACCGCTGCGGCGCTACGTGATCGCGGGTTCCTCCCTTGGATCAGCGAAACACTCTGCGCCAACGAACCCGTCGCAGATAAGCTATGGCTGGAAGTCGCGGAAATTGCGGCGCTGCGCTACATCAACGAATTCACTAAGCTCTGTGGTCGTGTGGGCAGTTGGGGCACGCACATTGGCGTCGAGCACGCCGGTCACCAATTGGCAGAAATTGGGCAGTTGGCCGATGCGGGTATCGACTACATGAAAATCGACGGTTTGTTCATACGCGACATAGATTGTAACCCCGCCAATCAAACCCTGGTGCGCACACTGTGTATCGCCGGTCGCGCTAAGGGAACTACAATGATCGCCGAGGGAGTCTACGACGATGCCGAGTGGAAGACGCTGCGAACCCTGGGCATCGACGGTGTGACTGGCCCCGGTGTCACCGCAACGCTTAAACAAGGGAACTCCGCTGCTCTCGATACGCCTAGTAGCACGTCAAACCCGGGCAAGTAACTGGGACTCGGTGTGCCGGTACGAGCGCCGCACAAACTGTGACAAGCGTTACAAATCAACCGCATATAAAGCACTTTCGGTGGCCGAGATGGCTACTAGCGCTCTAAATATCGCTCACACTAAACGGTCCAGTAGTCAACACATAAGGGGCATCGCGGAGCTATGTCGACTGGAACAAAAGCATCGTTTTATTCTCGAGATCCGAGCGATTTACGAGTAACACAGATGATCACAGCAAAATAGAAATACATGGGCGAAGAACGTCGCCGGGAAGACCGACGCGAGGGGGACGGGCGGCGTGAGGGCAACAAAGCGCCTGAGTTTTGGTAACCACACCCAAACCCTGAAGCAACCGGCAATTCCAATACCCAAACCACGTGATTGCTCACGACGCTGCAATGCGGCCGCGCGCGTGTGCGAAATACAATGTGGCAGTAAACAGTAACACTGCCCCACCCTGATGCGCTGCCGCTAAAGGAACCGGAACATGCAGCAGTAGCGTAGTGATTCCCAGACCCACTTGCAGGCCCAATACCAGCACCATGAGAGTAGCGGCACGCTTCACTGATGTTCCCGCCGCACTGCTACGCAAGACACGCCATGCAACCAAAACCAAAATGACAGTCAAACCGTAGGCGAACATACGGTGGTTGAATTGAATGGTGGTCACATCTTCAAATGCCGATAGCCACGCCGGCGTCATCATGTAAAGCCCCGGCGGCACAAATGAATCGCCCATGAGCGGCCAGGTCGGGTAAGCCAGACCCGCGCGGGTCCCGGCCACGAGTCCGCCGGACAAAATCATTAGAAAAACCAATACCACGAGAATGAGCGACCGACGACTTCGAGCGGGCGCAGAGTTGTTGGGTGATGCGGCGGTGAAGAGCAAATCAAATGCCAACCAGAGCATGTAGCCATAGACAATGACCGCAAGCCCGAGATGGGCGGTCAAGCGGTATTGACTGACGCGCGGGTTGTCCACCAAACCACTTTTAACCATGTACCAACCGAGCAAACCCTGCAGGCCGCCTAAGAAGAACAGCAGAACTAATTTTGGCGTCAAGTCCGCGCGAATGCGTTTGCGAAAATGGAAATACAGAAAAGGCAGTAGAAAGAGCACACCGATCAAGCGCCCCAGCACACGGTGCAGGTATTCGTACATGAAGATGGATTTGAATGCATCGAGACTCATACCGCGATTGATTTTCTGGTACTCGGGGAATTGCTTGTACTTCTCAAACACCTCCAGCCAAGCCTGTTCTGACAGGGGGGGAATAATGCCCATTAAAGGCCGCCACTCCACCATGGACAAACCAGAGTGCGTGAGGCGTGTTACACCCCCCAGGATAATCATGCCAAAAATAACGGCGGCACAAAGCAGCAACCACAGCGCCAATTGGCGATCATACCGCGAGCGCCCCGCAGGGCCAGTCGGGTCAACGGTTCCGTTGTGGTAAGCGATCGGTGTGGATGAGCTACTCATGCGTATAACCTGCGCCACAAAGGGCTGCGATCATAGCGTATTCCGAGGGTGACTGTCGCCGCCTCGAGGCACAAAAAATTAGACGCGGCGAGGGGTAAAATGGAGCACTATACAGGGACTTCCTGTTCGCGCAACCCCAATAGCTATTCGCGCAGTGACGGCAGATCGGCAAACAACGTCAAGGCCTGCGGGTTGGCCAGTGCATCGGAATTACTCACCGATTTTCCATGCACAACATCGCGCACGGCAAGCTCTACTATTTTGCCACTCAGCGTTCTGGGGATGTCGGCAACTTGTATGATTTTAGCCGGTACATGACGCGGGGTGGTGTGCTTGCGAATCGTCTGGCGAATTTGCTTCTCCAGTTCAGCGTCAAGAGCCACCTCGTCGCGCAACACCACGAATAGAATGACCCGCACATCGCCCTGCCACTGCTGCCCGATAACGACGCTTTCCAACACAGCCGGAACTCGCTCCACTTGGCGATAAATTTCCGCCGTGCCGATGCGGACCCCACCGGGGTTGAGCACCGCGTCAGAGCGGCCGTGAATAACGAATCCGTGTTCGGCAGTAATCTCACCGTAATCACCGTGCGCCCACACATTGGGAAACCGTGAAAAATAAGCTGCGTGAAAGCGGCTGTCGTCGCTATCGCCCCAAAAGCCGAGTGGAGTGGATGGAAACGGCCGTGTACAAACTAGCTCGCCTTTTTCCTGCACCACAGGTTGACCGGCTTCGTTGCGAATCTCCACTGCCATACCCAAACCAGCGGCCTGAATCTGGCCGCTGTAAACCGGTAGGATCGGGCACCCGCCTACAAAACACGAGACGATGTCGGTACCTCCAGAGATACTCGAGAGGCAAACATCCGCTTTGATATCGCGATAGACATACTCGAAACTCTCATGCGACAGAGGTGAGCCCGTGGAGAGAATGCTACGCAGTCGCTGTAGTTCATGGCTTTTGCGCGGCAGCGCACCGGCCTTTTCCAGTGCTGCGATAAAACGCGCACTGGTACCGAATACAGAGATGCCTTCCGAATCAATCGCATCGAGAAGTACTTGACCATCTCGCATCATGGGAGCGCCGTCATACAGCAAGAGGGTGGCACCGGTGGCGAGGCCACTCACTAACCAGTTCCACATCATCCAACCGCAAGTGGTAAAGTAGAAAAACACATCATCGCGGCACAGATCGACGTGCAACTGATGTTCTTTCAAGTGCTGCAGCAGCGTTCCACCGGCACCGTGTACGATGCATTTCGGTTTACCAGTCGTACCCGATGAGTACATCACATACAGTGGGTGGTCAAAGGGTAGCTGTGCGAAGTGCAGATCGGGGGTATCGTCGCAGGAGTTACCCTCCGCAACAAAGCTCGCATAGGTACTCGCCCCGGGAAAATCCGTTAGCGCAGTGTCGAGCTCACTTTCAGCTTGTAGTAGCGGCACGACGACAACCGACTCTAAGGTGTCCAGAGCCCGGCTCAGCTCTGCGATACGGGGGAGCGTATCGATGGCCTTACCGTTGTACCAGTAACCATCAGCGGCAAACAACACCTTGGGCGCAATCTGGCCGAAGCGGTCGAGTACGCCATCGAATCCAAAATCGGGGGAGCAAGAAGACCAAATCGCTCCGATACTGGTCGCCGCAAGCATAGCAACCACCGTTTCCTGTACGTTGGGCATTAAGCCAACTACACGATCTCCCGCGACCACACCGAGCCCGCGCAGGGCGCAGGCCAACCGCGCCACGTGTCGATGCAACTGTGCATAGGTTAGCTGCCGCCGCGATCCATTTTCGAAAAGCGATACCAAGGCTACTCGATCGTCCCGATAGCGCAGCAGGTTTTCGGCGAAGTTAAGTTGCGCATCGGGAAACCAGCGCGCACCGGGAAATTTATCGCCATCGAGCAATACCGTGTCGCCGCGCGCACTAGCGACAACCTTTCCAAACGCCCAGATCGACGACCAAAAAGCACTGGGCTGCGCGATAGACCATGCATGTAACGCAGCGTAGTCGCCGCCCAAACTCGCCGCATAGTGCGCGTTGATATAATCGATAAACCGCCGCAGTTGCGATTGTTCGATGCGTGCTGGGTCGGGCTGCCACAGTGGCACTGCCATTTCCATTCTCCGCTTTCAACCGAGTTACAACGGGTACACAGCGCACAGTAACGCGCGTTACTGCGGCACGCAATCTTCCGCCGACTCAAACCAATTCTGGTGGTACTCTAAGCACAGCGAGCATGAGAAAACTATTGCCACTGTGATTTTATCGAGCAAGGAACACAAATGAGCAAGTACCTGGAACAAGTCACCGGGCCAAGCAGCGAACTGGATCCAGATTTCTGGCGTCAACCGGAGGGAGTGCACGTACCAGATGATGAATTACAGTTCTTGCTGGTGCCCGATGCGGCGGAGGCCATGGCTGTCTTTCATGTCGCGCAAGAAGTTCAGCGCTATCAACGAGAGGCGAAAACACCGATTACCTGCGCACTCATGGCCACCATGGGCGGCATGCTGCCCGGGATTTTACTGTATGACCACCTGGTAAAATCGACCACGAGTGAACGAGCGCCCATGGCTTTTGGCAGCATTGGTGTATCGCTGTACAAAAGCCCCAACGAGCGCTACGCCTCGCCAAAAATCCAACAACCCACCTCGATACCCATCGAGGGACAATCAGTGCTAGTGATCGACGATCTGGGCGATAGCGGTGGCACCATGGCCTTTCTAATAGATTACCTCAAAGCGCAGGGCGCAGCAGATGTACTCACGCTGGCAATTTATATGAAGCCGGAAGCGCTGCGTGTGGCGCCCGCAGATTTTTACTTCGGAACGGTGGCACAAGACACATGGATTATTACCCCACGCGAACTGGTCGAAACCATGGCGCAGCGCGTTCCCGTATGGCGCGAGCGCGGCGCCACTATGGTGGAGTGTAAACGCCGTTTAATCGAACTCATCGGTTACCCTAAAACGCTCGTCAATTATTACGTGCCCGGTATTTTTGCGGGACCCTATAGCACAGCCGCCACCGCATCAACCAGATAGTCAACGTTTCTGTCGTTGATACCAGCCACGTTGATACGCGAAGAATCTAGCATGTACACACTGTACTCACTGCGCAACCGTTGCGCCTGCTCATTAGATAATCCCAGAAAAGAAAACATGCCTTTTTCGCGCTCAATAAAGGCGAAATTGCGCTGCGTTTTCGCCTCCAGCGCGCTGCGTAACAGTTGTCGCAGTTGCAACAGCCGCTCGCACATCCCCTCGAGTTCCTCGCGCCAGAGATGCCCCAGGCTCTCATCGTTCAGCACCCGAGCGGCGATCAGCGCGCCGTGTGCCGGGGGCATGGAATAGAGTTTGCGCGCGGCCGCCTGGGCCTGCGTTAAAACCGCAGTCGCGTTATCGGCAGCAGCGCAAACAAATAACGCGGCCCCGGTGCGCTCGCGGTACAGGCCCAAATTCTTGGAGCAAGACGCAGCGACCAGCACCTCGGGTAGACGCGCAACCAGTAATCGCAAGCCGGCGACATCCTCCTCCAAGCCACTGCCGAGCCCCTGGTAAGCTAAATCAACCAAGGGTGTGAAACCCTGAGTTTCCGCCATCTGGGCGATAACCCCCCATTCTTCCAGCGATAAATCGGCACCGCTAGGGTTATGGCAGCAGCCGTGTAACAGCACGACATCGCCGCGTTGAGCGCCTTTCAGGTCGGCGGTCATCCCCTCAAAATCGACGTTGTGCGTACTGGGGTTGTAGTAGCGATAACTTGCAAATTCAAGGCCGGTGCCACCGATGAGGGGAATATGTACCGGCCAGGTCGGGTCGGAAATCCACACGCGTGCATCGGGCGCAGCCGCGTGAATAATCTCAGCACTGATGCGCAACGCGCCGCAGCCACCGGGTGTTTGAATACTGCTGACGCGGTGCGCTGCCAGAGCCGGGTTGTCAGCCCCGAGCACGAGACGTTGCATGCCCTGATTAAACGCCTCATCGCCAGCGGCGGGCAGATAGGCTTTCGTCATTTCCTGGGCATGCAGCGCCTCTTGCGCCTGTTCAACCGCTGCGAATACCGGGCACCTACCCTCGGCATTCATATACACGCCCACGCTGAGATCTACCTTGTTGGGGTTCTCATCGGCGCGCGCCGCGGCGGCTAGGCCCAAAATGGAATCGGGTGGCATGGCTGGCAAGCGGTCGAGCATGGGTTCGTCTCCGAAAGTTCAGTGATGGTGTGTCTGAGCACGCGCTTACACTGCGGGGTCGTCCAATTTAAAAATGCGGGAGAAGGATACCGCCGCTCAGACTTATTTCACACAAAAGCGAAGTACTTTTTACCTCAATCACGTCAGCGCAATCTTTATACTCTAACGAAGGGTTATCCACTGCTAACGCAACAGGCGGCCATGAAAAGATTGGACGACGGTAAGACAAGCCTGGTAGATTTTCTTCAGAGCATTAAGTTCGGTGGTAAGTCAGAGCCCGAACGCGAAGAGGAATGCAGCACGCACTTTGCGCCATTGAAGCCCCACCCCCACGGCGTACAGAAGCCAACCGAAGAGTCCGCCACAGCGGGCAGCACCGAGGAAAGACGTTAGCAGCAGCTCGCTCCCGCCTTCCATGGAAACGCCTAAATGCCGCCCCGGGTCAATCCTCAGGTTGCGAGCAAAGTTTACCCCTAGAGCCGAGGCCCACTGAGCAGTTTATTACATTCCGATCAGTTCTTTACGCAGCTTGCATCCGAATATTCAGTCAAGTACTGCATCAAACCTTCAATCCACTACTCGCACCAGAGGCTTGATCAGCTCGCTAGAACACAGCGCCCAGCGCTCCTGCGGCTCAACCAGATGATTGGCAATGACGGCAAACACCAGAGGGTTGAATGGAAAGCCGACATGGCTGGCGACCACCGCAATATTGGTGACATAGCGCGAGTCGGCTTCACAGCGTGCGATACCCGCGCCCACAATACCGTCGGATTCACTAAACAGGGTTAGGATGGGTACGCGCAACTCGCCACCGCTGTAGGTGTGAGCCACCCACCGGACAATATCGTCTTCATCAATTTCGTTGTTGTATAAGCTGCCCATGACGGTGTACAGGGCGGTACCGCGCGGGTCACCAAACGGCGTGCCGAGTGTAATGACTTGGCGTACCCACTGGGGGAAACGGTGTGCCAGAGCCACCGCGTACAAACCGCCCAGGCTCCAACCAATCAGCGTCACCTTTCTACCGCTAGTGAGACACTCGCGCTCTACGCGCTCGGCCACGGCATTTTCGGTCAGGCGTCGATGGTCGAGGAAATCATCCAGATTTTGTGAGCGCACCTCAGAGGCGTTGCGGCCCAAACCCCAAGGCACAGCGTTGTAACCGAGGTTTGTGAGAAATTTGCGCAGCGCAGAGGTAGAGCCATCCGCTCCCATAAAACCGGGAATGGTCATGATGGTATGCCCGTCGCCAGCGGGCAGAGAGCGCAGGATTGGCGCAAACATAGCCGTGCTACCCATCTCGAAAACCACTCGACCCATTTCCATCACACTGTGGCGCAGGAGAGGTGGCCGCAGATTGGGAGTAAAGGCGCTTCGCGTTGCTTCCATGGGGGCATCCTGGAATGAATCTACTGCGTCATTGTGGCCAGTCTATAAGGGGGAATACAGCCTTATGTCAGCTATGCGGTTTAACAATTTATGCTAAAATTGTGACCTTCGTTAACTAGAACACAAAATTCGATCATTTATTCCAAACGTGACTTCCTCCCGCGACACCTTGTACGCCGACCCGCACAACCAACCCCAACCCTTTTGCTTCGACGAGCGAGTTGCAAGCGTCTTTCCCGACATGATTCAACGCTCGGTGCCGGGCTACTCCACCATCATCGCTATGACGGGACTACTCGCGGGTAAATACGCCACAGCCGGTAGCCATCTGTATGACCTGGGCTGTTCACTGGGTGCATCCACCTTGGCCATGCGCGCTCACATCGAAGCTCCCGATTGTCTGTTGATCGGTGTGGATAACTCCGCGGCAATGCTGGAGCGTGCACAAATGCTAATCGATGCTGATACCCACCAAACACCCGTGTCACTCATTTGTAGTGATCTGCAAGACATCCACATTGAAAACGCGTCAGTCGTCATACTCAATTTCACTTTACAGTTCGTGCCTTTGGCACAACGCGATACACTACTGTCGCGTTTGTTCGAGGGGCTAAACCCCGGAGGGATTTTAGTCTTATCAGAGAAAGTCACCTTCGCTGACTCCCAAGTAGATCAACTGAATATTGAACTGCACCACCAGTTCAAGCGCGCCAATGGCTACAGCGAGCTGGAGGTTGCACAAAAGCGCAGTGCCCTGGAGCAAGTCTTGCTCCCCGAAACACTGCAACAACACAAGGCGCGCATGGCTCAGGCGGGATTTGACAGTTGTGACGTGTGGTTTCAATGCTTTAACTTTGCCTCGCTCATCGCGCTGAAATGATCGATTACCAGCCCTTCATCGAGCGCTGGAGTGAAGGCGCCCTGCAGCCTTGGGCTGAACAACTGGATGGGCAAATCACCCAGGGGTTTTCACATCAGCGCTACGGCGACTTGAAGCACTGGCTGGCGGCGCTGGAAGCGCTGCCACAGATTGAGGCTACGCGCATCGAACTCAATGCCGATCGAGTGAGTGCAAGGTGTGATTACGCACTCGACGCAACCACCACGACACAATTACATGCCGCGCTCATGGGCCTACACCCGTGGCGCAAAGGCCCCTTTGAACTGTTCGGGCACCACATCGATGCCGAATGGCGTTCAGATTGGAAGTGGCAGCGATTGTTGCCAGGGCTCGACGATTTAACGGGTCGCCGCGTGTTAGACATCGGCTGCGGCTGCGGTTATCACTGCTGGCGGATGCTCGGCGCGGGAGCAGCGGAAGTGATCGGCATCGACCCCTCACCGTTGTTTGTCCTGCAGTTCTGGGCCATACAACGCTACTTGCAACAACAGCACATCACCGTGCTACCCGTTGGCATCGAGCAATTACCCACCAAGCTCGCCGCTTTCGATACCGTGTTTTCCATGGGCGTGCTCTACCATCGCCGCTCGCCTATGGACCACCTGCGGGAATTGAAGCATTGTTTGCGTCCCGGTGGTCAATTACTACTGGAAACGCTAGTAATCGAGGGCCATTTGGGCGACACCTTGGTGCCGGAGGGTCGCTATGCGCGGATGGGCAACGTGTGGTTCTTACCCTCCTGCGACACGCTGGTGAGTTGGTTAAAGAAACTGGGTTTCGTCGACCCGAAGGTCGTCGACGTAAATGTCACCAGCACCCAAGAGCAGCGCTCAACGCCGTGGATGACTTTTCACTCCCTGGCCGATTTTCTCGACCCGAAGGATGCCGGCAAATCCATTGAGGGCTACCCCGCTCCGCGGCGCGCAATTGTCTCTGCCCATGTGCCGGGCAAGTGGTCGAAGATGGCTCTGTAGCGCAGCGGGTTTACCCCGAACAGCCCAGTATGCAAACCGGCACCGCGCACGGCGAGAGAATAGCGCAGCGCTAGTGAAGCGCTTTCTCCATGCGATGTTCGTGAAAGACAAATTCAAACACTTCGCGGTAGTTGCGGGCAAAGTGCACTTTAATACCCTCGCGCAAATAGTCGGGCAGTTCCTCAAAATCGCGACGATTCCCGTGGGGTAGAATAAGCTCCATAATTTTTGTGCGCCGCGCTGCGATGACCTTCTCGCGAATACCACCCACCGGCAACACTTGCCCGGTAAGAGTCAGCTCACCGGTCATCGCGAGTGAGCGCTTGATGCGTTCTTTGCGCGCCAGCGACACCAGCGCCGTCGCCATCGTGATTCCCGCACTGGGCCCGTCTTTCGGAGTCGCGCCTTCGGGGACATGCAAATGCACCATACTCATGTCAAAAAAATCTAAATCACAACCATAATCTTTAAGATGGGCGACGACATAGCTGTAGGCGATATCCGCTGACTCTTTCATCACATCGCCAAGCCGACCGGTCACCTTGAAACCGCGATTAAGCGTGTGAATCTGTGACGATTCGATAGGCAGTGTAGCGCCACCCATGGCAGTCCATGCCAGCCCGGTCGCCACACCCAATCCACGCAGTGGTTTCTCTAACTGGAACGGAGGTTTACCGAGCAGCTCGTCAATATCTTTCTTCCCGACGCGCAACTTTTTCTCCTCGGTATCGAGCAGCCGCAATATCGACTTACGCATAATGCGAGCCAGCTGCTTCTCCAGCGTGCGCACACCCGCTTCTCGACAGTAAGACTCGATCACGTACTTCAACCCCGCGTCATTAATTTTTAGCTGATCATCCGTGAGCCCATGCCGCTTCAGTTGCTTGGGCCACAAATGGTTTTTCGCAATAGAGAGCTTTTCTTCGGCGACGTAACCCGCTAACCGCAGTGTCTCCATGCGATCCAACAGTGGCCCCGGAATGGAATCCAATTGGTTAGCGGTACACATAAACACGACTTTCGACAAATCGACGCGCAGATCCAGATAGTGATCGAGGAACTCACTGTTTTGTTCCGGGTCGAGCACCTCTAGCAGTGCCGAGGCTGGGTCGCCCTGGAATGACGCACCAATTTTGTCGATTTCATCGAGCATAATAACCGGGTTGGACACCTGGACTTCTTTTAGGGCCTGCACAAATTTTCCAGGCATGGCACCGATATACGTGCGGCGGTGTCCTTTGATTTCAGCCTCATCGCGCATGCCGCCCAGGCTGAAGCGGTAGAATTCTCGCCCTAGCGCATCCGCTACCGAGCGGCCAATACTCGTTTTACCGACACCCGGTGGGCCCACCAACAACAAAATAGAACCGGCGACTTCGCCGCGAAACGCCCCGACCGCGAGGAATTCTAAAATACGCTCCTTGACGTCTTCCAAACCCTCATGATGTTCGTCCAGGGTTTCGCGGGCGTGCTGCAGTTCCAAGTTGTCCTCAGACAACACACCCCAGGGCACGGATGTTGCCCAGTCGAGGTAGTTGCGGGTGACGCCGTACTCCGGCGATCCGGTTTCTAGGACAGACAGCTTGTGTAGTTCGTCGGAAATACGTTTGGCTACGGCCTCCGGCATATCCAAATCAGCAACGCGCTTCTCGAACATCTCCACATCGGAGGTACGATCATCTTTTGAAATACCGAGCTCTTTCTGGATGATTTTCAGCTGTTCGCGCAGAAAGAATTCACGCTGCTGGTCGCTGACTTTCTCGTTGACCTGGCTACTGATCTGGCCCTGCAGTTCCGCCACCTCGCGCTCTTTCCGCAGTAACGCCAGCACTTTTTCTATACGCGAACGCAGCGGCAGGGTATCCAATATTTCCTGCAACTGCTCGCCGCTGGCTGTGGTCAGTGCGGCGGAAAAGTCCGCCAATAAACTGGGCTGCGTGGGGCTGAAATTCGCCAGATATTGTTTTAATTCTTCACTGTACAGCGGGTTCAGCGGCAGCAGCTCTTTAATCTCCTTAATCAAGGCCATGGCATACGCCTTGATCTCATCGGAGGCTTTATCACCCTGGCTGCGCGGATACTCCACCTGCACGCGGTACGGTGGCTTGTCGCTCAACCAGCGTACGATGCGAAAGCGTTTGATACCTTGCGCGAGGAATTGGCCCGGCTGATCACTCGGTATCGGCGGACGATGCAGGCGCACCACACAGCCCATCGCAGGAAATTGTCGCGGCTCAATGGCTGAATTATCCGTGTGCTGGACATAGGACAAACCGATAAGGCCGTGGCCGGCCTCTCCCACCGCCTCCAGCGTGCTGCCCCATTGCTCCGGATTGATCGCGACGGGCTGCACTTGACCCGGGAAAAACGGCCGGTTGGGAATGGGCATTAATTGCAGGGTATCGGGAAGGACGTCATCGGCAACTGCGGGGGCCTGCTTGGCATCTTCCGGGCCGATGACTTCGATGGCCGGAGCAACTTTCGGCTCCTCTGGCGGCTGATCCTGATCGCTCATGGGTACATGGGTCTCTAATTCGAATGATCCAATTTAGTTATATGCGGGCGCGAAGGCTGTTTTCAAGCGCGGGTATCGCCTCAGAAGCAGGACTGGACCTCTGGGACTAGCCGTTTCACAGCTTCGCCTAATTCACTCAGCGCGGATTGCGTCACGCGACACAGGGTGCAACTACCGATGTCCGCGCGTGTCGGCTGCTGGATTTCGGACTGCCCCTGCCACTCCTTTAACAATCTCGCTATACTACAGGGCTCACAAATCTCCGCCTAGGAGCATCGGCACGAGGACAATGTGGTGCACATAGAGAGTATGTCGAATGAAGATGTCAAGCGGGAGTTAGCGTCTCTGCAGGCGCGCTACGCAGCACTGCAAGAAAAAAATCTCTCACTCGATCTTACCCGTGGTAAACCCTGCACCGAGCAGACGGCACTTTCCAATGCACTAGAAGGCATCCTAAACGGCAATTTCAGTGCCGCCGATGGTTGCGATACGCGCAACTATGGCAATTTGCTCGGCTTACCGGAAGCCCGTGAACTCTTCGGCATATGGTTAAATTCACCGATGGAAGAAACATTGGTGGGCGGCAATTCCAGCCTCCAGTTGATGTACTTTACGGTGGATTGTGCGTTGACGGTAGGGCTGCGCGGCCCGGGGTCGGCTTGGGGCAATAGCGATATCATAAAGTTTTTGTGTCCAGTGCCCGGGTACGACAGGCACTTTTCTGTGTGCGAGCACCTGGGCATTGAAATGATTCCCGTCAGGATGCTCGAAACAGGGCCGGATATGGATCACATCGAAGCTCTGGTCCGAGAAGACTCGTCGATCAAAGGCATGTGGTGTGTGCCGCGCTTTTCGAATCCAACGGGTTGTGTCTACAGCGACGACACTGTGCGACGCATTGCCGCCCTGGGAAAATTAGCTACCGAACACTTTTTGGTGCTGTGGGACAACGCCTATGCGGTACATGCGTTGTACGATGAGGCACCGGCACTTGCTTCAATTCGCAGCTATTGCGAGCAGTTGGGCACGCTAGACAACCTCGTACAGTTTGGATCGACTTCAAAGGTCACCTTTGCCAGTGCTGGAGTCGCCTTTCTGGCCAGCAGCGCAGCAAATATTGCCGCCCTTTCTAAGCACCTCTCGTACCAAACAATTGGCCCAGACAAGGTTAATCAATTGCGCCATGTGCGTTTTTTACGCGATACCCAAGGTATCACTGATCACATGGCGCGACACGCGGAACTGATTAAACCCAAGTTTGAAGCCGTACTGAGTACTCTCGAGCGGGAGTTAGGTGGACGCGGCATGGGCACATGGCAATCACCACTGGGCGGCTACTTTATTGCGTTTGATACCCTGCCGGGATTGGCGCAGGAAGTCGTCAACTTAGCGGCCGCCGCTGGCGTAAAACTCACCCCCGCCGGCGCGACCTTCCCCTATGGTAAAGACCCCGATGACACCAATATTCGGCTCTCACCAACTTATCCGGATTTGCCCGCGGTAGAAACCTGTGCAGAAGTGTTCGCAGTGTGCGTTCAGCTCGCCAGTCTGCAACAACGCGCGGTAAATTCGTAGTTGGAAACTTGAAGGGAAACTAGTGGGAAATTAGTGAGCAACTAGCGCGGAACCCGCACTTTCAGTTCAGCTTCTAGTCCAGCCAATCCTCGCCCCACAAACTGCGGATGTAGTTCACTAGATCCCAAATGTCGTTGTCGCCCGGCAGTTTGCCCAACCACCCCGGCATGCCAACACCGACGCCATTGGCGATACTGTTGTAAAGTTCTTGTTCACTCGTCCCAAAGAAAAAAGCGTCGGGGTTGGTGACATCGGTGGCACCTTCCATGGGCGGGTCGTGTTCATCGACGGCGAGCTCTTCACTGGCGAAAGGGTCCTCGACCGCGAACTCCTCGTCGAGCTCTTGTTCTTCTGTACCGTAGGCATCGTCGATAGCACGTGTAAGCTCTTCAAGAATCTCCGCCCTGACGCTGGTCTCGTTCGCCTGGCTACCCGGGTCAGGTAATTGTGCCCAATCCGGCCAATCCTCGGGTACCTCGATCTCCTCTTCAGGCTCGGTACCCTGGGCGATATCAATGAGCTCATCGAAGTCGATACCCGTACCTTCTTCATCGGGTACATACAGCTCGGTGTACTGATCCAATGGGTCCCAACCGTGGCACTCGGTGCAGTGCTCGCCAAAAAGATCAGCGCCCTTCAATAATGAGAGGTCGTCGGGCGGTACGGGATTAGCGGCAGCGTGCGCGGCGAACATTGCGCCAACAACCATGGTTCGCAGGGCTCCGCCCAGCGCGGTGCGCCGCGAGGACTGGACAACGTCGCAGCGCGTGAATCGCGAACGATTATTCTTCGCCACTCTGCTGACCCGGAGGGGCACCGGCAAACGGAAAATTCGCCACATTGCCCTCGTTCGTCGCGAGGTCGGACACGCGTACACTGCCTTCCTTATCCACTTCATCGATACGAATAATGGCCTGGAGTGGAATGTAACTGCGGTTCACCCCATTGAATTCGTGTTTGAGCTTCTCTTCGCTCGGGTCCACCAAAATCTGCGAGCGCTCACCGAAGACAAATTCCTCCACTTCGATGAACCCCCACATGTCGCTCTGATAAATCTGACGCGCAAAGACTTCGAACACTTGGTTGCCGTTTTGGAAAATTACTTTGTACACGGGTTCGCTAGACATTTTCGATTGGCACTCTCGGCTGTGTTCTCGACTATCGTTTTTGGTCAACGTTCTCGGTCATCGTTGTCGGTGACAGGCACCCGTTTTTGGGGGCGGCAATATTACCACCACTCGCTCAGAATACCAGCGTAACACCTCTGTTCGCACTAGGTTTGACCCCTCTATCTCGGTATAATTCGCAGCCTTTTTCAGACTGAGAATGAGCCTGCGCGTTCCTCTGCGCGCCCCGGCGGGGTGCGAAAAGCCAGTGACACCAGTGCCTGCGAACATGCCAACCTGTGAGTATGAGTAAAAAACTCTTCATTCAGACCCACGGCTGCCAAATGAACGAATACGATTCCTCTCGTATGCGTGATTTGCTGCGCGAAGAGGGCGGAATGGAGCCCACAGAGAACCCGGAAGACGCCGACGTACTTTTGCTAAATACCTGTTCTATAAGGGAAAAGGCCCAAGAAAAGGTATTCCACCAACTGGGGCGCTGGAAACAGCTCAAGCAGCGCAACCCCGGCCTCATCATCGGCGTGGGTGGCTGCGTCGCCAGCCAAGAAGGCGCTGAAATCGGCCGCCGCGCGCCCTACGTCGACCTCGTGTTCGGACCACAGACACTGCACCGCCTGCCGGAGATGATCAACCAGCGCAATGACAGCGGCACCCGGGTAGTCGATGTTAGTTTCCCGGAAATCGAGAAGTTCGATCGCCTGCCACAACCACGCGTAGACGGGCCCAGCGCCTTCGTCTCGGTGATGGAAGGCTGTAGCAAATACTGCACCTTCTGCGTCGTCCCCTACACCCGCGGCGAGGAAGTGTCGCGCCCGGTCGATGATGTCGTTGCCGAAATTGCACATCTGTGTGAGGGCGGTGTCCGCGAGGTCAATTTACTGGGGCAAAACGTCAACGCGTATCGCGGCGAGAATCACCTGAAGGAAGTCGTCGATTTTGCGGAGCTGTTGCACCTCATTGCATGCATCTCCGGCATTGAACGCATTCGCTATACCACCTCACACCCATTGGAATTTTCCGACGCGCTTATTGACGCCTACGCGGAAATCCCCACTCTCGTGGACCACCTACACCTGCCGGTACAAAGTGGTTCCGACCGCATATTAGCGGCCATGAAGCGCGGTCACACGGCGCTGGAATACAAGTCGAAAATTCGACGCCTGCGCGCCGTGCGCCCACACATCAGTATTTCTTCAGACTTCATTGTCGGTTTCCCCGGCGAAAGCGATAAAGATTTTGCCGACACTTTGCAACTCATCGACGATATCCGCTTCGATACATCATTCAGCTTCATTTACAGCGCTCGACCGGGAACACCAGCAGCGGAGCTACCGGATTCCACCAGCGAAACCACCAAGAAAGAGCGGTTGCAAATCTTACAAGCGCGCATTGCGCAACAGGCGGGCGATATCAGCCGCGCAATGGTGGGCACCACGCAGCGCATTTTGGTCAACGACATTTCCAAAAAAGACCCGGGGCAGCTACAGGGGCGCACCGAGAACAATCGTGCGGTGAATTTTCAAGCGACGGATCATGGGCTTATCGGCGAGTTTGCCCAGGTAAAGATAGTGGCAGCAATGCCTAATTCACTGCGCGGCGAACTGGTACAAACAACCCCTTAAATGGTGCCTGTTAACGAGCTTGAGCTTCACTCCTTATGCCGTATGGACGCTACCGGTCAGCGGTGGCCGCATGAGTGGCTGGTCTCCCACATGCGATCGAGGGCAAAAATAAACCGCCACCCCCGTCGAAGCCAGGTTGACGCCAGACAATTCCCGTATATCCTTACCCCTAACGAGACAGCCGAAAGCGGCGACAGGACACTTTGAACAGCGAACCTCCCCCGAATCACCCTACACCAGGGACGATTCAGCAAAGCCTCACCCTCGAACCCAATGACTCGCGTCACCTGGCCATGTTATGTGGTCACCTGGATGGCCATTTGCGCCAAATTCAGGAGCGCCTGTCGGTTGCAATCAGCGCCAGGGGCAATGAGTTTCTCATCGAGGGTTTATCGGCGAACGTCGAGACGACCACCCACCTGTTAGAACACCTGTATGCGGAAGTTTGTCAGGGCATTGATTTGAACCCCGAATCGCTGCATTTGCAATTACAGCAGGCAGGCCTGGAGCACTTGGCCGAGGCCGCGCGCGATGAGCGCGTGGAACCCATCGCATTGATTCGCACCAAACGCGCATCGATCAAACCCCGCGGTAAAAATCAGCAAGCCTATGTGCGCACTATCAAAAACAGCGACATTAATTTTGGCATCGGCCCCGCGGGCACCGGTAAAACCTACCTGGCCGTTGCTTGCGCGGTGGAAGCGCTGTTGGAAGAGCGCGTGCGGCGCATTTTGTTAGTGCGCCCCGCCGTGGAGGCCGGTGAAAAACTGGGGTTCTTGCCCGGAGATCTAAGTCAAAAAATCGATCCATACTTGCGGCCACTGTACGATGCACTGTATGAAATGCTGGGCTTTGAGGCCGTCAATAAATACATCGAACGCAATATCATTGAAGTTGCCCCCTTGGCGTTTATGCGCGGCCGCACTCTGAACAATGCATTTATTATTTTGGACGAGGCGCAAAATACGACGCGCGAACAAATGAAAATGTTCCTGACGCGTATTGGTTTCGGCTCTACAGCCGTAATCACAGGCGACGCCACACAGATTGACCTACCCAAGGGCGTGCAATCGGGCCTCACCCACGTCAGCAATATACTCGATGGCGTCAATGGTCTAGGGTTCACTTACTTCGGTAACAAAGACGTTGTGCGACACCCCTTGGTGCAGCGCATCGTGGAGGCTTACGACGCCGCAGAAGACAAGACCACACCGCTAGACAATAAACAGCGATGAGTATCCAACTGGCTGTGCAACGTGCCACACAAGAAGCGGTTCCCCCAGAAAATGAGCTTATCGACTGGATCGGCACCGCTCTCGATGCAGCCGACAAGCGTCAGAGCGATCGCGCTATTGAGTTGTGTTTGCGCGCGGTCGACATACCCGAGATGGTCGAACTGAATCACCGCTTTCGCGATCAAAACAAAGAAACGAACGTACTATCGTTCCCCACAGACCCGTCAATAGAACACCACCACGCCCCTGCGCACACACTATTGGGTGACATTGTCGTGTGTGCACCGGTGGTGCGTGATGAGGCGCAACAACAGGGCAAGGAATGGCGCGCACACTGGGCGCACATGGTGGTTCACGGGGCTCTACATTTACTCGGCTATGACCATGTGAACGATGGTGACGCAACCGTGATGGAAGCACTGGAGACCACTATTTTGCAGCGCTTGAACTTTCCCTGCCCCTATGCGAATACGACAGCTTCGGAGCAAACGGCATGAGCAACGACAGTCGCCCCGACGGCGATGACAAATCCTGGATAGAAAAAATCGGGTTGCTGTTTTCCAGCGAGCCGCGCAATCGTGCCGATTTAGAAGACGTACTGTTCGTGGCCGCCGAAAACGAAGTGATTGACGAAGACGCGCGCAGCATCATGGAAGGGGCCATGCAGGTCGCAGACATGCAGGTTCGCGATATTATGATTCCGCGCGCGCAGATGACGGTGCTGCAGGCGGAAACACCTCTAGCAGAACTGCTCCCACAAATTATCCATTCAGCCCATTCCCGCTACCCGGTCATCGGCGAGAGCAACGACGAGGTGCTCGGCATTTTACTGGTGAAGGATTTACTCCCACAAATTCTGCAGCCGGACCACGATGACTTCAAGATGGAAGATTTGCTGCGCCCCACCACCGTGGTGCCGGAGAGCAAGCGCCTTAATGTCTTGCTGCGGGAATTTAGAGAAAATCGCAACCACATGGCGATTGTCATCGACGAGTATGGTGGTGTCGCCGGGTTGGTCACCATTGAAGATGTGCTGGAGGAAATCGTCGGCGAAATTGAAGATGAAACTGACAGCCAAAACGATCGCTTTATACGCCGTTTAGATGAAGATGACTTTTTGGTTCGCGCGCTGACACCCATTGAGGACTTTAACCAGTATTTCAACAGCGAATTGAGCGCCGAAGAGTTTGATACGATTGGCGGACTCGTACTGCAATCCTTTGGTCACATGCCGGCGCGCAATGAAGTGACATCGATCGACGACTACCACTTCAAAGTCATCAACGCCGATCAGCGCAAAATTTATAGTTTGCGTATGCGCCCGCCGCAGTCCTGAGCGCTGCGTCATGCCCACCCATCACCGTCTCAATCCCTATCTAGTTCTCGTTCTCGCACCCTTGGCCGGCGCACTTGTCACACTATCACTGGCCCCATTTAAGTTGTGGCCAGCGGGTATTATCTCCTGTGTCATTTACGCGTACTTGTTGTGCACCTGCACTGCGCGCCAGGGTCTGTGGCGCGGCTGGCTCTATGGGTTGGGTTTGTTTGGCACGGGGATTTCCTGGGTCTATGTCAGCATCCGTGTCCACGGTGATGCCAGCCTGCCGCTCGCCGCTGGTCTGACGGTGCTCTTTTGCGCGTTGTTGGCCCTTCTACATGCCCTCTTTGCCTGGACCTACATTCGCTGTGTGCGGCCGCTACCGGGTGGCATGCTGGTCGGATTCCCCGCCCTGTGGGTCCTGTTTGAGTGGTTGCGGGATTGGTTTTTGACCGGTTTTCCATGGCTGTATCTCGGCTACGCGCATGTGGAAACCTGGCTCTCCGGCTGGGCGCCCATCATCGGTGTGTTCGGCCTGTCGTTTATCTGCGCACTCACGGCAAGCTGCGTTTTCTTGGCCTGGCGCAGTCGCAAGTTGGTGGCCTGCGCGACCTATGCCGTTGTGATTGGCACGATCTGGGTGGGTGGCAATGTCTTAAAACCCACTCAGTGGGTGGCACCGGCAGCGGAAACGCCTCTCGAAGTGGCGCTCCTGCAACCCAATGTACCGCAAGAACAAAAGTGGGACGGCCGTTTCTACCGCCCTATTTTGCGCCAGTTGCGTGAATCCACCGAGCCTTTACTCGGCCGCGATATGGTCGTATGGCCAGAAACCGCAGTGCCGAATTTTTACCAGCATGCACAGGGGTTTTTGGAACCGCTCTCCAAACAAGCGGCCGCCGCAAACACCGCCATAATCACTGGTATTCCCTACCGCGCGGACAATTCGCGCGCAGATAGTGAGCGCGGGAACGGCTTGCAACCCTACTACAACGCTATCGTTGCGCTGGGCTATGGCGAGGGGACCTACTTTAAGCAACGTCTAGTGCCCTTTGGCGAGTATGTGCCCTTAGAAAAACAACTGCGCGGAATCATTGAGTTTTTCGATTTGCCAATGTCCGCATTTAGCGTTGGACCGAAAGAGCAGCCACCGCTGCGCGCTGGCCCTTACCGTGTGGCACCGTTTATCTGCTATGAAATCGTGTATAGCGGGCTCGTGGCCAAGGCAGCCAAAGACGCGGACATTATCGTCACTATCAGCAACGATACGTGGTTTGGCAACTCGATCGGGCCCTTACAGCACCTGCAAATGGCGCAAATGCGTGGCCGGGAAAATGGCCGTTATGTCTTGCGTGCTACCAACAACGGTGTATCGGCAATCATCGATCACCGCGGCCGGATCCTCTCCCAGACGCAGCAGTTTCAGAGGGAAACTTTGGCGGGGCAAGCACAGGTCATGCTGGGAACGACCCCGTTTGGCAGTTTCGGCAACTGGCTGGTTATCGGCGGCTGCTCGCTGTGTCTGCTGCTGATGTGGCTGATGTATGTCGGTTTTTGGCGCGAAGGGTCCTAGCACGCTCCCTGCCTCTCTATTGAATTGGCTCGGTGGTGCGCGCGCTGGCATCTGAAATCCTACCATAGCTGCTTTCTCGCAAACGAATGTGCGCCCCATACTCCCGGGACACTGCAAATTTTCGCAGCGCAGGACAATAGCTGCTAGAATTCCCGCCTCTTTTTCTCAGCCGGATCCCGCCTTGTAGTAGTTGCAAACACTGCCTGGCGCCCCGGCCTGTATTGAACTGGCAATGAACCATGGAACAGCAGTATCAACCTGCGCTATTGGAAAGCGCCGCGCAGGAATTTTGGCAACAAAATACAAGTTTTACCGTGCGACAGGACGATGCGCGGGAGAAATTCTATTGCCTAGCGATGTTCCCCTACCCCAGCGGTAAGTTGCACATGGGCCACGTGCGCAACTACACGATTGCCGATGTGATCGCGCGCTATCAGCGCATGCAGGGTAAGAATGTGCTGCAGCCGATGGGCTGGGATGCATTTGGTTTGCCTGCTGAAAATGCGGCGATCAAAAACAACGTACCACCTGCACAGTGGACGGCGCAAAATATTGAGGACATGCGTGGGCAATTTCGACGCTTGGGGTTTGCCTACGACTGGAGCCGCGAACTCGCTACCTGCGACCCGCAATACTACCGCTGGGAACAGTGGTTTTTTACGCGCCTCTTCGACAAGGGTCTGGCCTACAAGAAACAGGCCGAGGTCAACTGGTGTGAACACGATCAGACAGTATTGGCGAACGAGCAGGTCATTGATGGCAGGTGCTGGCGCTGTGACAACCCAGTGGAGCGCAGAGAGATCGATCAGTGGTTCATTAAAATTACGGACTATGCAGAACAGTTGTTGACGGATTTGGACACGTTGGACCACTGGCCCGAACAGGTGCGCACGATGCAGCGCAACTGGATTGGCCGCTCAGAAGGTGTCGATCTAGATTTCACACTGGCTGACGGTTCGCCGTTAAGCGTCTACACCACGCGCCCGGACACACTGATGGGTGTGACTTACATGGCTGTAGCGCCGCAGCACCCGGTGGCCAAGGCAGCGGCGGCAAACAACCCAGAGTTGGCGGCATTCATTGAAGCCCAAAGCCACGTCAAGGTGGCCGAGGCGGATATGGCGACGATGGAAAAGGAGGGTATGGCGACTGGCGTATCTGCCGTGCACCCGCTCACTGGCGCGGAAGTACCGGTCTGGGTTGCGAACTTCGTACTCATGAGCTACGGCTCAGGAGCCGTGATGTCAGTGCCTGGCCACGACCAGCGCGATCACGAATTTGCCAGCAAATACGGCCTGCCAATTGTGCAGGTCATCGACAAACCCGGCGGGGCGTTTTCCTACGATGCGAAGCAGTGGCAAGACTGGTATGCCGATAAAATCGATGTAGTCACGGTAAATTCCGGCGAATTCGACGGCCTCAATTTTGAACAGGCGTTCAACGCCGTGGCGGAAAAGCTGCACAGCCAGGGCAAAGGGCAACGTGCGGTCAACTACCGCTTGCGCGATTGGGGGGTCTCGCGTCAGCGCTATTGGGGTGCGCCGATTCCGATTATCAACTGCGCGCAGTGCGGCGCCGTGCCAGTCCCTGCCAAAGACTTACCTGTGGTTTTACCCACCGACGTTGCGTTTGACGGCGTTGCCTCGCCGATCAAGCGCATGCCGGAGTTTTACAAAACCGCTTGCCCGAGCTGCGGGGGTGAAGCGCAGCGCGAAACCGATACCTTCGATACCTTCATGGAATCCTCTTGGTACTACGCGCGCTACGCCTGCGCTAACAATCACGATGCGATGTTAGATGCCGAGGCAAATTACTGGGCCCCGGTAGATCAGTATGTCGGAGGTATCGAACACGCTATTTTGCATTTGTTGTACTCGCGCTTTTTCCACAAGTTGATGCGCGATGAAGGTCTGGTGAATACAGATGAGCCATTCATCCGCCTACTCACCCAGGGGATGGTGTTAAAAGACGGGGCGAAGATGTCCAAGTCCAAGGGCAACACGGTGGACCCGCAATCCTTGATTGACCGCTATGGCGCCGACACGGTGCGCTTGTTTAGCATGTTCGCTGCGCCACCCGATCAGTCACTTGAGTGGTCCGACTCCGCGGTGGAAGGTGCCAATCGCTTCCTGAAACGCCTGTGGAAATTAGTCGCTGAGCACTGTGCAGCCGAACGCGATGCCAACGATGCATCTAAATTACTGGCGAACCTCGACGAGCAGCAACAGAATACGCGGCGCAAAACGCATGAGACAATCGCGAAAGTGAGCGACGATTATGGCCGCCGGCAAACATTCAACACCGCCATTGCTGCCGTTATGGAATTGTGTAACGACTTGGCGAAACTGGATACCAGCCCGGGCAGCCGCGCGGTGGCGGACGAAGCACTGCGCGCTGTGGTGTTAATGCTGAGCCCGATAGTGCCGCATATTTGTCACGCTTTGTGGCAACAGCTTGAGGGTGCGAGCACGATTCTCGATATGAATTGGCCACAAGTCGATGAGAGCGCGTTACACCGCGATAGTATTGAGATGGTCGTTCAAGTGAACGGTAAAGTGCGCGCGAAAATGCAGGTTGCCAGCGCTTCGGAGAAGGATGCAATTGAAGATCAGGCCCTCGCGCAAGAGAATGTCCAGCGGTTCATCGACGGCGCCACGGTACGCAAAGTCATTGTGGTACCGGGCAAATTAGTTAATATTGTGGCCAATTGAGTCGACAACGGATGCAAGCGATGCACGACCTATCCTATAGCAGAGCGCGCCTGCTGCGGAGCTGCCTCCTTCTCGGCACTTTGATCGGCCTCACCGCCTGCGGCTTCCAATTGCGTGGCGTGGGCGGCGGCGCCACCCTACTACCGGAATCCTGGAAGAGCATGCACCTTGCCGGCGGCAATCCCAATAGCGAGCTGAACCGCGAGGTTCGCACACGTCTGGCTGCCAACGGCATCGTGTGGCAAGAACGAGCCGCTGCCAACTACCGCCTGGTATTGGGCTCCGAAGAGTTTCGACAACAAAACCTATCGCTGAACTCTGAAGCGCGCGCCGCTGAATACGAGCTGACCATGAGCACACATTTCACCGTCTATGACAGCAGCAATGTGCCGGTCATTGAAGAGTCTACCGCCAGCGTTGTCAAACAGATGGAGAACGACCCCCGCAACGTCGTGGGAAAAGCCGAAGAAATCCGGCTGTTACGCAATGAAATGCGCGGCGAGTTGGCCCAACAAATTCTGCGCCGTATCGGATTCTTCGCTTCGGCAAAGAGTTAAGCAAACCGCATGCGCCTCTACCCAGAAAAACTGCCAGCCCATTTACAACAACAGCTTCTTCCCATCTACCTAGTCTGTGGCGACGAAACTCTATTGGTACAAGACTGTTGCGACTTAATTCGAAAAAGGGCCCGCGAGGCCGGTTGCAACGAGCGTGAGATTTTCGAAGCGGGGGCGACTGGTTTTAAGTGGCAGGAGATTTTGCACAATGCCGCTAGTATGTCCCTGTTCAGCGAACGTAAACTGATAGAAATTCGGCTTTCCAGCGGTAAACCGGGTAAAGAGGGCAGTAAAATTCTGTGCGAATACCTGGAAAACCAAAATCCGGATGACGTTTTACTCCTCGTGTTCGGAAAAGTCGATAAAGCCACAACGAATAGCAAGTGGTACAAGGCAATTGATAGTGCTGGAGCTACCATTCAGGTGTGGCCCGTCGACGCAAAAAACCTCCCTCGCTGGTTACAGCAACGTGTTCACAACGCCGGGATGGAGATCGAAAAGGAAGCGCTGCAATTATTGTGCGAGCGTATCGAAGGCAACTTGCTCGCCGCTGTGCAAGAGGTGGAAAAACTCAAACTACTCGCGGTGAACGGCCAAATCACTCCGGCCACCATCACCGCAGCCGTCGCCAGTAGTGCGCGCTACAACGCCTTTAGCATGGCCGATGCCGCACTGCGCGGCAACGCACGCGATGCACTGCGGATGCTGCACGGCCTGCGCGCCGATGGCCAGGAACCACCCGTCGTACTGTGGGCACCGCTACGCGATATTCGCACCTTATACGCGGCCAGTGCAGATTGTGCCAACGGGCAATCGGCCGAGCGCGCCCTTGGTAACCACGGCGTGTGGAAAAATCGCATGCCACAATTGCGCGCTGCACTTAGCCGCCACAGCGAAGCTAGCTTAGCGGAACTTTTGCAGTTTGCCACCGAGGTCGATGGCAGTATTAAGGGTTATGCCGGCGGAAGTGCCTGGGACAAATTGGAACAACTCATATTGGCATTGAGCAGTGCCCGCAGGAGTGAAGTCAACAGTGGATAATCTACAGCCTAACTGAATCGTCCTGCTCCTTGTGGTTTGGCCGTCGCGGGGTGGTGGCGGGTTGTTTAAAGTTATCGATCGATACAAGTCATTTGAGCAGGCATTTACCATGCGAACATCAAATAATGCGCGGTTAGCTCAGAACAATTTGCGTCAAATGTGCACACGGCTGATTTTACTCAGCCTGGTGAGTCTACTCACCCCAGCGCTTACCTGCGCCGATAGTGGTTTCTACGCTGCTCGTTTAACCGCTGAGAATATTGAGCGTCTACCGGACGGTGGTACGAATGCCATCGGAGGTCTCGGCGACTGGCTACTGACCGATGGCGAGCTGTGCGCCGTGGTTTCAAGTCGGGAACACGTCACCTACTTTTCACTGAGCGGTGGTGTGCTAGTCGATGTGTGGCACTGTAATCAGGCCAATGACCAGTGGAGCACGCTACATCCGCAATTTAATTTACAGAAAGATGAAATTCCGCACACGCAACATATTAGCGCAGGCCACGATACCGACAGTGCGTGGCTAGAAACACTAGCGGAACGCGATGGCCTCGTCGCTAAAACTCGCTACCAGTTGCATGCAGATATACCCGGCCAGCTCGTTATGACAACCGACATCACGCGGGTCAACCCCGGCAAAGCACTGACGATGTATGGTTTGCTCGCCCTACACCCAAACGCCTCGCTGTCGCCGTTTGCCATCGACATTCGAGGGCGCGAATATTCTCGCGGTGCACGGCTGCTTGAAGTTGACACTAGCAAATTCAGCTCAATACTTCGCTCTGTCGCCGCAGTTGATCTGCAACTTCTCCTCGGCAGCCGACACAGCGATGCCCCCATCAGCTACGGCATGCTCAATCAACAGGCAATGCATGTTGACTTGACGGGGAACACCCAGCCCGTCACCACTTTCTTGATGGGCGGCCTGGACTTCAGCTTGATGGGTGTCTTTTCCCGCCCCTTGCCCAGTTGGTGGTCGCGACAACCCGGTGCGATCAGTTTTTTACGCAGCCAACTCTTCGACCTGGACGAAGGCGAGCGACTACACCTACAACAAACTCTCTTCGTCGGTGGCGCCGATGCAGCGTCGATTACCGATAGGCTGTACGAAGGCGCTGTGGTGCAGGGCAGAATCGACACTGCTAATGCCAGTATTACCGTCACAGATGATGCCGGCCAGGCCCTGACATTTGCAAGACCAACTGGCGATGGCAGCTTTAAGTTTCGTCTGCCGCTAGGTGTTCACAACGCAACACTGAGCATCGAAACACCGTGGAGCCGGCAAACGCGTACCGTCGCAGTGGCTGACAATCAAACTGACTTGGGGGAAATTGCAACCGGCGCCGTTGCGACTTTGCACTTGCCTCGGGGGCAACCGATGAGCTTGGCGTTTGCGGCAGTCGACACACGCCCTATTTTTAATAGCGAACTGATTGGTTCACGCAGTATTTCGGCCGCGAGCAACGCGACTGATGCTAAGCCTGTCATGAGCGGGCCACAGGCCTATCAACTTTACTTATCGGGAACCACAGCCGATATTCGCCACGTGCAGCTACCACCGGGTAACTACACGGTGTATGCCAGCCGCGGCCCAGAGTTCAGCGTTACACAAACGCAAATTACCCTCCATGCCAACCAATCCAAGACGCTAGATATCGCACCGCCACAGCGGGTAGTGGCGACACCCGGTTTACTCTGCGCCGATTTGCATTTGCACAGTGGCGTCAGTTTTGACTCCAATCTCAAACCCGAACAGCGGGTGATCGATTTTGTGGCGCAGGGCTGCGAGGTATTGACGGCTACGGAGCACAGTATTACCTATGACTTGAGCCCAGTAATTGAACGCCTGGGGCTCGCTCAAGAGATTCTCAGCCTACCCGGCGTGGAGTTGACGGGGATGGTCCGCACACCCGCAGCACCGCGAACAATTGCCCATAGTAATGTATTTCCTGTGCCCCCAAACCCCGAGGCCTTTATGGGTGGCACCTTAGCGTTTGAAGGAAAGCGCCTCGGGCAAGTCATCGGTGACTACAAGACGCGCTTTCCGAACAGTGTTTTTCAACTCAATCATCCCCGCGACAGTGTTAAAGACGATGATCTCGCCTATTTTAACCACCTCTCCCAGGGTATGGGGTACAACCCATCGCTTACCTTGATCGATGCGCCTAATAATCTGCTGCTAGAAAAACTGGAGGGCAGCGAGTACCGCGACATTGATTTCGACGCCATCGAGTTACTCAATGGCGAATCGATGGAGCGCTATGCTTTGGTACGTGATGATTGGTTTTCTCTTTTGCGGCAAAACGTCTACAAAGTAGCAACGGCGAACAGCGATTCCCACCACAGCGCGCAATTGGTCGCCTATCCCCGCAACATGATCGCAGTTGACTCTGACAACATCGTGGATGTGAGCCCCACAGATGTGGTGCGTGCCATAAAAAGTGGCCACCTCTACGGTACCACCGGACCTATGTTATTCGTCGATCTGTCTGGAACACCGCCGGGTGGAACCTTTGTGGGCAACCGGGGCACCCTGCAAATTCGCGTTGAGCAAGCCCACTGGGTTACGGCAACTCAGGCGCACATCTGGCTCAACGGTGAACTGCAACAAACAGTGCCACTGACCATGAAAAAGCCACTGAACATTGTGCTCGATGCCAAGAAAGATAGCTTCGTGTTCGTGGAGGTAGCGGGTGAACCCTCGGGGGTTTATCAACGCGTGGCGCCAGACTTTGCGCCCTTCGCCTTTGCCAACCCGATCTTTATAGATGTTGACGGCGACGGTTGGAACTTCGGCCAACGCGAGACCGTCTATGAACAAGGCGCGAGGGCCAACTACTGATGGAATCTAAACTTAACATCAAATAGGCATACGAGGTGATTGTCTGAGGGAATACCGCCATCGTCGTGCAGTAGCAAGCGTGCAGGTAACTATATCGTGCCGAGTGTTGATGCGTCAGCCATGTCCCAACTCTATGACAGCCACTGCGATCTCATGTTCGCACTTTTTTGGAATTTCTGTATAAATACGACCGAGCCGTCCGCTTCTTTTGCGCGCCTATTTTTTTAAAGAAAAAGGTAACTTCTAGGAGAACACCCATTTATCGGTCACTCATTTCGATCTCTCTATTACTAACAATGCTCACCGTTGTACTAAGTGCCTATATTCGACTCGCTGAGGTGGGTATTGGTTGCGAAGGTTGGCCCAGCTGCTATGCACAGCTAGGCACTGGCGAAGAGCAGCGCGGCATTACGGTGCTAACACCCGGTGGACGGGAGATGGCGCACTACGGTGCGCGGGTCGCGCACCGCTATATTGCTAGTGCACTCGGCATATTTATTGTCGTTATCTATCTGCTCGCGCTAAAACAGGGAAGTGTGCGCAAAACGCGGGTCTGGGTGCCTACGACGATCTTGCTTATTACCCTATTCTTATCAGTATTGGGTTACTACACGCCCACTCGTAGCAACCCATTGATCACCATGGGCAACTTGCTGGGTGGCATGGCTTTGCTGGCCTTACTCTGGTGGCTACTGCAACGAGAAGTTGAGACTGTGAAAGTTGCAGCATTTTCTAAACGCAGGCGCAGTGCAGCGTTGTTGGCAGTACTGCTGGTCTCAGTGCAAATTGTGTTGGGCGGGTGGAGCAGCGCGAATTACGCGTCGGCAAACTGTTCGGGATTGATAAAGTGTGAGGGGGGCATCTTGTCAACTGAAAACCTCAGTGAGGCATTTAACCCGCTGCGCAGTATTGCGCTTGATAGTCGAGGCCAGGTGGTACGCGAGACCGCGCTGGGGCTGATGAGCATGGCCCACCGTATTCTTGCGCTATTAACGGCGGCGTATTTGGCATGGCTGGTACGTCGCTTGCGGCCAGAACCCTCGTTGCGGGGAACGTTGCTAGCACTGGCGGTACTCTCCATCACCCAGCTACTGCTCGGCGTGCTCACTATCTGGCTGCAGCTACCGCTGATGTTGCTGACCCTGCACAACGCGGTAGCTGCCTGTCTATTGCTCGCCAGCGTTAATTTGATCCATCGATTGACCCCCGCAGCAGAGTCTCTACCTCTACGCTGACTGCAACTACATCGTCTTCGTTAAACCCGAGGGCAGAGAAGTGGATACGTCCATCCCTGCCCACTAGGTAATGCGACGGGTAGCCAGCAACACGGTAGGCTTCACTCACCGCGCGATCGGTATCCTTCACGAGCGGGAACTCAAGATTATATTCAGCGGCAAACGCACGAGCAGCCGCTAAATCTTCGTCCACATTGATACCGATTACCTGGAAACCCTGGTCGCGATGTTTTAGCCACAGTTCCTGTAGGTGTGGCATTTCGGCGCGGCAGGGAATACACCAGGAAGCCCAGAAGGTCAGGTAGACGACATCGCCGCGAAACGCCGACAAGCTAACATGTCCAGAGCCACTGAGCTCCGGCAGAGTGAAATCTTGCGCCAGTGGTGCTTGAAAGCGCTTCTCTCCACAGCCAGCAAGTACGATCAGCGCGGCTACCCAGGCGGCACCAAGCAGTGCGACACACGGGATTTTCTTGCTCAGTGGCATTGTGTTGCTAGTTAGCATATTGCACTATCCCATTAGCCTAGGAGGTATTTGAATTGGAAATTTTACTGTTTACCGCAGTGGGAATTTTACTGTACTTGGTTTGTGATCGCCTGTTGTTGGTGCTAGAGCGAATGCACGGTGAACCCCTGCCCCAGCGAAACATTGTATTTTTTGTATTGATTTTGGCACTGACCCTATCCACATTCAGCCTAGTGCGCACCTTTTTGTTTGTGGGTGAGAGCACGCAAAATAATTATGAGGAACAACAAGCCACCGAGAGAGGAGACCAACCCACCCAGCCCCATTAGCCCCATTCCCAATACACGCTCTATAGAATCGAGATCTTGCGCAGCTCCGGCCACTTTGCGTTGCACTCCATAGCCGCCGGACCATACCAATCCCCCGACATGCAGGAGCTGTCCTCCACCATAAACTACCGGCTGCCAGGTCGCCAACTTCAGATCTCGCAGCGGATACCCGAGCGCTGGAAGGAGCACATAGCACACACCCATCATCGCTAGCGTGACACCCACGATGGACCCGTGATAGTGCGCAGGAATAGTGACAGTACTACCGGATATCATAAAACCAATGACACCGCCGATACCAAACAAAAGCAGAGAACACTGCAATGCGGATCGTGCCATTACTTCGTAGGCCATCTCCCCCCCGTAACGCAGCAGTGCGACAATTAGTGCGAGCGCGAGAGGCAAAGTACCCAGACTTCCACCCCAGCGCATCAGCCAGGTAAACAGCTCGACATGTTGAGGCGCCGTTATGGGATAGGCGAGATAAATCAACGGCGCAATAAAGACACAAGCGAGTCCCACAAATAAAATAATGAGCACCACTCGTGGCGTTATAGGAAGGGTGAGACCAGCCTCACGGCTCAACCACAACCAACACACTACCATCAACAGAGTGTAGGTAAATTGTAAAACATGCCCGCCGCCCCAAAATAACAGCTCGAAAAACGATCGCCCCATCAGGTAATCGGGAATCTTGAGGTATGACCAGAGGAAGCAGAGTATGGCAACAGCCGCCGATATCGCTGCTGTATTCAAACCAAAACGTAATGCGCCACGTGCACTCATCCACGGCCCCACCGGAGCCATAAAAATCATGCTATTCACTACCAACAAGCTGAAACCGCTGGCAAAAGTGAACAAGCCGGTAAAAAAAACCGCGTGTTGTAACACCGGTACATAATTACTCATGAGTGGTTGTGCATCGCGTACGAAGGGTGAAACGACGATGATGGCAGCGCCAAAACACGCTAGGAAGAGTGCTATCCATGCTAAGAAGCTACTACCCGGACGCTGGTTGAGGCTCCACAAGACACCGCCGAACGCCAAACTCCAGACCAGTACCGACAAGTCAACATGCACCACAAGGGCCGAGTGAAAAAAATTGATCCAGGGAATGACATCGGATAGGTACGGCGTACGCGCCAATACGAGCAGTAGAGAAAATACCCCCGCTCCTAGCAGCGCCAGGACGCACAGCCATAACCAGCCCAGCGCGAGTACGCGCCGGCGATCTTGCGGTATCTCTAGCGCATAGTCAGCATCGAGTGTCACTCGAGACGAAACCCTTCTCTAAAGCTCGCGACAATCACCTGCGCGGGCTGCAATTCTATTACCTCCTGCAGCTGCCAGTTGAAACCTGGCACAGAGACATCGTCGTTCATATACAGTTCTAAATCATGATTGCCGGCGGGGATGCTGAACCGCCGATACACACTAGAAATGCCATCGCTGTGTAAACCCGCTGGTTTCACCTTCTCAGCATAAAGAGGCTCACCGTCCAACAGTACTTTCAATCGCAAAGACGAACGCTCGCGCGGACATATCTCAGGGAGCTTCATATTACCTGGCACGCGCGCTAACTCCGCCCCTTCTATCGGCTGGCACTCGCCAATAATCTTTCCCGGATGTCGTACCGCAACTTTAAGCACCGCTTTATTGGGCTCTAAGATAGTCTGAGATGGCTCCTGCGTGAAATAGACAATTGGCAGAAAGAACAGGGCGTAAAACAAACCCTGCCCTATATAGCGCATCGCAGAATGGGATGTAGCGCTGCATAGCGGCTCAGCCATGCTCTACATCCTGCAAAACAGTTCCTGTATTTAATTTAAGATCTTCTTGAAATTGTGTGACCTCTTCGCCCAAATGTTTGGTGCCCTGCTCACCCAACCAACGCAAACGCACACGATCGCGCGGAACACGTGTGCGCAACACCGGCATACGCTCTTGATTGAAACGTTCATTCGTCCAGTTGTTACCCAACCGGTAGTAACAATCGCCTTCACAACAACCGCTAATCATAACGCCTTCCGCCAACTCCTTGCGCAACACATAATCGATGAAAGCTGGAGGAACTAACGCTGCACAAGGCATACTGATAGAAGCCACCGTCTCGGTCTCTAGTTTAGTGACAACGCTACCGTGATCACAGCCATAGAGCATGATCCGTGGCTTGTGAGAATTGAGTTGCGCCAACTTACTTTCGGTTAGAGACAAAAGCTCCTTAATGTGAAAGCCGGGAATGGTAATCCCCGTAGTCAGCTCATCCACATGTCGAAAAGGTGACGAAGAAGGGCAAGCACCGGCACATATACCGCAGCTCACACACAAATCCGAGTCAACTACCGATTGTTGGTGGCCATTCTTATAGTCGTGCTCTCGCATGGAGACCGCCTCGTAAGGGCAGTCCGCCAGACACCAACCACAGCCATTGCAGTTAGCGGGATCAACCACAGCCACCGGCGCCTGCTCTTCGCGCCGCGACGGCAGCCACGGCAAAATAGTGAGCAAGCAGGACAAGCCCACCAGCACCGCCCAGGCTTGTGCCGGCCCCCAATTGCTAATGAGCAAATAGGGGTTTAGGAAAATCCAATCCAGTCCCACCTCCGTCACGGCAATATCAAGGTTCGCAGGCGCTTGACTCAAAGCGGGCCGCCACAACGATACCATCAGCATCGATAATAACGTGCCCGCCGCCAGGCCCTTGGCAGGAAAACTACGCGCTGCGGTAACACGCTTGATATGAATGAACATTCCCAGCAATAGCGCCAGTGGAATCCCAATATGCAAAAAGACGAGTAGCGAAAACAAGCGGTTGCTGAGGGTAGATTCGTTGAGGAAATTACTGGACATTGGATCGACCATGATAGGCAACCAATCCAGCAGTTCCGACGTCGTGATAGCAATGTACTGCGCCAACTGATCCCACACCAACCAGTAGCCACCAATAGCAGCGGCAAACAGTAGCCATAGTAATGGAACACCCGATACCCAGCTAAACCAACGAGGCCCATGGTAACGGTCCATGGCAAATTCCCGCACCAGATGCAATGTGACCGTAATACCCATCGCCGCTGACGCATAACGATGAAAACTGCGCATTACGCTGCCCACATACCACTGCTCGTGAGTAATGAGCTCGATAGACGCGTAGGCGCCATGGATACTGGTTTCAAAAAATATAAAGAGATAGACACCCGTAATGGCCACCACCCAAAAATAAAAAAAAGATAGCGCACCCAACTGATACATTGGGTTCCAGGCCGGGGTGAACACCAAAGAGAACAGGCTATCGAGGTGATTAAAGCCGCGTTTTAAAAGTGCTTTCACTGCGACGCCTGCAAGCTACGACGCCATTCTTTATATAGGACGCGCCCGAACAGTAGTGATACAACAAGGCCGACAAAGGTGCCGATGAACACAGATACATCCACCTGATAACTGTCTGTCGCTGGGTCATACACAGTACAAAAGAGCCGAATGCGATTGGTGAGATAATCCAGTGCCGATTGTTTGCGTGGCTCACCAAACACCAGTTCTTTGAGTGGCTCAATAAGATGCGGGGTGGGAAACGTGATGCCATAGACTTGTCGGTAGATTTTACCATTGGCATCCAACAGCGACGATTGGATCAGGTGATCGAACCCCCTGGACGAGGGTGTGTAGAGGAAGCCCAATTGCGACACAAGTTTTTCTATCTCTCGCTCACTGCCCGCTAAAAAGTGCCATCGCTCATCGCTCACTGCATTGCTGCGTTGAAACTGCGCCATGCGCTCTGGCGTATCATTGACGGTATCAAAACCTACCGTGAGCACATTAAAGCTGGCGGCTCCCAGTGCACTGCGCGCTTTGTCTACCACCTGCGCGAGGTGCTGTGTCGTTGTTGGGCAAATGTGGTGGCAGCTGGTAAATATCAGGCTGATGACTAAGGGCTTGCCGCGAAAATCCTCTAACGCCACTGTAGAGCCGTCTTCCGCCTGCAGATGAATCCCAGTCACAAGATTCCCGATAACCCCTTGGCTATGCACCAGGGCCTCATCACGACTGAAGGAAGCAAGGTCAGCGACGGTACCCTCGCTGGCGCTGCCATCACTTACAACACCAAGCACGGCCCAGACTGAAAGAAAGAGGCCGGCAAATGCCGGCCAGGGAGTCTTTGACATGAATTGTGGCTTAACTCCAAGCTCGATAACACCCGAACCGCGATTACCACGGTACGAAATGCCACTTGAATCTCTACATTGGGCGCCGAGGCGCCAACCAGTGTCGTGCTGCTTACGCGATACCCCAGGTCTCGGCCAGGTACTTCCAGTTGATGAAGTAGTACAGCGCAAAGCTGATGAAGAATACCATAGCAAGGACTACGGTGCCCGGAATAGCGTAGGCACTACCACCATCTGCGGCGTATTCTTCGTCCGTGACGGGTGTGGCAATCCACTGCTCGCTCATTTTTTGGTCGCCGAGTTTGTTACCGAAGAGTAAAGAGCCCACAATGATGACGCAGAATGCTGCGCCACCGGCTACCGCAACAATCACCGACAGTCCGTTTAGGGCTAACATGGTGTAGGCGGCAGCAGGAAAATCGTGGGTAATACCTCCAGTGGCGGCAAAACCAATATCCCAGTGCCGCCGAGGTACGCCTAAAGTGCCGGCGCCCATTAAAAACAGCGAGACCCCAGACATGCCCAAACCAAACAGATAGGGCTGCCAGCGGGCGAGCCCTTTGAGCACGATCTCACGGCGGAACAACACTGGCACCAACCAATAGGTGAGCGCCATAAACGCCAGCGTGGTACCGAGCACAACGGTGGCGTGGAAGTGGCCGGGCACGTAGAGTGTATTGTGTACCAGCACATTGATCTGTTCCGCGCCCATAACAACACCGGTGATACCACCGAGAAAGCCAAAGCCAACCAGCGATATAAACATGCCCGAGAAGGTGGGGTTGCCCCAGGGCGCTTTGCGCAACCAGGTGAATAGGCCGGCACGGTGACCACGAGCGCGCTGCGCCGCTTCGATCGACCCTGGTACAGTCAGCCCGTGTACCATAGAGGCCATTACGGCCAAGTACATGGCATAGCTGGTATTAAACATTTTGAAGTTGGAGCTGACACCCGGGTCTGCCAACAAGTGGTGGGCGCTGGCAATTTGTAAAAATAGGATATACATCAAAAACGCGGTACGACTCACCTTTTCCGACAGGGGCTTGGCACCAAACAAAATAGCGGCGATGGCGTACCACACAGAGACATGAGCGGCGACATTGATCTGCTGGGAAGAGTGCCCGAATGCCCACCAGATCAGACGGTAGGCCAACGCATCAATCTCACCCACTAACCCAATGCTCCACAGGAAGGTGGGTAACAAAATGATTGCGCCGCTGACAATCGTGAACACAGCAATAATGGCCGCTGTGATAGCGCCAAAGGTCACCAGTGGGACCGAGCCCTCGTAGGTTTTTTCCGCCTTGGCTATCACTAAGGTGCCAAAAAAAACAAAACAGCCAATCAAAGCTCCCACCGCGAACAAAATGAGGCTGAGATAAAACATGGGGTGCGCTTCCATCGGTGCGTAGGATGTCATCATGACACTGGATTGACCCTGCAGCACAACGACATTGTTCATAACGGAACCAATGACCATCAAGGCGAAACCCACCCACGCCCATTTGGGTGTTGCCAGGCGACACCCCAGGAGCACCGCCGAGGTAAAATACAGCACCGCTATTTCAAAAAAGATAATCCAGAAGATCAATACGTTGATGCCATGCGCGGTAAGCACCATGTAGAAATCTTGCGCGCCCAGTAGGTGTACGGCCTGCCAGCGAGTGAGCCCAACCAATAGGCCATAAAAACCACCCACCAGCAGAAAAACGACTGCTGCTACGGCGTTTGCCTTGATTAGCGATTCCGCCGGGCCGTTGAATTTAAGTCCGGTGTCCGGGCAGGTTCTAAATGTTGTATTAGTCATGAGCCTTCCCTACATTCGTTATTAACTCATATTTCATCAGATAGTCGCGCGAGTTCTGCAATTCGGAAGCAATCGTCAATCCACTACTCATCAGCCGTAAGCCGCGACTGACCTACTGCTAATCCACCACATGTATCTTGCCGATCATCAAGTGATGGCCAATACCGCAGAATTCGTTGCAGATGACAGAATACTCACCGCTTTCATTCGGTGTCAGGCTAAATACGTGTTCGTAGTTGGGTACCACCTGAATATTAATATTCGCCGGCTGCAGCGAAAATCCGTGCTGCCAATCTAATGACGACAGGTGAAAACGATAGGTTTCACCTTTTTTCAACTCGACGATGGGCCACCAATCCCACAGGCGGGCGATCAGATAGACATCGCCACCTGCCGGGGGTGCAACCACCGGATAATTGCGCGGCCCCTCGTTGCGTACCGTGTATTCTTTCACGAATGCTTCGGTTGCAGTCTGGAATGCTTTGGGCGTCGTTTTATAGGTTTCGGTGCCGAGGTTCTGCTTTCCTACCACGTGCCAGTAAGGCATCATGAAAGTCATCACCATGCCCCAGACAAACACCAGGGATATCCACACGAGCTCAGAGCGATGAATGGGCTCATTCCACCACAGCTTTTTCGAAGGAGGTGAAAGACTGGACATGAGTTTGTCTCCTACGTCGACAGCTTAGCGTACAGGAATCGTAAAAATTTCCGCCAGACCCCATACGAGATAGAGCACCGCCGGTGTGGCAACCCCCAAGAAAAGCAGGAGGAACGGGTTGTCCAATAACTTCTGCATCATTGGCAATTGATCTGATTCGGGTGTCTGTTCTGACATTGTTTTTCTCCTTAGAAAACGACCTAGCTAGCACGCCCGCAGCCCAGTATATTTTGGTCGTTACGATAAGTACCTAATTATATGGCGGGCATTTGATATCGATCAATAAAATATCCCTTCGCTCTTTTTGGCATTAAGTTTTCACTTGCCCACATCTAATCCAGCCGATATCGACCCTGAATCAATACAACAGAAATGTTGGGGTACAGATCGCCCTTGACTGCACAGTCACTAATACTGTATAAATATACAGTATCGCAACCAAGCTATCCCTCACAAAAACTGCCTTATTGGGCTCAAGGCCACGACCATGAACACTCTGCTGGAACAAGTCATCAGTCGCAACGACACCTGGCGTGGACGTCACAGCCTGTTTGACCGCCAAACAGCCAGCGCCAACAGTGATGACCATGACCACACGTTGCGCAGCGGTTTATCTACCGGCTACTCGTCACTGGATGCGCAGTTGCGGCACCGGGGCTGGCCGCTAGATAGCACGATCGAAGTGTTGAGCGATGGCTGCGGCCTGGGTGCCATGAGGTTATTTCTCTGTGCGATGGAGCAACTTAGCGAACAGGGCCGTTGGCAGATGTTTATCGCCCCCCCTTACACACCCTACGCGCCACTGCTGGCGGCACGGGGTATCGATACACAACAGGTGCTGCTGGTGCAGCCCCAGGACCATACGGAATTACTCTGGGCCACAGAGCAGGCTCTGCGCAGCACCACATGCAGTGCTGTATTTAGCTGGCTGGGTGCTCACAACTATCGCTACAGCGCATTGCGCAAACTGCAACTGGCCGCCGCCAGCGGTGATACGCTGGCCGTGCTCTTTCGGCCCAACCAGGCCAGTGAGCAACACGCGCCCGCCAGTTTGCGCCTGCAGATGCGCGCCTACCGCAACGTCCATATTCTCAAGCAGCGCGGCGGTAATCAGGATATCAGTGTCAACTTGCCCGCAGCGCAAGAGATTCCAGAACAACCACAATTGTGGGAACTACCCACTTGGCAGGGCAGCAACCAGGCACAAGTCGGAGCGCCAGTGCCGATAGCTTAACTATGAAATTTCAGCTTCTATGGGATCAATACTGATCAGCAAGTCATCCGCGGCCACCTGCGTGCCGGGCGAGGCCAAAACCTGGGTGACGGTACCGTCGGTTTCCGCCTTGATCTCGTAGAACATTTTCATTGCTTCCAGTATGGCCAGGGTTTGGCCGGTCTCCACCCGGTCGCCCTGCGCTACCTGAATCTCCAGCAACTGGCCGTGCATAGGTGCGGTCACGACACCGCTGCTGCCGGCCTGTTCCTGCAGGCCATCCAACGGGATCAGGTCACGGTACACCCCGGAGCTGCCGTCCAGTGACAGGTAGAGGGCGCCGTCATGGGCGTGGAAGAAAGCCTCTGTCTTATTGCCATCCATTTCGACAAGAGCCCTTCCCGCATCCATGGTCAACACCCTCACCTGGCTGTTTTCTTCCCCACAACTGACTTTGTAGGTCTGCGCGTCGACCGCCTCGATCCACAGCTCACTGACTGCATCGCCGTGCTGGTAACACCTGCGCGATCTCAACGGCAAGGTGCTGGACCAGTTCTTGAGAATTCCCAATGCACTGACCGAGTGCGCCAATGATTGCTGGTGGGCCAGTTCCTGCTCGACGACAGCGGCTATTGCATTCGCCTCCAACAAGGGCGTTTGCCGCTGCAAGTCTTGCACAGTGAACTGTTCGGCAATAAATGCCGTGGTCGCCCGCCCGGCGACAAATACCGGGTTCACCACGCAGGCCTTGAGAAAATCGCGGTTGGTGCTAGTGCCGAACAACAGTGTTTGCCGCAGTGCATCGACCATGCGCAAGCGTGCCACCTCGCGCGTGTGGCCGTAAGTAATTATCTTCGCCACCAGCGGGTCGTAGAAGGAGGGTATCTCCTGGCCGCTCGCGATACCCGCGTCGACGCGAATGCCTTCCCCCGACGGCGGCGACCACTTGTGGATCGGGCCCGAAGTTGGCAGGAAGTCTTGGCTGGTATCTTCGGCATACAACCGTACCTCAATTGCGTGCCCGGTCAGCGTCACATCTTGCTGTGTCATGCCCAGGGGTGCGCCTTGGGCAACCCAGATTTGCAACTCAACCAGGTCTAAGCCGGTAATCAATTCAGTGACCGGGTGTTCCACCTGTAGGCGCGTGTTCATCTCCAGGAAATAGAACTCACCATTCTCCGCCAGCAGAAATTCCACCGTGCCCGCACCAACATAGTTGATGCTGCGGGCGGCAGCCACGGCCGCTTCACCCATGGCGGCCCGCAATTCAGGCGTCATCACCGGACAAGGGGCCTCCTCCACCACCTTCTGGTGGCGGCGCTGCACGGAACAGTCGCGCTCACCCAGGTGAATGGTATTACCCTGGGTATCGGCAAACACCTGCACTTCCACGTGGCGCGGCCGAACAATTGCTTTTTCGAGAATCAACTCATCGCAACCGAATGAGGACAGCGCCTCGGCGCGGGCCAGGCTCAGTGTGGAGGCAAGCGCGTCGAGCTCATTTACCAGACGCATACCACGCCCGCCACCCCCGGCGGCGGCTTTGACCATTAGCGGCAGTTCGATTTTCGCCGCCTCCGCCAGCAGGGTTTCATCGCTCTGGTCTACACCCTCGTAACCGGGGATACAGGGAACTCCCGCCTCGATCATGCGGCGCTTGGCATGCGCCTTGTTACCCATTACTTGAATTGCCTCCGGATCGGGGCCGATATAGACGATACCTGCGTCGGTGCACGCCCGGGAAAAGTCCGCGTTCTCACTGAGAAAACCGTAGCCAGGGTGGATGGCCTCGGCACCTGTTTCTTGCGCCGCCGCGATGATGCGCTTGGCAACCAGATAGGACTCCGCGGCCGGGGCGGGCCCGATACAGACAGCACTATCGGCCGCACGGACATGTACCGCGGCGGCATCCGCCTCGGAGTACACAGCGATGGTGCGATACCCGAGGGCTTTGGCGGTGCGAATCACCCGGCAGGCGATTTCACCGCGATTGGCGATGAGTATGCTGGAAAAACGCGACAGATGAGTCATAAAGGATTCCTAGCCTCAAGGAGGATGTGGCTGGTTGCGGGTAGTTCTGTCACGCTACTGCCCTCTTTCTGCCATTAAAATGGCGTACCTAGGTATGCCACTCTTTGTATTTCGCAGTGAGTATTTCGGAGTGAGGAAGGCACTGCTCAATCGAGCGCTGTCAAAACCCAGTGACACGGTGGAGCCTCCTTATTATCGGCAACTACTTTGCGGCTTCTATTTTTCAGCAACTATTTCTTACAACTACTTCTTACAACTACAAACGGGCGATACCGAAGTTGTTCGGGCGCACGCTGCGATTGCGTTTTTCCTGCACCGTTTCCAGCAGCAAACCCAAGGTCTGCCGCGTATAGCGCGGATCGATCATGCCGTCATCCAGGGTACGGCCGGATGTGACAAAGGCGTTGGCCTGTGAATCAAATATATGCGTCAACTGGGCCTCTTGATGCGCAAGGGCTTCCTCGTCTACGGCAACGTCGGCCGCAGCGGCCTTGCCACGCATCACCATGGACATGGTTTTGGCGGCCTGCTCTCCTCCCATCACACCGGTGGAGGCATTGGGGAAGGTGTAGAGAAAATCCGGATCGAAAGCACGGCCGCACATGCCGTAGTTACCGGCGCCGTAGCTAGCCCCGGTCATCAGTGTAATGCGCGGCACCTCCAGGTTGGTCATAGCCTGAATCATTTTGGAGCCATGTTTGATCATGCCGCCCTGCTCGGACTTGGTGCCGACGATATAGCCCGTGGTGTTCTGCAGAAAAATAACGGGCAGGTTGGCCTGGTCGCACAGCTGCAAAAACTGGCCGCACTTGGTGGCGCCGTCGGGGTCGATTGAGCCGTTGTTGCCGACAATACCGCAGGCCATGCCCATGACATCCGCGTGCAGGCAAACGGTGGAGGCGCCATAGCGCGGTTTGAAGTCCGTGAAGTCAGAACCATCGACCACCCGCGCCACCAGCTCGCGCATATCGTAGGGCGTGCGGTAATCGCAGGGAATCACACCCGCGATCTCATCGGCATCGTAGATAGGTTCTTGGAAGCTGCGCCGCTGGCCCATGTCACAGTCCTTGTTCCAGTCCAGGCGCCTGACAACCTCCCTGGCCATGTTGATCGCCTGGCCGTCGTTTTCGGCGAGATACTCGGCGAGTCCCGAAGTGGTGGCGTGCATCTGGGCGCCACCCAGTTCTTCCTCAGTGGCGATTTCACCGGTGGCGGCCTTCAGCAGAGGCGGCCCCGCCAAAAAGGCCCGGCCATTGTTCTTGACGGCGATAACGTAGTCACTCAAGCCGGGCATATAGGCACCGCCCGCGGTCGAAGACCCGTGCAATATCGAGATGACCGGGATGCCAGCCGCACTGAGCTTGGCCAGGTTACCGAACAGGTGGCCGCCGCTGATAAAACTCTCCACCGTGTAGTTCATCAGGTCGCCGCCGGCACTTTCCACTAGGTGGATAAAAGGCAATTTCTGCTGCAGGGCAATATTCTCCGAACGGACAATGCGGTAGCCACCACCAAAGGTCAGGGCACCGGCCTGGATGCCACTGTCGTCCACCACGATCACACTGCGTACGCCGTTGACGAAACCAATCCCGGAAATCACCGTGCTGCCGGGAATAGATTTCTCCTCGTCGGAGGTATCCACCAGGTAGCCCGCCAGGTTGCCGATCTCGAGGAAGGGCATGCCCGGATCCAGCAAGCGCGCCAGCCGCTCCCGCGGCGGCAATTGCCCGCGCGCTGCGAAGCGCTCGTTGCGCCTGGCGGAGATGGCCACACCGCGCGCATTTAGCCCCTGGAGTTTCTCCACCAGCGCCAGCATATCGGCCCGGTTTTTCTGGAAGGACTCCGAACTGGCATTGATCTTCGAATTAAAAACGGTCATTACAGGTTCTCGGCCATGGATTCTGGAATGGGAGTGGGGCAGCTCAACAGGAGCCCGGCGTAACCCTTGCCACGGGGGTCATTGCGCAGGCTGGCGATAGCGCCACCAATGCTCAGCGTATTTTGCGCTGGCGACATATCGAATGACCTGGATCGCTGGCAAGATGTGACGCGTTGGTGTGCATAGTGCGAAATTCGTGACATAGTGTCTAATGCTTTTTTTATCGTATCTATAATTACATGTTATGCGTGATAGACTGGGCTACAGGAAGCTCCGCTATATCGTCGCTGTCGCCCAAATGAACTCCCTGACCGCGGCAGCCAAGCCGTTGTCTATCACGCAGCCGGTCCTAACGCGCTGCCCAAGGGAGTGCCGCCGCAGCGTAGTTAAGCATGCTGAACACTAAGCGCCAGATTAGTGCACGCGCCGATATAAGCCTTGCCTAAGGCCGTGCTGGCGCAGCATAGTTGCTCATCATTTCATCCCGATTGAAATACCACGCCATGCATAACTCGCGCCTGCCCAGGTACCTCTTTCTTGCGCTAACCGCAGCGTTAGCCGCCCCGGCATTAACGCAAGACTTCATCGGATGGCGCAGCTACGGCGGTGATAACCACAATACGCACTACTCTTCTTTGCAACAAATCAACCGCGACAATGTTGCGGCACTGACCCCCGCGTGGATTTACAACAGTGCCAAAGGGAAAGCGCTGCCGGCGAGTTCCGAGCTACAGGTTAACCCCATCGTTGTCGACGGTGTACTGTACGGCCGCAACCCGCTGTATAACGTCTTTGCAATCGCCGCTGACACGGGCAAGGAATTGTGGGCACACAACCCGAACATCGAACACGTCGGCCTGTCGAATATGCGCGGCCTCAGCTACTGGCAAAGTACCGATACAGACAATCCTGAGCGGCGCATTTTCTTCTCAACCGGTCACTTCCTGATGGCGTTGGATGCCCGTACCGGCAAACCCGTGCGGTCTTTTGGTGACAACGGCCGAATTGATTTGCGCAAAGGGCTTGGCCGCGATCCTGAGCTGGTCAGTATCAATGCACCCTCTCCCGGCGTTGTCTTTGAAGACCTGATTATCATGGGTTCAGCGGTAACTGAAACCGCCGGCGCCGCACCCGGAGATATTCGCGCCTACAATGTGCGCAGCGGTGAATTGGTGTGGACCTTTCACACTATTCCCCGCCCCGGCGAAGTGGGTTATGAGACCTGGCCAAAAGATGCGTGGAAGAGCGCTGGTGGCGCGAATGCCTGGGCCGGCATGAGTGTCGATACCCGCCGCGGTGTGGTTTATGTGCCCACCGGTTCGCCCGCGCCAGACTTCGACGGTTCGGCGCGCCACGGAGACAACCTGTTCGGCAACAGCATCATTGCACTGGATGCGCGCAGTGGCAAACGCCGGTGGCACTACCAAACGGTGCATCACGATCTTTGGGATCGCGATCTCAGCGCCGCACCCACTCTCGTCACTGTCACTCAGGATGGCAAGCGGCGTGACCTGTTGGCTCAGGCCTCCAAACAGGGTGTGCTTTTTCTGCTCGATCGCGATACCGGCGAGCCGGTATTTCCCATTGCCGAGGTGAGGGTTCCGGCATCGACTATTCCCGGCGAGCAGGCCGCTAACACTCAACCTAAAGTCACTCTACCTGAACCGTTCGTGCGACAGCATTTCAACGCGTCGGATTTGAGCGACATCAACGACGAAACACACGAGTACGTCAGCAACCTGTTTCAACAAGCGCGCGATTTCGCCTACATGCAACCCCCAGGATTGGAAAAAACTGTGCTGTTTCCCGGTTTCTACGGCGGCGCGAACTGGGGTGGTGGCAGCTTCGACCCAGAGAGCAGCCTGTATTACATCAATGCCACCGAAGCGCCTCATCTCATACATATCGAGGCCGTGGAAGTAGACAAGGGCAGCGCTATGGGCCTGGGAGAGTTCGTATTTCGCAAACAGTGCAGCGGCTGCCACGGCCTGGACTTGCAGGGCTTTTACCCCTATGCGCCGGCGCTGATGGAACTGGCGCAGCGCTTAGATAAAGCGCAGGCATTGCACATCATTACCCGCGGTAAGGGCCGCATGATGCCCTTTGGTCATCTACCCAGACACGAGCGTGATGCAGTAGTGGACTACTTGTTCGCCCGCACCAGCGGCAAAGCGCCGTCAACACAAACCGGCGATACCGAGACGGCTTATGTGTTTGCCGGTTACAACGATTTTATGGATCAACGTTACTACCCTGCGGTAAAACCCCCCTGGGGAACTTTGAACGCCATTGACTTAAGCACTGGCAAACGCCGCTGGCAGATCACCCTGGGTGAGTACGAGGAACTGAGCAAAGAGGGTATTCCCCCCACCGGTACGCGCAACTACGGAGGGCCGGTGGTTACCGCCGGCGGCCTGCTAATTATCGCTGCCACCGCGGATGAAATGCTGCGCATCTTCGACAAAAGTAACGGTGAATTACTGTGGCAGTACCGCTTGCCTGCGGCGGGTTATGCAACACCCAGTACATACCAGATAAACGGGCGCCAATACATCGTGATCACCTGCAGCGGTGGCAAGCTGGGCACGAAAAGCGGCGATGCTTATATCGCGTTCGCGTTGCCCGCGGAAACCGGCAACAACACATCGCAATGAACATTAGCACAGGTGGCTGTTCGCAGTGCGCTTTCACGAATTGGCAAGTCCACTAACAGGACACGGGCACACTTGTACCATCGGACATCAAAGTGAGGCCATTGCCACTAGCGGAGTAACTACAATGAACAACCTGCGACTACTGCAGGGTGATATCACCGCCGCCGCAGTCGATGCCATCGTCAACGCCGCCAACCCTACGCTGCTCGGCGGTGGCGGCGTCGATGGAGCGATTCATCGCGCGGCCGGGCCCGCCCTGCTCCACGCCTGCAAAGAGTTACCCGAGGTAGGTGGTATACGCTGCCCCTTCGGTGAGGCGCGCATAACCACTGCGGGGCAACTCAAAGCGCGCTATGTGATTCACACCGTAGGGCCACGCTATGCTCTGGACCCAGAACCGCCGCGCCTGCTGCGCGACGCCTACTACAACAGCCTGACGCTGGCACTGGAACACCAGTGCCGGCAGGTCGCACTGCCCGCTATTTCCTGCGGCGTTTATGGCTACCCCCTAGCGGAGGCGGCAGACATCGCTCTGGCGGCGTGCCACGACACGCAATTCGCCCCATTGCAGATGACATTTTATCTTTTTGGCGATGACATATTTGAGGTGTTTAGCGCAGTGAATGCAGCTATCACGGGCGGGAATAGCTAGCGCCGCGTAACTTAGCTCAACTCGGTTTAACGAAGCTCAATTAGGTTCAACTAGGCTCAACTGAGCTCAACGACAGGTTGAACTACCTCCCCAAACCCTTCTGCCCGAAAAATCGACATATCACCGCCCGCTCATTGGACACCCTCAGATTCTCTGCTAATACTATATATATGTACAGTATTTTTATTTTCTCACCAAAACCCTCCGTCGCACTGACAACGCCTGCTGGTGATGAAACTCAGCCCAGTGTTTTTCCTCAGGCAGTGGTACAGCACACATGAGCCTGTGGTTATGCCTGCGCTTCGAGCAACTACCGCTGCAGTGTCTCAACCGCACTGAAGAGCAGCCCGTGGTAGTGCTAGCGGCGCAGCGCGTGCTGCGGGTGAACGATTGCGCCGCTACACTGGGTATTCGCGAGGGTATGGGCACCGCGACTGTGCGCGCCCTGGCTGCGAATGAACCGATACAACTATTGGAGTGGGATGAGGGAGCACAGGCGCGAGCATTGCAACAACTGTGTTGTTGGGCCTACAGCATCACCCCCACCCTGCATACCTGGCGTGACGATTGCCTACAGTTGGAGGTCGGTAGTTGTCTCGCCCTATTTCGTGGTTTGGGTGCCCTGCTCGCAGAAATCAGCAGCGGCATCAGCAGCCATGGTTATCGAGCATGCTATGGTCTGGCGGAAACACCCAAGGCCGCCTGGCTGTTGTCATACGCCAATGAAGATACCGCGATGGCCATCGAACAACCTCTGGTTGACCGCCTGGCACCACTACCGCTAAAACTGCTGCAAGACTTCGCCAGTACCGTCACTTCCCTGCGCCGCGCCGGGCTGCACACACTGGGCGATGTGCTCAATCTACCCGCGCCTGCACTGGGCCGACGATGCGGCCGTGAGTTCAGTTATTTTCTACAACAATTGTTAGGCCGGCGTGAAGATTTGCAAAAAGACTACCAACCTCCCGCCAACTTTAGCGACGAGTACTGGTTCGGCTATGAAGTCAAAACGAATCAGGAACTACTACCCGCAGTACAGCAGTTATTACAATCCCTGTGCCGCTTTTTGCGCAACACACAACTGCGCAGCTGTGAAATCACCTGGCAATTGATCGGCCTAGACCACAAGTTACATAATATCTGCGTGCGCAGTACCAGCAGCCACAGCAACTGGCACGACTGGTACGCTTTAAGTTGCATGCGCTTCGAACAACTACAACTCAATACCAGCGTTGAAGGGCTAGCGCTGCACTGCACCGAGCTACGTCCCGGCGAGCAGGAAAATATCGACTTGTTCAGCCCACGCAACCAACGCGAGCCACTGGCGGCACTACTCGATAGGCTGCGTAACCGCCTTGGCTTACAAGCAGTGGAAAAAATCGGCTGCCGCGATGAACATCTACCGGAATTTGCCCTGCTAGTGAGCAGCGATCACCCAGGTGATGAAGAAGGGTGCACTGCTGTGGGCACACATCGCCCTTTTTGGTTGATGCCAGAACCACAGCCGCTGCGGCAACACCACACTCAGTTGTATTGCCATAAGCAGGGGCAGGGGTCACTGCAATTAATGTGCGGGCCCGAACGCATCGAAGACAACTGGTGGCGCGAGCCAGTGAGCCGCGACTACTACATCGCCAGCGATAGCAATGGCCAACACTACTGGATTTTTAATGACCGCCTCAGGCAACGCTGGTTTATGCACGGGGTATTTGCCTAGAAGATGCGTGGTGTTTGAAGCCCAGCACTGGGCTTCCTTGCAAGCACTGTACTATTCACACCGAGCCGATAACCTCGGCTTGAAAGTCTTGCAAAGCGCTAAATGCATCGGTCGCTCGCTCAGTGGGCACCAATATGTGGTCGTGGTGGAAAGCAGCGACTACGTTGGCACTGATTCCCTGTTTGGCAAGTTGCGTCGCCACAGCGGCGGTCAAACCAACAGCGGTTAAACTGGAGTGCACCGTTAAAGTAATACAGCGCAGGGTGGGGCCGTAGGAAAGCCCGGCTGCATCCGCTTGCTCCAAGGGTAGCAACACACTGAGCCCTTCTCGCTCGTGGAAAGAAGCAAGTGGGGCCAAAGAAGCTAATTCAATTATCCGCTTAGGCGCCAGCGTACAGTACACGTATTCGCTCGGTAACAGCACGGGTTGTAAATTGCAAAGTAAGTTGTGCAGATCGGATTCAGGCTGTGAGGTAGACACGCACTTCACTCACTCAGTGTTAATGACGCGTTCACAGTGATAGCCCGCCACTAATCATCAGAAAAAATGCCCGTTGCTTTACCATCGAGACTTTTGACGTTGTTATCACGCCAATACTGTTCTACCCCGTCGCGGCCGTGGTTATCTGCCCACTTGGTTAGAGTCTTGCGATCACCGCGATGCTCATAGAAAGGCACAGCATAACCGCAGGAAGTTTGCACCATATCGACATCGAGCAAAAAAACCTGGCGAGCACCCGTGTATGTGGGGAACATCGCCGCGACAATCTCCCAATTGTCATCACGAGGGTGCACTGCTAGTGCGGTGCCATACACACGCAAAATTAGCGGCTGCTTATCAAAGGAACAAAACATAACGGTCATGCGCCCATTTTCCAAGACATGGGCGGCCGTTTCGTTACCACTGCCGGTCAAATTCAGCCACGCCACTTGGTTCGCGTCACACACCCGGAAACTATCCATGCCCTTGGGTGAGACGTTGACATAACCCTCTGCTGGAGCGGTTCCCACGAAGAAAATGTGCTGTGCACCGATGAATTCGATGTGCTTATCTTCCAGTTGATCGAAGTATTCGGCCATAGCGCTCCCCAAAAGCGTTAAATTTTTCCTGCAACAAAGAACACACATTCACACTGATTGATCCATCTCCACATCGACATAGGCAGACTCATTAAATCGCGGCGTACAGATGGCCAGAAAGATCAAATCCATTGGCCCGACATTGTGTATACGCTGCGGCTTACCCGATGGAATTGAGACAACATCGCCTTGCGTGACATCTTGCGATAACTCCGAACCAATCTCAACGCGGCCCGCGCCATCCAAAATAACATAGCGCTCGCCGATACCGCTCAAAACATGCCAGCGCGTGGTTTCACCAGGTGCCAGGCGCGCACGAGCAATGGATATTTCCGGGCTATCCGGGTCATTGTAAAGTTCATTAATAAAACAACCCTCCGCAAAAAAATACTCCTGCTCAGCATTAAAGCGTGAGACCTTCGCTTTCACCTCGGCTTTCATAATCAACTCACCAGAATGTTACAAGAAGCGCACTTTACAACGAGCACTATGCGCTCGAGACGCGCAACGACAGTGCCTTAAGTGATCGTGCTCAAACAAAGACAATACGTCTGGGCACAGTCTAGCAAAGACTCATTGAAAGTAACCAAGATTCGGCTGCCGGTATGAAAGGTAAGTCACTTCAATAACCAGGTGTTGATTGCATGGCACTGCACACCTAGTATGCAGTAGCAGTGAGGCTAAATGCCAGTATCGCTGCAACGCAACGGCTGAATTATCAAACGCGTAACAATAAGGAATTTGCGGCATGCCGAAATCGACCCCCAGTAAAAGTTGCCTGTTCTTCGTGACCCTTTTCGCCTTACTGCTGGGCTGTGACAAAGATTCACCCTCGCCAAGTGCCACGCAACAAGGTAATTCGAAAGCCACACACGCCACTATTCAGGCGAACGCAAAAATCTACAGTCAACTACAGCTCCAAGATGAGCGCGATTTTACCGACGCGCAGCGCGGTTTAATCGCTGCTCCCGAGGCTCTAACAATCCCTGGTCCAGACGATCACATCATTTGGGATATGCCCAGTTATGCCTTTATCCAAGGGACCGCACCGAAAACAGTGAACCCAAGCCTGTGGCGACAAGAAAAGCTGAATAATATCCACGGCTTGTTTGAAGTCACCGAAGGCATTTATCAAGTACGCGGCTTTGATCTTTCCAATATGAGCCTTATTCGCGGCCAGCACGGCTGGATAGTAGTTGACCCACTGACGACAAAGGAAACGGCGAGTGCCGCCTGGGCATTTGCGCAGGAACACTTAGATGCCCTGCCGATTACCGCCGTGATATTTACGCACTCTCACATCGACCATTTTGGTGGCGTGCTTGGAATCGTCGCAGAAAATACCGACATTCCCGTCATCGCACCGGCCAAGTTTATGGAAGAGGCCACTTCCGAAAATGTACTTGCGGGCAGCACCATGAGCCGTCGAGCGATGTTTATGTATGGCAGTCAACTGGAACACTCACCACGTGGCCATGTCGGCTCTGGTCTCGGAAAAGGCCCCGCGTTTGGCAGCCCAGGTATCGCACAGCCGACCGTGAGCATCACTGAAACCGGTCAACGGCTGATTTTGGACGGAGTCGAATTCGTCTTTCAGTATGCCCCCGAATCCGAAGCACCCGCCGAGCTGACATTTTACCTGCCGGAGAAAAAAGCGTTTTGTGGCGCGGAGCTGGTCTCTCGCAACATGCACAACTTATACACCTTGCGCGGCACTAAAGTTCGCGACGCCTACAAGTGGAGCCAGTACATCGATGAGGCCGCACGATTGTTCCAAGAGGCGGAAGTCTACTTCGCCAGCCACCACTGGCCGCTGTGGGGTAACGAAGACATATTAGATTTCCTAAAAAAACAACGCGATGGTTACCGCTATATCCACGACCAAACACTGCGTCTGGCATCTAAGGGTCACACACCAGGTGAAATTGCCGAAAAAATTCAGCTTCCCGAGACCCTGAGCAGCAGCTTCGCCAATCGCGGCTATTATGGAACGCTAAAACACAATGCGCGAGCGGTATATCAAGCCTACTTCGGCTGGTATGACGGCAACCCGGCTCATCTCGACCCGCTGCCTAGAGAACAAGCAGCGCAGCGCTACGTGAACTTGGCTGGTGGCGCGAAACGACTGTATAAGCGAGCGAAAGCCGCCTACGAAGAGGGTGACTACCGCTGGGCCGCCGAGCTACTAAACCATTTAGTGTTCGCAGAACGCGAGCACAAAAAGGCCAAACAGTTGCTGGCCGCAACCTATGATCAACTCGGTTATCAAGCCGAATCTGGCCCCTGGCGCGACGTATATTTAAGCGCGGCACTGGAGTTGCGGCATGGCCCACCAGAAGCGGGCGTAGGAATCGCAACGGCACAAGATATGCTTCGCAAAACACCGATTAATGAGTTCTTCAAGGCAATGGCCACAATGATTGACGGTGAAAAAGCTGACGGAGCGGATTATCTATTGAACATCACGTTTACCGACTTAGAGGAAACACACATTCTGCATTTAGAAAATGCAGTACTTCACCACCGTCAGGGTAGTCCTGTGCCTGAAGCTAATGCGACCATAGCCATTACTCATGAAATGTTCATCACAGCACTTACCGGCGGGGCCGGTGCTGGTGAAACGCTATTTTCCGACGACATTGAACTTACTGGGAGCAAAATAGATCTTGTTAGATTCTTTTCGCTGTTAGATGGACCGGACGAAACATTTGATATTGTGACGCCTTGAGTATTCTCGCGCGGGCATACCAATACTGTGTAGGCGAGAGTAAGGCCGGCAAATGCTGCGGCAACAGTTCTGCTTTTTTGCCGGGAAGACCTACCTGGAGGGAGGGATGGAGTAAGTGCCGACCGCGTGAGCTACCGGTTCATCGTTCCCTTGAGAATAGACTGACACCTCTCCCACAGCCAGCGATTTGCCGACTTTAAGCAAGGTGCAGTGGGCAGTAAGTGCCCGGTTTGGTGCCGGTTTTTTAAAAAAGTTAAAAGTTAAATTGGTAGTAACAGCCAGTGGCACGATGCCAATCTCGCCAAGAATAGCCACATACAATGCAGCATCCGCCAACCCCATGATGGTCGGGCCGGAGATAGTACCGCCGGGGCGCAAGTCCGCCTCACCGACTTCTCTGCGGATTCGAGCTTCCCGACTACCCACCGCATCGATGCAAATGTTGGCCTGCGGAAATTGCTCCTCGAAAAACTCAACTAATTCGTCACGAGTTGGCATGGCATGCACTGAAGTTTTACGGTGTGAAAACGCAATAACAACAAGGTGAGCTATTTGGCAGTAGAAGTAGTATCGCGTTCGGACCCCTGAGTAGTTGTAGCCGCATAACCCTCGAGCAACGGCACAGTCAAATGCATACGACACCGGCCCTGTCCATATTGGGCCGACAACTGATATTGGGACAACTCACTTTCTAAGCCCATAACCATACTGTGGACAACATCTTCCGAAGCACGATCGCGCAACGGAGCACGAAATGTGCCACTAATTAAGAAGAGATGCTGATACTCCTTGCCGGCAATCTCGGTCGGCACAATGATTCGAAGTTGAATCAGGCCATCATTGCGCTGCGCGCGCGGATTGCGCTGGATCAGCGGGTGGTACTGTTCGAGGTTCTCACCGCAGCGATTGGTTTCAGCATTGCTACTAAACGCCAGCAAACCCAGCCAAAGCAGTAAGGTAATTCTAACAACTAGTTTCAACATCGATCACTCCCACGGAGGATTTCCAGGTGCCCACTCACCGATCAACTTGCCTCGCAGCTTAAACCGCTTCGTCACCTAAACCGCTTCGCCGTTTGCAGCCGCCAGTAGTGTTGGTGGTGCCAAAAACACGCCATGAGAGTCTCGATTCAACGCCTCGACAGCAACCACCGCATCCCGATTAATGGGACCATACACGTGCGGAAACAGTTCCACACCACCCTCTGTGTTTTCATAGACAACTGCCGGTTTCAGATGCTCCGGTGCAAACGTCAATAACACCAGCTCAATCTGTTCTTTAAACGTTGCTTCAGCGACGCGCAAGACCTGCTCCGCGTTAGAGCAATGTATGAAACCCTCAGTAGTGAGGCTCGGCGCGAGGTACATGGACGCACTTGGGTTCCAGCTTGATACCCCTGTGATATGAAAAATCCTCTCCATCAAATTCAATAGCTAGTGGACTAACCCATTCGATGCAATGCACAGACCTTATTGCCCGCTGGGTCACGCAGGTAGGCAAGATACAGTGCGCCGATAGCACCTTCGCGCACGCCGGGTGGATCTTCACAGCTAGTGCCGCCATTGGCGATCCCGGCTGCGTGCCAGGCATCAGCCTGCTCGGGGCTATCCACAGCAAAACCGATGGTGCTGCCGTTGCCACACGTAGCGGGATTACCATCGATGGGCGTAGTGATCGCGAAGACACCACTTTCTGAAAAATAAAAGCAGCGACCCTTGTCATCCATCACGCCGGGTTCATGGCCCAAAGCACCCAGTATGGCATCATAAAATGCTCGGGACTCATCCATATTATTTGCGCCAACCATCACATGACTGTACATACAGCTTCTCCTGTTAGTATTTTCGAAACACGTTCTAGCATTTTACCAGCCCACAATAAAGTACTTTCTTGCCTGTACACTTTTCAGCAGCGAAATTGCCACCACACGCCGCTACCGCACGCCGCTACCGCACGCCGCTACCGCACGCCGCTACCGCACGTTCGCTCAAGACGAGGGGTGATTGTCTTTACTGCAGCGATGTCAGACTTACTTCTGCAGAGTGTCTCGCGTGGAGAACACCGCGAAGAACAACTCTTCTGAGGCTTGTTTCGCGCGCGCCACATGCCTGTGCTGCATACCCTCAACAATCGCGTTGTGCACTAACCATTGGGCAGCGACTAATAGTGATAGCAATAACTCCCGAGAGGGTACGACCCTTTCGGTACGCCGACACCAGCGCTGCATGGCAACCACAGCATTATCATAGGCGCGATTAACGGCAGCGTATGCCGGAGATTGTGGGTCCGCTGACTCGACAAATAAGAACTGAGCCACCTTGTGCTGCTCGAGAATGGAATCAATTGTTTGATCAAACGCTTCGTGCAGCCATTGTGGGTCGCTGTAGTCCAGATCCCAGGAACTGGTAATGGTCTCGATGTGTTCGTTGACGGAGGTTTGATATAGGTGGTCGATGAGTGCATCTTTATCGGGAAAACAACGGTAAAACGTATCGCGCGACACCGCCGCCGCTTTACATATCTGCGACACCGATACGCTGCGCGAGCCCTCTGCGATAAACAGCTCAACTGCCGCATCGCGAATGCGCATTCGCTGCTCACCAATACCCGGGCGCGCTCTGGTGTCGCGTTCATCCTCTGTTGTTTGAATTTTTGCGGTCATCGACTTGCTTTAGCTTTCATGCTTTCACACCTGTGGAGCCCAGCGTATGTAGGGGCAGCTAGAATATTTAACTATTCGTTGCGAGCGCTTAGCATCGCTGCTCATTCAGCGATAAACATCATCTTTGCCAACACACTTGACACTAAGCGTACACCACTGTCAGACTAAAGCAAGCCTCCTGAGCAGCGGTTAAATAAGGCCTAACTCGCCAAATCACACAACAACACCTTATCGGACGATCCGTAGGATTACTTATGACCAATACAACTTACCCGCTACCCTCCCTTTTGGAGTGGAGCCCAAGCCACGTCGAGGGCGCCAATATTCGACGCCGCGCCTATATCGCCTCGGGAATCATGGTGCCCGGCGCATTCTGCATCGCCTGGAGCCTGATTCTGATGGGCATCATCGCACCCGACCCCGCCGACAAATATGTTTCCATCAGCCTATTTATCGGCTACTGGGCGGCGCTCTTTGCCTTTGTCGACAACCCGGGAGAGCAGCGCACGCGCACCCAAAGATGGCATGAATTCCTCGTAGTCTGGCTCATCACCAGCGGTTGCGCGCAGATTGGCTGGGAACTCCCCGCTGTCTATTTGAAAGTCGAATATCTCTATCAACTCGGGTCTGAATTGCAACCCGACCAGCTGATTTTCTGGCCCTGGTGGCTCTACGCCGTAGGCGATACGCGCTACATGCGCCCACACGAAGCACAACTCGCCCACGAGGCGATGCTTGCACATTCGGGTTTCTTGGAACTGCTTGCCGCCTACTGGTTAGCCAAGGGCAAACGCTATAAAACGGCGCTGGGTATAGCCATACTCACCAATTGGGGAGCGTTCTACGGGAATACCTCGGTGATTTACCTGGGTGAAATTCTGGTGAATTTTCGCAACATTGAAGATGGCCTTTGGGGGCTGTGGTTGAAATGGGGTGGCTTGAACCTGCAATGGTCAGTGCTCAGTCCAGCCGCTGCGATCGGCGGCATCTGGCTACTCGTACAACGGGTACGCGCCGAAACTGTGGCTGAGGTTAAATCATCACCCGATTGACTCGTAGGGAATAGTCGATGGCAACACGACGCGCAATAGTGACCGGTGCCAGTTCAGGCATTGGCCGCGAGTTTGCTCGGCAACTCGCCGCACAGGGCGTAGCGGTTACCTGCGTTGCTCGGCGCGAAGAGCGTCTGCAAACTCTGGTAAAGCAGCTACCGGGAGAAGATCACCACTACATTGTGGCTGACTTGGCAACCGAGGCAGGCACCGCTGAAGTTGCGCAAGCATTTACTCGCGCGCACTACGATCTACTGGTTAACAATGCAGGCCTCAGTATTTTAGAGCCTTTCTTCGAATCAGAATTGACAGATCAAGAAAACATCCTAAACGTTAACTGTGGCGCAGTTATGACCCTAGCCCACGCATTTTTACGATCCGCACAACCTGGCGACGCCTTGATCAACGTCGCCTCAGTGGTTTCCTTTTTACCGACCCCCGCGCAGCCTATGTACAGCGCAAGCAAGGCTTTTGTAGCTGCTTTTTCAGAATGCTTGTGGGACGAGCAGCGCGAGCGGGATGTGTATGTGATGGCACTGTGCCCGGGCGTCACTACAACAGAGTTCATCAGCACTGCAACGGGAGGTGAGTCCGACGGTGACAATCTTCCACAGTTCCTGACACAAACCGTTGAACAAGTCGTTTCCGAGGCGCTGAAGGCGCTGAAAAAACGCCACAAAGCGGTTGTTGTGACGGGTTGGGCAAATCGCCTTTTAATGCTACTTTCGCGCCTGTTAACACGACACCGGTTACTGAAAACACTCTCGGTGATGGGTGACCCCGAGCGCGCCCTCTAACGGATTAATTTAAACTACACTAACTTCTACTTTTTAATCTTAACGTGTGAATGCGATGAGTAACGACAAAACCCCACCAAACGCGCTCTCTAAGGAGCAGGAAAATATCCTAGCGACTACCTTTATCGCCATGCTCAGCACCATTCGACATAACGATGGGCGCATATCAACAAACCCCGTCACCTTTTTATGGAACGGCCAAGCACTAAAAATGACGACCCTGAAAAGTCGGATGAAGTACAAAAACCTATTGGCCAACCCCAAGGCGACTGCTTGTATCATCTCGCCTGAGGATCACATGCGCTATATTGAAATACGCGGCAAAGTCCACCTGGAAGATGATCATGACCGCAGCGACTTACGCGAAAATTTCCTGACACTTATGGGCGAGGAGCCGCCAGATGACTTAGACCCGCCCGGTTCTGAACGCGCAACCTTATATTTGACACCCGAACAGGTTTCGAGCCCCGTGCTCTACGGTGGACGCTTTCATAAAGACGACTAACTCCTTCAGCAACCCCTCCCCTCACGCTAACCTGTTTGTTACAGTATGTGGCGAACTCGAACCAGCGGTGTGTAACCATGGCAAAACCCCGTATTGCAATAAATGGCTTTGGTCGGATCGGCAGAACAATTACGCGTATCGCTAAACTACGAGGCCACTACGATGTGGTCGCCGTCAATGACTTAGCTACAGCTGAACAACTGGCCTATGCCTTCAAATTTGACAGCATACATGGCACCTATCCCGGCGAAGTCGTGGTAGAGGGTAACTCGCTGCGAATAGACGACGACCCGTTTGATGTATTGTGTGAGCCCAACCCAAAAAAACTGCCCTGGAAAGCACTCAATGTAGATTATGTAATTGAAAGCACGGGCAGATTTCGTCTACTGAATGAATTAGAGCAGCACCTTGAAGCCGGCGCAAAGCGCGTACTACTGACTGTACCCCCAAAGGAAACACTCGCGGCCACTTTAGTAATGGGTGTCAACGACCATGTTGTGGATTCCACATCCACCATCATCAGCAACGCCAGTTGTACGACAAACTGCGCAGCACCCCTGGCCAAGGTGCTACATGAAAGTTTTGGCATTAAGCGTGGTTTGCTGACGACTGTGCATGCCTACACGTCAGATCAGCGCTTAGTCGATGCACCGCACAAAGACCCACGTCGCTCTCGCAGTGCTGCAACGAACATTGTACCGACCTCAACGGGTGCCGCACGAGCAATCGGTATCGTCATGCCTGAGCTAGCTGGAAAATTTGATGGCCTAGCCATGCGCGTACCTGTACCCGATGGCAGCATCGTCGATATGACCGTTGAACTAGAGAAAGACGCGACAGTCGAAAGCGTCAACGACGCAATGCGAGCGGCCGCGCAGGGCCCACTACAAGGCATATTGAGTTATTGCACTGACCCAATCGTATCGGGTGACATCATAGGCAACTCTCACTCAAGTATCTTCGATGCGGATCTCACACAAGTGATGGATCAACGGATGGTGAAAGTCGTGAGTTGGTACGATAACGAATGGGGCTACAGCACACGCATGGCGGAACTCATCGGGCGTTTGGCCGACATGGATAAGTGACTCCAAGCACGAAAGGTTTGAATAGACTCAGCAGTCATGTTCAAGGCCTTCACACACCAATTCGGTCTCAGTACCCCGATGGTGGTAAAGTGGTACAAAGGCAAATCGCAAATCGGGGTATCCAGCGCACAAGTCTACAAGCGTAGTACTTTCTAACGCGATAGCGAGTAGCCTTGACGCTTGCTTTTCAGCGTCACAAAGGTAGCGAAGGTGTTTTCCTGGCCAGAATACCTTCGGCCCGCGCCTTAAACTGCGCATCGCCGCGCTCGCTGGGAGGCAGTATCCAAAAATCACCCGCCCGCATTCCCGCAAGGCAGGTAGCAGCGACTTCTTCTGGCTCTGTCAGTTGCATATCGGCCAGACCACTCGCTTTTGCCAAGTCTGCCATGGTCGTATAGGCCACGGGCTCGTCATCATCGCGCAAATGCTCCGGCCGATTGCGCATCGAGCTGAGAATATTGGTATTTACAATATGCGGCCCCGGAAATAGAACGTGTGCTTTGAGCGCCGTATCGTCCATAAGAAATTGGTAGTGCAACACTTCCGTCAAACTGGTCACAGCGGCTTTGGTTGATGCATAGATCGGTGTCGTTGGCAGCGACACTAGTCCACCATTGCCCGAGGAAGTATTGACGACATGCCCAGGTTCGGCGTGCGCCAACATATTGGGTACGAATGCGCGCAGACCATTGACGATACCCATGACGTTGACATTATATCCCCAGGACCAATCGTTGGGTGTTAGCGTCCACAAGCGACGCTGCGCCTCCTTGATGCCAACACCCGCGTTGTTACACAACACATGAATATTGCCAAATGCTTCGCGACTCGCCGCCTCCAGATTCGCCATCGAGTCTGGGTTTGTCACATCTGCGTGGATACCGATGACATTCAATCCATCGGCACGCAACTGTTCACTAGCGTTTTCCAAGGCGGCGGTTTCGACATCGGCCATCACGACATTCATACCCTGTTGCGCGAACAGCTCGCACAGGCAACGACCGACACCAGATGCGCCGCCGGTTACAACGGCTGTCTTGCCCCGGTAGCTCACTGTCACACCATGCTCCTCATTGAGAGTTTATAGATAGCGAGTACCAGCGCCCTTGCTCAAGCGTCGGGTTATCCACAAAATCCGATTTAAGTGGACCAATGCGCTGCGCAAGCGTCAACAAGGGCTCCACATCGAGCGCGTAGCAATTCAAAGCATTGCCGGCCAGCATGGCTTCGATTTCCGATTCCGGCAAGCCTTTCATGTGAGTCACGAGTTTTTCGTGCGTTTTCGGCCAGGAGCCTTCAGGATGCGGGTAGTCGGTACCCCACATCACACGATCGATGCCAATGTCGTGTCGCACAGCGGTGGAACCCTCATCGAATAACGCCGACGCACCAATCCAACAGTTACGCCTGAAATAATCGCTTGGCTGCATGGTCAAATTCGATCGAAAGTCACCTAACTTCCCTGTCGTGTGTTTGACCGATGCGCGCACATCCATCAACTCAAGCAAATGCGGCACCCAAAATTCACTCACCTCGGTAATCGCGAATTTTAAACGTGGAAATTTTTCAAACACACCGCCAAAAATGAGGTGCCAGAGTGGACGCGCCGCCCACCATGCAAACTCCGTAAGATACACTCCGATCGCACCCGGAAGCTCGTAGTCATAGTCCGGCGAAGGGCCCGAGTGGGTGTGCACCACGATTTCGTTCTCCTGACAGAATTCCCAAATCGGGTAATACTTTGGGTGGTTGTAAGCGTCCTCATCACCCATGAGCGCCGGTATGAGAATACCTTTGAACCCATTTTTCTGCGCCCACACAACCTCAGCTAGGGCCTCGTCAACATCGTAGAGCATGAGCACGATGGCCAAACCGATGCGACGTGCGGGCTCTTCTTGACAAAACTCAGCCATCCAGCGGTTGTGCGCGCGAGCACCAGCCCATTGCAACTCGGGCGGAACTCCCCAGGGTTTAAGGCCAAGTCCAGCTCCAAATGGTGGTGAATTTTGCTCGGTAATACCATCGGGAAATAAAATTTCTGCGGCGACGCCATCGCCATCTAACACACGGTTGCGAATAGCACCGTCCCAAGCACCGTGCAAGTCTTCCTCAATGCCCTGCCGCCATTTATCATTAAAATCCGCTATGAGTAATTTCTCTTCAGCTATTCGCGTTTCCTCGCGCTGAATCGGCAATGCCTCGTCAAATGCGCCGTGATACTTGCTATCCAAATAGTCACGGTAGCGCTCCATGGGTAACCCGGCGTGGCCGTCAGTGGATACAATCAAAAAGCGTTCCATGATTGATACTCCTTAAGAATTACAAGTGCCTAATCCCAGATTGGGCCACCCTGATGCCCAGGCCAACGACTTCCGGAAATCGTATCGATGTGCGGCCAAAAGGCCTCGGGATCTAAAGGCCCCGCGAGCGTCGTCTCGCGACTGAGATATTCAGGCCACCAAAGATGAGCCGAGAGTTGCTCCAGCAAAGGTAAGCGCGTAGCAATTGGGTCCCACGGGCTCTCTCGCAGAGTAAGCTGTCCGTCTAGCGCTACACGATGCCCGGGGCCATACTTGCCGTGCACATGAACAACATGGGGTGGAAAATCATAGCCCTTCCCAAAACCGACCTGGCGGGAAACCTTCACCCACCACTCGTGTCGTTCCAATCCCATCGCGGGTATTGGATCTTCGTCGCCGAGCGTACCCTGGAACTCGACAAAGGTATAGCCTTGATGCGTACAGCGAGCATTCACTGTGTCTCCAAGACGAAAATAGTCCACGTGACAAGGAAACTTCGGCTGCCCATTAGCTAACTGGCACAGGAAGAGCGGAGCTTCTTGATCGATGCCATAACCCAGTGCCCACTCACCCGCTACGCCGTCATAAGCAGCATCGACCGTCATCAATATTCCGTACTCAGGTTCTTCGTTTACGGGTAAGTTGTAAATCATTAAGGTCACGTTGGCTGTTTCACAAACGTCGATGCCGGGCGGCAAAAGCTGGGCAACCTTTGCGGGGTCGGTCCGATAAATAATTTTGAGCATAGGCCACTGGCTTATTTCACCGGGGCTAGTCGAGGGCTCTACATTTGGATCTGACATCCCTACCTCCTTTTCACCGAGCCAATGAACCTACAGGCATGGTGAACGACAAAAAACATGTATGCGTGACCACTGTGTTTCCAGTGAAGATGTATTCACATACGGCACATACCCTGATGACGAGGGTGAACAGCGCAGGTAAATCAATACCCGTTACTGCGCGTCATACCAGATCGCAGAACTGATCGCTCGCTCCTGTAAACTCTGCGGCTCCGGCGCCTCGACACCTAAGCGCTTGGCATCATACGTCGACCAGCGGGGTGTGGGTATCTCAATCGCTCGCGCATAGTAAAACGCCAATTGCCTCGCGTCGAAATCTGGATCGCGCCAAAACGCACGCAACTCCTGGGCACCGATCGAGCTTTGATAACTGGCATGGGCGACATCGACCGTATTACCGACTGCAGGCACGTCACCTTGTGCATTGGGTTTGCGTCCGTCAGACAGTGCAACATCATAAATGCGCTCGTGGCTCACACCTTGTGCGTCAACCCAGCCTTTTATAATTTGCAAGCGATCTAAGTTCGCCCCCTGTGGATCTTTAGCAACCCAGGCAATAAAGACCGGTGCAGAAGATTTATCTACCGACGCATCAATCGAGCTTCCGACTTCTTGCACTTGAGCCCTCAACGTTCCCCCCATAGGTACCCCGCGCGCATAAGCCTGTTCCAGTAGGTCAGCTTGCTGTAACAACTTAGCGGTGTAATCGTAACCGCCGAAAAAACGCAGACTGATGCGCGGGCCAGATGTAGCGAACGTCTCCTTGCGTACCAGCGCATAGTAGATAGATTCCCGCGTGTTGTCCTGTGCCCAGACACCCGCTAAACCAGCGGCTCCCCAATTACGCGTGCGATGCAAGGAACCGGGTAAAAACATCGATTCACCCAATCGTATTCCTGCCGTTCCATCCATGAGTGGCAATTTGCCGTGATGTTTATTTTCCTCGACCGATGAACTGGCGTTGTGGCTGTCGCTACTGCCGATGACCCCAAAGCGGTAGGGGTTAAACCCTTCAGTATGAGAGAATTCGATACCCGCGCGTAGGGCATCGCGGGCGTAACTGCCGCGCGGCTCACTAAAATCTGCACTGGCGCTCAGCAGTGCCGACATCAGTTCGAAATCTGCAAACTCATCTTCTGGTGACAACATTGGATGAGTATCAGACGTCCCCTTAATCTGCAGTATTTCGCTAATCGGCTCGTTGCGCATGCGCTGCTCGGCGTAATGCGCCGTCATTGCGGAACCATCAAACTGCAATCGATCGTACATGAGCCCGTTGGACACATTGCCATTGTGAGGAATAGCAAGCAGGTCTTGCCCTCCTTCCGTTGCTGATCGAGCGCATCCCAGAGATCCTCCGGGTTGCCAGACTCAAGCGATGTATAAGGCCTTTTCGGCACAGTGGTATCGCGGTACAGAACATTACGGTGCAAGTTTTGACCATCGGGCATGGACGTCCACTCATAACCAATCAAAGTTGTAAAGACGCCCGTTTCGTAATGCGCCTCTGCCGTGTCGATCATCAATTACCAAGCATCAAGTGCAACACTTTGTGCTTGAGGGGAGTTCGCGTAGAGATCAAGGCCCGATACATTACGAACGACGTTGAGTAACGCGTAGGAAAGTGCTAGAGGGCCATCGCTCAATAGTCGCTCGCGCAAACTGCGCTTCTCCAAAGTCAGGTTCATTGCTTCGTCCGCACGCGCAACACCCATGTACTCCGAGTGATCGATGACGGCAGCGAAATCAAGGGGCCTGTCAATTCTTATCGGGAACCCCACCGCGTGCTCTATCGTGCCGCCGCGCGCAAAGACATAGGCATCCTCAGGTGTGGCAGTCACACCCAGCATGTAGGCATCTGTGGAGTAACTGGTGTGGATATGAAGATCTCCCCACAACAAATGGCGCTTGGCAGTATGGGTGAGCGACGGCTTAGGCGGTGGCGGTTCGGCGCTGCTGGCGTCAAATTCTGGAAATAGTGTAGGGTCTTCGACAGGACCGCAGCTGGCCAAAGATAAAACGAATACTGATATCGTTAGCTGCTTAACTACGGTATTCATAAATTATTTCCAAATTCTGGCAGTCCATTTGCACATTCTCGCACTTAAGCACTCATACTTCAGTGAACTACCGCGGCTCTGTCACTCGAGTGCGCCGACGTCGTAACAGGACATAACTTGCAACACACGCGAGAAGGAGAAATAAAGGCAAATAGCGTGGCAAGTAGACAAACAGTAAAGCATTGATTGCCACCTGCTTGGTCAGTGAATAATTTTCTGGCATCGGTAAGACACCGACACGCTCGGCATAGGCAGTATATTCTGCGAGCATGTCGCGAAATTGATCGGGGAGTACTTCGCTAAGATCACTCGTTTCACCGGGATCATCGCGAAGATTAAACAGATGCCATTGGCCGCTCCCCGCAGGTGGCAAATTTCTACTTAGCTTAAATGCGCCTTGAAACAGCGCGGCGTTACCGGAAAATTCATAACCGATAGCCTCTTTCGCGGAACGCAGAGGCGACACACCCGTATCGATGAGCGGCAACAGGCGTTTACCCGACATGATCTCCATCCCCTCTTGCTTCGGGGGCGGAATCTGGCCTGCCAAGTTTAATAGTGTCGACGCTATATCAGTGATATAGGCAAACTCATGAAAAAGCACACCACGCTTACGCAAAGGTAGGCCCGCAACAATCAAAGGGACCCGCATTCCACCCTCGGCGGCGGAAAACTTTTGGCCACTAAATGGCGTGTTGGCAACCTGCCCCCAATGGCGCCCGGATGCCACCCAACTACCCCTCTCACCCAGGGTTTCCACCTCTCTGGTTTAGTGCTTTTCTAACCAACGTCGAGCAAAAGCACTCTCGTAAGGCTCGTTAGCCACAGCACCGTTGTCGGACAACACCACAAGCACCGTGTTGTCGTACTCGCCACTTTCGCGTAAATAACGTATCAGGCGGCCAATTTCGTGATCCATAGCAGTAGCCATACCCGCATAGGCTTGCATGCGCCGCGCCTCAAAATATTCTTGCTCACTAGACAATGCATCCCAGCCCTGTTGCGAATTTCCCGGTGCAAGGGTTACCTGCTCGTCAATTATTCCCATTGCGTGCATACGCTGAATGCGCGCAGCTCTGATTTTTGCCCATCCCTCCTGATACCGACCGCGGTACTGGTCAATAAACTGTCGGGGCGCCTGGATAGGAGTATGGTTTGCCTGAAATGCAAGGTAAGCAAAGAAAGGACCACCTCGCGAACGAGTGGCCTTGAGATACTCAATGGTCTTATCTACAAAATATGTTGATGAATAAAAGTTCGCCGGCAACGCCTTCAATCGCTCGCCATTCTCAAACCAGTAAGCCTCTAGGCTCATCGGGAGATAGGGGCGCATTTCAAAATTATCCGAACCGCTATCCGCCTGAACCACCGAATAGTCAAAACCTCTGGCGGGCGGTAAATTTCGGGGTTCTGTGCCCAAGTGCCATTTACCCGCCACTGACGTGCGATAACCTCGAGCTTGCAGCAGGTTTGCAATAGCCTCCACCCGATCATTCAGTACGCCTGCATAGCCTGGTCTTCCACGATGCGACAAGGGCATCAACTCATGCATACTTCCCACGCCGGCCAGATGGTTGTCGACGCCTGTCATCAACATCGCACGGGTAGGAGCACAACTGGAGGCGACGTGAAAATTGGTAAAGCGTGCACCGATCGCGGCAAGCGCATCGATATACGGTGTCTCGACCTCACCGCCATAGGCGCCAAAATCAGAAAAGCCAATCTCGTCAGCGACCAGCAACACGATATTTGGTGGCGTTTGCGAATTAGATGTGGAAGCCGCTAACACCAAAGTCAGAACTAGCAGCGAATTAAAGAAGGAAAGTGCCCTGTTTCGAGAGAACTGCAAGGACATGTCGGATCAGTTCAATCGCGCCGAGTCGACGCTTTCCGATATGCAACAGAGCCCAAAGGGGACGCTCAAGCTGGCGCTGAACAGTCGCTACGGGACACACTACATGGCTGCGGCTGTCGCCGAATTCTCGCGCAAATATCCCGACCTAACTGTAGAAGTACATTCCAGTTTTCAAGATGTAGACTTGCTCAGCGGCAGTTTCGATCTCACGGTGCGCTATGACGAACTCCAGGATTCCAGCCTAGTAGCGCGGCGCTTAGGTGGTCATTCGCTTTGTTTGTGTGCAACACCCGACTATTGGCAGCAATAGGGTAAGCCAACGAGTCCGGAAGATCTTCTGCATCACAACTGTCTCACCACTCCTGACCGCCATTGGCTCTTTAATTCGACAAATGGTCGCGACATCGTACGCGTAAAAGTCTCAGGCAACTGGATCAGTGAAGATGGCTCCAATCTCCTCGCCGCGGCGAAAGCGAGTATCGGGATGGCACAGCTACCGGAATTTTACATTAGCGAAGAACTGCGCACAGGTCAGCTTGTTAAATTGGAAGATCAAGACTGGAGCCACTACTATCGCGTCGCCTGGGCTGTGTATCCCAACACACGCCACCTCTCGGCAAAAGTACGCTTCTTTATTGTGTTTTTAGTCGACTGCCTGGAAAACCTTCAAGACCTCGTCGTGGGTGATGCATTCAGTGACTAGACACGGCATGACGTCGAGCGGTTACTGTGTTTGTCTGAAAAAATGGGCCGATCAATTGGCCACACTCCGACTTTGTACTGGCGGCTAATCAAACTCCACTTCGGCAAAGGTGGGATTTCGGCCTTCAACAATGTTCTGAGTCATAGCACTCAGATAGTTATTGAACGGGTGGGAGAAAATCCAAAACTTGCGTTCGCGGATCGCTGTAAACACTCTTGTTGCGCATTCCTCGGGGGTAATGAAATCCGGCTGCCCTGACATGAGGTGGTCGGCTGAGTCTACCACGTCGCTGGCGGCTTCAATACCAAGCAAATCATCGCTAATCGAGGTGAGCACGGGCCCGGGGCACAGAAGCGACACATCAATCGGAGCTTGTTGCGCCGCTAGATCATTTGCAAGGCACTCAGTAATTCCGCGCACCGCCATCTTGGTAGCCGTGTATTGCGCCATACCAGGCGCGGCAACCAAACTACCCACCGAACCTGTGTTGACAATGTGGGCGTGTTTTCCCACCTCAAGCATCGACGGCAAAAAGGCATTTAAGCCATTCACAACGCCAATTACATTGATGGAGAGTATCGTCTGCCAATCTTCAAAGGAATGCGACCAGGCTTCCCCCAATCGCAAGATACCGGCGTTGTTGAATAACAGATCTGGTACACCCAATTCGGTGCCACAAAGCTCGGCAAAGGCGGTAACTGCTTGTGCATCTGCCACATCTAGCGTCTGCACCATAACAGTTGCCCCCTCGCTCTCGAGTTCAGCCTTGAGTTTAGTTAATCGGCCGGCGTGCACATCCGCCAATGCAATACGCATGCCCTGCGCTGCACAGTGTTTGGCAAGCGCTCGGCCTATCCCGCTACCAGCACCAGTGACAACTGCCAGTTTTCCGTCGAATTGATCCATAATGAGCTCAATATATTCGTCTAAATTAAAAAAGTGTGGGGCAGAACTCTAGCGGCCAATTTGCCTTGAGAAAAGGTGTTGTACAGAATTAGAGTATTCCTAGCAATAACACAATGGGCCAGTGGCTGTGCGCACCACCCTACCTTTACAACAAAGCACCCTGATTAGGCGTCACTGAAGGGCGTCACTGAAGGACAGTTAGTTTTCCAGGGTGCGGTTTTTCTTTCGATGCGGAAAGCGGTAGATTTCCACACTCAGGGTCATTCTGCGCGCCCGTTCTAACCGTTGAGCATACAATTATAATGAGGTAACCCCATGAGTCATCGCAAGAGCGTCCAAGCGCTTGCACTATTTGTCACTATCCCAGCACTCCTCAACATGCCAATAGACTACGCCCAGGGCGCTCGAGTGCTGGAACAAGTGGTCGTGACCGCGCGCAAGCGCGTCGAGAACTTGCAGGAGACACCTATCGCAATCACTGCGATATCGGGCGATATGATCGATCAAACCAACATGATCAGTGTGGCGGATATTGAACAGCCACACCCAACCTATCAATTAGAGCCTCAGACAATGGCGTGAGTAGCGCGCTGCAGGCCTACATGCGCGGTGTTGGCCAATTCGATTTTGCACTCACTGTTGACCCAGGCGTGGGCATGTACGTAGACGGGGTTTACTTAGCACGTACCGTGGGCGCAAATTTCCAACTGGCGGATATCGAACAAATTCAAGTGCTTCGCGGGCCGCAGGGCACGCTGTTTGGCAAAAACACCATTGGTGGCGCCATCAATGTCACGACACGCAAGCCCTCGGGAGAAACAGCATATAGCCTCGAGGTCACGGGTGGTGAAGATAGTTACCTGTCATTAGATGGGTACTTGGAGTTCCCAATTACAACCGAGGTCGCCGCCAGCATTGCCGTCCTCACTAAGCACTTGGATGGCTGGCAAAAAAGAGATCGGCGTGACAATGCCGGTAACGATGACATGTAGGCCGCACGTGGACATCTCGACGCCGATATCAAAGACAATTGGAATTCCCACCTAGCGATAGATTACACCGCCATTGATCAGAACGTTTACCCGCAAGTGCTGAGTGACTTTAACCCAGAGGCTGTCATCGCCGCACCATTTATTGGCGCCGTGCTAGGGCCACGCGGTGAAACCTGCTGCGAAACAAACATCGATGACATAGACAAGAGCAGCGCTCTAAATAGGTTGGACAAAGACGAGAACGATACTTGGGGTATAAGTTGGACAAATTCATGGACGATGGACGAATTGACACTGAAATCTATCACCGGTTACCGGGACATGGATACCAATTCGTATCGCGATGCGGACAACGACATTGCAGACTACTTTGCTGTTGGCTCTCAGTTTGACGTGCAGCAGTTCAGCCAAGAATTCTTACTCAGCAATGAATCGGGAGGTAATTTCGACTGGCTAGTAGGTGCCTATTATCTAAACGAAGAGGGCGACCATATCAGTGATGTCACGGTTGGCGGCGGTTTGTTTGAGGCAATTGGCGTGGTGCCCCTCGACTTAACGCTGTCATATGATCGAACCCAGGAGAGCAAAAGCTATGCCGCATTTTTTAACACCACCTGGCACATGAGTTCTGATGTCCGCTTTAATCTTGCCGCACGCTACACCTACGACGAGAAAAAGCTCAACATGTTTACCGTGAAAAGAGCCAGCCAGACACCCGTACTCAATCCCGGGCCAACCGATGCCGCAGCTTGTACCGACGTCGTAGCCGATGGTAACGGTTCCCGAGTGACTTGTGACGAGGATTGGGACGAGTTCTCCCCGCGTATCGGGATCGATTACGCAATAAACGACGATACGCTGACCTATGCCAGCATTTCTGGTGGCTTTCGCAGCGGCATCTACAATGGTAGGCCGACCTCTACCGAGCAGATATCCGTCGCAGATCCAGAGACACTCATTAGCTACGAAGTTGGTGTGAAAACTCAACTATTAGAAAACCGTCTACAGATCAACGCTGCTTTGTTTTACAACGACTACGAGGATCGACAGTTTTTAGTTAACAGGCCGTCGGGTGCGGCTGACACAGCACTCGCTTTAGTAGTCGCAAACGCAGCCGACTCTACTTTGAGGGGTGGTGAGTTGGAATTCACCATGATCGCAGGCGAGGGACTAACCATTAGTGGCGGCCTCTCATACATCGACCCCAAATACAAAAAATTCGAATCAGTGAACCCTGATACGGGTGAACTGGAGGATCTCAGTGACCGCCCCTACAGTAACATGCCCGACTGGACGGCAAACCTACTCGCTCAATATGCTCACGACCTAGACAATGGCGGGAGTCTGAATTTCCGCGCTGACATGGCGTATAAGGGTGAAATATTTTTCACTGATGATGAAGCAAGCGCCAGCTTTGATCGCCTTAATGCCAGCGCCTATACGCTCTACAATGCGGGCGTCAGCTATACCAGCCCCAATGAAAAATGGGAACTGGGAGTCTTTGGGCGAAACCTCAGCGATAAACGTGAAATTCGCGGCGGCTTTGGCGTCGACGCATTTGGTACTACCACAGTCAGCTTTACCGAGCCGCGCCGATTTTTCGTAAGCCTGAAATACCGCAGTTAACTCCGCTAAACCACGGGGTTTCAAAAAACTTGAGCCCAAAAACCCGCAACCGTGTCAGCAGAATTCGTATTATGCTGGCATTGGGTTACAAAGGATCCACTTTCGCTTTAAGGCACTAAGCACTCAGCAAGCCGCTGACGTTACGCGAAACAAGGCCCTGTTCGCTCATCGAGAGGCTCTCGTTATGTGGCGTATTCAACTTAACGCACTGGTATACGTACTCATATCAAAGTAGTCACGCCAGGTTCGAATCTTTCCATTTTCCATCTCGAACACACCGAAACAAGGAAGATCGATATCGCCGTGAGTCGACTTGGTCTTGTCGATACGTTCACAGAAGACAACATCGCCTTCCTCGACGATGTTGAGGATTTCCCAATTTGTCTCCGTCCAGCTAGCTATGAAGTTCTCAATAAAAACTTTGACGTTTTCTTTCCCGATCACCGGTTGAATTGGCATGTTGTGATACGAGCCTTCCTCTGTAAAGTAGTCTGCCAACTCATTAGGATCAAGCCGGCTCCAGGCGTTAATAAAGCTTCGGATGTTATCAATATTGCTCATGTGTACCTCCTGATCTTTGGGCAGTTGCTACCTATTTGACCAGATGCCTCTTCGGTCGCCTTTCAGTTGGTGCAGCCGGTAGCCCAGGATATCATGGTCTTCAATGCAATGAGCTGAATCCAAGGCCGCATATTGCATACGAATTTTGGGAGGGTGCTGGGCCTGAATGCCCTGCCTGCTGCCTTTTTCGTAAAACTTCTTGAGCCGCTTGTACTTGAAGGACTTGATCATTCATATAATGTAGCGTGTTGCGCAACACACGTCATGTCGCGTAAGGCCCACAGCTAGGGGCGCGCAAACTGCGCAGCGATTTCGACGTCCGGCGACCAAAGGGAGCGTACTGCATGCACTTGTTATGTGTTTGCATGAAAGCAACTTTTCTCTTTGAACAATAACTATAACCCGAACGAAACCAAAGCGTTAGGCGACCCGCTTTTCAACTGCTAACAGCCAGGCCCAAGAGGCCACATGTTCGATTACAGGTTAGAAAGCATTCTGTTCGTAACGAACCGAACTCATTGCTCGCACAGACCCATGACCTGCTCTAAACACCAAACCTCAACTTTCTGAAGCAATGGGCCCACACACATAACGCCTGAATTAAGGGGCGGGCCCGCAAGGTGCGTCCCTGCCCCGAAGGGGCGACCTTGAATGATTTGTTAGGGGTATTTGCTTGACCATGGCGTGATTTCCACAGAGACGAATTTCTCCGAGTATGAGAATGCCTCGGGTAGCTCAACAGGTTGGCCGTTACCACCCAACCATTGAATCTCGGTGTTGAAGCAAATGCTGAGAGTATACGGGCCGGCGTTACCCTTTGGTTTGGCGGGTAAGCAATACGGACCTATACGACTATGCCCTAGACGTTCATTTACGTTATTACCGACCATATTGGCACCGCCACTTTTGGCGATGTCGAAGGCCAAAGATAGTGATGCCCAAAGCTCAGGGATTTGGGACTTAACTGGCATGAACTCGGCGTTCACGTTAAAGGAACCACCGGCATAAAGAGAAGAAGATGCCAGAAATAGGGCAGCCAGAACGAAAGATTTCATAACCCCTACAGATAAACGGGCGACTGTCAGATCGGGTCTAAATTTCTACACCTAACACCTCAAGAAAAGGCGCGCCCCGGCGCGTCCTTCTTCCTTGACTTGTTAGCTGCGATATCTTGCAAGCTGCCTGACACATACTTATGAAGTATGCTTGAAACTAATGTTTGATAGGGCAAACCTTCCTCTAGCGCGCGACGTTGAAGACCCTCCAAATCTCTACTAGAGATACGGATATTGATCCTGCGATCTTTTTTGAAAGTTTCGTCTGCCGCAGCTTTCAATTCCTTAATTCGTTTGGGGGAAAGCCGAGATTTAAAATCCCCTTTCTCGAAGTCTTTGAGAATTTCGCGCTCTTCAGTACTCAATTTAGATTTAGCCATCATAAATCTCCGAGATACTCCCGAGTCGCTTTACGGCTCGGAATAATCGTCTTCAAGAATATTTCATCTTCAGATTCAACGTAGGGAACTAGATAAATGTATTCATCGATGTTCAGTACAAAAATGCGCTGACCGGAATACTTCTCGAGATTTGGGTGCTCCAAGTCATCCAGGATTTCGCCTTGGAGCAAATAGAAAACTACATCCTCAAAAGAAACCCCTCGCTCTTGAATGAGCTTCTGGTTCTTATCCGAGTTCCAGTTGAATCGCTTCACGACATGAAGCGTATCATACTTGTGTGCTTTTTGTCATCATCGCGATCGACCCACGCTTGAAACACTTCGTCATTTCCGTACTCCCACTTCAATGCCTTGGGTCGTAGTGGGACTGGTTTTGACTTTATGTAGTTTCGTTCATCTGCTCCCAAGGCGTTTATTTCACGTTCAAGAATATCCGTCATCTCATTTTTAGTTGGGAGACTACTCATCGGGACACATAACGCCCGCCGCACAGGCGAGCCGCTCGTCGGCGAGTCCAGCTGCCGAAGGCAGCGACGTGCCGGCGCTTGTTAATTGCCCTGTTCATCGCGATCTACAAGTAAAGAGTTTCGGAGCTCTCGCTCACTGCGCATAACATACAATATAAGGACCTTGCCCTTCGTATGGCGATAGAATACACGACAGGTGCCCACTACGATTTCGCGGTAGCGGCTACCTTCGAGTTCTTCAGGGATTTTTCCTGATCTAGGATGTCGCTCTAGACGCTCAACCGTGGAAAATATTTCCTGGACCAATTTCCGGGCTGCCGCAGGGTTTTCGAGCGCAATATACTCTGCAATTTCATTTAGGTCAGATAGCGCGGGCTCGCTCCAAACTAGCTGAGCCATTTCTTCATTTTCGATTTGGCTTTAGTATGGCTTAGAACCCTGCCCTCCAATGCTGCAGACTCGCCACGCGCAATACCTTCCAAAATCTGCATTCTGCGCTGAAGAGACTCATAGTCTTCAAAATCAACAAGATAGGCCGAGGGTTTTCCATGCTCAGTTATGAGTACGGGCTCTTTAGACGCGTGAAGTTCTGACAGGATTTTCGTGGCCTGACGCTTGAGTGTAGTAACTAGTTCGGTTTTCATAAAGTGATACTATTCTGTCACTTGATGTATAGCAAGGGGCAACTAACGCTCACCGCAGCGGCGCACGAACCGCGTAGCGGTTTGGGCGTCCGGCCCCGTAGGGGCGTACTGCCCGACCTTGTTATGTGGTAAATACCTACACCAAACGTGTTGATACAAACTCCTCTGATCTATGCTGATGCAATACAGCATGCACAAATAAGCTGGATTCATGATGCGTATTCCAGACCAAGCCTGCCACTGATTCCAGACGAAGCCTGCCACCCATTCCGCGCGAAAGCTGCCACTGATTCCACGGCAAAGCTGCCACCCCGGCAGCTGGCCTGAGAACCACCAGCGGAGCACCCCGACGCGAGATAACTAACCGGTATTCTGGCCCCTGCCATAAGGAGGGAGTCAGATGCCTGCAAAGAGGTTATCCATGCGTAAAATCAAAGAAGTCCTGCGCCTCAAATGGGGCAACGGCATGAGTAATCGGCGCATTGCCGCCAGTTGCGGCATCGGCCGCCCCACCGTCAGCGAGTATCTGCGCCGGGCCGAGGAGGCCGGCCTCAGTTGGCCCCTGCCTGCCGATCTGGACGAGGCCAGGCTGGAGCGGCTGCTGTTCGAGTTATAACTGAATCTGGTGTTTGACGGTTTGAAAAAAGGCGGTGTATCTGGTTGATTTGTTGTCACCACAACAGACAAAGCAACCAGGAGATACACCACCATGAATGAGAATAACGTTGTCGAGTTTGCAGGTCGAGCGGTAAAAGCTGATGCACTCACGGAGCTACTGCGCACAGGCGCACAAACGTTGATTTATCAAGCTATTGAAGCAGAGCTGGCAGAGTTTCTCTCTGGCTTTGAAGGCCGCCAGCTTGCCGATGGGCGCGCTGCAGTCGTTCGCAACGGCCACCAGCCCGAGCGAGAGGTGCAGACAGGCATTGGGCCTGTGACGGTGAAAGTGCCGAAGGTGCGATCCCGAGATGGGACACCAGTGACCTTCCGCTCAGCCCTGGTGCCGCCGTATGTACGCAAGGCAAAGAGCCTGGAAGCGGCGTTGCCCTGGCTGTACCTGAAGGGTGTTTCAACTGGCGAGATGGCATCGGCACTGGAAGTGCTGGTGGGGCCAGAGGCGAAGGGTTTATCCGCCAGTACCGTGTCTCGGCTCAAGCGCCAGTGGGCACAGGAATATGATGCCTGGCGGCAAAGGCGATTAGACAAGGATCGCTGGGTGTATGTGTGGGCAGACGGCGTCTACAGCGGCCTGCGGGCAGAGAACGCCAAGCTGTGCGCCCTGGTGATCATTGGCGTGAACGAGCGCGGCGAGAAGCATTTTTTGGCGATTGAGGATGGGGTTAGGGAGTCGACGCAAAGCTGGCGCGAAGTCCTGTTGAGCCTGAAGTCGCGCGGCCTGAACGGTCCTGAACTGGCGATTGGTGATGGTGCCATGGGGTTCTGGGCAGCGCTGGAGGAAGTGTATCCGCAGACACGCCAGCAACGCTGCTGGATGCACAAGACGATGAATGTATTGAACGCGCTGCCGAAATCGCTGCAACCCAAAGCCAAGAATGATCTGCACGACATCTGGCAGGCGGCGACGCGAGAGGAGGCAGAAAAGGCGTTCGACAGATTCCTGGTGACCTATGAACCGAAGTACCCGAAGGCAACGGTCTGTTTACAAAAAGATCGAGAGGAGCTGATGGCCTTCTACGGTTTTCCGGCGAAGCACTGGCAGAGCATTCGCACGGCGAACCCGATTGAGTCGACGTTCGGGACAATCCGCCATCGCACCCGGCGGAGCAAGGGTTGCCTGAGCCGAGATGGAATGCTACACATGACCTTCAAGCTGGGTATGTGTGCACAGGACAACTGGCGCCGCCTCCGCGGTTTCAGTTACCTGGCAAAGGTGATTACAGGAATTGAATTTAAAGATGGAATCGAAGTGTCAGCTAGCAATCAGGTCGCCGCTTGATTCAAGCTGCCAAACACCACTTTTTACAATAACTCCTGCTGTTCCCGCCACCGCCAAATCTACCGGCCCAGGCCCGCGGCATCCCCGACTGGAGCCACATCCACAAGGAACTCAGGCACAAGCACGTCACCCTGTTCCTACTCTGGCAGGAATACCGCCAGAACCACCCCGAGGGCTACCAGTACAGCTGGTTCTGTGAGCACTACCGCACCTGGCAGGGCAAGCTGGACGTGGTCATGCGCCAGGATCATCGTGCCGGCGAGAAGCTGTTTGTGGACTACGCTGGCCAGACCGTGCCGATCATTGATCGCAACACGGGCGAGATCCGCCAGGCCCAGATCTTTGTGGCGGTACTGGGGGCTTCCAACTACACCTACGCCGAAGCGACCTGGAGTCAGGCCCTGCCGGACTGGATCGGGTCGCATGTGCGCGCCTTCGGGTTCTTGGGCGGCGTACCGGCATTGGTGGTACCGGACAACCTCAAGTCCGGCGTGAGCAAGGCGCACCGTTATGAGCCTGACACCAACCCCACCTACCAGGATATGGCCTCCCACTACGGCGTGGCGGTACTGCCAGCGCGGGTGCGCAAACCCAAGGATAAGGCCAAGGTGGAGGGCGGTGTCTTGATTGTGGAACGCTGGATACTGGCCGCCCTGCGTCACCGCCAGTTCTTCTCCTTAGTGGAGCTCAACGCCGTCATCAGCGAACTGCTGGTTAAGTTCAATGACCGCCCCTTCCGCAAGCTGCCGGGCTGCCGCCGGGAGCACTTCGAGCAACTGGATCAGCCAGCGTTACAACCCTTGCCCGCCGAACCCTACGTCTACGCCGAATGGAAGAAAGCCCGGGTCCACATCGATTACCACGTGGCCGTCGACGGGCACTATTACTCGGTACCCTACACCCTGATCAAGAAGCAGGTCGATGTGCGCATCACCCGCCATACCATCGAGTGTTTCCACCGGGGCAACCGGATCGCCAGTCACCGCCGTTCTTACCACAAGGGCAGCCACACCACAGTACCGGCCCATATGCCGGAAGCGCACCGCCAGGCCGGGGAATGGTCGCCCGAGCGGCTGGCCAGGTGGGCAGCGCAGACTGGCCCGGCCACAGAGAAGCTGATCCGAACCGTACTGGGATCACGCAAGCACCCGCAGCAGGCGTACCGATCCTGCCTGGGCATCCTGCGCCTGGGCAAGGCCTATGGCGACGAACGCTTGGAGGCCGCCTGCCGGCGGGCTCTGACCCTGGGCAGCTGCCGCTACAAAAGCATTGAATCCATCCTCAAGCACCGACTGGACGAGCAGCCCCTGGAGGAACAGCAGGAACTGGCGCTACCCGACACTCACGACAACATCCGCGGCCCCGCGTACTACCACTGAAGGAGAACATTATGTTGAAGCATCCTACCCTGGATAAACTCCAGGCCCTCAAGTTTACCGGCATGGCGGCAGCTCTGGCCGACCAGATGGCCATGCCCGATATAGACGAGTTGGGCTTTGAGGAGCGTCTCGGCCTGCTGGTGGATAGAGAGATCACCGAGCGGGAAAACCGGCGACTCACTAACCGGCTGCGCCGTGCCAAACTGAGGCACAATGCTGCCTTAGAGGATCTCGATTACCACACCTCCCGTGGGCTGGACAGGGGGCTGATTCAATCCCTGGCAGCCTGCCAGTGGGCAAAGGAATCTCTGAACGTACTGATCACCGGGCCCACCGGCGTGGGCAAAACCTGGCTGGCCTGTGCCTTGGCGCACAAGGCCTGTCGGGCGGGCTACACCGCCCAGTACATCCGTCTGACCCGGCTGCTGCGGGAGTTGATGATCGCCAAGGGTGACGGGCGCTACACCAAGTTACTGGCCAGCTTGGCCAAAGTGGATGTGCTGATCCTGGACGATTGGGGCCTGCTGAAGCTCAACGCCGAGAACCGGCGGGATTTGCTGGAGGTCCTGGAAGACCGACACGGCAACCGCGCCACCATCGCGACCAGCCAGCTGCCCATCGAGGAGTGGCATGGTGTGATTGGTGATGCGACGCTGGCTGACGCGATCCTCGATCGGCTGGTACACAACGCTTACAAGATTAATCTGAAAGGAGAATCCATGCGAAAGCGGCAATCAAAGTTGACGAGCACCACCCCTTTGGAGTAACAATGCAAACCCCGCGTCGCTACGCGCCGTTGGGTGGCAGCTTTGCCCCGGTCCGGGTGGCAGGCTTCAAATGGAATGGGTGGCAGGCTTCAGCGGTTTACGCATTCATGAACAGTGAAGTAAATGGCATACGGAAACCGCGACATCAGTGCACGGTGAACGGTCTTGTAAACTTGAGCATACGCTTTCGGGTGCAAGCTGATCTGTTCGAGCAGGCGGTCAAGTTCTAGCACGAACTCTACTCCTAGGCCTGCACGTTGATCCTCATACCATACTGCAGCGCTTTCAATGTCTTAAAGAGCCGCTGGCCCAGTGATAACTGAAGTCAAGTTTCTCGAAGTCGAGCAAGCAGCTCATCTCGGACATCGCTCCATGGTCGCCCCGGGGCAGAAGATGATTCATATGCCTGAAGGCGCTCATCGAGGATTTTTTTGTGTGAATCAGGCACAGGTATGTCTTGGGGTGATTGGACTATGAAATCCCACAGATCCTGGACATATTCGATTCGCCCTTCGACCGTTAAGTCCTTGAATTCCTGTGGTATTTCTGTCTTTGCACTGCTCATACTCTCATTATATCTCTTGAGAGCCGGTGCGTCTTCCCTCCCACATACGCCGCCAGCACGGGCGAGCAACCACCGGTTGCGAGTCCAGCGAAGCGGCGTGCCTGGCCTTGTATGTGTTCTCGCCTACTCCAGAACTTTAGCAAACAACAGAACAAGAAGTGCCAAAAAAAGTAAACCGAACGATTTAGCATCGTGCATACCCTTGCTGGCATAAGAATTTTCATCCATTCCATCTAGAAAGACCCACACCAAAAAAAATACAATTTTCCGGATACAGTAGTAAACAAATATCGCGCCAGCAACGTATGTAATATATTCCGAAATCAAATCTTACACATAACGCCTGTGGCAGCGGCCCCGCGGTACGCGCGTCCGGCGACCGAAGGGAGCGAACTGCATGCACTTGTTATGCGTAAACATGGCGCTCCATTACAAGCACTTTTTTGGCTTTGTTCGTAACCTGTTTGAGAGGCTCCCAACCGAGAGATGCGTACATGCCGCCTTTTAGGTCTTCAGTTTGTAAATAGAGCGCGCTGACTCCGTAGTTTGGTGCGATCGAGAGTATTTCGGAAACTAGCTTGGCACCCACACCACGGCCTCTTTGGCGCTCGCTTACGAAAACCCCACCTAGCCAAAATTCCTTATCAGGAAACTGCTCTTTCATTTCGTATCTTCTTAGTTTGGCTGCGGCCAGTAAGTTACGATTTTCGTTAGCGACTAGGATTAGAGGCAAGCTCTCAGTGTTTAGATAATCATCCAGTTTGGCAATCGATTCCTCTCGAGATTCGCCATATAGCCGTTGGCCCCATTCGTTGTGGTACAAATACCCTAACGTGGGTATCATTTCTCTAGCGTTAGCCAGAAATTCAAATTCCATCTTTAAACCACAGCTCGATCAGACGCATAACGCCCGCCGCACGGGCGAGCCGCTTGTCGGCGAGTTCAGCTGCCGAAGGCAGCGACGTGCCGGCGCTTGTTATTGGGCGCTTCATCTTTTTTACTGACTTTAATAAGCTCGATGACTGATGTTGCTATTGAGTCAAGCCCAGAAATGAAAAATAACGGCAGCGGAAAGTGAAATGACAGCAAATTTATACGTGCAGGCTTAATTGGTTTTTCGAGTATTTGACCAAGCATTCTAATTATCACCCTATTCGCGCCCTATAACGCTTCAAGCTGGGGCGCGCGTTAGCGCGTCCCGGCGCGAAGCGCCCTTGCAGCCTTGACTTGTTAGGGTGCATTACAACGATTCATATGTGCGCTTTGTGGCAAGAGCGGACACTGAATGCTTGGCGCTAGAAAGCAGTGGCCTCCACTATACGAATATCTATGCTGGCATATTCAGGTACTGATTCTCGACTACAACCGCACTTCAATAAAAAATTCTCGCTTTCTCCTGGCAAGACCCTGCGACTGATATATTCAGAACACTCATAAATAAACTCGCCTTTCGCGTCTAACAGTTCGGCCTCGATCTCGATAGAGCCTGCTGCCTTTTCACCAGTGTTGGAGACCGCGCCGGTGATATGAAGATGGCCGTCAATCAAACGCTCTGAGAACTTCTCGATTTCGATACTATCTGTAAGATCATGGTCGCTATAGAAGTCAGATACCTCCGAGAAAGCGTCAAGATCTTCTTCCCAGTCGTTTGCGTATTCCTCAACTGCAGTATCAAGTATCGAGGGCATAGCTAGTAAGGTAAGTGCTGTTCCCGAGTACATAACTACTAGCTGCGGAACGATAAAACCCACACCGAGCCAGAATCCAATTTTTATGGTTTTCCAAACTCCCCAATTTTCCATTTGAATCTCTCACGTTAGTTTCCTTTCAGAAGAAGCCATAGCCTCTACGATCTTTAGTGTCCACCTTGAATATAATACCGACACTTGCTTGCACCATAACGCCTTGGGCAGGGGCTGGACGCGAAGCGGACAGTCCCGCTCGCGCAGCGAGCACATTGCCCCAACTGGTTATAGCGCAGGACCAAACCCGCACTGCTACCGATCACAGGGATGGTTAACACCATCAACTACCGGAACCTCACCAAGCTCAAATGGATCAACACCCTCTAAACACCCTACATTAAAACCATACTGACCGCGATTCGACCTCCGTTTGTGGTGTGTGTAGATACCACAGATAGAACAAAAATAATGCTCCGCTGTTCGGGTATTGAATTGATACAGCGACAATTTATCAGCACCTTCCACGACCTTTAGGCCGCTTAGTACCACCGATGCCGCGATGGAACCACGCCGACGACACATCGAACAGTTGCAGCGACGGGCCTCTTCGATTCCCCTAGGAAGGGTTACTTCGAACCGCACTGCCCCACAGTGACAAGACCCTGAATGGATGGGCTTAAGGTCCATACCGCTAGCTAAGCGCTATAACGCTTCAAGCTGGGGCGCCGGTTACGGCGTCCCGGCGCGAAGCGCCCTTGCAGCCTTGACTTGTTATGTTGCAAATCTCTTCCATACCTCGTAGACAAAGACTAGATTAAAGCCAATTGGCATTACCCATAACCAGTTCCTACTCTCAGGCCAGAATAGCTTGATTCCCCATGTGTTCATAAACCTCGTTATTGCTAAAGAATGTGGATACACGAATGATAGTAAGAACAGAAAAGCCAGACACTCTAATGCAAGAAAAACCTGGAACAGATCCAGATCGTTAAACAGCGAGACAAACGCTGTAATAGCGAGTGCAAAAAGAATGAAGTCAAGCAGTCCAAAGTTTGGAGTATCCATTTCTTTAGCAGGAGGCGACATAACGCTTCAAGCAGGGGCGCGCGTTAGCGCGTCCCGCGAAGCGCCCTTGCTGCCTTGACTTGTTAAGTTTCAAAATCGACTCGCTCAAGATTTACAACCTTCGTACCATCGTACTCACAGATTGTAGCGCTCTCGAGCGCCCCAGAAATTTTGAAAGAGTTGGCATTCAGTTCATCGCAAAGAGACTGTATTTTCCTGGCATCAGGCATAGTGGCAATGCCGATGTGTGGAGTATATGGAATTTCAAATCGATGAAATTTCTTGAAATCTCCGCTATAGAGCTTGTCGTGAAGGCGACAAATATCACTAAAGCCTTCATCGGGCGTTAAGAAGGCGTAAAAGTCGTCCGAATCAGAGTCATCTCCTAGCGCAGCATAGCGGCAAACGAAATTGATGCTGCTCTGACCCAAGAGATTGGCCCTAACATGCGCTACATATTTATCTGTCGAAATATCAGAAATTCCAAATACGATCGTGAAATGGTGCTCAACGATGTCACGAAAGGGAAGGTCGTGCTCTCGCCTAAATGAACGAATAAAGTCATGATCTTTATCAGAGAGCGTGGGATAGCAGAGTGTATAGAGCATGGCGAGAAACTTAACGCCTGTGGCTGCGGGCGCGCAAACCGCGCAGCGGTTCGCGCGTCCGGCGACCGAAGGGAGCGTACAGCCCACACTTGTTACGTGTTGACGATTGCAAGATAGTTCTCCTTGAGCCACTGTATCTGTGCCTCTGTGTCAGGTACCGAGACACCCCTCTTTTTTTGAGATGTGGGCAAAAGCATCGTCTGGTTCGAAGCCGCAGTGCAACAGAATTCCTGCGGCCACAATACCGGTTCTGCCAATACCGGCCCTGCAATGTACTACCGTGTTCAGACCACCCGCTGTTTCATGATACTGGCGTTTAGTAAATTCACCGAACTGTTGGGCTGACTCAGGCACACCCCGATCCTGAATTGGATAAGAGATAAATTCCATTCCGTTCTTCTGTGTCAGTACCGCTTCCTCTCCCAGACCAACCGAAAGCGCTTCCTCTTCTTCAAGCAAAGAAATGATTCTGTCTATTCCGTGCTTTGAGATACTTGTAAATTCCTCTTCTATCCAGTCACCGGAAACGGGCTTCGCCATCACAGAAAGGGACCCGGAGCCTATCAGTTCGACTTCGTAGATATCAGGGCTCATGCTAAGACACGTAACGCTCACAACACGGGCCGCTGGTACAGCGGTCCCGATTGCTTGTGCTTGTTATGGATGCCTGGTTGATGCATGATTTGGAGTATAGGCGTTGTAGAGGTAAAAGCCATGACAACAGCACAACTAGACTCCCTGAGAGTCAAAGCCCTTGCACTAACAGAAGCGGAAAGGGCCCGACTTGCCAGTGATTTAGTGGCTAGTTTGGATGGGCCGGCGGAACCCGGTCTCGCGGAGGCTTGGGATGTAGAAATTTGTAGGAGAATTAATGAACTCGAGGCGAATACCGCCTTAGTTTTTGATCCAGAGGACGTACTTGCGCAGGCGAGGCAGAGAATAAGAGGCGAATGAAGCCCGTAAAGATCGGCAAGGAGGCCGCCGAGGAATTTCAAGAAGCTGCTGCTTGGTATGAGCGAGAGCAATCTGGATTAGGAGAGCGATTTATCGCAGCCTTTGAAAATGCGCTCCAGTTACTAAAAGAGGACAACCCTCCGCTCACACCTGCTCAAGGCAATGCTGGGACAAAAGGCGCTCGAAAGCTAATTCTACATAAGTTTCCGTATTCCATAATTGTGCACGAGCTACCCAACTCACTTGCGGTCGTGGCCCTCGCGCATCACTCACGGAAGCCTGGGTACTGGAAATCTAGGAAGGCTCCATAACGCTTGCAGCAGCGGGCGGCGAAACCGCGCAGCGGTTTTGACGTCCGGCGACCGAAGGGAGCGTACTGCATGCACTTGTTATGTGTTTGCATGAAACCAACTTGCCTCTTTAAACAATAACTATAGCCCGAACGAAACCAAAGCGTTAGGCGACCCGCTTTTCAACTGCTAACCGCCTCGACCAAGAGGCCGCCTCCGCGAAACAGACCCGGAAAGCACACGGTTAATAGAGGGCTGAACTCGTGGCATGCACATACCCCTAACCTGCTCTAAACACCAAACCTCAACTTTATGAAGCAATGTGGCCACACACATAACGCTTCAAGCAGGGGCCAGCGTAAGCTGGTCCCGGCGCGAAGCGCCCTTGCTGCCTTGACTTGTTAAGGGGAGCGTGGCACGGTGTACCAATATGTAATATAAGGTGATTGCCATGCCTAGAAATACCAGTGTCACCCTCGGAAACCATTTTGAGAGTTTTATTGCTGAGCAAGTTGAGGACGGCCGCTACGGAAGTGCAAGTGAAGTTGTACGAGCAGGCCTGCGCCTTTTGGAAGAGCATGAATCGCGACTCCAGAACTTGAGGGCAGCCCTTATTGAAGGTGAAGAAAGCGGATTCGTTGAGTATAGCCTCAAAGAATTTATAGATAGCCTGGACTAGTACGAGTGACAAAATTCAGGCTCTCACGCGCAGCGGACGCCGATCTGAGAAAGATCGCGGAACACACGCTGTTGCAGTGGGGCAGCATTCAGAGAGATGAGTATATTGCTGAGATGTTTGACGCCTTTGCGCGCTTGGCAGAGACACCCCAGATTGCAGCAAGCGCTGATGCTATTCGAACGGGCTACCGCAGGTTTCCCCAGGGTAGTCATATAATTTTCTTTAGAGAATCGGTTACGCATCGAATAGAAATCATACGCGTCTTGCACAAGCGGATGGATGCTGAGGCTCATCTTGGCTCCCCTTAACGCCTCAAGCAGGGGCGGCCGTTAGGCCGTCCCTGCTGGCTTGACTTGTTAAGGCTCTTTTTCGATATTCTTCGGCCTTCTCCATTAATTGCATTAGACCTTTCTCATCCTCAGCGAGAGTTAGAAGGTAAGCTGTGGCGCCAATCTGCGTTTGTATTGTGTGCAATACTATATTCCTGATCTCTTCCTCAGGATAATTGGGCTCGATCACGCCCGAGTCAGAGTACCTTCGAATTACGTGTGCGACGCTTGGGTGAGCAAGGGTATGGAAATCTGAAAGATTCAACTTAATATTCTCTGTTATCCAATGAGGTACCGATCCATTCGATTTCTTGAGCGCTTTTTTCATCGTTTCTAATTTGGGATACACACCGCTTTTATATTTTTTCCTCGCCTCATCTGACGCATAGTCAAGGTACCATATTCCAGATACATAGCTTTCCAGGTGCAATCGAGCTAGCGCAAAAGCTGGACCCGGTAGATTTCTCTCCAATAGAAATATTATCGAGTCGCCTGTATCCAGCGTAAAAGAGAAAATGGCAGCAGATATCGCCAATCGATCATCTTCAGGCAACTTAAGGTCGCACGAAACATCAGCAACCCATCTGGCCATTTCATATCATGAATCTAGTATCAATGTGGAATTCATGGTGCCTTAACGCCGTGAACAGCCGCGTTTGAGGCCGCGCAACCGGAGCGGTAGCGCAGGAAGCGCGGGGTCAAACGTCGGTTGCTTCACCTGGTTATAAGCCGACTTCATCTTTGAGAACTTTTACACAGTACGTATTTAGACTTTCATTTTCTTTCAATGATTCAATCGCAAGCCGCTCATGCAATGCCTCGCTCAACCGAATATTGAAACGGCCCGAATACTTTTTGCCCGCTGTAGCGGCCGGCAACTTTACTCCGTCCTCTTGATGAATCCTGACCCACTCGTCTATTAAGCCACCGAGCTTTTCGTAAACCTTGGCTTCGTTCTTCCCATGAACCCCACCCAAAGCTAACCCCGGCACACGACCGATAAAGCACTGATCCTCTTCAGACCATTCGACAACCCGCAAATATTGATTACGCTTCTTCATCACTCACTAGCTCAATCGCTTTGGCGACATCCTTAATCTGGTAATGCTTGGCATCGTCACCTAGCTTTCCGCTGATAGTGATGTTCACACCATCTGAATGGCGAAAATTACGGTGACTGCCTTTACCACCCCGATTCACGAAACCGGCAGATTCAAGGTCTTTAATGAGTTCGCGGATCTTAGGCGGCACAAAATAATGGTACCAGACTGGTACCATTATGGCAAACAGCTAGATTATGTTACCTACAAAGGCTTATAACGCCTGTGGCAGCGGGCGCGCTGTAAGCGCGTCCGGCGACCGAAGGGAGCGTACTGCCCACACTTGTTATGTGTTAGCTGTGAACCCATGTTAACCCCACTGCCGATACGTTTAGCTTAACGATAACAAAAAAGGTTAGGACACCCACCCGAAGAACGCAACTTGCCCGAGCCAGGAGCATGCATGCACGAATGTGGCCTTGAAACACATACGATTGGTAGCGAACCTAACCGTTCGCTAGCCAACTGCTATTCTTAGCTGTGACTGTGCGTTGCATCTCGCTTATTCAATGACAGTTCCCCGAACACATAACGCTTGCAGCAGCGGGCGGCGAAACCGCGCAGCGGTTTTGACGTCCGGCGACCGAAGGGAGCGTACTGCATGCACTTGTTATGTGTTTGCATGAAACCAACTTGCCTCTTTGAACAGTAACTATAGCCCGAACGAAACCAAAGGGTTAGGCGACCCGCTTTTCAACTGCTAACCGCCAGGGCCGAGAGGCCACATGTTCGATTACAGGTTAGAAAGCATTCTGTTCGTAACGAACCGAACTCATGGCTCGCACAGACCCATGACCTGCTCTAAACACCAAACCTCAACTTTCTGAAGCAATGGGCCCACACACATAACGCCGCCAGCACGGGCGAGCTACGCAGTAGCGAGTCCAGCCAGCGAAGCTGGCGATGTGCCGGCGCTTGTTATTGGGCGCTTCATCTTTTTTACTGACTTTAATAAGCTCGATGACTGATGTTGCTATTGAGTCAAGCCCAGAAATGAAAAATAACGGCAGCGGAAAGTGAAATGACAGCAAATTTATACGTGCAGGCTTAATTGGTTCTTCGAATATTTTACCAAGCATTCTAATCATCACCCTATTCGCGCCCTATAACGCCTGTGGCAGCGGGCGCGCTGTAAGCGCGTCCGGCGACCGAAGGGAGCGTACTGCCCACACTTGTTATGTGTTAGCTGTGAACCCATGTTAACCCCACTGCCGATACGTTTAGCTTAACGATAACAAAAAAGGTTAGGACACCCACCCGAAGACCGCAACTTGCCCGAGCCAGGAGCATGCATGCACGAACGTGGCCTTCAAAAACATACGATTGGTAGCGAACCTAACCGTTCGCTAGCCAACTGCAATTATTAGCTGTGACTGTGCATTGCATCTCGCTTATTCAATGACAGTTCCCCGAACACATAACGACTCGGCGCTCAGCTGCGCCCGAGCGCGAAGTGCGAGGGCGTCAGCTGCAGCGGCTTGTTAGCTGGCGTCCTCCGTCGGGCCGTACACCGTCACCACGACACGCGCTCCGACGCTGGCCGCCTGCGCTAGCGTACCTGGCTCCAGCGCCAGCTCGAAGGGACCCCGTGTCTCGGGCGCGTCGATCCCGATGTTGAGTTCCTTGCGCCGGGCCCGGTCCCACAACGCCCGTGCGTCCGGCGGCAGCTCCATGACGAGGCGCACGAACGACGCGATCCCGGAATCTGCGCTCGCAGGCTCTCCGTCGAGCTCGAGATGAACCTCCGAACGGGTCGCTGAGGTCTCGGCATGAAGCGAGAACGTCCGCGGGGCAAGGGCCGAGAGGAGCGGCGAAAGGTCCTCGTCAGCGAACAGGTCAAGGTCGACGTTCAGGAACGTCATTCTCGGTTCAGAGCTCCCGTCCAGCTAACGCCTGTGGCTGCGGGCGCGCAAACCGCGCAGCGGTTCGCGCGTCCGGCGACCGAAGGGAGCGTACAGCCCACACTTGTTACGTGTTGACGATTGCAAGATAGTTCTCCTTGAGCCACTGTATCTGTGCCTCTGTGTCAGGTACCGAGACACCCCTCTTTTTTTGAGATGTGGGCAAAAGCATCGTCTGGTTCGAAGCCGCAGTGCAACAGAATTCCTGCGGCCACAATACCGGTTCTGCCAATACCGGCCCTGCAATGTACTACCGTGTTCAGACCACCCGCTGTTTCATGATACTGGCGTTTAGTAAATTCACCGAACTGTTGGGCTGACTCAGGCACACCCCGATCCTGAATTGGATAAGAGATAAATTCCATTCCGTTCTTCTGTGTCAGTACCGCTTCCTCTCCCAGACCAACCGAAAGCGCTTCCTCTTCTTCAAGCAAAGAAATGATTCTGTCTATTCCGTGCTTTGAGATACTTGTAAATTCCTCTTCTATCCAGTCACCGGAAACGGGCTTCGCCATCACAGAAAGGGACCCGGAGCCTATCAGTTCGACTTCGTAGATATCAGGGCTCATGCTAAGACACGTAACGCTTGCAGCAGCGGGCGGCGAAACCGCGCAGCGGTTTTGACGTCCGGCGACCGAAGGGAGCGTACTGCATGCACTTGTTATGTGTTTGCATGAAACCAACTTGCCTCTTTGAACAGTAACTATAGCCCGAAAGCAACCAGAGGGTTAGGCGACTCGCTTTTCAACTGCTAACAGCGACGGCCAAGAGGCCACATGTTCGATTACAGGTTAGAAAGGATTCTGTTCGTAACGAACCGAGCTCATGGCTCGCACAGACCCATGACCTGCTCTAAACACCAAACCTCAACTTTCTGAAGCAATGGGCCCACACACATAACGCCTGTGGCAGCGGGCGCGCTGTAAGCGCGTCCGGCGACCGAAGGGAGCGTACTGCCCACACTTGTTATGTGTTAGCTGTGAACCCATGTTAACCCCACTGCCGATACGTTTAGCTTAACGATAACAAAAAAGGTTAGGACACCCACCCGAAGACCGCAACTTGCCCGAGCCAGGAGCATGCATGCACGAACGTGGCCTTCAAAAACATACGATTGGTAGCGAACCTAACCGTTCGCTAGCCAACTGCAATTATTAGCTGTGACTGTGCATTGCATCTCGCTTATTCAATGACAGTTCCCCGAACACATAACGCCGCCAGCACGGGCGAGCAACCGCAGGTTGCGAGTCCAGCGAAGCGGCGTGCCTGGCCTTGTTAATTGGCCGACACATAACCCTACTACGCTGCCTCTCTTTTACTATCAATGCGGAAGCACAGCCATATGACTGGGCCTAGAATTAGAAAAATACCTATGCCTACATAGAGCTTCGGAATATCAGAGAGTGCCGCCCAGAATACCGCGACGAGCAACATGAGTAATGTTGCAGACAATATGGCCGCTGGCTTGCCTGTATCGAATGCTATGTACTTGCGTTCCATGGTGGCCTATTAACAGCTAATTCTACAGAGTGGTCCTGCTAAATCCATTCTACATAATTCCAAACTTCTTGAATCATTCATTAGTCAATTCTCTCTTTTATCAACGACTTATCCTCCAAGGTCATACCGTTACTGCAATTATACGGAATCAGGGCCTTCTAAATCTCATCAATTTTAGCCATCCGGTAGTAGCCAAACTGTTCAATAATATATTTATAAATCAATAATATAAGATCATTCAGTAGTTTCCTTGCCGTTCAGTTCTTTTGAAAGTAAGCGCCCAGTTAACCACGCCCTTCTCCTGAACTGAGCCGGCCTGCACCCTGTCAGTCCCCACTGACAGGAGCCACCCCATGAGTAGTACCGAACACAAGCACCTTACTGAGCGCCAACAATACTGGCTCAAACATCTTCGCGCTTGCGAAGCTGCCAACATGACCACCATCGACTACGCGCGGGAGCACGGCCTTAAAGCCAAATCCATGTACTCGGCCAGGAAGGCGCTGGCCGAAAATGGGGCTCTGCCGGCGGTGCCCGACAGTCCTTTCCAAAAGGTCAAAGTGGCCAGTGCCAGCGTGCCGACAGGCAGCCAATGGCAGGTTCAGTTACCTAACGGCACCGCCGTCTCCTTTGGCGGCCCCATCGATGCCGTCACACTCAGTCTGGTACTGAATGCCGCGGCCGCAGTGTCATGATGCGCCCATCGAACGATCTGCCGGAGGTCTACCTGTGTCGTGAGCCGGTCGACTTCCGCAAGGGCATCAATGGCCTGGCTATTATCGTGGAGCAAGCCCTGGACCATGATCCTTTCTCGGAGAAACTCTTCGTGTTCTGCAACCGGCGGCGCAATCGCGTCAAGATACTGTACTGGGAACGCAGTGGCTTTTGCCTGTGGCAAAAGCGCCTGGAAAAGGCCCGCTTCCACTGGCCGCGCAAGGCCGGCGGTGATGTTGTCACGCTGACTTCCCAGCAGTTGAACTGGCTGCTCGACGGCTACGATATCGCGCGCATGACACCACACAAAAAACTCAATTACACCAGTGTTTTATAGGGTTTGCGGCGTCGGCGCGGTATAATACACCCCATGCCAACCTTGCCCGATCAGCTGCCTGATGACGTCAATGCCCTCAAGGCATTGCTCACTGAGCAGATGGCGCGCAATACACAACTGGAAGCCGAGAAACAGGTCAGCGACCAGGAGAATGTACGCCTGGGCGCCAAGGTGCTCTCCCTCCAGGAACAACTCAATCTGGCACTGGCGCGCCGCTACGCAGCCAGCAGCGAGAAGCTCTCCCCGGACCAGATTTACCTGTTCGATGAAGCCGAGGCCGACGCCCTGGCTGACGCCCTTGATGAGGTCGGTGAGGATGAGGAAGTCGAGGTGCCGGCCCATACTCGCAAGAAGCGGGGCCGCAAACCGCTGCCGGATATCCTGCACCGGGTAGACGTCATTCACGAGATACCCGAAGATCAACGCCAGTGCCCCCATGACGGGCAGCGACTGGCTGAAATCAACGAAGTGGTCTCAGAGCAACTCGATATCATCCCGGCCCAGATCCGGGTGATCCGCCATATCCGCAAACAATATGCCTGTTCCTGTGGGCAGTGCATCCAGACGGCACCGCTGCCGGGGCAGCCGATCCCCAAGAGCATGGCCTCACCGGGGCTGCTGGCCCATATTACCGTATCCAAGTACCAGGATGCCCTGCCACTGCATCGGCAGGAGCAGATTCTGCAACGGATCGGGGTGGATATCCCCCGGGCCACCCTGGCCAACTGGATGATCCGCTGCGGGCAGCTGGTGCAGCCGCTGATCAACCTGCTGCGGGACTACCTGCTGGCCTATGACATCATCCAGATGGATGAAACCACGGTGCAGGTGCTCAAGGAGCCGGGCAAGTCGGCCCAATCGAAGTCGTACCTGTGGTTGCAGCGCGGTGGGCCACCGGATGAACCGGTAACGCTGTTTGATTATGACCCGACACGCAACCAAACCGTGCCCAGGGAGTTACTGGAGGGCTTTGCCGGCTATCTGCAAACCGATGGTTACAGTGGCTACAACGGTGTGGTGGCTGCGGGTGAGCTGAAGCAACTCGGCTGTATGGCCCATGCTCGCCGGAACTTCAGTGACGCGGTGAAGGGCCAGGGTAAGAACAAGCGGATGGGTAAGGCCCAGCAGGGCCTGGCGTGGATACAGAAGCTCTATCGCATCGAAAAAGTGGCACGCACCAAAGAGATGTTGCCAGAGGAGCGCAAGCTGTACCGGCAGCAGCATGCCGCACCGATCCTGGAGAAGATGCGCACGTGGCTGGACGCGAGCCTACCCAATGTGCCGCCGAGCACCCTGACGGGTAAGGCGCTGAACTACCTGAACAACGAGTGGCCGAAGCTTGTCCGCTACCTGGATGACGGGCGCCTGGAGATCGATAACAACCTGGCGGAGAACGCGATCAGGCCCTTCGTCATTGGCCGCAAGAACTGGCTCTTCTCAGACTCGGTGAAGGGCGTGAAGGCCAGCGCCAACCTGTACTCCCTGATAGAAACGGCCAAGGCCAATAAGCTGGAGCCGTATCAGTACTTGCGAGAGGTGTTCACCCGGCTGCCTCAGGCCGACACTGTGGAGGACATCGAAAACCTCCTGCCGTGGTCCCTCAAAAAAATCCTCGACGAAGCCTGATAGGCAACCCCGCGGTTAATAAACCGCTTACCTTTTGAAAAACCGGCTTGTAATTTCAGAATATTTAGATACTGTATATATGTACAGTATCTAAATCAGTAGTGTCCCAACGTTTAATCGAAAAGAGTCAGTTGGTTAGCGATATCGGGTTGGGATTCGTCAATCACTGATTTTGTAAGTAGCTGATCCAAAGGTATTTTTTCAAACATGGTTAAACTCAATATCTGTAGCATTTCGTATAGGCTCAAACTGATGTCCAATCGCTTTTTTACAATTGCGACGAGGACGTAAACCGAGATGGCAATCCAGATTTGCGTCTTCACTGCATTCTCGGATGTGCCGTAGAAGGACTTGATTCTGAGATGTTGCTTGATCCATTTGAAAAACAATTCGACCTGCCATCGGCTTCGATAAAGCTCGGTAATTGTGAGAGCCGGCAGCATGAAGTTGTTGGTAAGAAACACCAAGGTCTTTCCAGTTTCCGGGTCTTTGAATCGAATTCTTCGCAGCGGCGTTTCGTAATCTTTGACCGAGTAGAAGCCCGTCAGAACAACAGTTTGATCGCAGATCAATCCCGTCGCCCTGTTGATCGGATGCGAGTAGCGACGCTGAAACTTCAGATTCGACTTGGCTCTGATCACAAAGAAGCTGCCCATGGCATGAAGATGGCGCAGCCTTTCGAAATCGAGAAAGCCTCGATCCATGATGTAAAACGCTCCAGGCTCCGGCAGCAGGTAGTCGAGAACATTGACCTCGTGCATCTTGCCGTCGCTGATATGAATAAACGTCGGGATATTGCCTCGCAAATCGAGCAGCGTGTGCAGCTTGATAGCGGCTTTGGCTTTCCGAAATGGTGCCCACGAAAACACCGAAAGGCACAGGTCTATCGTAGTCGTGTCGAGAGCGTATACCGTGTCTTGCAAATCGACGCCAAAAGGTTCGTCGGCATAAAGCTTCCGCGCCATGCCGATCAGGCTTTGAGCAAAGTCGGCGTAAATGCGCCAGTCGCGCGTAGCGTTGGCGTTCGCGAGAGTATTGCGCGATATGTTGGAGCGAATTCCCAGATGATAGAGTCGGTTGCTTTGCACTCGAAGACTGGCTTCGATATCTCGAAGGCTCTCTCGAAGAGTCAATTGCGCAAAAGCCATGCAAAGAAATTGATCCAGACAGGAGAACGTTTTGACTTTGTGCTCTCCGTTGTACCTGGCTACGCAACGGCGAAACGTAGTCAACGGCAAATGCTGTGTCAGTTGAGCGAAAACCAGCTTTCCTTGGTTCATAGTGCCACCCCGCGAAGTCAGGCTTCGCAGAGTGGCAGAACGGATATGAAACGTTCAAATCGAGACCACGAAAAATTATCATTTAATTGTTACTATTCAATTAGTTATGGGGCCTAGCGTTGGTAACGCTGGGACACTACTGTATCTAAATAAAGAGACGAAATGGAAGATATCCGCCCGGCAATACCCTCTGGGTCACAGCGCTTTGTTCACTGCCTAAGGCGTGATTTACGGGACAAAGGTTACGCCTATCAAACGGAAAAAACTTACATTCACTGGATTAAGCGCTTTATTCATTTCCATGGCAAGAGACATCCGACAGAAATGGGGGCAATTGAAATCAATCAATTTCTCAGCGCACTCGGAAACGATAGGTGTTGCTCTCCTGCAACTCAGCGTATTGCCCTTAATGCATTGGTCTATTTGTATAAAAAGTATCTGAATGTTGAGTTGGAACATCTTAATTTTGAAAAAGCACGGCAGCGCCGACGCCTACCGGTGGTTCTTACGCATATCGAGGTTAAAAAAATTTTGGAACATTTACAGGGCAAACATCGTTTATTAGTAGAGGTTCTCTACGGTAGCGGGTTGCGCCTAAACGAGTTGTTGTCCTTGCGAGTAAAAGATCTAGATTTTGAAATGTCAACAATTACAGTTCGATCTGGAAAAGGCGGAAAAGACAGAATAACTTTGCTAGCGGAAAGTGTTAAAGAGCGGCTCAAACTACAAATCCAAGATACTGCTAGGCTGCATAAAAAAGATACGCTTGACGGATACGGCGAAGTTTACATGCCCTACGCTTTGGCAAAAAAGTACCCGAGTGCAGCGCGAGAATTAGCCTGGCAGTATCTATTTCCTTCCACCAATATCGGTTGCGATCCGCGCAGCGGTGTATTGCGTCGACATCATTTACACAGCACTACTCTACGGAAGCCCTTAGCCCGTGCCCGCCATGCCGCAGGTATTACCAAGCCTGTTAAATGCCATACCTTTCGTCACAGCTTTGCTACACGCTTGCTACAACAGGGTTACGATATCCGCACTATCCAAAAATTACTCGGACATAGCGATATACGTACAACAGAAATCTATACCCACGTGCTAGGTCGCGGTGCCATGGGCGTCATCAGCCCTGTCGATGATTGAACATGGTCTACGCCGAATTGCACTGTACAAGCTGCTACAGTTTTCTACGCGGCGCTTCTCACCCCCAAGAATTGGTGGAGCGCGCCGCTGAGCTTGGTTACGGCGCTTTAGCAATTACCGACGAATGCTCCTTGGCCGGTGTGGTAAAAGCACATGTCGCTGCCAAGGAAGTCGGTCTTAAATTAATTATCGGCAGCGAACTTATTTTGGATGAAGGGTTGCGCCTGTTAGCCTTGTCACCTTCGCGTACTGCCTACTCGGAACTTTCCGGCCTTATTAGCATGGCACGCCGACGCAGTCCCAAAGGGGAATATCGAGTCACACTGCGCGATATCATCTTTCATTTAAAGCGCTGTCTGCTGATCTGGCTGCCCGAGGTGGATGACGACAGTGCACGCGCCTACGGCTTACAGCTCAAGCGCCTGTGTAAACAGCGGTTGTGGTTGGGTGTGAGCCACTTGTTGGGCAATTGTGCAACGCAGCGTTATTCGGCGCTGGAACATCTCTCTGAGGAACTGGCTATTCCCATGGTTGCCTGTGGTGACGTCCGCATGCACACAGCGGCTCGCAAACCACTGCATGATGTCTTTACGGCACTGCACCACAATACCAGCATCGAACAACTGGGCCGTCGGCGTTTAGCTAATAGTCAGCAGCACTTGCGCCGTATCAAACATCTGCAAAGGCTCTACCCCCCTGCACTACTTGAAGAATCCACCTACATCGCCAGCTTGTGCAACTTTAGTCTCGATGAGCTGCGTTATGAGTATCCAGAAGAAGTGGTACCTGCAGGTTACAGCGCGAATAGCTATTTGCGCGATTTAGTAGAAGAAGGTAAACGTGTGCGCTGGCCAGCGGGCGTGCCACCTGCCATTCAAGAGCGCATCGACCAGGAGCATGCGCTAATTGAAGAGCTGCAATACGAATACTATTTTCTCACGGTCTATGACATTGTGCGCTTTGCCCGCTCGCGTGACATCCTGTGCCAGGGGCGCGGTTCCGCAGCCAATTCGGTGATCTGTTATTGCCTCTTTATTACCGAAGTGTCACCGAGCCAGATTTCTCTGCTGTTCGAACGTTTTATTTCTAAAGAACGCAACGAGCCACCAGACATCGATGTAGATTTCGAACACGAGCGTCGTGAAGAAGTTATTCAATACATCTACGCAAAGTATTCCCGGCGTCGCGCTGCTCTCGCTGCCACGTTGGTCACTTATCGCTCGCGCAGCGCTGTACGCGATGTGGGTAAAGCGTTGGGCTTAGATCCGGTGTTCGTCGATGACCTCGCCAAATCCATGGCCTGGTGGGATCGCACGGCAGACCTCGCCAAACGCTTTGAGGAACAGGGTGTAGCCAGCCACAGCCAACAAGCGGAGTTGTTTTATTCACTGGTACAACAAATTCTCGGCTTTCCTCGACACTTATCGCAGCACGTCGGCGGTTTTGTAATTACGCGCAGCCCTATTTCGACTTTGGTGCCAGTAGAGAACGCCAGTATGGAAGATCGCACCGTCATTCAGTGGGACAAAGAAGATATCGAAGCGCTGGGCCTACTCAAGGTCGATATCCTCGCTCTGGGTATACTTTCGGCGATTCGCAAAAGCCTGCAAATGGTAAACCGTTATTGCCCTGCCATTAAAACTATCAGTGATGTTCCAAAGGAGGATAAAGCCACCTACCAACTGTTACAACAAGCGGACACCATCGGTATTTTTCAGATCGAATCCCGTGCGCAAATGTCTATGTTACCGCGCCTTAAGCCTGCAAATTTTTATGATCTAGTGATTCAAATCGCCATCGTACGCCCCGGGCCTATTCAAGGCGATATGGTGCACCCGTATTTGCGCCGTCGTCAGGGTTTGGAGGCCGTCACCTACCCCAGTGAGGCTATTAAAAACGTACTTGAGCGCACGCTAGGCGTGCCTATTTTTCAAGAGCAGGTTATTCGCTTAGCGATGGTGGCAGCGGGGTTTTCCGGCGGTGAAGCAGACCAACTGCGCCGCGCAATTACCAACTGGGGCAGGAACAGTAAGTTACTGACGTTTGAACAAAAGCTAACTCAGGGCATGATCGCGCGCGGTTACGATGCAGATTTTGCCCGACGCCTGTTCGATCAGATCAAAGGTTTCGGCGGTTACGGGTTTCCCGAATCCCACTCCGCGAGCTTTGCACTACTTGCCTACGTTTCCGCTTGGCTAAAACGTCACCATCCCGCCGCCTTTTTTGCCGGGCTATTAAACAGCCAACCGATGGGGTTTTACAGCCCTTCGCAGCTAGTGCAAGACGCTCGCCGTCACGGCGTCGCCATATTGCCAATCGATGTCAATCATAGCCAGTGGGATCACCAGCTATTGAGCACACAGCCAATTACAAAGCACGCTCAGCAACAGCCGCCATTGCGGCTGGGTTTAAGATTAGTACGCGGCTTAAGTAAAGAGGGGGCACAGCGGCTGATAGAAGCGAGGCAGCAACGCCCTTTTCGTCAAATCAGCCAACTGCGCCGCTGGGCACAGCTCGATAAGCGCGATATGGAGGCGCTGGCCGACGCCGATGCACTGCAATCACTCAGTGGGCACCGCCACCAATCCCAGTGGCAGATTATGGCGCTAGAGCAGCCCAAGCCACTGTTACAAGACGAGCAATATCAAAACGCCCGTTACTTCGACGATGGTGTGCAACTACCTGCCCCTGCGGTGGCCGAGGAAGTGCTTTCGGATTACCGCGCGACTGGTCTCACCCTGCGCGCGCACCCAATGAGTCTGCTGCGCGACCGTGCACCTTTCAATCGCTGTAAACGTCACGTCGATTTATCGGGCCTGGGCAACAAACGCTTTGTGCGCATCGCAGGTTTAGTCACATGCCGACAACGGCCGGGCAGTGCTTCGGGCGTATTGTTTCTTACTTTGGAAGATGAAACCGGTAACAGTAATATCGTGGTATGGAAGCGCACACAACAACAGTTTCGCCAAGCGTTAATGAGCGGTCAGCTTTTAGTGGTTAATGGCATCGTCGAAACCAAAGACAATGTGATTCACGTAATTGCTGGCGCGCTGTACGACCACTCGCATGAGTTAGAGAGCCTGCTGGTGAAATCGAGGGATTTTCACTGAAGGTTAGTAGACTCCGAAGTTTATTCGGTGAAAAAAGGTATAGACGAAGACGCCGCAATACAAAAACGCAGTCAGCCCTCAAACATCCAATGGCCTAACTCGCCCAAATAGTCTGACAGAGGCGTGCCCGGCGTAATCTCCGCCTTGCCGCGGCGAACTTCGCAAGGGTTTTATACAGCTCGACAAATTGACTGGCTTGCGCAGACGCTCCGAATCGGGGTTGGTCGGGTTGCGTAACGATGGGCGCAACTCAAAGGTTACGCCGTCGATGGTTCCAGTTTTAGAAGCGAGCTTCACAGTCTATTCTCACCACAAGTATTACTGCTGAGTTTGATGGAATGCAAGTAGGCACTATAGCGGCGAACGTCCCTTATTGGCAGCGATACGTAGGCGCAGCGCATTGAGCTTAATAAAGCCCTCCGCATCAGCTTGGTCGTAGGCGCCAGCATCTTCTTCAAAGGTGGCAATATGTTCATCAAACAAACTATCTGCGGATTGACGCCCAGCCACTATTACATTGCCCTTATATAGCTTCAAACGTACTTTGCCGTTGACGACAGCTTGTGAATCATCAATGGCAGCTTGAAGCATTTTGCGCTCAGGGGACCACCAGTAGCCGTTGTAAATCAGTTTGGCATAGCGCGGCATGAGCTCATCTTTCAAATGCGCCACTTCACGGTCCAGCGTCAGCGACTCCATGGCGCGGTGGGCCTTGAGCATAATGGTGCCACCTGGAGTTTCGTAACAACCGCGAGATTTCATGCCAACATAGCGATTCTCGACGATGTCGTCACGACCAATACCGTTGGCACCACCTACTTTGTTCAAAGTCTCCAACACGCTAGCCGGGCTCAATGTCTCGCCATCAATCGCTACGATGTCACCGCCGACAAAATCTAATTCAATGTAAGTGGCTTGGTCAGGTGCGTCTTCGGGGCTCACACTCCACCGCCACATGGACTCTTCCGCTTCAGTCCACGGGTCCTCGAGCAGATCGCCTTCATAAGAAATATGGAGCAAGTTCGCATCCATAGAATACGGTGACTTTTTCTCGACACTGGCGAAGTCGACGGGAATGTCGTGGCTCTCGCAATAGGCCATAAGCGATTCTCGAGAACTCAAATCCCATTCCCGCCAGGGGGCGATAACTTTGATGCCGGGCTTCAAAGCGTAAGCGCCTAACTCAAACCGTACTTGGTCGTTGCCTTTACCGGTGGCGCCATGGGAAATCGCATCGGCATTGGTCTCGTTGGCAATTTCGATCAACCGCTTCGCAATTAGGGGCCGCGCAATGGAGGTCCCCAATAGATACTCGCCCTCGTAGACCGTGTTGGCGCGGAACATGGGAAAGACGAAATCGCGCACAAACTCCTCGCGCAGATCTTCAATATAGATCTCTTTGATACCCATGGCTTGTGCTTTGACGCGCGCGGGCTCAACTTCCTCGCCCTGGCCGATATCTGCCGTAAAAGTGACCACCTCGCAATCGTAGGTATCCTGCAACCAGCGGGCTATGACAGATGTATCGAGGCCACCAGAGTAAGCGAGTACGACCTTACCGACGACAGACATAATGCGCTCCACAGTGCACTTGAAAAAAGGCCGCACAGTTTACTCTCGGCTAGCGACAATTCCCAGCGTATATTGCTCTCAGGAATGGCCCGCCGAGAGCGCGAGGCGTATTCCAGGCCCCTGCGCTTTGCGGTAGCATGCTCTTTTAGCCACGCCCGCTCGTGACGCTAATCCCCAGCAAACGCTGCGACGAGAACCACCTTGACTGAAAATGTGACAGAGCTCGAACTCCCCCGCCCGGATGATTGGCACGTGCACCTGCGCGATGGACCCGCTCTGCAGCAAACTTGTGCACACATGGCGCGGTATTTCGGCCGCGCTATTGTGATGCCGAATTTGACGCCCCCAGTAACGACCGTCGCTGCAGCCTTGGCCTATCGCGAGCGGATTTTCCGCGCTATGGACGGGCTGCCGCGCCGCTTCGAGCCCCTGATGACGCTCTATCTCACCGATCAAACTGGGCGCAAGGATATCGAGGAAGCCGCAGCTAGCGAATTCGTGCACGGCATCAAGCTCTACCCGGCGGGAGCGACAACCAACTCCAGTGCTGGTATAGCGAAACTCGATGACCTAGCAGAATCGCTCTCCGCTATGGAGCAGGCAGACATCCCACTACTTGTCCACGGCGAAGTTACAGACGCAGAGGTCGATATTTTCGACCGGGAGCAAGTGTTTATCGAGCGCTACTTGGCGCCAATTACTCAGCAATTCCCCGATCTGCGCATCGTACTGGAGCACATCACCACAGCGGATGCAGTAGATTTCGTCAGCCAGAGCGGGCCCCAGGTCGCCGCCACGATTACCGTGCACCACTTGCTCCTCAATCGCAACGATATGTTAGTTGGCGGAATCCGCCCCCACTACTACTGCCTTCCAGTACTCAAACGCAATCGGCATCAGGCGGCACTGCGCGCAGCGGCTACATCCGGTAATCCCAAATTTTTTATTGGTACAGATTCCGCGCCACATACAACACAGAGCAAGGAAAGTGACTGTGGGTGTGCCGGTGTGTACACCGCTCATGCCGCGCTGGAATTCTACGCCCAAGTTTTTGAAGAAATGCAGGCACTTGATCGTTTACCAGGCTTTACGTCGCATTTTGGGCCGGATTTTTATCGCCTACCTCGAAACACGGAAACTATTCGTTTACAACGCCGGGATTGGCAAATTCCCCAGAAATTCCCCCTGGGGGATTCCACACTGACGCCACTGTACGCCGGCAGCTCACTTGCCTGGCAGGTTATTGCGTGACTGCATGATCACACTCAAACACTATAGCCATCGCAACCACCTCCACACGCGCACTCATCAAACAAGAGTACGCGTGTGAGCGACGCACCCGCACACAAGCTCAGTGCCCGTTTTCGCGGCTTTCTCCCTGTCATAGTCGATGTAGAAACGGGTGGGTTCAATGCCCAGACAGATGCGTTGCTTGAAATCGCCGCGACAATGGTACGCATGGAGGACGACGGGCTGCTACGAACACATCGCACCTACAATTTCCATGTGCAGCCTTTTGAAGGGGCTAATATTGAACCCTCCGCATTGGAGTTCACCGGCATAGATCCCTTTCACCCCTTTCGCCAAGCGGTGCCCGAGAAACAGGCGTTAAAAGAAATATTCCAGATCATTCGCAAAGAAATCAAAGAGCAGAATTGCACCCGGGGCATCATCGTCGCCCACAACGCGCATTTTGATGCGGGTTTTATTAATGCCGCAGTCGCGCGCTGCAACATAAAACGCAACCCATTCCACCCCTTTAGCTTCTTCGATACGGCCACACTATCCGGCCTCGCCTATGGGCAAACTGTCCTCGCTAAGGCTTGCGCCGAAGCGGGCATTGCATTTGATAACGGCGAGGCTCACTCTGCTGCGTACGATGCTGAGCGCACCGCGGACCTGTTCTGTGAAATTGTGAACCGCTGGAAGGAATCAGGCGGCTGGGTGCCCAATTTTCAAAGTGGCTGAGATGGAAAAACGACGTGGCGCCAAAGAAGTTTGAGAGTGTCAAACGCGAGACTGTCGGCAAGCTTTAGTCTTCGCCACTCAGTTGGTTGAGTATGATATTCAGCTCAGACATCAACCCTTCCACACTATCGATTCCCAACAATTCGTACTTCAGCGACTCTTCCAGGGGCAACAATTGGATCAGCGTATACGCCACTTCCCAGGCGTTGTTATAGTCAACGCGAACATTCATGCGTTGTACATGGGGGTGATCTTCAAGGCTGCGCAAAACATCCAATAGCGCTCGCCAAGCTTCCGTCATTCGTACCGGCGCCACAGCTTCCCGCATGACAACCTCACCGACGACCAAGCCATTCTCGCGAGTGCTGGTGGAAAACAACTCAAAGCGATCACTGCCCTCAATAGTAATTCCCAACAGACCGTTGGGTAGCTGATCCCAATCCACCACGCGCGCATAAGTGCCATAGTCACCAAGTTCGGGTGAGGCACGCCCCTTTTCCATGACCTCAAGACCGCGCCGAATCCAAATGATGCCGAACCCTGTGTCGTTCTTCATGCAATCGCGCAGCAAATCCAAATAGCGCGGCTCGAATATTTTTAGGGGCATACGTCCATAGGGGAGTAGAACACTACCCAGCGGAAACAATGGCAGCTCAGTCATGACCGACCAATATCGTAGTTTTGGGCAGATCGCAGGTTGCGACATCAGGGGCGAAGTCGCTCATGCGCTCTCTGGACCCATCGCTTGAAACACAATGATCAGTCGCGGTAACAGCAGCAAGGCACCAATGACTGCGGCAAACATCGCCAGAACGGTCAACAGACCAAAGTAAATGCTGGGATTAAAATTCGATAGCGTTAGCATCGAAAAGCCAATCACCACTGTGATAGTTGTATAAAACAGCGCGCGACCAATACTGCCATGGCAGCGATACATAGTTGCCGTATAGTTTCTGTCCTTGGGGAACTCGCGCATAAAACGATGTACGTAGTGTATACAGTTATCGACGCCGATTCCCAGCACGATTGCGGCGATGGTGATGGTCATGATATCCAGCGGAATGCCCGCCAAACCCATAACACCCAATACTAACCCGGCCGCTAAGAGATTGGGTGCCAAGGCAATCATTGCGAGTTTCAATGAGCGGAACAACACAAGAAACATCACCAAGATCGCCGCAAAGACAGCACCCAGGGTGAGAATCTGCGAGCGAAACAAACTCTGTAGCACGTTATTGTATAGCACGAGCATACCGGTGAGCTGCACTTGCTCCGGCGCTAAACCCGTCTGTGTCTCAAGGTGCTCGGTCAAGTTACGCAGAAATTCGTTGCGGCGCAGTGATTTACTCGTTTCTTTAACGCGCACGCTAATCCGCGCCTGCTCTTGTTCCGCCGAGAAATAGGGATCGATCATCATCTCTTTGATATCGGATGAAAGGCTCTTTTGTACCAGCGCCAGTTCAACACCACCCACATCTTTGCCCATCAGATCTTTTACCACTGCAAAGACAGTCGATAAAGATAGTACTTTGCCTGTTTCGGGGAGTGAATCCACATAGGCGTGTACCCTATCTAACTGACGCATGCCCGACAAACTAAACCAATAACTGGGCTGAAAATTATCCTGACCTTGCACTGCAAAGTCATCGGAGTCATCGACAAATTCGTCATGCCAGTCGTCATCCACTACATCGTTGAATTCCGCGTCCACGACAGCAAGCTCACTCGCTTGCGCAAAATCGTCATCCTCCAAGAAGGGATCATCTTCGTCGACCGGTGCACCTTCGCTCTCAATACCCTCTAACCCAGGTAACGGTGCGTCGTTTGCGGGGGCATTGATAATAATCTCCAGCGGTATGGTGCCGCCCAACTGCGCATCTAGCAGCTCCATGCCCTGAAAAATTTCGGTAGTGTCGTGAAAGTAATCGATAAAGCGATTCTCAACCTGCAGCCGTGAAATCCCCCAGAGGGTCAACGCGAGCAAGAGGGCACTAACGACGAGTATCGCCGTGCCAAAATGATCTGCGATTCGAGCAAAGTATAAAGTGAAGGGTTTTTCTTCGCGCCCGCCGGTGTCTGCAGCACCCGGCGGCCACACCATCATTAGGCAGGGAACCATCGTGAACGCCAGGAACAGCGCCACGACGATTCCGACAGTCATCATCCATCCAAAATCGATAACTGGTTGCAGGCCTGACACCACTAGAGAGACAAACGCCACGATGGTCGTAATGCTAGTGTAGACGCAGGGCACAATCATCAGTCTCACCGTGTTCAACACTCGTTGCCGCAAATCACCCTGCGGCTCCTGCGCGTGCAACTCTCGATAGCGCACAATGAGGTGGATACTCAGTGCTAAAGAGATGATTAGCAATACTGCGACGAAGTTAGATGAGATCACCGTCATGCGCCAATCCAGTGCCCCCAACAAACCCAGCATGACGATGACGCTGGCGCTACAAGTCAGCAAGGGTATGACCACCCAGCGCAGACGCCGAAAAATGAGGGCCAACATAACGAGCATGATGTCGAGAATCGCCGCGCCAAAAAGCTGCAGGTCACTCTGCACGAAACTCACCATGTCGGCGGCAATCATCGGGACGCCACCGACAAAAAGCTGCGCGTAAGAGGAGTACGATGCAGCTATTTCTCGCACTTTTTCGATGAGCTCACTTTGATCGGCTAGTAACTTGGCCGAGGTGGCCTTAAATGTTGCCTCTACATTGCGCAACTCGCCGCGTTGCTCTGCTGTGATTTCACCGCTAGCTTTTAGTTTGCGCAGTGCTTCGCGCTGTTGTAATTGCTCGTTATAGGCCTCATTGCGCTGCAAATTGATCTGCACGGCCGTTAACGTACCATCGCGGCTAGCCAAAAGATCGGCATAGATTGGGCTGGTCGTGAACTCTTGCAATGCCAGCTCGTGGTCAATGTTGGGCGTTTCTAAACTAGGTAAAGGATCTGCTGAAGTAATGTCGGAAAGGCTGACAGGGGGGCTTTCTAACAACGGCACATCCCAAACGGTGACTACCGAGGAAACACCGGTTAATTCACGCAGTTCATCCGCCATCTTTCTAAGCGGCTGCAGCGATTCGGGAGATAATAGCGGCGCGTCGGGTTTCCAAGTAATAAGAACAAATTCTTCGGAGCTATAGTCGCGACCCACCTGGCGATAAAACTCCAGAGCTGGATCACCCTGCAACATCAGGGAATCCGCAGACGCATCGAGGGTAATCTTGTGCAACTGCGTGGCAAACGCGGCGAGCAACATTGCCACGAGCACTAGCGTCAGCCACGGGCGGCGCAATATCACGGTATCGTAGAAGCGAACAAGAGCATCAATCATTGTTGGCACACTGCGCTAGTTCCTCGAGAAGTTTGTCATGTATACCGGCAAAGCCGCCATTGCTCATCACAACGATCTGATCACCCGGACGCGCGGCTTGCGCAACCTCGCCCACCACCGCATCCACATCACCGAAACAGCTGGCCTGCGCCGAACTATTGGCGACGACCTCCGCCAACGACCAATCCACATCCTCGGGTTGATACCAGTGCACGATATTCGCCGCAGCCGTTGCGCTCGCCAACTGTGCTACATGTGCCCCCATGCGCATGGTGTTTGAGCGCGGTTCGATGAGTGCAATTAATCTGCCAGTTTCTGTGCGCGCTCGCAAACCCTGTAAAGTGGTGGCAATCGCTGTCGGATGGTGTGCGAAATCGTCATAGACTCGCACGCCGTTGATCTCACCGAGCAATTCCAAGCGACGTTTAACGCCCTGAAAACGCGCGAGAGATCGCACCGCCAGTTGGGGGCAAACGCCCACGTGCCGCGCTGCCGCAATTGCGGCAATCGCATTTTCGACATTATGCACCCCGCAGTGTTCCCAACGGGCTGCGTAGACTGAACCATCAGGACTGACAATTTCGAAGCTAGAGCCATCCTTTGCTGTGAGTTGCGCGCGCCACTGCGCGTCGACGCTTTCCTGATGGTCACCCTTGGCCGCACTGGAGCTAAGCTCATCAGCAACGTGGAAACCGGTACAAGGCGTCCAACAACCCATCGCCAAGACCTCATCAATCGCATCGATTCCCGCTTGATACACCACCTCGCCGCTGCTTGGTACACAGCGCAATAAATGGTGAAACTGCCGCTGAATAGCGGCGAGATCTTCAAAAATATCGGCGTGGTCAAATTCCAAGTTATTGATAACCAACGTGCGCGGACGGTAGTGGATGAACTTAGAGCGTTTGTCAAAAAAGGCAGTGTCGTACTCGTCCGCCTCCAGAACAAAAAAGTCAGACTGGCCGAGGCGCGCCGAAACGCCAAAATTACCAGGCACGCCACCGATGAGAAAGCCAGGCGCCATGTCCGCGACTTCTAATAACCAGGCGAGCAAACTACTGGTCGTAGTCTTACCGTGGGTGCCAGACACTGCCAATACCCAGCGGCCTTGCAGTACGTTTTCCGCCAACCATTGCGGCCCAGAGGTATAGGGGATGTCGCTATCGAGCAGCGCTTCCACGAGAGGGTTGCCCCGCATCATCGCATTGCCGACCACAACACAGTCGGGGTTTAGGTCTAAATGCTGCGGCTCAAAACCAGACATCAAATCGATGCCGGCTCGCTTCAACTGGGTGCTCATCGGCGGGTACACATTGGCATCCGAACCGGTGACGCGGTAGCCCAGCTCTCTGGCCAACAGGGCGATACCACCCATGAACGTGCCGCAGATTCCGAGGATATGAATATGGCCAGTCACAAACTGCTCCTTTTGGCAGCGCGCATAGTAGCACGCAGCCTTAAACCACCACAGCGGAAATGGGCTGGTAACGCACCGCCTCGGTCCACAAACATCCATTTTTCACGTATCATCCCCCCCTCATTGCGACATAGGTGTCCATCACTACCTCAACCCCGGTAACACACCTCAGGATCCGAGCCCCACATGTCTAAGAAAAACGCCTTTTACGCACAGTCCGGCGGCGTCACCGCTGTTATTAACGCCTCCGCTTGCGGCGTGATTGAAACCGCACGCAAGCACCGCGCTCAGATTGGGAAGGTGTACGCCGGACGCAACGGCGTCATCGGTGCACTGCGCGAAGAATTAATCGATACCAGTAGAGAAAGCGCTGCCGCGATACGAGGCTTGCTAACAACTCCGTCCGGCGCATTTGGCTCTTGTCGGCACAAACTGAAAAGCCTGGAAGAAAACCGCGCGGAGTACGAGCGCTTGATCGATGTCTTCAAAGCCCACAACATCGGGTATTTTTTTTACAACGGTGGCGGTGACTCCGCCGACACCTGCCTCAAAATATCGCAACTCAGCCAATCCATGGACTACCCGATACAAGCGATTCATGTACCGAAAACCATCGATAATGATCTACCACTGACAGACAACTGCCCAGGCTTTGGCTCTGTCGCTAAATACGTCGCCATCTCCACCAAAGAAGCGGCCATGGATGTAGCTTCCATGTGTGAAACATCGACCAAGGTGTTCATCCTTGAGGTGATGGGTCGGCATGCGGGCTGGATAGCCGCCGCAGCCGGTCTCGCCGCTGAGAAAGAGGGGGATGCCCCGCACATTATCCTGTTTCCCGAAATCGCGTTCGACGAAGCGAAATTTCTGAAAAAGGTACAAAGCAGCGTTAAAAGGCACGGATACTGTGTGATTGTGGCATCAGAGGGCACGCAGTACAAAGATGGCACCTTCCTCGCCGAATCTGGTTTAAAAGACGCTTTTGGCCACAGTCAGTTAGGTGGGCTGGCACCACACTTGGCCAATACAGTGAAATCTGAGCTGGGCTACAAGTATCACTGGGCGGTTGCAGATTACTTGCAACGCTCCGCGCGTCACATCGCATCACAAACGGACGTTGATCAAGCGTACGCGTTGGGCGAAGCCGCCGTCGAAATTGCGCTGCGTGGCGGCAATGCAATTATGCCTTGTATCGTACGCGGCAAAGGCAAGCGCTACTCCTGGAAAATTGGTGAGGCTTTGTTAAAAGACGTCGCCAATGTCGAAAAAAAAATGCCGCGCAACTACATCTCGCGCGATGGCTTTGGCATCACCCCTGCGGCTCGCGACTACTTGGCGCCACTCATTCAAGGTGAAGCCTATCCCGACTATGTGAAAGGGCTGCCAAAATACACAACGTTAAAGAATCATCTGGTGCCGCGGAAATTGAAAAAGCGGTTTCTGGTGTAATCGCGCTGAAGACCGGTCTTATGCCTAAGGAATTTTATGTACAGCAACAGTGATTTCAACCGCTGGCGCCGCCACCCCTGGCACGGTCTGCGCACTCGCCGTGAAAATATGCCCGAGGATATTGTTCAGGTGTACGTGGAGATGACGCCCGACGATGTCGTGAAGTACGAGCTGGACAAGGCCTCTGGCTTTTTGATGGTTGACCGCCCCCAGCGCACCACATCCAGCCCACCTGCGCTCTACGGTTTTATACCGCGCACCTATTGCGCTGAAGAAGTGGCTAAGCGCTGCCCCGATGTCGAAATCGCCGATGGTGACCCACTCGATATTTGCGTCTACTCTGAGCGACACATCACGCGCGCCGATATCGTACTGAATGCTCGTGTGGTAGGCGGCATTCAAATGATCGATGGCGGTGAAGCGGATGACAAAATTGTCGCCGTCGTCGAAGGCGACAATGTCTGGGGCAATGTCCAAGACATCGCCGACTTACCAGAAATTAAGGTGGAACGCCTACAACACTATTTTTCTACTTACAAAATGGTGCCGGGCAAAGAAACCGACATCAAGGTGGATTTTGTCTACGGTCGGGAGGAAGCATTGAAGGTCATCGCAGCTTCTGAGCTCGACTACAATAACCACTTCGGTCATCTACACAACAAGGCAAAAGCACAAGAACTCTAAATCGCTGCCAGTGAAAGTGCTCAGGATTTAGTACTGCTTAGCGAGTCGCCTCTCCGCCCTCGCTCGGCAGTTGGACGTAGCGCGCAAACAACTCGGAAAACTGCGCCTCGATTTCAAGGTGGAGCAACGGCGCAGCGCTACCCTGCCAGCAGCTTCGCACTAAAGTCTCACCCAAGCGGGCCTGACACTGGTGCGCAAGTGGAGCGTAACTCAAATGCCAGCGCTCCGGTGCAATGCCCCCGCAGTCGGAAGAATAGGGCCGAAAAAAGCCCTTCGCCTCACCGGCCGCCATACACTCATCCAACCAGCGATGCATGGCATCAAAGGGTCCACCAGGCGCTACTTCCTCAAGCGACAACTGTACTCGGTAGCCTTGTGGGACTGCACTGGCATCATACACATCTAGATCTGTTCCCCAGTGGTGCCGGGAGGTACCCGGCAGCGCCGAGTAGCGCAAAATGGCATGCAGTTTCTGCTCTGCACTCAACGCGTGAATGTCCACGATGTTGCCGGCATCATCATAAACGGGCCGCGCACCTCTTACTTTTTCGTTCCAGATATGCAGTTGTCGCTCATAGGAGCGATGGGCGCTAGCAATAGATAATTCAAAGCCCGCCTCTTTGGCTTGCACTTGCAGTTGGCAAAAAGCGGCTGCTACTTCAGGGTGGAGCAGGAACTCACCGTCCGCGGGCACTAGATGTGAATCATCTTGGCCAGTGAGTTGTGCAGGTGTGAATGTCGATACCATAAAGGCCAAAATTTCCCGTTAAATTTTCTAGCTGCACTTACGCATGACAATCGGTCTCATTACAATCGATCGCGACAGTGGCTTGGAGAAAAAAACTGCCAACCAATCCATCCATAAATCAATCCATCAACAAGCATCACCGAACGATCATCCAACGCAACGTGCAGGAAAGCAATAGCACACGAGTCTGCTAGATGCAGCGAATAACTTCCCCAAAAACAGCGCCCCCGGCGTCGTTATCGAAGGCTGAGAACTGCAGCAAAAGTCACTACCGCGCAGCGTCTAGGGCAAACGGCAGTTGCTGTGTTATCGCAATGCCTTTGGTTGCAACCTCTGAGCGCCAAGCCTGAACCTCCACACCGCCGTGCATCACCTCCTCCAGCGCGGCACGATAACTGGGGTCAATACTGCCGGCGGCACTGACACGCACAATGCCATTGTGAAAAACACAAAACAGCAGCATGGCACGTGTGTTTGGCTCCTGGAGGACTTGTTGCAAGGCCATGAGATGCTTGCGGCCGCGCGTACTGACCGCGTCGGGAAACAGCCCCTGACCGAGCGGCTCACAGAGCGTGACACATTTCACTTCAACAAAAATGCGCCCCGCCGGGCCTTCCAACAAAAAGTCCACACGACTTCCGTCGGCGTACTTTACCTCAGCGCGAATAGTAGGAAACGGTACCAACTCGGGAATCACACCGCGCATCAGCGCTTGTTGCACTACCTTGTTAGCAAGCGCGGAGTGAATACAGGCCAAACCCCGGGGTGTCGCCACCAGCTCCCAAGTCTGTGGGTACTTGCGCGTTTTCGAATCGCTGGTCGATAACCATACCTCTGAGCCGGGCTCAGCACATCCGGTCATCGCCCCTGTGTTAGGGCAATGCACGGTAATCTCAGTGCCATCATCGAGCGTAACATCAGCCAAAAAACGTTTGTAGCGGCGCACGAGCACAGCGTGCAGGAGTGGCCCAAATTGCATCCTAGCGCAACACCCGCGCCAGGCGTTCGACGGCCATCTCCATGCGCTCCATGCCTGTGGTGTAGGAAAAGCGCAAATGCTGCGCTGCGCGATGTTGTCCAAAATCTAAACCCGGTGTGAGCGCAACTCCGTGCTCTTCCAGCAAGCCAAGACAAAATGTCTGGCTGTCGTCGGTGAAGCGGCTGGCATCGGCATAAATATAAAAAGCACCCTGCGGTGTGCAAGGCACCGCAAACCCCAGCTCCTTGACCGCCGGTAGTAAAAAGTCGCGGCGCGCCTGAAAGATAAGTCTGCGCTCTTCCAAAATCTCGCGCGTCGCAGGTTCGAAGGCAACCAGCGCCGCATACTGCGCCATCGTGGACATCGAAATAAAAAAGTTCTGCGCCAACTTTTCCATTTCGGTTACTGCCGCGGCGGGTGCAACCAACCACCCCAGACGCCACCCCGTCATGCCAAAGTACTTCGAGAAACTATTGATCACGAAGGCATCATCGTCGACAGCCAACACACTGGGTGTGTGCGCGTCGTAACCCAAGCCATGATAAATTTCGTCGACAATCAAGTGACCACGGCGATTGCGCACAGTCCCTGCCAGCGCGGTGAGCGCTTCCAGAGATAACGCAGTGCCCGTGGGGTTCGCGGGTGATGCCACCATCACCCCACGGGTATTGTGTCGCCAGTTGGCATCTACCAGCTGTGCCGTTAGTTGATAATTCGTATCCGCACCTACGGGTACGAGTTGCCCACGCCCCTCCACCAGGCGCAAGAAATGGCGATTGCAGGGATAACCTGGGTCGGTCATTAGCATGCCATCACCGGGGTCGATCAAGAGCGCGGCAATGAGCAACAGTGCGCCGGAAGCACCGGGTGTCACCATGATACGTTCGGGAGCGATGGCCAGGTCGTAAGTAGTGGCATAGTGCTGGGAGATCGCTTCGCGCAATTGCGGCAATCCCGCAGCTTGGCTGTAGTGCGTGGCACCTGCTGCCAGCGCGGCACGCCCCGCTTCGACAATAGGCGCCGCCGTTGCAAAGTCCGGCTCGCCTGCAGCCATGTGTACAACGTCTACACCCTGACTGGATAATTCAGTCGCTCGCGTCAATACCTCAACGACTCGAAACGGCTCAATATCCATGACACGAGCAGCATAGCGATGCGGTAGATCAGTGGTTGACATTGACGATTTCCATGGCGAACAAGCGGGCCATTCTAACAACCACTTAGGCGCAATTGTTAGCGTGTGCAAAAACAGCGAGGAAATAGTGGCGCACCCTGCTGGAATCTGATAGTTTCTCCGCCCCTGGAAATCGGGCCCTTTTTTCTACCTAGGCTCGGCCAGTGAGAACCGTGTAGACTACGCAAGTAGTGATTTTTTATGGATAGCAGTAGGGGCGTTTCCCATGCCACGAGCAGCTAAAGCAACAACCAAATCGACAACTAAATCGACCGGCAAATCAACGAGCAAGTCGACCACTAGTACATCTGCCAAATCGACAACCAAGGCCAAGGCCAAAGCTAAAGCCACGACCAAGGCCAAAGCCTCCACCAAGGCGAAAACCGCCGCCAAGACCAAAACCTCCGCTAAGGCCAAAGCAACGAAAACGACAAAAGCAAAATCCAGAAGGTCTGCGCAATCATCGAAAACCGCGAGATCGGCCGGTAAATCGAGCGCCTCGGCCGGCATCGAGTTCAAAAATTTCGTGCCCTACAAGCCCAAGCGTGGCGAGGACTACATGTCTGAGGCGCAGCGCGCGCACTTCAAAACCATACTCCTGAACTGGAAAACGGAATTGATGGAAGAGGTGGACCGCACAGTGACGCATATGAAAGACGAAGCAGCAAACTTCCCCGATCCAGCTGATCGTGCTACTCAGGAAGAAGAGTTCAGCCTGGAACTGCGTACCCGCGACCGCGAGCGCAAACTGATCAAGAAAATTGACTCTACGATTGAATTACTGGAACAGGATGACTACGGCTTCTGTGAGGCCTGTGGTGTGGAAATCGGTATTCAGCGATTGGAAGCACGCCCTACCGCCACCCAGTGCATCGACTGCAAGACTTTAGCGGAAATTAAAGAAAGACAAGAGCTGGGTTAGGACATCGGCCGGGGCCTGATGGCCTATGGGCTTTCTTACATAGGGCGCGACCTTGCCCCAGGACACCACCAACTATCGAGGGCGCTTCGCACCCTCGCCCACTGGCCCATTACACCTGGGTTCTCTCATTGCCGCCCTAGCGAGTTATTTAGCGGCACGCAGTGCGCAAGGCACTTGGTTGGTGCGCATGGAAGACCTCGATCCACCGCGCGAAGAACCCGGAGCCGCACAGCGGATACTGCACAGCCTGCAACAACATGGCTTGCAATGGGACCAGGAAGTGCTGTGGCAAAGTCAGCGCAAAACAGCTTATCGTGCAGCACTGCAAAACTTGGCGGATACACAGCGGTTATTTCGCTGCGATTGCAGCCGCGCCACGTTTGGCGCCAATGGCACCTGTGCTGGACACTGTCAGACTCGCGATACCCACGCACAACATCAGCTCACCGCCGCCCATTCCTTGCGCGTCTTTGTTCCGCGAGAGTACAGTGTACGTTTTTCTGATGAGATCCAAGGAAAGCAGCGGTGCTCGCTGGGGGCAGAGCTGCCCAATTTTATCGTCAAGCGCAAAGACGGGCTAGATGCGTACCAACTCGCCGTCGTGGTGGACGATGCGGCGCAGCAGATAACCCATGTCGTACGTGGCTCGGATTTACTGGATTCGACCGCGCGACAAATCTACTTGCAACAATTGCTCAACCTACCCACACCGAACTACAGCCACTTGCCGGTCATCACTAATGAACTCGATCAAAAGTTCAGCAAGCAACACCACGCACCTCCACTGGAGGATGGGCGCGCCGAAAAAAATCTTCGAACCGCACTTAAATTCTTACAACAATTACCTCCGAGCGATGATCGAAAAACGGTTGCGGGCATCCTGCAGCACGCCGTGCAACACTGGTCGCCGCAATTAATACCCAAAACGCAGTCTATTCGCGCAGACGCTATGCAACTCGTCCTATAGCTTTAGACAGTGGCTCTAGCAGTTTCAATTTCCGCAAATGGGGCAGCGTCGCGCGTTTAGGGGAACGAATGCTGGCCACCTTTACCCCTCAGAGCAGCCTCTGTAGTATCGAAACGCAACACCTCTGACCATAGGAGCCCGGTAGTTATGTATATCAACCGCGCACTGCTATTTACGCTCGGTGCACTGCTGATCTTTTTTCCCGCTATTGAAAGTTGGGTTGTCAGTTCCGAAACCGCTTGGCATCGACCCTACCAGCTCTGGGCGCTCATTGTCATAGTCGCCTATTGGCACCAGCACTCAAGGTACCCGGATGAGCTTTAGCCTTACGCAAATCCTGCTGGCTATCGTCGCATATTTAACTGGGCTGTTTGTCGTCGCACACTTGGCTGACCGGGGTTTGATCCCTGGGCGCATCACGCGACATCCGGCAGTCTATGTGCTGTCTTTGGGTGTGTTCGCTGGAGCGATGGGAAGCAACGGTGTTATAGCGCTGGCGTACGAACAGGAATACAGCTTTCTTTTCTACTACTTCGGCATCGTTTTAATGTTTGTACTGGGCACTCTACTGCTCTTCCCCCTGTTGCGACTGTGCCGCGTCTACCAATTGGCATCGCTTGCTGATGTGTTGGCCTTTCGGTTTCGCAGCCCCTGGGTGGGTACTGCGGTAACCGTTGCTATGTGTATCACCTTACTGCCGCTGCTTGCTCTGCAGATCCAGGCTGTTGCAGACAGCATCCATATTCTTGCCGGCGACAGTGCAGCCCTTACACCCCGAGCAGAACGCCAGGATCGCCTCGCACTGGTGTTCTGCATCATTATCATTGTTTTTGCGATATTGTTCGGCACGCGCAATGTCTCGCCTCAACAACGAAATGCGGGGCTAGTAACTGCCATCGCGTTTGAGTCTTTAGTAAAACTCTCAGCACTCTTGGTGTTATTTTTTGCCGCTGTGTTTGCGGTATTTGACGGCTTCGCTGACATGGAAGCATGGATAGCCGCAAACCCGCGCAGTGACGAATTCATCCCAGGCGCTGCGCAACGCGAAAGCGCCCGCGCTCTACTTTTGGTGTTTTTTGCCGGCGCCGTGTGCATGCCACACATTTTTCACATGGCCTTCACCGAGAACCACGAGAGTCGCGATCTACGCAGCGCAAGCTGGGGCTTGCCTTTGTATTTGCTATTTCTCAGTCTGCCAATTATGCCAATCATGTGGGCTGGCATAAAACTGCAGCACGGATTACCGATGGATTACAGCGGTCTCGCCATCGGTATGGCTTTGGGCTCAGTGCCGGTGAGTGTTGCAGCCTTTGTTGCTGGACTCTCGGCGGCTAGCGCTACGATTATTGTGGCCACACTAGCGCTGGCCAATATGTGTTTGAATCACCTGGCGCTACCTTTACTTAAACTGGAACGAGAGCCGCGCATCTATACGAGGGTACGCTGGTTGCGTCGCGCGTTGATAGCCATACTCATTTTAGCGGGCTACGCATTTTTTCTCGCACTCAACGGCCGCCAGAACCTCAGTGAACTCGCACTGGTTGCTTTCTCCGGCACGCTACAGTTTTTGCCCGCGGTAATAGCGACTTCTTATTGGCCAGGTGCCAACCGCAAGGGCCTGCTTACTGGTTTGCTCAGCGGTTTGGCCATCTGGTTTTTCGCCATTCTGTTGCCGCTGATCGGAAGCATAGAGATGCAGTGGTGGAATGTCGTCCACGCGTGGCTGTGGCGGGGAGATTTCCAACCGTGGAGTGCCTCTACTTTACTTTCCCTCGGTGTAAACATCGCGCTTTTCATTGCCGTATCCCTACTGAGTGATACCTCGGATAACGAGAGAGTCGCCGCCGAAATTTGTTCCGCCGACGATATTGCGCGCCCTACACGGCGCACACTCGCGGTGACTGAGGCCGCTCAGTTCAGCGAGCGACTCGCACCGGCACTTGGCGAGGCGACAGCACGCGCAGAAGTGGAGCGTGCATTGGCGGAGTTGCAGTTTTCACCCCAGGAGAATCGACCCTATGCACTGCGCCGATTGCGTGCGCGCCTGGAGGCCAACTTATCGGGTTTGTTTGGCCCCGCAGTGGCCTACCGCACCATTGAAAATTGCATCCCCTTTCAGCCCGCCCAGCAGGGCCAAACCGAAGACATCTTTGCGATCGAACGCAAGCTGGAAAAGGTGCAGCCACAATTTACGGGCATGACTGCAGAGTTAGATAACCTGCGACGCCACTACCGTGAAACACTCGATAAGCTGCCAGTGGGGGCGTGCTCGGTAGGTGCCGATGGCGAAGTCCTCATGTGGAACCGCAGTATGGAGCAGATCACCAGCATTCCCGCTGACGGCGTATTGGGCTCATTTCTGCGCGCTGCTCCCTCACCCTGGGGAATTATTCTCCAACAGTTTTTAAACGGTCAAAAAGAGGTTACCAACAAATCAGAAGTGATTTTGGCCGACGGCTCGTCGCGCTGGATCAGCCTGCACAAAACACAAACTGAGGAGGGAGACAACGGCGACAGCGTTATATTGGTCGAAGACATTACAGAATTGTCGCTACTGGAAGACGAACTTCTACACAGCGAACGACTCGCCTCCATCGGCCGTCTCGCGGCGGGAGTAGCGCATGAAATTGGCAACCCCGTTACTGGTATCGCCTGCCTCGCACAAAACTTAGAGTATGAGACAGATGCTGACGAAATTCGTGTGATGGCACAGGACATACTTAAACAAACCGGGCGCGTCACGCGCATCGTGGAATCACTCATGAACTTCTCTCACAGCGGTGAAGGCGTTGGGGAGGTAAACCTGGCACCCGCCAATCTCGCCGATTGTGTGGATGAAGCTCTCCATCTGCTGACCTTGGACCACGAGGCGCGGCCGGTGCAGTTTTATAATTTCTGCGATCGCGAACTCCTCGTATTGGCCGACAGTCAACGGCTACTACAAGTGTTCGTCAACCTATTGGGCAATGCACGCGATGCCTGTGACGATGGCGGAGAAGTACACATTCGCGCGCAGCACCGCGGTAGCCACGTAGAGATCGCGGTTGAAGACGACGGATGCGGCATCCCCCTGGAAGCGCAAGATCGAGTATTTGAGCCTTTTTATACCACCAAAGACCCGGGCACGGGCACCGGTCTAGGCCTAGCCTTGGTGTACAGCATTATGGAAGACATGAATGGTAAAGTGGGTCTCACTAGCCCCATTCACAGCTCGGGAAGACCGGGCACTCGATTTACCCTCACCCTCCCCCATACCCAATACGACAGCAATTTTGCCGCATCCTCCTAACGCAGCGATTAGTCGCGGATGTCACCGAAGACCACACCGATCCCGGTAATTGGCGGTGGAATCTACACCGTAGGCGTAGTATGTTGCTAAGGGTGTCACCAGTGGTAACAAGTTATGCATAAAATTCTTATCGTGGAAGACGAAACCGTCATTCGCACCGCACTGCGCCGTCTTCTAGAGCGCAACGACTACGACATCAGCGAAGCGGGCTCAGTTAAGGAAGCGCAAGAGAACTTCGATCTCAATGAATTCAATCTAGTCATCAGCGACTTGCGCCTACCCGGCGCACCGGGTACAGACCTCATCAATAAAGCTGGGCAAGTGCCCGTCCTCATCATGACCAGTTATGCCAGCTTGCGCTCTGCCGTTGATTCAATGCGCATGGGTGCAGTTGACTACATCGCCAAACCGTTCGATCACGCCGACATGGTGACGGCGGTCCAGCGCATTATCGCAGACCATCCAACAAGCTCGGTGGTAGCCGCCGATAGTGGCTCGACTGAGAACACCTCCAACTCATCCGACACTTTCAAGCCCTCCGGAATGGCCGGCAACTGTCCCTCGATGCTGCAATTGTTTGAGCACATCAAAAAAATTGCGCCCACCGAATCCACGGTATTGGTGCAAGGGGAAACTGGGACGGGCAAGGAACTGGTGGCGCGCAACATCCACGAACAAAGCCTGCGCGCGCAAAACAGCCTCATCTGCGTCAACTGCGCGGCAATTCCAGAAACCCTCATCGAATCGGAACTGTTCGGTTACGAAAAAGGCGCTTTTACCGGTGCCAATGCGAATCGTATGGGTCTAATCGAAGCGGCGGATGGTGGTACTTTATTTCTCGATGAAATCGGTGAGTTACCAATGGAAGCGCAAGCGCGCTTACTGCGGTTTATCCAGGAAGGTGAAATTCGCCGTATCGGCTCTGTTCATTCGCGCAAAGTCGATGTGCGCCTCATTTGTGCCACGCACCGCAATTTAAAGCTCCTGGCGCGCGAGGGCCAATTTCGTCAAGACCTCTTTTACCGCATCAACGTTATAGAACTCGCGCTACCGCCACTGCGTGAGCGCGGCAAAGACATCCTGCAGTTGGCTGAAGGCATGCTGCAACAGCAGGTGGAGCGCTTGGGCAAGGGCCCGATGCGACTCTCGCCACGCGCGATTCAAGCCATTACCACCTATCAGTGGCCGGGCAATGTGCGCGAGCTAGAGCACGCGATCGAACGCGCGGCCATTTTGAGCAACTCCGATGAGATCGACAATGAAGCCCTGGGGATCGACCTGGAGTTGGTCAATATCAACCGCATTCGTGGGCAGCAGGGCATTGAGAAGTCCGGCCCGACGACGGCGACCATCAGCCACGAACCACAAGAAGATTTATCCCTGGAAGATTATTTCCAGCGCTTTGTGTTGGAACATCAAGATTCAATGAGCGAGACGGAGTTGGCGCAGAAATTGGGCGTCAGCCGTAAATGCTTGTGGGAACGCCGACAGCGCTTTGGCATTCCGCGCAGCAAAAGTACCCGCAGTAATCGCTCGTCGGCTGCAAAAAACGCGGCTGGCACTAATAAATAGGCGTTACCCCACGCCCACAGCCCTTCCCAAGCTTGCGTACTTCCGTAACATAACACCGTTGTAGGCGTTTGGTATTCTCATCCCTTTTTTTCTAACCCACTGTTTATAAAATTATTTTTATTGGTTGGCATAGTCCATGCTTGCTCTAGGGCGGTACAAAAATAAAAATAACTCAAACCGCAATAAAAATAACAGAGATCGCTATGGACCTGGATGGGGAAGTTATCTTCCCCTGAATTTCTCGTGTTTACGCGTTGCAGGGCTCGGCAACACTGCCTCTCAAAACACATAAGCCGAGAACAGGTTAGCGACCAAAGGCCTGGACTGTGAGTGATCGCAGTTAAGAAACAGGCCCCTAAAAGCGACTATTGCGCTTAGTAACACTAGCCTGATAACAATAATAACGCCGAGAAATAACAATAACTCCTACTGTGAGACCTGGATGGGGAAAGCGCTGTTTTCCCCATCATTCACCCTGCCACCAATGCCTCGAACAAACGCAATTGTGCTAGACTGCGCGACTGCCAAATAGCCGCAATCTGAACTGATTTCTCTGCATGGCGCGGCCAGCGCGACAAGCACCTCCAAGCCACCTCCAAGCCACCTCCAAGGATAGCCGCTTGAACGTCATTTCCCGGGATCAACACTGCATTTCCCGCCGCAACATCAGTCAAAGCGCACTGAAAGTAATGTCCCGGTTACGCAGCGAGGGCCATCAGGCGTACTTGGTGGGCGGCGCTGTTCGCGACCTACTCCTGGGCAACCTCCCTAAAGACTTCGATGTGGCGACGGATGCCACACCTGAGGCGGTTCACACTCTCTTTCGCAACTCGCGCATCATCGGTCGGCGTTTTCGTATTGTGCACGTGCGCTTCGGCCGCGAAGTTATAGAAGTGACTACCTTTCGCGGCCACCATCAGCGCGGTCCAGAAGAGAACACGCGCAAGGGCAAAGCTAGGCAGGGGTCACAACAGTCGGCGAGCGGCCTGCTACTACGCGACAATGTCTTCGGTACTCTTGAGGAAGACGCGGTGCGGCGCGACCTCACAGTAAACGCGCTGTACTACGACGCCGGTAAATTCGAAGTCTTCGACCACGTGGGTGGACTGGAAGACTTAGCAAGCCGCACAGTGCGTATCATCGGTGACCCTCAGCAGCGCTATACGGAAGACCCAGTGCGCATGCTGCGCGTATTGCGCTTTGCTGCCAAGCTGGATTTCAACATAGAGCGAAAGACTGCAGAAGCCATCGAAGGTTGCGCCCACCTGCTAGAAGAAATTCCGCCCGCTCGATTGTTTGATGAATTCCTCAAGCTGTTCATGTCCGGTTTCGCCCAGCGCACCCTGGAGAAACTACTGGACTATCAAATGTTGCGCTATCTCTTTCCCACCAACCATCATGCGATCGATGAAGAGGAAACCGCTCTGGCCTTGGTCCGGGCGGCAATGCGCAGTACCGATGATCGAATTGCTATCGACAAGCCCGTAACACCCGCATTTATTCTCGCGGCACTGTTGTGGCCAAAGGTGCAACAACTGCAAATAAAACGGCAAGCGCGCGAAGAGCCACCTACTGTGGCGATGCACCACGCGGCGATGGAAGTAATCTCCGATGCCAATCGCACACTTGCGATTCCGCGCCGTTTCAGTCAGCCAATGAGAGAAATTTGGGAGCTCCAACTGCGACTGGAGCGGCGCACGAGCCGCAAAGCTGCCGAACTGGTGGATCACCGTCGTTTTCGCGCAGCTTACGACTTTCTGCTCTTGCGCGAGGAAGCCGGTGAAATTACCGGTGATTTGGGTGACTGGTGGACTGAGTTCCAAACACAACCTTTAGACGCGCGCCTGGCACAAGTCGCAGCCAAGGGAAAGAGGCCGCGCAAACGTAACCGCAACCGTGGCAAAAGTATCGGCAGTTCCCCGTGAGCCAAGCGTATATTGGTTTGGGCAGCAATTTAGACAGGCCTTGTCGCCAATTGCAGTGCGCTGTTCGGGCGCTAGCACGCCTGCCGCGATCGAAGCTTGAAAGTGTCTCAAACGCCTATTTCAGTGCGGCAGTGGGCCCAATCGCGCAGCCCAAGTATCTGAATGCGGTGGCTCGTCTCTCGACGACGCTGGCACCACAGGTGCTCTTGAGCTCACTCCAGCGGATCGAGCGCCAACACGGCCGCAGGCGAACTGTGCGCTGGGGTCCACGCCCACTCGATCTGGATTTACTTATCTACGGCGACAAGACCATGAACAGCTACAGCCTGACACTGCCCCACCCCAGAATGACAACGCGAGATTGGGTACTGTATCCGCTGCGCGAAATCGGCGACACTAGCGTGGTGTCCGCCGATGGGCAGAACTTGGACGAACTCCTCGCCCAAGCGCCGTCGAGCAACCTTCAACGTGCAACTTGCCGCCTGAGGCGCGCTTGGGATCAGAATGCTTTTCGCAACCACACGCAAAGTCATTAGCCAGTAAGACATCGACACTGTGACGGTTGACATTGCGCCCATTAGTATCGACTTGCGCGGCAGAACACCACCCGCGTTCATTGCAGTCGAAGGCCCTATTGGCGTGGGCAAGACAACATTGGCCACAAAATTGGCAGCTAGCTTTAACTACACCACATTGCTTGAGGATGCAGAGGACAACCCGTTTTTAGAAAAGTTTTATCGCAATCGCGAGCAAGCGGCGCTCGCCACTCAGTTGTTCTTTCTGTTTCAGCGCGCACAAAAAATACAAGAATTGCGCCAGACGGATATTTTCGAAAATGTTCGCGTCACCGATTTTCTGATAGAGAAAGATCCCTTATTTGCCCGAGTCAATCTTGAACCCGACGAGTACGCTCTGTATCAAAAGGTTTATGAACAGCTCACGATTGACGCACCTAAACCCGATCTAGTTATCTACTTGCAAGCCCCGGTTAACGTGCTGTTGTCGCGCATTGAACACCGCGGTTTGGCCTATGAATCTAGCATTGACCCCCGCTATTTAGAGCAATTGAACGAAGTGTACAGTGAGTTCTTTCTATATTACGATGACGCTCCGCTGCTCATCGTCAATGCCAGCGAATTGGATTTGGCGCACAGCGACAGGGATTACAGGCACTTAGTAGATTACATGCTCGACATACACAAGGGGCGTCACTACTTCAATCCCACCTTTTTCGGATAGCTCAGGTTCGCCAGCACACTAGGCCGTGAACCAACCCAGCAAGGAGCCCGGCCATGGGCAAGTTTACCATCAGCACCTTAGACAAAATGAAAGAGTCGGGGGATAAGTTTGTCTGCATTACAGCTTATGACGCGACCTTTGCCCGACTAATTTCCGAAGTGGGTGCGGAATCGATTCTGGTCGGCGACTCACTGGGTATGGTGTTACAAGGTCACGACAGCACGATACCCGTCACTATCGACGATATGGCCTACCACACCGAAAGCGTGTGCCGCGCCGAACCGCAGTGTCTGGTAATTGCCGATATGCCATTCATGAGCTATACCAGCCCCGAGCAAACCATGGCCAATGCTACTGGACTCATGCAGGCCGGTGCTCAGATGGTGAAAATGGAAGGCGGCACCTGGCTCAGCGAATCCATTAGCATGCTGGTGGAACGCGGTATTCCCGTGTGCGCGCATCTGGGCTTAACGCCGCAATCAGTCAACACCTTCGGCGGCTTCAAAGTGCAGGGGCGCACCCCAAAAGAGGCGAAATCGATACTCGCAGATGCCGTAGAAATTCAAGATGCCGGCGCGAGCCTGTTGGTGCTCGAATGTATTCCCGCGCATTTGGCTGCGGATATCAGCCGCAAACTCGATATCCCGGTGATTGGCATCGGTGCCGGCGCCGGCACTGATGGGCAGGTACTCGTCATGCACGATCTATTGGGTCTATCGGTCCACACCCCGCGCTTCGTTGAAAATTTCATGCAGGGTAAATCCTCAATCCAAGACGCCTTGCGCAGCTTTGTTGAAGCGGTGAAATGTGGCGAGTATCCACGCGAAGAACACACCTACACCTAGCTCCCGTAGCACTTCATCGGGGCCGTTGTTACCCAATTTACGGCACATGTAAGTAAGTGTTTACTTACTGTAAAGCACAATAGAAACAATAATTTAGCCGCTATCAGTGCTTCTTTTCGTAACACAAAGTGTGAATATTTCATAAATTTGGATTGCTCGGCTTGGGGCTATGAGGCATACTTGGGAAGCGCCACAAGACTGTCGTGGCGGGCCAGCAAGACCAGGGGCTGTAGGCGGTGTTGCTGGGTTTGACTCAGTGTGAGGGCCGTGAACCTATGCGTACTTACGACAGCAAAGCATCACTGCAATCGGCATTAGCCGAGGTTCGCCAGCAAGGCAAAACTATCGCTTTCGTACCCACCATGGGAAATCTACACGAAGGCCATCTCGACTTAGTGCGCAAAGCCAAAACAGTCGCAGACACCATCGTCGTCAGTATTTTCGTGAACCCCCTGCAGTTCGGTGCCAATGAAGACCTCGATGCCTACCCGCGTACGCTCATGGCAGATAAAGAAAAGTTGTTTGCCGAGGGCACCCAAATTCTTTATGCCCCGGAAGTCGATGACATTTACCCTGGAGGAATGGATGCACAAACGGTTGTGCACGTCCCCGATCTCGGCAGCACACTGTGCGGTCGCAGCCGGCCCGGTCACTTCGATGGGGTAAGCACTGTCGTCAGCAAGCTGTTTAATATCGTGCAGCCAGATGTCGCACTGTTCGGCGAAAAAGATTTTCAACAGCTCTCCATCATCCGCAAGATGGTGAAAGACTTGTCTATACCCGTGGAGATCGTCGGCGTCGCTACACGTCGTGATGAAGACGGCCTCGCCAAAAGCTCACGCAATGGCTATTTGTCCAGCGCAGAGCGCGAAATCGCTCCACGACTGAATCAAACACTCAAGAGTTGTCGCCAGGCCATCGCCTGTGGATTCGATAATTTTTTGCAGTTGGAATCGCACGCACGCATGCAGTTGTTACAGGCGGGTTTTGAGCCCGACTACTTCGCGATCCGCGATGCACACACCCTGCGCAACGTGACTCCAGAAACAGAAGAGATTGCCATCCTAGCGGCGGCCCGGCTGGGGCAGACTCGCCTTATCGATAACGTTCGCCTCAATCTCAATCCGGTATCTGACTGGGGTATGCTTGCCAGCGGCGACTAGCCACAAGTCGCCGGTTTTCACAAAGCCGCACGCAAAGTATCATTTGTCTTATACTGCACTCGCTGAGTTAAGAGAAAGATACCATGTCGGATTTCCCTACCCGCCCCGTTCCAGATCAATTCAAGAATGCCCATGTTAACGCCGAGCGCTATCGCGAGCTGTACCGTCGCTCGCTAGAAGAGCCCGATGATTTCTGGGCCGAGATGGCGAACACCTTTCTCACGTGGGATGAACCCTGGCAGGAAATCAGCAGCTACGATTTTCGCAAAGGCGAGGCGAATTGGTTTAGTGGCGCGCAACTCAACGTCAGCTACAACTGCATCGATAGGCATTTACCGGAGCGAGCCGAACAGACAGCACTGCTTTGGGAGGGCGATGACCCCGCCGAAAGCCAACACATTACCTACCGTGAACTGAAAGACAGTGTGTGCCGCCTAGCGAATGCGCTCAAAGCGCGCGGTGTCGGCAAAGGTGACCGCGTTTGCCTTTACATGCCAATGATTCCCGAAGCGGCGTACGCCATGCTCGCCTGTACACGTATAGGCGCCATACACTCGGTCGTGTTTGGCGGGTTCTCACCGGATGCATTGAAAGATCGCATTTTGGATTCCGACTGTCAGACACTTATCACTGCCGATGAGGGTGTGCGCGGTGGCAAAGGCATACCGCTAAAAGCTAATGCCGACAAAGCGCTAGCGTCGTGTCCTAACGTACACACAAACTTAGTTGTTAAACGCACTGGTGGCGACATCGATTGGCAGGAAGGACGTGACGTTTGGTATCACGACCTCGTTGAGTCACAAAGCAGTGTGTGCGACCCACAGTCCATGGATGCAGAAGACCCACTGTTTATTCTCTACACTTCTGGATCCACTGGAAAACCCAAAGGCGTGCTGCACACGACCGGCGGCTATTTACTCCAGGTAGCGATGACGTTCAAATACGTGTTCGATTATCAGGAGGGTGATATCTACTGGTGCACCGCCGACGTCGGCTGGGTCACCGGCCACAGTTATATCGTGTATGGGCCACTAGCCAATGGTGCGACCTCGCTCATGTTTGAAGGTGTCCCCACTTATCCCGATGCGGGACGCTGTTGGGAAGTGATCGACAAACACCAAGTCAATATCTTTTACACGGCGCCAACCGCCATTCGTGCATTACAAGCCGTGGGTGATGAACCTGTTAAACGTCACAAGCGCAGTAGCTTGAAATTACTCGGCACAGTAGGCGAACCCATCAACCCAGAGGCGTGGGAATGGTACTTCAAAGTAGTGGGCGATGAGCGCTGCCCGATCGTCGACACCTGGTGGCAAACCGAAACTGGCGGTCAAATGATTACCCCGATGCCAGGCGCAACTGAACTCAAACCTGGCTCCGCCACTTTGCCGGTGTTTGGTGTTGAACTGGCTCTGCTAGATGAAGAAGGGCAAGAAATTGAAGGTGCCGGTGCGGGCTACTTGGTCATCAAACGCTCTTGGCCGAGCCAGATTCGCTCTGTGTACGGCGATCACCAACGCATGATCGACACCTACTTTAGCAATTACCCCGGCTACTATTTTACCGGCGATGGCGCTAGCCGCGATGAGGACGGCTACTACTGGATCACTGGGCGTGTAGATGACGTACTCAATGTCTCTGGACACCGCATGGGAACAGCGGAGGTAGAGAGTGCGCTGGTATTACACGATGACATCGCTGAAGCGGCTGTCGTGGGCTTTCCGCACGACATCAAAGGTCAGGGGATCTACGCCTATGTCACACCCATGCAGGGTGTGGAACCCGATGATGCGCTGCGCGATGCCTTGATCCAGCTATGCGTAAAAGAAATCGGGCCCATCGCCAAACCCGATGTCATTCAGTGGGCGCCGGGGCTGCCGAAAACTCGCTCGGGCAAAATCATGCGCCGCATACTGCGAAAGATCGCGGAGAATGAACTCGAAAACCTCGGCGATACCAGCACCTTGGCTGACCCATCCGTGGTAGAAAGCTTAATTGCGAACCGTCCGTCGCCTTAGAGCTTCTCTCGATTCGAAACCCCTAGTTGCAGCTTTTGCACGCTTTCACGGTAGTTATGTTCTCGCTAGCGGTCACAGTTGGAGGGAGTGACATGATGGGGTAAACCCCTTCGCTCTGCGTATTTCTCGCCACACGACCAGTACCCTCCCGGGGTAGCCCCTGCGCACCTGTTGTCGGCCGCCTAGCACAAAAGAAATAGCCTCCAATCGGCTCTTAGGACAGGTAAGAAAAAAAGGGGGCGTTCTCACGCACCCTTTTCGTTCTCGCCTGCCATCAACCCACAGGTGTAATGATCGATGGACTATTCAGCAGCGCTTTCGACCGGCGCCTCATCATTCAACAACTCTTTGATCGAGAGTTTAATGCGGCCACGCTGGTCGACATCTAACACCTTCACGCGAATCTCTTCGCCTTCGCTGAGGTGATCAGACACATTCTCAACACGCTCATTGGCGATTTGTGAAATGTGCACAAGGCCATCTTTGCCCGGCAAAATAGTTACGAAGGCGCCAAAGTCAACAATCCGTGCGACCTTACCCGTATACACCGCACCGACTTCCGCCTCTGCCGTAATCTCTTCGACCATGGCGACAGCTGCATCGCGCGACGCTTGGTCCTGGCCGAAAATACGTACCGTGCCGTCGTCATCGATATCGACAGTCGCACCGGACTGTTCAGTGATGGAGCGAATAGTCGCGCCACCTTTACCAATGATATCGCGGATTTTGTCGGAATCGACTTTCAAGGTCGTCATGCTCGGTGCATTGGCGGAAGTGACCTGACGCGCCGCCGGTAGTACAGCATTCATTTGCCCAAGAATATGCAAGCGTGCTTGTTGCGCCTGCTCCAGTGCAACTTCCATGATCTGCTCGTTGATGCCTTCGATCTTGATATCCATTTGCAGCGCAGTTACGCCATCGGCAGTACCGGCAACCTTGAAATCCATATCGCCCAGGTGATCTTCGTCACCCAGTATGTCGGTGAGCACGGCAAACTGATTACCGTCTTTCACCAAGCCCATTGCGATACCCGCAACTGGCGCCTTGAGCGGCACACCAGCAGCCATAAGTGCCAGAGAACCGACACAGACCGATGCCATGGAACTGGAGCCATTGGATTCAGTAATCTCCGACACCACACGAATGGTGTAGGGGAACTCCTCCTCGTTGGGCAGCACCGCCGCCAAACCACGTCTGGCCAAGCGACCATGGCCAACTTCGCGACGGCCGGTAAAGCCGACTCGACCCGCTTCACCTACAGAGTAGGGTGGGAAGTTATAGTGCAGCATAAACGGGTCACGACGCTCACCCTCTAATGCATCGATGATTTGTGCGTCACGCGTGGAACCCAGCGTTACAGCACCCACTGCCTGTGTTTCACCGCGTGTGAACAGAGCACTGCCGTGTACCTTGCCCAATACATCCACTTCACAAGCGATGGCGCGCACGGTGCGGTTGTCGCGACCATCGATACGCGCTTCACCCGATAGAATGCGCTTGCGTACCAGGTTCTTCTCAATCTTCTTGAAGATGTCTTTGACTTCGTCTTCAGTCGCGCCATCTTCAGACACAAGACTGGCGACAGCGGCGTCGCGTATTTGACCGACACGCTCGTAGCGCTCTGCTTTTTCGGTGATGCGATACGCTTCGCCCAAGTCATTCTTGACCTGATCAGAAACTGCGGTCATTAGAGACTCATTGACCGCCGGCGCTTCCCACTCCCAACGCGGCTTGCCGGCTTCGGCAACCAGCTCATTGATAGCCTGAATCACGGTTTGCATTTCCTGATGGGCGAAAAGTACGGCACCCAACATCTGGTCTTCGGTCAACTCATCGGCTTGCGATTCCACCATCAGCACGGCGTCTTTTGTACCCGCAACAATCATATCCAGCTTGCTGTCAGCCAACTCATCGTAGGTAGGGTTGAGCAAATAACCTTCACTCTCTTTAAAGCCAACACGCGCACCGCCAATAGGGCCGTTAAAGGGACATCCAGAAATTGCGAGTGCCGCCGACGTGCCAATCATTGCGGGAATATCAGGGTCGATGTGCTTGTCCGCCGACATCACGGTGCAGATCACCTGCACCTCATTCATAAAGCCATTGGGGAACAATGGGCGGATAGGTCGATCAATCAAACGCGAGGTCAATGTTTCCTTTTCACTCGGACGGCCTTCTCGCTTAAAGAAACCGCCAGGAATTTTACCGACGGCGTAGGTCTTTTCTTGATAGTGCACGGCTAAGGGAAAGAAATCGCGACCTGGGCGCTGAGTTTTTTCCGCCACAACGGTGCACAGTACCGAGGTGTTTTCTACAGTGACTAGGACGGCCCCTGAGGCCTGGCGGGCAATACGCCCAGTTTCTAGGCTGACCGTCTGGCCGCCATACTGAAATGTTTTTGTTACTGGGTTCACTTGTCTTCTCCAATTCTCAATTGATCATCGGAGCACTCCCATGAGCACCCCGATCTTACTAGCAGCTTATCGGCGCAGACCGAGTCGGTTGATCAGTTCGCTATAGCGCTGTGATTCTTTGCGCTTGAGATAATCGAGCAATTTCCGGCGCTGGTTAACCATGCGGATTAATCCGCGACGGGAATGGTGGTCGTGCTTGTGTGACTGAAAGTGCTCTTGTAGCTGCTCAATGTTTGCCGTGAGCAGTGCGATCTGCACTTCCGGAGAGCCGGTATCGCCCTCCCCTTGCTGATACTCTTTTACAATTTCTGCTTTCTTTTCTACACTTAAAGCCATAATTATTCCTTTTCGTTAATCTGCCTGGGGTGTCGTGACACCCTTCATTCAAGAAAGAGCCTATCCGTGCAGATTTACAGATAGGTTCGCGTCACCTCTCGGTGACAATCAGTCGACGCGGCGCTACGCGCCCATCGTCCAATATTTCTCCAACGCCCAAAAATTCTCCGCTTTCGAGCGCGACGCGCACAATACCATTACAGGGTGCGTTTGGCACCATCACCGGCTGCCCCTGGCGCATGTAGAAGCTGCCTGACTCCGTCAATTGCACCAAAGGCAAAGCACCTAGTGCCGCATCGGGGCTGAGTAACAAGGCGTCCATTTGCTGCAATTCATCGTTGCTCTTCAGCGCTTCTAGAGTCGCCATGGTTACAGCGTCCTCCAAGACGAATGGGCCGGCCTGGGTACGACGCAGAGTACGTACAAATGCGCCACAGCCCAATGCTTGCCCTAAATCTTGCGCAATGGTGCGAATGTAAGTGCCCTTACTGCAGGCTACATCGATGTCCACTTGCGCCCTGTCCCCGGGTCGAAACGCAAGCATTGCCAAACGTTTGATTTCCACCCGGCGCGCTTCACGCTCTACCTCAATGCCTTGTCGCGCCAACTTGTACAGGGGCTGCCCGTCCCGCTTGATCGCCGAGTGCATAGGCGGCACCTGTTCGATCTCACCTTCAAACTGGCGCAGCGTTGCCCGCACTTGCGCTTCGTTCAACTCACTCGCGCCGCACTCCTGGAGCAACTTTCCCTGCACGTCACCGGTATCGGTGTGCGCACCAAACTCGATGGTGCAGGAATAAGCCTTATCGGCATCGAGCAAATACTGCGAAAACTTCGTTGCCTCGCCAAAACACAGAGGCAAAACACCGGTTGCCAGTGGATCCAAACTGCCTGTGTGCCCTGCTTTAGCGGCAAAAAACAACCGCTTAGCCTGTTGCAAGGCGTGGTTGGAACTCACCCCCTCGGGTTTATCCAGCACCAATATTCCGTTGACCGGCCTACCCTTACGTCGCCTGGCCACGCCCTATTCTCCAGAGCCGTCATCGTTGCGCAGCCCCAAATCTCGATCCGCATCAGCGGCGCGCTCAATCAATGCTTCCATCTCACGACCGCGACTCACGCTGGTGTCGAAAAAGAAACGCAATTGCGGCACGCTGCGCATCGCACTGTCGCGCGACAAGTGGCGGCGCAAAAATCCCGCCGCCTGGTTGAGCGCCTCAGTAGATTGCTCGGCCGCCTCGGTCGTATCGACACCCAACACCGTGTAGTACACGCGCGCGTGCCCGAGATCGCGACTGACGTCGACACCGGTCAAGCTCACCATGCCCACCCGCGGGTCGCGCATCTCGCGCTGAATCAGTACCGCGAGCTCTCGTTGCAGATAATCGGCAACGCGCTGCGTTCTAGCGTATTCCTTGGCCATTATTGGAGCGAATTTCACACCGCCTATAAGGAGCGGGCAACCTCCTTGACCTCATAGACTTCGATCTGGTCACCCACTTTGACGTCGGTGTAGTTTTTCACGCCGATACCGCACTCAGTGCCATTACGCACTTCGTTGACGTCGTCTTTGTGGCGGCGCAGTGACTCCAACTCGCCCTCATAAATCACCACATTGTCGCGTAAGACGCGAATAGGCTTAGCGCGATAAACGCTACCTTCTACAACCATACAACCGGCAATCAGACCGAACTTGGGCGATCGGAAAACATCGCGCACTTCGGCGATGCCGACAATGTCTTCGCGCAGCTCGGGGGCCAACATGCCAGTGAGCGCCTGTTTTACATCGTCAATCAAATCATAGATGACGTTGTAGTAGCGCAGATCGACACCTTCGGATTCAACTAAATTGCGCGCGGCACTGTCGGCGCGCACATTGAAACCAAAAATAACGGCTTCGGATGTCATCGCCAGGTTCACGTCGGTTTCGGCAATACCACCGACGCCACCACTGACGATGTTGACCTGCACTTCTTCATTCCCAAGATCAAGTAACGCTGTTTGAATAGCCTCTAAAGAGCCACGCACATCGGCCTTGACCACAATATTGAGCGTGCTTTTCTCACCCGCTGTCATGCTCTCAAACATGTTATCGAGTTTCGCCGCCTGCTGCCGAGCGAGTTTGTTGTCGCGCATTTTTTCCTGGCGGAAGTCGGCCACTTCGCGGGCGCGTTTTTCAGTTTCGAGCACAGCAAACACATCACCAGCCGCAGGTGTGCCATCGAGACCGAGGATTTCCACAGGCATACTCGGACCCACTTGCTCCACTGACTTACCATTCTCATCCAACATCGCGCGCACGCGACCGAACTGCAAGCCGGCCAGCACGATATCGCCTTGGTTCAAGGTACCACTTTGCACCAGTAAAGATGCCACTGGGCCACGGCCTTTATCTAGCCGCGATTCGATCACAATCCCTTGCGCCGGTACGTCGCGCGGCGCTTGTAGCTCCAGCAGCTCTGCCTGTAACAAGACCGCGTCTAATAGCTCATTGATGCCATCGCCGGTGTGCGCAGACACATTGATAAACTGCGTATCACCGCCCCAGTCTTCAGGAATCACTTCTTTGGCAGCCAACTCATTCTTCACACGCTCCGGGTCGGCGCCTTCTTTGTCAATCTTGTTCACAGCCACAATTAGCGGTACTTCTGCTGCTCGAGCGTGTTGAACGGCCTCTTCCGTCTGTGGCATGACCCCGTCATCGGCAGCGACCACTAAAATCACAATATCGGTACTTTTCGCCCCACGTGCCCTCATCGCCGTGAACGCAGCGTGACCAGGGGTGTCCAAAAAAGAGATCGTCCCGTGATCCGTTTCTACGTGGTAGGCACCGATGTGCTGTGTAATACCACCCGCCTCCCCAGAGGCAACGCGACTCTTGCGAATGTAGTCGAGTAGAGACGTCTTACCGTGATCGACGTGGCCCATGACAGTGACGACAGGCGCGCGCGCTTCCAGTGTACCCTCGTGCTGCGACAGGGTTTCTTCCAGGCTCTCTTCCAATGCGTCCGCACTGATCAATTTGACCTGGTGTCCCAGTTCTTCGATGACTAAAGTTGCCGTGTCCTGGTCGATCATCTGATTGATCGTGGCCATGACACCCAACTTCATCAGTTCTTTTATAACCTCGCCCGATTTCACCGACATCTGTTGCGCCAGGCCACCCACCGAGATCATATCGGCTACTTCTACCTCGTGAACTTTACGTTCCGTGGGCAGCTCAAAGCCATGTTTCGAGTGTTCTTCGTGTGTAGCTTTAATTTTCTTGCGCGAACTACGTCGGCGTGTGACACCTGTTTCCGCCTCTAGATCTGCCAGAGAGAGGTTGTGTCCACGCTGTTTGCCGCGACCACCGGGTGTCGTGCGCGCAAGGCGGCTGCGCGGCTTGCGTTTTTCATCGTCGCGCGAAGGCGTCGCGCTGGGTGCGTCATGTAAGCGCTTGGGTCGCTTCGTCGCCGCTTCCTTGGTTTTAGCCTGGCTCTTAGCGAGCGCCTCGGCCTTGGCCTGCTCCTCGGCAAGTTTACGCGCTTGCGCCGCTGCTTTTCGCGCGGCTTCTTCTTCCGCTTCTTGCAGCTTGCGTCGCGCCGCTGCCCGCTGGCGCAGCACTTCTGGGTCCAGGGATGCCGGGTCTTCTTCGGCCTCCGCTGCATCTGCCGCAGCCAACTCCGCCGCTAGGCGTTCCTGCTCCGCAGCCGCCTCTTTCGCCTCGACCTCAAGTGTCGATGATTCCGGCTTATCGACCGGCTCTTCGACTGTCTCTTCGACAACGTCTTCCTCAGGCTCCGGCGCAACCTCTAGCTCGGCGGCCTCACGCTTCACATAGGTGCGCTTTTTACGCACCTCAACGTTGACGGTTTTCTTGCCCTGTGAGCTCGAGGTACGCAGAGTGCTTAACGTTTTGCGCTTTAATGTGATACGTTTTGGGGCATCGGTTGATTCCCCATGACTGCGCTTCAGATATTGCAATAGCGTCTGCTTATCCTCATCGGACACAGCTTCTTCCGCCGCGGTATGCGGCAGGCCCGCCTCTTTCATCTGCGTCAGCAACCGTTCGGAGGAAGCTCCGACCACTTCGGCTAGCTGCTGTACTGTCACCTGCGCCATACAATACTCTCCTTGGGACCCTGTTCTTTCATCTACTCGCTTCTGCCGCCAGGCTACTCTTCAGCCTCGGCGAACCAGGGCGCCCTTGCGGTCATGATCAACTCACCCGCTCGCTCTGCTGTCATCTCTGGTATATCCATCAAATCGTCCACACCTTGCTCGGCGAGATCTTCCATCGTAACAATTGCACGGCTAGCCAAAATGTAGGCGAGATGCCTGTCCATGCCATCCATGGTGAGCAAATCCTCGGCGGGCTCGTTAGCGCCGAGCTGCTCTTCGGAAGCGATAGCCTGGGTGAGCAGCGCATCTTTGGCGCGCGCACGTAACTCCTCGGCGATCTCTTCGTCAAAGCCTTCGATGTTGGTCAACTCATCCAGTGGCACATAGGCAACTTCTTCGAGAGTCGTAAAACCCTCGTCCACCAATATTTCCGCCACATCTTCATCGACATCGAGATTGGCGACGAACACTTGGATCACTTGTCCCGCTTCTGCCTCGTGCTTTTCCGCTGCCTCTTCCAAACTCATCACGTTGATCGTCCACTGCGTGAGTTCAGCAGCGAGGCGTACGTTTTGCCCAGACCGGCCAATGGCTTGGGCCAAGTTCTCTTCGGATACGGCGACGTCCATCGTGCCGCTATCTTCATCGACAACAATGGATTCGACTTCCGCCGGCGCCATAGCATTGATGACGAGTTGCGCCGGATTGTCATCCCACAATACGATGTCCACGCGCTCGTTATCCAATTCATTTGACACAGCCTGCACGCGAGAACCACGCATTCCGACGCAGGCACCGACAGGGTCAATGCGTTGATCGTTGGTTTTCACGGCAATTTTTGCACGCGAACCGGGGTCACGGGCAGCGGCGCGAATCTGTATGACTTCTTCTGCTATTTCTGGCACTTCGATTTTAAATAGCTCGATCAACATTTCCGGGCAGGAGCGGCTGAGAATCAACTGTGGGCCACGAGTTTCGGCGCTGATCTCTTTCAAAATGGCACGCACGCGGTCATTCACACGAAAGGTTTCTCTGCCCACCAGTTGATCGCGCGGCAACAGGCCCTCAGCGTTGTTGCCCAGATCGACGATAACGTTGTCGCGGGTGACCTTCTTCACGGTACCAGCCACCAGGTCACCGACGCGATCCGAGTACTGCTCGACCACTTGTGCGCGCTCGGCATCGCGCACGCGCTGCACGATGACTTGTTTGGCGGTCTGCGCGGCTATGCGACCAAATTCGACGTTTTCTACTTGCTCTTCATAAATGTCGCCGGGAACTAAGTTCGGGTCTTGCTCAACGGCTTCCTCGGTTGTGAACTGCGTGCCCAACAAAGCGACTTCGTCATCGGGCACGACCAGCCAGCGACGCTTGGAGATATAGTCACCCGTCTCGCGATCAATGGTGACCAAAATGTCAGCTTCTTCGTCGTAGCGTTTCTTGGTCGCGGTTGCCAAAGCCAACTCTATCGCTTCAAAGATGATGTCTTCCGACACGCCCTTTTCATTGGATACAGCTTCCGCGACCAACAGGATTTCCTTTGTCATTTACTGCCTCGCCAATTCTCGTACTGCCAATGCTTTAAAACCTTTGCTCTGCCGCCCTAACACCTTCACTCCGGTGCACGCGGCCCGCTACAATCGCGGCTGTATCCGCGCTTTTTCAATGCTGCTATAGGGGAGTAATAACTCGTGGTCATCCACCCTAATCACCACATCCTCTCCCTCAATACCCTGCAAGATGCCCTTGTATTTGCGTCGACCCTCGTAGGGGCTGCGCAAGCGCAATTCCACCACTTCACCTGCATAGCCGCTGTATTGCGACCGCTTAAATAGGAGGCGGTCCATGCCCGGTGAAGAAACCTCGAGGGTGTACTCGCCGGCGATGGGGTCTTCCACATCCAGCACACCACTTGCCTGCAGACTCACCGCGGCGCAATCGTCGACAGTGATGCCGTCGGGCGCATCGATATATATACGCACCAGACTGTGGCGCCCCTGTGACAGGTATTCCACACCCCAGAGCTCAAAGCCCAAGGCCTGCACCGTGGGCGCTAGCAATTCACTGATGTGCTGTTCTCTACCCGCCACAGGCCACTTTTCCTCCACCTACGAAAAAGCCCCTAAAAAGGGGCTTTTTCGTCTGCGCACCGCCGGTATAGGAGCAGGCAGTGCTGTATTGGTAGCGGGGGCCGGATTTGAACCGACGACCTTCGGGTTATGAGCCCGACGAGCTACCAGGCTGCTCCACCCCGCATCAAAACGCCCTCGAGCGTGAATAGCCCCTTGGCAATTCGCGCTGGTGCCCCAAACACGCTTTTGGGGCCCCTAAACGAGGGTGAGCATTATAGGGAGCGACCCCCGCCCGGTCAACAGACTAAGGCGCCCAAGTCTCCGGGCGAAATAGGGACGATTGGGGCACCAATAGCGCGCTTTTTGCCGCTCGGTTTTGTATCGCCGTCAACGTGCCGGGCAATGTTGGCCCGGCACCAGCCAACCACGGTATTCGGCTCACCGGGGGCAATGTCAACGTCAATGTGACAGGCACAGGTTCTTTTTAATTGTTGAAACAGTGAAGGGTGCCACGAGTTCTAACGACGCTTTTAGCCTCGGTGGCGACCTCATCGTCGGGGGTTATCGCTATACCCTGCACCTGGGCGGAGTGAACGACCCCAACAATGGCAACTGGTATCTGCGCTCAAGCGCCGCTCCCAACGCACCCATCCCAGTCTTGCCGACGAGGGAGGAACAGGCATGTTCATTCGCATGTTCATTCTACTAACCCTACTATTGGGGCTTAGGAGTATCGACATTTAGTATTCGGGGCCCCTAACTTTGCAGGAGGTTTCCAGTGCATCCTCCCCGGTTGTTGACGCTACTACTTACGATCGCCGCCGCGTCTGCACTCCTGGCGGGCTGGCAACATATTTTCCGGCCCAGCGACCAGGTCGAAGTAGTGGCAAATTCGGACAGTGACTATGCCGTTGGCGCGCTAATTCAGGACTCCCTGCGCAACGGACAGCGCGGCCCCATGTTGGTGGTGATTCCTCCGGGTCAAATAATTCTCGAGCATCGACCCAAATTGGTACAACACCCGCAACGAAGGGTAGCAGGAAGCACTCATCACGTGCACATCTCTTACCCCTTGGCAGTCGCCCAAATGGAAACCTCAGTCGCAGAATTCAAGGCCTTTATCACCGACACCAACTACCAAATAGATCCCGGCTGCTGGCACCACGGCACAGATCAGGAGTGGCGGGAGGTACAGGGCTCCGATTGGCGTTCACCGGGTTACGCGCAGTCGGAAGACTTTCCCGTCACCTGTCTTAATTGGGTGGATGTCGAAGCCTACGTCGAGTGGCTGCGCGAGCAGACTGGACAGCACTACCGGTTGCCGTCGGAAGCCGAATTTGAGTATTTTAATAGGGCAGATGCTCTATCAGACTACCCCTTTGACATTGTCGAGTTCAGCGAGCTTTGCGCGTTTGTTAACGGAGCTGATCAATCGACTAAATTGCCTTACGCCAATAAATGCAATGATGGTTTTGCACACGCCAGCCCCAGAGCCAGCTTCGAAGCCAATGGATTTGGGCTGTACGACACCAGTGGCAATGTTTGGGAGTTTACCCGGGACTGCTGGAACGATGCGTATCAGGGTTCTTGGCGCACACTGTTTCGCGGCCCTCCCACCAATGGCAGCGCATGGCGGTGGGGGCGTTGTGGGTTTCGAGTGATGCGAGGTGGCTCATTTCTTAGTTCAACAAGTAAACTTCGCCTAGGCAATCGCGAACAAGGCGCGGGAAGTTTACGTTTAAACCGCGTGGGGTTCCGCGTGGTTAGGAACTTGTGATGTTGAAGCGTCATCGCAAGGTTGTCGCCAACGGCTTCTTGATCGCCGGCGTGCTGATCTTCGTGCTTGCACTCATCAAAAGTAGTGACGATCAGCGGCTTGAGAGCCGCAGTGGTAGTGACGAAAATACACTCTATACGCCCACCACCATTGAAATACCCCTGAACAATCCCTTAACGTCAGAAAAAGTGCGTTTGGGTAGACATCTTTTCTACGACAAAGCGTTGTCATTCAACAGAAAAATTGCCTGTGCGGACTGTCACCAACAGAACAAGGCCTTCACAGATGGCCGTCGCGTATCAATTGGAGCTACCGGACAGACAACGCGACGCAATGCGATGAGTCTGACGAACGTTGCGTACAACGGGGTATTCACGTGGGCCGACCCCTCAGTGGGAACACTCGAGCAGCAAGCATTAATCCCACTAACGGGGACTCACCCTATAGAGATGGGTGTCGCCGGCAATGAAACCACTATATTGGCTCGATTTAGATCTCAGATACTTTACCAATCGTTGTTCAGGGAGGCGTTTCCGTCAGTCGATTCGCCCGTCTCCCTAGATCGTATCGTGATGGCACTGGCCAGCTTTCAACGAACGCTTATCTCCCAGCAATCTGACTACGACAGATTCATGACCGGCGATAAGTCAGCGCTCTCCGCGCTGGCACGACGCGGCATGAATTTATTTTTTTCATCTGAAACCAACTGCTTTCGTTGCCATGGCGGCAATAACTTTCGCTTTACTCTGGGCCATAGACGGGACGAGACAGATCAATCCGTTGCCTTCCACAATACGGGTTTGTACAACGTAGATGGGATGGGAGCTTACCCGGAGACTGACCGCGGGCTATTTGAAGTGAGTGGGCGACCCCAAGACATGGGCAAATTCAAAGCACCCACACTACGTAACATCGCGCTCACCGCGCCGTACATGCACGACGGGAGTATAGGAACCCTGCAAGAGGTTCTCGCTCACTACGCTCGCGGTGGCCGACTTGTTTCTTCCGGTACGAACGCGGGAGACGGCAGGTTGAACCCGTACAAAAGCGAATTAGTCAGCGGATTCGATTTTTCTCGGGAAGATGAATCCGCCCTACTCGCGTTTTTACACAGCCTGACAGATCAACGGTTTATTTCGAACCCGGAACTCGGTGCTCCCACCGCGCACGCAGCAGGAGCTGGCAGCGCCTCTAAGGCTTTTTGAACCGCTTGCCGATGAGACGAGCTGCGACACCAACCAGCATCAAGCTGATACCCACTAAAGCGAGATCATTGACCAATGGCACCGCACTGACAGGAGCCCCTCCAGCAAAAACCTGAGTACTGGCAAGTACCGCGAGTACAGACACAACCAAACGGCGAGCTTTGCGATTATTGTTATCCATAACAGCTTGCACCTCTCTGTTTAAAGAGCCGAACGCCATGCCCTGATAGCAGTTTAACGCTTCACTGTCAAGATGTTCGAAAGCCTCCTCCCTTTATGGGGAAGAGCCGGAATTTCCTGAAGCATTGGGATGGTGCCGAAGGCGGGACTTGACGCGCCCGGCCAGGGCCGCACGAGCACTTCGCTACAGCGGAGTATTCTGGGTATTGGGGATGGTGCCGAAGGCGGGACTTGAACCCGCACGAGCAAAGCTCACTACCCCCTCAAGATAGCGTGTCTACCAATTCCACCACTTCGGCGAGTATATTGCATAGTAGCGGCTATTTAGCCGCTTTAATAATTGAAAAATTAATCGAGCGTCGGCAAATCGTCATCCGCTGGATCCAATACTGCGGGTATTTCTTCGTCAATGACGGGTAATTCATCGTCAGCGGCTGCGGGTTGTTCTTGCACGGTAGCAGGAATATCCAGCCCTAAATCTTCAACTGACGTGGACTTCTCGTTAGCGATGAGTGCCAAGCCAAAACTGGTGGCAAAGAACAGGGCGACCAACCAAGCGGTGGCTTTGGTTAACACATTGCCACTGCCGTCGGAGCCAAACAGGGTCTGGGACGCGCCAGCACCAAAGGACGCACCCATATCCGCCCCTTTGCCCTGCTGCAGTAATATCAAACCTATAATGGCCAGCGCCACCACTAGGTGAGCGATAAGTATCAGTTGCTCGGTCATCATTTGCGCGTTTCCTGGGAGCGGTCGCTCCGTCTACTTTTTGCCCGTCTCTTGTTTAACCATCTGGTGTTTACGCATCTAATATTTGCACGCCCGATCGGTGGCGCCACTCACAAAGCGCCCAAAGCTGCTTTGCTCAATCGTTAACCGCCCGTTCATTGGCTGCGGCAACGACGGCGAGAAACTCCGGCGCTGTTAGCGAGGCGCCACCGACCAGTGCGCCATCGATATCACGCTGCGCAAACAATTGCTCAGCGTTGTCGGGTTTCACACTGCCGCCGTACAAAATGCGCGTGTCCGCCGATGTGTTCAATGCCGATAGCGTTGTGCGAATGAGGGCATGCATCGCTTGCGCTTCTTCGGGTGTCGCAGTTAGCCCTGTCCCGATCGCCCAGACCGGCTCGTAAGCCACGACGAGTGCACCATCACTATTTGTTGTGCTATCGGCTTTAGCCAGTGCACCGCGCAACTGTGCCTGTACAACCTGTTCCGCTTGGCCCGCTTCGCGCTGTTCCCGGGTTTCCCCAACGCACAGTATAGGCGTCAAACCGGCGCTCGCTGCAGCCAAAAGTTTCGCGGCAACCAGATCGTCCGATTCACTGTGATACTGACGGCGCTCGGAATGCCCGAGAATAACCCAGTGGCACCCCAACTCGGCGAGCATCGATGCGGCCACCTCCCCGGTACGCGCCCCGCAGGGCTCGGCGCTGCAATCTTGGGCACCAACTGCCAAGGCCGTTCCATCACAGGCAGCCAGCGCCTGCGGCAGAAACACATAGCTGGGGCAAATAGCGACCGCTGCTTCGCGATTAGACCCGCTGTTCGCTGCCAAACCCTCGACCAGAGAGTCTAACAGAGCAGCCACACTGCTGGGCGAGCCGTGCATCTTCCAATTTCCAACCACTAATGCCTGGCGCATTACTGCTCCCAGCCGAAAAAAGCGGCGGCAATCTTAACCAAGATGATAGGGCGATACAAGGTAATGAAATGCCGGCCTGAACTAGCCAAGCTGTTGGGCGACCGTGTCAGCCAACTCCGCGCAGAGGTCGTCGACTTCGTCGCGATTGTCACCTTCAACCATTACACGCACTTTTGGCTCGGTGCCAGAGGGCCGCAACAGGACGCGCCCGCGCTCACCCAGTTTAGCTTCCACAGTGGCCACTGCGCTGGAGAGTTCTGGAAACTGGCACAAATCTACCTTGCCTTTAATACCCACGTTGATCATGGTCTGCGGCAACATGGTAATACCGGCACGCAGGCCGGCGAGATCGCCATTGGCCGCCTGCAGTGCCATTAAGACTTGCAGTGAAGCGACGATCCCGTCACCCGTGGTAGTGACATCTGAGCAAATAATGTGACCGGAGGATTCGCCACCCAGCGACCAACCGTGGTTTTCCATCAGCGCTTTCACGTGGCGATCACCCACCTGCGCGCGAACAAACTGGAGGCCCTCTTCCTTCAATGCCAGTTCCAGGCCCAGGTTGGACATCTGCGTTCCAACCACTCCGTTATCACTGCGCCCCTGCGCCAATCGGTACTTGGCGATAATATAAACCAACTCGTCGCCGTCGATGAGGTCGCCATGGGCATCGACCATCAATACACGATCGCCGTCACCGTCGTAAGCAATGCCCAAATCTGCACGCTTTTCCTTTACCAGCGCCGACAGCGCTGCGGTATCGGTAGAACCAACACCTTCGTTGATATTAAAGCCATCCGGCTCCACGCCAATGGCAAACACCTCCGCACCCAATTCACTCAATACACTAGGTGCAATTTGATAAGTTGCGCCATGGGCGCAGTCGAGTGCGATGCGCATGCCGCGCAAACTAAACCCTTCCGGCACAGTCGATTTACAAAACTCGGTGTAACGGCCCCGCGCATCTTCGACTCGCACTGCCTTGCCGAGGTCTTTCGAGGGCACTGTTTGAATCTCTTTCTCGAGTTCGTCTTCGATAGCGTGCTCTATCTCATCGGACAACTTTGACCCATCGGCGCCAAAAAACTTGATACCGTTGTCGTAAAAGGGGTTGTGAGAAGCACTGATAACAATACCAGCTTCGGCGTTTTGTTTACGCGTCATGTGAGCTACCGCCGGGGTGGGCATGGGGCCGAGCAGTTTGACGTCGACACCCGCCGCCACCAAGCCCGCTTCCAGGGCCGATTCAAACATGTAACCGGAAACGCGTGTGTCTTTGCCGATAATCACGAGGCAACGTCCCTCGCCGCTATACTCGCGCGCAAACACGCGGCCACTGGCCCAACCAAGCTTGAGTATAAAATCGGGCGTAATGGGATACTCGCCAACTTTGCCGCGAATACCATCAGTGCCAAAATACCGTCTACCCATTGTCTACAAACTCCTGAACTTGGCGCCACACGGTCAGTGCATCGACAGTAGCGGCAACGTCATGAGTGCGCACAATCGCCGCACCGCGATCTACTGCAAACAGCGCCAGGGCGAGACCTCCCGCCAACCGATCATCAACGTCCTTGTTCAGCAACGCCCCGATCATAGACTTACGCGATAAGCCCACTAATACTGGCATTCCCAACGTTGTGATCTGCGTCATATCACGCAGTAAAGCCACGTTGTGTGCCAGCGTCTTGCCAAACCCAAAACCGGGGTCCAACAGTAGTCGCTCCCTCTTTATACCGTGAGCTTCGCAGGCGGCGACGCGCGCGTCCAAAAATTTGGCTACTTCCGCGACGACGTTCTCATACTGGGGCGCTTGCTGCATTGATTTGGGTTCCCCTTGCATGTGCATGAGGCAGATTGGGAGTTCTGTGGCCGCTGCCACTTGCAGCGCGCCCTCCGCTTGCAGTGCCCGAACATCGTTGATCAAGCCAGCGCCCGCAGCCGCGGCAGCTTGCATGACCTCGGGTTTACTGGTGTCGATGGAGACGATCACCTCGAATTCTCGGGCTATCGCTTCAACGGCGGGAATAACGCGCTCCAACTCTGCCTGCACGCCCACTGTCACCGCACCGGGGCGCGTAGATTCCCCGCCGATATCCAAAATCTTCGCGCCGGCATCGACCATTTCACTGGCCCGCTTTACAACGAGATTTACATCGATCTGCGCAGCGCCAGCGGACTGTACGCGAAACAACTCTCCCCCATCGGAGAAAGAATCAGGGGTGGTATTGAGAATACCCATCACCACAGGGTGGGAGAGATCCAGCACGCGGCCCGCACAATTGAGAATTGGGCCGCTGCGTGCTTGTCGAGCTTCCATAGTGAAGCTACCGCAACCGAGCTACCGCAGAAAGGTGCTTGCGGTCAGTGCTCGCCAGCGGGATCACTGAAGGGGCCCGAGCCTGTCGGCGGTGCATCCACCTCGGTTTCCGGAGGGGCTGGGTCATCGCCATCGCTGCCGCCCCAGTCCTTGGGTTCGCGCGGCTCGCGACCTGCCATGATATCGTCAATCTGATCCGAGTCGATCGTCTCGTAGGTAATCAGCGCCTCCGCCATCACATGGAGTTTGTCGAGGTTTTCCTGCAACACTCGCTCCGACGTCGCATAGCACTCATCGATAATACGCCGCACCTCCACGTCAATGTTACGTGCAGTTTCATCGGAAATTGCCTGGTGTTGCTGGGCGGCGCTGCGCCCCAGAAACACTTCTTCGTTGGCGTCGTCGTACATCAACGGCCCCATCTTCTCCGACAGACCCCACTGGGTCACCATCTTGCGCGCGATTTCCGTCGCGCGCTGAATATCATTGGAAGCGCCCGTGGTAATGCCTTCCGGGCCGAGGGTCATCTCTTCCGCAATTCTCCCGCCAAACAAACTACAGATTTGACTGATGATATGGCGGCGACTGTGACTATAGCGGTCTTCCTCGGGCAAAAACATCGTGACACCCAAAGCGCGCCCGCGCGGAATTATGCTGACTTTGTACACCGGGTCATGCTCTGGCATGAGCCGACCAACAATCGCGTGGCCCGCTTCGTGGTAGGCGGTATTGCGCTTTTCAGCTTCGGACATCACCATCGACTTGCGCTCAGCGCCCATCATGATTTTGTCTTTCGCCAATTCAAATTGCTGCATACCCACCGTGCGCACATTGGCACGCGCTGCAAACAGCGCTGCTTCGTTGACCAAGTTGGCCAAATCGGCACCCGAAAACCCCGGTGTACCCCGCGCAATCTTCGATGGCTCCACATCTTCGGAAAGCGGAACCTTGCGCATATGCACTTTGAGAATTTGTTCGCGACCGCGAATATCCGGCAGACCGACCACCACCTGACGATCGAAACGACCGGGACGCAGGAGCGCTGGGTCCAATACATCCGGGCGGTTGGTAGCGGCAATAACGATAACGCCATCATTCACTTCAAAACCATCCATCTCGACCAGCAACTGGTTGAGTGTTTGCTCGCGCTCATCGTGCCCACCACCCAGGCCGGCGCCGCGGTGACGGCCTACTGCATCGATCTCATCGATAAAGATGATGCAGGGCGATTGTTTCTTTGCCTGGTCAAACATATCGCGCACTCGCGAGGCACCGACACCCACAAACATCTCGACAAAGTCGGAGCCAGAGATGGAGAAAAACGGCACCTTCGCTTCCCCGGCTATCGCTTTGGCCAACAGTGTTTTACCCGTGCCGGGTTGACCGACCATGAGTACACCGCGCGGTATGCGACCGCCCAATTTCTGAAAACGGCTCGGGTCGCGCAAGAATTCTACGAGTTCCTGTACGTCTTCTTTTGCTTCATCGACACCGGCGACATCGGCAAAGGTGGTTGTGATTTGATCTTCGCCGAGTAGCCGCGCCTTGCTCTTACCAAAACTCATGGGGCCACCGCGACCACCGGCACCGCCCTGCATTTGGCGCATGAAAAACATGAACACGGCGATAATGATAAGGATAGGAAAACTGGCCACGAACAACTGCGTCCACACACTTTGCTGTTGCGGTTCGCGCCCGATCACTTCAACTTGGTGCTCCCACATGTCATTCATCAAACCGGGGTCTTCCAGCATCGGTCGAATGGTCTTGAAGTGAGAGCCGTCTACGCGCTCGCCGGCGATGGTCAAACCATCGATGACGACTTTCTTAACTTTATCTTCTCGAATTTCCTGAATGAGTTTTGAGTACACCAACTCTTCTGGCCCGGTTTGCACTTTGAAATTGTTGAATACCGACAACAACACGACCAACACAACAAGCCAAAGCAGTAGATTCTTTACCATATCGTTCACAGTGTGATTACCTCATTGAACAACCGTGCTGGTAAGCACGTCTAATCCGAATTGCATTACAGCATGTGGTGACTCGCTCCGCATCGACTACCCACAGGTATCGATCACGTGTGGAGCGCAGGGAAAACCATCGGACCCGCCCAGTATAGCGGATTCCATGGGCCAAATTGACATGGGCGCAAGCAAAAACCGTGACTTTGCGCTGAATCTGGCTGAACAAACGATGCGCTGGCTGCCAATCTGTTGATTTTGGGGCGGTTTGCACCGCTTTCGGGTGTCTGGGTACGCTCTCAACCGCCGTAAATGGCTCCCTTGTCTTAGCGAGCCCGTCGGAAACCACTGGCCACCAAATATACCTCTCGGGAGCGCGCCCTGGACGCGGCGGGCTTACGCGACGCTACCTTGCCAAAATCGCGCCGCACATCGCGTAAAAATGCGTCGAACCCCTCCCCCTGGAAGACTTTGGCGGCGAAAGCGCCACCTTCCACCAAAACCTCCGAGGCCAGAGACAATGCCAGCTCGGCCAAGTACATGGCGCGGGGCTGATCCACGGCTGACATCCCACTTAAGTTCGGTGCCATATCGGATAACACGACATCGGCCCGGTTCCTATCCAGGTGCTCAAGCAGTTGTAGATACACCGCCGCTTCGGTGAAATCGCCCTGAACGAACTCCACGCCCGCTAATGCATCCATGGGCAAAATGTCTGAGGCGATTACCCGACCGCGATCGCCCAGCAGTTGTGCAGCGACTTGTGACCACCCACCGGGAGCTGCACCCAAGTCCAAAACCGTCATTCCTGGACGCAACAGGTGATCGTGCTCCTGCAACTCCAGCAGTTTGTAGCAGGCGCGGGAACGATAACCTTCTTTTTGCGCGCGCCGCACATAGGCATCTTCGCGATGCTCCTTAAGCCACGCTTTACTGGATGACCGCTTTTTAGCCATGCTGGTTTTTTCTCACCGACAACCGTAGAACAAGGGAACGACTACTCGCAGTACACAGGCCCCCTGTGTAGAATACGCGGCCCGTTCGAAGCAGCACCGTCGCTCGGCTATTGTAACCCCAACACCTGTACCGCTATTGCTAGAGCGGCAAAGAGATTCTGTGTATGAGTGACAGCAACAAAATAACTATCAAACAACTACGCGCGATTGGGCACAAACTCAAGCCCGTGGTCACCATCGCGGGCAATGGCCTCAGTGACGCGGTGCTGGCGGAAACGGATCGCGCCCTCACTCAACACGAGCTGGTAAAGATTAAGCTCGCTGTCGGTGACCGCGAGGCTAAAGCTGCCCTCACCGATACCCTGTGTGAACAGCTCAAGGCTCAGGTGATACAGCGCATTGGCAATGTCGCCTTGGTACTGCGCCGCGCCGAGAAGCCCGACCCCAAACTGTCCAACCTGCTGCGGGCCCTGTGAGGGGTTAACCCGGTGTAACTAACCCAACACAAAAGGGTGCGCTAGATCACAGTTTTTGTGGTATAACCATATTGAAATATTTTCAGGCATTACTATTCCAGGAGTCGAAACTCACGACTTCGCGCCGGCCCTAAAACAGCTTTTTTAATGGCAGGTTTGCCGACCGGCGATAGACAGGGGCTCACCATGAAATGGTTATTACACGGAGTACTCGTACTGCTCGCGACTGGCTTTTTTGCGCTTCAGGCCAATGCGGTGGCCCCCACCGGCGCATCCCCGCTCACACCAGCGGAAAAGGAACAAATCCTCAAACTGCACAATGACCTCAGAGCTGCGCTGGCGCGCGGTGAAGTGCCGGGTATGCCCCCGGCGACTGAGATGAATCAACTCGTGTGGGACGACGCCTTGGCGGATGTGGCGCTTTCCTATGTCGCTAGCTGCCCGGGATTCGCGCACAACCCCAATCGCGGTATCCACTATTTGAACGAGCGCGACGCCGGCAATACCCGCTGGGGGCCAGACACCCAGTACCTACCTAATTTTTGCAGTGGACAGGACTGCATCGCCGTGGGCGAAAACTTGATGGCGACCACCGGCACCTGGTCTATGCCGAACATTCTGTCTTACATCGAAGCGGGCTGGTGGGATGAGTACCAAGACTGGACCTACGGCGTACACAACGCACCGGGCAGTTGCCAGGGCAACGCCTGCGGCCACTTCACGCAAATGGCATGGGCCAATACCCGCTATCTCGGTTGTGCCGTGGTCAATGGCTGCAACGATTACAACCTGGTTGTCTGCAACTATTTCCCCGCTGGGAATTTCAACCCAGTGGTTCCCTACGAATCGGGCACCGCTTGTTCAAACTGCATGGATGATCGCGGTGTGTGCAACGATGGGCAGTGCGGCGGTGGCCTGTGCCCCACGGTGGTGGATGGCGCAACTTACAGCCGCGCGACCGCCGATGGACCGAGTTGCAATAGCGCCACCATTGATTTGGGTCTACCCGCAATTCAGGCGGGCGATTGCAACGATTACGACGGTTGCGCCGTCAATAGCGTGGATTGGGTGGACTTTGAACCCAACGCGGGTGGCGATGCATGTATTGAAGTGTCACGCAACGCTTCGCTGACCTGTGACCCAACGGGCGATTTTGACAATGATGGCGTGCAAAACTCCCAAGACAACTGCCCTGAAGTTGCCAACGCCTCCCAAGTTGACACTGATGAAGATGGCATAGGTGACGCCTGTGATCTACCACCCGGCTGCTGATACACCGGGTTAGAATAACAGCGCTCACGATTTAATTCCGGAGTCGCCACATGGCCGAGGTTCTCAGCTTCCCGGCGCCGCGCGCGCAGGGCATGACTTATCTGCAGCGCCAGTTGAGCGCTCTGCTCGAGCACAAGGGGGCAGACGCAGAACTTATCGACTTTGCCACAGCGCAGATGACCGAAATCTATGCAGACATCAGCGCTCGAGAGCACTACAACTTCGATGTACGGCTACCATCCGGTATTTCGAACGAAGATTCAGCGCAGTTAGAAGCCGACATTAATGCGGGCCTGGAGGGTATTCGAAAAGACAACCATGCGCTCACACTGGAATTACTGGCCCGGCTGTTTCTCGCCAACGTGCGGCTCTTTCAGCACGAGCGTGCACAGTAACTTCGGGCTAGCTGAGTAAAGCGGCTATTTGGTAAACCATAAACGCGGCGAGATAGGCCAACAGAAAGTATGCGAAGAACATTTTCACGGCGAGGCCACGCGACTCGCTCTCTTTAGAGAGAATTGCCAGCGTTGAAACACATTGCAGTGCTATAGCGAAAAAGACCAACAACGCCAAACCTGAACCGATGGCCATGCCGCTGGCTTGAATATGTTCAACCAGAGGCACTATGTCTTCATCGGCACCCTCAATACCAAAAATTGTCCCTAAGGTGCCGACAAACACCTCGCGCGCTAAGAACGATGTAAATATCGACACCCCGTAGCGCCAGTCTAAACCCAGCGGTGCAAACAATGGCTCGACGAAACGACCCAGCTGCCCTAGCCAGGACTGTCCCAGATCTGCACCGTAATTCGGAAAGTAACCCAAAATCCAAATCACGATGGTCACGGTAAAAATAATCTTGCCCGCTTTCGTCACGAAGTGTTTAGAACGATTCCAGGCGTTGCGCAAGATCGGCGGCAATCCGGGCCAGCGGTAGGGTGGCAACTCCAACACAAAGGGCAAGTCCGTAAAATGATCTTCACTAGTACGCGACACCAACCCGGTAATTAACAGGCCGCAAAACATGCCAAAAAAATACACCGCGAACATCGCCAAACCCTGCCAGCCAAACAAACCACCCATCGTCGTGGTCGAGGGAATAAACGCGGCGATGAGCAGCGTATACACGGGGAGACGTGCGGAGCAGGGCATCAGTGGAATGGCCAGGTATGTCAGCAGGCGCTTGCGCGGTGAATCGATAGCGCGCGCAGCATAGATACCAGGAATCGCGCAAGCCACACCCGACAGCAGGGGAATAAAACTCTTGCCAGTGAGCCCGAACATCCGCAGTGGCTTGTGACAGATCAGAGCCGCGCGGGCCATATAACCCGAGTCCTCCAACAAACCGATAATAAATGTGAGCACGAAAATCTGCGGTACGAACACCAAGAATGCACCGATACCGCCGAACAACGCGTCGGCGACAAAATCTTGGGCAACAGAGTTACCGATAATCGGCACCACCCAGCCCGCCAACAGTTGCAGCAGGCTCTCCACGGCATCCATGGCCGGTGCAGACCAGGTGAAAATGGACTGGAACAGCAAGTACATAATGAAGAAGAAAGACAAGCCGCCCGTGACCGAGTGTAAAAAGAAGGTGTCTAGCTTCGCTTGAGAGCGAATCAGCACATCACCTTTGGGGCCATAGCGATGCGCAAATTGATGGGCATTGCCACGCAGCAATTCGTCCGCCACGCCATCCCAGTTAGCGGTGCTACCGTCCACGATCGATGCGGTACTACGCTGCAATTGCTCCAACACATCAGGAATGCCCTGCCCGGACCGTGCTGAAATAGGGATCACGCGCACATGCAGGGCCGCAGCCAAGCCTTCGGCATCAAATTTCAGGTTATGCTTCTCCAGCACATCCATCATGTTGGCCAGCACGGTGACAGGTTTGCCGTGAGTTTCACAGTCGCGAATGACTTGCAACGTAAAGTAAAGGCTTTTTTCCAAACGCGTGGCATCGATGACGCACAACACGTGCTGCACATCAGGATCCTGTAACGCCGCCTCGAATTGCGCGACTGCCACCGCCTCTTCGGCGGAAATAGCCTGCAGCGAGTAAGTGCCGGGGAAGTCCACCAACTGCATGTCTGGCAGTGCCTGTATCGAACCTATGCCGACATCGACGGTAATACCGGGGAAGTTGGCGACTTTCTGCGAGAGCCCGGTCAGGCGGTTGAAAAGCAAACTCTTGCCGGAGTTGGGGCTACCAACCAAGAGCGTCTTAGGTTTTGCAAGCGCCTTCGACTCGAGCTTTGAATCGTCTTTCAGGCTAGCCATTGAGCTTCACCTGCACATGCGCGGCGACTTCGTCGTCCAGCGAGAAAATCGTATTGCTCACGCGGTAGACCTTGGGCGCGCCGAAGCGCGGAGAATGCAGACAAGTGACCTGCTCTCCCGGGTGAAAGCCGAACTCCATAAGCCGCACTTTATACGGCTGCGCCAGCGCATCAGAGAAGTCTACGATCTCGCAGCGTTCGCCTGCGGTAAGTGACCAAAGGGTGCGGTTCATAGTGATTTCAATTCAAAACGACCCATGGGGAGCCGGATAACAGAGACCAATCGATGATAGCCCAAATGAGAATGATTTGCATTAGTGATAATAACGGGCTGGAGTTGCAAGTGCAGCCTAGCACCCAACAAGGAACCGGTCATGTCGACGCCAAATGTCGCCACTACCAGGTAGAAGTAGAAGCCTAGAGGTGCAACACCTCATCGATTTCATACTCGATATCACCACCAGGTGCGCGCACCACGACCACCTCGCCCTCTTCCTTGCCGATGAGGGCCCGGGCGATGGGTGAGCCTACAGAAATGAGGTTGCTCTTCACGTCCGCTTCGTCTTCGCCCACGATGCGGTAGGTCACCGATTCGTCGGTTTCAATATTGATCAGATTCACCGTGGTACCAAAGATAACCTTGCCAGTTTTGTTGATCGCAGTGACGTCAATGACCTGCGCATTCGCCAGCTTGCCTTCGATTTCCATAATGCGGCCCTCGGCAAAGCTCTGTTGTTCGCGGGCCGCGTGATACTCGGCGTTTTCTTTTAAATCGCCGTGCTCGCGCGCCTCGGCGATGGCCTGGGAAATGCGCGGACGTTCAACTTTTTTTAAGCGATCGAGTTCCTCGCGCAGTGCTGTCTCACCGGCAACCGTCATTGGAAACTTACTCATGACGCAATCCTCCCATGCAAATCGTGCAAGCGACGCACCTGAGTATCAGCCTGCGATTTCAACGCCATACAAATGGCTTCGGCCGCTGTTAGCGTGGTGGTATAAAACACGCGATGCGCCTCAGCGCCAGCTCTGATGGAAGCGGAATCTTCAATCGCTCGCCGCCCCTCGGTGGTGTTGATGATGAGGTCTGCCTCGTCATTGAGAATCATGTCGACAATATGCGGGCGCCCTTCCGTCACCTTGTTCACGCGCCGCACTTCTATCCCGGCCTCTTCAATCGCGGCAGCCGTACCCGCAGTGGCAACCAAGTCAAAGCCCAAATCCGCCAAGTCTTTAGCGACAGCAACAGCGCCCTGTTTATCGCGGTCGCGCACACTCAGCAACGCCGTACCGCCGGACGGTGCACCGGCGCCTGCGCCCAGTTGCGCTTTCGCGAATGCGTCGGCGAAGGTATCGCCCGTTCCCATCACTTCGCCGGTAGATTTCATCTCCGGGCCGAGAATCGGGTCGACGCCCGGAAACTTATTAAAGGGTAGCACCGCTTCTTTGACGCTGAAGTACGGCGGTACAATTTCGCTAGTAAAGTCCTGCGCGGCCAGCGTCTGCCCCGCCATGCAGCGCGCGGCAATTTTTGCCAGTGAAACACCGATACACTTGGAGACGAAAGGTACTGTCCGCGACGCACGCGGGTTGACTTCAATTACATAAATTTCATCGTCTTGCCAAGCCAACTGTACATTCATCAAGCCTTTAACGCCCAATTCCAAAGCCATGCTGCGTACTTGCTCACGCATCGCGTCCTGCACCTCGGCCGGCAAGCTGTAAGGTGGCAGCGAACAGGCCGAGTCGCCGGAGTGTACACCCGCCTGCTCAATATGCTGCATGATGGCGCCGATGACGACCTCCTCGCCGTCCGACACCGCATCGATGTCCACTTCCACGGCGGCGGATAAAAACGAATCCAACAACACCGGCGCGTCATCCGACGCCTGCACGGCGTCACGCATATAGCGCAGCAAATCTTCCTCGCGGTACACGATTTCCATGGCACGGCCACCCAACACATAGGAGGGCCGCACAACCAGCGGATAACCTATGGCTTGCGCCGCTTCGACTGCCTCTTCGGTGGAGCGCACCGTGGTGTTCGCCGGCTGTTTTAAGTCCAGCTTCTGAATCATGTGCTGAAAACGCTCGCGATCCTCCGCGCGGTCAATCGCATCCGGTGTCGTACCGATAATGGGTACGCCCTCCGCCTCCAATGCGCGGGCCAATTTCAATGGGGTCTGGCCACCGAACTGGACGATGACACCCTTGGGCTGCTCCAGGCTGACAATTTCCAGCACATCTTCCAAGGTGACTGGTTCAAAATACAGACGATCAGAGGTGTCGTAATCGGTCGAGACCGTTTCTGGATTGCAATTCACCATGATGGCCTCGTAGCCATCCTCGCGCATTGCCAGCGCCGCGTGCACGCAACAGTAGTCAAACTCAATGCCCTGCCCGATCCGGTTGGGTCCACCGCCGAGCACTACTATTTTTTCGCGTTCTGTCGGCGCCGCTTCACACTCTTCTTCATAGGTGGAATACATGTACGCCGTGGCGGAGGCGAATTCGGCGGCACAGGTATCGACGCGTTTGTACACGGGCCGCACACCCAGGCCTTGCCGATGTTCACGTACCGCCACCTCAGTCGCGTCGAGTAGTACGCCCAGGCGCTCGTCGGAAAATCCTTTGCGTTTTAAGCTGCGCATCAACGGTTGATCGATGTCCGGTAAACGCACCGACTTAAGGCTATTTTCTGTGTCCACGAGGTTCCGTATTTGCACGAGAAACCACGGGTCAACACCGGAATAGCCGTACACGTCTTCGAGACTCATGCCCGCCCGAAAACTATCGGCGATGTACCATATACGCTCCGGGCCGGGATTGGTTAACTCGCGAACCAAATCGGCGCGCTGTTCGGGGTTGTCCACATCGATCATGTGCTCCAACCCAGCCGAACCCACTTCCAGACCGCGCAGCGCTTTTTGCATCGACTCCTGGAAGTTACGGCCAATCGCCATCACCTCACCGACCGATTTCATTTGCGTGGTCAATCGCGAATCGGCGCCGCTGAATTTCTCAAAAGCAAATCGGGGAATCTTCGTGACCACATAATCGATAGCGGGCTCGAACGAGGCCGGAGTGGCACCGCCGGTTATGTCGTTTTGCAATTCGTCCAAGGTGTAGCCGATCGCCAATTTCGCGGCGACTTTAGCGATCGGAAAACCCGTGGCTTTCGACGCCAAGGCGGAGGAGCGCGACACGCGCGGATTCATCTCGATAATGACCATGCGCCCAGTCTTTGGGTCCTGCCCGAATTGCACGTTTGACCCACCGGTCTCGACACCAATCTCGCGTAACACCGCGAGAGAGGCATTGCGCATGATCTGGTATTCTTTGTCCGTCAGTGTTTGCGCCGGCGCAACAGTAATGGAGTCGCCGGTATGCACACCCATCGCGTCAAAGTTCTCGATGGCGCAGACGATAATGCAGTTGTCGTTCTTATCGCGCACCACCTCCATTTCGAATTCCTTCCACCCGATGAGTGATTCATCGATTAGCAATTCGTTAGTGGGCGATAGATCTAATCCGCGCTTACAGATTTCTTCAAACTCACCGCGATTGTAGGCAATACCGCCGCCGGAGCCACCCATGGTGAACGAAGGCCGAATGATGCAGGGAAAACCAATGGAGTCCAGGACCTGAAACGCTTCTTCCAAACTGTGCGCCGTGGCGGCCCGCGGTGTCTCCAGACCGATGCGCTTCATCGCTTCGTCGAAGAGGTGCCGGTCTTCCGCCTTGTCGATGGCCTCTTTCGTGGCGCCGATCATCTCCACACCGTGCTCTTCTAGAACACCTTCGCGCGCCAAGTCCAAAGCGCAGTTCAACGCCGTTTGACCGCCCATCGTGGGCAGGAGCACATCGGGCTTTTCGACTTCGATAATACGGGCAACCGTCTGCCATTTTATCGGCTCGATGTAGGTGGCATCGGCCATCGCAGGGTCAGTCATGATAGTGGCGGGGTTAGAGTTCACCAAAATGACGCGATAGCCCTCCTCGCGCAGCGCCTTACATGCCTGGGCGCCGGAGTAATCAAACTCGCAGGCCTGACCGATGATGATCGGGCCGGCACCGAGAATGAGCACACTGCTGATATCGGTACGCTTGGGCATGGCGGATTAACGACTCCCTGCGCGAGCCGCGATGAGCTCGATGAAATGGTCGAACAGCGGCGCCGCATCGTGTGGGCCGGGGCTCGCCTCTGGATGGCCCTGGAAACCAAACGCGGGCTTATCGGTACGGTGCACCCCTTGCAAGCTACCATCGAACAGTGACTTGTGCGTAACGCGCAGCGTTTCCGGCAGGGACGACTCGTCCACAGCAAAACCGTGGTTCTGGCTGGTAATCAACACGGTGCCATCATCCAGGTTTTGCACTGGATGATTGGCTCCGTGATGACCGAACTTCATTTTTACACTTCTGGCGCCGCTGGCCAGTGCCAACAACTGATGGCCGAGACAGATACCGAACAGCGGAACGTCGGTTTGCAGAAATTGAGTAATGGCGTCGATGGCGTAGGCACAAGGTTCTGGATCACCGGGCCCATTGGAAAGAAAAATTCCATCGGGGTTTAATGCGAGCACTTCCTCAGCAGGCGTCTGCGCCGGCACAACGGTGAGTCGCGCGCCGCGATCCACGAGCATACGCAAAATGTTTCGCTTCACCCCAAAATCGTAAGCGACCACATGGTAGGGCAGATCTTCAAAAGTGTGCGATGGAAAGCCGTGGCCCCATTCCCAGGTGCCCGCATGCCAATGGTACTGTCGCGCAGTCGTGACCTCGCGTGCCAAATCCATGCCCTGCAAACCGGCGAATGCTTTGGCTTGATCGCAGGCGGCGGCTTCATCGATAACATCTCCCGCCATAAGACAACCGCTCTGCGCACCCCTGTCACGCAAAACTCGGGTCAAGCGACGCGTATCGATATCGGCAATGGCCACAATATTGTGGCGTTTGAGATAGGTGCTGAGGTCTTCTTCGTAGCGATAATTACTCGCCAACATGGGCAAATCGCGGATCACTAAACCCGAGGCCCAAATACCGTTGGATTCCTCGTCTTGCGAATTGGTGCCGGTGTTGCCGATGTGGGGATAGGTCAGCGTGACAATTTGCTTTGCGTAAGAGGGATCGGTGAGTATTTCCTGATAGCCGCTCATGGCCGTATTAAAGACCACTTCGCCAACGGATTTGCCCGTTGCGCCAATAGCCAAGCCATTGAAAATACTGCCATCTTCAAGGGCTAATATGGCTGGAATGGACAAGCAAAAACCTCCGTCGTCTCGATCCAATCGATCGTACCGAGCGGCGCCGCGCGCTCGCAAAAAAGCGAGATGCGTAAGCCACATCTCGCCTTTTGTTCAAAAACTACTCTAGTGCGTTGCCAAGACCAACCCCGCGCAACCGAGCGCTGGCCCAATGTTGCAGGTGTGCAAACTGGCGCTGGATTGTAGGTGATACACCACACACTGTCTAGACGGAGCGCCTGTTTCTAAGCGCCTTTTACGGATACATGAGTTGGACAGCCGTTTGCGCGGATGCGTTAGCGCATTGCGAGACTGGCTTCGCGCCCGCAGCGCAGGCTACGACCACAACTGACAGATCGAAAATAAAGCGTTTGCTTTAATCTCATCTAGGCTTATGATGAGTGTCCAAAAATTTAGGCCAACATAGGTACGACATGCCGTATACACAAGGGAAGATTGCCGTAGTGACCGGGGCGGGCTCCGGTATTGGCAGGGCCCTCGCACAACAATTCAACCGCGAGGGATGTGAGCTGTACTTAAGCGACATTAACGAAGACTCCCTGACCTCCACCTTGGCCTGCTTGGAAAGTCAAGACGTCGCCGCACACGGGGAAGTGGTCGATGTCGCTGACCGCGAGGCCATGCACCGCTGGGCGCGAGACATCGGTGCCGCTCGAGGACACATCGATATCGTCATTAACAACGCCGGCGTTGCCTTGATGGCTTTGGTGGAAGAGTGCGACTACGACAACTTAGAGTGGCTGATGAACATTAACTTTTGGGGGGTCGTGCACGGCACCCAGGCCTTTTTGCCACTCCTGCAAAAGTCGCGGCAGGGGCACCTCGTTAATATATCCTCTGTTTTTGGCATGATTGGCGTACCCACGCAATCGGCCTACAACGCGGCGAAATTTGCAGTGCGTGGCTACACCGAGGCGCTGCGACAGGAAATGGCTGATACCAATGTACACGTGTGTTGTGTCCACCCCGGTGGAATTCGTACCAACATTGCGCGCGCAGCACGTGGCGGCGATGATTCTATCTCCGCCGATGAACGCGGCGAGCGATTCGAAAAGATGGCGCGCACTACACCGGCGATCGCGGCAAAGAAAATCATCAGTGCCATAGAAAAGCGTAAAAAGCGTCTCTTAATTGGTGTGGATGCCCATATCATTTCGCTGATGACGCGATTGTTTCCGGTGTCTTACACGCGATTCATGCCCGGTATCGCCAGTGGCGATAGTCCGATTTCGAATTGAGTACTCCAGCCAAAAACGAGTCAGCGGATACGCACGACCGCCTCCTGCACACCGCACTTACCCTGTACGCCCGCGACGGCTTACATTCGGTGTCACTACGTCAGATTGGCAGCGAAGCTGGCTGCCGCAATTCTGCGGCTGTGCACTACCACTTTGAAAACAAACTCGGCGTTATCACCGCACTAGTTGCGATGATTACGCGCGAGCTAAATAGTCTCGCGAAAGCAAATGCCGCTGGTGCGCGGGAAAAACGCAGCTTGCGTCAGGCCTGCCGAGATTTGTTGCTGCCACTGACACAACTTCCCCAACAACAACAATGGGGAGCAGACGCTGTGCGTTTTTTATCACGCCTGGTGAGCGAGAATGATGCGGATATCGCCGCCATGCTCAACACCACCTACAAACCCTTTTGGCAGCGCCTCGATAGGGCATTGGCAAAACAACTTCCCGAGCTGTCACCCACCGTGCGGCGCCTGCGCTTGATGTTTATGAGCACAAATGTGTTTCACGGTGTCGCGGAGGTTTCCTGGCTCACTCACACACCGCTCGGCGACTTAAGCAATGTCCATCAAGAAGAACTTCTCGATCATTTAGTAAATTATCTCATCGGTGGCCTAGAGGCCCCCGCTATTGCCGAGCACTGAAGTCTCCCTAGCTTAAATTAATCCAATGAGGAACCAAGATGAATGCAGTCGCAGACGACTTGTTATTTGATGTAACCCTGACCGATGACCAACGCATGAATCGTGCAACGATGCAGCGTTTTGCACAGGCCGAAATTCGTGACCAAGCGCGCGCAGTTGACACGGGCGCAGCCTCCGCCACCGCAGTGTTCGACAACGCCGCTGAACTCGGTCTTGCACTGCTGTCTATCCCGGAAGCGCTCGGTGGTGCGGGCATGGCGCGCTCGCCAGTGTCGAACGCATTGATTTATGAAGACTTGGCCCAGGGTGACTTGGCCATCACCTTGGGAGCAATCAGCCCGTTGGCTTTCGTCAACTCGGTGCTAGATCAGGGCACCGATGCACAGCGTGAGAAGTACCTGCCCCGTTTTTGTCAAGGAGACTTCATACCCGCAACCACCGCTTTGATCGAACCACGTGCCACCTTCGAACCCACACAGCCGCGACTGCAGGCAGTCAAACAGGGTGATGGCTATCGCCTAAGCGGTAAAAAAGCGATGGTGCCACTGGGCGTCGATGCCCAGTTGATATTGGTTATCGCACATACAGCAGAGAACGGTCCCGCCGCTTTTATCGTCGAGGGTACACCCGAGGGTATGACGCGCGAACCCGAAGACAATATGGGCTTACACGGTGCCAATTTAGCCACCTTGCACTTTGACAATGTCGAACTCCCCGCCTCCAGCCTATTGGGCGGCGACAACTTTGATCTGCAACGATTCATCGACCTGTCGCGGATAGGCGCTTGTGCCATGGCCGTGGGTACTAGTCAGGCAGTGCTCGACTACGTCAAAAACTACTGCAACGAGCGCATCGCGTTTGACGAACCCATCACCAACCGGCAGTCGGTTGCATTCATGATTGCCGATATCGCCATCGAATTAGAATCCATGCGACTGATGACGTGGCGTGCGGCGTCGCAGGCGGAACACGGTCAAAACTTTCACCGAGCCGCTTATTTAGCCAAGGTTTTTTGCGCAAAGCACGCGATGCAAATCGGCACTGACGGCGTACAGTTATTGGGCGGCCACGGGTTTTGTTGTGAACACCCCGTCGAGCGCTGGTATCGCGACTTGCGCGCGATCAGCACACTGGAAGGCGTGGCTAGCTGCTAGCGCCCGCTACAAAAATCAATTGCCAATGCTTGCCCCTAAAAGGTGCCCCGACAATCGAATTGATATACAGGAAACACGAGCATGATCTACTTAGAACTCCCGAAAAAACTACAAGAGATCCACGAGCAAACTATGCTATTGAGCGAACACATGATTCGCCCTTTCTCACGCAAGTACGACAAGGAGGAGCACGCCTATCCCAAAGAAATGGAACAGGTAGCTGAGTTGATTGGCGGTGCACGCTCTGCTGTGTCAACCGACACGGACAAAGACAAGAAGAAGCAACAAACCGCCCCCGAGTCGCAGCCGGAAGGCAACATCAACGGCGGCAGCATGGGTGCCGTCACTGGCCTGTTTGGTTTGTGTTGGGGTGACGTGGGGCTCTTTCTGGGCATGCCCGGCAGCGGCTTGGGCAATGCGGCGATCAGCGCTGTTGGCACACCCGAGCAAAAAAAGAAGTTTGGCGGCAGCTACGCGGCCATGTGCATCACCGAACCGGGCACCGGCTCTGATTCTGCAAACATCTCCACTACAGCGGTGCTCGACGGTGATGAGTGGGTCCTAAACGGCGAAAAGATTTTTGTCACCGATGGCGATCGCAGCGATACCCTGGTGGTGTGGGCAACTCTGGACAAATCGAAGGGTAAAGCAGCAATCAAATCTTTTATCGTGAAAAAAGGCACGCCCGGTTGTGAAGTCACCCGCCTGGAGCACAAGTTGGGTATCCGCGCCTCGGACACCGCTGCTATCACTTTTAGCGACTGCCGCATTCCGAAAGACAACCTGTTAGGCACTGCCGAGGTCGCCACCGATGCGGAAGGTCGCAAAAAAGCCTTCGGCGGCGTGATGCAAACTTTTGACAATACACGGCCCCCGGTAGCAGCCATGGCGATTGGGACATCACGTGCCGCGTTAGATATGGCAGCGGAACTGCTCGCGCAAGAAAATGTGGCTCTCTCCCTGGTGGCAAAACCCGGGAACTGTGGCGCGATCGAGGCTGAGTTAGCGGAACTGGAAGCGGAGTGGGATGCAGCGCGTCTACTGGTACTAAAAGCGGCATGGATGGCGGACAATAAAATGCCTAACTCCTTGGAAGCCTCCATGTGTAAGGCGAAAGCGGGCCGCGTAGGGAATCACATCACGCTGCGCTGCGTCGCGTTGTGCCAAAGTCTAGGCTACAGCGAGACGTACCTGTTAGAAAAGTTTGCGCGGGACCCCAAGATTTTGGACATCTTTGAGGGCACTCAGCAAATTCAGCAGCTTATCGTGGCGCGACGCGTATTGGAGAAATCATCCTCCGAATTGAAATAAGCACCTCAGGGAGCTGAGCGAGTGTCCGAGAAACTCTCCAGGGCGCAGCTCACACTCCTGCTCATGGCACTGATGGCGACCGGAATCGGGCAGTCGATGGTGTTTGCTATTTTGGCGCCCCTGGGGCGTCAAATTCAGCTAACCGAGCTCCAGATTACATCGATCATTGCGGCATCTGCCTTGACCTTCGGCGTAGCAGCACCTTTTTGGGGGCGGCTCAGTGATCGCGTGGGACGCAAGCCCATTATGCTAGTGGGGCTTGCGGGCTACACTATAGGCATGCTGGTATTCACCAGTGTCCTGTACGCCGGTTTAACAGGTGTACTCAGCGGCATGCTGTTGTATGTGATGCTTATGGCCTCGCGCTGCTCCCAAGCGGCGGTCATGTCCGCGACCAATCCTGCCAGCTCCGCCTACGCGGCTGATCACACCACGCGTACCCAGCGTACGAGAACCATGGCGCGGTTGGGAACAGCCAATAGTCTGGGTACAATTTTAGGCCCCGCCGTCAGCGGAGCACTGGCGATCTTCGGGCTGCTAGCTCCGCTGTATTTCGCTGTGGCACTGGCCGGAATCGCGGGCCTCATAATTTGGTGGCGACTACCGCTGACTCCCGCAACGCAATTGACCGACCGGCCGCTCTCCGCCCAGTTGCGCTACACCGACCCGCGTATAGCTCTGCTACTAGGCGCCGCGATTGGGCTATTCATAGGCTTTTCAGGTATTCAGCAAACCTTGGGGTTTCAACTTCAAGATAAGCTAAATCTTACTGGCGTCGAGACCGCACAATTGACCGGCGCAGCACTCATGATATCCGCCGTATTCACGTTGTTGATGCAACTGACCGTGATGCAGCGTGCACAATTGCGTCCAACTCAGTTTGTGCGAATGGGTTTGTTGGCATTGGTCGCAGGCGCACTCATTGTCGCCGTTTTCAATACATTCTTGGAATTGGCAATTGGGATGGCATTTCTCGGTGCCGGCATGGCCTTATGCATGCCGGCGATTGCCGCCGGTGCCTCGCTCGCGGTAACGCCCAAAGAGCAGGGAGCTGCGGCGGGCTTGGTCAGCTCATGTCCACCTCTGGGGTTTGCCATTGGGCCGATCTGCGCAGGAGCGTTATATCAGATGGACGCTGCATTCGCGCCCATCTTTAGCGCAGTGACGTTTCTCGTGGTCCTGCTAGTCATTCAGCACTACGATCGCTGAATATAGTTCACAGGTGTTACGCTATCGGAAGTCACAGCTAACGACTTGTTACGCGCTAAACCAACAACCGCTTAAGTGACTTGCGCAGGGAGGATGGGATCGAAACCGACGAATTGCGCGCGCGATCAACAAAAACGTGCACAAAGTGTCCATGCGCCGCTGCGAGCATGTCGCCCTGTGCAAAAATCGCAATTCCGTATTGCACTGAACTATTCCCCAATCGGTCAACACGTAAACCAGCCTCGAGCGCCGTGGGGTAAGACACTGGTGCATGATAGTCACAACCAGAGCTCACCACATATCCAACGACCCCTCCATCGTTGATATCTAGCCCCCCCTCCTCGATCAAAAAACGATTGGCAATACTGTCAAAGTACGAGTAGTACACGACATTGTTGATATGTCCGTAAATATCGTTATCCGACCAGCGCGTGGTGATGGGGTAAAAGACTTTATAAGTTTCTCTACTCGGCCGTTCACTGGCGGTCACTGGCTACTCCCGTACGCTTCGCGGTAAATACTCAGTGCATCGGCGTAATGTACATCGCGCGGGTTATTGACCAACAAGCGCTGTTGCAACATGGCGTCCTCGGCCAACATTTCAAGATCGGAGGCGCGCACTTTGGCCGCGTGGAGGGTAGCCGGTAATTTAACGTCGTCAATCAACTCGCGCAGTGCCTGAATGAGAGCGGCCGTTTTGGCTGCATCACTTCCGGGCACCGGAGAACCGACAACGATCTCGGCCAACTCGGCATATAGCGAACTGGCGTGGGAAGCGTTAAATTCGAGCACAGAGGGCAACACCAACGAGTTACTCAAGCCATGGGGTATGTGGTAGTGCCCGCCCAGTGGATACGCCAGGGCATGTACCGCCGCCACAGGCGCGTTGGCGAACGCCTGCCCCGCCATACAGGCGCCGAGCAGCATATTCGCGCGCGCCTGCAGGTTGCCGCCCTCATGCACTACGCTACGAATGTTTTTTGCCAGTAGCTGCAAGGCCTGTCGTGCCAAGTTGTCTGACATCGGGTTTTTTTTATACCGCGACGTATAGGCTTCAATCGCATGCACAATGGCATCCACACCCGTCATCGCTGTGACTGCGGGTGGCAGACCCACGGTCAGCTCAGCATCCAGTACCGCAATATCGGGAAGCAATACCGACGATGAGACCCCAGCTTTGGTGGTTTCGCCGGTGGTGATTACTGCTACGGGTGTCACTTCCGAACCGGTGCCTGCGGTTGTAGGCACTAATATGAGAGGCAGGCGAGCACCAGTGACCATACCGACGCCGTACAACTCTTTGAGCGACTGCTCGCCACCCAATAAAACGGCAACAACCTTGGCGACATCCATAGAGCTACCACCGCCAACTGCAAGTACGCCATCAACACCTTGCTCGAGCGCCACCGCTGCCGCTGCAAGTACCGTTTCTTCGGGTGGGTCTTCGCGCACTTGATCAAACAGAACAGGGCCCAACCGCGCCTCGGTAAGTGCGCTCAACGCCGGTCGAATCAAACCGATAGATACCAAGCCGGGATCGGTCACTACTAACGGCTTGGTGATACCCAGGCTGGCACAGTGTCTGGCCAGGTCCTGTGAAGCCCCCTGCACGCACACAATTTGCGCGACGGTATGGAACTCAAAATCTGCCATGGCAGATCACTCCCTAGGTCGTGAGAATCACCTTACCGCGAGCGCGACGCTCAACCATGCAATTGAATGCATCCTCGTACTGTTCAATAGGAAAAGAGTCGGTGACAACTGGGTCGAGTTTGCCCTCATCAAACAGCTCCCACAGCGCTTCAATATTTTTAAGATTTACGTCGAATTCCTCGCCTGCAAATCGCCCCCAAAACACGCCGATGATGGATGCACCCTTTAGCAATGCCAAATTGAGTGGAATTTTTGGTATCGGCCCAGCGGCAAAACCAATGACCAGATACCGACCCTTCCACGCGAGGTTGCGAATGGCCGCCTCGGCAAAATCACCACCCACAGGGTCGTAGACAACATCGACACCTTTGCCGTCGGTCATCGCCTTCACGGTTTCTTTTAGATCAACAGCGCTATAGTTGATGAGTTCATCCGCACCAAGCTGTTTGCACAGCTCCAATTTTTCGTCACTGCTTGCGGCAGCAATCACATGGGCGCCCATTAACTTTCCGAGTTCTATCGCTGTGGTCCCCACACCCCCAGCGGCGCCGAGCACCAACAAAGATTCTCCGGTCTGCAAATTCGCGCGCTGCTTCAACGCGTGATAAGACGTGAAATAGGTAATACTGATACCAGCAGCCTGTTCAAAGCTAAGCTTCTCCGGCTTAGGAAAAACCGCAAACTCGTTTACTGAGATTTGCTCGCAAAATGCACCTGCCCCAGCCATCGAGATAACAGCATCGCCCACCTTGAAGCGGCTTACCTTGTCGCCAACAGCAGCGACGACACCAGCACATTCACCCCCAGGGATGAAAGGCAGGTCGGGTTGCGTTTGATACTTACCCTGAATCATCAGCACATCGGGAAAATTCAGACCCGCTGCTTTTACATCGATGAGTACATCCTGCTCACCGACCTCGGGATCAGGCCAATCAGTCGCCAGCGTGAGTTTATCTGCCATGCCATGTTCGCTGCACACCACCGCTTTCATACCCACTCCTCTGTAAGCTTTTTAACTAATAGCTTTATACCTAATGCGTGCCACTTTAAGCTTGCCACTTTGCGCAGGGCGGCCAAGGGTCTGTTCGCGCACAGCAAAGCGGTGCCTACAAGCACCGCCTTCAGGTAAAACAACTAGGCGACTTCAAAGAGACCCGCCGCGCCCATACCACCGCCAACACACATTGTGATGACAACGTATTTCACTCCGCGGCGCTTGCCTTCGATAAGCGCATGGCCAACCATACGCGAACCACTCATGCCATAGGGGTGGCCAATGGAGATCGCACCGCCATTGACATTGAGCTTATCGTTGTCGATGCCCAGTTTGTCACGGCAGTAAATCACCTGAACCGCAAACGCTTCGTTCAATTCCCACAAACCAATATCATCGATTTTCAAACCGTGCTGCTTGAGCAACTTGGGCACCGCGAACACGGGGCCAATACCCATCTCATCAGGAGCGCAACCAGCCACTGCGATACCGCGATAGACGCCCAGAGGTTCGAGCCCCTCAGCCTTCGCTACATTGGCATCCATCACCAGTTGTGCGGACGAGCCGTCGGACAATTGCGAGGCATTACCGGCAGTGATCGTGCCGCCCTCAACGACTGTTTTTAAACCGGCGAGTCCTTCCGCTGTGGTGGTGCGCAGCCCCTCGTCCGCAGAAACGGTAGCCTCCGCCTCGGAGGCTTCGCCGGTTTCCTTATCCCACACTGTGCGCTTGCAAGTCACAGGTACGAGCTCATCTTCGTACTTACCAGACTCATACGCTGCGGCTGTGCGCTCTTGTGACTGCAATCCGTATTCGTCCATCTGCTCGCGCGTAATGTTGTAACGTTCTGCAACTACCTCGGCGGTCTGCAACATAGGCATAAAGATATTGGGCTCAATGGCCAGCAATTCATCATCCACCATGCGATGCAAGTTCATGTGCTCATTCTGAACTAGTGAAATAGATTCCAAACCACCGCCGACAACACAGGACATACCATCTTCGGTAATTTGCTTCGCCGCTGTTGCGACAGCCATTAATCCCGAAGAACACTGCCGATCGATCGTCATACCGGATACGGTATTGGGCAGGCCCGCTCGCAACGCAATTTGCCGCGCAACGTTGCTACCCGTCGCTCCCTGCTGTAAGGCGCTGCCCATGATGACATCATCGACGCGTGCAGGATCAATACCAGCGCGTTTAACAACTTCTGCCACTGACGCAGCACCTAACGTGGCGCCGGCCAAATTATTGAAACCCCCGCGATAAGCTTTACCGATGGGGGTGCGCGCTGTGGCCACAATAACTGCTTCTGACATGTTCGTTCTCCATTAGCCAGGGAGCCTAAGGGCTCATAAAAGTTAATCTTTGTTCAGTCCGAGGCCTGCCATAGCAAGACCGGTCATTTTGATCGTTTGCTCGACTCCCGCCTGTGGGTGGGTTTCACCGTCCGTGGAACTGATCTTGTCCCAATTGGCGGCAATACCGTCTGGGGTTTGCTCTTCAGGTGGCAACCAGCAGCCTGCAGACTCCACGATTCGCGTGACAGCATAGGCGCCAGCGCCGGCGGCAATAATGGTGCGCGTGGGAGCCTCTTCGCTGACCATATATAGGACAGCGGGAGAAACCGTCTCCGGTGTCAACAACGCCAGCGCTTCCTCGGGAATCAACCCCTCAGTCATACGCGTAGCCGCTGTCGGTGCTAGCGCATTAATTTTGATGTTGTACTTAGCCCCCTCCTGGGCCAGGGTGTTCATCATGCCGATGACGCCCATCTTCGCACTACCGTAGTTCGTCTGACCGAAGTTGCCATACAAGCCCGAGGAGGATGTGGTGACGACAATGCGGCCGTAGGCTTGCTCGCGCATAATTTCCCAACAGGCTTTGGTGCAGTTGACCGACCCCATTAAATGAACATCGAGCACTAATTTGAAATCTTCCAAGCTGCCCTTAGCAAAGCTCTTGTCGCGCAGGATACCGGCGTTGTTGACCAGGATATCGACCCTGCCCCACTCATCCATAGTGTGACTAACCATGGCCTGCACGTCATCAAACTTTGCCACGTTGGCGCCGTTGGCAATCGCCTCTCCACCAGCGGCCTTTATTTCTCCCACAACACTTTGAGCCGCATCTGACCCGGCGCCGGTTCCATCAACGCTTCCACCTAAATCGTTAACCACAACTTTCGCGCCGCGTTTGGCCAACTCCAGTGCATGACTACGACCTAAACCGCCGCCTGCTCCAGTCACAATGGCGACCTTTCCGTCATAATTGATAGACATTTCTTTTACCTCAAACTCTTCAACGAAATACGCTTTCTTACAAAATTTAACCGCAACCCAAGATCAGCCAGCGATAACCATCGTCAACCATTCAGCGACCAGTGCCGGTGTTTCTTCACCTTCGATCTCTACTGAAATGGACTGCTTGATCAAAAACCGGTTATCGTCTTTGCGATCGATGTTCGCTATTTCCGCATTGGCGCGAACACGTTTGCCCGACTTAACTGGCGCTAAAAAACGAACTTTGTCGAAACCATAGTTGAGGCCCATAACAACATTTTCGGGAACGATGCCATTGCCTTCGGCCATTTTTGACAAAAGCGAGAGCGTTAAAAAACCGTGTGCGATCGTTCCACCAAAAGGTGTATTTTTTGCAGCTTCTTCGTCGACGTGAATAAACTGGTGATCTTCCGTACAATCTGCAAACGTGTTGATACGATCTTGGGTTACTTCGATCCAATCACCGGGTTCGAATTTAGTACCGATCGCATCCAACATTTCTTCCTTAGGTACAACTTTTACTGGCATGACTTTCTCCTTTTTTGAGTGAAAGAATTTTCAATTTTCAAAGATACATTTACGTTAGGTAGATTCAGGTTAGACAATATTGCGATACGTTCTAATCGCAGAAAAATAATAGTCCCATGAAATCGCTTGCCTCCAACAAAAAAGCTAGCAGTGGCCACATTGGTTTTGAGACTGGAACAGGGTGAGAGATTGCGCAGAACCGTGCGTGCATGACAAATCGGTGTTGAACATACAGTACGGTAATTCTCCCTTCAAGTTCTATTTCAAGGCTCGCAAATAACCCAGCTACGCCAGGTATTGCTTTAGCTCATTGCGGCCCACGACCATGCGGTGAACAGCGTCTGGTCCATCAGCCAAGCGCAGCGTGCGCTGAGTCATATACATATTGGCCAACGGCGTATCCTGAGAAACGCCAAGCGCACCGAACACCTGAATCGCCTCATCGACAATACGAATCGATATATTGGGCACTGCAGTTTTAATCATCGATATCCACACCCTCGCTTCTTTTGCATCGACGTTGTCCATCATCCAAGCCGTCTTTAGGGTCAACAATCGCGCCTGCTCTATGTCCATTCGCGCATTGGCAATGATATCGATGTTGCCTCCCAACTTTGCTAACGGTCTGCCAAACGCTTCCCGCGATATGGCGCGCTGGCAAAGCAACTCCAGTGCTTTTTCCGCTGCACCAATCGCCCGCATACAGTGATGAATACGCCCAGGGCCAAGCCGCCCTTGTGAAATCTCAAACCCTTTGCCGCGACCCAAAATAATGTTGTCTTTAGGCACCCTGACATCGGTAAACTTTTGATGCATATGGCCATGGGGTGCATCATCCATAGAAAATACATTCATCGGCCGAATATTTTCAAACCCCGGAGTATCCATCGGCACTAAAATTTGCGACTGCTGTAAATGCTTGGGAGCATCGGGATCAGTTTTGACCATGACGATCATAATCTTACAGCGCGGATCACCGGCACCCGATACGTAATGCTTCTCCCCGTTGATCACCCAGTCATCACCATCCAACACTGCCGAGGTGCGAATGTTGGTGGCATCAGAGGAAGCGACATCGGGCTCAGTCATTGCAAATGCAGAACGTATCTCACCGTTTAGTAAAGGTTCCAGCCACTGTTTCTTTTGTGCTTCAGAGCCATATTTGTGCAATACCTCCATATTGCCCGTATCCGGCGCCGAACAGTTGAACACTTCTGCCGCGAGATGCGACTTGCCCATTTCCTCTGCTAGGTAGGCGTATTCCACGGTATTGAGGCCAGAGCCAGAGTCACCCTCTGTAAGAAAAAAATTCCACAGCCCTTTAGCTCTGGCTTTTTCCTTTAAATTCTCGCGAATCTCCGTCTGCCTTGGAGTGAAATCCCATCGGCCACCCTTGGCAATATCGGCATAGTATTCCATTTCAACGGGCATGATTTCCCGTGCAATAAACTGTTTTACTTCTTCCAGTAGAGGCACTAGTTTAGTACTGATTCCTAAATCCATTATTTTCTCTTCACTCTTCGTGTTGAACTTCATTAGTGTTGATCTAAATTGAGTTGCGCTACATTGATAAGCACTTGACTACAAACACTTCGTTAATATCTATTTATATGAGGATACTGAAACTACATTATTCACAATCTACTCCACTGACGACAATCTACAGAAACTGCGGTGCAGCTAAAAGCAGTTGCATCTTTTAGCAGCCAAAAAAATAGCCTCAAGATAATCCCAACTGCTTCGTGTAGTCCAACTTGAGTTGCCGTTTAAATATTTTCCCCGATGCTATACGCGGTAACTGTTCATCGCGTATAAAAATGTGTGCCGGCAGTTTAAAGCTAGCCAAATGATCCTGTAGAAACTCACGCAAGGCAGATTCTGACAATTGCGCACCAGGTTTGGTGACGATGGCTGCACCGACAATCTCACCCAAGCGCTCATCCGGCAATCCAAAAACTGCGGCTTCTGATACCTCAGGGTGAACATAGATAGCCGATTCCACCTCGATGCAGCTGATATTCTCACCGCCCCGAATGATAATCTCTTTAATGCGGTCGACGATGAAAACAAATCCCTCCTCGTCAATATAAGCAATATCGCCGGTATGGAACCAGCCGTCTTTAAATACCTCGGCAGTAGCCTCCGGCTTGTTCCAATAACCCAGCACATTAGCGGTGGACTTAATGCACATTTCTCCGCGCTCTCCAGCAGGCAATTCATTGCCTTGCTCATCAACGACTTTAAGCTCAGTCACCGCAGGCACGACACGGCCACAACTGGCGGGTCTGCTGGTGTAAAACACGCCGGCGTTCACAGTTCCCAGCGCGTTGGTTTCCGTCAAGCCATAGCCAATACCCGGTGCAGATTTTTCGAAGGTCTTAGTGAGCTTTTTCACCTGTTCAGCCGGCCGCGCAGCACCACCGGCCAATATTTCAGTAAGCGAGGAAATATCGCGATCTGTCGTTTCGGCAGCCGCTTGCAGCTCCGCCGACATCGTCGGCACACCGGTGAACCATGTGACCTTCTCCTGCTCAATCAATCGCAGGGCTTCCTGGGCGTCCCATTTATGCATGATGACCATCTTGCGTCCCACCACCAAAGATAGAAGGAAGGCGGAATGGCTGCCTGTACAGTGAAAGAGAGGGACGGTGACCAAAGCGACTGGAGCCAGGTCATCATCTCTTGACTCCTGTGTATCAGCCACCTTGGTAGCCACCCCCAGGCACAACCAACTATAGAGCGCAGACAACACGCCGCGATGCGAGGACAGCGCTCCTTTGGGGTGCCCCGTTGTGCCCGAGGTATACATGATGGTCGCGTAATCGTCAGGTTGCACCTCAATTGCAGGCATCTCAGCACCCCGGTGCCGCTCCAACAACTCCGCAAAGGGTGTGACCTCGATATCGAGATCGCTGCAGTCGTCGATGGCAATAATTCTCAGATTATGCGTTTTCGCAAACGGGATAAGCCGCTCGATTCGCTGGCGATCCGCGATGACAATCTTCGCGCCGCTATCGTCAAAGCCATATTGCAATTCTTCTGTCGTCCACCAGGCATTCATCGGCACTGCGACACCACCAACGGCCAACGTTGCGATGAAAGCCATCATCCACTGCGGGTTATTGCGGCTTAAAATCGCGACACGATCACCTTTGTTCAGTTCGAAATCTTGCAATAGGGATGCAGCAAATTCCGCGCTGTGTTGGTAGGCCTGCGCGAAGGTGTAGCGTTCATCGAGGTACACGACAAAATCTTTTTCAGCATGCGTGCGCATAACCTGAAAGTACTCGCCAAGATTGCGCGGCAGAGTGGCAAAGTTGCGATAGGTGCTACCGCCCAGTTCAACAGTATTTACTTCAAAAGGCTGGCCCGCTGCGGTCAAACTGGTCACCGCTTCTTCGAAAGACTGCAACTCCGATGTCATGGTTGCGCTAGCTCCTACTAACTCGCGAATTCGTGATGTGATTGGCCGTGACGTTGCTGTCTGCGGGTCTGCTAAAAGCCGTTGAGCGCGGCAAATCGATCTAAGTGATAGTTATAGTCGCCATAGGTGTGCTGCGCCACTCTGGCGCGCTTGAGGAAGAAACCAATTTCATGCTCATCTGTCATGCCAATGCCCCCGTGCATTTGAATGGCCTCATTGGTAGCACGCTCGGCAACTTCACACAGCTTGGCCTTAGTAGCACTGGCAAGTTGTGATAGGCCCTCCTCTCCGGCATCGATGGCATGCAGCGCACGCAGTACAATGGAGCGCGCCAATTCCAACTCGGCAAATAGTTGGGCGGCACGGTGTTGCAAACCCTGAAACGAACCAATTACCCTCCCGAACTGTTGTCGCTCTTGCAGATAGCCGATGGTTCTCTCAAACGCTTCCTGGGCTATACCCAACAACTCCGCAGCGAGCCCAATATTGGCGATATCCAGACAGCGCTGTAACGCGTTCCACGCAGCACCCTCTTCCCCCAGTAAGGATTGAGTGGATACACGTACATTGGTCATTGCTAAGGCGGTGACACCACGCGAATCGACAAAGCTACGCGGCGAGCGCGACAACCCTTGGGCGTCACCAGGCACGAGAAATGCGCTTACACCTGATACATCACCGACTTGCCCACCCGTGCGAGCAACTACGATAAAAGCGTCGGCAACTGCGCCATCGTGCACCAAAACCTTGTGCCCGTTCAGCACATACTCCTCTCCCTCTCGCGCAGCGATTGCGGCGATGTCCGCAGGCGCGTGATGGGGGCCCTCTTGCAACGCGAGACTGATTATTTTTTCGCCCGCAGCTATAGCACTCAGCGACTGAGATTTTTGTTCGGTCGAACCCAGCTCACCAATAAGAGGGGCTGCGACAAGAACGGTGGATTGCAGTGGGCTCGTGCTCAAATTTCGACCCACCTGCTCCAACACCAAGCCCAGCCCGGTATAACCATATCCAAGGCCGCCATAGGCTTCGTCGATGGCGATACCCGACCACCCCATGGCGACCATTTCCTGCCAGACTCCTGGATCAAAACCGCGCTCGTCCTGTGCATCGCGCAGTGCACGCAAGTGGCTGACGGTCGCATTCTCTGCCAAGAACCCGCCGGCAGATTCCTTAAGCATGATCTGTTCTTCGTTTAACACCAGTGCCATGCAATGACTCCTATCGTTTACTACTACTCGAATTGGGAGGCGCGAGTTTCACTCGTCGTCAGTCGATTACTGTTTAGCCATCGGGTAATCCGAGCACGCGCTTGGCAATAATATTGAGTTGCACTTCGGAGGTCCCACCTTCGATCGAATTACCCTTCGATCTCAGCCAAGCGCGGCTGATCTGACCGTCGTTGTAAGGTTCACCGTCCCAACCCAAGGCTGCTTCACCAAACACCGCCAAATTCAATTCGTTGCGGCGTTTATTTAGCTCTGTGCCATAATATTTGAAGATGGAAGATGCAGCGCCCAGTCCCTGCCCCGCCTTCGCCTCATCCCCAACACGCGCCATGGTCGCGGAGAAGACTAAAGAGTCCAACTGATACTGCGCTAGTGTGTGTCTTAGGATTGGGCTGCGCAAGCGGCCAGCGTCATCAGCCCCAATGGTTTCGACGGCGTGTTCCGCCAGGGTTTTTTTCGGTGCCGAACCCATCCCGGAAATCATTTCGCGTTCGTGGGTCAACAGATATTTAGCGATCGTCCAACCCTTACCGGCCTCACCGACTAGATTCTTCTTTTCCGCAATCGCGTCGTTAAAAAATGTTTCACAAAAGGGTGAACTACCGCTAATTAATCGAATGGGACGTACGGAAACACCCGGTTGATCCATATCGAATAACACAAAGCTAATACCTTCGTGCTTCGTGCCGCTGTTATCGGTGCGCACTAAACAAAAAATCCAATCTGCTTTATCCGCGTAAGACGTCCACACTTTTTGGCCATTAATAACGTAGTGGTCGCCCTTATCGTCTGCGCGTGTCGCTAAACTCGCCAAATCCGAACCGGCGTTAGGTTCGGAATAACCCTGGCACCAGCGAATCTCTCCGCGAGCAATTTTTGGCAGGTGATCGGCCTTTTGCGCGTCGGTACCAAATTCAAGCAACGCCGGGCCGAGCATGGAGATGCCGAAGCTGTCCAAGGCGCGACGCGCGCCAATACGCGACATTTCTTCACGCAGAATCTTATTCTCAGCCTTACTAAGGCCTGCGCCGCCGTATTCGCGCGGCCACGCGGGAACTGTCCACCCCTTGCCCGCCATGCGCTCGCACCAAACGACCTGGTCGGGGTGCTCTATTTCTGGATTGCGTCCACCCATAAACAAGTCTTCAAAACTCGTAATCGGTCGCCGCATAGATTCCGGACAATTTTCTTCCAACCAGGCCCGTGTTTCCTGGCGGAATTGGTTTAAATCACTCACTGGCGTTCTCGCTATCACGTTAGATGAAGGGAGTTGCGCGCGCTGTGCTTCACCGCTCAAGGTGCTATGTAAACCGCAGACCGGAAACAGTTCCAAGGTGCCTGATGACCCGTTGCAGCCAGCTCGTCGCACAACGCAGTCATCGCTGCCTGAGGCGCTTGCGATCCGTTTTTGAACATACAGTATGTTTTGCGTGCGTTCAAGTATCTCGCCCGTATCCGCCCAGGCCAACGCCGGTCACCCCAACAGCACCTCTATGCAGTCACCCAGGTCCAAAATGCCTGCAAATAATTCACAAATCACCAGACTATCTGCGCTTTCAGCCCATTTTTAGTTGCGAACGGCACATCCCCTCAGCATGCTACTAAAGGGAGTAACAAAGGCTATAAAAATTATGGGACGTACAGCGCCACACCCGATCGTCGCCCTTCTGCTCACTGCAATTTTTCTAGGCAGTGCAGCCCTGTGTGCGGCCGCGCCCGGTGGCTACGATATCGCCGGTCTCGGGCTGCACCAGGAGACCGGTCGCGATATTTACCTGGGTGGAGTATTTCTGAAAAAAGGAACTAAGCCCCCGAAGGATCCCGCTCAGATCAAAGGCCCACGTATCATGGAATTTCGGGTTGTGGCGCGAAGAACGAGTATTCGCAGCCTGCTTGGCGGGCTGCTCCTGCAAAGCGAATTGGCAACAGGCCAAGCCCCGAGTCCCGCTACCAACGACTTTGCCAATGCGATCATTTCCAGCGTTCCCAGCAGCCTTTACGCGGGTGACTCCCTCGAAATTCGCCTCAATCGCCTGGGGGAAACGATTGCATTGCTGAACAACGTCGAACTCGCTAGAAGTGAACAACCCGGTATTGCCGACTACTTTTTACAGGGCTGGGTCGGCGAAAAAGGTTCAAGTAGCCAATTTCGCCAAGAACTACTCAATGACACCGTAAACCCGACCCTCCTAGCGGCACTGGGTGCGCACCAGTATTCAACCAAAAGAAAGAACGAAGTGGCCAGCTGGTTGGAGCCCGCGCCCAAAATTGCGGCTGAGCAAGTATTACAGGCTGAGGCAATCACAGCGACAAAGGCAGACGACCCTCCCGCCCCGCAGCCCACCCAGGCACAGCGTGTTGATACCCAAACAACTACGACGGCGGAAAAAACTCTGTCAGTAGCGGCCGGCGAACCCGCCTCGCCCAATTCAACGGCGCGTAGCGGGGCCGCCGCCAACCGCTCCCCAGAATCCGGTTCTCGGCCTAGAGAGACCACTGCAACCACAGATTCCACCCTCAATTCAATGTTCGCGAAAACAGTTGCTCAGGTGCCAAGCGACTTGGAGAATGAACTATCGCTCGCTAACAAGGCAGACATTGTCGCGATGCAAAGCGGGGGTTCAGCAGTCGATGGCGATTCCACCGACCAAGAAAGCACGACTGTTCGCGGGGTGACGGGCGAAATCACACAGTTACCGTCTACGAACGCCAATCTCGCCACCCAGCACACGTCTTCATTTGGCGGCTCCCACCTGAGCGGCGCCCGACAAACCTCACGGGGGACCGGACTGCTAGCCGCTCAGAGCTCCGTTCTATCACTGGGCGGACAGGACTATTCGCGCCGCCTCAATGAGTTTCATCGCCTACTGGTGTCTTTGGTCTACGGCAAAATTCGCTATCCCAAGCGAGCGGTACGCCGCAATTTAGAAGGAAGGTTAGAACTTGACGTCACGATGTCTGAATCGGGAGAACTGATCTCGGTGGCTGTGGCGCGCTCTTCCGGACACAAGATGCTGGACGCTGCCGCGATGAAGGCTGCAAAAGAAGCATTACAAGGCAGCGTCAGGGACATCGATCCAGTCGCAATTGAGGAGTTTACCGGGGAGTTGGGTAACCTCGTCGTCCCCGTCCCGGTGAGCTTTTACCTCACCCAGTAATTAACTGGCAAAAAGCTAATGGGCCCGCTCTCTGATAGGCGCCGCAGTGCTTAGATGGGCCGCAGCGCTCGTGTGGACTGCGCTTTTGGCTTATTGGAACGGCCTCTGCAGCACCCGCATGCGGTTACGGCACAAGACACAAAGGTGAGCTAATCGTCACTTGGGCGGCGGCCTCTATCCGACCTCACCATGCGTATAGTTCGTTGGCAGGTATCGAGCCAGGGGTTGCCAGTATCTGTTTTTAGCGCGCGTACATAACCGTGCTCATCGCGACAGGCGATGCTGGTCTTATTCGGAGTCCAATCACCCTCTTTGATTCTGGGCTTACGCGTACTGTAGTACCAAATCCCCCGGCGGTCTTGCATGACATATTTTGCTTCTGGCGGGAGAAAGACTTTCTTCCCTTCAATAACTGCAAAAACTTCTGGCCCGTCCTCCGGAACCTCATCGACTACTGCGGTCGGTGTTATGGTCAACATGGTTGGCTACCCCACTGATCTTATGAATCCACTCTTGTTAGTTGATTGCGCCAGGGCCGCTGAAAGCTCTTGCGAAAGCTTTCAAATCGGCCTCGCCAAAAAGGCTAGCGACAGGAAGAGTTATAAGTGGAGGGGGGTAGACGCAACAACAGCTAAACTACCATTATTTTATCTATATTCCATTTATATAAAAAATAGTGCCTTTTTTTTATATTTTACGCGTAAAAATACGTATATATTCTAATTTATAGTCATTTTTTAAATTACAAAATATAGTTTTATTTATTATTTGTGAGCTAGAAGGGGCGCCCTACTGTCTAGCCAGCTCGGCTCTCAACGCGCCCTAGTTGGGAACTAGTTTGATGTGGGGCGAGCTATCCTGAGTGGGCTTAAGCGGCTTCAGCTGCCCTACAGCGCCGGCACCCAATGGTAGGTCGGGCGCCTCCTCAACCGCGCTCATCAACATATAGAGCGCCAACAGCGCGCGGCCCTCCTCATTGGCAATCTCTGGAGCGAACGCGGCTAAGCCGCCCTCTGGAATCACTCCCAACACCACGGCATTGGTCAAATAATCGCGGATTATCTGTCGATTGGCTTGATCCCGGATAAAACGCTGACAAGACTCCTCGCCCAATATTTGTGCGAGCGCGTCACCCTCACTGGTCTCGGTTAGTTGCTCCGAGTCCCCGAAGGCGCCATCAATCCAATTAGTAATCTCATCTAAATGCAAGAATTTATCCTCCGTCTGGCGCTATGCGACACGTGCATCGGCCAAGATTCTTTTTTGCACACTATCTAAGTCGGGCACTTGACACAGTTGCCCTTGATAGTGAAATGCCGCAGAGGCATTTGCAGAGACGCACTCTGGGGCATCTTCTATATCTTCAGGCTGGATCTGCGCCATTTTCAGCAACTCACCGTGCACCGCTAGGCCCCAGTATCTGCAACCATCTCCCTCGAGACCCAAAAACACGGCAATCAACCCTGTATCGCAGCCGTGGTCTCCCCAACCGGCACCCGCCCGCTCTCCCAGGTGAACCACAGGGATCGTACGCCCCCGCCACTCGACCTGTTCCGGCGGCATTTCGCTCTCGATGGGTAGCGTGATGATCTCTGCGAGGCAATTTTGTGGTACCGCCCAGGTCTCCTGCTCAGAGCAGGGAATCAAGACACAAAAATGTTTGACGTCATCGCTCATGATTCATCCTTACGAAACTTGTAAGTCATAACCGGTCAGCTCGTTGATCTGTTCAATAAGCGCCGGGAAATTAAAAGGTTTACCCATGTATGCGTTGCAGCCAGCTTCTTTGGCCAGCGCACGGTGTTTGGCGCCTGTACGCGAGGTCACCATAATCACGGGCAGGTGGTTATACCGCTTAGAATTACGAATCTCTTTCAATGTTTGAATGCCATCCTTCACCGGCATCTCAACATCGAGCAGTATGACGTCCGGCAGGCGATGCGCTGTATTAAGTAAGTCAATAGCAACCAAACCGTTTTCTGCGGTCACAGACTCAACGCCTATGCTGTCCAATTGGCTTGTGGCGACGAGGCGTTGCGTCCGCGAGTCATCGACAACCAGCACAAGTAGCGTGTTGTCCTCCGACTTACTCAATCCCACCGACGCGATTCCATCGGCTCCAGCACTGCGCACCATCAGGTTTAAATCGAGCGCAACAATTGCTTCACCGTCAGACGTGGTAGCCGCACCAGCAACACCGGGCACGGTTGAGAACTGTGAGCCGAGGGAACGCACAACAAGCTCCAGTGCCTCCTCCAAATTATCGATGGCGATGACCATGTGGCGAGACTCCGAGCCTGCAACAATAACGGGCACAAACGCATCCCATACGGCGCGATCTGGCAAAGGCACACCCTGGCAAAGAGTCCCTAGATAAGCTGGCTCACACTCAATATCGCCCAGAGTCAACTTTTTGCATTGCGCGACAGCGTTGAAAAAGTCATCGACCGGCACTTGTTCCACTGCAATCAAACCGTTGAGAGGAATTGCGTAAGAATCATCAGCGGCACTGACCAGCAATGCACCGTTTACCGTGACATTGCTGGGTATACGAATCTCGAAAGAAGTCCCCTCACCGAGGGTAGACTTGGTCTGAATATCACCGCCCATCTGCTGCAGCTCGGTAATGACGATATCCATGCCGACACCGCGTCCAGAAATCTCGCTAAGTGTATCGGCGGTTGAGAAGCCTTTGTGGAAAATTAGTTGCAGAGCCTCGTCGTCAGTCAGCTCATCGACGTCGACATCCAAACCCTTTTTGTACGCTGATTCCCGCAAGGCCTCAGGGTCCATCCCGCGGCCATCATCGGACAGACGTATGGAATAGTCGCCGCCAGACTTGGTGACGTCAATGGTGATGCGGCCACCGGTGGGCTTACCCGCTGCAACTCGCTCTTCCGGAGTCTCGATACCGTGATCCAGCGCATTGCGGACCATATGCTCGAGAACAATTTGCAAGCGCGCATAGTGATCACGATCCAAGGCGCCGGTTTCATTGAGCACTTTAAACGCCACAACCTTGCCTAGATCTCGGCTCACCGTACGAACAATGCGACGCAGTCCAGGTATCAACCGCGAGACTGGTACCACGCGTGCACCCTGTATTGAGGAAGAGATGCTTGAGATAACTGTTGATTGTTGCTTTAACAGCAATTCAACTTGCGAGTTCTGACGACTGACAAGATCGACCAGCTCCGTGAGATCTTCCACGCCCTCACTTAAAATGGAAGCCGCTTCCTGCAACTCAGAATACTGGTCCATTTCCAGCGCATCGAGCTCCGTCGAGGAACGCCCGCCGCGCGCATTCACATTGAACAGCGCCTTGTCAGTGATCTTTCTAATGTGTGTTCGCACCGACGTTAAGCGACCCTGCAGCTCCGTGGAAGAGCGCTTACTGCGGTTGGTGTTTTGCGACGCACGCACACCAAGCTGCTGCGCTTGGCTTGCCAAATTGAGCAAATGATCGAGCTTCTCGGAAGTTATACGAACCGACTGCTGCGCCGCGAGTGCCTTTGCGCCCTCATCGGCAAGTTGCTGATCACGCTTATTCTCCAGCGATTGGAGCAGTGAGGCGCCAGCGACATCTCCCTCCTCTTGATCTTGATCTTGATCTTGATCTTGATCAGAACCGTCGCCAATCTGTGTGGTAGCTTCGGCCTCCTCTAGCGCATTATTCGTCTTCGGCTCGTCTTTCGCCGCTATGTCAACAGTAATTACCGGTAGTTCAGATTCTATGTCGGTGCGCTCGTCGGTAACATGGTCCACACCGCGCACAACAGCATCTAACCAAGCGTTGATGATTCTAAAGTAGCCCTGTGTCTCGTTTTCCTGGGGTTCTGGTAGGCCATCGAGAAGCGTTTCGAAATTGTGGATCAAGGTGCCTAGGCGCTGTAGCCCCACACCTTTGGCGATGCCCTTTATCGTATGCAAGGTCCTTGAAACTTCCGCCTCTACCGACTCGGAGGAGACATCTTTTTCCCATTCGCCAACTAGAGTCTCCAGCTTTTCAATCTCCGCAGAGCCTTCCTCAATAAAGGCGTCTAGAAAATCTGCGAAGATTTCGCCATTGCTCTGACTGGCATAATTGAACTCGATAAATTCCGGCACACACCAGGACATATCGTCGCCACTCATAGCGGCAATGTCATAGAAACCCTTTGAACTATTACTCGCAGCTGTCTTGGTGCCAGCACTGCCCTTCGAGGATGCAGCTCTATCTGATTGTGACTTAGCATCAGTCTTCGACCCAGCTTTTGCCTTGGCTTTAGCTTTGGGCTTGGCCTTAGTTTTCGCGCTAGTCTTGGTCTCGGAAGCAGTGCTATCCGTTGTCACTTCGTCTTGTTCTTGATCGACAGAATCTGCATCGGATTCAGCAGTATTTTGTGTCTGATCTATAGGTTGCGCGACTTCCGATTCCGTCCAAAATTCGCTATCTTCGCCCTGACCTTGGATTTCAGAGACGATTTTTTCGACTTCTGCGTCGAAGACGCTGTCTTCCTCGCCAGCGTCGCCAGAAACGTCGAAAAAAAAAGAGTCTATATCCTCCCCTGGGTCAAGTTCTTCGACAGAAAGGCCCTCGAGACCTGCTTCCAAATCAGTTTTCAATTTGGCGTCAAAGTCACTGTCGTTCAGATCATCGCCTAGTGGAGTGCTGGAAGCCTCCGTCACCATGGGTTCGAAGGCATCAGTAAACAAATCGTTGCAAAGCATGTCCGTATCAGAAATTTTCAACTGCAGGTATATCGCAGCTAGTTCTTCCGAGTGCAATTCCTGAAATGGCTGAGGTACATCGCCGATTAGTTCGTTGATTTGAACATAGCCATAGGCAGCATACTGGGTTCGCATATCGTCCGTGGAACAAACCATGCTCTCCACAGCTACGGCATCAGATGACATGCCGAGCTGCTGCGAGCGTGCAGCCACCAAGTCGACGATCTGATCCATTCCCGCACCAATCACGGCGGCAATGCGACCCAAATCGATGTTCGCATCGTCTGTCTGGGAAACTTGAAAATCAGTGTGCAAGTCTAAAGTTTCGTCACCACCTGGCTGACTCAATGAGTCTTGCGAATCTGCCAGTGCAGTTGACTCGAGTAAATCGTCTAGCGTCATATCCACGACGCCCAATTGATCGATCTGGTGGTCTATTTCGCTATCTGACAATCCTGCCTCCTGCAGGCCTGCTAGCGTCTCAGTTGCTGCGACATCGTCATCCCCATCGGCATCCAAATCGAAGTCAAATGGATCGTGAATTGACGACTCATTTGCCACGAAGTCGCTTTCAGGATCAGCCACCTGCTTGGGGATGGGGGCATCAGTCAGGCTAATCTCCTCAAAACCCTCAAGGCTGGCTATGAGTTCGTCGTCCAACCCATCGGCATTGCGACCGTCGTCGCTGGGTTGAGTACCGTCGATGTGTGTGTCCACCCATTGCGATGCAGTTGCACTGTTTGCCTCCGTACCAGCGTGGGTCGATTGGGATAATGCAACAGAGTCAGAAGAGGATGCAGCACTGGTTGCTCCCGCATTCACCGCTGCTTTCACATCGCTAGGCTTACTCGAACCTTGAGAAGATTTTCGCACACGCTGTATTTTCAGATGCTTTTCACCAATATCGTCCTCACTCGCCAAGCCGAGAATGTCCGTACCATCATCCACCTTTGCCACTGCATGGCTCAATTTGGCGCTGCGCTCACGCGAATAATCAACTGCCATAAAGCCAGAGTTAGCGGCACTCTGCACCGCGCCCGGGGCTTCTTCCTGCTTGTGATAAATATCGCTCGTTGAGCTTTCCGACGATATAACTATTTCCTCGTCAACATAATTGGTGAGGTCATCACTGGCAGCATTGCCACGAGTTAAAGGCCGACTGGCAACTTCCGCTTCATAGGCTGATAGCTCTTGCTCACCTTGTTGCTCTTCTGAAACTGTGAAGAGAGTTTCCTCGGCTTCCTGGTAGTCCATATCAAGCAACCACTGCAGATTTGCGTCTTGCTTTTCCTCTTCGGAATCCAACGGTGTCTTACCGTCGTTGTTTCCCGTATCGTTTTCTGTTTGCACGATCTTTCTCCCTATCTCGTTAGATGCTCAAAAGTTCATTTCTAACGAGCAAAAGATTTTGTTGCCGAGGATATATCCACCACCCCCGCACTTGATAGAGTGTTATCAACGGAATGGCTATCGGCAGATTTATAACTGGGCGTCTTTCCTTCCGCCACATCAAAGCAGGCATCGGTGAGTGCTCGAACCTTGTGTAAAGCTGCACTTTCTGCAGATCGGTAGGACGCGACCAAACTTGGTAGCTCAACGGATAAATCTTGCAGTAAATCCTGCAACGTAGTGTCGATGGGCAAATCGCCATCTAACACACGATCTAACATGTCCTGTGCTGCCCAACCCAATTCTCCGATTACATTTGCCCCTACTGCACGCCCACTACCTTTAAAGGTATGAAAATGACGGCGAATATCGCGCAGCGTCTCATTGAGGCCGGGTTCTTTTAGCCATGCAGTGGTTAATTCCGCCAAATCCTCCACAATTTCCTCGGCCTCTTCCATAAAAACCTCACGGAATTCAGGCGACATTTCTGTATCTTCAACATATGTACGCTCTACGAGAGGCCGGTTGGAAAAATTAGCCCGGCCTTGCGCGGACTGCTGACCTAAGCCATCGGTCAGGGCACCAGGATCTTCTTTTCGTTCTGGAGCGATGGATAGAGTATGGGTTGGTTGTGCAGAGGACAGCACAATTTCTTCTGGCTCATCTATCTCAGCTTCCGGCGGTTCTGTTAACGACTTTTCACCTGCCGCGAGAAGAGCAGCATCACTGGTTAAATCCAACTCTAGGCTATGGAGCTCTAGTTCCTCTTCTTCAATCGCTACTGTGTCGTCGGATTTGGCCCTGTTGGCGTCTACAATAACTGCGCTGCCTTCTAAATCGCGTGCAAATGACTCTAAAGCTGCAGCCCTTTGCTCTGCCAGCGACACCATATGGCTTGTATCTTCAAGTGGATCAAGTAACAGGCGCTGCAGATGCATTTCAATTTGAGCGAAAGCTTCGGCGAAATAATTGAAGGATTCATCCTCTTCGACACAAGCTGCAGCATGAGCAGCAGCCAACCAGCGATGACACTTCGCTATAACGGCCCCCTCACGCTCCATCCCTGCAAAGAGAAGAGCACCGGAAATGTTGTCCAATAAACCTAGTGACTCATCGAGCCCAGAGCTATCGGTGGCCGTCTCTTGTCCATCAAGATAATCGCGTGCCATCTCATAGAGACGCTCTACATCTCCTTCACCATTGTTCGCAGCGGTGACCAGCTCGCGCAATTCCTCATCACCATCTTCTTGCTTATTCAGGTAGCGTTGTATCGCCGTGGTTAGTCGAACAATACTGCCAAAATCTGTCGGCTTAGATTCAAGAGCTTTTTGCAAGGCCTTGCGGCGCAAAATCTGGTGAAGATGATTCTCCACCATACTCATTTGTGCAAAGGTGGCGGTGGTGACAGTTTCTCTTAGCTCGAAGTCTTTCCCGCAATACGTGCTGTTCAAGCCATGTTTTAACTTGTACTCAATATCATCCCTGACGCTGACAATCCCTTGCGAAATATCACCAACAATCTCTCGCAACCTGGGTAGGTGTGCCTCGTAGTCTGGCGTAAAGAGCGGCCGAAAATCACTGTAAACTTTTCTAAGAGTATCGACATGCCCCATCTGGCCGGCGGCCAACATGCGATGTTCAGCGCCCTCAATGGCGTCTAGATAACTCATATCCCCGTCTTTCGCAGCTCTCGAAATATCGTCTTTCAGATTCTTCGCATCCAAAAATTCGATGACAGAATTGAGCCTCTCCAAGGCGCCCTCAAGTGACACAATAATTGCGTCACTATGGATAAGCCCCTGTTCAGATTCAGGAATAGTTTCCGCTGTAATTCCAAATGTCTTGCGAATGGCTGATATGTGTACGGGGCTACCCTTACAGCTCGCTATGTAATACAACATCTGAAGTACATAGCTCTCGTAATCGATCTCTCGATCGATCGTAACTCCCTGCTCGCGAGCTTGTTTTATCGAAAAGGCACCCGCTTTAAAAATCTGGGCTATACACTCATCTGGCTTGATAAGTCCGCCGGCGACGCCCTCACACATACCGATGAGCGCAAACCAGAATCGTTCGGTGGTTGTGCCCGCAAACAACATTTTCATTTTTCGTGCAATTCGAGCGACGGTTTTCATACTATCGACCGTCTTGCGCCCCCGCAAACCCTGCTTTGCCATCTCCAGGTATAGTGCGAGCATCACAGTGGCGCGTTTAATAATCTCTTCGTCAGATGCAGGTGTGCCGTCTTCTGAAATACCAGTCGTCGGTGCAATTTCCATGTAAAAGAAATAGGCTTTGGACTTGGGCTTTTGACCCATCCAACGACGCATATCATTGATGAAAGGCTCCAAACCACGCCCTGTATCCTCGCGCACACTCTCTGTGTATTCGAGATAAGCAGGGAGGATCTTTATGCACTGCATCAGGCCACCCAAGGCCAATTTCGCGCGCTCTCCACCTAGTTTATCTTTGTAAAGGAAGTTTAGGCTGCGCTCCATTTCCAGGGTGAGCATTTCTGCTTTACGCATTCCCAATGCTTTTAATGTGGAGGTAATCTGATGGACGGACCACATGCAACGCAACAGAGGCTTCTTTTCTGTCGGGTTGTTCCCAAAATTAATGAGGGCTTTTTCAGCATCGTCTGCCTGAACTTTCATCAGACCTACAACCCACTTCAGGGAGACAATGTCTGTTTTCCTATTCACCCGGTTAACCTCCCGTTCTCACATACGCACCAACGCCAGGCCACCTGATTTTTTTTGCCTGGGGGTTTGACCAATGAGCGTCTTCACCAGCGCCCAAAATTAACAGCCCGCCTTTCTTAACGCGTGATAGCAATTGGTTGCATATCCAGTGGCGTTGCTCTTTTTCAAAATAAATGAGTACATTTTGACAACAGACCACATCAATGTTGGTACTGGGTACGGAATCGACATAGAGTAAATTGCTGTGCTTAAACTCTGTGTTTCTTATTATTTGTTCAGAAACCCTAATGCGATCACCCAACTTTAACTCCGTATACAGTTCGCTCAACTCACTGGGTATGTGTGAAGCTTCACGACCATCGTAAATCCCTTGTCGAGCAATACTCAGGGCACGGTAACTCAAATCTGTGCCAAGGCCGTACCAAGCTACGCCCGTTTTCGCAGTACTTAAAGCGTGGTCTACGACCATTGCCAGCGAATAGAGCTCCTGACCCGTTGAACAACCCGCACTCCAAAACATAAATTCGGATCCCGATTTGGCACTGGCAGACCATGTGTTCATATAATCCGCAACACATGTATAGGTTTGTCGCTGCCGAAAGAATCTCGTCTCTTTCACTGTCAGGAGATCAGAGAGCGCTATTTTCTCGGCCCTACCACCGATACCGGTATCTACCTCGTGGAAATAACCTTCCAGGTCATCCAGACCAAGACGGTTCATCCTGTCCAGGATGTGCCCGCCGATGACACCGCCAGGACTGTCAACTCTAATACCGGCGAGCGACTTCAGTTCGCGCAGCACATAGGCCATCTGATCGCTAGCCAATACGGGCGGTCGATGCTTCAACACCGAGTTCATACAGATGCTCGAGTCTCATGAGCATCTTCAAGTACCTGCATTTCTTCCTCGCGATAAATGGTTTTCGCCCCAGAGATCGTTGGCAGCTCTTCTACGTTAGCAACCACATCACCTTCAGAACTACTCTCAATGCGGAATTGCTTGAGGTTTTCCGCCACTTCGCGCATTGAAGCTTGCAAACTACTCACACCGACTCTCGTAGACTCACTGTATTCACTAATATCTAGATTGCGCTCGCGAATTTGATCCATCGACTCGTTCATGTGCCGCGCTGTATTTTCGGACTGGGCAGCTGCATCATCGACCGATGTAATCAAATGCGTTATCGCCGAGGAGCCCTCATTGATCTCTTCAAGAGAAGCGTCTAGTCGATCGATGTATTCGAGGATTGTGACCACAGTACCAACCGTGTTTTCCATACTCGCCAGGTTGTCCGCAGACAAATTCTGCAGCATGCGGACTTCGGAAATAATCTTGCGACCCTCTTCTTCCGCTTCACGCAGCAAATCACCAATCGCCTCAGCAATACCCAGGAAAGGACGGCCATGCTCACCGGCTTTCTCCGCCTCGATACGTGTGTTGATCGCTACAACAGATATCTTCGTATTCAGTGCTTGGATATACTCAGCCGCTGCGGTCACAGATTGAATCAACTCACCCTGTCGCTTCGCGGACTTAGATGTCTCCTGGACAGCTTCACGAACATCCGCCGACGCTTTAGACATGTCTTTGGTAAGCTCATAACCTTGTGCTACACGCAGACGATTGCTCTCGGAGGTACTGGCGGCTTCCGCAGTTGAACTCTTAATCTCTTCACTAGTGCGGACCATCTCCGTTGTGGCTGCAATAGATTCAGCCACTGATTGAGTAAGTTCGCGGCCTTTTTCAACCTGACCCTCGGCGGAGACACCAATTTTCGTAATGCCTTCCGTCGAGACTTCAAATGGTGTCTTGATGTTTCGGATGAGTTCTTTTTGACGCTCAACCGACGCATTAATTTCCTTGGCGATATCGCGTGTGACAGAATTGTCTTCCGGTACCCGTACCGTGAGATCACCATCTGCGATCTTAACCAACGCGCCGTTGATCTCTGCGACACCTCTTTCGGTATAAATTACACGCCGACGTTGACCGCGGTACAACACAGCCAATAAGCCAACAGAAAGGAGAGCTGGAGCGCCAAACAACGCCATCAGAGTACCGCGATCATACAGGCGCGCTACCGTCATCTTTTCAATAGCCGGTAACAGGCCAGATACCGCACCTTCCAAGCCATCGGATTGCTCGACAATCGCCTCACGAGCAGCCGAGGCATTTCGCAGCTCACCGGAAGCGTCCGCAATTTGATCGATAGAGCTAGACACCACGGCGAACATCTTCGCCGCCTTGTCGACTGAAGACCGAGCGTCTGGGTCGGTGACACGGTCCACGCCCATGACGGTACTGCCCTTGTTCAACGCTTCGATTGTGCGGTTAAACGCTGCCGCATCCGTCCGAAATTCGTCCGCCGCAACTTGGCTTTCGGCACCGCCTGCCAAAATCTTGTCAATATTGCGCGCAATACGCTCAGTCAACCAAAGTGTCTTCTGTGCAGCGACAACGGTTTCAGAAGAAACGTTTTCATCGCGCAGGATGTCTACGACTGTGGCGAATTCACTCTGAATCGGCTTGATGTTTTTCTCCAGTTCTGAGGAAACAGACCGCAAAAAGACGATTCGCGGGCCAGCATCTGCGAGAGTTCGGATAGAACCCACCATCGGCTCCCAGTGCCTTTTTATATCGGTAACTTGATCCTCAAATCCAACCGAACCTATTTGGCCGAGTTCGACAGTGAACGCTCCCATGTTGCTTTTTAAATCTTTAAACGTCTGGCTATCGCCACGAATAGATTCCCGCGCATTGGCCGATATTTCCTGCGAGAGTAAGCGCAATTTATCTGCTGCAAAGCGATACTCGCCCTCTTGGCTTGCTTCCTTCTGAATCATATAGAAGGTGTAAACCACGCCTGACAAACACGCTACAATGCCCAAGGTCAGTAGAATGACCCAGAACCCAGATGAACCACTTTTCATTATCTTACTCATCGCTGTTTCCCCTGATGAAAGTTATTCCCGTAGCAGATGCATTTTGCAATTCTTCATATGCCACTAATTTGTTGATATCCAATATCGCCAAATACTCGCCGTTGTACTGAAAACCGCCGTCGGTAAACTCCGCAAAGTCCCGGTCTACTTCATGCTTCGGAATGAAATCATCGGCGGTAAAACGCAAATCACTTTTTATGTCGCTTAAGGTTAACCCGAAGTACATACCCGAGCGTTTCACTACCATGCAGTAGTCACGCACACTCCCTGTGTAAGGCTTTCTCCTAAATAGAACATCACCGCTTAAAATTGGCAAAAGGCTACCCTTGAATGCAGCGACCCCCAACACCCACGGTTTCGTACCCGGTATAGGGGTGTGCCCGGGGGTTTCAATCACTTCTTCAAGTTCACCTTCATGTATGAGAAGGGGAACACCGGCTATACTGAGGGATGTACCGATCCAGTAATCGACTTCCTCTTCCAGTACAGGTGCCGACACACTGTCGTAAGCGTGCAGGCGCTCCATAATTTCTAGGGCTTGAAATGCAGAGATATTCATAGCTAAGCAGCTACCTGCTTAGAGGTATGGTGGTAGATGAGTTCGCGCAGAACACTTTCAGGGGGTATCTTGGTGACATGTGCAGTGGCACCTCTAGCCTGACCTTTCGCAATATCAAAGATACCGTCCGAGGAAGAGAGCATGACGACTGGAGTATTTCGGGTATCGTCCGCATTGCGAATCAAAGTGCAGGTTTGATAACCATCGAGCTCGGGCATAGTGATGTCGAGGAAGATTAAATCTGGTTTAAACCTGCGCAACATTCCCAAGGCTTTGTAACCATCCTCGGCACACTCTACTTCACAACCCATGTTTTTGAGTGTATGAGTCATCATCATACGTATGGTTTTAGCGTCATCGATGACAGCAATTTTCACACCGGCGATATTCAGGTCTTCCGCTGCGTCCGTCATAATCTTCCTCTTATATCTAGTGGCTCTGCGGTTTCAATTCAGTAAAACTGAGTCAACGGGAACAGTATTTGTATCGTACGGATTGGCATCAAGTGAAAACTGGAGTTTTTGAGAGAATCTGTACTTTTCAGTAGTGGAAACTGTGACCCATGTCCAATACAGTCTGTAATCGCGCAGTTTTTACAGCTTTGACCTGCTTAAAGCGGGCGAATAAGCGTATGGATGTAGTTGCGGTTTTCTGGTGAGAGCGTAAGTGTGAAGGAGTGATATCTTGCGTCTAATATCGGCTTTAGTGAAGCACGTTAGCTGGTTCTGATCGCGAAAGTGTGAACTGGATCAATAAAACATTGACCTAAATGATGCGCAGCAATAGCTGGCGAACTAATCATCTGGAAACATGTAGTTTTTAAACGGCTCAAGGTGTCCAGATTGAAAGTCACGCAGTTCATAAATATTGAATTTTTGCATCAGCGTAAGACATCGCTGAAACACTTCATCCGCCTCATAAGCAGAGGGAGATATTCCATACTCATCGGTTATTTGCGCAAATATGGTAGAGGCGATTTTTCTTCGCGTTTTATCCTCTCGATACATTGCGGGATTGATAGGCGAAGATACAATTGGAGAACCGTAAATCAAAAAGGCTTCCCATCGACGCCAGTCTTGATCGGTATCTAGTTGTGCGACTAAAAATAGAACCATATTGTAGAGGTCTAGTCGCGACGGCAGCACATCTTTCTGCAACCACTTGCGCACTTCAGATTCTCGCCACTGCGGATTAATCGCCAACAGGCTTATTACTCTGCCCTCAGATTGCGGTGGTGCGGCGCCCGACAAATCCCACAGCATATTTAAACGGGCTGAAAACCCCATCGGCAGAGGAACATGGTTTTCCTGTAACTTCGCGTATTCTTCCGCGTAGTTATCAACTGTTTTTAGATCGGCGTCTTGTTCCTGCGCAGTCATCGAAGCCGGTGTAGTTTGGTTCTTTTTATCATTCATAACGATCTACTCTGCTGCTACATATCGTTGTACTACAGGCGTTCTTGAGGGCTTTAGTACTACGCATTGAATTCTCTCAAGCGCTTCAAATAAGTGGGTGTGGATACCCCCATAACCTGCGCACATTTAGCGGCCGTGAGACCGTCTCCATGCTGCACAAGATGCCGCATGAGCACTGATCGCATAAGATCCATCGGCGAATCTGTTGAATATGCGGATTCACGCACCCACTCTTTCAGCAATCGACGCGGCTCCTGCCAGACTGCGTTGGCGTCACGCTCATCTTCTCGAGCAACAATTTTTTGTTTCCACCGATGCACATTTCTGGGCTTAGTATGTAAGAATTCAGCCGCTCGACCAACATCTTGTCCATAGCGGTCAAGCGCAGCAACCACCAGTTCATCTTCGAGCCACGTACCCAGTGGCTTTAAACTATTCATTTGTAGCAACTGATTGAGCGCAGTACCCAAACTGTTTTCTAATAACTCCTGTGTGTTTAGCGTGGGGCCATCCGCGTTTACAAGCCGCTGCTCCACTGCCAGTAGAAATGGGATCGCTTCACGTGTTGGCGCCCCGCCATCAGGGTCAACACCTTCAAACAACCTTAAATCTAATGGCGTCAGCCAATTCTTCTCAGTACGCCTGATCGCATCGTGTATACACTGGCGTAGCTCACTGATATTGCCCGGCCACTGATGCGTGAGCAATGCCTGTTCGGCATTTGAAGTAAAACCCCTCATCTCACGATTCACAATAATACCTTCTTGTGCCAGAATTTTGTGTGCCCAACGTAAGACAGCGCGTTTTCGATCCTTTAGTGGAGGCACTACGATGGGATACCCTGCAAATGCGCTGGCAAGGCTCTGCGTTAACTCACCCTTGTGTAACAGTTGCTCCAATGGCTGTGGAAACAGCGCGACAAATTTAATTTTAGGAAGTGCGGTGGGAGGGTTTGCATCAGCAAGTCTGCGTGATGCTAATTGCTTAGCAAGTTTTTTTTGCACATCTACGTGTAGCAAGTGGGGTGACTTCAGCACGAGAGTTTTACCTTCGCCTTTGGCAACGGTAGCAGATATTTTTGCATCGGCTGCCCGTCGACTACGAAAATCGCGGCAGTCTATGACTTCGAAAAATGAGCTAGAGGTACCAGTGGCTTCATGCAGCACTTTCGCGATATACATTTTTCCTGTGCCAGATGGACCGATGATCGCCACGGGCATTTCCAGACTGGCGAGAAAAAGTGCCTGGTCTACCGCCCCCTCCATATTATCCATGACGTAGCCATCAATACCGCGTTCTAAAGGAACCACAACTGCAGGCTCTAGAGCAATAGGTTGCATATCTTCCTTGGGTGTCTTGCTGCTGACCTTACTCGTTGTCGGCAATCCATCAACAGCCCGAATCCCTGCAAACCCCGCCTCAACATCTACTAAACGCGAGATCGCGCGCAATTGCACCTTCTCCTTCCAGAGCGTGATGGGCTGGTAGGACTTGGCTAACCGCCCAAACAATAAAGCAGTATTCGCTTTCACCAAAGATGCTAATGCGGTGTCATCGGAAGCGACGCTGACAAGACCCATAGCGAAACGTAGACTTCGCTCGGATGAACCCGACCACCGATCCACGCTGTGCAAATGGGCTAGTAAAGCTCTACAAATATCTTCCGCGTCAGCCGTATTGAGATCGCGTAAAGCCATCACCACAGTACCTGAACTACAAGCGACCACTGCGTCTATGGGCCGTAAAATTCGCTCTAAATGACCACGCACCTCATTCAAGATTTGACCGGTTGCACTTGGCACGCTGTCGAAAGCCGCATACACATCATCCAACCCCAAGACACCTAGTACATCTGTTGACGCCAAGGGGGGTTGGATGTCCAAATCCCCTTCCGCAGCCAAGCTCCATAACTGTAATTTGAGTGTCTTATTTTCCGATTCAAACACTGGCTGAATACGACCGACTACCACAGTGTCTTTCCCATCGCTTCGGCGCAGTAGACAGGGTGGAATTGAGCGCTGTCTCGGATCTGCCAAACTCGACTGAATCAGTTCGGAGTCGCCGATAGAAAGGGAGTCGCGCCACCACTCAGTGAGCAATAGACCACTTGATACACCTAGCAACTGGCTGGCGCTAGTATCACAGGAAATCGCCGCGCCGGTCTCAAGGCTATACTCGACATAGGCTTCAAAATACGTGTTGAAACTGCGTTTCACGGTGCAAAAAGCCTAAAGTAGTTGTATCACCGACACATTGCTCCACTGCACATCGCAGCGCCGCTTTGCTATTCGCCAAGAACCAGCGACCACTTGCAGCTCATCTGTGTATCTAATCCACATATCTATCTGCTGCATCTCGCCGTCGGCCTGTGATATGTGGGATGCCTGACAATACGTCTCTCCGCGTGCAGTTTCTCCCTCAACGTCGTAGAGCATATTGCTGACCTGATGCAGCGTCTTACTATAGCTATCAAGCGCTCGCATCATGTCTTGTATCTGCGACAGCGAAACCGCTGTGCGGCCTCTAAACTCAAGCTCTGCATCAACACAAAATACGGCTTCTAAACCTGTGTAATCCTTTTGATCTGCACACTTGGCGTACTGATACATCAACCGTGAAATCGCAATATGATCTTCTGGAGAAATACTCATCGGTATGCACCCACCCCGCTCATGCTGTAGTCACTGATTACCTTGAATGCGTAGTCATTCATCCAGGATACCGACATTAATCCAGCGTAAACAGTTGTTCCTTTTCGAAGGCCCTCAGTTCATCCAGACGGCCTTCCTTAACGGCGTTAGCCCAATCAGGGTTTGCAATTAATGCCCTACCCACAGCAACTAGATCGAACTCGCCCCGGTTCATTCGCTCCATCAGTTGATCCAAGCTCGCAGGTTCAGCTTCTCGAAAAGTCGTCTCGCCTTCCAGTGGTATAAAATCGGCATTCAGCCCGACCGAACCGACAGTAATAGAGGGCTTACCGGTAATTTTTTTCACCCAACCCGCCAAATTAAGTTCGCTACCGGAAAATTCTGGCTCCCAGAATCGCCGCGTCGAGCAGTGGAATATGTCTACACCAGCGTCACTGAGCGGCATTACCAGACGCGCCAACTCTTCAGGTGTAGCAACCAACCGTGCCATGTAATCTTGCTGCTTCCACTGGGAAATGCGCAAGCTAATCGGCAGCTCGTCACGCAGTTCATTCTTGACCGCCTCGATGATCTCCCGGCAAAAGCGAGCACGATTTTCAATGGAACCACCATACCCGTCTGTACGAATATTCGTCCCTTCCCAGAAAAATTGGTCAAGAAGGTAACCGTGGGCGCCATGAATCTCAACGGCGTCAAAACCGACCTCACGCGCCGCCGCGGCACCGCGGGCAAACGACTCGATGACGTCGTGGATATCGGCTGCGCTCATAACGTGACGCCTAACTTTTCCCGGAATATTCATACCACTCGGGGTATAGCCATCAACATCTCCCTCGGGCGGTGTACCAGCCTTGCGCATGCCCCCAACATGCCAAAGCTGAGCAGCAATTTTGCCTCCTTCGGCATGAACTGCTTCAACGACTTTCTTCCAGCCCGCTAGTGCCGCGTCGCCGTGAAAATAGGGAACATCGGGGTAGCCGCTTGCGGCAATGTGATCAATACAGGTACCTTCTGTGATTATCAAGCCAACACCGCCAGCGGCCCGTCGACGGTAGTACTCAACGACGTTGTCACCGGGGATGTTTCCCGGTGAAAAGTTTCGCGTCATCGGAGCCATGACTATTCTGTTAGCCGTACAGAGCGAACCAAGAGTATACGGTTGAAATAAGGCGCTAAGATTGCTCATCGAAGGGGTTCCATGCTATTAAAGTGTGTGTTTGGGGCGACTATTGTTCACTATCCGCCAGTGCGAATTACGAAAGTTTATTCAAAACCTTCTGAAATTTTTCCGGCTCCTGAGCTCCGGTCACTACATAAGTATGATCAAAAACGAATGTCGGGACTGCGGTGACGCCGTTTTTAACCCAGTATTCCTCGCTCGCTCGCACTGCTTGTGCAAAGTCGCCCCGTTGCAGGAATTGTGCAGTGTGCTGAGCTTTTAATCCAGATGCCTCTGCCAGCTCGACCAATACTTCCAAATCATTGACATTCAAGCCTTTGGAAAAAAACGCCTCGAATAACTTCATGCTCAATACCGTCTGCTGCTGACTATTTTTAGACTTGGCCCAATGCACCAATTGGTGAGCACGGAATGTATTTACGATACGCGTGGCTCGGCTGTAGTCAAATTTGAATTCAACTGCGGCACCGATTTGCGTTAGTCGCGATAACCTACTGTCTATTTCAGCATCCGAGAGTTGAAATTTACGCTGCAAATACTCGCGCATGGGTATGCCCTGATCAGGAAGATCTGGATTGAGTTCATAGGGGTGCCAGACCATTGCAACATCGCCAGGTAAGGCACTTTGTTCTACTGCAAGCATTAAATTGCTATACCCGATCACGCACCAGGGGCAGACCACATCCGAAACAATATCTACTTGCAAGGGTAATCCTCAGGGTCAGACTTTGGAGCCGGCTACGTAACAATTGCAAAAATACGACACAACTTGACCCAAGTCGTATTCGAGTTAACTGGGCGCTTTAGCGCGCGCCCAGCCGCCCTAACTAGTCAAACAAAAGATCAGCCAACACGGGGTACAACACTCTCATCAAGCCATAAATGTGAACCAGTTCCGGATCGCCGTCCACTACCTCTACTTTTCGTCTATTAACTCTTTGCCATGGTGCTTGGTGCTGCTAAAAAATATAAAGCGACGATCTGGAACCCAACCCACGCTCGTCGCGTCCCAATAACCTGCAGCATTTAACCGAGTAGGTGAGCAAAATGAAGTTAGTTAATCACGATTCGAAGGGAGCTACAATTCACTTAGACCAAAGAGAATTGTTGATGACTATGGCACTTATTCAAGAGGGTCGCGATTCTTTTGAGTGCGACGGTCAAACGGGCTGCGCGCTGGATAAAATGATCAGCTCCGCACTAGTGCTGGTTGAGGAAGCACGAAGACAGGAAATCAAGCACAAAGACTTGATGTTCAAAATCGGCCAGGTGGCGGAAGCTGGCGGCCCCGAAGACTTAAAAAGCGCCTAATTCTGTAGAAATCGGTGTGCGTTAATGCTCCCACAAAGCAATGGCAGCATTGATCATGGGCGCCTCGTCTGCATAGCTCTAAGTTTGCCAACTCAATGCAAGCTTGCGCTCTCTATGCGTTCAAGGCCACAGTAGGCTGCAAGTACGGACTGAATATCTGTCATACTGAGAGGTTTCTTCAAGAAACCGTTCATACCCATAGCCACGAGAGAGTCATCGTCTTCACCCTTCATATCTGAAACTAACGCCACAATCGGCGTGTCGGCTCCCGAAGGTAACGCACGAATTTGTTGTGTCGCACCCGATGCGTCAAGTTTAGTGAGATGCATTCCCAGTAGAATCAGATCAAAGCTAGAGCGCTGCGCGTACTCCACTACCTGCAACCCATTCTGCGCCGTAGTGACCTCAACCGAATGGCGCTCTAACAGAGACTTAGTCAATTCGAGCGTGAGTGCGTCGTCTTCGGCAAGCAAAACTCTCGACAGTTGAGCGGGCCCGTTCCCCGCGGCGCCCTGCTGCCAAGCGTTTTTGTGCAACTCCTTATTTTCATCCGCGATCTGCAGAGGTAGTCTGATGCTGAGAGAAGTGCCTTCACCTAAAACACTATCAATTGTTACGGTACCTTCCATTAGCTTTACCAGTTCATGCACAATTGCCAGCCCTAAACCGGAGCGCTCATAGAGCTTGGTTCCCGTTTCACTATCTTGAGCATTCTCTTGAAACACTCTAGACACCTGTTGCCGTGTCATGCCCACACCCGTGTCACTAACCTCAAAGCAGAGCTGTCTATGGCCCTCTTTGTCTTCCACTGATACCGAAATCACCACTTGTCCGTCATCGGTGTATTTGACGGCGTTACCAACGATATTGGACAAAATATGCTGTATGCGTGCTTCGTCACCGATCAATAAATCGGGGCAATGATCATCTACCGTGCAGACCAGTTGAACCCCGTGGTTGGAAGCATTGCCTGAGAAGAGATCATGCACTCTGCGCACCAAATCGCGCAGACTGAACTCAGCGTGGACAATTTCTAAGTTTTCCGCCTCGATATTTGCAATATCGAGCATGCTGTTGAGCACCCCGATCATCGCTTCGGTAGACTGGGCAATACTATCAAAGCCACTCTTTACCTTCGCTGTGAGTGGGTTGTTTCGATTTTCTTGTAACAAAAGCTGAATCGTGCCAATGATCCCATTCATTGGCGTGCGCAGCTCCTGACTCATATTGGCCAAGAATCGGGCCTTTGCTCGGTTACTTGCCTTAGCTTTTTCATGTGCACTGGTTACTTCCAGTTGCGCTGTGCGCTGCTCTGTAATATCGGTGACCGACAAAATCTTTCCAGGCGCCTCGCTATTCTGCCCTCGCTCAATATCTTTTAGTTCATATCGAATATATTGCATTTCCTCCGCGCTGTGTAATTCCACCAAGCCACTCGATTGCAGTCTACTCCACAATTTATCACTCAAAAGAGAAGGCATAAGTTCAGTAATTTCTCTACCAACGGCGGACTTCAACGAGACGTTCATCATTTGTAGTGCTTTGGCATTGGCATCAACTACAACGCTGTCTCTGTCTAGCGAGACTACCGCCTGTTGCAGGGCATCGAAAACGGTATCTCGTCCAAGAGCGGCAACGTTGTGGAACTTGTGGCCAACAACCACATACGTAAATGTGGCGGCCGCCGGCAAAAAAGTAAATGGTGTGAAATCTAACGCTTCGATTGGGCTATGACCGAGTGTATAAGCAACATTGCAAACCGCTGGGAGCAGTGGTGTGAAAATTAGCGCTGTTCTTACGCTTAGAGATATTCGCTTTGAAAACGCAGCAACCGAATGAAGGGCTAAAATGCCTAAGACTACCAATAAAAGCGAGTGAATATTGAATAACCAAAAAAGCGTACCGTAGTCTACGTCTAATAGAAGAAACGGGCCCTCTTCAACAAGTCGGTGGCTTTTCCAGATGAGGCCTCGCGTGCTGGGCAGCAATAGGCAAATAATCGTAATTGCTGGAACGACACATAGTAGGAGAAACATGCGCAACGATACTCGGTTTTTGCTCTCCAACATCGAGGTCGAGAATAAAAACCAGGTGAGTGTCAGTGAGGCGATAAAGGGGTACTGCGCGGCCGCGAAGGCGAGCTTCTGATTCTCTTCCACAACGATGAGTTCAAGCGAGTACAATACCGACCAGGCACTACTCGATAGTATAAAAGCGAGAAGTACTTTGACATCTGAACGGTCTCGCTCGCTCCAGAGACGAGCCACTAACCAACCGGCAAAAGGCAAGACCAGCCAAAGCGGTATCAAGTAGTAGATAGAGGGTGTGTGCATGAGTGAGCCGTGTTAATTCCGTGCCAACTGCAGCAAGATTCGGTCATAGAGCTCAGTTACGATGCAGCTGTTATACCAAAGTCGATGGGGGATCAATTATATCGCTGGCACCGACCGCTCAACAGATATTTCACTCCATGTCGAGAACTAGTTCCAAAGCCCGATCTACCACCAACCTTCAATCAACAACAATGTGATGCCTATCTCACAACTATGAAACTCTATCGGTTAACTATGCTCTAAGAAAGTTACTGGTAAAGGCGAGGTCCAGGGTGTTATCGGGAAGCGGCTCGCTGCCGCCCTAGTGCGTCACACATCACACTTTGGAGCTCGCCATGGAACTCCAAATCGACGCGAAAAGGTGTTCGAAAATGGAGAACTATGTCACTGTGAAAGCGTGGCTCGAAAAGGTATTCTGGTCTACAGATTCATCAAGCTAAAAGGACAACAGCGTGCAGCAAGTTACTCGGGCCCATGCTATAGCTGGCCTCACAGTCGTTCTGGCCTGCGCCAGTCTGACAGCGAGCGCCGCCACAAATCATTATCGCTGGATCGACGAACGCGGCGATACCGTCATGAGCGACAGGCCACCGGCAGCCGGCATCGAGTACGAGGTAATATCGGTGGGCTCTAACCTCGTGCAGCCCGTTGATGACGAGGAGGCTGAGGATGCGGAGCAAGCTGAGCCTGCATCCGAGCAAAGCAATCCCACAACCGGCGCCAGCTCCGAGCCGACCTATGTAAAAACTAAAATCAAGGAGCCCGAAAAAGACCCAGCCTTGTGCGAGCAGGCCAAACAGAACTTGGATATCTTAAAGACCTCACCACGCATTCGCATGCGCAGAGAAGACGGCGAAGTTGCTTACATGAGCGACGAAGACAAAGCCGAGCAGAGCAAGCGCGCCGAAAACATCATCGCGATTCACTGCGAGTAGGCGATTGCACACCAATGCAACCTAGCGAGGCATCTGCTCGTCAACCCAGGTTTGAAAGTCGCGATCGGAAAACTCACCAGTCGGTAGCTCCACGCACTCTTTCAAGCTGTCAACAGCTTCTCGTGTCAGCGCCGGTGTAATGACACCGCGGGCACCGGTGGCTCTAATTTTTGCCTCTTCCATATTCTCGGCTCGAACCGAAACATAGCCATCCCGCCCTTTTACCGTGGTCACCTGGCAGGCAATATGCAAGGTGCCGATTCGATATTGATCTGCCATCGCTGCGCTTGACCCGATGAGAGAGGCGCCCACATATAACAGGGTTGTGATGTAGTGTTTAGAGATATTGTTCATAGTAGTTCCTCGCTCCTACCAACAGGTATCGTTGTGCGTACCGCTGGCGGTCTTGGCACCTGTGGAATCTAAGAAAAAATCAGTACAGCGCGTATCAGCAGCTTGCGCCTCGGTGGCGATGGGTCGCGCACGCAGGACGTAACAGGTCACGTCATTCACCGCACAGTTCGTACCGCCTGCAAGCGTAGCCGCGATGCGATCCACGTTGTAAAGGCTCTCTTTCGACACCATAGGATCTGCGCCATAGCCCAGCTCCGTCATATCTGCCGTATAGCGAGAGCGATCCAACATCAACTGCTCCTGACGGCTGGCCACCTCCATCAAAGCTTCCTTCGCATCGTTGCGCCGCGCCTTGCGCATAGATTCCTGATAGCTGGGTAGCGCGATACCCGCCAGCACGCCAACGATTACCACGACAACCATCAATTCCAATAGGGTGAAGCCACGCATACTGCGCAGCACACCTCGCGGTTCTCGCTGCGCAATAGACCTTGGGCGCTGATTACTTACGGGAAACATTAATACTGCTCCCGCAACCAGTAGGTACCGAAGGGAGTATTGAGTGTCATTCCGGTACTCAACGGCCTCACAAAGGCCCCATCATCGCCACCATCGCCCTGTGGACCGAGAATTGAAATTTCGCCGTTCTCATCGACATACGGTGCCGGCGTATCCGCAAGTTCTCGGAAGAAACTACCATAACGGTCAGTTTTATCGGTGTCATCGACATCCACATCACCGTCGCCATCGGCATCACCGCTGCCATTCAAGTCTAAAACAGCCGATGCGTCTAACAGATTAACCACATACAGGCGCCCATTACCGGAGGCGAAGCCACAAGACACCTGGGGTATCACAGGCGAGAAGGTCGTGAAATACACCGCTCCGTTAATAGTTATTGATCGAGAAAGTGATTTCTCACCATTATCTTCAAGAGGGAAGCGCCAGCCGTTAGCAGCGGCGAGGTCTAACTGCGCCTGCGCAATCTGTGTTGCGTCGCCATCTTGAATAAAATTCTCAGTGACATCGTACAAATTCTTCGGATACAACGGTAAATTACAGCGGAAGTCGTCCGAGGGTGGCGTGCCATTGCATGCCGATGCATCGTAAGCGTCCGTGTAAGGCGTCACCTGCTCGTCACGAATCATGTAAAACTCGTTGTCGACCGACGGGTCGGAACTGTCGAGAGGGTTATCCTTGTGGATCGGATTCGTCCTATCGCCACTACCAATCAATATGGCATCGACCGGCTTGCCGTCGTATTCAGTGCGAACCACATCGGGCGCATTGAAGAATCGTCGGTCAGTCGCCTTAGTTCTAGCCACATCGTCCGCATTGTATGCAACAAATACCTTGGTAATGAACCACTCGTCCTGAGCGGAGGTGGGTAGGGTATTCCCCGGCATATCGACACGCCACACTTGCCCGCCGGTATCGGACGCATAAATGCGATCCGAGCGACCATCACCATTAAAATCAACAACGGTCACGGGGGCGGCAATGGAGTGGACAAGGCCAGTTTCCTGCATATTAGTTGCAGAATCGACAGCGGGCGTCACACTCCACACCAACTCTCCAGTTAAGGCGTCAATGACAAATATGCCGCGCCCTGCGAGGTCTTGTTCGCCTGTATCCGCCAGTGAATCGTGGTCATCCTTTCTCGGGTCGTATCCACCGCCAACGACTAGAACAGGTTTTGGGAAGCCGTCTAAAGCACTGGAAGTATAATTATACCCCGGTATCGAGGTCACCTTTGGAACAGACCAAGTTTGACCCATCTCTGCATACCCAGTTCGTGCCGGGCTGACCAACCACATGTACTTGGGTGCATCGGGGTTGGAAATATCCAGCGCATAAATCATATTGCCGCCGCGACGCAAACCGAAATACAGGTGCACACGATCGCCGTCAGTGTGATCGAGTGTCCCGTCAAGGTTGCGGTCGAGCGTGTAAACGACTGGCGGTGAATCGATACCATAGACATTCGCGCCTCCAGTCGTATTCTTGCGTCGTTTCGCTAACACCGGCGCCAGCTCTTTCGGGAAAAAGGCCCAATCTTCTTCCCCGTTATCATTCCCAAACATGTGCAGCATACCGCTATTGGTACCGACGACGATGCGCAAATCCGGGTCATCCTGCGTAAAGGTTCCCCTGGCGCCATAATTAATAACTAAAGGCTTGCTATGCAAAATATCGCCCATAATCCAATTGCGCGCCTCGAGCAATACGGTATCATTGTCTAAGTCGTCAACATCCCAACCCCATGCCCACTGCAAGGTACTGAGAAACTCGTCTTGATCGCTAACTTGGAAGATTGAATACAATTCCAAGGGATCTGTTAACCCATAGGCAGCAGGCGTCACATTCGCCGATGTGAACGGCGCAAGGGCCAGCCCCACGTCCACCGTATTGGTCAACAGATTGCGAGTTGTCGTCCCACCGGTGTTGAGCATGGTTCTCAGCACGCCACCAACACCGCCAGAAGCGACTTTTGGACCATCGTTAACTGTGCTCCAAAAACTTCGGGCTGAATCCAAAAAACCACCGCTGGGGTCAACCGCGGGGTTACCCAGTGAATCGACAACCCGAAGTTCATCGTTCGCATCTTTGGCAATTTTCATTTTCTTAATATTGCCATACCAATCAGAGGTGCCTCGCGGTTCAAACATTGTATAAAACAATTCCTCACGGCTCTGGGTGCGGCTAAAGCTGTCGACAGCAACCGCAGGAGAGGTGAACGTTGCCTCTTCGGATAGAATGCCCAACAAGATTGCCTGAAAAGACTCGGCAAGCTGACCAGCATCTTCAGCAAAGTAATACGCTTTGTTGCCATCGGTATCGCGCAGTGTAGCGGTATCTGTGAGTAGGGTCGTCGCGTAACCGGGAACGTTAAACCCGATCACCGCCGTCTGAATATTTTGAACGTTGTTGCTGCTATCACCATCCAAATCATTGAGCGCCATATAGTTGGTTAAGTTCGGCAAGCAACTGGAAATCACAAAACCATCTCCCGAATAATTTCGACAAGCGTTCTCGCCAGTCAAATTCAGCACCAATCCATCTGCATCGTTATCCCCGGTGGGCAAACCATCTGTCAGTAAAATGACATAGCTGTTGGTGCACTCAGATAGAGCTGCAATATAATCACCGCCACTCTCTGCTAATAGATCTCGCGTCGGCACATCATCCGGGTCGATGCTATCGCCATAGAAAACCGAGAGACCTGTGAAGTAACGGTATGCTTCGTACATCGACTCGCACAGCGGGGTCGCGCCCTCGTGATCTAATCCCCACAGCGTGGTTACCAGATTATCTCGATCATTCTCAGTCATGTTGGGAATGATACGCTGTAAAATTCGACCACCATCATCAGTGCCGCCAAAGGGGTCACCATCACCATTGTAGTTATCGTTAAAGGTAGCTAGACCAAAATCGATACCCGTGTTCGTGCGTACGATACCTTCGATAACTTCTTGCGCAATTTGCAGATAGTCTTTGTCCGCCGTCACGATGGTTGTATCGTTCCACCAATCCATGTAGTGCGAGGTATAGAAGGTATAGGCGGTGGTACCCCAATTGACATTAGATTGGGCGACGCTAGTGGTATACGCATCAGCGTCAGCGGTATCGGGTGCACTGGCGGCACGCGGGTAGCCATCGCTCTGCCCCGTTCCATTCACGTTATTGTTCTGTACGACATCCTGCAGACATTCAACATGGACGGGGGAATGCACGCTGTCTGAAAGGCCGGTCCAGCCCGCTTCTGTGCCGGACCAATAAGTTTGTGTCACCTGCTCAGAAGACCAGCAGACAATGAACCAGAAAGTACAAACTGTGACGGTTTCTGTGACCCACTGGCCATTGGCGGACCGCCAGCGCCTGGCGTTGTTGGAGTACTGCCCCAGATCTGCCAGTGGCGAATAGGACTCAGCACAACGATTCTTACTCGCATCAAACCATTGATCTGCCTCATCCGGATCGTCGAGATCCGGAGGGCTACCTGTTGTGCTCCAATAAATGCGTCCCGCAGGCGCTTTGCTGACGTAGGTTGCGCCGGGGTCATAAACCGGCCGGGAGCCCTGAATCACCGCATCCATACTGCCGGAGTCATCGACAATCACCAACACCTTCGGTCGACCTGAAACACCCGCTGCGAACCTCTGAGAATACAGCTCGGTATCATCAGCGACGGCGACTGGCACCTGGGTCACCATGCCCGTGGCCAACAATAGGGTGGCCGTTGAAGCGACGAGTCTGCGCATTAATTGCTTTAACATGGTTCTCTACCTCCGGTTGAGAAAGGGCGAGCGATCAATTGACGCCCCCTCCCAATATTGTCTTTACAACTCCAGTGTTAACTTTAGTTCGGGCTCGCTGCGGTTCATCGTGCTCAGAATCTATACGGTAATAGTCACAACTAGTGATGCCATCCGTGGAACTTCGGGAATCACGAGGGCATGGCCGGTCCGCTGCTGTTAGAAATACGTCGACGTCCATCACACCGGTGCCGCCGTTCAAATTTCGCAGCGGGTGCGAACTATCGGGTACATTGGCAAACGGTGTCAGATTTTCAGGCTGTGTGCGATCAAATGCATCGTTTGAAGTACCAACCAAAAACATGATGCCATTTACACCGGCTTCTGCAGACTGAAACGAATCGTAAGAATCCTGCAGATTCGACGACATCTTTAAACTAAACGTGCTGTTTCCAGCTGCAACTACACTGATCACGGTCACCACCAGTAAAAACAACATCGCTACAACCAGCACCGCCCCTCGCTGCCTTGAGCGGCGGTAAACGGCCTTATGATGTTTTGTAGCTGCCATCATCAATTCACCCTCTGATCTCGTACACCCGATTGCGCAGGGAAACAAGCACACTGGTAATCAAACGACGAAAGTTGTCGAGGTCAGCATTAGTGGCAGGGGTATAGTTACCACCGGGTAATACGTAGACTTTAGAGTCAGTATATGCGGGATCTTGGGTCAAACTGCGCACCACCAGAAATAACTCTACAGACAGCACACTGTCCCAGTTATTGCCAGCCGTCACTTGCGCGGCAGTGACAAACGAGTCGACCTCGGCATCGTTGTCACTGTCGATACCAAAACTCATGCGAATATCTTCAACGCCCTCCACCAGATCTTGGGTCTCTATAGCTAAACCACTGATATCGGTGCTCAAAGTCATACGAGCAAGAATGGGTGGGTCATCTTCGCTACCTGGATCCGTGTCGCGAACGTAAAACACTTCGAACTCATAGGGCCAAGCTGTGCCCCCAGCGACCTCACCACTGGGGCCGACATCGACCGGGTTGTTGCCGCGAAACATTTGTCCAGCTAATGGATTGGAGGCGACATAGACAGTGTCGTTATCCAGCGGAGGTTCAAACTCACCATTGACGTGTAGCGGATTCGAGAGCTGCGCACCAACTCGAGGGCCGTCAGCTTGAGGCTCTGGACGCACCCGCTTAACGACCAAGAAGCCAGTCCCTGCTCGGCCATCGGCAATACAACCAATTGTTGTTCCACTGATCACTCCGGCAAACAAAAAATTCCGTGCATCCAGAGCACTTGCGGGTGCTGCGCAGTCGCCGGCAACACTGGTGGAAAACCCCGACGCCGGGGTGATTTCCTCAGGCGGCGCTTCTCCAAAAAACCCCACATGTAACAGCGCATCAGATATCAACTGCTCTGCGTAATGCGCATTCTCTGCCAGTGCTGATACCTGCTCAACTTCTTGATAGGAACGGCTAGAGGCCAGGTAGGTCGCGACCGCTCCGGCCAGCAATAATAGGCCCAAAACCACACTGACCATCAATTCGACAAGCGAGAATCCAGATTCATGCGATGGCAGGTTGGGAGCACTCATATCAAAATTCCGTACCGTCGATGATTAAAGTTGTTACCGCGACTTCGCGCCGGAATGTGTCGTTGCCTGCCGTGTCGCCACTGCCACAGACGGTATCACCGCCTTGCACTGCGTCAAACGTATCCTCCAAACCTCGCCACTGCACACGTACGGTCAGTTCGCCGCTATTGGTGGAGCCGGGGTTGGGGTTGAAGGCAATACACCCAATAGGATTGATAAGACCGCCGGTGTTGTCACCTCCAGCCGTGACCGTCGCACCAAACATGGCACGGCCCCACTCCCACATATCCTGGTTCGCCAATTCGATTGCCGTACAGGGGTTAGCGTTGTCACAAACGGGCGTAGGCTGCGAAGGCGGATCCGTCCAGTTTGATGTATCTATCGTACCGTTGGTGTTGTATGTGCTATAAGTGCCGACGGCCGAAGGGTTGCTACGAATTCGCTCGATGATACTGTCGGCAAGCGCCACCGCTCTTGAACGCTGCACCGCTTGGTGCTGCGACGTCTTCGACATCAACAATAAACTCACGATTCCCATTACACCCACAGCAAGCACGGCGAAAGCAATCAGTGCTTCAATGAGTGTGAACCCCTGGAGCGGAGCTCTCACTGTCAAAGGTTGGCGCTTAAGGGCAAACAATGTCGGTACCTCCTGTACCACCCAAGTTCGGGATCCCATTGGGCGTTGCGTCGGTATCGGTAGCCGCCCGCACCGTGCCCACCGGGTCGAGAATTAAGCCGCGGGCGAACTTTGCACCGCGCGAGTCACAAAACGTTAACGTACCTGCAAAATTCGGCCCCGGGTTGCCGCGCGTGTCGAAGGTGATATGAGGGTCTACCCCGGTCGTGGGCACATAGGCGATTCTCACGGGTGCATCAGCGCCGATATCGCGTGTGCGCGCCAAAACAACCTCGTCGCCATCCGCTGTTTCCAAGGTACCATCTCCGTCATTGTCAACGAACGCCATATAGCCGCGCGCGAATGACCCGCCGCAGGCGGTGCCGTTGGCGGAGCGGCAAACGGTAACGGGGCGCCGCCGCGCCGTCGCTTCCGAGCGCGCAGCATTTAAGGTGGCGCGCGCTGCGTACACTTCCGAGATGATTCGGTTGTTGGCCACGGTCTCGGTAAACATCGGCACGCCCACGGCCAACAAGATCGCAAGGACGATGAGCACAATCATGAGCTCCACTAGCGTGAAACCGGCCGACTTGCGATGTCGAGGAAACAGGGGTGAGATGTAGCTGGGAGTGGCGGCGAAAAGCACGGAGGAGTCTGTGAGGGAGTCCAAATAGACGACGTGTTCATCAGTCGCAGGGATTCCACAGGTCATGCTTGAGCAATCAACCTTTGCGAAAGTCACTGACCCTGTCTTACCCAGTCCCATCCTGCTGTATCCGAATTCCAGCGAAAGCCCCTGAATGCGGAGCGTTATGCCCCGCAGCCACTGGGTTTCCGATACTCACTGCTTGCCTGATGGATAAATTTAGCAGCGCTCTAGATGCAATACTACGAAAAACTCGACTTTTCTCCCGGAAGTGTGAAATGTGACAAGTTTCTGCTAACTATCTGTTTTTATGCCATTTTATTGACTCAAAACGCAGTAGTGAGCGACCGGCGGCAGAGGCTGCGTGTAACGCCATCCAAGGTCGAGGTACGCTGTAAGATCACCCCATGGCCGGCAAAAAAGCAAAATTATACCACAATAGGAAGTTTGGTTTATTATTTTTTGTTGGTATCACACACGCCTCACAAATGCACCGCGAGAATTCCTCGGGCAACCCTGCAGACCCCTCCCAGCGCCGACCATGGGGCTTCGGACGAGATTCAGTTGGAGAAGTTGACCTGATAAGGTTCCTCCGAGGGCTAGACGATGCGCCAAAGTGCAACTAAGCTATGGAGACGCTCGTCGCTAAGTAGCGTCTAAAGTCCGGGAATAGGCAGGTATATTCTGCCATCTTCGGGCAAATTGATAATAATTACTGCTCCAGCCCTGGCCGCTCTGCACTGGCAAACCACGGAGCAATGCACGCCGGAGAACAGCATGACCCGCACACACGCAACCGCACTAGCCATTGCTTTCAGCAGCAGCATGTTACTTCCGATATCCCCCATCGCCGCCCAATCTCTGGCACTTGAAGAGGTGGTGGTGACAGCGCGCAAGCGCGAGGAATCACTGCAAGATGTGCCTGTCGCAGTGTCCGCGTTCAACACCGAGGCCATGGAGTCCATGGGTATTCGCAATATGCGTGATATCGAGGGCCTCGTCCCCGGCCTCAACCTAGGAGGTGGTGGCAACGGCGTGAAAGGCGACGGCAATGCGTATATTAGAGGTGTCGGCCAGCGCGAAACTCGGGTCACTATTGATTCCGGCGTTGGCATCTACCTCGACGGCGTGTATATCGCACGCGCCTCGGGTGCGCTCCTGGATGCTGTAGATATCGAGAATATACAGGTGCTACGTGGCCCCCAGGGTACGCTGTTCGGAAAGAACACCACGGGCGGAGCGATTTTGTACACTTCCGTCAAACCGAAGGAAGAGTTTGCCGGCACTGTACGCGGCACCCTGGGGAATTTCGATCACGAAGATATCTCCGTTTCTGTGAATGTTCCACTTATTGACGACATCCTGCTGTCGCGCTGGACAATCGCCAGCGTACAACGCGACGGCCACATCAAAAATGCTTTCGACGGCCGCGACTACAGCGACGAAAATCGCAAGCTCGCCATCGGACAAGTACGCTGGTTAGCCAAAGACTCTCTCACCGTTGACCTGAACCTAAACTTCACTCGCACGCGCCAAAACCCAATCGGTCAAAAGTGTGTTTGGCTGGGCGACGAACTCGCAGAGGCTGGGTTTACCAGCCCCGGTAGCTTGGAGGGTCTCTACGACGCCTTCTCGCCAGTGAGCGTGGAAGAAACCTGCAAACGCAGTGGTGAGGGGCTTCCGATAGACCGTTTTCAGGGGGAACAAAACAACAACTCCACTGTGTTTAATGCCGACTCCTACGACGTCGATACGGCCATGCTGGCCACCACGATCACCTGGGAGATTGACGATCAACTCATAGTCAAGAGCATCACCGCCTATCGCAACACAGAACAACTGGCGGACGAGCAACTCGATGGCATGGAAGCGGTCATCATCGGTCGCGTGGCAGGAGTGCACAACGATACCGATCAATACTCGCAGGAATTGCAACTGATTGGGGCGGGCCTAGATGATCGACTGAACTATACGCTGGGCGTGTACGGCTTTTTGGAGGAAACCAACGACGACTGGCTGCAGGACTTCGCGGGTTTTGTGGAACACACCATCAGCCCGAATACCATGATGTTGGCGCGCTCTAATCTTACCGAGCGCGAAACAGAAAACACCGCGTTCGCCGGGTTTGCCCAATTGGACTACAGCTTCCGGGAGAACTTGATATTAACGCTGGGCCTACGCTACACCTGGGAGGAACGCAAAACCAACTACCGAGAAAGCAGCGTCTATCTCCCCAGTATTGGCAATGGCGATTACTTAGGCGCTCTAGATACCATTTATTCTGCCAATGTGGTGCACAGGTTTTCCGAGCCCGGCGCACGACCGGCAGACACCTGGCTGTACGGCTTCGACCCCGATGGCCCGGACGGCGCACCCTTTGAGATCGGCGCCTTCGGCCAATTGAGTGACTCGCGTAGCGACAGCGACTGGAACCCAATGGCAAGTGTGAAATACCTCGTCCCGGACAACGTGCTGGACACACTGCATCTTGAAGAAGGCATGTTGTACGCCACCTACGCCACGGGCTTCCGCTCCGGCGGTATTTCCGTCGGCAATGGCGATTTCGACGGCGACGGCATTATCGATTTGGAAAACTACAAGCCAGAGTTCGTGAACATGTACGAGATCGGGTTTAAGGTCGACGCCTTTGACCGCCGCCTGCGCACCAACGTCGCTGCGTTTTACCAAGACTACGATGACATTCAGCTAACAACCACCATCCCCGACCCGAACTTCGGCATTCCACTGCCCGCCATTGAAAATGCCGGCAAGGCAGAAATACAAGGCCTTGAAGTGGAGTTCACACTTCTGCCCCTAACCAGCCTGCGTTTGACCGGCAGTTTGGCCTATATGGATTCGGAATATAAAGAGTACCTCTCCGAAATTCCCGACTCCAATGGCGGCGGCCAAATCACCATTGATCGGTCCGATGAACCCCTGCCAAGGGCGCCGAAATGGTCTGGATTTTTAGCCGCTGATTTCTTCATTGAAACCGACAACTGGGGCACTTTCATTCCCCACGTATTGATGCGCTACGTCGATGAAACCTATGGCGGTTTTGACAGACCAAGCTTTGAAGTCGAGGAAGCGGTTACGACTCCGGCAGTGCGCTTTTACGATGCGCGGCTTACATGGCAACTGCCCGACGACCGTGGGATGGTGGCACTCTGGGTGAAGAATTTTACCGACAAAGACGATCAGTCACTGGGCGGAGTGCCAACTGTCGGTGTAGCGCGAACCACAACCGAGGGGTACGCACCGCCACGCACCTGGGGAGTCGATGTCACGTACCACTTTGGGTCCAATTAGAGAAGTAACCCCCTAGGTATACCGGCCGAACCCATATAGCATTGATTGTCGGCAAAAGCACTAGTAAACGGTTTTTCGGCTGCTCAATGCGCCCCCACCCAAGTGCCGTGGAAACCTGCAGGAATTCGCAGCGGCAGATGAACTGTCGCCAGTGGGCCTTGCTCGATATCGGTGGCAGCCAAAACTTGGAGCTCGGTGAGCTGTGTCTCGCGGTTATAACACAGCGTTAATAAGTAACCATCACCCTGCGCTGAATGCTTATTGCGCGGCGCAAAGATGGGCTCTCCCAGCAAGAGATGATCCTCACCCCAAAGATAGCGCTTCCCCGATTGCATATCGTAGTGCAACAGGCGGTTGAAAATAAGGTCGCGCCCCGCACCACCCACTAAATAGGCATGTTGGTGCTCGCGGGTCATGTAACGATCGTCCAATCGCGGAAATTCTCCGGTCATATCGTCCAGCATGTCTTCATTCACACTAGCGCTGTTTCCACTGACATCTATCGTCCAGCGGCGCAGAAGCGGTGATAAACCCTCTTCCGGTTGCGCCATCGTGCCATCCAATTTTGGCGCGAAAGAACTGGCGTTGGAGGCACAGACATCGACTTTGATGGCATCGCCTTCGTCCCAGGCGTTGACCATATGAAAACTCCAGCGCGGCTCCATGCTGTACCAGGTGACATCGGCAGCAGTACCGTCGCGCGGCATTACACCAAAATGTGTTCCGCGCTCCGGCTCCCAGGCCAAGGGTAGGCCGCCTTGCATCGCGCGTTCCAAATTAAAAGCTAGGGGGTAGACGGGAAACACCACGTACTTTTCAGTCACAAAAAAGTCGTGAGCGAAGGAAGGAAACGGCGCCTCTATCATTTCATTTTTTATCAACTTGCCCGCGCGATCGGCGATATTCAGGCGCAGAAACTCACTAAAAGGGCCCTTGGCCTGATTGCCAAAGAAAATCATTTCGCCACTGGCATGGTCAAACTTGGGATGGGCAGTAATTGGGCCATCGATCCGCCCGTTATAATCAAAATTACCAACGGTGGCCAATGTATCGGGTTCTAGCTCAACGGCGATAGTCCCCTCCATGAGGGCCAACAGGCGATTGCCATGCCACACCACATGTGTGTTGGCCGTGTTGTAGTGTTTATCGGCGACCGAAGGATCGGCGTTCATCGGGTTGCCCAGGACACCAAATAGGGAGCGGCCCGCTGCGCGTTCCAGTTCGTACTTCTCGGTGCGCACCCAGCGATTTTTCCAGGAGACTCGACCAGCCTTGAACTCAAAGCGCTGGATCATGCCGTCGCCGTGAAACCAATGGTATTCTTCGCCTTCGCGTGGCGGATACAGCGGGTCCGGTCCATTGCGAAAATATACACCCTCTAAATCGGCAGGCAACTCTCCCGTAATGATAAGGTCGGGTGAATCGCACTCGATGCCGCAGGGTGTATTTGGGCCGCTCAAAAATATGTTGTCGGGAAAGGGCTGAGCCATGAAGTTGTTCTCTATAGTTAGATTAAGTAACAGTGTATGCGAGATACGCACGCATGCAATGCGATTTCGAAACCATAGTGTAACAACTGACCCGAATTTCGCGACTCGGTGTATGGGTCGAGCGAGACTGAAGTGCCTTAGGGGTAGAACTGCTGGTAGTACTTGCGTATTTGGTGAATAGGGCCATCACCGTCGCATAGCACCGGGTTCTCGTGGAATTTTTTGTTTTCCCAAATGGGCACATCCTGCGAGTGCTGGCGGGTGACCTCACCGATAAATGCGTCGGCGATAGCACGCGTTGTTTTTTCATCACCATCCATGAGCTTAAAGCTAAAGCGCATCACTGTTTCGTGCTGTTCTTCATCAATCGGCGTACCCGTAATGACAAGAAGGGTTTCTCCGATGCCCTGAAAACGCGTGATACCTACGCTGCCGCCGTGTGATTCAATATCCACTCGCCCTTTCAGCTCACCGTCGGGCGTTGTAAATGTCAGGGCCTGAAAAGCGCGCATTATGTGCCCATCGAAGGTAAACGTTTTTTCAGGAATATCAGGTGTACCGTGAACAAAATGGAAATGCGGTGAATCGACCACGTTTTCGGCCATCTCCTGCGGGTGGCTGCGCACCACAGCCTGATGGTAGACCGGTGGCAACCAACCCTCGGCGCACCAGTCCGGCACTTCCGGCACCTCCCACTTGGGTGCAATGCCGTCGGGGTGGTGCCACATAAACACAATGCCATTTTTTTCACAGGTGGGATAGGCTTTCAACTGTGCTTTAGGTGGAATGCGTTTGGCATAGGGCACCTCCACACAAGTACCACGGCCATCAAACTTCCAATGGTGAAACGGGCAGCGAATAGCATTGCCCTCAACTACGCCACCATAGCCCAAGTGCGCACCCAAGTGTGGACAGTAGGGTTCTGTCACGCAGGCCTCACCGTCTTCGGTGCGAAACAGCAACAAGTCTTGGCCGATATAGTGCACAGTTTTCACCTCGCCAACGGTAAGATCTTTCGATTCCGACACGCGAAACCAACCGAACGGCATGGGCAGTGGGATACGTTTTGTCATGCAACTCACCTCGGAGGGACAGGTCTTTGGAGTGCAGTTCGCTACCTAACGGAAAAAGAAGTTGTGATATCGGGTAGTGACCCAGCTTGAATGTATGTGCTGCCTTGATTCGATCAGAATACTTGATATCGGCATCATGTGTTTACCGCAAAAAGTATACTGTAGAGGTGCACCACTCGCCATGTTTATCAGGTAGTTCTCTGATGATAGTATCTTTGACCTCTCGCGATTGTAAATTACGCGACCAAAAATCACCCTGACCTCAGGATATCAATGCATGGCAAAACCCTGGCTAATGGGGTTTGACCTCGGCGGTAGCGGCGTCCGCTGCTTACTGATCAACAGTGATAGCGGAGCCACGTCGTGTACCACCCAGCGCTGGCAGTACAACACGGCGCCGGGCACTTTTGGTACCGGCTGTGACATCGATCTGCATAACACCTGGGAATTGGTCAGTCGCGCCAGCAGACAGGCTCTGCTGCAAGCGGGAGTGCGAGCCGATGAGGTGGGCGGTGTTTCTGTCGCCGCTATGCGCTACTCATCGGTGTTCATGGGAAACGATGCGAATGCAGTATTGGCGACTCCGAATCGCGATGCGCGTGCCGCTGGGGAATGTTTTGAGTTAGCAGACCAGTACGGCGAACAGTTACTGGCATCGACTGGCACTTGGCCACTCCCCCTGCATGCTGGTCCACGTCTGTTATATCTGAAGGCACAACAGCCTGAGAACTTCGCAAGCGTTGAGACCCTTTACAGTATCGGCGATTGGTTAAACGAAAAATTAGTGGGGGTGCGCGCCACAGATCCAACTCAGGCGTGCGCCACCGGGTTGTTCTCCCTGCAGGACTATGATTGGTGCTGGGAATTTATCGATCAGATAGATTTTCCCCGTAACATGTTTCCGCCAGTAATTCCCGCGGGCACACAACTTGGAGAATTAGGGGCGAGCACAGCCCAACATCTGGGGCTAGCGGAGGGCACGCCTGTGAGCATGGGCGGTGCCGATACGCAAGCGGCTCTCGTGGGTGCCGGGGCAATTGTGGCGGGAGACATCGCGGTGGTGGCTGGCACTACGGCGCCTGTGCAACAAGTCGTGGCACAACCCTGGCCAGACACTACCAGCAGGTTTGTAAGCACTGCACATCTGTTACCCAATCACTGGTTGGTAGAAAGCAACGGCGGTGCCCTGGGGGAAACCCTCACACTCATGGCCCGCTTGCTATTTCCCGACGCGAGAGAACCCGAGTTGCGCCTTCTTGCCGAGGCGGCTCAATCAGCAGCGGGAGCCGCCGGCGTGTTATCGACGCTCGGTGCACAACAGATGGATATGCGCGCACCGACCCTTCCGGTGGGGCAAATTTCGCTGTCGCATATGAATTTAATGGCGGACGCCGCACCTCGAACACATCTCGCACGCAGTGTCATTGAGGGGCACTGTTACGGGTTGCGCGCCAACATCGATCAGCTGCTGGCCGCAAGTGACACGCAACAGTCAGTTTCTGATATCCACTTATGCGGTGGAATTTCGCGCTCCGATATTTTTTCACAGTTGCTGTGTGACGTACTAAATCGGGCCGTAGTAACACCTCGCCTGCATCAAACAACAGCCTTGGGCGCCGCTATTTGTGCGGGCGTTGGCTCGCAACACTTTACCGATTTCCCCAGCGCCTGTGACGCCCTGAGCCACTCCCGCGCGCGCTTCCAACCGCAGGCAAAGGTCACTGGCACTTATCAATCACAGTATGTAGCGTGGCAACGCTATCGAGAGGCGAATGAGCAGCACTCAGCGCCCATCGCGGTAGAACATGTACTGCCCATGATGTTGCAGGAGCCGCCGATACCGGCGTCTCCGCCCGCACTCCACGCTCAACTGAGCGCGCTGATTACCGCCGCCTTTGATGAAGATTCGCTTGCCGAGTTAGGTAGGAATATCCTAATCGAATATGCGAGCTTTCGCGAAGTAAAGCGTCTCTTGACTGGGCCCGATTTAGTGCAAGCTCTCTCGGGCAAACAAATTTTTGTCACCGAGGTGGATGTAGTAAACGTCGATGCCCTCGCACTCCTGCCCGACTTACGAGTGGTAGCAGCTTGTCGTGGCGACGCCGTCAACGTAGATGTAGAAGCGTGCACTGCCTTTGGTATTCCCGTGCTGTTTGCACCAGGACGCAACGCAATCGCAGTCGCCGATCTTACCGTTGGTTTCATACTCAATTTGGCGCGCAAACTTCCCGCCGCGAGCAGTTTCTTAAAACAGGCAGATTGCACAGCGGGCAATATGGGAAAGATGGGTCAAGCCTTCAGCCAATTACGGGGCCGCGAGCTGTGGCGCAAGACCATTGGCCTCATCGGTTTGGGCGCAGTTGGGCGCGCCGTCGCGGCGCGTCTTGCGGGCTTTGATGCCGAAATTCTCGTGGCGGACCCTTTTGTCACAACAGAACAAGCGGCCTTGGCCGGCTGTAAGCTGGTTGACTTACCCTTACTGTTGGCAAGCAGTGACATTGTCAGTTTACACGCGGCAGTGACACCCGAGACAAAAGGTATGATCGGCGCACAAGAGTTTGCGCAGATGAAACCCGGTGCATTTTTCATCAACACCGCTAGAGCGGCTCTCATTGATGAGGACGCGCTAGTGCAGGCACTTGAACAGGGTCACTTAGGCGGTGCCGCACTCGACACCTTTGCAGTTGAGCCACCGGGCTTCGATCACCCGCTGCTGCAATTACCCAACGTGATCGCCACGCCCCACTCCGCCGGCAATACAGAGGAAGTTGCTAGCCACCAGGGCCAAAGTATTTCCACCGCCATCAGTCAGTTGTTGCGCGGAGAGACGCCAACCAATGTACTCAACCCAGGGACACTAGACAGTTTTAGCTGGCAAGGCTCACGGCCACAACCCACGGAGCGAGAACTTGCAAAACTGCGCGAGAAAAAAGGCCCTGCCGTCAGCGACCTTCAACGCGATACAAAAGCAGATTCAAAGCTGGGCGCCAGTTCCACACCACCAGCACAGGTCACCGCGCCCGCAAAAGTCGTAGACGGTATGCGTGCAATTCTCTCCGAGTTTTGTAGCGCGTTAGCTGCCGACACCAGTATTCAAACCTTTAGTGCGGGCCAAGATGTCACCCTACACTTCCACATACACGATTTGGGATTGAGCTTTTTTATCAGTCTGAACAACGGTGAGGTGACCAGCGCCCTGGGTACGCCCGAGAATGCTGCAGAAGTACAGTTAGAGATGCGCGGCGAAATAGTAGACGGCATGTTCACAGGTACCATCGATACCATGGAGTGTGCCATGAACGGAGAGATTTCCTTTATGGGCGACGCCGCGAAAGCGATGACCCTACAGCACATGAACGACGATATGGAACGGCTCTACACCGCTGCACGGGCGAAAATGGGCGACCCGGGCGACCTCGCTGCCGTGCCCCGCTCCGATGTGCAAGTCGCCGCGACCGCCAGTGATCTTGCTCCCGGTGATATTCGGGAAGAGCTCGTTGAGATTATGCAGGAGCTGTTTGATGCCCAGGTCATCACAGCCACCGGCGGCAACATTAGTGCGCGTATTCCCGATAATGAGAACGAACTGTGGATAACACCTAGCCGCTTGTTCAAAGGTGACTTAAAACCCGAGGTCATGGTCCGGATTAACCTCGACGGAGAAAGTCTCGAAACCGGAGCACGTTCACCTTCCAGCGAATGGTGTATGCACACAAAAATACTCGCGAGAAAAAGCGAGGCCAAGGCGGTAATTCACGCCCACGCACCTAACGCCACTATCCTTGCCAATGCGGGGTTACCATTTCTTCCCATCTCGACCGAGGCCGCTTTCTTTGGCAACATTCCGCGCGTCCCCTTTATCATGCCCGGTACCAATGAGTTAGCCGAGGCAGTATCGCAAGCCATGGAAGATGAGTGGGCCGTGTTGATGGTTAATCACGGAATCATCGTTGCGGGGCGCAGCTTGCGCCGTGCCGCAGACATGGTGGAGATTATTGAACGTACGGCGGAAGTGATTCTAGGTTGCTACGCGGTCGGGAAAGAGCCGCCAGTGTTACCGGCAGACGCCGCCGCGCATTTCCGCAAGCTGGGTGACATCGTTGCGTGAAAATAAACGCGTGTTAACAGTCGCTGACATCGAAGCTGAGCTCATCGCCCCCGGGGGTGCCTTTGAATTAGTCGATGACACCGTCCTTGGCGAGCGCATCAAAGTCTTTAAAGACAGACAACGCAATTTGGGCGAGATTCTTGAAGCCTCCCTCGCGCACGGCGACAACGAATTTATCATCTGCGAGGGGCAGCGACTCAGTTTTCGCGATCACTACGGGCAAGTCGTCGCTCTAGCTCATCAACTGCGAGACCTCTACGGTGTAAAGCCTGGAGATCGCGTCGCAATTTTGGCGGATAACCATCCGCAGTGGATAGTGACATTCTGGGCCAGCGTTAGTATCGGCGCTATTTGTGTCGGATTAAATGGTTGGTGGAACCGCGATGAAATTTTGTACTCCCTCTCCGACGCGCAACCCACTATCTTAGTCGGCGATAGAAAGCGTTTAGCGCGCATCGACACCAGCACCCTCACCTTTCCCGTGCTAACGATCGAGGACGATCTAGATGAGATCGTCATCGACGCGAAGGATGCCACCCTTCCGCACTGCACTATCCAAGAAGACGACCCCGCCCTAATTCTTTACACCAGTGGCACCACCGGTCGAGCAAAAGGTGCGCTGCTCAGCCACCGCGCGCTGATCACTTTTCTTTCCTCCACTGTTTTTAGTGGCTTTCGCATGATGATGTTAGAAATGCAAGCGGGTAAAAGTGTCGGCGAGAGTTCACTGCCTCACTGCGGACTCTTTTCCGCGCCACTGTTTCATCTTTCTGGTTTGTTCACAGGCGCTATTACCAGCCTCGCGGTAGGTATGAAAACCGTTTGGACCTTGGGGCGCTTTGACCCCGAAAAAGTGCTGCAGCTGATAGAGCGTGAAAAAGTGACGACCTGGGCTTCTCTAGGGAGCATGGCCTCGCGTGTGTTGGACCACCCGAGGTTCAGCGAATACGATGTCTCCTCGATCAGTAGGCTAGGTTCAGGTGGCGCACCGACTAGCGCCGAGCAGCAACGAAAAATGACTAGCAAGTTTACCGGTACGGGTGGTGGCATGGCTCTCGGGTATGGTTTGACAGAATCCGCCGGAGTGGGAACGCACAACTGGGGAGAACTACTCACCGCACACCCCAATTCTGTAGGACGCGTATTTCCTGGGGTAGAAATCACCATTCGCGATGACAAAAATCGGCCGCTAGCGAATGGCACAGAAGGCGAGATTTGTATTCGCGGCAGTTGCACCATGCTTGAATATTGGCGCAGACCGGAAGCCACCGCGGAAGTTTTTGCACCAGGCCGCTGGTTACGGACAGGTGATATTGGTTACTTCGAAGGTGATCTGCTCTATATCAATACCCGTGCTCGCGACCTAATATTGCGTAATGCAGAAAACATCTACCCGGTTGAAATCGAACAATGCTTAGAAAAACACCCACTGGTAAAAGAAGCTGCTGTGTTTGGTGTGCCGCATCCCGAGCTGGGACAAGAGGTAAAAGCGGTCGTGGTTGTCACTGCTACTACAGAACAACCGGCTGTCCCCCAGTTGGTTACGCACTGCGAGCAACACCTTGCGTCCTTCAAAGTACCCGCTCAATGGGAGGTACAGTTAGAGGCACTTCCACGCAACGCGGCGGGTAAGTTGTTAAAAGATGTCCTCGCGGGCACAGTCAAAGACCATCTGATCGAGGAGTAGCCCTAGTATCGCAGCCAGCAATCGAACGCCACCGCTCTGTATATACCACTGCAACAAGCGACGAGGGCTCGGCGAACTTCCTAGCCCGCTTCTTCCGGTAAACTCAACTGTAAAATGACATAGGCGGCAAGCGCGGAGAGCACAGAGCCCACGACGACACCGAGACGATCACCAGCAAAGTAATCGCCTGAGCCGTGCTCAAAGGCCAGGCTCGCTATAAATAGACTCATTGTAAAACCAATACCACAGGCACAAGCGACACCAAATACCTGCCACCAAGTGACTCTTTCCGGCAATCGGGCTATGCCTAGGGCTACTCCGAATCCGACGAAGATCATCACTCCCAAGGGTTTACCGAGGGTTAAGCCAAGAATAACTCCCAGTGGCACAGACTGGGTTAGCTGGCTAAGTTCAAATCCTTCAAAGGATATTCCCGAATTGGCAAAGGCAAAGATTGGAAGAATGGCGAACGCTACCGGGCCGTGTAGGTCGTGTTCCAACTCTCGCAGGGGGGAGTCACCATCTGCATCGCGCATCGGAATGCAAAAGGCAATGAGGACGCCGGCAAGTGTCGCGTGCACACCAGATTTCAACACGGCAACCCACAACACGAGGCCCAGGAATACATAACTTGTAATGCGGGTGACACCCATACGATTAAAGGCGAAGGCGGCACATACAGTGACTCCACCAAACAGCAGTGCGCCCAAAGAAAGATCGGAGGAATAAAAAACAGCGATAATGAGAATCGCGGCGAGATCGTCAAAGATCGCAAGGGTCAACAAAAAAACCTTGAGCGCTAGGGGCACTCTAGTACCAAACACACTCAGTAGAGCGAGGGCAAACGCGATATCGGTCGCTACTGGAATGGCCCAGCCATCCAGTGCTTGCGAATTATCCCAGTTCAACCAGGCATAGACACCGGCCGGAACCAACATGCCACCGATAGCACCCAGGCCCGGCAGCACAACTTGCGACATCGACGATAGCTCACCCTCTACGACCTCACGTTTTATCTCCAGGCCAATAAGAAAAAAGAAAACCGCCATAAGGCCATCGTTGATCCAGAGCAACAACGGCTTGTCGATGGCGAATGTGCCAACCTGCACCGCCACTTTGGTATCCAACAAGGCATTGTATTGCCCAGTGAAAGGAGAATTGGCCACGACCATGGCGGCACAGGCGGCAATGAGAAGCAACAGGCCGCCCGCTGACTCCATCGCCATGAATTCTCTGACAGCCTCTCTCAGGCGCAGTTTTTCATGTGCCGACATGGATTAGTAAACCTACAAAGTGTGCATTGGAAAGGTAAGTAGAGCCTAAGCTGACCCTCAAAATCAATAACCCTTGAGCGCTGCGAAGCGCAGTAGGTGGTAATTTTCATCGCCCAGCGTCATTTGCGCCACGCGCGCACGCTTGAGGTAAAACCCGACATCTTCCTCATCAGTCATACCAATTCCGCCGTGCATTTGAATAGCCTCATTGCTCACTAAACGCAGCGTCTCTGCGACCTGTATTTTTGCCAAACTGGCGTAGCGCGACAGCTCATTGGACCGTGTGTCCACAGAGTCCAGCGCCTTTAGCACCGCCGTCTTGGACAACTCGAGTTCACAAAACATGCGCGCGGCGCGATGCTGCAATGCTTGGAACGTGCCGATGGCAACACCGAACTGCTGGCGATCCTTGAGATAACTTAAGGTGCGCTCAAAGGCGGCTTGTGCCGAGCCCAGCATTTCTGCCGCAAGGGCGATATTACCACGATCGATCACCTCTTGAACGACGGCGGCTGCACTATCGCTCTGCCCCAGTAGCGCATTGCCCGGCACCTCAGCATCAGCGAACCGAACACTGGCCATATTGCGGCTGTCGGCCATAATCTGCCGCTCCACAGTTACACCGGCTATGGTTGGGTCTACCAAAAACAAGGACAACCCCTGCTCTGACCCAATGTTACCGGAAGTTCGGGCAACGACGATGAGATAATCTGCAATGTGACCATCAGCCACAAACGTTTTTTCGCCGGTAAGAACAAAACTCTCTCCCCGCTGAATTGCACGTGTTGCGGTCTGTAGCGGACGGTGGTGGGGACCCTCCTGCACCGCTAGCGCCAATAGGCAATCTCCAGACGCCACACCGGGTAACACAGTGGTACGCTGCTCCTGCCTACCAGCAAGTAAGAGCGCACTTGCACCCAGTGCTACCGTGGCGAACAGGGGGCTGGCAACTAATGTGCGACCCGCTGCCTGCATTAGAACACCTAACTCGGTAAAGCCACAGTCGATACCACCGAGCTCCTCGGGTAAAAAAGTACCGGCCCAGCCCATCGCCGCCATCTCTCGCCAAAGTTCGCGGCTGATACCCTCTGTGTCGCGCGAATCGCGCAGTTTGCGCAATGCGCTTACAGGTGCTTTTTGTGTAAAAAATGCGTTCGCAGTACTTTGTAACTGCTGTTGTTGCTCGTTTAACACCAATGACATTTAATTACTCTAAACCTTAGCGATTGCACGACGCTTTTGCATAGTGCTACGCAAGTTACACTGTGGGTAACCCCAGTACTCGTTTGGCGATGATATTGAGCTGGATTTCGGTGGTACCGCCTTCGATCGAATTGGCCTTACTGCGCAACCAACTGCGCGCTACCTTACCTTCCTCCGAAGGCTCACCTTCCCACACGAGGTTAGTCAATCCTCCCAGGGAGAGCACGAGTTCGTGGCGATCTTTGTTCAATTCTGAGCCGTAATACTTAAGCAGGGACGACGCTGGGCCCGGCCCACTCCCGGCTTGCATCTCTTCCCCCACGCGCTGCACAGTCAACGTAAAGAGTTCTTCACGAAGCTCAAAAGAGGCCAGCTGCGCGCGCAGATAAGGGTCTGCGAGCTTGCCGTCGACGATACCCAACGCCTCGGTGGCAATTTCTGGCAAGGTTTTCTTGCGCTCGCCACCGGCCCGCCCCATACCTGCTGCCATATTGCGCTCGTGTTGCAGTAAGTATTTGGCTACCGTCCAACCCTGGTTTAATTCACCGACGAGATTCTTTTTCGGCACCTTCACGTCATCAAAAAACGTTTGGCAAAATGGTGAAGCGCCGCTAATCAATTGTATTGGTGAAGTAGTTACGCCGTCGGAAGCCATATCAAATAGCAAAAAACTGATACCCTCGCGTTTAGGGGCATCTGGGTCGGTGCGCACCAAACAGAAAATCCAATCCGCCTTGTCAGCATAGGATGTCCATACTTTAGCGCCATTGACGAGGAAGTAATCGCCTCGATCCACTGCGGTAGTCTGCAAACCCGCCAAATCAGAACCCGCTTCCGGCTCACTGTAACCCTGACACCACCGTATCTCTCCGCGCGCGATCTTGGGCAGGTGCTCGAGTTTTTGCGCTTCGTTCGCATACTTCATCAATGCGGGTGCCAGCATAATGACACCCAGGCTGGTGAGCGGTGAGCGGCAACCCAACTGTGCCATCTCTTGCTGCAAGACCTGTTCTTGTTCGGAACTCAACCCCGCGCCGCCATATTTCTCTGGCCAGCGTGGCACAGTCCAACCCTTGGCCGACATGCGCTCGAGCCAAAGTTTTTGATCATCGCTTTGAAATACGAACTTACGCCCACCCCAGCAGGCATCGTCTTCAGTCCGCAGCGGCGTGCGCATACTGGTTGGACAATTTTTCTCTAGCCAGGCTCGAGTCTCACTGCGGAAGGCGTCTAATGTATCCATGATTCTCTGGCTCGGTAATTACCAAACATGTTGTAGGCGGATTTTATGGCAAATACTGGATCTATGTTCTGATTTAGGAAGCAGCGCGGAATCTCACATGTAAGTGGGAAGGGCCGCGAAAGGCCACACCGCGTATTTTACTCGGCTCAGCGGCGTCGGCATCAAAGCGCAAGTCCTGCAGGCGATCAAACAAGGCATTTAGCCCAATAGTTGCCTCGGTGAGACCAAAATCAGCGCCGGCACAGTAGTGGCGACCGTAGCCAAATGCGATGGATTTCGGCCCTTTGCGCTCGATGTCAAAGGTATCTGCATCGCGATACACAGCTTCGTCACGATTAGCAGAACCCAGCAGAATCACCACTGGCGAATCGTCCGGTATGGTTACACCACCGATCTCCACCTCACAATTCGTTTGCCTCGATACAAACTGGACCGGAGATTCCCAACGCAGCGATTCCCACAACAGTGGCTCGATTTTACTGCGATCCGCGTTCACCATCGCAAACAGCGCTGCGTCATTGAGGAGCGTGTGCAATACGTTGCCCAATAAATGGTAAGTGGTATCGGCGCCGCCGGTAATGAGTAAACGCAAAAAGCTGATAATTTCTGCATCCGTCATGCGCTCCCCCATAACTTCAGCTTCAATCAAGCGAGAAATGAGGTCACCCGTTGGGTTTTCGCGTTTGTCGTGAACAACCGGACTGAGATACTCAGCTAAGCAAGCCGAGCCGCGCAATCCGCGCTCGGGGTCAGCCGCTACATGTGTGAGGTCGATACCCCACTGATGAAAGTCGTCCACATCTTCCTCGGGTAATCCAAGGATTTGCACAAAGACGGAAAGCGGATACAAGAACGTAAACGCAGGCACTAAATTCGCTGCGCCCGCAGTACTGAATTTATCGATTAGGCGATCAGCGGTCGCGCGCGCCAACTGCGCGAATTCATCTCCCAGGGCGCGCGGTCGCAGCGCGGGTGTAATGAGATTGCGGTGTTTTAAGTGCTCTTTGCCATTCATGCCAACGATGGTTTGACCAAACACCATGCCAATTCCCGGGTAGTCGGGACTGTTGGACTTGCTAGAAAATACTTCGTCGTTTAACAGCGCTTCACAGGCCAAATCATAGCTGGCGATGTAGTAACCCGAACCGCCAAGCCCCACGGGTTGATCCTGACGCATACGCCGGTAGATTTCGTAGGGATTTTCCACCGGGTCGATCGGGCCCATGTTGAGCAATTGCTTGGGCGTGCTGGGCTGGACGAAACTAGTCAATTCATTCACCTTGGGCTGACGCCCTCCGCGCGGCACCTTCCATGCGGCACCTTCCGTGCGGCACCTTCCGTGCGGCACCTTCCGCGTGTAAAAACCCCACTGAGCCAGCGGTGAGCAGTGCTGAGCCGCTGTAATCACCCAGTGGATACACCTTGTTGCCGGTCTGTATTCTAGAGAGAGTCGAAACAAAAAGGGCGCAAAAAAGCTTCAATTCAGGATGGCAGAATCCATTTTACTATTCAAGCAAACGGTCTGAATTAACAGTCGCGCAGTCTAAACACGCCGCGCTAAATTAAGTAACAGCCCACGACGAATACGCCACAATGGTGACGAGGCAATGACTTTATTTCTTATGGGGAGGATGCTTCCGGTAGTGCAAATGCCATCAAACTATCGCCCAGGCGCGTGCGCATATAGGCGTGGCCACCGGCAGCGATCACCACAAACTGCTTACCCGTGCGCCGACCCTGGTACGTCATAGGTGTCGCCTGGCCACCTGCGGGTAAGCGTGCCCGCCACAGCTCTTCACCTGTTGCCACCGCGTAGGCACGAATATAGTTATCCATCGCGGCACCGATAAAAACCAGGCCAGTACCTGTGAGGATGGGCCCTCCGGCACTGGGAAAACCAAAATCTGGAACGAACGGCACCAAGGACATCAACGGCGCCACATCGCGCAACGTTCCAAAGGGAACTTCCCACCGCAACTCCCCAGTTTCCAGACTCAAGGCCAAGAGTGAGCCCCATGGGGGTTTTACGCATGGTATGCCGATGGGGGACAACAACAGATCATGGACAATGACGAAAGGGGTCCCGGTATTCGGTGAGACTTCGTGACCTATTTTCTCTCGCTGCCAGCTCTGCGCTTCCTCGCGTGGCAATATCTTGTTAAGAGTGACAACATAATTCTGCGGCATGATGAGTAGATTGCGCTCGCGATCATACACAACACCGCCCCAATTCTGCCCGCCCGCCACGCCGGGATACTGAATGTTGAAGCGATTCAGTGCTGGTGGTGTAAAGATGCCGAAATTATCCGCAGTTTCCATTTTTTTGCGACAAGCGCGCTTGTCGAAGTAAAACATTCCCCAGGCATCGCTAGTCTCCAGATCATGGGGGTGAACCGGTGGCGGAAAACTGGGAAATGGTTGCGTCGGCGAAGTGTATTCCCCAGGAATGGTAGTTTGCGGAACAGAACGTTCCTCTACCGGAAAGACAGGTTTGCCAGTCTCGCGGTGCAACACAAAAACATGGCCCATCTTGGTGGCCTGAACCACCACCGGCACCATGGCACCGGCAACTTCAATATCCACCAATAGTGGTTGCGACGCTAAATCATAATCCCATAAGTCATGATGCACAGTCTGAAAGTGCCAGACGACCTCGCCGGTCTGGGCATGTAGAGCCACGACGGAATTGGCATAGTATCCGTAGTCGAAACCGTGACGTTTGCGGTGACCGCCAATAAAATCCAAGCCTGGACTGCCAAATGGCACGAACACGAGTTGGCGTTCTATGTCAGCAGACATGATTGTCCAGGCGTTGGGCGTACCCCTATGATAGTGCTGCCCCGCGGGTGCACCGAGTGCTTGTGGAGTCGGCGCATTGGGTGGTACGGGGTCGAATGCCCAACGCAGTTCGCCCGTGCGCGCATCCCAAGCGCGAATGACACCGCCGGGCGGGTCGACACGCTGATTGTCACGCACCATTGCGCCCTGAATGACTAAGTCGCCGACCACCACCGCAGGCGATGTCATTGCCATTTCATTACCGATGACATCGCCCATGCCATCGCGCAAATCGACGAAGCCCTCATTCCCAAAGTCCCGACAGGCGAGACCGGTCGCCGCATCTATCGCCACAAGTCGTGCGTCCAATGTACCCATGAATACGCGAACTTGGCAGGGTGTCGCGCCAGACGCTACTGCATCCTGCACTAAAGCTGCCCCGGATTGTGCTTCGCTTTGCGCTGCCTGTTGCTGCCACAGCGAAACACCGCGACATTTCGCCGTGCCAGTGTCTTCGAAATTGGGTTGGCTATCAAACACCCAGCGTTCCTCACCGGTCTCTGCATCGACTGCGAAGGCGCGACTTAGACCAGAACAAAAAAATAAGGTGTTGTCGTGCAGCACTGGAGTTGCAAGAAATGAGCTCGGCGGCACATCTTCGCGCAGCTCAGACGAATCGCCGGTGCGGTACTGCCAAGCCAACTGCAGGTCGCTGACGTTGTCGGCATTAATCTCAGTCAAAGCAGAAAAGCGCGACCCACCGGCATCGCCACCGTAGACGGGCCATTTACCTACAGCGTCGGCGGTGTCCCGCGAGGCGAGCAGAATCGACGCATCGGAATTACTTGTAGGGTCTCTAGAAAGGCAACCCGATGAAGAAAATCCCAGACAAACGCAGAAGACAATTGTCGTTAAATATTGACTAGGGGCAGTTTGTTGCAAGCAGTTCCTCGTGGTGCTATTGGTCACTGGTCAGCAACCGCCGCCTCGGTATTCGACTTACCTGACGAAGACAACTGTAAGACGGTTGACGCGAAATCACCTGTGTCCTCAGCAAACAATCCCGAGGCTTCTATATCCGGTGCCCCCAAAGGTTGCAACCGTGTCACCTTCGGGATACCCCCTTCCACATGCCAAGCGGGACTGCTGGAATGCGACGTCCATACGTTGCCCGCACGGTCCATGTCCAGTTCACGGGTGTACGTCACCAAGGTCGGCAGAGGATAAATCGTCCACTGTTCGCTGTGCGGTTCAAACCGAATAATGCTGTCACTCTGGGTGCCGGTAATCCAGACATGGTCTGTTTTCTGATCGATATAGACCGCATAGGGAACTTCACTTCCCGCGGGCTCCACAGGAATAAGCCATTCGCCCTGCCACTGCATCGTCTGCGTGTTAAATAAATGAATGCTGCCCTGGGCATAGCTGGGTACCCACAGATTACCTTTAGAATCGAACCGTAAACGGCGTGGTGTGACAAATGGTGTTGGAATAGACGTCACTTTTAGTGTATCGGGATCGATACGTCCGATATGGCTCATATTCAGTTGGCTGAACCAGACGCTGCCATCGAGTGGGTGAATGTCGATGCCATAGGGCATAGGCATGGTCACGCCATCCATTTTGGCGGAACGCTCATTAAGCCGCAACGTATCAGCGTGGCGCAGCACGAAAGGTGTTAGCCAAGTAATCAGGCGCGTTTTCACATCGGGAAACTGTAGGCGTATATACGTTTGTTTCCGCGTGTGAGGGTCGAACATACCCACGTGGTTAGTCGCTGTTACCGTAAACCAGAGACGCCCCCTCTCATCGAAACGCAACGTATGTGGGTTAATGCCCTCCTCCATATCAACGATATCCCAAGATTCGGTGGTGGGGTCAAACCCTGCCAACTGATTGCCTGAGGCGAGTGTCAGCCAAATAATGCCACCCGGACCGGTCTGCAAAGAATGCGGCGCCAGGTAAGTCTCTGTTCCGCGTCGCTTACCTTTGTCCATCTTCCAATAAACACCACCTGGCTGATGATTGCCGCGCGGTATCAAGTAAGACTTTCGTTCACCGTCGGGGTCTTTATCGAAACGAATGACATGCAATGTGTCCATTGGGCCATCTACCGTCCAAATAGAACCATCGGGATGATAGACCATCAGATCGTGTTGACCGGAAGTACGCCCGCCCAATTGCCATTCCTCAATCACTGCACGTCGCGCGATGGGCGATGGCACTGGTAGCGGGCCATCCACAGAATCATAGGTTGGCAGTTTTGCTAACACATTGGCCTCGTCATAAGCCGCAAGATACCGGTCTGGCAAGACTTCCCGCAGGCTATTGCTGATAATGGCGCTGCGCCGACCCATATCAATGATGGTCTCTACCCACTGCGATCTATCAAACTGCCTGCGTGAGGTGAGCGGCGAGCCCTGCTGATGGCAGTAGGTGCATTGCATTTTAAACTCAAGTAAATGTTCGCGCTCTTCAAATTCCTCTAAGACCAAATTCATCCAGTAATTGCTCGGCAGCTGCTGGATCATCTCTGCCGGGTTGGCGATACGCTCCATGACAATCTCTTGCCTGTTGCCACCGGCCTGTATGCTCACATTTTTCATCAAAACATCTCGCCACCCGGCACGACGTACGCGAAGATCGTAGCTATCGGCCCAGGGTAATGGCGGTGTGAGAAAGCGACCCTGGTCATCGGCAAAAACAGTGATCGTGTGCACAGGGTCGCCATGCGCAAATGTAATCATCGCACCTTTAACAGGCGCACCTTGCGAAAAGACAGTACCGTAGGCAAAACGTTGCTGTGGCGAAGACTCACTTGCGAGGCTTGAGGTAACAAACAGCGTCGTCGTCGCAACAATAGTCGATAGTATAAAACGAATCATCAAATGCACCGCATCTTAGGTCGCTGGCAATCACCAATCGAGAGCAATCGCATGTCCGTAGCCAAGACAATAATATATAGGCTTATTAAGCACGAAATACAATTTGAGCCAATTATGGCTAGTTACGATCAAATAATTGAATGACGTCGAACAAATAGCATTTGATCGGCCAGCCAAGACCAATGATAATCGAAAGAGTCCAATAATAATTCAAAGGCATCGGTGATAAATCGGAGAATAAAATGCGTCCCGAATGCGTTCTAGTTGTTTCGCTACTGTGCACGACAATCTCTTCTGAGGCAGCCGACTCTAGAAGTGCCAAACTTGAAGAAGTACTGGTCACCGCGCAGCATCGAGAACAGTCGGCACAAACCACACCGATTTCCCTGTTTACCATGAATTCGGAACAACTGGAAAAACAGCGTATCACAGGCATCGGCAACCTCAATGGCCTGGTGCCCAACCTGAATATCGATAGCTTTCCGTCCAACAACCAAACACTGCGCCTGTTCATTCGCGGCGTTGGTCTGTCAGATACACAAATCACACAGGACGCCGCTGTCGGCGTCTATCTCAATGGCGCTTACATTGCACGCTCCACTGGGCTTGCCTTCGATGTCGCCGACCTGGAACGCATCGAAGTGCTGCGCGGGCCCCAGGGGACACTCTATGGTCGCAACACGACAGGCGGTGCCATCAAGCTCATTACCCGCAAGCCAGACCTCGAATCATTACAAGTGGAACAAGCGCTGAGTGTGGGAAATCGCGATTTGTTCAGTAGTAAGACATCAGTGAATGTGCCTTTGACTGATACTATTGCAGCGAAACTTGCATATTTTTACGAAGACGTTGATGGTTTTGTCAAAAATGCGGGCCCCGGAGGTGGCTTTGGAGATCGTGAATCCAAGGGTTTTCGTCTAGATGTGCGCGGCGACCTCAGTGAGCGCCTGACACTCGACTACAGCTACGACAGATCAAAAATTAAATATTTTAATTATACCGCACAAGCTATCACACCACGGCCGGTCGGCGGGTTTGATCTACTCGCTATCGTCGGCGGCGTCGTGGTAGACAACAACTACGTCACCTACAGCAATGATCGTCTGGGGAAATTGTCTACCAGCAGCAAACTGCTACCGACCGATACTGCCATTGAGGGACACACACTTAATTTTGATTGGCGCATAACAGAAAATATGACTTTCAAGTCTATCACCGCTTACCGCGAGCTGGATGATATGAGCTATGTTGATTTTTCTACCGGATCGGCCGAAGGGTTTCGTATCAACTTTAACTCAGCAGTGCTTGGGCCAAATGCTGGAGCCGATAGGATTGATCTGCCTGCCACACGACCAGATCTGCGGCAGGAGCAGTGGTCGCAGGAATTCCAACTTCTAGGCGGTATTGGAGATTCGATCAACTACATGTTTGGTTTGTACTACTTCTATGAAGAGGCAGATGAGGATTCACCGCTGCACCATATCTTCAGCATCTCGCCTTTTGGTGGCGGCACACTGGCCAATATCGGCTCTGAGTTTAATGGCATAGAAAACGATGCGCTCGCCTTTTTCTCTCAGTTCACCTGGACACCGAATATTCTCGACCAACGCTTACATCTGACGTTGGGCTGGCGGCATTCGGAAGATTCGCGCAAAGCACGGCGTGAACGATTTGACCAAGTGGTCACTGCAACAGACGATACAGTATCCAGCGCACCACCGTTTGAGTTTTCGGCCGATGGCGATGAAGAGTTCGACGATGACTCGTTTACTGTAATCGCAGAATATAATTGGACAGACGATTTTAACACTTACATCAAATATGCTGGCGCCTATAAGAGCGGCGGTTTCAATGTGCGCGACCCCGACATCGAGGGATTTAGCAACGGCTTCAAGGAAGAAAAGCTGCGTTCGTACGAAATCGGATTTAAAGGGGAGCTACTCGAGCGAGCACTGCGACTAAACGCAGCACTATTTCACCAGCGCTTTGAAGATTTTCAGTACAACTTTCAGCTGCCCGGCACCATACAAGACACGCGGGTTTTTAACATTGACGAAGGCGAAATGACCGGCTTCGAGTTGGAACTGCAAGCTATGCCGATGGCGGGCCTGTTTTTACAGTTGAGCTATGCCTACCTCGATAGTCAACTAGATGATTTTCCCGACCCGACAGGTGCCACCGACGAGTTACAGTCATTTTCCTTTACTAATGCTCCCGAACATACATACAGTTTGATCGCTGACTATACATTCGCGCCCACTGCTTTGGGTGTCGTCAGCGCAAACATCAACTACAACTTTGTCGATGACCGACAAGACCACAGTGAACTGGTCATCCGACACGACTACGACCTCGTGAATGCGCGGCTTTCGCTATCCGAGATAGAGGGTTTGGGTGGCCAGTGGATGCTGGCGGCTTGGGTGAAAAACCTGGAAGACACAGACTACGAGGCCTTTACCTTAGACAATCTCCCCCAGGCGAACCGCGCCGTCATTTGGGGAGATGGCCGAAGTTACGGCGTCGATGTCATCTATCGTTTCGAATAGCGCCCCCATCCACTGCAACGATCAGGTTGCCGGCGGACTGTACCAGATGGGTGAACTCCAGGCACGCTCTTGTATCGTCTGATGGTGGTCTACCGAACAGCAGTTGTCCAAGCTGGAGGGAATAGTTGTTGGATCGCTACAGTTAACTCTGGCCGCGACGCACAGACGCTGACTCCATCGGCAGCTCGGATTCTCCAGTAAACGAACGTAGTAAAACGCCTGTTCATCGGCAGAAAAAGTCTCGTCCGACCACACGGTGCACAATGCGCGGTGCCCACTACCCCGCTGTTCGCAGTTGCGGGTATCGACTTGTGCATCATTGTCACCGCCCGCCACATCTATGACACGCTCGCGCAGTACCTCGCCGTCGTACCAGCCCTTGATAACCTGAATTCGCTGCAAGGCTGTCCCCGGCCGCTCGGTGCTGCCCGTATCCGCTTGCGCAGATATGAGAAATCGCGGCGCGCGTTGCTCGTCCGGGTTTTGTGCTGGGGGGAGATCACTTCCCATAGGAACGCCGTGCGCGTAACCCAGTGCAATTTGATTAGCACGCTCACAGGCATCATGTGGAATATCCCAGCCACCAAAAAAACGTAGCATAGGCCGTGTGCCACTGGTGGCATAGGCCTCGCGCCTACGCATGGCGGCAAAGAGTGCGTCTCGGCTATTTTCCTCGGCGTACAAGACCGCCAAGCCACCGGGGTTAAATTCCAGTTCATCGGTAAAGCGCAGGCTTGTACTATTGAAGTTTTTAAATTGCTCTCCACCATGTCCCGGAAATTTATACTCACTCACTAAACCGGGTGCAGCGATGTGCGTATCTGTGCTGCCAATCAAGCCAAACTTGAAACTGTTTGCCTGTAACTCATGCTGCTGCTTAACCCCCTGCAACAGCGCATGACGCAGATAACTGTTCACACCGGGTGGTTTCGGGTTATCGAATTCTTCCCCCCCAAACAGTTGTTTCAACCAATAGAGCAGTCCTTCGCCATCTTCGCCAGTATTTTTTGTGCCGAAGGTATCGTAGGGTAGTAGTTCAAAATCACAGAACTCATCCGCTTGCCAAGCTCGCAGACGTACATCGCACTCGGAAGCACCTTTGTGTTGCATGATTTCAAACAAGGGGTTCCAATGAGCTCGACGCTTGGCGAGTGCGGTTTCTACAGGCTCTATTGGTAGTTCTTTATCGGCCACCATGGGTGATGCAAACATTAAGCCGCGGCTTAAATTCGAGTTGTGCGGAATGGCAATCGCATCACAGCCGGGTAGATCGCGTACACAGTCATGTTCTAAGTAATCCCACAGTGCCATCTGCGTGGGTGACTCAATCCAGCTCAGTGCATGATCGGGAACGTGCGAGTTACGAAAAATAACATTGTGATGCAAATTGGTTCCACGCCCCACGGTGGCCGTCCACTCGTAACCCACGAAGCTAGTGAATTCACAGTTGGTGCTGCGATCAGAGGCCTGTTCAGCATAATCACGGATTTTTCGCCAGGTTTGCTCGGCGCTTTCCAGACAATTTGTATTGTCTTTACCACAAAATCCCCACCGACGCTTCACCGTCAAACCCATGCCACCAAAAGCAAGCTGGGTAAGTTGCGGCATGTTCCGCTGCAATAAACAAATGGGGTGATAGTAGCCCGATGCGCCAGTTGTTGAGCAAAGACGCATCTCGCCGAAGAACTCAGAGTGGTCAGTTACCGCCGCAAAATCTAGCGGCCGGTCGTTACGAACTTCGCGCCGACCAAGGCCGTCATCGCCGTAAGGCTGCATTTCCAGTGGCAAGCCACGGGCGAAGTCGTAAGCGTCGCTCGGTGAATTGCGCGTACCCTGGGCATGGGCGTCAAACGACCATGCGGTATGTACGTGGAGGTCGCCAAAAAAGGGGCGGCGCAGCGTGTGATAGTCCGCACAAGGCAGCCGGTTTTCGGTACGTACAAAGGGCGCCACATCAACTGCCTTCGCTGATTGCACCCCCGGTTGCTGCGGCGCAGTTAGCTCCACATTTCCTTGCACTGCAATTGCGGAAGATTCCTCCGCCCCAACGTGAGTCGCTCCTGCTAAGATGACCACAAATGACAGCTGAACAAGGTTTCTCGTAACCCCTTTCCATTCAACGCATATTTGCAACGCTTGTTGGATCTTCACGAACACAGCAGTATGCACCAGCTCTCAATCACTCTGCCCTAAACGCAAACCCAGTTTAGCTCGCTCGATCGCAGCTCGTATTGTGCGCGGCTGGATGGGCGTCTTACGTGCAACTCCAACGCGGATAACACCGGGGGCAAGAGCCACCGCGGTCGCGCGCCCAATACCCGACGAGGCACCGGTAACAACCGCAATTTTTCCGTCAAACTTCAATCGGCTTGAACTCCCCGTAACGCGATTCACGCGGCGCAAACAGAACGTCTGCAGCATTGTCGTAAAGGTAGCGTTCCAATACGCCAGGTCGCAGCTCCAATGCTTTCGCCTCTTCAAGACAACGATCCATCGCCAACACGGGGTGATCTGAGGCGAACATCACTTTGTGCTTGCCCCGGGTGTTCATGTAGTACAACAGCGATTGAGGTAGGTACTTGGGCGAGTAAGCAGACGTCATTAGATAGAGATTACGGTATTTGATCATGAGGCGAATCGCCAAGTCCCACCAGGGGTCGGCGCCGTGTTGCATGATGATCCTCAGCTCTGGAAAGTGCAGGCAAACGCGATCCAAATGCATGGGGTGCTGACATTCGCCAGGTACCGGTGGCCCTGGTAACCCAGTGTTCACACCGACTGGCAAGTCCATTTCGATACATTTGGCATACAGCGGGTAATACACAGCATCGCCCGGCGGAACATCGATTTCAAACGGGGTCACACGCGCCATCACCACTGGATAATCACACGCCAAGTCTTCCATGGCCCAAAGGGCACCCATGCCCTGCTTTAACCTCGGCGCAGCGGCAATATAGAAACGCTTTGGATACTGGCTAGTAAAATCCAGAACACGCTGCTCAGGTTGCGCAGGGTCAACGGTTAAAAAAGCTTTCTCAACACCGATTTTATCCATTGACGCGATCAACTCCTCCGCTTCAATATTGCGAAAAAAATCGTCGCCGGCTTTAAAATATTCATCTTTAACCTTCTGCAAAAAAGGCGCACCTGCCAAAGCGCCCATATTGACATTGACCCAAGGGTCGATGGCTTTTACCGCCATAATTTACTCCTGTTCACAAATTAGCGTTAACCTAAAAAAGATTAGCATACCACCGTGTGACCAATAGACATTCCGTGACTGATGAGCATGACCCTAACCAACCGCGTTCACACGCCTGTGTAGTAACACGGGAACCAAACAGAGAAATAGCGTAACGCCGCCATACAACATCGCCACGAAAAAGACTTCATCCGCAATCGGGTCCGCAACACCAACTCGGGCTGGAAAAACACTGGCTTTGACCGCGACAGCGAGGGAAATATTGCGAAACGTCGCTTCGATCACAATGGCTAATCCATCGCGGGAGCTCAGACCAATGGCACGGCTTACCAAAAAACCAACAATCTGCACGACAAACGCAAAGGTCAATATCGCCAAAATAGCGGCTAGGCCATATTCACGCGCATCCATACGACCACTACCACCGGCACCAATCGCAATGAGAACGATCAGTGCAATGCTCAAGCGTATACTCCACGCAGACACGCGTACGGCTGAGGCTTCTTTGAATCTACTCCGCAAACTCATGCCCAATACCAATGGCACGATCAGGGTGAAAAAAATGTCGGTGGCAATTTGCCCTGCTGGCATGGCAAAGTCCGGCGGCAGGTAGCTGGAAACCAGCAGCTTCAACAAAATAGGTGTGGTGACCAGCGCCGCGACGGTCGTTACGGAGGTGAGGGCAATCGACAGGGCAATATTGCCCTTGCCGTACAACGTCAAAATGTTCGACATCGTGCCGCCTGGAACACTGGCCACTAGAATGAGGCCAACGGCAATTCCAACGGGTATAGGCATTACCATTCCCACCAGAACTGCAATGAGTGGAACTAGCGCCCATTGAAACCCCAGGCCGAGCAAGAGCCCTTTGGGTTCCTGCACCTCGCGCACAAAATCGCGTGGCGTGAGCAACAGCCCCATTCCGAACATGGCGAGAATCAACTGCGAAGCAGCCAGAGGATATTCGATCGCGGCGTAGTGATCGAAAAAGTAAGTCTGTAGGAAACTCAAGTGTCCTGAGCCAGCTCAGTGAGTCTTGCGGGCGTTTGGACCCAGCTTTTGCATCAAATCTTGCTCAAGTGCACGTACTTGATCACTGGCATGCAATGCTTTCAAAGCCTGTAATTGCTCGTAGCCGCCGCTCGCTTCAGCGTCCCATTCATCGGCAAAATCACCGCTCTCTATATGGGCCACCAGCTCGCGCATCACGGTAGACAAGTCATACGCATCATAGCGGCCACGCCGCGACAATTGTCCATATTGGCTCGCCGGTGAATGGTGCTCTAACTGTGCAACAAACCCCTCCGTGCGCAGCAAGCCGTAGTTCCGCTCCACCTCCCCGGAGAGAAACAATTCCGTTAGCACTGCCTCCAAGGGAATACCCTGCTCTAACATCGTGGCAACAAATGCGCCATTGACGTGGGTCAACGCCGGCGATAGCACCTGCTCGACGGCCAAATCCAACACCGCCTCTTGATGCGGGCTCAGAGCAATTGCCCCTTCGCGCAAGCCACCTAGGGCCAATGCCACCGCCAGCGTCCGCGCCAGAGCCGTTCCCGTGGCATCGCGGTCAACGCCAAGTGCGGTGATAAAACCGGCACCCTCCGCATAACACTTGCGCACTTCCGGCCCCAACATACGCGGAGCGATCATCGCGCGATCACCTTCCGGCTGATAGCGCTTAAACGCAAAGCAGTAACCGCTGGCAACAATGGTGAGCTGGCCGGGCTGGCGCCTTAGCTCGAGACTCGGGATCGCATCATCCGGTACCAGTATGCAGACGACGTCCGCTGCTTCCGCATCCCGTATCTCTCCCACTGTAAAACCATCAGCTTGCGCCAATTCGCGCGTCGCATCGCGGCGCACACAGATGTGTGGATTCAAACCGGAGTCGCGCAAATTTAGCGCCCAAGGTCGCCCCTGGTTGCCGTATCCGACGATGGCGACGCTCTGACCTGCTAAGGCGTCTAGCTGAGCGTCATTTTCATAATAAAATTCCGTCATGGATCTCCATCCGTTGGGCTGTGAGTACTCGCACTTGTTGCACAGCTCAGTATAGGCGCTTTCACAGCAAACGATTTCCAAAAGCGTTGCTTAAAGTACATCGAAACCGAATCGACTGCACAGGAATCGTGGACTATCTTGGGCACCCAAAAAACGTTATTGGCAGTGCTGCGCGCGGTAGCTATGATGCAAGGCAATAATCTGTCCCACATAGTCTCAATAGCGCTCGGTAATCGAGGCCGGCAATAGAAACCAGCGATAGCGAATCCCATGAAAAAACTGCTTCTTGTTTGCATCTCATTAATTGTCGGCCTATTTCTGGTACTCACGCTAACGGCGACGCTACTGGTGCAACAACAGTACGTCTCGAAGTCGGAGCTGACATACCTTTATGATTTGACGCGTCGGGAAGGCCTCTCCGCTGCGATAGAAACGGTTAGGAGTCACCTCTATGGCGTCGATCTGTCGAACACACCCGACCCCTCCTACGACCGTAAGCCCGTCGCGGGCCGCGGTCATACACCCTGGGTTATTCGCAGCAATCTCGACAACAGACCTAGAATCTTGCTGTTCGCACTCGCACCGAAGTTGTGGGCCGCCTATGACACCGAGAACGTGTCGCTATATCAAGTCTGGCGGGGGAACGTGTCTTTTGACGGCGCCGTCTACAACTATCAACACGGGCCACAACCGAGCAGCACTGGCGAGTGGTATCTCCAAGATTCTGTCGGAACACAGTGGTTCCTGGATACTGGCAGCGGCCCAGAGCAAGCAACACTGCGCTACCTTGGGCACGAATACAGCGTGGATAAAACTACCGCGGCACTACGCTTTCAACTCACCAACGGCGATACCAGTGTGGTGATGAGAGAACAACCGGAACTGACATCGAGAGATGGGACACAATTATTCACTCGAACATTTACTCTGGAACAAGGTCCGGCGGAAGTACAGGTGAGCTTTACTACTGGTAAAGGCTTACGCCACGTTGCCGCGGGCACGGTGGAATTCCCACTGACTAAATCGCATTCTATCGTTCAGTCCCAGGCGTCCACGCGCGGCCGGGTCGCCACCAGCGATGAGCGCGCGCGCGGAGAATCCGTAATAGCTGGTAGTGATTGTCTCAGTTGTCACGGTGAGAACCATCGCATTGCCGGCCCCGCTTGGTCACAGGTTGCGTCAAAATTTCGCGGTAAAGTTCAAAGGGAAGTGGTAAGTGCACTCACACATAAGGTCAGGAATGGAAGCGTCGGGGTTTGGGGGAACGTACCCATGCCACCTCATCCCAACTTGAGTGAAGCGGATGCACGTGCCGCAGTGACCTATGTCCTCAGCGTCCCGGAAGCAGAAACTGAGCTTGCACCACCGCTGAACGATCGCGGCGAGCCCTACCAGGCGACTACGCACTTCGAAATCTTACCCAAGCTCACCGCCCTTCATCCCTCCTTTCACCTAGAGAACCTTGCCCCACCTGACTTTCAACCCAAGGTAGGTGGCCTCGCGTTTCGCGATGACGGCAAGCTCCTCGTCGCCTCCTGGGACAGTGACGGCGCCGTATTTCTTGTCGACCCTGCTGCACCAATCGATACCCGTGTCCAGCGCATCGCAGAGGGTTTACACGAACCCCTGGGGATGACTTGGGTCGACGGGCGCTTGTTCGTACTACAAAAGCAAGAACTGACGGAGTTAATCGATCTCGATGGTGACGGTAGTATCGATCGTTACTCCGCATTTAGCTTCGACTGGCCAGCCAATAGCAATTTTCACTCTTTCGCGTTCGGACTACTTAATAAAGATAAGGGGTTCTATTTTCTACTTTCAATCTGTGTACTGCCAGGCGGCGCCAGTTGCCCAGAGCAACTGCCCACGCAAGGTAAATTGCTGCACGTTAACATGCAAGGACAGGCCAAAATTATTGCCTCGGGTTTTCGCACTCCGAACGGTATCGCGGCCGGACCAGGAGGAGAAATTCTCGTCACTGATAACCAGGGTGACTGGCTGCCAGCGAGCAAAGTGGTCGCTGCCACGCTAGGTGATTTTTTCGGTTCGCGCGCCGTTCCCGATCAGGGCATATTGGCAGCGACCGAAAAACCACCCATTGTTTGGCTTCCGCAGGATGAGATCGGCAACTCGCCGACGCAATCACTAACCCTCATAGAGGGCCCATATGCAGGACAACTGATACACGGTGACGTTTATAACGGCGGCCTTAAGCGCGTTTTTGTAGAGCAGGTAGAGGGTCAACTGCAAGGCGCTGCTTTTCATTTTAGTGCTGGATTACAGGGCCCAATCAACCGCATCGAACGCGGGCCAGATGACGCGATCTACCTCGGTATTGTAGGCAATCCACCGAACTGGGGAGAGTATGGAAAACCTTGGCATGGCCTTCAGCGCTTAAGCTGGCGTGGCAACGAGGCGTTTGAAATCACCTCTGTGCATGCGTTACCCAACGGTTTTGAGTTGCGGTTCACACAACCACTGGCAATAAAATCACAGCTCACCCCAGAAGACCTGATTGTTAAGCAATGGTTTTACCATCCCAATGAACGTTACGGCGGGCCGAAATACGATGAATCGCAGTTGCGGGCCTCGCGCATTAGCGTAGCCACAGATCGACGCAGCATTCGTGCAATAGTACCCGGCTTACAAGAGGGCTATGTCGTGTATCTACGCCTAAACGAAGACCTCAAATCTGCCCTGAACAAACCCTTGTGGACATCCGAGGCTTGGTACACTTTAAACCGCATTCCAAAATTAACCGCTAGCAGCGTCTCTGGCAGTGCGATTGACACTAAGCGCGCTTCAAACAAACCCGAGGAATGGCAAACTCTGTTTGATGGCAACTCACTCGATGGATGGCGCAATTATGGGGGTGATGCAGATGATGTGCGCAAGTGGCGCGCAGAGAATGGCGAACTGAGCTTGCGTCAAACAGGGAAATTTCCCATGTGGGATATGATCTCCAGTCTAATTTTTGGCGGGCAAAGTGGCGATCTTATTTACTACCGCAAACCATTTAAAGACTTTGAACTACAGTTGGAATGGAAAATTTCCAAGGACGGCAACAGCGGAATTTTCTACCTAGTGCGCGACGAAACTGAAAAAACGCCTTGGCGATCCGGTATTGAAATGCAAGTGCTCGACAACGATGGGCATTCGGATGGAAAAATAGAAACACACCGAGCCGGAGACTTATACGATCTGATCGCCGCGAACCCTGTCACGGTACGACCACCGGGCGAATGGAATGAAGTGACCATTAAGATAAAGGACAATCTTATTGAACACTGGCTAAACGGATCCAAGGTAGTCAGCGTCGTCCGTGGCAGTAAGCAGTGGAGCGAATTGGTGGCAGCCAGCAAGTTTGCCTCGATGCCAGACTTCGGAAAATCACCTAGTGGGTACATCGTATTGCAAGATCACGGCGACCCAGTGTGGTACCGCAACATCCGCATCCGTGAGCTTTAAAGACTGGTCATTAAGAAACCAGTTAACGCTGCGTAATTCGGCGACAAACTCGGAGAAATTTCTTTTTTGATCGCATCTAAGAGATCGCGATAACCACAATAAAATTCCCACGTTGGCAATGGGCGATAATGCAGTTCTTCGACCTCTAATTTTGCGATAATTTTTTTTGCCGTTGTGGGCTTTACGAACGCCTCTTTTTGCGGCGCAAACGAGAACGGCACTATAGAGATAATAGGCCACTTAGCAATCTTAAACGGCTCCAACATGCCCACCAACTCTTCGAAACCGCGCTTTTTGGTACGGCCGTACAAGCGCAACTCAATGGCATGACACATTGCTTCCTTTTCAGAGGAATTGAGTACGGCAAGAAATTCACGAAAACGCGGTTTCTCAAACCTGGACACCATGGAGGAGCGACTGACAATTTTAAGTACTGAGTCGACCACTTGCTCAGGGCGATTAAAGCTAGCGCGACCAAGATTGTCTCGCGCAAATTCCGCTAACTTATCCACATTGTGTCTTCGTTTAATTACGGCTAGCCCCGGGTCGTCAAAGCCTTTTGGATACTGGGCTAAAAAACTTGTTTCCGCGTGTAGCAGTTTTTTCAAATTCATTGTTTCGTCTCAGCTCGTTATTTTTTATCCAAACTACGCGCCGCCTATCGATCACCGTATGTAAAGTACGATTACTATCGAATTGGCTGACTAGTGAGTACTAATCTCTTCGAGAGAACTGTGGTCCGTGCGGAGAATAATTTCTAAGCACCGCAGTAAACCTATTCATCAAGATAATTTGGGAATAGTACCTCTTCTGAAAAATTTTAGTAGCGACTCAATAGTATATTCATATACTACTAGCAATCGCTTCGTAAGCGAGGCCGGGGTTGTTCTGACCAAACGTCGACATGAGATGAACTCCTGTCGATGACCTGGGCGACATTAAAGGGTTAATACGATACGCGAAGCGATTTCAAATAAATCTCGTGACTAACAACAAATTAAAAAAAGCTGGGCACTAAAGAAAATTTTATGAGAAATGCAACCTGCTTACGCCTTGCCGTTACAATGCTCACCCCAATCTTCACTACTATAGCGCAGTCGGCTGGGAAACTAATCAACGAGCTTTCCCGCGATCCTGATAAGCCGCCTTCAATCGGGTCTTTTTGACTATGCTGACCTATCTAACCCTCAAAACTGTGAACCATTGCCACAAGCAGTCGCTGAGGTACCCGTCATAGGTGCGGGCATGAATGCATTCCTTGCACTGGTATTTATTGGCCCGGCTAACGCAAACGGACGTAGAAAAAGTCTCATTAAAGACTGGTAAGCCGCTAGTAATGTTACTTTCCCGCAGCGTGAGGATGGTCTAGTAAGGGCATCGCGCACTTGATTTTGGCATCGAACAGAATTCATACTAGCGGGGCAACAAACGCCTGGTGGCGTCGCCACTCCTGAACCCAGAAAGCAGCGTCCGTTGTATCGAGGTTCGACCGTGGTAGCGCATATAATAATTAGATGCAATCGCAGCCGCCCAGCGGCTACACAGGAGTTCGCTCATGAATAAGAAGCCCCACTATACCGCCCTTCCGAGTATCGCTTTTTCTCTTACAGCCTACGGTTTAACCCTACTTAGTACGCCCGCAGCTCTGGCACAAAAACTAGCTACACTCGAAGAAGTAAATGTCACCGCGCGAAAAATTGAAGAGTCAATTCAAGATGTAGCCATCGCTGTGACCGCGTATTCTGGTGAACAGATAGACGCCCTAATATTGCGCGATCTGCGCGAAATGGAAGGCCTGGTGCCCAACTTCGTCATCGACCCAGTGAGCGTTGCGCCGGCGGGTGCCTCACTCTACATCCGCGGCGTGGGCACACAGGAAGTCGAACGATCGTTTGACCCTGCTGTGGGTGTTGTCATCGACGGCGTTCCCTTGTCCTTCGTCAACGGCTCTATGGCCAACACGTTCGATTTCGCCTCTTTTGAAGTGTTGCGCGGCCCGCAGGGCACGCTATTTGGGCGCAATACAACCGGCGGCGTCATCAATATTACGCGCACCAAGCCCACGGGCGAATTTGGCGTCAAATACGAGGTCACCGGTGGTACCAATGACTTGTGGGACTACAAAACGGTGGTAAATTTTCCTCTGGGAGACAAGTTGGCCGGCAAGTTGGGGTTTGCACGCCAACGCGGTGGTAGCGACCGCAATAACGTCACAATACAAGACGATGTCGGTAACCCGGACAATCGCGAGTTCAATGCGACCCTGTTATTCGCGCCCTCTGAGGATTTCGATGCACAACTTACCTATGTGCGTTACAAAGACGAGAACGACGGAGTTCCACTGCAAAACCTGGCATCGCGCAACGACAATAACCCTGTCAATCCCGTGGCCGAAATACCTTGTGGGCTGATTGGGTTGTGCAATGAAGATATCAATGATATTCGCAAGTTGAGCCAGGACTTTTATGGTCGCGACACCAATTTCAAATGGGATAGCTTTGCCCTGAATATGAACTACCAGGTCGGCCCCGGAGTATTAACTACAACGCTGGGTTATCAGGAAACGGATGAAATTGTGGCGACAGATTTTGATGCTACGCCCGTGAATACGTTTCATACTCTTCGAGATCAAGAGTCGGAGCAAACTTCAATCGAGATTCGCTTTGCATCGAACGAAGAACTCAGTGATAGCTGGAACTTTGTTGCCGGTGTATTTTATGTGGAGGACGAATACAACCTCAGTCAGCTAACATCTATCGCGGCCGCACTCGGGCCGGACGCGGCAATATTTCAAAACCCAACGGCAGATCACGAAAGAGAAGCCTGGGCAGTTTTTGGCGAAGTCCACTACGACTTGACCGAGCAACTCATGCTGACAGTCGGCGGTCGTTACACAGAAGAGGAAAAAAATTATACCGGGGCCAACACTATTGGTGGCGGTGCAGGTAATGAATTGCCCGGCTATGTACCGGGTAGTTTGATGGATGATTTTTTCCTCTACGGTGAGCCAATTTTTGTGCCTTTGGGTAGTGCAACTGGTAGCGAAAACTGGGACGAGTTCACGCCGCGCATTGGACTGGATTACCGAGTCAACGACGACATGCTGACGTATATCAGCTACTCAGAAGGCTTTCGCTCTGGCGGCTTCAATGGTCGCAACAACAATCCAGAAAACATCGGGCCCTTCGACCCCGAGTATGTGGCGAACTGGGAAATTGGCATGAAGGGCGACTTTGCAGACCAAACGCTGCGACTCAATCTCGCCGCGTTCTACAATGAATACGACGACAAGCAGGAAGAAGTCATCGAATCCGATGGCTTGGGCGGCTCCAACACCGTCGTGCGCAATGCGTCCAGTGCAGAGATGCGCGGTGTGGAAGCTGAGATGACCTGGCTAGCCACGGAAAATCTACTCATCAACGCCAATGTAGGCTACTTAGACGCTGAGTACGACAAGTTTAGAGCTGCCCTGATTGAGGGTGGCCCTGTCACAGACAACTCCGAACTCGAATTGCGTCGCGTTCCCGAATGGACCGGTGGTATCAACGCCACCTACACTCTGCAAGTTGGGCCAGGTGAGCTGAGCTTTTACGGCAGCTATCGCTACACCGATGAATACTGGGTTGAAGTTCGCAACGATCCGCGCGGACTGCTAAAAGATCGCGGCGTATTCGATGCCACTATCGCCTACCAATGGGAGTGGCAGGAGGGCCGCACGGTGCGCATAGCAGCCTGGGGTCGTGATCTCACCGACGAGGTGGATTACAGCTCAGCGGTTATTGTCCCCGGGACCATTGCGTTTGGTGGCGTTTCTGGCGGCGATCAGTACGGCGTGCGCATTAGCGGCACCCTGTAGGCAAGCCTTTAAGGCACCTGTCACAGCCGCACTCCTAAGGGCCCTATTTAAGGGCCCTTAGCAGTAGTAACCCTACCCCTTATGCGCGCTTTGCGGCCGCGCCGCACCACGGCATAGCTGACCTCCTCTTCGCGTAATTTCGAGATAAAAACAAACAAGGTTGACTGCTTTTTTAACGAAAGCTAAGGTGGGCACCTGGGTGGGTTCTCGCCCCCTATCCCAACAGCCCTGTGCGACTCAAACAATAGGCAATACCATGAACGACAGCGTAAAACTGACCCCGGAGCAAATTGCGGCACGCGACCCGTCCTACAGCTTCCAAGACCTCTTGGACAAAGAAACAGTCGATGTCCCCAGTGCCTTGCGTGACAGCACTGAACCCTACCTCGGCTCGGAGGACTTATCGATCGAGCGTTGGACGTCGAGAGAATTTTTCGACCTCGAAGTCAAGAAGCTGTGGCGCAAGACATGGCAAATGGCCTGCCGCGAGAGCCTGTTGCGCAACCCTGGCGACTACTTTGTCTATGACATCGTCAACGATTCAATTCTCTTGACGCGCACAGAATCAGGCGAGCTCAAGGGCTATTACAACTCCTGTTTGCACCGAGGTCGCGCACTCAAGCGCGGTGCGGGGAACGCCGATAAACTACGCTGTCCTTACCATGGATGGACCTGGAATTTGGCAGGCGACTTTCAAGAAGCACCCTGCCAATGGGATTTTCCCCATGTATCAGAAGAAGAATTTCATTTGCCGGAAGTTCAAGTGGCCACTTGGCAGGGGTGGGTCTTTATCAATATGGACGAGAGCGCCATACCACTGGATGAGTACCTGGGTGTCTTGCCTGCGCATTTCGAAAAGTGGAATCACGAGAACCGCTACATAACGGCACATGTGGAGAAAGTCATTGGCGCGAATTGGAAGGCAGTACTGGAGGCTTTTATCGAGTCCTACCACGCCATCGCTACTCACCCGCAGCTGATGAGCTTTCAGGGAATTGAGAATTCTCAATACGATGTTTGGGGAGACAACGTCAGCCGCACCATCACAAGTTACGCAGTACCTAACCCCAGCTTCGCCGATCAGTTCACCGAGCAAGACTCCATGGACGACATGATGAAGTTGGCGGGTAACGAGGAGATTCCCCAGGTCGCACCGGGGCAAACCGCGCGCGAAAAACTCGCAGAAATCACACTACCTGTGGCCAACGAGCAAGTGGGTGAAGACTTGTCGGGTACCGCCACCATGTCGGAGTTGATGGACTCCAATTTGTATTTACTCTTCCCAAACTTCGCGCCCTGGGCCGGCTATCCCACCGTAATAACCTACCGCCACAGACCTAATGGCGACGATCACAATAGCTGCATCATGGATGTTTACCTGCTGACCCGCTATCCAGAAGGCAGCGAACCGCCTGCCGACGCTCCAACGCGCAGATTAGGAATTGATGAGCCATTCGCCGATGCAGCCGATGTGTTGGGAGCTGGACTCGCGGGAGTATTTGAACAAGATGGAGCAAACTTGCCGCAGGTACAAAAAGGCATGTACGCCTCACGCAAGGGCACAGTAACACTGGGTAATTACCAAGAAGTGCGCATTCGTCACTTTCATCAAACGCTGGACAAGTATCTCAATGCCTAGCCCGGGCAATGCTCAACTTTTTTTTCATGAGTCGTGACAAACGTTTCGGCCGGCAGCAGCGCAGACCCTCGGGTGGAGAGTATTGAATGGCAACACTGTCAAAGCTGAGCCGCTCCATTCGAAGCAGCGTTGCGATTATCACCGGCGCAGCTAGCGGCATGGGCCGAGCAACGGCAAGGTTGTTCGCCGATGAAGGCGCACGGTTAGCCTTGATGGATATCAATACCGAGGCATTGGAAAAAGTCGCGAATGAGATCCGCGAAGCCGGTGGTGACGTCATGAGTTACACCGTCGATCTTAACTCGCGTGAGGCTGTTGTGAACGCCGTCGAACTCGCCGGAGAAAAATTCAATGGCATCGACATCCTGATCAATAACGCCGGGTTGGTGGTTCCCACCACCATTGAGGGTGATAATTTCGAAGAGAGTTGGGACACATCTCTGGCGGTGATGACCAGCGCTCAAGCCTGGGCGGTGCGTGCTGCACTACCCTACTTGCGCAAAGCCGAGCATCCGCGCGTCGTCAATATTGCCTCTACCGAGGCACTCGGCGCGACGGGGTTTAACATCAGCTATAGCGTAGCAAAGCATGCCAGCGTGGGGCTGACCCACGCCCTCGCCATCGACTTGGGCAAGGACGGAATCACTGTGAATTGCATCTGTCCCGGGCCCATTCACACGGGTATTACCCAAGTGATATCCGACGCTGACAAAGCAAAGTTTGCCAATCGGCGCACCGCACTGCGCCGTTATGGCGAGCCAGAAGAGGTGGCTCATGCGACCCTCAGCTTAGTGCTGCCCGCAGCAAGTTTCATTACCGGCGCTACACTGGTAGTCGATGGCGGCCTGACCATTCGCAACGCCTGATGCAGTTGCGCACCTCGGCACTTTCAAAAAAAGCGCTACTTGGAAGGTGGCTTAACCAATCGACGCAGCAGATAATGCGACGGAATAAAAACAATTAGCGGGTAAAGAAGCATCATCAGCGGCAGTACCAAGGGCTGCGGCAACCAATCAGGCCTGTCACCTAGTGGATCGGTCAGCCAGTTGATATTCAGGGAAGGATCTGAAAAAAAGAAAGTCACCAAGAGCAACGCCCAGACTATGACAGTTTGCAATACCCAACCGCGCCGGTCATAGCCCACCCGCCAAACACTCCATATCAACAGCGGCGGCAGCACCACATGAAACAATGACAGGGAACGTAGCCACAGAGGTCGGGCCGTATCGAACATGTACTCTGTACCACCGATGAGGTGCGTCTCAAACAGCCACGCGGAGAAAAAATCCAACGTCCAGACAATCTGCACCAAGAGCAAGCCGACCACCTGCGACGATATAAGCAGCGGGCTCTCAAAAAACAATGCAATCAGAAAAATAATATTGCCCGCGTCACACATCCAGAGCATGTTTTGCGGCCCATAGGCCGTTAAGTAAACGGGCAACCAGAAAAGTATCCACAACGCATAGGCAATCTTGACTGCCCGTGGAATCCGGCGAGTGGGTACGAAATCTTGCATAGGCGGACTCTACGGGAATACTCCCGGATATTAAAGTTGCTAAAGGCCCATTTTCGGTAGCTAAACAGATGCGTGACTTAGCGCTAAATTGCGCAGAATTATGGCCTTAAAAGGAGGTCTATAGAGAGGGTGCGTAAACCGCTGAAGCCTGCCACCCATTCCATTTGAAGCCTGCCACCCGGACCGGGGCAAAGCTGCCACCCAACGGCGCGTAGCGACGCGGGGTTTGCATTGTTACTCCAAAGGGGTGGTGCTCGTCAACTTTGATTGCCGCTTTCGCATGGATTCTCCTTTCAGATTAATCTTGTAAGCGTTGTGTACCAGCCGATCGAGGATCGCGTCAGCCAGCGTCGCATCACCAATCACACCATGCCACTCCTCAATGGGCAGCTGGCTGGTCGCGATGGTGGCGCGGTTGCCGTGTCGGTCTTCCAGGACCTCCAGCAAATCCCGCCGGTTCTCGGCGTTGAGCTTCAGCAGGCCCCAATCGTCCAGGATCAGCACATCCACTTTGGCCAAGCTGGCCAGTAACTTGGTGTAGCGCCCGTCACCCTTGGCGATCATCAACTCCCGCAGCAGCCGGGTCAGACGGATGTACTGGGCGGTGTAGCCCGCCCGACAGGCCTTGTGCGCCAAGGCACAGGCCAGCCAGGTTTTGCCCACGCCGGTGGGCCCGGTGATCAGTACGTTCAGAGATTCCTTTGCCCACTGGCAGGCTGCCAGGGATTGAATCAGCCCCCTGTCCAGCCCACGGGAGGTGTGGTAATCGAGATCCTCTAAGGCAGCATTGTGCCTCAGTTTGGCACGGCGCAGCCGGTTAGTGAGTCGCCGGTTTTCCCGCTCGGTGATCTCTCTATCCACCAGCAGGCCGAGACGCTCCTCAAAGCCCAACTCGTCTATATCGGGCATGGCCATCTGGTCGGCCAGAGCTGCCGCCATGCCGGTAAACTTGAGGGCCTGGAGTTTATCCAGGGTAGGATGCTTCAACATAATGTTCTCCTTCAGTGGTAGTACGCGGGGCCGCGGATGTTGTCGTGAGTGTCGGGTAGCGCCAGTTCCTGCTGTTCCTCCAGGGGCTGCTCGTCCAGTCGGTGCTTGAGGATGGATTCAATGCTTTTGTAGCGGCAGCTGCCCAGGGTCAGAGCCCGCCGGCAGGCGGCCTCCAAGCGTTCGTCGCCATAGGCCTTGCCCAGGCGCAGGATGCCCAGGCAGGATCGGTACGCCTGCTGCGGGTGCTTGCGTGATCCCAGTACGGTTCGGATCAGCTTCTCTGTGGCCGGGCCAGTCTGCGCTGCCCACCTGGCCAGCCGCTCGGGCGACCATTCCCCGGCCTGGCGGTGCGCTTCCGGCATATGGGCCGGTACTGTAGTGTGGCTGCCCTTGTGGTAAGAACGGCGGTGACTGGCGATCCGGTTGCCCCGGTGGAAACACTCGATGGTATGGCGGGTGATGCGCACATCGACCTGCTTCTTGATCAGGGTGTAGGGTACCGAGTAATAGTGCCCGTCGACGGCCACGTGGTAATCGATGTGGACCCGGGCTTTCTTCCATTCGGCGTAGACGTAGGGTTCGGCGGGCAAGGGTTGTAACGCTGGCTGATCCAGTTGCTCGAAGTGCTCCCGGCGGCAGCCCGGCAGCTTGCGGAAGGGGCGGTCATTGAACTTAACCAGCAGTTCGCTGATGACGGCGTTGAGCTCCACTAAGGAGAAGAACTGGCGGTGACGCAGGGCGGCCAGTATCCAGCGTTCCACAATCAAGACACCGCCCTCCACCTTGGCCTTATCCTTGGGTTTGCGCACCCGCGCTGGCAGTACCGCCACGCCGTAGTGGGAGGCCATATCCTGGTAGGTGGGGTTGGTGTCAGGCTCATAACGGTGCGCCTTGCTCACGCCGGACTTGAGGTTGTCCGGTACCACCAATGCCGGTACGCCGCCCAAGAACCCGAAGGCGCGCACATGCGACCCGATCCAGTCCGGCAGGGCCTGACTCCAGGTCGCTTCGGCGTAGGTGTAGTTGGAAGCCCCCAGTACCGCCACAAAGATCTGGGCCTGGCGGATCTCGCCCGTGTTGCGATCAATGATCGGCACGGTCTGGCCAGCGTAGTCCACAAACAGCTTCTCGCCGGCACGATGATCCTGGCGCATGACCACGTCCAGCTTGCCCTGCCAGGTGCGGTAGTGCTCACAGAACCAGCTGTACTGGTAGCCCTCGGGGTGGTTCTGGCGGTATTCCTGCCAGAGTAGGAACAGGGTGACGTGCTTGTGCCTGAGTTCCTTGTGGATGTGGCTCCAGTCGGGGATGCCGCGGGCCTGGGCCGGTAGATTTGGCGGTGGCGGGAACAGCAGCCGCTCCAGCCTGGCCTCGTCCAGATCGGCAGGCAGGGGCCAACTGAGGCCGGCCTCCTCGGCCCGGCGCAGATACTCGCTGACGGTGGGGCGGCCGATGCCGCAACTGGCGGCAATGCGCCGATTACTCATGCCGTTGCCCCATTTGAGGCGCAGGACTTCTTTGATTTTACGCATGGATAACCTCTTTGCAGGCATCTGACTCCCTCCTTATGGCAGGGGCCAGAATACCGGTTAGTTATCTCGCGTCGGGGTGCTCCGCTGGTGGTTCTCAGGCCAGCTGCCGGGGTGGCAGCTTTGCCGTGGAATCAGTGGCAGCTTTCGCGCGGAATGGGTGGCAGGCTTCGTCTGGAATCAGTGGCAGGCTTGGTCTGGAATACGCAGAGAGGGCCGGACACCCAAGCATTCGCAGGTTATTTTCGTCACGATGGGTCGGCAAAGACATGCAAACACCTAGAGAGTGATATCGCCAGCGACTGCGACTTCCAACAACTGCTGTGTTGATTTAACACCAGGTATCACGCAGGACACCAGCGATTGCTGTAGGCACCATGCTGCAGCCCAAGTGCAGGGTGGGAGGTGAACCGGCCGGCTTACCAGTAATTCCAGGCCAGCATTGATGTCGCGGTCGATATGTTCCTGCGGAAACATACAGCGCACATCCTCAACCGGGAACCGATAACCCGGCTGATAGTTCCCACTTAACAAACCGCTAGCCAGCGGTGTTCGAGCAATCACACCCAGATCTAGCTCCGCAACCAACGGAAACGCATCTTCCTCAGCCTTGCGCGTGACCGCGTTGTATACCAACTGTACGACACTGACGCCGTAGTCGTTTGACATCTCCACCTGTTTACGCATGCCTCGAACCGGCACCGAGTTGCCCAAAAAACGTATTTTCCCGGCTGCTACTTGCTTGTCGAGCAGCGTCCACAAGTCCGCATTTTCAAACAGTCGGTTAGGCGCAGAATGTAATTGATAGATATCGATGTAATCGGTGCGCAACGCTCGCAGTGAATCCTCTAACTGCTTGAGCACTTGCGCGGGTGCATAATTTTCCTCACCCAAACCATTCGCGTTGTCATGGCCAAACTTAGTCGCGACGATCCAGCGATCTCGCTCAGAGGCTATGGCTGCTCCAATAAAACTTTCCGATAGGTGATTTGCGCCATAGCACTCCGCAGTGTCGAGGAAGTTGATGCCCTGCTCCTGAGCGACGCGCAACAAGGTATCGACCTCTTCTTGCGAAAAGGTTTTATTCCAGGCACCTGAGAACTGCCACGTCCCCACTCCCACGGCGGAGACGGAGAGTTCTGTTTTTCCTAATCGTCGGTATTGCACAGGGCGTGTTCCCTTTTTTGGTAAACGTACGGCAAACCCATCTTGCCCACGCCGCGCGAGCCGCTAGTTTAGGTGCCCACCTAATTTAAGTGGACACCTATTATGGATGGGGCCAGATGATATTCAGTTACCAGACCCAATCCAAGGGTCGTCCCGACTACTGACAGAATTAGCACCTGATGAGCAAGAAAATGTAAATCTATGGGGAAAATAGCCGCTTGTGTGGAAATTGATAGTAGGCACTACCGCCGGAGGCATTGAAAATTGTGGGCCGTACTGGATGAATGATTGCACCCTTCGGGCTTCGCGCCAGAGGCGCTCGTTGCCAAACGCTCTCGCGTTTTGTCGAACCAGTGACCAATTGGTTAAAAGCCGCGCCATTGATTGTAACTGATTGATTTTAAAGGCCTAAACGGCGTCCGTTGCCGACATTTTGCACCATAATGCACATAAATACAGTAGAGATGTCGGCAACGTGTCGGTAAGGACGCATCGAGATCGCCGGATTTTGTTTCCCATTTGGCCATGAGGATGAGCACCCTTCTTTCACCGTGGCCAGCTTAGTTACGTCATCCGACCATATGTCAGATCAGGACCAAGCCAATCATCAGTCTTTCCTGAAGACCTTGCTTAAAACCGCTCAAAATCCCACCAATTCTCAAACGGATGGAATCGGATGGATAATTGGAGGTGTTTGTGTCATTCTGTTATTGGATGGAATTGGAGGTATAAATGGAGGAAATCCGTACACATACGCTGACAATTACGCCAGCGACCTTAAAGCTCATCGCGGAAATCGATGAGTTCAAGGGCGCGTGGTCAGCGATTGGCCGGATATCCCCAGACCGTCTGACGGCGCTCCGACACATCGCAACTATCGAAAGCATAGGCTCTTCCACCCGAATCGAGGGGGCAAAACTATCCGACAAGGAAGTCGAACACCTGCTTGCCGGATTGGAGATCAAGCAATTCGCCTCACGGGATGAGGAGGAGGTCGTCGGTTATGCCTCTGTGATGGAGACGGTCTTTTCCAGTTTCAGCGAAATCGACCTGACTGAGAACCACATCAAGCAATTGCATGGCCAGCTCCCCGCACACTCCTCAAAAGATGACCGGCACCGAGGTCATTACAAGACCCACCCAAACCATGTCGAGGCTTTTGATAGCGAAGGCCGCAATCTAGGCATAGTCTTTGAAACTGCTACGCCTTTTGATACGCCCCGCCAAATGGAAGCGTTACTGGCATGGACGAATATGGCTGTTGAGGACAGCGAGCTCCATCCGCTGATCGTGGTCGCCGTATTTGTGGTGGTTTTCCTGGCAATCCACCCGTTTCAAGACGGAAATGGGAGACTCTCTCGTGTACTGACAACGCTTCTGCTACTTCGTGCTGGATACGATTATGTACCTTACAGTTCCATGGAAAGCGTCATAGAGCGCAGCAAAGATGCATACTACCGCGCCCTTCGAAACACGCAGACCACCCTTGGAAATAAAGACCCTGACTGGCAACCCTGGCTGGATTTTTTCCTGCGGGGTCTGCAACATCAGAAGGCAAGGCTTGAGAAAAAAATCGAGCGCGAGCGCCTTGTGCTTGGCGATCTACCGGATCTCTCAGTCCAGATTCTTGAGCTAACGCGTGAGCATGGGCGTATTACCGTTGCCGAGGCAGCGAAGCTGACTGCCGCAAACCGGAACACGATCAAAGACCACTTGAGCGCCCTCACCGATGCCCAGCATCTTGTGCGTCACGGCAAAGGCCGTGGGACTTGGTACAGCCTCGCTTAATCGCGCTGATCAATGACGAACACACGCGCCGATGCGCAGTATAGGGCTCGACTCACCTATCCTGCCATTACTGGAGGGAGAAGCTGAGGTTTCCTTGTACCAGATTAGATTCATCGCTGGCACCAATCGAATAACCAAGCGCTTGGTAAGCAATAGTGGATGGCGCCCCTGCTTAGCCGCAGCAATAACCTCATCAACAATCTGCCGGTTCCTCCTCTCATCATGCATCAACCAACGCTATACATCGGCAATATGTGGCCGAGCGTCCCCACTCAATAATTCGGCAGGGACTGGTTGAATCATGCTGCGAACAATTACTCGCTGTTCAAAGTGATTGATGCTATCCGCTTTGACGGTGTAACGAATTGGCCCCGCTAACAGGAAAATGAGTGGTTGATGGCCGTACTGGATGAATGATTGCACCCTGAGGGGCGCAATCACCCTGCGGGCTTCGCGCCAGAGGCGCTCATTGCAAAACGCTCTCGCGTTTTGTCGAACCGGCGTAACCGTCCGGTAATCCCATCTTGAGCTATTTCTGTTGAACCCGATAGTGTCCGCTTAAACTTAAGCGGACACTTCCCATGGATGACATAAGCGTACCTGCACGCCGTCGCCCGCGTCGGCGGCACTCACCCGAGTTCAAAGCCCGCATCGTCGCCGCCTGCCAGGCACCCGGCGTCTCCGTCGCCCGCGTGGCCTTGGATCACGGCCTCAACGCTAACATGGTCCGGCAATGGGTCAAGAAGGCCTCTCCCACGCTGCCCAGCACCGCGTCCACCTTTGTGCCACTGGCCCTGTCGGCGCCAACAACCGCAATGCCTGCAACCGTCGCCGATGAGACCATCCGCATCGAGGTGCCCCGCGCCAGTGGTGCCATCACCATCACCTGGCCCGTGAGCCACGCCGACAGAGCGGTCTCGCTGCTACGCGAACTCCTCTTGTGATCCGCGTCGACGCCATCTGGCTGGCCACGGAGCCGATGGATATGCGGGCGGGGCCGGACACGGCCCTGGCCCGCGTTGTTCAGGTCTTCGGCGAGGCGCGGGCGCACCACGCCTACCTGTTTGCCAACAAGCGCGGCAACCGCGTGAAGATCCTGCTGCACGATGGCCTGGGGCTATGGCTACTGGCCCGTCGTTTAAACGAAGGCCGCTTCAAGTGGACCCGCCTGGGCGGCGCTCAGGCTGGAAACTGGGCTGCTCATATAGATCTCCAGCTCCTGAAATAGCTCTAACAAATCTTCTCTGGAGAATCGCTCCAATGCAACTGGTTTGCCCTGATCACGAAGCGCATCATTCTTTGCTTCCAGCGATTGATATTGTTTTGTAACAAATTCTAGCTCTTCCAGGTAGGCTGCTCTATCCACCTTGTCGTGAGCGCTGTGTTGAGCGTATATAAGCCGGTTTACACTAGTAGGATGGCTGTCAGATCTCCTAGATAACAATGTTTCCATTGTGTAATTCGGTCCCAGTGCTCCGCGCATCCAAAACATATGCATAGCGCGATAGTCCTCCACCATCGCCTGGCGAGCGAAACTGTCTGCCTCAAATTCCTGCTGCTTGTAGGTAGTGAAATCTTCCGGGATTTGAAATGGTAAATCGACAAACCGTATTCCCAGGTTGTGATCGCCATGATGTCCGAGGGACAAATGGCCCAATTCGTGGAGCAACACGAAGGTCAGCGAACCAGCGAGCGAGTCCTGAACCCTCTCATCCAGGTTTTCGCTTATAAGCGCCCGATAATTTGGTAAAGGGTCTCCGTTTTCCAGGTATAGATGGAGCAGTGCCAGGAGTAGCACAGGTATGAGGTCACGGAGAGATTGGTTTGGAAATTTTGGGTGCCGGACCTCAGACAAATCGGGAGGCAATAGGTGGGTTACCGCGCCCCAGTAAAGATTAGCTGTCAGAAAATCGAGAAAGCCGCTGCCGATGACAATAGTGGACGGTGCCTCTGAGAAGGCACCACAGAATGGTATCGGCACGACGAAAACCTCAGAGCTGGCGAGCTGGATTCGAGCCTCTGACCCAACGAATTTCTCAACATTGCGCTGAACCAAATGAGCCAATAGCTTGGTTGGTTTAAGGGCATCATCAGACCACTCTTCAATTGCCCGCAATCTAGCGATATGTTGGTCAATCAAAGCCAAGCTCACCTGGCTCGGTGCCAAGTTTCGGCCCCTACTAAGATCATCCGCCAATTTCGAGGGATCAATAGTCTTAAGCTTAAAAATCACAGCTAATCATCAATTGCATTTATCGAGCAGGAATAGCGCCCCGTTTTGACCATCATCAAAATCGACTGCTCTGGACGAGCCGCGAGGCAGCATCTCTCGACCCTCGAATATCATACCCTCGTTCATACTTCCCATCTGGTTTCATTGCCACAATATGCAGCCACTACTGTATATATACTCAGTAATTTGCGATAATGATTTGACGCCATTATCCGGTCGCCGGGAGGGGCTGTCACGGTGCGAAAATTTGAGATTTCACCTTTACTCGGGTTGAGTAGCTACTCGGATTTGGAAGAGCAGCCTGGTTTTCGAGTTGATGTGAGGCTGGATGAGGATCTAAAGCGGTCAGCCATCATCGTTGCCCCTTACAACATTGGGCCTGATTTAATTCCTTGCGGTCTCACATGCCACCGAGGCCACAATCGAGGTTACCTGCTACGACTCGCTGACGGCTCCCATACAAACGTAGGTCGAATTTGCGGCAGCAATCATTTCGGAGCGTCAAACTTTAGCGAACAGGAAAAACTAGCAAAAGCTAATGAAAGGGCAGAAAAGCACAAACAGAGCATAAATCAGCTGTTAGACAAGATCCCTGATTATCGCAAGCGAGCGCACGATCTCTGGCACCAATCTGCACCCCTTGGGGAGGCTCTGGATGCCTTCAAATCAATTTACCCGAATGGCCTGTATCAAGATCTACGAAACCGAGCTCAAAGAAAAAATGCGCAAGTATTCGTCACCCGAAAACTAGATGAAACCGAAAAAGCAGCGCAGGAGCAGAACCCAGAGACCAACAGAAGAGGAAGTCGAGGGAGCAAAAAAAGCGATTTCGTCCAGAAATGGGTGGGTGACTTGCGAGGACTATCAATTTTTCTCGTGCGGCCGCGTTCATGCCTTAAATCGGTACAACAACTGATAGCTGACATCGAAGCAAAAGAGAACGAGGCCATTACTCCGGCCCTTCTAGCGAAATACGCGAAGTACCCTTCTCTCATTGAAGAACAGCTAGAACATGCTGAAATATTACTAATTTCAGGAAAACAATTCTTCGCGCCGGATAACTTTAAACTTCTGGTCTACCTAGCCGAAGGGCAATACGCAGACCAGGTGGAGTCAATAACGTGGGATTTTCAAACCAACAAGGGGCGCAAGCTCAGTTATGGACAGCTGAAACGTTTACGCAAGCGCAAAGCATCGTAACTTTTCTGGCAAAAATATGTCTAATTGAGACAATAGGATGATCGTAGATCAAATATACGAAGCTATTTCGGGATGGGCGGGAGTACCAACTTGGTACACTTCTCACCCCCTTGATGAAAACCGGTTCAACTCGGCAATTGAAACTCTTATCACAACGGTTGGCGCAGAAATCACGCGTGCACAGTTTGAAGAAGCGCTTCGTCGGCACGCAACCAACAACCCTCCTATTCTAGGTCATCCCACGAATTGGGATTCCCTTGTTGTCGAGTATTCGGAAAAAGCTATGTCCATCGTCAGTTACGAACGCGGTCTACTAGACGCTCAAATATGAGAGGAGCAGATCGGCTGGCAGAGCGCCAAGAATTAGAAATAATTCTGTCTCTAGCTGGCCTCTTTTCAGGTAGTCGCAAGCCGGTTAACCTGTCGTGAAACGAATCGTTGCGACAGAAGACGGCTTGTCACTAGCTCAAGAAATCGCTGAAAAACTAGATATACCGTTTGACCAAGAAAAAACGCGCTCAAGTGCTCGATATTTGCTTGAACAGTACTACAACGACATTCAGCAGGTGCTGGTCGTTGAAACCGAGGGATTTTTATTCGAAAACCTTGCCAACAAGCGTGTTGAGGCGTTCTCCGGTTACAACAACGACGGCGAACCCATTATATTCATTGATCAGTTTTTCGGCCCATATTTTTTCGGACTGAATTCTTTACTCTGCTTCATAGCTTTTTATCCACACGATTACGATAGCTTAAAAAAATATTGCAGAAATCTTTAGTGACTCTCTCGCGACCTTTTCAGAGCCAGAAAAAGACATAATCGTCCGAGAGCGCCTGAGACCACTCCTCCACACATATGTGGATGCGCTGCCGATCGCCAATGCCCTTACGTATAGCAGTATCACACACATCATATGCCATGAGATTGCTCACCATAATCTTGGTCATCTCGAAGAACCACAGGAAAGCAGTCAGGAGTTATCTGCCGATACATTGGGTTACCAATATTTTCTAAGGCTCATAGAACATCAGGATTCGTTACAGAACTTGAAAATTGGCGCAAATCTGGTTTGCGCACCCATAGTAACGCTAGAGCTATTTGCGTTTATGGAGGAAGTTGGCCAGTTGACGATCAACGAAAGCAACCACCCCAGTGCTTCAGTCAGAGCACGGGAATTGAAAGTGATGTTCGATCAGTGTTCGAATGTGGAAGCGCAAAACCTTCACCGTGGTCTAAAACTGAGCCTAGAAGATTTGCGCAATATGCTCACAAGTCTTTCCTGAAAACTCGGACTACATGCCCAAGATATCCACAGACGAGCTCGTATCCGGCATACAAAAAGGTCAGCCAGTATCTCCATATCCAATTGAAGAAAAAGTGATCGATCGCTATATCAAGCTTATTCAACAAAGGAGACTCACATTAGACAGCTATTCCACACACGCAGAGGCGCTAAAGCACCTCGCGCAAGAAGCAATGCTGTTTGTATTGCCCGAAGTAAAGGCACTTCTGGCGGAATGCGAGATATACGTACTACCCCTGCCGCTTTGCATTGCTTATTGTGAGGTTGCTGACGAGAAGAACAGAATAGTCATTGCCAGCGGTATACTGGACTTGATCTCTCACTGTCTATTTCTGGCGCATTTTGGAAACGTAGTTCCTGATAGGTATGAAGCCTACTTTCTACTAAAGTTTCCCAATAAGTTGCCCCTTACCGATCTGCTCGTAAACGCCCTGTTTCTGCTCGAGTATCGTTTTTACAGTTTTGCCGAACCATTGCCTGATCTCAAACCTTACATTGATGAGAATCAGCTAGCGGCTATCCGGACATCGATGAGCGGTGCCGTCGTATTTATCCTGCTGCATGAGCTGGGCCATCTTCAGCTTGGCCATGTCACGCGCAACACTGTCAGGCCAGCGACTATTCAACCAGCTATCCCAGAGCGGCTCAACACGATGCAGCGCCAGGAGTTGGAAGCTGACCAGTTCGTCACTGATTGCCTCTATGAGCAAGCAAAGCCGCTCGCTACCTACTGGCAACACCAGGCCGTCGCGTTTTACTCTCAATTAGAACTGCTTTCCGGCATGAGAAGTGAAGATCACCCGCTCGCGATAAATCGCAGTGCAATCTCCGACAGCGTTCGAGGCGAAATCGGCAAAGAATTCGGATTAGAATCGAATCCTGGCCATTTCGAGACTTTACGGGAGCGATTTCTGGCAACCGAGGCAGAAACCAGAAAAGGCAGAAACTTCATAGTAGAAACTACTCGAGAGGGCTGCATGAAGGTGATAGACGAAATCGCGAATGTCCTAGAACAGGATGATATTTCGATCGGCGATTTACCAAACTCTTGTCACCCTTCCTGGATGAGCACTTTTGCCAAGGAGTGAGTGATAGCAGCTGAATCACAGCCGGTTGTAGAGGCAGCGCAGAGATCGCGTTCAAATGTAATGGGCGTCATCGAGAGCGCTCATTCCTGGATTGTCTCGGTGGTTCTCTAAACCCAGAAATCGCCATGTCGCCTGTTGTTGTCCCCGTAGATCTTGGCCTGATGCTGGGTGTGTCAATATCCGTCTCTAGATCTTCTTTCTGAATATCGTGCCTTATGGCGAGATTCGCTTTCGCTGTAAAGGCCCGGCTGTCAAACGCATCAGTTCTTTCGCCAATTCTCTCATCTATGCTTCGCATCGTTTCCCTGTAGCGCTCAAGCTCCTCCTGGTCACGCCGACCGTGGATAGTTCTATAGAGGGCAGCCCTGATTCCTTTTTCATTGAGTTTTCGCTACCTAGAAGACAAGGCACACCTGTCATCGGTCGACGCCATGGCCTACCATCTAGACCGGTTGTTGCCATTCATTGGTGAATTGGCCTTGGAGCAGATCCATGATGGCACGCTCAAGCCATATATCGATCACGAAAGAGGGCGCGGTATGGCCCCTAAAACGATCAATAACGGGATTATTGCCGTGACGGCGATTCTGAACCGGGCGGCAAGAGTTTGGCGTCATGAGGATGGCCGACCTTGGCTGCGCCAAGCGCCTCCTAAGCTCACGCGGCTATCAACAAAAGGAGCACAGGCTAGACCGTATCCTTTGTCCTGGAAAGAGCAAAACGCCTTGTTTGGCACGCTACCGGTTCATTTGGCAGACGCCGCTTTGTTTGCCGTGAATACGGGCTGTAGGGAATTGGAGATTTGCCAGCTGCGCTGGGAGTGGGAGGTAAAGATAGCGGACCTCGGTCTGTCTGTTTTTGTCCTACCGGAAACGATCACCAAAACCCGAACGGAGCGTGTCGTCGTGTTGAACTCGATCGCCAGCAGTGTCATCACTGCCAGACGAGGCCAGCATCCCGAATACGTCTTCACGTATCGGGGAAGGCCCATGCTCCGGTTACACAATCAGGCATGGCGGAGAGCTTGGAGGATATCCGGGCTGCCGACCGAGAAAGGAGTTCTGAAAGGCGTGCACAATTTGCGGCACACATTTGGACGAAGGCTTCGGGCGGCAGGTGTGCCACTCGAAACCCGGAAATCTCTATTGGGCCATGCAAATGGCGATATTACGACGCACTATTCTGCTGCCGAGTTGGGGGAGTTGATTGATGCATGCGAGCGGATAGTTGATCGCTCAATCGCACAAACTCCGACCCTGACTCTGGTATATCAAAGCAGCAAAAAAGGTGTGTCGGAAAATTGTCGGAAAGAGAAAGCCGAGTTAGCGAACGCTAACCGGCTATCGCTTTAATTATGGTGGGCCGTACTGGATTCGAACCAGTGACCAATTGGTTAAAAGCCAACTGCTCTACCAACTGAGCTAACGGCCCTGCAAAGAGCGGGGTATGTTACGGGTTTGGGGTGAAAACTCAAGGGCTTTGTTAAGCAAATCATGGTGTTGCAGCGCTAGAGGTAGCGAGTTGGGTCGGGCACGCCGGCTACTGCAAAGCCCTCTCGGCGCAGGCGGCAGCTATCGCATTTACCGCAGGCGTGGCCCTCTGCGCTTGCCTGGTAGCAGGAGACAGTCAGCGCATAATCCACCCCCAATTCACTGCCCGCACGGATGATTTCGCCTTTTCCCATCGCCATCAGCGGGGTGTGCAAGTGCAAACGCCCGCCCTCGGCAGCGGCTTTGGTCGCCACATTCGCCATAGCTTCAAAGGCGGCAATGAACTCTGGTCGACAATCGGGGTAACCCGAGTAATCTACTGCATTGACGCCTATGAACAGGTCACTGGCCTCGAGCACCTCCGCCCAGCCCAAGGCGATCGCTAAAAACACCGTGTTGCGGGCGGGAACGTAGGTGACGGGAATCCCTTCTGTTGTTTGTTCTGGTACCGCAATCGCGGTATCGGTAAGCGCCGAGCCACCGATGGCATCGAGATTGAGCGTGACCACTTTGTGCTGCACTGCTCCCAGCGCGTCGGACACCTGTTTGGCCGCGCGCAGCTCTGAACCATGCCGCTGGCCATAGTCAACACTCAGTGTATAACAGGCAAAACCATGTGCACGCGCCATGGCCAAAACGGTAGCCGAATCTAGGCCGCCCGACACAAGTACTACCGCCTTTTTCTTGGCGTCTTTATTCATCGTCGTTACTGTTGTATTTTTGCATATTCCAAGTCGCGGGCATCAATGCCCCGCCGCATCCTGCCAAAGCAATTTATGCAGCTGTAACTGGAAGCGAACCGGCAACTTGTCGGCCAAAATCCACTCGGCCAACTCTCTTCCATCTTGTTGCCCAAAACTGGGGGAAAACAACACGTCGGACACACGCTGCGCGAGCGCATACTCATCTACTTTAAACCGTGCCCACTCGTAATCTTGCCGATCGCAGATAACAAACTTGATCTGATCGTTGTCGTCTAACTGCCCGATATTACTGTAATCGTTTTTCTCAACTTCGCCCGAGGCGGGGGTTTTCAGATCGAGCACCACAACCACGCGGGGGTCGACCCCGCCTAAGCTCATCGCGCCACTGGTTTCCAGCGACACTTCGTAGTCCGCATCGCACAGCACCCGCAACAACGGCAGACACTGCGGCTGCGCAAGGGGTTCACCGCCCGTGACCGTCACATAGCGCGGTTGCAAGTCGTTCACTTGCGCCACTATGTGTTCAACACTCAACAGCTCGCCACCGCTAAATGCATAGGCCGTGTCGCAATACACGCAGCGTAAGGGACAGCCGGTCAAACGAATAAAAACCGTGGGAAGACCGACGGTGCGCGCTTCACCCTGCAGGGAATAAAAAATTTCAGTAATGCGCAGCTCACTGCCAAGTGTTTCGGGCAAGAGGCTGCTATTGGTAGGAGAAGGGGCCACCGCTCACGCCCCTCAATAGTTCTCGGCGATGAATTCCCTGGCCAGTTTTGCCACGGCGGCGTTCTGCTTGGAGTAGCGACGAATCACTAGATCCAGATATTCCCGCGCGCGGTCGCGATTGCCCTTCATGAATTGCACTTTACCCAGTTTGTACAGGGCATCTGGGGCTTTGGAGTTTTGCGGGTACTCGCTGAGTAACAACGCGAAGGATTGCCGTGATGCCTCTAAATCCGGCGGCTCGATAACGAGATACAGCTCTCCCAACCAGTAGTGCGAATTCGGAGCATATTTGCCCTCGGGAAAGTTTTGCAAAAACTGCTGAAACGCGGACACGGCCCGCTCAAACTCGCGACCTTGCACCAGGGCATAGGCCGCGCGATAGGCCTCGGTCTCACCCGGTTGCTCGACCGCGCTACGCGTCTTGGTTTGGATGGGTTCACTCAGCGCTGCAGAGCCCGATCCCTCAACCAACGAACTGGCGCCAGACGGGGTAGCGGCAACCGGCGCCACAGCCGAACCACCGCTGGATGCACCCCCGTTCAAGCGCTTGTCGATATCCATGTAGCGTTGCAGGCTCTGCTCCTTCAACTGCCGCAACTCATGGGCCTGCTCTTCAACAATACCATTGAGGCGCATCACGTCCTGCTGCAGTTGTTGGATCTGCAAAAACAGGCTGCCAACCCCGGAACCACCGCTTTGGGCATGAGGTGCGGCACCCATTGGTGCGGCACCCGGCGGTGCGGCACCCGAGGGTGTCGTCGCGGTTTGCACACCGTAACTTGTCGATGGGTACGTACCTGCCGGCTGCGCACCGTACGGGTCTCGATAAGGCTCGCTAGCAACACCGGGTTGCGCAACTTGCCCGGCCGCTTGGGCGGCGGCCTTCTCGGCTTCCAGATCGACGTAGTCTTGGGCTACTGCTGAGTTACCCATAACTAGTTGGATAACTGCCGCCATCGTCATTCCCGACAGTTTCCTCGCGTGTAGACGCCGCATGGTGCAGACCCTACTTCAGTTCAACGCGACGATTCTGTGACCACGCGGATTCAGAATTACCGATAGCCGCCGCACGTTCTTCGCCATAGCTCACAGTTTCAATACGGAAGGCGTCGATACCCCTAGCCACCATGTAGTCGCGCACCGCATTGGCACGTCGCTCACCGAGCGCGAGGTTGTACTCACGTGTGCCGCGTTCATCAGTATGGCCTTCGAGACGGATGTTGTGTCGATTCTCACTCAGCACCGCAATATGAGCGTCCAGCGCGCGTATCGCATCGGCTGACAAACGTGAACTGTCGAACTCAAAATAAAAAATATTGCCGAAAGCATCGGCGGCCGCTCGCAGCGAATTTTCATCGGTGGAACCACCGCTGCCCTGCGCTGCGGCGGCAGCGGCAGCCGCGGCGGCTGCAGCTTCTGCGGCTGCTGCTGCCTCTTCATCTTTAGTATCACTACCGGAACAGCCGACCAGCAGTGCTGCCGCAAAAATTAGCGCGAATACCCTATTCGCCAGTGAAAAAGGTGTTGATTTCATAATGCTTCCCCTATTAAGACTTGTCAGAGTTGTCAGCGATTCATCGCTGTGGTTGTACGAATATGGAGCGAATAAAGACGCCGTATACGTTCCGTGCAATTTCCATGCACTGCTCATATTTTAGCGCTGCATGTAGGGGGACCAGGCTGGCTCACGCACTTCACCCTGCCGTGCGGGCAACCGGAATTTCACGCCGCCATCCACAGAGACAGCAGCGAGAATGCCGCGACCCCGGTACTTGGTGGCGTACAATACCATAGAGCCATTTGGCGCGATACTCGGGCTTTCGTCCAAATCAGTGGAGGTCAGCGCCTGGATGCCGCGGTTGCTCTGCAGATCGAGTAAGCCAATATGGTAGCGGCCCTGCACTCGGTGTACCAGGACGACATTGCGCCCATCTTGGGCAACGCGGGCCCTAGCATTGTAATCACCTTCAAATGTGAGCCGCTGGGTTTGCCGCGTGGTCAAATCGTAACGATAAATTTGTGGCTTGCCACCGCGATCAGAGGTAAATATCAGCGATTTGCCGTCCGGCATCCACGCCGGCTCAGTGTCGATGGCATAGTGTGTAGTCAGACGCTGCAACTGTTTGGCGGCCAAATTCATGAGGTAGATATCTGGGCTGCCGTCTTTGGACAGCACCATGGCCAATGAGCGGCCGTCCGGCGACCACGCGGGCGCACTGTTCAAGCCCTTGAAATTCGTCAACTGCTCGCGCTGGCCGGTGACCAATTCCTGCCGATAGATGGCCGGCCGACCACTTTCAAAGGAGACATAGGCAATATGCTGACCATCGGGTGACCAGGTGGGGCCGAGGATGGGCTCGCGCGAATCCAGCAGCACGATCGGCCTAGCACCGTCTGAATCGGCCAGTGTCAAGCGGTAGTAGTCGTTGCCACCGGACACGGGTGTGACAGACACATACAGCAAGCGCGTAGCAAAAGCGCCGCGAACTCCGGTGAGCTTCTCGTAGACCGCGTCGGCTACACGGTGAGCCACCATACGCGCCTCATTCTCAGAAGACATCTCATAACCGGAGAACACCCGCGTTTGACGCGTAACATCGTACAGCTCGTAATCGACCCGCAACTGACCGCCGTTAGCACTGGCGCGTCCCAACAGGAGGTATTCGGCATTAATCGCCCGCCAATCGCGATAAAATACCTCTTTTTCAGTACTCGGCATGCCCAGCATATCGCTGCGTGCGATGGGCGCAAACTGACCACTTCGCGCCAAATCACTGTCCACCACAGCCGCGAGATCTTCCGGCGCGGTGCCGGCGTCTTTCCAAGCGAAGGGCACAACTGCAATGGCCGACGGGTTATCGACTCCCTGGGTAATTTCAATGGTGAGTTCCGCGCGCGCAGCGAGCGCAATGCCGAGGGTCAGCAAACAGCCGAGGGCAACTTGTAACAACTTATTCATCAGTAACGTAAATCCTCTGGTCTAAACAACAGACGAAAACGCCGGAACGAACGCTCGAATTCGCGGCTGGGCAATTGCTGCAGCTCTGGGAAAGACCCGGCTTTTTCCACCGCATTGACCGCCGAGCGGTCAAACGCGCTATTGCCGCTGCTTTGCAAAATGGTGACGTTAACCACCTCGCCGGTGGGAATCAACTGAATCGCAAGCAATGCCTCCATACCATTGCGGGCACTGGGTGGACGGCTCCAATAATTCACCACCGTGCGCTGAATGAGCGCGGCAAAACTCGCCGCCAGTTCATCACCCGAGGCTGTTTGCGTCGCTTCCTCTCTCGCCAGCGAATCCGACAGCTCTGCCCTGGCAATCGCCGCCAGTTCATCCGTGGTGATGGGCTGCGGCTTTTCCACCGGCTTCGGTTTAGGCGTCTCGGCGCGCTTGGGCTTGGCTTTGGCCTGTGGTTTCGGTTTTGGCTTCACCACTTTCGGCTCTGGTTTGACCACGGGCTTGGGTTTTGGCTGGGGTTTTGGCTGTGGCGCTACCGGTTTGGGTTTGGGCTTGGGCTGCGCTTGCAATTCACTGACATCAACTAAGCGCGCATTGATAGATTTTGGGGCGGGTTTTACACGCACCGTCTCGCGCTCAGCGCTTGGCCAGTTCGCCGTCAGGAAAAACAACAGCAAGCTGTGCAACAACACGGTAGCAAGTGCGGGACGAAAGAAGATTCGCGGCAGCACCGGCTTGGCATAAACGGATGCGTTCATGGCGGATCTTCGGTGACCAACCCGACACTGGGCGCACCGGCATCTTGCAGCGCGACCATCAGCGCCACCACATCGCCGTAGGGGACTGAACGATCACCCCAAACCAGCACAGGTTTTTTCGGGCTGCGCCGCAGTACTGCCGCCACGCGGTCTTTCACTGTGGCCATAGACAACACTTGATCCTCTTGGCCCAGGTTGAGAAACAACTGGCCTTTGGCATCGACGGACACGATCACGGGTTCACTGTCCTGATTTTCTACCGGGTCTGCGGCCGCTTCGGGCAAATCGACCTTCACTCCCTGCATCAACATAGGGGCAGTCACCATAAAGATGATCAACAGCACCAGCATCACATCGATGTAGGGCACGACGTTGATCTCGGACATCGGTCGGTGCTTGATACGCTTCCCCGCCACGGCTCAGACCGCCTGATCGCCGCGCGAGCGCAAGGCGAACGCCTGCCGGTAGAGAATACTGGAAAACTCATCCATAAAGGTATCGTAACGGCCGCTGAGCAAATCCACTTTGGCGGCAAACCGGTTGTAGGCCAGTACGGCGGGAATCGCTGCGAACAAACCCATGGCGGTTGCCACCAACGCCTCGGAAATACCCGGTGCTACTGTGGCCAAGGTGGCTTGCGTGGCATTGGCCAATCCGCGAAACGAATGCATGATGCCCCACACGGTGCCGAACAAACCGATGTAAGGGCTGGTAGAGCCCACCGATGCCAAAAATGGCAGGTGTTTTTCAAGGCGCTCTTCTTCGCGCATCGCAGCCACACGCATCGCGCGTCGTGCACCCTCAATCACCGCTTCGGAATCTGCTTCCTGTTGTTGCGCCAGGCGCGAGAACTCTTTAAAGCCGGCGCGAAAAATGCTCTCCATACCGAGTATCGCGTGGCCATCGGAGGCGCGCTCATTGCCCTCACGGTACAATTGTGACAAATCGATACCCGACCAAAATCGCTCTTCGAAGCGGTACATTTCATCGCGCGCATTGCGAAAGTAAATAATTCGATTGACGATCATGTACCAGGACAGCACCGACGCCAGCAGCAGAATAATCATCACGAACTGCACGGTGAAACTGGCGTTTAGCACCAGTTCCAAAAGACTCAGTTGTTGTTCCAACTCCCCTTCCCCTTTACCATGATTAGGTGTCTTGCTTTATTGTTAGCGCAAAAATGTTGACGCAAACTTCGATGTGACACCCTTGGTTTTTGGTTTGTCTGCCGTTCTTACACGAACAGCCACCGATTCACCGACGCCGTAGCCTTGGCACTGGCGAGTCTCAGCGCGTCATTGTGCAATTGCGCGCTGAATTTTATGAGCTTACCTGTAACAACGCCAACATCTCTGCGGGTATACGCCGCGGTTTCAACGCGTTGCGATCCACACAAGCAATAACTATATCGCCCGCTGACAGTACCTCATCACCGCGCAGTACGCGCTGATGAAACACCAAGCTCGCTGCGCGCGCCCGCACGATACGGGCCGTGGCTTGCAGCTCGTCATCCAGCTTAGCGGGCAACGCATAGCGAAGGGCGACATCGCGCACCACGAACATCAAATCGCGATTGAATACATACGCCTTGCCAAAGCCCAATGCGCGCATAAACTCGGTGCGGGCGCGCTCCATAAACTTCAGATAGTTGACGTAGTAAACAATCCCCCCGGCATCGGTGTCCTCAATGTAGACACGCAGCGGGTACGAAAATTCCCCCGAGTGCAAACCGGCAGGCATACGCTCAGCTACCGTCGCCTAAATCCAGCGGCAAATTTGCCCCTGGCTCACTCGCGCCACTCTCTCCCTCGCTAGTAGGTAAACCAAAATGCAAGTAGGCGTTGCGCGTGACCATGCGCCCTCGCGGCGTTCGCACCATATAACCCTGCTGGATCAAAAAGGGCTCTAAGACGTCCTCAATAGTGCCGCGCTCCTCGGACAGCGCAGCGGCGAGGCTATCGACACCCACCGGCCCGCCGTCAAATTTCTCGATCATGGCCAAAAGCAAGCGTCTATCTAGGTGATCGAAACCCTGCTGATCGACACTGAGCATATCTAGTGCCCGGTCTGCGACCGGCGCATCGATATGTCCCTCGGCTTTCACCTGTGCGTAGTCGCGCACCCGGCGCAACAAACGATTGGCGATGCGCGGCGTGCCACGCGAGCGGCGGGCGATTTCTCCGGCCCCTTCTGAATCAATATCTATGTCCAGAATTTTGGCCGAGCGCGCAACGATCTGTGCCAAATCCGCCACGTCGTAAAATTCCAAGCGCTGCACGATGCCGAAGCGATCGCGCAGTGGCGAAGTCAGCAGCCCGGCGCGAGTCGTTGCTCCCACCAGCGTAAACGGTGGCAAATCCAGCTTAATGGAGCGGGCCGCTGGCCCCTCGCCAATCATGATATCGAGCTGATAATCCTCCATGGCGGGGTAGAGAATTTCTTCCACGAAGGGGCTAAGCCGATGGATTTCATCAATAAACAGCACATCGCCGGGTTCCAGGTTAGTCATCAGCGCAGCGATATCACCCGCTTTTTCCAGCACGGGCCCCGAGGTGGTTTTTAAAGACACGCCCATCTCGTAGGCGATGATGCTCGCCAAGGTCGTTTTGCCCAGGCCGGGTGGGCCGAAAATTAAGGTGTGATCTAAGGGCTCGTTGCGCCCCATGGCCGCCTGCAGGAAGATCTCCATCTGGTCACAAACAGCGCTCTGACCCACGTAGTCCGCCAAGGTTTTGGGGCGAATGGCTCGATCGACTAAGTCTTCGCGAGGACTTTCCTGTTCCGGTGCCACTAGGCGGTCGGTTTCAATCACGTTGGCACCCCCATCGAAGAGCCATTACACACTCACCACAGACTTCAATGCACGACGAATGAGGTCTTCGCTATCAATAACGCTGTCGTCGTTGACCGCCGCGACTAATTTACTCGCTTCCTGCGGCTTATAACCGAGCGCTATTAGCGCGCCTTCAGCATCGGCGACGCGATCCGCTTCTGTCGCAACGACATTCCCCGCGTTGTCTGGCATTTCCTCGACATCTTCAGGCACCAGCCAATCCTGCAGTTTGTCGCGCATCTCCACCAACAGTCGCTCGGCCGTCTTCTTGCCAATGCCTGGCAGCGCCACCAGGGAGGACACATCGTCGCGCTGCACACAGCGGGCAAAGCTGTTCGAATCCATACCCGATAGCAAAGTCAGCGCCAGCTTGGGCCCCACACCGCTCACTTTAATCAACTCGCGAAACAGGGTGCGGTCGCGCTCATCGATAAAGCCGTAGAGCAACTGCGCGTCTTCACGCACCACAAAGTGAGTGAGAAGCGTCACTTCTGCACCCAATTCCGGGAGTTGAAACAGGGTTGTCATCGGAACTTGCAACTCATAGCCGACACCAGCCACTTCCAGGAGTATCTCCGGCGGCCGTTTCTGGACGATAAACCCTCGCAAACGCCCTATCATGGTTCAGCACTCATCATCTAACGTAAACGACCACGCCGCACCGCAGAGGCCTCGGTTACATTCAGTAAACCCTGCCGCGTGTGCGCGTGGCACAATGCTGCCGCTAGCGCATCCGCCGCATCTTCAGCCGGCTCAGCGGGCAGCCGCAATAGCAATTTCACCATATGTTGCACCTGCGCTTTCTCCGCGGCACCGGTACCGACAACAGATTGCTTGATCTGCCTGGCGGAATATTCTGCGACAACGAGTTGGCGCGCCACACAGGCGACGATCGCCGCGCCGCGCGCTTGCCCCAATTTCAGGGCAGAATCCGCGCTGCGCGCCATAAACACCTGTTCGATGGCCAGTTCCTGAGGTCGGTATTCTACAAGCAGATCGGTGATGTTCGCGAAGATGACACGCAGGCGCTCAGGCAGTGCGCCCTCGGGCAGGCGAATCACGCCGCTGGTGACATACTCGCTGCGTCCAGTCGCGGAATCGATAATACCGAACCCGGTTTTTCGAGAACCGGGGTCGATGCCCAAAATCAGCGACATACTTGCGCCTGCCTAGCTAGAAGTAGCGCTCATTATGGACAAATTTACAGTGCGGGTCAGCAACTCACTGCAGTGCAGCGAGCACCTCGTCGGGAATATCGACATTGGTGTAGACATTTTGCACGTCATCGAGCTCTTCGAGCGCATCGACCAAGCCCATCAGTGACTCCGCGCCATTGGTATCAACAGGCACAGTGGTAGACGCGACCATCGTGACCTCGCCTTCCTCTGCCTTGAAACCCGCAGTTTCTAAATTTTCTTTGACCTGCGCAAAATCTTCCCAGGGAGTGATCACTTCCAGAGAGCCATCGTCGTGGGTGACAAGGTCTTCAGCGCCTGCTTCCAGTGCTGCCTCCAACAACGCGTCTTCATCGACACCGCTTTCGTAACTGAGTTGCCCTTTGCGGGTGAAGAGATAAGCTACGGAGCCATCCGTGCCCAAATTGCCACCGCGTTTGGAAAAGGCGTGCCGCACTTCTGCCACGGTGCGGTTGCGGTTGTCTGTCATCACTTCGACCAACACAGCGATTCCGCCGGGTGCATAGCCTTCATAGGTGAGCTCTTCAACGTCGTCGGCTTCGTTGGTGCCAGCGCCGCGCGCGATGGCGCGATCGATGGTATCGCGGGTCATATTGGCGCCCAGGGCTTTGTCCACAGCGGCCCGCAAGCGCGGGTTATCTTCCGGTAGAGGCCCACCCTGCTTTGCGGCGACCACCAATTCGCGGATCAATTTGGTGAAGGCCTTGCCGCGTTTGGCATCCTGTGCCGCCTTGCGATGTTTAATGTTGGCCCATTTACTGTGTCCGGCCATAGCGAACCCACCTCGTCGCGTTTGCGCAACCTGTTCTCATAATGATGCTTAGCGATGCCTAGTAGTGCCCAGTAATGTTTAGCTGGCGTTGTTTAAGCGCCGATTGCACGGTTTTTGCGCCACCAAGTCTCGCTGCGCCGCGCTATTTCACGGCTATTTCACTACTATTTCACGGCTATTTCATGATTAGGCTTTATCTCGCTCGCCCGCTTTCGTGCGCAGGCGAATGTTCAACTCTCGCAGTTGGGTTGACCCGATCTCACCCGGCGCGTGCGTCATAACGCAGGCGGCGCTCTGGGTCTTCGGAAAGGCGATCACGTCGCGAATGGATTGCGCACCGCTCATCAACATGACTAGGCGATCCAAACCAAAGGCGAGCCCACCGTGGGGTGGCGCACCATACTGCAGGGCGTCGAGTAAAAACCCAAATTTTTCCTGTGCCTCATCGTGCTGGATCTGCAAAATACTGAACACCGCTTCCTGCATGTCGCGCTGATGAATACGGATACTGCCGCCCCCAAGCTCACAACCATTCAGCACCATATCGTAGGCGCGCGACAACGCCGCGCCGGGATCGGCATTGAGTTCCTCTACGCTACCTGCCGGTGCAGTGAAAGGGTGGTGCAAGGGCGTCCAATTGCCATCGTCCGCCTTTTCAAACATGGGGAAATCAACTACCCACAGCGGTGCCCAACCGGAACCGACCATATCTAAGGCCTCGGCGACCTTGATACGCAACGCGCCCAGCGCTTCGTTGACTGTGGCCATTTTATCCGCACCAAAAAAGATAATGTCGCCGTTGGCGGCGCCTAAACGCGCCATCATCTGCGCGACAACGTCATCCGGCATAAATTTGAGAATGGGTGACTGCAAGCCCTCCACGCCCTTCTCTATGTCATTCACCTTGATCCAGGCAAGACCCTTGGCGCCGAAAATACTGACGTAGTCGGTGTAGTCATCGATCTCTTTACGGCTGATCGTGGCACCGCCGGTTACTTTTAACGCAGCCACCCGCCCTTCGGGGTCATCTGCGGGTCCGCGGAATACTTTGAAATCTACCTGTTGCATTAGGTCATCGACGCTAACCAGTTCCATGGGAATGCGCAGATCCGGTTTGTCTGATCCAAATCGCTCCATGGTCTCGGCGTAAGTCATGTGCGGAAATTCCGGCAGTTCTTCCCCTAACACCTCATTGAACACGCTGCGAATCATGCGCTCCGCGATGGCCATGATCTCGTTTTCATCGAGAAAGGCCGTCTCCAGGTCAATTTGGGTGAACTCGGGTTGCCGATCAGCGCGCAGATCTTCATCGCGAAAGCACTTGGCGATTTGGTAGTAGCGATCAAACCCGGAAACCATCAGCAGTTGCTTGAAGAGCTGGGGCGATTGCGGCAGCGCAAAGAAATGACCGGGGTGCGTGCGGCTGGGCACCAGGTAGTCGCGCGCGCCCTCTGGGGTCGCACGCGTAAGAATGGGTGTCTCGATATCTAAAAAACCCTCGGCATCGAGATAGTTGCGCGCCGCGGAGGTGATTTTCGAGCGCAGGATCAAACGCTCCTGCATTTCAGTGCGACGCAAATCCATGTATCGATACTGCAATCGCACATCTTCGCCGACGTTAGTGTACTCATCCAATTGAAATGGCGGGGTCGCCGAGGTGTTTAAAATGACCAGTTCTTTACCCAAAACCTCAATCTCACCCGTCGCCATCGCCGGGTTAACCGTCTCAGGGGAGCGCGCCCGGACACGACCGGTGACCTGCAGGACATATTCGCTGCGCACTTTGTCCGCACGCTCGAAGTGTTCGTCGGTATCGGGGTCGAAAACGACCTGAACGATACCCTGGCGGTCACGCAGATCGAGAAATATGACACCGCCATGATCGCGGCGGCGATCGACCCAGCCGCACAAGGTAACCGTTTCGTCGATGTCGGTAGTGCCCAGGGCACCACAATACTGACTGCGCATAGTCTGTGTTCCAACTAATGGGAGAGTAAGGCGTGTAACCCAGCCCAGGAATCAGGCAGTTTTCTTGCCCTCGGTGGACTTGCTACTACTACTTTCTTTTTTTGCAGTTTTCTTTTCGCCATCGCTAGTTTTCGGCTTGGCGTCGCCGGTGTTGGTTTCAGCGGGCTTACCGCTATCCCCTGCGGCGCTGTCAGAACCAGCGGCGAGATTCTTTTTCTCGCCGGTCTTGAAGTCGGTTTCGTACCAACCGCCGCCTTTAAGCCGAAACGCCGCTGCGGAGACCTTTTTCTTCAGTTCTGCTTGCCCACAGTTTGGGCATTCACGCAGGGGTTCATCGCTGAGTTTTTGCAGTGCCTCTAATTCCTCACCACAGGCGAGACACCGGTATTCATAAATTGGCATGGCACACTTCCACAAGTACTCATCTCGACCAGTCGGTGAAAAAACGAGGCGCGGATTTTACCCTAAAGCCGACAGGCAGGCCAACTTCACCGGGGCTAAACAGGAGCTGAGTACAGAAGAGAAAACGCGAAGACAAAACGGCCCTGCACCCACCGGGGCCGGGAAGGGAGGATCGACAATCAGCCCGCCAGATGCGGGCTGATCGCTTTGTTACTTGCATGCACTGCGCTCGCGTGCTCCGACAGAACGCAAAGCGAATGCGAGTAGCTAGTGCTTAGGAAGCAGCGAATTCCTTCAACTTCTTCAGCGGGCGGACCTTAACAGCGATGCTGGCAGGCTTGGCCTTGAACATAGTCTCTTCACCAGTGAAGGGGTTGATGCCTTTACGCGCCTTGCGGGCGGGCTTCTTCACGGTCGTAATTTTCATGATGCCGGGCACGGTGAACTCGCCCACTGAGCGCTTCTTGATACTGCGCTCAATTAGCTCCTGCAACTCGTCCATCACAGAGTTGACTTCCTTCTTGGTCAGACCGGTGCTGTCCGCCAAGCTGCCAATAATCTGGCTCTTGGTCATCTTTTCTCGGATGGCTGGCCCTGATTTCTTCACGACTGCCTTTTTCTTAGTTGCCTTTCTACGAGCTGGAGCTTTTCTCGCTGATTTTTTTGGAGCTTTTCTTTTCGCTGCTTTTCTAGTTGCCATGTTATTTTCAACCTTCCCTCAATAGTGTGTTTGAACTCAAACCCGACCTGAGATGCACACTTTTCTAATAAAAAAAATATGCCCCTACACGCCACAGACGCATGTATAAAACAAGGGAAGCTGCAATACAAGTGTTTTCTACTCTCGCCAGCAAAAAAACCCCTATATTTTTAGTGCTAGCGGTCGTGCGACACAACTGCGGAATCGATTTAGCACATTCTCTTAACACGACCAGACAGAACAAACACAGCGTAACTAGCGTGAAACCACTATGTAGAGAATCTCACAAGCTGTTTGCTGTACCACTACAACAATGAGACGTACACTAAACGCCGATTAAATTTGCAGTCACGGTTTCAACAATGCGCACCACTTCGTTCCCAATCACTACCACGAAAGAGACACCGGCAGATGCGGAGGTTGTCAGCCACCAATTGATGCTGCGCGCCGGTTTGATTCGCAAATTGGCTGCGGGTTTGTACACCTGGCTACCATTGGGGCTGCGCGTCTTGCGTCGCGTAGAGGCCATTGTACGCGATGAAATGAATGCCAGTGGCGCCTTAGAACTCAGCATGCCGGTCGTGCAACCCGCTGAATTATGGGAAGAATCTGGCCGCTGGGAACAATACGGCCCTGAATTATTACGCATACAGGACAGGCACGAGCGCGCTTTTTGCCTTGGCCCAACCCACGAAGAAGTCATCACCGCACTCGTGCGCGACACGGTTAAGAGCTACAAGCAATTGCCGATCAATCTGTATCAAATTCAGACCAAAGTACGCGACGAAATTCGTCCGCGTTTTGGCATTATGCGCTCGCGCGAATTTTTGATGAAGGACGCTTACTCCTTTCACCTGGATCAAACTTCGCTCGAGCAAACCTATCAAGTCATGTATCAGACCTACAGCAACATTTTTTCGCGCCTGGAACTTGAGTTCCGGCCCGTCATCGCCGACACCGGCAGCATCGGCGGCAGTGCGTCGCACGAATTTCATGTGCTGGCCGATTCCGGTGAAGACGCCATCGCCTTCAGCGATAGTAGCGACTACGCCGCGAACGTGGAGATGGCCGAGGCGCTGGCGCCTGCCGGCGAGCGCCCCGCACCCTCGCAATCCCTGGAAAAAGTATCGACACCGGGCGTGAAAAGCATTGAAGAGGTGGCACAGGCGCTCTCTCGCGATGCGGCGAGCTGCGTCAAAACTCTCTTCGTAGCGGCGGCGGATGGCGCCAGTTTAGTAGCGCTGGTGTTGCGTGGCGATCATCAACTCAACGCGATAAAAGCGGAAAAACTGCCGCAGGTTGCGACACCCCTGCGGTTGGCGGATGACACCGAAGTCCGCAAGCGCTGCAATGCTGGTTTCGGTTCACTCGGGCCAATCGGTCTCAACGTACCGACTATTGTTGATCGCAGCGCCGCGTTACTCGCCGATTTTTGCTGCGGCGCGAATGAAGACGGGTTTCATTTTACTGGCGTGAACTGGGAGCGCGACTGCCCGATCACGGACGTCGCCGATTTGCGCGAAGTACAAGCGGGCGACCCCAGTCCCGACGGCAAGGGCACCCTGCAAATACGGCGCGGCATCGAAGTGGGCCACATTTTTCAACTCGGCACGAAGTACTCGCAGGCCATGAATGCTCAGGTACTCGATGAGCACGGTAAGAATGTCACAGTCACGATGGGCTGTTACGGCATTGGCGTCACCCGCATCGTCGCCGCCGCGATAGAACAGAACCACGATGACCAAGGCATCATCTGGCCCGACGCCATCGCCCCGTTTCAACTCGCCATCGTACCGCTCAATATGCACAAGTCGGAGGTCGTGGCGCGCGCCGCTGAAGATCTGTATCGACAACTCCAAGAAGCGGGGGTCGATGTACTGCTCGATGATCGCAACGACCGCCCCGGTGTAAAATTTGCCGACATGGAACTGATCGGCATCCCGCATCGAGTTGTTATTGGCGACCGAGCGCTGGCAGATGGCAACCTGGAGTACAAACACAGGCGCAGTGCCGAACCAGAGCTCATCGCGCAAAATGACATCGTTGACTTTTTGCTGGCGCTACTGGCCTAGCGACGCAGTATGCCCAGTACTCGACAAAGAGACGTTCAACCAAGGCGATGGTGGTACGCGATCAGCTATGCCTTACTGCTAATTGTTACCTCACAAACCTCTGCGCAACCCGCTGATCCAGAAGAACACGCTGAATTGCGCTCTTTTTTAGAACACACCATCAAGGGTGCGGAAAGTTTCGTCGATCGCTACGACGCCGAAGTATGGCTGGTGGACATGTCTGCGCGCCTCAGCCGCTTTATCGATGACCCACAGCGCCGGCTACAACTACTAAAAATGATTCATGCCGCTGCGTCTGCCGCCGAGTTGCCGCCGGAATTAGTGTTGGCTGTCATTGAAGTGGAAAGTCACTTCGACCGCTTCGCCATTTCCCGAGTCGGCGCGCAGGGCATGATGCAGGTCATGCCCTTTTGGAAGGATGAGATCGGGCGACCAGACGATAACCTCACCGACATAGCCACCAACTTGGAATACGGTTGCCGCATCCTCCAGTTTTACCTGCAAAAAGAACACGGCGACTTACACAAGGGCCTGGCTCGCTACAACGGCAGCGTCGGGCGCCGCGTGTACAGCAATAAGGTTTTTCGCGCCTGGAACAATCGCTGGCGCACGGACCCTCTAGACTGGCCGGACTAGCGGCAGGAACTACCGATAAGAGCCGGGGGATTGCCCCGTCCACTTCTTGAACGAGCGATGAAATGCACTCGGGTCGGAAAATCCAACCTGCTCTGCCACCTCGCTGACCGTCAGCCCATGCCGACTGAGCATGGAGATGGCGACGTCGCGCCGCGCATTGTCTTTGATTCGCTGGTAGGACGTGCCCTCCTTCTCCAACCGCCGACGCAGTGTGCGCGCAGACATGTTTAACAGCCCGGTGAGCTGTTCGAAACTCGGCATGTCATCGCGAAAGTCGTGGCCGAGAATATCGCGAATTCGCTGGGTCACGCTGCGGTTGCTGGTGAGCGGCTCGATAACCATGTAGTAAGGGGCGAGCTTCAAAAATGCAGTGAGGTCATCTTCGTCACGCAGCAGCTCGGCATCCAGATGACGCGCGCTGAAGCTCACCAAATTTACGCGTTGATCGTAGGACACGGGGCACGGGAAGAAATGGCGAATACCGGCCATGAACTCGGGCTGCGGTCCCGCGCACTGTGCATGCGTGATATCGATGTGTTGGCCAATTAGCCAACCGCAAAACCGCATCCACATCGCTAAATTACACAGGACACTGTGCTGCACCTGGGGCGAATCATCGCTGCAATGATAGGACAGCGTCGCCTCCTTGCCGCCCTCGAGCACCTGCAACTCATTGACCACGGCAGCACCCTGGCGCACGCGGCAGACCGCGTTGAATTCAATACTGCGACGCAGCGCAGCGGCCAGCGTACTGCTGTTGATCATACTGATGGCTATCAATCGCATCGTGCCGACCGGGGTCTGGACATCGGGCATCACGCCGCCAGATTCGTCACCCAGTGCTTTGATAAGTTCGAGGCAGAGGCGAGAATACTGCTCGCGCGAGACAAACACGGTCTGAATATCCTGGCTTACCGGGTCGAAGGGAAAACGTGCGGCTTTGAGTATGGCATCGATGTCGCACTCATAGGCGCGCGCCTGGGCGAGCAGCGCCCGTGTGAATTCCATGGGCACTGGTTCATTAAATGGCGCGGGGTTGCTGGCTTCCCTAGACAAGGTTTTTTCACCCTCCGACGCGGCAGTAAAGCACATGGCCTGTAGTGCTTCAATAGCGCTTCACGCTGGTGCTTCCGCCGAGCAGGGTTGGTAAAAATAAAGGGGCGGTCTAGGTCATCACACTGGTATTTCTCAGTTTTTCCGCGCTGCGGGTTTGACAATGCAGCACGGTCTGCCCACTATTGAAAAAAGAACTTTCTCATCCCGAACCAATATCTGTGACAGACATCAATCAACTGAGCAAATGGAACCGGGATCTCTCTCGGGCGATCGCTGCGCTTGGCACTGACGATTTCTTTCCCGCTCTGATCGAAGCAATCAACGGTCAAGTTAAAATCCAATTCCCCCAAGTATGGCTGTATCACAAAGATCTGCCACCGAAGGTGCTCTATCATGAGATACCCGAGCACGCCATTCCCAGCCAGGTGGATCAATACCTCGAGGGGCCCTACCGGGAAGACCCGTTCTACCAAACCTCCATGCAACAGCCCAAGGCGAAGATCTACCGATTGTCGCGGGTCACCATGGGGAAGCTTAAAGATTCAGATTATTACCGCGACTACTACGCCGACACCGGGACATGCGATGAAGCGGTGTACCTCGCCAAATTGCAAGCCGGCAACGTCATCAATTTGAGCATGATGCGCCTGCCCGAACAGGGGCCGTTTACCGACGACGAGTATGAATCACTTTACTTGCTCGCCGACCCGGTGTCTGAGCTGCTAAAAAGCCACACCGAGCACAACGATTTCGCCGTTACGAATCTCATACAGCCCGGTATTGACCACCAAATCGACCTCGCCTTTCGCACCTTTGGCGCCTCCATGTTGTCGCCGCGCGAAAAAGACGTGTTGGAATTAATGTTGCGCGGCTATGGCACTAACATTTCCGCCGAGCGACTCTCCATCGCCGTGGAAACTGTGCGCCGCCACCGCAAAAGCATTTACCGCAAATTGGACGTCAGTTCACAAACCGATTTGTTTTCGCTCTTTCTCAACTCCATGTCGTGCCTGGGTGAAGCGGCGGGCAATGATCCACTCAGTGTATATATGTCGCCGCGCTAAATGCCCAAAAATGCCGCAAACCCACGCCCCATAAGGGTTTGCGAAGATTTAGCTGCCCCAACTTGGGCATTGAGAAGCACACCCCAAGCGAGGATAGTGCCCGCTATCCAGGTCACTATACGGTGGATGCATGACGCTTGAAGCCGATTGGTTCCTGCGGGCTCACCCAGAAATAACTACCATTGAAGCGCTTCTCCCCGACTGCAACGGCATCATGCGGGGCAAATGGGTCCCCCGACACAAACTCAGTAAAATTTTCGACGGCGAATTAAAGCTCCCCAAGACTGCGCTCAGCCTGGACATCTGGGGACGCGATGTAGAGGAACTCGTTTTCGCCGCCGGTGACGCTGACGGGATCTGTCGACCGGTAGAAGGCTCGCTCCTGCCCACCCCCTGGGCGGCCGGCGGTGCCCACGGCCAAATCATGCTTTCCATGTTTGATTCCGATGGCTCCCCCTATGCGGGTGACCCGCGCCATGTATTAAAGCAAGTCATGGGGCGCTACCAGGAAGCGGGCTTGCGCCCTGTGGTAGCTGCTGAGTTGGAGTTCAGTTTAGTGCGCTGGCACGACGACATTCCGGCACACACCTGCCCCACGCCCGTGGGTGGCGCGCCGGTCGGTGGCAATACCTACGGTCTCGATGTGCTCAACCATCACCAAGATATGATGGAAGACCTGCGCCTGGCCTGTGAATTGCAAGACCTGCCCTTCGATGGCATCGTGAAAGAGTCCGCCCCCTCGCAATACGAAATTAACATGCAGCACGTCGACAACCCTGTGCTGGCCGCCAAACAAATCATGATGATGAAGCGGCTGATCAAAGGCGTGGCCGCGAAATACGACCTCATTGCCAGTTTCATGCCCAAGCCCTTCGAAGACGAAGCGGGTAACGGCATGCACGTACACATCAGCGTGCTCGACGCCGACGGCGCTAATATTTTTGACGATGGGACCGACAAAGGTTCACCACTGTTACACAATGCGATCGGCGGTTGCCTGGTGACGATGGCAGACTCCGTCGCGATTTTTGCACCGAGTTACAACGCCTATCGCCGCTTTCAGAAAGGATGTCACGCCCCCACCTACCCGAGTTGGGGTTATGAAAATCGTACCTTAGCGGTACGCGTACCGGCCGGTAGCCAAAGCGCGCGGCGTTTAGAGCATCGCGTCGCCGGGTCGGATGCCAACCCCTACTTGATATTCGCCGTGCTCTTATCTGCGACGCTCGATGGGATTGAACAGAATCTGTCCCCCGGCGATCCGATCAGCGGTGATGGCTACGCCCAGGAGGAATCCCCACTGCCACTATACATGCCCGATGCCGTTAACTTATTTAGCGAATCCGACTTTATTCGCAACAGCTTAGGTCCCGAGTTACAGCGCATATTCACCCTCACCAAGCAGCAAGAGGTGGAAGAATTTCGCAAACGCATCACACTACTCGAGCACCAATCATATCTCGAACGCCTGTAAACGAGCGGGACCCTTCTTAAAGCGGTGGTTGCCGTTTACTCTCCAGGTCAATCGCCTTTGTCGCCGCTCCAGGCGGGCGCTCAATAGCAACCTGCTCAGCCTCTAAGCGGTGCACTAGCGCGAAAGCACCGATCACCGCGAGCAGGCCGAATAGTATGGAGCCGACAGCCTCGCCCGCCATCACTCCGCGCGGGCCAAACCACTGGGCACCGAAATACACCGCCGGTATAGTGCCCAAGAACGCGCGCCCAAAGTTAAAGAAGGTCGCCCAGTGGGGATGGTTGAGATTGTTAAAACTGGCATTGGCCGTGAATAGAAGGCCATTAAATACAAACGTCCCCGCCAGGAAATAGGTATAAAACAGTATCAACTCTGCCGCTTGCTCACTCGCGGAAAACGCCGCGACGATACCCTCAGCGCACAGGGCCAACAGCAACCACACGAACAACACGTACACCAAGTTAAACAGCAATGCATCGCGTAACGTAGAGCGCACGCGCGCATAGTTCCCAGCCCCTGCGTTCTGCCCCACGATGGGCCCGACGGCTCCAGAGAGCGCAAAGATCGCGGCAAAGGCAACCGGTGTAATACGCCCCATTATGGCAGCGCCAGCCACCGCACCGTCGCCAAACTGCGCCATGGTACGCAGCACAAAGCCGTTGCCAATCGGTGTCGCAATATTGGTCAGGACAGCGGGGCCGGCAATCGTGAGAATGGGGCGAATATCTGCCAAAAATTCTAATCGCGTGATTTTGCACGGCAGGTGGTGAACCTTCGCCAGGGCATGCCAAGCCACAAACAGCACGGCAAAGCGCGACGCCACCGACGCCCAGGCAGCACCTTCCAGACCCCATCCGAAACCGAAAATGAATATGGGGTCGAGAACGGCGTTGACAAAAGACCCCAAAACCGTCGCCCACATGGAGCGGCGAGCATCGCCGACGGCGCGCACACCCGCAGCCATACTCATGCCCAACACCAGGACCGGCATGTTGGGCAGGACGATACTGGCATAGGTTAGCGCGTATTCCGCGGTCTGGCCTTTAGCCCCTAGCAAACTGAGCAGCAGCGGCAGATTGAACCAGGCGACGACACTAATCGCCAAGGAGACCAAGCCGTTAAACACAAGGCCACTGGTGCAGTAACGCCGAGCCAGGTCACGCCGCTGTGCCCCTTCAGAGCGGGCAACCAGCGCTCCCAAGGCAATCTGCAAACCGATGCTGACCGAGACCAGAAAAAAGATCAGGGTACCCGCAAACCCGACGGCAGCGGCCAATTCCTGCTCACCTAGCACCGTCAGAAAGTACATGTCGATCATATCGACGCCGAACATGGCGAGCAGGCCGGTAGCACTCGCCGCTGTCATGCGCACCACATGACGCATTGTCGAGCCGGAAAGAAAGACGGCTTGTGTCACGCGGCCACAGCCAACAACTCAGATTCGCGCGCGCTCACCCTCTGGCTATGTACCTGAGAATAAAATCCACTAGGGGCTGAAAAGTCAGATCTTAAGGACATGGATACTCTAGTGGCCATGGATTCGGGGCAATTTCAAGCTGCGGCAGGGCACGATGATACTGTAGAATATTCGGACCGCGTGAGCACAAACAATAACCTGTGCTTGACGCGCAGCCGACAACGCATATCCTTCTATTTGATAGCGACGCAACCAGGGCCATCTATCATCGCGTGCAATAGACCGTACGCATAGCCCATGTACATTGACCCGAGTGCTTGAGACAACTCCCTACTATGACTACCACAGCTGAAAAACCGCCACTCATTGCCATCAATACCGTGATCTTTCTCGGGTTTCCCCTGCTAGCCCTCATTTTGGTGCCCCTGTGGGGCGTCTACCACGGCTACGATGCCATCCAGTGGGGACTGGCGCTGGTATTTTTATATTTGAACGGCCTGTCTATCACGGGTGGCTACCACCGCCTATGGGCACACAAAGCTTACGAGGCACACCCAGTACTGAAATGGTTTTATGCTTTTTGGGGCGGTGGCGCACTGCAAAACAGCATTCTCATTTGGGCATCTGATCACCGGCGCCACCACCGCCATGTGGACGACAACGAGTTAGACCCCTATTCCGCCGGACGCGGGCTCTGGTTCAGCCATATCGGCTGGATGTTGCGCGATTACGAATCGGGCGAGCAAAATTTCGACAACGCCAAAGACTTGCAACGCGACCCTATAGTCATGTGGCAGCACAAGCACTATGTAGCCGTTACCACGTTTATGAATCTCGGCCTACCGCTGCTAATCGGTGTTTGGCACGGCGACATCATCGGCACCCTACTTCTCGTGGGCTTGTTGCGCCTGGTCATCAACCACAATGTGACATTCTTCATCAACTCGCTAGCTCACTTCTGGGGCCGTCGACCCTACACCGAGGAGAATAGCGCCCGCGACAATGACATTTTAGCTTTACTCACCTACGGTGAGGGCTACCACAACTATCATCACATCTTTCAAACGGACTACCGCAACGGCATCCGCTGGTGGCAGTGGGATCCCACCAAGTGGATGATCGCCACCTCCGAGTGGTTGGGCCTAGCCAGCAACTTGCAACGCGTCCCCGAATTTAAAATTGAACGCGCCAAACTCGATACTGCCTTCGCGCGAGCGCGCAATGAAATCGAAGCGTCGCAAGCCAACCAATCACTGCGCGAACGGCTGGAGCACGAGTACCAGTTGTTTACCGAATCTGTCAACGAGTGGAAATCGTTACAGGCCGAGCGCTACGAAAAGAAAAAAGGGCAACTCGGTGACGCACTGGAAGTGAAGAAACTCAACCTGCAACGCCAGTGGGAGGGCGCGGCCCTGCGCACACGCTTTAAGGCATTGGAATACTCGATGAAGATGCAACGCAAGCGTTTAGCGTTGCTCATGCGAGAATTTAGACTGCAACAAGCGCAATTAGCTGGCGCCTAACAAAGACCGGAGATTGATCTATGAGCGACAACGTGTTCGATTTCAGTTGCAAAACACCCAGCGGCAGCGATCAACCACTGAACTCTTACTCCGGCAAGGTACTTTTGGTCGTCAACACCGCGTCGAAGTGTGGTTTCACACCGCAGTTTGAGGGGCTGGAAACGCTCTACAAAAGATACAAAGACAAGGGCTTGGAAATTTTAGGGTTTCCCTGCAATCAGTTTGGCAACCAAGACCCGGGCAGCAATGACGAAATCACTGAATTCTGCCAACTGAATTACGGCGTCAGCTTCCCCATGTTTGGCAAAATTAAAGTGAATGGCGACGACGCTGAACCCCTCTTTCAGCACTTAAAGAAAGAGGCGCCCGGTGCGCTGGGCACTCAGCGCATTAAGTGGAATTTCACCAAGTTTCTGATCGACCGAGAAGGCAATGTCGTGAAACGCTATGCGCCCATTGATAAGCCGAGCGCGATAGAAAAAGACATTGAGGAACTGCTGGCCTAGTGCTCGCGCGTGGCGCGAAACTCGAGATCTGGCCAGCGCTCTTCCATCAGCGACAAGTTTACCCGTGTGGGTGCTAAGTAGGTCAGGTGGCCACCGCCGTCTACCGATAAGTGTTCCGCCGCTTTGTTGCGAAACTCTTCCAGCTTGCGTTCGTTGTCACAGGTAATCCAACGCGCGGTATATACGTTAACCGGTTCGTACAGCGCTTCGACTTTGTATTCATCCTGCAAACGATAAGCAACAACGTCAAACTGCAACTGCCCAACCGCTCCAACAATAAGGTCACTGGAGGTTAGCGGTGTGAACACCTGTGTCGAGCCCTCCTCCGACAACTGCTGCAAGCCGCGTTGTAACTGTTTCGATTTCATCGGGTCGCGCAACCGAATACGGCGAAACAATTCCGGTGCAAAGTGTGGGATACCGGTGAACTGCAAGTTCTCGCCATCGGTAAACGTATCGCCAATCTGAATCGTGCCGTGGTTGTGCAGACCGATGATATCGCCTGAGACCGCTTCCTCTACGAGCGTGCGCTCCCCCGCTTTAAAGGTCACCGCATCCGCTATTTTGATTGCCTTGCCAATGCGCACGTGCTGCATCTTCATACCTTTGGTATAGCGCCCTGAGCAAACCCGCAGAAAAGCGATCCGATCGCGATGGCGTGGGTCCATGTTGGCTTGAATTTTAAAGATGAAGCCGCTGAACTTGGCAGCACGAGCATCGACTGTTTGCTCGGTGGTATCGCGATTTAGCGGCGCCGGCGCCCAGCGCACAAAGTCATCGAGCATCTCGCGCACGCCAAAATTGCCCAGTGCGGTGCCAAAAAACACAGGGCTGAGTTTGCCCGCGAGAAAGAGGTCTTCATCAAATTCATGACTCGCCCCGCGCACCAAATCTATCTCATCACAGAACGACTCATACTCATCGCCCAGTAGCCGCCGCGCTTCATCGCTATCTAGCGAATCAATAAGCGACTCTTCAGGCAGTACAGCACCCTGCCCCGGCGTATAGAGATGGAGTGTGTCGGTATATAGGTTGTACACACCCTTGAAATCCTTGCCCATACCGATAGGCCAATTGATCGGTGCACCCTTAATATCGAGCACCGCCTCAATCTCATCCAGAAGATCGATGGGGTCGCGTATATCCCGATCCATCTTGTTCACAAAACTGAAGATGGGTGTATCGCGCAGACGGCAGACATTCATCAACTTGATCGTCCGATCCTCAACGCCCTTCGCACCGTCAATCACCATGAGCGCAGAATCAACCGCCGTTAGGGTGCGGTAGGTGTCTTCAGAGAAATCCTCGTGACCCGGCGTATCGAGCAGATTGACGGTGCGTTCGCGATAGGGAAACTGCATGACCGAAGATGTCACCGAAATTCCCCGCTCCTGCTCCATCGTCATCCAGTCAGAAGTCGCGTGCGGCCCGCGCTTGCCCTTCACCGTGCCCGCCACCTGAATGGCGTTGCCCAGCAACAGCAATTTCTCGGTAATCGTCGTTTTCCCCGCGTCCGGGTGGGAGATGATAGCAAACGTGCGTCTCTTATCGATTTCATTGGATAAAGTGCTATCACTCATACCGCGCAAACCTGTGTTGTACTTGAATGTGTACTTGTTCGTTAAGTTACCCTTGCGGGGCCAAAAAGCGCGCTATCTTACCTGATTAATCCTACTCAGGCTCCTACGAAGTCAAGCAGGGCGGTGTAATCATGCCCGTCTGCTGACCGTAAAGCCGCGATGTACTGATCACGGCGCTCATTCATATTCTCCAGCTTGTAGCCGCCAGCCCAGTCGATTTCTGGCTCGCCCATAAGCTTGGTGAGCAATGCATCGGCCATGATGCGGGCGTGGCGGCCATTCCCGTTGGGAAAGGGATGGATATAGACGAGTTCGTGATGAAACCGTGCCGCCAGTTCTTTTGGTGGATACACATCGTTTTCTATCCAAAAGCGGGCATCATCGAACAACTGCCGCAATTGAATAGCGATCTGGATCGGATCAACGCCTATATTCTTCTCTGTTTTTCTAAAACTCCCTGCCCACTTCCAAACCTTGCCAAAGAGCTTTTCATGCAGATCACATACAAACCCTTCTGTCAGGACTTCAGGGTTCTTTTGTCTCTTTAACCACTGCAAACCTTCATCAATATTGGCCTGCTCCAGCTCATCCAGTTCTCCGCATGTTGTGATGTGCTTGTAGCGAAGCCCCTCCATCTCGTCGGGATCAAGAGGCGTTGCTCCGTCTGGATAATCCATGACCTCACTCATTCATCGCTCCAAAGATCAGAGGGTATTTTGTCCATGATCTCGCTGGCAATTCGCTCTATCTCGGCATTAAGCTGTTTTCTATCGAGCGTTTGGGCTTCTAACGCCATGTGGGTAGAAGCGGCCTTTACACGCTCCTTAGCCTTTTTTATCGCCTGATCCTTGATAACAAGGTCTACTTCTTTTTCAGGGATAACGGCATAGATAAAACGGCAGTTCATGGCCTTGGCCATGCTATGCATCGTTTTAAGTGTCACGCCTCCATCCTGCTCAGCAGCTTCGGCCTGTGATACTCTGCCTTTGGTCACACCCAAGCGCTTTGCCAATTGCACGCCGGTCATGCCAAGCGCTTGCCTGACCGTCTTCAGCCACCCTTCAGCAGGCATTGAGAAGCTACCGAACTGCCTTACAGCTGCGTTTACCTTCTCCTGATACTGCTTAAGTACAATGGTTTCAAAGCTCATTAGTTCACCTATAGCTAAACTTTTTATCGCTATGGGTTTAGCTTAATATATATCATAAATTCCTATGAGTCTATATATATCTAAACGATATGTATTTTTATGTTTAGCTTTATACGAACCATATTACCGCTTTCGGGTCAGTTACGAGCCCGAAAGCCAAATTTTCAAGCCAGCTTGATGCCCCCGCTGGAATGGGGTGCAGGAAAACGCATGGATGAAACATGCCCATGCGGTTGCAGCAGGGGAAAGACCTTTCCCCATAGAGTCCTTTCTTCGTTTTCGCTTTTACTACTGATCAAATAATAGCCATCGAATTGCGATCACTCATACCGCGAAAACCATACTTAGTACTTAAATTTGTACTTGTTCGTTAAGTTGCCCTTGCGGGGCCAAAAAGCGCGCTACTCTACCTGGTTAAGCCGCCTCAGGCTCCTATCAGTCCAGCGTTCGTCGGTAGCGGATCATGGCAATCGTGAAGACAACGACCGTGAAGGCCGTCATCGCAAGCAGCGGTGTCTGAACCTCGGCGAGACTAACGCCCTTTAAGATGACACCGCGCACAACCCGCAAAAAATGCGTCAGCGGAAAAAACTCGCCAATGGTCTGTGCCCAGAGTGGCATGCCCCGGAACGGGAACATGAACCCCGACAGAAGCAATGAAGGGAGGAAGAAAAAGAAGGTGAGCTGCATCGCCTGCATCTGGGATTTTGCCACCGTGGAAAAGGTAATCCCGAGCGCGAGATTGGCGATGACAAAAATCGCAATACCCAGAACAAGGATCCACAAGCTGCCGACAAATGGGACACCAAACATCAGCCGGGCTGCGGCTAGAATGACAATAGTCTGCACCACGCCAATCATCATGTAGGGAATGATTTTGCCGATCATCACCTCAGTGGGCCGGGCCGGAAGTGCGAGCAGATTTTCCATGGTGCCTTGCTCGACTTCTCGTGTCAGCGCCATGCCCGTGATCATGACAAGCGTCATGGTCAGAATGACGCCGAGCAGTCCTGGCACAATGTTATACTGGGTAATCCCTTCGGGGTTATATTTTGGATGAACAACGACGTCGATTGGCCCTGGCCCCGAAGCGAGATGCGCCAAGGGCCCGTCAAGATCATGTCGCAGGGCCTGATTGAATATGGTGGTGGCGCTGCCGATGGCGCCGGAGGATGCCGAAGGGTCCGACGCATCGGCCTCGATCAGAATTTGTGGGCGCTCGCCGCGAACCAGATTTTTGGTAAATCCTGACCGGAAGGACACGACGAACGCAACTTCGCCGCTGGCGAGCAGGGCGTCCGTTTTGCGCGGGTCGTCCGTTTGCAGAACAAAATCGAAATAATCCGACGTCTTCATACCTTGTAATAAGGTGCGGATGACCGGGCTTTGTTCTTCAACGTAAATAGCTGTTGGCAACTGCTTCGGGTCTGTATTAATCGCAAAGCCGAACAGAATCAGTTGCACGATCGGTATGCCGAACATCATGGCAAAGGTGAATTTATCGCGCCGGGTCTGTGTCAGTTCTTTTCTGAATACCGCCGAGACCCGCGCAAAGAAACCCACTCCCCAGTTCATACCGAATATCTCGTATCTTCACCGGCACGCTCGGTTAGGGCGATGAAGGCGTCTTCAAGGGTCGGGCGCACTTCCTGCCAGTCCACATCAGCACGGCCAACGCTGGAGATTGCCTTTTCAACGAGTAGTCGGTCCTGTCCGCTGACATGTAAGGCGGATCCGAAATATGCTGCATGCTCCACGCCGGGAAGGCCTTCAAGTGTGCCCGACAACTGGCGCACGCCACGACCTTCGGCGCGAAATGTGATCAAGCCCGAGCCTTTGATGATTTCCTGGACGGTACCTTCAGTGACCTTTCGGCCATTGGCGAGGTACACGATTTTATCGCAGCGTTCGGCCTCATCCATGTAGTGAGTTGAGACCAACGCCGTGACGCCTTTTTCCGTCGTCAGACGGTGGATTTCGTCCCAGAAATCTCGTCTTGCCTGCGGGTCAACGCCTGCCGTGGGTTCGTCAAGCAACAAGAGACTCGGCTCGTGCATGGTAAGTGCCGCGAGCGCCATGCGCTGTTTCCAGCCGCCTGAAAGAGCACCGGCAAGCTGGTTCTGGCGATGGTGAAGGCCAAGACCTTCCAACGTCTTATCGACAACCGCTTTCAGGTTGGGAAGCTGATAGAGCCGTCCGACAAATTCCATATTCTCCCGGATGGTCATATCCTGCCAGAAAGAGAATTTCTGGGTCATATAGCCGGTGCGCGCTTTTATTTCGCTGGCTTCCTTCTGGATATCAAAACCCAGGCAGGTACCTGCGCCTTCTGTAGGGCGCAAAAGACCACAGATCATTCTGATGGTTGTGGTTTTGCCCGAGCCATTGGGGCCAAGGAACCCCCAGACCTGCCCGCTGGGCATTTCAATATCAACGCCGTCGACCGCAGTCTTCTTGCCAAAACGCTTGACCAGGCCGTCAACATTAATGGCGAGTTTTTCGTCCGCCATGCGCTAGTTCCACTTCACATCGATCGGCAGACCGGGGTGAAACCCTGAACCTTCCGGCAACGTGGCTTCCACGAGAAACACCAGTTTTCCACGGGAATCGCGGCTATAAATCACGGGCGGCGTAAACTCAGCGTCAGGTGCGATATAGGATATTTCGGCATCAACCCCGTCCGGCTTTCCGTCGGCGGTCGCGTGCACGGATTTCCCGACGGCCAGCTGTGGCAACTCGGCCTGTGAGACAAAAAACTTGATTTTCAACCCATCATCCGGAAGCAGCGCCAGCACCGGGCGTCCGGCGATAACAAACTCGCCGGGGTGATGAAAGACTTCTTCAATCCGACCGGATGTTTTGGATGAAACCGTGCGTTCTTTAAGCGCCACTTCCGCGCTTGCACGCTGGGCTTCCGCTGTGATGACTCCGGCCTCGGCCGCTTCTTTAACGGCAGGGCGTCCCGCGAGACGGGCTACGTTGATATTTTCCTTCGCCGCCCTAACGGCCGCCTCCGCCATGCGCGCATTGGCACTAACCTGTACACCGCGATTGCTCGACTCTATCCCGCGCTCGACAAGCGGCAAAATTCGGTCCCGCTCGGAGACCGCGTGGGCCAGCCTGGCTTCAGCTTCCGCCAGCTGCGCCTCCAGCGCTCTGATTTCTGCGGGCCGCGCGCCGGTTTCGACATTCCTGGCCTCGGCGCCAGCTTGCGCGACGCGGCCAGTACTTTCGGCGAGCGCCGCCAATTGTTTGTCGGAATCGAGCTGAAACAGAAGATCGCCCTCGCTAACCCTGTCTCCCTCCCTGACGGGCCGGTTGACCAGCCATCCAGATTGAGGCGCGGCAATATAAAGCCACTCGGCTTCGACATAGCCGACATGAGTGCTCTCTTCAGGACTACCGGAGCAGGCGGCAAGGCCAATCAGCCCCGCAGACAGAATGAATATGCGCATAAAAATCATATCAATCTCCTGGTTTCATCGCTTTTAAGAGAAAGCGGGTATGAGTGGAAAACAATTTCTCAAGATCAATGTCATCGCCTCCTCGACCTGCAAAAACGGCCTGCCAGATGCCGGAAAGCACGACGGGCGCAACAACCAGTCGGGCTGTCAGCGCAGGATCATCAATTGAGATTTCGCCGCGCGCATTTGCATTTTCCAACATGGTCGCCAATGCGCCGAGAATGCGGGAAAGTACATTTTTTCGGTAATCTTCGATCAGCTCCGGAAAAGCCTGTGATTCACCAATCAACACTTTTATCAGTTTGGGAAGATCGGGCTCCTTGACCACTGTCGGCGCAAACTGGCCAAAGGCAGCCAGGGCCAAGTCTAGAGACGGAGGTTTGGTTGCCAGCGTTTCGAGCTGAGCGAGCTTGTCGCTGGTCAGGGTTTCAATCAACGCCTTGAATACGTCATCTTTGGACTTGAAGTACAAATAGAGTGTGCCCTTTGACAGTCCGGCGCGTTCGGCAATGTCGTCGGTTCGCGCTGCCGCAAGTCCCTTCTCGTAGAACTCATCGAGGGCTGCCTTAAGAAGAATCTGACGGCGTTCTTCCTTGGCCGCATCGGTGCGCGCGCGCTTCATCGCATATCTCTTAAAATAAATGACTAGTCAGTTATATAAATTAAAAGATTAGGGCTGGCAAGACTTTTCTGGCGCTCATACGTGTAGGCACCATGCCCAAAGGCGAGGGCCTGGTGTTTTCAGCCGGTTGCATAGAGTGGTGTTACGGATTGGCGGGCAAGGACCCCTTTGTGGACATTATGACTCACAATGTAATGCGACGTTTCACTGCATGAAGGCATGTTCCATGACCTTCATATTCAACCCGTTAGTAGCCCTCGAAGTCCTCATAAGCATGGTATGCACAGTATTACCCCAGGTATCGAGCAGAACGTCCTTGGCGGCCAGCGCAACTCCTATTTCACCATAACCAGGCAATAGAGTGACTCCATGGCGGAGCTAGGGCAAGCTACCTGAATCATGAGATTTTGCCCGGTACCTTCTAAGTCAGACAAGCGATATCGAGCAGTTTTTGTCAGAGATGTCTAGCATGGGAAGAAAAGGAAAGCTTGAACGCTTTAGTGAAACAAAAAGAGCCTCAGGTCCAAATAAGGAATCGAAGGGTACAGGCATCTGGCTCTGGCTGCCCATGTATCTCGGCTTAGCATACCTTGGTGTTTCGTTATTCTTTAGTGACTATTTTGGAAGCGCGTTATTGGGCGCGTATGGCTATCCCATATTTTGTTTTCTATTGGGTTCTATTCTCATTCGTATTACGCAGGCAATCGGCTGGGAGCACGCGTATCGCTACATTCTATTTTTCTTCATTCTAGCGCCTGTGCTAACAATATATTCTGCTAGTCAAGTCGTAAAACATCAACAGAGAGAACAGTCACGGAGAGGTGAAATAGTTGCGCAACTTTGCGAAACACGGGCTTCTGAAAAAATCCATCGAGCAGTAGAAGATGTAGAAGGCGTTTTTCAATTGCAGGCGAGACATTCCAAATACGGTGGAACATTTCCACAAAATAACGACATGTTCGATCCATGGGGATGGCATGCAGGTGATAATACAGATTTAACTAATTTACTTTACGTTAATGCCCGAAGACCGGGTTATCTGTACGTGGAACAACATTTTAGCCCTGATCAGATTGGCCCACCATTTAAGCGAACATATTCTCATACGGCCATTAAGGCACTGAACAATGGAGTTACACCTGATGGCTACCAACTTTTGAATAACGGGAAGTACGGGGTCCTGGAGACCTCCAGACTTCGGAGCAGGTACGGCTGGATTACGGAGGACATTACTACTCCAGAAATGAGAGAAGATTGGATAGCGGGCGGCACCATCAAGGTCATCGAACTCAGCACCGGTGAAGTACTTGCTGAACAAACCGGCTTTTATCGAGGCAACCCGGAATCGGAAAAGACGCCGTGGCGAGAAAGTGGAGCACTTTCGGCATGCCGAAAATATGGAAATTTGACAGACTTTTTATTCCGAGTACTTCAGCCAAAAACAAAACCAATAGAACACAACGGCGAGAAATGGTAGGTGGATATTGTGCGTGTCTATACGGTCTGACATTCAGAGAAATGACCTTTTTGGCCGATAGAGTGCTAAAAGACTAAAGGGACGCCTTAGCGGCTAGGTTAGCAAAGGATGCAATTTTTTCTACTAAAGGAGTAGTAGGTCATGGCAAATGGAAAACTGGAAAAATATGCCGAGATGATTAACTTACAGGTCGCAGCGGAAGCGTTCCTGAAAGACACTCTTACCAATCAGCAGCTACAAACAACTCTTCAACAAGGAAACAAAGCGATTTCGATACTCCCTGACCGAATTATTGGTGAATTCGTTACATCCGGCAGATATACGCTCATCGCACATCAAGATTTATCTCTACATGTCGACAATATCAATACTGAGCTTTCAAGTGGTTTTTCAGGGTCACTGTTTTATGATTCAGTAAACGAAGAATATACGCTCAGTATTCGTAGCACCGAATATGCAGAGCAAATACGAGATGCCGGAGACCTATTCGACGATCTAGTTATCGGCGCGCACGGCTGGGCATTTGGTCAGTTATTCAGCCTCGATCGATTTTGGAATTACTTGCTATCTGGCGATCTAAATACCCCTCCCGAGGGAACTACAATTCCAAACCCGGATGCCCTGGGAGTGTTTCAACAAAAAATGTCTTGGGGCGAGACTATCAACGTGACAGGGTATTCACTCGGAGGGAACCTTGCCACCGCATTTCACGCGCTGGAGCCATCCGCAGTTTCGCAAGCATTTCTTTTTAATGCTGCTGGAACGGGGAGAGCGCTACATCAAGGTGGGCTAAATGCCGTTTGGGACATCTTCAAAAGCACGTTCGATGACCCAGCGTCACTGGAGCCCGCTTCAGATGAGGCCGGAATTAGTAATCTGATTCTAACGGCCAATGTTCTCTTTGACCTAGAAAATTTGGGCCCTTCAATTTTCGAGGATTCTCGATTTCTACACGCAATGTCTGCAATTGACGCACAAGTATTGGGAGCAATACTGACTGGAGCAGCATATGAAGGACAGCCTAGAAGTCAAACGACTGACAAAAACAACATAGCTGACATCTGGTCTCGTGACCCAGACGTTGGAGACCTCTTCTTTGAAACAGTAGTCGCTCAATTCGGCTTGCGACATGGAATAGCCCAACCCATTTGGTACGAAGACCAACCACCGACAAGCTCGCTGAGCGGTCATTCAATCGTACCCCTACAAGATAGCCTGGCTTTAATGGCTACTTTCGAAAAACTAGACCCAGGTATCTCAGCAGATGCTCTTGGAGAAATTTTCGATGCTGCTTCTTCCAAACCATACGATTCTCTAGAACATGCTCTAAATTCTCTCACACGCCTGTTTGGTGTCACGCCTTTACCTTCAGTTAACATACCAACTGGCAACGAATTTTTCAGCGACATGAGTTTTCGAAATGCCTACCACGACAAGCTAGATGAGGTTCTACAACTTCCAGGCTACCAAAATCTGAACTCTCAATTGCTGATCAATCAAACACTAGCTGACAACATCCAAGGATTAGCAAAAACCAAGTTCAGCAAATTCCTAACACTTTACCACCTACTCCCTTTTTCTTTTTCAGTGACTGACCAAGCGCTGGCAAACGAATTATTTCATTTCCAAGGCGACATCTATACAAACTGGCTTGAGGACTCCTTACTAAATTATCAAGAAGCGAACGCTGGCCTTGCGTACTATAGCTCCCACTATTTGTCAGATCGGGCGTTGATGTTGGAAACCCTCAATTCTAGAAACTTAGAAGAAGAGGAACACGGCAGCCTGGGGACTAAAATCAAATTCACCGACATCACCCAAAACCTAACCTTCGATGGTGACAACAACGGCTACCTAGTTGCCGACGGCAGTCCCTCCGATCAAGACCCTGACCGCGCGCGCTACGTATTCGGCTCCGAGCTGAGTGATATTGGCAACATCTTCGCTTCAGAGAATGATGATCGTCTCTACGGGCTCGGTGGCGATGACCAGCTCTCGGGGTTGGGTGGCAATGACTATATCGAGGGTGGTCAGGGCAATGACACGCTCGATGGCGGCAATGGTGTAGACCTACTTAAAGGAGGCTATGGCAGTGACGTTCTGATAGGTGGTGAGGGTGAAGATTTTATTTCTTCCGGGCCAGGGGCGGACACCATTCGATGGACCGATGGAGACGGGGCGGACATCATTGGTGATATCGACGATGGCGGTGACACTATTGAGGTGAACGGTATTGACCTTGCCGGCCTCAATTTCACTGAAGTGTCTCCCAACTCAGCGGTTTATCGAGATGAAACGCATCCGAATCTCACCCTTCACTACGATGGTGGTGCGCTCACCATAGCGATTGAAGGAAGCGATGGTCCCGGAGAAATTCGGGTTAATGAATACTCGCCGCTAGCTGGCGCGAACTTTGGCATTGTACTGACTGAATACGATGCGCAACTTTCTACCGCCGACCATATCGTGACTGAACTGCGTGTGGATGATATGCCAACCGATCCCAACGCCTTCTACCGAGAGACCTTCACTCAAGGGGATATTGACTGGGCACAAACTAGAATCGAGTTTCGCGCTGACGATGTTGCCAACTACACCGGTGGCGCATTTCACGGCACGATCTATGGCTCATTCGAAGGTGGCCCCCAGCAAGATCAGCTGTGGGGCAACGCTGCCGAGAACGCGCTCTCTGGTCTGGGTGGAGACGACCTCATCGAGGGGCTAGCCGGAAACGACTTTTTAGAGGGTGGCGCGGGCTCAGATGTCCTCGTTGGAGGAGACGGCCACGACATACTTTTCGGTGGCTCGCGACAGCCCTATGATTTCCAGCCGCCGGATGGCACTACCCGTCAGCAGTTCTACTACGAACAACAGTACGAACAAAATGACGAGACTAATAGCCTGAATGGCGGGCCTGGATTCGATTTGATCAGTGGCGGGTACTCTACAGATTATATCGACGGGGGCTCTGACAATGGCATTCTACTTGGCGGTAGTGGCAACGATCTCATTAGCGGTGGCTCCGAGATAGACAACATATACGGCGATTCGTCACTGTACTTTACTCTGGAGCAACTCCCCGACGGCACCTTTGGTGAACTGACGCAAATTATTTTCGCCGACGGCACGGGACCGGGAGAAGAATTTAACGACAGAATCTACGCCGGCGGTGGTAACGATTGGGTCTGGGGAGAACTGGGCCACGACCTGCTACACGGTGGCGCCGGCAACGATACGCTCATCGGTGATCGCTATTATGAAGCAAACTTCTTCGACAACACACTTCAAGCATTCGAGGCCACTCACCCCGACCTAGCGATTGAACTGCATGGTAACGATTCCTTGTACGGCGGTTCTGGCGATGATGTTCTACAGGGTTTGGGGGGTGAGGACCTACTGGCAGGCGGCGGTGGCACCGACACGTTGTTCGGGGGGGCTGGCAATGACGGCTATCTCTTCAGTGCTGGCGATGGACTAGATCTCATTGAAGACTCGGAAGGTCGCCACACTCTCGTGTTTGAAGATATTTCCGTCGATGAGCTTAATATTTTGTTCTATGGCGATAAAGTATTCATCGGCACCGGGTTCGGCGAAGAGGGGTTCCGGTTCTCACGAGACCAATGGCCCAATGTTGACATCGCACTCAACTCGGTAGAGAACAAAATAGAACGCTCTCGAATAGATCAAATCTACATAACGCTTTCAGGTAAAGCATTGCTGGTCGGAGGCACGGAACAGGTGACGGAGGAGCAACGCGACGAAATTTTTGAAATTGAGGATAATGGGGTTGGAGATCCCATCATTACTGTTCACGAGGATGCTGAGGCGGTTGAGATTTCACTCGACGCGCCCCAGTGGGTTGGGTCTCACATTTTTGCTGAATCCGGTGTCTACAATCTCGGCTACTCGCTCGACCTATTCGAAAGTAACCCTGAGTTTATTAACTTTTTAGGCGACCCTACGGTGCAAATCTTCGGCTTTGCTAGTAATCCTGATGGCACGCCTGAAAATGACATCATCCACGGCTCCAACGGTGCTGACCTGATCTATGCGCTAGGCGGATCGGACATCATTTACGGCGGCGGCGGAAACGACGAACTTTTTGGCGAAAATGGTGCTGACTTTCTATTCGGAGAAGACGGTGACGATATCCTCAACGGCGGTGAAGGTGAGGACGTTTTTGAGGGAGGCCCTGGCAATGATACTTTCCTCGACCCCGGCGGCGCTAACACATATGTCTTCGGTGAGGGCGATGGTATAGATAACATCCAGAATGCAGGCCTACTCAACCTGGCCTTCAAGCCTGATGTGGACTTCGGGGGTATTAATGTCCGTCTCATTGATGAAGAGGGACATTTTCTATTAAGTTATTCTGCAGGCAATGGGGTTTTTGGCACAGAAGCGGCGCTGGCCAGAAACATCTATCGAGTATCCGTAGGTGGTATAGCCGCTCCCCTACACCATCGTTCCAATTTAGTTGATGGTGTGTTTTACGATACAAGTTTCACTGACATCTTTATCGGGGAAAGTGGTCAAGACCGCTTTATAAATTATGGCCATGGCTCCAACACCTTTCAGTTCTCTGCGGATGATGGATACGACACGATTGAACTTAGGCCTGACTTCCATCTGTCCTACGCGATGGGAGAGATTCGTTTTAGTGACGAAGTGAGCATTGGCTCGCTTGTTTTCAACGGTGCATCAGCAGAGATTAATCACGGCAATCAATCTCGGATCAGTCTTGATGCAGCAGTACCCTTTGGTGACATGGACAATGCGCTGACGCGCTTTACGCTGAGGTCTGACCTGGACCCTCTATGGGTCCCGTCAATTGATACAGGGATAGGCGGAGTCGTTTATGGCACGGCGGGGACAGATCGTTTTTTAGGTGCGCCGATTGGCAGCATTATTGTCCCCGGCTACGGCAACGACATTATTGAAGCGGGCGGTGGTAACGACCAAATTGTGCTAAATAACAACTACTTTGTCTTCGGCGAAGGTATTGGACAAAAGCAAGTAATCGGCGGGAGTGGCACAGACACCATCACCACGCCTTTGTTTCAAGGAATGTCGCTACAATACAACCTGGGCGATGGCGATGACATCGTGCAATACGACTGGTCTTGGGATGCCAGCGCAGTTCAAGGCTCACCTTATCGATTTGACGTTAACTGGGCAGAGAACAGTGCTGTGTTTAATGCCTATGGAGAGGACACCTTAGCCTTTGGCCCGGGTATTACTCTCGAAGATCTCACCTTTACTCGCCAGGGCGAGGATCTGCGTATTACTATTCAAACAGGTAACGGTAGCATTTTGTTCAAAGACTACTTTCTGGCCTGGGACGCGGGTTCTTCTTCCAACCACGAAGTGTTCGAGATATTCGGTGAGGGTTCGGATGTAGAAACCCTGTTAGAACCCTACATCCTCAGCCTACTACCCGCCTCCCCGATCAAGCACCTCACCTTCGCCGATGGCTCCAGCCACGACATGGAATCCGTCTTGACAGACGCATTGCAACCTCTGGCAGCGACGGTTTTAGGTACCGAGGGCGACGACATTCTCACCGGTTCGTCCATCGATGACATCATCTACGGTTTTGGTGGGAACGACACCATTCAAGACTTCGTGGGGTTTAATACCATCGTTGCTGGAGCCGGAGATGACACCATTGAAATCGATGACACTGCAGTCGTGAGCGGTGGTGACGGCAATGACACCATTACCCAAATTGGGGGCGCCGCGTTTATATCCGGTGATTCCGGAAATGATCACATCGATGCAACGGGAATCAGCGGAATTAACGGCGGCAGTGGTGATGACACATTGGTGTCCCGCGGTACCACGAGCGTTATGGAACCGGGCGCGGGTACGGACACCATAGGCATTCTGTTTGGAACCGGCACAGTTAGGTTTGGGCCGGGTCGAAAGAGTAATCTCGTTTTTTTTAACACGCTGGGTGCAACACCAATACTCGAAATAGTGGAAGGTGTAATACCTGATGATTTAGTCATATCTCTCGAGCCCAGTGCCTTTGACATTCCCTTAATCAACTTTTCTATCGCGGGCACGCAAGATAAGTTAACACTAATTGCTGTAGAGCCAAATTTCCTAACCGGAGAATCCGAACTGCATAACGACCTGGCGTTTGATGAAATCCGCTTCTCTAACGGCGCAGTTATGACTGAGGCTGAAATTCTCTCCCTGGCGCATGACAGCGGCGGGCAGAACTTTGCGGGTACGAGTGCCGATGAAACCTTCATTGGCACAGCGCATAACGATTTACTCCACGGTGGCGGCGGCCATGACGTACTCAGCGGCGGTATTGGTGACGATACCTACTCCTTCTTTCTAGGGGATGGTGAGGACACAATCGTCAACAACGACATCATGCAAAACAGCCATGACGCAGTTGATCTAATGGGTATGACGCGCGATGACTTGTGGTTCTCGCGAGACAATAACAACTTAGTCATCGATGTCGTGGGCACAAACGATCAACTCACGATGCAAGACTGGTATGTCAATGCCAAAGATCAAGTCGACACGTTTGCCACGCAGGAACATGTATTGGCCAGAGCAGCGGTATCTCAACTCGTTGACGCGATGGCTATGTTCGAGATCCCTGAGGGTGTCGGCGCACAAATTCCACCCTCTGTTTATAGCACGCTGGAGCCCACAATTGCGGTGGCTTGGGAGGCGGTGGCGTAGAATCTCCCGGCTAGCTCTGGCAGACCTGGCACGCATCACCGCTACAAAGCAGCTGTCATAGCGTCGACTAGGTTCGCGCCAACCTGCTGCATTGAAGGCTTCGCATCTTCGCCAAGCTCTCTGGCGATGGATGTAACCTCCATGCCCTCGTAACCACAAGGATTGATGCGCGAAAATGGCTCCAAATCCATATCTACATTGAGGGACAAACCGTGATAACTGCACCCCTTGCGAATGCGCAAGCCCAGAGCGGCGATTTTTCGCCCCTGCACGTACACGCCCGGCGCATCGGGCCGGCGTTCAGCTGCGATAGCGTATTTGCCTAAAACAGCAATGATGCTCTGCTCAATCAACGTGACTAAATCGCGCACCCCTAGTCCGCGACGCTGTAGGTCAACGAGTAGGTACAACACCCATTGGCCCGGGCCGTGGTAGGTCACCTGGCCGCCACGATCCACTTGAACCACCGGTATTTCTCCAGGGTTCAGCAAGTGCTGAACTTTGCCCGCTTGCCCCTGCGTGAAAACGGGCAGGTGCTGTAATAGCCAGAGTTCATCGGAGGAGTCATTAGTGCGTGAGTCAGTAAATTTGCGCATAGCATCAAAGGTCGGTAAGTACTCGACAAGACCAAGTTCGCGAAGGATCAGTTCACAGTCTCGCTTACTCACGTCCAATCACAAAACCATATTGACTAGATTGGTAGCCATTAGGTCAACATGGATGGCTTCGAGCTGCGGCTTACCGGTGGCGGTGATAGTGACAGTGATGGCAGTGAACGTGCCGTTGCGGCTCGAGCGCGAAACCACTGAAGCGCGGTCAAAGCCCGGTGCATGGCGTTCAAACACCTCAAATATTAAGGTTTCAAACTCTGCGGAAGTTCGGCCGAGCACCTTGATGGGATAGTCGCAGGGAAATTCAATTTTCGGCACTTCCGGCTCGTTCATTCCGCGATTATTCCACTCACTACGACTTTAAATTGCAGTGTCACTGCAAAGATACTGCACAAATGATGTACTAGGTCTGCACTAAGCAACTGTGTCATACGAGAATACAGCGCGACTACGACTTGCACGAGGCGGCATCAGCGCGCCTGAAACAACCCACTAAACCACATCAGCACACTGTCCCATAGCCGCGCAAAAAACCCTGCACGCTCGACATCGATAAGGGCAACGACTGGCGCGTGAAAGACCGTCTTACCATCTAAGGTCATGGTAACCGAACCGACCTTGTCGCCTACGGCCAGCGGTGCGATTATCTGATTGTCGACCTCAACTCTGGTGATGGCTTTTTGGTGCTTGCCGCGAGGCAAGGTCAATACTGTTGACTCCAACAACCCCACAAGAACGTAGTCTTCTTTGCCCTGCCACACTCTGGGTGTGTCCAACTCTGCCATGGGAGCAAACACTTCGCTTGTTTCATAGAACCTAAAGCCGTAGTTGAGTAGGCTGCGCGTTTCGTTTTTCCTCGTTCTTGTGCTCGCGGTACCCATCACCACAGAAATGAGCCGCATACCGCGCCGTTTGGCCGACGCCACGAGGCAGTATCCCGCCGCTTCGGTATGCCCCGTTTTCAGACCATCGACGGTGGCATCTTCAGACAACAGTGTATTGCGGTTGTACTGCTTGATGTCGTTGTAAGTGAAATCCCTTTCCTTATAAATGGCGTACTGTTCGGGGTGCTCTTCAATCATGGCTTTGGCTAAAGTGGCCAAGTCGCGCGCCGTGGTAACGTGATTCTCGTCGGGAAGCCCATGTGAATTGATATAGTAGGTATCGACCATGCCGAGTTTCTGTGCCGCGGCATTCATCATTTCAACGAAAACGCTTTCACTGCCGGCGACATGTTCTGCAACGGCAACTGTCGCGTCGTTGCCCGAAGAAATAATAATACCACGCTGCAATTCTCCCACTGAAACATCTACGCCAGGTTCTATCCACATGAGAGATGAACCTTTAAACAATGGGTTTTGTGACCACGCGTTTTCGCTCACAGTCACCAAGTCACTTTCGTTCACTCGACCTTCGTCAATTTCCTTCGCCAAAATATAACTCGTCATCATTTTGGTCAGGCTCGCCGGCGGCAGGGGCATATCGGCATTGTGCTCTGCCAATACTGCGCCGGAGTCGGCGTCGACCAGCAGATAGGCCTTGGCCGACAGCTGAGGCGGAGATGGCACAATGGCACCGGCTGGTTGGGACCAGGCAAAAGCGGCAAGAAATAAGGTAATAGCGTGTCGAATCATGGGGAGAGTAACCCTGGGGTTAGTACTGCTGGGCGCAAATGGTAACCTAGGAAGGCGGTCAGCGAAAGAAAACTCAGGGCAGAGGCTGCCCGGGGTCGAAACCGTGTTGCATCAATGTGCGCTGCAATGCCTGTAAACGTTTTGCATCGGCAGCCGGCCCGACACGTACGCGATAAAGGTAGTTCGACTCGACGGCAACCGAGCTAACCTGCACAGGCGGCTCAACAATCGCTTGAACAGCGGTCTGTAGCTGCCGAGCGGCAGCCTCATTGCGAAAAGCGCCCAACTGCAAATAGCGATATTCGCCCAGCGGAACCTTCCTGCGATCATCGACTCCCGCTACATCAATAACTTCTACTTCAACTGGGGCGGTACCTTTATCCGCAAAGCCAAGTTTAACCGCTGCCGCGTAGGACAGGTCGATCAGGCGCTCAGGGTGGAAAGGGCCGCGATCGTTCACACGAACAATAACCTGCTTGTCATTATTCAAATTGGTGACACGGGCAAAACAGGGTATGGGTAGCGTCCTATGGGCAGCGCTGGCCCGGTACATATCGAAAATTTCGCCGTTGGAGGTCGCGTGCCCATTGAATTTTACGCCATACCAAGAAGCAACTCCGCGCTCGCGATACCCACGATATACCGACAGGACCTCATAAGTCACCCCGTTAACGGTATAGGGGCTTTTGTTGCCAGCCGCTAGAATGGGGGCTGGTAGCGGTGTGGCGTCTACGACCTGCTCGGGTAGTAGGGTGTGCGAGGGTGCGGCATCCTGGCGATGGGAGTAGCGCGACTCCGGCCCAGAGCATGCAGCCAATAATGTTGCTGCCATAGCGCAAGCGAGTAGCGCAAAGCGCTGATTCAAGACACCATCCGTGCCGCCAAGCGCTGACTGAGCTGATGGACGGACATGGCGTACATAGAGCTGTGATTATAACGAGTTATCACGTAAAAATTGTGCAAACCCACCCAGTACTCGTAGCCATTTTCCAGCTCAAATTTCATCGCCGTGGCCAGGGCCTCGGGGTCAGCCTCAGTCTTAGGTTTTAGACCTGCCTGGGCAAATTGTGCAACGGTACGCGTTGGTTTCAACCCATCACGCCCGCTGACAAACCAGTCCTCCGGCAACTCAGCAGTAGCAGTTGCGGCCACAACCACCGGCTGCCCTGGTCGCCAGCCATGCGCTTTGAAATAGTTGGCGACACTGCCAATAGCATCCACGGCATTGTTCCAAATATCTTTTACACCATCGCCATCGTAGTCGATGGCGTAGCTGCGATAGCTGCTGGGCATGAACTGCCCATAACCCATAGCGCCCGCATAGGAGCCCAGCATTTGTGCGGGATCGAAGCCCTGTTCTTTCGTTAGCATCAAATAGTGCTTGAGCTCTTTAGTAAAAAATGGCGAGCGCTTCGGATAATCAAAAGCCAGTGTCGACAAGGCATCCAGCACACGGTAACGGCCCGCCAATCGACCGTAGTAGGTCTCGACACCTAAAATTGCAACGATGATCTCGGCCGGCACACCGAACTCTTGCTCGGCTTTCTCCAACGTAGCACGGTGGGCTTTAAAGAACTCGACACCTTCGTCTTCGCGCTGTTGATTGAGAAATATGGGCCGGTACTCATACCAAGCTTTGGTCTTCTCAGCCGGTCGGGCAATAGCCTCCAAAATCGCATCTTGCTTCTTGGCCTCGGCAAATATTTTTTCCAATTGCTGCCGGTCAAAGCCCTCTTCACTGACCATGGAATCGATAAAAGCGGAGGCGACTGGATTGTCGCTGTAGTTTTCTTGTGCGCAGGAGGTCGTGGACCACAGACAACTCGTGACAAATAGAATTTTCCAGAATAAGCGCATAGATTCAGACTCGAAAATAGTGCCGCGTTGTTAAAACTGCGACGTTAAAAACACTACGGTTACTGCGTGTTATTCACAATAACTTACCGCTAGGCCTCGACGGCTTTTGATCGTAGCAAACCGTTCTCGCCACGTTGCAACACCAACTAATGAACTATCACTGACTCATTCACTAATCTACAACTACGTCGTGACTCGGCGCTTTTCCGTACTGATCGCCATCAGTATTCCGAAGCCCGCCATTAACGTGACGACCGAGGTGCCTCCCGCGCTTACCAATGGCAGTGGCACACCTACCACAGGCAACAAACCGGCGACCATGCCCATATTAACAAAGATGTAGACGAAAAACGTCAGCGTCAGGCTGCCGGCCATAATTCGACCAAAACTTGTTTGCGCGTGCATGCCGATCCAAAAACCGCGCAATAAAATTAGTAAGTACAAACACAATAATGCGACGACTCCACGTAAACCAAACTCTTCTGCCAACACGGCAATGATAAAATCTGTGTGGCTTTCCGGCAGAAAATCGAGCTGTGATTGGGTGCCCAAGGTCCAGCCCTTGCCATCCCAACCACCGGAACCAATAGCGGTCTTCGACTGGATGATATTCCAGCCTGCACCCAATTTGTCACTATCGGGATTGAACATGGTCAAAATACGTTGCTTTTGATAATCCTTGAGCACGAATAGCCACGCCGGCCAGGCGGATGCAACGGCCACTAACCCCGCGCCGAGAATGTAGCGCCACCCTATTCCCGCCATAAACAGCACAAATAAGCCGCTGGCGGCAATGAGAAGCGCCGTCCCCAAATCTGGCTGCTGCAGAATGAGCGCCGCCGGAAGCACCAACATGGTCAAGGCCACCACCACACTGATGAAGCGCGGGGGCAATATCCGATCAGCCAAGTACCAGGCCAGCGCTAGGGGCAGAGCCAACTTCATAATTTCGGCGGGTTGAAAGCGAACACCCGCCAATTCCAACCAACGCTGGGCTCCCTTGGCACCCACTCCAAAAAAAATGACCGCAACTAACAAGCCCACGCCAACTAAATAGAGCCAGGGTGCCCAGCGGGCATAGCGCTGTAAACTGATTTGTGCAGCGGCGAACATCGCCGCGTAGGCGAGTAAGAAATAGCGCCCCTGGCGAGTCACTGCATCCATACTCTGACCGGAAGCACTGTACAACACAAACAGGCCATAGGCCGTCAATAACAGTAGTAACGCCAGCAGTATGACGTCAATGTGCAAACGCATGGCCGCACTCGGGGGCCGTGCCATGTCATGGGAGCCGTGGTGGGGCATCTGCCGTACGTAATCACGTTCAGGAGGCATCGCTGGCCTTCTTATCGCCGTGCCTATCAACTTCCAGCCACGTATCGATAACTGCACGCGCAATTGGCGCTGCCGCAGCACTACCCCCACCATTCTCCACGATAATCGCCACGGCAATAGTAGGAGCCTCCAGCGGTGCAAAGGCGACAAATAAACCGTGGTGCCGATGTCGTTCCGCCACCTCTTCCTCTTCATACACCGCGTTTTGCGCGATACCGATAACCTGCGCAGTACCTGTTTTGCCTGCCATTTGGTAGGTGATGTCCTCGGCGAGATAGTCAGCAGTTCCGCGCTCACCGTGCACCACGTCGCGCATACCGTTAAACACAGCGTCCCAGTGCTCTTGCGCTGCGTTAATGCGCGGGACTTCGGGGGGAGTGACCAATTCCTTATCGACCGCCATCAACAACCGCGGAGTTCGGCGCTTGCCGCGATTGGCCATCGTAGCTGTCGCCACTGCGAGTTGCAGCGGCGTCGCCAACATGTAGCCCTGCCCTATCCCCGCACTAATTGTCTCGCCCGGATACCAAGCCTGCGCCATAACTTCGCGCTTCCATTGCGTAGAGGGCAGTACACCGGAGCTCTCACTAGTAGTGTCTATCCCCGTGCGCGCACCAAAACCATAGGGTTCCAAATAGTCGTGCATACGATCGATTGTGAGCTGCCGTGCCAAATCGTAAAAATAAACGTCACAGGATTCGGCAATCGCCATGTTCAAATCCACTTCCGGCGCATGTCCCGTTCCCCGTACACGCAAGATCCAGTCACGGTAGCGTCGCGAATCTCCGGGCAGTTTGTACCAGCCCGGATCGGGAACTGTGGTTTCGGGGGTGAACAAACCCGATTCCAAGCCAGCCATACCCATAAATGGCTTGATGGTCGACCCGGGAGGATACGAACCCTGCACTGCACGGTTAAACAGCGGCACATCCGGGGAATCGCGCAGTGCACTGTACTGTTTGGAGCTGATACCGTTCACAAACAAGTTGCTGTCAAAGCCCGGCGTGGAAACCAGCGCCAACACGCCGCCAGTGTGGGGGTCAATCGCCACCACTGCGCCGCGCCGATCACCCAATGCCTTAAACGCAGCCAGTTGGACCCGATAATCCAAATGCAGCGTCAAATCTTTCCCGGGCACAGGGTTGTGACGTTCTAGTACACGCAGCACGCGGCCATGCGCGTTGCGCTCTTCGTTCTGATAGCCCACTTGGCCATGGAGCATGTCTTCGTAGAACTTCTCCACACCCACCTTGCCCACATGGAAGGTACCGCGATAGTTGGTGGAATCTAGCTCGTACTCTTCTTGTTCATTGATGCGGCCCACGTAGCCCAGCGCGTGCGAGAACAACTCTCCATGGGGGTAGTGCCTAAGCAATTGCGCATCCACCTGCACACCGGGCAGCCGGTGCCGGTTGACCGCCAGTCGCGCGCGCTCCTCTTCAGTCAACCTAAAACGCAGAGGCACGGCTGCGTAAGGTCGACTGCGCTTGACTTCGTCTTGAAACCGTTCGATATCGTTTGCGGAAATCTCGACTAAGGTGCCCAATTCCGCCAGCGTCGCCGGCAAATCGGAAATGTGCTCGCGCACAATGGAAAGATTAAAGCTGGGCCGATTGTCGGCGAGCAAAATGCCCGTGCGCTCAAAAATAAGTCCTCGCTTGGGCGGCAGTGGCTGCAAGCGCACGCGATTACGCTCAGATTCTGTGCGGTATTTTTCGAATTCCGTGACCTGTAGTGTGTAGTAGCGCCCGAAGATAATCGCGAGTAGAGCGACCACTAAGCCAATTGAGGTGAGCGTGCGGGATTCATAGATGCGCGTTTCTATCTGCGGATCTTTGAGGGCAATTTGCTGGGCCATGAAACGCTGTGCCTGAGTCCGCGACGAAATATAAAACTATTGCCGATGATACGGGTGGTTGACGGTGATTGTCCAAGCTCTATAAAGCTGTTCGGCCAATACCACGCGAACGATAGGATGCGGTAGTGTGAGTTTACCCAGTGACCACCGCGCATCGGCGCGCTCGAGACAGCCCGGAGACAAGCCATCCGGGCCGCCGATCAATAGACTCACGTTATCGCCGTCCATCTGCCAAGCTTGCAGCTGCTGTGCCAGTTGCTCCGTCGTGACCTGCTTGCCAGTCACCTCGAGGGCAATTACAAGATCACTCGGTTCAACGGCCTTTAGCAGGCGCTCACCTTCACCTACAACCCGCTGCGCGACGGAAAGATTCGCCGCCTGTCGCGCTAATGGTATCTCACGCCAGTGCAACTTGAGTTCACGTGGCAAGCGTTTGTCGTATTCCTGCACACCGTCGGACACCCATTGGGGCATCTTGGTGCCGACTGTAATTACACTGATGCGCATTTGAATCGGCCTACTGTGTAAGAAACTCCTGCGCCCGCTTCAAGCAGGTAGGGTTGCCGGATAGTTATCGAGCAACGTTAGAGGCTGCGTGCGCTATTCCGTCTCTTTTTCAACCCTGGGTCGCGCCCAGAGGCGTTCCAAGTCATAAAAGTCGCGCGTGGCGGGCAACATGACATGCACTACCACATCACCAAAATCAACAAGCACCCATTCACCTACGTCTTCCCCTTCAATCCCCAGCGCTCGCACACCGGCATTTTTGACTTCTAAGGCGACATTCTCCGCCAGCGCTTTCACGTGGCGGTTGGAGGTGCCGCTGGCCACAATCAGCACATCCATCACGTCGGTTAAGCCGCGCACGTCGACTACGGAGGTGTTGATTGCTTTCAAATCATCCAGTGCGGCGACGGCTACTTGGCTGAGCTGTTCGGCGTTCATGTCACTCCGTGGTGTTATGGCGCAGGTTCATTGGTACAGCCTGTGTTGGTGGATGTAGTCCAGAACGGTTTGTGGCATCAAGTATCGCGCAGAAAAACCCGCTGCCAGTAACTCACGAATTTCGGTTGCGGAGATGGCAAGTGGACGTAGTTCCTGTACAAGAATCGATCCGGCGGCACGGGCAGACAGCTGTTGCTCAAGCTCTTCAGGACTCTCCCCACAATCCTTAAGTCGATGTTGCTCCAGCCATTGGGCAACGGCACCGGTGTGCGGCAGCTCCCAACCCGGTCGTGCCAAGACAATGATGTGCGCCCAGTCGAGTAACTCTTGCCAGCGATGCCACCTGGGGATGTCCAACAGCGCATCGCAACCCAGCACCATGCACACACTGCGCTCGGCACCCACCTCCGCTCGAGTCTCAATGAGACTATCGATGGTGTACGAGGGCCCCTCGCGCAACAGCTCGCGATCATCGCACGCCAGCCGGGGCTCCCCATCCACTGCCAGACGCACCATGGCCACGCGGTGTTCGGCCGCACAGCTGGGCGGCTCCCGGAGGGTTGGAATATGGCAGGGCATCAAACGCAGTTCGTTTAAGTGCATGCGCTCGACCAACTCCAGGGCGGAGCGCAAGTGGCCGTAATGTACTGGATTGAAAGTACCGCCGAACACCGCTAATGGGCGCTTAGTTGCCACCGTTTCGCTCAAGTGCGAATGTGCCCCTCACCGAGAACGACGTACTTCTGCGAGGTGAGGCCTTCTAATCCCACTGGCCCACGCGCGTGGAGTTTATCGGTGGAAATTCCAATTTCTGCACCCAGGCCGTATTCAAACCCATCGGCAAAGCGAGTGGAGGCATTGACCATCACCGAGCTGGAATCCACCTCGCGCAGGAATCGCATCGCTCGCGCATGATCTCGCGTGACAATACTATCCGTGTGTTGCGAACCGTAACGGTTGATGTGCGCAATGGCTTCGTCCATATCGGCGACGACCCGCACCGCCAAAATCGGCCCGAGATACTCCTCGCCCCAATCAGTCTCTGCAGCCGCCTTAGCAGCGGGAATTAACGCCTGAGTGCGCTCACAACCGCGCAACTCCACCCCCGCTTCCGCATAAGGTACGGCGAGACGCGGCAACACCTGATCGGCACAAGCGCTAGCCACCAACAGTGTTTCCATGGTGTTACAGGTACCGTAGCGCTGTGTTTTTGCATTGACTGCGATAGCTACGGCCATGTCGAGGTCGGCGTCGGCATCGATATAAACATGGCAGACGCCATCCAGGTGCTTGATCACCGGCACTTTGGCTTCACTGCTAATGCGCTCGATCAACCCCTTGCCACCGCGCGGCACAATCACATCCACATATTGCGGCATAGTGATTAACTGGCCCACAGCGGCTCTATCTGCGGTGCCGACAACTTGCACCGCTGTCTCCGGCAAATCTGCTGCGCGCAACCCTTGGGCCAAACACTTGGCAATCGCGCCGTTTGAGGCAAGTGACTCAGAACCGCCGCGCAAAATCGTGGCATTGCCAGATTTTAGACACAGGCTCGCGGCCTCTACCGTCACGTTCGGCCGTGATTCATAAATAATACCAATAACCCCCAGCGGCACACGCATCCGCCCCACGCGGATTCCGCTGGGCATGCTGTTGATATCGCTTATGCTACCGACTGGGTCGGGCAAACTTGCCACTTGGGTAAGACCTTCGAGCATGGTGTCGATGCGCGACGGTGTCAGCTCCAAACGATCGATGAGCGGGGCATCGAGATCATTCTCGCGCGCGCGCGCCAAGTCCTGCCCATTGGCATCGGCCAGCTCCGTGCGCGCCGCATCCAGGGCATCGCGCATTGCCAACAGCGCGAGATTGCGCACGGCTGTCGTACTGGATGCGACAGAACGCGACGCTGACCGCGCCGCTTCGCCCAGCTCGCTCATATACTGCGCGATGCTCGCCTCGCGTTCCGCATCGCTCATCTTTTTTCTAGTGACAACCGTCATTGTGTGACCGATTACTTTTGCCTTTCGTTGCGCTCACTTTTTCCACCCGTTAGCTCGTTACTGGCCCGCTGTATGCGAAACACTCTCAGGGAAGCGTTTAGACCGCGCGCCTGGGGCGGGAACCACAATCAACAACTAGGAACAACAACCCCCAATCGCATGGAGCCCTGCTTGGCCGGTAATTATACCTGATCGCCCCGTCGCATGTGTTAATCTGCCCAGGTCCATCACTAGTCGGAGTGTTCATGAGCGAGTCGTCAACCCCTCCCTTGCCTACGCTAGAGTTCTTCTACGACTGCTCCAGCCCCTGGACCTACCTGGGATTCTTACGGATCCAACCCATCGCCGCCGCGCTCGACCTACCCATTATCTGGCGTCCCATCTTGGTAGGCGGCGTGTTTAACGCGGTCAACCAGGAGGTCTACAGCGCTCGCGAGGCCATGTTCTCCGCCACAAATAGCCCGCGCCTAAACTACTACATAAAAGACCTCATCGATTGGGCCAACTACTGCGATATCAAACTTGAGATGCCACCCAATCACCCGATCAGTAGTGTAAAGGCCATGCGCGGCGCGTTTTACGCACACGAACAAAACTTATTAGTGCCTTACTCACAGGCAGTGTTTCAGCAATACTGGGGCGGCGAGAACTCCGATATCGCCAGCGACGATGTGCTGATCTCGATCTGCGCAACCGTCGGGTTAGACCCCCAGGGCTTTCTTGAGGCGATCAACACGCAGCGCTACAAAGACTTGCTGCGCGCAAACACGGATGAGCTGATCGAACGCGGTGGTTACGGCTCGCCGACCATCTTCATCAATGGGGACGATATGTTTTTTGGCAACGACCGACTGCCGTTGGTGGAGTGGCGCCTGCGGCAACTTGCCCGCGGCAAGACTTAGCAGATAGGGCGCTAAACAGCGCTAGGTTCGGATGCCGCACCTTTGATCAGGGTTTCCAACTCACCACTGTCGTGCATCTCGCTGACAATATCACAGCCGCCGATCAACTCACCGTCCACCCACAGTTGCGGGAAGGTCGGCCAATTGGCGTACTTGGGTAAATTGGCGCGGATCTCAGGATTCTCGAGGATATCGACATAGGTGAATCGCTCGCCACAGGCCATGAGCGCCTCAACCGTGCGCGCGGAAAAGCCGCACTGTGGCTGATTCGGAGAGCCTTTCATATATAGCAAGATCTTGTTTTGCTCGATCTGCTCTTTGATTGTCTCAATAATATCCATCGTCGTTCCTACGCTGCCTCTAAGAATTCTGTTTTTCCCTTGCGTGCGTGTTGGTCAATACACCCAACCCTCGGTTCCCGGGTCTGAGTTCTCGCCTCTCGCCTCTCGCCTCTCGACCCTCGGCGACTCACCCGAACACTGCGAGCACAAGCCGCTGGGCGCACAAAGCCCAGCGCGTGATTTTACATCAATATGACATAAAGTGGCGTTTTTCGGTTCCCGCGAATTGCCAATTTCCGCCGATGTGGCTATAGTTTGCGCCTTTGAGGCAGCCACAGCTGCCTTTTTGCGTTTTTGGGCAGGGGATATCGGCGGATACAGCGTCGAATCAGCAGCGAGACGAGAGATGACGGCACTGATGCCAACCTATGCGCGGCTCCCTGTGACTTTCAGTCACGGCGAGGGTGTGCACCTCTTTGACACCGAGGGTCGGCGCTATCTCGATGGCATCGCCGGCATTGGGGTGAATGCCCTGGGCCATGCGCACCCGGCAGTCATCGCCGCTATCCGCGCGCAAGCGGACAAACTCGTACACACGTCTAACCTCTATCGCATTGAAGCGCAGGAACAACTGGCGCAGCAACTGACAGCAATTGCGGGCATGGAGAATTGCTTTTTCGGCAACTCCGGCGCCGAGGCCAATGAGGCGGCGATCAAATTGGCGCGGCAGTTCGGCCATCAACGGGAGATCGCCAAACCCGCCATCATTGTGTTGGAAGGCGCTTTTCATGGTCGCACGCTGGCGACGCTTAGTGCTACGGGTAACCGCAAGATTCAAGCAGGTTTTGAACCACTGGTGTCGGGGTTTATTCGCGCTCCGCGCAACGACATAGAAGCGCTGCGCCAGATCGCCCTCAACAATCCCGATGTCGTGGCTGTTTTAGCGGAGCCCATCCAGGGCGAGGGCGGTGTGCTACCCCTACAGCAAGAATATCTACAGCAGGTGCGCGAACTGTGCGATGAGCAGCAGTGGCTACTCATGTTGGACGAAGTACAAACTGGCAACGGTCGCACCGGCACGTACTTTGCCTATCAAGACCTGGGCTTTTCTCCGGATGTCGTCACCACGGCCAAGGGGTTGGGCAATGGCGTGCCGATTGGTGCCTGCATGAGTCGCGGCGCTGCAGCCGGTGTCCTCCAAGCCGGACAGCACGGCTCAACCTACGGTGGCAACCCGCTGGTGTGCAGTGCGGCTTTGGCCGTGGTAACGACCATCGACAATGACAAGCTCTGCAGCAATGCCACTGCAATGGGGCAACTCATTGGTGATGTGCTGCGCGATGACCCACGGTTAAGCGAACGTATTGGCGACATTCGCGGCAAGGGGCTAATGCTCGGAATCGAACTAAACGAGCCCTGCGGGGAACTGGTAGCACAGGGCTTGGCTGCGGGTTTGCTAATCAATGTCACTGCAGACAAGACGTTGCGCCTATTGCCTCCGCTCATCATTAACGCCGAGGAGGCAACCGCGCTAGCACGCGGCGTTGCCGACCTCATTTACGCGTTTTCACCACACTAACCCCACGCCACGAACACTGACAGGGCTCGAAGACGATGTCGCAACCACGGCACTTTCTGACGTTAATGGATTTCTCTCCCCAAGAGTTGCAGCAACTTTTGCTGCGCGCTATCGAGCTAAAACAAGCGCATCGCGCAGGACAAGCGTCGCCACAGTTTCCCGGGTCGGTGTTGGCGATGATTTTTGAAAAGTCCTCCACCCGCACGCGCGTTTCCTTCGAAGCGGGCATGGCGCAATTGGGTGGGCACGCCTTGTTCCTATCGCCCCAAGATACACAACTGGGTCGCGGCGAGCCGGTGGAAGACAGCGCTCGCGTCATTTCCTCCATGGTCGACGTCGTGATGATCCGTACCTTTGCGCACGATACCCTTGAGCGATTCGCCGCGCATTCCAAAGTGCCTGTGATCAACGCCTTAACCGACGACTATCATCCCTGCCAACTCCTTGCTGACATGCAAACGTGGTGGGAGCAACGCGGCAGCATCGCTGGCAAACGCGCCTGTTGGGTGGGCGACGGCAACAATATGTGCCAGTCCTATATCAACGCCGCCAAGCAGTTCGATTTTGAGTTGAGCATCGCCTGCCCGCCTGGTTTCGAACCCGATGCCGGGCTGCTCGCGCAACACAAAGATCGAGTGAGGATCGAGCACGATCCAGCGCGAGCGGCGCGAGGTGCCGACCTCGTGGTGACAGACGTGTGGGCATCCATGGGCCAGGAAAGTGAGCAGGAGGCGCGTGCCGCACTGTTCAAGCCGTATCAAGTGAATAGCGAATTACTGTCCCACGCCGCCAGTGATGTTCTTTACATGCACTGCCTGCCCGCCCATCGCGGGGAAGAAATTAGCGCCGAACTGATGGATTCGCCCGACACCGTGATTTGGGAAGAGGCGGAAAATCGCCTGCACGCTCAAAAAGCGCTGTTGGAAATGCTGCTGTCGGCCAATTAGCTCGAGCAGGAGGCAGCCCGGGTTCGTGCGAGCGCCCCTAGAGAGGAAAACCGAGCAAGTGTGACCGCCTTCACATAATTTCCTAATCATATATAACAATGCTCTATATATAACAAAATAGTATCAAATCGCGTGATGACGCTCAGAGCTAGACAATAACACTCCCCCTCAGCTCATCTGTAGAGAATTCAAGGTCTGCCGGGTTAGCGGCTACAGACCGAAGAGTTAATCCACACTTTATCCACAGATTAAACCCAGTCTAATACCCTTGCATTGCGCCAATATACGCATTATCTTGTACCTGAGTGAGGCATGAACCCCTATATATAGGGGTGGCGAAGATACGGCTAGCCCGGCAAAAAGTGGGGCAAGTGAAGTGGCAAATACGATGTTTGATCAGCTGCCGGTGGCTCCAGAGTGCCTAGCGCGGTAGTTCTGATCGAAATTTAATCAATATCTGTCCGCCACCGTATATCCGCTGCGCAGGTCGAAGCTATATAAAGCCAGCAATAAAACCGGCAAGTAGCTCACGACCATGGGGCTTTTCCCGCCAAAGGGCGCCACCGGGCGCTGCACCAAGTGTCAGGCTATCCGCCTGAACCTACTGGTCGCTTCGCTCGAATGGTATACCGATAGAGTGGCGTACCGATGCAACAGAGCCACACAACGGTATTCGAAACAGTGGTATTTCAGACTCTAGTCAGACGCTAGATAGTCGAAAAACAGTGCAATGATAGGGCCACGCGCCAGCACACCGGAGACGACATGCAGACAGAAACAACTCAGGGCGGCACTGCCGCCGCAACGCCGGCGACCCCGACAACCAGCGTCAGCAGCAGCATCGCAGCCACCGCGCCAGGACAACTGCGCGTTATTAAACGCAATGGCAACGTGGTGCCGTTTGACGCCAGTAAAATCTCCGTGGCTATCACCAAGGCCTTTTTAGCGGTCGAAGGTGGCACAGCGGCGGCCTCCAGCCGCATTCACGAAACCGTTGAACGCCTAACTGAGCAGGTGTACGCGACCTTTAAACGCCGCATGCCATCGGGTGGCACCATCCATATCGAAGAGATTCAAGATCAGGTCGAATTGGCCTTGATGCGCTCGGGTGAGCACAAGATCGCGCGCGACTATGTCATCTATCGCGAAGAGCAAGCGCGCAAGCGTGCCGCCAAAGCGTCACTGTCGCAGGAAACACAAGACGCGGCCAACAATATCAACGTCGTGCATGCCGACGGCAGCACCGCACCACTGGACTTAGATCGCCTCCACACCATCGTCAGCGAAGCGTGTACCGCCCTAACCGATGTCAAAGAGTCAGAGATTTTAAGTGCGGCGCTGAAAAACTTGTACGACGGCGTAACCGCCGATGAGCTAAGCACGTCCTTGGTAATCACTGCACGTACCATGATCGAGCAGGAGCCCAACTATTCCTACGTTGCCGCGCGCCTGCTGTGCGACACGCTGCGCGCCGAAGCACTGAATTTCTTGGGTGTCGCCGATAGTGCCACGCAACACGAGATGGAATCCCTGTACGCCAAGGCCCTCCCCGCCTACATCAACAAAGGCGTCGAGCTGGAATTGCTCTCGCCAAAACTACAGGATTACGATCTCGAGCAACTGGGCAAAGCATTGTTACCCGAGCGGGATTTACAATTCACCTACCTCGGCCTGCAAACTCTGTACGACCGCTACTTCATCCACAGTGACGACACACGCATTGAGCTGCCACAAATTTTCTTTATGCGCGTCGCCATGGGCCTGGCGGTGGAAGAAGACGACAAAAACGCACGCGCCATCGAGTTCTATGAGCTGTTGTCCTCCTTTGACTACATGAGCTCTACGCCGACCTTATTCAATGCCGGTACGCTGCGCCCGCAGCTGTCCTCCTGCTACCTGACGACAGTACCGGACAATCTGCACGGCATTTATGGCGCGATTCAAGACAACGCCATGCTGTCCAAATTTGCCGGTGGTTTGGGCAATGACTGGACACCCGTGCGTGCACTGGGCGCCTACATCAAAGGCACCAACGGCAAATCACAGGGCGTTGTACCCTTTTTGAAAGTGGTCAACGACACTGCGGTCGCTGTTAACCAGGGCGGCAAGCGCAAAGGCGCCGTCTGCGCCTACCTCGAAACATGGCACCTGGACATTGAGGAGTTCATCGAGTTGCGCAAGAACACCGGAGATGATCGTCGCCGCACGCACGACATGAATAGCGCCAACTGGATTCCCGATCTCTTCATGAAGCGCGTGTTCGAAGACGGCGAGTGGACGCTATTTTCACCCAACGACGTGCCAGACCTACACGATCTGTACGGCAGGGCCTTTGAGGAGCGCTACACGCACTACGAAGCCCAGGCACGCACGGGTGAGCTGAAACTGTACAAAACCGTCAAAGCAGCCAACCTGTGGCGCAAAATGCTCGGCATGTTGTTTGAAACCGGTCACCCTTGGATGACCTTTAAAGATCCGTGCAACCTGCGCTCACCGCAACAGCATGTCGGTGTCGTGCACTCCTCCAACTTGTGCACTGAGATCACACTGAACACCAACGAGGAAGAGATCGCCGTGTGCAACCTGGGCTCGGTTAACTTGCCCGCGCACATTAACGACGATGGCCTCGACCTACAGAAACTGGAAAAGACAGTTCGCACCGCTGTACGTATGCTCGACAATGTCATCGACATCAACTACTACTCAGTACCGCAAGCAAAGAACTCAAACATGCGTCATCGCCCCGTCGGCCTCGGGCTAATGGGCTTTCAAGACGCCCTTTATCGTCAACACCTGGCCTATAGCTCAAATGAGGCGGTAGAGTTCGCCGACCGCTCCATGGAAGCGATAAGCTATTACGCTATTCAAGCCTCGAGCGCGCTGGCCAAAGAGCGCGGCAGCTACTCTAGCTACGAAGGTTCGCTGTGGAGTCAGGGCATTTTCCCCATCGACTCCCTGGATAAATTAGTTGAAGAACGCGGCGAGCAGTATATTCAAGTGGATCGCAGCCAAACACTTGATTGGGCCGCGCTGCGCGAGACGGTTAAAGCACAGGGTATGCGCAACTCGAACGTCATGGCCATAGCACCTACGGCCACCATCGCCAATATCACCGGCGTATCCCAATCGATCGAGCCCACGTATCAAAATTTGTACGTGAAATCGAACCTGTCCGGTGAATTTACCGTAGTGAATCCCTACCTGGTGAAAGACCTTAAAACGCAAGGTCTGTGGGATCAGGTAATGGTCAACGACTTGAAATACTACGATGGCAGCGTGCAATCGATCGACCGCATACCGGCGGATTTAAAAGCCGTGTACGCCACTGCGTTTGAAGTGGAGCCGCGCTGGCTGGTGGAATCTGCCAGCCGTCGCCAAAAGTGGATTGATCAAGCGCAGTCCTTAAACCTCTACATCAATAACGCCAGTGGTAAGAAGCTCGATGTCACCTACCGCATGGCTTGGTACAGCGGCTTAAAAACCACGTACTACTTGCGCTCATTGGCCGCAACGGGCACGGAAAAATCGACGATTGATACCGGCACATTGAATGCGGTTTCCAATGCCGCTAGTGAGCCGCAGCCCGCGCCTGTACCACAGGCCTGCTCACTGGACGACCCAGACTGTGAAGCTTGCCAGTAGACAAACAGCTGCAAGGTAGGAAGTACGCAATGACTTTTTACGCAGGTTGTAAGCAGCCACACAACTAGTCAGGAAAGGAAGTAACGATGTTAAATTGGGATGAATACCACAAAGAAGATGCAACAATAGCAACACCCGCAGTCGCCCCTGCGACAGCCAGCTCTGGTGTTGTTGATACCGCAGTGACAGATGTGGTGAGCGCCGATGCTGCACTTAAGGTACAGGCTGACGTACCTCACTCGACCGCCAGCACCTTAAGTCCTGCATCTTCGCCTGTGCAAACGGAAACAACATCCAATGGCACACCATCGAACCTGGATAGTGAAGCCGTCGAGCCCACCAATACTGCCACTAGCAGCATTGGGCGTTCTGAGAATGTTGAGCGCTCATCCCGCAGTCTAGAGCAGTTGGATGTCGCGCCCGGTCTCGAAGAGTTGGAGATGGGTGCCGCTCGCGTTTCCGTCGATGAAAAAGCCATGATCAATTGCCGCGCCGACTTGAATCAATTGGTGCCTTTCAAGTACGACTGGGCTTGGCAAAAATATATCGACGGCTGCGCCAACCACTGGATGCCCCAGGAAATCAACATGACGGCGGATGTCGCCACTTGGAAAAACCCCGAGGGTCTAACCGACGATGAGCGCCGCATAGTGATGCGCAACCTCGGTTACTTTTCCACCGCGGATTCGCTGGTGGCGAACAACTTGGTACTCGCTATCTACCGTTTGATCACCAATCCAGAGTGCCGACAGTATTTGCTGCGACAGGCTTTTGAAGAGGCTATTCATACGCACGCATATCAATACTGCATTGAATCCTTGGGTATGGACGAGGGCGAAGTATTCAATATGTACCGCGAAGTACCCTCTGTCGCCAAAAAGGCCGCGTGGAGTATCAGCCACACTCACGAGTTGTCTGATCCGACGTTTAAAACCGGGACACTGGAAACAGACCAGACGCTGCTGCGCAACTTGATTGGCTTTTACGCAGTTACCGAGGGTATTTTCTTCTACTGCGGCTTTACCCAAATTCTATCTATGGGCCGACGTAACAAAATGACCGGCGTAGCTGAGCAGTTTCAATATATTTTGCGCGATGAATCGATGCACCTGAACTTTGGTATCGACGTCATCAACCAAATTAAATTGGAAAACCCGCACTTATGGACGGAAGAATTCCAGCAGGAATCCATCCAAATGATTTTGGAAGGCACACAACTCGAGATTGAATATGCCCGCGACACCATGCCCCGCGGTGTACTCGGCATGAATGCCAGCATGATGGAAGAGTATCTCCACTTCATCGCTAATCGTCGCCTGTCACAATTGGGCTTACCCGAACAGTTTCCTGGCGCACAGAATCCATTCCCTTGGATGAGCGAGATTATGGATTTGCGTAAAGAGAAGAACTTTTTTGAAACTCGCGTGATTGAATATCAAACCGGCGGCGCGCTGAGCTGGGATTAACTACGGAAATAGTGCAGTGACGCAGGCCCCAACGAGCAAATCCTGAGCAATGCAACCTGAAAGCAATGTAATAGCAGGTAATGCAACTACAAATAGAGTGGTATAAGACGAGGAACGCCCCATGGATGACAACGAGAAGCGTGCGTCAGAAAACGAAACCATTCTTATGGCGCTCGATCAAATCAGTCAAACCATAGAAGTCATGACGAGCGTCGTCAGCAGGCTACGTAACTATATGCAGCAACAGGAAGAGGCGGCAGCCAAACACAGTCAAGAAGTGGCCGCGAGCGATATCTGCGAAGATCGCATCCTGCATTAGATGTAGATACCAAGCCCGCACCAGCACCAACATAGCTCATTGTGCCAATCCAACAAAACCAGATACTCTATCTGATATCGGGAGCTCCTCGCGATGACCGAAATACTCACCCTAGAGAACCTGGGCAACCTAGGTGTGCTCATTTTTCTACAAGCCGTGCTAGGCTTCGACAACCTTCTCTACATTTCGATTGAATCGCAACGCGCACCCGCGGCGCAACAAGCCAATGTTCGGCGCTACGGCATTCTGATTGCGATCGCCCTGCGCATTATCCTGCTGTTTACCATGATCAAGTTAATTAGCACGCTGACGGAGCCCTGGTTTCATCTCAATTGGCCGGGAGTTATCGAAGGTGCCTTTAACTTTTCCACGATTATCTTTTTGTTCGGCGGCGTCTTCATTATGTACACGGCGGTAAAAGAGATCTCTCACCTGTTGGCCATCGATGATTTATCCCATGACGTGGAACAAAAAGGACAAAAATCCGCCACCGTCGTCATCGCCATGATTGTACTCATGAACCTCATCTTTAGCTTCGATTCCATTCTGTCCGCCTTGGCGATCACCGATGTCTTCCCAATACTGGCAATTGCTATCATCGCATCGGGAATCGCCATGTTACTGTTGGCCGATGTAGTTTCCGACTTCATTACCAACAATAGAAAGTACGAGGTACTGGGGCTTTTTATTCTCTTAATCGTGGGCATTGTGCTACTGGGAGAAGGCGGCCATGAAGCGCACTTGAAGCTCTTCGGCTACGCGGTGGAGCCCATGGCTAAATCGACTTTTTATTTCTCTGTTGCGGTACTCGTAGCGGTAGATATCATTCAGTCAGGATACCAAAACAAATTGGAGCGTGAACGGCATTTAGAAACTAAGGCGTAATTCGACAGGGGTTTATTCGTTCGCAGTAACTACTAATCAGCTCCAAGGCTGCCAACTAGCACGAGGGTTGTTAAGCAGCATCCTCTAACAACCACCGCGTAACAATATTTGCGATGTCCTTGTACCCGGGGTCACTGCTCTTATTGTCACGCCACTGGGGGTTCTGGCGCAAACGTTCAACGACTTTCAACCAATCGCGCGGCAGCTTATACGCACTCTTGTTCCCCAACTCCACCTTGCTCACTGCAGCGTGACCGCGCTGTGTCAGAATGTGCAGTAGTTCCCGCTGGCGTAAAAACAAAATGCGCAGGGTATTTTCATCGACACACAACCATTTATTACCCCGCCAGGCAGCGCGCAATTCATCACGATAGCGCCTGGCAGTCGCCAAGCCCGCACCCAAAGCGGCACCGACCATCGTGGCAGCGCCTAAGCTGATACCGCCCACCATTAGATCAAAGCCCGCTCCCGCTGCAGCGCCCGTTAATGCACTGGCGCTCGCATTTTGACCAAAGGCTTTCAGCGCATTGGGTGAAAATACATCTAGCTCCCATTCACCGTCCTGCACGGGTAACTTCTGTAACTCAAGATCCAATTGTGTAAAGGAAAATATTGCCAGCAGATCGCGCAAGGTACGTTGCTCCGCCCGCCGCACGTAGTTCTGCATCGTGTTCGCGGAACTAGATGACGCCCCTATAGCATCCTCGCTCTCACTTTCGATCTCAAGGCGATAACAGGCAACTTCGGTGAGCATATGAAAGATTCGCCTGGCCGCCGCTTGCGACAGATCACGCCACACGCGCTGGCGGTAGTCAATTAGTGTCTGGATCGCCTCATAATGTGGCTCCAGCAGACTCTGGAGTTTTTGATAGAGTCGTTTTTCCGCCTCGAAATCAAACGCCACGGTGTCGAATTCAAGCGCCGCATGTAGATTGAACTGTGCCATGTATTCGCGCCATTTGGCTAGCGCATCCTCATTGGCCGCAATAAAGTTAAACACGGGAATAATTGGCTTACCCGCTCGGCTCAGGATGTTCACTTCGTCTTTATATTTGCCCAAGAGAGGCTCGCGGACGTCGACAAGATAAAGCAGTACATCACTGCGCAGCGCCTGTAACAGTACTTTGTTTTCCTGCTCGAACTCGGGGTGGTCGTTGGCGTGATCTAGGAATTTGCGCAACAATGCCGCGGGAGAAGTCTGTCCATGCTTAACTTCCAGTTGCTCTAACTCCTGCAACAGGGCGCTGGCATCTTCAAAACCTGGAGTGTCATACAGTGTGAGGACTTCCAGATCCTCCGCAAAAATAGAGATCTTCTCGACACGACGCGTTGTACCGGCCGCATCATCGACATCACCAAAGCGATCATCGCGCAACAGCGTTCGAATCAGGGAAGTCTTCCCGGTATTGGTATGTCCGACAACAGCTACTTTCAGAACTTTCTTGGGAGTATCCAAAGGCTTCACTGAGCTGGCAGTCGGCATAGAAGTACCTGCGGTTGTCATCTATCCCACCCCCAACCGAATGACATGGTCAGCTTTTACACCACTGGCTTCAGCCACGCGATACCAATCAGTCAACCGGGCTTCAGTCACTGGCTGATTCGCATTCGTATCCAGTAAGACCAACCATGCGGAATCGGCATGGGCGTAAAGTTCCGCCACGGTACGGCGTACACCCCGGTCCGGCACTCGCACAATGGGCACTGCTACGGCGAGGGTAACGTCAGCGCTTTCTTCAATTCGCGCCTTCACCCGCTGCAGGGTTTCTCGATCTAGAACGCGACCCAAATCGTGGTCAGCGTCGATAAGTACTGGCGGCCAGGCGCTATCTACCGCGAGTTCAAGGCCCACCCACTTAGCGCCTTGCGGCACTTGGGATTGCGCCGCCTCCCGCCAACCACCCGTGTCGAGTGAAGGGCCACCCTGATCGGCATGTATATCCGCATCAACAATCTCACTTTTACCGCTCAGCGGCATCAAAAGTTGACGCAGCTCTATGTAGTAGGGCAAGTAATGGTCGAGTGCAAATTGGCCCTGTGCCTTGCGCAACAACCCGCGGCTAATCAGGTAGAGCAGAAACCGCGGCAGCACGCCATAGATGCACAGCGAGCCGAGTAAGAACTGCGCCCAGTGGTTGCGATGTGCCGGGCCGAGCACTTGCTCATCACCAATACGTGTTTCTAAGACCTCTGCGGCGCTAGGTGTTGTAAGCCCAACCCACTCAAGGGGCTGACTCAACACGCCGGTGAGCGTCACAAAGGCCTCGTCCGAGAGCAACGTTGTACCCCATACGAAGTCAAATTGTCGCGCCAAGAGCACCACCACTAAGGTTCCGAACCCGGCGAGCAAGTAGCACACCCAGGCTTGGTGGGTTAACGCACTGAGTCGCCATTTTCCTACGCCGGGGCCGAGGTTACTGATGTACCAGGCGCGAGCGGATTGCCCTGCAATTGTCTCTTCCCGACGCAAACGAGCGGGCAAAAAGCTACTGGCGCGCGCAAACACACCGGCAACCAAATTTTCCATCCCCGTAGTGACGCCCAAAACCCACAACAACATCGATAAAAAATTGAAACCGAGTAACACCAGCAGTAACCAATATACATTCACGGTCTCGCCAGCCACGAGTGCGAACATCGATGCGAGGGCGCCAAATAGAACAGCCAAACCCAACAACACCCAACATGCCAGTTGCCATTGATGAGCAGGCTCTGATAGCTCATCGGCCAAATCGAATTCACGCACAAGGGCTTGTGCACGCTGCACAACACGCCCGCTAAAATCGCGATCACCCCAGGATAGATCGGTCGCGGTTTCAGGTTGCGCATCAATCAGTGCCTTCGTTTCGATAGCGCGTACCTGCTCAGCAAGTACCAAATGTTCAAATGCGGGTGTCGTCACTGGGCTTTAGTTCTTCCTGCGAAAAGGCGCGACATAGTTTAACACAGGGGTAGATAACCACTGACAACACTTCACACTGCAAATCGCGCAGTTGAATAGCAGGTAAAAAATAGGTAAACAATTATATTTAAGAATACTCTGACCTATGGGACCTTGGTCATGGTAGCGGGCTTATAGCGATGCCTGAGTTGCGCATCTCGGCGGAACTCAAGTTGATCGCCCGCGATAACTTGTTGGCGGTAGTACTGGGTCGGCCACAAATGAGGCGAACCGGTATATCCTAGGCGAACACGGGCCGCTGTGACATCAAACGTATGAGCATTGCGCAGTGCCTGATTGCTACCAGGGACTTGATCTCCAGTATCGATGTACGCATCACTAAAGTCTGCGCAACTACCAAATTTCTGCAGTCCGAAATTCCTGAAAAAGCCGCCATAGACGGAAACTGGGTCGAGATACGTTGTTTGAATTTCGATATCACGACGCCTCGCCCGAATCGCCTCGCAAGCACCAAACGCCAGAAAGGCACCGCAGCTATGACCGATGAGATGAACCGTTTGTACCCCAGGGAGGCGGACCATCTGTGCACCGATTTCTGCACCAATACGGCGACCAGCAACGGCACAGCGTAATAACGAGGAGGCTTGCTGTTGCCAGTCCACTGCCATGATTGTGCTGTCCTGGCCACGGACTTGCTCCATATCAGCTTGCAATTTGCTGGCCCAAGATACTGGGGAGTCATTGACTCCATGAGCGATGACAGCAATATGACGGGCTTTGGGGACAGTAAAATCTATTCTGAGGTCTTTTACCGGCGTCGGCCAGAAGACGAAGAGAAAAAATGCAAAACTTCCAAGGAGCAGGAAAATACCGGGCAAAATCACGCCACACATCAGTAACCAGAAAAAACTGCGAGATCTAACTAGACTTTGCAATGCGTGTTTCTCAATTTTCAAGGAGTGTCATTCACCTCGTTGTGTGGTTCATCGGCGAGCCACATAGCTAGCCCCCTTGGTCTAACGCATGTAAGCGCTGAAAACCTATAAACTGCAACAGTGTCTAAGCCCTAGATGCATGCTCAATAACGTTTGATCTGACTATCTTACTCACAATGTGTTGCAAGGGTCGACATTCCAATCGAAATGTTGAACACTGACGCGAGATTGCTAGTCTCATTAGACAGCAATTCCAAAACGATTTGCAAAATTTCACCCCAAATGTGGAAAACTAGACCAAACTAATCTAAACAATGACAATTTCGCATCTTAAGAAACTCTTTCGCCGACTCACGGCAACGTTCCTAATTACTTTCTGTAGCGCAGCGCTGGTGACAGACTCATATGCGACACCTGCTACCACAACCTCCATCACACTCAAAGTTGGCCCCACGCGAACGCTGAAGATGCCCAGCGATGCGGCGAAGGTGGCGCGAACCGGCGACATCATTGAGATCGACGCCGGCCTTTACCCCAATGACAGTACCTACTGGTTTCAAGACAACCTTACCATTCGTGGTGTCGGCGGCATGGCGCACATCAAAACGCAAAAAAATATTCCCAACAATAAAGGCATTTGGGTGATTCGCGGCGACAACCTCATTATCGAAAATATCGAATTTTCGGGCGCGAGAGTTGCCGATACGAATGGGGCGGGTATTCGCCACGAGGGTGGTGATCTGAGCCTGCGTAATACCTACTTTCACCACAACGAGTTTTCCATTTTGACAGGAAAAAATACCCAGGCTAGCTTGGATATCCGCGACTCACGCTTTTGGTTTCAAAAGCGACCCAAACGGTTCAGCCATGGTATCTACATTGGCACATTGAAACGATTCACCCTAGTAGGCTCACACATTAAGGGCACTGATCGAGGCCACCAGTTGAAGAGCCGCGCACTGGAAAATCATATTCGCTACAACCGCATCGAGGATGTGCCCGAGGGCAATTCAAGTCGACTGATCGATCTCCCCAACTGCGGCTTAAGTTTCATCGTCGGTAACGATATGCATCAGGGGCCAGCGACAGAAAACGTGGATGCCGTCGGGTATGGTGCGGAAGGATGTGATCATCTCGATGCCACTCAGCGCGAGCTCTATGTCATCAACAATACCCTGGTCAATGAAGCTTGGGGCGGCAGTTTAGTGCGCAATCACGTGGGTGCTGCAGCGCTAGTCACTAATAATGTCATCTACGGTGCGGGTAATTTTTTGCTGGGCAAGGGGAGAGATTTCAATAATTCCAAACTCAATTTAACACGCTGGCAACGCGGTAGTTGGTTGCCATTGGCCGGATCAGATGCGGTAGATACTTCTTTGGCACCAGAGCCTGTACACGGTGTTTCACTGGTACCCGTGAGAGTATTTCACCCTCCGATAGGCACGGAGAAGCGCTCCGAGAAAGGGCCGCTGGATCAAGGGTCCCGAGAACTACCGTAGAGCGGCTAACTCTCAGACAAGAACGTGTCGATTTGCAGCAAGGTAGCCTCTAGTTCTGCAATTGCCATTAATCAAAGGTACCCCGGAAGACGCTTTGACCCTGGACTCTTCTCTGACTATGCTCATTAAACTTAATATCGGAACGTTCGCGGCGCCAACATTTTATACTGTGTCATCACATAAGAGACATTCTGCGGGTGTAGTTCAATGGTAGAACTGGAGCTTCCCAAGCTTCAAACATGGGTTCGATTCCCATCACCCGCTCCACTTCTGCTCGCTATTTTTTTACCCAGCAGTCCACAGGACGCGGCCCATTCGTGAAGGAGACAACGGTTACATCTCTGCACCGACGGCTGCTAGAAAACCTTAGCGCTGGCACCACCGATTGTTGTAACACTGAAATGCTATTGCCAGCCGAGGTGTTTTTTAATCCGACTATTTTAGACGTCGAAAAAAGTGTTCTTTTTCAACAAGTGCCACAACCGATCGCTTTTTCCTGCGAAATCGCCCGGCCCGGCAGCTACCTCGCCTTAGAGGTGCTGGATGTGCCGTTGCTGTTGAGTCGCGACAAAAAAGGTGAGCTGCACGCCTTCCTTAACGCCTGCGCCCATAGAGGAATGCCACTGTCACAGGGCGCGGGAAATGTCGAGCGATTCGTCTGTCCATTTCACGGCTGGGTTTATAATGTCGACGGCTCCCTGCGCGGCAGACCTCAAGAAGACGCATTTACTCAGAGCAAAGCCGACAGTGGGCTAAGGCAACTCGCAGTGGCTGAACATCACGGTATTGTGGTAGCAGCGATCAGCGAAAGTGTTTCCCAAGCTACTGTCGACAATGCCTTGGAGCCAATGTGCGACGAACTCGCCAACTATCAATTTGAAAACTATCAACCCATGGCCAGACGCAGATTCGATGTTACCGCTAACTGGAAATTGGTGAATGACCTCAGTTTGGAAAGTTACCACTTCAATACACTACACCGCGACAGCGTCGCACAGTTACTGGCATCAAATGCGGTGGTCGATACTTTTGGTAAACACAGCCGCTGGGCTTTTCCGCTGAAAACCATCCGCGAACTCGAGGGCAAACCGGAAGAAGATTGGCCGACACAGTTACAAGGCTCGTGCACCTACACTCTCTATCCGGGAGTGATGTTCATCGTCAACGCCCTGGGTGCGCAGATGATTCGCGCCGAACCAGGGGCAAGCGCCCAGGAATCTCGTGTGACTTACGCCGGCATCAGCGCTCCGGATTGTGAACCTGATGCAGCGCGCGCTGCCTATGAGTTTGGCGGCGAGGTATTTGCCAAAGAAGATCTGCCAGCAGCGGAGCAGTCTCAGCGTGGCATCGCCGCTGCGCTGCGTCCGTTACCCTTAGGTAGAAACGAACCGCTGCTGCAGTTCTGGCACCAGCAGTGGCGAGATGCGCTTGAGAAGTGATAACTGAGCCAGCGATACACCGCCGAGAACCCTAAACGCCAGTAGTGGCGGCTCAAGGTAGCCTACCCCAGTTGGCGTTGAAACGGCGGTAGTGATTCTAAAATCGCGCGCCCATAACGACGCGTCAAAATTCGATTATCCATTAGCGTCACGCGTCCGACATCTTCCTCCGTGCGCAATAGACGGCCGCTCGCCTGCACCAAACGCAGCGCGGCATCGGGTACGCTAATTTCCATAAAAGCATTCCTGCCCTGGGCTTCAACCCATTCAGCCAATGCGGCTTCCAAAGGGCTATCGGGAACCGCGAACGGTATTTTCGCGATAATCACATGACGGCAATAATCTCCAGGCAAGTCCACTCCCTCGGTAAAACTCGCCAAGCCAAATATCGCACTGCCCTCTCCCGCGTCAATCGCAGCGCGGTGACGGCGCAGAATTTCCTGCTTACTAAAATCACCTTGCAGCAAGAGCGTGACGCCCAGCTTGCCACTTAAACCTTCGTACACCTCTAGCATTTGTCGGCGAGAGGAAAACAACACCAAGCTGCCCTCTTCTGGCGACAATAACTGCGGCAGCTCTGCTATCAATGCCTTGGTATGCGCGTTGGCGTCGCCGGGGTCGCAATCCATTTTGGGTACTGAAAAAACAGCATTCGTGTGGTTAAAGGGGCTCGCGACAACTTGAAATAGGCTGTCGTGCGGCACACCCGAGTGCAGTTTAAAACGTTCGAAGGAGCTGAGGGCCGTCAGTGTGGCGGATGTCACCACTACACCCGCCGCACGCATCCACAAACAATCTTGTAAAATATCGGCCGCCAAAACGGGGCTGGAGCGCAGCTCAAAGCCAAACTGACCGCCGCCATTTAACAGTGTCATCCAACGCGCCTGCGGTGACGTCTCGCCCTCTTCACGCACAGCATAATCATGCCACAGTGATAGCACTCCTTCGGCGCGACTGAGCATGCCGCCAATGTTGATATGCCAGGTTTCAACATCAACCTTATCCACCTTGGAAAAGTCATCATCCAAGGCTTTCGCCAGAGCATCCTCTAATCGCGCAAGGGTTGCGGTCATCTGCTCAAACTGTGCCGTTAACGTCACAGCAATTTGTTGTAGGTCAGGCGGCACCAGCCCGTGTTCGAGACGCAGCTGCTGTCGGTCACGGCCTTCATCTAATTCGGCATCGACAAAGAGGCTAGCAACGGCTTGTTCAGCTGCCTGCAACGAAGAGATAGCCTCTTCCATGCGCGACAATAACTGCTGTAAATCAGTCGTCGTACTGTCGAGTGTCGCCAGCACTGGCGCTGCCTGAGAGAGGGCTTTCACACTGTCCTGTAGCCAGGCAATTGTGGTGTGTAGGCGACAGAAGTTGGCGAAATGCGCCAGTGCTTTCTCCGGCAGGTGATGGCCCTCGTCGAAAATATAAATACTATCTTCAGGCTCGGGCAATATTGCTCCGCCACCTAGGGCAAGATCCGCTAGCACTAAGTCGTGATTCGTGACGATGATATCCGCGTTTTGCAAAGACTCGCGCGCGCGAAAAAAACTGCATTGACTGATATTGGGACATCGTCGGCCACTGCACTGACTGTGATCTGTAGTGACGGCGTACCACACACCGTCCGCTACATTTTCTACCCAGTTGTCGCGGTCACCATCCCACTCACCGCGACCGAGGGCATCGAGCATGCCGGCGTAGATGGGCCCAGCGCCCATGGAGTCAGCGTCTACAGCGGCCGCATCATCGGCGTATAGCGGCAATAGCGATGCCTGATCATCGCCCTCCACTAACAAACGGTCCAGCTTTGACAAACACACGTAACGCCGCCGCCCTTTCGCTAAAGCATAGGTAAATTGCAGACCGCTGTTGTGGCGAATATCTGGAAGGTCTTTGAGGATGAACTGCTCTTGCAAGGCGATTGTCGCCGTCGCTACCACGAGGCGCTTACCCAGTGCCTGCGCCATAGGTATGGCCGCCACCGTATAGGCTATGGTCTTTCCCGTGCCGGTACCCGCCTCAACGATGCAGATGGCGGGCTTATCGGTGTGGGCATCTTCTCCCGGCCTGGGAATTCGAGCCAAAGTTTGCGCAATCGTGGCGATCATCTGCCGCTGTCCCCAGCGCGGCGTCAGCGACTTTTTCTCCATCAACGCATTGTAGGCAGTGCGAATCTCTTTTTTTATATCATCGCTCAGCAAGCGTCGAGCCTGCCTTCAGCCAAGGCCAATTTGCTCACGACAGCATTAGCGTAAATCTGCAGCGCATAGGGTTGCTGTGGCTGTGGAAGCGCCTCAATGCGCGCCGTAAATTTCTCGATGCTGCAATCACCCGCGCCTATCGGCAGTTCTTGCGGTAGCGGTGCGGCGTCGCCGTGCAAATGGTGGTAGGCATAGATATTGGTGTAGTGTAGTTGAAAGTTGCCGATCACTTGTCGATCTATTTCCGCAGCAACCGCCTCCGGTGTATCAAAATCACCTAGAAGTGGTGTACCAAAGGATACGTGTACCCGACCCTTATCACCCGCAATACCCTGGGCGATAGAGGCGACGTCCTCGTGTTTACTCTTCTCGTATACGCCATGCACCGACAGTTCGTGTAATTCATTGGCCTTCATGGCATCGCAGGGATCTAGCTCGTAGGAAATGGCTACCGGCACAATACGCAGCGCACGAATATGTTCGGCAAAACTATTTTCGCGTTTATTGCGACTCATGGACAACATCTTGATGATGACCGGTTCTGTGCGATCCAGCCCATCTTTTGCGCGTCCCTCGCGCTGGGCGATCCACACAGGCACCTGATCTTCGACAATGGAGTATTGAATGTAATTTGCCAGTTGCTTGGATGCGGCTAACAGTTCTCGCCCGCCACTCACCGAGCGCTTCACAATAAAACTTTTGTTCAGCCGCATGAGATCCGCCACCCAGGGCTTAGTCAGCAAGTTATCGCCAATGGCTATGCGCACCGTGTCGCGGCCACGGGTATGCAGCGCATAATTGGTAAAGGCGGGATCCATAGTGATATCGCGGTGGTTGCTGATGAACAAGTGTGGTTGATCGGGTGACAGTGCTTCCAGCCCCGATACCGTGAACCCATCCGTCGTGCTTTTGATCATTCTATCCATGTAGCGTTCGATGACCATCTGCATGCTGTGCACATCCACCACATCACGCACTTCCTTGTGCAGATGGCGGCGGACTAGAGGGCGCAGCAGCCACGGGAAAAAACCCGCCCAGGCACCCAAACGAAAACGGGCAAGGACATCTAAAAATTCGCTGTTTTCTAGTAGGCGAGAGAGTACTGGGCCGACCTCATCATCGTGGTACGGACGAATATCAGCAAAAAGGTCTGCTTGCGCGTTGGATTCTGGACGCTCGGAGGGATTGGCAGACGTGTCACTCAAGGTAGTTCTTCCCAGACAGTGAGACACTTCACGATACCCAAAATCGCAGTGCCCGTCATCCGACAGATGCGCTCAATACTGGGCTGATGCTCACACCTATTGGAGGTAACGGCCTCGCAACTCTGCGCGCGCGCTTGCATCTACACCCAGTGCTTCTTCCAGATAGGCATCAACGGAGGGATAGTTTTGATTGATCGCATGCAGTGCAGTAGCCAAATATTCTTCGCGTGCCTCGAGCATCGGTAGAATTGCATCCGTCTGAAGCTCCTCCATTTGATATTTCTCACGCAGGCGGTCCAGCTGTTGGTGCGGGTGAAAAAATCTTGCTGTTAATAGGTAATCCCACATTACGGTCTCTCGCGGTACACCCAGCGCTAATAGAATGAGCGCCGCAGCAAAACCGGTACGGTCTTTGCCAGCGGCGCAGTGGACTAGAAAGCGGGCGTCGTCGATCGCTAAAATCTCATTAAACATGCGCGCGTAAGTGTCCGTTTGAGTGTGGGCAAAATCACGATTGATCTCCAGCATAAAATCGAACATCGCCCGCGGTCCGCCGTCCATCTCGCTGTCGGCTTCCTCAAAAAAACGTGCATTGCTGCCGGGTACAATCGGCAGGCTGACGACACGCGGTTGGCGTGCTCGGGGCAGACGGCTTGGGTCACCCGCCTGTTCCTCCGTACGTCGAAAATCACAGACCAAATCGAGCTGTAATTCCTGCAGCAAAGCAATATCGCGATCGCTCAGTGTAGAAAGCTGCCCAGACCGAAACAGATAACCCCACTTGAGTTGCCTGCCATCCGCCGTGGTATAGCCGCCAAAGTCTCGAAAGTTGGGAGTGCCCTGCATTCCCAAACGGCGTTCACTCGCCACAACTTCAGTACCGTGTTGGTCGCGCACGAAAAAGGAATGGCGCTGAGTGTGCGGCAGACCACGCAAGCGGGCACCGGTAGCAGAGTATATAAATTCGATATCGGCTGCGGTGTCTGAAGCGGACACTTCCACGTCGACGTGCGTCTGCGGCGTGCTCACCTGCCATTCCAAGTGGTAATCGCCGTCAGCTTCGCGCCAAATGTGTACGGAATGGGGAATTAACATGTGTGTCTTGGATGCGGCCTCTCAATTTCTCTGCGTAGTTACGGGTGCAGTAGCGGAAAAGTGCTTAACTTCCCTTGTAATCGAAAACGGCGCGCAGCAGAGTTTTAATAAGGTGAAGCTGTTTTTCTAAAGCCTCATCACTAAATGGATCCTGTCCAAGCAAATCGCGATACATGGGCGCCATGGTGACATAGGACATCACGAGGTTATTGAAAGCCATGACCGCCCAGGGTTGCAGGCCGGTTTCCTCTAATAGCGAGAAGTCGTCATTCTCCAAGGTTGCGGAGGATTCAAACATGGGCCGAAACAGCTTGTCGATCAACTCGTTGGTGTGTGGGCCACCCGATAGCGCCGCGTGTTGCAATAACCGGGCAAGATTGGGGTTGGCGTGGTGCTGGCGCACGATAGTCTCAAGCCAGTAAAACACACGCTCCTGTGTGACCGGACCACCGACGAGCTCAATCAGCGGCGCAGAGAAGTCCGTCAACAACCGATCCAAGACCGCTTGATACAGCGCCTCCTTATTCTTGAAATGGTTGTACAGGCTAGGTGAGCGAATACCCACCCGATCAGCCACATCACCCAACGATGTTGCGCTATAGCCCTTTTCCGCAAACAGAGCTTCTGCTGCATCGAGTATTCGATCAGCCGTGCTGGGGGTCGAGCTGGAAGAAGCTACTGGGGTGGCCATGGAGTGTGTATTAGGTTCTCGCCGCGACGTTACTTGCTTCTACGCTAGGGTGGGACAAACAACAGGCATGCAGGCATTGGCGAGCATTCACGCGCTCATTATTAACTAATAGGCGTTAGTATACCCTGCTCGACCAGATCTCACCAGCGAGCGGCCCACAAGGGGATGGCTGAGTTTGGATAGAACTGCAGCCAGATACACGCCCAGTCACCGTCAATATTAAAACTGAGCCACCACCCACGGCATTTGGTTGACAACCAAGGGGGCAATGTGAATAATCGCGCCTCCGAATTCTTAGCTCCTGAGGACACCCACCGTGGCGAATACCCCACAAGCCCGCAAACGCGCCCGCCAGGCGGTCAAACGTCGCACCCACAATGCCAGCCTGCGCTCGCTAGTGCGAACCGTCATCAAACAGGTGAACGCTGCGGTTAGCGACGGTAATGTGGAAGCTGCTCGGGCAGCCTATGCCAACGCAGTCCCGGTCATCGACCGCATGGCAGATAAAGGCATCATTCACAAGAATAAAGCGGCACGGCATAAGAGCCGCCTCAACGCCCAAGTGAAGGCGCTGGCGGCCTAGTCAGTACCTTCTTCTAGCCCCGTTCGGGACCCCATTTTGGGGTCCGCTTAGAGATCGCCCCTAGCAGCAACCACCCGTGCCGGTTTTTGCCAGTTCAAACGCCTCGTGCTTTTTGGCGAACTCTTCCAACATGGTTTGCTCGTAGGATTGCGCCTCTTGCGTGTCCAAAGGACGCTCTAGCGCAGACCAATCAATATCGCCATCGGTCGCCAAATTTTCAAATTCCAATATACCTAACTCTTCAAATTTTGGGCGAATCGCATCGGTCAGCAGTCCAATGCGATTGAGGTTGGGGATCACCCGTTGGAACAACAGGTTGCGGAATGTAGACATCACAAAACCTTCTAACACCTTCTTGCGCGCTTCTTCCACATCCCAGCCGAAGTGGCGGAATACATCGGTAGCCACTAGGCGCTCACGGCTAATAGCACAGGCCTCGTAAGCAAACTGTGCCCGCTCTTCTTTCTCTTCATCAGAGAGAGTCTTCACGAATTCTTCCAGATAATTGACACCGAACGTTACGTGGCGCGCTTCATCGCGTGTCACGAGATACACCACATCCTTTAAAATGGGGTCGGGTGTTGTCTCTCGGGTAGTTGAGAATGCGGAAAGTGCGAGCCCTTCGATGACAATTTGCATACCGATAAACTTCATATCCCAGCGCGCGTCAGTGAGGATCTTGTCGATAATGCTTTTCAAATGTGCGTTGATCGGATACATCATACCTATGCGCTTTTGTAGGTATTTGTTGAACACCTCCACGTGGCGCGCTTCGTCAAATGTTTGCGAACCGGCATAGAGTTTCGCATTCAACGTTGGCGCACAGGAACAGAGCTGCGACGCTACCAGGAGCGCACCCTGCTCGCCATGCAGAAATTGCGAGAGGCTCCAAGCATTCATATGCAACCAAAATTCATCCTTGGTTTTATCGTCCATCGCCAAATACGGCTCGTAGTCGTGTAGGTTCATCATTTCGGGAGAGCGCATTTCTTCCGGCCAGGGTCGATCCCAATCGATATCCATCTCCGGGTCCCAATTCAATTGCTTGCCGAGATCGTAGAGTTTCTTAATGCGATCATCTTGAATGGTGTAATCCCAGTTGTAACTGCCGGTAAGCGGGGTTTGAAAAATTTCAGCAATGTGATCAACATCGGCCCCGGTCAACACGTCCTCTAAATCTGGGTTTTCACGGGGGTAGTCTGCGCCAGCGAATGTTTGAATTTTGCGTGGCGTGTCATTAGTCCATTTCACCTGCATGCTCGCGCTCCGTCATAGTGCGTGTAATTTGTTGATTTCACTATGCGTGAGTGCAGCAAACCCAGCAAGGTAAAGTCTTGTCAAATTGCAGTCATTTGTGGCCAAATAGGCTCCATGCCGACACCTAGCACACCTGCGCAGTACATTCTCATCCTGATGGATATGGTGGAGGCTCAGGGTTGCTCGCGGGAGCAACTGCTGCGTGGCACCTCCCTGGAGCAGACTAGCCTACAGAGTATCGGCGCACGTATCAGCGATGCCGATTTCACGCAGTTGGTTAGCAATGCACTGGCCCTGACAGGCGACCAATCGCTGGGCCTGAAGCTGGGGCTGCGCTTAAACCTGAGTGCCCATGCCGTGTTAGGCCAAGCTTTTATGACCTGCCAAGACTTGGGCCAGGTCATGGAGCTGTTTATGAAGTACTACCACCTGCTGGCATCCGGGCTAGACCTTAAATTCGAACTTACCCATGACAAATGTATTTTGACCATTTTCACCACACCCGCTGATGCGCCGACAGAGTTTAGCTACGAATTGATGTACGGCGCCCTAATAAATACGATGCGCGGCCTATTAAATCGACCCGAGCTGTGCGCGCGCATGGATTTCCCCTACCCCGAACCTGCACACTCTGCGTTCTACTACGAAGTGCTCGGCGACAACCTGCACTTTAATTCGCTACAGGGTCGCATTGAGCTCGAACGTGAACTGCTGCAGACACCCCTGCCATCATCCAACCCCACGTTGCGCAAATTGTACGAAGCAGAGTGCGCGCGTCTGCTCGCGGATTTGGAAGAAGATGACTCTATTGCGGAACAGACACTGCGTTTAATGCGCAAACTAGAGGGTCAATATCCACAGATGCCGCAGATTGCCAATATGTTGAACCTGAGCCCGCGCACCTATCGCAGGCGATTGGACGAGGAGCAGCAATCATTTCAAAAACTCCTCGATCAGGTGCGCGCCGAACACGCCACACGTTACTTACAAAATACGCGGCTACCGCTGTCGAGCATCGCCTACATGGTAGGCTTCAGCGACGCTTCAAATTTTCGCCGCGCGTTCATCAAGTGGACGGGGAAAACACCCAGAGCTGTGCGTAATGGCTAAAGCCCTGGCGGTATACTTGGGGCGCGAAGCGGCAACGACCATTGCCCGCGAGGGCTGGTCGCCCGAGTTGTTTCGCCTAATAATCGGTGCATCCGGTGGGCCTAAGTGGCTGGTACTTAATCACCTAGACCGACTGCTGTTCGGCGAATTTCTTGCGCAAAGCAGAGAACCATTGACGGCGCTGGGTTCTTCCATCGGCTCCTGGCGCCATGCCTGCCTTTCTCAAACTGACCCAGTAGCGGCGATAGACCGCCTAGAAAAAGCCTATCTCACACAAAGCTATTCGCAGCGCCCCGACCCCGAAGAAGTAAGCGAAGTCAGCCGCAACATGTTGCAACTGGTTCTGGGCGAGACAGGAGCTGAACACATTGCCAACCACTCGCGAATTCACAGCAATATCGTTACAGCTCGAGCTCGTGGCTTAGGGGCCACATCCAAAACACCACGGCTGGCAACCGCAATGGGTGTAGCGACTTTGACAAACGCAATTGCACGACCCCTATTAAATTCTCAGTTTCAGCGGGTCGTCTTTCACAGTGCCGCTGCGCCACCGGAACACCTCATCCTCAATGACTTCAATACACAGTTCACACCACTCACATCCAACAATGTCACCAACGCCTTGCACGCCAGTGGGGCAATACCCTTTGTGCTGGAGGGTGAACGCGATATTGCGGGGGCCCCATCGGGGCAGTACTGGGATGGCGGGATCATCGATTATCATTTTAACCTTGCGCAATTACCGCAGACAGGGCTGACACTGTACCCACATTTTAGTAGCCGCATCATTCCAGGTTGGTTCGACAAGTTTTTGCCCTGGCGGCACAATCGCGTAGGAGCATCCGAAAATCTCGTTCTACTCTGCCCCAGTGAAGAATTCATCGCCGATTTGCCACTGGGAAAAATTCCCGACCGTAGCGATTTTCAACGCCTGGGAACAACACAGCGTATTCAGTATTGGAAAACTTGCATCGAGCGCAGCCGCGCGTTGGCAGAGGAATTTGCGGCGCTGATTCAGCAGGCAGACCCGTTGCGGGGTACGCAAGAACTGGCAGCCCTTAGCTGAAAATCTGGGACACCCATTATTGAGGTTTCAAAAGCTCTCCAGCCATCCCCAAAATACGGGATATCTATTGAGTTCATCTTTTAAAATAATGTCCGAGAACTAGAGGAGAAGTTGGCGTTTGCTAAGTTGCAGACGTGCATTTATGCCGAGCATTTTAAGAGAAGGAATTAAGCACCATGCAGCAGAGAACATGTTTTAATCCAATAAAATTCAGTTTGGTATTTGCAGCGCTACTACCTGGCCATGCACACGCTATACCGGTCCCACCGGCTGGGTTGTTCGATGTGATGATTACGTCGAACTGTTTCAACTTTCCAGAGCAAAGCAATATTTCCAATCCCTACTGGCATGTAGAGCGCGTATCAGTTTGGCCGGGGCAATCCAACATACATCTGCGCACCGTAAGTGATTCCGACACGGTGAGTTTTAGTTCTAGCCATCCGCATCTGGTCCAGAATATACCCAAGATGCAGCTACCCGGGCCCATTGGAGGCATCCTATACACGCGCACCAGCACCTTCATTAACTTCAACGAGCCAGATCAGGCAACAAATATAGAAGTGAATGTTCATTCATCTCACCCAGCTACGAGCTCGTTTACGTTAAACTATCTCGAGCAGGCTATGAATTCGCTCTATTATTTACTTGCCACAGACGCGCCGGTGGATTTGAATTTGAACCCTGGCAACGCCTGGAATAATCGTGGTATTGACACGCGCAAATTGCGGCTTTATCCCTATTTGGAATTTCAGGGTCTTACCTCTAGCCAAGAAAACCAGAATGTATCTCCCGGCACGACTGTAAATTACACGGCAAAATTTTCCTACGCTCATGCGACAAACGGTTTAACCGAGGTGACGTTTAGTCGGCCACAAATGCAAGTGGGTACTGATCCGCAGTGGTACGATATCACCGGTTCCGGTTGGCCTGTCCAGACAGAGGTAAAAAAGCGCCAGCCTGGCCAGAAAGATATGCAGCAGTCCTTGGTGGCAAATTGGCCTAGCAATTCAATGCTTAGCGGAAAAAATCTGGCGCATGTTAAAGTTCGTCTACGGGCCACACCTCGGCAACACTCTTGTGTTAAGGGTATGGCGTCAGATACGTTGGAGTTTCGTTTACAGAACCCGAACTACCAACCGAGTGCGCGCCTTCCTCGCGCAACGCCTATAAGCAATACGCAAGATTCTACGGATTCGGGCTCGTTGCAGCGCGCCCCAAGTAAAATCGATCCAGTGACCGAGCCGGAGTTGATGCGTCAAGATCCGCGGATTCGATAGTGCAAAACCAGCCCGCTCGCCTGGGAGATAAACAGTCGCCTCGCTTAGCTGACGTACTCGTCGAGGTAGGGATGTGAGTCCGAAAAAGTAAAGCTGCCCCAGTTAGGGTTAGCAGACGTACTCGTCGAGGTAGCGCTGAATTTCCCGTTCTAAACGCGGAGCGAACGACGAGGCGAGCATGCCAAGCTTCACCGAAACCTCAATCGTATCGTCAGTCACTGCCAAGTAACCTTCGATACTAGGCGCGCGCATACTCACCGAATCTCCGCGCCACTTAGCCCGAACCCCGTGCTTACGTTCCAGCTTGGCCGCCAAATCTTGTGCTGCCTGCAACACGTCCTCTTTCGGCATAGTGTGCTTTTTGTGCAACTTGATGCGAGCCATATCGGCGTCCTAGGTGATTGGGCGAATTGAGAGGTGTCTTCTTCATGCTGACAAAGGAACAGTTTTTGCACTAAATCAAAAAAACCAACGAAGAGCCAACAAATAACTCATAAAAAGCGAAGACAGCTACTGAAACTGCCCCGCAGAAATTTGAAATACTTCGCCACAGCACTCCTCTTCCTGCATGCGCGACAACATGTCGCCATCTTCACTGTAGGCGACGGTGCGCTGGCCTGCGTCGATATCAAAAACCGCAATGGCGCGCCACGGGTCCATGCCTTGATACAACACGGTGTAACCGGCCACAGTTCCCGCACCGCGATAATCACCCACCAGCTCCCGCACATCGGTTGCAGCACGCACTGCGGCAGTGACATCGGCAAACGCCCAGGAAGATTCTGGTGGGCTCGCCGACCACAACGCCAGCGCCTGCTTGGTGAGAAACCCACTGACAGTGGTGACGAGGCCTTTCTCTGCCGGTTGCTCGCGCAGTAGCTGCGCCATTTTCACGGTGGCTTGAAACACAAAGTTGTTGAGTGGTCCACCGCCAAACGTCATGCCTCCAGTGACACTTAGGGCGCTTTTGCGATCAAAACCCAGCTCCTGCAGCTGCACACGCACGGCGAAGGGAAAGCAGGAATACAATTCGCACAAGCTCACATCTGCCAAACGAGTGCCGGCGAGTGCCTCTAACTTTTCTCCCGCCAGGCGAAACCCCGCACTGCCGCCCAGGTCTGCGCGACTTGCCACCACCGACATAAAATTTGATTCCGTAGAGGCGAGGGGAAACACCCACTTATTGCGCACTATGCCCAGTTGCTGCGCGGTTTGTACCGAGCAGAGAATCAAACCCGCTGCCTGATCAACCGTCCACTGGCTGTTGTGCAACTTGGTATAGGGAAACGCCAACATGCGATTTTTTGCGCTGTGTTCGCGTATGTGAGAGCTTGTTACCGGAGTATCAGACCATGCCTCCGGATTATCCGCTGCAATCTCGCTAAACTGCGCGTACATTTGCGCCATTTCGTCGCGATGCTCGGCAACAGATAAGCCCTGCTTGTGGCGCAGTGCGCTATCCATAATAGCGTAGTAACCCACCGGCATACCGAGCCCGCTGGCGGCTTCAACCTCCGACCACAGCTCATCCTCTGGCAACAATACCTCGTCGGGCTGCGCGTTAAGTTGCTCAACTTCCGTCGCTTCGACATCCGCGCGGCTGGCGCATTGCGCCCGATAGCGCGCCTCCCCACCCGTAACGAAAACCACTTGCGACTCGCCACTTTGAATGCGCTGGCAAGCTCGATTCAACAGCGCTTGTTGCGAAATGCCGAACTCCGCCAATACGGTGCGCGCATTGTTTGCACCCAATGCGTCGGCGAGTAGCCGGCCGGGATCGGTGTAACTCCACAGACTCTTCGGCACTAGAATTTCATCGGCACTACCGAGGAGCTCCACGCTACCGGCATCATCCGCTGCACCGCGCAGGGCCTGCTCCATCAGTGCAATGGGCTCCAATGCCTCACGATAGTCACTCAGCTTTTGTTGTACGGCCGCAACCCCGACTAATACGGGAGTGTTAGCTGCTAGCTCACTTGCCAATGAACTCACCTGCGTACCAGTTAAGCATATCAATTTTCTCAGCCAGCGGTTTGTCTTCTTCCAGTTCGTAAACATTGCGAAAACCGATCACGACGTTGGTAACACCGATGCTCTCTAACTTCGCAATTCCCTCTGAACTGAATGCGTCTTGGCCCGTCGTAAAGATTTGGAACGGCTTATCTGCTGTGCCATATTCCTCGCGCAGTTGATTGATACGGCCGATATAGGCTTCCAGTTGCTGCAGGTCAGCACCAGCGCACATCCACCCATCGCCCACACGCGCTGCGCGCTTGAGTGCCGGTTCCGCATGACCACCGATCAACAGCGGCGTGGGTGCTGTGGGGACCGGGTTCATTTTATTGGCGGGCATGTTGTGCAACTCTCCCTGGTAACCGAAGAATTTACCTGTTTCCAAGCCGCGCAAGATTTCAATCTGCTCATCAAACCGCTTGCCGCGTTTTTCCCAGGCAACATCGCAGATGGCGAAGTCCTCTTCCCAGGGGCTAATGCCAATACCAAAATCCAAGCGATTGCCGGACAACACTTGTATCCCCTGCACTTGTTTCGCTACCACCGGCGCTTGCCGCACCGCGAGTTTATACACAAATGTCGCGAAACGGATTTTTTTTGTCACTGCCGCCATGGCGGCGATCGAGATCAGCGCTTCTACAAAAGGGACGCTTTCCAAAAACTCGCGACTACCATCTTTGTTGTAGGGGTATTTGGAGCTGGCCTCCTCGGGGTAACAAATGCTGTCGGGGATCGCTAAGCCATCATACCCAGCTGCCTCTGCCGCTTGTGCCAGCGGCAAATAATGATCGGGGTGGCACATCCCCACTTGATAATTGAACTTCATGCTGCTTCTCCTTGTGTTGACTCGGTGACTTACTCACTGTTGCTGACAATGACTTCTTGCCAGGCTAAGCAGTAAGTTGAGTTGCTTCTGCGATAGGTGCCCAGTACTGTAGCTGCTTCTGCCACAAGCGGCGCTACTGATGTACAATTTTTCTCGGCTGGGCTCAAATACTGTACCTCGATGAACTTCTGATCACCTGTCTAATAGTGTTCTGGCGGTACCGCAATGTAATGCAACCGCACAGGTTGCAGGGGCACCGCAAGGCTGCCTCTTCACTAAGAGTAAGGCTTTACTAGCGAAGGCTAAGACTAGGGCAATGGTTTTGCAGGACACATCCAGTACTGAGCAAATCACCGCAGATCACTCGGCGCGTTTCTTGTTTGAGCAAGCGGATATTCGTGGCCAGTGGGTGCAACTACATCGGGCATATACTGACATACTTGCAATTCACCAGTATGCGCCCGGTGTGAGCCGTCTCCTGGGTGAATTTCTCGCCGCGTCCGTGTTGCTCAGCGGCAACTTAAAGTTCGAGGGCCGGCTCACGCTCCAAGTGCGTTCTCAAGGCCAACTCCCGCTGCTAATGGTGGAGTGCAACGACCATTTGCAGGTCCGCGGCATTGCTCGTGGCGCCGAAGAGGCCACAGCGGATAACAATGCGCAGCTCTTAACCGACGGGCAGCTCGCGATCACTATCGAGCCCGAGCAGGGGCAGCGCTACCAGGGCATCGTACCACTACACGAAGATTCCCTCGCCGCAAGCCTCGACGCCTACTTCATGCACTCGGAGCAATTGCAAACCCGTATCTGGCTCGCCGCCGATGGCGAACGCGCCGGTGGGCTGCTGCTACAGCAATTGCCGCCCCAGGTCAGCAGCGACGAACAGGTGCGCGAGGAACACTGGGAGCGTGCCACCGCGCTCGCGGCGACGACGCAGAACAAGGAACTGCTCAATCTCTCCTGTCAGGGCTTGCTTTATCGCCTTTACGTCCAAAACCCACTGCGCTTATTCAGCCCAGACCCAGTAACTTTTGCCTGCACGTGCTCGCGCACACGAAGCCTCGGTGTGCTGGCTTCACTGGGGCCCGAGGAACTGCGAGATATGCTGGCTCAAGATGGCAAAATTACAATGGATTGTGAGTTCTGCCAGCAACAGTACTTGTTTGAGGAACCAGACCTCGTGGAGTTGCTGGGACACTTGGGGGCCAAAACGTTACACTGATCGCAATTTGGTTGCATGTTGGTCATTAATTGAGCAAATAGTTTCGCTAAATTCCCTCGTTTTGAGATAATACCGGGCCCCAAAATCCACTCGGAAATTGGCGCTGGAGGCAACGCCACGCCAGAGCCCCTGACAGGACAACCCATGACCGCAGATATACCGACGACCCAGGAACACACCGACCTGGCCCCCTCAATACTCATTGAAGAATCCCTACGCCGCGGCGAGGGCAGGCTCTCCGACACCGGCGCCCTGCTAGTTACCACCGGCACGCGCACCGGCCGCTCCCCTGCAGATCGCTTCATTGTTAAGGAACCCAGCACGGAGGAAACCATCGATTGGGGTGCGGTCAACCGCCCCTTCGATGCCGACAAATTTGATGCCCTTTGGGAACGCGTCGCCTCCTATCTCGATGGTCGGGATCGCTTTGTCTCCCACTTGCACGTGGGCGAGCACAGCGAGCACTACCTACCTGTCAAGGTCACCACCGAAACGGCCTGGCAATCTCTATTTGGTCGCAACATGTTCATACGCCCAGACACCTACAACCCCGGGCGTAAACCCGAGTGGAATATTCTCAATGTCGCCAGTTTTGTCTGTGACCAAAAACGGGACGGCACAAATTCAGACGGCGTCGTCATTATCAACTTCGCGCAACGCAAAGTGCTGCTGGCGGGCATGCGCTACGCTGGCGAGATGAAGAAGTCCATGTTCTCGGTGCAGAACTTTCTGTTACCTGAGAAAGACGTCATGCCTATGCACTGCAGCGCCAACGTGGGAGAACAAGGCGATACTACCCTATTTTTCGGTCTCTCAGGCACCGGCAAGACCACCCTTTCGGCCGACCCGGACCGCTTCCTCATCGGGGACGATGAACACGGCTGGGCCAAAGGCTCAGTATTTAACCTAGAGGGCGGTTGCTACGCCAAAACAATCGACCTCAGCCAGAAGAATGAACCCGTCATTTGGGATGCCATCCGCTTCGGCGCGATCATAGAAAATGTTGTGGTCGATGAACGCCGGCACGCGGACTACTGTGATACGTCGCTCACCGAGAACGGGCGCTGTTGCTACCCGCTCGAGCACGTCGAGAAGCGCACTGAAACCAATGACGGCGGCGAACCCAAGTGCGTTATTTTTCTAACTTGTGACGTTTCCGGTGTACTGCCGCCAGTGGCTATTTTATCCAAAGAAGCGGCCGCTTTTCACTTTTTAAGCGGCTATACCGCGCGCGTTGGGTCTACAGAGCTGGGCGCGGAGGCCGGTATCCACCCCACTTTCTCTACCTGTTTTGGCGCCCCTTTCATGCCTCGCCCAGCGGGCGACTATGCCGAACTGCTCATGAAGCGTATTGAGGATTTCGCCAGCCAAGTCTACCTTGTCAATACTGGCTGGACCGGCGGCTCTGGCGCACCGGGCGGCACTGGTACTCGATTCCCCATTCCGGTCACGCGAGCAGTCGTCAATGCCTGCCAGACAGGTGCACTGCTAACACAAAAGACACAGCACCTAGAGACCTTAAACTTAGATTTCCCTACCGCAATACCTGGCGTCGATGCCAAATACGTCGACCCCAAGGCTGGCTGGGGCGACGACAGCGCCTACGAAGAACAGGCCAACAAACTAGCCGCCCTGTTCGCCGACAACATTAAAAACTTCGACGTGTCGGACGCTATCATCGCGGCGGGGCCCAAACCCGCCTAAATTCTCGAGCGACAGGTTTAAGCACAAGCCCGCTCTCGCGGGCTTTTTTGTATCAAGCGCTAACGGGGGTATCAGATAGGCGTTCATGCATGCCCAAGCGCGCGCCAATTTGAAACCCTAGCAGGTAGAGGCAGGGCACTAATAACAGGGTAACTCCGGAGGCAAACAACACACCGAATGCCAGAGAAATCACCATAGGGATTAAAAACTGTGCCTGCACACTGGTTTCAAACATGATCGGCAATAGGCCAACGAAGGTGGTTAACGATGTTAGAATAATGGGTCGGAAGCGATCCACACTGCCCTGAACTAGCGCATCGAAAAAGTCGTGGCCGGAATCGCGCAATTGGTTGATACGGTCAATGAGTACGAGGTTGTCATTGACCACCACACCGGCAGCCGCGATAACGCCGAGTAGGGAAAACATACTGATCTGGCAGCTAAATATAAAATGGCCAAAAATCGCTCCCATGATGCCAAACGGCACCGCCGTTAAAACCAGTAGGGGCTGCCAATAGGAGCGAAAGGGAATCGCCATCAGTGCGTATACGATCAGCATGGCCAGCCCCATGTAAGTCAACATGGCGCGTAGGAATTCCGCCTCCTCCTCCAACTCACCATCCAGATCTAAGGTCAGCCCCGGATAGCGTTCCTGCAGGGCGGGTAGATGCTCAGTTGTTACCTCTCGCACCACCGCGGCAGGGTCGGCAATGCCGCGTACTACATCCGCCGTCACTTTCACCGTACGTTTGCGGTTTAAGCGGTCGATAGTGAGGTAGCCCGGCTGATAGGTCACTTCGGCAACAGTATCAAATGGCACTTCATCACCACTGGGTGTGCGCACGCGCAACTCGCTCAAATCGTCGACTGAAACACGCTCCTCTTCTGGGTAGCGAACCATGACACGAACGTCTTCGGTAGCACGCGGAATGCGCTGCGCCTCGGCACCGTAAAAGGCTTCTCTAACTTGCCGCGCTAAGTCTGAGAGCGTTACAGACAGGTTTTCCGCCGCCGGCTTCAGGCTTAGCTCAATCTCTTCTTGCGGTGCTTGCAAACTGTCGTTGACGTTGTACACACCGGGATATGCCCCCAAAATTTCGCGTAATTGCGCAGATACCAAGCGCAAATCCTCCAGTGAGGGTGAAGCCAGCACCAGCGTTATCGGTTTGCCCATATCGTTAAACGTGTAGTCCATTTGAAAATTCTCGACCGGGCCCACGTCGCCGATGAGCTCCCGCCAACGCTCGGTTGCAGCGGCAATGTCTAAGTCTGGTGAGCGCGCTTCTACCCAGGCGCGCACTTCGTTCTCCCGAGCCAGAGAAAATACGTGACCAATCGCTGGGTTATTCGGAGAAAATTCCGGCTTATTATTGAACTCCTCTTTCACTTGAAGAGCAGCCGATTCAACGCGCTGCAACATAGCAAGTGTCACCTCGTAGGCACCCCCTTTGGGTAGCGCGATCTCCACTTCTGTGAAATCTGCAGTGATGGCTGGAAAAAATCCTTTCTTCAACCAGCCACCTGCGTACAGTGCAAGACTTGATAATAGAATGACAAAAAATACGGCCGATACCAGAGTGTTCGCCCGTAAACTACGGACTAGGTAAGCGCGAAATGGGCCTGCGGCGAAAGTTGTCATACCCGTGGCAAAGCGCAACCGAAACGCCTCCAACTTGCGCAACCAGGCAAAGCGATTCTCCCGCGGCGGCTTCATGTGCGCGAGGTGCGCGGGAAGAATCCACATACTCTCAATAAGCGAAAACGCCAGCGCTAAAATTACGACAATCGGAATTGGTATTCCGGCTGTCGCCATTTCACCCGGTAGGATTAGCATTGGCGCGACGAAAATCATGGTTGAAACCACGGCATATATCACTGGCTTAACCACCGCTCGTGTGCCACTGATGGCGCCAACTGGCCCGGGTGCGCCCGCAACCTGGTGGGAGTGAATAGACTCACCTACGATAATGGCATCATCCACCACGATGCCCAAAATCAACAAAAACGCCAACAAAGAAATCATGTTTAAACTGACACCGGTAAACGGCAGCATGAAAAATGTTCCCATAAAGGCGACACCGATACCGACACAAACCCAAACCGCCAGCAGGGGGCGCAGGAAGAGCATCAACAACAAAAACACCAGAATGAGACCACCGATACCGTTCTTTATCAGAGTATCTGTGCGGCCCTTAAAGGGCTCGGCAGAGTCGCGCCAAATATGCAATTCAACTCCGGGTGGCATGCGTTTACGCGCCTGCGCTATCCACGCGTGCAGAGTTTCGCTAGTGGCTAAGGTATCGGGGTTGGATGTGACGTAAACGTGCAGATTGTGCGACGGCATATTGTTCAAGCGCGTGCGCACATCCACATCTTCAAATCCATCGTGTACCGTGGCTACATCACCCAGGACTAACTGCAGGCCATCGAGACTACTGCGTAGTGGAATCTGCTGGAAATCTTCTCGATTATAGGCTTGGCCACGAGTCTGCAACTGGATATCGCCATCGGTAGTTTTAATCGCTCCCGCTGGCAAATTAAGGGAAGAGCCGCGAATGGCATTGACCACGGCATCAAACGTCAATCCATAGCGACGCAGCGCTAACTCAGAAACTTCTACCGCAACTTCGTAGGGACGCGGGCTGGTCAGTTCCACCACTGACACATGGGGCAACTCCGACATTTCATCGCGCAACCGCAACCCCAGCTCTTTTAACTCGCGCTCATCTATCTCGCCCGCTAGTGTGACCATAGCCATGTGGTGGCGGTGCGCTAATTCTGTAACCACCGGCCGATCGACGTCACCGGGGAATGTGCTGATAGCATCGACACGAGTCTTCACTTCCGCACTCAGGCGCTGGATGTCATAGCCCTGCTCCGCCTTCACCCATACAGTGCCGACATCTTGCTTGGCCGTGGAGCGAATTTCTGCGACGCCATTTAGATCATGAACCGCCTCCTCTATGCGCTTGCAGATTTGTTGCTCCACCTCCGCGGGGCCTGCCCCCCGATAAGGTACTGCAACACTGACGGTGTTCAATTCGACGTCGGGAAAGAACTGTTTATCCATCGACGGAATGGCGAGCAAGCCGCCGACCAGTAAAAACAACATCAAGAGGTTCGCGGCTATCGGATTGTGCACGAACCAGCGGATCGAGCCTGGGCTTTGCTCTGGAGCCGTAATTGTGTGAGGCCCTGACATATTAGAGCTCAGCTCCGGCCAGCGCTGCCAGTTCATTGACTTTAACCGTCATACCGATAGCTAGCGGCACCGGTTCGTGCACAACTACCCGGTCACCGCTTTGCAAGCCCTGCACCCATACGCTAGTGCCATCGCCGTCCAGAATTCGCACTTCGCGCACACCGGTTCTATCATCGCTTTCAACTACCATGACTTGACCATTTGAGCGCAATGCGGGTCGAGGCAGTTGCACCACATCGGCAACAGTCTTACCTGTAATCGTGGCGTTGACGAATAGACCTGGCGCCAGAGGCGGTCGTTGACTGCCGGCTTCGCGGGCAAACGGTTGCTGCACTTCAGCCACCGCGTAAACCACGCGACTACGCTCGTCGATACTGGCATCGGTGCGCACGATCTGGCCCTGCCACTCCCATTCGCGTCCGGCAAAACGGGCTTGCAGTCGCACTTCGACTAACGATTTAACACTCCCTTCGCTGGAATGAAACGGCAGATCGAGCAGCGCCACCTGACGATCGGTGAGTGGCAGCCGGATTTGTGCAACATCGGTGGCGTACACAGTCGCAATGGGAGTTCCGGGTGCCACATATTGACCAATGTCCACCTGCTTATCTACTACTCGACCGTTAAATGGCACAGCAATAGCCGTGCGCGCGAGATTGAGTTCTGCAGAGCGCAAATCTGCCTTCGCCGCCTCTACCGCCGCCGCTGCTGCAGTGAGTTGTGGCTTGCGCAAAAATAAATCATTGGCTTTGACGGTGCCCAAGTCGCGCCACTCACGCTTTGCCTGTGATGCACGACCTTCCTCTTCCGCGAGCCGCTGCTGCGCAGCGGCCAACTGTGATTTAGTCCGTACAATGGCCAGCCGATAGTCTTCATCCTCAAGCTGAACCAAAGGCTCGCCAGCCGCGAAAAAAGCGCCCGGGGCAAAAAACTCCGAGACAGTCTCGACGCGTCCGCTAACCTGGCTCAACAAATTAACCTGACGCAGGGGCCGCACTGTGCCCTGGGATTTTACGGGAAGAGCCATGGCTTGCGGATTGGCCACAACGACATCAACAGTCGGAGACGTTTCAATCGGCAGAGGTTCGGGCTCAGGTGCAGGTTTTCCTACCAGTAAAAAATAGGCGAAAGCGCCACCGACAAGCAGGACTATGAGTGCCAAGAACCCCGCGTTTATAGGTCTCCGCTCCTTGGAAGAGGCTTCACCGGCCGACATTTTTAACCCTTAAAATCGATATAAGTTTGTACCGTGGAGGTGCGCTTCGCTACCGCCCCCGCAGTTTAACGCATACAAGCTGAGCAGGCATACTGACAGCCAACTACTTCAAGAGTTCGTATCTGAGAGGGAACTTACTTATCGGCAAATTCAAAAAAGAAGTCGATCGAGCCACGGTAAGGTCACGTCAGAGGTATCAACGGCAAAAAATGCCGTGGAATTTAGTATGTTTATTCTAATTTTTTTCCCTATTGTTATCCCCAGATCGCGGAACATATCGCGTATCAACGAGAGTAATCGTACCTAGAGGAGATGAATCATGGCTCAACAGGCTAAAGCAAAACGCAAGGCTACAACTCGCAAACCCGCTGCCCGCAAGGCAGCCGCTAAGCGTAAGCCAGCTGCAAAGCGTAAGCCCGCAGCGAACAGCAAGAAAGCGGCTAATCAATTTTCCCGCCGGGCACAGGAAGCCGGTCGCAACGCGTTCCTGGCCAGCCTGGGTTTTTATGGCAAGGCATACGACCAAGCGCAGGAGCAGTTCAACAACATCCAAGATCAATTGGAGGCTCGTCGCAAGCGCGCTGACAAAATGTACAAAGAACTAGTCAAGCGCGGGCAGAAAGTCGAGAAGAATGCACGCGATGTGCTCGATGACATCGAGCTGGGCAGCTTGGCTGATCGCAAGCAACTGGAAAAGCGCCTCGACCAAGCTAGGTCGCGCTTTGAAGATCTGAAAGACTCTGTCCGTTTTAAATCTGCCGCCTAAGCGACAGCTCCATCCAGAACCACTGATCCTCGTCTCACGGGGATGTTAGGGGGCCACCCAGGCCCCCTTTTTTTATTCTAAAAACGGTCGAAAGCGCACATTTTCCGGTATTTTTTTGCGGCATATTTACCGTTATGGGCTGAGATCGCTGGTTTGTTTCTTAGTCTTCACTTACATTCTGTTTTTCAGGGGAGACGAGCGTACTCAAATAATCTAACGCGTATGCCGCCATACCGAAAAATAGCAAGATCGCGCTAACTAACTACCCGAGACGTAAACCAGCAGGGAACGGTCAGTGGGCTTTTTCGCAAGAGGGATGCAAAGGTGAGCACGAGCATCAAATTTAGCTTACTGTTTCTTATCGTTGCTGCGGTGTTGTTGGCACTGGGCACAATCACCAGCGCAGGCCGTACGCTGGATAAACATTTTGCTGCACTAACGGAACGCATCGAAGCGTACGTATCTGACTCCACTGATCTTCCCCTGGCAGTCTATGGTCGCAATACCGCCGAGCTGCGTCGCGTCCAGCGCAATGTGTTGGCCATGCCCGGTGTTACGTCAGTCACGATTCTGGACTACAGTGGCAAACAAATGGTGACGCAGTCTGATTCCAGTCTCACCGAAAGGGCTGTACCGAGTCTGTCGCAATTGCGTCAAGACGCCTCAGAGAGCGACACAGTGATCGCTACATATCTTTCTGCAACTGAACGAGTGGAAAACGCATCACTGTTCGATTATCTGCGCAGTGATCGACGCACCTATATTAGTGTACCCATACTGACAGCGGTTAACCCCGCGCAGCCAAACATGACGGCGAGCGATTTTCTCACGGCGCGCCTAGAAAAAAATCCTAAAACACGTGTCATTGGCTATCTCCAAGCGGGCACTCAAATGCAGCGTTCGCTCTACGCAGCGCTAAGTGGTTTCATTCCTCTCGTAATTAGCGGCCTATTACTCACCTTGGCGGGAGTATTTTTTTTACTACGTAGCAACCGGCCCGTGGCACAGTTGCGAAATATCGCAGGCGCAACTGCTGAGGGCATATTGATTGATAATATCGAAATTTCGGGCGGCGAAGATTTCCAAGAAATTGCCCGCGCACTCAACAAGGTGGTCGAGCGTGACCGCGAGTACCGAATCGCCACGGAGGCCGGCCGGAAAGCCCTGGAAAAGCGAGCGGGTGAAACCGCGATGCAACTCTCTGAACGGGAGTCAAAACTGGACCAGGCATCCAAAGAGATCGAGCGAAACAAAACTCAATTGCACGAGCTAGCTTACTACGACACGCTTACAAAGCTTCCCAATCGCAATTTGTTTAATGAACAGTTGAATCTGTTGTTGAGCATGAACCAGAAAGAGAGGAAGTCCCTCGCACTCATTTTCTTGAACCTAAAGAAGTTTGGTCGGATAAACGACTCTGTCGGCCAAGCAATCGGCGATTTAGTACTTTCCGAAGTTGGCAAGCGCTTGAGCGATTGTGTACGCAATGGTGACTTACTTTCCCACTATGTCGATGCTGGGCATAAAATTCACGTGTCGCGCTTGGGAGGAGACGAATTTGCCGTTGTCCTCAATCAAATTGACAGGCCAGACTCCGCCGGTTTGGTCGCAGAACACATACTGAGAACACTGGCTGAGCCCATATCCGTGGACAGTCACGACATTGTCGTAACACCCTCTATGGGTATTGCTCTCGCTCCTACAAATGCGGTTACGGTAGAGGAGTTATTACGCTGCGCCAGTCTGGCGATGCATGAAGCAAAATCTCTTTCAAAAGGCGGTCACGTTTTCTTTGACTCAGAGATGACGAAAGGTGCTTTGGAGCAACTCAAACTCGAAGAGGAATTACGTAAGGCCTTGGAGAATGACCAGTTTTCACTGAACTACCAGCCCCAGGTGGACACCACCGATGGCTCAGTGGTCTGCGCGGAAGCACTATTGCGTTGGGAGCACCCCGAATATGGACAGGTTCCCCCGAATCAGTTTATTCCGTTAGCAGAAGACATTGGTATGATGGAAAAGTTAGGGGCATGGGTTTTGCGTGAGGCTTGCCGAGAACTTAAAGCCATACGAGAAGAGGGGCTAGAACTCCCAAGAGTCAGCGTAAATATCTCAGCTATGCAGTTCAACGATGATTTTGGTGGGCAAGTAAAATCGATGCTCAACCAAATAGGTCTCAGCGCTGACTCTCTAGAACTCGGCTTGTCGGGGGGAATTCTTATTGATCAGACCAGTGGCACAATCGATTCACTGCGTAACCTGGGGCGACTGGGTGTTCACCTATCGCTAGACAACTTCGGTATCAGCTCAACGCCATTGAGCTATCTCAGCAAATACCCTCTAGATGAGCTGAAAATTGACCGTAGCGTTGTGTCAGGGTGCCACGTCAGCGAACACAGTGCCTCGGTGGTGCGCGCCATTATTGCCGTCGCCGACAGCTTAGGGTTACGCACGGTCGCCCAAGGTGTTGAATCTGAAAAAGAATTTAATTTCTTGCTCAACAATGGTGCACGCGCCATGCAGGGTTACTTGTTTAGCAAGCCCATTTCGGCCCAGGATCTGCGCGAAATCCTGCGAATCCCCTGGCACTACATGAGTGAAATCCAGCGCATGCAGTACAAGTCTTCTTAGGATACAGCGCTAGATTCGTTTCCACCGACGTTAATTCACGTTAGCCACACAGACTTTTATTTCCAACGTTTTCTGTTTTAATGGACGTTCTACGCGCGGTGAATCAGTCCGTTGACAGCGGCTACCCACGCATCCTCTCAAACTACACAGGAGGAGCCTCTCAATGAGCGACGAAAAACACAAAGTTACCGACAAAGCAGGTGAGATCGCCAAGAATATTTGGCTCGCTGGCGTGGGTGCCTATGGCAAAGCGGTAGAGGATGCCCAGGGACGCCTAGAAAAGGCTATGGAGCCACCCAAGCTATTTCGCGATCTGGTTAAAGCCGGCGCCGCATTGGAAGAGGGAGCGCGCGGCGCACAGAAATCAAGCAGCACTGCCCGTCACTCCGTGGAGGAACGCATCACAAAAGTGCGGGATAATTTTTACAACCAGCGACCCGCTCGAACCGAGGATCTGATGGCCCTCCACGATAAAGTGGATAAACTGACCAAAAAAGTCGAACAACTGACTAAAGCCTTAGCCAGTTCTGGCATATCAGCGGATGCCGCCGCAAACAAACGTAAACCGCGCACTACTGCCAAAACAAAAGTGAAAGCGAGCACTCGCAAGCCGTCTACGAAAAAGACGAAAACGAAAGGCAAGGTCACGACAACCAAGCGCAGCAAGCGTTAACCGCAATCGCCTCGATGAAAACTCGAGATCGTATTCTACATACCAGTCTTGCGCTGTTTAATGAAGAGGGCGAACCCGACACGACGACGATTGATATCGCCAATGAACTCGACATTAGTCCCGGCAATCTTTACTACCACTTCAAGGGCAAAGATGAAATCATTGCGGAGCTCTTCCAGCAGTACGAGCACGCACTTGGCCATACACTAACCGCACCGATAGAGCAGCCACTGAGTAGCGATGGCAATTCGACCGAGGACAATTGGTACTATCTGTATGTGGTCCTGGAAGAGATGTATCAGTATCGTTTTTTGTATCACAACCTCGGCAACATACTGCAACGTTACCCTGACATTAAGCGCGGGTTTCGCAGGTTGATGCAACTGAAGCGAGCAGCGCTCTACGCTATCTGCAAGGCACTCTTGGATCAAAATGTCATTGATGCCAAAGATCAGCAACTCCTGGGTCTGGCTGACAACATGACACTGAACCTGACGTTCTGGTTTAACTACGAAGAGCTATTACAAGAAGAGCGTCCACCGCATGTCACTATCCACCAAGGTGTGTTACAACTGCTGACCATGGTCGCCCCTTACCTGGGCAAAAACGAACTGCGCTTCTACCGAGACTGCGAGAATATTTATAGCAGCATGTTGCAAGAGACAGGCTAGTAGTTACCCCCAAAACGTGTAAATCGCAGTACATCTGCTATTATTTTGTGCCCGGCCAAGGCCTACACTCAATCACCCCACTCACTTTAGGAGTTTAGTATGAGCATCAAAGTTGGCGATAAGGTTCCAGCCTGCACTATGAAAATCATGGGCGCTGAAGGCCCCGCAGATATTTCGACAGATGAGATATTCGCAGGCAAAAAAGTGGTGCTATTTGCTGTTCCCGGTGCGTTTACACCCGGTTGCAGCATGACCCACCTGCCTGGCTATGTCGTCAATGCCGATAAAATTAAAGCGGCGGGCGTAGATACGATTGTTTGCATGTCGGTCAACGACGCATTTGTCATGGATGCTTGGGGTAAGGCCCAAAATGCCGAAGCCATCCTGATGCTGGCTGACGGCAATGGCGAATTCACCGCTGCCCTAGGCTTGGAATTGGACGGCAGTGGATTTGGCTTGGGAACGCGCAGTCAGCGTTTCGCCATGATCGTGGAAGATGGTAAGGTCTCGCAGCTCAATGTGGAAGACGGCCCCGGCGTTGACGTGAGTTCAGCGGAAACCATAATGGAGCTTCTCTGACGCGTATCGTATTACGCCAACATAACGTAACACACAGCACTTACCACCAGCGCGCCGATCAGGTTTAACAAAACGCCCTCCCTGGCCATGCGTGCGGTGGTCACCTGCCCCGTGCTATACACCACTGTGTTCGGTGCGGTCGCCACAGGCAGCATAAAGGCACAACTGGCACTCATTGCCGCCGGTACCATAATGAGTTCTGGCGCTATGCCGGCCGCCATAGCAGCGGCCGCCAATATCGGCATTAACAGTGTTATACTCGCCGTATTGGACGTGGTTTCTGTCATAAAAGTGACCACCAGACATATGATCACGATGAGCGCGTACAGCGGGATTTGTGTCATACCCGCGAGCCACTGTCCGAGTAATTCGCTCAGCCCCGAACTGACAAACCCCTTGGCAAGACAGATGCCTCCTGCAAAAAGTAGCAGTACGCCCCAGGGGATAGTGCTTGCACGCTCCCAAGTTAAGAGCCTGTCGCCCTTGCCGTTGGGCAACAAGAACATGAGTACGACCGCCAATAGTGCTACTGAGGCATCGTTAGCCTGCGGTAAATCGAACCATGTCTTCCAGCCACCAAACGGGCCGCTACGGGTTACCCAAGCCAGTGCGGTCAACCCAAAAACCAGCATGACGCGTCGCTCTTCAGTGCGCCAAGGCCCAACTGCGGGCAACTCAACCGTTAATGCACCGCGACACTTGCGCGTTAGAAACAGCGCCATAATCGGCACCATGACGATGACAACTGGAAGCGCCCAGCGCATCCAACGGGCGAAGCTGATAGTTTCCCCAGTCGTCTCCTCATAGACCTGCATGAAAACCAAGTTCGGTGGAGTGCCAATCGGTGTGCCTAACCCGCCCACACTGGCTGCATAAGCCATACCCAAGAGCAGCGGCGCAGTCACATGACTGTCGCGGCGCACGCCCTCCAAGACGGCCAGTGCAACGGGTAACAACATCAGCGTGGTTGCCGTGTTAGATATCCACATACTCAGCACCGCCGCAGCGATCATAAAACCGAGGACGAGCTGCCTTTCAGAATTCGCACCGACCAGATTTACCATAGCTAGCGCTAGGCGTCGGTGTGCTCCGGAGTGTTCTAGCGCTTTGGACAGTAAAAACCCGCCTAACAGTAGAAGGATTAGCGGCGAGCCGTAGGCCTGACCCACTTCGGCGGGAGTTAGTACCCCAAATAACGGCAGCACGGCCAGGGGTAACAGCGACGTGACAGGAATGGGAATAGGCTCCAACACCCACCATAGAATGCATAGGACGGCCACAAAAATAACGACGCCCATATCTAATTCGAAGCCCGCCATCAGCACTGTGATGGCCGCCGCTGCGGCGACCAGTGGCCCTAACACGAGCACAGCCGATGAGATCTTCGACAACGTCCTACCTCCGCTACTTAAAAGTCGTCATCCTGTCGCACTGCTGCACCTGTGTAAACCCTGCCCAGTTGGTAGCTGAACGAGCGGGTGACAACCGCCGTCAAAGTCCACTGAAACAACACGCTAGGCTCGAGGTAAACGACGCGTTAAACTCATTACTATGAATCAAGCACTGCCTTCCACCACGCTCATTGACCGCTTTGGCCGCCGAGTGGAATATTTGCGCCTCTCGGTGACCGACCGCTGTGACTTCCGCTGTATTTATTGCATGGCGGAGGATATGACCTTCGCTCCCAAACCTGAGGTATTGACCCTAGAAGAGCTTACCGATGTCGCGCGGGCATTTTCCGAATTAGGCGTCAGCAAGATTCGACTCACGGGTGGCGAACCGCTGGTACGTAACAATATTCTCGCCCTGGTAGAAAACCTGGGAAAGTTGCCGCAACTAAAACACCTGGCCCTAACCACCAATGGCTCGCAGCTCCAGCGCCTGGCAAAGAAGTTACACACACTTGGTGTGCAACGGCTCAACGTTAGTCTCGATAGTCTCAATGCAAGGAAGTTTCGACAATTAACCCGCCACGGCAATCTTGATCAGGTGATCGCCGGTATCGATGCGGCTATTGCCGCCGGGTTTCGCAACCTGCGTATCAATGCAGTCATATTACTTGGCCGCAATGATGATGAGGTGCTAGATCTTCTCAACTTCGCCTGCGCGCGCAACATCGACATTGCTTTCATCGAGGAAATGCCACTCGGTAAAATTGATCATCACGATCGCGCACTGAGTTTTTGTAGCAGTGAAACACTGCGCGAGATTATCGGCCATAAATATCAACTGCGGGCACAAGGAGACCCATCGCAAGACGAGGGGCCCGCGCGCTATTTCGGCATCGATGGGCAGACTAGCCGTGTAGGATTCATCTCACCCCATAGTGAAAACTTCTGTAACCTGTGCAATCGAGTTCGCGTCACCGCGGAGGGACGCCTTCTATTATGTCTAGGAAATGAACACTCAGTTGATTTGCGCGCGGTATTACGCGCGCCGGGATATCACATCGACCGATTGAAAGAAGCCATTAGCTCAGCCATTGCCATTAAACCTGAGCGCCACGAATTCGCGCTGCACGAAGAAGCGTCAATTCTGAGATTCATGAATGTGACCGGCGGCTAGCTTCGCGTACAATACGCGGAGGACCACAAAGGATTCCACGTGCACACACATGACTATCCGCAACTCACTTCTATAGAAGAGATCGAAAAGGGTTTCGAGACATTCGGCTATATTTGTAGCCGTAAGATCGCCACTGCCGTGTACCTCGCGTTCCAATTGCGCAAGCCAGTCTTGGTTGAAGGCCCACCCGGTGTCGGAAAAACAGAACTAGCCAAAACGACGGCGATGCTCTTGGAATTGCCTCTCATCCGCCTGCAGTGTTACGAAGGCCTCGACGAGGCAAAGGCGCTCTACGAATGGAAGTACGGCAAACAGTTGCTGTACACACAAGTCCTAAAAGAAAAGCTCGGCGATCTACTACAAGGTGCTCACGGTTTGGCAGAGTCTGTCGAGCGATTACATCAATTTGGCGATATCTTTTACTCAGCGGATTTTCTGGAGCCACGCCCCTTACTCAAAGCGATGCAGCAAGATAAGGGGGCAATTCTACTGATTGATGAGGTCGACAAATCCGATTATGAGTTTGAATCTCTACTCCTAGAGATTCTCTCGGACTATCAGGTATCAATACCAGAGATTGGGACCGTTAAAGCGCGCACGACTCCCATGGTGTTTCTCACCAGCAACAATACCCGCGAGCTTTCCGATGCACTTAAGCGGCGCTGTTTACATCTCTACATACCTTTCCCCACAGTGGAGCTAGAAGAGCGTATCATTCGCAGCCGCGTACCCGATGTCGAGGAGAGACTGCGCCACCAACTCGTCAAATTTGTACATTCCTTACGCCAATTAGATTTGAAAAAAGTACCCGCCATTTCGGAGACTATAGACTGGGCTCGCAGTTTATTGCTACTGCACACGGGTGAGCTAGACGAGGAGTTGGTACGCAGTACGCTCAACGTGTTACTCAAGTTTGAAGATGACATCGAAGCCACCAATGCAGAGCTACGCGAACTACTCATCTCCAGCCGGGCTGAAAAACTGAACGGCGACTAAGATGCTCTACAGAATATGTGCGATCATCAGGTGCTAGCTTATGCAAGCCAACCTCGTCAATTTTATTCAAGTTCTGCGCACACGCGATGTTAGGGTATCACCGGCGGAAACACTTGACGCTGTCGATGCCGCAGCGACACTGGGGTATGCCGACAAGGATTTGCTGCGCCACGGTTTAGCTATGACCTTGGCAAAAACCGCTGAAGAAGAAGTGATCGTACGGCAGTGCTTTGATCACTTTTTTCATTCTGGGCTAGCCGACTTTTCAACTGATTCCCTCCAGTTTGAGGCCGATGTCGAGGAAGCAACGGAGTCAATGCCTGTACAGGACGCGTCGGCGGAACAACCAACTCACCCGAGTAGTCAACAAGCACTGGAGCTAGCGGCTGCAGACGACCCACAGCTGGCTGCAGCACTGGAATTGCCACTGATGCAGGACTTACTCAACAACGAGCGCAACGCGCTAACGCTTGCAATCAATCAAGCTGGAGCCCAAGTTGGGCTCGCGCAAATACAACTGTTTACCCAGAAAGGGCAGTTTACACGCCGTATTTTAGATGCATTGGGTGAAGAGCATCTGCGCAACGCAATTATCGATTTAGAAAGGCGCGAAAGTCCCGCCCTGCCTTTATTGCAACGCTACCGCGATGCGCTGCGCGAACAAGTGCGTGATCATGTGGAGCGAGAATACCTGTTACACGCGGAGGGTAAGAATCGTCAGTTTATGGAGGATATCCTTAGCAAAACTCGCCTGAACAACATCGAGCACCACTACCTACACCGGGTACAGGAACTGGTTAGAAAAATGGCCAAACGCCTGGCGTCTCGTCACTCGCGCCGGCGCAAGCAGCTCAGGCGCGGCCAGTTGAATATGGGTAAAACGGTGCGCAAAGGCATTCCCAACGATGGCGTGATGTTTAACACCTATTGGCGCACGATTAGGAAAGAGAAGCCACAGATTCTGGCCGTGTGTGACGTCAGTGGCTCCGTCGCCGCCTATGCAAAGTTTTTGCTGCTATTCCTCTACAGCCTACAAGACGTACTTCCCAGAGTGCGCAGTTTCGCATTTTCAAGCCATTTAGGTGAAGTGAGTCACTATTTTGAAAGATATCCGGTAGAAAAAGCCATTGAAATCATAAACTGGAAATACGGTGGCGCTACCGATTACGGCAACAGCTTGCTGGATTTCGCCCAAATTGCCCTAGATGACATTAATAGCAACACCACAGTGATTATTCTGGGAGATGCCCGCAACAATCAGGGCGAACCTAGGTTAGATCTGCTGCAGAGCATTTATCAGCGATCGCGGCAGGTAATTTGGCTAAATCCTGAATCTCGCAAGGCTTGGGGAAGTGGTGATTCTGAGATGTTGCGCTACCTATCTGCCTGTCATTTTAGCGCCGAATGCAATAACCTTAAGCAACTGGAACGCATAGTTGATCAACTGCTAAAGAGCACTCGATAAATACATGCCCTACGCCTGCAACGACTGTAGCTACCGCGGTAAAATGAGTGGTCAGTTAGGGGAGTGCCCGGCGTGCGGCTCGCACCATCTCGTGCGTAAGCCGACGATAGATGGAGAAAAATCAGCACCCAAAAAGTGGCGCATTGTCCTGCTACTTGCGTTATGGAGTTGCCTCGCAGCACTAATCCTTTGGAAGTTGAACCACTGAAACTAGATAGCAAAAAATTTCCCCTGCCGACTTCACTGCGCGAGCTAGTGGTGAATCGCTATTCCAGCGCTACGGCCGCAGATCGCGGCGCGCAGACGATGCCGTTGGAGGAGGTGCTCGAATACCTCTCTAAAACGGAAGATTTCAGTCTCTCCCCTATGGGGTCAATCATCGCCCAGACCGAAGCGATAGGCGACCCGGCGCTCCCCACCACAGAACACACGGCCATCCTGCAATGGTTGGGCCAGGCATTAGAGATCTGGGAGAACGAATTTCCTATAGAGGAACCTTTGGCTGAACACGTGCGTCGCCTCAAACCCCTAAGCGCAACATTGGCGCTGGTGGATCAGACCTTTGTGCAACCCGGGGCACATCCGCTCCACCAGTTACTCGATGCCATTCAGGGCCGCGCCATAGGCTGGCAGTCGCAGCTGGATCGTGTCGGCACCATATTTGAGAAACAGGTGATTCGGGCGATAGATGGAGCAGTCAGTTGGCTTGAAAACCCAAATGTCAACCTGGCGACCATTACGGCAGAATTCCAAGCCGCCGTCGAGCGCGACGATGCTCGAGCGCATCGAATGGTGCAGCGCGTCGTGGAAACCGAACGCGGTAAAGAAAAAACTGCCGTGGCAAAGCGCGAAGCGGCGCAAACCATTAATGCAGCGTTAGAAAAATACCCGATACCCGCCGAGATCGTTGAGTTTATCAAGGGGCCTTGGTACAGCAGCGCGCAGTTGTTAATTTTAAAATTTGGCGCTGACTCTGAACAGTGGCAGCGCATGTCGCAAACGACGGAAATACTGCTGGACTCTCTACAAAGCATGGACGGCGTTGCCGAAAATCGACGCCAGCAAATTTTCGAACTCGTGACGAAGCTGCCCAAGGATATGCGCCGCTGGTTACTGAGCCTGCACCACGATACCGAAGCGGTCAACGAAGCAATGGGTTTAGTAGAGCACGCGCACTTGCGCGTTTTACGACAACAGCCCATGGAGCTCATAAAAGCCAAACCCATTAAAGTCAAGAAAGAAACATCGAAAGCCGAAGAATCCATTAACGTCAAGCTGCTGGAAGCCTGGCAGGAGGGGCAGTGGTTCAGCATACAGCAGGGAAAGAAAGACCTGCTGCGTGCACAACTGGTTCTAAAATCTGACGAAGAGCAAAAGCTGCTATTCGCCAATCTGGCGGGCATCAAAGTGATAGACATGGGCTATGCGGATTTCAATCGCCTGCTCAATGAAGAAAAGGCGGTTGCGCTGTATTCCGGTGCTAGCTTTAGTCGTAGCCTCGCAGCGGCTGCGGGTATCGATAACAACGACACGCTAGAGGCTGTAATGAGCGCGCTGACTGATCCCGAAGGCGCTATTCCGACGGATGCGATCAGCCCATTGCCTGATGCAATACCTGAAACCGAACCCGAACCCCAACCCGAACCCGAACCTGAGCCAGAGCCAGAGCCAGAGCCAGAGCCAGAGCCAGAGCCAGAACTTGAACCTACACCCAAAGCAGATCAACCCATTGAGTATGAACCTGCGATTGATTCAGCGCAGGACGACGCTTCCACAGAAGCACAGGATCTAGAAGACATTCTCGGGCTCGATGACTTCGATACAGAGGTCGACGGCCAGATTGACGAGGAACTCAGATCACTTAGTGCCCATTTAGATACCGATAGCGGTTTCTTGGTCGACCAGGCCAAAGACCTCAAATCCACAGCAGCAGAAACCTCGGCCGACAACCAAGCAGAACCGTCGCCAAGCGGTGCAGCTGGATCACAGGAAAGTGCCGCAGCCACACTGCAGGAGAGTGCTGCGACTGACATAGAAAATGAAGCACTAGCCACTGCTGAACCAACGCCCGAACAAGAAACACCAACTGACGCTGAACCAGCGACCAATGAAATAGTTGAGCCCGCAGCCGAGCCTCAACCGGAGCCACTACAAGAACCCACCCCAACCACAGAGCGAATTATCAACCTCGAAATGGGCACATGGCTGGGCTTTCACGATGGCGACACGCCCATGATGGCGCGTCTTGCCGTGCACGACCCAGTGGAAGACTATTTTATTTTCGTCAATCGCAAGGGAGTGAAATTGCGCCAGCTCACCAAAGACGAACTACTTCAACTCGTCGATGACGGGCTGGTGGATATCTTGCAAACAAGCTCCAATTTTCGCGCGGAAGTATCCGAAGTGCGCAGTAAATTGGAAAAAGATTAGCGCGAGGGGGGTTATTATGTCTGTGAAAAGAAAGCATCTACGTCTGCCTCTCACTAGCAATACATTTATCGAACTTGAATCTTCGGGCATAGACACAGGCGATAATGGCAAAGTTATCGGCTGTAAAACGGTCAACGTGTCACGTGCCGGGATGCTGGTCAACCTGTCACAACCACTCTCGGTGGGCGCTATCTTACAGATCGGCATCGACATTGCCGGTCAGCCGAAAACACTCTACCTCGCTGGTGAAGTGCGTTGGTGTTTACGCAATAAAAATACCACAGAAGATAGTGAAAAATGGCAGGCCGGGTTTCAGATCTTGAACGCGAGTGGCACTGACATCGATCGCTGGAATGAGCTAATCAGTAAAATCGAAAAGTGAGCCTGCGCTACGTGAGTTGAAAAGGCTATTCAACACTCATCTCTGCAGGGCCGCGACCGACACCTTCCTCTTTAGCGAATTTGATTTTTAATCGCACATTATTCTGAGAATCCGCATTGCGCACAGCCTCATCTTCAGAAATCAGCCCATCCACATATAATTCAAATAGCGCACTGTCGAAAGTTTTCATGCCACTAACTTCTGATTTCTCCATCAGATCTTTGATGCTATCTAAGTCACCCCGCTGAATTAAGTCTGAAATCAAAGGGGTTGTCAGCAGCACTTCGAAGGCAGCCACTCGTGCACCCTGATGGGTGGGAATCAGTCGTTGCGATACGATGCACTGTAAGTTTTGCGACAAATCCATGAGCAGTTGATTGCGGCGATCCTCAGGAAAAAAATTGATAATGCGATCCAACGCTTGGTTGGCATTATTGGCATGCAGTGTCGATAAACACAGGTGGCCGGTTTCCGCAAAAGCGATGGCATGCTCCATGGTTTCTCTATCGCGAATCTCTCCAATTAAAATCACATCAGGTGACTGGCGCAGGGTGTTTTTTAGGGCATTGTGCCAATTGCGTGTATCAACACCGATCTCGCGTTGATTGACGATCGATTTTTTATGGTTGTGTACATACTCGACCGGGTCCTCGATGGTCACTATGTGGCCGCTGCTATTGCTATTGCGGTAATCGATAAGAGCCGCCAACGAAGTCGATTTACCCGATCCTGTGGCGCCGACAAAGAGGTAGAGGCCGCGCTTGCGCATCATGACCTCAGTGAGCACCGGTGGCATTCGCAGCTCTTGCCATTGCGGTATGTCGGCTACGATGTAACGCGCGACAATACCGACTTCATTGCGCTGCACAAAAATATTGATCCGAAAACGGCCATACCCAGAAATAGAAAGCGCCAAGTTCATTTCAAGTTCTTGTTCAAACTCAGCTTGCTGCGTTGCGTCCATCAATTCATAGGCGATCTCTTTAATTTCACCCGGGTGCAGAATATCGCTGGCGATTGGTCTCAAATGGCCTTCAAACTTTGCGCAAGGTGGTGCACCGGTACTGAGATACAGGTCGGAACCGCTTTCCGCGGATAGAATCTTAAGCCACTCGGTAATGCGCACAGTATCCCCCTTTTTTCGCGGCCTACTGTAGCAGCTTACACCCAGGTAACAAGTGCTGAACAGCACATTGCACGGGTCTTGTTCATATAGCCAGCCCGCAAACCTCGCCGTATACTCACCTTCCTTGAATACGCTATCACGAGACGGATTTAATGATGGATGACAAACGTCCCACACCACTGATCGAGGATATCGAATCTACCCGCACGAAGCTCGAGGCGTGGATGAGCGCGCATACGGGGCACAGCGTGCACATCTCCGAACTCAACATCCCCGAAGCAACAGGTATGTCAAATGTCACGTTGTTGTTTGACGCAGAGTGGGATGAGTCTGGACAACGTAAAAGCGAACCGGTAGTGGCCCGACTACAACCACAGGTAGAGCGGCCCGTTTTTCCCAACTACGATTTGAGCTTGCAGTACGAAGTGATGGCGAGTATTGCAAAACATAGTGATATTCCTGTCCCCAAATTACGCGGACTGGAAACCGATACCTCGCTGCTGGGTGTACAGTTTTATTTGATGAAGCGTACCGACGGCCGCATTCCCACAGATATGCCACCCTACAATATGGACGGCTGGATGATGCATGAAACTTCGGAAAGTCAGCGGCGGTCAATCTGGCAATCTGCGGTAGACACCATGGCACGCTACCATCGGCTGGACTACAAAGTGCTGGGTTTCGAAAAACTGCACCAGCAGGGCAAAACCCCGCTACAACAACAACTTGATTACTGGCATGGCTACCACGATTGGGCTCTGGAGGGAGAAGAACACCGGATATGTCGCGCGGCGCTAGATTATCTCGATAACAACCAGCCCGACAACGAGCCCACCGTCCTGTGCTGGGGGGACGCGCGACTGGGCAATATCATATTCACGGAATCGCTAGATGACGTGGCCGCTGTGCTGGATTGGGAAATGGCGGTACTTGGCAATCCCGTGCAAGATATCGCTTGGTTCAATTACATGGACTCAACCTTTGCCGATGGGCTGGGACTGTCGCGGCTTGCGGGTCTACCTTCTTACGAAGACACCATCGTACAGTGGGAAGAAGGGTCGGGCTACAGTGCCAAGGATTACAATTACTACCTAATTTTTGCGGCGCTACGCTATGGTCTAATTTTATCTAGAATTATGCTGGCAACAGGTCAAACAGCCGAGGTGCAAACCAATTTCGCTTGTGAGTTGCTGCAAAAAAATCTTGATCAATTGACTTAATCGCCGCGGCGTAGGCGTGGGTAATTCAAGTTTGATATGCCTGGCGCACATAACGCACACTCTTGAAATACATTTATAAAGCACACTCGAAAAAGGAACGTTACTTGTCTTCCAACAACTCTCCCAGCTTGCAGCACCTGCAGTCGCAGGAATCGCTGGATATGCTCCGCCGCATACAGCGAGGTATCGAGAAGGAGAGCTTGCGAATTACCGCCGAGGGAAAACTCGCGCAGTCTCCGCACCCCTCCAGCCTAGGTTCTGCTCTCACTCATGCATCAATCACTACAGATTATTCTGAAGCACTGCTCGAGTTCATCACACCAGTCAGCACTTCAATCGAAGATAGTTTAAACACGCTAGAAAATATCCACAGTTTCGTTTACCAACAGCTAGAAAACGAATTGCTCTGGTGTGCCAGCATGCCGTGCATCATGACGCGGGACGAAGACATACCCATTGCCCAGTACGGAAGCTCCAATGTCGCGCGCATGAAAACCGTCTACCGCTATGGGCTCGGGCATCGCTACGGGCGGCTCATGCAAACCATTTCGGGGATTCACTACAACTTTTCCATGCCCGATGAATTTTGGGAAAAAGAATGGGCCGCGGCAGGTAACCCCGGTGCAATTAACGATTTTATCAGCTCACGGTACCTGGCACTGATCCGCAATTTCCGACACTATTCTTGGCTGCTGATCTACCTCTTCGGCGCATCACCTGCGGTTTGCGCGAGTTTTCTAAAGGGCCGTGACAACCACGAACTCGCTCCATTTGAAGGCGATGAACGGAGCCTGCATCTACCCTACGGGACCGCTCTACGCATGGGTGGCCTAGGGTATAACAGCGACGCACAACAAGGCTTAAACGTTTGCTACAACTCGCTTGATAACTATGTCGACACACTCTCAAAAGCAATCAAGCAGCCGCACGCTCCTTACCAACAAATACCTGCGGGTCGAGGAGGGGAATATCAACAACTCAACGATAGCCTACTGCAAATCGAAAATGAATTTTATAGCCCGATCAGGCCCAAGCGCGTCACGCGCTCCGGCGAAACACCGCTCAACGCGTTGGTTCGAGGTGGCATTGAATACATTGAAGTGCGCTGTGTCGACGTGAACCCATTCCTACCGGTTGGTTTGGATGCGCAACAAATTCGATTTATGGATACATTCCTGCTGTCATGTTTACTGCACGACAGCCCTCCCTGCAAAGACGAAGAGCAAGCGCAGCAGGCGACAAATCTGGAAGCCGTCGTAAACCGCGGGCGAGAGCCGGGCCTACAACTCAATAATCGCGGTCAACTATGTACATTGAAAGCCTGGGGAGAAGGTATTCTGGACGCCATGGAGCCAGTCGCGCAGCTACTCGATGAAGCGCACAATAGCAGCGACTACAGTACCGCGCTCAATCGACAACGCGCAAAGGTGTTGGACCCGGAGCTCACGCCTTCGGCGCAAATTCTGCGGGAAATGCGCGAGCGCGAGCTACCGTTTTTCCGCCTGGCAATGGCGTACAGTGAAAGTTGGGCAGAATACTTTCGCAGCCGCCCGCTCGATGCCTCAGATCAATGGCATTTTGAATCACAATCGCAGGCTTCGTTGCAAGCCCAGCGCGATATCGAAGCGTCCGATGACATTAGCTTTGAACACTATCTCGAAAATTTTTACGCGCAGTACAACAGACTCTAGGGAATACGCTTTGAACTACCTCGCGCACTTCCACCTTGCCTGGCCCGACCCCAGCCTTATGGCGGGAGGTTTAGAGGGCGACTACTGCAAAGGTCCGCTCTACGGCCAGCTCCCACCGGGATTGGAGCGGGGGGTAAAACTGCACCGTGCGATCGATGCCTACACCGATGCTCACCACGACCTAGCCAAACTGCGCAGGCGCCTACCGCCTTCCCTGCGCCGCTACTCAGGCATTGTGATTGACTTGTGTTTTGATCACTTCCTGGCACAACACTGGCGACAATTTTCGCAGGTACCCCTAACGAGATTTAATGCCAACGTATACCGTTGCGTGGGCGCACAAAAAACGCTCTTGAGCACAGGGGCGCAGAACATGCTTGATCGCATGCGGGAGCACGACCTCCTGGGTTTATATGAAGACTGGACAACTATCCCCCGTGCAGCAGCGCGCATCGGGGAGCGATTTAGGCGCGACAACCCGTTTTTGGAGCTGGAAGAACAACTAGCACCACTGTACAGCGAGATCGAGACAAGCTTTTTCAATTTTTATCCGCAACTGCAGCACTTTGTCACCGAGCGGCGGTCACAACTATCGCTGCACAATTGCGCTGTAAGAGAAAAACTCTTAGGGTAGCGAATCTCACAAGTTCATTGTCCGTGATTCAATGGGTTAGTTCACGCACCGCGAGGAGGTCTGCTCACAGATGTTGGATAATTTTTCACCGCGCCTAGTTTTTGTTGGTCTCTTCTTACTGGCCATTGTCGCCATGCTGTTTGCGCGCGTCTATTTAGAGGGGATTTTAGGGTTAGAGGTGTGTCCATTGTGCATGAGCCAGAGAGTTTTTGTGGTGGCTTGGGGCATCATTGCCCTGGTAGCCGCTCTCCACAATCCAGGTGCTGTAGGGCGATCTATCTACGCGGTATTGTGTGGGGCCTCTGCCTTTATCGGTGCACTGATTGCGGCACGCCATGTGTGGCTGCAACACCTACCCGAAGATCAAGTGCCCGCCTGTGGGCCTAGCCTAGAGTATATGTTGGAGAACTTTCCGTTTCAGGAAGCGCTGAGCCTCCTGCTCATGGGTGACGGCAACTGTGCAGAAACCGTGTGGACTTTCATGGGCTTCAGTATTCCTGAGCAGACCTTGTTGCTATTTGTATTGACACTTCTCGTGTGTAACTGGCAAGCCACTCGCCGCCATCCCTGAGTAAGGGCACAACGGCTGGTTGTCGCTCATCACGCATGATTCGGCGAGCACTCTCACAGGGTATGCCATGTACAACCAAGCGCCGCACTTGCAAAGGGCCGAAAAAAGCCGACGAGTCGTCGGCTTTGTGAGCAGCGCAATGAGAACAGGCGCTGACGAATGTGTCGGCCATCAACCTTCGGCGGCAGACTTCACCGCATCACCTTCTTCGGGCGCTGCTTTCTGGCTGGGAATTGAGACCAATTCTACATCGAACACCAACGCAGCATTAGGGCCAATGGTGCGGCCGGCACCACCAGCGCCATAGCCCAACTCGGGCGGAATGGCGAGCTTCCACTTGGAACCGACAGGCATGAGCTGCAGAGCCTCTGTCCAACCGGGGATGACCTGCCCCACACCAAACTGAACGGTTTCACCGCGGCTGTAAGACGAGTCAAATTCTGTGCCATCGGCCAAGGTGCCGCGATAGTGAACTTCGACAGTATCTTGCGGGCCGGGCTTGGGGCCGTCACCAGCTTCAATAACTTCGTATTGCAAACCGGAGTCTGTCGTCGTAACGCCTTCACGCGCGCCGTTTTCTTTCAGGAAAACCTCGGAGGCCGCTAAGTTTGCAGCACCTAACTTGGCCTGCTCCGCGGCCATCTCCTTCTGCGCCTGTTCCTGATAGGCTTCCATTTCTTGACTAATTTCTTCTTCAGTCATACGCGGCTCTTTATCAGCCATCAAGTCCGTAACCCCGGCAGTGAATGCATCTTTGTCCAGCGGCACGCGGTCATTCAGCATTCGGCGGCCCAGGTTGTAACCAATGCCATAACTCAAGCGCTTGGCCGATGTATCCAGCTCAACCTCAGCCGATTGAGTGGCGGCAGCAGGGGCAGCAGCATTGCCGGCGCCTGTGTCACCGGCCTTTTTGGTGGAGTCACAGCCAGCGAGCGCAAATACTGCGATGAGTGCCGGCACGATTGCATACTTAGTCGTAGTGTGTTCCATGATTCTCCTGTGGATTGTCCTATGGGTTGTTCGTCTAAGGGTTGGTGAAAATTGATTTGCGATAGATAATTCAAAGTACGGCTGTCGAACAGTCTTCAATAGCTTGAAAATGGGCGACCTCACATAGTTAGGTAGTGCGACCGTGCATATTACCTCAGGTTCCCAACCCCTGTAGGTAGGCCGAAACCGGACATCGTTGGTCAATGACGAGGGGCTCAAGGTTATTGTGGGCGCCCATGTTACTACCCACTCGAAGACTGTGCCAGCCCTGGGCGTGAGCTGGAGTGCCAAGTGCTCCGGCGTCAATGGCAAATCCGATGCCGCCAGCCACGCGGCATACAAGAGGAAGTTGACATCTACCCCGTGTTCGTCCTGCAGTCTCAGACAGAGTTGGGCGATTTCTCTACGACCGTAGTGCTCTAGTGAATATTCCCAAAAAATGGATTGCTCATTTGCTGACGTTCACACTACTGTGCAATCTGTACAGTACACCAGTTTGACCTCACCCGTGCACTGGCCGTCACCGGCTTCCGCCGGTACACTGCGCCGCCTCATGATTATCCTGCGCGACATCGCCATTCGCCGAGGCCCTCGCCTGCTGCTTGCAGGTGCTAACGCCACCCTACAACCGGGTCAACGCCTCGCACTGATTGGTAATAACGGGTGTGGTAAAACCACTCTGCTGGCGCTGCTGCTAGGTGAACTGAGCGCCGATGCCGGCGACATCGAAGGCATGAATAATCTGCGCGTGGCCCACATGGCGCAGGAGGTCCACGCCACGCGGGAGACTGCTCTGGAATTTGTCTGGCGTGGCGATGCCGTACTGGCTCAGTTGCGCGCCGATTTGGCCAAGTGCGAGGCACGCGAGGACTACGATAGCGCGGCGCGTTTGCACAATGAGCTGGAAGAGATCGATGGCTACAGTGCGGAGCGCCGGGCCACACGCCTACTTGAGGGCCTGGGCTTCAGCCAAACTGATATCGGCAAATCTGTCGCCGACTTCTCTGGTGGTTGGCGTATACGGTTAAATCTGGCGCGCGCACTGATGACTCCCTCTGATTTACTTCTGCTGGACGAGCCCACTAACCATTTGGACCTAGACGCCACGCTCTGGCTACAGCAGTGGTTACAACGCTACGCTGGAACTCTGCTATTAATATCCCACGACAGGGACTTTATCGATGCCACCTGCGAGCGAATTCTGCACATTGAGCAGCAGCAACTGTTCAGCTACAAAGGCAACTACTCAGAATTCGAACGCCAACGGGCGGAGCGCCTGGCCAACCAACAAGCCAGCTACGAAAAACAACAGCGACGCAGAGCTGAGATCGACGAGTTTGTGCGGCGCTTTCGCTACAAAGCGACAAAAGCGAAGCAAGCCCAGAGTCGCCTCAAAGAACTGGAGCGCATGCAAGACTTGGCACCCGCGCATATCGAGTCACCTTTTCACTTCGTGTTTTCGACGCCAGAAAAAAATAGTGATCCGCTGCTGCGCCTCGACGACGCCAACCTAGGCTACGCAGAGGAAGTGATACTGAGCGAGGTAAATCTACAGCTGCGCCCCGGTAGCCGACTCGGCTTGCTCGGCAGAAACGGCGCCGGTAAATCCACACTGTTAAAATCGCTGGTGGGTAAGCTAGCGCTACTGGCCGGGGAGAGAACAGGCGGCGAACACTGTCGTATCGGCTACTTCGATCAACAACAACTCGAAGCACTAGATCTATCGGCCAGCCCTTTACTGCATGTACAGCGGCTGAGCCCCGAAGCCAGAGAACAGGAGTTGCTGAATTTTCTCGGTGGCTTCGATTTTCGCGGCGACATGGCAACCAGTGTCATCGCACCTTTTTCAGGGGGTGAGAAAGCCCGCCTGGCACTGGCGCTAGTGGTGTGGCAACAGCCCAACCTGTTGGTGCTCGATGAGCCGAGCAATCACTTGGATTTAGACATGCGGCACGCAATGGAAGTGGCGCTGCAGTCCTACGAAGGCGCACTGGTGCTGGTCAGCCACGATCGCCACCTGCTGCGCAATTCTGTGGATCAACTACTACTGGTTCACGACGGCAATGTCAGCGAATATGACGATGACCTACTTGCCTACGAAAAATGGGTGCTCTCGCGCTATAGCAAAGCGGAGTCGGAACCCGCCGCTAACTCCGATACATCGCGGCGCGAGCAACGCCAAGCAGCCGCAGCCAGACGCGAGGAGCTGCGCCCTATGAAGAAGGAACTGGCCGCCACTGAGAAAAAGATGGCGGCGGCGGAGACGAGGCTCAGCGCGCTAGAAGCTCTGCTCGCAGACAGCACCTTGTATGAAGAACAGCGCAAAGACGAGCTGGCCGCACTGCTAAAAGAACAAGGTGAGCTACGTGTAGCTTCGCAAAAACTGGATGAACACTGGTTAAATCTGCAGCAAACACTCGAAGAAGCACAGGAAGGCAGCAGTTAACGACCGGCCAAGGCTAGTTTTTGGGCTTTGGATAGACGTTTAATCGCGAATTCACGCCGCGTTGCCGCACTGCGATCTGCGGCACTGGCGGACCAGAGCAACTCCACCGGTCTACGCCCTTGTGTATAGCGCGGCCCACCTTGAATCTCGCCGTTATGCTGGGCGAGACGGCGCTCCAGATTCGTGGCTATACCGGTATATAGCGTGTCATCAGCACAGCGCAGCAGGTAGACATACCACTCGCCTTGGCTAACCGAAATCTCTTTCACCACCTGGGCACTTCGCTTCATGGGCATGTTGTTCCAAGCACACTAACTGAAGTACGCCAATGCAGAATGACAGTTAGATGACATGGATAGCGGTTTCACACACTATCCGCGCTGCCAAGTATGATAACGCTCCACCCATCGCAACAACCCCTCGGGCTTATTCGCCTTGCGCCACTCGCTGGCGGCAAATTTATTCGCCTCGCTCAAAGTCGGATAGATGTGAATCGTACTCAGCAATTTGTTCAAACCAATACCGTGCTTCATGGCCAGAACAAACTCCGCGATCAACTCCGCTGCATGATACCCGACGATGGTCACCCCGAGGATTTTGTCACTCCCTGCGGCGGTCAACACTTTGACAAAGCCGTGATTTTCACCATCGGCAATGGCTCTATCTAAATCGTCGATACCGTAGTGCGTAACATCGACCGCCGTGCCCTCTTCCCGCGCCTGAGTTTCATTGAGGCCCAGACGTGCGACCTCTGGGTCAGTGAACGTTGCCCAGGGCACAATGCGATAATCCACTGCAAAGCGCCGCCAGCCGCCAAACAGTGCATTCACGACGGCAAACCAAGCTTGGTGGCTTGCCATATGGGTGAACTGATAGGGGCCAGCGACATCACCACAGGCGGCGACCGTGGGCATACTGGTATGCAAATATTCGTCGACTTCCAGTGTCCCCGACTGTGCCAAACGTATGCCCAGCGCCTCTAATCCCAGGCCCTCTACGTTGGCCGTGCGCCCCGCTGCGAGCAGTACGCGGTCGAAATCCAGTTCGATATCGCCTCCCGGGGAGCGACACCGGCAACACAGTGCGCCCTCGGCCTGCCAAAAACGTGTGGGTTCATGGTTCGTACGTACCGCAACGCCCGCTTTTTCAAACGCCGCTTGTACCAACTCAGCGGCGTCCTCATCTTCCCGCGGCAGCAAACGCGATGCCCGCGTCACCAGCGTGACGTCACTGCCCAGGTTGGCAAAGGCCTGCGCCAATTCGCAGCCAATGGGGCCGCCGCCCAGCACGAGCAGCCGCCTGGGTTGCTCGCGTATCTCCCACACGGTATCGGACGTAAGGTAACCAACTTCCTCCAGACCATCGATGTCGGGCACCTGCGGCCGACCACCGGTGGCGATGATGATGTGTTTCGCGCTCAAAGTCTGACCCGCCACCTCGACCTCCCAAGGCGACACTAACCGCGCCTCCCCTTGCACGCAATTCACACCCAGGCCAGTAAATCGCTCCACGGAATCATGCGGCTCAATGGTTTTAATGATGCCTTGCACGCGCGCCATTACCTGCGCGAAGTTGACACGCACGGGCACGGCTGCCAGCCCGAATTCCTCGGCGCGGTGCAGATAACTGGCAATACGCCCCGAACGAATTAACGCCTTGCTCGGCACACAGCCAGTATTCAGACAATCACCACCCATCCTATCGCGTTCAATGAGAGTGACTTTCGCTTTGACCGTCGCCGCAATGAGGGCCGCCACCAGACCGGCAGAACCAGCACCAATGACAATGAGGTTGTTATCAAACTGTTTGGGACGCGTATATTGCGACAGCGCACGGCGCCGCCTAAGCACACGCAATAAGCCGCGAGCAATGAATGGGAAAATGCCCAACAACGCGAAGGAGCCCAGCAGGGGCGCCGAGAGAATGCCCGAAGTGGACTCCAACTGACCCAGCTGTGTGCCCGCATTTACGTACACGGCAGTGCCTGGCAACATGGCGAGTTGTGACACCCAGTAAAACGGCCAGGTGCGAATAGGCAGCAGGCCCATGAGTAAATTAACCAAAAAGAAGGGAAAGATCGGCACCAGGCGCAGCGAGAATAAATAGAACGCGCCATCTTTTGCGAATCCAGCGTTCACTGCGCGCAGCGGCCTGGCAAACTTTTGCTGCACCCATTCGCGCAACACTATCCGCGAGGCCAGGAAGGCCAAGGTTGCGCCGACGCTGCTGGCAAAGGACACTAAGAACAGCGCATACCAAAAGCCGAAGAGAGCGCCGCCTGCCAATGTCAACACAGCGGCGCCGGGTATGGACAATGCGGCCATGGCGACGTAGCCAATGAAATATAAAGCGCCCGCGAGCAGCCGATTTTCATCCGTCCAGGTTTGCAACTGCGCAACACGCTCTTGCAACGTCTCAAACTGCAGATAACGGCCGAGGTCGAAGAAAAACCACGCGGCAAAGGCAGCGATGATAATGAAGAGAACAGCGAGTTGCTTCTTGTTCATTGCATCCTCACGAGTCACGCGATTATCCCAAAGGCTGTAAGACTACGCGTTCCAGTGAGTCAAGGCCAACAGCCTCAAGACACCCAATACAGCGTTGCGATTTCCCGCCGAACGCTGCCACGGCTCATAACGCGCGGACATATGAGCATGACGAAATAGTCTGTAGGCGCAGTTGTGCCAACCTGACCCAGTGGTATGATTAGCTCCCCTGTGACCGAGCGGCAAGTACACCGCTTTTCAATTGGAGAGCAACATGTCAGATCAAATCGTACACGTCTCAGACGACACCTTCGACGCCGAGGTCTTGAACTCGGACGTGCCTGTACTCGTGGACTTTTGGGCGGAATGGTGCGGCCCCTGCAAAATGATTGCTCCGGTTCTCGACGAGCTGGCGGCGGAGTACGGCGACAAAATCAAAATTTGTAAGGTAGATGTGGACGCCAACCCCGACATTCCGCCCAAGTTCGGCATTCGCGGTATACCGACCTTAATCATGTTTAAAGGCGGCAATGCGGAGGGGACGAAAGTGGGCGCCCTGTCAAAAACGCAGTTAACCGAATTCATCCAAGAGGTGGTGTAACAGACCAGGGAGCGACGCGTGAACGAGCTCCCATAAACCCCCAAAAAAGCGGTAGACGACCCCGGCACAGCATGCTACATTCCCCCTAATTGCACACCTCGCATGCTTCGCACTACAACAAAAGATTCACGAAACGGGCCATGCGACTCGCTGTTGCGCCATAATCCAAACGCCATAACTAGCTGCCTTGACAACAAGATAGGTCCATAGACTAAGGTCTAACCGGCTAGTTTTTGATCGACCACTGAATCAACTATATAGCGTTAATACTCTTTTTTAACTACTGAAACTTTTCGCTCATTCTGATTGGCCTCACCAATCGGTTTCCACTCACACACGCTTTCTCCCTATTCACTCACTTTTTTGTTTCTCATCTTCCTATGAATCTCACCGATCTCAAGACTAAATCTACCCAAGAAATCATCGACATTGCGAAAGAAATGGGCCTGGACAACATGGCCCGCTCGCGCAAACAAGACATTATCTTCGCTGTTCTCAAACGCCACGCAAAAAGCGGCGAAGATATTTACGGCGATGGGGTTCTCGAAATACTTCAAGACGGCTTCGGTTTCCTGCGCTCCGCGGACAGCTCCTATCTCGCCGGCCCGGACGACATCTACGTCTCTCCCAGCCAAATCCGCCGCTTTAACTTACGCACTGGGGATACGATTTCTGGAAAAATCCGGCCGCCAAAAGACAGTGAACGCTATTTCGCGCTGCTAAAAGTCGACAAGGTTAATTTCAACAAGCCAGAAAATTCCAAACACAAAATTCTGTTTGAAAACTTAACGCCCCTGTTTCCCGATGAACGCCTGACGCTGGAAACTGGCAACGGCAGCACGGAAGATCTCACCGGCCGTATCATCGATTTGACAGCGCCCATTGGTAAAGGCCAGCGCGGCCTCTTGGTTGCACCCCCGAAGGCGGGTAAAACCATCATGATGCAAAATATCGCCCAGGCAATTATTACCAACAATCCGGAGTGCTATATCATCGTGCTATTGATCGATGAGCGCCCAGAAGAAGTGACTGAAATGCAGCGCTCCGTCGGGGTACGCGGTGCGGAGGTGGTGGCCTCTACGTTCGATGAGCCGCCGTCGCGTCACGTTCAAGTGGCGGATATGGTGATCGAAAAAGCTAAACGCCTAGTGGAGCATAAGCGCGACGTGGTGATTTTGCTGGACTCTATCACACGCCTCGCGCGCGCCTACAACACGGTAATTCCAAGCTCGGGCAAAGTACTCACCGGCGGTGTCGATGCACATGCCCTGGAGCGTCCCAAGCGCTTCTTTGGTGCGGCGCGAAATATTGAGGAAGGTGGCAGCTTATCTATCATTGCAACCGCACTGATCGATACCGGCTCGAAGATGGACGAAGTGATCTACGAGGAATTTAAAGGCACCGGTAACATGGAGCTGCACCTGGATCGCAAGGTGGCGGAAAAGCGAGTCTACCCCGCGATCAACATTCGTCGCTCTGGCACACGGCGTGAAGAATTGCTCACCAAGGAAGACGAGCTGCAACGCATGTGGATTCTGCGCAAGCTGTTGCACGGCATGGAAGATTTGCCCGCTATCGAGTTTCTCTCGGATAAACTTAAAGATACCAAAACCAATGCCGAGTTCTTTAAGTCAATGAAGCGCAAGTAAGCACCTGTTGCGTTGCATTTAGGTCATCGCCTTGATCCCAATCTAACTCCCAGGCTAGCGTTTGAGCTACTTTCCAAGCTAACCTACAAAAAATGTAGACTGACAGCACTTCGCGGTGGCAATACTGCCACAGAAAAAAAGACGCGAGCGATACTGGGCGAGCAAACAACGCAATGAACTATTCTGATCTGCGAGATTTTATTGCGGCACTGGAGAAGCGCGGCGACCTCGTGCGCATCAAAACGAGCATCGACCCATACCTCGAAATGACCGAGATTGCCGATCGCACCCTGCGCGGCGGCGGCCCAGCCCTGCTGTTTGAAAACCCCGCAGGGCACGACATGCCCGTGCTCACCAACTTGTTTGGCACCAGCGAACGCGTGGCGCTGGCCATGGGTAGCGAAGATTTACTTGGCCTGCGCGAGATTGGAGAAATCCTTGCCTACCTGCGCCAGCCAGACCCACCCAAGGGTATGCGCGAGCTGTGGGAAAAGGCCCCGGTGTTAAAGCAAGTACTGAATATGGGTCCCAAGGTCATGCGCAAACCCGTCTGCCAGCAGGTTGTAATTTCCGGCGACGCAGTCGACCTACGCATGTTTCCCATTCAAACCTGCTGGCCCGAAGATGTCGCACCGCTGATCACCTGGCCGTTGGTGATAACCCGCGGGCCAAATAAGGAGCGCCAAAATCTCGGGATTTACCGCATGCAGTTACTGGGACGCAACAAGCTCATCATGCGCTGGCTATCACATCGCGGCGGAGCACTCGACTTCCGGCAGTGGCAAGAGAAGCACCCGGGCGAACGCTATCCAGTGGCGGTGGCGCTGGGAGCGGATCCGGCCACAACCTTGGGCGCGGTGACACCGGTTCCAGACACGTTGTCCGAGTACGCCTTTGCCGGCTTACTGCGTGGCAGTAAAACAGAAGTCGCGGAGTGTACCACTGCCACCTGTCGCGACCACGGTCTGCAAGTGCCGGCGAGCGCTGAGATTATTCTGGAGGGCTACATTGAGCCAGGTGAACTGGCCGACGAAGGGCCCTACGGTGATCACACCGGGTACTACAACGAAGTGGAGCAGTTCCCCGTCTTTACTGTGGAAGCCATCACGCACCGCGAATCACCGATCTACCACAGCACTTATACCGGTAGGCCGCCAGACGAACCCGCTGTGCTCGGGGTGGCGCTCAACGAAGTGTTTGTACCCATTTTGCAGAAACAGTTTCCCGAAATCGTCGATTTCTATTTGCCGCCGGAGGGCTGCTCTTATCGCTTAGCGGTCCTCACCATGCGCAAGGAATATCCCGGGCATGCCAAGCGCGTGATGCTCGGCGTGTGGTCGTTTTTGCGGCAGTTCATGTACACCAAGTTTGTCATCGTGACCGACGACGATGTGAATGCGCGGGACTGGCAGGATGTGATTTGGGCGATGACCACGCGCATGGACCCAAGCCGCGATAGTGTCTTCATAGACGATACACCTATCGACTATTTGGATTTCGCCTCGCCCGTCTCCGGTCTGGGATCCAAGGTTGGATTCGACGCCACCAACAAGTGGCCGGGAGAAACTCAGCGCGAGTGGGGCCGCCCCATCCGCATGGATGCCGCGGTGCAAGAGCGCATTGATACGCTCTGGAATGAGCTGGGCATCGACCTAAGAGACTAGGTCTGAGCAAACAGGTCTGAGAAAACAGGTATGAGCAAACGGACCTGGGCAGATAGACCCAGGCAACGCAACCCACACTACAACCGAAAAACCGCGAGTGCTCAGCTAGGAACGGGTGAGCAACTCGCCCTGCAGCACAACACGATCCGGCTTGGGTAACTCGGGCAAATTCTGTTCGCGTTGCAGTAACCCTTCGCGGAAATAGGCACCGGCCACCTTGGGCTCGCCCAATTCGGTCAGCAAACGCCCCAATTCTGCGCAAACTTCTGGGCCGTGATCGATGCGGTAACTGCTCTCGTAGTAATCGCGCGCCTTACCCCACAACTTTTCCCTGGCGGATAGACGACCAAGACAGAGCAGCAATTGGGCATCCTGTGGGTGACCCTTTAACCACCTCTCGGCCTGCGCCAACTGTTTCGCAGAATCTGCGCCCTGTACGAAGCCGTACTGTCGCACCAACTGTGGTTCCCACTGTTGCTTGAGGGCGCGCAATATCACTTTCTCCGCGCTCTCGCTGGCTCCCAGGGCTGTCAACTTGGCGACGTAGGTGGCGAGCATGTCTGGATCCTGCTTGAGCCGCGCGGGCATCTGAGCGAAGGCGCTGCTCAAGCGATCTTCAGACGAGGCATTGGCGTCGAGCAGCTCTCGATGTACACGGGTTTCAAGTTGCAGATAGGCTTCGTGGGGCAGTGTTTTGTATTTTTTTAAATCTGGCAACAAGCGCAGCAAATTATCCCAGTCACCGAGCCCCAGATAGGCCCGCTGCATGAGATCTAAGACATAGGGGTGGCGGCCGATGTTATTGCGCGCTTCCTCCAGCGCCGCCAGTGCCTGCTGATACTCACCCGCTCGCAATTTCATTTCCGCCAGGGTCACTTCCACCGCAACGGCTGCGGAAGCATCTACGTCGTTTGCCGCTCGAAGGTATTCGTGAACTTTGTCGGTGTCCTGCAAATGATCGGCAGAGCGAGCCGCCAGCAGGTAGTTGAGCAAGGGGGCATCACTGTTCTGTGCGCCGCGCTCCAATTGCCGGCGCGCCTTGTCCCAATTACCCTCGGTATAATTGATCACCCCTTGCGTGCTCAGGCGCTGTGCTTGCTCTGCTTTGCGCGAGCCGAGCCAATTAAAAAATGAGCGCTGGCCACCGATCAGGCGGAACAGCAAACGCAACAGTAAATACAGTACAAAAATGGCTGCCAGGATGACCAACAAGCCCACCCACAGACTCGTTTCGAGCGTGTAGTTGCCGTAGGACATCAAGACATAACCCGGCTCCGTCTGAATCAGGGCGACGATACCGACGCCCAATAGAAGCGCTACCAGGGTAAGAGCGAATAGTTTACGCATGGCTTATTCCGCGCCTCCCTGCTCCAGGCGTTTCTCGACCACCGCATCCAAGACCTGCATCGAACCGGAAATATCGGGTAACTCGACAGCAATTTGTGCCTCCGAGAGCGCTTCAATTTCATTATCTAGCGCCTTGGCGGCCGCTTCGTCGGAGTCAAAAAACTGTGCCACCCAATGTCTGGAACGTTGCAGGCTCTCGGTAAAAATCGTCTGATTGCCCGCCAGCAGTGCCACCTGCGCCTGTTCCAAAAACATGCGCAAATTCTGCCGTACCAGCCCTTCCCACTGCGGGTCCATCAAAGCTTGCATGGGTACGTCGCGGCGGCGCACAATTAAATAGTCAGATAATTTTTCCCGGGCCGACTGGAAACTGTTGCGCAGTTTTGCTTGCAGATCATCTGCAGCCTCTTCCACTTCACGTGCCTCGGCATCCGGCAATTGGAAAATTTTCAAATTGCTGGCTTGCTCGGCCAGGGCGGCCAGGCGCAGGTAAATCCCCTCGGTATCAACCTTGGGCACCCCGCGCACCGCGGCGAGATCGGAGGCAACGGCGGCACGGACCTTGTGCAAGCTCACATCGTCCAGTTCACGCAGCACTTTGTCGGCACCGCTCAATAGTGCCGTTGCCGATTCAGTATCTCCCGCCATCAACAACCGCTGGTTGGCCAGGCGCAGGAGGTACTCCGCTTCCGCAATTAGCCAACTATCGCGGTCGGTGGCGCTGAAACGGGATAGCTCGCTGCGCTGCTGCGCAAGCTGTTCTTCCAGCGTTTGTAAACTCTCAGTCAATCGCGTGTTTTCACTGCCGATAGAGGCCTGTAGTTGATTCAAGTTGTTCTTCATCTCACCCTGGAAGCGTTCACCCAGGGCGTCTAAATCGGCCTGCTCTTGTCCCGCCCCCGACTCCAGAGCGGAGAGACGTTGCGAAATATCGGATTCCAGCGCTTTCAACTGCGGCCACAGCCACGCGGCAGCACCGGCCATACCCAACACCAATAACAGCGCTAACCAACCAACAAAGGAGGATTTGCGCGGCGCGCGCTCCGTTGCGACCGGCGGACTCTGCACCGCGCTATCTTGGTTGTTATCACTGTCTTCGTTCGCTTGATTGTCTTCTTGCACAAGTACATCCCCTGTGTGGTGTTCAGTGTCCGCGACGAAATCGTCTGCCGTCCCGCCGTCGGATCTGTTTTTGTCGTTCTGGTTCAGCCTGTAAAGTCGTTCAACCCTTACACTCTTAACTGCTAACCGTAGCTGCTACCGTTTGGTGCTACTCGTCTGACCTATTTTTCCACAGCGGCGTGCCAGTCGTTTAAGGCCTGCAGCATCGCGGCGTCTGAAGCGTTCTCGGCCACGCTAACCGCGCGAAATCCGGCCGCTAGCGCCAGTTCAGCAACCCTCTGTGAGGGTACTATCAGGTGTAGTTCCTTAAACTTAGTAGTTTCTGGCGGGCTAAGCAACAGTTGCAAATTTGCCAACCCTTCACCACTACTGATCAGAATGATTGCCACGCCCCAAGCCGCAACTCGCCGCGCCAATTCCCCCGCTGCGAGCGCTGGGCAAATACGGCGATAGCACGCCAATTGCTCCACAACTGCGCCGCGGCCGCGCAAGTTGTGCGCAAGCGTATTCCGGCCGCCCTCACCCTTGATAATAAGCACACGTTGGCCGCCGATATCGGCGAGCGCCGGCAACGCCAACAGGCCCTCCGAGCGCATCTCGGCCGGTGCCACTGCGTTCACCCCCTGCGCCTGCAGTGCCGCCGCTGTAATCGCACCCACGCCGTAGCACTGCGCGCTAGACACTAACTCTGCCCAGTGATCACCCAATCGCCGCCGCCCAAAACGAACTGCGTTAGAACTGATAAAAATAGCATGCTGAACGTCTGAGAAGGTGCTTAAGAGCTGCATTTCGTCTGCTGTCGGCGGCGGCAAGGGTTGCAGTTCCAACAGGGGCAGGCTGTGCGTCACGTAACCGGCTTGCTCCAACAGTTCGCACAGATTGACGGCAGCGTCGCCGCTGGGTCGTGTCACCAGCACGACGGGTTTACTCGGCTTCACCATAAACCTCGGCCAGAATAGCGGAGGCACCCTGCCCCAGCAGATCTTCCGCCACTGCAACGCCAAGTTGCTCCGCACGATCTGGAGTCGCACTTGCCTGGGCGCGCAAGATCTGACTGCCGTCGGGTCTGCCCACTACGCCGCGCAGATGAATGGCATCCGTCCCCTGCATTTCGGCGAATGCGGCAATAGGCACTTGGCAGCCCCCCTCCAAACGACGATTTAGTGCTCGCTCAGCGGCGACGCACTGGGCGGTAGTTGCATCGTGGAGTGGTTGCAACAGGGCGAGCACCTGGGTATCGACGCTGCGCAACTCGATGCCAATGGCACCTTGCCCGCCCGCCGGTAGAGAATCTGTCAGGGCGATCGATTGGGCAATGCGCGATTCGAAACCCAGGCGGCGCAACCCGGCGCTGGCCAACAGAATGGCGTCGTAATCCCCGGTATCCAGCTTTTGCAAGCGCGTATTCACGTTGCCACGCAGAAAATTTACGCTGAGATCTGGGCGGCGGGCTCGTAGCTGACACTCCCGCCGCAGGCTCGAAGTGCCTACTACACTGCCCTGAGGCAACTCCTCTAGCGTGCGGTAGCGATTGCTGACAAAAGCATCCGTTGGGTCCTCCCGGGCCAACACGACACCCAACTCAAGGCCCGGGGGAAACGCCATGGGCACATCTTTCATGGAGTGTACGGCGATATCAGCCGCACCTTCTAAGAGCGCCATTTCCAGCTCTTTGACAAACAGCCCTTTGCCGCCCACTTTCGCCAGGGGCGCCTCCAGCATCTGATCACCGCGCGAAGTCATACCCAGGAGCTGCACATCCAAGTCACTGTGTGCAGCCAGTAGTAGGGTGCGCACATGCTCAGCCTGCCACAGGGCAAGCGGACTCTCGCGCGTCGCAATGGTCAGGGTGCGGGGCATAGAAAAACTTAACTCTAATGGAGGGCGTCATAATACCAGCCGCTGCACCGTGCAGCGAATGCGAGACCGCAGCCCGAGCTGATATAATTGGCGCCCGCTGCCATCGGTACCGCGAAACTTCGCGCTTGCGCAAACTCCAGCACGGCGCACAGAACGCACAGACGTAGTCATAGAAAGCAGCCCTAGAAAAAAGCGCACAGCGCCAGTGACAACAAAGGTCGAACATGAGCGACGAGAAAGGCAAAGACACCAGCAAACTATGGGGTGGGCGTTTCAGCGAGGCGACCGACGCTTTCGTACAACGTTTTACCGCATCGGTGGCATTCGACCAGCGCATAGCAGCCGAAGATATCGCCGGCTCCATCGCACATGCGAGCATGCTGCAATCGGTGGGCATTCTCAGTGCGGACGAGCTGCGCGCCATTGAACAAGGTCTGGCGCAAATCGCAGCGGAAATCAAGGACGGCAGCTTTGTCTGGTCGGCCGAGCTTGAAGATGTGCACATGAACATCGAAGCGCGCCTGACCGAGTTGATCGGCGACACCGGGAAAAAGCTCCATACGGGCCGCTCACGCAACGATCAAGTCGCCACCGACATCCGGCTCTGGCTGCGCGGCGCCATCGACAGCATCGCCGCGCAGCTGACGCGGCTGCAAGCGGGCACGGTGCAACTGGCTGCGCAGAACGCCGCCACTATCATGCCCGGTTTTACCCATTTGCAAACGGCGCAGCCGGTGACTTTTGGTCATCACCTACTGGCGTGGAACGAAATGTTGGAGCGCGACTACAGCCGGCTCATGGATTGCCGGGCGCGACTCAATCAATCGCCGCTGGGTGCAGCGGCACTCGCCGGAACCACCTTCGGCATCGATCGCACACAAACCGCCACGGCGCTGGGCTTTGACAAGCCGACGGAAAACTCGCTGGACTCCGTGTCGGACAGAGATTTCGCCATCGAGTTTTGCAGCATCGCCGCGTTGTTGATGACACACCTTTCGCGCATGGCCGAGGAGCTAGTCTTGTGGACGTCTGCGCAGTTCAATTTTGTCGAGCTACCGGACCGCTTCTGCACGGGCTCTTCGATCATGCCGCAAAAAAAGAACCCCGACGTGCCGGAACTCGTACGCGGCAAAGTTGGACGCGTGAACGGCCACCTGATCGCTCTGCTGACGCTGATGAAAAGCCAGCCCCTGGCCTACAACAAGGACAATCAGGAAGACAAAGAACCCTTGTTTGACTGCGTCGATACGGTGCTCGATTCACTGCGCGCCTTCGCCGACATGGTGCCGGCTATTGAGGCGCGGCCGGAAGCGATGCGCGATGCCGCAAAACGCGGGTATTCCACCGCAACTGATTTGGCAGACTATCTCGTGCGACGCGGCCACACCTTTCGCGACGCGCACGAAATCGTGGGCAAGGCGGTCGCGCGGGGCATTGAGAGCTGCACGGATTTGGCCGACATGAACCTCGAGACACTGCAATCCTTCTGCGCTGACATCGAGCAAGACGTGTTCGACGTGCTCACCTTAGAAGGCTCCGTCGCTGCGCGCGACCATGTGGGTGGCACAGCACCAAATCAGGTGACCGCGGCCGCGCAGCGCGCGCAGGCGCTACTCGATCAGCGGCGCGGATGAGCGGCGTGGCCGTTCGCTACTCCCAAACCAGCGCTAGCCCCGCTTGAGCGCTAATCTCCTCGACCACAAACGGCCGAAACAGCGCGTCGGTACGCGTGTTACGCCAGTCAGTGGCAGTCGCATCGTAGACAAAATGGTAGCCTCCCGAGCGGGTCGCGAGCCACAACTGTAAGGTGGCCGGCTGGCGACTGAAGACCATCGTCGTGTCATTCTCAAACTCGACCGTTAGAACACCGCCACTATTTTCGTAATCCAAATCGCTGTCGGTCGCATCCAAGGCCTGCTCCAGAGCCGCGAAGGTCGCATCCACCTGCTCGTTAAACTCAGATTCTGTCACTGATTGGTCACCCCACTGGCACTTCATGAAAGTGTGCACAATTCAATGATACGGGCTGTTCGCGGGGCCCGCCAGCGGACGCTATAATTGCCACCGTTATCATCAAGGCCCGACTCATGAACACGCTGCGCACCACGACATTTTACGCCTTCCTCGCGTTGGCCTGCGTCAGCTTGGGTGCCTGCGGCCAAATGGGGCCGTTGTACGCACCGGAAGATGCTCCGTACCCTACAGGATCGTCTTCAGACAACCCCGCCGATGAGCCAAGCGAGAGCGATGCCGCCACCACTGAAGCCCTGCAACCCTGAGCCGGAAGCGCACATCGTGAACCCTTTTACCTATCGAGATGGTGTGCTGCACGCAGAGGATGTCGCAGTCACCCAGATTGCGCAGCAGTTTGGCTCGCCCAGTTATATCTACTCGCGCGCAGCGCTGGAGCACACCTTCAGCGCGTATCAGACGGCTCTGGCCGACACGCCACACCTGATCTGCTATGCAGTGAAGGCCAATTCCAACTTGGCGGTACTGAACGTCTTGGCGCGCTTGGGTGCGGGCTTTGACATCGTATCTGGCGGCGAACTCGAACGGGTCATCCGCGCGGGTGGCGATGCCTCGCGCGTGGTCTTTTCCGGTGTGGCTAAAACTCGCGCGGAGATGGCGCAGGCGCTCGATGTGGGCATACATTGCTTCAATGTCGAGTCGTCGGCAGAGTTGGAAATTCTCAATGAGGTCGCTGGCGAGATGGGACAGATTGCCCCAATCTCGGTGCGCGTTAATCCCGATGTGGACGCCAAGACGCACCCCTACATCTCAACCGGGTTGAAGGAAAACAAGTTCGGCGTGACAGCAGCAGAAGCTCTGCGGGTCTATCAGCGTGCAGCAAACATGGCCAACCTCGACGTGGTGGGCTTGGATTGCCATATTGGCTCCCAGTTAACCAAGTTGGAGCCCTTTATCGATGCCCTGCGCCGACTCCTAAATCTTATCGACGCGCTGGAGAAGGCGGGCATCACCCTTCGACACCTCGATGTCGGCGGTGGCTTGGGGGTGCGCTACGCGCGCGAAAACCCGCCCGCCATCGGCGATTACATTGCGGCGTTGCGCGCGGAACTGGACGGGCGCGAGCTCACCCTGTTGTGTGAGCCCGGGCGCTCAATTGTGGCAAACGCCGGGATTTTGCTCACCACAGTCGAGTATTTGAAACCAACACCAGAGCACAACTTCGCGCTGATGGATGCCGCCATGAATGACCTGCTGCGGCCCGCACTATACGGCGCGTGGATGGACATTATACCCGTCGTGGAAAACTCAAGCGCAGATACTGCTCGCTGGGATGTAGTGGGCCCGGTGTGCGAAACCGGTGATTTTCTCGGCAAAGACCGGGAATTATCACTCAGTGCCGGCGATCTGTTGGCGGTCTGCGGTGCCGGTGCCTACGGCTTCGTCATGAGCTCCAACTACAATAGCCGCCCTCGCGTTGCGGAAATTATGGTGGATGGCCAGCAGGCGCACGTCGTTCGCGAGCGCGAAACGGTCGCCGAACTCATGCGCGGCGAGCACTTGCCACCAGGGTCCGCATAGGTCGGCGCGGATGAACCTACACTTCACCAAAATGCACGGCGCCGGCAACGATTTTGTCATGCTCGACTTAATCAGCCAGCGCTACCGCATTCGGCCGCAGGACGCGCGCCTGCTAGCCGATCGGCACTATGGTATTGGCTGCGACCAAGTGATCGTCGTCGAAGCGCCCAGCGACCCGGATGTGGACTTTCGCTATCGAATCTTCAATGCCGACGGGGAGGAAGTGGAGCACTGCGGCAATGGTGCACGCTGCTTTGCCCGCTTTGTACGCGAGCGTAACTTGACCAGCAAGCGCGTCCTGCGCGTAGCGGCCGCCTGCGGAATTTTAGAGCTACGCATGCGCAACAATCGCGATGTGCAAGTCAGTATGGGTGTGCCGATTTTTGAACCCGAGGATATTCCCTTCAACGTCGATGCCCGCGCCAACAGTTATCGCGTGCCACTCGGCGGGAAAGACGTAGAAATCGGCGCACTATCGATGGGCAACCCCCACGCCATCATACGCGTCAAAGACGTCCACAAAGCTGATGTTGAGCGACTGGGGCCATTAATGGAATCTCACCCACTATTTCCGCAGCGGGTGAACGCCAGTTTTATGCAGGTGGTGTCAGATCAGAAGGTTCGGTTGCGCGTGTACGAGCGCGGCGTGGGCGAAACACTGGCCTGCGGTACCGGTGCCTGCGCAGCGGCGGTCTACGGCATGCAACGCGGCTGGCTGCGCGATGCCGTGACAGTTGAGCTAGCGGGAGGTAAGCTAGACGTCGCATGGGCGGGAGAAAGCGAATCCGTGCGCTTGATTGGACCAACCGCTGTGGTCTATGAGGGCACAATAAAAATTTAAACAGACGTGGGAAAAAATAGGGGAATGCAACATGGCAGGCAGCAACGAGAACGCGCAACTCAGCGAACGTGAGATAGAACCGCTAATCACCGATGAACAGGTGCGCGAATATCTGAAAAACAATCAGGACTTCCTAGAACGTCATCCCGATATGCTCGACTACCTGCATATCAGTCATGCCACTGGCAGCGCGGTATCGTTGGTGGAAAAACAGGCCAGCGTGCTGCGCGAACGCAACGTCGAGATGCGTCATCGCCTTAACACACTCTCTACGAATGCACGCGACAACGATCATATTTTTGCGCAGACCCGCGTCCTAGTGTTAAAACTCTTGGACGCGGAATCTACGCGAGAGTTGAGCAATGCGTATCAGCAATCAATGTTAGACGACTTCGGCGTCGAGCAAGCCAGCTTGATTTTTTACGGCGATGAAAGTGAGCACCCCGGGTGCCGCTGCGTCACTTTCGAGGAAGCGGAAGGCGAGATCGGCGCGCTCATTCGCGAACACAAACCCGTATGCGGACCCCTGCGTAAAGAGGAGCTGAAATTTTTATTTCCCGAGAGTGGCGAGGTCGGGTCGGCGGCATTGGTCCCCCTATTTCGCGATGAACCGCTCGGTGTGATCGCCATCGGCAGCTCGGATGCGGGGCGCTATAGCAGCACCATGGGCACGCTGTTTTTGTCACACATTGCCGAGGTCGTGGTGCGCCTACTCACACGCCTACCCCTGGCGTCGAAGTAGTGTCTCGTGGCACCACAAACCGGATCGCTTGCACACTCGACCGCGCAGTTTCTCGACTACCTGCGTGACGTACGGCAGTTGTCGCCGCACACGCTGAGCAACTACCGTCGCGATTTACAGTCACTGCAAACATTTTGTAACGCCACGCACAAAGAGTGTGCAGACGAATTACTCGAGGCCGATATCAGAAACTGGGTCGGTCAGCTCCACCGCCGAGGGCTTGCCGCGAGCAGTATTGCTCGGAGTTTGTCGGCGGTGCGTTCGTTTTTTAATTTTCTCGGCCGCGAGAACGGCAAGCCACGCAACCCAGCAAATGCCGTGCAAGCACCACGCCAAGGGAGAAAGCTACCCAAAGCCCTGGATGTCGATCAGGTCAACCAACTGCTGAGCGCGCGGGACGATTCAGACCTCGCCCTGCGCGATACTGCCATGGCCGAATTGTTTTACTCCTGCGGATTACGACTGGCGGAGTTGGCCGCCGTGCAAATTGACGATATCGACGACCGAGAAAAGCTGTTAACTGTGACCGGTAAAGGCAATAAAACGCGCACGGTCCCGGTTGGCGGCGTGGCACTGCGGGCCATCCGAGCATGGCGCAAAGTGCGCGGCAATCTGGCGGCGGCGGGTGAGTCGGCGCTGTTCGTCAGCCAGCGCGGGCAGCGACTCAGCACACGTAGCATTCAATCGCGCCTGCAAATTGCGGGGCGCAAAGCGGGCCTACACCAAGACCTGCACCCGCATATGCTGCGCCACTCCTTTGCCAGTCATCTACTGGAATCCAGCGGCGATCTTCGCGCGGTGCAAGAGCTATTAGGCCACGCCAATTTGTCCACGACCCAGATCTACACGCACCTTGACTTTCAGCATCTCGCAAAAGTCTACGACGCTGCCCATCCGCGCGCCAAACGCAGCAAGAGCGACTAGTTTGAGCATCGCCGTGATCACCTTTGATCTGGACAACACGCTCTGGGATGTAGAGCCCGCGCTGCTGCGCGCAGAAAACGCCCAACAAGCGTGGTTGCGGGAGCATCGTCCCGGCACCGTCGAGGCGCTGGATCACGATGCGCTCTTTGAATTCAAAAAGGCGGTGTGGAAGCGACACCCCGAACTACTACATCACGTCAGTGATATGCGCAGGCAAACCCTGTTTGAGTTGCAGCGCCTAGCGGGTTATGACGAAAGCGCCGCCCGCCGTGGCGCAGACGCCGCTTTTGACGTCTTCCTGCAAGAGCGGCACAAAGTTGAACTCTACGACGCGGCACTCTCTGTGCTGGAAGACCTCGCACGCAGTTATATGTTGGGTGCACTCACCAATGGCAACGCCGACATCTACAAAACAGATGCCGCCGAGTATTTTGACTTCGCTTTCCTCGCCGAGGATATCGGCGCCGCCAAGCCGGCGCCCGATATGTTCCACGCGGCCATCGAACGCGCCGGTGTTCCCGCCGCACGTATCGCGCACGTGGGCGACGACCCCAAGCACGACATCTTGGGCGCACAACAGGTGGGAATGCATACCGTGTGGATGAACGCTCGCGACAAGTTATGGGAAGAAAGCTATACGCCGGATGCAACGATCAATGATATTGGCGAATTGCCCGAAGCACTGTCGCAACTCGCTTAGGGGAAAGAATGAATTCTGCCCCCATCCTCCAAAAAAAGGGGGGCCGAAGCCCCCAAGTACCGCACCCCTAAGGTGCACCCATAAATTGCAACCTCGTTGGTTGTTTGAGCCAAGGTCTTGCCGCCACTTACCCCCCGCCACTGGTAGGAACGAATTCCGGGTAAGCCTCCATACCACACTCTGACATATCTACTCCCTCGTATTCGTCCTGCTCACTAACGCGGATGCCTATGATCATCTTGATCACCGCCCACACCACAAAGCTGCTACCGAACACCCAGCCGAAAATGGTAGCAGCGCCAATCAACTGGCCGCGCAAAGATGCTTCACCCGTTATCGGCACTAATAGAAGACCTAACAGACCAACGACACCGTGAACTGAGATCGCACCCACCGGGTCATCGATACGCAACTTATCCAAGCCGATGATGGCAAACACCACCACCACACCACCCAGGCCGCCAAACAAAGTCGCCTGCAGCGCGGTCGGTGTCGAGGGTTCCGCTGTAATAGCGACCAATCCCGCCAGAGCGCCATTCAAGGACATGGTGAGATCCGCCTTGCCATACAAGAGCCGCGCCACAACCATGGCAGCGATCAAGCCACCGGCAGCCGCAGCGTTGGTATTCATAAATACAACGGCAACGCTGTTGGCGTTCTCCACGTCTGCCGTGGCTAATACCGATCCGCCGTTGAACCCAAACCAGCCCATCCAGAGAATGAAAGTACCCAGGGTTGCCAGGGGTAAGTTCGCACCGGGTATCGGGCGCACAGAACCATCGGGGCCATACTTGCCCTTGCGCGGGCCGAGCAAGATCACTCCCGCTAAAGCGGCTGCCGCCCCGGCCATGTGCACAATGCCCGAACCAGCGAAGTCGGAGAAGCCCAGATCGCTCAGAAAATATAGGCCGAACACTTCCTGCCCACCCCAAGTCCAGGAACCTTCAAGCGGATAGATCACGCCGGTCATCACCACGGCGAAAGCCAGGAACGCCCACAGCTTCATGCGTTCAGCCACGGCGCCAGATACGATGGACATGGCAGTGGCGACGAACACGACCTGAAAGAAAAAGTCTGCAGAGGGTGCATACCCGGCAGCTTCCTCGGCGCCCGTCACCCCATCGCCGGTGATACCACTGAGGAACGCGCTGAACTCGCCGCCACCGTACATAATCGAGTACCCACAGATCATGTACAACGTACAGGCAGTGGCGTACAGGGCGACGTTCTTCAACAGTATCTCAGTCGTATTTTTCGAACGCACCAGCCCCGCTTCCAACATGGCAAAACCGGCGGCCATCCACATCACTAGGGCACCGCACACCAAAAAATAAAAGGTGTTGAGTGCGTAACTTAACTGCATGGCTGAATCTTCCATAATGCACATTCTCCTGGGCCCCATTACCTGCCCGTTTGCGAGTAAATCTTAGATCGCGTCTTCGCCGGTTTCACCGGTACGAATTCGAATCACCTGTTCCATGGGCGAGACAAACACTTTGCCGTCGCCGATTTTTCCAGTGTTGGCCGCCTTGGTAATCGCCTCGATCGTCTGATCGACATCACCGTCCGCAACCGCGACTTCGATTTTTACCTTGGGTAGAAAATCGACGACGTACTCCGCGCCGCGGTACAACTCCGTGTGACCTTTTTGTCGGCCAAAGCCTTTCACTTCCGTGACGGTGATGCCCTGCACACCGATATCAGACAGACCTTCGCGCACGTCGTCTAATTTGAAGGGCTTAACAATGGCGGTAATTAATTTCATAGTGTTCTCCTTGTGATCCGCGAGTGGGCGTCCCCATTCGCTTTACAGTAACGGTGCTAGCATGCACGCAAGGCTTACATACTCTTCGCGATGCTAAACACGATAGTATCGTCAGCCCAGTCGGTATCGAATACGTCTTCCTCATCGAGATCAGTGCCGACATAGGCCACAGAGAAATCGATGCCAGACCACGCGTAGCTGAGCGTAACGGAGTAATCGGTGTAGTCGTCAGTATCAGTGGCCAAAAAGCCGCCATTTTCTTCCAACATGTTGTAGCCCAAATGGAAGCTCAGAGAAAACTCATCGCTCAGGGCCATGCTGTAATCGCCGGAGAGGTACCAAAACTCGTCGGTCTCACCGTAGTAGTCGTCGGAATAGGCAACGCCGAGGGAGAAATCACTCAGCGAAACACTAGCGTACAGCTCCCAATAATCACCAAAACCACCACTATCACCCGGGTAGTCGTAATAGATGGCTCCCACGTCCAAGCCGACATCGGAGTCACCGAGATTGCCGGCCCAACCAGCGTAGTAATCCAATTCCAGGCTGCCGTCGGCGGCACCATTGGAATCAAAATCGACAGAGGACCCCCAGGTGCCGATGTAAAAGCCCTGTTCAAAGGCCGCGTCGAAACCGCCCTGGACGGCAAAGTCCTCATCCGACTGAGAGATACCCCGGAAACGATAGTCGCTCACTAAGGCAACATTGGCAGACAACTCGACATCTGCCTGGGCGGGAACCACCAGGGTGATGACCAACGCAACCGGCGCTACACCGGCAAGGATGATTTTGAGGGATTTGTTCAAAGATGCAGCTGACATACGGGTTACTCCTTTGCGGTTTTGAGTGATAGCTCAGTGAAGGCGGTATCGGGCAGCACTCATTGGTGCAGCCCGATACAACGCTATGCACCCAAAAATAGCGAAGGGCGTGCCAACAATAGTTTTTTCCTTATATTTCAGCTAGATAAGTGAATTTTGCCACCTTAGCGCCAGTGTTGCGCACAGAGAGTTCGCACTAAACTGGTGCAAAGCACGGTTACAGTGCACCAAGCTGAGCTTTGATGGGCCAGTGAAATCCACTAGACTGACCTCCCAATTTAAGGCGACACCAGATGCGAAGGGTCTCGACCATGGCGATCAAAGCACCACCTCCCCCCTGGGAGGTTCTACAACAAGTCGGCGAGCTCGTGGGTGGGCCAAAAGCGCGAGCGGAAGTCGATAAAAGCCTGCGCACCCTCGCCCAATCGGCCTTAAGCCGCCTGGATGTGGTAAGCCGCGACGAATTCGATGCCCAAACCGAGATCCTGCAGCGCACGCGCACTCGCGTGCTGGAGTTAGAGGCGGAGCTGGAAGCACTGACGAAGGAACTCGAGGAACTGGCACAGAATTCCTAGGGACGCAAATTAGGGGCACAACTTGAGAGCGCAAATCAGACGCGCAGCTGCTGCACCCGGCTCGATAACCACCTCCAATTTCAGACAACCGCTCAAGGAAGAGCCATGGACTTGTCGATTATTTACAGCCGCGCCCTCGTCGGTATCGACGCGCCTTTGGTGCGCGTGGAAACCCATCTTTCCAACGGCCTACCGGCATTTCACATCGTCGGCCTGCCCGAGACCACCGTGCGCGAGAGCAAAGACCGGGTGCGCAGCGCCCTGATTAACTCCCACTTCACTTTTCCCGACCGCCGCATCACCATCAATCTCGCTCCCGCCGACTTGCCCAAAGAAGGCGGCCGCTTCGATCTACCCATCGCCCTGGGAATTCTCAGCGCCTCAGGGCAAGTGTCATTAAACGACTTACACCGACACGAATTTCTCGCCGAGTTAGCGCTCGATGGCAGCATGCGTCCCGTGCACGGCGTGATCGCGGCGGCGGGTGCATCACGCGACGTCGGGCGCACTTTGGTAGTGGCAGTGAGCAGCGCCCAACACGCAGCCAAGGTGCCCGCCGCCGAGGTGCTGGGCGCGGCCGATTTACTGACGCTCTGCGCGCACTTAAATGGTGAAGCCGCGATCACCACCACGACACCAAAACCCGCAGCAGCGGTCGCGCCGACTCTCGATTTACAGGATGTTGTGGGCCAAGAAGGTGCACGCCGAGCACTGGAACTGGCTGCCAGCGGCGGCCACAACTTGCTCATGTGGGGGCCACCGGGCACCGGAAAAACACTACTCGCTGCCCGCCTGCCGGGCATTCTGCCACCACCTAGCGCCGCAGAGGCATTGGCCACCCTTGCCCTGCAAGATATTCACGGCGGACTTAACGGCAGTAACTACCTCGCGCAGCGCCCGTTTCGCAGCCCCCATCACAGTGCCAGCTCCGCCGCACTGGTCGGCGGCGGCAGCAACCCGCGCCCGGGCGAAATTTCCCTCGCCCACGGCGGCGTACTGTTTCTCGATGAATTGCCGGAGTTCAGCCGCCACACCTTGGAGATGCTGCGCGAGCCGATGGAGTCCGGGGAGATCACCCTCTCGCGCGCCAAACACAAGGTAACCTTTCCCGCCGCGTTTCAGCTAGTTGCTGCGATGAATCCCTGCAAGTGCGGCCACCTCGGGGATGACAGCGGCCCACGTTGCCGTTGTACGCCCGAGCAAATCCAGCAGTACAAAGCCAAACTCTCCGGGCCACTGCTGGATCGAATCGATCTGCACGTGCAAGTTGCGCGCGTACCGCCGGGAGCACTGCTCAAGGAGAAGGCCGAGGGTGAACCCTCCGCCGCGGTACGCGCACGTGTTTGTGCCAGCCGCGAACGTCAAATGCAACGACAGGGCTGCGCCAACGGTGAACTCACCGGCGAGACACTCATGGATGTTTGCGCATTGGGTGTGAAGGAAAAACGGCTGCTCGAACAGGCGGCAACAACAATGCACCTCTCCGGCAGAGGGCTCCACCGCACCTTGCGGGTAGCGCGGACAATCGCAGACTTACAGGGAAACAACCCGGTAACCAAAGATCACCTCAGTGAAGCCCTGGCCTACCGCGTACAGCTTTGAGGGGTCGCCAACTCGATCATTGCACCAACCGATGTTAAGTTGGCAGCATAAACTCGAGAAGTGGGCTCATTCACCGATTTTTAACTGGCGACTATTTCTACACTTGATTACCGGTACACATGCTTTTAATTAAGTGAAATCGAGTTTTTTGGGGCACAGTTTTAGCTTTCCAAGTCCTCAATCAGCTTGACGAGTGACGCAATGTCAATGGTATAGCTGAATTCATGCTCGTCAGATCCAGCCGCGCTACCCACCGATTCATTCACCAAATAGCCATATCGGGCGTTCTTTAAGTTCGCTAAGCGCTGTAGACCTAAATTGATATAGCAGTCGGCAAAAAGTTCAATGACCTTGACACCAGCGCTAGAGTACAAAAGATTGGTCAGCGCTGCGCCGTGCGGCGCCACGATAAACTCCGCCTGACGGAATAGACGAATTTGTTGTTCGTATGAATAATTGGCTGGGTCGATTGCCTGAAAACCCATTAACGCTAACTCCCGCTCAACTTGCACCTCATTCAGCATCACGCGGCGCGAATGAGAACGTCTCGACAAGTAAAGCCGGCGTGGGGCCCTTAGATGCTCATCGTCATCGCCGACCAGAGTACTAAGCTGATGGTAGAACTCGACTAGACGTGGCGAGTTGGTCAATGTCTTTGACTGGGATGGTGATCTCACTGATGGGGCAGGTATTGAATGAATTGGTTGAAGATAGAAGACTTGTGCCACTTGTCTTGTGCCGCACTTGAATATTAACCGTGCCTACCGGGTTCTCACTCGAAGCTGGAAACAAGAAATCGAATCCATAACATGTATACCCGGTACCCAAACTTTTTAAATCATGCCGCTCGTGGTCGGCGAGCAAGGTGGAAACCGGTTCATGGTCTACTAGAATCTCAACGCTCTGCGGGATAGCAGGCTGGTCAGGGTTGAATACCCAACCCTTCACTCGCTGGAGGCGGGTATCTAACGTGAAATATCCCCTGACATTACTCGTTTGAATTTTTTAACACCTGACTATTTTTTTTCAACGCTCTATCGTAACAAGACTTCGTCTCAACGTCTCATTTCGCTAGGGAACTAAAGATCAGCCCAGAAACTCTTTCACCCCCGTCTACTCGTATAGTTTTCAGTTCAAGACTGCCTAGCTTTTTTTCGAGCTCATTTAGCGTGAAACTTCTTTCCTTATCGACTTTCGCCATTAAGGTTTGATTTTCGCTCTTAAATCTACGAGCAAACTCGATGCTTCTGTCATCAACGATCTTGCCATGTTCTGATGCTACATTTACAGTTTTTTGAGGAATGCAGCCAATGTGCTGTGCTATTAAAGGCAGGAAATTCGCAGGACCAGATTGATTCAGCAGCTCATAACTCAGCCGCAGTGGCTCTATGCCTCTCAGGAGGAAAATCCGCTCCATCTGTCTCTCCATGCTGAGTAATTGGTACAGTTTTATCCGAATTTGGGTTGGGTTATAGGTGAAACAGGGGTAGGTGCTTTTCGGATCAGATGACGAGGTGTGGTGAGCAAAGCCTGTCTGAGCCATTCGAGAAAGAGATACTGCTTGCTCTACTATATCTTCCCTAATTAAGAACAGGCTGGAGGTAGGCTGATAAAGGTCGAAGAATTTTTTCTCTCGAAAAAAAACCTGGTAGAGATGTGATACAGCAATTTTGCTCCCAAAAGTTTCATTCTCTGACTTTTGTCTCAATATAAGGCCGAGATAGTCATCTAAGTCCTGAGCACCCAAAAAAATTGCCGCTTTTCTAATAAGCCGCGGGTTAAAGTACTCACCAGGTATTCCAAGCCCTCCGGCATCTTGCATTAGGTCAGCTAAGCGAGAGCTACCGCTACGGGGCGTAAAATAAACAACGTACCGTACATTCGGAATAGCTCTCAGCATTATCTGCCGTCGCCACTGGGGTTTATCTGGGACATTTTTGAATGGGTTGTTGAAATAGCCTCGTATCTTGTGAATATCTGAAACGAGTGTGGACAGTTGTGTTAGTAGCATGTAGTGCCGTGAGACTTAACTTGGGTGAGATTCAAAGCAATTAAAAAAGGTAACATGCTTGCCACCCTATTTTGACACCAACTTACCCTAAATTCATTTTGGTCGCTTGCTAATCTTTCGCTCGTTCTTGCCACCAAGAAAGGTTTCTACTCTCATGAAGAACTGCAAAAACTACTATTGAATCGCCCCGGGTTTTTTAACGGGCGACTATTTAGTTTTTTTATGGCAAAAATCCTGTCCACCAACGGCATATCGTTTACTGGAGCAGAATAGTTGCACTAACCTTGTTCTTGCTCCAACAAAGGCAGTCTTAAGCGGAAACAAGTTAATGGCGTATGATACAAAGGTGCAGCCTTAGAATGAAGATTATCTTGCACATCGGCCAGCATAAAACTGGTAGTACTTCCCTGCAGTATACGCTTTCTAAGAATCGAAGGGAGCTGTCTAAATTTAAAATCCTCTATCCGCGCCTAACTAAATGGGGCTTCGCTCACCACGCGCTGGCGCCGCTCTTTATTGGGCCGGACCGCACTGGACCATACTTGCTACGAAAGATGGGGGCTAGCGACAACCTTGTGATGACCCGATCTAACAACGCTTGGGAGTTGGTGAAGCAGCAAGTGGATAAAGCAAGGCCTGATGCGCTGGTGCTTAGTAGTGAAGCGCTATTTCATGCAACCAGCGGGGAGAAAATGCAGCGGCTTGGCAAAATGCTCCGAGATATATCAAACCAGGTTGAACTCGTCATTTACCTACGAGATCCAGCCAGCCATGCCCTGGCCTCGGTGTCGAATCAGATACAGGTACATGCCAATTATGTCTGGCCAGGTAGTAGAAGCAGGCGGGAGGTCATTGAAAGCTATCAAGGCATGAACTGTGACCGAATACATGTCATTCACTACGATGACAAAGTACTGTACAACTCAGATGTGGTGGATGACTTCGCGCACCGGTTCTTGCCGAAAGCTGTGCGTTTAAAAAAAATCAAACGCCGAATAAATCCCACACTGTCGGCTGAGGCCATGTCGGTAATGCAGCAATATGTTCTGTCTGCCAAATCATATGATCAAAGCAGAATGTCCATGAAGCAGCAATTGTTCCGGAAAGTACTGACCAAAGTCGACCAAAATGTGGAAGGCTATGGAAAACCTCAGTTTCTACCTAACCAAAGACACACTTATTTAGATGGCTGCATGGATCTGGACTGGCTAAAGGAACAGTACAGCATAGATTTTCTTTCGACGAGAATTGGGCAGGCGACTACCGATCAAAAATTGGGGTGTGGTCCAAACGGGAAAATCAGTGAGTTATGTGTGATCGATCCTGATAGGGAACGCAAAATACGAGGAATTATGCGAGTGTTTGCCCCTACATTTTGTAGGTCACCCAGCCAGTGATTGGATGCTGGATGTTGTAACTGGGCTCTACCCATTAGCGTCTCACTTATTTTCTGAAAAACAAAGGTATACCACTGAAATCATTCATAGTCGCCCGTTAAAAATCGGCGTTTGAACTCACTTCTGCAGTCTATGCTGCCAACCTAACATCGGTTGGTGCAATGATCGAGCTGGCGGCAAACAAACTCATGGCAGTTTGTGCGCCCGGGAAAAAAGAGAAGCAATTTTTGCAACGGGCGGCGAGCCCATGACATTTGTCTGGCCGAGGCTTGCACCGCACCTTGCGGGTAGCGCGGACGATTGCGGATTTACGCGGTGCAGAGGGGGTGACGAGTGCAGACTTGGGTGAGGCGCTGGCCTATAGGGCACAATAATAAGCGCAACACGCCGTAACTCCGCTACATTCAGCGCTCTAGTACAATTGTCGGATCTGCTCGCAACTCGCGGCGCACCATCGCCTCCCACAGAAACGGAAAGCTATTGCCGTCGATCATCGCACCCAACTGGTCAGCCTGTTGCGCATCCATCGGCTTGCCTGCCCGACACACTTTCAAGTGCCAAGCCTGACGGCTGCGCCACTCCAGCGTGACCGCACGTAAATGCGCTTGACGAATATCATTGGCGACAATGAGTACACCGTGATTAGCGAGCAACGCCCACTTTGCATCTCCCAGCGCCCGGGCCGCAAGCACCGCTTCCTCCGCTTGATCGACAGTGCCGTCATAGTCGCTGTAGAGCGCGATATCACCATTGACCTGCGCCCCAGTTTGATCGAACACCTCGGGGACCTCCAACATATCCGCCCACAAGGTGCCCCAGCGTGAGTGGTTATGCATAACCACGTTGATGTCGGGTCGCGCTTGATACAGCGCCAAATGTAGCGAAATTGCCGGCGTCACATTCCAGTCACCTTCAATGACCTTACCCGTGTCATCAACGCGAATAATGTCCTCCTCGGTGACCTCATCCCAAGCTAACTCCCAGGGTGTGACAAACAGAGTGCCGTCATCCTGTCGCAGAGAGATGTGCCCGGCGATATGATCGTCGTAGCCATCGCGCAGCAGCACGCGTGCCAACAAAGCGACTTCCGCCTGGGGTGTTAACTTGGGGGTCAGTGGATATCGGCCCGGGTTCGGAGCAAGCGCCTTCAGCATTTCGTTCATGGTCCATTTACTCTTGCAAGAAGCAGTTCATCGCTTCGGATTCTAGCAATATTATAGCGGCCTGTTGTCACCTGTCTTGGTAGCGGTATCATCAGGGGTTCACCTGTTAGGAGTATTACCCCCATGAAAGCTGCGCTGTTTGATAAGGCCGACGAACCCTTCGCCATTCACAACGACATTGACATTATCGACCCACGCGCCGGGGAGGTGCAGGTACGCGTCAAATACTGTGGCGTGTGCCACTCGGATTTGAGTGCCATCGACGGCTCCTTTCCCAATTTGGGGCCCATCATTTTAGGGCATGAAGCTTCCGGCGTGGTGGAGAAGGTCGGGCCTGGCGTTACCCGGCTAACGGAGGGCGATCACGTTGTATTGACGCCAACACCACCCTGCGGTCACTGCTATTTTTGCCTGCGCGGACAGCATTCGTTGTGCGAAACCAACCGCGGCACCATGACCTTCGCGCTGTCCGACGGCAACACAGGCCTCTCACGCGGCGACACACCGGTCCTGCGCGGTATGGGTGTCGCGGCTTTTGCAGAACTGGTGGTTACCCCCGTCGAAGGTGCGGTAAAAATTCCCCAGGACATTCCTCTGGAACTTGCCTGCGTCATTGGCTGCGCATTGCAGACGGGCGTTGGAGCGGTGCTCAACACCGCCAACGTTGAAGAAGGCGCCACCACGTTGGTGATGGGCTTGGGCGGAATCGGGATGGCCACCGTTCAAGGTGCGAGAATTGCTGGCGCTTCCGTCATTCTTGCCTCCGACCCGGTACCGGAACGACGCGAACTGGCGTTAAAGTTTGGCGCCACCCATGTCATCGACCCCCTGGTGGACGATGTCGCCACTAAATGCCTGGAGCTGACCGGCAACATCGGCATGGATTACGCCTTCGAAACCGCCGGCGTCGCCAAACTGGTCGAGGCCGCCATCCCCGCCATTCGCATGGGTGGCACCATCGTGGCGGTCGGCGCACCACCCCTGGAACAAAACGTTAACATCGAAGCCTTTGTGACCTTTTCCTCCGCGGAAAAGAATCTCTGCGGCTGCCTGTTGGGCAGTGCCAACTCGCTATATGACATCCCGCGCCTGGTGAGCTTTTGGCAAAACGGCCAGTTAGATCTAGAAAGCATGATCACGAAGTATCGCCCTATCGAAGAAATCAACGAGGCCTTTGATGACCTCAAGGCGAGCCGCGGCCTGCGCACTGTGCTCTCGCTCTAGTTGCTAGCCTAAAACGATGAAATCCCGCTACCCAATTAACGGAGGGATAGCGGGATTGAGTCTCTCAAAGAGCTTGAGAGTAGAGATTAAGCCGTGCGACGTCGCAGCGCCACGAGGCCCAAGCCAAGTAGCAACAACGTTCCGGGTACGGGAATTTCATCGCCGTCATCGATTAAGCCGGTAAAGGCAAGGTCGATACCCAGGTCGCTTTTGTCATCGCCACCCCAGATGTACAGGTCAAGCTGGTTGCCTGTCTGCGTAGAGGTGTTGAAGATGCTGCTGTAGTTGTCATCGGCAAAGCTAAACGTCCCAGGAATCGAGCCATTTAGTATGTAGCCCATCGTGCCACCAGCAAAGCCGTCTGAATCGTTCAGATCCAAGTCCAGGCTGGTAATTACCAATGAACCAATTGCACCATTGTTGCTGTACAGCGTGAATGTGTGCGGGTCGAGCAAAGTCACGATACCGCCGGACAAATCAAATGTCAGCGATTGACCATCGTCAAAACGTAACCAGTCATCTTGATCACCCCACCCACTAGGCTGCGAGCCATTGTGGATAAGTGAATAGTTGCTGCCATTGATGACTTCGCCAACGACAAGGTCAGCGTTGGCGCTAGATGCCAGTGCCAGTGCACCGACGCTAATAAGCAGCTTGGTCCAGACGCTGCTGATACTACGGGTAATGTCCATGTCAGATCCTCCAGTAGGGCATCATCGCCACTCAAAAAAGTGTGACGTAAGACTGATCGCAAGCTCTGTGCCAAATGGGCTCGCAATAATCCAAGGAGGACTCAAACGGATCCCGCAGGTGTTAAAACGTGACCTGAGCCACATTTTTAGGCCCGCCGGCGGGTGCTCTAAGCGACATTTGCGATGAGCAAGCCGGATAACTAAAAATTTTGTAAAGCTTTCCGACAGACCGTGTCTGTCAGCCCCCAATAACACTGAACCTACCGAAGTGCCCCATTCTGTGGGGGGTTGGGGCGAGAATAAGGCTATTCTTTCCAATAATTTTACTATAGACTACTAGTCATTAGTGCGCGTACTCACTCGAACAATAGCAGCGACCGCCCACCTTCTAACCCACTGGAGAAAAACATGACCCAATGCCCCTTCACCAACTTGCTGGATCCCGACACCTATGCCGAGGGTATGCCCTACCAAGCGCTGAAGGAGATTCGTGACGAAGGGCCTGTCGTGCGCATCGAAGACCCACTGACCGGCGTGCCCTACTGGGCAGTCACGCGAGTCGAGGAAATGGACTTCATCTCAAAGAATCCCAAACTGTTCTCCTCGGCCGAGCGCTCGGCGTTCCCGATGGAACCCGATGAGAATCTGTTGGAGGTTCACCGCAACACCATCATCAACATGGACCCACCGATCCATCAGAAAGTACGCCGCATCGTGCGCAATGCGTTTACGCCAAAACGCGTGGAATCGTACGAGGCCAACTTTCGCGAGCACGCCAAACGCATCGTTGACGCCGTGGCGAGCCGAGGTGAGTGCGAATTCGTTGAAGAGGTCGCCGCGGAGCTGCCGCTCATAGCCATTCTGGAATTGCTGGGTGTGCCACTGGAGGACAGAAAAAAGTTTTTCGATTGGACGAACACCATGATCTTTGCCGATGACCCCGACATGGCGGTGACCGAAGAAGCGGGTCAGATCGCAGCGGCGGAGGTCTTAATGTACGCAGCGAACCTCGCCAACATGCACCGAGAAAATCCTCGCGATACCATTACCGGCGCACTACTCGATGCCGAGTTAAACGGCGAACCCATCTCCGAAGAACTCTTTGGCTGGATGTTTATCCTCATATTGGTCGGTGGCAACGAATCTACGCGTACCGTTATCGCACAGGGCATGCGCCTCTTGATGGAAAACCCCGATCAATTGCAGTACCTCGTCGACAACCCCGACAAGATCGGCAACGCCTGCGAAGAAATTTTGCGCTTCAATACAGCTTTCATCTCAATGCGCAGAACAGCGATGGAAGATGTGGAAGTTGGTGGAGAAACGATCAAGAAGGGCGATAAAGTGATCCTGCACTACCACGCCACCAATCACGATGAAAAAGTATTTGGCGACGACGCAATGACTTTCAACGTGCGCCGCGCGGAAGACATGCCCGACCTTTATAATCAGCTCCGCTCGTTCGGTATCGGGCAACACTTCTGCATCGGCACTCACCTGGCGCGCCTAGAACTCAACATCATGTTTGAAGAGATTATTCCGCGCCTGCGCAATCCAAGATTTGCCGCAGAGCCCAAATTTGTGCGCTCGTTCTTTGTCAACGCGATGAAAGAGCTGCTCATTACGTTTGACCCGGAGGTTGCGGCGTAACCTTTTACCGCAAGGCTTACTCAGGTCAAGGTACTATGTAGCTGGCAGCTCCCCGCCACATTGTCATCGCGACGTAAATCTACCTGAAGCGACAAGCCAACTGAGGCGAAAAGGTTGAGACACCCGGCTAGGTAAAGACCTCGCCCTTAACCGCCATATCTCGCAACATTTGTGGCGGCTCAAAAACGGCACCGTATTGATCAGCCAGTGCCTGTGCTCGGTCGACAAACGCTTGCACCCCGTAGGCATTCACGCACTGAAAGACACCACCGGTGTGGGGCGGAAAGCCAATCCCCATAATGGAACCGATATTGCCGTCGCCAATACTGGTCATGACACCCTCTTCAAGGATGCGGACAGCCTCTAGCACTTGGGGAAACAGCAGGCGATCCTTGACGTCCTCAAAGGGCACATCGACATAACCGTTGGGCGCAAACAATTCGCGCAAACCCGGCCAAGTGGCGATCTTTTTACCGCTGTCGTCGTAATCGTAAAAACCCGCTCCCTGTGCTTGGCCCAAACGTTTCACGTCTTCTACCATCACGCGAATCACCTCGGATTCGGGGCCGGGGTTCCACGCCTCCCCAGCCGCCTCGGTATCTGCCTTGCGCTGCTGCATGCCGTGGTAGGCCGTCTCCAGTGAAATACTATCCAGGGTTTCCAGCGGCCCCATGGGCGAGCCGTTGAACGACGCGGCGTTTTCAATGAGCGCCGGCTTCACACCCTCTGCCAACATGACCTGGCCTTGCGTGATGGTCTGGCCAATAACACGCGTGGTAAAAAAACCCGGTGCATCCTTTACCACGATGGGCTTCTTACCCATTTGCTGGGCGAGGTCGAATGCACGTGCCAGTGTCTCTTCGGAGGTTCTTTCGCCGGTAATAATTTCAACCAAGGGCATTCTCTCGGCGGGGGAGAAAAAGTGCATGCCGATAAAGTTCTCCGGGCGCAACGAGGCTTCGGCCAATTCAGTAATCGGCAACGCTGATGTATTGCTCGCGAACACGGCGCTATCGGCTAACACGGCTTCAGTTTCTTTAGTGACAGCGGCTTTTACTTTGCGGTCTTCAAAGACTGCCTCAATGACTAAATCGCAATCCGCCAAGTCTGCGGGTTCGGCCGTAGCTTTGATGCGCGCAAGAATTTGCTTCGCCTTTTCTTCATCAATGCTACGGCTTTTCTCACACGCGGTTGCAGCATAGGCTTTCCCTTTGTCGGCATTCTCTTGGGTCAAATCCTTTAACACCACGTCGATGCCAAATTTAGAGGCGTTAAACGCAATACCGGCGCCCATTACACCCGCGCCGAGTATCCCCAACTGTCTCACTGCAGTTTTGTCGATACCCTTGGGACGTGAAGCACCAGCATCCATGGCATTCATCTGCACAAAGAATGTGGTCATCATGTTGCGCGCCACCTGATCGAGCAACAGCCGTTGAAAGTAGCGGGCTTCGATCATGTGCGCCGTGTCATAATCAACGCGCGCAGTATCGATAACAGCGGCCATGATGACTTGTTGCGCGGGCATATTGCCCCAAGTCTGCACCATGACATTGACTGGGCCAAAATAGGTCAAACCCTGGGTCGCTGGGTCCGAAGGGTCGCCACCGGGAATACTGTAACCGGGCTGCTCCCAAGGTTGCTTCGCCTCGGGGTTGGCCTTGATCCAGGCTTTGGCTTTGGCGGCCATATCACCTTCGGAAGTCGCAAGGTCATGCAGTAGGCCCTTGTCTAACGCTCGCTCGGCGGTTAATTGCTTGCCCTGCGAGATAAGCCCCACCGCAGCTTCCATCCCCAAGAGGCGCACCATGCGCACAACACCACCGGCACCGGGCATCAAGCCCAGCATCGCCTCGGGCAGGCCGACTTTCACTGTCGCGTCATCCAGGGCGATGCGGTGATGGCAGGCCAGGGCAATTTCGAAACCACCACCTAAGGCCGGCCCATTAATACCCACGGCGATAGGCACGCCGAGTGCCTCTAGCCGTCGCAGTGGTTCTTTGGCATCGACAATACCTTGCAACATTGCCGCTCGCTCTTCATCGCTAGGCTGCAGGTCCATTTCCAGCATTTGCGTGATGTCGCCTCCGGCAAAAAACTGACCGGGCTTACCGGAACGGATATACACACCAACGATGTCTTCACGCATAGCTTCCAAGTCATCCAAGGCCTTGGGCATGGCCTCGGCATACTCATCACCCATCACGTTAACGTCTTTGCCGGGCTGATCGAAGATCAATTCCACAATGCCATCGGCATCTTTTTCCAATCGCAGATAACTCATTTGCTGCTACTCCAAACTAGTACTGCAAACCACTGCAAAAAGGTCTGCAAATTGACTTGATCTAGACCCGCTCGATGATAGTTGCAATGCCGATACCGCCACCGGCGCACAGGGTAACCAGGGCAGTTTGTAAATCGCGGCGCTCTAATTCATCGAGCACAGTGCCGAGAATCATCGCGCCGGTGGCGCCGATGGGATGACCCATGGCGATAGCGCCGCCATTGACGTTAATTTTGTCATCGGGAATATTCATCAGGCGTTGATAGCGTAAAACCACAGAGGCGAAGGCTTCGTTCAGCTCAAACAAATCGATATCGCCTTTACTCATGCCCGCCTGCACCAGCGCTTTTTCTGAGGCTGGTGCGGGCCCGGCCAACATTATCGTCGGCTCACTCCCGGTGAGCGCACAGCTAACGATGCGAGCGCGGGGTTGCAACCCCTGGTCATCACCCGCTTGTTTATTGCCGAGCAGGACCAGCGCTGCACCATCGACCACGCCGGAAGAATTACCCGGTGTGTGAATGCACTCCACCCGCTCTACCTGTGGGTACTTAAACTTCAAAAAATCCCCGTGCCCGTAGTCGTTAAACATGGTGAATGAGGGGTTGAGTTTAGCCAGCCCTTCTGCGGTTGTAGGGCGAATCAATTCGTCGTGATCCAGCACGGTCACGCCGTTCAGGTCTCTGACCGGCACCAGGGAACTATCGAAGTAGCCATTGTCTCTGGCGTGCGCCGCGCGCGCCTGCGATTGCGCCGCATAACGATCGACGTCCTCGCGCGTGACACCATCCAGAGTCGCCATCAAATCTGCGCCCAATCCCTGCGAGATACCGTAGCTTTGCATCGCTACCCAAGCATCACCGGCCGCAGCACCGCTGGCACCAATGCCGAGGCGCGACATACTCTCAACACCACCGGCCGCACCCATGGATTCCATACCCGACATGATTTTCATCGCTATGGTGTTGACGGCGTCCAACCCACCGGCGCAGTACCGATGCAATTGCGCGCCGACTGTCACGTCGTTCCAACTGGAATACACCAGCGCTGTTTTGGCGATGTTCTGGCCCTGTTCATTAACCGGCTCACCGGTGGCGAGCAGGACATCTTCAACCTGGGTGGTATCCAAATCGTGTCGCGATTTCATCTCTTCTAATAAATTGGTCACCAGGTCGATTGGTTTCACTTCATACAGGCCACCACCAGGCTTGCCTTTGCCGCGCGGGGTGCGGATAGCGTCGTAGATAAAGGCTTCGTTACTCATGTATAACCTCTGGGCTTTTAGGCTGTCGATCGTGGAACCTGGGGTAGGTCGAATTGAACATCTAAACTTTGTTGCGCGAGGAACCTTCACCACAGTGTGGCGCAAGTACCACCAGGCGCTATGGCTAACGCCAATTTCGGGGTAGCAAACATACCCGAAAAACCCCTATTCTCAAGGGGTGACGGGTATTTCCCGGGGGCTGTATGGCCAATTGAACTGGCCAATTAAACTAGACCCAAAAAAACCAACGCCAGGCGATGTGCGATCAAAGTGAGCAAACCAAACCCCACCCAAACGCACAGGTAGGGCAGATGCGCAACTGATCGATAGCTCCGCTACCACCAGATGGAAAAAAACAAAAAAACACAGTGGCAATCGTCTGCCACCGAGGCTAGGATGGCGGCGGCAAAAAAGGCCACCCCCAGTAGCACTTATACGAATTCACCCATGAGCAACAACGACACACTGACCCGCCTCAACGACCGCGCACCGGGCTTCATTAAAATGCTCGGCGGGCAGGTTGTCGACATGAATAGCGCTGCAGGTACTTGCACTTTCGAATTCGATATCAGCACCGACTTCTGTCACTCCATCGACATTGTGCAGGGCGGCTTTATTACCACCATGCTCGATGCCGCCATGAGCCATGCGGTGTTTGGCTGCGCGACTGACGACTTGGTCAGTGTTTCCTCGCTAGAGATTAAAACCAGTTACCTAGCACCCACGCGCGCAGGGAAATTAACTGCGGTCGGTAAAATAGTAAAGCAAAGCCACAAGACAGCATTTTTAGAGGGTCAACTTTACAATGCAGCGGGAGAGTTAACCGCCACCAGTAGTTCTGTCGCCAAACTTATTCGCCAGCGCGCAGAGCCACAAACAAGCTCAAGCGCAGAACTGCGCGACCAGTAGTGCCAACACTCAATACGCACCAACGCGAAGCGGTGCGTTATATCGACGGCCCCTTATTAGTACTCGCCGGTGCAGGCAGCGGTAAGACCAGTGTTATCACCGAGAAAATCGCCTATCTGATTAAAGAGTGCGGCACGCCAGCTGCGCGTGTGGCGGCTGTCACCTTTACCAATAAAGCGGCGCGCGAAATGCGCGACAGGGTGGGCCGCTTGTTAGGTAGTAGAGAGAAGGACAAGGCTAATGGGCCCAGCATTAGCACCTTCCACCAGCTGGGTCTGCGAATTATCCATCAGGAGCGCAAAAATCTGGGTCTGAAAGCCGGCTTCTCTATTTTTGACGGGGAGGATTCGCGCACACTCATCCGCGACTTACTCATTCAAGAACATGGCGCAGAAGGCGATCAAGCGGGTTTGATTGCCCAGCGTATTTCCCACTGGAAAAACGAGCGCGTGTTACCCGAGCGGGCCATCGCGGCAGCCAGTTCACCTGCCGATAGGCTCTTCGCCCAGGCATACCTGCGCTACAAACGCGCTTTGCAGGCGTACAACGCACTCGATTTTGATGACTTGATTCTGTTGCCCACCATGTTGTTTGAACAGCACCCCGATGTGCTCACCAAATGGCAGAACCAGATTCGCTATCTATTAGTGGACGAATACCAAGACACCAATTTCAGTCAGTACCAGTTGGTGAAACAACTCGTTGGAATACAGGGGGCAATGACGGTCGTCGGTGATGACGATCAGTCCATCTACGCCTGGCGCGGCGCTAAGCCTGAGAACCTTGCCCAATTGCAGGACGATTTTACGGGATTGCGCGTGGTGAAACTGGAGCAAAACTACCGCTCCACCGCGCGAATTTTGAAAGCGGCAAATACCCTGATTGCCAACAATGCTCACATGTTTGACAAACAATTGTGGAGCGAGCTTGGGTATGGTGAGCCCATTCGTGTTTTGCGCTGTGCCGATGAGCAGGCGGAAGTTGATCAAATCGTCGCAGAAATTCTCGATCATAAACTGCGCAAGCGCACGCGCTTTGGCGACTACGCTGTACTGTATCGAGGCAACCACCAATCGCGCCTACTAGAGGTCGCGTTACAACACCAGCAAGTGCCATATCACTTGAGTGGCGGCACCTCCTTTTTTGCGCGCAACGAAGTCAAAGACATCATGGCCTACCTGCGGTTGGTGCTCAATGAAAATGACGACAATGCGTTTTTACGCATTGCCAACGTACCGCGGCGCAAACTCGGCACCTCGACCCTGGAAGCGCTGGGTAACTTGGCCACACAACAACACTGCAGCTTGAGCGCTGCCTGCCTGCGCATCACCACAGATCATGTTTCCGAATCGGGTTTACACAATTTGCGCAAGTTTCACCAGTGGCTGGCTTCAACTCGGCAGCGCTGCGCTGAAGATTCGGGCGTATCGGGCATTCGCCAACTGCTGCGCGACATTGACTATACCGGTTGGCTAGAGCAGATCAGTTCCAGCGAAGAAGTCGCCGGACGTCGTATGGCCAATGTCGACTTTCTCGTCGAAGGGTTGCGCCGCATCATGCAGGAAGAGCAAGTGAGCTTAGAGGAAGCCATTGCCCGCATGGTACTGCGCGATTTACTCGATCAACAAGACGAGGAAGAAAAAGGCCCCGACAGCGTGCAACTCATGACCATGCACGCCGCAAAAGGCCTGGAGTTCCCCCACGTTTACATCATGGGCATGGAGGAGAAACTACTCCCCCATCGCAATAGCATTGAAGAGGACTCAATAGAGGAAGAACGGCGCCTCGCCTACGTAGCAATTACCAGAGCACAAAAAACGCTCACCCTGACTCTCGCGCAAAAAAGACGCCAATTTGGCGAGACCATTGACTGTGAGCCCAGCCGCTTTCTCGATGAGCTCCCCGCCGACGATTTGAATTGGCAGGGCGTGAGCGAGGAACGTGATGGGAAGGCGAATCAACAGCGCGCGGAAGAGACGCTTGCGGGGCTTAAAGGATTATTTGGGTAACTAATCATCGCCCCCCGAGCACAGGGCCTCAGATCCGGGGCTACTGGCTCTTCTCAACAATAAAATCAACAGCGGCCCGCACTTCATCATCTGAGCAATTCATACAGCCACCTTTGGCAATCATGCCAGTGCCTGCCACGCCATTGATGCCACTGTCGTAAAGCGCATCCATGCCCTTGGCAATGCGATCACCCCAGGCGGCGGCATCTCCCAGTAGTGGGGCGCCACCCGCGCCGGTCATATGGCAAGCCAAGCAGGCGGCGTTGTAAACCTCTTCACCAGAGCGGCTAGCGGCTGCGTCATCGGACGACCCAGCAGGCGCGGCTGTAGTGGCACACTTGGCGTCGCCCTCGATACAGGCCTCACCGACCGGTTTGATGCGCTCTTCGATGGCGGCGCGCTGTTCATCGCTTAAATCGACTGCGGCGGCACTCATGGCAATGAGCGCAGCGGCTAGACTCAATAGAATACGGTTCATTGTGCTCTCCTTGGCTTGGTGGCGCGCATTATAGCCACTTCTAATGCCGGGTTAAACTCGCCCGACACAGCGCGCGGTAAAGCGCCACCACCCTAGCTCAGGGCTCACATTAGCCCAGTTGCAGCGCTGGCATAAAGCACGGCAAGTGCCTACCATCACAAATCAACTCCGAACGTCCAAAACCGAAGCAAATGAGGCACACAATGAAGCTCTATACCTATGATGCAGCACCCAACCCGCGCCGCCTCGCACTGTTTATGCACTACAAGGGCATTGAAATAGAGACGGAACAAATTGATATGGGGGTCGGCGCTCACCTTACCGACGAGTTTCGCGCGATCAATGCGGAAGGCACCCTCCCCGCCCTCGTGCTGGACGATGGCACTGTCTTGAGCCAGGTGATTGGTCAATGTACCTACCTGGAGGGCATCCACCCCGAGAAACCCCTCTTGGGAACAACACCGCTAGAAAAGGCCCAGGTAATCAGTTGGGTGCACAAAATTAACTCGGGCCTCACCCTAGGCATCGCCAGCGTTTTTCGCAATAGAAGCAAGGGCTTCATTAATCGCGCCCTGCCCGGGCCGTTAGATTTGCCGCAGATACCCGATTTAGTCGACCGCGGCTTTTTGCAAATCGATTACGCCTTAACGGAATTGGATGGACAACTCGCCAATCAACCATGGGTGGCCGGTGACACGATCAGCATGGCCGACATAGACCTGTTTGCAGCGCTGGGCTTTTTGGCGTGGATTAAGAAAGACGTGAATGAAAACGGCGCCAATCTGTTGGATTGGCGACATCGTGCGGAGACTGCATTGACCTAGGGCACCTCTTATTAATGGCAATTATGCTCTACGGAGCTTCTGGCACATGGGGCATCCAGGCCAATTCTCAATCAAGGTGCCCTAGGTGAACCGCGGCGACTACCAAGAACACCACCCCTTTAATGTCCAACGCCGGGTTCCGCCCTTGCTGTGGGTTATTTCTGTGGTCGTCTGCGCATTGATCGGCTGTAGCGAAAACGATCAGGAAGCGATGTATGAGCGCTACCTGAACCGCCTACAACATGCCCTAGACGTCGAAACCAACAGTGCCGCACCGCCACCATTCCCGCGACCACCACGTAGCGGCGCCTTACAACGGGCCATTGAGACTCGGACGATCAATGCACTCGATTTTCTTGCACTTTCGGGCTGTGCACTGCAAACCAATATCGGCCGACGCAACAGCAGCCTGGGGCGCATGGCGAAACCCTCTCAACAACTTCTTCTCGATCTCGAATTTCTCAATTTAGCACCTGCCTGCGTCAAACAGCTCGAAGACAACAATAAGTCCACGCTCGCCACTAACCTGAAAGCAGCCCACCGAGAAAAACAAGACCAATTACCCGCGCGCATATTTAACGCTACTTTGGCGAGTGAAGAGTATCGGGCATTCTGGCAAGCCAACCATAAACCGGGCACTTATCCTAGGGTACATGCAGATGCCGCGCTACTTGCGCTCGAAAAAATTAATGGCCATGTCGCGCAGTGGTTGGCGGGAAACTATCAAGTGGAACATCGAGACTTCGAGTTGTTATTAAGTGATGTGGCAGGTGGTGACGGCGGTGCTTTAATCAAAGCGCTGCAAACCGACGGCCGCGCGATGACTTCTGCGAATGCTGTATTGGAAACACGCCTGCGACGCGGCCCATTGTGTGGCGCGAGTTTGAGGCAGGATGCTGCCGATGTGCTCCCGCGCGTCGTGGGTAAGTTTTTTATCGCCGAAATACAACCACGCGCCGCGCGGCTGAATCGACGCAAGTACAGTGTGCATGCCGCAGTGACACAGCTGGAAGAACAGCTACACTGGGCCTTGCCTAAGGCCTACCGGGTGTGGCAAACCCAGCGTGACCATGCCATGCAAGCGTCGACACGGGCGACATTGCGCCATGTGGAGCTGCTGCAACAACTACTCCAAAATTGCCACAGCGAATTCTAAGTACTCAGAGGTCTACTCGCGGGGTCATAAGTCAGGGGCAGAGCCCTTTTTCTGATGGTGATAAGTCAAACTAGCAGAGGTTCAGTACGTCTTAGCTATTCGAACGTGTTGCGGTCGGCAGCTAAAACGGCTACGACCCCTGTAGAGGGAGCAATTCGTTACGCATTCGACCCAATGCTCGAACTGAGCATCTAGCGTAGCCGATACTGCGAGTAAGCGCCGTGGACTACCCCAGAATGCAGGGGTATGATGCGCGCCATTCGCCGCCCGTAGCTCAGCTGGATAGAGCGCTGCCCTCCGGAGGCAGAGGTCGCAGATTCGAATTCTGCCGGGCGGGCCACTCGCCAAATGGCACCTCTGCATTGAGAAGACGACGCAGAGGACCAAACTTTCCTTTTTCCCACCCACAGGAGACTGTCAGAATTCTTTACAGTTTTACTGATTTACCTATTTACCCACCGGGTAAGCCATTGAATTAACGAATACGGTATAGTTTTTGCTTGATATTTAAACCACTTGACTATGGGCCGCCGGAAGGCCCGCATTAAGGCATCAACAGGGGCACTAACGATACTGGCATTGGCTGGCTGGAGAAGCGCATCGTCGCTGTCTTCACTCCCCAGAGCCAGTTTTGAACTGAGGAATAATCGGCACCGTAGAAGAACTTACATGCAAGTGCGGTTACCTTAACTAAGTTCGAAAATCGCCGTGAACCTCTTGATTTTAATTATCTGCTAACACGAAGAACATAGGGCGACATTATGATGGGTTACTTCAATGCATTAGGTCGGTTATGCAAATCCATGCCATTGGTCATGATTTTTTTACTTCCAACCGTGGCGCATGCCGAATCTGAACTGCCTACTGGCGTCGATCCACGACCTTCAGAGCCCGATCTCGAACAGCTAATGTCCCTCCTGAGGTCCACGCCGGAAAACGGGTGGGTTCGAGTAAACATCAATCAATTCGAGGATGTATGGACACCCACTGGACTGTTGGTGAATCCCACTCAAGACCCTGATACTGTCCCTTGGGGGCCACGCGGCATCATTGCTGCGTGGAGTGGTTTTGCATGGGATAGCCGAAGAGGCGACTTGATCATCTATGGCGGAGGGCATGCCAACTACGGCGGCAATGATGTCTACCGCTGGCGTGGCACAAGCCGCAATTGGGAAAGAATGTCTCTACCCAGCGATATAGATTCTCTCCGCCCCTACCCTTGGCTGACGGTGGATGGTCCCAACGCGTCGCCGCAAGCTCACCATACCTATGATGGCAACATCTACCTTCCAGTGGTTGATCGCTTCCTTACATTTGGTGGAGCAGGATTTAACTTCGGTCAAGCTTATATCATGGAAGACCCCGACGGTACGTTAGAGATCAACGGTAACAATTACCGCACTACCGGTCCCTACTTTTTTGATCCGGCTCGCGCAGACGAAGATAAGGTTGGAGGATTAACCGGTTCCCACCCGCAATGGGATAATCCCAACCTCTGGGTCATTGGTGGTGGGATGTGGGAAAACCGCGATGTGCCGCTGAACCTGCCCAATGCGTATTTTCCACGGCACTTTATTGAGAATTCAGTCGGTTACACACAAGAAAACGGCAAGGATGTAGTTTTTGTTCACGGTGCACAGTCGATTCTTTCCAAATACACGATCAATGATATCGATGATCCGACACAAGACGAGTGGGAACAGGTTGGTGAAGGTACGGGTTGGGGTCAACCCGCCGGTTCCTACCTTCCGTCGCTCAACCTTTTTGTAAGAATCTCTCCCAATCTATTTTCATATTGGGATTTATCAACGCCCGGCCCAACTAATTCGAATGTCGCATTTGAGCCCGACGGTGATTTCGTGCCCACCACACTTGGCACTTACAATCAGGGCCTCGGGGACTATGGCATCGATTATGACGCGCCCCGAAACCGGTTGCTTCTCTGGGGCGGCGGTGGAGACGTTTGGGCCCTCACGCCTCCCGCCGTTGTTTCTCCAAATGGCTGGGAGATCGAAAAACTTCAAAACACGCCCACGCCAGTTCCCGACCCCTCTCCCGGTGCCGGCGTGTTGGGCAAATGGAAATACATAAAGCAACTAGATGCATTTATGGCACTGCAACACTGGCATGAAGGCAATGTATGGCTTTACAAGCCAGAGAACTGGGTCGAACCCGTTAACAATGATCCACATGTCACGATTTCTGAACCGACTAGCAAGGGATACTTTCTTCCGAACGAAGATATCGTCGTGACGGCCGTCACCGCAAACCCGCAGAGCAACATTACACAAGTTGAACTGTTATTGGACGGTCAAACCCTCACCACGTTAACGGCAGCGCCATACACAACAACACTGACGTCTGTGGCGGCAGGTGTCTACACGTTTGAGGCCATCGCGACAGACAGTAATGGCGATCGTTATATTTCTCCCAGGGTATCGGCAACAGTCGCAAACCATGTCAATAACCCGCCGTTAGTGAATATAAGCGCGCCTCTCAACGGGTCATCCCTAGAGTATTTCAGTGGCAGAAACATCACGCTGAGCGCCGACGCGAGCGATTCGGACGGCAGTGTTGCGCAAGTCGAGTTTTTCCTAAACGGGAGCTCTGTGGGAGTAGATACGACGTTCCCCTATTCTGTGGAATGGCAAGCACAAGAAGGCAGCCATATGCTGACCGCAGTAGCCACCGATAACACCAACGTCACAGGTATTGCGTCCGCCACGGAGTTCACGGTAACTCCCGCTGGCAGTGGTGGTCTCACTGTTCTGCAAGAGGGGCTCGATGGTTATTCGGGCACCGCGGATACCTTTCTCGACGGCTTCCATACCACCTACCCCAAAGGTGGCCTAGACATCCTCAATAGCGTGGCAAATCAGTACAACCCGCTGGTGCGCTTCGATATTTTCTCCAATGAAGGCGGCCCGGTTCCAGAAGGTTCAACCATTACCTACGCTGGTCTCGCCCTGTACAAGTCGTCCTACTATGACTACACCTATCGTGCACACCCGATGCTCTTGGATTGGGTCGAAAACGAAGCGACCTGGATTGAGGCCGCTGGTGGCACTCCCTGGAATGAGCTGGGTGCTGGTGGTTCTGGCACCGATTATGCCGCCAATGGTAGCCCCGAGACACAAACGGGCTGGGATCCGGAGTGGGTGGTGATTGAAGTCACTGACAGCGTGCAATCCATGAGCTCGGGGCAACTAAGCAACTTCGGTTGGCAAATACTGGGCAACGGCGTTAACTACCATAAAATCTTCCGTTCCAGTGAATACCAGGCTGACCCAACGTTGCGACCTAAGCTCATTCTAGAGTTTAATGATGGCAACGCCGCTCCCTCTGTCGCACTGACCGCGCCCATTGCAGGGATATACTATATCAGCGGCGACCCCATCACCCTCAGCGCCAACGCCAGTGATCAGGATGGCAGTGTCACGCAAGTGGAGTTTTTCTACGAAGGTACTTCGCTTGGCGTGGACACCACTGCGCCGTATTCGGTTATTTGGAGCGATTCGCCAGTTGGCAATGCCTCGGTGACCGCGGTGGCGACAGATAATGACGGCGCCTCCACAACCTCCGACGCTGTCATCATGACATCGGTCCCACCTGGAATTGGATGCTAAACCCTCGCCACACTAGCGCCGGCTAACCATCTAGCCGGCGCTATCCTTTTCTTGTGCCAAATGCGCTTGGCCCTGGATGTGCCCCGCTATTTCGTGCAACAAGTTGTGCACTTCTACGACACAGCTCGGCCGCTCCACGTGATCGCATAGGACGACGAGCGTAAAACACATTCGCTGTAGGAGATCTGGAGGAACCGACTGAGCGCAAGCTACTGGATAAAAACCAAAGCGGAGGGGCAGCGGCTAGCGCGACAATTTTACGGTCGCTGCCCTGTTTGCACAGTCACTGGAGAGACGATCTAGATTATCTACCGCGCAAATTCTTCAGCGAGACCCCACCCTTCTTATATTGCGCCACATCCGATTCTTGCAACAGCGTCCGATTCTTCTTGGCAAACTTGCGCAATTTCTTGTGGTAAGCATTTGTCTCTACTTCAGTCAAAACATCATTGTAGCGCCAGTCTCTGGAGGCGCCCAACACACGGGTACCCCAGGAAAGTGCGTCGACCTGAATATAGCCAGACGGAGGCATATCGTATGAATCCAAAATGACTTCTGCCACAACATCCAGCAGTTCCGTTTTGTCAACACCGGCAGTATACATTTGCTCGGCGGCACGCCGAATTTGAGACACATCGCCACTGGCAAGGCTCTTAACCCAAGCCTTTTCCGTGGCATCTAATGCCAAGCTAAATTGGGCAACAAAAAGCAATTGAATCAGTACAATCGCACGCACGAAAACGTTCATTGGTTTCTCCCAAGATGAGTTCAGACAACACGCTCGGTATGACCCGAGTGCCTGTATCCTAACGCAGAGACGACAAAAGATACCAGCGCGATTTGCGCGCTACCCTGTTACGGGTTGACTGGCTAGCTATCTGGCAGAAAAAAGCCCAGCCATCTCTGGCTGGGCTTTATTTAAGTGCTTGCGACCGCCAATACTAACAGCGGTGGTTTGTCAATTTGACCGTGAGGCTCTCTCCTAGAGAGACACGCCCAACTTGTCCAGGACTTTCATGGTCAACTGCCCACTTGCGAGGTTGTTGTCGCGTTGAAACTTTTTCACCGCGTCCATGGTTCGGCCACCCAACACACCATCGGGTGTACCAGCGTCATAACCGGCTTCGTTTAACGCACTCTGCAGGCGCTTGATGACACCCGGAGACGTGTTGGTCTCACAGAGAATTTCACGCCACTCGAGACTGGAAGGTACCGTCAGCTTACGCGTTGGTACTTCTTTGTACTCAGCGGGGATTTCAATCGTCCTTGTGCTCGCGGGAGTCACCAGTTTGCGTACTTTCACGGTCTCATAGCGAGCGGGGATCACAATTTCACGTGTAGAGGCGGGAACATCGACCACGCGACGTGTAACCGTCTCGTACTTCGCGGGAATGGTTTCTTCCACGGTGCGGGCCGGTGAGCTTACCACCCTTTTAGTGACTGTGTTGTACTCGGCAGGCACTTCGACCAAGCACATGATTTCACCGGTGGAGGAGTCCAGGCGCTCAATCGGGCCACGACCCTTTTTCCACGTGGTGTATGCAGGTCTCACCAGAATCTTCTCGGTTACTGTCTCAAATTCCGCGGGAACTTCACGGATGATAGTTTTCTCGGGCTCGATCATGACCTCCTCAGTCACTGTCTTGTATGTTGCAGGTACGACTTCCAACTTCGTAGACTCTTCCTCAACCATGACAGTTTCTTCGGCGTAACCGTATTCTGCCGGCACGATTTCGATGCGCTCGCTTGCTGCCCGTGCGAGTACGCGCTCGGTACCGTTTTCATACTGTGCGGGTGTCAGGACACGCGCGTAGCAGTGGCCAGGCAAAGCGTTGGGAGGCAGCAAATCACCGCCAGCGCTCATGTAGTTGTCGCCGCGAGCACCGGCTAATTCGTTGCGCAGACGCTCTGCTTCGGCTTCATTTTGCTCGGCTCGAGCATTGGCGCGATCGAGCTCCGATTGCATGTCTCCGCCACTCGTCATGGCGGTATCCTGGCTGGCGCAGCCCCCAAGAATGGCAAGAGAGCCAGCTAAAGCGATAGCTAGTTGTGTTCTTTTCATGTAGTTCTCCGTTTTTAGGTATTTGTCAGTTGGCGCAAAAATCCCCGCACCTCTGCGCCAGGCAGGCTACCATAGAACCCCACTGCATCAAATCCACAGTATTTACATATTGAAGCAGTTCACATACCCAACGTGGCTCGACATTGCTGCAGAGCACAGCGGAGCGAGGTTGCAGTGACCCAATTCACCGTACTATCTCGGTTAGCTGAGCTGGGATGTACAGTGCGGACAGCGGCTCGCCTTCATGGGTATCTCCGTGCAGCAGAACTCACAATCTTTAGTGGTTTCCTCTTCCTCCTCATCCCCTTCGACCACATCTTGGAGCTTATTGATCGAACGGATAAGCAGAAATACGGCGAACGCCACAATGAGGAAGCTGATCAGAGCGTTGAAGAAGACACCATAGCTGATCGTGACAGCACCGGCTGCTTGAGCTGCCTCCAGCGTCGAATATGGCCCCGCAGTGGCACCCTTCTTCAGAGTTAGAAACAAATCGGTGAAATCAACGCCACCGAGCGCCAATCCAACGGGTGGCATGATGACATCATCGACCAGGCTCTTTACGATAGTGCCAAAGGCACCGCCGATAATGATACCCACGGCCATGTCGACCACATTGCCGCGCATGGCGAACTCTTTGAAATCCTTAAGCATGTATCTACTCCTTTATTTTTAAGCGATTATTAATTATTAACACCCTTCGTTTTTGCGCCATTCCTCATAGCGACCTTTGTAATAGCGACCTTTGTAATAGCGACCTCAATTACAATGCCCTGTTCAAGTGTTCACACGCGGCAAACAGTCTCTTGTGGGGATCGAAGCATAGCCCAACCATTGTACAGAATAGTGTATTCAGAACAGCATCTATGGTGTGCCCCACACCAATCCAGTTGGAACACTCTTCAACCTGCATAAAATGCAGGCGCACTACGCAGGCGATAAAAACTTCGAGCGATCTTCACCAATCGTAATGCGCAATAACTCTCGATCGTAGCCATCGTAACCACCATAGGCACGATGCAGCACGCTGCGGTTGTCCCACATAACAAACATATTCTTCTCCCATGTATGCGTGTACTGAAACTGTTCCTGGGTCTGCCAGGCATAGAGTTCCAGCAGCAGTTCTAGCGCGGCATCGTCGTCCATTCCTTCCACGCCAATGATATAACCCAAGGAGCCGAAGAGGGTTTCGCGCCCACTCTCTGGGTGGTTGAGGATGAGCGGGTGTTGATGCACCTTACGCGCCTCTTCGGAAAAACGAATGCGCATACTGCGCCCCTTGTCGGCGTCCGCTTTACCGTACATGCCATCGGGGGCATACGCTGCGACGGCGGAATGTTTGACCCGAAGGCCTTCGAGTTTACCGCGCATCTCGCCGGGCATCTCGGCCAGTGCCTTGTGTTGGTTAGCGAACCCAGTATTCCCGCCTGTAGGTGGGATGACCAAACTATAGAGACAGGTGCCGATAGGTGGCACAGGCAGAAAGCTCCAGTCCGTGTGCCAGTTTTCGGCAAACACCGGGGCCTGCTCATCTGCTTTGCGCGTTAGTGCGACGATGTGGTCACTCCCCGGTATGGGCCCAAAGAAGGGCTCTTCGCCAAAGCTGCCGAAGGTCAACGTCAACCGCTCTAAATCTGCGTGACCTAAGGTTTGATCGGGGAATGCCAGCACATGGTGCTCCAGCCAGGCACGACGCAACTCCATTACCGTGCTTTGCGACAAGGTTTGGGAAAGGTCGATACCGCTAACCTGGGCACCACAGGCTTCGCCGGATGCTATAACTTCCATTGGCCAACCTTTATCTGCGGATTCAACACTACGCTATTCTGCCACACCGGAGTGCATCGACAACCCATCACTGGCATCTATACTGTGTCGTGATTGAAAACGCACCTCAGTAGTGCGCCAACCCATCACAGCGGACCACACGCGCCAACCAAGGAGACCTATCATGTTAGGATACGTCACACTCGGCACCAATAATCGCGACCGAGCCATCGAATTCTACGATGCCCTACTCGGCTCTATCGGCCACCAGCGCCTATTCGACGACGAGAATTTGATTCTCTGGGGCACGTCCATGGAACAACCAGCACTGGGCGTGACCCCACCCTTCGACGGCGGCCAAGCAACTGTTGGCAACGGTGTGATGGTCGCCATGCAGATGCAATCGCGAGACGAAGTGGATCGTTTCTACCAACAAGCACTGCGCTTGGGTGCAACGGACGAGGGCGCGCCGGGCCCACGCATAGAAGGGTTTTACGCAGGCTACTTTCGCGACCTCGATGGCAATAAGCTCAACGCGTTTGTGTTAGGTTAATTTAAATTCGGATGTAGAGAAAACACTATGATCGCCTGGACAGAACAGCAACAGTTGGTCAAAGGGATGGTGCGCGATTTCGTTGAAAAAGAAATCGCTCCCATTGTTGACGATTTGGAATACAACGGCATTCCTCCCTATGACGTACTGCGCAAGTTATTTTCCACCTTCGGGATGGATCAACTTGCCGCCGGCCGTTTCGATAAGCAAATTGCACGCGAAGAAGGTGGCGAGCAGGACACGCCGAAACAAGAATCTACTGCACCTGCGGGCAAAGTTTCAGAGGAAGCGTTGGACGCAGCGGCAATGGGTATTATTCCCATCATCGAGATCAGTCGGTACTCCCCTGGCTTGATCACTGCGATGGGTGTCTCCGTGGGGCTCACGGCTGGGGCGATCATGTCTAAAGGAACAATCGCGCAAAAAAAGCGCTGGGCGCGCGAACTGTTGACGTTAGAGAAGGTCGGCGCTTGGGCCATTACTGAACCAAACTCGGGTTCCGATGCTTTTGGTGGTATGAAAGCCACTGCACGCCGCGATGGGAAAGGCGGCTACCTGCTCAACGGCAACAAAACTTTCACCACCAACGGGCCCTATGCCGACACCATCGTCTTTATTTGCCGGCTAGAGGAGGACGGGGTGGCCGCGCGGGACCGCAAGCTGGTGTCTTTTATTCTCGACACCGGCATGCCTGGATTGGAGCAAAGTGCACCTTTTAAAAAAATGGGCATAGGCTCATCGCCGACCGGCGAACTGTTCCTAGCGGATGTGGCAGCGGGACCGGAACGCTTGATGGGTGAATCCGAAGATGGTTACGGCCGTTCCGGCGCAAAATCTACATTTAGCACAGAGCGCTCAGGCGTCGCCGCGATGGCCCTGGGTTTGGTGGAACGCTCACTGGAACTCTCACTGGATTATGCCAAAAACAGAGTTCAGTTCGACCAACCCATCGGCAGCTATCAATTGATCCAATTGAAACTCGCCAAAATGGAAGTGGCGCGGTTGAATCTTGAAAACCTCGTATTTCGATTTATCGAAACTCGGGCGGCCGGAGGAGACTTCACCCTGTCGGAGGCCTCGGCAATGAAATTGTATGCCGCGCAAACAGCGATGGATGTGACCACGGAAGCGGTACAAATCTTTGGTGGCGCAGGTTACATGCGTGAGACACGCGTGGAACAACTCATGCGCGATGCCAAGATTTTGCAGATCTACGCCGGCACAGACGAAATGCAGATTGTCGCCATTGCCAAAGACTTGATGGGGAGAGGCTAAAGCGACAAGGAGTAGACTGATCGATTAACGCGGGTATTGCGTACACAGCGGGGCTTCAAAGACCGTAAGTTACACCGCCATTGACCCGCCAGGCCTGTCCGTTCACCCATTCGCCATCGTCTGACAACAAGAAAGTGACCGCACCAGCGATATCTTCTGCCGCACCATGACGCGGGCTCGGCACGCCGCGCAGCATCGCCTCCTGCATCGACTTGTCCATGTGCGCCTTCAGTTGTTCCGTCAAAACAAAACCGGGTGACACAGCATTGCAACGAATTCCTTCGCGCCCCCACCGGGTAGCGACGTGGCGACAGAGGGCATTGATTCCCGATTTAGCAGACGCGTACGCCGGCCGCTCCGCCTCCCCGACGATGGCGGCGTCCGAGGAAGTCAATACCATGGCGCCACCACCGCGCTCCAGCAGAGCCGGTAACACTGCCTTTACCAGCATGGCCGTACCGATCAGGTTTACCTGCAAGGTGCGCTCCCAGATGCCGATATCGTTGTCCAACACATTACTGTCGTTCAATAACACTTGCATATCTGCGGCATTGGCGAACAGTCCATCGAGACCACCTGTGTGCTCGAGTACGGCGCTAACCATCGCGTTGATGCTGGCTTCGTTCGCTTGATCATACTGCCAGGCTGAAGCATTTGTGCCATCGCCATTTAATTGCCCAACCAGCGCTTGCGCGGCATCAATGTTAGAGTCACCAATGGCAACTCTGGCACCCTCTTCACACAAGCGTTGCACAGTGGCAGCACCAATGCCTGTGGCACCACCGCATACTAAGATAGTTTTGTTGTCTAAGTTTTTCATGACGGCCCTTTTCTTAGTAATGTCAGTTAGCTATAAGCAGCTTCCAATACCAGCTCGTCGACGGCATACGCATCGCCCAACCCATCAAAAGTTCGCGCCGAGCTGCCATTTGGCGCCTTCATTCTGAACGAAACTGTTGTTTACGCTGCGCGAAATGATCAATCGCTGCAGTCATCGCTGCCTTATCGTACTCGCGCAAGCCACCGAGCAACATATGTTTCTGACCGTGACCCACAACGTCGCCACATTCTTCAAAGGTAAACGCGAACGCTACGCTGCCACGCTTGCCATCGATCTCTAATGTATTCGTATCACTGCGCAGATTGGGCAAATGACGATCTAAGCGCTGCATTTGTATCGCCATACTCTGATACACGACCAGAGGCCGGGCGGGGTTAATCATTACATTTTTCTCGGCCAGCAACGGCTCCAATATATGTGGAAAGGTGTGACCGGAAAACTCGACATAGCTGCGCACGAGATTTTCGATGAGCGCAGGATCGTTGGAGGTTTCTCCACGGCGCGTAACATGTAGGTAGCTCCGCCCCTCGGCATCTCGAATATCGAGTACTGGGCCAGGTTCGGGCATTAACAGCACAGTGCTATCAGATACCATCTCCGTGAATACAAACTCCATCTTCATACTGATGCCGTAACGCGCCAGTACGACGGCAAACAGCAAATCTCCGGGAATGCAAAAACGCTTAAAATCCACGTCGTGTAAGGGGTTGAAATCATCCGCGACACCTTTGGCAAAATCGGAGCCCTGCTCGCGCGTGAAAGACACCCTATCGCCATCGATCGAGAAGTAATCTTCAATAAACATAGTATTTTGTTTTACCTTCTCAGCATTTTACCGATGGTGTGAAAGTCAGTGTGTAAATAAACTGGTTAAGCTAGCGCAATCACACGGGTATCACTAAAACCGCTGAATCGTTTTACCGATAAGTTTGTCGCGAACTTTCCAAAACAAATTGTCTGGGTTGACGACGACGATAAAGACGCGACGCAGTTTGTCTGGCGGACATTCGATGGGCCGGACGGCATGCCATGCATGATCAGTTCGCAGCATTAGTGAACTGTAGTTGCCGATCGATTCACATTCGACGATGTCATCGAAATCTTCATAGGCGGGTGCTGAGTTATAGTCGAGGCGTTCACCATCGTCTAACACCAAGGTGGAGCCACCCCATGCCGGGTTCCAATCATCGTGTGAGTTAAAATAAAACAAGTGAGAGCCGTGTTCGCGCCGCGCATCGCAATGCGGGGATACATCTGCCCCGCTGGGTGTATAGTGCCAGTGAAAGCGGAATTCAGCTTTGCGCGCCCCGAGCAGCCGCTCCATTTCGCTGCGATAGACATCAGAGCAAAGCTCACTAATAAACTCTTGCCAGGGTTTTGGTACTGGCATTCCCGGCGCGTACTCCAGCGAATAACGGTCATGTGGAGCCTGACCCGCTCTGCGTTCGTAGCCAAACTTCTGTTCAAACAAATCGAGCGACGGCATGTTGGCCAATAGATCGTCGAAGCCCTCTTGCGTCAAAACACCTTCACTATTGAAATACGGATAGGGTTTGATCGCTAGGAATTCTTCGTTGGTAAGCGCTTGCAACTTTTCAATATTGAGATATCTCACGCTACATTGCGCTCCAGCGCGGGTGTGCGCCCCAACACTTCGAAGGCGTCGTGTCGAACATGGTTTTTCTGCATTTCATCGCGCACTAATTGCTCACTGATGTGGCCACTCTCCAAACACTCGCGCAGTAGTCCAAAAAAGAAAGCCTCCTGATTCGGATCTGGATGCGGATGATAGCGCCCGAGCAGCCCATACTCTCCAAATACACGGGCGCGCAATTTGTTGGCCGATGCCAACAGCGGCTTATCCTTGAACTTATCTGCGGGCGTGTAATCGACTGGGAGGCCAGTCTTCCATGGCTGGGTGCGACGCTTAGTGTTGTGTAGTAATTTAGTTTGCTGGTCCAGATGATCAAAATCGTTCCAGTAGTCCTCGAAGTAGCCGATATGTGCAGGGTCTTCGTAACCGAGCACCATCCACTCCTTGTAATCTTTCTCAAAGCGAAATAACTGCTCGAACTCCTCCTCGGCTTGCCAGTGCTCCAGACGACTGCAATCCAGTAACATGACACTCGTTGCAACCTGCGCGGCTTTCTTTGCTTTCCCGGAACGACGCCGACCCATCACGGCAGTTCCACCCATGTCTCGCGTTAGCAGTTCGTAGATGTCGCCGACCGCAAACACATCGGGGTCGGTGACCACAGCCCTACCCCGCCAGTTCATCAACTTAGGTGGCAGAAAGCGCAGGGGGGTGAAAGATTGCAAATCGTGCATTTGCCAGACGCGCGACGTCCCGCCACGCAAAAAAGTTTGTCCTTCTTTCGCCTGCAAGTAGGGGTAATCACGGGTGTGAATAAAGCGCACTTCAAACTGATCCGCGCGATGCGAATTGCGGTACAGTGAGTATTCTGCGACTAGCGCACCGAGCCATTGCCGCTCGTTAGTATGGATGAAGACACAGTTTTCCATAGGCAGTAACCACTTGGATTTGACGCCCTGGTCGTGGCAGATAATGGCTAAAATCTAGCACAAAGCCAGCGCGAGGGGGGTTGATTCTAATCACGTCGGCTCATGAAGAGCCCCAACAACAGCTGCCCAAAAGGACCACAAATAGCTAAATTAGCGGGCCCTGAGGGCGGCTCGGTGAGTGGCGCGCTGCGCAGGATACAGGAATTTTGGGGGGCTGCGATTTCTCTGGTAAAAATACCGAAATGGCCCATATCAAGCCCCCTGCCGCAGGCCTGATAATAACCAGCTGTACGATTTTTGTGCGACCCCCTGCACCGAGGCGGTAGCCGCAGCTTAGCCAACGGCGAGCGGGTAGAAACTCTACCGCAATGGCATGACACCTGAGGGGCGAGCCAGGGAACTTACACGTTCCGCCCAACCTCCAAGGTATGCGGCGCACGGGGGAGGGCGTATCCAGCGTCGTGTGCGCATAACTGCGCTGTGCAGCTCATCGTCGTCACAACTGGCCAAGTGCTGCAGCCACCGCCCAACAATCAAGACGCTTAATACAGGATCACATGAGACTCAGCATTAAAACCCACTGGCTTCAACTCCTCTTGGCGCTAATCTCAAGCGCCATTGCAGGATCGAGTCTGGCCATTGCGGAGCTACCGCCCTGGGAAGCGCTGGAGTTTGAGAAGAAAGCTTTTTGGGCAACGGCCAAGTCGCGCCTGGAAGTACCACAGCCGAATGAAGATAACGATGCTTGGGAACTGCTAGTTGAGAGTTCAGTCGTCGATAATTCTGAAAAAATCACGCTTATTTTTAATCCAGATAGCCGCGAGGTGCAGCAGCGCGTCCGCCTCAGCCGCGGCAAAGACCGACGCTTAAAGTCCTACAAATACCAGGAAGACAGCGTTCTTCGTGAGCGCAAAGACCCGGAGGGCAACCATTCTCTGCCCCTGGCCGACTGGCCTGTGTCCAGCAGTCGCACCATTAAATTCCCTGCTTCTTCCTCCGGCAGTATTGTCACCGACACCTACATGCTATTGCTGCTCGCTTCAGACCTGCAACAGCAAGGCCCTGACGCAACCCAAGAAGTCATCGTACATACGGATTTGAATTTCTTCCGCGTACGCATGAAAAGTGGCAACGGTATTCCGATCGATGTGCACTATAAAACCAGCGGCGGTGAAGTCATCAAGGGTCGACGCGAAACTGTTGCAGTTTCTTTGCAAGTTGAGCCAGAAGGGGAGCTCGCTGAAGACAGAGACTTTAATTTTCTCGGTTTAGAGAGTGACATCATCGTGCTATTTGATCAACTTACCGGCGTGCCCCTGCAAATACGCGGCAACGCCCCTCGTATTGGGGCGACCGAAATCAATCTGGGCGAGGTCACCTTGAGGGACCCTGACTTGTGACACCGGCTGCAAGTCCCGTGGGCTTGATCAGCAACCCCAACAGCGGACACAACCGCGAGCAGTTTCGCAAACTGCGCCACCTGATTGATCACAGTAGCTCAATTCACCACCTCGTGACGCGCAGTGCAGCGGACATTGATGCCGCATTAGAAACCTTAGCTCAACGTCGCATAGAGCTACTGGCGATCAACGGCGGTGATGGTACCGTGGCAGCCATCTTGGGCAGACTGCTGGAAACAAACTACTTTCCCAAGCCCCCCATCGTTGCGCTGTTACCCGGTGGAACAGCGAACATGACCGCCGGTGACATCGGTGTAAGCGGCTCTCTGACCAGTGCGCTCACGCGGTTTTGTCAGTGGTGTGACGGCGAGCGCAATATCCGAGGGCAATTACGCCAACGACCTTTGCTGCGTGCGCGCATCGACGACCAGAACGAAGCGCACTACGGTATGTTTTTAGGCAGCGGGGCCATTATCCATGGCACCGAATACGCACATGAACAAGTGCACTCTCGAGGACTGCGCAATGATTTTAGCGTCGCTCTCATCACACTGCGTACGGTTTGGGGTGTCTTGCGCGACGACCCCACCTTCAATCACCATGTTGAACTTGAGTTGCAACTCGACAACAACGAGCGCAAAAAATTTGACACACTGATTCTCGCGATCAGCACATTAGAGCGATTGGCTTTTGGTATGCGTCCGTTTTGGAGCGACGAGCCGGGGCCAATAAAACTAACCCTCATGGAGCAGGGTTGCAGCAAATTTGCGCGCACTTTTTATTCCATCGCCCGTGGCAAACCCAATGACAATGCAGTACCTATCAGCGGGTATCACAGTCACAACGCCGATCAGCTATATCTGTCCATGCGAGGAAAAGTTAATATCGATGGAGAGGTGATGAGCGTCGCGCAAAGTCTTCATTTAGCGGCAACGCAGCCGTTGGAATTTTTGCGCTTGTGATTGTCTACCCCAAGGTCATTGGACCGGAACCAGAGCGCGACCCGACACTCGCGGCTCTTATAGCGCAACTGCAAACCCGTATGCACGACGATATTCGCGCCGTGTTAGTGTATGGCTCCTGCTTGCGTAGTGGCGATATCTATGACGGGTTACTCGATCTCTACTTACTGTGTGAGAACTATCAAACCGCCTATGGCAACGCTCGGCTTGCCCTAGCCAATCGCCTGTTGCCGCCCAATGTTTTTTACGCAGAACAACTGGCAGTCTCTCCCGGTGGCGATACGCTTGACGAGAAAAAGCCGCTGCGTGCAAAAGTCACGGTTGTCTCGATGACTGACTTTGCCCGCGGTTGTTCGAGTGCGAGTTTCGAGTCGTACTTTTGGGGCCGCTTCGCACAACCGACTCACATCCTTTACGCTCGGGATGAGACCGCGCACCAACACGTGGTTAACGCCCTCACCAATGCCGCACAGACACTGCTGAGTAAAGCGCTCCCAGCGCTCCCGCCAGTGGGCAAGGTGACGTTACTTTGGCAAGAAGCCTTAGCGCTCAGTTATGCGACAGAGCTGCGCACCGAACGAACTGGGCGGGCCGCAGAGCTCGCGCAGGCCTCGAAAGATTTTTGTCTTGCACTGACCACACAATTAGCGCCCGAATTACCCTATGGTTTCCAATTGGAGCCAACAGAGGGCGAACCAAACTACCGGTGCAACATATCCAGCCACGAGCAACGCACTGCACGAGTGGCCTGGGCGCTGCGCCGAGGCAGCGGCAAGCTGCTCTCGGTGGCGCGCCTGGTCAAGGCGCTGTTTACCTTTGAGGGCGGCCTAGATTACATCGCCTGGAAGCTGGAGCGCCACTCTGGCGAGAAGATCACCGTACCGGAAAAAGTTCGACGCCGACCGCTAATCCATCTATGGGGCTTCTTCTGGGGGTTGTATCAGCGCGGGATTTTTAAATGAGCTACCGCACCCACAGTTACCAACATCCTTCCAGCACTGCCGGCCCATGAACTATTCACAGCATTTGCCAGGCCGGGCAAATGGCAAAAAATGCCCTATTCCTATATAGTTGCGAGCTTGTTCACCGAGCGATTTTCAGCCCCGTCAGGCCACTCCTGTGAGCTGATATCAGACCTATAGCCAGTGACACAGCGGACAACGAGCACCATGAAAGCCGGCGTTTTTATTCAGACCAATCACAAGCAGATCACCGGCGCGATCGTCGCCGAGCACGCCTTGCGCCGTTACTCGCAAAATAATGACAAGTTCGATGTGCACATCATGGATTCCCGCGACTATCCTTTCTTCGCCGAGCGCGAAGGTCAGGAATACCTGCGCGATGGCGTCAAACGCAGCTGGCTAAATGACGACTTGCAGTCCTTCACACCCACGCGCTTCATGCCACCAAAACTCATGGGCTACGAAGGCCGCGCGGTGGTCATCGACCCCGACATTTTTGCCACTGCCGATATCTGGGAACTACTGAGTCGCGACATGCAGGGCAAAGCCATTATGTGCCGCATGCGCTCCGGCCCCAAAGGGCTCATTGATAAATGCATGGCCAGCAGTGTGATGCTACTGGAGTGCGATCAACTCACACACTGGGACGCCGAGGCCAAGTTTCAGGCAATGTTCGAGTTTCGCCAAGATTACCAACCGTGGATCTGTTTGAAGGAAGAGGATTCCAACACCATCGGTTTTTTCGAATCCGAGTGGAACGACTTTGACAAATTCACGCTCGATACCAAGATGCTGCACACCACACGACGTAAAACACAACCGTGGAAAACTGGCCTACCCACCGACTGGCGGCCCGCCGAACGCTTTCGTTTATTTCCTCCGGTGGCATGGGTCATGCGGGCACGGCGCAAACTGTTTGGTGAGTATGCCTTTCTCGGCAACTACCGGGAGCACCCGGACAAAAACCAGGAGCAGTTTTTCTTTGGTCTGTTAAAAGAGTGTGTGCAGGAAGGAAAAATTTCTGAGGATTTTCTGAGCAAAGAAATGGCGCAAAACCATGTGCGACACGACGCCTTTGAGGTGTTGGCACGCACACCCGACTTACCACCGACACCTGTTCACCCACTTAGCTCCCTATCACGAGCTGCTTAACCCGGGCGGCGCTGCGCTGCAATTCCGCCTGTGATCGCTCGCTAGCCACTATCTGCGGTCGGTTAGCGCTGTCGGAAATCAGCCCCTCCATCCCAGCCATATTATCGACAATGAAGTTGGCTGCATGGGACAGCTCATCCGGCGACAGCCACGCGGCGCGGCCGTCGGCCACGAGCACCCGCTGGATACGGGTAATATCGCGGCGCATTCGCTGCGGAGCAATCCATCTCGCCAAACGGTCACTGAGCGTTTTGTAGCGATAATTGTGGCGCAAGCGCCACCAGGCCGTGTCGCCATCGCCGATATCAAAGATAAACAGCGGCCGGCCTACGACGGCCGCTTCGCCGAGCATAGACATCGATTCACCAGTGACGACGAAGGCATCGGCCAGCGCCAACAACCCCATATAAGGGTTCTCGCCGCCCGCTGCAACGCGGTGAAAAAAATGTCTTACCTGAACTTCGGCCCGCACTGCCTCGCCGACTTCGGCGGGAGTGCGCGGGCTGTCGGTAATCATCAATGAGCCGTCGATCTTCGCCGCCAAGTCATTCACCAGACGGCCCAGTTGCGCACCTTTCTGCGACGTCATCACAAAGCGCCCACTGTCGCCGCCGATTAGTACCGCTATTCGCGGTCGCGGTAATGGCGCTACCTGCGGCAGCCACTGTCGCGCTGCGGTATCTAGCGCTTCGCTAGAGAGCGCATGCAGCGGCAGGCTGTTGTACAACACGTTGGGCTGCTCGGGTAATGAGTATTGGGGCGTGGTAACAATCAAATCCCACGTCGCCAGCGGCGACCAGGGCCGCCCGATATGCACCAAGCGACTGCAGCCGCCAGATTGCCGCGCGATCCACCGCGCTACCGGCTCATTGCGCCGCCCGGCAGTAAGAATGAGGTCGGGCCAGGGGGGCTCCAGCACGCTGGAAGCACGCTGATCAATCCCAGCGAGGGTTACACCGAGGCCGAGGTGCGTCAGCAATTCCCAGGGGCGGGCAATAATGTGCTTGCACTCATATTCCCATCCCAAGGCGCCAGCCAAGGCTACAACCTGCGTGTTATCGCCCGCTTTCTTTCCCAGTAGGCACCAAACTGTCGGGTGGTTCCCGCTCACTGGCAGTCCTCTCTCTACTGACAATCGTTTCTAAACCCAGTGATAGTAGGACACGCAACCTGCCCGCGTCTGCCCCTAGGAGTGTGAGCACGACGCAGATTGCGCTCGCAAAATTGCCAAAGCCAGCCATTTATAGGGCTGGCTGGTACCGCTAAACTAACGCCCATGGCCAGCAGATAGTAACGTCAACGAGAAGACCTCGCGTGAAGCCCACCGTATTCATACACACCAATCACAAGCAAATGCTTGGTGCATTGATCAGTCGCTACTCTCTCATTAAGAACTCGCAACACGCCGATGAATTCGACGTGAAGTTTATCGAAGTTAAAGACTTCCCCTGCATGCTGGAACGCGAAGGACAACTCTACCGGCGCGACGGAGAAAAACGACCCTGGCTAAACGACGACTTACAATCCTTTACCCCACTGCGTTTTGCACCGCCACAACTCATGAATTACGCGGGAAAAGCAGTAGTCATGGATCCGGACATTTTTGCCATCGGCGATATTTGGGAACTACTGCAACGCGACATGGGTGGTGCCGCCATCATGTGTCGGCCAAAGTCTGGCCGCAAAGGGCGCAAGGGGGCCTACGCTAGCAGTGTCATGCTGTTGGATTGTGCGCAACTCACACACTGGCACTTTGAAAACGACTTCAACGAAATGTTTGAGCCCGCCAAGCGCGATTATATGGATTGGGTGTCGCTAAAACTTGAAAACCCATCCACCATCGGCCTATTTGAAACTCAGTGGAACGACTTTGACCAACTCACTGATGAGACGAAACTGTTGCACAACACTAAACGAAAAACACAACCTTGGAAAACTGGCCTTCACATCGACTATCGGCCCGCCGATACCTTTCAGCTGTTTCCACCGCGACATTGGCTGCGCCGCGCCCGCCGGGCGCTGTTTGGTGACTATAAATTTGCCGGCACTTATGCCACTCACCCCGACCCAAAGCAAGAAGCCTTTTTCTTCGGTCTAGTGCGCGATGCACTGCGCGACGGCATTGTCACAGAAAGCTTATTGCAAGATGAAATCGCCCAGGGACACCTGCGCAAAGATGCACTGGAGTTGATTGGCGCATAACTCGCGCACAAACAGTAGCTCGATTTAACGGTACTTAAATAGCGGGCTCAGCGTTGTTTGTAACTTCTCATCAATCGCCGCAACTTCTTCATCGGTGAAATAGTCGCGATAGCCGCCGACCTTAGCACGTCGCACTTTATAGCTATCCGGGTTGTCTTTATCTCTGGGCACCATCCGCCCACCCGCCCAGCGAAACTGCTGCTTGCTCTCCATCTTCTTCATGTTTTCGTAAGAGGAATAACTAACCGCAGCTTCACTGTAGTGTTCAGCGGCCTCGATCTGCATGAACGCCAGCAGCCGACGCAATTCCGTGTGGGGGTTGGCGCGTAAATCTTCGTAGCGCAGTAAATAAAAGTGTTCGACTTTCTCCGCCTCTGCCGCCCACAAGTTGAGGTAGTCGACGACGGCAGAGATGCTGCCGCCGTTGTCGCCCATAACGAAGTCAAATAAGCTGATATCACTACCACGTGGAGGATAATTGTTAATCGCCACTTTGCTCGGCTTGATACGAAACTTCCACTGAAAAAACTGCGAGACTGCTACATCACGCGGATCGCGCGCCAATAGTACAACCCGTTTCTGATAAAAAGGCTGCTTGCTAGAAAAATCACCAGTAAAATCTTTGATGTAATTGTCGTGTGTAAAAAACACTTTGGGCACAGCGCGATTCATGTTGTGAAAATTGTCAAAGCCCATGATCGCGTTGTCCGGTAGTTGGTACATGACGCGAAACAAGTGCGACACCATAACGCGCAACCAGGTTCGGCCACTCTTACCAAAGGACACCACCACGATGTCAGCCCGTTGTAACTTATCGTACTGTTCCACACCGCGCAGCTTGCGCTCTGCAGCAAGAATTTCCGCTTCAGGTCGGCCGCGCAAACGCCAATGTAAGATACGTCGAGCGAGCTTCTTGCGTGCAGTCTGCAACCCCTGGCGCATATTTTGCAGCGCCACTCTCACTGGGCTCGACCCCTATCGTAACCAAACATGGGGTGCAGCTGCGCAACCATGTTCTCGAGTTGCACGCACTGCTCATCGGTAAAATAATCGCGATAGCCACCCACCTTCGCCTTGCGTACCTTGAAAGATTGCGGGTTATCTTTATCACCGGGTTTAACCCGTGCACCGCTACCCTTGAAGTAGCGCTCCTGCTCCATTTTTTTCATGTTGTCGTATGCGGCAAACTCAACCGCTTCGCGCACTTGATCCGCCGTCACGTCCGTGCCAGTGAACTCCATGATACGCGCGAGCACTTGCGCCGGGTCGCTACGCATGTCTTCGTAACGCACCACCATAAAATCTTGCAACTCCTCAATTGCCTCGACCCAGCCGTTAAAATATTCAACGATGCGCGGTACACCCACCTGTCTATCTGTCACGAAATCCCAAGTGTCAATATCGGCCTGGTGCGGCGGATAATCATTTATGTACTTTTTGTTCGGGCGCATACGATAACGCCACTGAAAAAACTGCGATACAGCGACATCGCGAGGGTCGCGCACTAACAAGACAATGCGCTTACCACTAAAGTGCGCCTTCGATGTTTGATTGCCTGTATAGTCACGCAAATAATTGTTATGCGAAAAGAAAACAGCGGGTAGCTGCGCATCGCGTTGCTTGAGGTTATCGAAATCTAACAACTCACGGGCATCGATACCGCCCTTCAACGTATAAGCGCGAGATAGCATCACGCGCAACCAGGTGCGCCCAGACTTCCCCCAACTCATTAACACCCAATCGCAACGCTGTAGCTTCTTGAACTCTTCGCGACCGCGCAGCCACCGCTCAATACGCTTGCGCCGACTCGCAGGCAGCCAAAAGCAACACAGCATAATCAAATGACGGAGAACGACCCGTGCCTTATCGGCCATCGGAGAAACTACTCGTGGTTGCGGTCCAACAAGCCGGCGAGTTTAGCGCAATTTGCTGGTTGTCGCAGCATGCTTGGGGCTTTGTGGTAGTTTTATGGAGTCCTTTCTGGAGCGAACTCTAGCGTGACGAAGCCTATGCCGCGGGCGTGCGCCATTCAACTTGAGCAATCATAAGCCGAATGGAAAGCCTAGGAAGGACCGCCGAAAGGACAAATGTCAAGGCTAAACTAGTTCTGCAACTATGCACGAAGTCAATCCTTGCCTAGCCCAAAACCCAAGCAGTAAGATGCCCGCATGTCACTGACCAACCTAGATGCCCTGCGATCTGCAACGCTGCACACCGATCCATTCGACTATATCGTCGTCCCCGATTTTATTTCCGCAGAACCACTATCGCGAATCAATGCCGACTATCCCAATATTGAGAGCGCCGCCAATCATCCGCTAGAAAATCTTCAGTTTGGTGAGCATTTTGCCAACCTAATGGATGAACTGCAGGGTCCAGAAGTCGCGACATTACTTGGCCGTTTGTTTGGTTTAGAACTGGCAGAGTTGCCCACTACGGTAACGGTGCGTAAGTTCTGCGAACGAACTGATGGCAACATTCATACCGATCATAAAAGTAAAATTATTACCATGCTCGTGTATTTCAATGAAACATGGGAGCACGAAGACGGTCAACTACGTTTTTTACGCAGCAAAGACGACATAGAAAATTTCGCTGCACAAGTGCCACCATTGGGTGGGACGTTGTTAGCGTTCCGACGTACCGACCATTCCTGGCACGGCCATACGCGATTTGTCGGCGAGCGTCGTATGGTGCAGGTTAACTATCTCGATCAAAGTATCATGGCAGTTGCCGCGCAACGCATTAGCCGCTTCGGGACACATTTTATGAAGAACGTACTGGGGATGCGCTAGGGGAACAGCGCCTCGATACGTCTCACCACCGCACCCACATCGTCAGGCAACTCACCTGCGGGAGTCTGAAACGGCTGCCCTGCCCACACCGCCAAACCGCGTTCCACCAGCAGGCGATGAAACGCGCGAAAGTCACGCGTCGCCGAAAGTATCTTGAAGTAGTCCAAATAATAAATACCGCGCGCAAACCGATGGCGCACGCTATCGAGAAAAGATTCACAGCGCGGATTAAACAACCAATGCGCGAGTGATCGACGCCACTGATCCACACCACCCAACGGCCCGCTGGGTAGCGGAAAAATGGCCAGCGGTTTCCGCAAGTAAATAACCTCGACCATCATGGACACACTGTCCGCCGTCACGACGAAACCATCTGCGCTACCCAGCAACGCCTTATAGGGGTTTTCCGTCGCCTTGGCCGACCACTCAAACAAAACTGACTCACTAGGCAACTCGCGTCGCAGTACCTCGACCACCTCCGGCGTCGTGCGCCGACTGGTAGTGAGGTAGGGGGTGCCCCCCAATTCATTCACGATCCAGTTGGCCGTAGCAACGAGATCTTTGGCCACCTGTGTATTCATCACGAATGGGTTGGTTTCACCACCGACAAGCACGGCAATCAAAGGTTTGGGTAGTGTGGCAAAGCGCTCTTGCCACTGCATTGCTTCCCCCGCGACAGCATCTGGGTCGACGCGCATCAACGGCAGTGTCGTGGGTAAAAAATTGTGCAGTGGCGGCATTTGGTTTTCTGCACTGGCAATCACCAGTGAAAAATCCAACATGCGTCCAGAAGGCTTACCCACCAATACAACCTTGGTGTGCCCTTGGGATTGCTCGCGCACCCACAGTGCCGCCATGGAGGGGCGACGGCCGACCGTGATAATGAGGTCTGGCCAGGGAGCCTGCAAAGTATTCGAGGCTGATAAATCCAAGTGATCGAGTGAAGGACGGTAACGCGGCTTACCCAGCACCCACTCGGGTTTCATTTGCAGGAATTTATTTTCCATCGGCCAATCATGCGCCGCACGCAGTGCTTCGACTATCGTTTCAACCTGACCGTTATCGCCCCGTTTGTCGCTGAGTAGAACCCAGGTGCGCGGGCCCACTGCTATGCTTCCGACTCTTCCTGGCAATAACCCAGTTCCGGCAAAATGGATTCTCGCACCAGCGCCTCCAGTTCCGCCACCTGGTGCTCATCAAAATCTTCGCGATAGCCGCCGACCTTACCCCGCCTTACCTTATATGTGCTGGGGTCATTCGCGTTCACAAGTTTCATCCCCCCTTGAGAGAACGTACCCTGCGTTTCCAGCTTTTGGAGATTGTCGAACGAACCCCACTCCACCGCAGCGCGAATTTCTTCTTCACTAAAATCCGCACCCATTAATTGCGTAATTTCAAGTAGCGTTGGCACCGGTTCAGCACGCAAGTCTTCATAGCGGGTCAACAAACCCTGGGGCAACATGCGAATATTGCGCGCCCAGGTGTTTTGATACTCGATCAAACTGGGAAGGCCGATATCTGAGTGGCGCACGAAATCCCACATCTCTACCGTGTGCCTATCGATGGGGTTGGTTATAGCGTGATTAATCAACTCTTGCTTGGCGCGCGATTGCCGCTTGGTAAATTGGTGATACCAAGACACCGCGATATCGATGGGGTGGCGCGCTAAAAACAGCACTGGCTTGTGGCGCAGCGGACTGTCCGGCACACCCACCGCCAACAGTTTACCCACCTCGCTCTCGTAGCTGTAGTGGCCATTAGTTGCCGCCAAGCGAGGGATCTCAGGAATCTTGCGCGCAAATTCATCCGTATTGATCAGCTTCGATTCCGGCAAATCGTAGCGCTGCTGATACAGGCGCGAAATCATCGCCTTGAGCCAAGTATTGCCGCTCTTGGGGTGGCCGATGATCAAGAAGTTGGCGCGCTGCGCCTTGGCCATCTCCAGGCGCGCCAAATGCTTGCGCCGCGCCGCAACCCTAGCCTTGACGGGCAGAGGTTGCGTGGGAATGAGTATTAGCGCCTTCTTGACACCATCGCTCAGATTAAGCATGCAGGGCAGTCTCGCTGGGCGCGTCACACTGAAAGCTTCGCGCCGCACAGGTAGCGGAAAGCGTGCAATTATGGAGTAAGCGGCCTGAAATGACCAGATTGCACAGGTCCAGTTGCAACGCCGGAGTAGATTGCCCAGCACATTGCCTGCTGAGTTTGTGTATATGGAACCGCAGCTCGCGAGGCGTCCACCCGCTAACCTCCCACGCGATTAACGACACAGTCAACTACACAAGACCCTCAGCCGCCAAACAACTAACCAAGCTCCACAAGCACCGCTTCATGTACAATGGCAACCGCACTAGAAGGAAGCCACCGCTTGATTATCGACCGCCACCTCAGCCGGGAAATACTGCGCCCCTTTATCACCGGCCTCGGTCTTCTAGTGCTGATATTCATAGGGTTTTCCGCCGCACGACACCTGTCATTGGCCGCCAACGGCCAGATGGAACTACTCACCGCTTTCAAGCTGATCGCCCTGAACACACTCATCACCCTGGAGATACTTCTGCCCTCCGCCTTTTTCTTTTCCGTGCTCGCCGCCATTGGCAAGTTGTACCGCGATTCCGAAATGAGCGCCTTCTACGCAGCAGGCGTCAGCCGCGCTCGCGTTCTGGAAGCAGTGTGCAAACTGGCCCTGGTCATCGCCCTGCTAACTGGTTTGATATCAGTGCTGGGGCGACCCTGGGCGTTTCGTATGAGCTACGACCTGGAAGCCAAAGCCGCTGCACAATTTGATTTGAAGAAAATGGCCACTGGGCAGTTCATCAACGTCGAAGGCAGCGACTTTACGTTTCTCGCTAAGGGGATCGATTTGGAGAATGGCCTGCACGAAGGCGTGTTTTTGCAAAAAGATCACGACCAATACGAGCGCTCAGAAATTATTGTGGCGGAAAAAGCGGCGATGCCCATACTCAACCCCGGTCAGGCGTTGACCGCACACTTCTATAATGGACGCAACTATCTACTGGACAACAAAGACGGGCGCGACATCATCATGACCTTCAAAGAGATGGTGGTGAGTTTGCCTAATGAAGAGGCACGAGAGCGTTACCGACGAAAAGCCGCGCCGACTCTTGAGCTGTCTTCGTCGCGAGAGCCGAAAGATCTCGCCGAGTACCAGTGGCGCATCACAACCCCGCTGGCCACCCTGCTATTGGCCTTGATCGCCGTGCCCTTGGCGCGCTCCGCACCGCGCGAATCACGCTTTCGCAATACCGCCTTGGCCCTCGTGGCTTACATTGTGTTGTTCTCCATGGTCAGCGTCATGCGCACTTTTATCGAACAGGGTAAGCTCGGCGCCTTCCCCGGTCTGTGGCTGGCGTACATCATTCAAGCTATGGTGCTGGTGTTGTTGGTAACGCGGCCACGCCTGCGGCCACGTCGCAAGGCCCTGCGCGCATGATACTGCAGCGCTATATAGGGTGGCATTTGGTGAAGGGCTGGCTACTGGTGCTCGCCATACTGGCTGCCGTGTTTGGCCTACTGACCTTCATCGAAGACCTGGATAAGACCAAACGTGCCTACGACAGTCTGGCCGTTGCCCGCTATACCCTGTCGATTCTACCCAACCAAATGGTCAGTTTGGCGCCGGTAATCGCCCTGTTGGGGAGTATCGTCGCGTTGGCGAACCTCGATCGCAGCAACGAACTCACTGTCATCAGCGCCGCCGGTTTTCCGCTGCGCAAGCTGGTTAACGCGATCTTGCTGCCGACCATCGGGCTAATGGTAGTGCTCTGGGTGTGTATGGAATATGTCACTCCCGCTGTACAACAGTCAGCGGAGAATGATCGCCACCGTCTGCGCCAGGGTGAGGGTGGTTGGATACCCGGTGGCGGTGTGTGGTCTACGGACGGTCGGCGTTATATCCATGTGGGCCGTATGCGCAATGCAAATGAACCGCGAAAAATTACCTTGTTTGAATTCGATGAGACCGGAGAATTACAGCGTGCACTGAGTGCCGCCAAAGCAGAGGTCTTTGCTGATCGCCGCTGGTTGTTCCAGGTGGTGCGCGAGAAAACTCTCATCGATGGTGAACTGCGCACTCGCCACCACGACACCTTAGAGGTTGCGAACTTGTGGTCGCCAGATGAATTACCAACCCTCACTTTGCAAGGTGACGCCATGAACCTGTCCGTGCTGTACGAATACAGTCGCTACCTGGAAGACACCGGGCAGCCCGCAGACCGCTATCGCAATGCCTTTTGGCAAAAACTGTTCATGCCCTTCACTGCATTTGCGATGGTGCTATTGGCGACGCCAATCAGTGCCGGCGTGAATGCCGGACGGGACCGCAGCTTCGGGGTGCACCTGGGTATCGGGGCACTCTTGGGTATTGGGTTTTACCTGGGCACACAGATTATTTTTGCGTTGGGTCACCTGCTAAACCTACCCAGTCCGCTCGTAGCGGCGACGCCAGCGGTCATCATACTGGTGTGCGCGCTGGTGTTGATCTTTCGAATGCGCTGGTAAGGGCACTGTGATGCACCCCCCTGATAGATTACTTTCACAATCGCTGACTGACCCAGTGTTGGCTTCGCAAACCGCCGAGGAACGACTTCGATGGGTTTGATGCTGAGCTTCTTTCGCGCCTATCGCTGGCAGACAGTACTGATGCTGCTCGCGTTGTTTTTATCGGGTGCAGCCGAAGGCATTGGGCTTTCCGCATTGCTGCCGTTGTTAAATGTGGCGCTGGGGCCAGAAGCCAGCGGTGTGTTACCCAGCTCAGCGGCCAATAGCGATTTTGAGCAGGTCATTCTCAATATACTGACGAAGGTCGGTATCACACCTACACTCGGCAATATGCTCCTGATCGTGATCGCGGGTGTCGCGTTCAAGTGTCTGTTCTTACTGATCGCGCAACGACAGGTCGGCTACACCGCGGCACAAGTGGCGACAGATTTGCGCCTCGACATGCTGCGTGCGGTATTGCGCAGTAAGTGGGAGTACTTTCTCCACCAGCCGATTGGCAAACTGACCAATGCCCTGTCGTCCGAAGCAAACCGCTCCTCCACCGCTTTCGTCAACGGCGCGACAGCTATCACCTATTTCATACAGGCGCTCATTTACGGTGGCGTGGCCTTCGCGCTGTCTTGGCGAGCGTCGTTGGTGGCTATCGCAGCGGGCGCGTTGGTGATCGGCTTGTCACATTTTTTAGTGCGGATCACACGTCGAGCCGGGAACAAGCAGACGCGCCTAATGACCGCGTTAATGGCGAATCTCACTGACACCCTGCAATCGGTAAAACCATTAAAAGCCATGGCGCGCGAGCACTTGGCGGATCACGTGCTGGCCCAGGACACCAATCGATTGAACAAGGCACTGCGCCGACAAGTGTTGAGCGGTGCGGTGCTAGATTCCGCGCAGGAACTCATGTTTACCGGTTTCATCTGCCTGGGCATATACGCGGCACTGGCGATCTACGACATGGCTCTTCCGACGGTGATGGTGCTGGTGGTCGCATTGGGCCGCGCATTTTCCTACTTCGGCAAAGTGCAGAAGCAATACCAAAAACTCGCTCAGGGCGAGAGTGCTTACTGGTCGCTGCTGAATTCCATCGAGGGCGCCACTGGCGCCGAAGAGAATTTGACCGGTGGCGCAACGCCACGCTTCGAGCGCAGTCTTGCGCTTGAGCAGGTGCATTTTCAGTACGATGACCGCCACCCGGTCTTCCACGGCCTTTCACTACACATCGACGCGGGTTCATTCACCACCTTAGTCGGCCCCTCCGGTTCGGGCAAAACAACGATCATCGATCTGACCATCGGCCTACTCCAACCGCAGCAGGGTGCGGTGTTGGTCGACGGCGTGCCGCTACAAGACATCGACATCAAGGCGTGGCGCAGCATGATCGGCTATGTGCCGCAGGACACGATCTTGTTACACGATACGATTGAGCACAACGTGACCCTGGGCGATCCGACGCTAAGCTCCGCCGACGCGGAACGGGCTTTGCGCGCCGCGGGTGCCTGGGAATTTGTCGCCAAGCTCGGCGCGGGCATGGCCACTATAGTCGGCGAGCGCGGGGGCAAGTTGTCTGGAGGGCAGAGACAACGCGTGGTCATCGCGCGGGCACTGGTCAATCAACCGCGTCTACTCATTCTCGACGAAGCCACCAGCGCCCTGGACCCAGAGAGCGAAGAAGCGGTGCGGCAAACGATGGAGTTACTCAAGGGCCAGCTCACCATACTTGCCATCTCCCACAACCGCGCGATGGTGCGGGCAGCAGATCAGGTCTACCGCCTCTCCTCCGGCGGCGCGCTACTACTCGATCAGGCAAGTCAGTCAGACCTCGCCAAGTAGCGCACGCACAGCCGCAACCGCGCGTTGCATATCACTCTCTGCCGGCACCCGCGCACTACTTAGATTCTCATCCAGCCAGGTGGCAAAGCCGGCGCGCGTCAATTGCTCGTGGACGAGCGTGATATCGCGGGTCAGCGGCTTCCAGCCCCAGCGCAACAAGGCACCGTACAACGAACCACCGAGGCGAAAATCACGGGGCATCGACGCTTCGCCACGCCGCATCCCACCCAAATCAAACATCTTGACTGGCTTTCCAGTTGCGCAGGCCTCGGACAACATCGCTATGCTGTCTGCGGTGACAATGAGCCGATCCGCCCAGGCAAGCATTCCGAGATAGGGGTTGTTCTGATCTTGCGCACGCCAAGGATGGAAGAAATTGGGCGCCGTTAGCGCACCTTCCAGCGCTGCCGCTGCTTCCGGCCTGGTGCGCGCACTGGTCGTAACTAGCAGCGACCCACCTTGCGCCCGGACTAGCCGCGAGGCATCGCGCCCGAGCCGCGTGGCAGCTTTCGGCCCAAAGGTAAACGGCCCGCTATCACCACCCACAATCACCGCGAACAGGGGCCGCGGCAATTCTGCGAATATCCTGGCCCACTCGAGGCGCGCTGCGTCGAGCCGCTGCGCTGTGATGCCGTGCAAGGTGAGTAGATTGTTGAGCACATGGGAGTGGTCGGGCACGCGGTACTGGGGAGTCGTGACCACGAGATCGAAGCTGTCCAAGGCGGCCCACGGCCGGCCCACGTGAACGTAGCGCGTACGCCCACCAGATTGCTCGCGAATCCAACGCGCCACCGGCTCATTGCGCACACCGCAGGTCACCACCGCATCTGGCCAGGGCGGTGCGAGCTGCTGTGCGGACTCGCGCGTGATCCCGCGCAAGCTAGCGGCGCCGAACAGGTGTGGTGTAAACACCGCCTGCCGGTAGTCCAGCACTTTCGTTTCACACGGCCAACCGAGGTTGTTTACCAGCGCGCGCACCTGTCCGCGTTCACCGGCCCGGTACGCGTCCAACAGCCAAATCACTGGCATTTAGGGGGTTCCATGGGTATAGTTCGAGCCTTCGAAATCTAGCGACTTAGCCCGACTGGCGCAAGAGATAAGTCCGACGGGCGCCAGGGAATTCACGCCAGAATCGAGCCGCGCACAAAGGCAAGGGCCGATTCATCTGCCAACTTCTTCAACGATCGGCAACCATCAACAACTATCAGTAACCCTCAGTGACTACAAGCGACGCTCAAGCATGACCGACTACCACGAATACCTGGATTTCCTTTACACGGCGCTGCAATCCCAGAACAAAAAAAATCTGGTGTTGTCAGAAGACACAGCACTGGTCGCAGATATCGGTCTCAGTTCACTGGAAGTGATGGAGTTCATTGAAAAAATCGAGGATCACTTCGATATTTCAATCCCCCTGAACATCCTGCCCGATGTGAACACCATTGGCGATCTAGCCAGCAAGGTCAAGGAACTGAATCTCTGACCTGCCAATAGAGGTTACGGGGTACTGCGCATGACGTTGTTCGATAAGTTCCAAGATATGGCCGACTTTCAGGCCGAACTCGCCGCCCGCGACGTCAAGCCCTTTGGTGCTGTCACCGAACAAATCCTGTCCGCCACCGAAGGCATCGTGGAAGATCGCAAGGTCATTCTTGCCGGCACGAACAATTACCTAGGGTTGTCCTACGACCCGCGCTGTATCAAAGCGGCACAAGCTGCCGCAGAGAGATGGGGCACAGGCACCACCGGTTCGCGGCTCGCCAATGGCTCCTTTACCGAACACCAAGCGCTGGAAGATGAGATCGCCGCCTTCTACGGTGTCGATCACGCCATTGTATTTTCCACCGGTTACGCGGCGACCATGGGCATGTGCGCCACCCTGGCCGGGCCGGGCGACGTCATTATGCTCGACGCGGACAGCCACGCGAGTATTTACGCCGGCGTCACACTCAGCGGTGCCGACGTCATTCGCTTTAAGCACAACAATCCGGAAGACCTCGCGAAACGTCTGCGCCGCCTGGGTGATCGCGCCGGGCAAACGCTGATTATCGCCGAAGGTATTTATTCAATGTTGGGCGACGTCGCCCCGCTGCAAGAAATCGCCGCAGTGAAACGCGAATACGGTGGCTACTTGTTTCTCGACGAAGCCCATTCTATGGGTGCACTGGGCAAAACGGGACGCGGCGCAGCGCAGGAGGCCGGCGTTGAAGCGGACATCGATTTTTTTGCCGGCACCTTCAGCAAAAGCCTGGGTGCTATCGGCGGCTTCTGCGTGAGCAATCACCCGCAGATGGAGGCGATTCGCTTTTGCATTAAGTCGTATATTTTTACCGCTTCATCTTCACCCTCGATCATCGCCTCAACCCGCGAAGCGCTGCGCATCGTGAGCAGCGAACCGCAGTTGCGCGAGCAGCTGTGGAACAACGCGCACCACCTCTATGATGGTCTGAAACGTTTAGGCCTTCCCCTGGGGCCAACCGCAAGCCCAGTGGTCGCGGTGGAAATGGCTGACCGCTCCGCAACCATCGACTGCTGGCACGCACTGATGAATCAGGGTGTTTATGTCAATCTCGTGGTGCCACCCGCCTCCCCTTCAACCAACTTTTTACTGCGCAATAGCGTCAGCGCTGCGCACTCTAGCGAACAGATCGACACGATTATTTCCGCCTACGCCAGCTTGATCGAAAACGGCATCTTTAAACCCAGCCGAGCCGCCTGATGGAAAAAATCTTCATCACCGGCAATGGGCCATTGCAGGGTGAGGTGGCAATAGCCGGTGCAAAAAATGCGGCACTGCCTATCATCGCCGCCGCTCTACTGTCCGCTGAACCGTTACATATTGAGAACATACCTGGTGTGCGCGATATCGACACTGCGTTAGAACTCATGGCGCTGCTCGGTGCAAAAATTGAACGGGACGGCGAGCAACTTACAATTGCTTGTAGCAATATTCACAGTGTGCGCGCGCCCTACGAGCTGGTAAAAACTATGCGCGGCTCCATCTTGATGTTGGGCCCGTTACTGGCGCGCTTTGGCGAAGCGGATGTGTCACTACCCGGCGGCTGTGCCATCGGCTCGCGCCCGGTGAACGAACACATCACTGGCTTGCAGGCGATGGGAGCGGACATCGAAATTGAAGCGGGGTATATCAAAGCGAAGGCGACACGCTTGCAGGGCGCACATATCACCTTCGATGTGCCCTCGGTTACCGCGACAGAAAATATGTTGATGGCCGCTGCCTTAGCGGAGGGTACAACAACGCTAGAAAACTGCGCGCTAGAGCCAGAAGTGGCTGACCTTGCCAAGTTGTTACAGTCCATGGGCGCACGCATTGACGGCGCTGGTGGCAGCACTACCACCATCGAAGGTGTCGCAGCTTTGGGAGCGGCATCCCATCGCGTCCCACCCGATCGTATTGAAACCGGCACGTTCTTGGTTGCCGCAGCAGCGACCCGCGGCAATGTGCGCTTGAACAATACCAACCCCGACTTTTTACAACACGTGTTGGGCAAGCTGGAACAGGCGGGTGCCCACATCGACAGCGGCGACGATTGGGTTCATTTGAGCACTGGGGGTAAGCGTTGCCGGGCGGTCAATGTGAACACGGCGCCCTACCCGGCGTTTCCCACTGACATGCAGGCGCAATTCATGGCTTTGAATGCGCTGGCGGAGGGCTCTTCGACGGTGGTGGAAAACATCTTCGAAAACCGCTTCATGCACGTTGCTGAGCTGCAACGCATGGGGGCCGATATCGAGCTGCAAGGTCACACCGCCATCGTCAAGGGCCGTGAACGCTTGCAGGGTGCACCGGTCATGGCGACGGACTTGCGCGCCTCCGCCTGCCTGATCATCGCGGGTCTGGCGGCGGACGGTGAAACCAGCATCGACCGCGTCTATCACCTGGACCGGGGTTACGCCAACATCGATACAAAATTGGCCACTCTAGGGGCGCTGATTCGGCGCGAGGCGTAGTTCTAAATCAAGCCGGCGCCGGGAACTGCTTTAAAAAACCTAACACGCGCGGTAGACAGCGGCTTTATGCGGTTAGAAACCCACGCCCTTATGAAGCTGCTGTCTACCCCGCGCGGCTCTCTCGGTCACTGCTAAAGAGTGAGTGCGAGGCACAGAGAGTGGAGAAGTCTGCGGTTCTATGCGCGTGGCGGGTCAGTGTTACAATACGTGTTGTGACTTCTCTGGCAGACACAACACAATCTTTTGCTCAGCTTTCCGATCCGCATCTCACATCGCTCGAGGTTGTACGTGCGCGGGACTTATTGAATAAACGCGCATTGGGGTATTTGTCTTGGCGTCACAAACGGCGCTTCGAGCATCGGCCTTACGTGTTGGAGGCCCTTCAACAAGATTTGGCCAACACCGACTTGGCACAAGTGCTGGTCACCGGGGATCTGACCCACATCGGCCTGCCGGCGGAGTTTCAACAGGCCACGGAGTGGTTGGACCAGCTGGGCAGCCCCGAACAGGTCGCGCTCGTGCCGGGTAATCACGATGCCTGCGTCCGCGCCGATCACGGCGCGACATTTGAGCTGTGGCGCGAGTATATGCGCTCGGACGAAGCGCAATCCACCGCAGCCATTGCATCAGCCACTGGCGAGCCGGCGTCCGATGCTACGGATGCTCTATTTCCCAGTATTCGTGTGCGGGGCGACATTGCGTTTATCGGATTGACAACGGGTCTCCCCACCCCTCCATTGTTCGCCACCGGAACAGTAGGCGCACCACAGTTGTCGCAGCTGCCAAATCTCTTGTGCGCAGCGCGGGACCGCGGCTTGTTTCGTGTGCTCTACCTGCACCACTGCCCACTGGCGGGTGCGGAGAAATGGCGCAAACGCCTCACGGATGCCCACGAACTCGAAAACATACTCGCAGCACACGGTGTGGAACTCGTGGTGCACGGCCACGGGCACCGCCAGCATGTGGGGGAGTTGAGTACGAGCTGCGGGGTCGCACCGGTCATCGCCGTACCTTCCGCCTCCGCACTGGGTCTGCACGGCGCCGACGTCGCACAGTACAACCGCTACCGTGTGATTCGAAAGAGCGGTGGGTGGCAGTTGCAGGTTAATGCTCGACACTACGATAAACCAACCGAGACGTTCGTGGCAGGCAACAGCACCTCGTACACCATTGAGCGGTAATCATAACTGTTGCACTGGGTTGTGGCCTATCCGTCCCGCCTTGCTGGGTTGAAGACAACCTTATTCGGTCGAAACCCCACTCCCCCATAAGGCTGTCCTCAACCCAACACGGCTCTGCCGGTGAAGGCTAGCTGTCACGAAGAGAGTGGTTTGCTGAGTCGTGCGCGGAATGAAGCCCACTGAAGCGAGTGGGGTTCCGAGCGCCAGCGGGCTTTATGCAGTGCACGGCTCAGCAAACCACGGATCCCATAAAACCATCATGTTCAACAAACCGCGGGCCCCACAGGAGAACCATGCTCAGCAGTCAGCACCCGCCGCTAGGCGTCTTCCGCAGCGGCTTTTTCCAGTGCACCTTTGACCAGCATGAGATCAGCGATGGAATCGACATCAATCGCGGCATTGGCATAGGGCAAGATCACCGCGCGAATACGCAGGCCCAGGCGTTTGCTGAGTTTGGCCAATGCCTCCTCCAGCGATAACCAACCCAAACGATAGCGAATCACAGCGCGCCAACCCAGAAGCCCAATCACCACCAAGGGTTTCTTGCGCTCCTGCTCAATGCGCCGCCAGAACTTCGCCGCTCGCCGCCCCTCCGGCGTGATGAAGGCAAACAGGTTACAGCCGCAAAAATCGCCGTCGCTGAAGCGCAGCACGGTTTTCTTAATGCCAGGATAAGTCTCAGCGATGAGGGCGTAGGGCGCTAAACCGACTGTGACGTCCACATCATCGGTAAGGCTCTGGCGACCGAAAGCATCGACAATTTCGGGAGTTAACAGCGGGTGATCGGCGGTGGTGAGTAATACTGAGTCGTCGGGGTGGAGGTTGTGCATAGCGTTGTAGGCGCTACTGCTGGGACTTTGGCCGGGCTCACTCCAGTGAATGTCGCCGCGATCAATCCACTGCTGTAACTCGGTATCCGTCGCCACCTGGGCAGCCTCCGGGCCCGCCAAATTGATACATTTGACCACTTTGGCAGCGCGCAGCGAGTTGAGTACGCGGCGCACCATCGGTGTTCCATCCAGATCGATCATCGCCTTGCTACCGACCTCGGTGTGGTTAATGAGGGAATCGGCTTTGGTGCGGTCGCCGGCTAGGACAATGGCCGTCATTCGGTGGGCTTCAGGTTCCAGATGCATCGCTACAGGTCTTTTTCATACAGACGGTAGGTTTTATACGCTGCGCCGCCAATGGTTTCAATGATGTTGCGCATGCCATCGTTGTCTTCCAGAATCCACCCCATCTCCACCTGCACCACGCCGCGCGCGTGCAGGGCTTTGCGTACAGCGTCAATAACCATGAACGCCAAGGTCGGGCCGAGGCGAGAGTGCTGGAACTCGCGCCGCACGCCCATCAGCGGTACGCGGGCGGACCGTGGGTGCCGCACCTTCAACCGCCACAGCAACTTAGCCCAGCCAAAGGGCAACAGGCGACCCTTGAGATCGTGGGCCGCCTCCATCAAATTGGGCAGTGCCACAATGAAGGCGACGGGCTCGCCCGCGTACTCGGCAATCTGAATGTAGTCATCGGGCATTAACTTAGTCAGCAGGGAGACAGTTTCCTGCCACTCCGCCGGCTCTAGGGGCACAAACCCCCAGTTCTCCTGCCAGGCGTCGTTGAAGATTTCCAGCATGATCTGTGCATCAGCGTGCAATTCGCCGCGACGCACACTGCGCACCACGACCTGGTCCGACACCCGTTCAGCGAGGCGCAGCATGACGCGCGGAGCCTCAAAGTCCGGCCGAATCTTATAGGCGAGCAAGTTCTTGACCGGCCGCAGTCCGGCTGCCTCGACCGCATCGCCGTACCACCGTCGGGCATGGCCCATCAATACGTAAGGCGGGGTATCAAAGCCCTCGACTAGCAGCCCCACCTCCTCATTCACATGCAAATTCATGGGGCCACGTACGCGCTGCATGCCTTCCTCGCGCAACCAGGCCAAGGCGGTATCGAACAGGGCCTGAAACACTGCCGGATCGTCCTGCGCCTCGAGCAGGCCAAAATAACCCATGCTGTCACCGTACTGTGCAAGGTGAATCTCATCGATCTGAGCACTGATACGGCCCACCACATCGGCACCGCGATAAGCCAGCCAAGCGCGCCAACGCGCGTGGTCGAAAAAGTGATTTTTGGGTGAGATTTGTTCGCGCTTCAGTAGTTTGAGCGGCGCAATCCAGGCGGGATCATCGGCATAGATACGCTCGGGCAGCGCGAGAAATTGACGCATGTGCGTCTTGTTTTCGACTACCCGAATAGTAATGGGCGCGGGGTTTGCGTCGCTCATAGCGGCCTTTGCATTATTCGTAGGCTCGCGCTGGGGAAGCCGGCGCAGTGGGCTCAACCGCGCCGTTTGCAACCAGGGGCATACTGGACCACTGGCGGGGATTCCCGCAAAACGAGCAGAGTGAGTATACAGTGCGCGGGTGAGTGGCGAAATGTACCGAAGGCAGGCCGCAGCTTTGCAAAACCGACGCCGCTCCAACTAGGGCAAAAACCCGAAACCACGCTCGAGGTGCCGCACCGCCGTGTCGGGGTGTATAATCGCGCCCTTTTGCGCGCTGGCGCTAGGGACCGGGACGGGCGTTGACGAATCCCCGTGGAGCGGTCTCCGCCTGAGCTTTACATACGGTTGCACCGCATTTTGACTACCGCAAATACAGCAAAAACTGCCTACCCCTACGTTCTGCTGGCCGCGTTTGCGCTGTTCAATTGCGGCTATTTCTTTATCCAGGACTACAACGACCACTACCGCCTTTTCGCCCGCCTGGTGTTCCCGCTGGGCATATTTGCCCTGCTGCCTGGGCTGCGCATGATTTGGAGAGACACGCTGTTTACAGCCCTACTGGTCTACATGGGCTATCTGTTGCTCAGTGGGTTGTGGAGTGCGACGCTCGATTGGTATCGACTGGGTCAAAAAACCACTCTCTGCGTCTATCTTTTAAGCTTTATGGCCATGATCGCGTACCTGCGCCACTGGCAAGCGGCGCGATTTGATCGGGCACTGCAGGTTTGTGTGGTCATTGCCGCGGTGGTTGCCGCCTACACCATGGTGGCATTTTACGCCCGGGAACCCTTTCCCGAGACGCGATTAGTCGGCCTCGGGTCACTGACCAATGTCAACGAATTCTCCGTATTGTATGGCGTCTTCTGCCTACTCGCGATGAGTTACGCATTGCGCAGCAGCAAACTGTTGCTGGCGTTACCTTTTTTACTGGCAGTGGCGATCTTCATCGTCTTTGCCTGGTTCGGCCAGAGTCGCACCGCATTGTTGGCGCTACTGGTTGCGCTCGCCATTCAAATTGCGCTGACTGGCTTGCAGCACAGCCCGACACGCATAGCGCTTGCGGTAATCACCGGCGCCCTAACCTTTTTACTTTTCGCCTCTGGATCAGCGATGGAGATGGCTCTGTCGCGCGGTCTCGGTCTGCGCCCAGAGATTTGGGCGGCGGTGTGGGAGCAAGCGAAAACAGCACCGCTGTTTGGGCACGGGCTGGTGTCGCAGCTGTCTGTAACGACCTCCCAACGCGATTTTGCCAACGCGCACAGCGCTTACCTACAAATATTTTGGGAGGGCGGCCTGGTCGGTCTAGTACTCTTCATTGGCCTGCTCGGGCTGGCACTGCAACGCGCTTGGCGCAGCGGGCGCGAGGGCCAAGGTTACACGCTCTTTTGCCTCTTCGTCTTCGCCTGCCTGGCCATGACAACAGACCTCGATACCCTCATCGGGCGGCCCCGGGAGCAATGGATGCTGTTCTGGTTACCATTGGGGCTACTACTCAGCCAGAGCGTTGCACACCCCTCGGCCGACAAACTAGGTTCTTCGGCAAAGCCCATAGACGCTGTGACAGCGGCCGCTGAACCGGGCGCACGTCACGGGGGGCGCTAGCTGCCGTGGCCCGGTCTAGCACGACACTACCGGCGGCGGCACACATCGCAGTATTACTGCCCTCCCTTGACGGCGGCGGTGCGGAGCGCTCCATGCTCACGCTGGTCGCGGCCATGCTCGAACGCGGCCGACGCGTGGATCTCCTGCTGTGCCGTGCCAAAGGGCCGCTGTTGGAGGTGATCCCCGAGGGTGTGAACGTCATTGAATTGCCCGCCAGTGGCGGTCTCGCGAGCCGTGCGCTGCTGACCGCTCAGGTTGGCTTGCGAGCACTGCGCCCGGTGGTGTTGGCAAAAAAAATTGCGCCTGAAGTTACGCGGGTGTCTGCGCTGGCGCGGTACCTGGACAACCATGGGCCCGACGCGCTGTTATCCGCGCTCACCTATGCCAACCTCACAGCACTGTGGGCCAACCAACTCGCCAAACATCCGGTGCCTGTGGTCGTCAGCGAGCGCAACGCGCTAGCCACGGCCTGCGCCGACCCACGCCGCTACCGCAAGTGGCGCTTTCGCTACCTGCCGCCATTGGTGCGCCACACCTACCCGCAAAGTGCCGCTGTGGTCGCCGTCTCTGAGCATGTCGAGCGCGAGCTGCGCGAGGATATCGGCCTGCAACACCCACGCCTGGTCACGCTGCACAACCCGGTGGTTGACGAAAATCTGCGCAAGCAAGCCGCGCAGCCACTGGATCACCCCTGGTTTGCGCCACACCAGCCGCCCGTGGTGCTAGCCGTGGGGCGCTTGACGCAGCAAAAGGACTTACCGACCCTGTTGCACGCTTTTGCCTTACTGCGCGAGCGTCGACCCGCACGCCTGATGATTCTCGGCGATGGCGATTTGCGTGAGGAACTCACCGCACTGTGCGAACGCCTGCACATCGCAGAGAATGTGGCGCTGCCCGGATTCGTGATGAACCCTTTCCCCTACATGGCGCGAGCTGGGGTACTGGCACTCACCTCGGTGTACGAGGGCCTTCCGGGGGTACTCATTCAAGCCATGGCCTGTGGCTGCCCGGTCGTGAGTACCGATTGTCGGGGGGGATCGCGGGAAATTCTCGTGGATGGGAAGTATGGGCCCCTGGTACCCGTCGGCGATGCCCCAAGCTTGGCCGACGCCCTCACGGCACAGTTGCAACAGCCCACTCCGTCGGAGCAGCTGCGCCAGCGGGCCAATGACTTTGGGGTCACCCAGGCGACAACACGCTACCTCGCGTTGCTGGACGAGGTAGCCGCGGCGCCCAGCTCATTTGGGAGCCGTGGGTGAACGGCAAAATGGGAGCGCCAAAACCAATGGCCCTCGAGCGTGAATTTTACCCCTATCGGGTTAGTCAAAAATCCCTTTTAGCCAGGCGGGGCGCGGCTTTCGGGGCGGGCTATTGGTATTATTACCTATGGGTCTAAAGCCCTAAAATGCTAGGATACGCACCTATTCAGGTAACCGTGTTTTCGGGCCTGAGCACAGGGGCACCCACATGTACACATACATGTATAGAGCACGGAACGTGGCCCGCAAAACCAGGTCGGAAGTAGACATTTAGGGAGTCACTGCTCCACTGAGAGCCAGTGAGTCGCGTTCGTTTATCCCGAGCCGCAGAGCTGGTAGACGAAGCGCCAGACGCCAGAAAATTAGAGGATGGGTCATTGTCACTAATACAAGAAGAAAAAAAGGGGAGCGTGGAGTGTTTGATCGCCACGCCAACGCGCCACGCGCTACCATTCCGCCCAGCCGATTTTGACACATTAACCGACGCTCTGGACTATGCAGCCCAAGGCGACACCGGCTCCAATTTTTACACCGGGCGCGGCGCGATCTACGCCAGCATCAGCTACCGTGAATTGCGCGAGCAAGCCATCGAGCTGGCTCACCAATTGCTCGGCCTGGGTTTACAACATGGCGACCGCGTTGCACTAGTCGCCGAGACCAACCCCGATTTCATCCGCTTCTTCTACGCCTGCCAATACGCCAGTCTGATTCCAGTCGCCCTACCCGCTTCCGTCAAAGTTGGCGCGCACTCGGCCTATGTCGAACAACTGCGCCGCCTACTGGAAGCGAGCGACGCGGTGGTCGGTGTTGCCTCCGAAGGCTATTTGCCGTTTCTCCAGGAGGCCAGCGAAGAATTGAGCATTCGCATGGTAGACACACCCGCAGCTTTTTATCAGCTACCCGTTTCAGATCAAGCACTTCCAGAAACACGCGCCGAAGATATTTCCTACATCCAATACACCTCTGGTAGCACGCGATTCCCCCGCGGTGTAGTCATTAAACACGAAACTGCGCTGGCAAACTTGCAGGCCATCATCTCCCACGGTTTGGAGATGAACGGCGAAGATCGCATGATGTCCTGGCTGCCCTTCTACCATGACATGGGCCTGGTCGGCTTCGTGCTGGTACCCATGGCGGCGCAGGTGTCCATCGACTACCTGGATACACGAGAGTTCGCACTGCGTCCACGCCAGTGGTTGTCGCTGATGACCAAGACGCGCGCCAGCATTTCTTTTGCACCCTCATTTGGCTACGAGCTATGTGCTCGCCGCGTCCGCACCAACGACGTGGAGAACTACGATTTAAGCAATTGGCGTGTAGCTGGCATCGGTGCGGAAATGATTCGCCCGCAAACACTCGAGCATTTCGCCACGATGATGGAGCCGGCGGGCTTTGACCCCCGCGCCTTCCTCGCCTGCTACGGCATGGCGGAGTGCACACTGGGCATTAGTTTCTCGCCGCTATGGACAGGCTTTACCACGCACCACATCGATGCCGACCACCTCTCAGACCACCACGAAGCCGTACTCCTGGAAGAAAACGACACCGCCGGTCGCGGCCGCCACTTTGTCAACTGCGGCGTGCCACTGCCTAACTTTGAAGTCGAAATTCGCGACGATGGCAAAGTCTTGGAAGACTGGCAGAGTGGCGTGATTTATTTGCGCGGCCCCAGCGTCATGTCGGGTTATTTCAATCTGCCCGAAGAAACCAGCCACGCACTGTGCGAAGACGGTTGGCTCAACACCGGTGATATCGGCTACCTCGTCGATGGCGTGTTGACGATTACCGGCCGCAAGAAAGATTTGATCATTATTCACGGCCGCAACATTTGGCCGCAGGATCTCGAACACGTTGCCGAAACGCAACCGGAGGTTCGCTCCGGTGACGCCGTCGCCTTCTCAGCGCCCGATCACGAAGGCGAAGAGATGTGCGTACTCATGGTGCAGTGCCGCGAGCGCGACCCGCAAAAGCGCAACAACCTGGTGCGTCGTCTCACAGCGCTCGTGCGCATGGAAATGAGCTTGGATTGCTACGTGATTCTGGTTCCCAACCGCTCCCTACCCCGCACCTCTTCGGGCAAGTTGTCTCGTGCCAAAGCGCGTATCGACTTCATCAACGCCCACAACATGGAAGAGCTCAATGCGGCGGCTGAGGAAGTGCGCCTGAGGGTGGCTTCAGCCTGATCGCCAGCGGCAGCTTGATCGCCGTTACCGGCGCCACTGGATTCATTGGTTCCACACTATGCTCGCGCCTTATTGCGCAGGGCTTTCGTGTGCGCGCCTTGGTACGCCGCCCCGCTGCTGCGCAAGCACTCGCCGATAACGGCGTGGAGCTGTGCCAGGGAGATTTAGCGAACCGCGAGGCACTGCAGGCACTCACTGCTGAATGCGTCGCCGTCATTCATTCGGCAGGTGCGGTGCGCGGCAATTCTCAGGAGGATTTTGACCGGGTCAACGTGGCCGGAACGGCAGCACTCGCAGAACTGCTGGCGAAACGCGCGGATAATCCGCGATTAATACTACTCTCCTCGGTGACCGCGGGCCAACCACACCTCTCCTGGTATGCACGCAGCAAGGAGCGCGCCGAGCAAATGTTGCACCATCACCCAGATTTGGACTGGGTGATATTGCGACCACCGGCAGTCTATGGCCCCGGCGACAAAGAGATGCTCCCCATTTTTCGCGCCATGTATCGCGGCATCGCGCCTGTTCCCGGTGCCATTACCGCCAGGGTATCGCTGATACAGGTAGACGATTTGGCCGATGCGATCATAGCCTGCATGCAATCCAGCAGCGCGGCCCACCAAACCTTTACCCTGCACGATGGCAGGCCCGGCGGCTACGACTGGCAGGAGATGTCCGGCATCGCCGCCCAGCTTTGGTCGCGCCGCGTGCACACCTGGCAGGTACCCCCTTGGCTGCTCAACACCGTCGCGGCATGCAATACCCGCCTGGCGGCGATCACCGGGCGCGCACCCATGCTGACGCCGCCTAAGCTGCGCGAATTGCGCCACCCGGACTGGGTCATGGACAACGCTGCGATCAGCGCCTGCACGGGCTGGACTCCGACAATCCAGCTACGCGAGGGCTTGGATCTGCTCAAAATTCCGGCACTTTGACCGGGAATCACCTCGGGGCGCTAGGCTATAATGCGCGCCTACCCTCAGTACGTACCGCAAACTCGTGGCAGAATTTATTCTCGGCAGCCCCCTGCGCAATCTAGCGCGTGAACACCAGTCTCTCAGGCGCTGGCTATGGCGGGCAGATTTCGCGTTGCTGTGGTCGCTGCAAAAGCTACTTCAGGCGCTGCCAGTCGATGCCAGCTCCCGCCTGGGCGAGTGCCTGGGGCGCATTATCGGGCCCATGATGAAGAGCAAGACTCAACTGTTCGCGCAAAATATGGCGATCGCATTTCCCCAGTTGAGCGAGGAGCAAATTAAGCGGCGGGTTAAAGCCGCCTGGGGACGCGGCGGCCGTGTGCTGGCAGAGTACCCACATCTGGAAACGATTTTGCACGACGCGGAGCGATTACAAATTGATATTCGCCAATCGATTCCCGCGTACACGGAGCGCGGGCGGCCAGCGGTGATTGTCACCGCACATCAGAGCAACTGGGAAGTCGTCTGTTCCGCCATGGCCAAACTCGGCATGCCCAACGCCAGCCTCTATTCGCCGCCGACAAATCCCCTGCTCGACAAGTTGCTGTTAGACTCGCGGCGCGCGCTAAACTGCGAACTGCTACCGCGTGACAACAGCGCCAGAGCGTTGGTGCAGGCGCTAAAAGAGGGCCGCACCGCAGCCATGGTGATGGATCGCCGCGTGGATGACGGCAAACCCATTCCTTTTTTTGGCCATGAGAAGTTCTCTACCATCATGCCGGCGAAATTGGCACAGAAGTTTGACTGCGAGCTGGTGCCGGTACAAGTTGAACGGCTGCGCGATGCACACTTTCGCGTTACCTTTCATCCGCCGATCAAGCCACGCAAACCCCAGGCCAGCACCAATGAGCAGGCCATCGATATGATCACCCAAGTACACGCGCAATTTGAACAGTGGATTCGAGCCGCACCGCAAGACTGGTTTTGCTCGAAACGCCTCTGGCCGCGCGATACACTAGCCCATACGGAGCGGCCCCCTGCGGCGGCCGAGCGTTGACATCATGCAAGCTGAACAAAAGCACGAATCTATCCGCCTCTTCGAGAACGACTTACTCGAAAGGCTCTCCCATGTTCACCCCATCACTCCCCTGTTGATGTGGGCGCCGATCGCCGGTTGGTTGTTTTGGCGCAGCACTGCGGTATACGAACTGCCGGTGGGGCCGATCATTGCAATGGCACTGTCGGGTGTGTTTATCTGGACGCTGGCCGAGTATTGCTTGCACCGCTTTCTCTTTCACTATCCGGCCAAGAGTAAGTTCGGGCAGTGGTTGGTGTTCTTGTTTCACGGCAATCACCACGAGGACCCGAAAGACAAAACCCGTTTGGTAATGCCGCCCGCCGGCGCGATTCCCATCATGGCGGTTTTGTACCTGCTGTTTGGACTCGTGATTCCACAGCCGTGGATTCAGCCTTTTTGCGCGGGTTTCATCATCGGCTACTTAATTTACGATTACATTCATTACTCGACCCATCACTTCCCCATGCGCAACCCGGTGGCAAAGTTTTTGAAGCACTACCATCTCAGACATCATTTCTCCGGTGAGAGCGGGCGTTACGGTGTCAGCTCACCCTTGTGGGACAAGGTGTTTCGCACTGATCCCGAGCAGCAGACAAACGCCAACCAACCTAGTGCCTGACCAAAACTGTGCCTGAGTTTTATATTCTGCCGAAGAAGTTGGCGCGGCGCGCGCCAGCACTCTCGGCGGCAGCACATCACTTAGAAGCAGCATTACTGCGCAGCATCTTTTGGCTGTTGCGCCGCCTCAGCTTAGAGCGAGCCATGCAACTGGCCGGAGGGATCTTTGCGCTGTTCGGCCCGCACACCGACAAGGCGCGCAAGGCGAGGAATAATTTAGCGATTGCGTTTCCAAACAAACCGGAGCAATGGTACGCAGACACAACGCGGAACATTTTTCGCCACCTGGGCTATTCCGCAGTGGAACTCATCAGGTTGCAACAGATTTGGGATGAGAGAGAGCAGCGCTTGGAATTCGTGCTGATGCCCGGCGCCAAGGAACACTTGGAAAGCAAAAAGGCGACGATATTTATGACTGCGCACGTGGGGCCCTGGCAGGTCGCGCCGCTTATCCTCAGGGAATTTGGGATCGACATAAACGGCATTTACGCCCCTGAATCAAACCCAATTATGCAGGGCGTGATGTTGGATTTACGCCGCGCTATTAGCGATAAGTGGATTGCTACAGAGGCTGGCCCGCGCCCTATTATCCGTGCATTAAACGATGGCCAGAGCGTTATCATGGCCATGGATACACGGCCGGATACGGGCAAGTTATTGCCATTTTTTGGACGCGATGCCCTGACTAATACCAGCGCGGTCGGTTTGGCGATCCGCACAGGCGCCGCATTGCTGGTGGCTAGGGGGGAACGCCTGCCGGGTGCACGCTACCGCATCACGATGTATGACCCGCTGGTGAGCCCCGAGCCGGACGCACCGGTGAAAGACCAGGCCGTGGCACTCACGCGGATTATTCACAGGCACTTTGAGTCTTGGATAACCGAATACCCCGAGCAGTGGATTTGTCTGAAGCGACGCTGGCCCAAGTCGCACAAGTTGTAGCCGATACTAGTTGCGGGGTTACTCGGCCTCGCTTCGTACAGGGCCTTTGGAAAAGTACGGCGCTAGCCTGCCAAATTGAGCTGGGTCTTGCGTGATACGCTGGAAGCAGTTCACCGACTCCCAGCAAGGTTGCTCGCAGCGCGCTGCACAGCTTGCGCGCCCAATTCCTGATAGAGCGCGGCGTAGCGATCTAAAGTCACCTGCTGATCCATGTGCTTGCGAATATACGCAAGTCCGGCATACCGCCACCGCTCGCACGCTGCCGGGTCGGATAGCAGAGCGCTAATTGCGTCGCCCAGGGCCTGCGCGTTACGTTCTACCAATTGGTAGTGCTCGCCGGGGTTACCAATGGCATCGGACAGCCCCATGTAGCGCGTCACTACCACGGGAAGACCGGTGGCCATGGCCTCCAACACGGAGTTTGGTGTGCCCTCGCGTTTGGTGGGCAGAACAAAAACGTCCGACGCGCGCAACAGACTCTCTACATCGTCCACTACACCGGAAAAATGGACCTGCGCCGGCGCGCTAGAGCTACTCACTAGATGGGTGATCCGGCGGGAAAACCCCGCGAGTTTTGGATCGTATTGGTCGGAGCGCGGGCCGATAAATAGAAGATGGGTATTGGGGTGATGCTGCAGGGTTTGCTGCCAAGCTTCCACCGCCAGATCCGAACCCTTGCGCGGCATGACAGCCCCAACGGTGGCAATCACGCGGTGATCGGGCGGTATGCCGAGGCTCGCGCGTATCGCCGCGCGCTCCTGCTCCAGTGAAGTGGAGTCCACCGGTTGAAAGCGCGCCAAATTGACGCCGTTGGGAATGTACTCAATGCGGGTAGTCACGCCAATCTCGCGCAAAAACGCCTCTATTGCAGGGCTGTTGGTCACCAGGCAATCAAAGGCGTCGTACACTCGCCGATAACCGTCACCTCGCAACCAGCGTTTGGCTGGCTTGGAGGACCAGGCGGGGAATTGCGACAGCGAATACACGGTGGCGATACCAGCGCGATTGAGCTGCTCTATCCAAGGCCGCACCGCCGGGGGCAAGTTGGACAATAATTGGGCGACAACAGGGCCCGCCGCTTCGCGCGAGCAGACATCGAGCAGCGCGTTGAAGTACATGCTGGTGCGCTCGCGGCCTTTCTTGTCCGGCAGGCGAATACGCTCCACAGGGACATTATCGAGATCACTACCGGGCAAAAATTCTCCAGGGGTAGACTGAAACCAGTCCAGGCAGGCATCGGCCTCGGAGCGCTCCTTCGGTAGGGGTGTTCCCGTCAACAGTCGCACCTCCAATCCCCGTTCCAAAAACCCAGGAAAGTACTGGCGGTAGCGATTCTGCGCTCCACCGTACGTCGGGTAAAAGTGGGATGAGGCCAACCACAGGCGGGTCGGTGGAAAAGGTGCGCAATCGATACCGGCAACTCCTGTGATTACCTGAAAAACTCGCCTGCGGATGACTGACGGGCCCGCAGTCTAGCACAGGCCAACCGGGCAACAAACCAGAGCGTGAATATGCCCGCAAGTCCTCGTTTCGCTTGGGAAAAACGCGAATTTTGGCCGCTAGCGCATACCCAAAAAAAGCGGAAAACACTGCTAGTACATCAAGCGCTCTTTAGCGGTAACCAGCTCCTTGCCCTTGAGCAGGCGACGGGTGCGCTTCCACGCCATCCGCAGCGGCCGATGCTCTTCGAAGACCACAATGAAGACTTTGCGAAAACAACCCTCGGGACACGCAATTCGCCGCACGCCATGCCAAGAGTTGTTGCGTCGACCAAACAAAAGGCTACGGTTATCCCTTGTATTGGCGACATACTCTTGGTCGAAGTCTTCAAAACTGGGCGCGCTAGTGGTCGGGATTCGACCGCCGTCATCGAGAATGACCGTCTCGCCGCCCCAATCCCACTGCCAATCTGCTTCCGTATTCAGATAAAAAATCTGGGAGCCGATCTTCCCGCGCGAATCACAGTGTGGTGAAACTTCACCGCCATTAGAGGTGAAATGCCAGTGAAAGCGAAAGCGCACCTGCGACACATTCAACAGGGAACAGACAAATTGCCGGTAGTGCTGCGAGCAAAGTTCCTCCACGAATTCCCGCCAGGGCTGGGCGATGTCCATACCGCGCTCGTAGTCGAGAATATAGCGATCGTGGCTGGCCTGATTGTGCTTGCGTTGCTTACCCAAAGAGCCGCGAAACTGCTCCACGTGGGGCATGGCATCGAGCAACACCTGGAACTTTTCCCGACGGATAAAGTGCTGCGGATTGACCCAGGGATAGGGTTCCTGAGCCTGAAAAGTCTTTGGTTCAATACTTCGCAATACATCCAGATTGAGATACACAGGCGCTTATCACAAGTATCAGTTGGCCGCTAGGGGGATGGGCTCACGCCGCAGGCGCGGTGATCGCGACCGCGCATTGGCGCCGGTCAGAGCCGCACCACTAACACGTGCGGTGCGGGTGTCACCGAACGGTGTGCCCAAGCCACTGTTTACAATCAATGCCACGGAAAGTTCGCGCGCGGGGTCAGCCCAGGCTCCAGAGCCACCAAACCCAAAGTGTCCGAAGGCATGGCGGGGAAAGCCGCGCGTGGTGGCCACGCCGTGATAACCCAAGCGCCAGCGCATATCAAAGGGGATGACAGAAAACTTACCGGTAGCACGCTGCAAGGTCGTCGCTTGGCTCAGGGTATCTTCGGACAGTAACCTGACGCCTTCAATTTCTCCACCGTTCGCTAATGCCATATACATTTTCGCCAGGGAGCGCGCCGTGAATAAGCCATTGGCAGCGGGAATGGCAGCGCGCAACGTTGCCGGCGAACCAAAATCAAATTCGCTAACACCGCTGGGAGCCAGTGCATCAAAGATGCTCATTATATCCGCATCCAACCCCAACCGTCGCAGCATCTTACCGAGTTGGCTAACCCCGACTTCCAACTTGCCACCCAGTTCGCTCCGGCTGATGCGCATCGTCGCCTCGGGAAAGATCAACTGCGCTGCGCGCGATAGTTCACGCTTGGGCGCTCCAATAAACATGCCATCCAGACCCAGCGGTTGCACGATGTCTGTTTGCACGAGCGTCGAGAACTTTTTTCCGGTCACACGCTGCAGGATCTCGCCAACTAAAAACCCAAAAGTTAAACCGTGATACCCGGTGCGTTCACCCGGCGGATGCGCCGGCTCGACTTTTTCAATAGCGCGAATCATGTGTTTCCAATCGAGCATGCGATCGATATGGTCGATCATTTGCCGAATATGATACAGACCAGACTGGTGAGCGAGGACATGGCGCACGGTAATATCGCTCTTCCCCGCCTGTGCAAATTCTGGCCAGTACTGCGCCACCGGTGCATCGTAATCCACCAGGCCTCGATCGGCGTAAATATGCAACAGAGTTGCGGCAACACCCTTGGTCGTAGAGAAGCTCGGAGCCATCGTATCGCGGCTCCACAGCGTTCCTTCAGTATCGCGATAACCACCCCATAGATCGACGACACACTCACCCCGGTGATAGACACACACCGCCGCGCCACCTGAATAACTTGTCAACAATTTGCGCAGGGTCACTTCTACGGCTTTAAAATCCGGGTGTATGCGTCCATCGAGATGAATTCGGCGTTGTTTTAGACGGTTGATCGTCATGCGGGGCTCCTGCTTCTGCGTTGGCTCTGTGCCTTGGTAACGTGCGTTGATACTTTTTTGTACGCACTTTGCCGTGGCACGTTTTGCTAGTACTTTGTGTTAGTACTTAGTGTTAGTACTTTGTGTTAGCGCTGTACGTTACTACATTGGAGAACTCGTTTTCCCGGCTCTCCTTCGCGCTGAACTGTGGAGCATATAAAATGTCACAACTCTTGTCGAACTCACAGCGCACTCTAAACCAATACCGCGCCAAACAAGCGGAGCATCCCCGCGTGACGCGCAATCACCCGGATAGAAAAATCAGACGTAACTGAGGCTACTACCGTATGATCTTCGAGCGGGAATACACCGGCGCTCGTTGAACAAAAGCAGGAATCCTTATGCTCAGAACTATTGTTATTGTCTTCGCTGTTTTTCTGACTCTATTGGCAGGCGCTGCAGTGCTCATTCCGATATTTTTTGACGAGAAAAAAATTCTCGCTATCGCGGCGGAGAATCTAAAGGAAAAAACGGGCACCACACTGGAAGTGGGTGGCGAGGCAAAGTTGTCATTGTTCCCTCAGTTAGGGTTAGCAGTAAGCGACATAGCGATAACCTCGCAGGGGCAAACAGCACCGGACGTCTCCGCAAAAGCGCTGCAAATCGGCGTGCATCTATTGCCCCTGCTATCACGCAAGATCGAAGTTGACTCCATCACACTGGGTGGGCTGCACGCCAAAATTGCCGCAAGCGAAGACGATTCCGCCGTCGATACCAGCAAAATGAGCGATGCGCAGCTCGATAAATATTACGCCGAGCAGCGTCAACAACGCGAGGCGGCGGGGAAAGCTGTGGGTGCGGAAGCGGCCCTGGCCATACCGCTCGCTCTCAATGTCGCCAATCTACGCATCACTGACAGCCGCCTAGAAATGGCGAGCGCGACTGCGGCGGAGCCACCCACGATTGTCGACATTCACAAGCTAAAGGCAAGCAATATGAATTTGCACGGGTCACCCATTCCACTAGAGCTCGCCCTGCGAATTCCTTCCGACCGTCCCATTGACGTTGCATTGACAGGTGATATCACGGTGAACCAGGAGACGCAGCAGGCCACGCTACAGAACCTAGCCACTGTGGTGAGTGGTGCGACGGTGGATGCCCTCAATATTGAAGCCGACGGCACCTTTGACCTTACGCGCCGCGCTGCGGATCTAACACTGCGATTGCGCTCCAAAGACACCCAGGGCTCGGGCAAACTCCGTTACGCCCTATTAGAAAGTCCGCAAATTGACGCCGACCTCACATTCAATCAGCTCGACCCAGCCTTATTTATTCTCGCCGGGACCGAAGCCGCCAAGTCCGATACACCGAGTACCAGTAGTGACGAACCTCTACCCCTAGACGCTCTGCGCACCATGGATACGCGCGCAGCACTGCGCGTAGACGCCGCTACATTTGGTGCCCATACCATCGAAAACCTCGCGGTGTCACTACGCGCGGTGGAGGGTATAGTCACGGTAAAACAGCTCACCGGCACCCTACACGGCGGCAACCTGGACGCGACCGGGACTTTCAACGGCAAGCACAAGACGGCGACGCTCCAAACACGGGGTAAGTTAACTGCGCTGGATATCGCCCGAGCAGCCCAGGCGGCGGAATCACAGCTTGCGCTACACGGTAACGCCAGCCTCAATTGGCAACTTTCAGGCCGCGGCGCGACACGCAATGGTCTGACCCGGGCGCTCTCTGGACCGATAAAGTTGCGCACTCAGGCCGTGACATTGAAAGACACCAGCGTCGAAAAATTACTGTGTCAGGCAGTGGCTCTGGGCAATGGTGAGAGCTTGAGCAAACCCTTTGACAGCGATACTAAGTTTGAGACGGTACGCGCTGACATTCAGCTCGAGGATGGCATCGCCCACCTGCGACCGCTGCGCGCTGAACTCGCTCACATTGGGTTGCAGGGCAATGGACAGTTCAGTTTGTTAGATCAGGTGTTCAACGCCACCTTCAAAGCACGGCTTTCCCCGAGTATGGAGGAACTAGACCCAGCTTGTCGCCTGAGTAAGCGACTCGCGGCCATTGAATGGCCGCTGAAATGTGCGGGAAAACTCGGTGCTGATAACGGTAATCTGTGCAGTGTCGACTCAGAGGCAATTCTGCGCAATGTCGCTGTCCAAGAGGGACGCAAAAAATTAGAGAAAAAGGCGGGTAAATTGCTCGAGAAGTTTTTCAACAACAAAGACAACAAGTAAATTAAAACTAAGGTGCTATCCGCTCCACACCGGTCAGCGCAGGGGATTATTCATGTTCCTCATTAGCGCAATGCCAAATTTCACAAAAAGCAGCATAGTCGGCGATGGAGTGAGAACGCAAACTGGGGAGTGGGGCCGTTTTCTCCCAATACTCCTGTACGTGTCGCCCGCTTTGAGTAAACTACGATCTCAATCTGCAAAGAATTGGAAGCATGAATGGACGACATCGCACACCGCGTGATTCGCACGCCTAAAGTACTGGGTCATCGCATGGTTGCAGTTATAGCGCAGCCAACCGGCACCCCCCGTATGAACAGGTACAGCAACTGGCACTCAAGTTGCAGCCGATGACTGACTATTTGTCGTTGACGTGTGGCTAAACAAATGGCAAACATGTGGCGAACAAGTATACCTGCAGTACTAACAATGAAAATTTGTCGCGCGAATCGTTTTCTCGTCATTGTCATGTCTGCGCTCCTCTTCCTGGGCTGTGATTCTCCCGAAATATCACATCACCCTGCACCAGCAGTAAAAAATACCACTCGCCACGCCAAAGTAGTATTTCTCGCCGGCTGGAATAGTCACGGTCCACTAGCGCACGAGCATCACAATGGTTCTAAACTATTGTCAGAGGCATTGCAGGAGCGTGAACCGGGTATTGAAACCGTTGTCTCCTACGGCGATTGGCCGCAAGACGAAAGTATTTTCGAGGGCGCTGATGCGCTTGTACTGTATTGCGACGGCGGCGAAAAGAACATCATCAATCAGCACCTAGAAACATTCAATAAACTGGTAGAAAGTGGTGTTGGCGTTGTGGCGCTGCACTACTGCTTAGAAGTCCTAGCACATAGTGAAGCATCGAAGGCCATGCTAAGTGCTATTGGTGGATATTTCGAAACTCACTGGTCGGTGAACCCACATTGGCGCGCCTTCTATGATCAATTACCCAATCACGAAATCACGCAAAACATCGAGCCGTTCTCATTAAAGGACGAGTGGTACTTCAATATGCGCTTCCAACCGGGGCTAAAGGGAGTAACTCCCATACTCAGTGCCATTCCACCGATGAGTACCGTAGAGCGCGGAGATGGCCCCCACAGTGGTAACGCGCATGTTCGCGAGCTAGTGAACGCGCAAGTCCCGCAAATCACCGCTTGGGCCTATGAGCGCCCAGATGGTGCGCGCGGGTTCGGATATACCGGTGGGCACTCGCACTTGAATTGGCGCAAAGATGATGCGCGAAATCTGGTGCTCAACGCCATTGTGTGGAGTACTCGCCAGTAACAGCGACCGCGCCTTGACACTGACACAGAAGTTGCGTCCCACTCGATACGGTAACCAAATCGGTGCCATGCAGAGGTTAGGTTAGGGCTTGGCTAAGACGACTTCCAGTGGCAATCGAGCCACCGATTGCATGAGCACACTACCTAAAAACAAGCTATCTCCGCACTCGTTGACACTGGTTATCATGTGGTAACCAGCATCCGGATCCTGCAAGTTGTATTTCACATTGCCCTGCAGATCCAATCCGATGGCGTAGGATCCAGCCGTCGAACCCATATGTATCAAATTGTTCGGCAACCGCGACATCAGTTTGCGTAGCCAGGGCTTGTCGGCAGAAGCATCGATAGGAGCGCGCAGACTGGGCATTGCCACCCAAAAAGTGTCGCGGCCATTGAAAGAAATATTGTCGGGGGTACCGGGCAGTTCACTCTTAAACACATCGTGTTTGCCAAATTGGCGGCCTTTTAACGACACTCGGTGTATCCGCCCAGTGATTGTTTCGTTGACGAGCACATAGTCGTCGTTGGGCCCCAGAGCCACACCATTCGCGAAGAACAAATTGTCTAAATGCACGCGTGTTTCTTGACGTGTGGGGTCGTAGCTCAACAACCGCCCTGTCGGGCGCCCGTCGAGAAAATCATACATGCTCTCGTCATAGCCAAACCGAGCACTGGCGTCGGAAAACCAAACAGTGCCGTCTGCAGCGACATCGAGATCATCAACAAAGCGCATCTTCTTGCCGCCAACGCTGTCTGTCAGAACTTTCACATCTCCCGAAGCTGAAACAGCCAGCAACCCACGGATAGCGTCTGCCACGATGAGATTGCCAGCCACATCGGCATGTATCCCCAAAGGTCTCCCGCCCGTATTGGCTACTTCCTGGTAGTCGCCGTTCGCATCAAAACGTAGAATTCGCCCATCATCGAGCCCGGTATACATTTCGCCGTCTGCGCCACAACTGACATCCTCCGGGCCAACCCCTACACCATCAAGAAGGTGCTGTACCTGCGCTAATTTATTGTTCGGAGCATAGGGACCGGTGAGGCCTGGGTTCGGGTCTGGCTCCCACGTGACGGGGTCTATCGGGGCTGGGAGCAAGACAAGTAACGCACCGCCAATCAGAGCTACTGTAATTAAGCCAACTAGCCAACGCATATGATCGCTCCTATTAATACTTTTTCTTTATAGTGTCCACAATCACCAGAGCATTTTAACTTACACACATCAGGTGACTGCAACAATAGCCTGTTTATGAAAGACCGCCTAACGTGTACCTAATATTTTATAACAGGTACACTGGTGCAATTACCGCCAGGCTCGCTTCCAAAAGATACATAAAGGTACTCGTCAAAAGCATGCTACCCTCGCTCAAATGTGCTTATGAATAATCTATCGATACCGATAAAAATTCGGTGCTGCACGGAAAACACCAAATAATGCAGTTTGCTTCATGACCGCTCGCACGATCGCCATCTTCGCACTTTTCATGTTAGCAGGACTTACGTCTGCGCTCGCAGTTGAGTTTAACTCGCAGTACGCCATGGGTTTCATTCAGCGCGATTACTTCCGCCATTTCAGCGAAATTATTATTCCATTTCTCGACAGTGGAGATTGGAAGCTGCTATTTCACAATCACCATGCGAGCCCACTGCTGCATCTGCATGAAATCGGCATCAATTACTTTGGCGGCGGCTCCCTAAAATCCAATACCTATATCGGTGTTGTTTTACTCGGTCTCACAGGTTTAGGGCTAGGAATCCTCGCATTACGCGACCTCGGCGATAGGTCACAATCATTGTTGTTCAGCTTCGCAGCAGCGGCCATTGTCATTTTAATAGTATGTACCCTAACTGCGGCAACACCGGTGATAGTTCCGCTGATCTACTTGCAAGCATACTTCTTAGCACTGGGCTTTCTCTACGCAGTCATCACTTACTCATTTGGTCTAAATCCAGAAACTCGTCTGTACTTTATCGGCTTCCTGGTTAGCACAGTTGTTGTCGTCACTACGCATTCAAGTTATGGCTTGCTGTACTTTCTCGCGGGTACTGTGGCACTGGCCGTGAGTTATTGGCGTTGCCGTCATCGCAACATTCTCATTGCTATCGCAGTAACAGGGCTATTTGTTTACCTGTGGAAAGCACATCTACTACCCGCCACGGGACACTTAAACTGGTACGGCACCAGAGCCGCGATGCAATACGCTGACCGGCTGGGCGAGTTACATTTAATTGTCGCAGCCTACGGTAAATCGCTGCTGGCCGGATTTCACGGTGATGCCTACGCCTTTAATTTGGAAAACTACCACGAACGGCCGCTCATGTTGATGGGCTTCTTTACCATCGGCATTGTCTATGGTTGTATCACGCTCTGGTCCATCACTCGCACGCGTCGTGTGCAGATTGCCGGTATTACCATGCTGGCGCTACTCGGAGCGGCGTTGGCCGTAGTCGTAACCCGTGGTGAGAAAGCTTTTCCCTATCAGTTAGATACGGCGCGCTACATTCTGATGTACAAGCTGGCAGCCGCTAGTTTCATCTGGGGCCTAGTCGACCTTCTACTGAGTATGGCAATTAAGAGGCGGAAAAGGTCCCGGAACTTTCACGGGGCAGCATTGACTTCATTCGTCTGTGGTTTGCTCGCAGTTACCGCATTGCTTCAGTACTTTGCCTATAGGGCGGTTCAAAATGGCACCGACAGCTTACGAACTGGTCAAGCAGCTCGAGAGATGGCGTTGTATATGTATGGCGAAGACGCCAGCAACACTTTCCTACCCCCTAGTACAGTCATCCTAGGAACTAAACCTGACTACTATCAGCCCGTCGTTGCATGGTTTCAAGAACGGCAGCTCAATGTATTTTCTCCAAGATATAGAGGCACCGAACAATTGCAAAATCACAAAGCCGCACAGCAAGTGTTTAGTCACGCTGGAGAACGCGCAACACCCGTCGATATGCAGAATAAATATTGTTTCAGACACAAGGGTTATAGCGAATCTCAAGCGTGGCGAGTCGTCATCGATTCACAGCAGCGCGCAGACTTTGCACTGAAGTATCTAGACGGAGATGAAAAACGACTCTCGTATCCGATCTGGCCGGGGCACCAAACAGTTTACGGCGTAATTCTTCCAGAGAGACCTATACGGTTTTGCTTCTCGAAGAAGGCATCTATGCCTTCCATTTCAATTATGCCAATGCATTGAGCGGTATATTCCACCTCCACTACATACTGAAAACCTCTAGGCGGCGCGCAGCGCTCTTCCGAGGGTTCGCCGACCAAGTGCATCCGTCGCGGCACCGTCACGCCAAACAGACTCACCTTTGATAAACACTTCCTGCACCACATCCTTGGATCGATTGACCATCTGTTCATGCTCAAAGAGGTCGCGGTAGACGAGCTCTCTTTCAGAATTGCCATCGCGCGCTTTCAGCGACTGCGGATCAATGAGCACGACATCTGCCTGTGCGCCAATATCCAAAGTCCCAACATCCAAGCCAAAGAACTCGGCAGGTTCGCGGGTTAGCCGTCTGACCATCGTTGCAACTGTTGACAACCCTTTGTGTTGTGCCAATTGTAGCGAGGCTAGATTGGCATCGAAAAATGCCATATTCGTAATATGCGCGCCGGAATCATTAAATCCCGGCAGGGTTTGGGGGTGTAACAATAAGTTCAACACGGTGTGCGGATTGGTGTTACCGACATCGACCCAATAGCGGAATTGCTTATCGTAGTGGCGCATCATATGCAGCATAAAATCAGCTTCGTCGCCGAGCGGTTTGGGGAATGCTGCCAGCGCGTCCCGCTCCTTGTCACTGCGAGCAGCGCTGTCATCGCCGCGCTGAAAGCGCAACAACCGTTCTTGCACTTGCGCGAAGGTCTCTCTTTCCCACTCCTCCACCGGTGCACCGTCAAATACCATTTTGTCGAACTCGCGAATGACGAGTATATCGGGTGCGCCCAGTTTGGCTTTCAAATGCGCCAAGTTCTTGCCGCGACGGCCGTGGAACCAGTCGCGTCGAAAGCGCTCCACGAAGGCCGGGTCATTTAACAGAGCAAGTCTCCCCTCGACATCGTCGTATTCCTTGGCGATGAGTTCGCAGGTAGATTCAAGCTCTTCGTAAAGCGGCGATACAATGCCATCAGACCAGATACGAAAATTTGTACCCAGCGCTTGAAAATGCATATTTCCCTGCATGAAACGGCTGTTGAGCAACGCGGCAAAGCGCAAAAAAGTGTTGTGAGCACCGGGCATCAGGGCGAAATCTATTGCCGAAAGTGCAGAGGTTTTGAGCGACTTGCCAAACAGGCGCCCGCTAGTCAGTAGAAAATAAAGGAAAGCTTTGCTGCGCTTTTCAATTATCGGTGTGGTCTGCCAAACCCGCCCTTGCTCTCGCACGACTTTAAGTAGTCGTTTCAATTCGCCAAAGCGCGCGAATTGAGTGGGGATTCGCTTATCGGTGTTGGGTTGATTGGCGAGATAATGAAAGGGCAACCCGTCGGTGCTCATACCGAGGTAGCCCTCGCTCATAGCCTGCTTCAACAACACCTCCATTTGTTGCAACTCATGTTCGGTGGGATCGCGGCTTACGCTGTCCTGCAAACCCATGACCTCGACACGCAGCATGGAGTGTGGAACAAAAGCACCCAAGTTGGGGCCCAGGGGCATATCCTCGAAGTGATCGAGATAGGCACCGGTATCGTCCCAGGTGACTGCGTCTACACACTTGCGTAGCACAGATTTTGGAATATTCTCCACGCGAGTGAAGCAATCTACGATCGGGTCTTGCTCACCCGCCTGCTGCCGCCCAAAGCACGTGCCCAGGCTGCAGTTACCGACCAATACCGTGGTGGTGCCGTGGCGCACGACTTCCGGCAGGCCGGGGTCGAGATCCACCTCCAAATCCAAATGGGTATGAATATCTAAGAGACCGGGTAACACCCATTGGCCACTGGCATCCACCAGACGTTCCGTTTCACTCTCTGGCAGATCGCGGCCGCGGGCAGCAATACGGCCACCGCGCAAAGCCAAATCTTGCTGGACAGGCGGCGTGCCGCTGCCATCAAACACCAACGCATTTCGAATCAACGTATCCCAGGCTTTCTGCGCCATGACTTCCCTCACTGCTCGATGTTTTCAAATGTATTCAACCGGCTTTAACTTATCTTTCAATCGGCTTTCAATCGGCTTCCAATCAGCCCGCAACCACGTACATGCCTGACAGCGTAGTCTATTGTCCTGCGCCACCACACAATTACACCTATGTTGTAGCAGCCAGGTGCTCTATCCTCAACTCCATGAACATGATATTAGACAATACCTATACCCAACTACCGGACCACTTTTACACACGCTTGGCACCGACTCCGGTGACTGAGCCAAAGAAAGTGCGTATAAACAATGCCTTAGCCGATTTTTTGGGACTGGACACCGATTGGCTAACCAGCCCAGAGGGCATTGAAGTTCTCGCGGGCAACAGAGTGCCGGCTGCCGCTGACCCCATTGCCACCGTGTATGCCGGCCATCAGTTTGGCAGCTACAACCCGCAGTTGGGCGATGGTCGCGCACTACTATTGGGCGAAGTCACCACCGCGAACGGCCAACGCTATGACCTGCAACTCAAGGGTTCGGGCCCCACTCCCTACTCGCGCGGCGGCGACGGACGCTCACCACTGGCGCCGGTGCTGCGGGAATACATTCTGTGCGAAGCCATGCACCAATTGGGCGTACCCAGCACCCGCGCGCTGGCGGCGGTGACCACCGGCGAGTTAGTCACGCGCGAAGACTATTTGCCCGGTGCCGTGCTCACGCGCGTGGCGAGCAGCCACATCCGTGTGGGCACGTTTCAATTTTTCGCCGCCCGTGGCGACAACGCCGCGCTACAACAGCTGACCGACTATGTCATCGCACGGCACTTCCCGAAAGCACGAGATAGCGACAATCCACCCCTAGCCATGTTGCAGAGCGTGCTACACAAACAAGCGGAGCTCATTGCACAGTGGCAGCTATTGGGTTTTATCCACGGCGTTATGAATACCGACAACGTGCTCATTTGCGGCGAAACCATCGATTACGGCCCCTGCGCTTTCATGGATAACTTCGACCCGGCACAGGTATACAGCTCCATCGACCACCACGGCCGCTACGCCTACCGCAATCAACCCGGCATCGCCCACTGGAACCTGGCGCAGTTGGCTCAGGCGCTACTGCCCCTTCTCCACGAGCGGGAAGACCGCGCTATAGCGCTGGCGCAGCAGGCCATCGATGGGTTTACCTCGCTGTTTCAACACGCCTATCGGCAGGGTATGGGTAAGAAACTCGGATTGACGTCTGCCGAGGCCATCGACGACACACTCATGAGCGACTTCTTGGAGCTTCTCGCAGCGCACCGGCTAGATTTCACGCTGAGTTTTCGCCACTTAGCAGACCTCGCACATGCAACCCAGCACAAGACTGAAATTGTCGCCGATTTGATCGAATTTCCAGAGGCCATGTCGCTGTGGTTGGGCCGCTGGCGCAAACGGCTGCAGGCGGATTCACAGCAGCCAAGTGCCCGGCAGGCGATGATGTACAGGGCGAACCCCGCTTTTATTCCACGCAATCACCTGGTGGATAGCGCGTTGACCAAGGCAACGGTAGAGGGCGATTTCAGCGAATTCCACCGCTTAGTCGATGTGTTGGACAAGCCCTGGGAATACCGCGTGCATCTCGCCGAATACGCTGCGCCGCCCAGGCCGGATCAACTGGTCGCGCAAACCTTCTGCGGCACCTAATTAATTGCACCCAAAAATTAATGCGCCCTGGGGCTAGCAAGTTCTCCCTCGATCACTAAAATAGCGGTAAGCTGGAGCGACCGGCGCATGCACCACAACATGCTCCCAATCCCCCAGCAGTAATGCCGGTAACGACAACCCAACACTACACAGGTACCTTCACTATGGCTGGATGCTTTGAACTTAAAACTGCTAAGAACGGCGAATTCTACTTCAACCTATTGGCTGCCAACGGCCAGGTTATCCTAAAGAGCGAGATGTACACCACCAAAGCGGCGGCTGAGAATGGCATCGCATCCGTACAAACCAACTGCGGTGAAGACGGACAATACGAGTGCAAAACCTCGACTAATGAGAAGCCTTACTTCGTATTGAAGGCTAAAAACCACCAGGTCATAGGCCAAAGCCAAATGTACGAGTCGGACTCCGGTTGCCAAAATGGCATCGATTCCTGCAAAGAAAACGGCTCGACGACTAATATCAAAGACCTCACTGAGGGCTGAGCCCTCACGCTAGCGCTCAGGTCAAACCTGCCCTGCAGGTCCATTGATCTGAACACAAAGCCATTGACGGCGCCTTCGGGCGCCGTTTTTTTGTCTGCGCTGATTGTACGATCACCTATACGAATGACCCGGCAGGGCATGTGGAGTTCGGGTCGTGGGTAGGGCACTGGAAACCGGGAGCGCCCGCCCGCGCCAAAAAGCGTACGTATATGGACACCTCTTTCAAATCCATTCCCACTATTGTCCTTTTCTGCCTGTACTGCGCTGCATGTTAAACGGATAAAACTGCGTACGTATATCCGACCTGTTGTCGAGGGCATCTCCCCTCTGGCCACTATGAGAACCGCACCCCTGCTGCTCAATCGTCCGTCCGGTATTTAAGTACCCGGTGCGCTTCCAGCTTCCTCAGGGGCCGGTTTAACCGCTTAACTCATACGCTTCGCATCCTCAGGCAGTGTACTCCTTTGGCCTAGATCGCCTGGTAAGTGCGTTCATAACGCACCATTGCCCAGATGATACGGGCCAGTTTGTTCGCAACCGCTATGGCCGCCTTGTGTTTACCACGCCGTTGCACGACGTCACGCGCCCACCGTGACAGCCGGTCTTCACGCTGATCCGCATAGCGGATCACCGACCAGGCTCCCTGGATGATTAGGCGCCGCAAATAGCGGTCTCCTCGGCGGGTGATCCCACCCAGCTTCTGAACACCCCCCGTGGAGTGTTCTTTGGGCACCAGGCCCAGGCATGCGCTGAACTGGCGTCCGCTCTTAAACTGTGTGCCATGCCCCAATTTCGCCACGGCCGCAGTGGCAATCAGTACACCCACACCGTGTATCTCCATCAAGCGCCGTGCCTGCGGCAGGGCTCGCGCACTGCTGTTAATACTGCGATCCAGTGCTTCTATGCGCGCATCCAAATCTCGCCATTCCGCTAATAGATCATGTAATACCTGACGAGCCATCGGTGTCAGTTCATTACTGGCGTCTTCCAGCAGCAGAGGCAGCGCGGATCTGAGCGCAGCAGGACCCGTGGCAATCACGATGCCATATTCCACAAGCAGGCCTCGGGTCTGGTTAATCAGCCGTGTTCTGTCTCCTATGCGGCGATCACGTACACGGTGAGCCAAGATCAAATCGGTTTGCTCAACAGAGCGCGGAGGCACGGAACGAACACGAGGGCGCCTAGCCGCCTCACTGATCGCAAAGGCGTCATTCCGATCATTCTTGTTGCCTTGAACAAAGGGTTTAACGTGAATGGGTGGGATCAAGATCACCTTATGGCCTTGTTGCTGAAAGTGCCTTCCCCAGTAGTTCGATCCACTGCAGGCCTCCATCGCGATGGGGACATCGGGGTGTTGCGCAATAAACGCTCCCAGTTTTGAACGACGCAGCTTGCGGTTGAACAGCTCCTTGCCTTCCCGGTTAACACCACACACCTGATACACGTTTTTTGCCAAATCGATGGCAATTAGGCTAATGTTCATATAGGACACCTCTTGATTGACTATTTGATGTATTGCATCTTCAAATTTGGCGCATTGACGCCGGTTCAACAAGAGGTGTCCATCTCATCATCCGTGTACAGGCTCGAGCGAGCGGAGGGCCGCCCCCTCCATCCATGTCGTCGCACGTTTCCAGTACCCTACCCACGACCCGAACTCCTAATTACCGCAGTCCTAATTTAAAGAACCACCGCTACCTGACTGGACACCTCGTTCTTCCAGTGGCTATCCCGTATAATCACGCCCGACTAGTATTAATGGCAATTTAACCGCGCGGCACCAGCGCAACTTTGTTTCTCGGTCTGCACCGCAGCGGAGGTGCCTCGCGGCAAAAACCCACTGTAGTCCGGAGGCAATACAGGCTCTTGAACACGTCCTTCTTAGGCAAGTCACTACCTGGCCCTTTCACCATTCCCTCGGGCATTGTCACCACAGCCACTCCCATCATTCAGTTTGTGTTTGATCACATCCCCCAGGTGGGCGTACTCACTACGAAAAGTATCGGCTTGGAACCACGCTTGGGGTATCGCGAACCGGTGCTCAGCCAATATGCTCCGGGTTGTTTCGTCAACGCAGTGGGGCTGACCAATCCCGGCGCACAAGCCTCGCGAGAGCTATTGGCAGCACTGCGCGTACCGGATGATCGCTTCCTACTCACCTCCATCTTCGGGGGTAGTGTGGAAGAATTTGTCGCAGTGGCAAAAATACTTGCCCCAGTGTCCGATGGGCTCGAACTCAATCTCTCCTGCCCGCATGCCAAAGGTTACGGCATGGCCATGGGGCAGGACCCGGAGTTAGTGCAGGCCATTACTGCGGCCGTCAAAGATGCCGTAGATATCCCCGTGGTTCCCAAACTCACACCGAACACCGACGATGTGGCCGCCATCGCGCAGGCGGCAGTAGCGGGCGGTGCCGATGCACTGTGCGCCATCAATACCGTGGGGCCGGGTTACACCTCCGCTCACGGCCACCCAGTGCTGAGTAACGGCAGCGGCGGCATGTCGGGCAAGGGTGTTTTGCCCATCGGCTTGAAATGCGTGCGCGAGGTAGCAGCGGCGACGACACTGCCCATTATCGGTTGCGGCGGCGTCAGCAGCGCCGATGACGTGCGCGCCTATCGCGATGCCGGGGCCACGGTCGTGGGCGTGGGCTCCGCCCTCACAGGTCTCACTACCGATGAAATGGCCAATTATTTTGAGGTGCTGGCCTCGGACCTAGCCGCTGGTACCGACGACGCAGAATCACATATTCGCTACGACACGGATATGCGTTTCCAGCCCGTGGTATTGGAAAGCAATGAGCGCGTCTGCGAAGACATCGCCCTACTCACCTTTGATCGCAAGGTGAGCGTGCAAGCCGGGGAGTTTGTTTTTCTTTGGCTGCCCGGCATCGGCGAAAAACCGTTTTCGGCCCTGTGCGACGACCCATTCACCTTGGTCGCCATCGATGTCGGTGAATTCACCCACCAGTTGATGGATTTGCCGGCGGGCACCACTGCGTACGTGCGCGGACCCCATGGAATGCCGGTCGCGCCGCCCAAAGATGCCCACATCATGGCGGTGGCTGGCGGCACCGGCCTAGCGGCGGTGTATCAAATCGCGCGCGATTTCGGCAACGCAGAGATCTTCGCCGGGGCGCGCAGCGCGGACCGACTGTACTACCTCGACGAATGCCGCGCCGTAGCACCCGTACACGTGGCGACGGACGACGGCAGCGCTGGTTTTAAGGGCTTGGTCACGCAACGCCTGCGAGAGCGCTTAGCAGAACTCAGCTTAGCGGAACGCGAACAACTCGTATTCTACAACTGCGGCCCCGAGCCCATGGTGCACGCCGCCATTGCAGTGCAGCTCGAGTATTGTCGACCCGAGCAAATCTTCAGTGCGATTGACTACCTGACCAAATGTGGCGTGGGAATCTGCGGTGCTTGTGCAGCACCCGATGGACGCAGGTTGTGTACCGACGGCCCGTTTTTGCAATACAGCGGCGAACAAATCCCGTAAACACCTCCCCCAATATCCACCTTGGGTCGATAGCTCTACCAACACAAACCTAGTTGCAATGTTCGGGGCTACAAGAGACTTGCATCGCCACTTTGTGCAGCGAGGAAGAGCCGCTGTAAATCCCCCGCCATTAAGGGCTTGGCATTGCTTGCCGTCGAAGGGTCGGCGTAGGCCAAGCGCCCAATATCTTCGGCTCGCTCTGCGTCTATCCCCAACGTTTGTAAATTCGACGGTACATCCAATTGCTCACGCAGCGCAAAGATAAAATCAATAAACGCGGTCGCCCTGGGCTGTGCCAAGTCCAACACCTTGGCCAGGTACGCCAACTTCTCAGTGCACACATCGCTGTTTTGCAATAAACCAAAGGGCAGTACCACAGCATTAGCCAACCCGTGATGCGTGTTGTACAGCGCGCCTAATACGTGGGAGATGGAATGCACGGAGCCCAAGCCCTTTTGAAACGCCGTCGCCCCCATCGACGCAGCCACCAGCATATTGCCGCGTGCTTCTAGGTCGGCGCCATCTGCCACCGCCAGGGGCAACCACCTCGCCACCAAGCGGATGGCTTCGATGGCGATGCCCTCTGCCATCGGGTGAAACCCAGGCGCCAAGTAAGCTTCAACGGCGTGAACCATTGCATCAATACCCGTCCATGCAGTGATATTGGCCGGCAGACCCACCGTCAATTGCGGGTCAAGAATCACTATGTCGGGCATCATCTGCGGGTGAAAAATAATGCACTTGCGCTGTTCAGCTTCATTCAGGATTACCGCTGCGCGACCCACCTCGGAACCAGTACCCGCCGTGGTGGGAATGGCGACGACTGGTTGCGGCGATTTGGCGTTGGCCAACGCAGGTACGTGGTCGCGATCTTCAAACGCCCACAAGTCGCCCGCTTGATTCGCCGTCAACGCAATGCACTTGGCTGCATCCAGCGCCGAGCCGCCGCCCAGGGCCACCACGCCATCGTGATTCCCCGCTGTAAAACTCGCAACGCCGTTAGCGACGTTGGTACCGGTCGGGTTGCCCTGCACACCGTTAAATAAGGTTGCGGGAACACCTGCCTCTTGCAACAGCGTGACTACGTTAGCCACTAGCGGAAGATCGGCGAGCACTTCATCGGTCACCACCAGCGGCCGCGATATGCCCAACACCGCGAGCGCATCGGGCAACTCAGCGACGCGCCCTATCCCAAAACGTATTGCTGTGGGGTAGTTCCAATTAGCGGGGCCGAGAGTCATAGCAGTGCGGCCCTAGATAATTTCAAAGTAGCGGGAGAGTTCCCAATCGGAGATGTGTTTGCGGTACTCGCGTTCCTCCCACTCCCGCGAGGCAGCGAAGTGTTCCACGAAGGCATCACCCAACATAGCGCGCGCGACTGCCGAGCTTTTGAGTTTAGATGCGGCCTCCCACAAGGTGCGCGGCAGCGCGAGCTCATCCCCATGGTCTTGTTCATAGGCGTTGCCTTCGACCGCGGGACCGGGCTGCCACTGTTCACGAACACCCTGCAAACCCGATGCGATGGCAGCGGCTAGTGCGAGGTAGGGGTTGGCATCTGCCGCACCCAATCGGTATTCCACGCGCTGCGCCTGTGGGCCACCGGGGATTAAGCGCAGCGCTGTGGTGCGATTCTCAATGCCCCAGGTCGCGTCCGTTGGTGCCCAAAAGCCCGGCACCATACGGCTGTAGCTGTTGACGGTCGGTGCCACCAGCGCCAAAAAGTCACCCATTAAACGCTGTTGCCCGGCAACAAACTGCCGCTGTGTTTCACTCACGCCATATGCTGCGTCGGGATCGTGAAACACAGGTGCATCGGTTTCTGCGTCTGCTAATGAAACATGCATGTGTCCCGATTGGCCAGGATACTCCGGCGACCAGCGCGCCATGAACGTCGCCATCAAGCCATTTTGTTGCGCTAACACTTTGATAAACGTTTTGAACAATGCGGCCTTGTCGGCGGCAGCGAGCGCTTCATCGACAGTCAGTGCCGCTTCCAAGACGCCGGGTCCAGTTTCCGTATGAATGCCTTCTAAAGGGAAATCCATCTGCTCGCACAACTCTAAAATTTGGCGATACAAATCGGCATGTACAGAGTTGCGCAACACAGAATAGCCAAACCAACCGGGTGTGAGCGGCTGCAGATTGCGGTAGCCTTTTTCCTGCGCACTGTGCGGCGTTTCTTCAAACAAGAAAAACTCATACTCCAAAGCCGCGCGCACTGTGAAGCCCATCTCTTGCGCTCGCGCAAGCACGCGCTTCAAGGTCTGACGTGGACAAACGCTGGCCGCTTCCTCCGCGAATTCACCGAGGAACAGCAGGCCGCCCTCCTCCAAAGGCAATTCACGACAGCTCTCAGGCACAATGTGTACCGGCGCATCGGGGTAGCCCGTATGCCAGCCGGTAAAACTGGTGTTGTCATATAACTGATCTTGGCAATCCCAACCGAGCACCACGTCGCAAAATGAAAAGCCTTTGTCCAAAGCAGAAAAAAATTTCTCGCGACTCATGTATTTGCCGCGCAGCACGCCGTCGTTATCGAATACGCCGACTTTGATGTGCTGTAGCTCGCGGTCAATGACGAGTTGTTTCGCCTCCTCAACGGAGGAGATATGGCGCGGGTTCATGAACATGTCCTTCGGCTGCCTGCAGCCTAGCAGTAACAGTTATCGCACTACTTTAATTCACTGATTCGACGATGCAATGTAGCACAAAATTCCTCCACAAATTTCAGCATTGCGCCAGAGACAATCGGGAGGGAACAAAAAGGGGAACCGCTATAGGGGAGGGCTCGTAGGTTGCTTAATTGATCTCCCGTCGTTACCCGTATTCACGTCTCTAGACACACGCTCACCCTTCCTCCCTATTGCCCCTTAAACAATAGACTAGCCAGTTCATTCTGACGATGAGTATCTGTCTTCGAAAATACTCGCTTAAGTATCGTGCGCGTAGTCGCAATGGAATGCCCTCGAAGATTAGCAATACTTTCAAGCGAGTAACCGTTGGCAATCAATAAGGCGACATTGGCTTCAGATTCAGTAAGCTCATAGAGAAACATCAAAGTCTCCACAGAAGCGTTCAAATCACGCTGCGGGTCAAAAATTAGGATTAACACGGCTGGGCCGCTTGGAAGATATAGGCGCCTTGCGTGTTTTAGAGGAATGGCCTGCACGTGATAGGGGCGACCACCTGATCGCCGCGACACCGCCGCATCGTACTTCCCTTGGAAATCGCCGATTTGATCATACGATGCGATTGCCGCATTGAGCGTCTTCGACAAATCGGAATTCGAACCCGCGTGTGTCGCAGTTAATCTACCCGCGGTAACGGCCAACCCATCTTTTTTGGTCGTTATCTGATCGGCCGCTGCATTTGAAAACAGTATTTTTCCAAAAGCGTCGATCAAGATTGCTCCGTGCTGGAGTTGGTTTAACGCATCACTGCTGGCATCGCGCTGCATACGCGTTTCGTCAATGTGCTGTTTTATACGAAAAAACTTTTGCAAGTGGGGCAGAGTGAGCCTAAATACCTCACGTTCTTCGCGGGTAAAATCGCCTGCCAATTTTCCTTTTGACGTGCTCGCGATCACTGAAATATCGTTGCTGTGAATGACGTACATGCCACTAATATATTCAAAATCGTAGTGCCTTAAGAATTCGTCGTAATAGAGCATGTTCACAAATTCTTTGCGCTTTAACACATCGCTATCAGTAAAGATGGAACCCTCTACCGCCGTGTCAGCCACTAAATTTACAAATGGGTTGTAAGCACCGTATGTTTCGTTAAACCCTGAAACAGTTTCCGCTGGCAACCCATACGCGGCTGCCGATTGCCACTTACACAAATTTGAAGCGCTTGGATCTACGATTTCAAGCCCCGCAAAATGACTGTTAGTCGCCAGTGCCAGTTCTTTTATGTATTCAGAAAATGCGCCATCATTGAGAGTCGCTTCATAAATAAGATCTATAAGCCGCTGCAGCGTACCTTCGATCGACCGGCCATTTGCCAACAATTTTTTCTCCCACCCAATGTAGACACTGAGAATTCAATCTCTCATTCGCATACACCATATGGTGCATGATCATAAGGTCCATACTTAAGAATAATAAACAAACTATTCCAGACAGCAAGAAAGTCAAAAACACGCGCAAAACGCCGCTATGGCTGCCGACGAAAAAAAGGATAGCCCGCTTGAAACATCATCCAAATTTAAAACAGGCCACAAGCAGTTTTACTCGTATCACATTGGCCGTGTGCCTAGTGCTAGCCGTGGCAGATTGCAACTGGGCCAATCGGGTGAGTGTGAATAGTTCCGGGAGTCAGGGGAACAATGGCAGCTTCAGCGGTGTCACCTCTAATGATGGTCGCTATGTGGCCTTCGAATCCGCCGCCAGCAACCTGGTGGCCAATGACACAAATGGCGAAACGGACATTTTTCTCCACGACACGGTGACAGGCATTACCATTCGCATACGCGTTGCCTTCGACGGCGGGACCGGGCTGCCACTGTTCACGAACACCCTGCAAACCCGAGGCGATGGCAGCGGCTAGTGCGAGGTAGGGGTTGGCATCTGCCGCACCCAACCGGTATTCCACGCGCAGCACCTGGATTAAATAAATCTCTCCCGGTTATTCCCGCTTCGCGAGAGCCTTTTTATTTGGTAGGACTACCCAGATGGATCACAATGGCCTAAGGGCCGTTGCGACCCCTGCGGGGCGCCGTCGCTTCGCTCCCAGTCGTGCGCGACTCCGGGTCAAAATGCTCCTTTGGTCGCATTTTGTCGAACGCCAGTTCTCGCTAGCGTAACCCCACCAATTAAAAAGGCCCTCGCTTTCGCGAGAGCCTTTTTAATTGGTAGGACTACCCAGATTCGAACTGGGGACCTCTACCATGTCAAGGTAGCGCTCTAACCAACTGAGCTATAGTCCTAACAAGCGGTCGGACATTATAAGCAGCCTGTCGCATCAGCTCAACTCTCGCGCGGATGCTTGTTTCAAGTCGCGGGTCAGCACTGATCGTTTTTGCCACTGTATCCGGCAAGCGCAGACAGTTGATTCACGCCTAAACATGCGTAAAGTGCTGGGCTGGCCGTACCGATCTATCACACCACCGATCTATCACACCACCGAGCACTACTCACCAAGAACTACGCCGCAGGTACAGAGAAAGGACACGCAGCATGAACATTGAGTTAACCGCCGAGCAAAAAGCACTGCAGCAAGAGGTGCGGGAGTACATGAAAACTGTCATGACCCCTGAACTATTGCAAGAGATGAGAGACGATGAGCTCAAGGAAGGCGGCGGGCCGGAGTTTCGCAAGCAGTACGCGCGCATGGGCGCAGATGGCTGGATCGGCCTGAGCTGGTCGAAGGAGTTGGGCGGCAAGGAGGCCTCCCACGTAGAGCAGTATATTTTTACCGATGAAGTCGTACGTTCGGGTTTTGCCTATCCGTTTTTAACCACCGAAGCTGTCACGCCGGTCATTGCCGCCAATGCCAACGAGGAGGTGCGCGAAGAAGTTGTCGGTGGCGTCAAACAGGGCAAAGTGGTCATTGCGATTGGCTACTCAGAACCCAATGCAGGCACCGATCTGGCCAGCTTGACCACCAAAGCCGAAAAAGACGGGGATGACTGGATCATCAACGGTCAAAAAATGTGGACGAGCCTGGCGAACTACGCCGACTATGTTTGGCTGGCGGCACGAACCGACCCGGACGCCAGTAAAAAACACAAGGGGCTGACGATGTTCTTGGTGCCCACGGATATCGAGGGTTTCTCACTCACCCCTGTCCACACACTCGGGGTACGTACCAATGCCACTTACTACAGCGATATTCGGCTACCGGACAAATACCGGGTGGGTGAAGTCAACGCGGGCTGGAAACTCATTACCGGGCAACTCAACATTGAACGACTCTCGCTGTTTACACACGGCCAGGTGGATTCCCTGTATCAAGAAGTGTGCGAGTGGGCGGCAGCGAGCGATGCCCCCGGCGGCGGCAAAGTAATCGAACAGCCCTGGGTGCAACACAACTTGGCGAAAACAAAGAGTGGGCTGGAAGTGGTCAAGCTGATCTGTTGGAAGCAGGCGTGGTCCATGGATCAGGGTCCACTCGACATGGCAGATGCCTCGATGGCAAAAACCTACTGCAGTGAATTTTTTGTCGAGCTGTATCGCCTGTTGTTGGAAGTACTGGGCAGCGCGGGAAGCATCGCGGCCGATTCACCCGGCGCCATTATCAAAGGGAAGATTGAATTTCGCTGGCGCGTCGGCTCCATTCTCACCTTCGGTGGCGGCACCAATGAAATACAACGCGACATTATCGCCATGGCGGGGCTGTGGATGCCCCGCACACGTTAGGAGTAGCTGACAATGGATTTTACGATTTCAGAAGAGCTGCAATCGGTACAACAACTGGCGCAGCAAATCCTCGGCGATTTCACCACCGTCGAAAAGTTGCAAGTCATTGAGCAGCAAGAGGAACGGTTCGATAGTCAACTGTGGCAGGCGCTAGCCGAGGCGGGGTTGTTGGGCCTGGATATCGAAGAAGCACACGGCGGTATGAACCTGGGCTTTTACAGCCTGATGATGCTGTGCGAAGAAGTGGGGCGCAGCATTGCGCCTATCCCGGCGATACCAGTATTGGTGAGCGCAGCGGGCACCCTACGCCGCTTTGGCAGTGACGCACAACAAGACCAATGGTTGCGTGGCATCGCCAGCGGTAACACGCTGGTCACTGCGGCGTTGGAAGAATACCAAAATGATGACCCGGGCACCGCCACTTGCGCAGCAGTGGCAATGGAAGGTGGTTACGCGCTCAGCGGCACGAAAATCTGCGTAAGTAATGCCACCAGTGCTGCGCGTGTTCTACTGACTGCACAGGCGGATGGGGATTTAGTGATGGCGCTGGTCGACCCCAAGGCCGCGGGCGTCACCCTGAACCCACAAGTGGTCACCAGCGGAGAGACGCGCACAGAATTGGTCATGGACAAAGTGCAAGTACCCACCGAAGACATTGTTGCCACGAGAAGAGAAGCGCGCGCTGCCGCCGATTGGGTGCTGCAGGCCACGCAAACTGCCTTATCAGCAGCCGCTGTGGGCCTGTGTGACAAGATGATGCGCATTACTGGCCAGTACACCTCAGAGCGCGAACAGTTTGGCCGCGCTATCGCAACCTTTCAAGCAGTCAGTCATCGCGTCGCCAACTGCTACATCGACGTCGAATGCCTGCGTCTCGTCACACAACAAGCCGCTTCACTGATCGATCAAGGGCGCCCTGCGGCAGATGCGGTACTCATGGCAAAAATCTGGTGCGGCGATGTCACCCACCGTGTCAGCCAGGCGGCCCAGCATTGCCACGGTGGTACGGGCGTCGATCGCGACTATCCCCTATTCCGTTATTGTTTGGCGGCGCGGCAGATTGAATTAAGCGCGGGTGTCAGCGCTCAACTCACCGGTGAGTTGGGCGCGACTATCGCTGCGGAATATTTGGAAAAGCAGACGGCTTAGAGTGGCGCTGTAGCGCAACAATCTGGTTCTCACCCATAGCTGGGGCAGCGGCGCTCGATATGCGCTAAAGGTAGTTGTTTTCCCGAAACCACTGCACGGAGTCACTCACCGCCGTCTCAATCGGTGTCTGCGGCAAGCCCAACTCCTCTACCGCTTTACTCGGGTCCACATAACAGTGCTGCTGAGCAAATTTTGTGTTTTTGTACGTGGTCATCGGCGCACGACCGCTGATCTTGGACCACAGTTCTGCGGCACGGGCGACGCCCAACATGAGTTTGCCGGAAACTTCCTTGCTGGCCACGTCGTCGACACTGGCGATGCGGCCGATGAGGGATAAGAACTCCCGGTGGGTCATATTGCCTTCGCGATTGGCGAGAATATAGGACTCACCGACTCGACCCTTAGCCATGGCGAGTACGTGCCCAGCTGCAACATCACGCACATCCACCGCGCAAACACCGCCATCCCAATAGTTTTTCATTTGCCCTTTGAGCGTGCGCAATATCATCGTGCCCGTGGGTGTCGGTGCGCGATCGCCGGGTCCGAAAGGGAGCCCTGGCAAAACCATCACCACCGGCAGGCCTTCGCTGACCATGCCCTTGACCATCTGGTGGCTGATGAATTTTGACAAAATGTACTCGCTAGCCCAGGGCCACCCGTTAAACGCTGTCTCCTCGTTTGCCAGACCACCGTCTACGATGCCAATAGCAGCCACGCTGCTGGTAAACACCACTTTTTCAACGCCCTCGGCCAGCGCAGCTTGCAAAATCGCCCGCGCACCATCGACATTCACCTTGTAGTGCAGATCAGGGTCTTTCGTCCACACCGCGAAAATAGCCGCCAAGTGGTACATCTGGTCGACACCCTTCACCACCTGCTTGACCGATTCGGGCTCCAGCAGGTTCCCCTCGACAATTTCGACGGCCATGCCATTCAGTGGTGAGCGGTCCTCGCCGGGCATCACCATGACGCGGACGTCATCGCCCTGCTCCAGACAGAGACGGGTGACATGATTGCCGATAAAACCGGTAGCGCCAGTTATAAGCACCTTGGGCATGGGGGAATCTCCAGTAGTCGTAACATAAGTTTGGCCAACAGTTTACTCAGCTTTACTTTGGCGAGCATAGCCGAATCGGTCATTCTCATGGGCCGAAGCGTTTAACTCTCTCGGCGCGCTTTACTTTCGCCCGCCTATTCGAGACAGTGTCTTTCGTTCCACACTCGGCGTTTATCGTTCGACCTTACCCTTAGTCCAGAGGAGGACTCGACATGCGAGCCACTGCTATTTCTCTAGTCACAACACTACTCCTAACTGCCTGCGCCACCGGGGGCGACGGCCTGGAACCCAAAGCGACTATGGGCAAGGCCGACTCACGCCTTACCGAGATTCTCGCCGCGCGCAGCCCAGAGCAGCGCGCCCGCGACGGCGTGCGGCACCCCGCAGAAACCATCGCCTTTTTTCAGATTGAGCCTGGCATGACGGTCGCCGAAGGTTTACCGGGAGGCGGTTGGTACACACGGATTCTCGCCAATTACCTGGGTAGCGATGGCGGCCTCTACGGCGTCGACTATCCACAATCGATGTGGGAATTTTTCAGCTTTGCCACACCCGAGTGGATTGAACGGCGCAGTGCCGCCACAGCCAACTTCGCCGACACAGTCGCCTCCTACACCGACAATGGTATCGCAGCGCGCGGCTTCACATTTGCCACTGTCCCAGAAGACATACACGGCACAGTTGATCGCGTGCTCTTGATTCGCGCACTGCACAACCTGAACCGTTTGGAAGACAAGGCACAGAGTCGCAGTACGGCCTTGCGAGCCATTGATGCCATGCTGAAATCCGACGGGATGGTCGGGGTCGTTCAACACCGCGCACCAGAGAGCGCACCCGATGACTGGGCCGATGGCAGTGCGGGTTATCTCAAACAATCGACGGTGATTGCGATGTTCGAAGATGCGGGGTTTGAGCTCGTGAGCAGTTCTGAAATGAACGCCAACCCCAAGGATCAACCGAGCACAGATGATGTCGTCTGGCGACTGCCGCCGTCACTGCGCGGCAGTGATAACGACCCCGAGCGCAAAGCGGCCATGCTGGCTATCGGCGAATCGGATCGCATGACACTGTTGTTCCGCCGAGCGCGATAAAGGTCTCTGTTTACAGCGCGAATATCACCCAGGCGCAGTCGCTACACTAAGTAGTCCTGCGTCATTTCGCTGGCAACCTGCCACAGGCGCTGCGCCATAGCAGCGTCAAACACGTAGTTGTCGCCGTTGACCACCACCGGGTTACAGTCTTCAAAATAAGCACCGCTTACGTCTTTCAGCGCAGGGTTCGTCGCAGCGTATACCTGCGTCGCCGCGCCTTGCTCTGGGTTTTTCGCGATAACATCGCCGAATAAATCAAACAGCGTCCGCAACCAGGTGGGTGCAGTGCGCGCGATATTGGTTTTGACTAAACCCGGGTGAATTACATTGGAAGTAACACCCGTGCCGCGCAGGCGCTGTGCGAGTTCCAAAGAGAAAAGCGCGTTGGCCAGCTTGGATCTGGCATAGGCTTCCGAGGCGTTAAAGTCACCTTCACCGCGCAGATTTCCGAAATCGATGCCCTCGGATGGTATGCCCTTGTAAGCGGACCGGCTCCCGACATGCACAATGCGACCATGACCGCGCTCCACCAGCTTGGGCAACAACCGGTTGACCAGTACGAAGTGCCCGAGAAAGTTCACCACAAACATTTTCTCAATACCGCCAATGAGCTCTAAATTGCCAAACGTATTAATCCCGGCGTTGCAAATCAGCATATCCAGATTGGTGCCCTCGCTCTGCACGGTTTGCGCACAGGCCAGCACAGAATCGAAATCCGACAATTCCAGCGCCAACGGCACAGTGTCACCATCCACCGACGCGCAGGCCGTTTCTGCTTTTTCCAAGGTGCGGCCAGTACCTAGCACGCGGGCACCGCGCAGCGCGAGCACCCGCATCGTTTCAAACCCCAGACCGGAATTACACCCAGTTACCAGGGCGGTCTTCCCACTGAGATCCAGCCCTGCGCTCACCTCTTCGGCGGTCGATTGCGCGCCAAAAGGACCGCGCGCGAAGCGCGGATCGGGGCTCACTTCAGGGGTATCCCCGGCGCAGCCTTGCAGTGCGGGTGTTGCGGCACAGGCTGCAGAAAGTTGAAGAAAATCGCGTCGTCGTAGGGTCATGAGTCGCTGCCAGAGGCCTCTCGCTAGTCGGGGATTTAGTGTAATACCTGTGCAAGCCCCAAAATACACGCCTGTGGCCCTCAGTACCAATATTCTTTTGAGTTATTTCTAATTATAATAAAAAATCATGGGGTTATTTCTTGTAGATTTAGGCCCCCTGCATATACTGGATGTGTAGCGGTTAATTGGAACACTTCCAATTGAGGGCAACCGCTCACATTGTTGGGAAGCTTGCAGACATTTGTCAGAGGTGTTTGCCGCCAGGGGACGTTATCCGAATTGCGGGTCGGGTGACACTAAACCGGGCACGATATTTCGAAAAAGCCTTACCCAATACAACGCCGTCGCGACCTGCCTTGCGACGGCGTTTTTTTTGTCCGAACAAGTCGTCCAACCTATCCAAGCCATTGAATTCCAAAGCGCGACCCCAGACGGGTTCGCTCCCAGCGCCTCCTGTGGCGTACACTATCGCCCACTAGAAAAAACAAAGTGCTCAACAGTGACTATCACTGTGCAGCGCAACACTGCTTCAGCACCACATAAAAAAAGCCAGAACTTTGAGGGGCACGCACCGACCATGGCAGGAAAGGAAGACGCAGCAAATTTACGAGTGGCTGTTGTAGGCGGCGGCTCTTGGGGAACGACGGTCGCCACATTGGTGGCCCGGAATACCGCAGTCACACTGTGGGCCCGCAACCGCGATATCGTGCAAGAAATCAATTCCCAACACACCAATCAAGCCTATCTGCCCGATGCCACGTTGCCGGACAACTTGCAGGCGACCGACGATATCGCAGCCGCTGTGAATTCAGCCCAAGTCCTGGTCATGGGCGTGCCATCACACACCTTTCGCGACGTTCTCCTTGCCATCCAACCTCACCTGCCCGCAAACATTCCCATCATTAGCCTAACCAAGGGGCTAGAACTCTCCAGCCACATGCGCATGACACAAGTGATCGAGCAGGTGCTACCCGATCACCCCGCGGGTGTGCTCACCGGCCCTAACTTGGCGCGCGAAATTATGGGCGGTATGGCCGCAGCTAGCGTGATCGCCATGGCGGACGATAGCCTCGTGCGCGATATGCAACAAGTGTTCATGACCAGCCTCTTTCGCGTGTACACCAATACCGACGTCATCGGCTGCGAATTGGGTGGCGTCCTGAAAAACATCATCGCCATCGCCGTGGGAATGGGAGATGGACAGGGTGCCGGCGACAACACGCGCGCCGCACTGATGACGCGCGGCCTCGCCGAAATTACGCGCCTGGGTGTCGCCCTGGGTGGCCGCCCGGAAACTTTCGCCGGGCTGGCGGGGATGGGTGATTTGATTGCCACATGCACCAGCCCCCAGAGCCGCAATCGCCACGTGGGCATCGAGTTGGCCCAGGGCCGCGATTTACCCGAAATTATCGAAAGTATGTTTATGGTGGCCGAGGGCGTGAAGAGCGCACCGGCGGTTCTCGCTCTGGCCCAGGAGCACGGCGTCGAACTCCCCATGGTGCGCGATGTATCGCGTGTACTGAATGGCGATGCCACCGCCAGTCGCGCCTTTCGGGCGCTCTTGCGAGTGGGAGTGGGAGCGGAGTCCGAGCCGGGTTGAACAGGAACCGAGTTACTACCTGCCAGCACGAGCGCTGGCGATTTGGTTATCGCTGGTGCAAAATGGAGCACTGAGCGGCACACTGGGGAGTGACCCGCTCACGCCAAATACAAAAACAAGCACCGCATAAAAAGTGCGCGGAGTGACCCTCATGTTTGCAAACATCGCCCAACTCATGGCGCACGGTGCAGTTGCGCTCTTACTTTGTCTATCACTGACCCTAGCCAATACTGCGGCTGGCGACACGGGCGTTGCTCCCGCCTTACAACTTCGATCAGCCGCCGCGCTAGTACTGAATGACAGCGGCGAAGTCATCTACGGTAAGGATGTCGACGGTGTTCGTGCCATCGCGTCAATTACAAAACTAATGACCGCGATGGTGGTGTTGGATGCAGACTTAGATTTGGATGAAGGCATTACCATCACGTCTGCCGATCGCGACCGGCTCAAGGGAACCGGCTCGCGACTTAGTTACGGTGCGACACTGTCACGCGAAGAGCTGTTAGTGCTGGCACTGATGGCCTCGGAAAACCGAGCGGCAGCAGCACTGGGAAGAAGTTTCCCCGGGGGAACCGCGGCATTTGTCACCGCCATGAACCGCAAGGCCACAGCGCTGGGTATGCACAACAGCCGCTTCGCCGATCCGGTGGGATTAAAACCGACGAATGTGTCCACCGCCAAGGATCTCGCGAAATTGCTGAGTGCTGCACAAACCTATTCACTGATTGTTGACGCAACCACCCGCACTCGATTCGAAGTTCACCCATATAAAAACCGTGGCGCGCTCGTTTACGGCAATACCAATAGGCTGTTAAACAATGAACAGTGGGCCATCGGCCTGGGCAAGACCGGCTATATTGCAGAAGCTGGGCGCTGTTTGGTGATGCAGGCCAACATCGCGGGCGAGGACCTTTCCATCGTTTTACTCAACTCATATGGCAAGCTGACGCCCTTTGGCGACTCCAATCGTCTGCGCAAGTGGTTGTTAGCTCACAGCAGTGACCATGGTGTTTGGCGCGTCAGTTCGCAGGCGAGGCAAAACTGATGACGAGGCTTTTTCACCTGCGCTTATTGACAGCCCTAGTTCTGGTACTCACCTGCCCGCTCGCCGCTGTGGCGGACACTGAAGCACCACTGTGGCAATTATCCGTAGGTGCGCTGGAGTTCGACAACGAATCAGCGCAGTGGCGCGAACTATCCGCCAACAACGTTGACATCAATTTTCCGATCATGCCCAGTCTATCGCTGGACGCCGAATACCCCTTTCACCAGGGCTGGGTGCACTGGGGGTTAAACCCCGGAGGCAGCATCGCCGGTATGCGCGATGATATTGAAGTCACAGGGACACTTGGCAATGCCGACGGTACCACGACTTTCGAGTTTGACAACTCGCTGCTGTTGTTTGAACTACATCTGGGCGGCTATGTCCGCGGCCGCCTCAACGACAGAATCACGACCTATGCCGCGGCAGGCCCCATGTTTGTCTACGGCGCCCACGATATCGAAGATGAAACCGCCAGTCGCACCCCAACACCATTGCCAGATGGGGCCACACTGACGGCGGACGGCGACGGCTCCGCAGTCAATTTTGGCTATTACGCCAGAGTCGGCCTCGATTTTGAGGTACGCGCCGATCAACACTTGGGAGTGGGCTTTCGCTACCAATCTGTGGAGTTGGATTTTGACGATACCCTGGGCAAGGTCGATTTCGCCGGGCCACAATTCGTTCTCACCTTCTCTCGGCGCTACTAGCACCCGCGGTGGTGCAGCTACCCGGGGGGCGCACTCCTCAGCAGTCTTGACCTCGGCCGCCGGCCTTGAAACACTGCGCGTCTGCACTTTGCCAGGAGGTTAGCATGCTAAATCGTCGCCAAACGTTACAACTCAGTGCGGGATTGATGCTCTCTCCATCGATGGCGCTGCGCGCGCAAGAAACCCCCGCGCAGACACTGCCCATCATCCAACGCCCTATCCCCAGTTCCGGTGAATTGCTGCCCGCGATAGGCATGGGCACTTCGCGCACCTTCGACACCAAGGACGACCCGATTTCACTCGCCAAATTGATGCGCGTTATGCAAGTTTTCTTCAACGGGCAAGGCACCATCATCGACTCCTCGCCCATGTACGGCAACGCAGAAAGTCGCGTCGGGGATATCCTGCGCGCCATGCCTGAACAAACCAAGGTGTTTGCTGCATCGAAGGTCTGGACCAAGGGTAAAGAGCGCGGTATGCAGCAAATGCAAACCTCGGCGCAGCGTATGGGGCGCGACAAACTCGATTTAATCGCCGTGCACAACCTGCGCGATTGGGAAACGCAGTTGGCAACCCTGAAGCGCTGGAAAGCCGAGGAAAAAGTTCGCTACATTGGCATCACTACCTCGCACGGCCGAGCTCACGATGAATTTTTGGAAATTATGGCCAATGAACCGTTAGATTTTGTGCAGTTTAGCTACAACATCGCCGATCGCGTAGCGGAAAACAAATTGTTGCCGCTAGCCCAGGATCGCGGTATCGCTACGATGATCAATCGGCCCTACCAGCGCGGTGACCTATTTAAAACAACGCGCGGTCAAGCTCTGCCGGAAGTTGCCGCTGATTTGGATTGTGACTCCTGGGGTCAATTTTTCTTGAAGTTCATCCTCAGCCACCCCGCAGTTACCTGCATCATTCCGGCTACGTCCAAGGCACACCACATGGCCGACAACATGAAAGCCAATTTTGGTCGCGTCCCGGACGCGCGGCAACGCGAGGAAATGCTGCGCATTTTTGAGTCGCTGTAACGGTGCCTAGCGCCGACCCCTCCAGCTCGCCGCTGCAACGAGCGCTGCGCAAAGCCTGTGATATTCAACCACAGGAGGTGCGCGCGACTCTGGCGTCCTTTTCCCTCGTGTTTATCCTCATGGGCTCATACTATATTTTGCGCCCGCTGCGCGACGCCATGGCGAGTGAATGGACGGACGCCCAGGTCAGCTGGTTGTGGACATGCACATTTTTCTTCAGTTTTTTCGCGGTGTGGGTCTACGGCCACGCCGTTGCCCGCCTGCGATTACAGCGCTTAGTCCCCGCCGTTTACACCTTTTTTGCGCTGAGTTTTGTCGCGTTTTACCTCGGCAGCCAGACGCTGCCCGATCGCAACCTTCTCGACAAGTCTTTCTATGTGTGGGTCAGCCTGTTTAGCCTCTTTCACATCTCCGTGTTCTGGGCGTTTATGGCCGACACGTTTTCTAAACCTCAGGCCACGCGCCTGTTCGCCTTTATCGGCGCGGGAGCCAGCATTGGCGGCATCGCCGGCCCAGCCCTGGCAAAGCTGTTAGTCGGTGAGTTGGGCACAGACATTCTCCTGTTGGCCGCGGCCGGTTTTCTGGTTTGCGCACTGCCGCTGGTCGTCTGGGTACAACGTTTAAAAATCGATGATTTGGGTAACGCGGCGGTGTCGGCAGACACTAGCGAGCTGGAACGTATCGGCGGCAGAGCAATGGCGGGGTTTTCCACCTTTCTTGCCAGTCGCTACTTGCTCGGTATCGGCCTGTTTATTTTCTTGTATACCGCAATCGGCTCCTTCGTCTATTTCGAGTTGAAAAATTTGTTAGCCGATTACGACCGCGCCACGCGTTCACAAATCTGGTCGACTATGGACCTGGTCGTGAACAGCCTGACGATTTTAATTGCTGTGTTCGCCACCGGGCGCATGGCCACAAGGTTGGGGTTGTCATTCACCCTGGCACTTGTGCCGGTACTGATTGGCGCGGGTTTGATGATCTTGGCGTTTGCACCCATGGTATCAGTGGTCGTGGCCATCCAAATTGCGCGGCGCGCGGGGAACTACGCAATTACTCGCCCGGCCAGAGAAATGCTGTTCACCGCGGTAGATCGAGAGGTGCGATACAAAGCGAAACCGGTTATCGACATCGTCCTCTATCGCGGTGGCGACATGCTCAATGCGTGGGCTTTCACGGCGCTGACCCAGGGCCTGGGGCTCGGGCTTGCGGCCGTGGCGCTGGTAGGTGCCGCGATTGCCGCTGTCTGGGCGCTGACAGGCATTGCACTGGGGCGGCGATTTCACCGCATACAACCTTCTAATTCCCGCAGTTTTACAGCCGCAAGTTGAATAATTAAGCCGCCGTGCATTCACTCGCGCTATGGTCCGAATGGACGATACTATCTCCCAGTGCCAGGTCTATAATTCGCCATCACGGATCAATTACAGGGATTTCACTATGGCCACTGCAACTGACTACGGTCTCGGACCAAACACTTTCCCACGCGGCTGGTTCATCGTCGCCGAGAGCAAAGAACTCGATGAAGGCCCGATGGCGGTGCGCTTTTTTGGGCAGGACTTAGCGCTGTACCGAGGTGAGAGCGGCAAACCGTTTCTACTGGATGCGTTTTGTGCGCACATGGGCACACACTTAACCGCCAGTACCAGCGCCATGATCGTCAAAAATGGCGAGCAAATAGAAGGCGATTCCATTCGCTGCCCCTACCACGGCTGGCGCTACAACGGTGCCGGTGATGTCGATGACATTCCCTATGCGGAAGGTCCCTATCCTAAATCCGCCTCCATTCGCTCCTACCCAGTGGTCGACAACATGGGTTGCATCATGGCTTGGTACGACCCAGATGGCCGCGAGCCCGATTACGACGCGCCGTACCTGAAGGAGTGGGACGACCCGCAATGGGTGCGCTGGGAACTGGACCACCTGGGCGAGTTACCCGTGCACCCCCAGGAAATTCTCGACAACATGGCAGATGTGCGCCACCTAGGCCCCACCCACGGTGCACCCAGTGAGTACTTCGAGAACGAATACAAGGATCACGTCTGCATTCAGCGCCAGGGCGGCCCGATGCAACTCTATCAGACCTACCTATACACCACGACGTGGTACACGGGCCCAGGGATTTTGCTCTCGAAACAAGTCTTTGCCGACAACGTGATTTATGAGCTCATCGCAAACACGCCGGTGGACGATGGCATTTCCAAGTGTTTCCACGCCTGCCTGTACCAAGGCAGCGCCCCCGAGGCGAGCGCGGCAGACCGCGAAGCCGCCGTACAGGCCCAAGCCTCTGCGCTTGAGGCCTTCGGCGCCGACTTTAACGTCTGGCAAAACAAACGCCCGGCGCTCAAGATCATGCAACTAAAAACTGACGGCCCCTTCCGCACCGGTCGCAAGTGGTACTCTCAGTTTTATGCCGCTGCAGATGACGTATCCGCTATTCGCGAGGAAGTGAATGGCGTCCATTTCACTGAGGGTATGGCAACGCCCGCCGATGCCGGCCACAGTATTGACGAGGGGCTGCCGATTTAAGGGTCGGGAGTTCAGTTTTTTGTAGTATCTCGACGCAGCGGCCACTATCAGCGCGAACAGGGGTACTCGCGCGCAAGAACGCTATGGACGATTTCCGAACGCATTTTTTCACGCAAACCAGGTTCGTCACGCATGGCCTTGTACAACTTGCCCAGTAAAGTGCCCGCTCGAATTCCCTCTGGGAAACACGCCAGGCCGCTGGTGGATAACATATCGGCCGCACCGTGAATATAGGCTTCTTTTGACTTGGTGAGCACTGCGCCACCCTTCATCGATTTGTCTGCCATCGATCTGGCATAAGCCCCAGTGCTGTTAAAAAACTGGTCGCCCGTCTTGTCCTTCAACTCCGACGCCTGCAGCGCCGCTACCAAGCTAATATTGATCGCACCTAGGCACAAGCCGTGTAGCAAAAGACGGACTGTCATGTTCCTCATTCCCATCTGTTTTCTCCTTCGTATCAATGAGTATACTTTGTCTACCTAAAAAGTTGCTCGCCCGGTGTCCAACTGGCGTGAAAGCCAGAGGGTACACGTTGGGGAAGTGCAATGCGCGCCCTGGGTCCAGCTTCGATATCGCCGGCGTCAAATACTAAACAGTGTGACGACCAATCGGCACTATCGGTAATCAGAGTGATAACGTAGCCATCGTCTTCCGGTGAGTGGCGATCGGCATTCGGTTTTGGCGCAAACACTGCTTCACTGCCAAACACGCCCGCGCCGTAATGCCACTGCGCTCGCTCTCCAGTATCGTTGTCGTACTTTACCAACCCGGTGAAACGCAGGGTGTGGCCACCCTCTTCCAGCAATGGAATACGTTGGTGATAAGAGTACCGGCTCTTCACCCCGTGGAAGATTGGATTCGATTTGTTGAACTCGGTGTTTAAGTCATCGACGTCACCTTCGCGCACTTCTCCGGTGACGAGATTGAATCGCCAGCGGTAGGCATTTGCCTCCAGACGCATATAGGCAAGCATGGATGCCAACTCACCATCACCCGGCTGCGAGTCGGGCATCGGATTGGTTGACCGGCAGCCATCCATCACTACCCAGTCGCCCTCTTCCCAGCAATTGCTGACATGCAAAATGTAACAAGGTTCACATTCAAACCAACGTATATCACCGCCTGCACCCCGGCGGGGCAACACACCAAAGCGCGTGGGAATATCTCGATGGAACGTCAGCACACGCACTTTGTGTTTATGCAACACATCGAGATCGTGAAAAAAGGGCAGGTCGTGCAGTACCGCGTAGTTGGTGGTGAACCCGATATCGTGAGGCAAACGCGCGCCGGGTAAATCAATCGGGGTTTCATGTATTAATTTGCCGTTGGCATCGGCGACCCCAAAGGTCATGTACGGTGGCTCGTCGCCATAATCGAAAAATAATAGCTCTCCACAGTTCCAATCCACTTTGGAGTGAGCCGAAAGGCGTCGCGAGTTTCGCCCCTGTAAATCGAAATAGCCCCGAGTCTCCAGTGTCAGCGGGTCTAGACAATACGGGTCGCCCGCGTTGTACCACAAGGTCATGAGTTTACCGGCGTAACAAAATAAATCTGTATTTGAAGTATCTTTAATGCCGAAGCGAGAAACTTCGTAATCAAATGGCCCCATGACTCCCGGTGAAATTGACTTACCGATATCGCACTCTTGTCGCCTGGCGGCGGTTTCCACATAGCGATTGCGATAGCTGACTTTGCCGTCTCGAAAGTAAACCGCGTGCACCATGCCATCACCGTCGAAAGGATGATGGCGGTTTATCGGCTGGAATTGAGGGTTGGGGCCGTTGCGAAAATACGCGCCAAGCAGATCCGCAGGTAGCTCACCAGTGACTATTAGGTTGTCCGCCTGTACTTCATGCACAGTGGGTGCGTATACGCCGTGGAGATACGGATTGTCGAGTTCGTAAATCCAACGGGGAGCATCGCGCAACTGGCTCACATGTCCCAGACAGCGCTCGGTTGTGGGATATTCTCGCAGTGCTGGCATCAGAGGTACCTGGGGTTCTTTCTGGTCACTGGGTTGGCAGGGTGCCTGTTCAACTACTCAAGAAAAGCACAGTGTATAACGGCGAAGTGGGGTAATGCCACGACTGGAGTTAGGCGTGTAACTGTCGACACACCCCCAAAAAACGCAGGGGAACCTCCCACTGACTAGGCGACTCACAACACAGCTCACCACTCAATTTACGCTACCCCGAGAGGGGCGACCACCCAGCGTCTGCTGTCAAGCCCAGCCACGACGATTTACGCTACTATACTTTGCGGATCTTGGCGCGTTACACGCGATGTATGCACAGACTGAAATGACTCCAATACACGGCAAAAAGGCGCGTTGATATGGCACAAAACATTTACATTCTCGGCGGCGCGCAAACTGACTTCGCACGCAACTGGGCGCGCGAAGGGCTCGACAGTTTCGATCTTTTTCGCGAGGCACTGGACGGCGCCATCGCCAGTGCGGATATTGAGCCCGCGCAGATTGATGTCGGGCATGTGGGAAATTTTGTCGGCGACCTGTTTACGGGCCAGGGTCTGATGGGTGGTTTTTTCGGACAGGCATATCCTGAGCTGGCGGCACTGCCTACGTCGCGGCATGAAGCGGCCTGCGCTTCCGGCTCGGTCGCCTTGCTGAGCGCGATGCGCGATATTGAAGCGGGACACTACGACATCGCCTGTGTGTTGGGCCTGGAACTTATGCGCAATGTAAACGGTCAACAGGCGGCGGAACATTTGGGCGCGGCACGCTGGATCGGACGCGAAGCTGACTCGGCGGAATTTCCCTGGCCTCATCTGTTTGATCGGATAGCGCGGGAATACGATCATCGCTATGGATTACGCGCCGATGCACTGCATCGCATCTCGGAAATAAATTTTGGCAATGCACGGCGCAATCCTAACGCGCAAACTCGGGATTGGACATTTCCTCCCGGCTGCTTTGCCAGCGATGACGATTTAAACCCGGTGATCGATGGGAGTGTGCGTAAACTCGACTGTGGACAAATTACAGATGGTGCCGCGTGCATTATCATTGCGGGCGAACGCGCTGCAAAAATGTTGGCGGATAAGCGTAGTGTACGACTCACCGATCTGCCGCGCATCAAAGGCTGGGGCCACCACTCAGCACCCATTCTCTTGGAGACGAAGCTCGCCCAGTCCAAAAATAAGCCGCTGTTGTTCCCACACGCAAAAGCAACTATCGATGACGCTATTGCCCGTGCTGGATTTCGACAGTTGACTGACCTTGACGGTATGGAAACCCACGACTGCTTTACCATCACCGAGTATATGGCTATCGACCACAGCGGCTTAACCGCACCGGGAGAGAGCTGGCGTGCGATTGAGGAGGGATGTATTGCGAAAGATGGCGACTTTCCAATTAACGCCAGTGGCGGCCTGATCGGCTTGGGTCACCCAGTGGGAGCCACGGGTATTCGCATGGTGTGGGACTGCGCTCGGCAAGTGACAGTAAATGCCGATGCCATGCAACTGGCGGGCGCAGAAAACATGCTCACGTTTAACGTCGGTGGTAGCACAACAACTTGTGCGAGTTTTGTCGTAGGTGTCGGCGCCTAAAACTTCCAAAGGAGAGCCCAATACGAGGTGCGCCTTTCGCCACACGAGGGGAACCGGTTGCTCTATCTAGACTAATCTGCCTCTCTCTGTCCACGACGGGTACTAAACTGCTCGCAGGAACCAGTTTCGACTATTATTTAGCCCTCAGTGGCCAAACCATTAACCGTCCCGCATGAAGGAGTAACCCATGAGCGAAAGACAAGTGCTAAACAAGAAAAACCTCGGCATACAGCCCGGCTTGCCGCTGCAAGCCAGTGATGGAGGCATTGACGAGCTGCGCAAAGACATTCAGCGCCTTATGGACATGGAGGCGATACGGCAGCTAAAGCACGCTTATTTTCGCTGTGTCGATACGGCAAACCTCGAAGAGTTAGCCACCTTATTCCACGAAGACGTCACAGTACACTTCGTCGGTGGCTCGTATGAGTGGAACGTGCAGGGCCGCGACGATTACGTCAAAAACATCGCCATGTCGTTTAGTCGCGAAGCCATTGGGCAACACAACGCGCACCACCCTGAAATTCAAATGCTGAGCGAAACTGAGGCAACGGGCATTTGGTATCTAGCCGATGACATGTGGATTCTCAATCACAATTCGAAAACCTTGGGGACTGCACTGTACTGGGATCGCTATCTAAAAGTGGACGGCAAGTGGTTGATAAAAGAGACCAACTACGAACGGATCTATGAGATTAACGAAACATTGACCGAGCGGCCAAATTTGGCGTCGCACTACCTCGGCGTACACGGCACCGAGCCGCAGTTTTAAACGGCTAAGATTGCAGCGCCTGTAGATACTCCGCCAGGCGCTGTTCCGCCTCATCACCAAACAAAATGTCGCAGGCTTCGCGCAGGCCTGGGGCGGTAGCGAGCTCCGCATTGCGCACCACCTGCTCTATCTTGGAACGCCGGCGCATAAAATCTTCCAGCTTGACGATCATTTCTCTGCGCGCCGCAAGTTCAATTTCACAGCGCGTGTACTCCGCATTTTCGATCAGCAACTTGGCACAGCTTTCGTCCTCGCGAATACGTTCCAACAAGCCAAAGGCACTTTCGGCATACCGCCGCCAGAACCGCTCGGATAATGGCTCTGATGACGAAGGGTGCGTGAACGCATCGAGGTCCATAAGCTCAGCCTGCAACATAAATTCTTGCCGCAGGTCTTCGCCGGGCTCACCGTACCAACGATTGTCGCGCTGCGGCAGCGCAATACCAAAATTCGCCACACGCTCGGCGATTTCGTCACCGACGTTTAAACAATCGGTCAACTTGCCACCGAAAATAGAAAGGTGGCGGTGCTCAGTGTTTTCCTCAATGATATGTTTGCGAGATAGCTGGACCCAATCCGCCACGCCGCCTTCACCGGTGATAGCAAGCGGCCTAACACCGACGCGCTCGGCAATGATATCAGTGCGTGTTAGCGGTGGATTAAGATCGAGCACCGCATTGGCATTGCGCAACACGAAGTCACGATCGTCCGCGCTTACCGCAACTTCGGGCTGCTGCACCTGCGTATCAGTAGTACCAATACAAGTTTTCGGGCCCATGGGAATAAGAAAAAACAACCGGCCATCACTGGCAAAAAACGTCAAGACGCGCTTGTTGTCAGTAATGCGATCGACGATTAGGTGAATGCCTTTGGAAAAGACATGGTGGTATTGTGTCTCTTCACCACTGCGTCGATTGTGCGCATCCGCATAGGGGCCACACGCGTTAATTAAAACCTTAGAGCGAATCTGTATTGGCGTATCATCAATAGTGTCTCTAGCTTGCGTTAGCCAGTGGTCACCTTGCCAATCGCAGTCCTGCGACTCTACATAGTTCGCTGCGATACAACCGTAACTCAAACTGCGGCGAATAAAATTGAAAACAAAACGTGCATCGTTGTCGTAAAGATAACAATCGGAGTATTCCAAACCACCAATAGCATCACTGGTATTGATCACCGGCTCTGCCGCTTCAATCCGCCTGGGGTTCATGTAACGCGGTGCCTGTGTCTTGAACCGGCCCATTATCCAATACAGCACACTGCCCAAGTAGATAAAACTGGGCCAGAAGCGAAAGCCACGCGCGATTGTTGTCAGAAAACGAATTTCTTTAACCGTGGATGGGTAGGCCTCCATCAACCGATTGCGCGACTTGCACAGTTTGTTCACCAACAAGAATTCTTGGCTCTCCAAATACTTAATGCCGCCCCAGGCTAAGTTGGACGAGTTTGAACTCACGCCAGAGGCAAAATCATCGCGCTCAATCAACGCGACTTTTACTCCGCGCCCCGCCAAAGACGCAGCCGCGACTGCGCCGTTAATACCGCCACCAACAATCAATACGTCGAATAGCGAATCATCGAGCTTTTCAAGATTACTAGCGCGAAGGGTAACCGCCATGATCCTTTAGATGTTCACCAAGTTATGCAGAAAGGGGCCTACTCTACAAGTTCCAGTAGCGCTGGCAAAGGCCAATAAATTGCGCTGCGCTATTGTTGAGGCTTTTTCCCGCTCGGTAGTAGAGGCCCACCTGCTTATCGATCCGCCCAAATGAGACATCGCTCATAATTTGAAACTCGCGGCAACTTGGGTGCTCTTCCAACAGTTTTCGATCGATAAATGTCACGCCCATACCCTCACCCACTAGAAAAATGCGCAAACTCAAGCTGCTCACTTCCCACACCGTGCTGAATTGGTCGCGCAGGCGGGCGATCGACGGTCGCATATCTGGGCTATCCAGCGCAGAAGCAATAAGTGGTGTAAGTTTTAAGGCCCGTTCGTCGCCCTCCATCATCTCGCGATAGCGTGGGTGTTTGGGGCTCACCACTAAATGACGAGAATCTTTATACAGTGGTACAGCTTCAAAGGCTGCCATGTCTTTTTGAAAGGGTCCAAAGCCGAGTTCGACGCTGCCCGACAGGACAGCGGAAATAATATTGCGCGCTGGCATCTCCGCCAATTTCAGCCTCGCTCGCGGGTTCTCCCGACAGTACGCACTGACTAAATCTGGGGCATAGAAACGGTTGATGGACGCGCTCAGCGCGAGGCTCAAGATCTCGACCCGACCTTGCTTGAGCTGTGCAATCTCCTCCAGAGTGCGCTGCTCCCCCTGCAGGACATCGACGGCGTGCTCGAACACGCGGCGACCGACGTCCGTCAGGCGCAACTCTTTACCGCGCTGCACCAAGGAATGGCCCAGCTTGGTCTCCAACCCAGCCACCGCTTGGCTGACGGCGGATTGGCTGACATGCAGGGCATCGGCAGCGCGCTTAAAGCCGCCTTCCTCCACTACCGCATGAAACGCTCGTAACTCACTGTTTTCTAAACGCATATTAGCTATTCTAATACCCAGATAAGTAAAATTAACTCTACTAATTGAAATACCCAGGGTATAGTGTGACAAATTACCATTTTGGGCACGTGATCATGTCAGATTCAGCGAATACACACTCCAAAGCTCTTCACTCCAACGACTTAGCGGGCGTCGTCGTCGGCGAAACCGCGATTTCCGATGTCCAGGGCGAGGTTGGCCTGCTAAGTTATCGAGGCATCGATATCAAGGACCTCGTCGGGGTGCCCTTTCTGCACGTGGTGTGGATGGTGCTGTTTGGAGAATGGCCCAGCGAGAAACAGAAGAGCCGCTTAAAGGCCTTTATGTGCCGCCACACGGAACTGGGCCACAGTGAGGTTGATCTCCTACAGCAAGTGCCACGCGACTTGCACCCGATGTTGATGCTCCAGGGACTAGTGCCTTTGCTGCAGCCACCCGAAGAGGGCGCGTTGGACATTGGTGCGGATGCAGAGCACGGCTTGTTTCTCGCCGCTAAAGTGACAGCGCTGATAGCCGCACATCACCGTCTCTCGCAAAGCAAGTCTATTTTGGCGCCCGTGCCGGGCAAACTATTCCACGAAAATTTTCTCACCATGTTCCGCGGCCACGGCCCGACCGAAGAACAGCGCCGCATGCTCGACGTCGCGCAAATTTTACAGATGGAGCACAGCTTCAACTGCGGAACCTTTGCCGGCAGAGTCTGCGCCAGCACCCAGGCGCCGATCCAGTCCAGCATTTCCGCTTCTATCGGCACCCTGTTCGGTCGCCTGCACGGTGGCGCTGATCAAGCTGCTCTGGAGATGGCCATGACTATCGGCGCGCCAGAGAAAGCCGAGGAGTACGTGAAAGATTGCCTCGCGCGCAAAGAAAGAATCATGGGCATGGGTCATCGTGAGTACCGCACCGTTGATCCGCGCGCCAAGATACTCAAGCCGATGGCACTGGAGATGTGTCAGGATGCCCAGAGCAAACGTCTCGTCGAGACACTGATCGCTGTAGAAGAAGCATGTCAGCGCGAATTCGCAGATAAAGATAGAGAGATCTGGGCCAACGTCGAGTTTTATAAGGGCGCTGTCTTTCACAGCCTGGGAATTCCCACGCACTGCTTTACCGCCATGTTTGCGATGTCGCGTATTTACGGTTACATCGCCCACTACCTGGAGTTCAAGCAGCATAGCCGCCTGATTCGCCCCAAAGCGTTATATGTTGGCCCGCCTGTCGGGCAGCGTGATAAATCGGCTGCTTAAAGGTCGGCTATCCACAACGTTTCAGCTAACCAAACGATCGATCCAACCACGATATCGCCCTTGCTAAAGATTGCGCGGGCGACCTTGTCCAGGAGAAGTGTGTATACCGCTTGCCCTGTGGGTGTTCGGCAATAACACTTTCACAGCTCTTTTTACACAGTTTGTCGGCAAAGCACTGCACCGCCGTAATAGGGGCCATCGTGTCTCCCTGCAGAGCGAAGCACAATGTAGGTTTGGCGAAGTTTTTTAGCGCGGCTTCATAATCATATGCGATTGCTTCCCCCGCACCTGCATGTAGGTGGAATCGATTGTGCTTTGCCAGTTGATTCCAGTCTCGCATGACACCACTGGCCTCTTTGTCGCCAAAACCCAAAACGTCTCCTGGAAAATACCCCAGCAGTGCATTTGTTAGCGGCACCAGGGCCGTTAAGCACCGAATTTGTAGTTTCTGCTTTAGTGGAAAGGCCCGCCAATAGGGCGAACCCGTGGCGATTAACAACAATGCTGAAATAGCCTCTGGATAACGACTACTGTAGAGCATGGCTATTTGTCCCCCTAAGCTATGTCCAGCGGCAATGACCGGTACGCCTGGGTGATCAATTCGAGCCGCTTCAACAGCAGGCAAAAAATCTTCATGGATCAAGTTGTCGTAAGAAAACGTCCACTTTCGAGGGGGTGCCGACTCAGTTTCGATGCGCGCTTTAACCAAATAGCAGTGGTAACCGCTGTTGTTGAAAAACTCCGCTACCCCAACGTAGCGAGAGGACTTCACACCCAGTGCGGGCGCAAAAATAATGGTTCCCTTTGCTGATCCGCTGGCCAAATATTTGAGCATGAGTCACCAGTACTCCCGTTATTCTCGCGAATAGCTGATCATACATCGACGGCTAGAATAAACTCAGCTAGTCGCCTCTATTGGTAACGAGTATCCTTTGTCCTTGCGGCAAATCATAGAGCGAATTGCTGGCCACAAACAGGACAACAACAAGGAACACAATGGCGACAATTCGTGCAAGTTGCATCACCGTTGTCGTGTTTACACTACTTGCCTGCGGCAGTGGTGACTCCAATGTCGTGCAAGGCAATCGCGATGGTATTTTGCACTTTGGCAATGGTGCTGAACCGCAGGGTTTAGACCCCCATATCGTCACGGGCGTGCCTGAAAGCCACATCGTCCGCGCGTTGTTCGAAGGCCTAACCGTCAAAAACCCCTATACGCTAGAGCCGGAGCCCGGCGTCGCCGAGCGCTGGGAAATCAGTGCCGATGGGCTCACCGTCACTTTTTACCTCAACACCACCGCCCGCTGGTCGAATGGCGATGTGATAACCGCGCAGGATTACGTGTGGTCATGGCAGCGCGCGCTCAACCCCGCCATGGGCAACCAAAATGCCTACATGCTTTACCCGGTAAAAAATGCACAGGCTTTCGCGACCGGAAAGTTGCAGGATTTCGCCCAGGTCGGCGTGAAGGCGCTAGACCACCATACGCTACAAGTGCAACTCGAAGCGCCCACGCCCTACTTCATTCAACTCATGGATCACTACAGTACCTTTGCGGTGCACCGCCCTACCATTGAAAAATTTGGCAGTGCGACCGATCGCTTCACGCGCTGGACACGCGCAGAAAATATCGTCGGCAACGGCGCTTTCGTATTGGAGCGCTGGCAACTAAACCGCCGTGTTAGTTTAAAAAAAAGCGCGACGTATTGGGACAGAGACCGCGTACAACTCAATGGCATCGAGTTTTACCCGACAGAAAACATCACCAGCGAAGAGCGCATGTTCCGTGCCGGTCAACTGCACTACACCCAAACCGTACCGCTCGATAAAGCACCCGCTTACCGCGCCCAGCCCAACAGTCCCTATGTCAACGCACCCTACCTCGGCACCTACTACTACCTACTCAACACGAACAAGCCACCGTTGGACAGCCGCGATGTGCGCTGGGCGCTGTCGCTGGCTGTCGATAGACAGTCACTCATGGACACCGTGCTACACGGCATTTACATTCCTGCCTATAGCATCACGCCCCCAGGAACGCTGGGCTATCAGCCGCCAAACATACTAGCCTATGATGTCGAGCGGGCACGGGCGCTGCTCGCTAAAGCAGGTTACCCCAAGGGAGCAGGATGGCCGGGGTTGGAGCTGATTTACAACAGCAGCGAAAGCCACCGCAAAATTGCCGTGGCATTGCAACAAATGTGGAAGGAAGCGCTGGGTATCACTGTCACTCTCAGCAACCAGGAGTGGAAGGTTTATCTAAATTCTGTCGACAACATGGATTTTCAAATGGCCCGGCGCGGCTGGATCGGCGACTACGTCGACGCCAACAACTTCCTCGATCTATTTCTGTGCGAGGGCGGCAACAACAATACCGGTTTCTGCGATGCCACCTACGACGCTATGATTTTACGCGAGGCGCCACGCGCACCAAATCGCGAGCAACGCTATGCCATTTTTCACGCCGCAGAAACACGGCTGATGGAACAGATGCCCATCATTCCAATCTACACCTACACCAGCAGCCATTTAATTCACCCCAGTGTGCGCGGCATGCCATCTAACTTAATGGATTCGATGAACTTCAAGTATGTATCACTGGATGCGAACTGGCGGAGCGACCAGCCGTGACCCGCTTTATTTTCTGGCGATTGCTACAGGCGATCCCCGTCATTTTAATCGTCATCACCGTGACGTTCTTTCTTGTGCGCATGGCTCCCGGCGGCCCCTTCGCCAGCGAAAAGGCCGTCATACCCGAAGTACAAGCGGCACTGGAGGCACAGTACCGCTTAGATCAGCCCATGCTCCAACAGTACGCTGCCTATTTGTTTGACTTGGCGCGCGGCGATTTGGGGCCGTCGTTTAAGTACCCCGGTTGGCGCGTCAACGAAATAATCGCATCGGGGCTACCGGTGACTGCGGAATTGGGGTTTTACGCCCTATTGGTCGCCCTATTTATCGGCAGCCTGGCGGGGATAATCGCCGCACTGAAACCCAATACCGCGCAGGATTACCTACCCATGAGCGCCGCGATGATTGGCATCTGTATGCCATCGTTTTTACTGGGCCCCATTTTGTTACTGGTCTTTGGCATCTATTTAGAGTGGTTGCCTGTGGCGGGCTGGGGCGATGTACCCGGCGATAAAATTCTGCCTGCTATTACACTGGGCTCCACTTATGCGGCCTATATTGCACGCCTTACCCGCGCCGGCATGTTGGATGTGCTCTCGCAAGACTATATTCGCACCGCGCGCGCTAAAGGTTTGCCCCAGTGGCGCATCGTCACTGTACACGCCCTGCGCGGGGCAATGATTCCCACTGTTGCCTTTTTGGGGCCCGCTTTTGCCGGGTTACTGTCCGGATCCTTCGTCGTAGAGACGATTTTTCAGATTCCCGGCTTGGGTCGACTCTATGTACAAGCGGCATTCAACCGCGACTACACCATGATTTTGGGGACGACAGTTTTTCTGGCGACACTCATTGTCTTATTTAACTTGTTCTCCGATATTCTCGCCGCCTGGATGAACCCGCGCCTGCGCGCACAGTGGGGAAAGAGTTGAATACCACATCGGCGAACGCAGACGACGATACTCTCTCGTCCAGCGAGAGCGGATTTACCGGCACCCTGTGGAGTGATGCTTGGCTGAGGCTGCGCAGAAATCGCCTAGCGGTATTCGGGCTCTGCATCATCTGCCTGTTTATGGTAATCGCGCTGCTCACCCCGTGGATTGCACCCTACGGCTACGCTGAACAAAACTTAGAGTTAGGCGCTATGCCACCATCTGCCGCCAACTGGCTCGGCACTGATGTATTCGGGCGCGACCTGTTGACACAGATCATGTATGGCGGGCGTATCTCATTGGCGGTGGGCTTTATCGCGACAGCCGTAGCCCTGGTAATTGGCGTGACCTGGGGAGCTATCGCAGGTTATGCGGGCGGGAGAATCGATGCAGCGATGATGCGCTTGGTGGATATTCTGTATGCGCTGCCGTTCATGATCTTTATCATTTTGTTGATGGTGGTGTTCGGCCGTAATCTGTTGCTCATTTTTCTAGCGATAGGCGCCGTCGAATGGCTAACGATGGCACGCATCATGCGTGCTCAGGTGTTGTCACTGCGACAGCAAGAGTTTATCGAGGCCGCGACAGCGTTAGGCCTCAGTCCCACCACAATATTGCGCCGCCATCTCATCCCCAACGCCATTGGGCCGATTATCGTCTACAGCACCTTGACCATCCCCAGTGTCATGTTGCTGGAAGCTTTTCTCAGTTTTTTAGGGCTTGGGGTCCAGCCGCCACAAACGTCCTGGGGGTTACTGATCTCTTACGGTGCGGATACCATGGAGGAATACCCGTGGCTGCTGATTTTTCCGGGGCTCGCACTAACGCTCACGCTGTTCTCGCTAAACTTTCTCGGCGATGGCTTGCGTGACGCCCTTGATGTTCGCGGGGCGCAGGATTAAACCGTGGTCTTACTCACTGTCGACAACCTCAGCGTCAGTTTTAACACCCGTCTGGGCGTAACCAAAGCGGTGCAACAGGTCAGCTTTAGCGTGAACCGCGGTGAAATAACCGCGATTATCGGTGAATCTGGATCGGGCAAATCTGTGGCCTGCTACAGCCTACTCGGACTCATTCCCATGCCACCGGGTAGCATCGATAGCGGCTCAGCGCGCTTCGACGGTCAAGATCTACTCCAACTGAACGAAGCTGAATTACGACAAATACGCGGTCGCGACATCGCCATGGTCTTTCAAGACCCAATGACTTGCCTCAATCCCTACCTCACCATCGGCACTCAGTTAATGGAGCCGCTGCGCTATCACAAGAAAATCGACAAGCGGCAGGCGCAGGCACGCGCGCTGGAGCTGTTAGACGAAGTGGGTATCCGCGACCCGGATGGAACGTTTCACGGGTTTCCACATCAACTCTCCGGCGGTATGCGCCAGCGGGTAATGATTGCTATGGCACTGATCAATGAGCCCGCCTTACTAATCGCCGATGAACCTACCACAGCACTGGACGTCACGATCCAAGCGCAAATTCTGGAGCTGCTGGCCGATATACAGCGGAAACGCGACATCGGTATTGTGTTCATCAGCCACGATCTCGCTGTTGTCGCAGAAATCGCCGATCAAATCATCGTCATGAAAAAAGGACAGGTGGTGGAACGCGGCGACAGCCGCGCTATCTTCAGCAGAGCCCAACACCGCTACACGCAACAACTACTGGCGGCGATTCCAAGTGGCAGCAAACCAGCGGGGATGGATACCGCAACCAAGAACAAGCCCTTAGTTCGCGTATCGAACTTACACTGGGAGTTTCCACGGGTCGGGCAAGCACCACTGAAAGTGGTCAACGATGCCAGCTTTGACATAGCGCGCGGTGCGACCGTGGGTTTAGTGGGTGAATCCGGTAGCGGCAAATCCACCATAGGCCGCTGCCTACTGCGGCTGCTTCCAGTTGCTCCCGCGCAGGTAATTATTGACGAACACGATGTAGGGGCACTGGGGAAAAGCGAGCTAAAAAAGCTACGACGCCACATACAAATCGTGTTTCAAGACCCCTTTGCCTCGCTCAACCCCCGCATGTCCGTGTTCGACACCCTGGCCGAACCACTGTTACTGCACGGCATCGCCAATCGTGAAACCGTGGATGCTGCCGTTGCGAAATTAATGGACGACGTGGGGCTTGCACGGTCATTCGGTACCAAGTACCCCCACGAGTTTTCGGGCGGTCAGCGCCAGCGAATCGCGATTGGCCGAGCACTGGCAACAACGCCGCGATTTATCGTGGCCGACGAACCCGTCTCCGCTTTGGACGTAACGATTCAGGCACAAATCTTGGACCTGTTGATGGAGTTACAGGAGGCTTACAACTTAACTATGCTCTTTATTTCTCACGACCTGGCAGTCGTTAGGCAAATTGCCGACGAGTTACTGGTGTTGCATCGCGGAAAGATTGTTGAGCAGGGGAGCGCTAACGCGATTTTCGAACAGCCTAAGCACCCCTATACACAGCGGCTATTACAATCCATTCCGAGTTACGAAGTGGCATAAGTCATCAAAAAGCTTTGTCACCTAACCCTCCGTTAAAGGTAATTGTGCAGGAGGGCATCAACCGCGATAGCCATCGCGTGATGACCCGGAGAAATGCGCAAGAATCAAGTAGATTGAAACGGGTGAACTTTATTGGATGAAAAGCGCTTTGAAGATGCGCAGCGGCTCGCGCAAGCCCTGCTTCAACCGGCAGTATTCACCTTGGGCAGAGGCAGGTCGGTATCACCACACATGGGCAATAGGCCGGATTCTGCAGAGCGAATGAATATCTCTAACTGCATTATGGCCTGCTCCTTGTCCGCAAAAGGCCCCATGGGTGCTCCCTCGCGGGTTTTGAAGTACCAACCGCCATCTTTTTCTAGTAATCGATTGGAACGTGCGCGCTGACGACTGACTGAGTCTGATTTACGCTTCATATTGCCTTCTCCCGCCCACGAACTGCAGTGCTGAGCGTTAATGATAGCCAGACTTGGCGACATGGCTGTAACTCGTTGTGTGAGAGAGTTCTCAGTTCAGGAGAATTACCTGAGAATGCGCGGCTGACGGGGAACTGGGGCCGACCCTAGCCTCGATTTTTGGGTCCGGGGCCCGACTTCGAGGCAAATTTACCCCTTTTTTAGTCATTGATAAGCTTTTGAAAGGGCCCCGCCACTCGCGAGTACTAACTGCCACCGGCAATCTCTCCAACGGCATGCAACCTTGCGCCCAGCGGATCTTTTTAAGCCCAGTGGACCCTCCAAGTTAGCCCAGAACAATCCAGGTGGACTGTGCGCGCGCCATTAACGCGCCACTGGCGTCGGCTACGGCGGTGCCGGCCAGGAACTTCCTCCCCGAGCCACCTAGGGGCCAAGCATAGACCACGAGAGGGTCAGCGGTGCCGACACGCCCATCCATCGCAGCGGTGATTTCCGCGGTAATTTCGCCGAGGACGGCGGGCTTAATATCGTCGTGAAACGCTGCGGTATAGCCGGGGCAATCGAGAGCGGACCAAATCATTTCCGGTAACAAGACGCCTTCCCGCTCATACATATCGGGCGCAGGCACCCAGAGCGATGCCACCAGATCACTACCCGGTAATGGCCCGGCGTACAAGGCTAAACCATCATCGTTCGGCCGCTTTGGGCCGCAGACAAAACACGTGGGAAAGGTGTGGCCTTCGTACAGAGGAAAGTGATCCATCGCCCTGCGCGCATCATCGACTGAAGGTGCTGGCGGCACATCCAATTCAAGTTCCGCGGGCTTGCCACTCGCAATCAAGCGCTCGCCATCATAGAGCTCTACCCCACCGCCAGCCACGCGCTGCACCGTCATATCGGTTCCCAGCGGTGGGGGTGCGTGCAGACGCACGGTTGCTACACCTTCCACAAAGGCGGCCACTCTGCCGCTGCTGTAGCCGCCGTTACCGGAATCGGGTGGTCCATTAAACCGCTGCGGGATGTGCAAAACCGTAGTCACCGCTTTCCCCGTTCGTACGTGTTGACTTCCGATGAAAGGTACCAGCTCGCATTACAGCGCCGCAGAAATTTCTTCGCGCAGCACAGAAAGAAGCGCAACATCGGGTTGATAGACAACTGGAGACACGCGCTCCACCTTACCCGAGAAGCGCTGTACGATTTGCTGGGCGACCTCCTTCGGTGTGCCCACCACGGCAAAAGTGTTGAGCATATCGTCATCAACCAACTGTGACAGCTCCACCCACTTACCTTCACGTGTTAATCGATAGGCCTCTTTTTGCATACCCTCCCAACCGTGACATTCTAACACCGGCATATATGCGGGCGTCGATGCGTAGAAAGCGATTTGATTGCGCGCCGACTCGATCGCCGCCAGGCTGCCCTCCTCATCCAAACCGGTGGCTGTCATCACCTGAGCGGCAACGGAGAAATCCGCGCGCGATTTGTCGGCCTTGGCCAGGCCACGATCGATCGCCGCTAGCGAAAGACTATGCATCGACGTTGTAGTATTAAAGGGGTGCAGAAAGTAGCCCTCGCCTACTTCGGCCGCAACCTCTGTCATCACCGGCCCAACGCCGGCAATGTATATAGGTGGCGCGCTGTGAGTATTCGGTGGTGGGCTAAACACAGGCGACATCAAGGTGTGCTGATAAAACTCGCCTTCAAATTTGAGTTTTTCTCCGCTCTGCCACGTGTTCCAAATCGCTTTGATAGCGAGCACCATTTCGCGCATTCTCGAGGCCGGCTTGCTCCAGGGCATTGAGAACCGGCGCTCGATGTGGGCTTTTACCTGTGCACCCAAACCGAGAATAAAACGGCCCTGGGATAAATTTTGTAAGTCGTTACCCAGGTAAGCGAGGTTCATCGGATTGCGCGCAAACGCCACCGCGATGGACGTCATCAACTCCACTCGCTCGGTGCTCATGGCTGCAGCGGCCAGTGAAATAAAGGGGTCAGATTGCCCCTCAAAGGTATTTGCACCGTCGAAACCAGCTTGCTCAAGCTGCATTGCCATTTCGCCAACCCTCACCGGGTCAAACATCAGTGAACTATCAATTTTCATACAAGAATTCCTAAAATCGCCGCGCGAGCCCCGTCAAAGTAAAGCAGTAAAACCGTCGTGAGAACTCGACGAATACTGTCGCAAAAAGTATCTATTCTTATACCCGAAAGATACACATTCCAAATGGACAGTATAGGCTGTCAAATGCGCTCAGCGTGCGCGTTTTCATATTTGCGCTTTAAACCATCCCTCCACCCAAGGCCCCGGTTTAGGAACCGACAAAATATGACTTATAACTACGACCCAGAACTCGCCGCAGTCATCGATCTGCTACCTGAAGGACTGATCGATTTGACCAACCCGGCTGCATCGCGCGCAGCGTTTGTAGAGATGATTGACGCGATGAATGCGGAAATCAACACTGAGGGTGTGGTGTGCAAAGAGAGTGCGACCGCGGGCGATGTCACGGTACCTATACGCATCTATACGCCGGCCGGATTGGCGGAAAAGGCGCCGGCGCTATTGCATATACACGGCGGCGGCTTCGTCATTGGCAACTTAGATAGCGAGATGGGGACTTGTTATGCGCTGTGCCGTGAATTGGGTGCAGTTATTGTGTCCGTAGACTACCGCCTCGCACCGGAATTCCCCTACCCCGCAGCCTTGGACGACTGTTTCGGCGCATTGTCTTGGATGGCGAGCGAGGCCGAGCAGCTGTCCATCGACACATCGCGCGTCGGCGTGTTTGGCATCAGCGCGGGAGGAGGCCTAGCGGCGGCGACGTGTCTGGCAGCCAAAGAGCGCGGTGGGCCGGCGATTGCGTTCGCCTACCTGGGCATTCCAGAATTGGATGATCGATTGCAAACCCCAAGCATGCAACAGTTCACCGACACACCCATGTGGAATCGTCCCAATGCAGAGCTCAGCTGGGATGCCTACTTGGGCAGCAACTGGCAACGCGGCGGCGATGATGTGCCGCATTTGGCAGCCCCAGCGCGCGCCCAAGACGTCGCCGGCTTGCCGCCAACCTATGTGAGCACGATGGAGTTTGACCCTTTGCGTGATGAAGGCGTGTTGTACGCCTTGAAACTTATGCAAGCTGGCGTCAGTACCGAGCTACACAGCTTTCCCGGCACCTTCCACGGCTCGACGCTATTCACCCACGCGCAGATTAGTCAGCGCGAAGCTGCCGAGATGATGAGCGTACTGCGCCGCGGGCTGCGCATTGAGTCGTAACGACTACCCTAAACTATCTAGGGCACCTCTGATTAACGGCAAAAACCTACCTCAAACATCACGATAAGACACTGCGGAGAACACATGAGCACCGACACACTGCACCACCAACCCCTCATGCCACACCTGTTGATCGAAGGGTTAAATCGCTACAACGATGAGCCCTGTCTGTTCCTAGGCGAAGAGACTGCGAGTTATCGTCAGGTGCGCGAGAGTACCAGTCAAATGATCCAGGCGCTAAAGTCTAAGGGGTTGGGCGTTGGCAGCCGCGTCGCCGTGATCTCCGCCAATCGACCCGAAGTCCTATCGAACATCGCCGCGATGCAATTGACCGGTTGTATCGGAACGCCGCTGCACCCCCTCGGGTCGCTGGACGACCACGCTTATGTGCTGGAGGCGGCCGAGATCAATACTTTAATTTACGACCCCACCGTATTTGAAGAAGTAGCCACTGCCTTGCAAGCGCGCGTGGCCGGCTTGAAGAACTTACTCGCTTTTGGCCCGACTGAAAGCGGCGAAGACTACTTGGCGCTGGCGGCAACGTTTAAGCCGGAAGCGCTCACACCGCCCGATGTGCAACCGGATGATGTGTCCTCGATCAACTTTACCGGCGGCACGACTGGCAAACCTAAAGGTGTCATGAGTCGTTACAGCGGAAGCGCCTACATGACGCAAATCCAAATGGCAGAGTGGGAGTTTCCCGATGACTTGCGCATGTTGATTGCCACCCCACTGTCGCACGCCGCCGCCGCATTTTTTATTCCCGTGTTGCAGCGCGGTGGCGCATTCTACGTGATGCAGGGTTTTGGCCCCGATGAATTTTTCGATATGGTCAAACAGCATCAGATTACCTGCACAATGCTCGTGCCCGTGATGCTGTATTTTCTACTAGACTCCCCGCGCGCCACAGACGGCAGCATGGCGAGCATGGAAACCATTTTTTACGGCGCGTCTCCCATGAGCCCGGCACGACTGCGCGAAGGTATTGAGAAATGGGGGCAGGTGTTCTACCAGTTCTTTGGGCAATCGGAATGCCCTATGGTCATCGCTAACATGCGTAAAAAAGAACATGACCTGAACAAGCCAGAGCGCCTCGCCTCCTGTGGCCGACCCACACCCTGGATTCATTTAGCGCTGCTGGATGAGCACAACGAACCCGTCGCAGAGGGCGAGCCGGGCGAAATTTGCGTTCGCGGGCCACTGGTTATGCAAGGTTACAAAGACATGCCGGAGCAGACAGCCGAGGCATTTGCCGGTGGCTGGTTGCACACCGGGGATGTCGGCAAGTTGGATGAAGATGGCTTTTTATATATTGTCGATCGCACCAAAGACATGATTGTCTCCGGCGGATTCAACGTCTTTCCACGCGAAGTGGAAGACGTGCTCGCTACCCACGAGGCGGTCGGTCAGGTCGTCGTCATCGGTGTACCGGACGAGCAGTGGGGCGAAGCCGTAAAAGCGGTAGTCGTCTTAAAGCCGGGCTTTGCAGCCGATGACGGCTTGGTGGAGCAGATGCAAGCTCTGGTGAAAGACGCCAAGGGGTCTGTGCAATCACCTAAGTCTATCGACTTTGTCGACGCCATTCCCTTAACGCCGGTGGGTAAACCCGACAAGAAAGCAGTGCGCGCACAATACTGGGAGGGCAGCGAACGCGGGGTCGGCTAAAAGTCGTCTTCCAGACATGCGGTATTTGCTATTTCGCACGATGGCAATGTATCTGATGGACGTATGTACGACAGCGTAATGTTTGATGGCACTGCCATGAATGCCGATTACGCACATCAGCGCACCTACAACGAACCGGTAAGCGAGATTTCTCAGGTGAAAGGTTCCTCGGAAACCCATCTGCTACTTTCAGATGAAGACAGTTTTGCCGGTTTTGAAATTTATGACACGCAACTGTCGCAAAGTCAGGACGATTCCAGACCCAAGGGCAGTTATATCCGCGACGCGTTGCCCACGGGGAAAGAGATGTCACACAGCGAAAACTTCAATCCCTAGCGCTTCAGCGTCATCGAAACTCCAACACCACGCTGGACAACATTCGATGCAAAAGCCCTAGGCATGCCAGCACCCGAACCCTCCAGCCTCCGGGAACGCGGCGTAACTTCCGCCATTTGGTATCTGCCGCCGTAACCGCTACCCTGCAGCTTCCGCCAAAAACTTTAGGATTAACGCGTGCAACAAGAACCAGAGCGATACCGTGGCCTTACATACCCCTGGGGCCGAAGCGCCAACCCAGCGCCGGGCGAGCCCATACAGATCGCTGAAGGCGTCTACTGGGCACGCTTCGCCATGCCCATGTCGCTAGACCATATCAACCTTTGGTTGCTCGAAGACGACAACGGGTGGACGGTGGTCGACACGTGTTTGGACATACCCAGTGCGAGAGAGACCTGGGAAAGTCTATTTAGCGGGTTCATGGCCAACAAACCTATTACGCGCGTCATTTGTACCCACTTACACCCCGATCATGTCGGTCTCGCCGGTTGGCTGACTGAACGCTTCGATTGCCAACTGTGGATGTCGCGCGAGGAATTCTTGATGTGTCGCGCTATGGCATCCGATACCGGAAGAGAAGCTCCGGAAGTTGCCGTCCGTTTTTATCGCGCGGCGGGCTACCCGGAAGAAGAGTTGCAACGCTATCGCAAGAAATTTGGCAACTTCGGCCGCGCCATTGCGCCGTTACCAGATTCCTTCCGCCGCCTCAGCGATCGAGAAACCATTACGATCGGTGGGCGGTACTGGCAGATTATCATCGGCTCCGGGCATTCACCGGAACACGCGACCCTCTACTGTCCTGCACTGAAGTTACTGATTTCTGGGGATCAAGTGTTACCGCGTATTACACCCAACGTCAGCGTGTTTCCCACCGAACCCGCAGGTGACCCATTGAAAGAGTGGCTGCGCTCCAGTGCACGCATTCGAGAGATTTTACCCGACGATTTGCTCGTGCTGCCCGCACATGAAGCGCCATTCTATGGGCTACACGTGCGCCTAAGTCAGCTCATTGAAAGTCATAAACGGGATTTGGGGAGCCTCTTTAACTACTTGGAAGAACCCAAGCGCGCCATCGATTGTTTTCCCGCGCTGTTTAACCGCGACATCGACTCGGGCTCAATGGGCCTGGCCACCGGCGAAACACTGGCGCACCTCAACTGCCTCATGGGCAGAGGTAGAGTTTCGCGTGAACTCGATGATCAGGGCGTGCACTGGTACCGACAAATCGCTGAGACTCGGGACTATGAAGACTGAAACTTACTCGGAAATCTTATTCAAAATCATATCGACACTGGCGCGATCCAATAAGCGCGGAACCGGATAGCCGGCCCCTTCGGCAATGGCAAGATTTGTCAGATACTCAAAGTCTTCGCGTTTAATCAAGGGTGACGTATCGGGAATACCCACTTCGGTACGTAAATCTTTCACCGCCTTGATAAATTTGTGCGCCAGCACATTTTGGTCTTCATGCGCAGTTCCCACGCCAACCAACACAGCTAACTCGGCCAGTTCTGGCGTGCATTCCTCATGGCAAAACTCCAGCACGTGTGGCAACACTATGGCATTGGCCAAACCGTGCGGAATGCCGTATTTTCCACCCAGTTGGTGCGCGATGGCGTGCACATTACCCACATTGACTTGATTGACCGCGAGCCCGGCGTAGTATGCACCCATTGCCATGCCGTTGCGCGCGCCTTTGTTGCTACCGTCGCGAAACGCTGTGGGCAAATGTTCGAAAATGAGTTTGACCGCTGTACGCGCATCTTCCTTCCGCGTACCCCGCTCCCAAATACCGATGTAAGTTTCAATACCGTGGGTAAGCGCATCCATACCCGTCGCAGCGGTAATGTGCGGTGGCAGCCCCATCAATAGATCCGGGTCTAATGCGATAGCACTGGGCTGCAAAGAAGGTGCGGCAATAATTCCCTTCTCATGCGTATCCGTATCGGAGATCACTGCACCCATGGTGGCCTCCGAACCGGTACCGGAGGTGGTCGGGATGGCGTAAATTTTGAGCGGCTCGTGCTTCATCTTCATGTGCCCGATCCAAGTCTTCGGGTCTTCATCGCTGTTGGCTGCGCCGGCGATAATTTTGGCGGCATCCATCGCTGAACCACCACCTAGTGCCAACACGACATCGCTGCCGTGGGTGCGCGCCAGCTTTGCACCTTCGCTCACTTGGGCATAGGTCGGGTCGGGCAGCACGCCATCGTAGATGTGCACGTCGACGTCGGACTGCAAAAGACCTGCGATTGCCTGATCGACCAGGCCCAAATCGCGCAGGGGTTTGTCGGTCACAACGAGTACGCTGGTCGCACCACAGCGCAAAATATGATCGCACAGTGCACGGGAGCTTCCCTCACCGGCAAACGTCAGATAGCGCGCGCTCGGCCCGAATGAGCTGAAAAACTTCATCAACCCCAGGTACAGCTTGTGGTTTAACTTTCTGAGAAACATAGGCATAGGAGCCTCCCCGAGAATACTGGATGTGCAGGTAGCTTAGCCTCAGTTAACGCTAACACAACTGCAGGTCACAAATACTAGCAAAGATTGCGCACAGCGCAGACGCAGGAGGCCCACGAGCGCAAAGGCACCCGCCGCCCACCGCTGGCTGAAAACTCGATGGTTTCCTCGACGGGCCCTTGGCCCTATCTGGAGGGTATCAGCTAAGCAGCTTTGCGCGGCCCGCCGTTGCTACCGGGCCAACGTGAGCCGGAGATAGTGTCTGCGAAGGGCAAAAAGGCATCGGCATCCAACTCACCGGCCAGCGTCATTTCCCGATCCAGAAAAATCGGCCACCAGAGGTAAGACTCTACCATTTCCCGTTTGGGTAACAGACTGACCAGCGGATCCCAGGGGCTATCGCGCAGGATAAGTTCGCCCTCGACATCCTCGCGATGCGCCGTGCCGTACTTGCTGCGCACGCGAACCACGTGGGGTGGAAAATCGAAACCAGTCGCCGGGCCACCCACACTCACCGCACGCGAGTATTTGAGCCAAAATTCATTTTGCTCAAATTCTGGACCGGGGTCGGCAGGGCCCGTGGACACGCCCTTGTACTCGACAAAGGTATAACCCTGGTGCGTGCAACGCGCTGACACCTGGGGCCCCAGTCGATAGTACTCTGTGGTACACGGGTATTTCGGTTGCCCATTGGTTTCCTGGCTGACAAAAATGGCGGACTCCTGGTCAATGCCATAGCCCAGGGTGTACTCACCCTCAATGCCATTAAACTTGGCGTCCACCGACGTCACAATGCCGTACTCGGGCTCATCGGGCACGGGGAAGTTATAGATCGTGAGGCGCACGTTTGGCTCCGCACCGGGCTCAATGCCGGGGGGCAACAGCGCTGCAATCTTATCTACATCCGTGCGGTACACCAGTTTCAGCATAGGCCAGTTGACAATATCGCCGGGGTTGCCAAGCGGGGTCGTCGAATCGCTGCTCATGTCTCATTCCCTCGTCATCGTAATGATTAAATAAAAGCTGATTGCCGGTGGCCGCCACCCTTTGAGTGGCGCCACGTGTTCAGTAGTTTAGGCGATTTCTCGCGAGTCTGCGGAAGTCAAATAAAACTGACGCACCCACTTGCGAAATGTCACTAGTGTCTCATCACCTTTACAAAATACTGGGCGGCGCTTGTGTACCTTATTCGCCCAGATCGGGTAGTCGTCAGATAAGCCATCGATGATGCCTTTCATGACATCATCACCCGCCTCATCTTCAATTTCTTTGCGCACGCACAAAGTCCAGCGCATGAATGTCTCATGACGGCTCAGGGGCTGTGCACTGTTGTACATAATCATCTGGGCGCCGGGGCCGTAGCTGGTTCGCACCAGGGCAAACCCAGGGCTGAAAGTAATCGCGTGTAAGCTGTGCGGATACTCCCCTTCCATGGCCTCCGCTCGCAAATGCATCGTGCGGCCGTCATCGTCGATAGTCACGGTCGATTTTGGAATCGTGGTCTGACTGTGCACGTAACGAAAATGTACCGGGTCGCAAGAATTTTCGCAGATATCTTGTACATGTGCGGGCACTAAATGTTCTGTATAACGTGCCGTGGTCCAGTTCGGGTCTTCCAGTTCTGGCAAGTCAGGTAAGTCCCATTGTGGCTCAGAATTCTCCGGGTGAAACCAAATATAGATTTCGCCGTTTTTTTCTGCCACCGGCCACGTGCGAATACGCGCCCGCTCGGGAATCTCATCACAGTAGGGGATTTTTTCGCAGTTGCCATCGACACCGAACTGCCAGCCATGGAACGGACAGCGGATGCTCTCACCAACCACGCGCCCCTCGTGACCCAAATGCGCGCCGAGGTGCGGACAAAAAGCATCTTGCAAGACGGGCCGACCAGAGCGCGTGCGGTACAACACCATCTCCCGATCGAAGGCTTTCACCGGTTTGACTTCACCAATGGCCAATAAATGAGAGCGTTCAACCGAATACCACCCCATGGGAAAATCGGGAGTAGTGTTCGTTGTAGATTCACAAGCTTCGACAATTGTCATGTCACGTCTCCTGTAAAAATAGCCGCGTGTGCACTACGCGGTCGCCGCTATCGCGCTGACTCAACGGCTTAAAAAAATGGCCCGCTAAATATGTTACTGAAACATATCCGCACTGGGACCAATGTCGGCGGCCACTTGCGCGAGTTTTTCTCGATCCAAGTTGTAAAAGTTGATCGCGTTTTCACCGAGAATTTGCCGTCCCGCATCTTCGGGAAAATCACTGAAATTGTCTTTGAAGTACTGCGCTGTGTTCGGCCAGCTACCCTCGGGGTGCGGGAAGTCACTGCCCCACATGATACTCTCCACGCCAATGTCATCACGCATATCCAGATCGGGACGCAAGACGCAAGATGCACCGATGCCAACATTGCGCTGAAAATACTCGCTAGGCTTTAACGACAAATGGCCGCGAAAGTTGCCTAACTTGGCGGAGATTTGACCTTCGGTAAAATGAAAATCCATCAGGCGCAACCAACTTGGAAACATAAACATGGTGCCGCCTTCTACCAACATCACTTTTAATTTCGGAAAGCGTTCAAACACGCCACCCCAAATCATAAAGGTAAGTGGGCGATACAACCACCACATGACTTCCGATACATAAATTCCCATCGCGCCGGGGCGCTCATTACTGGTGTCCTGCTCGGGAAAATTTTCGCCGAAGTACTCTTGGTGCGCGGCGGGGCCAGAATGGAAGTGAACGATGACGCCCAGGTCTTCACACACTGCCCAAAAGGGATCGTACTTGGTGTGGTGATACGGAGCGTGATCACCCCACAGGGTCGGCAACATCACAGCGCGCAACCCGTTGTCTACACACCAATGCACGGCGTCGATGGCCTGCTGTACATCCCACAACAAGGGAATGGATGCGACACCGATATGCCGGGCGGAGTCGTTCGCGCACCACTCGGCCAGCCAGCGGTTGTGAGCCATCGCGCCGGCCCACTGCAACTCGGGCACAATGTCGCGGGGATTCAAGCCCAACCCAGCACCGAAAGGAGGTGTATTTTTTTCGGTAATACCATCGGGGAAAATGACTTCTGCGGCGATGCCATCACCGGCCAACATGTTTAAGCGCTCGTCGTAATCCCAAGCACCGGTCAACTCTTTTTCAATGGGCGCGCGCCAGGCATCGTTGATCTCTTTGATCAAAAACGTGGATTCGGCTTTTTCCATCATGTCGATGGTCACCGGCACCGCCGCGTCCATCATTTCGTGGTATTTCGACTCTAAGTAAGGTTTGTAATCGGCTATCGGTAAACCCGCATGGCAATCGGTGGACACTACAACGACTGGTTTTGACATTGCTAACTCAACCTTTCTTAGGACGCGACCGCGCACGGTCGTCGCTTGCTATGAAAAATACGTATAGGCCCCCGCATCAGCCCGAAAACGAGCCAGCAGAGAAGTTACGCAAATGAGCATACTTGCACATTTGTATACAAAATAGTTTAATGGACCTCCAAATGCAAGCCCAAATTGGAGAGTTCATGCTTCAGGCGCAAGCCCCCGTGGGCCGCCGGGAAAAGCGCAAACAAGAGACTCGCGGCCGCATCGAAGAGGCGGCGTATACACTGTTTCAGCGCCAGGGCATCGAAGACACCAGCATCGAGCAAATTTGCCTGCAGGCAGACGTCGCTCGGCGCACTTTCTATGGCCACTTTGCCAACAAACACGCCTTACTCGGTGGCCTGGGAATTTCCCGCATTTACGGTCAATCGGAGCCGATGCTGCGCCAATTGATGGCTAATCACAACACTACCCGCAGCCGCTTAGCGGCGATGATCGATTACATCGAATCCAATTTCGCGGGCATGAACGCCCTGGACAGACAGCTCATTCTAATCGCCCCATCAGCCTTCGCCCAAAATACCCAGCAACAGCGCGAGCTGGGTAATTCCGCCATGAGCAGTTTCACGCGATTGGTAACCGCCGGGTTAGAACTCGGTGACGTCAAGAGCGACTATTCTCCCGAACTGCTAGCCTCTATGGTCGTGGGCACCTTGAATATGCTCACAATCAACTGGGCATTGGACCACGAGTTCCCCGTTTTCAAAAAGCTGGAAGAAGCGCGGCACCTCTTCGAGGAACTGATCTGCGCCTTCGATACCTAGTGGACACCTGACAACCTGCAAGGACGACTGCCATGGGACCACTGCAAGGCCTAACGCTCATCGAGATCGCCGGAATTGGTCCCGGCCCCTTCGCCGGCATGCTGCTGGCGGATATGGGCGCCCGTGTAATACGCGTCGAGCGGCCCGGAGGTGGCCTGTTCACCGCTGTGAACAACCCCAAGCTCGACCTACTGAACCGCAACAAACGCTGCCTCTGTCTCGATCTGAAAAATCCGCGCGGTATTGCTATTGCGCTAGATTTAGTGGCACGGGCCGACGGTTTGCTGGAGGGCAATCGACCGGGAGTCATGGAGCGCTTAGGGCTCGGGCCCGATGTATGCCAGGAGCGCAATGCGGCGCTCGTCTACGGGCGGATGACCGGGTGGGGGCAGGAGGGCCCCATGGCGCGGGCGGCCGGCCACGATATCAACTACATCGCACTGAGTGGCGCGCTGCACCCCATCGGACGCGCCGGTGAGAAACCCGCCATTCCCCTCAACCTAGTGGGTGATTTCGGCGGTGGCGGTCTACTTCTCGCCTACGGCATGGTGTGCGCCCTGCTCGAAGCTAAAAGCTCCGGTCGGGGACAAGTGGTGGATGCCGCGATGATCGATGGCGCCGCAACCCTCATGGCCAGTACCTTCGCCGCGAATCAAGCGGGGTTTTGGTCGGATGAACGCGGCACCAATTTGCTCGACTCCGGCTCCCATTTTTACGAGGTCTACGAAACCGCCGATTGCAAGTACATTTCTCTGGGCTCGATCGAACCCCAGTTTTACGCGGCGCTCTTGGACAAGCTCGGCGCGGAAGCCGAGCACTTCGAGCAGCAATACGATGCTGAAAATTGGCCCGCGATGAAAGAAAAAATGGCCGTGATCATCAAACGCAAAACGCGCGATGAGTGGGATGCCATCTTTGCTGACTCCGATATATGCTATGCACCCGTGCTATCGATGACCGAAGTGCGCCACCACCCCCATCACCGAGCGCGCGAAACGTTCTTGGACGACGGCGACATTTGGCAGCCAGCACCGGCGCCGCGCTTTAGTCGCACACCCGGTACGGTTCGTCACAGTGCGGCGACTATAGGTGAGCACAGCGAAGAGATATTGCGCGATTTCGGCTTCTCCGCAAACGACATAGCGACGGCGATCCACAGCGGCGCGGTTCATACAGCCGAAAAGTGATTGGCGCAACTAGCCCGCTAGTTTGACCCACAACTTGACCCATTAAATTTGAACCCCCTATTTTGGAGCAGGCGAGCATGGCCGACATTCCCAAGACCTCACATCACATCGCAATTTCACCCGACGACCAGAGCCTGCAACTGACCTCGGGCACTACTCCAACACCCGGCAAAGGGGAAGTGCTGATCGCGGTGCACTGCGCAGGCGTCAACCGCGGCGATGTACTGCAGCGCAAAGGTTTGTACCCACCTCCAGAGGATGCGTCACCTATTCTCGGTTTGGAAGTGGCGGGCACTGTCGCTGCGGTCGGGGAGAATTGTGACCCCTGGCAGGTGGGTGATTCGATCTGCGCACTGACACACGGCGGTGGCTATGCCGAATACGCACTGGCACCAGTAGGCCAGTGTTTACCCATTCCATCGGATATGTCGATGATTGAAGCAGCCGCTCTTCCCGAGGCCTTACTGACTATATGGCACAACCTCTTTCAGCGCGCCAAACTACAAGCGGGTGAAAACGTATTGATACACGGTGGTGCCAGCGGCATGGGTACCATGGGCGTCATGCTTAGCAACGCTCTCGGTGCTGCGGTGTACACCACTGCGGGAACCGATGCCAAGTGTGAGGCGCTACAAAACCTCGGGGCCACGCGCGCCATCAATTACCGTTCGGAAGATTTTGTAGCCGTGTTAAAAGAGCTAGGCCCCGACGGCCAAATGCACGTCATCCTCGATATGATTGGCGGCGATTACATCCAAAGAAATCTCGACGTAGCTGCTCCCGAGGGACGCATCGTCAACATCGCCTATATGGGTGGCTTTAAGGGGGAAGTGAATTTTGCACCGCTACTGCTAAAGCGCATTACGATGACTGGCTCTACGCTGCGCGCGCAAAGTTTTGCGCAAAAAGCCATCATGGTGGAAGAGATCCGAGAGCGGGTTTACCCGCACCTGGAGTCGGGAAGGGTTCGCCCCGTGATAGATCGCGTGTTTCCGCTCGCTCAGGCGGGCGAGGCGCAAGACTATATGCTCAGCGGCGAACACATGGGTAAGATCATCCTAGAGACAGCGCTGACCTAAGTAAGACTCACCATTACTTCACATTCTGCCCGCCAGCAAAGTCTGGTATCGTGAAACATGACTTGTGCCAACACCGGCCGGAAATATCATGCAGACACGATTCCTGGGGCTACTGGCCTGCTGTTTACTCTCTTTAGCACTAACGGCCTGCGGCGGTGGCGGTGGCGGCGGTGGCTCCGACAACAACACCACCGAACCGCCGCCACCACCGCCACCACCCACACCGCAAACCTTTTCCATTGCCGGCACCATAACGGCTGCAGGAGGCCACGCGGTCGACTCCGACACCAACGACCCCGCCCGCACCGCGGTGGGTAACAACTTTATCGACACGGCACAGCCGATTAACAACCCCGTCACCCTGGGCGGATACGTCAACCAACCCGGGACCGGCAAGCCGGGGCGCTCGATGGAGGCCGGTGATATCGACGATTACTTTCTCGTCGACTTACTCGCCGGCCAACAAATCACCATGTTGGTGGCCGACTTCGAGGAGGCCGACGCCGACCTCTACCTCTTCGACACCAATGGCGTGATTCGTGATTTGTCCACAGCGACGGGTGACATCGAAACAGTTGTCGCACCCGAAGACGGCACCTACCTCGTCAATGCATTCGCGTTCGCCGGAGCCACCAATTACACACTCGCCATTGGTGCGCCAAGCAGCACCGCCGTACCCAGTGTCCAGCGCGGAGAGATTGTGCCTTGGGAAGTAATCGTCGAGTACGAGGACACAATTAATCAATCTGCTACCGTACAAGCCACGGGCAGCCTCAACACCCTCCACCAAAGCATGGGTTTGACACAACGCGCTGGTGGGCCGGGGCGCCCGCGCCTGATGTCGATGCGCCAGGACATCGCGATCAATTCGCTCAAGTCGCAAACAAACATTGGAAGTGCGGCCAAAAAAGCAGCCGCAATACAAAGCGATACACTCTATGCGCGGTGGCACACCCTACATGCGATCAAAGCCCTGCAGAACGACCCCAGCGTGCGTCGCGCAGAGCCCAATTTCCGCGTCCACACCACCGCGGCGCCCAACGATGACTCCTTCCCACTCCAATGGCACTACCCGTTGATTGGATTGCCCGATGCGTGGGAAATTACCACCGGTAGCGCCGGCGTCATCGTAGCTGTGGTAGACACCGGCGTTCTCAGCAACCACCCCGATTTACAGGGGCAGTTAGTGCCAGGCTATGACTTTATTCGCAGTGCCGCAGAAGCGGAAGATGGCAACGGTATAGACTCCAACCCCGAAGATCCAGGGACAGAATTCGGCTCTGGCCCCAGCAGCTTTCACGGTTCGCACACCGCCGGCACAATCGCCGCGCGGGGGAACAACTCAGTCGGTGTCGCAGGCGCCGCGTACAGCGCTCGCATCATGCCGCTGCGCGCACTGGCGGCGAGCGGTGGCGGTAACACCTACGATGTGGACCAAGCGGTGCGTTTTGCAGCCGGTCTTGCAAATGATTCCGGCACCGTGCCAGCTCAGCGCGCCGATGTCATCAACCTGAGTCTCGGCGGCTCGCCGTTTAGTCAAACGTCACAAGATTTGTACAACCAAGTACGCGCTGCAGGCATCGTTGTGGTCGCTGCTGCGGGTAACGAAGGCAGCAGCAGCTTGAGCTATCCCGCGTCCTACGCCGGCGTTATTTCCGTCAGCGCGGTCGATGCGCAGCGTCGAATCACCCCGTACTCCAACAGAGGCTCGCAAATCGACGTGGCGGCACCGGGCGGCGACAACAGCGTCGACATCAATGGTGATGGCTATCCCGACGGTGTATTGAGCACCGACGGTACAGTGACCGCCAGTGGCATCAACTTTGTTTACCGCTTCCTCAACGGGACATCCATGGCGGCTCCCCACATCGCCGGCGTCGTGGCACTCATGAAAAGCGTCAATCCCAATTTGACCCCGCAAGACATAGACTCGTTGCTGACAACGGGAGACATCACCGAAGATTTGGGTGCGCCAGGCCGGGATGACCTCTACGGCCACGGCTTAATTAACGCCCAGGAAGCGGTTCTTGCAGCTCTGGAAGCCACGGGCAATTCACCCGCAGACAACCCGCGATTGGTTGCCTCTAACGCAACCCTGAACTTCGGTGGTACAGGCACAAGCTTAGAACTGGTATTGCGCAATGGTGGTAAAGGTGATTTGGAACTCGCCAACGTTTCGGCATCCGAGCCCTGGTTGCAGATAGTACCGCTGGATGTTGATTCGGCTGGTCTGGGTAGCTATCAGATCAATTTGGACAGATCGGGGCTCAGCGGCGGTGTATATAGCGCGGATATTAACGCCCAGTCATCGGTCAATAATCTGGCAGTCCGTGTCTTTATGTCAGTCAGTGGCGGCGGTTCCGCCGATGACGTTGGCGTCATTTATATTTTGTTGTACGACCCAGAAACCGACAAAACGGTGGAGCAGTTTGTGTCCAGCGGCAATGCTGCCCAGTATCCGTTTGAATTTCTCGATCTACCCCCCGGAACCTATGAAGTCATTGCGGGCTCCGATGCGGACAACGATCTCCAGATCTGTGATGCGGGAGAAGCCTGCGGTGCATGGCTAACTATCGATCAACCCATCCTCATTAATCTCGATAGTGATTTAACAGACATCGACTTCCCGGTGGAGTACCAAGTTTCCCTGCCGCAGTTAAGTGCGCTGGCACGCCAGGAGGGCTCGGGCGGCAACAAAAAACCCAGAGCACCCAGCGCACCTGGCGGGCATGAACAGGGAGTGTCGCGGTGGCCGGTTTCCGCAGTGGACTAACACGGTGGATTTAACGCATGTTAGCCAAGCGCTCTTTCGTATCGTTGAGTCGATACTTGAGCCAATAGATTTCGTAGTCGTTCTTGAGCCCACTCTCAGCCCGCGCTAACAATAGTTGCAGTGCAGACTGGCGGTGGGTAAGCGCCGCTTGATTCATAGAATCTGCCGCCAGGATTACCTCTACGACATGTAGCGCTTTCACCGGTTGATCGGCGTTCAAATAGTTTTGCACTAGAGCGAGAAGATCTTCAGTGCCGGCCGCTCCAGCTAAGTCGGCGTAAACTTCCTTCACCGGCACGGGGTACAGCTCTGTGGTGCTGTCGAACTTAAACCAGGAGGCGTAGTAATCCCAGATGCTGCGCACCGCCCAATCTACGCGGCCATGGTTTTGTACAAGGTCCAATTCCGGGGGCAGCTTAATTTCCCGCATGAGTTCATAGACCGTTTTCCCCGCATTCATACCGGCCACCGTTGCATCGTGTACATATTGCACCGCATCACGCATGCGCTGCATTCCCTCGCGAATGACCTGCGCGCCACGCGTTGGATCGAGGTGGCTGGGTACGATGACCTCCGCGTTTAACTGCAGTAGATAGTCGAGCGATTTGATGTACTCGATGGGCTTGCGGATTTTTTCTCCGCGCATGGTGAAAACATTGGGAAATTGTGGGAACTGTGGGCCAAAGAAATCGCCGGTAAGAAGCACTTTTTGCTGCGGTAGCCAAAGCACGACATTATCCGCCCCTTCTGCGCCCGGTGCGCCGATAACTTGGAACTCGACACCGCCGAGCGTGAAGGAATGCGTTTCCCAATCTGCCACGGTGATCGTCGGCTCTATGCCACCGTAGCGCATCATCTCGATGTCTGGCCGGTCTTCCCAGGCGGGCATCCAAGGGAACAGTGTGCGGTTTCTGCGGTACTGATAGGGTTCTAGCTCCATCAGGTAACGCTGCTCCTCGGCGTAGTCAGTGTGAGCGATAATTTCTGTGCCCTCTTCGCGCCAGAAACGCGTGCCGCCGATGTGATCCGCGTGGGAGTGACTGAGTACGATATAGCGGACAGGTGCATCTGATACCGCCTTCAGCGCCTTCATCTGCTGCGCCACTTGTAGCACGAGGCCAGTATCAAAAATGACGTTGCCTTCATCTGTCGTCACCATAATCGTATTGCCGACACCTGTGGCGTAGTGGACGCTGTCGGTGACTTTGCGCACTTCAATCGGCCGCTTGATTAGATCTACCGCACTGCCGTGAGTACCTTCGCCCTCTTCATCTGCAGCGAGGCGTTTGGTGGCGGCATTACCGATAACCTCCATCGTTTTTAGTTCTGCTTTTTGGCGCAAGCTTTTGCCGCTGTTATCTTTGAACCCATAGAACGCGATGATAAGAGCCAACAGGGCGAGTACTAGTAGTATCCACATTGCAACGCCACCGGTGTTGCGGCCGCGAAATCTACTTGCAATACTCATGGTGAAACCTCGTTCGTATTCTGTTTACTTTTGGGTTGATAGGAAACAAAAATCGGTGAAGACCAGGCGCGTTGCGCGGCTGGCGCTAAGCAATCTTCGCTCGCGGGCGTGCGGTAATCACCATAGCAAGGGTTGACCGCAATGCAATCACCCTCTTCACTGTACTCACAGCGTACATTGGCGGCATTAATCATGGTGCTCTCTTCCTGAATGGCGCGCACATAATAGAGTGATTCGCGCGCTCCAGCGACAAAACTTTCGTCTTCAAATATCACTTCGCATCCCGAGGGATCGCCGGAGCAGGGGAAAACGCGCCACGGGTCCTCGATAAGTTCTACAACGGATTCGTCGGGAGTTATCTGCGGGCGAATGCGGACCACTTCGATGCGATCAATCCGGTAGCGCTCGTCAGAAGGGTTGTAGCACTCACCGCCACACAGGGCATCTAAGCGCTGCGTTCCGAGGCCTTTGTGGGCGTAATCTGGGCAACCGGGCAAGGGTTTGAAGGCACCAACTGCCGCCACCCGAAACCTCGGGTTTACTCCGGCAGTCACCTCCGAACCCATCGGAACATTCTCGCCATTTTGCAGTAGATCAAACCACAGCAAAATGCGATCACCCGAGGTACCGTATACCTCGCGGCGCTTGAGGCTATCCCAGATAGCCTCGCGCCGTCGGCCGTGGCTGTGTGTCGCTACTAATCCACCGGTCAGCCAAAAAGAATTTTGCCGCTCCATATTGCGCAAATTAACCAACCCCACACCGCTCGGGTCGAAGGGCTGCGACTCCGCGAGCGGTTCGCGTTTATCACCACCCGCCATCGCCCCCATGCGCGGTTTATTGGGGCCAAACGCTTCGGTCATGGTCTTGCGTTTTACTTCCTTGTAACCCGTGCCCGCCTGCGAGCGGTGATTATCACTGGAGCCAATAAAACCGAAACGAAAGTTCAGTGGCGCCTGTGGCTGCTCGAAGTCGGTGAGTGCCAGTGCGTACTGCGCGGAAGTCGCGGGCCGGTGGTCCATGGGCGCATTAAAACAATCGGTACAGACACCACAGTTCAACCAGTCCGTTACCTGCTGGCCCGGGACTGTCAAATGCCCGGAGTTGCCCGCGTCGACAAAATGTTGTCGCGCGACCTCCTCGCGCTGCTGACAAGTCGCTGGTTCAATACCTGCGGCGTTGCAGCGCTCGCGAATAATCTCGCCCGCCCGCCAACAACAGGGCAAATAATCTGAGGTCGGCGCAGGACAACTCGCAGCGCCCTGGGCATCTAATTGGATGGCACGCCAGGGACGGTACTCTTCCGAATTGCCGTGGCCCGAATACACCTCAAAGAGAATCTGGCGTTTTGGATCGTGCTGTTTACGGTTCAGTTGCTTATTAAAACGGGTACCGGCGGGTGTATTCATCCCCCAGGAATTACCGTGGGGAATAACGATACTGTCAAAACCCCAATCGTCGAGTTTGGCAAAGAGCTCGCGAGGGTCGACGGCAACTTCGAGACAATCATCCGGTAATTCACGCGCATTTACCCCCTCGGCACATACCGGTGTCTCCGCCACCTCGTCATAAAACCCCTGAATTCCCCAATAGAACTGCCGATTTTCAAAATCCATCAGCGACAGCATCAGTTGGGCCATGCGACCCATGGGCGCCGAGGCCAGTTGTGCCCGCGGAGCCGCTATCGCCCGGCTGGGGACTTGGTCATCCTCAGTATCCAGAAAAATCACATTCTTGTGACCATAGTGAGTCCCGGGCTCAGTGCTTACTTGACTCCACTCCCACCCGAGGAATGACACCAAATCGGGGTTGTCACCATCGCCCGCTATGGCGTTGCACTCGCGAATACTCTGGCGGGTTTCGGCCCATCTGCGCGGTGTTATTGCCTCTGCGTGGTCGTTGATCGACCAAAAATCCAGATTGGAACAATAGCGCGCGAAATCACAGGCATCTGCCGGAGGATGTAGACCGGTCCCTCCCATCGCCGGCACAGACATAATGAACGCGTCGGGAGAAAAGGTTGTGTGCACATGTAAATCCCCAAACAAAATTTGTTTGGTGTTCGAAGCAAGCACAGCGGCCCTATTCTGCGCCTTCTGCTTTTCGAGTATGACTTTAGGCGGAACGGGCACTGCCGTGGGAGTGCCGCGACCCTGGGGTTCGCCACAGGCAGGCAACCCTAAAAAACTCACGATTAAAAGCAGAGATAATACAGGGCGAGCGATGTTCGAGAAAGAAGCTGGCTGCATCTCACACCACGGGTGCGGTACTGAACCGCTATGGTTTTACTGTTAGGGCGAGGCACTGCCCAAACGGCAGTGCCTGGCCACTATCTGAACCGCGCTCTATGCTGCTCTGCGCTTAGCGGCCGTTTTACGCTTTGCAGCAGCTTTACGCTTGGGTGCCGCTTTGCGCTTCTTCGGAGCAGCTTTGCGTTTTGAGGCTGCTTTACGCTTGGCTGGCGCCTTTTTCCTGCGCGTCACCTTTTTCTTGGCCGTCGCTTTTTTACGCGCTGGTGCCTTTCGCTTAGTAGCCGTCTTGCGTTTAGTGGCTTTCTTTTTCGTCACTTTTTTCTTCACGACCTTTTTCTTGGCTGGCTTTCTTTTCGCTGCCTTTTTATTAGCCGCCTTTTTCCGTGTTGTTTTTTTCTTGCCACTGGCGCGCTCGACAACACTAGCTGCCTGGTTAGCCGCGCGGGCTTTGCGCGCTTCTAACATGGCGTCGGTTTTAACGGTGACTAATTTCTCGGCTGCATCGTAAGCTGCTCGCGCTATCTTAGTCATTGAATCGGCAAGTTCCTGTGCCTGCTTCATCAATGCGTCAACCCTCTTCTGATTTGCCGGCGTAGCCCGTTTGCGTAGCGCTGTGCGCGCCTTCTTTAAACGCGTCGTTGCCGTAGAGTGCTTTTTCCGCGCCGTCGTGAGTTCACGCTTCAGCCGCTGGTGCGACTTCTCACTTTCTGCAAGCAGCTTCTTGCGCAATTGCTCAACTTTTTTGTTGGCGCGTTCGGCTAGTTTTGTAGCTTGAGCCAATTCTTTCTCTAACATGGTCGTGGGCGCTCCCTGTTTAAAGTGTTGTACCGCACTTATAGTGTAGGCCTAAACTCTAACGATGTAACGCACATTTTTTCACACCGACGATGCGCGATTACACCCCATCACCGCTGGATACAACACACCCCACTAACCCATTCAAACATTGCTTCTGATACACCATAACTTGCATACTGGCTTATCATTATCTATTTTCAATGATAACTGAGACATCGCTCTTGTAGCTGCCGCCCCACGCAACCGCAAGTCGCAAGCCCATCGTGATCAGGCCACTAGTATGCGCTCAGATAACACTGAATCAATAATCAAGGGAGTGGCTACATGAATTACAATCCCGATAAACACAGCATTGAATGCCCCAAGTGCGGACACGGCATGGAAGAGCTCAGCTATGGGGGAGATCTGGCGATAGACCGCTGTACCCACTGCCAAGGCCTTTGGTTTGACGAGGGGGAAGCAGAGCTATTAAAAGGCAAGTGGATGGGCGACGCTCTCGACACAGGTACACCCGCCGAAGGTAAGAAATGGGATGCCGTAGACGAAGTTGCCTGCCCGCGTTGCGGCAAAGATATGGAAATAGCCTCGGACTCGAAGCAGCCGCACATTTGGTATGAGGTGTGCCGTGATCACGGCATGTTTATGGACGCTGGCGAGTTCACCGATTACAAGCACGAGACACTCTTAGACTTATTCCGAACTTGGATCAAGGGTTCGCGCTGACCGACCGCAGTAAGCAGTGACGACCGGCGATCTCTACTTGTCGCCTGCCACTGCCGTTGCCTTTCATCCCCGTCAGCTCTCACCCCCCCATCACCTTTCCCCACTATTAACTTCACTATATTGGTAGTAAGCGCTTACCTACTATCGTAGTTCGCATGCTCTATAGTGAGCTTACAAATGTGTTCCCGTCGCCTTGGCGTGTTCTTTTCGATGGGAACGCAGTGGCGTCGACGAGACACCGGGTGACCGTCGCAAGGCAACGCTACCAAGTGTAACCAACGCGCAGTTTGTACGTCTGGTCTAGGTCGTCGACCCCCTCGACCGCGCTGGAGTCGTACTCGAAGACGATCTCGGCGGCCGCTTGAAAGTTCCACAACAGTGGAAAAGCCAATCCAAACGTGGTGTCGGCGATAATTTCCGCATCATCCAGGTTGTACAGGCCCTTTTGGGTCAAATACAGCACCGAATCACCGCCCAAATAGTCACTACTGCCATCAAACGCCCAATTGAGTGCGGGGTAATCTCTATCTTCCGCTACGATAAAATCTTCATCGACGTAGGAGATACCAATCTCCCCGGACAGCGAAAAGATCGGCTCGCTATAGAATTGCCGGCCAATGTAGGGGCCAATCTGGTAGCGTAAATCGAGATCGGCGAACTTGTCTTGTTCAGCAAAAGCCAGGACACCCCAGTAGTTTGGGTCCTCCAGGAAGTAGTCGTATTTGCCAGTGAACCGCCAGTTATCCGCGCTCTTTGTACCATTGTTCTCATCGTCTTCGCCCTTAAAGCGCAGAGTGTAACGGTCGCGCGTGCTGCGCCACACGGACTCGAGCTGGTAATCCAGTTCGTCGGATTCTGTATTGCCGCGCTGGATAACCAGGGCAAAATCAAGCAGACCCGACCATCGATATCCCTCCCCTAACTCCCAGGGCTCCGGATTCAGCACATGCAGGTCGCTCAGTGCATAGGCATTGCCGGTGCCATCACGCAACAAGCCGTCTTCGACATGTACCGGAACATCGCGCAATACCGCATCATTCGACAGCAGAACCACTGAGGGCGTCCGCGAGCGCAGGAGGTCAATCTTGTCCAGTTCTACCGTCAAGGTACCGGCAAAGTCAGTTTCAATGGTCACAAGACCATCGCGTGAGCCAGTTACAAGACCGATAATTCTCGAGCCATTGGACAGCACCACCTCGTCGGGGCCCACGGCCGGCGATTCGGCTCGGGCTTCGGCCGCCAATAAAATCAGCGCAACCACTATCATTTGTCCAGCACATACTATTGCACGCATACATTTTTCCTTTCGTCTCTTTGCTTTCACACGTTGTTGTTTTTTTAGGGGCTCTTAGGCGATTCCGATTTAAACCCGAAGTGGTTCGTTGTTTCTCGCTGGTGAATTCGCACCTCACGCGAAGCCAGCTTGCAGCCAACTTTAAGACAACTCATATTGCCAACGCCCTAATGTACAGCACTACTTTCGCACTACTTTCGGGGGACGTGCATCATAGAAAAAAAGATGACGCGCACACAAGCATTGTGCGTAAAAACCGCATTGAACAAATGCCCTGGACAAAAGCCTTGGTCGACAAAGGTTCACGCGAGTCACTCAACAGACCCAGAACGCCCAGGAAAAGACCATCTAATTTATCGGGGATAGCATTTATCAACAGCGGCCTGCTAGACTGCCCACACTTCGTAAAAAAGGCTTAAAAATGAGTAGGTTTGACTACGATCTGTTTGTGATTGGCGCTGGATCCGGTGGTGTGCGCGCGGCGCGGATTGCCGCCGGCCTAGGAGCGCGGGTAGCTATCGCGGAAGATCGGTACATGGGTGGAACCTGTGTCAACGTCGGTTGCGTGCCCAAAAAACTCTATGTTTACGCCTCGGAATACGGCAAGAGTTTTCACGACGCAAGGGGTTTTGGTTGGGACAGCGAGCGGCCTGCCTTCAACTGGGCGACATTGCGCGACAATAAGAAACAGGAGATTGCGCGCCTCAACGACATCTATGAAAATTTGCTGGACGGTGCGGGCACGACTCGTATTGCTGGACGCGCCCACATCGTCGATGCGCACACCGTCAGTGTCGGGAACACGCATTTCTCTACAGAGAAAATTCTCATTGCGACCGGCGGCTGGCCACATATACCCGAGTTTCCCGGGCGTGATCTGGCAATCACATCCAATGAGATATTCGACTTAGGTACATTTCCGCAACGCCTGGTCATTGTCGGTGGTGGTTACATCGCCGTTGAATTTGCAGGCATATTCAATGGCCTGGGTGCACAGACGACACAGCTCTATCGTGGCCCCTTATTCCTGCGCGGTTTTGATGACGATATTCGCAATCACGCCGCCCAAGAAATCACCAAGTCTGGAGTAGATTTACGCTTTAATACCAATGTATCTGCAATAGAAAAAGTCGGTGGACACCTGACGCTAACATTGACCGACGGCAGTACTCTACAAGCAGACGCCGTGCTCTACGCCACTGGCCGAGCGCCTAATGTCACAGACTTGGGTTTGGAAAATGTGAACATTGCCCAACACGAAGGTGGCGCGATTATAGTAGACGAAGAGTTCTGCACCTCCCAGCCCAACATATTTGCACTGGGCGACGTCACCGGCGGTATGGAACTGACGCCGGTGGCTCTCGCCGAAGGCATGGCGTTCGCGCAGCGCCAGTTTGGGCCGACGCCGCGAGAAGTCGATTACAATTTCATTCCAACGGCGGTGTTTTGTCAGCCCAACATTGGCACAGTTGGGTTCACGGAGGCGCAAGCACGGGAAAAATTTGCGGCGATCACTCTGTATAAATCGAGCTTTAAGCCCATGAAGCACACTATTAGCGGTCGCGACGAAAAGTCATTTATGAAGCTGATCGTCGATGATGCCAGCGATCGTGTAGTGGGTGTGCACATGGTTGGCCCCGATGCGGGTGAAATCATGCAGGGAATTGCTATCGCCCTGCGCACTGGGGCGACTAAAGCTGACTTCGATAGCACCATCGGTATTCATCCCACGGCCGCAGAGGAATTCGTGACCATGCGCGAGCCCTGGGCCGAGGATTAGCTGTGGCTCTGGAGCTGTGGCAAATAGCGCTGCTCGTCGTTGTCGGCACCGCCAGTGGCTTTCTCAATGTTATGGCGGGCGGCGGCTCATTGCTGAGTGTACCGGTGATGGTATTCATGGGTTTGCCGGGTCCCGTCGCCAACGGCACCAATCGCGTGGCGATACTGGCGCAAAACCTCACCGCCATTTCCACCTTTGCACGCCGCGGTTTTCAGGATTTCCGCCTGAGTGTCTCTCTCGCCGCCTGCACAATTCCCGGGGCGATTATCGGTGCTTTCGCCGGAACGCAACTGGAAGGGGTGTGGTTTAACCGCCTATTAGCCCTGGTGATGATTGCAGTCATGGTGGTCATGCACTTCGACAGAAAAAAGCCAACTGCGACCGTTGCCATACACGATCCCAGCCCCCAACCAGCCCCTAAACCCAGCGTGCGCCAAAGAAGCCTGGGGCACTTATTCATGGTGGCAGTGGGGTTTTGGGGCGGTTTTATCCAAATTGGCGTGGGCTTTATTATCATGCCCATTTTAAGCCGGGTGATGGGCTTGGACCTGGTGCTCACCAACATGCACAAGGTCTTCATCATCGCCTGTTACACACTGGTTGCACTGCTGGTATTTGCCAGCCAAATCGAGCTGTTTTGGTTGGCGGGAATCACGCTGGCTTTAGGCAATGCTTTCGGCGGCTATTTGGGGGCCCACTTTACGGTTACACGGGGTGAAGGCTTAATCAAAACTGTATTCAATGTTGTATTGGTACTATTCATTATCAAACTGCTCTTCGCATCGTAGGCAAACTCTAGCTTTCGTCAAGCCCTAGTCTTCGTCAAATCTTAGCCGTAGCCTTGAGCCTCGTGTTAAACTGCCGCGTTGCAAGGTTTGAATCTGCAAGGGAGCTAGTAGGTGGCCCGATTCATCACTATTTTTCTTCTCATATTGGTAGCCCTGTTTACCACTGAAATGCTGGTGCCCGTGCAGCAGCATGTGATTGTTCCATTCACTGAACTGCTGGCCAAGATCAGCGCAGCTATCGTGAAACCGTTTGATGAGTCTGTGTTGGCCTACGGCAAAGTGCTGCAATTTCGAGATACCGGCTTCGCGGTGTCCATCGAAGCCGGCTGTAACGGCGTTGAAGCCACGATTGTTTTGATCGCCGCAGTCGTCGCTTTTCCCGCCAACTGGAAAGCGAAGATCACTGCTATTTTATTGGGTTTTGTTGCCATTCAGGCCATGAATCTGGTGAGGATCATCAGCTTGTTCTACCTCGGCGATTGGAACATGCAGGCATTTTCTTGGATCCACCTGTATTTGTGGCCAGCACTTATCATGTTAGATGTAATGGTCGTTTTCATCGTATACCTGCGCTACTTGGCACGCCCAGAGGAAGAGGCAGCGTACGCCAGTGCATAGCGGGCATCATCTGCGGCAGTTTTTGCTCCTTATTTTTGTTCTTCTGATTCCGTGTTTCGCCGTGTGGACTGTCATCAGTCAACTCATTGCACTACCGGCGATCGGCCTTGTGAGCAACGTACTCACGAGCTGGTTTCCAAGCGTTGTGCAAGGGTTGTTTGTCGATGGCAACGACACACTGTTAATGACGGAATTTGGCGAATTGAATGGATCTCTAGTTCCCCCCGAACAAGCCGACTCGAGATTGGGTTTTAAGATCAACAGCCGCCTAATCTCGTACTCCATTCCCTTTTATACCGCCCTACATTTTGCGACACAAAAGCGGCGCTATCTCAGTGGCTATTTTTGGGGCATCGTAACTCTGTATCCACTGATGGCTTTGGGTTTACTGTGCCTTTGTATGAAAGAGCTGATGTTGGGTGTGGGAGCAAACTTTTTTGAGCAATCAGGCGTATATGTACCGCACCCCAATATCATTGGCATCTGCTACCAATTGAGTGTTTTGATCGTACCCACAATCGCCCCGGCGCTACTCTGGTTTTTGCAAAGTAAAGATGCCCCTCTGCTAAAACACGCTTTAGCAAAGTTGCAGACGGTGGCCGAGCAACCAGAGCGGGCTTAACATATCGCGCAAAACCGCATTCTAATACAGCGCAGCTCGGAGTTAGTTTACAATGCTGCGAAAGCCGGTTTCGAACTTACAGTAATTTATAACAATGATAAAAAAGTATCGCGAAATCATTCTTCACGCTGGCCTTCCCAAGACAGGCTCTACAAGCATACAAAAAAACTGCTTGAACCATCGCGAACGTTTGTTGAAGGAAGGGGTCTTCTTTCCTGTATTTCATCTACAGGGTCGTGCCATGGAAAATCATTCAGACCCTATCACTGCCGCAGTGTTTGACAACCCGAACAAGAAGCGCTGGGCGTATCGCCAGCGAGTTACGAAAGCCCAGGATCTGGTGCGCAAAGAGTTTCGTGCGCAATTTGCCAAACTATTACAAGCGCCCAAGGCTGAAAAGCTACTGCTTTCCGCAGAGTTAGTAGCAGACTACAGCGGCGCAGACCTGCAAGTGCTGGAACACTTTCTAGCCCCCCACACCGAGCACCTGCGGGTCATTATCTTTGTTCGCAGCCCCGAAAGTTCTGTGCACAGTATCGTGCAGCAACAAGCTTACGGTGGCCGCAAGCGAAATCAAATTCGCGCTGCCGTTTACTCAGTTCGCAAGCGCTTCGAAACACTGCATGATTACTTCGGAGATCGACTCGAAGTTTTTAATTTTCACGACAGTGTCATCGAGCCCGACGGCTTACCAGGCACATTTTTTCGAGCCATTCCCATTGCAGAGCAGGTGATCTCGACACTCGATTTTGTCACCGACAATCAGTCTATATCGTTGGAAGCCTACACTTTGATGGAAGGCATCAATAAACGTCTACCAGTAAATGTCGAAAATCAGGAAGAGTCCTCTCGTACCTTTAACGACTTGCGGGCACTAAAAAAACTGCCCGGCTTACCTTTCCAAATAGAGGGGCTGAACGAGTCCGAATGGCACGCGGTGTTGCTTGAAGAATCTGAGCTACTGAAATCTCGCTACGGTTTTTCGTTTCCGCCGCACAGTGCCCATGACAATTCCAAGCGAAAGTGGCAATACAATACGCTGCTCGCTCTAGAGCCACTCCTTAGTCGTCTGCCGGATGCGGAATTGCGCGAAGCGGCCGCCAGTACACTAGAGGCCGAAGCGAGCGCTACGGATGAGAACCATGCGGCCGTCATACTAAAGTTTATTGCTGCCAGAGTGCGCACCTATAGTGCTGGCTCCCAACTTCATTGGTTGGATGCCATCGGGGCCGACTATTTTAAATTTTCCGCACTCCAACTGGGCCATAACGCTCCGGAGCTGGCACTCAACTTGATGTCACTGGCATTGTCATTGCGGCCTAACGCAAAATTTATGAAAGAACAAGTGGAGCACTATAAGAGAAAATTGGATGACACCTGATGGAAGTTGGCTCCTTAATGGCAATTGCGCACATACCGGGCACCTCCCGATCAGGGCATTACCGAATATCGTATACCTCAGCGCCACCAGATACCGGTACCCATTGAGTCGCGGAAACTGGTTGCGCTGGGTTGATCCTAATCTTTAAATTCTGGTGGCCGACCTTCCTTGCGCGCTTTAATCGCCTCTTCAAAATTCTGCGTAGTCATGCGTACAAAAAGCTGCGCATGACCCTCGTGATTCATATGCGTGTGCAGGCTGCCCGCATCCATGCCAGCCCATAGCATTTGTTTGCTCAGCTCGACACCGAGCTGGCTAAAACCATTCATACGTTCAGCGATGTCGTAACACGCTGGCAACAGGGCATCTCCGGTGACCACCGAGGAGGCCATGCCTATGCTCACTGCCTCCTGAGCACTGACATCGCGCCCGGTCAACATAATCTCAAACGCACGACTACTACCTATTGCGCGTGGTAACAAATAGCTCAACCCCAGCTCTGCTGAGGTCAAACCATTGTTAATTCCCGCTGGCCGAAAATAAGCAGCGTCCGACAACACACGAATATCGGCCGCCATGGCCAGGCAAAAACCGCCGCCGATGGCCGGGCCATTGACAGCGGCGATCACCGGCTGATGCATGTCGTGTATAGCTTTTACCACGTCGTCGAGCACGCGCATCGCACGGCGGGCAATACCGGGTATGGTCAGGCCATCGAAAATATCCATCCAGCCGGGATCTTCCAAGTCAGCACCCGCGCAGAAGCCCTCTCCCGCCCCGGTGACAATGACCACCCGGGTATCGTTGTCAAAACTCACCTCTTGCAAAGCTTCCTTGAAGGGCACCATGACATCGAAGGCCATAGCGTTCATTCGCTCGGGTCGATTCAAAGTAATTTGGGTGATATACGGGTGTGGTTTTTCAACGCTGACAAACGACATGAGTGCTCCTGCTCCCTATGATCTACTGGGCACAGGCTAACCCCGCCAAGTGACCCCGACCATAGCGAAAAAGGCCAGCCGGGCAGCGAGCCCATGTGGCGCGTGTTACAGTACTCATTGGAGGTGACACGATGCGTTTACTAGGACTAATACTGTCGCTCGGTGCCATTGTCTGGGTACTCTATCAGGCGGCGGGTGGCAAAGATGCAGAAACCGTAATCCCCGAGAGTTACCAAGAGTCGATGAAGGATGCAAAGAGTGTGGAGCAAGCGCTTCAAGACTCGCTCATCGAGCGGATGGACCCGAAGGTAATTGAGGAAGCTGATGGCTCGCCCTAACTGAGCGGGGAGGGACGCGGCCAATTCTTAACGCTTAGCCCTGCAATCTTTGTAGGATGCTGGAGAAATCGCGCTGGCCGTTACCCGCTTCTTGATGGCTGGTGTAGAGCGCTTTGGCGAGCTGCCCCATCGCATTAGCGACCGCGCTGTGCTCGGCGATCTCCATCGCCAAACCCAAGTCTTTTACCATTAAATCCACCATAAACCCCGGCTGGTAGTCGTTACTCGCCGGTGCGTTTTCCATGACACCGGGATACGGGTTGTACACTTCGAGCGACCAGTTGCGCCCGGAACTTGCCAGCATAATCTCGGAGAGCACTTTGGGGTCGAGCCCATTGCGCGCGCCCATTTCCAGCGCCTCAGCCGTGCCGATCATATGAATTGCCAACAACATGTTGTTGCAGCCCTTGGCTACCTGCCCGGCACCGGCGGGGCCAGCGTGAAAAATATTGGTACCCATGTCCGACAACACCAGCTTGGCCTTTTCAAACGTCGCCGCATCGCCGCCACACATAAAGGCCAGGGTACCCGCCGCTGCAGCGGCAACACCGCCAGAAACAGGCGAGTCCATAAACCCGATACCCATTGCCTGTGCGGCCTCCCCGACTTGGCGCGCGGTCGCCGCATCAATAGTGCTGCAATCCAAGACCGTGGTGACGGTATCGAGTTTCGCCAACAAACCGTCATCGCCAAGATAGGTGCTCGCCACATGCTTACCCGCGGGAAGCATGGAGATAACATAGTCCACAGCCGAGGCAGCCTCTGCGGCTGAGTTGGCAACAGCCGCACCCTCATTCGCCATCTGCGCCAGTGCCTGCGGTGACAAATCAAACACGGTAACAGCATGTCCGGCCTTCACCAGATTGGTGGCCATAGGCCCGCCCATGTTACCCAAGCCAATAAACGCTACTTCTGCCATCTTCTCGTTCCTGCTGATTGAGTGACTACACCACGTTGTTACAAATCGGTGAGCGGGTTTTCATCCCATGGCGCCGTGAAAAAACTATCGAGTGCCGATGTTGGCACATCGCGCGCGGCAGCGTACTGCCAGGCGGGATTGCGATCCTTGTCGATCAATAGCGCACGTACGCCCTCGGCGAACTCGGGGTGGCGCACAATATTAGTCACCAATTGAATTTCAGATTGAAACACTTCACGTAAAGACGCGTGGCGGTTTTCCCTGAGCTGCCGGTAAATCCACAGCGCCGCCAGCGGTGAACCATTGGCAAGGCCCGCTGATGCCTTGGTGAGCCAAGGGTCCTCTGACTCAAGCTGCGTAATATTGTCGATGGTGCCAAAAATATCATCTCCATCGCAGAGCTGGATAATGACATCCCCATGGGCTGTCACTTGTCCGGGTGGTTGCTCGCCTGCACTGTGCCTAGCGAACTCGCGCAATAGGTGGCGCACTAGCGCGTGATTCGCTTCGGGCTCCTCTGTCCAGCTCGAATCAAGCAGTGACTGCCATACCTCACTTTTCAATGCGTTGCTGACGAAGCGGTCGGCAAAGCCAACATCGATGGCGTCGGTGGCATTGATAGAAGCGCCCGTGAGCGCAAGAAACTCGCCGCTGCTACCGGGCATGTGATTCAGAAACCAGGTGCCACCGACATCGGGGAACAGCGCGATTCCCACCTCCGGCATCGCCATGCGTGTTTTTTCAGTCACGACGCGATGCGAACAGCCGGACATCACACCTAGCCCACCACCCATCACAATGCCGTGACCCCAGCAGATTAACGGCTTCGGGTAGGTATGCAGGGTGTAGTTCATGCGATATTCGCGCGCAAAAAAACTCTCAGCGTACTCACAGGGTCCACCGGGTGTCGCTACGGCGGACGCGTGCAGCGCCTGCACATCGCCGCCGGCACAAAAGGCTTTCTCACCCGCGCCTTGGATGAATATTGCGGCGATGTTGTCATCATTGCGCCATGTATCGAGACCCGCCTGTAGCAGGTCGACCATCTCTAACGTCAATGAGTTTAATGTCGCCGGTACATTCAGGGTAACCCGCGCTAGTTTGCCGCAGCCCGCGTCGAACTCCTCGCAAATGAGAGGCGCTTCAGCCATTAAATTAACCTCAACTGTTTTGCCAAACCGGCTTACGTTTTTCTAAAAAGGCATTCACACCTTCTTTTTGGTCAAGTGTGTCGAACAAATCGACGAAGGAGTCCCGCTCACCTTCCAAACCCTTGGCAATTACAGTATTGCGGCCGGAATGAATCAGGCGCTTGCACATGCCGACGGAAGTCGGGCTCTGCTCACCCACCTGTTCAGCGAGTGCAAGTGCCCGCTCTAATGCCTCTCCCTTACCGACCACTTCTTCTACCAAGCCGATGCGCAAAGCAGTCGCAGCATCGACGCGCTCACCACACAGAATAATGCGCTTCGCCCAACCCTCGCCCACTAACCAGGCCAGGCGCTGCGTACCACCGGCGCAGGGCAACAAACCCACTTTTGCCTCGGGCAATGCCATTTGTGCCTGCTCTTCGGCTATGCGCACATCACAGGCCAAAGCCGCTTCTAAACCGCCGCCCATCGCAAAGCCATTGATAGCGGCGATCGATACACCTCGAAAATCGGCCAAGCTCTCAAACGCCTGACCGAAAAACTTCGCCATGCTACGGGCCGTGTTTGGGTCACCATCAGCAAACAATTTCAAATCGGCGCCGGCGGAAAAGAACTTCTCACCCTCTCCCGTGAGCACCAAAGCGTATATGTCTTTGTCGTCATTTAATTTAGCGACGAGATCCTGCATTGCAGGCAGACTCTCTGTATCCCACGTATTCGCGCCTGGATTGTCGATGGTGACAAGCGCCGTGTGGCCACGCTTTTCCACTTTTAGTTTTTCACTTGTACTCAAACTCATTTGATCACCTCTAGTGCGCCATCCATTAACAGCTTGCGGGACACGATGACTCGCATGATTTCATTCGTGCCTTCGAGAATTTGATGCACCCGCGTGTCTCGCACGTGGCGCTCCATGGGGTACTCCTTGATATAACCGTAACCGCCGAACAACTGTAAGGCGTCGTTACACACTTGAAAACCGACGTCCGTTGCGAACCGTTTGGCCATCGCACAATAAGTGGATGCCTGCGCATCTTTGGCATCCAGTTTACTGGCTGCCAAGCGCACCATTTGCCGCGCCGCGACTAACTCGGTCAACATATCTGCCAGGGTAAACTGCGTTGCTTGAAAATCGGCGATGGCGGTATCGAACTGCTTGCGCTCCTGCACGTAATCCAGGGCTTCGACCAGGGCCTGCTGCGCAGTACCAACGCTGCAGGTGGCGATGTTAATACGGCCACCGTCCAATCCTTCCATAGCGATGGCGAAACCCTGCCCATCTTCACCCAGCCGATGGCTAACGGGCACGCGTACGTCTTCAAAATTCACCATGCGTGTGGGTTGTGCATTCCAACCCATTTTATCTTCTTTCTTACCGTAGTTAATGCCGGGGGCATCGGCGGGTATCAAAAACGCTGATATCCCCTTGGCGCCGTTATCCCCGGTACGCAGCATAGCGACCAGCACATCGGTTTCACCGGCCCCAGAGATGAACACTTTGCTGCCATTGACGATGTATTCATCACCCGAGCGCACGGCAGTACTGCGCAGGGCGGCAGCATCCGAGCCCGCACCCGGCTCGGTGAGACAATATGAGGCGAGCTTTTCACCCGTCACCAACTCTGGACACCACCGCTCTACTGCCTCGGCAGTGCAATACTTGCCAACCATACTGGTGGCCATATTATGGATGGTGAGGAACGCCGCCGTTGCCGTGCACCCACGGGCCAGCTCTTCCACAATGAGGCTCGCATCGAGGCGCGACAGGCCCAAACCCCCGGCGGCCTCAGGTGTATACATGCCCATAAAACCAAGCTCACCCGCTTGGCGCAGCGCATCTTTGGGGAAGATAGATTCCTCATCCCAGTGCGCCGCATGCGGAGCGAGCACACCCTGCGCAAATGCACGAGCACTGTCAGCGAACGCTAGCTGATCGTCTGAGAGAGTAAAATCCACAGCGAAGTGACGCCGCGATCAACCCAATTTCTGCATCACTGCACCAAACAGCTCTTCGTCCGGCGGTATCTGTTTGGTCACTGCCAGTGGTTTTGACACCCAAGTCTCGTTGATCAAATCACGCCAAGTAATATTGTGATTGACGCTATTGCCACCCCAGGAGCCGCAGCCCAGCGAAAAAGTTTGGCGCATGCCGTTCCACACATTGCCGCTGTTAGATGCCGCCTGTGGTTGATTCACCATCACTCTGGATGTGCGCGTTCCCTCGGCGAGTTTCATGATGTTGGCATCGCTGTATGAGTAGATGCCGCAGCTATGGCCCTGCCCCTGATAAGCCTGTATCTCATTGGTTAAGGCAATGGCATGCTCGATGTCTTTGACTTTATACAGCGCCATGGTCACAGTGAGTTTCTCACCGGAAAATGGGTGGTCTGGACCGGCGCCCGTTTCGGGAATGATAAGAAACTGCTTGCCTTCCGGCACGTCAAATCCAGCCTGCCCACCGATGGTAGCCGCTGGTTGCGCAACAATTTTGGCGTTTATCACCCCATCTTGCCAAAGCACAGACTGGAGTTGTTGTTTTTCTTCTTCGGTCAGAACATGGCCACCTTCGTGCTGCAGCTTCTCTAAAAACTCATCGTAGATGGATTCGAAGACCAAAACAGAGTTATCCGAGGAACAGGAAGCGGCGAGGTCTAGCGTTTTTGATGTGCGAATTTTGTCCGCTGCCTCATCCAAGTCCGCGGTATCGTCGACAGTAATGACCGCGTTACCGACACCGACACCTAGCGCGGGTGTTCCCGACGAGTAGGCGGCACTGACCATCGCACCGCCACCGGTGGCAAGAACACGATCACACTGACGCATCAGTTCATTGGTTTTTTCTAGTGAGGGCACATCGATACTCTGCACAAGGTCGGCGGGCGCACCCAAAGCGACAATGGCCTCGCGCATGTAGTCGCAAATTTTCTTATTGGTTAATTTTGCCCGCGGGTGCGGCGCTATAATAATCGCATTACGCCCTTTGACAGCAGAGATGGATTTGATAACCGGCGTCGCCTCGGGGTTAGTGGAGGGTGACAGCGCGCCGATCACGCCTACTGGCTTGGCGATTTTGACAATGTTGCGCTCCTTGTCTTCCTCGATGATGCCGACGGATTTGTCGTTGACGATGTCCATCAAGGTCGCACGCGTCTTGCGATGAATCTTGAGGTACTTGCCTTCGTAATTGCCCAGTTGCGTTTCTTCAACAGTAAAGCGCGCGATTTCCTCGGAACGATCCTCTCGCGCCACCGCCCAGACCATGCCGGTAATTAATTCATCGACTTGCTCTTGGGTGTAATCTGCTATTTGCGCCTGAGCGCTGCGCGCCCGATCGATCATCTGCGCGATTTCTTCACGCGCAGCTAAAAGCTCTTCGCTCTCTTGCATGGCAATAACTCCAATCTTGTAGCGGGTGCGCGAACGCAAACAACGAGCACCGTCTGTGTACTGCGCCCGCCCAACATGGGCTGCGAAAAAAGTAGGTAGGCAAGAATAGCGGATTTTACGCGGTGAGTCAGCGCCAATTCGCGCACTGCCTCCCGCGTCGCATCAGGTCAGAGTTAAGGCAGGGTGATGGAGCTTTCACCAGGTTCTGAACCTGGCTTCACAACCTCCGGTGAACTACTCAAGTGTTTCATGAGTACGGAGCGCATCCACTGGTGTGGCGCGCTACGCGAGGTACGCGTATGGCGCATGAGCGACATCTTGCCGCGGTTGCTGCTGTGGGTATTGCGGATCATGCGCTGGAGCTCCGCTGGCATTTCATGCCCGAGGATGCGCTCTTTATAGAGGCCGCCCTCTTGAAAGCCCGCGTTTGCCACCAGGAGGGAGTTCGTCCGCGTGAGCACCCCGACGGCAGACGAAAACTGCGTCGTCTCCAGCACGATGCTGCGATGAACTCCGTATTGGCCCAGTACATCGTCCACCATACTGGTGTTTTGGCGGGTTAGACCCGGCAGGTACAGGCGCAGGTGCGGGTAGGCCAAAAAGTCCTGCAAATCCATTTCCTTATTAGCCAGAGGGTGGTCGACACGCATATAGCAGCGCGGCGCGATGGCGGCGATAGGTTCAGCGAGAATATCGCGCTCCGTCTCCAGGGCGATAAAGGCCGCGAAGTCAGCCTCGCCCTTCTTTAATTGGTCCTGATAATCGGGGGGCACTTCGGCCATGATGATCTGTACGTTGGGTGCCTCTTTGGCCAAATCCGCCATAAGATTGGGCAGGAGGGACTCGCAGAGAATAGGCGGCATGAGCAGCTTAAAACTCCCGGCGTAGGTGTCCGGGCTAAACGCCACATCACCCAACACTCGCTCCACTGTCTCCAATAGCTGCGGTAATTCCGCGCCCAGCTCCTCGGCTCGGGGAGTCGGGACCAAACCGTGGGCGGTACGTGTGAAGAGTTCATCCTCAAATGAATCTCGCAACTTTTGGAGCGTCTTGCTCAGGGCGGGCTGCGACACAGACAAGCGTTCTGCTGCCCGGGTCACATTGCGCTCTTCCAATAGAATCTGCAGGGCCACCAGCAGGTTGAGATCGGTGCGAATTAACTTGCGCGAAATCACGGTACTATTCCTCAAGAAATAACTTATGGTTATAAGTTAAGCCTAGCAAACTGTCCCCGCCAAAACAGCGGGCAAAATTACATCCCGCACTCGGCTTCAGGGCTGGATTTTAGGGGCAACTTTGGGAGCCACTTTGGGATTCACAGAATGCGCCATGGGCTCTCCCACCAACGCCTGCTGTGCATTGGTCAATGCCAGCATCACCATTTTCATACGCGTTCGAGTGGTGGCACTGCCGATATGGGGAGCCAAAACCACGCGCTCGTGCAGTAGCAGCGGGTGATCCGTGGGCAGGGGTTCCACGGCGAAGACATCCAATCCCGCACCGAAAAGGTGGCCGCTGTTCAGAGCATCGACCAGGGCCGATTCATCGACGATGCCGCCGCGCGCAGTATTGATCAGCACGCTGCCCCGCTTCATTCGAGCAAACTTTCGTGCATCGAGAAAGTTGCGGCTGGTATCAGACAGCGCCAGGTGCACGCTGACGAAATCGCTCCGCGCTAACAAGTCTGCCAGATCAACGGATTCAACACCCCTCACCGCACGCTGTGAGGGCGTCCAACCCAATACGCGCATAGCAAAACCCTGGGCTCTGCGCGCCACCGCCTGCCCTATCGCACCCAAGCCGATGATGCCCAGAGTCGCGCCGCTTACCTCTTTGCCTAAGAAAAAGTTGGGCGTCCAGGGCTGATCATCATGCCACTGTCCGGCGCGAATATAGCGGTCCCCTTCGGTGACGCGCCGCGCGGTACTGAGCAAGAGCGCAAACGCCAAATCCGCCGTGGTATCCACCAACACGCCTGGGGTATGACCGACTGCGACATCACGCGCAGTACAGGCCGCGACGTCGATGTGATCCACACCGACCGACACGCTGGAAACGAAGCGCAGTGCGGGCATCCGCGCCAACAACGCGACATCGATGCGGTCTGATAGAAAACAAATCAGTCCAGAACAATCGGCCAGACGCGCTCGCACCCCGGGACTATCTAGCGATTCGTCGGCGGATAAGATTGCGAGGTCACACACCTCACGCAGGACGTCGAGGTGCTCGGCGGCGATTGGCTGGGTCAATAAAACTTGCGGCAACATGGAAGTAGGCGCGCGGTACTATCGCTTATCACTGCAGCTAGTCTCAATGGTTTATCGCTATTTTCTTATCGTAGACATTCTTTACTCCCGCTAAGCAGGTGCCGGCCGCAGACCCAACTGCGCGCGAAGCTTTTGCGTTAGCTGCGCCACTTGTTGTCCGGTATACACATCGCCCTCGGGCAAGTTGCCCCAAATGGGCTGCGGCCAACAGACATCGGTGTCGCGCCGGCCGATAATATGCAAGTGCATATCCTGCACGACATTCCCCAGGCCCGCAAAATTGACTTTGTGATAGCCGAGCTCTTGTTTCAAAAACGTTGAGACCGCAGAGCAATCTCGCAACACCGCAGACAGCTCTGCTTCCGGCAAATCCAACACATCGTGCAATTCTGTTACCGGCACCACAATAAACCAATGCAGGGCCGCATTGCGGTTGAGTAATAATTGCGTGTGATAAAGCTCGCCCAGGTGATGACACTCTTTTAGTAGCTGCGGTGGCAACGTCATCGCACAATTTCTCCTTACAGTGAGCCATCAAAAAACGTGTGCGCTGAGTTTATCAATCACCCTGCCAACGCTGCACCGACTCATGACTGAGCTCGAACAAATCTAAAGCGCGCCCGACGCTTTGAGTGACCACGTCATCGATCGACTGCGGCTTGGTATAGAACGCCGGCAGTGGCGGAGCAACAATCGCTCCCATTTCCGACAACTGGGTCAGCGTGCGCAAATGGCCGGTATGTAGCGGTGTTTCGCGCACCATGAGCACCAATCGCCGCCGCTCCTTCAGCACCACGTCGGCAGCGCGGGTTAGCAATGTCGAGGTCACCCCCGTCGCAATTTCCGACATGGTGCGCACCGAGCACGGCGCAATTAACATACCCAGTGTTTGAAATGAGCCGCTGGCTATGCTCGCACCAATGTTTTTAACCGCGTGCACCTGCGTGGCCAGGGACTCCACTTGCGCCGTTGAACGTTCTAACTCGTGCTGCAGCGTCAACTTTGCCGAAGCGCTCATTACCAAATGCGTTTCGATGCCACAGTCGCGCAACAACTCCAATGCCCGCACGCCATAGACAATACCCGAGGCACCGGTAATACCAACAATGATTCGCTGTTTCATACTGAAAGTTCCAACAATGCCAGCGCTCTAGGCACTGAGTTGTTCCAACATAGCGCGCATTTTTTCATGCAAAATGTTCACGGCTTTCAAAGGGCGCACCATGACTTTGAATTCAGAGATTTTACCCTGCTCGTCGAACGTCATGATGTCCACACCGTTGACCATAATCCCATCGACGCGCGCCTCAAATTCGAGCACGGCGTGTCGATCATTCGCCACTTCTTTCACGTAGTGAAAGCCCTCGCTCAACACCTTGGCGGCACCATTCAAATACAACTTAGTTAACTCTTTTCCCTCTTGCGGTGTGTGCACAATGGGAGAAAGAAAAATGCAGTCTTGCGCCAACACATCATCCAGCTTGCTAAAGTCCTGCGCGGCTAACATCTCGTGCCACTGTGCGAGGGTATTCATATAGATCTCCATGTTCTTGTGGGGCGCCGTCGTCGAGCATCGTTATACATCTACTTCCTGCTCAAATTCTCGCTCGATATTTTGCTGCGCCTCATAGCGACTAACGCCAGATTTCTTGTTCGAATCAGCCAGGCGCTGCTGATAGCGCGCGCGTCGGTAGCGCCGCACCAATTGCTCAAAGTACTCTGGTTGCCTCTCCCCGGCAATTAACTCCTCGATCAACGCGATATCTATCCCCATGCGATAGGCGATTCGGCTCGGTCGAATTTTGTGGGCGTAGAACTCGGCCACGATACGGATCTGCTGCTCCAGTGGATAATCACATTTACGGGAATAACCATAGGGTGGAGACGGTGTACGAGAGTCCGGGGCTGTTGAGTCGCTGGGCATAGGCAATTATTAGCCGTTCAACTCCGGGCTGCAAACAGGGAGGGCCGGCAAGGCGACTTGGCCACAATTGACCCGGTTTTCAGGTTAAAATTCACCCAGGTCAACCCTATAATACTCCGCTACCTGCTGTACATCTCATCGAATGCGGCGAGCGCGAGGAACGCAACCATGAATGCTCCGGAACAAGTCACACCTCTAGGCAATATCGAAGAACAAATGCTAGCCACACTCAGTGCGCAGCGTGAAGCCTACCTCCAAGAAGGCGTGGTCAGTGCCGAAACCCGCATCGATCGCCTACAGCGCGGCATCGATGTGCTCATCAAATACAGCGACAAAGCCACCGAAGCGCTCAACGCGGACTTCACCTGCCGCCCGCGTGAGATCACCCTGTTAACGGATGTGGGCGCCGGTATCGCGCCAATGAAGCATGCTCTCAAACATGTCAGAAAATGGATGCGGCCGGAAAAACGCCCCACCATGTTTCCTCTCAACCTGTTCGGCGGTCGTTCGCGCGTTGAATATCAACCGCTGGGTGTGGTCGGTATCATCGCGCCTTGGAACTTCCCGGTGAATATGGTGTTCTCACCCCTGGCCGGCGTTTTAGCGGCGGGTAACCGGGCCATGGTAAAGCCCTCAGAATTCACCCCGGCCACCTCTGAACTCATCGGCGAGATGATTGCCGAAGCCTACGACCCCAAAGAAGTCGCCTTATTTGATGGCGGCCCCGAAGTGGGTCAGGCGTTCTCCGGCCTGCCCTTCGATCACATGATTTTCACCGGTGCCACCTCCATTGCCCGACATATTTTGGCTGCTGCGTCGCGCAACCTAGTGCCAGTCACACTGGAACTGGGTGGCAAGTCACCGGTGGTTATTTCGCGTTCCGCCGATATTGAAAAATCGCTGGCCCGCATCATGGTGGGTAAAACCATGAACGCCGGTCAGATTTGCCTCGCACCGGATTACCTCTTGGTGCCAGAAGAAAAGCTACCGGAAGTGATTTCCGCTGCACAAAACGCCGTGAAATCGATGTACCCAACCATATTGGCCAACCCCCAGTACACCTCTGTTGTCAATGAGCGCCACTATCAGCGCCTGACCAGTTATGTACAAGAGGCACAAGAGCGCGGCCAAAAGGTAATCCCCATCAACCCCGCGAACGAAGATTTTAGTACGCAGCAGGGCACCTTGAAAATTCCGCCGACCTTGATTCCTGAGCCAGCGGATGACCTAAAGGTGATGGAAGAGGAAATTTTCGGCCCACTGTTACCCATTCGCACCTACCAGAACTTTGAAGAGACCATCGACTATATCAACAGTAAACCGCGCCCCCTCGCCGCCTACTACTTTGGCGAAGACAGCGCAGAAGAAGAAGCCTTCACCAGCCGCACCACATCGGGCGGTGTCTGCATCAATGATGTGATTATGCATGTGATGCAAGAAGAGCTGCCCTTCGGTGGCGTCGGCCCCAGCGGCATGGGCGCCTACCACGGCTTCAAAGGCTTTCAAACCTTCAGCCACGCTAAGTCGATCTACAAGCAAGCTAGCGTCAACATTGCCAAACTCGGCGGCATGCTGCCCCCTTACGGCAAGGCGACGGAAAGCACGATCAAAATGCAGCTTAAGAAATAACGGTAAACTTCAGTTTCATTCAGGGGGCCTAATGGCCCTCTTTTTTTGTCTGTTCGTCGCCAATGCACGGTTGAACACTGCACTTTCATAAGTAGAAAAGGTATCTGACCCGAATCAGACCCCGAATCACTCGGCAGGCTGAATCAACAAGGTAGGAATCTCCAAGCAGTGGCTTTCCACTGTCGCCACCCGCGTGCCGGGCTTGCGGCCTTCGCGCACGTCACTGAGCCGCACACCGCGGGCGCGCATCTCTTCTGCCGTTTTTTCTAGCGCCGGGCACTGAATGGCGACTCCCCAAAATGCCGTGCCGCTGTCTTGCTCTTCTTCCTTATCGCTCGCTATAGCTTCCAGCGTGAGTTGGCCGGTGCGGAAAAACAACATGCGCCCGCCCCACTCCGGTACGGTTTTATCCAAGGCCAAACGAATTCCCAGCGTTTCACCAAACAATTGAATGCAGGCGTCGGGAGCATCGGTGCGCAGCACAAGATGATCGACGGCAAGGGGAACTGTGCTTGGTGCAGATTCGCGCACAGCTTGTGTCGCAGTACCGTCACAGGTTTGAATGTGCAGGCCCAAGGTATTCTCGATCTGGGCGAAAGGTAGTTGCTCGTCTTCTTGGGCCAAGACGAAACCGGCTAATTGCGGTGCGGCGACATCACATTCAATCAGTTCAATCACGGTATTCGCAAGTGGCCACCAAAAGGCAGCGCCGCTAATGTGTTGCAATTGAATGGATTCGCGCGGCACAGTTCGCGACATACCGGGTGTGCCCAACAACACGGCGTAGTCTTTACTTGCTACCTCTACATCGGGTACGGCAATCACGATGCGATCAAAGTATTTGCTCACGGTACCTCCATGCGACAAAAAATCTTGGGAAAGGATAGGAAAGCACTTTACACTGCTTGTACGCAATTCAACAAACTCATATCCAAGCTATGGCAAATAAGAAAACTCACAAGCCTATTGTCATTGCGCATCGGGGCGCATGCGGGTATCTGCCGGAGCACACGCTTGCCAGCAAGGCGATGGCCCACGCGATGGGCGCTGACTTTCTAGAGCAGGATGTCGTCCTGACGAAGGACGAAGTGCCCATCGTGCTGCACGATAAGCAACTCGATAGCACGACGGATGTCGCCGAGAAATTCCCGGGCAGAGCGCGATCGGATGGCCACTTCTATGCGTTAGACTTCGAATTGGAGGAGATTAAGCAGCTCGCCGTGGGCGAGCGTACCCAAACCGACTCCGCCGGCCGCCGCTTGGCGGTGTATGCCGAGCGCTTCCCTTCTGAGCACGCCCTCTTCCAGGTGCCGACGCTGGCCGAAGAAATTGATTTAATTGCCGGCCTCGACCGAAGTCGAGGAACAAAAACAGGGCTCTACATCGAGCTCAAGTCGCCCAACTGGCACCTCGCGCAGTGCAGCGACCTAAGCGCCGCCATTTTGGGAGTCCTGGAAGACAAGGGCTACGCCCAGCGTAGAGACCAGGTGTACTTGCAGTGTTTTGACGATAAAACGCTGCGCCACCTACGCAAGGACATGCGAACTGCCCTGCCTTTGATGCAACTCATCGGCGACAACAGTTGGGGCGAGGACAGTGACGTAGACTATAACTATTTGCGCAGCGCCAAGGGTCTTGCGGACATTGCCACTTACGCCGATGGCATCGGGCCCTGGATACCGCACATCTACGAAGGCTTGCAAAGTAATGGCCATGCAAAGCTCAGCGACTTAACCGCTCTAGCGCACAACCACGGCTTATTTGTGCACCCCTACACCTTTCGTCGCGACAACCTGCCTGCCGGTATCGATAGCTTTGACGCGCTATTAGATATTTTCCTACAGCAAGCCGAAGTCGATGGTGTATTTACCGATTTTCCCGATCTCGCGCGCAACTTCATTGATCGACTGTCAGCTTGATTCCGTCTACGGCACACCTCGCAATACACAGGCGTAGACAATCCACCGCATCGACGCAAGCGGTATCTTGGAAGCCAAGCAGTGCGCACTGGGTGATAGCTAACAGAAAAAATTCTGCCCCAAGCTGTTCACTTTGCACGTTACCAATACTGGCTTCCAGCGGTTGAACAAGGCATTATTCTGGACATAACGAGGTTCACCAAAATGCTGTGACTCACATGCGCAGCGACGGCAGCTACGTTTGTTCAATGTAGGTAAAAAGCACATTAGTGAAAAAGCCATAAAGTCAAAACCCCATTAGGTAACCCGTTGACACCCAAAGTTACGAGACGCACTAAAATCGTCGCCACACTCGGCCCCGCTAGCGATTCCGACGATATGATCGCCAAATTGATCAAAGCCGGCGTCAACGTCTTTCGCCTCAACTTTAGTCACGGTACGGCCGAGCAGCACACCGAGGTCGCACGAAGAGTACGCCGACAAGCCATGATCGCCGGTCAGTACGTCGGTGTTTTGGCCGATCTACAGGGCCCAAAAATTCGCATCCGCGGGTTTCGCGATGGGTCCGTGGAACTCGCTGAAGGAGATAGCTTCCGCTTCGACTTGAACCTGGGCCCCGAAGATGGCGATATCCGTAGCGTCGGTTTGGAATACCGCGAATTGTGCAGCAGCGTTTTTCGCGGTGACACGCTACTCCTAGACGACGGTCGCATACGCATGCGCGTGGACGATGTCGAGGACACGGCGGTGGACTGCACCGTGTTGATCGGCGGCATGTTGAGCTCCCGCAAAGGTATTAACAGGCTGGGAGGTGGTCTCGCAGCGCCGGCACTGACGCCGAAAGATCTCACCGATATCGACAGCTTAAACGCCATTCGCCCAGACTTTGTTGCCGTATCCTTCGTGTCCAGTGCCGACGATATTGCGCAAACACGGGAGCTCCTTCACCAAGCTGGTCTCACACCCGCGGTCGTCGCCAAGATCGAACGCGCGGAAGTCGTAGCAGACCAGAGGATATTAGACGCCATTTTAAAATCCTCCGACGGGATTATGGTCGCGCGCGGAGATCTAGGCGTGGAAGTCGGCGATGCGCAGTTGATCGGCATTCAAAAGGCCTTGATCACACAGGCACGCAACATGGACAGAGTGGTGATCACTGCGACGCAAATGATGGAATCGATGATCAACAATTCGATTCCCACACGGGCCGAGGTGTTTGATGTCGCCAATGCAGTACTCGATGGTACCGATGCGGTCATGCTCTCCGCCGAGACAGCCATTGGCAGCTACCCAGTGGAAGTTGTCAAAGCGATGTCCGATGCCGCGCTCGGGGCCGAGGCACAACCGGTCGCGCAAACTTCCCGATACCGTATTGAAAAGCAGTTCGCCAGTGCCCAGGAAACCATCGCGATGTCGGCAATTTACGCCGCCAATCACTATGGCAATGTGCGCGGTATCGCCTGCCTAACAGAGTCTGGCACCACACCTCGCTTAATGTCGCGCCTGAGTTCCGGCCTGCCTATATTTGCCTTGAGTCACTTGAGTGAAACCCTGCAACAACTCTGTCTGTGTCGTGGGGTCGTGCCGCTCTATTTCGACGCTGCGGCCTTTGATGCTGACAGCGTGGAAGACCGGGCCATTGAGTTTTTGAAGGACGGGGGCTATTTGCGTAAAAACGATTCCATTTTGCTCACCCAGGGCTCAGTGATCGGGACGGCAGGCTCCACTAACATCATGAAAATACTGCCGGTAAGCTAGCCAGTGTCCAGCTTGGCAACACGCATGGTCGCGGACATCGGCGGCACTCACTCTCGCCTGGCCCTGTTTAACCCCCGTGAGAATGAGCTGCGCGCCGTGCAGCGTTATAACAATGACGAGCACTCATCGTTGCAAACTGTCATTGCGACGTGGCGCGAAACCCTCCAAGAACCCTTTCCCACCCAGGCCTGTTTGGCCATTGCCGCACCCCCTTTCAACGATCACATTTCGATGATCAATAGAGACTGGACATTTTCGCTGCGTGAGCTGAAAGCTCAGTTCGGCTTCTCAAAATTGGCCGCACTGAACGATTTTGTCGCCATTGCCCATGCCTTGCCCTACATGAATCCACGAGAGCTACAGACCATCCAACCCGGTGTGCCCCAAAACGATGCGCGGCCCAGAGTCACTACCAAACTGGCAGCCCTGGGGCCAGGCACCGGATTGGGTGGAGCGACCTTGCATAGACAGGGAACTACTACCCTAGTTCACGCCAGCGAACCGGGCCACATGGGTTTATCGCCCCAATCAGATCTCGACCTGGCGCTGTGCCAGGCGCTGCTAGCGCAGCACAAGCGGCTATATGCTGAACTCGTACTCAGTGGCCCAGGTATTGAACGACTCTATCGGGCGATGGCGGATGTGCGTGGTGAGCCCGCCTCGGATCGAAACGCGCAGGAAATTAGTGAATTGGCCTTAGCGGGCGATTGCGAGCTATGCCAGGCGACTCTGGACAGCTTTTTTGCCCTGTTGGGTGCCACCGCAGGGGACTATGTGCTGGCAAACGGTGCGTACGATGGGTTATATCTGGCTGGCGGTATTATTCCAAAAATGTACCCGCTATTAGCTTCCAGCCCGTTTTTGGAGCGGTTTCAAAATAAGGGGGAGATGACGGCGCACATGCAGCGCATCCCGGTTTACACAATCACCTTGGAAAACCCAGGGCTATTAGGCGCAGCTCATACTCCGCTTTAGCGCTAAATTTGTCGGCAACTGGCACCAGGGCTGTCAATAAAGAGCGCCAAGACTGTCCACAAAGCGGCGAAGTTAGCCTACACCTAACCCATTCTGGTTCGTCTGGCTGAAAACGGGGTAATTTTGCCCAATTTGATGGGGAGCGCCCCTGTTAAAGCACAATGAAGATGCTACACTTCCAATGCTGAGTGGTTTCAGCGGTATTTATGCTCACGGTCGAAGTTCTATTCAAGGTCATCGGTACGTCAACCATAAATAATTATTAAATCTCATGGCGCCTAGACATGGCGTCGCGTGTAATACAGGTAAACATTATGTCTACAACAACAGGTACAGTTAAGTGGTTCAACGAAACTAAAGGCTTCGGCTTCATCGAGCGTGAAGACGGCCCAGATGTGTTCGTACACTTCAGCTCAATTCAAGCCGATGGCTTTAAAACTCTCGCCGACGGCCAAAAAGTGGAATTCACTGTGACCGATGGCCAGAAAGGTCCACAAGCGGAAAACGTCGTCCCAGTCTAGTATTGGGTTGTGCGAGGGGCTGAGCCCCTCCAATGGGTTAGCTTAGTCTTACTTTAGCACTGGCTAACCATGGCATTAACTGCTGCAAGTCCACCTCGGTAGATTTGCCAGAAAAGCCCGCATCTTCGGATTCGGGCTTTTTTTGTACTCCCCACTCAGCCATGTACTCACCATGTACTTGCCACGTGCTCTCCATGCATTCGCCAAGCGACATGGGCACTCGCAACATCAGAGTAGCGCCCTCGATCGAATCACTCGCTCGAGCTCGCTACCACCTGCATCACACACGATCTAGCAACCAATCAATCCCACGCACACTGCGATCACTGGCGGCCTTGGTGGCTAGGTCACCACAGCCGACCCTAGTGCTCGCGCACACTCTCGCGCTGATAGCGCAGCAAGGGCGACAAAAAGAACTCAATCAGGCGGCGCTGCCCCGTCTTGATTTCAGCGGTGACCGACATGCCTGGGCTCAGCCGGATCTCCCTGCCCTCCACCATCAGGGTGTCACGCTCCAGTTCAAGTCGCATGGGAAACACCCATCCCAAGCCCTCCTGCTTCACCGCATCTTCTCCCACCGCTAACACTTGCGCGGCGATCACCCCATAGCGTGTGAACTGAAAGGTATCGACCTTCACTTCGGCCAATTGGCCCTCCTGAATAAAGCCGACATCTTTATTTTGCAGCGTCACTTGGGCCTCGATCGTGGCCGCCGTTGGCACGATGTGCATCAAGGCCTGTGCCGGTGTGACGACGGCTCCCACAGTATGGATCGCCAACTGTTCTACGGTACCGGTGACCGGAGCCGTTATCACCTGTTGCTCTCGACGCAGGGATGCTTTGCGTTTTTCTTGAATCAAAGCCGCCTGCTCCGCTTCAAGCGCGGTCAATTGCAGCAGGTTTTGTGTGCGCATTTCCAATGTGGTGGCAGCCAACTTAGCCTCTTGTGCAGCTAATTCGCCACGCAATTGCTCCACTTTCGCCGCCAACATAGGTACAGAGCGTTCCATTTCTGTGAGCTGTTGCAGCAATTCGAGGTAGGCGACCTTCGCTCCAAATTGCTTGTCGTACAGCGCCTTATACGACTGCACCCGATCGCGCAGTATCGGCAATGTCGCGGCGACGCGTTGCGCTTCAGCCTCGGCCACCGACAGCGCCGCAGCAGTGGCATCACGCTCTTTGCTCACCGCATCCAGGCGCGCTGACAATTCACCGACCATTTGCTCATACATCAGGCGCGCTCGCCCCTGCAAATTGTCCGCCTCTATGCTGCGCAGCTCTGTGGCCTCGAGAGTCGCATCCAGTGGCGCTAACCAACTACCTAGAGCCCGCCGCCACTGTAGTTCCCTTTCCGCATCGGACAATTGCCTGGCCAATCTGTGCTCGTCGGCCTCGGCAATGGTCGGGTCGAGGCTAATCAATAGCTGCCCGGCCTGCACCTCATCGCCATTGCGCACGTGCAAACGCGTCACTTTGCCGGTCTCCAGCGCCTGCACAACTTTTACTTCCCCGGTCGGCACTATTCGACCCGTCGCCGACACCACAATATCGACATGGCCAAAACAGGCCCAAGCAATCCCGAGCACCAGCAGCAGTAAGAGCACAACAACAAGCGCCCGACCCGCTGGCGATGGCGGCGTCTCTTGAATTTCCAAGGCAGCGGGTAAAAACTCACGCTGGGCACCCTGTTCGCGCTCGCGCCCACCAGCCGCTTGCCCGTTGGCGAGCACCAATCTTGCGCCTCGTTTACCCCGCGGCAAAGCGCGGAAAAAACCCAAGGGGTCGCTCATTTCACGACGCCCCGCTCACACTAGACCCAGGTGACGGCGCGGTATTGTGCGAACCACTGGCGACTCGACGAATAACCGGGCTTTGGTTTTGATAGCTGTGCAGACGCGCATAGTAGCCATTGGCATGCAGCAGCGCGTCATGGTCGCCACTTTCCACGATGTGTCCATCATCTAGAACGATAATACGATCACAGTGGCGAACGGCGCTCAACCGGTGCGCAATGATAAACACCGTGCGCTGCGCACTGATGACGCCCATGTTTTCCTGTATCACCCGCTCTGATTCATAGTCGAGGGCACTGGTGGCTTCATCGAAAATGAGGATACGCGGGTTCGCAGCCAGTGCTCTGGCAATTGCCAGCCGCTGTCGCTGGCCGCCAGACAAATTACTACCCTGCTCTAGCACAGCTGTGTCATAACCCTCTGGCATGGCAAGAATGAATTCGTGCGCACCAGCAGCCTGTGCGCAGTTCACTATGTGGTCAAAGGGCATGGCTAAATTGGATAACGCGATATTGTCTCGCACACTGCGATTGAACAGAAAGCTCTCTTGCTGTACCACACCGATATTGCGTCGCAACCACTGCGTATCCACCATGGTGAGATCGACACCATCCAACAGCACACGGCCTGCTTCGGGCGTATACATTCTCTGCAGTAGTTTGGCGAAGGTACTCTTTCCCGAACCGGATCGACCCACCACGCCAATGATTTCTCCCGGGGCAACGGATAACGAAAAATCGTTCAACACCAGTGCTGCATCGGGGCGATAACGAAACCGCACCCGCTCTATTTGCAACGCACCCTTCAGTGCTGGCAATGCAGAGTGCGCACCAGTGGAGCCAGGCTCCCGCGGTGTATTCAGAATATCCCCGAGACGCCGCAGCGATAATCCGGCCTGTTGAAAATCTTGCCACAGCTGTAACAACTTCAGAATGGGCGCGCTAATTCTGCCGGCAATCATATTGAAAGCGACTAACTGACCCACAGTGAGCGCACCGGCGATCACCAGATGTGCACCCCACCAAATAATGCCTAAGGTGGTCAACTTGCTAATGAAACTCGCCACTTGATTGGCAATATTGTTGAGGTTCAACGCTCGGAAGGCAGCGGTAACATAGGCGGCGAGCTGGTTTTCCCAATGGCGACGCATCTGTGGCTCTACTGCCTGGGCTTTTACTGTCTCGATACCAGTGACAGATTCCGTTAAGAACGCTTGATTTGCAGCACCGTGGCGAAACTTGTCATCCAGTCGAGCACGCAATAACGGTGTTATCAACACCGATAACAGTACATAACAGGGCAGCGAGGCGAGAACGATTAAGGTCAACTGCGGGCTGTAGTACCAAAGCACTGCGATAAACACGAACATAAAAGATAGATCAACGAGTAGTGTAAGCGCGGTGCCGGTAATAAAGTGGCGGATAGTCTCCAACTCGCGCACACGAGCGACGGTTTGCCCAACTTGCCGCGCCTCAAAGTAGGCTAAGGGCAGACTGAGCAGGTGCCTAAATAGCCTCGCCCCTAATTCGACGTCTACTCGATTACTGGTGTGGCTTAACAAAAAATTGCGCATGCCACCGACAATCGCCTCAAACGCGACAATGACAAAAAAGCCAAAGGCCAACACGTTTAGCGTCGTAAAACCGCGATGCACCAGAACCTTGTCCATCACCACCTGAAAAAATAAGGGCGTGACTAAAGCAAAGAGCTGTAGGAAAAAGGAGGCGATCAGTACTTCACTAAACAGATGCCGATATTTAATGAGCGAGGGCAGAAACCAGCGCAAGTTGAACCTGCCGTCGCCAGTGAGCGCAGAACCTGACTTCGGTGTGAGCAATATCAGTTCACCGACTATGCGCGGCTTGAGCGCCACTAGCGTAAGGGTTTCCAAGGACTCCTCGTTTAACCCGTGCACGAGGAATCGTCGCTGCGCTCCTTCACCACCGGCCTTCGCAATGACGAAAAAACGGCCCCCAGAAGATTGCGCAATGGCTGGTAGCGCGCGCTCATCGAGTTCCGCCAAATCGAGCTGTACACGCCTAGCTTTAAACTGCAGGGACTGTGCCGCCAACAGAATGTCATCGGCATCCAGGGCACGCTCGGCTTGTCCAAATTCCGCTTGCAAACGGCTGATATCCACAGCCGTCTGGTGCAACTGCGCGACCAGCGCCACAGCTTTTAATGCGCTATCCATACTACGGGAGAATCCTTTCTCACTCGGCTCTTATTCGCTACGTTTGGCTACTGTTAGCAGCCATTAGCAACTCCCTACCAACTCCCAACCAACTTCCAACCAACTCCGCACCAAATCTGGATTAACTCCAAACTAACTTCTGGCAACTGGTGGACAGTTATTGACTGGTATCGTCGATCATCGTCATTCCATTGCCATGCATGTGAGAATGGGCAGGAACCGCGCAACTGTCAAAGCGCGCGCCAAATATGATGGAATTTCTAGGTAGTTGCGACTACTGGCGTGAAGCGACGTGTAGTTGTAAAGGGTTGCACCGCATGACGCAAAACAGCGGGTGAAAAGGGTACGCACAAAAAAGCCCGATGGAGATACCGGGCTTCGTTAGGTTTCGATGTACTGTTTTGTCTACCGTTATTAACCTACAGCTGGCCCTGCTTCTGTTGTTGGTTCTGCATCTGACTCCGGTTCAGGCTCCGCTTCAGCTTCTGTCACCGGGGGCACTGCCTCTTCGAATTCTTCTTGAATTGACTTCTGGCGCGCCAATTCCGAATCCATATACTTGATCCACTGCTGTGCATACTTCGCAGATCGCTCGTCTTGACCCGCCCTGTTAAAGGCTGCGCGCGCCTTGTCGTACTGCTTCAGATTAAAGTAGGCCATGCCCAGGATGAGCCGGGCAGTATCCGGGCGTTTCACACCACCACGATTCAACCCTTTGGTGATCGCTGTCGCGGCTTTTTGGAACTCGTCACCATCCAGATAGATATTACCCAGTCGGGCATAGAGCTCACCGGTATCGGAGCGAGAGGCGGCCTCTTCCATGGCGGGGATGGCCTTTTCAATTTCCTGGGCCTGTCGCCAGGCATTGCCCGCTAACTCCCAGTTTTTTGATTTGCCGTCAACTGACTTGGCTTTCAAGCCCTTGTCGATAACTTTTGCAGCTTTGTAAGGGACATCCGCGTTCAGATACAGGTAGGCCATAGTGACCTGCTCTGTGCCTTTGTCGAGCATGTCCTGGACATAGGCGGTTTCCATTGCCGCCAACTGCTCTTTTTCTTTTTTCTGTTCGCCGTACATGTGTGAGAGCTGCACCCAGTATTGTTTCTTGGGGTAGTACTTCAGCAGTTCTTCCAATACATTCACTGTGCGGCGCATATCGTTTTTTTCAAAGTAGAGAAAGCGGGCCAAGTTGAACCACTGCTCTTTAGGCACCTTGCCCTTCTCTCTATACATGCTGATAGCTTTTTCAACATTGGTCAGCGCTTTGTTGTAATCCTTGGTTTGGTAGTAACCCTGAGCAAGTAGTACATAGGCGTTGGCATTCGGAGTTTCGGTCATTTTGAACCAGCGCAACAGCGCATCGATACCTTTCTGCCACCGCTCTTCCACAAAGTACAGTTGCGCAATGGTGAAGCGGGTATTGATTTCCATGGCTAGCGGAATATCGGGTTGCGCCACGACCTGCTCGTAGGCGGTCAGCGCTTTGCCGTAGTTATCGCGGGAATAGTGGATAAAGGCGTAGAGATTGTAGACATTGGCTAACTCGTAGCTGTTCAGTGCCTTTTTACCGCCCTTGGCAATCATGCCATCAAGGATGCGAGCGGCACCGCTCAGATTCTTTTCCTCCGCCAGTACCTGCGCCTCGGCTAACTTTTCATAAATGGCATTGCGCAAGGCGGGTGTACGACGCGTCTTACGCGTGTCTTTCTTTTGTTCCTGCGCTTGTGCAGATTCAATACCGCTCAAGCCGGAAATACCAGCTATCTGGCCAAGCACCAGTTGTAGGGTTAACACTGGCACGGCCCACAGCGCCGCGCGGTAATAAACTCGAGCTCTAAAACCAATCATAAGTCTTCTACCGCCTACTGTTCCAACTCATAGGTGAACTTGTTCTGAACACCCGGTACTTCGATGGGTTCGCCATCCACTACACGCGGCTTGTACTTGAATTTCGTGGCCGCTTTCACGGATGCTTTTTCAAAGACACCAGATGGCTGACAATCCACAGGCCGCGGGTCGCGGATGGCGCCGGTGGAAGTTACCGTGTACTCCACAATACAGTACCCGGTAATGCCACGCGTCTGCGCACGCCGCGGGTAGATGGGGGCTACTTTCACAATCGGCAGGTACTCGCCATCGCCCTGGCTGATCCCCGTACTACTGATCTCTACATCGACCTGCGCCTGTGGCGCAACGTTCACGACTTCGGCATCAAAATCCATATCGACATCCGGTGTATCGAGATCCGGGGGCGGCTCTTCTGGGTCATCAATTTTATCCGGTTTCTTTTTATCGAGATTGGTTTCAATCTCACGATCAGGCATGTGGATATCGGCCAGTTTGGTCTTCTTGGTGTCGTCAATCTTTGGGTCTGCGGAGGCGATCAAATACTGCATGATAAAAAACAGCCCACCGGCCACAGGCAAAGCCAGGAGCCCGCCGATGATGAGCCTCATCAAATTGCGCGTCATGCTGGGCTACTCTTCTTCAGTGGCAAGTGACACATCGTAGACACCCGCCTCTCTGGCGGCGTCGAGTACATCGGTTACCGTTTCAGTATTGGACTTGTTGTCGGCCTGAATCACCACCGCACCCTTCGGGTTTTCCGCATGCAGCTTTTCAATATTGGCGCGTACCGCACGCACATCGACACGGCGCTTATCCATCCAAATCTCGTTGTTGGCGTTGATAGCAACCAAGATGTTGACGTTTTCTTTAGGCTGCGAAGTGGATGCCTCGGGGCGATTCACCTCGACACCCGCCTCTTTAATGAAAGACGCGGTAACAATGAAAAAGATCAGCATGATAAACACCACGTCCAGCATGGGCGTGAGGTCGATTTGTGCTTCGTCTTCGGCGGTACCCGCCCGGTTAATCCTGCGCATGCGTGTGCTCTCTTAGTGATCCGTCATCAGGTTATCGTGCAAAAATTGGGCTTCACGTTCGGCGACTCGGGTGACGTAGGTGTTCGCGAAAACACCCGACAGCGCCGCGACCATGCCCGCCATGGTTGGGATGGTGGCGCGGGATACACCGCCGGCCATCGATTTAGCATCGCCACCACCGGTGACCGCCATGATGTTAAACACTTCGATCATGCCGGTGACTGTTCCCAATAAGCCCAGCAATGGGCACAGGGCTACCAGCGTTTTGATCACAGGCAGATACTGATTAATCTGCATGCGCGACTGGGAGATCAGCTTGTCGCGAATTTGATGCGCAGCCCAGGAGTTGCGTTCGCTGCGCCCTTCCCACTTCGCGATGACATCGGCGACATCTTTTTTCCAGCCCGTCTTGAAGTACCAGACACGCTCAAAGATCAACGACCACATGAAGAACAGCAAAATCGCGATTAGCCAGAGAACGTTCCCGCCCATCTCCATAAAGCGGGACACGGCCTCATACGCACTGTCGAACCAATACATATCAGTTCCCCGGAGTGGACTCGGTGTGCTCGGCAATAATGCCCGTGGTCTGCTCGTGCAGAATGTGAATGATGCGCTGGGCGCGACCGTTCACAATGGTGTGCAGCAGTACCGTCGGTATCGCCACCAGCAGACCCAACACCGTAGTAACCAAGGCGCCAGAAATACCACCGGCCATTGCTTTCGGGTCACCCGCTCCGAAAATTGTGATCGCCTGGAAGGTGATGATCATACCCGTCACCGTACCCAGAAGACCCATGAGCGGCGCAACGGCAGAGATGATCTTCAACAGCGTCAGGCCACTTTCCAGCTTCGGCGTTTCTTTCAATACACCCTCAGACAACTTCAATTCCAAGGTCTCTGGGTCCATATTCGGGTTGTCCTCGTGAATCTTGAGAACGCGTCCCAGCGGGTTATTCTCATTCGCTTTGTCGTTCTTCAACTGGGAGCGCACCCGCGCGCTCACACCGGTGAGCACGATCAGCCGCCAAATGGCCAGCAAGAACGCGAAGACACCGACGACGGTAATGGCCAAGCCGACATTGCCGCCCTGTTGCCAACGCTCATACAGGGTTGGCGAATCGATCAGCGCAGAGAGGTAAGAGCCACCGGTGGGGCCGGTTGGGTCGACACCAAACTTGTGCAAACCATCGGAGGAAGAAGCGAGTTCGCTAGCCCAACCGATATAGGGACCCGCCGGCTGGCGGGCCAACTCTTCGATGCTGTCCTTCTCGTGGATGTAGCGCAAGTACTTACCATCACCGGACACCAGGTTGAAACTTCCCACTCGCACGACTTTTTGCTCGGCCTTGTCGCCGTTCGGCGCAGACACCTCAGAGTTGAAAGACACCACTTTGCCCGACTCCACCATCTCGCGATTGAGCTCGTACCACACGCGCTCAATTTCTTCGATGGAGGGCAGCGCATCGGATTTACTCATTTTCTCGATGAGGTCCTCTAAAAACGCTTCGCGACCGGGGTACTGCGAACTGATTAGGGAGAACTCAAAGTTTGAGGCCAAGTCTCCCGACGCGGATGTCAGGTGGCCAAAAAGTTCATCCAGGGTACCGAGCTTTTCTTTTAACTGCGCCTGCTTTTGCGTGATAAGCAAGTCGTTTTCCGCAAACTTTGTCTCCAGTTCAGCACTTAGCTGTTCTTGCCGGGCACGTTCCGCTTCTGCCGCTTTGACCTCGGCGGCCTGGTTGGCTTTGTTTTTTGCAAAGCGTTGTTCGCGGGCGCGGTTTTCTTTTGCTTCCGACGTCTGTCCGCGCTTCACGAAGCGCAACAGTTCGTCGAGGGATTTAGCTTCCTGTGCGGAGGCAGCGCCTACCGAGAAGGCCAGTGCGGCGGCGCAGAGACCGGCGGCTACTTTCTTAAATTGAATACTCATTACTGGGCCTCCGGTGCAGCGATGGGCAGATTCATGACATCGATAGAGGCTTGCTTACGTGAGATACGTAACCCCTTGCTGATGGCATCGCGGTACTCGCCAGCGGCGAGTGGTACCCAGGCACGATTGGCCTGATCCCATGCTCCCGAGTGCACTTTGTCAGTGGTTTGATACAGCAGCGCAATTCTGCCGACTTGAAGGAAACTGACATCGCGCTCAACACCGTCAATTTCGACACTGCCCTTGTAGTTGGTAATCTTGCGACCAAATTCATTTTCGATCTTGTACGCTTCCAACACCTGGCGGAACTTCTCAGACACCGTGACGTCGGCACGATCGAGGTTGCCCCGTAAGAATTCGATACGTTGCTTGCGCTCATCGATGTGAAAGGGCACATCCAATTCGACGAAACGCTCCAGGCCATCGATCATGCGAATCACCAATGGCATGACCTGACGCTGGATAATCGTCGCGTCGGCCATCGCCTGATCAAAACTGCCGATGCGCTTTTCCTGCGCGGTGATCTGCTTCTGCAACCGTTCGTTATAGACCTTCAAACCGTCGACTTGCTTCATCACCGTTTTGTATTCGGTCAGCAAGTCGCGCGTCTCTTCAGCCAGCTTGTCTATCTTGGCCTGAGATTTGCGAGCAGCATTATTCTTGGCATTGCTCACCGCGAGAACAGAGTCCAGCGTGGCGGCCTGCACGACGGCCGCGGTACCTCCGAGGGCGCAGGAGGATACCAGCACGGCGGCGAGTACCTTTTTCATTCGATGCGTAGTCATGGGGATAGGGTTTCCTGTCAATCCAACTGAAAAGAACGGTTTAGAGTTAAAACAAAGCTCGGTACTTCTTATATAGTGGAAAATCCGCCATCGGTAAACCGAGTGGGCGAATTTAAACCAAATACTCGGTGGTTTTCAACGAAATGCCCCGCGCAAAAGGGTTAGCGGCAAGGACTGTGTAGTTTAGTTACACCGAGTAACAACAGCAAAATTCCAGGTAACAGTACTGCCTGGGTGGCCGAGTCAGGGCAGGTTTTTTGGCTGGGTGGTCCGTTCGTAGCGCACAAAGCTGAAGGCGAGACCATCGGCAGTCGCGGCTGCGACGTACTCCCGGCTGATCTCGCGCCATTGCGCCCAATCGATGGTGGGCAACAGGGTGTCGCCCTCAATCGTCGCATGCACCTGGGTAATGTGTAGCCGACTGACAAAGGGCAGCGCCGCTGCGTAGATTGCGGCGCCGCCAATAATCACCACCTCATCTACACCATCCCTCGCCGCGAGCGCCACCGCCTGCTGCAAGCCATCTGCCACCGAGCGCACCGCGCACACACCTTCTGCGCAAAACGCCGCATCGCGCGTGACAACGATGTTGTGTCGTTTCGGGAGAGGGCGCCCGATGGATTCGTAAGTCTTGCGACCCATCAGTACGGGCTTTCCCAGCGTGACGCGGCGAAAGTGTTGCAGATCGTCAGGTAAGTGCCAGGGCAGGCCGTTGTCTCGGCCGATGACGCCGTTTTCGGCAACAGCCACGATAAGTGACAAGACCACCGGCGGCACAGGCGACAACCTACACTGCCACCGGTGCCGCAATATGAGCGTGCGGGTCGTAATTCACCACTTCAAAATCTTCGAAGCGGTACTCGTAAATACTTTGCGGACGACGCAGCAGTTGTAGCTGCGGCAGGGGGCGCGGCTCGCGCTGTAGCTGCTCGCGCACTTGATCGAGGTGATTGGTGTAGATATGCGAATCGCCGGTGCAGACAATGATCTCACCCAATCCCAAATCACACTGTTGGGCGAACATCGTCGTGAGCAGTGCGAGGCTCGCTGTGTTGTAGGGCAGGCCGAGAAAAGAATCACTGGAGCGAATAAACAACTGCGCAGACAATTTACCTTCCGCGACGTAAAACTGATACAGCAAATGACAGGGTGGGAGCGCCATGCGGCCGGCCGCCACGTTCTCCTGTGGAGAGATGCGCTCGTCCGGCAGAAACTCGACGTTCCAGCCGTGAAAGAGAATGCGGCGGCTGTCCGGGTTGTTGCGCAGACAATCGACCACGTAATCGATTTGGTTGATGTGCCCGCCATCGCGCGTGGGCCACGCCGTCCACTGCGCGCCATAGATAGGCCCCAGTTCACCCTCAGCCGTCGCCCACTCATCCCAAATGGACACACCATTCTCTTTAAGCCATTTAACGTTGGTGTCGCCGCGCAGAAACCAAATGAGCTCGTTGACGATACTTTTGAAGTGCAACTTTTTCGTCGTCAGCAGGGGAAACCCGTCCGCTAGATCGTGCCGAAATTGCCGGGCGAAGACTGACAGCGTACCAGTGCCGGTGCGATCATCCTTACGCACGCCGTTGTCTAAGACATCTTGTAACAAATCAAGGTATTGCTTCATACCTGAGCACCTGTTCTCCCTTTATCCGTTGGCAGACCGCGACGGTGTGAGCTTATCAATAGGTAGATACCGAGCGCGATCATGGGAATGCAATACACCTGCCCGCGTGTCATCCAGCCCAGCGCAGCGAAGCCCAAGTGGGCATCCGGCTCTCGGAAGAACTCAGCGAAAAAGCGCAAGCAGCCATAGCCCAGGGAAAAGACACCAGCCACCGCCCAATACGGCCGCTCGCGCCGCGCATACCACAGCAAAATTGCGAACAACAGCATGCCCTCCAAGGCAAATTGATAGAGCTGTGACGGGTGCCGCGCCAGTTGCAAGGGGTCATTGGGAAACACCATCGCCCAGGGTACATCGGATGCCCGCCCCCACAATTCCTGGCCGACAAAGTTAGCCAGGCGACCCAGGGCTAGACCAACCGGCGTCAATACTGCAGCGAAGTCCATCACACCGCCGAAGGGCAAACCCTGGCGACGCGCAAAGAAAAACATCGCCACCAGAACGCCCAAAAAACCCCCGTGAAAAGACATGCCGCCCTGCCGCACGTTAAACAACCACAGTGGGTCCTCGATTAATTTATCCATACCGTAGAACAGCACGTAGCCAACACGACCGCCGAGCACGATCCCGAGGGCGGCGTAAAAAATCATGTCGTCGATCTGTTCGCGCTTAAGCACGGACCCGGGCAGCCGTGTGCGCCGCAGCGCAAACCACCAGGCAAATGCCAACCCGGCCAGGTACGCCAAGCCATACCAGCGCACGTCTAACGGGCCAAGGGAAAACGCGACCGGGTCGATTTCGGGGTAGGTCAACATGGCAAGATCAGCATGACAAGGTCTGCATAGATGGGCAACTAACGCTCAGTTCGCGGCAGTGGATGTGTCGCCTGCAAGGGGCGCGTATTATCATCTACCCAACTGGGATGCACAACGATAACCCTCGACCCAAACTCACAAACGCTCACCATGTGTCTACTCATCTTCTCTCATCAACCGCAAACGGAATACCCGCTGGTCGTCGCCGCCAATCGCGACGAATACTACGCCCGAGCGACGGCGCCCGCGCAGTTTTGGCCCGAACACCCACAGTTGCTGGCGGGGAAGGACCTGCAGTTGGGGGGCACCTGGATGGGGATCACGCGTGCGGGCCGATTCGCCGCAATCACCAACTGTCGCGGTGGAGGCGATGACAGCGCCAAGCCTGCTCCACGCTCGCGCGGTGAGCTGCCGCTGAATTTTTTACTTGGCAGTGACTCTCCGCAGGTATATCTCGAGGGGGTAGCGCAGCACGCCGAACACTATGCGGGTTTCAACCTGCTGGCGGGCGAGGGCGAAGAGCTCTGGTTCTTCACTAATCGGCCCGAGCGGCAGGATTCTGCGTTGAGTGAGGCGTCTGATACAGCGAACAACAGCCCGCGTTGTCTTGCACCGGGCATCTACGGCTTGAGTAATGCTTCGCTGGATACCGCTTGGCCGAAGGTAAAGCTGGGCAAACAAGCGCTGCACAAGCTCCTTGGAGAAGAGGATCTCAGTCACGACGCACTCGCCCAAGTAGTGAGTGATCGACAGCACGCCAACACCGACGAGTTGCCTGACACCGGGCTACCCCAGCCATTCAACCGCGCCCTCTCTGCACAATTTGTTCAGACTGACTTGTACGGCACGCGCAGTACCACGACCGCCTGGTGCGATGGGCAGGGTGGCTGGCACTGGCGCGAGCACAGTTTTGATGCCGAGGGAGCGTTGGTCAATGCGATGACGGAGCGCTTTGTGCGACACGCCAACGGTGCTTGAAATCGCCGGCGGGTTTATCGTTTATGCAACAGAGACGTGAATAAAATTCTCCATACCATGATCGCGGAGAAAACCTCGTAAGCGCTCATTGATTAGCTCCGCTTCCTGCATCAACAACACTTCCTGCAGCAGATCCTGTGCTTCATCAAAGCGCACATTGCGCAACGCTTTTTTTACTTTCGGCAGACTGGTGGCATTCATCGACAGTTGGTTGTAACCCATGGCCATGAGCAAAATCGCACTCCCCGGGTCACCGGCGATTTCGCCGCAAATACCGACCGGGACGCTTTCGTCGCGCCCCGACTGCGCCACCTCCTGTAAGGCACGCAGTAAGGCCGGATGCAACATGTGGTATAGGTCGGCCACGCGGCTGTTGTTGCGGTCGACCGCCAATATATATTGGGTCAAGTCATTGCTGCCCACCGAGAGAAAATCGACCTGACGCGCTAACTCGCGCGACTGGTAAACCGCAGCGGGTACCTCCACCATCACACCAATGGCGGGCAACGCCTCAGTGAACCCCTCCTGCAACAACTCCTGGTGACTGCGGCGAATCAGCCCCAGTGCCACCTCGAGTTCAGACAAATTGCTCACCATGGGCAACATGATCCGCAAATTCCCCAAGCCTTCATTGGCGCGCAGCATGGCCCTTGTCTGCGCCAGGAAAATCTCGGGGTGATCCAGCGTTACACGAATGCCGCGCCAGCCGAGAAAGGGGTTGTCCTCTTCGATGGGAAAGTATGGCAGAGCTTTGTCGCCGCCGATATCCAGTGTCCGCATCGTTACTGGTCGCGGCGCGAAGGCCTGCAATTGGCCGCGGTAAATTTCCTGCTGTTCGTCTTCAGTGGGGAAGCGATCGCGCAGCAAAAAGGGCACCTCTGTGCGGTATAGCCCGACCCCTTCCGCGCCCTGCCGCAGCGAGCGACTGATATCCGCCATGAGACCCGTGTTCACCCACAGGGGGAGGACGCGCCCATCGAGAGTCTCACACGGCAAATCGCGCAGGGATTCCAGGTCGCGCGTGAGCGCAATGTCTTGATCCAGCACTTCCTGAAAGCGCTTTTTAACAGTGTACAGTGGGTTGATATGGACCGTGCCATCGTAGCCATCGATGATGACTTCCCGATCCTGCAAACGGGCGTAGGGCAAATCCACAGCACCCATCACTGTGGGCACACCCATGGCGCGCGCCAAAATGGCAACGTGGGAGCTGCCTGAACCGCGCACTGAGATCAGGCCAGCCAATTTTTCTCTGGGAACCTCACCGAGCGATGACGCACTGAGTTCTTCACCCACCAATATGGTCTGATCGGGGTATTCGCGCTCCTGGTGATCTGCCGCCTGCAAGTAGGCCAGTACGCGAGTGCCCAAATCCTTCACGTCGACAGCGCGTTCTTTCAGGTAGCTGTGCTCCATTCGCTCAAAGTGGCGGATGTGTTCGATCATGACTTGACTCAAGGCACCCTGAGCCCACTGCCCTGCTTTGATCAGACCCGCGACCTCAGTGCCCAAGGTGGAGTCATCCAGTATGCCAATATAGACGTCGAATAAGGCGTGATCTTCTGGGCTCAGCTCGCTACCCAAGTTGTCGGCAACCACTTGAATGTCTTTGCGCACCGCGGCCAGGGCATCGCGGAAGGCCTGCACCTCGGCGCGGCGATCTTGCGCTTCGCGCGGTGGCACAGCGTAGAGATCGGCGCCAGGCGTTACCACCACAGCAGTACCAATCGCCACGCCCGGGGCACCTGGCACACCGGTAACTTTCGCCGGTGCAGAACCGCTCAGCGCCTGGGCCTCTACCGTTCTTGTCACCTGCGCATGCGCAATTACGCCAGCGAGCTGCGCGGACATCGTCACCAAGAAGGCCTCGTCGCCCTGATCGAAACGACGCCGCTCTTCCTGCTGTACAACTAATACACCTAGCACCTGACGCTGATGAATAATGGGTACACCGAGAAAGGCGTGATAGCTCTCTTCGCCACTGCCCTGGATAAAATGAAAACTGGGGTGCAGCTCGGCCTCCTCTAGATTGACCGGCTCTTCACGCTGCGCAACAAGCCCCACCAAGCCCTCGCCGATGGCGAGACTGGCCTCGCCGACTAATTCCTTGTTGAGACCCTCCGTAGCGCGAAACACATAGCGACCGCTGGCGGGGTCGCGCATGTAGACACTGCACACTTGTGTGCCCATCGCCTCGCGAACACGGTGCACGATGATACCCAATGCATCGTCGAGCCCGGGAGCAGCGTTCACCTCTTGCACAATTTTTCGCAAGGTTTCTAGCATGCTGACCTAACGGCCTCCGGGTTTGTCGAGATTGCTCCAAAGTGACTGGGCCAATTCTTTCATGGCACGGCGATAGACTTCGCGTTTAAAAGAGATCACCTGATCTAAAGGGTACCAGTAACTCACCCAGCGCCAGCGATCGAACTCCGGCTTGGCGTTTTGATCCAACTGGACTGCGGCGTCGTCTTCCAGCATTCGCAGCATAAACCACTTTTGCTTCTGGCCAATGCAGACCGGGTCTTGGCCCTTGCGGATATAGCGGCGCGGCAGACGGTAGCGCAGCCACCCTTCGGTACTGGCGACCACGCTCACAGACTCGGGCAGCAAGCCCACTTCCTCTTGCAACTCGCGGTATAGCGCCTCTTCTGGCGACTCCCCGCGCGCGATCCCGCCCTGGGGAAACTGCCAGCCGTTGCGGCCACCGACGCGGCGCGCCCACAACAGTTCGCCCCGATCATTGGCGAGCATGATGCCGACGTTGGGCCGGAAGCCGTCAGAATCTATCACTGTTACTCGCCGCCTCGTTGCATGGCGGCTTATTGTTCCACAATTTCGCAGCCCAGAGAAATTTACTCCGCGATACCCGCTCGCTATCCTGGACTCCCACTTGCGCAAAACCTACCACAAGCGGATGACTATTGGGGCTGGGAGACAATGCCGTGACACTGGCAATATTTGACTTGGACAACACACTGATTGGGGGGGACAGCGACAACCTCTGGGGTGAATTTGTCTGCGAGCAAAACCTGGTGGAGGCCACAGATTTTGCGCGGCGCAACGACCAGTTCTACCGCGACTATCAAGCGGGAACATTGGATATCGATGCCTACTTGCGTTTCGCCCTGGGCCCACTGATCGGCGTGAGTGAAACCCAGCGTAACCGCTGGCACCGTGACTTTATGGCCAGCAAAATCGAACCCATTTTGCTACCACGAGCCGCAGAGCTCGTCGATCAACATCGACAGCAGGGCCACGAACTGGTGATTGTCACCGCCACCAACCGTTTTATCACCGAGCCAATTGCACAATTGCTGGGCATACCAAACCTGATCGCCTGCGAGGGGGAAATCGTCGATGGGCGCTATACCGGAGAGCCCAGCGGTGTGCCCTCCTTCGCCGAGGGCAAAGTAACCCGCGTGGAACAGTGGCTGCAGGGCACAGATGAAACCTTCACTGGCGCCTGGTTTTACAGCGATTCCCACAATGATATACCGCTGTTACAGCGAGTGGAAAACCCCGTCGCCGTGGACCCAGACGAACGCTTGCGCGCCCACGCAGCGCAACAGGGTTGGCCGGTGATTTCGTTGCGGTAGTATTTTGGCGCTGACTTTTAGCGCTAATTTTATTTGCGGCAAGTGCGTAAATCGATGTTGCTCTGCATATACCAGTGGCGTGCTCGCGGCGCGCGTTAACCCGTGGCATCGCACCGCGAGTGGAGAGATTCAAAAGCCGGTGACAGCGAGGCTGCGCGGCGTCCTGCTTCTAGTCCTTTTCTAGTCCTCTTCGCACTGCTGCGCGTATGCTTCGGCCGTCATCAGTGCTTCCAGCTCTTCCTTGTCCGTGGGTTGTAATTTAAAAAACCAGCCCTCGACATAGGGGTCACTGTTGACGGTTTCCGGCGCTTCCTCGAGTAACTCATTGGCCGCGATGACTTCGCCGCCCACCGGCGCATAGATATCCGATGCGGCTTTCACCGACTCCACCACCCCCGCTTCATCACCCGCAACGAAGCTCGTTCCCGGTTCCGGCATTTCCACAAACACCACATCACCCAAGGCATCCTGAGCGTGGTCGGTGATACCGACAGTGACAGTGCCATCCTCTTCCAACCGCGCCCACTCGTGGCTGTTGGCGTACTTCAATTCACTGGGCGTTTGGCTCATAGCGATTCCTCGTGGCGCGTTGTGCCCACACGTTGCGTCGTGTGTACAGCGCTGGTTCCGTTTCCGTTGGTACTTCTGGTGAGTCGCAGTGCTATCAAGCACGATGTGTGCCATGTTGCGGCGACACAAAGCGGGTCATTTTAGCGAGCTGGGCTTGAAATACCAGTGGCGGAGCAGCTGGCGAAGACCTTCGGCAAAGACCCTAGGCCAGGCCCATAGCGTGCCTCATCAACTGCTGTTTCAGCGGCCCCAAACGATTCACACCACGCAGGCCCACGTTGCGCAACCAACGCACCGATAGTGCGTCGTGCTCAAAGAGGCGCTTGAAACCGTCCATGGCGGTCATCATCCCGAGGTTTTCGCCTTTGCGGCGCCGCTGGTAGCGGCGCAGCAACTCGATTTGTCCGGGGCTCGCACCGCGTGCGATGCCGGCACGCAATTCTTCGGCTAACACCGCGACATCTTGTAAACCGAGGTTGATGCCCTGCCCCGCGAGTGGATGAATCGTATGTGCGGCGTCGGCAACGAGCGCGACGCCCGGTTGCACATAGTCGATGGCGTGGCGCTGCCGCAGGGGAAAGGCAAAGCGGCGCGAGCTGCCCAGGATAGTCCCCAGCCGACTTTCAAAGGCGCGCTCTAACTGGGCGCAAAACTCGGCGTCATCCAGGGCGAGCATGTCGTCCACCAAGGCTTCTTGCAGCGACCAAACGATGGAGCAGAAATGCGCATCTACGCCACTCCCGCCTTTGTCAGCCGCACTGGGCAGCGGCAAAAATGCCAGCGGTCCGCTGGGTAAAAAGCGCTGCCACGCAGTGTGTTCGTGCGAATTAGAAACTCGCACGGTGGCCGCCAGGGCGCTGTGACCGTAATCCCACTCCCGCGTCTCAAAATCTAACAGGCGACGCACCGCGGAATTCGCACCATCGGCGGCGACCACCAGTGCGGCGCGCAATTCGACACCACTATCGAGCCGCAACGCAAGTTCCGAGGAGGCCAAGCGTGCCACGGCCTGCACGCTGGCCGGGCTGTATAGCGCCACGTCCCCAGCAGCGTGCACCGGTTGCAACAAGGCGCTGATAATCGCGCGGTTTTCTACAATGTGCCCCAACTCCTCGGTGTTGACCTCGCGGTGATCGAATTCAATTTGTCCGGTTCCATCCGCATCCCACACCGTCATGTGGCGATAGGAACAGAGGCGGTAATCCGCAATGCTTTGCCAGGCCCCCATTTTTTCGAGGAATGCCTGGGACCGCGGCGTCAGGGCACTGACCCGCGCATCGAAATGGTCGAGGTCGCACTCATCCGGCAGCGCTGGCGGCTCCAGGGTCTGCGCTTCGATTAAGGCGACATCGAGGTCACTGCCTTGCAGGGCCAGCGCCAGCGCGGAACCGGCAATACCGGAACCGACAATCGCTACATCGACGCTGCGACTATCAGCCACGGCCCACCTCCTGCATGCCGGCGACGCCCGCAGCGTAGCGCACAAATTGTTGCTTTAACGCGGGCAGAATATCTAGCCCCGCCAGTGCTAAATCCCGTCCCAAGCCGAGCACGGGATCCGGGTGCATGAACAAGCTAGGGACGCGGTCGCTAAAGGCGATGGTGCGCGCCTGATCCTCGCGCTGTATGTTGTGATAGCGCTGTAAGGTCGATAACTCGCCGAGGTGCAAGTCCGCCTGCAAGCCTTCGGCCAATACGGCCGCCAGGGCGGCGATGTCGCGCAGTGCGAGGTTGAAACCCTGCCCCGCAACCGGGTGCAGGGCGTGCGCAGCATTGCCCATCACCACCAGTGACTGACGCACCTGCTCCTGGGCCGTCACTAACGTCAGGGGATAATCATGCCGCTCGCCCACGCGCTGCAAGCGGCCAAGGCGATAACCAAAGCGGTTTTGCAGTTCGCGCAAAAAGTCCTCATCGCTCGCGGCGAGCAATTCTGCGGCGCGATCCGGCGCCAGCGTCCATACCAGCGCACTGCGGTTGTCGCTCTCTGGTGTCGCCAGCAGCGGTAGTAACGCCAGCGGCCCTTCATCGGTAAAGCGCTCAAAAGCGCAGCCATTGTGTGGTTGCGCGCTCGCGATATTGGCAATGACAGCGTGCTGGCCATAAGGCTTTTCATCGACCGCAACGCCCAACCGCTCGCGCAAGCCCGATGCCGCCCCATCCGCCACCAGTAGCAACCCTGCTTCCAGCTCCTGTGTTGCGGTTGTGTCGTGTGCGTCACTGGAAGAATCGCTTTCTCGCGCCGTGCCCGCCGCATGCAATTGCAGCGTCACACTGCGCTCGTTCGGCTGCACGGCGACCACTTTGTGTGGGCTACGCAATTCCACGCGCCCCTGCGCGTGCAAGCAGTGCAACAAGGCTCTACCCAACCACGCATTCTCAATCACATAGCCCAGTGCCGACCAATCGTAATCGTCCGCGCGCAACACGCTACTGCCCAAACGTCCGCGCGATGACACATGAATAGTTTCAATGGCAGCGACCCACTGCTCGAGCGTCGACCAAACACCGCACTGCTCATAGATTAAACGGGAGCTATAACTCAACGCCGTAGAGCGCGCATCAAACGAGGGGTGATACGTGGGGGTCTCTTCCGTGGCGGCAAGCGGAAAGCCCTCGACCAACAGTATCGAGGTGTCGCCAGGTAACGCTGCTCCAAGCTGCAGCGCCAAGCTAATGCCAACCATGCCGCCACCTGCGATAACAATGTCGTATCGTTCGCTCATGATGCGCGCGTGCTATGAGTGGCGGGTAACGAGTTCAACTGCCGCGCCCTACCCTCGCTTCCAATTCCGCTACTGTTTTCGGTAGTGCGGCGGTAATGACCTCGCAACCGGCGTCTGTCACCACCACATTATCCTCAATGCGAATGCCAATACCGCGCCACTTCTTCGCGACGCGTTTATTGTCGGCGGAAACATACAGGCCGGGCTCCACCGTCATTACCATACCGGGTTCCAACACGCGCCATTCCTCACTAAGGCGATAGTCGCCCACATCATGTACATCCAACCCCAACCAATGGCCGACGCGGTGCATGTAAAACTCGCGATACGCTTCGCGCTTGATCAATCGCCCAACGGTACCGCGCAGTAAGCCCAGCTTGATTAACCCCGCCGTTAACACGCGGACGCTGGCATCGTGTGGCTGATTCCAAAGATTACCGGGCTTGATCTGCTCGATCGCCGCCTCCTGAGCGGCCAACACCAATTCGTACAGCGCTCGCTGTGGTTCACTAAACTTGCCACTAACCGGAAACGTGCGCGTGACATCCGACGCATAATACTCCAACTCACAACCGGCATCGATCAACACCAAGTCGCCGTCGCGCAATTTGCAATCGTTCTCGACATAGTGCAATACACAGGCGTTATTGCCGCCGCCGACAATACTCGGGTATGCGGGATACCGCGCGCCACCTTGGGTAAAGGCGTACTGCAACTCCGCGTCTAACTGGTACTCGTAGATTCCCGCTTGGCACGCAGCCATGGCGCGCAGGTGCGCGTCAGTGGTGATATCTGCCGCGCGCCGCATCAAGCGCAATTCTGCTGCACTTTTAAACAATCGCAATTCATGCAACATGTGATCGAGGTCGGTGAATTCACCGGGCGGCACTGCCCCTGAGCCCTCGCGCGAACGAATACTATTGACCCAGCCCATAATACGCTGATCAAACTCGGCACTGCGGCCCATGGAATAGTACACGCGCTCCCTGCCCTCGATTAGCCCAGGTAAAATATCGTCGATGTCGCCGATGGGAAAAGCGTCATCAGCACCAAACTGCGCGCACAAACCTTCTGGGCCCAGTCGGCGGCCGTGCCACAACTCCTGCGCCGGGTCGCGTTCGCGACAAAACACGACAAATTGCCCGTGACGCCGACCGGGTAACAACGCCAGCACGGCTTCGGGCTCGGTGAAACCGCTCAGGTAGTAAAAGTCGCTGTCTTGGCGGAAGGGGAACTCCGTATCCCGGCTGCGCACCTGCATGCTCGCCGCCGGAATAATGGCAATGCTATTGGCTTCCATTACAGCCATTAGGTTTTTTCGCCGCCGGGCGAATTCTGTTTTGCTAATTCCCATCATTGCCTCGACAAAAACACCCGACAGCAGCACCCAGTTGAACAAAAAGGTGCAAAGTACCGGGCAGGCCCTTGATAATAATGAATATTGTAGCGCGGTTCTTGCGATGTTCCGTTGACCTAGGAAACGGTCAACACTATAGTAGTTATCCTACTCGACCCTGCCCAAGTATACCGACATGCCAGCAAACCCATTCAAAGAACTAGAAAAAAAAATCGATGAGTTGGTCTCACTGTGCCAGGAGCTCAACGAAGAAAATCGCGCACTGAAAACCGCGAGCACCACCTGGAAACGTGAACGGCGCGAGCTGACCGACAAAAGTGAACTCGCGCGTTCCAAGGTCGCCGCAACCCTTGATCGACTACGTACCATGGAGTAATGAAGGTGAGCCAAGGAAACACTGTCACTGTTAAAATTCTCGACAAAGAATATCAAGTCGCCTGCCCAGAAGAGCAAGAAGCCCAGTTGGTCAGCTCGGCAAAGTACCTAAACAAGCAAATGCGTGGCATCCGCGATTCCGGCCGCGTGATTGGTCTGGAGCGCATCGCTGTCATGGCGGCACTGAACATCAGTTACGAACTCCTGCAGGCCTCCGACCATCCAGCCTCCGGGCAAGCGGGAAGCGATGCGCTGAAGCGACTCAATGGTAAATTGGATGAGGCGCTTTACAACATGCGTCAAATGGAACTCAGTTAGTTTTATTCGCCGTACAAAAACACCTTTCGCGGTTGAGACGCCGCGCACACTCTGCTCACATTTCATCGCCTGCACGAACGCAACTTACGCTATACTGCAGTTGGGTTCCTGGCGTATTTGCCAGACTTTGTGTCCCTGAGCCGATATTTTGTACTCGGGGGTTCCTCGTGCTAATGGTGTGCACGTCTGGTTGCGGTCTGCGTTTATGACAAGGGTTGTGATCGGGAAGCCTAATTTAGTGCAGGAGCCACCACCTTGAACCATCGGGTTCAAGGGCCGTTCTGTCAGCGGTACGTTGGGTGCCCTTTTATTTCCCGTCTCGTGCTTGACCCATAGCACTTGGATTAGCACTGATATTGTCAACAGCGATTCCACCTGGCCTCGCTACTTTTGCCATGGCGCACTCCAGCAACGACGAACCAGATACTCACGCAGCGGCCAGCACAGCCAAAGCCGAATTGCGCGCTACGCTGCGCGAGCGCCGCCGCGCGCTATCGCCAGCTACCCAGACTGCGTCCGCCGAGGTTGTGGCGCGCGAAGTTGAAAGTATGGCCCAATGGCACAACGCCCATCGCCTCGGCCTCTACCTACCAACCGATGGTGAGCTATCCACACTGCCGATAATCGCGGCGGCTCGACACTTGGGGAAGGCGATCTATCTCCCGCGGCTATTAAACAAGACGGAGATGGCCTTCGCGCAGTGGCGAGAAGACCAGACGCTGCAAGCAAACCGCTACGGCATTGACGAACCGGCCGCCGATGCTCCTCGAGTCTCAGTCACGGGCCTCGAGATTCTATTTTTACCGCTGGTGGCCTGGGACAGCTCGGGCGGCCGCCTGGGCATGGGTGCCGGGTACTACGATCGCGCCCTGGCGCCCCGCCTCACACAGGAGCGCATGCCACTCATCGTGGGGCTGGCTTATGCGCAGCAAGAAGTACCGCGGGTACCGCGCGAACGGTGGGATGTTCCAATGGACTGGGTGGTAACAGAACTGGGCGTGCTGGAGTGCAGATCAGCAGATTCGCAGAAAGACAGCCGGTAGTTACACGAGGTAGTTATAAGAAGATAGTTCCACGGCGCAACGAAAAACCGCCGCGCGAGGCTACAGCGTGACTTTTCGTGGAATGGCGAGAGGCAAAGCGCGCTAGGGTGCGTCAGCGCAGGCAATCAATCTTGGATGATGACCCCGGCGTGCAACTCCGACGCCGGTGCTGCCACCGTGTCGTTGGAGGCCATGGGCAACATCAAAGTCAGGGCGAGGCCTAACCCAAATAGGGCAAGCAACACCACCACGCAATCGGGTTTACGCTTCAATGCTCTCTGTTGTGTATTTGCGGTTAGTTTCACGGAAATGTAATTATTTCACAAATAAAGTGGCATGGTAGCCCAGCACCCTGGAAAAGAAAACCCCGCAAGCCCCGCAAACTGGGCTTTTTAGCAGTTTTCCTCCGTTCCACCCAGATAGAGGCGGTAGGCGCGGTTATCGGTTTCTTCCCAGTAGCGAAAATGCAGTCCATCGAGTAACTCCTCGAAGGCAGCGCGCTCCGTCGAGGGCAGTTGCACTCCCAGCATAATGCGACCGTAGGCGGCGCCGTGGTTGCGGTAGTGAAACAGCGAGATATTCCAGCGTTGCCCCAAACCCGAGAGAAAATCCAGCAGTGCGCCGGGGCGCTCGGGAAACTCCACGCGGTAAATGCGTTCTTCGGGCTTCAATTGCGGAGCATGGCCGCCGACCATGTGACGAATGTGCAGCTTGGCCATTTCGTTGTCGGTTAAATCTTCGGTCGGATAGCCTTTATCCCGCAACTTTTGTAGCAACCCCGCCAAATCCTCACCCCCCGGTTCAATGGTCAACCCGACAAATACCTTGGCGGAAACCGCATCGGCGTAACGGTAATTGAACTCGGTGATGTTCCGACGGCCCAGCGTGCGACAGAATTTGCGGAAACTCCCCGGGCGCTCTGCTACGCCCACGCTGATAACCGCCTCGCGCTGCTCGCCAATTTCAGTGCGCTCCGAGATGTAGCGCAGGCGATCGAAGTTGGTGTTCGCACCGCTGACGATCGCCAACAACTCCTGGTCCTCGGCGCCGCTGCGCTCGACGTATTTTTTTAAACCCGCCAACGCTAGAGCACCGGCGGGCTCCGCGATGCTACGTGTATCTTCAAAGATATCTTTAATCGCCGCGCACATCTCATCGGTGGTCACCGTAATGACCTCTCGCACGGTGTCGCGAATGACACGAAAAGGCTCCCTACCAACCTGGGCCACCGCGCAACCATCGGCGAATAAACCGACCTCTGGCAGGGTCTCGCGCCGCCCCTTCGCCAGAGCCAGCTGCAAACACGCGGCGTCCTCCGGCTCCACACCGATAAGGCGCGTGTTTGGCCAAACGTAGCTGACATAAGCCGCCACACCGGCGAGCAAGCCACCGCCACCGACCGGTACAAAGAGCGCATCCAAGGGTTGGGTTTGTTGACGCACGATCTCCATCCCCACCGTGCCCTGCCCGGCAATGACATCCGGGTCGTCAAAGGGGTGAACGAAGGTCAACCCCTTCTCGTCCTCCACCACTTTAGCCTTCGCTGCCGCCTCGTCAAAGGAATCTCCGTGTAACACCACGCGTGCACCGAGCGCACGGACAGCATCCACTTTGATACTCGGCGTAGTTATCGGCATGACGATCAGCGCCTTCACACCCATTGTTTGTGCCGCCATCGCAACACCCTGGGCGTGGTTGCCAGCCGAGGCCGCGACGACGCCGCGCTCGCGTTGCGCTGCGGACATGCGCTGCATCTTGCAATAGGCACCGCGCAGCTTGAACGAGAACACCGGCTGCAGATCTTCGCGCTTGAGCCACACCTGGTTGCCCAGTCGCTTAGACATTAACGCAGCCCGATGCACGGGCGTTTCCTGCGCCACATCGTAAACCCGCGCATCCAGAATGCGTTTGATATAAGACTGAGGCATGACACTATTTTCCAAATGTAGGCATAAGAGCACGCATCTTAGCGAAGCTGGTTTGTGGATGTTAGCGAAGCTGGTTTGTGGGTGTTAGCGAAGCTGGTTTGTGGGTGTTAGCGAAGCGGACTTGTGGGTGCTGGTTGGATGTCGGCGGCGCGCAATTGAATCACGGATGGCTAGGCCCGCGGCCCAACCACCGCTACACTGCTCGTACTGCGCTGGTTTTCCACCAATCGAGGGAGAGAGACGACTCATGACCCAGGATGAACTCAAGCAAGCCGTCGCTGACGCGGCACTGGATTACATTCGGCCCAAACTCGAAAACGATTCCGTCGTGGGTATTGGCACTGGGTCAACCGCCAATTTGTTCATCGATGCGCTAGCCGCTATCAAAGGTCAGATCAACGCCACCGTTGCCAGCTCCGAAGCCTCCGCCGCACGACTGAAACAACACGGTATTCCAGTGTACGAACTGAACACCGTAGACAAAGTAGACTTCTATATTGATGGCGCCGATGAAGCAAACCCGGAGCTACAGCTCATTAAAGGTGGTGGTGCCGCACTGACACGCGAAAAAATCGTCACAGCCGTCGCCCGCGAGTTCATTTGCATCGCCGATGAGAGCAAGTGGGTAAAAACCCTCGGCGCGTTTCCCCTACCGGTGGAAGTGATTCCGATGGCGCGCAGTTATGTGGCACGAGAGTTAGTTAAACTCGGAGGTGACCCGGTCTACCGCGAAGGCATCATCACAGACAACGGTAACGTCATCCTCGATGTCTACAACTTCCCAATTCCGCAACCCCTGGCCATGGAGCATAAAATCAATAACATCACGGGCGTCGTTACCAATGGCCTGTTCGCGCACCGGCCGGCGGATGTCATGCTACTGGGGCGCGCAGCGGGCGTAGAAAACATTCGGGCAGCGAAAAAAACTGGCGCCTAATTTGTCCTCACTTCGCCACACCAAGTGCTCAAAAAAGTTTAATTGCCCGTCGTACTAAGAAACGACGGCAAAATGCGCCTGAGCCTAAGCGGGTAATCCAAAACCCCCAGATTGATCTGCGACGCAAGCGGTATTTTTCCGCACACCGCACCGTATAAGGGCTCGGGTTAAAATGGTAAATTTACGAGGATAGTAGGCGCGTACTCGGCCTGAGGGACGCAGGTGACGCGCTTTCCAAGTAATTGATTAGATAAACTAAATCGTTGTTTTAGTCACAGCAGTGCGAATACTAAACGGGTTCGCCGCAATGGTTTTCGCCACTGCTTTGCAAAGTCTACAGTGTGAATACATACGACGAGACCTTGCGGAAAATACATACCTAAAAAAACAAGTTATAACTAAACTTTTTGGCAGTAACAAGCTGAACGTCTAAACAAAAATAGGGGTCGTCATGCGCAATACAACTCAGTTTAAACTCACTACATTGTCTGCAGCAGTCGCATCTACGCTTATTTCAGGTTACGCCACAGCGCAGAAATCAACGCTGGAAGAAGTGATTGTAACGGCCACGCGCAGGGCGGAATCGATTCAAGACATTCCCATTAATATTAGGGCGCTGGGCAGTGACCTGATTGAGCGGGAGCGACTGTCAAATCTTTCCGACGTTGCCAGAAGAGTCCCCGGATTAACGCTCGTTGACCAAGGCCCTCGTAGCGCCAATATCATCACTGTACGTGGCCTGAACGTAAACTCGATTGCAGCGCGCGATGGCACAAATGACGGTGGCGATACCGTTGGTGTTTATATTGGTGACATTCCATTGTATGCCGACTTCCGCTTAAGCGACCTCGATCGTGTAGAAGTTTTGATTGGCCCCCAGGGCACGCTGTATGGTGCGGGCACCTTGGGTGGCGCGGTTCGATACATACCCAACAAACCGCAAGCAGACGAGTTCAGCGCGCAGATCAGTGGTGATGTTTTTGATCTTAGCAAATCGGATGATCACGGCTACGAAGCAGGCGCGACTATTAACGTGCCCATTATCGACGACAAACTCGCCTTTCGCGCATCAGCGGAGTACTACGACGACCCTGGTTTTATCGACTACAACTTCCTCGTTAGAGAGCCTGGCGTGTCTAACCCGCAGCCAGACTTCAATAACCTCGCTGAAGTACAAGCGAACTTGAAGCAAGAGGCGGACGCCAATACCGAAGAAACGTTGTACAGTCGCGCCGCCCTGCGTTGGGTCGGAGACATTTTTGATGGCACGCTGACCTACCACTATCAAGAAGCCAAATATGGCGCTCGCCAAATCAATCATCGCGAAGCGTTTGGCACGGGTCGCTATGAATCAGCGCACCGTTACCTGGAGCCCAAGGATCGCGAAAATGAACTGCTATCCCTGGAGCTAATTTTTGATTTGGGTTTTGCTGAACTGACAGCCGCTGGTGGTATCTCCAGTTTTGAGGAAAAAGAGCAGCGCGATCAAACTGATCTATTACTGAACTTTGAATATGGTTACGAATTGTTCCCAGCATTTGCGTCCTTCACACGGGATACGAGTGAAGAAGATCGTGACTCCGCCGAGGTTCGCTTGGTTTCCAAACACGATGGACCATTCAATTGGATTGTCGGTGGCTTCTACAATAAAAAAGAGATTGATGCGCTTGCACTTGAACTCACACCAGGGTACGACCAGTTTGCGGTAGATAACCTTGGTGGAGTGGCTTTGCGCCCCGATGCCATTGAGTACTATCAGAAAACCGATCAAGAAACTCGCGAAGTGGCTGTATTTGGAGAATTGGGCTACGAAATTACAGATGCTTGGCAAATAACCATTGGCGCACGCTGGTTTGAATATAAAGACGAGGTCACTATCGGTTTAGACCTACCACTTTTCAACACAGTATTCGATGGTGCACCACCGGATGCAATAGCACCAAATTTTGATTCTGGAAAAGTCAAAGAGGACGATATTGTCTACAAGTTCAATACTTCCTACGAGTTTAGCGATGACGTCATGGCCTACTTTACGTTCAGCGAAGGCTACCGGCTTGGGAGCTTCAATGGTCTGGCTGCTTGCCCGGACCCGTTACCCCCCAACGTACAAAATGTGTGTGCTTTGTCAGACGAATTCGCCTTTGAAACCGATACGACCTTAAACTACGAAATTGGTGTCCATTCACAAATCAATGACAGCTTGATATTGAATGGGGCTATCTATTTTATTGAATGGGACGACGTGCAAATCGATAGCCGGACTGATAACGGTGACATCCCAATCACATCTAACGGTGGTTCGGCGGAAACAAAGGGTTTTGAAGTGAATACCCAGTATTTCATCACCCCAGAGTTTTCTATCGGCGGTGCCTACTCATTCACCGATGCCGAGTTGACCGATGACGCCGAAGCACTCGTGGACGGTGAAGACGCCTTCGACGGCGACCGCCTGCCCGGCAGCCCCAAGCACCAGGTTTACCTGACGGCCAACTACACTATGGGCCTCAATGATGGCACAGCGCTTGACTTAGATTGGTCCATGACCGCACAGAGCGACGTGCTCACCAAAGTCGGCAACCGCGCATCCGGCGAAACCCTCCGCGGCTTCGCCCTGCACAATGTGTCCGCTACCTGGACGAAGGACGATCTGAAACTAACGTTGTATGCCGACAACGTGTTTGATCGCTATGCTGAAACCGGTGTGCGCGGCGACACTAGCTTTATTCGGACCGTAGGTGATTTCGACTTGCGACGCTACTACCACAACGTCGTGCGGCCGCGCCAGGTGGGCTTGCGCTTTACCTACGATTTCTGAACTGGCAAAGAGCCACAGTAGGAAACAAGGGCGCTGTCGGGCGGTACCATCAAGTCCTTCATTGACTGCAAGGCGAAGGTAATAGTCGGCCATCGAGCGGGTTCGGCGAGTACGGCCTTGTGAAGATCAATGCAGAAACGCATTTCTCGCTTGCCGATTTGGTGGCGAACGAATCTCGCAACCTGCCGCAGCACACCGTAATTTTCCATGAGAATAAATAACTGCCTCATATTTTCCATCTCGCGATATTCCTCAGCGGTAAAAGAGGCAGTGGAGATAATGAGCGCTTTTTCTGGATGATGGAAACGCAAAAGCATAGGCCGCCAAAAAGTTAAATGGGACAGTTAACTCGAGGCCGGACGTGTGTCTGGTGCGCATTCACTAACCGGATTGGTTAAAGACTGGCTTGCGCTTTTCTATGAAGGCGAGCATGCCTTCTTGCGCATCCGCGGTACCGCGATTGGCCGCTACTGCGTTCATTTCATCCGCCATAGATTCCGCGATTGTCTTGGTCTCAAAGCCAACCACGACGTCGAGCATCGATTGCACCGCATGACGGGGTTGGGCCGCAAGATCCTCGCCAATCGCCTGTGCCCTCTCCTTAATATCAGAGACCGATAGGAGCTCCGTAACCAGCCCAATGCGGTACGCTTCTGCACCATCAATTTTGCGTCCACGTAAAATCATATCAAGTGCGTAACTGCGCCCCACCGCCCGCGGTAGACGCGCCGAACCACCCCAGGCCGGAACGCTGCCGAGGTCCATCTCCGGCAAGCCAATCTGTGCACCTTCATCGGCCGCAATTCGAAAATGGCAAGCCAGTGGCAATTCGAGGCCGCCCCCTAAACAATAACCAAAGAGCGTGGCGATTGCCGGGGTGCCACCGTTCTCGATCATGTCTAGCACGCGGTGACGCTGACCGAAAAAGGCTTCGGGACTTCCCGCCCTCTTCACACCCTCCGGAATCTGTTTCAGATTCATGCCTGCGGAAAAGTGGTCCAGCCCTTCGCCGGTGAAGATCATGGCCCGAATGCCGTCATGCCCGAGGACATCCGGCAATTGCTCTTCCAATTGGTCGATATACGCAATGCTCATCAGATTCCACGGTGCATCATTTATGCTGAACGTGGCAACGTTGTTGGTGACGGTAAACAGGTAGGGATCAGCCATAGCAATGCTCCAAAAGAAAAGGGGTCAGCTTAGGTCAAGCAATTAACATTGTCGATTTGATGATGACTAGAACTGTCAATTGAACTACCGCAGTGTGGTCAGTAAGGTAAAGGCTAGTCGTCCTGAAAAGGCAAGGTGGGAGTATTGAGAGTTATTGTAAAAAGTGGTGTTTGGCAGCTTGAATCAAGCGGCGACCTGATTGCTAGCTGACACTTCGATTCCATCTTTAAATTCAATTCCTGTAATCACCTTTGCCAGGTAACTGAAACCGCGGAGGCGGCGCCAGTTGTCCTGTGCACACATACCCAGCTTGAAGGTCATGTGTAGCATTCCATCTCGGCTCAGGCAACCCTTGCTCCGCCGGGTGCGATGGCGGATTGTCCCGAACGTCGACTCAATCGGGTTCGCCGTGCGAATGCTCTGCCAGTGCTTCGCCGGAAAACCGTAGAAGGCCATCAGCTCCTCTCGATCTTTTTGTAAACAGACCGTTGCCTTCGGGTACTTCGGTTCATAGGTCACCAGGAATCTGTCGAACGCCTTTTCTGCCTCCTCTCGCGTCGCCGCCTGCCAGATGTCGTGCAGATCATTCTTGGCTTTGGGTTGCAGCGATTTCGGCAGCGCGTTCAATACATTCATCGTCTTGTGCATCCAGCAGCGTTGCTGGCGTGTCTGCGGATACACTTCCTCCAGCGCTGCCCAGAACCCCATGGCACCATCACCAATCGCCAGTTCAGGACCGTTCAGGCCGCGCGACTTCAGGCTCAACAGGACTTCGCGCCAGCTTTGCGTCGACTCCCTAACCCCATCCTCAATCGCCAAAAAATGCTTCTCGCCGCGCTCGTTCACGCCAATGATCACCAGGGCGCACAGCTTGGCGTTCTCTGCCCGCAGGCCGCTGTAGACGCCGTCTGCCCACACATACACCCAGCGATCCTTGTCTAATCGCCTTTGCCGCCAGGCATCATATTCCTGTGCCCACTGGCGCTTGAGCCGAGACACGGTACTGGCGGATAAACCCTTCGCCTCTGGCCCCACCAGCACTTCCAGTGCCGATGCCATCTCGCCAGTTGAAACACCCTTCAGGTACAGCCAGGGCAACGCCGCTTCCAGGCTCTTTGCCTTGCGTACATACGGCGGCACCAGGGCTGAGCGGAAGGTCACTGGTGTCCCATCTCGGGATCGCACCTTCGGCACTTTCACCGTCACAGGCCCAATGCCTGTCTGCACCTCTCGCTCGGGCTGGTGGCCGTTGCGAACGACTGCAGCGCGCCCATCGGCAAGCTGGCGGCCTTCAAAGCCAGAGAGAAACTCTGCCAGCTCTGCTTCAATAGCTTGATAAATCAACGTTTGTGCGCCTGTGCGCAGTAGCTCCGTGAGTGCATCAGCTTTTACCGCTCGACCTGCAAACTCGACAACGTTATTCTCATTCATGGTGGTGTATCTCCTGGTTGCTTTGTCTGTTGTGGTGACAACAAATCAACCAGATACACCGCCTTTTTTCAAACCGTCAAACACCAGATTCAGTTATAACTCGAGTATTGATATGGATAAGTTTAACGCTGCTTGGCTTGCACAGTATCAAGAAGAGATCCTTGAGCCAGACCGAGTGATTTGTGATGCCCATCATCATCTGTGGGACTTTCACGCTTTCCGCTATATGGCGGATGAACTGCTCAAAGACATCGCCTGTGGCCATCGCGTTGTCAGCACAATCTACATGGAGTGCATGTGGAGCTACGATAGTGAAGCGCCTGAACATCTACGCTCAGTGGGGGAATCACGCTTCGTTCGCTCGGTGGAGGAACAGTATCGCGGCGATCAATGCGAAATTGCGAAGCGCATGGTAGGAGGCCTTCACCTAGATAAAGACGGCGTGGCGGAGGCGTTGGATGCACATCTGGAGGCCAACCCACACTTTCGCGGTATTCGTCATGCGACGGGGTGGCATCCCTCCAAAGACGTACCTGCCACCCACATGGGGGCGGGTGAAGGGCTAATGGCGAACAGCGAATTCAGAAGAGGATTTGCAGAGCTCGGCAAACGGGATTTAAGCTACGATGCCTGGCTTTACCACAACAACATCCTCGAGCTTGCAGATCTAGCGCAGCATTTTTCCAATACCCAAATCATCCTGGATCACACAGGTGGGCCTCTGGGGGTTGGCCCCTACCGGGGAAAGCGCGCGGAAGTGTTGGTGGAATGGAAAAAAGCCATAGATATCTTGAGTGAGTGTGAAAATGTCGCCGTGAAAATTGGCGGCTTAAACATGCAAATTAATGGCTATGCTTGGGAAACCAATGCGATGCCACCCACCTCAAAACAATTAGCCGAGGCAACCAAGCCCTTTTACCTCTACGCAATCGAAAAGTTTGGCGTGGACCGGTGCATGTGGCAGAGCAACTTTCCCGTCGATAAAGTTTCCTGTTCCTACGATGTGTTGTGGAATTCGTTTAAACGTATATGCAAAGGTTTTTCCGAGGAAGAAAAAGCGTGGCTATTTCACGATACGGCAGCGCGGGTTTACAAGTTTTAAGCCAGCCTTAGTTTGGCCAGATAATGTAGCCGTTTTCCTCACCTGGCCGATCGACAATGGTTTTATCGATACAAATCGGCACCTCGGTTTGGTGCGGATACAGCGGCGCGCGCATCGGCCCAATGCGTTTCGATCAAGGCCTCCAGTTCACTGAGTTTGTGCGATCGCGTATCGATGAGATTAACTTGTTCAGTGGGGTCATCGCCCAAATGGAACAACCACCGCCGAACGTGGGAATGTCATTGATACCCAAATCATCGGCTAAGATGAACACAATATTGGGCGGAACTTTGGATTCATCCCCGGCCGCGGTTGCCAGGCCGGATGACCATTCAAGCTGTTAAGGCTAATCCAACAAAGGAGTCGGCTCCTCGAACTGGATCGAGATTAATCACTAGTGGACTCCCAGTCATCGCTCAGGGTCAACATAGCGCTGGTCCACTGTCGAACCGTAGTACCGCCAATCGGGAAATCGAACTGCTTGATGATGTAGGTGTGCTCATCCGTGTCGGAAATCAAGCTGCGGAAACGGTTGGGGTAGGCTGCTTCGAGTTCCGCCACTGCCGCAATAAGCTCCGCTTCGAAGACGGCGCCGTCGATGGTAGATCGACCTACGATTACCTCGTCCCGCGTGGAGCTGATAAACCCCATGCGAAGGTTTTCATCCTCGGCGAGTTGATACTTGTGGTAACCCGTTAGGTTGCCATCGTCGCCGATGCAAGTATCGCAGCTAGCGGGGAAGAAACCAGCAGCGTTCCAGTAGTTGTTTAGGCTATGTTGCGTGCCGGATTGCTGGATGCCGACGCCGGAGTCATTGATGAGTTCAATGGGCACAGCAGGATACAGTTTCCTGACAAGCGGCAATGCATAGTGGACGCCAAAGCCCCCGGCACTGTTACCGGCGAGCACTATCCTGCTAGGTGCGGGATAGGTGCTGGCAATAACGTCGAGGGAAGCCGAGAGATTCTGGATGCCGCGGAAAAAACGGTCGTTCCTGCCGTCCCCGTCACTATCGACATCGCGGTCGCCGGTAAACAATGTACCATCGCAATAAGGAACGTAGCCCAGGTCATAGTCCGTAGCGGGGTTTGCCCTGTTCCCGCCTTCAAGAATACCGACGTTAAACAGTGGCAGCCCGACATCGACAGCCGCGCAGGAGGTCGGCCCACAGGCGCCACCGCCTTGTAGGAAAATCAACAGTTCATCGCCTACTCCATCTCTTGTTGACATGCTAAATTCATTGCCAGTAAAGCACAGTGGTCCATCTGCTCCACCAAAGCGGTGTCGGTTGACAGCTCCTTCGAGGTTTTCCGATACCATGGGTGTGAAGACACCGAGATAGCGGTCCACTCCCTGATCATAGAGTTCCTGGAATGGCGAGACTGTTGTGTTGGCCGCAGCGCCGTTGCTATTGTCACTGCTATCAGAACAGCCAAGAATACACACCGTGAGGGCAAGCCACGGAACAATTCGTTTATTCATGAGTGATATAAGGCATTACTCGTCAGAGGCTTGTCAAACGCTTTTCAACTTAGCTTGAAAGAGCGGTGGGCTTAACCCACGAAAACTTTGGCATCCCAACACCACGTAACAGACAAGGCCCGGACCACAGAAACCTATGCTACGCCAGCCATGACAGTCACAGAAAAGGAAATCGCTGCACAGCACAAGGCTGCGCAAACGGCGGTGGCTAACGGGAATCTGCGCGAAGCACACCAACTGTGCCTGCGAATTTTGCAAGCCGACCGCACCCATGCCGATGCGTGGTTTCTCTGCGCTGTTATCGCCGCTGCTAACGGCCAACTGGCCAAGGCGGTTGAAATATTGCACAACGCCATAACACTAGCGCCAGACAATGCGGAATATCATGCCGAGCTGGGGAAGCACTTGCTGGCTATTCGCGAGCCCGAACAAGCACTTGCGGCGGCAGAAAAAGCATCCTCACTCTCCCCCACCCAGCCGACGACACTGAACACACTCGGTACACTGCTAAGCCATTGCGGCGAACACGAGCGAGCGCTGAGCTGCTTTATTCAGGCGCAAGCACGCTTGGCGGAGTCGACCTATGATCTTCCCGTGGCTTGGTTCGCGGAACTACATTTCAATCACGCCACTTCACTGCAATTTGCCGGCGAGCTAGAGGCGGCAGAAAGCGCCTATGAAGCGGCCATTGACTGCAACCCAACCCTGTTTAAAGCACACTCAGCCCTAGCGGGGTTGAGACGCCAGACCAAAGCGCAGAATCATTTAGAGCGACTAAACGCACTGCGTAACTCGGTGAGCTCACCCCGCGATCAATTGCACCTAGGGCATGCCATCGCGAAAGAGCAGGAAGATTTAGGGGAATATGAAGCAGCTTTGGCAAGCCTAAGGTGGGGCAAGCAACGCCAAGCAAAAGCCGTGCAATACGACTTTAACAATGACACCAACTTGTTCACCTGTGTGCGCGAGACGTTTAACAGTGAGTGGATTCAATTTCACGCTGCCAACGAAAACCTTGAAAACAGCGGTAACGAAAGTGCGGAACCGATCTTCATCGTCGGAATGCCGCGTACCGGCACTACATTGGTGGAGCAAATTCTCGCGAGCCATTCGCAGGTTTTCGGGGCGGGCGAACTACAGAATTTCCCCCTACAAGTGAAGCGTGCCAGCGAATCGGCTAGCTCGGACTTATTAGACGCACAGACGCTACAATTGGCCAGCCATACGGACATGTGGGCCTTGGGGAAAGCTTATATTGCAAGCACGCGACCACGCACCGGCCATACGCCCCACTTCATCGACAAACTACCACTGAACTTTATGTACTGCGGGCTGATTCACGCAGCACTTCCCAAGGCAAAAATTATTTGCCTGCGCCGCGACCCAATGGATACTTGCCTCAGTAACTATCGTCAATTATTTGCGCTGCAATTTCAGTATTACCATTACAACTACGATTTACTCGACTGCGGACGCTACTACATCGAGTTTGATCGGCTCATACGCCATTGGCAGTCGGTCATACCCAACGTAGTGTATGAGTTGCAGTACGAAACACTAGTAAGCCAACCGGAAACTGAAGCAAAGAAATTACTCGCCCACTGTAATCTGACATGGGAGGAAAGCTGCCTTTCCTTTCCGCAAAGTAACACCAGCGTAGCCACTCCCAGCGCCACCCAAGTACGGCAGGGGATTTATCGAACCTCCATCAACCGCTGGCAGCGCTATGGCTCGGCTATGCGGCCCCTACACGAGCTGCTAAGCAAGGCGGGGCTCTACCAGTGATAGGCGTAAACGCGTAAGAAATGACCGTACACACAGCTCTTCAAGCAGCGAACTGGGGTAGCCCCTGCGCAGCGAGGTAGTGTCGGACTTTTTCGAAGTAAAGATCGCGAAATGCTTGCGATTCATTCGCCAGTTGATGCCCCGCACCGGAAAGATATTCAGTAGTGGAACCGGGAAATAGTTTCTCCACGACGCCGATGTTGTAGCGCCAATCGACAGTGCCGTCCTCGTCGCCCTGAATGATGAGAGCCGGGCCGACACCCAAGTCTTCGTGCGCTAAACCATCGAGCCACTGGCGCAACGCCGTGATCCAGCGCAGTGATACTTTGCGACTTTGCAGTGGGTCAGCTTTCACAAAGTCTAAAAAATCCCAGTCGCTGGAATTCTTCGAAAACTCTCTGGGAATAGTCTTCACAAAAGGTCGCAGCAAGGTATGGGCCCATCGAATCGACTGCCACGCTGCGGGGCGAACCAGCGGCGCGAGCAGCACCGTCGCTTGAAACGGCCAGGTCGCCGAATTGCACGCGTACTCCATCAACGCCGCGCAACCAGTACTCTGCCCCATCGCCCACAATGGCAGCTCCGGTAAGGCAACACTGGCCAAGACATCATCGATTGTCTGGCTGTACTGAGCGAAATCATCGATGGATGCCTGCTCACCGCTGGATAAGCCGTGGCCGGGCAAATCAAACATCAACACGTTATTACCAGATTTCAGCGCCCATTCAATGGCCTTGGTAAACAGGCCCGTGTGGTCGAAGTAGCCATGCATCAACAGTAGATTCGCGGTGGCATCCTGGCGCTGCCAAAACTGCACGGCCAAGGTGTAGTCGCCGGAGGCAACAGTACCAATGCGATACGCAACACCAGCGATGCGTGCAGCAAAATCTAACTGGTAAAACTCGCAGTACTCAGGTAGCGCTAAAGGGCACGCTGAGGTTTCTGCATAGGGCATGAGTTGCAGCCGCAGGGCATCCAGCGCTTCTTTTGTTAAGGACACTTAGCTGCTAATTCACATAGATGCTGTCGCCCTGCACAGCTTAGTTTACCTTCGGCTCCAATTCACCCGCCGCATAAGAGGCCTGCATGCTATCGAGTGAACGCACTTTGATTTTGTCGGCGTTACCCGCGGTATTAAACGCTTCATAGCGCTCAATGCAGATGTCGCGCATACCTTTGATAGTCTCTGCAAGATACTTGCGCGGATCGAACTCCGCGGGGTTTTCCGCCATGTAGCGCCGAATGGCGCCCGTGGAGGCAAGCCGCAAGTCCGTATCGATATTGACTTTGCGCACACCGTGACGAATACCTTCCTGAATTTGCTCAAGTGGCACGCCGTAAGTTTCCGGGATGTCGCCGCCAAATTGATTAATGACTGCCAACCAGTCTTGGGGCACCGAAGAAGACCCGTGCATGACCAAGTGTGTGTTGGGAATACGTGCGTTGATTTCTTTTATGCGATCAATGGCAAGAATATCCCCGGTCGGCGGGCGGCTAAACTTGTAGGCACCGTGACTGGTGCCACACGCGATTGCGAGCGCATCGACGCTGGTGGCTTTCACAAACTCGGCAGCTTCTTCGGGGTCGGTCAACATCTGATCGTGCGTCAATTTGCCCTCAGCGCCTATACCATCCTCTTCACCCGCCTCGCCGGTTTCCAACGAGCCAAGACAACCCAATTCACCCTCCACGGAAACTCCACAAGCGTGTGACATTTCAACCGCTTTGCGGGTAACGGCGACGTTGTAATCAAACTCCATCGGCGTTTTACCGTCTTCGCCCAGAGAGCCGTCCATCATCACCGAGCTAAAGCCCAATTGAATAGAACGCTGACACACCGCTGGCGAAACCCCGTGGTCTTGGTGCACCACAACGGGAATGTGGGGAAACTCGTTCATCGCCGCTTCCATCATGGCGCGCAGAAAGGGCGCACCCGCGTATTTTCGCGCGCCGGCGCTGGCCTGCATAATGACCGGCGAATTAGTTTTATCCGCCGCCTCCATGATGGCGCGGGTCTGTTCTAAATTGTTCACATTGAACGCGGGGACGCCATAATCGTGCTCGGCGGCGTGGTCTAATAATTGACGTAAGCTAATAAGTGCCATGATTTTTCCTTCGGTTGAATAACTGTCTCTAATGCCAGCGCCATGTAATAAGCTCTACGGAAAGAGCCCTCACAATAATCTTCTAGTGGCTCTAAGCGCAATCCTATGGTGCTGGTCTTGGCGGACCTATTCTGCCAGCCCTAGTTGCTAGCCCGTTAAACCACCCTCGCAGGTAGTTCCCTGTGTTGCTAAGCGCGCTGCTCAAGCACCGCAACAGCAGGCAGTGTCTTGCCTTCCACATACTCCAAAAAAGCGCCGCCCCCGGTGGATATATAAGAAACCTTATCTGCGATCTCAAATTTGTCAATTGCGGCCAATGTGTCCCCGCCACCGGCCAAAGAGAAAGCCGCGCTATCGGCGATAGCATGCGCTAGTGCCCTCGTGCCCTGCGAAAACTGCTCAAACTCAAATACACCCACTGGCCCATTCCACAATATCGTCCCGGCATTTTGAACAATGGCCGCAATCTCTGCCGCGGCTGTGGGGCCGATATCAAAAATCATATCCTCGTCACCCACTTCAGCGGCGGATTTCACAGTTGCCGGCGTGTCTTCACTAAACTCAATGCCGGTGACAACGTCAGGTGGCAGCGGGATGGACGTCTGTTTTAACAGTGCTTTGGCGTCGGGAATGAGTTCGTGCTCACACAGTGATTTACCCACGGGATGACCCGCAGCCGCGAGAAAGGTATTGGCGATACCGCCGCCCACAATCAATTGATCCACTTTCTTTGACAGGGTTTCCAGCACGGTGAGCTTGGTGGACACTTTCGAGCCGCCGACAATGGCGACTAGCGGGCGCGCAGGTGCAGACAGTGCACGCTCCAGCGCCAACAACTCGCCCTCCAACAACGGGCCAGCACAGGCGATGGGTGCAAATTTCGCAACACCGTGGGTCGAGGCTTGGGCGCGGTGCGCCGTGCCAAAAGCATCCATGACAAAGATGTCACACAAGTTCGAATAGGCCTTAGCCAAGTCATCGGCATCGTTTTTTTCGCCAACGTTGAAACGCACATTTTCCAATAGGGCCACGCCACCCTCTGCCAACTCGACGCCGTTGCGCCAATCGCTGTGCAATGCCACCTGTTGATTTAATAGCCCGGACAAATGTGCCGCCACTGGCGCTAGAGAGAATTGTGCTTCATATTCACCTTCCACCGGGCGACCTAAGTGCGACATCAGCAACACCTTAGCGCCCGCAGCAACCGCCGCTTCTATCGTCGGCAAGGCGGCGCGAATACGCGCATCGGAAGTCACGTGTCCATCCTTAATTGGCACGTTGAGGTCTTCGCGAATAAGTACACGTTTGCCAGCGAGCTGTTGGTCGCGCATGACGTTGACGGACAACCCCATGGTCTTACTCCTTCTGTTACCCATTAGGCTCTGTAAACAAATCCGCCCTCGAGAGGCTGTTCGCAGTACGCCCTACAAAGGACTTACCGGGCGATTGAACTACAGAGTACCCCAGTAACGCGCCACATCTAACATGCGATTGGCGTAGCCCCACTCGTTGTCAAACCAAGTCAGTACTTTGACCAAGCGACTGCCACTGACGCGCGTTTGACTGGCGTCGACGATGCCGGAATGAGGGTCGTGGTTAAAGTCACAGGATGCCAGAAGCTCTTCCGTGTAGCCAAGCACTCCAGCGAATTGCGACTGTGACGCGCCCCGCAATATTGCGTTTATTTCCAATTCGGTGGTGTCGCGGCATACTTGTACCGTTAAATCGAGTGCCGAAACGTTCAGCGTCGGTACCCGCAGGGCCTGCGCCGTGAATTTGTTTGCCATCTCGGGCAACAACCGGGTCAAGCCTCGAGCCAACTCGGTATCCACCGGGATGATCGACTGCGATGCCGCGCGCGTTTTGCGCAGGTCGGTGTGGTGATAAGCATCTAACACCGGCTGGTCATTCATAGCCGAGTGAATGGTCGTAATCGTCCCGCTTTCTATGCCGACCGAGCTCTCTAGCGCATGAATGACTGGAACGATAGCGTTAGTGGTGCAGGAAGCGTTGGAAACAATGCTATGCGCTTGACGAAGCAATTCATGGTTAACGCCAAACACCACTGTGGCGTCCACATCGGGTTCAGCGGGCTGTGAGAACAGCACTTTCTTTGCGCCGCGTAATATATGCTGCTGAGCGGTTACTCTGTCGGTAAAGGCGCCGGAACACTCCAGCACAACATCGACATTTAAATTACCCCAAGGTAAATCGCCAATCGCACTGTGTTGCAACAGCGCAATGCTGTCGCCATCGACACGCAACGCCTTATCGTCACCTGCCAGATCGCCGGTAAAGCGGCCGTGCGTTGAATCATATCGGGTTAGGTGCAGTACGGTGCGCGCATCGGCAATTTCGTTGATGGCAATAATGCATAGATCGGCACGATAATCGCCTTCGTAAAGCGATCGCAAAATACTGCGGCCAATTCTGCCATAGCCATTGATTGCTAGACGCACCATGCTAGCTACCTACTCTCTAAGGACGAAGTGTGAGTGCAAGAACAATGAAATTGCTCGCAGCCGGGAAAATACTGCACAGCGCAGTTGCTTATATTCAACCTTGGCCACCTCCAACCGACAATGGAGGTGCCGATAGAACGTTACAACAGCACCTCTTCCACTGCCGCAACAACCGCATCCACGGTGAAACCAAAGTGCTGCATGAGATCCCTGGCGGGGGCGGATTCTCCGAAAGTTGTCATGCCCACGACGCGGCCATCTAAACCCACGTACTTGTACCAAAAGTCAGCGTGCAAAGCTTCCACGGCCACGCGCGCTAATACATCACTGGGTAAGACTGATTCACGATAGGCCGCATCCTGCTGTTCAAACACTTCCGCACAGGGCATAGACACCACGCGCACTTGTTTGCCTCGCTCGGCGAACACTTCGGCTGCAGACATGGCCAGTTGTACTTCAGAGCCGGTGGCGATGATGATCGCATCCAAGTCACCCTCACCTTCACGCAAAATGTAGGCGCCGCGACCAATCTTTTCAAGCTGTGCCTCGTCGCGCGGCTGGTGTGGCAGACCCTGGCGCGAAAACACCAGTGAGGTCGGCCCGTCGCTGCGCTCAATGGCCGATAACCAAGAAACCGCAGACTCCACTGCATCGCAGGGCCGCCAAGTGTGCATGTGGGGCGTGCTGCGCAGCGCGGTGAGCTGCTCTACCGGTTGGTGTGTCGGGCCATCTTCGCCCAATCCAATCGAGTCGTGGGTGAAAACAAAAATCGATTGCTGTTTCATCAGTGCGGCCATGCGCACCGCGTTGCGCGCGTATTCCATAAAAATTAAAAACGTTGCACCGTAGTTGATGAACCCGCCGTGTAGAGCAATGCCGTTCATGATCGCCGCCATGCCGAATTCGCGCACGCCGTAATAAATGTAGTTACCACTCGCATCATCGGCACTGATACCTTTCGAGCCACTCCAGAGGGTTAAGTTGGAACCAGCCAGATCCGCTGACCCGCCCAACAGTTCAGGCAACGTCGGACCGTAAGTCTCGAGGCAATTCTGTGAGGCCTTGCGCGAGGCCACACTGGCACCCTCCTCCTGACATTGGCGAATATAGGCGTGGGCCTTCTCTGTAAAACCTGCAGGCAATTCACCCGCCAAACGGCGCTGCAACTCTGCGGCCAACTCAGGGTGCACCTGGGCGTAGGCCTGCATTTTCTCCTGCCAGGCCTTTTCTGCGGCGGCTCCACGCTCACGCGCATCCCAACCGGCGTAAACATCCTCGGGAATGTGGAACGGCGGATGCGGCCAGCCGATGGTCTCACGGGTAGCCGCGACTTCGTCTTCACCCAAGGCGGCACCGTGGCAGGACTCCGAGCCTTGCTTGTTCGGTGCACCCTTGCCAATTACGGTTTTACAGCAAATAAGCGTGGGCTTGTTCGCTTCCTCGCGCGCCGCTTCGATGGCGGTGCGCACAGCATCGGCATCGTGGCCGTCGACCGCCTCGATCACATGCCAACCGTAGGCGCGAAAGCGGCCCGGCGTATCATCGGTAAACCAGCCGTCGATCTCGCCGTCGATGGAGATGCCGTTGTCATCGTAAAACGCCGTGAGTTTACCCAACCCCAAGGTGCCCGCCAGGGAGCACACCTCATGGGAAATACCCTCCATCATGCAACCATCGCCCAAAAACACGTAGGTATTGTGATCGATGATGTCGTGCCCTGGTTGGTTGAACTGGGCCGCCAACACTTTTTCCGCCAACGCCATGCCCACACCGTTGCTAATGCCCTGGCCCAATGGGCCCGTCGTGGTCTCCACCCCTGGTGCGTAGCCATATTCCGGGTGACCGGGTGTCCGGCTGTGGAGTTGCCGGAAGTTTTCCAGCTCCCGCATGGGCAGGTCGTAGCCACTGAGGTGTAACAGTGCATAAATTAGCATCGACCCGTGGCCATTAGAGAGCACAAAGCGGTCGCGGTTTGGCCACTGGGGGTTCGTCGGATTGTGCTGTAAAAAGTCATTCCACAGCACTTCGGCGATATCGGCCATGCCCATCGGGGCCCCGGGATGGCCAGAATTGGCTTTTTGAACGGCGTCCATGCTCAATGCGCGAATGGCATTGGCTAAATCAGTGCGGGCCATAGCTCTCCAATTGACGACAAATGTAGGCGAGTGAATGGGGGCTTCGTAAAATCGGCGCTATTCTCGCGTAAGCAGCGTTCTACGGCAATTAAATCGCGCGGAAATCGGCCCGAAAGGCCCGAATTCATTAGTGCAAAGGGGCTCACAAGGCTATATCGAAATATTTTGATATAGTTAGAAAGCCCTGCTAGACTTCATCGTCATGCTTGCACAAACCTCCACCACTGCGGCAACTGAGCCCGCACGGCTTCCTTCGCCCGAAGAACAGCTCGCCACGCTTACCAGCCTCTGCAAAGCCAGTGCCGATGCCCTGCGCCTGCAAATTCTGCGCGTGCTGCGCAAGGATTCCTTTGGTGTATCGGAGTTGTGTGCACTGTTTGAGACCCGGCAGCCCGCCCTCAGCCACCATTTGAAAGTGCTGGCCAACGCGGGCCTGGTCGCCGCCCGGCGCGAAGGCAACACTATTTTTTATCGGCGCAGCGAGCTGGGCCAACACCCCGATTTGGAAGGGCTGCAACACAGTTTATTTGAAACCCTCGATCAGATTTCACTGCCCCAAGACCTGCAAGAGCGCTTGCGAGAACTGTATCGCCGGCGCGAAGAAAATTCGCGCACCTTTTTCCAGCGCAACGCCGATAAATTTCACCAGCAACGCGACCTTATTGCCAGCTACAACCAGTATGCAGATGTGGTCGCGCAAACGCTGAACGACGCGCCATTAAACCAGCGCCGCACGGCGTTGGAAGTTGGGCCGGGTGACGGCTCGTTCCTGTTGGAGCTCGCGCAACAATTCGAGCGTGTGATCGCCTTGGACAACGCTCCGAGCATGTTACAGCAAGCGCAAGAAAAAATTGCGGCGCACAATGTCGACAATGTCGAGTTCATTCTCGGCGACACGCGCAGCGAACAACTGCAAGCACTGAGCGTAGACTGCGTCGTCATCAATATGGTGCTGCACCACACGCCTTCACCCGGTGAGGTGCTTAGCGATGTCGCCGCCCGCCTCGCTCCACAAGGTATCGTGCTCATCACCGAGCTGTGTCGCCACGATCAGGGCTGGGCGCGGGAAAACTGCGGTGACCTTTGGCTGGGTTTTGATCCACACAAATTAGCCAACTGGGCAGAGAACGCAGGCCTGACTGACATCGCCAGCACCTATCTAGCACAACTCAACGGATTCCAAGTACAGGTACGGCTGTTTGGCCGCGCCTAAACAATTAACCAGAAGGATAATGTTATGAGCGAGTATGCAATCTTTACTTCCGAGTCGGTGTCCGAAGGTCACCCTGACAAAATGGCCGACCAAATTTCCGACGCCATTCTCGACTATTTGTTGCAGGACGACAAAGACGCACGTGTCGCGGTCGAAACTATGGTCAAGACTGGCATGACGGTGGTGGCAGGTGAAGTTACCACGACGACGCATATGGATTTGGAAGAAGTGATTCGCCAAACCATTCTAGACATTGGCTATGACAGCTCCGCCGTGGGATTTGACGGCGCATCTTGCGCAGTGATTAACGCTATCGGCAAGCAGTCTCCAGACATCTCTATGGGAGTCACCGAAGGTGAAGGCGCCCACGCAGAGCAAGGGGCGGGTGACCAAGGCTTGATGTTTGGCTATGCAACTAATGAAACAGACGTTCTGATGCCCGCTCCGATCTTCTACAGCCACCGTTTGGTAGAGCGTCAAGCCCAGTTGCGCAAAGACGGCACACTGCCCTGGTTACGCCCCGATGCCAAAAGCCAGGTCACTCTGCGCTATGACGAAAACGGACACCCGACGGCGGTGGACGCGGTAGTCCTCTCCACGCAACACGATGAGGATATTAGCCAAGCGGACATCCACAGGGCGATCATGGAGCATGTCATCAACCCCGTCCTGCCCGGCGAGTGGTTGCACGGCGACACGAAATATCACATCAACCCGACCGGCAACTTCGTTATCGGGGGCCCCGTGGGTGATTGTGGCTTAACGGGCCGCAAGATCATTGTCGACACCTACGGCGGCATGGCCCGTCACGGCGGCGGCGCATTCTCGGGCAAAGACCCTTCAAAAGTAGACCGCTCTGCGGCGTACGCGGGTCGTTACGTGGCGAAAAACATTGTCGCGGCTGGCCTGGCTGATCGCTGTGAAATTCAAGTGTCGTACGCCATTGGTGTTGCGGAGCCAACGTCTATTTCTATCGATACCTTTGGCACGGGCAAGCTCTCGGACGATCGCATTGCCGAGCTAGTACGTGAGCATTTTGATCTGCGCCCCAAAGGCTTGATCGCCATGCTTGACCTGAAACGTCCGATTTATCGTAAGACGGCTGCGTATGGGCACTTTGGGCGCGAGGATTCAGATTTTACGTGGGAGAAAACCGACAAGGCAGATGCTTTGAAGGCAGCTTTGTAGGTTTTTTCGCTGCCGTTTGTTGTGTGGGCTTGTCGTGAGGCTGGGAATCGTTCTGGGGTGCTTCAGGCTCTGGCGCGGAGTTGGGGTCGCGAGACCCGCCGTGAATACGTCCATGTAGGTTTGGGCTCGGCATCCATGCCTCGCACAGTCTCGCGACCCCAACTCCGCGCCAGAGCCCGATAGCTCAGTGCGTATAGGCAAGTGGAAAAGAAGCGGCGAATCAGTAAGACGAAGTGAACATAAACGTACAGACAATCAGAGAAGTACAAAAACCAGCAACAACACGGCGCAGCAAACAAACACCGAATGGTATTGCTGCACGGTCGCATCCGCTACTGGAGCTTAAAGAGCGCTGAAGCGGAAGCTTACAACTGTTAACCAAGCACTTAGCACATAAGCTAAAACACAAAGAGACGAGGAAAGACAATGAGCCAAGCAGAAACCGTCAACACAACGGAAGACTACAAAGTCGCCGATATCGCCCTCGCCGAGTGGGGCCGCAGAGAGCTGGAGATCGCCGAAAGCGAAATGCCCGCTCTGATGGCGATGCGCGACAAGTACCGGGATAGCAAGCCCCTGGCTGGCGCCAAGATTCTCGGTTGTATCCACATGACCATTCAGACTGGCGTGTTGATCGAAACCCTGATTGAGCTCGGCGCAGAAGTGCGCTGGTCTTCCTGCAATATTTTTTCCACGCAAGACCACGCGGCGGCGGCAATTGCGGCGGCGGGTATTCCCGTGTTCGCCTGGAAAGGTGAAACCGAAGAAGAATACGACTGGTGTATCGAACAGACCATTTTGAAAAGCGGTCAGCCCTGGGATGCGAATATGGTATTGGACGATGGCGGCGACCTCACCGCGATGCTGCACGAGAAGTATCCGCATATGCTGGATAGTATTCACGGCATCACCGAAGAAACCACGACGGGCGTGCACCGTTTGCAAGAGATGCTAGAAGAGGGCTCTTTGAAAGTGCCTGCGGTCAACGTCAATGACTCCGTTACCAAGTCGAAGAACGACAACAAGTACGGCTGTCGTCACAGCTTAAACGATGCGATCAAGCGCGGCACCGACCACCTGATGTCAGGTAAGAAAGCGCTAGTCATCGGTTACGGCGATGTGGGCAAAGGCTCCGCGCAGTCACTGCGTCAAGAGGGAATGATCGTGCGCATTGCCGAGATCGACCCAATCTGTGCCATGCAGGCGTGCATGGATGGCTTTGAAGTTGTTTCGGCGTTCAAAGACGGCGTCAACGATGGCACAGAGGCCAGTGTAAATCGCGATTTACTGCAAAATACCGACCTGCTGGTCACTACCACCGGTAACTACAACGTCTGTGACTCCAATGTGTTGAAAGCGATGAAGCGCGGGGCGGTGGTGTGTAACATCGGCCACTTCGACAATGAAATCGACACCGCTTTCATGCGCAAAAACTGGGAGTGGGAAGAAGTGAAACCCCAGGTGCACAAGGTTTATCGCGACCGCGCGGCAAACGATTTTCTCATTCTGTTGTCCGAAGGCCGCTTAGTAAACTTGGGCAATGCAACGGGGCACCCCTCGCGCATTATGGACGGATCGTTCTCCAACCAAGTGTTAGCGCAAATTTATTTGTACGAGCGCAAATTTGCAGATTTGGAGCCGGAGATGAAGCCCGCGGCGTTGAGCGTTGAAGTGCTGCCAAAGAAACTCGACGAAGAAGTTGCGATGCACATGATCGGTGGTTTTGGTGCCGTTCTGACTCGCCTGACCAAAGAACAGGCGGACTACATCAAAGTCAACGTCGACGGCCCTTTCAAGCCAGACTCTTACAAGTACTAGCAGTGAGCTTGCGACCAGGCTCTAAGGCGAACCGACATGGCGGACAACAAACCGCGTATTAGCTTCGAGTTCTTTCCACCGAAAACTGAGGTGGGTATGGACAAGTTGCTCAATCAGGTCACACCCGCGCTGAACGAATTGGGCCCGGAGTTTTTCTCCGTAACCTACGGCGCAGGTGGCAGCACTCGGGATTCCACGCTGGGTGTTGTCTCCACCTTGCGGGAAGCCGACATCGACGTTGCACCCCATTTAAGTTTTGGTGGGGACGACGGCACGGCAGTCGGTGAATTGCTCGATATCTACAAGGCGCGGGGTATTTCTCGGCTGGTGGCACTGCGCGGTGACATGCCCTCGGGCATGGGCCGCGCGACACACTTGGTGTACGCCAATGAGTTGGTTGAATTTGTTCGCGAACGCTACGGCGATCACTTTGAAATTGAAGTTGCCGCCTACCCGGAAATTCACCCGGAGGCGAAAAGTTACGACAGCGATGTCGCCTATCTGAAAGGCAAGTTCGATGCGGGTGCCAACAGCGCAATCACGCAGTATTTTTACAATGTGGAATCGTATTTTTACTTTTTAGATCGCGCCAAGGCTCAGGGCATTGAGCAGCCCATTTACGCCGGTGTTATGCCAATCACCAACTTCACCAACTTGCAGCGGTTTTCCGCCAAGTGCGGCGCTGAAATTCCCCGTTGGATTTGCCAGCGCATCGCGGCCTTTGGCGACGACCAGGAAAGTATTGCCCAATTTGGCGTCGAAGTCGTCACACAGCTCTGTCAGACACTGCTGGAAAGCGGCGCACCAGGCATTCACTTTTACACCATGAACCAAATCGAGCCCACGCGGGAAATCTATAACAACCTCGGGCTGTAACACGCATTCTTATGCGCTACACGCGTATTTACACAACACAATCGCTCAGCGAAGGCGCGCTACTTTCCCTCGAGGAAAATAGTAGCCGGCATATCGCGCGCGCGTTACGGCTTGACGTCGGCGCGGCGATCACGCTGTTTAATGGTCAGCGCGGTGAATACACTGCGGAGATAGTCGCGTTGGATAAGAAACACGTTCAGGTAAAGGTTGGTGCCTTGAGCGATGTCGACCGCGAATCGCCCCTATCGATTCATTTGGGCATCGCGCTTTCTCGCGGTGAGCGGATGGATTGGATCGTGCAGAAAAGCACCGAGCTAGGCGTAAGCTCTATTGCGCCGCTGCTAAGTGAGCGCACAGGCGTAAAACTTGCAGGCGATCGCGCGGAGAATAAGCTGCGACACTGGCAACAAATCGCGGTGTCTGCCTGTGAGCAGTGCGGGCGCAACCGCGTGCCTATCGTGCAACCCATCACATCGCTGCCTACTTGGGTGGCTACGGTTGCCGCGGAGCAAAAGCTCGTGCTACATCAACGCAAAGAGAACACGCCTGTGCTAGCTCGCCATGCAACAAGCGCCGCGATTTTGATTGGCCCCGAGGGTGGTTTGAGCGAATCTGAAATTGTGGTCGCCGAAAACTCCGGGTTCACGGCGTTGAGTCTCGGCCCTCGCGTGCTGCGCACCGAAACCGCGCCACTTGCCGCCCTGGCGGTGCTGCAAGCGGCTTGGGGGGACATGTCTGTGAGTTAGCGCGGAATGTGCGGAGCGTTACGTCTCGTCGCTCTGCAACCACTTGGCATGCGTCCACTCCAAAAAACGCCCCACCGCATTGATCGTGTGCTCTGTGCGCACGGAGTGGAATATTTCAAATGCATGCTGGGCACCGGGCAACTCGGCGTAGGCGACCGGCTGATTTGATTCCGTTTGCAACGCAGACACAAACACACGGGCCTCTTCCACCCACACCAGCGAGTCGTGCGTGCCCTGAATCACCAGCATGGGCGGTGCATCTGCCGACACATGGCTGATTGGCGACAAGTCGTTCCACAAATCGTGGTTGCCCTCTAAATCGCACTGCATCACCCGCTCTTCGAGAAATTCACGCATCGACATCTCCGGGCGAATATCGTAGCGATCAATAAAATCATACACACCGTAAAACGGCACTGCGGCCTGCACGCGGGTATCGACGTCTTCAAAACCCGGCTGCCACTCCTCGCGGTTGGGAGTAAGCGCTGCCAGTGAACTGAGGTGGCCGCCCGCCGAACCGCCAGTGATGGCGATAAAATTCGGGTCACCGCCGTAGTCAGCAATATTGTTGCGGATCCAGGCGATGGCTTGCTTTACATCGATAATATGGGCCGGAAACTTATCGCGTGGACTCAAGCGGTAGTTGATCGCCACACATACCCAACCGCGCTGCGCCATGTGATACATAAGCGGCTTCGCTTGCTGCTCTTTCTCGCCGATGGTCCAGGCGCCGCCGTGCACCTGTAACAGGACGGGAAAACCGCCCTCGCGCTCTTCTTCCGGTTGGTAGACATCCAACAGGTTGCGCTTGCCCGCCTGGCCATAGGCGATCTGGCTGTGCAGTTGCACGCCGGGGCGGGGAAACTTAAAGGGCCGCAGCCAGTGGCGAGACTCGATCTCATCTCGCAACAACTCCTGCCGCTCGGCGGGAATGAGGGAACGATAGTCGTCGCCCAGCGCGCGCCGCAAAGCGGGGGCAAACACACTCGCGGTGTCATCGGCCTGCCAATGCAGGTAGAGGAGCCCCAGCCACGTGAGCGCAAATATGCCGAGTGCGCTTTGCGCCAGCGGATCCTCCAGCACACCCGTGAATGCCAGCAGCGCTGTGAGAGCGACCTGCCACAGGACATGAATCATGGCCAGCTCACCGCTGAGCCAGGCGGCAACAAAATAGACGGGCATAAACCAGTAGAGTCGGCGCGCCTGAACAATGGCCATGGCGGTGCAAAACGCAAAAAACACGGCTAAGAAAAAGTAAAAACCGGCCAAGGTATCTGCCTCCATGGGAAATTCGACGCGCCTATTCTACGGCATTTGTGCGGCGCGTGGCAGCGGGTCGGCGCTTGCACGGCTGCATGGCTTTGCGTAAGTTACAAACGCAAGCAACCGTGGACAAGGCAATGGCAGTTAAACTGGGCGTGGTGATGGACCCCATCGCCGCTATCAACTACAAAAAGGACACTACCCTGGCCATGTTGTGGGCTGCCCAGGCGCGCGACTGGGAGCTCTATTACATGGAGCAGGGTGATCTCTATCTGGAACAGGGTGTCGCTAGGGCCGCCATGGCCAGACTTAAGGTGCAACACGACCCGCAAGATTGGTTTGCGAGGGAAACCCGCGAAGAGCGTGAATTGGCGAGCCTGGATGTCATTCTCATGCGCAAAGACCCACCTTTCGACAACGAGTACATTTACAGCACCTACTTACTGGAAGAAGCCGAGCGACGCGGCACGCTCATCGTCAATCGCTGCCAGAGCCTGCGCGACTGCAACGAGAAGGTCTATGCCACCCAATTCCCGCAGTGCTGTCCAGCCGTGTTGGTCAGCGCCGACATGGATCGCCTGCGTGCCTTTCATGACCGGCAGGGGGATGTCATCTTCAAACCGCTGGATGGCATGGGCGGCGAGGGCATCTTTCGGGTTAGGCCCGGAGACCCCAACGTGAACGTGATATTGGAAATCCTCACTCAGCGGGGACACCAAACCATCATGGCGCAGGAGTTTCTGCCCCAGATCACCGAGGGCGACAAGCGCATCTTGATGATCAACGGCGAACCCGTCCCCTACTGCCTGGCCCGGCTGCCAATGGGGGGTGAAACACGTGGCAACTTAGCGGCCGGTGGCAAGGGGGTGGCCCAGCCGTTGAGCGACCGGGACCGGTGGATCGCCAACGAAATTGGGCCGAGCTTACGCGAAAAAGGCCTACTGTTTGCCGGCTTGGATGTGATCGGTGACTATCTGACCGAGATCAATGTCACCAGCCCCACCTGTATTCGGGAAATTGACGCAGCATACGATCTGGACATCGGCGGCGATCTGATGGATTGTATTGAGGGGGTTTTGGCCAACAAGTACAACAAATAAAGACGGCGTGACCATCGGCCAAACCCCGCTGTAGAAAACGAGGGGCGCAGGGGCGTGTACTATCTAGATTCGGGGCTGCAAAAACACAATCGATTTCGCAATGCGCTGCTGTTGGCACTCGCTGTGCACGCCGCCATCGTGTTTAGCGTCTCCTTCAGCATGGGCCAAGCCGCACCACGCCCCACCCAAATTGAAGTGACTCTGGCAACACAATTGAGCGACAAAGCTCCCGAAGACGCCCAGCGCCTCGCCCAGACAAATCAGGAAGGGAGCGGCAATGAGGCGGATATCAACGATATTACAACGAGCACGCCGATGGCGGTAGGAGAGCTTTCCACCGAGACCGTCGCGGCAAAAGAACAAGAAGTCCAAATTGCCGAACAAGACGTTGTGGCCACCACCGAGGCGTCAACTCAACAAGCGCAGCGCGACCCACAAGAGCGCCAGCGCGCGGAAGCCAACATCGAGGGGATTACCCCCGAAATCGCTCACTTATCCCGGGAGCTGGCCAGCCTACAAGCGGAGTTGGATGAACAGACGCGCGCGTTGAATGAAGCTCCACGCGTTCGCCGCTTGAACGCTGCGTCGGCGCGTCAATCTGCCGACGCTGCCTACCTGCTGGACTGGCGACAGCGCCTTGAAGCCGTCGGCAACCTCTACTACCCCGAAGCATCGGTGCGCTATGGTATTTTTGGTGCAGTGCGGTTGCTCGTCGTGATTCGATCCGATGGCAGCCTGGAAAACATCGAAGTATTGTCTTCGTCGGGATACGCGGTTCTCGATGAATCGGCCATTAAAGTTGTGCGCATGGCAGCGCCCTTCTCACCCTTCCCGGATGCACTGCGCGCCACAACGGACAAACTAGAGATTGTGCGAACGTGGCATTATGAGGAAAACCGTCTAAGCTCACATTAACGTTTCTCTGTTTTCGATCCTGGACACGAACACCGAGGGTGTATGACGCCGTGTAGTGCATCTGCTATCCACAATTAATCAGGCATGGTTTCGTTTTTTCTAACACTGTTCGGCGCAGTTCCAACGGCAGAGGCCTCGCGGTTACAAGCCGGGAACAAATTCGCACACCTAACATGAGGGCGCATGTCTAAAACAACCGATGCACAGGTCACCACCGCGCGTAGCAGCGACTGCCTGCGCAATCACTTTCTACTGGCCATGCCAAGTCTATCGGAGGGCATTTTTAGCCAGAGCATTACCTACATCTGCGAACACGGCGAAAGTGGCGCAATGGGCATCATCGTTAACCAGCCCTTGGATCTCTCGGTGCAAGAAATTTTCGAGCACCTTGAGATAGAACCATTCAAAGATTTCTCCAACGAACCGGTGCTCGCCGGCGGACCTGTCCAAATGGATCACGGTTTCGTTCTGCACCGGCATCGGGGCGCTGTGAGCTCTAGTGACGAGCCAGGCAGAGAGTGGGAAGCGAGCTTAAAGGTCACGCCCGAGATTACCTTGACGACCTCTCGCGATATTCTGCGCGCCGTCGCGGCTGACGACGGCCCGGCTGAGTATATCATTGCCTTGGGCTACGCCGGATGGGCCGCAGGTCAATTGGAACAAGAGCTCGCCGAGAACAGTTGGCTCACACTGCCGGGCAACAGCGACATTATTTTTTCCACGCCCGTGGAACAACGCCTAAATGCTGCGGCAGCGGCGCTCGGCATCGACATGAATCTCATCTCTGCCCAGGCGGGGCATGCTTAGCCGCAGAGCGACACCGTGAATTCTTCTTCCCCAGAAACCGTGCTGGCCTTCGATTTTGGTCTGCGCCGCATCGGTGTAGCAACGGGTAATACGCTACTGCATACGACGCAGGCGCTGTGTATTCTCGCGGCAAAAGATGGAGCGCCGGTGTGGCGCGAAGTCGAGCAGCTCATCGAAGAGTGGCAACCGTCCGTTCTCATCGTGGGTAACCCACTCAACATGGACGATTCTGACGGCGCGTTAAGTGCCCGCGCCCACAAATTCGCCCAGCGCCTCCACGGGCGCTTTGGGTTGCCGGTGGCAATGATGGATGAGCGCTTAAGCAGTCGTGCAGCCCAAGAGCGGCGCGAGGAAGCGGGGTTGAGTGTGCGTGACAAAGAAAAGCCGCTGGATCATGAGGTGGCGCAGTTGATATTACAAACTTGGCTAGAAGAGCGGGCCCAGAGTTAGTACTCGCCCGCCTGCAAGGTAGTCGCAGGTTCGGTAGCTTCAGCGTCGGCGGATATGCGTTTCAGTCTCGTATTCGTCGACGCTCAAAGACAAACCGTCGCCGCCACCCAGTTCGTCGCGCTCGTGCATCTTGATTTGCAAGCGAACATCGTTGGCGGAATCGGCGAAGCGCTCCGCATCCTCTCTCGATATCAGATTATCTTTGTAGGCTTTCAGCAGCGATTGATCCAATGTCTGCATACCCAGCTCTGTTGATTTGGACATGAGATCTTTGATCAGGTGTACTTCGCCTTTGCGAATGTAATCTGCAACCAAAGGTGTGTTCAGCAACACCTCAACCACGGGCACTCGACCTTTACCGTCTTTGTGCGGTACTAATTGTTGCGCAACCATCGATTTTAAGTTCAGTGAAAGATCCATCCACACTTGGCTGTGCAGCTCGGCGGGAAAGAAACTCTGTATGCGATCCAGCGCTTGGTTCGCGTTGTTAGCGTGTAGCGTACACAGGCAAAGGTGACCAGTTTCGGCAAAGGTCAACGCCTGCTGCATGGTCTCAGCAGTTCGCACCTCACCGATTAGAATCACGTCTGGCGCTTGCCGCAGCGTATTTTTCAACGCCACGTCAAAGGATTCTGTATCCATACCCACTTCGCGCTGGGTGACAATACAGCCGGCGTGCTCATGCATATATTCGATCGGGTCTTCGATGCTGATAATATGGCCACGACTATTGTGATTCCGATAGCCGACCATGGACGCCAACGATGTCGATTTGCCGGTACCGGTCGCACCGACGAAGATAACCAGGCCGCGCTTGGTCATTGCCAGCTCGCGAATGATCGGAGGCAGACCCAGCTCCTCGATGGTCGGGATTTTGGTTTGAATTGTCCGCACAACCAAGCCACAGTTACCGCGCTGTACAAATGAACTCACACGGAAACGCCCTGAGTGCTCCGTCGAAATCGCGTAATTCAATTCATTGTGCTTGAGAAAATAGGATTTCTGATCATCGCGCATGGTCGAGAGCACTAACACTTTCGCTTGCTCTTCCGAGAGCGGTGTTTCAATCAAGGGGAATATCTCTCCATTAACTTTAATACTTGGAGGTGCATGAGCGGAGATGAACCCGTCGGAAGCCCCTTCCTTCACCATTCGCCGCAGCAATTCATCAATCGTCATGTTGATTCTCCCACATCTCCACTCATCTTCGGCGGATTAAAAATTCTCCGGCATTCTGGCTTTTTCGCGCGCCGCATCGCGGGTAATTATCCGCTTGCCGACCATGTCTTCCAGACACTGGTCCATGGTCTGCATCCCCAGTGCGCTACCGGTTTGAATAGCCGAGTACATTTGGGCGACTTTGTCTTCGCGGATAAGGTTGCGGATCGCTGAAGTGCCACGCATGATTTCGTGGGCGGCGACACGGCCACCTGTCGCGCGTTTGAGCAGCGTCTGCGAGACGACCGCCTGTAGTGACTCGGATAACATAGAGCGAACCATCGCTTTCTCTGCTGCGGGAAAAACATCGATCACTCGGTCAATTGTTTTTGCCGCTGAAGTGGTGTGCAGTGTGCCGAAGACCAAGTGGCCGGTTTCCGCGGCGGTTAACGCGAGGCGAATCGTTTCCAAATCGCGCAATTCGCCCACGAGAATAATGTCGGGGTCTTCACGCAATGCCGAGCGCAGTGCTTCGGCAAAACCGATGGTGTCACGGTGAACTTCACGCTGGTTAACGAGACACTTCTTACTTTCATGGACAAATTCAATCGGGTCTTCGATGGTCAGCACATGCTCGTACTTGTTGTCGTTGACGTAATCCAACATGGCCGCCAGCGTGGTCGACTTACCCGAACCAGTCGGCCCGGTCACCAAGACCAAACCGCGTGGCATCATAGAAATATCGCGAAAGACCTGACCCATACCCAAGTCTTCCATGGTCAAAACTTTAGAGGGAATCGTACGAAAAACACCACCGGCGCCGCGGTTTTGATTAAAGGCGTTAACACGAAATCGGGCGACCCCTGGCACTTCAAAGGAGAAGTCTGTTTCCAAAAACTCCTCGTAGTCCTTGCGGATCTTGTCGTTCATGATGTCGTACATAAGCTCGTGCACCTGCTTGTGCTCCATAGGCGGCAGGTTGATGCGGCGAATATCGCCATCGACACGAATCATGGGCGGCAGGCCCGCGGAAAGGTGCAAGTCAGACGCACCCTGCTTGGCGCTAAAAGCCAATAGTTCTGTTATATCCATTCCCCATCCCCTTGCGGCGCCTAGTCGATTCGCGCCATAAGCTACTTGGTTGTAGCCTTCGGTTTTATTCTTACTTCAACGCCTTGCTTGTTGCCCTTCATGAAGGAACAGTAGAGGCGCTTTTCTGTCATTCAACGAGCATCCCTGACAGTATGTAGTTTCTGCAAAAATCTAGCGATTTGCCTTGCATTCTGTCCGCTCACTGCCTTCGTTCACTCCCCTCTCGCGCCGTTAGCATATTCAGCTACACTGGGCACCATGAACACAGCAAACATCAAAGACCATATAACAAAGCTCTTACAAAGGGTACGGCGCAGTTCACAAAAATGCCACTTAGGGAATAGTGACATTATGGTACTAGCCGTGAGTAAAACGCGCTCTGCAGAAGAGATTCGCACAGTCCACGCCTGTGGGTTGGAACACTTCGGGGAAAACTATTTGCAAGAGGCCATGGAGAAAATTACGGCGCTCGCAGATCTTCCGCTGTGCTGGCACTTTATCGGCCCTATTCAGTCCAACAAAACACAGGCCATCGCAGAACATTTCCACTGGGTGCACAGTGTCGATCGGGAAAAAATCGCCCGGCGATTGAGCGCACAACGGCCCGCCGACATGCCCCCACTGCAGGCGTGTATTCAGGTCAACATCTCCGGTGAAGACAGCAAATCCGGCGTCACTCTGGATGCGCTACCAGCACTGGCCGAAGCAGTGACACCCTTGCCAGGCATTACGTTGCGCGGTTTGATGGCCATCCCTGAACCCACCGATGATTTTCTCGAGCAGCGCCGAGCGTTTGCGCAACTGCGCCGCGCTCTGGAACACTTGTCCGAGCACATTGATGGATTAGATACACTCTCCATGGGTATGTCCGCCGATTTGGAGGCCGCGATCATGGAAGGATCGACTATCGTGCGCATTGGCACCGCTATTTTTGGGCCACGGGAGCGTTAAAACAGCACCGCTCAATGCGTGGAGTAGTGCCTGTGATCCCATAGCGGCTGTCTTGTTAAGGCTGCCTTGTTGAGAACAAAGGGCAGCACGTAAATCGCCCGGCCAGCCCCGGGTGATTTTGACGCGTAGCGCCGTGTATACTGCGCGATTGATTTTTTGAACCTCAACAGGCGGGTAACCGCACAACAACGAGTAAATGATGCAGCCCCTCATCGCATTTGTTGGCGCAGGCAATATGGCCAGCAGTATCGTCGGCGGCTTGGTCGCGGCCGGTCATCCTGCGGATCGTTTGCGCGCGGCCGACCCGTTCCCCGAGAGCCTGCAACGCCTGCAAGAGGTTGCGCCGATCTCGGTATTCGATGACAACGCCAGTGCAGTGCAGGACGCAGACATCGTTGTTTTAGCCGTCAAACCGCAAGTCATGGCAGAGGCTGCCGACAGCATTGCAGCAGTGAATCAAGGCGCGCTCATCCTGTCGATAGCGGCAGGCATTACCTTGGAAAGTTTGCAAACGCGCCTCGGGCCGCAAGTGGCGGTTGTCCGCTGCATGCCGAATACACCTGCGTTACTTGGCTGTGGCGCTTGCGGTCTACTGGCAAATTCCCACTGCTCGCAGGTGCAAAAAAAGCAGGCGGAGCAGGTGATGTCAGCGGTGGGCACCACGTGCTGGGTCAATTCAGAGCAGGGCCTGGATGCGGTCACCGCGCTATCCGGTTCTGGCCCGGCCTACTTTTTTCGTTTTCTGGAAGCGATGATCGAGGCCGGTGTGGAACTGGGCCTGCCCCGAGAGACTGCTACCGCGCTGGCAGTGCAAACCGGCTATGGCGCTTCGCGCATGGCGCTAGAGAGTGAGGTCGAGTTAGCGGAATTGCGCCGCCGCGTCACCAGTCCTGGCGGCACAACAGAGCGCGCACTAGAGAGTTTTGAAGAACAGGGTTTATCTGCCACAGTGACCACAGCCATGCGCGCCGCCTTTGAGAGAGCGGCAGAAATGGCCAAAGAGATGGGCTAAGGAGACCGCAACGATGAGCGCCATGAGTGAAATATTGGGCTATCTCGTGCAAACGCTACTGGGGTTGTACATTTTCGCCGTGCTGCTGCGTTTTCTGCTGCAGGCGGTGCGCGCGGATTTCTACAATCCCATCAGCCAATTTCTGGTGAAAGCCACCAACCCCTTGGTGCTCCCCCTGCGGCGCGTGGTACCGGGTCTGGGTGGCTTAGACCTATCATCCCTGCTCCTGGCTCTTGTATTGCAAATGCTCTTGATCGCCGTACTCGGCTGGCTGCGCGTGGGTTTTGTGCCCAATTTCTTGGTACTCTTCGCCGCGTCTTCGCTGGGCTTAGCGGCGCTGCTGGTCAATATTTACTTCTTTGCAATTTTAGCGACTATCATTTTGAGCTTCATTTCTCCCGGTGGTGGCCACCCGATCATCTATCTGCTGTACCAAATCACCGAGCCCGTGCTCGCCCCCTTTCGCAAACTACTACCACCCATGGGCGGTTTGGATTTCTCGCCAATCTTCGCTTTTATATTGCTCCAGGTCATCAACATTCTGTTGCGGCATGCAGCAGACGCCGCAGGCGCAGCCGGCTGGACACTCTGGTTGTAAACCACTGCAATGAATCGCGCCGCTGCCACCAACTCCGTCGGAATCGTAGAACCCAAGCTCGCACATTTTAGTGAGCCCTTGGCATTGGCATGCGGTCGTGAGCTCAAACGCTATGAGCTCGCCTACGAAACTTACGGTGAATTGAACGCTGAAAAGAGTAACGCCATCCTCGTGTGTCACGCACTCAGTGGCCATCACCACGCCGCTGGGTTCCACAGCGAGGACGACAAGAAGCCGGGTTGGTGGGATGAATGTATCGGCCCCGGCAAACCGATAGACACCGGGAGCTTCTTCGTCGTCAGTTTGAACAACCTCGGCGGATGCCACGGCTCAACTGGCCCCAGTTCCATCAACCCTGATACTGGGCAGCCCTGGGGGCCGGACTTTCCGCAAATGCACACCCGCGATTGGGTGCACAGTCAGGCGCGCCTGGGTGACTACCTGGGAATCGACTGCTGGGCCGCCGTCATTGGCGGCAGTTTAGGTGGCATGCAGGCCATGCTTTGGTCGCTGGAATTTCCCGATCGCATCAAACACTGCGTCGTTATTGCTGCGGCGCTAAAACTGAGCGCGCAAAACCTCGCGTTTAATGAAGTAGCGCGCCAAGCGATTCAATCTGACCCGGAGTTTTCTAATGGCGACTACCAAGGTCGCGGCAGCTCACCCGCCAGTGGATTAGCTCTGGCGCGCATGATCGGTCACATCACATATTTGTCCGACGATGCTATGGCGAGCAAATTTGGCCGCGATTTGCGCTCCGGGAGTTTGGACCAAGGGGCGGGAACCGAGGCCGAATTTCAGGTGCAAAGTTACTTGCGCTACAAGGGCAGTCAATTCTCCAGCAATTTTGACGCCAATACGTATGTGCTGATGACGCGGGCGCTGGACTATTTCGATCTAGCCCTGGATTACGATAACGATCCAGTGCAAGCCTTTAGTCACGCCACGTGTAGTTTCCTGGTGGTGTCGTTTTCCACGGACTGGCGTTTTGCACCGGAGCGTTCGCGCGAGATCGTCGACGCGCTCATCGCGGCTGACCGCCCCGTGTCTTACGCCCAGATCGAAGCGAACGAGGGGCACGATGCCTTTCTACTAGCGATTCCCCGGTACTGCGATGTTCTGCGCGCCTATTTGCGCAGAGTGGGGGGCGCTACGTAATGCGTCTCGACCTAAAACACATTGAGCGCTGGATCGCCCCGCGCTCACGCGTACTCGACTTGGGCTGTGGCGATGGCGAGTTTCTCGAGTATTTGCGCAGCCAGAGAATGGTGCGTGGTACCGGGTTGGAAATCGACCAAGAGAATATCACCGCCGCTATCGCTCGTGGCCTGAACGTCATCGAGCAGGATATGGATGCAGGCCTAGGCAATTTCCCCAATAACAGTTTTGATGTTGTGGTGATGGCTCATGCACTGCAAGTGGTGCATTACCCCGATCGCGTGTTGGCAGAAATGCTGCGCATCGGTAGAGAGGGCATCGTCACCTTTCCCAACTTTGGACACTGGCGCTGTCGCCTCGCATTGGGGCTGGGCGGTAGGATGCCCATATCCACCTTTATGCCACACACTTGGTACGACACACCCAACATTCACTTTTGTACGGTTACGGATTTTGAAAACCTGTGCCGCGAAAAAGGGATTCGTATCCTCTCGCGATCCGTGGTTGGTGACCCGCGCGATGCCGCCTTTCTCTCTGAGAAATGGCCTAATTTGTTTGCCACCACCGCCATCTACCTCATCACTCACTAACATACAGGTGCACCGTGCTGCGTCTCTTCCCTCTCCTACTGGCACTCTTAGCGACGTTTACACAGGCGGAAAATTCCAAGCGCTTTGGCGACTACGAGCTACTTTACAGTGTAGTCAACACGACTTTCCTGGAGCCAGCCGTCGCCGCCAACTACGGCATCACACGCGGGAAAAAGCGGGCCATGTTGAATTTGTCTTTGCTGCTGCACCTCGACAATGGGGCAGAACCCAGGGCGATGAACATTACGGGGGAAACTTGGGATCTGATACATCGTAATGCACTAGAATTGCGCGAGATCCGCGAAGGCAAGGCGATCTACTACATTGCCGAGTTCGCCTTCATCAATGAAGAGTGGCGTTTTTTCGAAGTGACATTTACGCCCGAAGGCTCGCAAGAGAATTTCCATTTTAAATTTAAACATCAACTGTATATCGACTAATGACAGCGCCCTGCGAAAGACAACAAGTGGTTTTGGCCAGCGGCAATCAGGGCAAGTTGCGCGAGTTGAGCGAATTGCTTGCACCATTGGGTGTCACTTTATCACCGCAATCCGCACACGGCGCAGACGATGTGGAAGAAACTGGGCTGAGTTTCGTGGAAAACGCTATTTTGAAAGCGCGCGCTGCTGCGGCACATACCGGTCTGCCAGCCATTGCGGATGATTCAGGTTTGGAGGTCGATTTCTTGCTAGGCGCACCGGGCATTCACTCCGCGCGCTACTCGGGTGAAGGCGATGCAGCGAACAACCAAAAACTGTTACTAGAATTGCGCGCAGTACCCGTCGAACAACGCACGGCGCGCTTCCAGTGTGTGTTGGTGTATATGAAACACCGCACCGATCCAACGCCCATCATCTGTCAGGGAACCTGGGAGGGCTCAATATTGTTCGCTGAGCAAGGCGAAAACGGCTTTGGCTACGACCCGCTGTTTTTTGTACCCGAGCACCAATGCAGTTCTGCGGAGCTCCCACCTACAGTTAAAAACCGTATTAGTCACCGCGCACAGGCCAGTGAGAAACTGTTTCAAGCAATTCAGCGGCAGTGATACAACTTCCTCCACTAAGCTTGTATGTGCATTTACCCTGGTGTGAACGCAAGTGCCCATACTGCGATTTTAATTCACATGAATGCAACACGCTTCCGGAACACGACTATCTGCAAGCCCTGTTCGTTGATCTGCGCAACGACCAGCCCATGGCCCAGGGGCGGCTCATCACGTCTATTTTCATCGGCGGAGGCACACCCAGCTTATTCTCGGCAAAATCCATTGCAACGTTGATTGGCAATGTGAGTGATGTCTTGCCGCAGGCGCGCGAGTTGGAAATTACGATAGAGGCCAATCCGGGCAGTGCGGAGGCGGAAAAATTTTGCGCGTTGCGCGAGGCGGGAGTCAATCGTCTCTCCTTGGGTGTTCAGAGTTTCCAAGACGATAGCTTGGCGGCACTGGGGCGAGTTCACGACAGCGAGCAAGCACACAGTGCGATACAAGCCGCCCGAGATGCAGAATTTGTCGAGTTAAATTTAGACTTAATGCATGGCCTACCCCAGCAAACACCTGAGGGCGCCATGGCCGATATCGATACCGCGGTTCACTATGCCCCGGCACACTTGTCTTGGTATCAGCTCACGATAGAGCCAAATACACCGTTTTATTCGCATCCGCCGAAACTCCCCTGTGAGGAAGTGCTGGGCGACATTCAAGAGGAAGGTGAAGCGCGGTTAGCCGCAGCGGGCTATCGGCAATATGAAGTCTCCGCGTTTGCGCAACCCGCGGCGCGCTGCCAACACAACCTCAATTATTGGCAGTTTGGTGATTACCTGGGCATCGGCGCTGGTGCGCACAGTAAAATCACTTTTGAAGACGGCAGTGTGCGCCGCTTTGCGAAACGCCGTCAGCCCAAGGAGTACATGGCCGCAACCGTAGGAGAGCATGTCGCAAACTCGCGCAGATTAGCGGCAGATGAATTAGTGGGCGAATTTGTGATGAATGCGCTACGTCTGCGCAGCGGCTTCCGGTTGGAGCATTTTTCCGCAGTCACCGGACTATCGCCACAACGCCTAGAACCGCAGCTGAAGGAACTCGATGCGAGGGGTTTAATTCTGCGTGATGAAGATCATGTTCGCGCATCGCAGCTTGGTTATCGCTATTTAGATGCAGTGGTTGCCGAGTTCTTCTAAGCGATCTTTTTCAGTGGCTATGTAGCACGACTTGCCACGGTTAAAAGCGTTGTTCAGTGGCTGGCCGCATACTTACTGTTACTTGTCCGCACAACGCTCAAATATCAGATCCCAAACACCGTGACCCAGTCGTTCTCCACGCCGTTCGAATTTAGTTAGAGGCCGCGTTTCTGGGCGCGGCGCAAATTGTTCCCGGCCATAGCGATTGGTAAGTTGTGGCGAGGCGGATAACACTGCCATCATCTGCTGCGCATAGTTTTCCCAATCAGTCGCTAAATGTAACGCGCCACCTGGGCGTAACTTGGGCACCAATTGTTCTACAAATTTAGTCTGAACGAGGCGGCGCTTGTGGTGGCGCTTTTTATGCCAGGGGTCTGGAAAGAATATTTGCACGATGTCCACCGAGGCATCGGCAATACATTCGCGCAATACTTCCACTGCGTCGTGGCAGTAGACGCGAATATTGTCAATGTTTTGCGCCTCCATCGCATGCAGCAGACGGCCAACGCCCGGCCTGTGCACTTCTATACCGACGAAGTTGGTTGCCACTTGCGCTCTGGCCATGTCGATCAGGGATTGCCCCATGCCAAAGCCAATCTCCAGCACGAGGGGGCCAGAACGGCCAAAGCAGGAGTCGGCGTCTAACACGCCTTGGTTAACCTCTAAACCCCAACGCTGCCAGTGCTGATCAAATGCGCGCTGTTGAGCGGGAGTCATGCGTCCCGCACGAAGCACGTAGCTGCGAATTTCTCGCTTGTAGTTGTCAGGTGGTGGCTTATCAGCTGCGTTGGTGATTTTCATCTACCTCTGCTGGGAGTGGTAGTTGCTCGCCGTTTGCTCAAACGGCGCTGCGTGTTGCTCATTGCCGAATGCGGAGCGTCCGTGCCTAGGACAATTGCTGCCAACTGGCAAAGGCCAGACACAACCAGCCGGCCATAAAAGCCAAACCACCCAGCGGTGTAATAGCACCCATCCAGCGCAGCCCAGTGAGGCTAAGCACATAGAGGCTGCCAGAGAATACCACCAAGCCCAGGGCAAATAAGTAGCCACTCGTTTTTAGCGCAGCGGACTGTGGCAATTGCAGAGCGAGCAGGCCCACCGCTAGCAGCGCCAAGCTATGATAAAAGTGATACTGCACAGCGGTGGTATAAACACCTAGCGCGTAGTCGTCGAGACGGCCTTTCAGCGCGTGGGCACCGAAGGCACCAAACGCTACCGCCAACATGCCGCTCAAAGCCGCCAAGCTGATGAAGAGTTTTGCCATGGGTGAAGTGTAACAAAGAACAAGAGGCGGTCAGACCGCCTCGAAGTTCAAAACAGCGTGTTCTAAGCGCAGTTACTCGATGAGCAGATTATGCCGCCATCGCGCCACGCAGCTTTTTCATTGCGTTTTGCTCTAATTGGCGAATGCGTTCGGCAGACACGCCGTACTCATCGGCCAGCTCGTGCAAAGTCGCTTTATTTTCCGCCAACCAGCGCTGTGCGAGAATATTACGGCTGCGCTCGTCCAGCTCCGCCATAGCGCCGTGCAAACGAGCCTGGAGCTGTTCTTCCCAGTCGCTGGACTCAACGACATCCGCAGGGTCGGAGCTCTGGTCTTCCAAAAAGTGGCGCGGCGCCTGCCAATCGTTGTCTTCATCGCCATCGCGCGGTTGCTCGTAGGCCAAATCACGACTGGTTAAGCGCCCTTCCATGCGCTGCACTTCCTTCACATCGACGCCCAAATCATCGGCAATGGCTTCGGCTTCTTCAGGGCTCAGCCAAGCGAGTGACTTTTTCGCACTGCGCAAGTTGAAAAATAATTTGCGCTGGGCCTTGGTTGTCGCCACTTTCACGATGCGCCAGTTGCGCAAAATGAACTCGTGCATCTCCGCTTTGATCCAGTGCACGGCAAAAGACACCAAGCGCACACCCTTCTCAGGGTTAAATCGCTTTACCGCCTTCATCAAGCCGACATTACCTTCTTGAATCAGGTCGCCCTCCGCTAGGCCGTAGCCGGAATAACTGCGCGCTATATGCACGACAAAGCGCAGGTGTGACATCACCAGCTCGCGGGCCGCGTCTACGTTGTCGTTGTAATACAGCTCTTTCGCCAACTCGCGCTCGCGTTCTACACTCAGCACTGGAATGGCGCTCACCGCCTGCACGTAGGCGGGCAGATTAGCGCCGGGGACCATTTGGTCAATTGGTTGCAAGCTTGTATTCATGGCTTCAATCTCCGTGTTTCTGGTGCCTATTTTAGCACTCGTGTCCTTAGAGTGCTAATATCAAAAAAGTTCCCTAAGCCGCCATAAAAAAGCCAATATCCTCTATTATTTCAATGACTTAGTGACTACTGAGGCTCAATGTGCGCCAAGTGCCCCGTGACCGCCACCCAAGCTCCACCCAAGCCGAGCAGTCCTCCCAGCAGGATCAGGTTCAGCGCACCCATCACGCCCAGGCCAGATAAACGAAACGTGCTTTCATAAAGTTCCGCCAGCCGCGCCACCGGTTCGCCAAGCCACCACAAACCCACCGTCACCAACGCTGCCGCCACGAGACCCCCGCCGACGCCATACCACAGCCCTGTGTATAGAAAGGGGCGGCGGACAAACCCGTTGCTACCGCCGACCAATTTAACCACCACGATCTCTTCGCGGCGGTTCTCAATGGCCAGGCGAATCGTATTGCCCAGAATAAGTAACACGCCCAGAGATAGCGCGATCGCCAAAACCATCACCAGCCGCCGCGCGACTTGCAATAATTCATTGAGGCGCTGCAACCACGCCATATCGACAACCGCTTGCGCTACGTGGTCACCGGCAAGCAATTCGTCGCGCAGTGCCTGGGCCGCCTCTGGTGTGTCCTCGGTGGGCGAGACTAATACGAGATGCGGCAACGGGTTGTCTTCTAAACTTTCGAGAATATCGGCAAACCCCGACAGTTCAAGAAACTCCGTCAGAGCCTCCTCGCGCGAAACCAGCTCAACATTGACTACATCGCCGCGCTGCGCCACGGTGTCGCGCAATGCCTGCGCTGTTTCAATCGAGGCATCCGCGACCAAGAAAAGTGAGATGCGACTGGGGCTGACCCAGCCATCGCGCAGTGTGACTGCGTTTTCCAAGGCGACGCTGAGGCCTGCGGGCAGGGCCAAAGCAATGGCCAGCACCAACCAAGTGAAGATGCTGGATAACGGGTTCTGAAAAAGACGCGCCAGGCTGTCGGCGGCCGAAATGCGGTGGTGTTGTAACCAGGCATTGAACCGGTCGGCGAAGAGCGCGCGGCTGACACTGGCACCTTCGCGACGACTCACGCCACACCTCCACCCACTAGGCGACCTTCACGCAGTGTTAAGATGCGGTGTTGCAGGCGGGAAATAAGGGCCAAGTCGTGACTCGCAATCAGCACGGTGACACCCACTTGGTTGAAATCTTCAAACAGGCGCATGATCTCGGCAGACAACTCCGGGTCCAGATTACCTGTCGGCTCATCGGCCAATAAAATCTTTGGCCGTGCCACCACGGCGCGCGCAATACCCACCCGCTGTTGTTCTCCGCCGGACAAGGTGTCAGGCATCGCCTGTTCACGCTGCAATAAGCCGACCTTATCAAGTGCCGCACGCACGCGACGGCCCACTTCGCGGTACTCGTAGCCAGCGATAACCAAAGGCAGTGCAACATTGTCGAAGACCGGCCTATCAGCGAGCAGCTGATGATTCTGGAACACCACACCAATACTGCGGCGGTGCTGCGGAATCTGGCGTTTGTGGACAGTGCTCAGGTCGTATCCGTCAACCGTAATGTGACCGCGCGTGGGTCGTTCCATCAACATGATAAGCCGCAGCAACGTACTTTTGCCCGCGCCGGAGTGACCGGTGAGAAAAACCAAGTCATCGCGCTCGATGGTGACGCTGACTTCGCGCAGCGCATCGTGCCCTTCTTTATAGCGCTTGCTGACGCGCTCGAAGGTAATCATTACGCCGCGGGGTCCTCGGCAAACAATGCGGCGATAAATTGCTCCGCTTCGAAGGGGCGCAAATCCTGCACCGCTTCACCGACGCCGATAAAACGAATGGGCAAACCGAGTTTTTTAGCGATGGCGAAGATAATGCCACCTTTAGCCGTGCCATCGAGCTTGGTGAGGCTAATGCCAGTAACACCGACCCACTGCTGAAAGTGCTGTGCCTGCGCCAAGGCGTTCTGACCGGTGCCCGCATCCAACACCAACATCACTTCGTGCGGTGCACTGGCGTCAAGTTTACCCATGACTCGAACGACTTTTTCAAGCTCTTCCATGAGGTTGTCTTTGTTGTGTAAGCGTCCAGCGGTATCCGCTATCAGCACATCGACCTCGCGCGCGCGGGCTGCCTGTAGTGCATCGAAGATCACCGAAGCGCTGTCGGCGCCGGTGTGCTGTGCGACCACGGGCACATCGTTGCGCTCACCCCACACTTGCAACTGTTCCACCGCAGCGGCGCGAAACGTATCGCCCGCTGCCAACATTACCGATTGACCCTGTGCCATAAAATAGCGTGCCAGTTTGCCGATGGTGGTAGTTTTACCCACACCGTTTACCCCGACCATCAATATGACATAGGGCTGGTGCCCCGTTACTTGCAAGGGCTGTTCACAGGGTTTGAGCAGCGTTAACAATTCTTCGCGCAGCGCAGTGCGCAGCGCCGCGGCATCGGTGAGTTCTTTGCGCGAGACCCGTTGCGTGAGGCGCTCAATAATGTCTAAGGTGGCATCGACGCCCACATCGGCCATCAACAGGTGCGATTCCAACTCTTCCATCAAATCGGAATCGATTTCCTTGCGACCGAGAAACAGATTGCCCAGGCCCTGCACCAAGTTGTCGTTGGTGCGCCCTAGGCCGCGGCGCAAGCGGGCGAAAAAACCTTCTTTTTTCTGATCTTCTGGCTGCGGCGCACGATCGTTCTCTGCGGCTGCAATCGGGTCGTTGGTCACCGGTTCCACCGCCGTCATCTCTTCAGCAGCAACGGGAGCTGGCGGCGTGCTGGGTTTTACAACTACCTCTGCCATGCCCTCCTGAGTAGCAGTGTCCAGTACCGCTGCGGTTTGCGCCATCGTTTCTTGAGTGGCCTCTGCCCTTTCCTGGACGGCGACTTCATGGGCGGCCACTTCCGGCTCAGCAACATCCCGGGCCGCGGCCAAAGCGGCAGGGTCAGCGGTAGCGCTTTGCTCCGCTTCGGATGCAGAGTCGGTACCTTCGGGTTTAGATTTTTTTTTGCGTCGGAAAAATGCCATAGGTGTCGTGCTAGAGTGCGCGCTCAGAGCGCCTAGAAAGGCAGCCATCCTACCACTCCCAACGAATGCAGCGAAATGGCGCGAGCGAAACATCAGAGCAAGACAGGCCAACTACGGATCATCGGCGGCGCGTGGCGCGGGCGCAAGTTGATCTTTGTCGCGGAGGAAGGTTTGCGCCCCACGGGTGATCGCGTGCGGGAAACCCTGTTCAATTGGCTGAGCCCAGTTATTGCCGATGCACGCTGTGCCGATTTGTTCTGTGGCAGCGGTGCACTGGGCTTGGAGGCCCTCTCTCGGGGCGCGGCGCACTGCGATTTTATCGACATTTCAAAACAGGCCCTGGTGCAAGTACAGAAACATCTCACTGTGCTGGAGGCAACACAGCGCGGCACCTGCCACCGAGCCACGGCATTCGAATTTATGCGCCGCGCGACAGAGCCTTACGACATCGTGTTTTTGGATCCACCCTTTGGGCAACGCTTACTCGAAAAGAGCTACACAGCGCTCGACAACCCAGCGCTTTTGAATTCGCCGGCCTATCTCTACATCGAATGCGAAAAGCACGCGCCACTTCCGCCACCCCCCGCAACTTGGCACCTGCACCGGGAAAAAGCTGCGGGAGAGGTGCGCTACCAGTTACTGATCCACAAGCTACCCACCGCCGATTGAGGCACGGGCGCTACGTTGTCGCCCCCATACAAATTGTTTACCATCGCGATTCCTTCGCGAGCCAAGGCCAGCACTCATGCCCACGCATTGTGTCATTTACCCAGGCACTTTTGACCCGATTACCAACGGTCATGTAGATCTCGCCGAGCGTGCATCGCGGCTCTTTGGCCGCGTCGTCGTAGCCATCGCGCACAGTGAAAAGAAAACACCTTTATTTTCGCTCGAGGAGAGAGTGGCACTGTGTGAAGCCTCGCTCTCACACCTGGATAATGTCGAGGTCACGGGTTTCAACATTCTGTTGACGGATTTTGTGAAAAGCCAGGGAGCGCGCTGCGTACTGCGTGGTTTACGCGCCGTGGCAGACTTTGAGTACGAATTTCAGTTGGCCAATATGAATCGAGCGATGTTTCCCGAGTTCGAAAGTGTCTTCCTCACTCCCTCTGAGCACTTGGCCTTCATTTCTTCCACACTGGTGCGGGAAATCGCCGAGTTGCAGGGTGATATCACGCCCTTCGTACCCGAACCGGTGGCGCAAGCGCTGCAAGCGCGGTTTGCCTAGCGGCGCCAGATTGCGTTGGACGACTAGCAACGGGCCCGAACAGTGACCGCTAGTCGTACCAGCGGTCGTAGTAGTAAGCGAAGAAGGGCGCCCACGGACGGGGCACCGGGTGTCGTCTTAAGACTCCGCCACCTCTTCCATGGCTTCCGCTGCCTCTTCTATATCGTCTTGCATCGCTTCCATGGATTGCTCCAATTCAGCTCGACGAGCAGCCTCTTCCATTTCACGCGCTTCTTTTGCAGCTTTGCGGCGTTCGTACTTGTCGATGTCTTTGCCAGTGTAACCGACATTGCGACAGCCCAGGCAGCGCATAAAGGTGGCTTCCGCCGGCCCTTTAATGAGTGTCTCAGCCGCTTCATTGGTGTTACCCGCAAGTAGCGTAAACGGCAGGCTGACCACCCACACAGCCGCGCCTGCGACCGTCATCACAGCACCGATGGGCCGGGCGACCAGTAAGTCACCGACCATGGCAAATTCGTTGGGACTATCGTCGATTGCATCTTGGGCCAGCAGCATCTGCGGCCAAACCAAACAAGCAACCATCAACGCGACGGTGGCGCGGCGCGCCCTCGTAGAAATCTTCATCTTTGCACCCCTGGGCTGACCGCCCTTTCCCCTTATATTTCCCGCTAGTGTAGCCTGTTCAGCGCTGACAGGCCACGCAGTAGACACTGCTACGCTGGCCTAATCGCACTTCTTTCAAGGGGGTGGAACAAGCCCTACAGGGCTCGCCGCGGCGACCGTAGACGCGCAGTTGTTGGGCGAAGTAGCCGGGTTTGCCATCGCCGCCGACAAAGTCCCGCAGGGTAGTCCCACCCTGCGCTATAGCCGAAGTGAGCACTTGCTTTATGCGGCCTGCCAGAGCGTCGTAGCGAGCGGCGCTCACGCGCCCGGCGGCACGGCTGGGGCGGATTCCGGCTAGAAACAGCGCCTCGCTAGCGTAAATATTACCAACGCCAACTACCACTTTTCCATCCATGATCAAGTTCTTCACCGGCACCTTGCGGCCGCGCGAGCGACGATATAAATAGGCGCCATCAAAATCCTGTGACAGGGGCTCTGGGCCCAAATGTGAGAGCAGCGGGTGATCTTCCCCTTGATCCAACCAGTGCATGCTGCCAAAGCGGCGCGGATCGTTGTAACGCAGGGCAATGCCCTCATCGGCCAGGTGAATGTCGATGTGATCGTGGGTTTGCGGCTCCGTAGTCGATGGCACGATGCGCAGCGAGCCCGACATGCCCAAATGGACCATAAGCGTGCCGGTAGCGGTGCGAAATAGCAGATACTTGGCGCGGCGTTCAAGCGCGGTCAATTCCTGCCCGCGCAACAGGCCCGGCAAGTTCTGCGGCACCGGCCAGCGCAGCGCCCGCTGGCGAACCTTGACGTCCTCTACGCGGCGCCCGATACAGTGCGGTGCGAGGCCGCGTCGCGTGGTTTCAACTTCTGGCAGCTCGGGCATAGAGAGGCAATAATAGAGAAGAAGTAATTGCGGGTAAAAAAAACCCCGGCTTATGCCAGGGTTCTGCGTACCGGGTAGCCAATAACCTACTTGATCTTAGCCTCTTTATAGATCACATGCTTGCGCACAACCGGGTCGTATTTCTTGATTTCCATTTTATCGGGCATGGTGCGCTTGTTCTTGTCCGTGGTATAGAAATGGCCGGTACCGGCGGATGAATTTAGTCGAATTTTTTCTCTCATGGCAATTGCCCTCTAACTCGTTTGCGAAGGATATTAAACTAGGGCTCTAGCCCTCAAACCTTCTCACCGCGCGCACGCATCTCTGCCAGCACGGTTTCAATACCTTTTTTGTCGATGATACGCATACCCTTGCTAGACACGCGCAGGGTTACGAAGCGTTTTTCAGACTCCAACCAGAACCGGTGCTGGTGCAGGTTCGGGAGAAAACGCCGGCGTGTGCGGTTCTTCGCGTGCGATACGTTGTTGCCCGTAACCGGGCGCTTGCCTGTAACTTGGCAGACTCTAGCCATGATCTCGCTCTCCCTCGCGGGGAATCTATTCGCTAACGGCGCACTTCGCGCGGGTAGACAACTGAAAACTGTGGGCCGCAATGGCCGGACCAACGATCGGGACATAGAGGTGCGGGTGAAGCAGACTCAGCCTCTCGACCCTGCCTACTACCTACCTGTTACCGCCCCGCTACCTCTACCTATATACCTATACTTCAGCATCTCTCTACCAGGATCACCAGCATCGGTAAGGGTGCGTAGAGCGTATCTGGAGGGTACCCGACCGCGCGGAGCGCGACTTTATACCAGAACCCCCCGGGTGTGGCAAGATGGCCGCAGCGGCGAGCGATCACCGGTCAGGTTCACGCCCCAGCGTGACTTTGTCGGCGACTGCCCGCTTTTTGCGTCCCCGCCCTATGGTAAAAGCCATGTTTCGACCGCTATAACAAGCCTTCTTCGGCAAAAGAATACTCCCGCCCGTGGCCCACGATAATGTGGTCCAACACTCGAATATCGAGCAGGGCGAGGGCGGCGCACAGGCGCTCGGTAATGCGCCGGTCACATGACGAGGGCTCGGCCACTCCCGAGGGGTGGTTGTGAGCGAAGATAACCGCAGAGGCGCCGTATTGCAGGGCGCGCACCGCCACTTCGCGCGGGTAGACAGCGGCGCCGTCCAAAGTCCCGAAAAACAGGTCTTCGCAGCGCAATACGCGGTGCTGGTTGTCGAGAAACAGGCAGCTAAACACCTCGCGGTTGTGGCAGCTCAAGTGGTGCTGGAGGAATCGGCGCGTGTGCCCGGGGCTGCTCAAGGCATCGCCACCGCGCATCGATTGCAGCGCTTGCCGGCGCGCCAGTTCCATCGCCGCGCGCAGACGGGCAAGTTTAGCCGGCCCGATACCCTGGCAAGCGAGCAGCTCCGCCTGTCCGGCGCGCATCAAGCCGCCGATACCTTCGAATTGCGCCAACAGCCCGCGACCCAATTCCAGCGCGCTGCATTGGCGGTAACCTGTCTCTAACAAAACGGCCAATAACTCGGCGTCTGAAAGGGCGCTCGGGCCGCGTTCCAACAGTTTCTCTCGAGGCCCTTCTCCTGTCGGCCAGCTCGCCATACTCACTGCGCTCCTCCTTGAGCCTTTGGTGTGCACCGATTTGCCAACCAGGCGAATTTACTGACGCGTTCACAACTATGCGGCTGCAAGTGTGAAACACTGACGGTCGGTGGTATCGTTTCGGCACAGTCATTGTCCCGGTTTGCACGCTGGAATGGCACATCTATTCAATCGCAATGTAGTGCTCGGTGTAAGCGGCGGTATCGCCGCTTACAAGTCCGCCGAATTAATACGCCAGTTGCAGGAGCGCGGCGCCAACGTGCGCGTGATCATGACGCGTGGCGCGCAAGAATTCATTACCCCGCTCACACTGCAAGCGCTCTCTGGTAACCCAGTGCACAGCCAGCTCTTAGACGAAGCGGCGGAACAGGGAATGGGGCACATCGAGCTGGCCCGCTGGGCTGACTTACTCCTGTTGGCACCGGCGACGGCGGATCTCATCGCCAGGCTGGTCGCCGGCCGGGCAGACGACCTCCTCTGCGCCGTCAGCCTGGCGACCACGGCGCCCAAACTGCTAGCCCCGGCGATGAATCAACACATGTGGGGCGACCCCGCGACCCAGGCCAATATCGCCACCTTACAAGCGCGGGGCATGCACCTGATCGGCCCGGCTAGCGGTGAACAGGCCTGCGGTGATGTCGGCCCAGGGCGTATGGAGGAGCCTGCAAAAATCGCTGCCGCTGCCGCCGGCCTATTCACCAGCGGCATTTTGGACGGTGTGCGCGTTGTCGTCACCGCCGGCCCCACCCGCGAGGCGCTGGACCCGGTGCGCTACCTGTCCAACAACAGCTCGGGCAAAATGGGCTACGCCCTCGCCCGCGCAGCGATGGAGGCCGGCGCCCAAACCACGCTGATTAGCGGCCCCGTGCAACTCGACCCGCCGGAGAAAGTGCAAGTGATCTCCGTCACCAGCGCCCAGCAGATGCTAGATTGCGCACTGGCACAGCTCGATTCCTGCGACGTCTTCATCGCCTGTGCCGCGGTTGCAGACTATCGCCCCGCCCAGTGTGAAGGCCAAAAAATTAAGAAAAGCGGCGACGACATGCAACTGCAGCTCGTGCGCAACCCCGACATCGTCGCCACCGTAGCGGCTTCGGATCAACACCCCTTCACGGTAGGGTTTGCCGCTGAAACCCAGGATGTGACCGCTTACGCGCGCGGTAAACTGGCGGCGAAAAAGCTCGATATGATCGTAGCCAACGATGTGTCGAATAACGCCATCGGCTTTAATAGCGAGCAAAATGCCGTGACCGTGCTGTGGCCCGATGGCGAACAAGCTCTGGCACAGGCCAGCAAAGATACGATCGCCGGTCAGATCATTGACCTCATCGCAAACCGGCACCAGGGCTCCTCCTGATCCTACCGATGGTGAAAATTGCAGTGGTCGCACATTAAAAAAATGGCAGAAAAGGCAATTAATCCACACGTCGCAGCCATTTGGTTCAGGCACTGTATGTACTATCATGTTCTGACGGACGTGAATAATGGCTCAGTAGATGCTGAAGCTCAAAAAAAAGGAAAAGTCCGCTCCTAAGAAGCAGAAACAAAAGGGCGCGGCAACAAAGAACCCTCAGGGTATCACTGCCTCCGGCAATGCCTTGCAGAAAATCTGCATGCTGGCTTTGCTGGTGGCATTAGTTCCGCTCGTCTTGGGTTTTCTGTATCTAATTTTCTTCCGGGAACCGGTGCTGCAAGTACAGCAAATCCACCGGGTCGCAAATTCCTATGCGGAGCAGCAGGCAAACAATGTGCACCGTCTGTTCGCGCAGACCCGCGCTCGCGTGTACAGCGCGGCACAGTCATCACTGGCGTTGTCTGCCATTGCCAGCCAGTCCAAAGAAGATATCGCGCTGGTGGAAAAAGCGCTGCTCGATTACTTCCCAGAAGCGATCAGTCTGCGGCTCATCCCCATGGGAGATCTGGGAACTGCGGATTTCCAGGGTGGCAACCAGGGTTTACGCAACCATATTGAAGTCGATCTCGTGCGCCGCGCCGGCGAGGACTTAAAGCCCCAACCCGAGGCCTACGAATTTGAAGGTAATTGGCTCACGTCGATCGCCGCCAAAGTCACACACCCACGCATTGAGAACCGTCACGCAGCCATTCTTGTCACGATTGACAATAAAAAAATTGAGCAAGAATTGGCAGCGCTGGAGGGCACAAATGGGCGCGTCGCGCTAGAGCAACTCTTTACCAGTAAAATTGGGAACAAAAAGGTGACCATTATCGCCACCACCGGTTCCGGTGAGGTCGGCGATTACACGCGTTTCGTCGACGTACCGGAAACACCTTGGCGCGTGTCGTTTTCGCCCTCGCCGTCACTCCTTGAATCACTGGGTGTCTCGCGGCTGCCGCTGTACGCCGTTTTGGCGCTGAGCGGTTTGGCTGCACTGGCTAGCCTCGGCCTCGTGCTCCACCTCTTTCCGCGCAAGCTGAAGAAAGAGGTAAGCAATATCATCTCGGCGGCGGACAAGAAAAGCGAGTTGCCACTGGAAATTGGCGAGTTGGTTCCCCTGGCGAAGCAGTTGCGCCGCGCGACCTTGCGCGCGGTACGTCAAAGCCAGGACGACCCTTCGCAGCCTGTTCCAGTTATCGACGAACCTCCGTTGCAGGCAACCGCAGAGGATCTGTCCAACCCCATGTTTCAGTCCGCCTCTATTCTCGATGCCGACGACGACGGCGTGCTGGATCTTGACCTGAACCTCAGCGCGGATGCGGTGGCCCAACCCGCTCGCAGCGCACAAGCACCCTCCGCAGCTATCGCTAACTTCCCAGGCCACATCTTCAGGGCGTACGACATACGCGGCAATGCGGAGGAAGAGCTCGACGACGAACTTATCGAGCGCCTGGGCAAGGCCATCGGCACCCTGGCCGGAGAACGGGAGCAGGACACGCTGATCGTTGGCTGCGATGGCCGCCAGTCCAGCCCGCGCATCAAATCGACGCTCATTCGCGCGATATTAGAATCCGGGCGCGATGTCATCGATATCGGATTAGTACCTACGCCAATCCTCTACTTTGCGACCCGGCAGTTTGAATGTAAGTCCGGAGTAATGATCACAGGAAGCCACAACCCCGCCAGCGACAACGGCTTGAAAATCGTCATCGATCAACAAACGATCGCTGCCGGGGGCATTCAAGAGCTGTGCGATATTACCCAAAGCGGTCAGTTTTCCGAAGGCGACGGCCAACTGGTACAAGAAGACGTGGTGCCGGCCTACATCGACGAAGTGTTGCAGGACATCGCCATTGCTGTGCCCCTGAAGATCGTCATCGACGCGGGTAACGGCGCGACCAGCGACATTGCGCCCCGCCTGTTCGAGGATTTGGGCTGCGAAGTGGAGCCCCTATTCTGTGCAGTAGATGGCACCTTCCCCAATCACCCCCCCGACACCAGCGACGAGAACAACCTGACCGATTTAATCGAAAAAGTGTTGGCGGTAAATGCGGATTTCGGTGTGGCCTTTGATGGCGACGGGGACCGTTTGGCCGTGGTGACCGGCTCAGGCAAGATCGTACGCTCTGACGTACTACTGATGCTCTATGCGCAAGATGTCGTGTCGCGCAACCCCGGTGCGGATGTTGTGTTCGACGTAAAGTGCTCGCGCAACCTATCGGCGCTAGTAACACGCCACGGTGGACGCCCGGTACTGTGGAAAACGGGCCACGCGTTCATGAAAGAAAAAATGCGGGAAACTGGCGCACTGTTGGGCGGCGAGTTTTCTGGCCACATGTTTTTTGGCGAGCGCTGGTACGGTTTTGACGACGGCATGTACGCCGCCGGCCGCCTGGCGGAAATTCTCAGCACCCACGGCGACTCGCTGGATGAGTGTATTGAGCAGTTCCCCTACAGCGTCAATACGCCAGAGATCCTCATTCCAGTGGCCGAGGACTACAAGTTCCAATTAATCGAAAAAATCGTCAAGAATGCTGATTTTTCCTCCGGAAAAATCAACACGATGGACGGTATCCGCGTAGACTTCAGCAACGGCTGGGGCCTGCTGCGGGCCTCCAATACGGTGTCTGCTCTCACCGCGCGCTTCGAGGCGGATAACACCGCCAATTTAGAGATCATCCAGGACGAATTTCGGGCGCAAATTGCCTTGATCGACCCGGACATCGACATCAATTTCTAGCGACAGGGCCGCGCAACCCATGCGGCACGAGACCTAAACATGTCACTCAATCGCGATTCAGCGCTTAACATTGCCCAGGTTTTGACCGAAGCGCTGCCCTATATTCAGCGCTTCACCGGAAAAACCATCGTTGTCAAGTTTGGCGGCAATGCCATGGTGGATCCGCAATTGCACGATAGCTTTGCGCGCGACCTGGTGCTCATGAAACTGGTGGGCATGAACCCCGTGGTCGTACACGGTGGGGGCCCGCAAATTGGTGCGCTACTGGAACAGCTCAATATACACACGGAGTTTGTCGACGGCATGCGCGTCACCGATGCGCAAACCATGGACGTCGTGGAGATGGTACTGGGCGGCAGCGTCAACAAAGAAATTGTCGCCTCTATCAACCGCAATGGCGGCAAAGCGATCGGTGTGACCGGTAAAGATGGCCAGTTAATCAAGGCACAGAAACTCACCGTCTCGCGGCCGGGCCCGGAATTGGAAGCGCCAGAAATTATTGATATTGGCCATGTAGGGTCGGTACAAAAAATCAACAAGGATGTCGTCGACGTCATACTCGATAGCGACTTTATTCCCGTCATCGCACCCATTGGTGTCGGTGAGGACGGCAGCACCTACAATATCAATGCCGATCTCGTTGCCGGCGAGTTGGCGGGCGTCTTGCAGGCAGAAAAGTTAATGCTGCTAACGAATGTCGCGGGTTTGTTGGACAAATCTGGCGAAATACTCACCGGGTTAAGCACCGCAGAGGTCGACCGACTAATTGCCGAAGGCACCATCAGCGGCGGTATGCTGCCAAAAATTCGCTGCGCCTTAGGTGCTGTAAAAACCGGTGTTGCCAGTGCGCACATCGTCGATGGCCGAGTACCACATGCGGTATTGCTGGAGGTCTTTACCGACGCAGGCATGGGCACACTGATTACCAACGTCGGCGCTTAAAAAAATAATTCATGTTTTTCTGCTCTTCAAGCGCTGCGCTTATTGCAGGGGGAGCGGGTAATCGCTAGCATTGCGCCATTACGGTAAACGACGTGAAACAACATGCCACCAAAAAAATCACAGAGGCGTCAACAGATCCTCGAAGCGCTAGCACAAATGCTAGAGGCAAATCCCGGTAACCGAATTACTACCGCCGGTCTCGCTAAACAAGTGGGTGTTTCCGAAGCGGCTCTCTATCGCCACTTCCCCAGTAAATCAAAAATGTTCGAAGGGCTCATTGAGTTTATCGAAGACACGCTCTTCAGCCGCATCAAAATTATTCTGAGCGAAGAGACCACGGCAGCCGCACGCTGCGAAAAAATGTTGTTGTTGTTACTGGCGTTTACCGAGCGCAACCCCGGCATTACCCGCATTCTCACCGGCGATGCACTGGCGGGAGAAACAGATCGGTTGCGGCAACGGGTGGTACAACTCTTTGATCGCTTTGAGACGCAGATAAAGCAAGTCATTCGCGAAGCGGAAATGCGCGAGGGTTTGCGCCCCGTCCTACCACTGCCCGCGGCAGCCAATCTGTTGATGGCGACCGCTGAGGGCCGCATCTCACAATATGTGCGCAGCGGCTTTTCCCGTCCGCCGACAGCCGATTGGAGCGCACAGTGGGAACTGCTCATGGGAAGCTTCTTCCGCCCCGCCATCAGCCAGCCTATACCCGCCGGCAAAGCGTGGGGACAAAATTAGTCTGTCGTCCCCTCAGCGCGCAGACTGGACGTTGCCATTGTGCATCCTGCGGCGCATTTCCACCACTTCCTGCAGCATTTGGAAGCGCTCGATATCGGCCTGAAAGTTGTTCTCCAACTTCTCAATTTCTTGCTGTCGGTCGCTAATGGCGCGCTCGGTAGAGCCAATCTCTTGCTGCAGGGTCTCGATGGCGCGTAAACGCTCTAGATCGACACTGATGCCGATGCGCTCCATATCCGCCGCCTCCGCTTGAAAGTTTTCGACTTTCTGCTTCAAAGAACGCCGGTTGCCTTTCAGGATACTGAGCCGGATGCGCAAACTCCCCAGGGCGCGCTCGCGAGCAGCTTCAATATCAGCCACAGTGCTGTAGCGCAGCAGAAGTGATTCGTCCCACTCGCGCAATCGCTGTTGCTCGGCGTCGGCCGCCTGCTCTAGCTTCTCCTGAGCGTCTTTGGCCTTGCGCTCCTCGGCGGTTAACTCACGCGGCACTACTTTGATGACAATGCCCTCGTCGTTGAGTACCTCATAGCCATTGGCAACCAAATTGACGGGCACTTGGTAATCCACCACGATATTGCCTTCGTGATTGCGATAGCGGTACATTTTTCCCGACTTTCCCGCCTCCGCACTGGAGACGATCACCATCAGGGCTGCAATACCGAGCACGCGCAACAACAAGGTATTCACCTCGGGTATTTGACTTACCACCCCGGATTTAGCCGCGAGGGTGGCCAAATTCAGCCTATTTCGCATGGGATATCCCTTTGTATCCTTCAAACATACCACTTGTACCCTGGCTTTAGACACCAAAACTGGCCCGATAGTGCCGCATGGCCTCTAAGGCCCCTGCCGGGGCATCATCCGCCGCGGCGAGATATTCGATGATATCTGTCATCTGCACAATACTGAGCACCGGCACGTTATAGGCGCTCTCCACCTCCCCAATGGCAGACAACTCCCCCGCACCGCGCTCCTGGCGATCCAAGCCAACGGCCACACCCGCAAGGGTAGCTCCGGCCTTCTCAATCATGGCGATAACCTCACGTACCGCCGTTCCCGCGGTGATCACATCGTCTAGGATGAGCACCCGGCCCCGCAGTGGCGCACCCACGAGGTTACCGCCCTCACCGTGAGTCTTCGCCTCCTTGCGATTGTAGGCGTAGGGCACATCCAAGTCGTACTCCTGGGCCAGGGCCACCGCTGTGGCCGCCGCTAGGGGTATACCCTTGTACGCCGGCCCCAACAGCACGTCGAACCCCACCTTTGACTGCACAATACAATCGGCGTAGCAGCGCCCCAATACCGCCAACGCACGCCCACTGTCAAAGGCACCCGCATTAAAAAAATACGGGCTCTGGCGACCAGATTTGAGCGTGAATTCACCAAAGGTCAACACTTCGTACTCACGTGCTAATTCGATAAATTCTGCTTGGTACGGCCGCATTTTCTGACAATCGTGGGTAGTACGAGACTTTGTATTCGTCAGTCTACACTATAGAATGTTGAGTCCTGGTTGCGACTACGGTTAATAATCACGATAAATCGCGGGGAACACCTCTCCCTGAACGCCATCTTAATCAGCGGTGGCGAGGCCTGGAAAGCTTCAATATTCACACTTGCTCGAGCTGTTTCACCCCGGGAACGGTACATTTTTCCCTCGGTTCGGGCCACGCACGCTTTTGGGACAGCGGCGGATACGACTAGGACAATCGTATGAGGATCATCAGTTTCAGCGCAGACGGCATCAAAAATGCCGCGCGAGAGGGGTTTTACGACTGGATGAGTGAACAGGATGCAGATTTCATTTGCATTCAAGATTTGCAGTGCTCGGAATATGACCTGCAGGACGAGATCTACTTCCCGCAAGACTACAACGCCTACTTTTTCGACGATGTCGATGGCAAAGCCAATGGTGTTGCCATCTACTGCCGGCAACTCCCGAAAGCCATCATGACCGGATTGGGCTTCACCGACTTCGATATGGAAGGTCGCTACATCCAAGCCGACTACGAAAATCTCAGCGTCGGCTGCCTACTCTCACCGCGCGCGGAAAACGGTGATGCAGCGCAACAAAACCGCAAAAATGACTTCTACGAGCAGTTGGGTAACCACCTGCAAAAAGTGCGCAATAAGCGCCGCGAATTTATCATTTGCGGCAGCTGGCACCTCGCACACACCCCCGCAGATGTACAAAACAGCGAACAGGCCAGCACCATGTCTGGCTTTCTCGCGGAAGAGCGGCAGTGGCTAAACGAAATCCTGGAATCCGGCTACGTCGACGCGTTTCGCGAAATCAACTCGGATCAAGATGAGTTCAGTTGGTGGCCAAATGGCGACCGCAGTGCCGACGGGTGGCGCAGTGATTTTCAATTAGTGTCACAGGGCTTGAGGTATTTGGTGGATTACGGCGCGATCTACAAATCCAAGGCGTTCTCCACGCACGCTCCCGTCATCATGGATTACGATATCGAGCTGTAGTGCGCGGCGGTTTTATGCACCAGCTAACCCGCCAGCGCTGCTTTCTGTACATCGATCAGTTCCACAATCCCTTTTTGCGCTAGGTCGAGCAAAGCATCTAACTCTCCTCGAGAAAATGGCGCTACCTCCGCTGTGCCCTGCACCTCAATCAGGCCGCCGTCTGCGCCCATGATCACGTTCATGTCGGTGTCCGCCGCTGAATCTTCGGGGTAATCCAAATCAAGTACCGGCACCCCCTGATAAATTCCTACGGAGACAGATGCCACCATCTGCAATAACGGGTCCGCCGTGATAAGTTTGTCGCGCTGCAGATAATTCAATGCATCCACCAAAGCCACCAACGCGCCGGTAATTGACGCCGTTCGCGTACCGCCATCCGCCTGGATGACATCGCAATCAATCGTAATGGTGTTTTCGCCCAATTTCTCCAAGTCGAGCGCGGCACGCAGTGAGCGGCCAATCAAGCGCTGAATTTCCACCGTTCGACCGCCTTGCTTGCCACGGCTGGCCTCGCGCCCCATGCGTGTCCCCGTGGAGCGCGGCAGCATGCCGTACTCCGCCGTCACCCAACCGCGTCCTTCACCGCGCATGAAGCGTGGCACCCCGCTTTCCACCGACGCGGTGCAAATGACCTTGGTATCGCCAAAACTCACTAACACGGAACCCTCCGCGTGCCGCGTAAATTGGCGAGTGATGCTTATCGGTCTCAGTTCGTCGGCCCTGCGGCCACTGGGTCGTTGCATAATTCTCGTTCTCGCACTCTAGAGGGCGCGCAAGTATAAGCCAGAGAGAGCTTGCAAGCGACCGAGTCAGTATCGAGCTTCCAATGTCCTGCGGTTCTAAGTTGAATGCCTGGCTCACGTCCTGCCAGGTGTGGATCTTGATGTCACGCCCTGCTGGTTGGTTGTGGGTACATATCGTTGAGCGTATGCGACACATTGCTCGAGCTGCTACACTCCTCGCCTCGTAGTCATCACGACGTTTTCAACGGACATATCACGTAATGATTTTTAGCATGACCGCTTTTGCGCGGGAGAGCGCGGCGACAAATCACGGGGTGCTTACGGTTGAATTGCGCTCAGTAAATCATCGTTATTTGGATTGTTACTTCAAACTGCCGGATGCACTACGCACGCTGGAATCGCGGTTGCGTGAGCAGGCGGGCGAAACACTTTCGCGCGGCAAGCTGGATTGTCTTGTTCGGGTACAGAACAGCACTAGCGACAGCAGCGAATACCAAGTCAATACTGCAAAGTTAGAAGAGCTTCTCGCAGCGGCGCAAGGCGTGAGCGAGAAATTACCTGCGGCGGCGCCGTATACTGCGCTCGATGTGCTGCAGTTTCCGGGTGTCTACGGGCCGCCGGAACAGTCTGAGGAGGCGTTGCAGGAACAGGCACAGGCGTTGTTCCAAACAGCCTTAGGCATACTAAAAGAGAATCGTGAACGCGAAGGCGAAAAGCTAGCGACGCTCGTGCTGGATCGGTTGCAACAAGTGGAAACCCAGGTTACGGCGACGCGAGAGTTAATGCCGCAACTCATGCAGCAACAGCGTGAGCGGATCACGCAGCGCATCGCTGAACTCGATATGGACGTCGATCAAAATCGCCTAGAGCAAGAGCTGGTTTACCTCGCACAGAAGGCCGATGTCGATGAAGAGCTGGATAGACTCGATGCCCATATTGGCGAAGTGCGGCGCACCTTGAAAAAAGGTGGGACCTGCGGCCGCCGTCTCGACTTCTTGATGCAAGAGTTGAACCGGGAAGCGAACACGCTGTCGTCGAAGTCGTTTTCCGCCAACACGACACAAAATGCAGTGGAATTGAAAGTACTGATCGAACAGATGCGTGAGCAAATTCAAAATATCGAATAAGCTAGCTTGGCTAGCATCACGGCGGGAGCACCATGGCTCAAACAGGAACACTTTTCACGATATCGGCACCGTCAGGCGCCGGTAAAACCAGCCTTGTAGATGCACTGGTGGCAGACTGTGACAGCCTTTTGGTTTCGGTGTCTCACACCACGCGTTCCATGCGCCCAGGCGAAACCGATGGCGACAACTACCACTTCGTGAGCGAAGAGGAATTTCTGGCGATGCTGGAGCGCGCCGAGTTTCTCGAACACGCGCGCGTGTTCGGCAATTTATATGGCACATCCAGCGTTTGGGTGGAAGAACAGCTATCGCGCGGTAAGGACGTCATCCTGGAAATAGACTGGCAGGGTGCGGCACAAGTAAAACGGCTACAGCCGGACGCCTGTGCCATATTCATTCTGCCACCCTCGCGCGAGGAATTGCACCGACGTCTCACCGGGCGCGGTCAAGACGACGCACAAACCATCGAAGCGCGCATGCACAAAGCGGTCGAGGAAATGTCGCACTATGTCGAGAGCAACTTCCTGGTCGTCAATGAGGACTTCGACCAAGCGGTGGCCGCGTTGCAAGCCATTGTTCACAGCCAGCGGCTCACCACGGAGCGCCAGACCGCCAAGCTCGGCGACACCCTGGGGCAATTGCTGCAAGCCTAGCGGTCGATATCGAAAGCCTCCACCAATTCGATCTACCTATAGACTTATCCCAGGTGTTTCGCGGTATAATGAACGGTTAGCCGCTGCCCTTGGAGGCAGACTGGCATTTATTATCCACTTGCGCTCCCTAGCCGTTGGCATTATGCCTGCGGGCCGAGCGCTTTACAGCAGGGGAAATCGTCCGCAATGGCTCGTGTAACTGTAGAAGATTGCCTAGAAAATGTCGCCAACCGCTTTGAATTGGTCATGGTTGCCAGCAAACGCGCCCGCCAAATGGCGACCGGGGGTAAAGACCCGATGGTGCAGGAAGAATCCGACAAGCCCACTGTTATCGCCTTGCGCGAAATCGCCGACGGTTTTATCACTCCGGATATCCTAAATCGGGAAGAAGAACTGGAAGCGGAAGAGGAAATGGCTGCAGTCATGGGCGAAGACGGTGAACCGCTAACCGGTGCCGATCTCCACCCTGACGCCCAAGCGGCACCCACTGCTGGCATTGACTCAATGAGTGCTCAGCCTATCAGTGCAGAACCCACTCGCAACGATGAAGCGCAACCGGGAGAGCCGCCGCTCTAACACGCGAATGCTCAACCCGGGCGCGTCTGGAGCCGGCCAAGGCCTAGCGCCATGCAGACGATAGAAGTCCTCGAACCCAGCATCAGCAGCTACCTCACGGCCGAGCAGGCCAAATCTGTAAAACGCGCTTATTTCTTTGCCGAGCAGGCCCACTACGGGCAGGTTCGGCGCAGTGGCGAGCCCTACGTCACCCACCCCCTCGCTGTCGCCACTATCCTCGCCGATATGCACATGGACCATCAGAGTTTGATGGCTGCGATGTTGCACGATGTGATCGAGGATACCGGTATAGACAAAACTGCCATTGAAAAACAGTTTGGCGACACCGTGGCGGAACTGGTCGATGGCGTCAGCAAATTGACGCAAATTGAATTCGATTCTATTGAGGAAAGGCAGGCCGAAAATTTTCAAAAAATGGCGCTAGCGATGGGCCGTGATCTGCGCGTCATTCTAGTTAAGTTGGCCGACCGCCTGCACAACATGCGTACCTTGGATGCACTACAGGTCGAGAAAGCGCGACGCATTGCCCGTGAAACCCTAGAAATTTACGCCCCGATTGCTATGCGCCTGGGCATAAACAACATGCGGGTGGAGTTCGAAGACTTGGGCTTGCGCGCACTCTACCCGATACGGTCCAAGCGAATCAGTGCGGCCATACGTATAGCCCGAGGTCATCGCAAAGCGATCTTGGACAAGATCCGCAATCAAATTCAGATCACACTGGAACACGAAGGACACGACGCCGCTGTCATCGGCCGCGAGAAACACTTATACAGTATCTACCAAAAGATGAAACAGAAGCGTAAATCGTTCAACGAGATAATGGACATTTACGCCTTTCGAATTATCGTCGACTCACCCGACACCTGCTACCGGGTGCTCGGCTGTATTCACAGTATCTACAAACCGGTGCCTGGGGGGTTTAAGGACTACATTGCCATACCCAAGTCAAACGGCTACCAATCCCTGCACACAGTGCTCATGGGTATGCACGGTGTGCACATAGAGGTACAGATTCGAACGCAAGATATGGAGGAGTTGGCGAACCGCGGTATCGCCGGGCACTGGCTCTACAAGGCCGACGAAGAGTCCGCTACAGGCAGCCAAGTACGCGCGCGCGAGTGGGTGCAGGGATTGTTAGAAATGCAGGAACGCGCCGGGAACTCGAAAGAGTTTATCGACAGCGTAAAAATCGATCTCTTTCCCGATGAAATTTATGTGTTTACGCCCAAAGGGCACATTTTAGAGTTACCTAAAAATGCGACGGCTATTGATTTCGCCTATGCGGTACACACGGATGTCGGCAATAGTTGCGTGGCCTGCCGCATCAATCGCCGTTTGGCGCCACTGTCGGAGTCGTTAGCAAGCGGGCAAACCGTCGAAATTCTGACCGCCTCAGGCGCGCGCCCGAATCCCTCCTGGCTGAACTATGCGGTGACGGCAAAAGCGCGCTCCAATATTCACCATTATTTAAAAAACCAAACGCGTGAGGATTCGGTTGCCTTGGGGCACAACTTGTTAACGACTGCCTTAGAAGGCTATGGCAGTAGCTTGGATGCTCTGCCGTCCGCAAAAGTCCAAGACTTTCTCGAGAAACAACACTACAACGACATCGAGGACTTGCTCGCCGATATCGCGCACGGCAACCGATTGCCCGCCATCGCAGCACAGCAACTCTTGGGTCTACTGGAGGAAGCCGTACAGCCTGAAGGCAACAGCGACAGCCCCGCACCATTGGCAATACGCGGTACCGAGGGGTTTATGGTGAGCTATGCGAAATGCTGCCATCCGATTCCCGGTGATGCCATCGCCGGTTATCTCAGCTCCGAGAAGGGCATGGTGGTGCATCGCGAGTCATGCAACAACCTGGGAGACATGCGAGACAATGCCGATCGCTTAGTCAGTTTGCGCTGGGACGACGACGTCGAAGGTGATTACATGGTAGAGATTCGTGTTGAGGTAGAAAACCGTCGCGGCATGATCGCTACCATCGCGACACGCATCAATGCCATGGGCATCAACATCGAAAAAATCAGCACCGATAGCAAAGACTACCAGTTTACGTTGGTGAATATGGAAATGCAGGTCAGGAACCGTGTGCACCTGGCCGGCGTACTCAGGCGCCTGCGCAACATCACCCACGTGCGCAAAGTTGTGCGCGTAAAAAATTAGGCATTGACTCCAGAATTCCAGATGGGGAAAACACCGTGAACAATCGCGCCACCATTGCGACCGACACTGCACCGCAAGCCATCGGCCCCTACTCACAGGCGATTAAAGTGGGCGATACCGTGTGGGTTTCGGGACAAATCCCTTTAGACCCCGATAGCGGTAAACTGGTGGACGGTGACATCGTGGCACAGGCCAACCGAGTTTTTCTCAATTTGCAGGCCATTGCCAAGGCCGCCGGTGGCAGCCTTGATAATGCGGTAAAGATAAATATTTCACTCACAAATTTGGATAATTTCGCACACGTGAATGAGGTGATGGCAGAATTTTTCGCGGAGCCCTATCCGGCGCGTGCCTGCGTTCAAGTCGCCGCACTGCCGCGTGGGGCCGCTATCGAAGTAGAGGCGGTGCTCAGCGTCTAACCCACTGTCGATCAAATCTATCGCCGAATAAGTTGTCGGCAACCTAGTCCGCCCCCAACAAGGCCGCGTAGCCCTCTTTGTAGGTGGGGAAAATAAGGTCATAACCACTCTCGCGTAAACTGCGATTGCTACAGCGCTTGTGTCCGGCACGATTGTGCTGTGTCGCCGCTGTCGAAGTTGCTAAGCCACAGCACTCGTTCGCGTCCGGTAGACCCATCGCCTGGGCGAGCCAGGTTTCAACCGTAAAGCGCGGTGCCGGTAAATCGTCACACCCAATGTAGAGCGGTGGTACTTTCTCCCCATTACTGGCTTGAGTCAGCAAGTGTGCGAGGAACCCGGCGCAGTCTTCGCGGTGCAGGCGATTGGTGTAACTCACCGGTGCCGGGGGGCACAACTCGCCACGTTGTATGCGCGATAAGAGGCGCCCACCGGGAATCCCGTAGATACCGGCAAAACGCACGATCGCCGTGTTGTGGCCAGAATCCCGCAGCAGTTGTTCCGCGCCAATAATGGCCTGCGCCCAGGGGTCACTTTGCGTGAGCGGGCTATCGACATCCACCCAGCCACCTTCCGCTTCAGCAAAAACTCGCGTGCTACTGCTCATCAAGATGAGCTTTGGCTGGTGTTCACCCAAGGCGGTAAGTAGATATTCTGTGGCGCGGGTAAACCCTCGGCGATAGCCATCGCTGGAACGATCTGTGGGGTTCAAAGTAGTCAATACATAATCGGGTTTCAATGCCTCGACCTGTGCAAAACCCTGCGGTTGTGTATAGTCCGCCGTCAGAGGCGTAAAACTGCTCGGCAGGTGCGCAGTATTTCGCCGCATACCGGTTACCTCCCAGCCGCGTTGCACCAACAAGCTACCGACACGAACTCCGAGGTCGCCACAACCGACAATCAGGACGGAATTGCTCTTCATAAACACATGACTCGCTGGTTACACTAGGGGTTCTGCACATCAGGCAATCACCCATGACTTTAACAGAATTGCGCTACCTCGTTGCCCTGGCCGAAACCGGGCACTTCCGCAAAGCCGCGGAGCTGAGCAATGTCAGTCAGCCGACATTGAGCATTGCGATAAAAAAGCTGGAGTCCAGTTTGGACGTGAGTCTTTTCGAGCGCTCGCGCCACAAGGTGACGCCCACGCCGGCGGGAGAACGTATCGTCGAGCAGGCAAAAAAGGTGCTGCAGGAAACGCAGAATCTACTCACCTTGGCGGAACAGGGCAAAGACCCGTTGGGCAGCATGCTATCTGTCGGAGCCATTCACACTGTCGGGCCCTATCTGTTTCCGCGCCTGGTCACTTCCCTCAAAGTCTTGGCACCGCAGATGCCACTCTACATCGAGGAAAACTACACTGCTAACCTGCGCGTCAAATTGGCCAGCGGCGAATTGGATGCGGTATTTATCGCACTGCCATTCACCGAAACAGATGTCGTCACACGTGAAGTGTACTCTGAACCCTTTGTGGTGCTCATGCCCGAGACACACGCTTTGGCAAAGCAGCAGGCGGTGAGCCCCGCACGCCTCGCGCAGCACCACGTGTTACTGCTCGGGGAAGGGCATTGTTTTCGCGATCAAGTTCTGGATGCGTGCCCGGGTTTGCAGCAAGCCATTCGCGACGATTACGCCCAGGGTCATGCCGTGGTGGAAGGGAGCTCCCTAGAGACTCTCAAGCATATGGTAGCCAGTGGTATGGGTATTACCGTGTTACCGCGCTCGGCTGCCAATGTGGTGCACTATGGCGACAGCGACCTCGCGGTTCGCCCCTTTACCGAGCCCGCGCCGACGCGTTCCATCGCCCTGGCCTGGCGCGTAACCTATCCGCGCTCCGAAGCCATCGACGTACTCGCCGACGCTCTGCGCGAAAAGTAGCGACAACCGTGGCCGGCATCGCTCAAAGATCAGTGCGCGAACTGCGCGGCGTCGGCCCAAAGTTGGCCGCCAAACTGGCGGAGTACGGTGTGCACCAAGTGGAAGACTTACTGTTCCACCTGCCCCTGCGCTACCAAGATCGCACACGCGTAACGCCTATCGCTACCGCTAGAGACGGGATGGACATCGTCATTGAAGGCGAGATTCGAGCAGCAGATATCGTCTTCGGCCGGCGACGCTCTCTGGTCGCGCGCATCCAAGATGGCAGCGGCACGCTCACCTTGCGCTTTTTCCATTTTTCCGCCGCGCAAAAAAACAATTTGCTAGTTGGCAGCAAGGTGCGTTGTTTTGGTCAAATACGCAGAGGCGCCAGCGGCTACGAAATGTATCACCCGGAGTACCGCCATCTCACCCAGGGTGACCCGGTTGAGGACACGCTGACGCCGATATACCCAACCACTGCGGGCATCGGGCAAATTCAATGGCGCAAAATGTGTGGCCAGGCGATCGCTGAGCTGCGCAAAACAGAGATTACAGAGCTACTACCGCACTGCAAACAGTACCCCTACGAACTGGGCAAAGCACTGGAATACCTGCACGCGCCGCGCCCGGACGCACCCGTGGCATTACTGCGAGAGGGCCGCCACCCGGCGCAATTGCGTTTAGCGTTGGAAGAGCTGGTAGCGCACGACTTATCGTTGCACCGCCTACGCGAAAAATTACAGCTAGACGGCGCCCCGCCGCTAGTTCCGCAGCCACAGTTGCTGCAAAAGTTTTTGGCCGCCCTACCCTTTACCGCAACCAACGCGCAACAACGTGTGCTGAGTGAAATCGCCGCCGACCTCGCGCAACCGATTCCGATGTTGCGCCTCGTGCAAGGCGACGTGGGTTCGGGAAAAACATTAGTCGCGGCGGGAGCCGCACTGCAAGCCATCGGCAATGGCTTGCAAGTGGCGCTGATGGCACCGACGGAACTGCTAGCAGAACAACACTGGCAAAACTTCAGCCAGTGGTTTGAGCCACTGGATATAAGCATGGAATGGCTCAGCGGGCGCTCGCGCGGCAATGCTCGGACATCGGCACTAGCGCGCATTGCCAACGGTGACGCCAGTCTAGTGATCGGCACACATGCTCTGTTTCAAGACGACGTCGCATTCTCTCGCCTGGGCTTGGTCATCGTCGATGAACAGCACCGCTTTGGTGTGCATCAACGCCTAGCACTCACCGACAAAGCCAACGACGGCGACGGCCGACCCCACCAACTTGTCATGACCGCCACACCCATCCCCCGCACACTCGCCATGGTGGCCTATGCCGATTTAGATTGCTCTGTCATCGACGAACTTCCGCCTGGCCGCAAACCCGTCACTACGGCGTTAGTTGGCAGTGAACGACGACACAGCGTCCTCGAGCGCGTCGCTGCGGCCTGTGCCACAGGCCGTCAGGCCTACTGGGTTTGCACTCTCATTGAAGAGAGTGATGCACTGCAAGCGCAGGCCGCGGAAGCAACCGCTGCTGAGCTGCGCACAGCCCTTCCAGATCTCAGCATTGGCTTAATTCATGGCCGTATGAAAGGGCCGGAGAAGGAAGCGGTGATGGCGCAATTTAAAGCCGGCCAACTGGCACTACTGGTCGCCACAACAGTTATCGAAGTCGGCGTCGATGTTCCCAATGCGAGCTTGATGATTATCGAAAACCCTGAACGTCTCGGCCTCGCGCAACTGCACCAACTGCGCGGTCGTGTCGGCCGGGGCTCGGATGCCAGTCACTGCGTTTTACTCTATCAATCGCCACTTTCTAACAACGGCAAACAGCGGCTGTCGGCAATGCGCGAAAGTAGTGATGGCTTCTATATCGCCGAAAAAGATCTGGAGTTGCGCGGCCCTGGGGAAGTGCTGGGCACGCGGCAAACTGGTCTTATGGAATTTCGTATCGCGGAGTTACCGGGGCACGCGGAATTGCTAGATGATGTGCAAATAATGGCGGCGACTATTCGCGAACAGTATCCGGAGCGCGTCGACCCTCTCATCGCCAGGTGGGCGGGTGCAGTGGAGCGTTTTGGGAAGGTTTAGCTCCATGCCCGCGCATACCGTGAGTGGCGTAGCCACCTGTGAACGAGCGCGAGTATAGCTGCACAGCGAATTACCGCGGCCGAACACGGTATAGTGGGCGGGGGAAGTGCCCCTGTGAACGGGCGCAAGAGTTTCCGCGTTTGCGGGCTGCTGCGCAACTCGACCATTTTTTCGCGCAGCGAAAAAAATTGGGACTCAGACAATGCTCGCAGAAAGCCCCCGCAATCGCGATAACTTTTACCACGCGACCGTTCACAGGGGCACTTCCCCCGCCCACTACACCACAGAGAGCACAGGCCAACAGCAACAACGGCAACAACGGCTCCTCAAGCCAAAATCGCTGGCAACTGCTTCTGCAACGCCATCTTTTCCTTGATCGCATCACCGGTCAGCGCGAAGCCCAACAAGTCTCCCGCTGCGTTGCGAAATTGCGCATTCACATTGTTGCCATCGGCTTCTATTTGCCACTCGCCGTCGACATCACGCGGTACGGGGGAAACAACCACGGGGCACGCTGGCGTCTTGATGGTAACCGGCATCGCCGGGTAAGAAACCGGTGTGGGTTCGCCCGCTAGCGTCTTGCCCAGCGCTCTAGCTGCTGCCATTAGCGGTGCGACATATACCAGGACGTGGCCTTCAACTTCCGCACAGTCGCCCAGGGCATACACGTTGGGCGCGCTGGTCTCTAACAATTTATTGGTAATGACTCCACGATTTGTCCTAATGCCCGAGGATTTAGCTAACTCGATTCTCGGTCGTACACCCACCGCGGAAACAACAATATCTGCCGCAATCGTCTCACCATTGTTTAGCGACACCAGTACGCCGTCGTCTGATTTATTGACGGCCGTGACGAGTGGGCCGAAATGAAACGTCGCGCCTTTGGCTTCCAGTGCTGACTGCACGGCTTTACCAGCTAACTCCGGAAGCAGCGTCGGTAAGCAATAACCCAACGGGTCAACCGCTTCTACTTCAAAGCCGCCGTTCAATAAATCGTTAGTGTATTCACAGCCAATGAGGCCGCCGCCGATAATGCACACTTTGTTGACGTCGTTCTTGCTGATGGCTGTTCGAAAATCACTGTAGTCCAGCAGGTCATTCACTGAATACACCAGCTCCAGTGCGTCGCCCTCAATGGGTGGGCTGATCACATCGGCACCTACAGCGAGAACTAATTTACTGTAGTGAATAGCCGTTTCGGCATCACCGACTTTAATCAATTGCTGCTGCGTATCGATGGCGTTGACCTTGGTCATGGTCCACACGCTCGCCTTTAAGTTGCGTGCCATGCCGCCCGCATCGAGCTGTGCTAAATCATCGGCATTCTGGTCTTTGGTAAAGCCGGTAGAGAGCATGGGCTTGGAGTATGAGCGCCCATCATCTGAGGTGATGAGGATAAGAGGTGTTTCCGTGTCGTGCTTACGAAACTCTTTGGCTACGCCATAGCCCGCCAGACCAGTGCCGAGAATGACCACCGGCGGATGCACTTTATCGACCGCCGGCTCCTCGTGATGGGGTGTATCGTCGACCACTCCCTCTTCAAGTAACTCAAAATCTTCTTTGCCTACACCACAATCGGGACAGAGCCAGTCTTCAGGGACATCTTCCCACTTGGTCCCCGGCGCTATGCCATCGTCGGGCCAGCCTTCCTTTTCGTCGTACACTAAGCCACAGACGATACATTCCCACTTACTCATGTTGTCGCTCTCTTAAACTTAAAAATTGCTTGTAAAACTCGCAGTAGCGCCCGGCGCTTAAAGTGCCTAAGCGGTGCAAATTTGGAGACGCAACACTATAAAGTTGTACGATAATTGTGCAAGGATTTTCTCTACTGGCGAGTCTGCCATGTTGAGCTAGATCCAGGGCTTGCGCAGGGCTGCGCAATCGCGCATCCTCGCCACTCCTTTGTTTGAACGCTGTGTCATCGATGTCCCATTTCACCTTAGAGCAAGCCGTTGGGTCTCGACGTATCGCGCGCGAACCTCGATGGTACCCGGAGCGTGAGTTTATGCGCGCGGATTTACCGGCCAGCACGCGCTTTTGGCTGATTGACGACAGCTCTCTTACCGCACGCTTGCAGTCCTTGGGGCGTGGCCAGTTCAGCGTGCATAGACTCAGCCAAAATTGGCTGATTCCACTGCGCTCTGAGCAGCGCCTGTTGGGAATGCACCTGAGACACACCGCCCTGGTGCGGGAGGTGGTATTGTGTCTGGGCGATCATCCGGTCGTGTTTGCGCGCAGTGTTTTTCCCTTGGCAAGTCTTGCCGGGCGCCTCGGGCACTTGCGTCGACTCCAAAATCGCTCCCTCGGCGCCATCTTGTTTCAGCACCCGGGGATGCATCGCTGCCCTTTTGAACTCGCACGCATCGCCGGAGACAGCGACTACCTGCCTCGGGCCCTACATCAAACCAACGCGGCGTGGGGACGGCGATCCCGCTTTGATATTGGGGGAAAAGCCCTCATGGTGAGCGAAGTTTTCTTACGCGCCTTTCAGCCTTGGTCACCAGTACTCCCTGTTCATCGCAGCCAACGCGGTCGAGTGAGCGCTGCAATCGAACGCACAAGGCAGTAAGCTTAGCGCTACTGCAATTGCCCCCGCGCGACCATGACACTTTCTGACAGAGCTGGTGCGTTTCTACAACTTACCCGCTTCGACAAGCCGATCGGCACGCTGCTGCTGCTGTGGCCGACACTCACCGCACTGTGGCTCGCCGCCGGTGGCCTGCCCGAGCCATCGCTGATTGTCATTTTTGTGTTGGGCACATTTCTCACGCGCTCCGCAGGCTGCATTATCAACGACTACGCCGATCGCAACTTAGATGGCGCAGTTGCACGGACGCAGGGCCGGCCGCTCGTGGTGGGCACTATTTCAGAACGCGAAGCCCTCATCGGGTTTGTCGCCCTCATGTTACTCGCCTTCGGTTTAGTGCTATTGACCAACACCTTGACCATTCAGTTGTCGGTCATCGCAGTGCTGCTAGCTTCCACTTATCCGTTCATGAAGCGGTACACCCACTTGCCCCAGGTAGTGTTGGGTGCTGCGTTCTCTTGGGGCATTCCAATGGCATTCGCCGCCCAAATTAACGCACTTCCCAATGCCCTGTGGTTGCTCTACCTGGGTAATCTCCTGTGGACGGTCGCCTACGACACGCAATATGCTATGGTCGATCGCGACGACGATGTACGCGTGGGTATTCGCTCCACAGCCATATTGTTCGGGCGGTACGATAAACGGATAATTGCTCTCCTGCAGGTGGCCTGCCTCCTTTGCTGGTACTTCACAGGAAAGGCCTTCGGTTTAGGTGCAATCTTTCACGCTGGCTTGCTGGCGATCGCCGCACTGTTTGCATACCACCAGTACTTGATTCGCGAGCGTCAGCGCGAACCTTGCTTTAAAGCGTTTTTACACAATAACTGGGCCGGCGTCGCACTGTTTACCGGGGTCGCTTTGGACTTGGCTTTCAATGGCCTTGGCTCTTGGCAATAGTTCGGAGCAATAGAGAGCCAGATGGAAGACGATTCCTTCACCGCGAAATTTCTCACCAGTCTGAAGCAGATATCAGCGAAAGACTGGCAGGCACTAACCGGCACAGATTACCCCTTTCTGCGACACGATTTTTTGCTTGGCCTGGAACAAACCGGGTGCACCACCGCTGAGACGGGGTGGCAGTCCTGCCACGTACTATTGCAGCGGCAACAGCATAACGTGGCGGTCATGCCCCTGTACTTGAAATCCCACTCGTACGGCGAATACGTGTTCGACTGGTCGTGGGAGGATGCCTGGCGCCAGTGCGGTCTGCATTACTACCCAAAGCTACTCACCGCCATTCCATTTACACCTGCTACCGGACCGCGACTCTGCATCGCCCCAGAGGAGGACGCACAGGCGGTACGCAACGCAACCATTAGCGCTATACAACAGTTCGCTCGCGAAAAACAGCTGTCATCCTGGCACTTACTGTTTCCCGAAAAAGACGTGAGCGACCAACTGCTAGCGGCGGGCATACCGCGACGTAGCAGCACCCAATTTCACTGGTTCAATGAAGGCTTCACTGATTTCGACGACTTTTTGTCGACTTTCAACAGCCGCAAACGCAAATCGCTGCGACGTGAAAGAAGGCGGGTTGAAGAACAGGGCATCATCTTGCAAACCCTGGAAGGAGATGAAATCTCCGAGGAAAACTGGCTCCAGTTCTACCGCTTTTATCAGCTAACCTATGCCAAACGCAGTGGCCACGGCGGTTATTTGAGCGAAGCGTTTTTTCTCGACACCGCCGCGGGCCTGGGTAAACAAGTCATCATGGTGCTTGCATTCCTCGACGGCCAACCGATGGCTGGCGCATTGTATTTTCGCTCTGCCGATACACTCTATGGTCGCTACTGGGGGTGCGAGCGCGAATTGGACTGCCTCCACTTTGAGGCTTGCTACTATCGCGGTATCGAGTACTGCATTGCCAATGGACTCAAACGCTTTGACCCCGGTGCGCAGGGCGAGCACAAAATTCAACGTGGTTTTCGGCCCACGACTACGTATTCCAATCACTGGATTGCGGAACCGCAACTGGCACAAGCCATCGCAGATTTCACCCGCCGCGAAGCGGAGCACAATGCACAGTACCTGAAAGCGGCGGCCCAGCTACTTCCGTTTAAATCTGAGTGATACCAACTGGCTCAGTGAGCGTTTTACATTTGTTGTGAGAGGGGCTTGGGGAAATGCGAGTTACGCGCGCCGCCACACCAGCAGGCGGTTATTCGCCGGCATTGCAACATCCTCCTGCAGATGAAAACCACCGGCAAGCGCGAGCGCATTCACGGCTTCGAAATCGCGAATAGCGCTATCTGGGTGTTGTTGCAACAACCACTGATCGAATCGTGCATTACTGGCGCTGGTGTAGTTCCCTCCATAGTTGAAAGGACCATAGATCGCCAGCACCGTATCTTCGGGTGCCTGTTTTGCGAGCGCGGCGAAAAATGCTTCCACTGCAGCAAATGACATGATGTGTAAGGTGTTGGCCGTGAAGAGTGCATTGGGAACCGGTACCGGCCAGGGAAACTCACACACGTTTAGAGCTACCGGCGTACGCATTGAAACGTTCGCTACCGCATCGACAGACGGTACGGCATTCACTGTGTCTTTCTCCGACTGCGCCGATTGCGATGAATCCGCTGCGTCAGCCTGTGCAGCAGTAGCGCCCATTGCCTGTAAGAAAGCATCGATGCGCCGACGCAGCACAGCGAGATTCTCAGCGGTTTCTGTGGGCTGCCAGCACAGCCACGGCATATGTTGCACAAAGTGGCATGCGTGTTGCCCCGTACCGCTGCCGATCTCCAACACCTGCGTTCGATCGGCAAATACCCTTTGCAACACTTCTAAGATATAGGGCTTGTTGTTCTCGCACGCTTGCGAAAAAGGCAAAAAATCGGACACTGGAGCGCCGCAGGGCTTAACTTGCAGGCGGTTTGTCGCGGGTGAATACCCACTCAAAGGCGGAGGATTCCTTTTTATTGTATTGGTATCCACCCCCTCGAAACTTTTTCATACCCTCGGGGTCATTCAATCCCTGTTCAATGATAAAGCGCGCCATTTGCCCCCGTGCTTTTTTCGCAAAGAAACTAATCACACGGTATTTTTCGCCTTTCTTGTCTTTAAACACAGGCGTAATAATCTCGGCGTCCAAAGAACGCGCCTTCACTGCCTTAAAGTATTCATTCGATGCGAGGTTAACCAACACGGGGCTGCCACTTTTCTGCAGCTGCCTATTGAGGGCTGTGGCGATGTCATTACCCCAAAATTCATAGAGGTTTTTGCCGCCGCGATTGTCAAATTTCAAACCCATCTCCAAGCGGTAAGGTTGCATCAAATCTAAGGGGCGCAGCAAGCCGTAGAGGCCAGATAGGATACGTAAATGCCGCTGGGCGAACTTGAGCTGGTTCGCAGATAATGTTTCCGCCTCGAGCCCGGTATATACATCGCCCTTGAAGGCCAACACCGATTGCTTGGCATTCTCAAGACTGAACGGCACAGACCAATTGTGGAACCGCCGATGGTTCAGTTCGGCGATGTTGTCACTCACGCCCATTAGGGCTCGAATATCCATTGGGCTTAAGGCACGAGCGTCTTCCACCAACGCCGCGGCGCGTTCGAGGAACTCAGGTTGTGTCGCAGTTCGCGTTTTCGGTGGCGTTTCAAAATCGAGTGTTTTCGCTGGGGAAATGACAGTGAGCATGAACAGGTCCGTTTGAACGGTGAAGTTAGGTGGGCGCAGGGAATAAGTTTTCACCTGGGCAATAGCGCTATGATACTCTGCGACAACATAATCAAAAAGACCTACCAGGCATGTCGGCACTACATTCTGGATTACGCTCCAGCGTCAATTTCCTCGATGCGATTACGCTGATCAGCGGCCGCGCGCTCGCCTGGTTAGGCCTGGGCATGGCCTTGATCACTGCCCTCATCGTTATTCTACGCTACGGCTTCAATGTCGGCTCAATAATGGCGCAAGAGTCTGTCATTTATATGCACGGCGCTCTGTTTCTATTGGGTGCCGCCTACGCGCTGAAAACCGGCGCACATGTTCGGGTAGATATTTTCTATCGTAATTTCAGCCCGAGAGCGCAGGCTTGGGTGAACAGCCTAGGTGGCATTGTGTTTCTCCTACCACTTTGTGTGTTTATCACAGTCAGTAGTTGGAACTACGTCGCCGAATCTTGGGCCATGCGTGAAACCTCCGCCGAGCCGGGGGGTATTCCAGCGGTCTTTGTTCTAAAGACACTGATACCACTGGGGGCGATTAACTTAGCACTGCAGGGCATTGCCGATGTGTTGCGCAATGCCCTAGTCCTCAGCACAGGGGCTGAGACCTAGTGGCCTACATCTCTCTCTATCTTTTTCTCGCGGTTTGCCTGCTACTCATGCTCGGCTACCCGGTGGCCTTCACACTGGCGGGTACGTCACTCGCCTTTGCCGCAGGCGGCGTTCTCCTGGGTGTGTTTGACGCTCAATTCCTCGCGGCGCTGCCGGGCCGCATCTTTGGAACGATCAATAACACCACTCTGATTGCCGTGCCTTTATTTATTCTCATGGGCAACATTTTGGAGAGGTCGCGGATCGCGGAAGAGTTACTGGACAGCATGTCCCGCGTATTCGGTGGCTTGCGCGGCGGGCTGGGGATTTCTGTTGTCGTCGTGGGCATGTTTCTCGCAGCCAGCACAGGCATTGTAGGAGCGACAGTGGTGACCATGGGCCTACTCTCGCTACCGAGCATGCTGCGCAGTGGTTACAGCCCAAGTTTGGCAACCGGCACTATCTGTGCGACCGGTACGCTGGGCCAAATCATTCCACCCTCGATCGCGCTGGTGTTGCTCGGCGATACGCTTTCCAACGCCTATCAGCAGGCGCAGCTCAATCTGAATATCTTCAACCCAAAAACTGTGTCAGTAGGTGATTTATTCGTTGGGGCTCTCATTCCCGGCCTCATTTTGGTCGGTCTGTACATCGTCTACCTTATTGGCTATGCACGACTGCGACCGGCCGTGGCCCCCGCAGCAACTAGCGAGCCCGTTTCGCTAGGCACTCTCCTCAGCGGCTTATTGCCGCCTCTGTTACTGATTGCCCTCGTGTTGGGCTCGATTCTGGCAGGCGCGGCGACACCCACAGAGGCGGCGGGAATAGGCGCGATTGGGGCACTTATTCTCGCCATCATCAAAGGCCAAATGAGTTTTATACGCTTGCAAGATGCACTGCGCAATACGCTGGAAGTGACTTGCATGGTCTTTATGATCTTAATTGGCGCTGCGGTCTTTTCGCTGGTGTTTCGCGGTTTTGGTGGCGAGGAGTTAATTCACACTTTTTTCAATGGCCTGCCCGGTGGGCTATTCGCGGCGACCTTGGTGGTCATGGTAGTGATTTTTTTACTCGGCTTTATTCTCGATTTCATTGAAATTACTTTTGTGGTCGTACCCATCGTCGGCCCGATCTTGCTCGCCATGGGTGTCGACCCCATCTGGCTGGGTATTATGATCGCCATTAATCTGCAAACGTCTTTCCTGACACCACCTTTTGGGTTCGCCTTGTTTTATTTGCGCGGTGTGGCCCCGGCGTCCGTCCACACCAGTGCTATCTACCGAGGTGTTATTCCCTTTATAATTCTGCAACTTTTACTCATGGCCACACTGTGGGCTTGGCCAGAGCTGGCAACTTGGCTGCCAGAAAAATTAAAACATTAGACTTTGTGCCGGACTATCTCTGCGGTGCTATTCCCGCCGGGCTATTTCTACCGAATCATGTCTAACGAACTACGCCCGACGGATTTCGACTATGAATGACATCGATACAACACCCGTGCCCCAGGGCAAGCTGGCCTTGCAAACCGTCGCTATGCCAAAAGACACCAACGCCAATGGCGACATTTTTGGCGGTTGGTTGTTGTCGCAAATGGATATCGCGGGGCTAATTACAGCCAGTGAAGTTGCCGACGGGCGCGCCGCCACTGTCGCCATTGACGGCATGGCATTTCTGACCCCAGTGCATGTGGGAGCCGTAGTGTCGTGCTACTGCGACGTGCTAGAAATTGGCCGCAGTTCCATTCGCATTATTGTCGAGGTTTGGATTAATTCAAAGCAAGATGGCGAGCCGATCAAAGTGACGGAAGGCGAATTTGTGTTCGTTGCCATCGATGCAAACGGTCGGACACGTGCGATTAAGCGCTAGTATTCGTCTTTACCCATCGCTTGATCACGCATATTGATGTACGCCTGCTCAGAGATGTGATGGTAGTTGCGCACACCCTTGTAAAAATCGCGGTAAGATGCGTAGACCTTTGCCGCCATAGGGTCACTGGCCACTAACTCATCCATCACCTCTTGCGACCCCAGCCAAAGCGCGTGCAGTACGTCATCGGGTAACCGACGCAATTGCACACCATGCTCGTCGATAAGCTGCTGTAACGCCGCGTTGTTGCGTGCGGTGTATTCGTCGAGCATCTCTTGATTGGCCGCGCGCGATGCGTATTTCACAATTGCCTGTAGCTCTTTTGGTAACGCCTCAAGCGAATCTTTATTGACAATAAATTCCAATATCGAGCCGGGCTCATGCCAGCCGGGGTAATAGTAGTACTTTGCAACTTCCTGAAAACCGAACGCCAGGTCATTGTATGGGCCGACCCACTCCAGTGCATCGATCACGCCCGTTTGCATGGAAGTGTACAATTCGCCCCCTGCGATGCGCACCGCAGTGCCCCCCGCTGCTGCAAAAACTTCACCCGCCAGGCCCGGAATGCGCATCTTGAGGCCTTTAAGATCATCAATGGTGTTAATCTCGCGGTTGAACCAACCCGCCATCTGTACGCCGGTGCTGCCACCGGCCATGGGAACGAGATTGAACGGTGCGTAAGCTTCCTGCCACAACTCCAGGCCGCCGCCGTATTGCAACCAGCCATTCATCTCCTGAGCATTGAGGCCAAAAGGTACGGAAGTAAAAAAGACTGAGGATGGAACTTTACCCTTCCAGTAATAGGCCGCGCCGTGCCCCGCATCCGCTACCCCTTGCGAAACCGCATCAAACACTTCCAACGCGGGAACAATTTCTCCCGCGCCATATACGTGAACCGTCAGCCGCCCGTTACTCATCTCATTGACATAACGGGCGAAGTTTTCCGCTGCAAAACCCAAACCGGGAAAGTTCTTGGGCCACGTCGTGATGACCTTCCACTCAAACCGCTCATCGCTGCTTGCGGCCTGCCCCTGGTTGGCATGTGCTGGCTGCGAAGAACGATCACGTGCCCACAGGCCCAGTGTCGTCACCAGTGCTGCGACTAGTGTCAATACTATGAATGGGAAGTAACGGGGGTTTTGTGGTGCACCATCAGTCATCAGTGACTCTCTTTGTTATTGTCAGCGCTCGTGTTCAGGCCAGCTGCTATACTTACGCTATAAACATACATTCAATGCGTACCTTGGATGCTCAGGTGAAAAAACCAAAGCTTAAAAAACTAAAGTGTCGATGCCTTTGCAATAAATACAGCGCTTTACATGTTTTAAATCATTTGCAAATTGGCATATTGTAAGACTAACCACTTGCCACCTTCGTCATCGAAATTGACTTCTACCCGCGCACTCGCGCCACGGCCTTCAAAGTTTAGCACGACGCCTTCACCAAACACTTGATGGTGAACCCGCTGGCCCAAGTGCAGTTCGGTTTCGGGTACCTGCGCCTGAGTAAGAGAACTGACGGATTGTGACACATCGCCATGCAGACGCACCTCGTGTAACAGCTCTGCGGGAATCTCTCGAATGAATCGTGAAGGCGTGTTGAAAGTCTCCCCGCCGTGTAGTCGCCGACACTCCGCGTAGGTAATCACCAACTGCTCCATGGCACGCGTAATTCCCACATAACACAGGCGTCGTTCCTCTTTTAAACGGCCAGGTTCTTCTAGCGACATACGGTGCGGAAATAGGTTTTCCTCCATACCCGCCAAAAATACGAGGGGAAACTCCAGGCCTTTAGCCGAATGTAGCGTCATCAATTGCACACTGTCTTCGTGTTCATCAGCCTGTGCATCGCCAGCATCGAGAGCGGCGTTATCCAGAAACTGCTGCAAAGGGGAAAGCTCATCATCTTCGGGTGTAAACAACTTCGCTGCATTGACCAGTTCTTCTAAGTTTTCGACGCGCGCCTGCCCTTTCTCGCCCTTTTCCTTGCGGTGGAACTCCAGCAGACCAGATGCTTGAATAACGTGTTCGGTTAACTCCTCAAGCGGTAACTCATCCGTGCCCGAGTCGAGCTCATTGGCCAACACGGTGAACCCTTCCAATGCCGCCAGCGCGCGGGCGGGTAGTAATTTCTCATCGGCCACCACCGCTATCGCCTGCCACAGGGGCAACTCGCGCTCGCGAGCTGTGCTGCGAACCACATCGAGTGTCTTTGCACCAATACCCCGGGGCGGTGTATTAATAACGCGCTCCACTGCCGCGTCATCGGTACGATTGATTAGCAGGCGCATATAAGCCAGCGCATTGCGAATTTCCAAGCGCTCATAGAAGCGCTGGCCGCCATAGATACGATAAGGAATACCGCTGCGTATCAGCGTTTCTTCCAACACCCGCGACTGCGCGTTGGATCGATACAAAATGGCAACCGACGCGCGCGCTTGACCACCGTCAAACCACTCCTGTGCGCGCTCGACGATAAATCGCGCTTCGTCTTGTTCGTTATACCCCGCATAGAGACTGATGGGCTCACCACTATCTCCGGCTGTCCACAGTTCTTTACCTAGGCGCCCAAAGTTGTTTGAGATCACCCGGTTGGCCGCCTGCAAAATGGTTTTCGTGGAGCGGTAATTTTGCTCCAAGCGAATGGTCTGCGTGTCTTGGAAATCTTCTGTGAAGCGCTGAATGTTCTCAATCTTCGCGCCGCGCCAACCGTAGATGGATTGGTCGTCGTCCCCCACCGCCATTACGGGAATTGAATTACCCGCGAGCACTCGCAGCCACGCGTATTGAATCGTATTGGTATCTTGAAACTCGTCCACAAGGATCTGACGGAAGCGACCCTGATAATGTTGCAAGACATCCGGCTGCTGCAACCACAATTCGTGTGCACGCAATAGGAGTTCCGCAAAATCTACGAGCCCGGCCCGTTCACACGCCAGTTCATAGGCTTGATAGACTTGCAGCATCGTCTGGGCAAACAGGTCACCCTGCTCCACGCGAACATGGGCACTGCGCAGCCCCTCATCCTTCTGACCATTGATGAACCACATGGCCTGTTTGGGCGGCCAACGCGCTTCGTCTAAATCCAACTCGCGACAGACGCGTTTGACCAGGCGTAACTGGTCATCGCTATCCATAATCTGGAAATTTTGTGGTAGGCCCGCCTCCTTCCAATGGGCCTTTAACAGACGGTGCGCTAAACCGTGAAAGGTGCCAACCCACATACCGTGCGTGGGCAACCGCAACATCTCTTCGATGCGACCACGCATTTCCTTTGCCGCTTTGTTGGTAAAGGTTACTGCCAGGACTGACCACGGGGAGAAATCTAACGCGCGAATGAGCCAGGCAATGCGATGTACGAGTACGCGGGTCTTGCCGCTACCGGCACCCGCCAATACCAGCATATTTTGGCTATCTGCTGCTACCGCTTCGCGCTGTGCTTCGTTGAGTGAGGAGAGAATATCCGAGACATCCATCGACGCATTCTAACCAAGTGCAGGCGGACCACATAGATGAATTTCAAGCACAAGTCCAAAAAGACACACGCTTTCACGCCTGCGTTTGCACGGGTCGTTGACAATACCAGCGCAAAAATCTCTGGTATTCGTTGGCAAAACCGCGAGTCGCTGTATTGCCATGCTGCACAGTTGCGCGCAAAATGCCTTAACCCATCCGCAGGGGTGCCCGCAAATGTCTAGCCAGCAAGACGACCGTCAGCCATTGGACCGTGATCCCGTGTCTACCTCTGGTGGAAACCCGTTCGAGCAAAACGCGTCCGAGCAAAACGATAGTTCCGGCTCTTTTTATAACAGTTTTGAGGAAGACGATTCCTACGAAGAACCGGAGCGAGATACCGACCATACCTCCACTTACCTCGACGACGATCTCATTGAAGATGACCTTGAGGATTTGTTTGCAGACGACGACATCTTCGACGATGAGCCGGTCGCTGAACAACCGCAGGAGCTAGAGCAGCCTAAAGAGCAGGAACAGCCCGCAGAGGGGCTATTTCTCGATCTAGACCTGGACCCAGAAGCAGAAGCCGAAGCACTCGATAAAACTCACCGAATCGAGCCGGCTGAGCGCTTAGGGCACACGCGAAACATCCCCGAAACCTGGATGGACGACGATGCGGGGAGCGCACAAACCCTGCCCTGGGGCCTCATCGCCGTGGCGGTTCTCGCCCTTGCGCTATTGGTCGCAGGCGGCTTTGGTGTTGTCCAGCAGCGAACGTCAGCCCAGGAAGAACTACGCGAACTGCGTGCAGCACTGGCCGTGGCGGCTAAGCCCGAGGAAATTCGCGGTATGCGTGAGTCCCTGGAGAAAGCGACCGCAGAAAACTCCGAGCTCTTGAGTTCAGTGAGCGGGCTCACCACAGAAAACCGACGGTTAAAGGGTGTCATTTCTGATTTGGAAGCACAGTTGGAAGCCCAGCGAGCTGCCATCGCTAAAGCAGTTGCAACGGTGGCCCCCCCGGCGGCAAAAACCGAGCCCCCCGCCACCGACGAGAAGGCCCAAGCCACCGAAAAAGCTGCCACGCCTGCCCCCGCTGAACCTAGCTGGTTCGTGAACTTCGGCTCCTACGCACGCCTAGAAATTGCGCAGGCGTGGGCAAAACGCCTCCCCACGGACCTAGGGAGAGTGATAATCGCTAATAAAACTCTAAATGATAGGACCTTATATCGCCTACGGATTGTGGGGCTAAGCTCGCGAGATGCCGCCCAGAAGGCCGCTATTCAGTTGGAGCGGCAATTTGGGCTGCCCAAGCTCTGGGTGGGCAAACAGTAGCTCCCACCCCCGGTCACAACAGTGGGCCGAATTCTACTTCGCCGCCCAACTTCTTGAATTCCCTCAGCTTGGCAGCGACGGATAGTCCTGTTAAGGTCTTTTTTCCCGCAATCCACAAGGGATTTACCATGAAAAAAGTTTCCACCGCCATGATCGCAGCCGCTCTGTTTAGCAATCTCAGCTTTGCCGAGGACTGCACGCCACCCGAACTACCCAGCCTCCCCGAGGGAGCTACCTCCTCAATGGAGCAAATGTTAGCTGGGCAGCAAGCCGTTAAGACATTCCAAGCGGCTAACCTGGAATACATGTCCTGTATGGACCCAAAGATAAGTGCGGCCGTAGCAACGGCGACCGCTGAAGACGCCACCGATGCCGATAAAGCGGCGGCCAAAGCATTGGAAGAGGCATACAACAACGCCGTTTCCAAAGAGGAAGAACTAGCGGGCAAATTCAACGCCGCGATTCGCGCTTACAAAGAAGCTAACCCCAGCTAGGTAGTCACGCTAATCTCTACTCGAGCCCACTGCATTCACACCAGTTGCGAGTGGTTGCAAATGGGCTTGGAACGAGCAGCGACACTGCTACGGGCGTCTGCGTAAGGCGCCCTTTTTCTTTTCGGCACTAAGCTCCCCAACACGGCTGATGCAAAATCTGGTGTACGTTCTTCACCCTGCCTCGCTATCTATTGATACCGGTGATCCAACTTTCGCTAACTCAGCAAAGCGACTAGCCCTCTTGGGTCTTTAGTAAAAGCCACCGATACAATATAGGCCGCACACATCAACGCCAACAACCAGGCAATGAATCGCTGCCGCGGCGTTTTACCGAACCGCAGGGCAACCAAACCCAAGCCGATATAAAGCAGAAGCGCGACGATTTTTGCCACGAGCCAATTGGCGCTGAAGGGGTTTAGCCGCCAGATAAATAACATCCCCAGTGCCGATCCCAGCAACAGTGTATCGATAAGATGTGGGAGTGTTTTAGTCACACGGTGCTGCGACAAAGGGCTGCCCCGCAGCAGCCATAATCCGCGAACGAAAAACCCGGTGATCGAAAGAACCGCGCAGGTCGTGTGCAGAAAATAGAGCGCGCTCATACCGTACTACGGATGCTCTAGCGCTCGCGCGACAAGCGCTGGTTCCAGTGCGACCATCGCAATTGCGGTCCGGCCAAGGCGCGTAACAACACGACAGAATCGGCTAGGGCACTTATCGGCCAGAAAGCCACCAGCACCGCAGCAACCACGCGCGGAAGAAAATTATCGCGATGTTTTCTGCGCATGGGTTTTTTCAACTAATTTCCGCTTCCCGTGAATTTCTCGATACACCATTCACTGCACCTAATTCCACTACCTGTTGCAGTGAAACGTTAATTCTTCGCTGATGAGTGCGGTTTTTCACACTCAGCAACTATAAGTTTAATTCTGTTTTTTAGCGCGACATCTTCATCATTCGACTGCATAGCGGTAATCGAACTCTGCGCATCGAGGTAGCTTTTCGCATAGTACATCGCGTTGCGTAAGTTGCCACAGGAATATTCCGTCTCCGCCATATACGCCCCCACCCTAATCTTCATAAGCTCTTGGGGTTGTGCGTTGAGAATACTCACCAGCAGCACATGTGCCTCCTCGAACTTCTCTTGACTCAATAGTTTTTTGGCTGTGTTCAAACGAACATTAAGCCGCTTTTCTCGAAAAAACATAACGCATTCCCTAAACTTCTATTGGGTCGCAGTGGCAATTAGTGGCGCTGCTACGGCACCTTATGACACATATTGACTCATCAATAGACGATGCGGCAAAAATATTACTAGTTCTATTTCTGCATATTTCTTTGGTTCATCTTTGCGCCTATATATTCGCCCAGTCGCCCGAGTAAAAAGAGGTAGAACAGCGCAAAAAAGAAAAGCCGTAAATCACTGCCCAGTAAACCTCGAAGCTGCTCATAGAAAATGCCAAAAACAAACAAACCCGCCAGTGCGATCGCTGCTGAAAGCCAGTGTCTTTGGTGATTTGGAAAAGTCACGAAGATATTAAGCGTAATAACTCCAACAAATTGATCTCAATACACTTTCTGGACACTCGCCTCTTGTTGTAACTCTTAGGTTTCACGGTTTTCATATAGAGAGTTAAAGTTCTCATTGCAAGGGGGGGGGAATCGACATGTAAAAGCCGAATGTCGGCTTTGATCTAATGCCGCCCATGGGATCGTATCGCACCCACAGCTGACCATGTCGATACAGCATAGGGCACAAAGTAGGTTAGGACTATTTTAAAAATATCCACATGGTCCACCGAGCGTGCCAATATGTTGTCGCCATAGTTAATCAGCGCCAAAATTGTACCGACCAGGAGAGCCACTTTTAGTGCACGGGGCCAAACTTGCCTTGAGAGTGCGAGCTCTAAGAACCGTTGCTCACTCACGGTGGGGTTGCAGATTCAGTATGTGGTTGAATCTAGAAAGTTTCATTTTCACTGCGAACCCTTACCGAAAGATTGCCGGCGTTATTAGTTGAGATAAAGAAAACGATGGGCCGGCAACACACCTGACAATCTTCAATATACTCTTGTTCCACGTCCCGCTCTTCAATCAACACCACATTGTGTTTTCCGCAATAGGGACAGCTAATCGCTTGTTCAACGAGGTGTTCCATCAGTTAAGTATTTGCAACGACCAAAAAACAGACTACAGGTAACTATTAATGCGACGTCGCACGGTTCACAATAGCCTAGTGTCGCCGTTCCGTCGGTTGCTCGAACTCAACTATTGGATCAGTCGCTTCTTCAAGTTTTTGTGTCATAAAGCTCCGTGCGTCTTGCAAGCCCAGATTATGGAAGTGCGCGCCAATTTCTTCCGCAAAAATTCGATCAAAAACTCCGCCTCAAATTCGCCGATTTCCTGGTCTTTTGTTTGTCTTTTTTTGCTCTTGTCAAAGTCAGTTAGGGATGGCGCCCCGACACGTAGTCAGAAATGTCACTCTGAGCACCGAGCTGTTTCAAATGCAATACATCCCACTCGCACTGAGCATCAGTGTCAAATGGGGCTCTGTTTAGGAGGGCCCCTCAGATCTTGATTTTAATCTATTTCATCTGGCCGGCTATTAGGGAGCGACTATTCCTGCGTTTACTTGCGCGAATTAATTCAACGTCTAGCATTTGGGCATAGGTCCAGTTCCTCTTGAAAGTACTTTTTGACTTTGTAGACAACTTCAGATTTTTCCTTGGGGGAAACTTGTAGTGGTTTCATAGTCTCATCACAGTTTAAAGCGACCTAAGTATCCAGCCCTACCTTCCCAGCTTCGCGGATGATTGGGCTGTATTCAGGAAACACGGGGCCTTCGACGGATGCACCAATCGTGAAGCCGGCGTCAGTCGTTAGCGTGTGCCCGGTGGTATAGCCCGCCTCGTCACTAGCTAACCACAGTGCTGCGTTAGCCACATCCTCTGGTAGACCGGGCCGATCACGCAGCGGCGATGCTTCAGCCAGTTTTTCGCGCGCAGCCGCGAGATTGTCTGGGTCGCCTGTAAGCACAGCGGCGACCATGGGCGTCGCCATACTGGCTGCGGCTATCGAATTCACCCGCACACCATGCGGTGCCATTTCGGCAGCGACATTTTTGGTCAAGCCGACAATACCGTGTTTGGCGGCGGCATAGGCATGCGGACCCAGTCCACCTATTAGTCCAGCAGTGCTAGCCATGGTGATGATTGAGCCGCTACCACGCGACTGCATGACACGCGCCGCATGTTTCATGGCGTAGAATGTGCCGTTTAGCAACACATCAATACTGAAGCGCCACTCCTCACCAGGCGTAGTGACAATAGGCCCGACAGCCCCCACAATGCCCGCACTGTGAAACACAATATCTAAATGGCCAAACCGCTCAACCGCTGCATCGATAGCGGCTTCCACCTGTGCTTCATCGGTAACATTACAGTGCACAGCCAAGCTGTCATTGCTGCACTGCGCAGCCAAAGACTCAGCCTGCTCCAACTGGATATCACAAAAGCAAACGCGACAACCTTCGGCATCAAATCGCTGTGCAGCCGCTGCCCCTAAGCCACTCGCTGCACCGGTAATTAATGCCGTTTTTCCCTTAAGCCTCACTCTCGCGACCTGCTTTGGCATAAAACGTTCTTGTCGCGATCACCATACCCACTAGCACACCCGCTGTGTTAGCCAGCAAATCCAAAAGTGACATTTGCCTGCCTGGCAAAAAATGTTGCACAACCTCGAGGAATCCGCCATATGCCACTATTGCTATGCAAATATAAATATAACCGCGGTAGGCTTTTACGAGCGGGTAAGCGAAAAGTGCAAACATCGCATACATCACCAAGTGAATGACCTTATCCCAGGGGTCAATTCCCGCGCCAGTTGAAGGCTTAACCGAGCCAAATGTAATGAGTAATGCGTACAGAAAAAAGATTGTCTTTGCTCGATTCATCGCGAAAACTAAATCGGCTCACTCAGTCTAAATCCCCTCACCCTAAGCACCCTCACCCTAAGTACCAAGACGCTTTTTCTTTTGAATCACTCTCTATCAGTTTACTCTTTGAACAGACCAAAGCCACACGTTTTGCATCGATATCCGTTCCGGTGGATATAGCCTCTGTACTACAGAGTTCAATTTCACCACTCGAATCTCTTAGGTATTTCACAATGGCGGTCTCATCCATTTTAAATGTTAAGACTCCGTGAATAAGCGTTTTGATTCCCAGAAGGACTGCCACAACGACAGCGACAACAATTCCTATGAATACTTCATTGCTCACCGCATGCCTCCTATGGACGCAAAGCGCCAGGGTTTAGCGCGCTGAACTTGAGAAACAATGTCCAATAACGGGAGCCATGATCATTTGAAGGCGTAACTGTAATATTTTGAAAACCATTAACAGCCGTTAGCCCGAGCTCATCACACATCACTCTGCAGCAGCCAAGATAGCTGGGGTTATTTACACGCTGGAGACCCACGTTAGTAACCTAATGCTTCAAGCGAGGGCGGCCATCAAGCTGTCCCGCTGCGAAACGCTGCCCGCTCCAGATATGTGGCCGGCAGAACAGCGGATTGAATTCTACTTTAAAACCAACCACAGCGCGTGAAGTATGCCTGGAACATAGAAAAACAGGCAGAGAACAATATTAATGACAAGGTCTCTACCCGCACCATTATTCAAAAAAACCGCCAGCGGTGGCAGCAAAATGGCGATTACAACTAGGAGTGCTTTATTCATTATGTGAAACCTCACTGATTCAGTTTAAAACGAGTTAACCGCGAACTATATAAGGCAGATAACCGCCCTAAGCTGCGGCGTGTGGTACGCCCCTACCACCAGCCTCTACTTGTATAGTTCGATCTCAGGCAATGTTATCACGGGATTAACTGATAAAAAGGGGTAAAGTAAGACCCACCGAGTTATAACTGAATCTGGTGTTTGACGGTTTGAAAAAAGGCGGTGTATCTGGTTGATTTGTTGTCACCACAACAGACAAAGCAACCAGGAGATACACCACCATGAATGAGAATAACGTTGTCGAGTTTGCAGGTCGAGCGGTAAAAGCTGATGCACTCACGGAGCTACTGCGCACAGGCGCACAAACGTTGATTTATCAAGCTATTGAAGCAGAGCTGGCAGAGTTTCTCTCTGGCTTTGAAGGCCGCCAGCTTGCCGATGGGCGCGCTGCAGTCGTTCGCAACGGCCACCAGCCCGAGCGAGAGGTGCAGACAGGCATTGGGCCTGTGACGGTGAAAGTGCCGAAGGTGCGATCCCGAGATGGGACACCAGTGACCTTCCGCTCAGCCCTGGTGCCGCCGTATGTACGCAAGGCAAAGAGCCTGGAAGCGGCGTTGCCCTGGCTGTACCTGAAGGGTGTTTCAACTGGCGAGATGGCATCGGCACTGGAAGTGCTGGTGGGGCCAGAGGCGAAGGGTTTATCCGCCAGTACCGTGTCTCGGCTCAAGCGCCAGTGGGCACAGGAATATGATGCCTGGCGGCAAAGGCGATTAGACAAGGATCGCTGGGTGTATGTGTGGGCAGACGGCGTCTACAGCGGCCTGCGGGCAGAGAACGCCAAGCTGTGCGCCCTGGTGATCATTGGCGTGAACGAGCGCGGCGAGAAGCATTTTTTGGCGATTGAGGATGGGGTTAGGGAGTCGACGCAAAGCTGGCGCGAAGTCCTGTTGAGCCTGAAGTCGCGCGGCCTGAACGGTCCTGAACTGGCGATTGGTGATGGTGCCATGGGGTTCTGGGCAGCGCTGGAGGAAGTGTATCCGCAGACACGCCAGCAACGCTGCTGGATGCACAAGACGATGAATGTATTGAACGCGCTGCCGAAATCGCTGCAACCCAAAGCCAAGAATGATCTGCACGACATCTGGCAGGCGGCGACGCGAGAGGAGGCAGAAAAGGCGTTCGACAGATTCCTGGTGACCTATGAACCGAAGTACCCGAAGGCAACGGTCTGTTTACAAAAAGATCGAGAGGAGCTGATGGCCTTCTACGGTTTTCCGGCGAAGCACTGGCAGAGCATTCGCACGGCGAACCCGATTGAGTCGACGTTCGGGACAATCCGCCATCGCACCCGGCGGAGCAAGGGTTGCCTGAGCCGAGATGGAATGCTACACATGACCTTCAAGCTGGGTATGTGTGCACAGGACAACTGGCGCCGCCTCCGCGGTTTCAGTTACCTGGCAAAGGTGATTACAGGAATTGAATTTAAAGATGGAATCGAAGTGTCAGCTAGCAATCAGGTCGCCGCTTGATTCAAGCTGCCAAACACCACTTTTTACAATAACTCAGACCCACCTTCTGTGGTCGCCAAGTGTCTCTTGCGGTAGCGCATAGCCTCAAGAAGAAATGATACGAATCGTAGCCTCTCTGTAGATAATAACTGCGGACCCGTGCTTTTGCCCAATTTTTCCAGTGGCAAAATATCGGGCTTCAACTTCAATCCTCGCCGGAATTTCGAGTAGGTCAGGATCCAGCCAGAGTGCCTGGGCATCGATGAAGTCGATCCCATGCTTTTGCAGGTTTGACGCGCTCCTTCACTCGTCATACTCAAATTAAGCCACGGTATAGAAAATATACTTTTTTTGGGGGCTGGTGTGGTGGTAGGGTTAGGGCTTGCAACGCCTGCGGCAGCGGGCGCCGTCGGGTGAGCTCAGAGTAGCCAGTTACGCTAAGAATACAAACTTTCAAGCAACATACACAAACTTAATTGCAAAGCTACAAACAGAAATATTTGTTTACAGCTGGAAAACCGGGGTGAGGGCGCCTATTCCACGGTGACTGATTTAGCGAGGTTGCGCGGCTTGTCTACATCTGTGCCTTTTTGCACGGCAACATGATACGACAGTAGCTGAAGCGCTACGCTGTAGACTATCGGCTTAATGACTTCTGGGCAGTGCGGCATTTGGAGTACTTGCACGCGGGCTTCGTTGCTGAAACCTGCTTCTCTATCGGCAAACACGAACAGTTCGCCGCCGCGGGAGCGGACTTCTTCTAAGTTTGATTTTAGTTTTTCTAGCAGTTCATCGTTTGGTGCTACGGCCACTACAGGCATGTCATCGTCGACTAAGGCGAGCGGGCCGTGTTTTAACTCTCCAGCCGGGTATGATTCAGCGTGTATATAGGAAATCTCTTTGAGTTTTAACGCGCCTTCCATTGCAATGGGGTATTGGATACCTCTTCCCAAAAACAGTGCGTGGCGTTTGGGAATAAATGCTTCTGAGAGTTTTTCAATCGCACCGTCCATCAGCAAGGTCTGTTGCACGAATGTTGGCAGCTCTCTAAGCGCGGAGAGGATTTCCTGTTGCCGTGCTTCATCCATGCCCCTTCGGCGACCCATTGCCAGCGTGAGCATGAGTAATGCCACTAGCTGCGTTGTGAATGCTTTTGTTGAAGCCACACCGATCTCTGCACCCGCTCTCGTGAGGAATACAAGGTCGCACTCGCGCACAAGTGAGCTATTGTCGACGTTGGCAACGACCAGGCTACCGATGAACTCGCCTTCTGTTGCGTTACGCAGCGCAGCTAGTGTGTCTGCCGTTTCTCCGGATTGCGAAATGGCAACGATGAGAGTCCCTTCGTGTTGTACTCGCTTGCGGTAACGAAATTCAGAGGCCACTTCAACTTCGCAGGCTATGCCAGCTAGCTCCTCCAGCCAATAACGCGCCACTAGACCGGCGTGAAAGCTGGTGCCGCAGGCGACAATTTGTACGTTTTGTGCTTTGTCGAAAAGTTCGGATGCACGCTCTCCAAATCGTTTTTCGATATCCTCAAGTTTTGTGCCATCCGCAAAGGTCGCTTCCAGTGCCTGTGGTTGCTCAAAGATCTCTTTGATCATGTAGTGATCAAATTCACCTTTGTCTGCTACTTCTAATGCCTCTCGAATTCGCGTTCTCGGCCGAGTAATGGGTGTGCCTTCGCCGTCGTACACTTGCAAGGAGGATGGTGTGACTGTAACCAGGTCGCCCTCTTCCAAATAGATAAAGCGGTCGGTCACTTGACGCAACGCCATTTGGTCGGACGCGAGAAAGTTCTCGCCGATACCTACGCCTACCACGAGGGGGCTGCCTTTACGTGCGCCTACGACTTCCGATGGGTTCTGTTGGTCTATGGCGGCTAGTGCATAAGCACCGTCGAGTTCGCTCACCACTTGCTGCATGGCTTGGAACAGCGTCGCTCCACCCTCGACAATGCGATGCAGCATGTGCACGATGACTTCGGTGTCCGTGCCCGATGACATGTTATAACCGGCTGTGATGAGTTCTTCGCGCAGTGTCTCGTGGTTTTCGATAATGCCGTTGTGTACCAGCGCAATGCGGTCGCCGGAGGCATGCGGGTGAGCGTTGGCCTGAGATGGCTCTCCGTGGGTTGCCCAACGTGTGTGCGCAATGCCAGTTACGCCGTAGTATGGCTTTTCGTGTTGTGCTTTTTCGAGCTCGCTGACTTTCCCCTGGCGCTTATGTAACCGCAATTGTTGCTGGCCGTCGATCAGCGCCATACCGGCGGAATCGTAGCCGCGATATTCGAGACGGCGCAGGCCCTCTAATAAAATTTCTGAGACTTCGCGTCTCGCAGCCGCTGCGACGATGCCACACATGGTTAGCTCTTATCCTCACGCTTGTGTGGCGGCTCCCAGCCCTGGATATTCCGCTGTCGTGAACGGCTCACGGCCAACTCACTTTTTCCAACAGCTTTGGTGACGGTAGAGCCCGCTGCTACAAATCCAGCTTGCTCAATTTCTAGCGGTGCTACAAGTGTACTGTTGGAACCGACAAACGCATCATCGCCTATTGTGGTAGCGTGTTTGTTGGCGCCGTCGTAATTGCAGGTGATGGTACCCGCGCCGATATTGACGCCATCGCCCATTTCACAATCACCGATGTAGCTAAGGTGGTTAACTTTGCTATTGCTACCTACCGTGGTGTTTTTGGTTTCGACAAAATTGCCGATTCGCGCACCGTCTGCAAGCACTGTGCCGGGGCGCAACCTAGCGTAAGGGCCGACATTGCAATCAGCTCCAACATCGGCTTCCTGCAAATGACTCATGGGATGGATGGTGGTGCCCGGCCCAACACTGACATCACGCAAAACACAGTTGGCTCCGATGACGGTGCCTTTACCGAGAGTGATGCTGCCCTCTAGAACCACGTTGACGTCGATAACGACATCCGCTGCACAAGTAACGTCGCCGCGAATATCCAACCGATTGACATCGGCAATGCTAACTCCGGCGCGCATTAGGGTTTCCGCTTGGCGTCGTTGATATTCACGCTCTACTTGATTGAGTTGCACGCGATCATTGACGCCAAGTATTTCCAGCTCTGACCCCGCCTGACAGCTCGCTATCTTGCGGCCTTCTTGCGTTGCCAGGCTCAGAATATCTGGGAGATAAAATTCTTTCTGCTGATTGTCGTTTTCGACACGCGGCAAATATGTTTTTAAATCGCTACAAGGTGCCGCCAGTAAGCCGGTATTAATTTCACAAATCTTACGTTGATGCCCATTTGCATCCTTCTCTTCAACAACTCCGACTAACTCTCCGAGGTCATTGCGCAAGATTCTGCCGTAACCTTGAGGGTTGGTAATTGTCGCGGTAAGTAGTGCGGGGCCGCTATGCGCTGCGGCGACGAGCGCTTGCAAGGTATTCAATTCGGTAAGCGGCACATCCCCATAGAGAATAAGGACAACGCTGTCCTGCGCAATAGACGGTAAAGCCTGCAGCACGGCATGCCCCGTCCCGAGCTGTTGCTTTTGCAGCACCCAGTTAATAGGGTAGTCGCTAAGGGCCGCCTGCACCTGTTCCGCACCATGCCCAACCACGGCGTGAACAGCTGATGGGTTTAGCGCTTGTGCGGTTAAAACCACATGCTCCAATAGCGGCTTACCCGCAACGGGGTGGAGCACCTTGGGCAGCTTGGATTGCATTCGCGTCCCCTGGCCTGCGGCGAGGATCACGACTTCCAAATTCATGGCGACGGCTTTTCCATTTTTTTCAACTGGTTAGGGTTTTTTATGGCGGGCTTCCCTCTGCCGATAAGCTATTATGCGCCGCGCACTGCGAAGACGCCAACTGCGGCAGTGTGATGGGCTTATCAACTGGCAAAAAAAAGCCCCGTGAACAACGAGGCTTCTTGAGAAAATATGCTGTTCTTTGGCTCTTTGCTACAGGCTTGCCGTGTTTGGGGAAGGTCGTGTAGCGAAACGCTGCGTCTAGCTTCGTCCCGCTCGATTTTTCAGTTTGCGCAGGGTCGCCAACTGGGCGGCGGCTTCTGCTAGCTGTGTGGAAGCACGGCCATAATCAAAGTCTCCGTTTTGGTTTGACAAGGCTTGCTCGGCTTCCCTGCGTGCTTCTTCCGCCGATGCTTCATCGACGTCGTCGGCGCGAATCGCGGTGTCTGCCAAAATTGAAACAACGTCAGGCTGCACTTCCAAAAAGCCGCCGGATACATAGAACACTTCCTCTTCGCCACCCTGCAGAACAACACGCACCGGCCCGGGAACCAACGACGTTAACAGCGGTGCGTGGCCGTAGCTCACACCCAACTCGCCAATATCACCGGTCGCTACCAGCGACTGAATCAACCCCGAGAAAATTTCTTCCTCGGCGCTCACGATATCGCAGTGAATGGTCATTGCCATAACTTGGTCTCGCTATTGTTCCGCGCTAAAGGCTCTTGTGTTCCGCGCTAAAGGCTCTTGGCTTTTTCGACGGCCTCTTCAATACCGCCTACCATATAAAACGCCTGCTCTGGTAGGTCATCGTACTCGCCTGCCAAAATACCTTTAAAGCCCGCAATCGTATCTTTGAGCGATACGTACTTACCGGGAGAGCCGGTAAACACTTCTGCAACATGGAATGGCTGCGACAGAAAGCGCTCAATTTTACGTGCGCGGTCTACTGTCTGCTTGTCTTCTTCCGACAATTCATCCATACCCAAAATGGCGATGATGTCCTTCAGCTCTTTATAACGCTGTAGGACAGACTGCACGCCACGCGCTGTTTCATAGTGCTCAGCACCGATCAACAACGGGTCCAACTGACGCGAGGTTGAATCCAGCGGGTCAACCGCTGGGTAAATACCTTTTGCTGCAATGTCGCGCGACAGTACAACGGTGGAATCCAAGTGCGCAAACGTGGTTGCCGGTGAGGGATCCGTCAAGTCATCCGCAGGCACGTATACCGCCTGAATGGAGGTGATCGAACCCACCTTGGTGGAGGTAATACGTTCCTGCAGTACGCCCATCTCTTCTGCGAGTGTCGGCTGGTAACCTACCGCCGATGGCATACGCCCTAACAGCGCAGATACTTCGGTTCCCGCCAAGGTGTAACGATAGATATTGTCGACGAACAACAATACATCACGGCCTTCGTCACGAAACTTTTCGGCCATTGTTAAGCCCGTTAAGGCCACGCGCAGACGGTTACCCGGCGGCTCGTTCATCTGACCGTAAACCATCGCTACTTTCGAATTGGAAAAGTTCTCGACATCGACAACTTTAGATTCCTGCATCTCATAGTAGAAATCGTTACCCTCTCGAGTACGCTCCCCTACTCCGGCAAACACTGACAGCCCGGAATGCTCGGTCGCAATGTTGTTAATGAGCTCCATCATGTTTACGGTCTTGCCCACGCCGGCGCCGCCAAACAGGCCGACTTTACCGCCCTTGGCAAACGGGCAGACGAGGTCGATCACTTTAATGCCGGTTTCCAGCAGCTCCTCAGAAGCAGACAGCTCTTCGTAAGTCGGTGCCTTGCGATGGATAGAGGCCCGCTCTTTTTCACCAATCGGGCCGCATTCGTCGATGGGATTGCCCAGCACGTCCATAATACGGCCGAGGGTTTCAGCTCCCACGGGGACGGAAATGGGCGCACCGGTGTTTTCCACTGCCAAACCGCGGCTCACACCTTCGGAGGAGCCCATCGCAATGGCGCGCACGACGCCATCACCTAACTGCTGTTGGACTTCGAGGGTCAGCTCCTTTTCCGACACTTTTAAGGCGTCATACACCTGCGGCACTTCCTCGCGCGGAAACTCCACATCGATGACCGCGCCGATAATTTGTACGATACGTCCGCTACTCATGTTTGGATCCTCTACTCCAAAATTCAGTTCATGCTGGTGCGCGGCACTGCCGTGCACCGAATACGTTGCCACGTGCTAGCTGATCGCTGCGGCGCCGCCGACAATTTCCGACAACTCCTGGGTGATCGCCGCTTGGCGGGCTTTGTTGTAAATCAATTGTAATTCGTCGATCAATTCGCCCGCATTTTCGGTGGCGTTTTTCATCGCCAACATACGCGCGGCTTGCTCACAGGCACCGTTCTCGACCACTGCCTGATAGACCTGGGACTCTACATAGCGGGTCAAGAGGCCTTCTAACAACTCTTTCGCATCCGGCTCGTAAATGTAATCCCAGTGGTGCTTCATCTCGCTGGCATCTTCGGCTTCAAGCGGCAGTAATTGCTCGACCGTGGGCTGTTGCGTCATGGTGTTGACGAATTGGTTACCGACCAAATACAAGCGGTCTATCGCTCCGGATTCGTAGGCGTCCAGCATCGCTTTCACGCTGCCAATCAAATCTGCGATGCTGGGCTCTTCGCCAACGTCGCGTACCGCAGCAGTGACATTGCCGCCATAAGTGCCAAAAAATGCAGCGGCTTTAGCCCCTACCATACACAGATCGATTTCGATATTTTGCTCGGCCCAGCCTTTCATGGACTTCACCATGGTCTTGAACAAGTTGATGTTCAAGCCACCACACAAACCTCGATCCGTCGAAACGACGATGTAGCCGACGCGCTTCACATCGCGCTCGATCATGTAACTGTGGTGATATTCTGGCGCGGAGTTGGCGAGATGCCCGACCACGGCCCGCATACGGCGCGCGTAGGGCTTGCCGAGTTGCATGCGATCCTGCGCCTTGCGCATTTTACTCGCGGCGACCATTTCCATGGCGCTGGTGATCTTTTGCGTACTTTGTATGCTCGAGATCTTCGTGCGAATTTCTTTTCCGGCTGCCATTCCTAAGCCCTCGGCCTACCAGGTCTGTGTTGCTTTAAAGCTTTCAAGAGCCGACTTAAAGGTAGCTTCGATATCGTCATCGTAGTTACCACTGTCGACGATCTTGCTCAACATGTCGCCGTGCTCACTGTGCATGTACGACAGCAGGGCGTCCTCGAAGTCGCCGATTTTGTTCACTTCTATATCTTCCAAAAAGCCCTCGTCCGCGGCGTAGAGCAACAAACCCATCTCCGCGATGGACTGTGGCGAGTACTGCTTCTGCTTCATCAGCTCAGTAACGCGCTCACCGTGATCGAGCTGCGCTTTGGTGGCGTCGTCAAGATCGGAAGCAAACTGGGAAAAGGCGGCCAGCTCCCGATACTGCGCCAGTGCCGTACGAATACCACCGGACAGCTTCTTCATAATCTTCGTTTGCGCGGCACCACCGACACGCGATACGGAAATACCTGCATCCATCGCCGGGCGAATACCCGCGTTGAACATGCCAGACTCCAGAAAAATCTGGCCGTCGGTAATCGAAATCACGTTGGTTGGTACGAACGCCGAAACGTCACCGGCCTGCGTTTCGATAATCGGCAGGGCTGTCAGAGAACCGGTTTGACCTTTCACTGCGCCGTCGGTGAGCTTCTCGACGTAGTCGGCGTTCACGCGCGCGGCGCGCTCTAACAAACGCGAGTGCAAATAGAAAACGTCACCGGGGTATGCCTCGCGGCCGGGCGGCCGACGCAATAGCAAAGAAATTTGACGGTAAGCCCAAGCCTGCTTGGTCAAATCATCGTAAATAATTAGGGCGTCCTCACCGCGGTCGCGGTAGTACTCGCCCATGGTGCAACCGGCAAACGGCGCGAGAAATTGCATCGCCGCTGGGTCGGAGGCGTTGGCAGCGACGACGATCGTATGATCCATTGCACCATGTTCTTCCAACTTACGCACAACCGCAGCCACAGACGAGGCCTTCTGCCCAACGGCGACGTAGATACACTTAATGCCCGTACCTTTTTGGTTGATGATGGCATCGACCGCGATGGCGGTTTTACCGATTTGGCGGTCGCCGATAATTAATTCGCGCTGGCCGCGCCCGATGGGCACCATGGAGTCGATGGCTTTCAAGCCAATTTGTACTGGTTGGTCAACTGACTGACGCGCGATAACGCCGGGCGCCACTTTTTCCAACGCGTCGGTAGCGGCGGCATTGACCGGGCCTTTACCGTCGATGGCGTTGCCCAGTGCATCGACCACTCGGCCTTGCAACTCGGGGCCTACCGGCACTTCCAAGATGCGCCCCGTACAGCGACAGCTCTGCCCTTCCGCGAGACTTTTGTAATCGCCCAAGATCACGGCGCCGACAGAGTCGCGTTCCAAGTTCAGCGCCATACCGTAAACGCCACCTTCAAATTCGATCATTTCGCCATACATCACCTCGGCCAAGCCGTGGATGCGAATGATGCCGTCTGTCACCGAGACCACGGTGCCTTCATTGCGAGCTTCTGAGCTGACATCGAGTTGATCGATGCGCTGCTTAATAATTTCGCTGATCTCAGATGGATTCAGTTGCTGCATGCTTAAGTTCCTCAATCCTGTTGCCCTGATCGCTCAGGAATTCATTGCCTCGGCCAGTTTGTTCAGCCTGCCGCGGACAGAACCGTCGATCACCATATCGCCTGCCCGGATCAATACACCGCCCAACAACTCACTGTCGGTGGACGTGGATACTCGTACTTCGCGCTCTAATTTATTGCGCAGCACTTGCGCAAGCTTGTCGGTCAGTGCCTCGCTCAAGTCAAAAGCGGAGACAACTTCCACGTCTACCGATTTTTCTTGGTTGGCTTTAAACAAGGCAAACTGCGCATAGATTTCTGGCAATAGCGCCAACCGCTTGTTGCTGGCGATAATGCGCACGAAGTTTTGCATCTGTGAACCGATGGCGCCGCCACACACGTCAATCAGTGTCTTCGCCTGCTGCTCATCGGTGAGCGCGGGGTTGTCGAGCACCGTGCTCATTCCGTCTTGTATTGCGACACGCGCGCAAGTTGCCAATTGCTCTGCCCATTGGCCGAGCAGATTGTTTTCGCGCGCATATTCAAAGGCCGCTTTTGCGTAGGGGCGCGCCAGTGTGCTCAATTCTGCCATGGGGCTCCCGCTTATAACTCAGAGGCCAGTTTTTCAACTAGCTCGTTGTGAGCATCGCGATCGATTGATGCGCCCAGTACTTTTTCGGCACCGGCCAGTGACAGCGCCGCGACCTGTGAACGTAGTTGTTCGCGCGCGCGGTTGGTTTCCTGCTCGATCTCCGCTTGCGCTGACGCCTTGACGCGGTCCGCTTCAACTACGGCTGCGTCTTTGGCCTCTTCCACCAATTGGTTTGCCCGTTTGTTGGCGGACTCGATAATACTGGCAGCTTCGTTCTTGGCTTCTTTTAATTGCTCTACCGCACGTTCTTGCGCCAACTCCAGATCGTGGCTGGCGCGATCTGCGGCGGCCAGACCGTCGGCAATTTTCTGCTCGCGCTCGGCCATGGCAGCCAATATCGGTGGCCACACGTACTTCATGCAAAATAGCACGAAGCCGACAAAGGCGATCATTTGACCAAATAGCGTAAGATTTAAATTCACGCTGTGCTCCTTACATTGATTTCAAGGGCGACAAATTAGACCTTGCCTGCCCCCTATTCGAACCCGTGCCGCTTAACCCGCCACAACAAAGATCAAGTACATTGCAATACCGACACCAATGATGGGGATCGCGTCCACTAGGCCTGCGCCCAGGAAGAAGGTAGTTTGCAACTTGGGGGCCAGTTCGGGCTGACGCGCCGAGCCCTCGATCAGCTTTCCGCCGAGCAGGCCAACACCAATTGCGGCACCCAAGCCGCCCAAACCCATCATAATGGCGGCGGCAACGTAGATCAGTTCCATGATTTTCTCCTAGTGTGTAACAGTGTGTAGAACGTGTGTTCTGGTTAATTTAATTAATGGTCTTCATGCGCCATGCTGAGATACACAATCGTCAGCACCATAAAAATGAAGGCCTGTAAGGTGATTACCAAAATATGGAAGATTGCCCAACCAATCTGCATTAGACCCGCGAAGGGAAGCCAAAACAGGCCAGCGCTAAACAGTGCGGCTATCAAAATAAAAATCATCTCGCCCGCGTACATGTTGCCGAACAGACGCAGGCCGAGTGAAAAAGGTTTCGCTAGCAGGCCGACGACTTCCATAAATAGATTTAAGCCGATTAATACAGGGGCAATAATAATGGCCGGACCCTTGGTGGGGGGTTTGAATGGATTCATGGTCAACTCTTTCGCAAAACCAAAGCCCTTCACTTTAATCGAGTAATACAGCATGAGAATGAAGATGCCCAGCGCCATACCCATGGTGATGTTGGGGTCGGTGGATGGAACAATCTTCTGATATTCCACCCCTAACAATTGCAAGGTGTAAGGGATGAGATCGACCGGTATCAAATCCATCAGGTTCATCAAGAACACCCAGACGAAAATGGTTAGCGCCAGGGGGGCGACCAATTTATTTCGCCCATGAAATGTGTCTTTTACAGTGTTGTCGACAAACTCGACGATCATCTCTAGAAAATTAACCAGGCCGCTGGGTGTGCCTGTTTCTGCTTTCTTCGCGACCTTTCGAAACAACCAACAAAATATGATCCCAAGGCCAATGGACCAGATCATGGAATCCACATGAATGGCGCTAAAACCCATGGCCGATGCTTCTGCACCGCCGTGGGCCATGGTCCACGCGCCGCCCTCGCCCACTACACTGCCATCGTAGCGCTGAAAACCGGCGGGCAACTTGCCATAGGTTAGGTTGGTAAGGTGGTGGACTATGTACTCGGAGATTGTCTGAGTTTCGCCTGACGCTGCCATCTATTTAGTTCTTTCTCTCGGTCCGTTTTCGTTGTCGTACATTTGCTTGTCTTTTTGTTAACAACCGGGTGTCACTACTACCGGGTTGCTGCCGAGCCGCTAACGCCCAGTATCGCGCAGCAGTCGCCAACTGCCATATACCTGTATCGCCCACATCAACAAGAAGCCGGTAAACACGGCCAGGCCGTTTATCGGCCGCAGCAGTGCGAATACCAGCGCAAAGCCGGCGATACTCATCAAAAACTTGCCAATTTCACCCGCGAAACTGCGTCGGGCAATTGCTCTGGCGTACCCGGCCCCTCGATGACGGAAGGCCTGCGCTGCAAACCAAGCCTGTGGCGCGATGGCGATGAGGCCGCCGCAAGCCACCGAATAGGCACTCACTACATCAAACACTGCCAACGGCAGACAAAGCAGAACCAGGACGCCCAATTGGGCCAAGGTGATGCGGTGGACGGGTGGGCGTTGTATGGCAGCACCGCGATCGGTGCTGGGCTCAGCGTCATTCATTGATTGTTCTAAAAACCATCGATCAGAACCATCGATCAGAACCATCGACGCCGCGCCGAACAACCCTCTCCAATAACCGCACGGGTTTCATCCTCGTTTCGGGCGCGCGTATTATAGGTTGGTTCTACAGTGCGTTCAACTGAGAGATAGCGGTTACCCACAGGGAAAATAACCGCGCTGCAGAGGGGCCCTAGCCTCCCCACTAGCGCTATCGTTTAGGGCTATTTTAGCGCTGTTCCGGATGCGAGTCTGGGTGGGTGCGAGCCGTCCGCCGGCGTGGCTCGCCAGCAACTTACTGGATATGTCCGAGAATGCCGTCCAATTCCTCAAGGCTGTTGTAAGCAAGCACCAACTTGCCCTTGCCTCTAGCGGTGTGCTGAATGGTGACTTTCGTGCCCAGCCGCGCCGCCAGATCGTCCTGCAGTGAGCGAATATTCGGGTCGATGGTGGCCTGCGGCTTGGCCTTGCTCTTACTCGCAAGCAAACTGCGCACTAGTGTCTCCGTCTGCCGCACGGTGAGGCCCTTGCCAACAACGGTGCGCGCGGTCTGCGACTGGACGTCGCCCTCCAGACCCAGCAGCGCCTTGGCGTGGCCCAATTCCAGGTCGCCGTGCTCTACCAGGCGGCGCACATCGTCGCGCAAAGTCATGAGACGCAGCAGGTTGGCAATCGTCGAGCGGGATTTGCCCACGGCCTGGGCCACCTCTTCCTGAGTGAGCGCAAACTCCTGCTGCAGCCGCTGTAGCGCGAGGGCTTCTTCCACAGGGTTGAGGTCTTCGCGCTGAATATTCTCGATCAGTGCCATGGCGATAGCGGCCTCGTCGGAGACGTCGCGAACCATCGCGGGAATCGCATCTAAGCCGGCCATTTGGGTTGCCCGCCAGCGGCGCTCTCCGGCAATAATTTCAAACTTGCGATCAGAAATAGGGCGCACAACGATGGGCTGCATCACACCCTGGGCGGCGATACTGTCGGCGAGTTCTTGCAGGGATTCCGGCTCGATATCGCGGCGCGGCTGATACTTGCCGCGCTGGATGAGATCCACGGGGAGCTCGCGCAGCTCGCCATCTTGCGGTTGGACGGTGTGGGTGACAGCGACACCATCTTCAGCCGCCAGTGCAGCTGACGCAGAAGATTGACTCGCGCCTAAAAGAGCATCCAGGCCCCGACCTAAACCACGTTTTTTTGCCGACATCTATGGCTCTCCGTTGGCGATGTTACCCAGTGGCACAACCGGGGGTGCGGTATAGCCAGCGCTAAATTCTTCGCGACGTAAAATTTCTCCGGCCAGGGCCATGTAGGCTTTGGCGCCGCGCGAGTATCTATCGTAGTACATGACGGGCACACCGTGGCTGGGTGCCTCGGCGAGCCTGATATTGCGCGGCACGACCGTGCGGTAAACCTTATCGCCAAAGTGTTCGTGAAGCTGGCTCGATACTTGGGTTGAAAGGCTGTTGCGCGGGTCATACATGGTGCGCAGGATGCCTTTGATTTCGAGTTCTGAATTGATGGAGGAGGCGACGCCTTCGATGGTTTGAATAAGGGCAGTTAACCCCTCGAGCGCATAGTATTCGCACTGCATGGCAATGATGACGCCGTCCGCAGCCACAAGGCCATTCAGGGTCAGCATATTGAGCGAAGGTGGGCAATCGATCAGTACAAAGTCGTAGCGGCTTGCCACTTCGCGCAGCGCGACTGCCAAGCGACGCTCGCGATTTTCCACCTCCAACAACTCTACTTCTGCGGCAGTGAGGTCGCCGTTGGCAGGCAGCACATCATAGCCCGCTTCTTCAGTGGCCTGGCTGACCAAGTGCACGGGCGCGCGGTGCACCAGGACGTCGTAGATGCTGCGCGGAACACCGTATTTGTCGATACCGCTACCCATGGTGGCGTTGCCCTGGGGGTCGAGGTCGACAAGTAACACCCGCTTAGCCATGGCGGCGAGCGAGGCGGCGAGATTGACGCAGGTGGTGGTTTTGCCCACGCCGCCTTTCTGGTTCGCAATTGCGATGACTCTACTCAACGGATTATCTCTTTTTCCTATTCACAGCGGCTTTTCACGTCTGTAACGACTCATCAGCGGCGCCCGTTGGCGCTCTCTGCACCACCGCCATTTCGACCAAGTGGCGCTGCTCAGACAACCCCGGTACGCGCAAGGTGTGTACCTCAGCCGAGTCGCACAAAGGTGCTACCGCCGCCAACTCCTGCGTCGGATACACGCCCTTCAGGGCCAACAATCGACCCCCAGACGCCACCAACGCTCGCGTGCCACGCACAAAATCCGCCAGCGACGCAAAGGCGCGGGAGAGTACCGCATCGAACGGTTCCTTCATGGGCAGGGATTCAACTCGCGTGTGATGCACAACCATATTATCCAAGCATAGTTCAGTTTTCACCTGAAATAGAAAACGCGCCTTTTTTCCGTTGCTATCGACCAGGTGAAACGTCTGCTTGGGCAGCAATATTGCCAGGGGAACACCCGGCAGGCCTGCGCCGCTGCCCACATCGAGGTTGCGTTTACCGCTGACAAAGGGCGCCACCACCAAACTATCGAGAATATGCCGCGTGATCATCTCAACGGGGTCGCGCACAGCGGTTAGGTTGTAGGCTTTATTCCAGCGCTCGAGCAGAGCGACATAGCGCAGCAATTGCTGCTGTTGCTGAGCATTGGGTACTAGCGCTAAGCCCGAGCAGCCACTGTGCAACTTCGCGGCGAGGTGTGGCCGGTCTTCGATTGGGCGTGCAGCAATTTGCTGCGGCCGGCCTGGAGAAAGTTTTTCAGGCAAGATGTTTAGGCTCGTTGCCGTTGGCCGGAAGGCGCAGAGTCAGCGTCGGCTAGGGTGGGTAGGGCGCCGCGTTTCTTCAGATGGATCAACAACAGAGATACCGCCGCTGGCGTGACGCCCGGCACGCGGCCAGCACGCGCCAGAGTTGCGGGTTGTGCCTCGCGCAGTTTTTGTTTCACTTCATTGGACAAGCCGTCCACCGCATCGAAATCCATGTCAGCGGGCAGCGCCATGTGCTCGTGGCGGCGCAGCTTATCGATATCTTCCTGCTGCCGTTCGATGTACCCCGCATACTTAGCCTGAATCTCCACTTGTTCCGTCACTTGGCTATCGACGCAGGGCTGGGCTGAATTAGCAGAGCCAGAAATAGCGGCAATGTCGGCGTAGGTCAGCTCAGGGCGCTTCAACAAATCGGCCAGGGAATACTCGCGAGTCAGCGGTGATTTCAGGGCTGGGGCAAGCAGGGTAGCGGCCTCTGTACCCGGGTGGATAAAGCTTGTATGTAAGCGCTCGCTTTCGCGCTCGACGGCCTCGCGCTTGGCGCAGAAGCGGGCCCAGCGCTCATCATCTACCAGGCCTAGCGAGCGCCCTCTCTCGGTCAGGCGCAAATCCGCGTTGTCTTCGCGCAGCAGCAGGCGATATTCCGCGCGCGAGGTAAACATGCGGTAGGGCTCCAGCGTGCCCATGCTAATAAGGTCGTCGACCAACACGCCCAAGTACGCTTCATCGCGGCGCGGGCACCAGGGCGCGGCGCCGCGCAACGCCAGCGCGGCGTTCAAACCCGCGAGCAGCCCCTGGGCGGCGGCTTCTTCGTAGCCCGTGGTGCCATTGATTTGGCCGGCGAAATACAGGCCGGGGAGGGCCTTCGTTTCCAGCGACTCGCGCAGGTCGCGTGGATCGAAAAAGTCGTATTCGATCGCGTAGCCCGGCCGCGTGATGTGCGCGTCTTCAAACCCCGCGATGGAACGCACCAGATCGATCTGCACATCAAACGGGAGGCTGGTGGAAATGCCGTTGGGGTACAACTCAGTGCTGCTCAACCCCTCGGGTTCGATAAAAATCTGGTGGCTAGATTTGTCGGCGAAGCGGTGGATTTTATCCTCTACACTGGGGCAGTAACGCGGCCCGACGCCCTCGATAACGCCGGAAAACAGCGGCGAGCGATCCAGGCCAGCGCGAATAATGTCGTGGGTGCGCTCGTTGGTATGGGTCACCCAACAGCAGCGCTGCGGCGGGTGGTCCGCGACATCGCCGAGAAAGGACATCACCGGTTCAGGGTCGTCGCCCCACTGTTCTTGCAGGCCTTCGAAGTTGACGCTGCCGGCATCAATGCGCGGCGGCGTGCCCGTTTTTAGCCGCGCCACGCGCAGGGGCAGCTCGCGCAGCCGATCCGCCAGTGCATTGGACGGGGGGTCACCGGCGCGGCCGCCCGGGCTGTTGTCCAGGCCGATATGTAGTTTGCCGCCAAGAAAGGTGCCGGTGGTCAGCACGACGCGGGGTGCGCGAAAGGTCAGCCCCATTTGTGTAATCGCACCGGCGATTGCGCCGTTTTCCACCACCAGATCTTCCACCGCTTGTTGGAAGATAAACAGGTTGGGCTGGGATTGCAGCGTCTGGCGAATGGCGTCGCGGTAGAGCACCCGGTCGGCCTGTGCGCGGGTCGCGCGAACGGCGGGGCCTTTGCGGCGATTCAATACGCGAAACTGAATACCTGCTTTATCAGTAGCCAGGGCCATGGCACCCCCCAGCGCATCCACTTCACGCACCAGTTGGCTCTTACCAATTCCGCCGATTGCGGGGTTGCAGGACATCTGGCCCAGCGTATCGACACTGTGTGTTAAGAGCAGGGTGCGACAACCCATGCGCGCAGCCGCCAGACACGCCTCGGTGCCGGCGTGGCCGCCGCCGATGACGATGACATCAAAACGCTCGCGATAGTCCATGGAGTTGCCTGTCAATTCTGTTCTTTGTGAGGGGGGGACAGAATTAATTCTGTCCCCCACCCTATAGCTTATTACGAAACACAGCCCTGCGGTTCACAGCTTTTCAGGCAGGGTAAACGGGCGCGGGATTATACGCGGCATAAGGGCGTTGTACAAAAACTGTTCAGGTTTGGTTTCGGCGGGGGGGACAGAATGAATTTTGTCCCCCTGCCCCTAGTTGCCGCGGCGAGCGTCACACCAACGCAACACGTCCGCAAGCACTTCGAGTCGTTCCGGCTCATTAAAAATTTCGTGGTATAGCCCGGGGTAAATTTTGAGTGTCTTGTCCGCACTCCCAACCAGCTCATGCAGCAATTTGGAACCGGAGGGTTGGGTGAGGCCGTCCTTTTCGCCATGTAACACCAAGACGGGGAGGGTAATCGCGCCGGCGTTGGCTTTGAGTTCATCGGCTCCCGCAAACATCTCACCCAACAGGCGTGCACTCAACTTACCGTGGTACACCAGCGGGCTGGCGAGGTAGTCACGCACAACCATCGGGTCACGGCTGACCTTGTGCGCATCGAGCTTTAAGATCGGTAAGGTTGGAATCGCCGCAGACAACAGGCGCACCAATGCGCGCAAGAAAGCACCGGGTTGTGGTTCAGTTTCTACGACAGCGCCAGAAAGTACACAGCCGGTAAAAGCCTGCTGCGCGCGCAGTAGATAGAGGCTGGCGATGAGGCCGCCCATGCTGTGGCCGACGAGCAAGGCGGGCAGGGCGGGGAACTGCTCAGTCATTAGGTTGTGAAACTGGCGGAAGTCCTGCAGATAGTCGTCGATGCGTTCGACATAACCCGGGCGACCAAATGAACGGCCGTGACCGTAGTGATCAAGCGCGGCGACGGCGTAGCCCTGGGCGACAAAGTACGCGGCGAACTCGTGGTAGCGTCCGCTGTGTTCCCCGCCGCCGTGGGCAACCAGCATGAGAGCCTTCGCGCCCTGCTGGGGTTGCCACCACTGGTAGTAAATGCGGCCTCGGGGTGACTCAAACGCCGCTTCGCCGTGCTGCATTCCCTCGTTTCCTTCCTTCATTTATATAACACTCTATCTGCGAGGTCGTTTGCTGCAGTGACTGGGTCCCAATCGCGCTTGCGCTTCAAGCGCAGCCAAATCCAAGACCTTGAACAACGCGCCCTGCCAGGCGCAGTACTCGGTGCATTCTGCTGCCAGGTAGCCGCGCACCGTACTAACTCAAACCGAGCTGCGAGTCTTGCAGCACACAGCTTGCCCTGCCGACCACAAGTTAGGTAAGCTGCACCGCTTTGGTCAACTAATAAGCACAATAGGAGCCCGTTCATGGAGCAATACCTCTCGCTGCCCCCGCTATTAGGCCTCGTCGGCCTGATCATCGCTGGGATCATCTACCATATTATGACGCGGTACAACGCCGGCGACGGCGACGTAAAGAAAATTGGCGACCAAATCCACTTGGGCGCAATGGTCTTCATGAAGCGCGAATACAAAATGCTGAGCATTTTCGCCCTCGTGCTGCTGGTGCTCATCGTGATCTCGCCGCTGGGTATCAACACCGCCATTGCGTTCCTCGCCGGCGCGCTGTCTTCCGCAACTGCTGGCTACCTCGGCATGTTTGCCGCGACTAAGGCAAACGTGCGCACGGCAGTTGCCGCCCACGAGCACGGGCAAGACAAGGCGCTCGCTGTCTCCTTTTTCGGCGGCTCGGTGATGGGTCTTTGCGTTGCCTCTTTGGGTCTCATCGGCCTGGGTACCGTGTATTGGTATTTCGGTGGCGATCCACACACGGCGCACGCCATCCATGGCTTTGGCATGGGTGCTTCAGTGGTGGCGTTGTTCTCCCGTGTTGGCGGCGGCATCTTTACCAAAAGCGCCGACGTGGGTGCCGACTTGGTGGGTAAAGTTGAAGCCGGTATTCCCGAAGACGACCCGCGCAACCCCGGTGTGATCGCCGACAACGTTGGTGACAACGTGGGCGACATCGCCGGTATGGGCTCGGATATTTTTGAATCTTACTGTGGCTCTATGATCGCCTGCATCGCCATCGCCTCCACGATGGCGATTGAAACTCAAGCGGGCATGATGTTTTTACCGCTGGCACTGGCGAGCATAGGCCTCATCTCTTCGATTTGCGGTATCGGCATTGTTCGCGCCCGCTCAATGGCCGCGCCCGAAACTGCCCTTCGTACTGGCACCTTACTCTCACCCGTGATTTTTGTGCTGGCAGCTTGGTTCCTCATTAGCGCTATGGGTCTAGACAGCAATGTCTGGTGGGCTGTCCTGTGTGGTGCGGTCGGTGGCGTGTTGATCGGTTTGATCACCGAGTACTACACCGGCTCTACACCCGTTGAAAAGATCGCCAAATCTGGCGAGACCGGCCCCGCGACAGTCATGATCACCGGCCTTGCGGTCGGTATGCAGTCGGTTGTATTGCCGATTCTGTTCCTCGCGGCAATCATTTTTATATCCACTTCCCTCGCTGGATTGTACGGCGTCGGCATTGCCGCGGTCGGCATGCTCGCTACCGTAGGTATCACCATGGCCATTGATGCCTATGGCCCCGTCGCCGATAACGCCGGTGGTATCGCCGAAATGTCAGGCATGGGTGAAGACACGCGCACCATCACCGACGGTCTGGATGAAGTGGGCAACACCACAGCCGCTATCGGCAAAGGCTTTGCCATCGGCGCAGCGGCGCTGGCAGCACTGGCCATCATTGCGGCGTTTGTAGAAACCGTAGAGGTGAATAACGCGGGCTTTTCGCTGGAAATGTCCGACCCGAAAGTACTGGTGGGCATGTTCATTGGCGGTACGATCCCGTTCTTAATTGCCTCAATCACCATGACCGCAGTCGGTGAAGCGGCCTTCGACATGATCAATGAAATTCGCCGTCAGTTCCGCGAGATTCCCGGCCTGCTCGAAGGCAAAGCGGAGCCCGATACTGCAAAATGTGTCGACATCGCCACCACCGCCGCTCTACGCAGAATGATCTTACCCGGTGCCATTGCGGTTGCGGCGCCGGTAATTGTCGGCTTTGGCTTGGGCGCCACGTCATTGGGCGGCATGCTCGGTGGCGCGCTCCTGGGCTGTGTCTTGATGGCACTGATGATGGCGAATGCTGGCGGCGCTTGGGATAACGCGAAGAAATATGTCGAGAAAGGCAACTTAGGCGGCAAGGGTTCAGATACCCACGCGGCGACTGTTGTCGGCGACACTGTTGGCGACCCCTTCAAGGATACCTCCGGCCCGTCCATGAATATTCTGATTAACGTCATGGCTATTGTTAGCTTGGTGATTGCACCGCTACTTACCTAGAGCGTTGCTGTCAAACCCTCCTGCCTCACTAGGCTTGTGGCTTGGTGGGCGGGAAAATAATCATACCAAAGCGCCTTTTCAGCGATCTGAATTGGCGCTTTTTTTTCGCCTAGGCCATATTGTTTTAATCGCGCTGATTGACCGCACGGATTGATTGCACTGATCGACTTGTTGCCTTGCAATTTAACTGCGCTGTGTTGGTTTACCACCCAGGGGTTACCTTGAGCACTCTAAGCACTGACGAGAAATTTCGAGTTATCGAAAAGATGAACGCCTTTATTCCTCTGGCCAGAGAATTCGGTGTGACGGTTGATTCTGTAGAGGGCGAAGAGCTGACTCTGCGGCTACCCTATAGTGATTTGCTGGTGGGCGATAGCGCTAAGGGAACACTGCACAGTGGCGCGCTTACCGTGCTGCTTGATCAAACGCTGGGTTTATCCGCCGTGTGCAGCGACAAAACCAAACCTGCACTGGCTCCTACCCTAGATTTGCGCATCGACCACCTCGGCATAGCCCCACCGGGTAAAGACATTCTTGCAACGGCGAGTGTTTACCGGGCAACAAGCAAAGTGTTTTTTGTTGAGGGGGTCGCCTATTGCGAATCGCGGGACAAGCCGATTGCCAGAGCCCTGGGGACGTGGGTGCGAGTGGGCGATGTCAATATGGATTGGTTGCTGCAAGAAGAGTCCAGCGGAGAAGGCGCATGAGCTTGAGTGAGCTGTTAATCGCAAAACCAAGTGCCACTGTGTTGCAGCAGTGGTTACACAAGGTGCCCTATGCCGTAACCTTAGGCATGGAGGCGCGGGTCGTTGAGGATGACATTTTGTTTGTGCTGCCGCCAAACGAGAAACTGATCGGCAACTCTTCTATTCCTGCTATACACGGCGGCATCGTGGGTGCGTTTATGGAACAAGCCGCTGCGTTTAATTTAATCGCGAAAATGTCCGAACCGACTCTACCAAAGATCATCAACTTTTCACTAGATTATTTAAGAGCGGTACGCCTCGAAAACACCTTTGCGCGTTGCGAGGTGACACGGCAAGGGCGGAAAATTGGCAACGTCTGTATTACAGCGTGGCAGAGCGACGAAAACAAACCCTGCTCCGTTGCCCGAGCACACTTTCTTCTACCAGAACCGCTGGAAGATGTACAAGGACAGACTTAGCGCTGTATTTAAACGCGTATTGAGGCCGCATGCAGACAATGTGGTCCTGACTGTAACACTTTGGTTTTCGGTCTATTGATGAGTCGATAAAGGAGAAACCCCATGGGAAGATGGAAGCGCAAAGAAATCGAGAAAGCCTTCGACAACTATCAGGCGGCCGCCCTCAAGGGCGCGCAAACCCAAGACTGGACGGACTGGGCCAATTGTTTCACCGAAGACGCCACCTACTTTGAACATCACTACGGTCGCTTTTGGGGCCGAGATGTCATTCTACAGTGGATCACCAAGACTATGACTGCGTGGCCCGCCGATCACATGACTGCCTTCCCCATCACTTGGTATTCCATTGATGAAGATCGCGGCTGGGTCATCTGCGAAGTCATGAACCGCATGCAGGACATCGGTGATAACAAAATTCACCAGGAGCCGAATATCACTATCTTGCACTACGCCGGTAACGGCTTATTTAGCTATGAAGAAGATGCTTACAACCCAGCAAACATGGGTACCATGATCAGCGCGTGGATGGCATCCAAAAAAGCGATGGAGGCGGGCGAAGCTGACGCTGGCTGAACACGGCTGCCCTGCATGAGCAATTCTTTGCCGCGCAATTTGGTGCTGCGATTTGATATGCGTAGCGCGCCGCAGTGCGAAGAAGTGGTGGGTGAGCGCTACCGCGCCGCCATCGATATGGCAGAGTGGGCCGACGAACAGGCGCTGGATGTCGTCGGCTTATCGGAGCACCACATCACCGACGATGGCTTTTTGAGTTCACCCTTGGGGCTAGCGGGTATGATGCTGGCGCGCACCCAACTTATCCGCGTCAGCGTCAGCGCCTTGTTAGTCCCACTGCATGACCCGCTGCGCTTAGCGGAAGACATTGCGCTACTGGATATCGCCTCGAACGGCAGGTTTAGCGCCACCTGTGGTTTGGGCTATCGGCCCATTGAATACGAGCGCTTTAATGTTTCCTGGGAGCATCGCGGCGCTGTCTTCGACAAAAAGCTCGCGGTGCTTGTGGCCGCACTGCGCGGCGAGCGCTTTGTCCACAATGGCGGCGAAGTACGATTACAACCCGCGCCGCAGTCTCCCCTACAAGCGTTATTACTGGTGGGCGGAAACAGCAAAGCCGCAGCGCGGCGCGCAGCGCGATTCAACCTACTGTTTTGCCCGGCCATCGACGACCCGGAGCTCGATGCAGAGTATCAGCGCGCCTGTCAGCAAGCAGGTTTCGAGTTCGGTATGACGATTTTTCCCAGAGAGCCAGCCACCACATTTATCAGCGAGAACCCGAAACAATCGTGGCGTGAGATCGGCGAGTTTTTACTGTATGACGCAACCGCCTATGGGGCCTGGCGGCATAAAAATCGTCGCGCGTATGCAGAATCGTTCGCCATTTCCCTGGAAGATCTCATCGCCGAGGAAAAATACCGCATTGTTACGCCAGAGCAAGCCATCGAAATTATTGAGAACACTGGTTCGCTGCACCTCGCGCCGTTAACAGGAGGCGTTCCATTAGATGCCGCTTGGCAGTCGCTGCAGTTGTTTGCAGATCGTGTGCGACCATTTGTTTGAGTCAATACATTGCAAACTCGCGCTGAGTCAAATCGTGCAGTTCACGCGACGGTGACAATATTTTTCCCGAAATAGTTATCTTTCTTATTTACGCTACGTGAGTACCCCAAATTTGCACAGCAGTGTTGGATCATCTTAAAAACAAGTCGCCTCGAGCTTTTATCTGCTCGCGCCAGAACTTAGAATAGGCAGCACTTTGCAGAGGATCGCCCGCTATGATTTCCAAAAAAATGGAAGACGCCCTACTCAGTCAGCTCAATGAAGAGTTTTACTCGGCCTATCTGTACTTGGCTATGTCTGCCTACTGCAGCCATGCTGAGTTCAACGGCGCGGCAAGGTGGCTCAAATTGCAGTATGAGGAAGAGCATATGCACGCCACCAAAATCTACAATTATTTGGTGGAGCAGGGTGTTCAGGTGGTTTTACAGGCGATGAAGCAGCCACCCAGCGAATTCGGATCACTGTTGGATGTTTTTCAATCGTCGCTCAAGCACGAACAAACCATGAGTGCGCGGCTCAATGATTTGAGTGATGAAGCGTTGAAGGAAAAAGATCACGCAACCTACAATCTGCTACAGTGGTTTGTGAACGAGCAAGTCGAAGAAGAATCTACACTCGGTGAAATCCTTTCCAAACTTAAACTCGTTAAAGACGACGGCTATGGTTTGCTGATGATTGATACCGAGTTAGGTAACCGCTCAGCACCAGTAGACGAGAGCGCTTGAGACTCAATTTCGACGACAACCTTCCCAAATCGAACTATGGTGCGCCAACCCCAGCGCACCGGGAAGCAACACTAGTAGGCATAGAAGCCACCGCCGGTTTCTACACCGTTGGCGACCATTTCTAAGGTACCGCCATTAGTGATGGACCCCCCGGCGACATCAATCAGGTGCATACCGTAGCCGTTTGAGCCTGGTAGAGGAACTGGTTCACACAGACGCAATCCCTCGCGATTTACCCGGCGTGTTGATGGGGCTCGCGAGATACCGTAAACCTCCTATAATGCTGTGGTATTTCAGCGTTTTTTTGCACATTTCCGATAATAGAAGTTGCACTGAAACTGACTGATCCAGTTCACCGCTCTCACACAACTATAAGGAAGGTCGATTAGCTATGAGCTACAACGTTAATGTCGGAGATTACCTGTACAGCCGAGCCCGCCTGAACCCACAGAAAGAAGCCCTCTACGATGTCGCTGCGGACAAGCGATTTACCTATACAGAGCTCAACCTGCGCGCTAACCAGTGCTGCGCCGCACTGCAAAAACTCGGTTTAAAGAAGGGTGAGCGGGTCGGTGTGTTATGTCAGAACCGACACGAATTCACGACGAGTTTCTTCGGCCCCGCTAAAGTTGGGATCGTGGTCGTTCCTCTCAATTGGCGCCTCACACCGGCGGAGCTCTCTTTCATTATTCAAGATGCAGGCATCAAGTGTTTGATCTTTGACACGGAGTTCGCCGCGCCAGTTGAGGAAATCAAAGCGGCAGACACCGGTATAGAACACTTCATCAGCATAGGGCCAGATACGCCAGATTTCGCGCAAGACTTCGATGGTCTATTAGAATCGGGGTCGACCGATGAACCCAGCGATAAGGCCGAGGGAGATGACAATCTGTTTATCATGTATACCTCGGGCACGACCGGTAATCCGAAGGGTGTAGTTCACACGCACAACACCGTGATGTGGGCAGTTATCACACTCAACAACACCGCGGACTCACGGGAGAATGACAAGTACTTGGTGATGCTGCCGCTCTTTCACGTTGGAGCACTAGCACCGTTAATAGGAGCGATGTACAAGGGCAATTCACTCACCATACTGCAGCAGTTCGATCCAGAGAATGCCTGGAATATTATTCAGCAGGAACAAATTACGACAACACTCGCGGTACCAGCCATGTTGAATTTTATGCTGCAAGTGCCAGATTTCGAGCGCTTCGATGTTTCCAGCTTGCGCTATATCAGCAGCGGCGCCGCCCCGGTGCCCGTCGCGCTTATCGAACGCTACCAGGCGCTGGACATTAAAATTCAGCAGGTCTATGGCATGACCGAAACCTGCGGTCCCGCCTGTATGATCGGGGCTGAAGATGCTGTGCGTAAAGTGGGGTCAACCGGTAAAGCATTTTTCCACACCGCGGTGCGCATTGTGGATGAGAATGGCAACGATCAACCACCCGGCGTTCCTGGCGAAGTGTTGATTCGCGGCCAGCACATCATGAAAGAGTACTGGAATCGACCCGAAGCAACCGCCGAAACTCTCGTCGATGGCTGGTTATATTCCGGCGATATCGCTGTGATGGACGAGGAGGGCTTTGTCACGATCCAAGATCGCTTGAAAGATATGATTATTTCTGGTGGCGAAAATGTCTACCCGGCCGAGATAGAAAACCTGCTGTTATCACACCCACAGGTCGCTGACGCGGCCGTGATTGGACAAAACAGCGAAAAATGGGGAGAGAGCCCTCTGGCAATTGTCGTCAAGCAGGATGACGCACTGACAGCCGAGGATGTGCTCAAGCATTGCGATGGTAAACTGGCGCGTTTTAAATTGCCTAAGGGTGTCGAGTTTATCGATGTCATTCCACGCAACCCCAGCGGTAAGATTTTAAAACGTATCTTGCGCGAGCAATTTTCCAGCCCAGCCGCAGAGTAATGTTCGCGAAAACGGTTTTCTAGTTAATCACTTATTATTAATAAGTAATATAGGAAGAGAGATATAGGATTATTATTGTTGTTGTTACTGGGGGCTTTTTCAGCGGTGGAAAAGCCGAATTTTCTCTTCCTTATCAACTATTTATGGCCATGATAAATCATGGTGCAACTACCGTATTCGCTGCGATGAAATCGTCTATAGCCTGTGTGTAAGCGCAGGGATTTTGTGGGCGAAATTAAAGACTTTAGTGAACTGTGATTAAACGTGGGTTTTACCCACTGTTTGTCTTGCCCCTTTCCCGCATCTATGCACAGCAGCTATGAGGGTCAACAGACTTGGGTGTTTTTCAATCTTTTTGCGAATTGTTTTTGATAGTAGTTGCGTACAACGATGTGGGTTGAATGTGAGTAACCCATGTCGAGTTTTTGTCGCAGTGGATGAAACTCCGCGCTGTATTACTTGCCGATACAGAAACTGGAGAAAATTTCTTCGAGCAACTCATCATTAGTAAACGCCCCAGTAATTTCCCCCAATGCGTTTTGACACTGACGCAAATCTTCCGCCAGTAATTCACCGGCACCCGATTCGGTGAGCTGGTTTCTACCTGCTTCTAAGAAATGCCGGGCGCGCACAAGAGCGAGTAAGTGTCTGCGCCTGGCGCTAAACACCGTGTCTTGTTCTGACTGGTAGCCTGCACAGACTTTTAAGTGGGCGCGAAGTGCATCGAGCCCGGCACCGGTTTTGGCTGAAACGTAGAGGGAATGTGCATTGTTAACGCCTACGCCAAGTATATCCTCAGGGGTATTTCCGGTCAGTTGGGTTTCAAGTAAGGCATCGCCAGGTAAGCCTGGCGGATCTCCGCTCAGATCACATTTGTTGTAGATCACCGTTACAGGAATTTCGGCGCTGCCCCCCTGCCAACTCAACAATTCTGAACGGTTTCGCGATTGTTCCGAACTGACATGATCCGTCGCATCGACGACGAGCAGAATCCTGTCGGCAGACGCGATTTCCTCTTGCGCACGTCGCATACCCTCCCGTTCAATCGCATCGCCGCTCGCTCTCACACCGGCGGTATCGACGACATGCAGGGGCATTCCATCGATGTGGATGTGTTCCGATAGCGTATCCCTTGTGGTACCTGGGATGTCGGTCACGATGGCGCGATCGTGACCCGCCAGGGCATTGAGCAGACTGGATTTGCCGGCGTTTGGTTTGCCGCTGATGACCAGTTTCATACCCTGCTGTAGTAATGCACCCTGTTTGGCACTGCGCTCAACCTGTGCGAAATGATCGGCGATACTGTTCAGTTGCTCGAGGACGCCGGCTTCGGCAATAAAATCTATTTCTTCTTCAGGGAAATCTATAGCCGCTTCTATATAGACGCGCAGCTGCGTGATCGCCTCTACCAACGCGTTGATTTCTTTGGAGAATTCGCCCTGCAGTGAGCGCGTAGCGCTGCGTGCCGCCTGCGCCGTGGTGCTGTTGATCATATCGGCAATCGCTTCGGCTTGGGCCAAGTCAAGTTTGCCGTTCAGGTAGGCGCGCTGTGAGAACTCTCCCGGGCCCGCTTGTCGCGCTCCCAAAGCGCATACCGTGTTGAGCAACAGATCGAGAAGTACGGGGCCTCCGTGAATCTGAAATTCGACCACGTCCTCGCCAGTAAACGACTGTGGTGCGGCAAAATACAGCACAATACCGGTATCGATGGGAGCATCATCTACATCATACAGACGGCACAACTGAATCTGCCGGGGTGCAAGCGGCTTTCTACAGATCTGTTGCGCAATCTGCACAGCTTGGGAGCCAGACACCCGCAAAATGCCAATGCCACCACGTCCTGGTGCAGTGGCGATGGCGGCGATAGTGTCTTGGTTGTTCAATGGCGTTGGCCCACGTGTTCCGTGGGCACCGTTAGGCGGGAGCCGCCGCCTTCTCTATTTTGCGGGTGATGTAGTATTGCTGCGCCATGGAGAGCAAGTTATTGACCAACCAATACAACACCAGACCGGCGGGGAACCACAGGAAAAAGAAGGTAAACATGATCGGCATCCACTGCATGATCTTGGCTTGCATCGGGTCTGGTGGCGGTGGGTTCAGTTTTTGCATGAAGTACATGCTGGCCCCCATCAGCAACGGCAGCACGAAGTAGGGGTCCATCACCGAGAGATCTTTGATCCACCCGAAGAATGGCGCATGCCGCAACTCTACGCTCTCCATCAACATCCAATACAACCCGATAAACACGGGCATTTGTACAAGGATGGGTAAACAGCCACCCATCGGGTTTATTTTTTCTTTGCGATACAATTCCATCATCGCTTGCGATTGTTTCTGTTTGTCATCCGCGTAGCGCTCGCGCAACTCTACGAGCTTGGGCTGAACGCGACGCATGTTTGCCATCGATTTATAGGAGGCCTCTGAGAGTTTGTAAAACAAACCTTTGATGACAATGGTGAGAATGATGATTGCGACACCCCAGTTACTGACTACCGATTGTATTTTTGTGAGCAACCAAAATAGCGGTTGCGCTATCCACCATAAAAAGCCGTAGTCGACGCTGAGCTCTAAATAGGGAGAGATTTCACGCAGGCGATACTGATCTTTGGGGCCGACGTAGAAATTGGCCTTCGCACTCGCTGTTTTTCCCGGGTCGACAACCAGGGGTGGGCTAGTAAAGCCCGCAATATTAAAACCGCTGCGGGTCACACGAGCGCTATAGGCGTGGCTCTGATCGGGGTTGGGTATCCAAGCACTTAAAAAATAGTGCTGAATCATCGCTATCCAACCACCGGACAACTGCGCTTTATAGGGCTCTTCTCGCAGATCATCAAAGGTGAACTTGGTAAACCGTTCGTCGGGTTGTGTGAGTGCCACGCCGAGAAAGGGCTGCATACCCATGGCGGAGGTCTCTTGCGAGGGCGGCTTTTTGCTCTCCCGTTTGATTTGACCAAATAGATTGCCCTGCCAGCGTTGATCGCTGTTGTTTGCAACGACGTACTCCACGTCGATGAGATAGTCGCCCGGGCGCAGGGTGAAGCGCTTGGTCACCGTGACCGCGCCGGACTTCTCCCATTGCAGATCGACCACCACAGCTTCCTGCCCGGCTTGCAACGTATAGTCGGTTTTTTCACTGGTAAAGGTGGCGCGGCCTTCTTTGTCGATGCCATCGGGCCCAATCAATCCACTTTGCGCGATGTATATGAGCTGCTGATTTTTCTCTAACAGTACAAACGGGTTGTTTGGATTGTTTTGGCGTTCCAAGTGCTGGTTTAGGTCGGCTTCTACAATATCCCCACCATTGAGATCGATGACTAGGGTGAGCACATCGGTAGTGATCCTAATCAGCTTGCCCTGCGCCGCAGCGTCTATCGCCTCAGGCGCGCGGGTTTGCACTTGCTGAGTTGGCTCTGCGGGTAAATCTTCGTTCGGCAATTCCGCAGAGGTTTCTAGGGCGCCATCGACGATGTTGTCCTGCGGTGTCGGTAGCGGAGCTTCCGGAGTTGGAGTATCTGCTGGTAAAGCCGACGTACCGGTTTGAATCTGGCGATTCGCGGTTTGTGTTTCTTGTTTTTTTAAGTCTTTGAACGCGACCCATTCGGTCAACAGCATGAACGAGAGTAAGGCGATAGCGCCAATCAATAATGTGCGTTGCAAATCCATAGTCGCGTTACTTATTTAATCGCTGTAGGGGGTTGGGAATGAGAGCATGGTGGGACTAAGTCTTCCCCGCCTTCATGCCAGGGGTGACACTTACATAAACGCCGCACCGCTAGGTAGCTACCTTTGACAATACCGTGTGTATCAATCGCTTCAATTGCGTAGCTGGAGCACGAGGGATAAAAGCGGCAGTGATTGCCCAAAAAAGGGCTGATGCACGCTTTGTAGCATTGGATAAAAAAAATGAGCAGTTGGCGCATTAGGTGTCACTGTTGCTGGTAGTTGCTGCGCGTGAAAGTTTGCGCGTCAACGCCAGCCACTGCTGGTGTATTGCGCTATGAAGCTCGGCGTTGTCGAGATTCCCCAAACCTTTCCTGGCCAGTAGAACGACGTCCATTGTTGCATCACTCTTCGGTAGGTGACGAAAATATTCTCGAGCGACCCGCTTAATGCGGTTGCGGGTAACCGCTCGGCGCACATGTTTTTTCGCGATTACCAGACCGAGGCGATGCACCGGCCCGTTGTTACGTCTTGCCAACAATAAAACATACTGGTTTGCAGCGCGGGCATCCGGGTGATCGAATACGCGGCTGTAATCGTTGGGGTTGAGTAAGCGCTTTGCTTTTGAAAAGCTGGTGTCAGCGTTACGGCCGACCACCCAGTTCTACCGGGCCTTAGGCTGACAAACGCTTGCGGCCCTTGGCACGCCGGCGGTTCAGCACGTGACGCCCACCTTTAGTTGCCATGCGGGCACGGAAGCCGTGAGTACGTTTGCGCTTGATGACGCTGGGCTGAAAAGTTCTCTTCATCGCTCGGTTCCAATTCGGTGAATGTCGCAGTAACTCTTGGCAGTAACTCTTTGCAGTGGCGTTTGTGCAGCGACTGGGCCGTAGTGACGCGGTCACCGTGACACGGTCGCAGTTAGGTTGCGGCAGAGGGCTGCTTAAAAAAAGGTGCGCCATTTTATGTAAATGGCCGTGGTAATTCAATTGTGACGTCGGGATATTCCCCATTGGGGGCGGGTTTCAGCGCCCGTGGCAGAATCTACGTGTCTTGCTGCAGCGACTGGTATTGTCCCAAATTGTTGCCGGAAGGCAGTGGCGAAGGCTGTGGTGAAGATCGAGGCGAAGTGCGTGGTGCAGCCGCACCCAAATTCGCTGTCCAGGTGCTCCATTCGGGCGCATCGGTAAATGCTTCAAGCCAAGTTGTCATTACTGGAAAAACTTCAAGCTTGGCGGGCACTTCGGCCATTTTCACACACCTTGAAAAGAATATATACACAGCTTATCCACAACCTGGAGTCCATCATTTTATTTCTGCCACAATTGGCCAAAAAGCGATCTAAATGGCGATAAAGCATTGATTTATATGGAAAATAAAAGTTTGTAATTTTCACAAATCAGTGTGGATAACTCATTCTGACCGGAGTATCATGCGTGGTTCAAGAAGAGCGCTATGCCGCAATCGAATAATGTCCTGGGAACCGGGAAAGAAACCTGTAGAAACCTGTAGAAACCTGTAGAAACCTGTAGAAACCTGTAGAAACCTGTAGAAACCTGTAGAAACCTTTAGAAAGCCTAATCGGGCTCGCAAACATACGGTAGAGCATAAACAGAACTATTAAAACCTAGCCATCATTAGTTATTATTTATAAGCGTGGGCCTAGTACCCAGCTTTGAGGGGATTTCATTGCCTGAAGTCGTGTGGCAGGAGTGTGCGGAACGTCTGCGTTCAGAGTTGCCCTCCCAACAATTTAATACGTGGATCCGGCCATTACAGGCGGATGTCGGCGAGCGGCACATTACGCTGTACGCGCCGAACCGGTTCATCCGCGATTTCGTCGCGGAAAAATATGCCCAGCGTATTCGTGAGCTCACGATGGAGCTTTACCCGGAACACGCGTTTCAGCTCCACCTGGAAGTCGCCGGTGGCAGGGCAGCGGTTGAGCGAACTGGTGGCGCAACAGGTAGCGCAGTTGGCAATGTAGTCGACAGCACACGCGACAGCACCAGAAACAGCGCTACCAATGGAGCGGCAACAACACGGTGGCGAAACGAGACGGCACAATTCCATAGCGCTGCGAACCCGGACCACGCTTACATCAATAACGCCGCGATTAATTCAGCTTCTGCGGGCGCAGTGCCGAGTACGACGAACAATGGCGCGGCCCCTCACCAGCAACCTGTCGAGAATTTCGGCATCAATCGTGTCGAACAGTTGCCAGGTGAACAATCAGAAACCCGAACACAGCGCCCACCCAGAGTACCGTTTGGCACAGAGCCATCGTTAGATGCCAGTGCTCGCGCGGGCTCGGCCGCGACAACTGCAAGGCACGATCTAAACTTCAGTACACGGGGCAATGAACAAGCAGAGAATGAACGGACAGACATGCACCCGACACTATCGGGGCACGTAGTTACAGGCGAAGTCGTTACGGGTCAAGCAGCTTCGGGCCAAGCAGTACCCGGTGCGCCGCTAAACGGCAGTGCGGCGTCAACGGTGCGCGCTCCCCGTGCGTATCGAGCCGAGCGTGCCGACGCGCAGACGGCGATCAATCCGCAACACCAACTGATTAACAACTACACCTTTAGTAATTTTGTCGAAGGTAAATCCAATCAGCTCGCACTTGCCGCAGCGCAACAAGTTGCCGCAAATCCCGGCGACGCCTACAACCCGTTGTTTCTGTACGGCGGCGTCGGCCTAGGGAAGACACACTTAATGCATGCGGTGGGTAACGCGCTGCGCCAGAACAATCCCCAGGCGAAAGTCGTCTACTTACACTCGGAACGTTTTGTGGCAGATATGGTGAAGGCGCTGCAGCTCAACGCGATCTCAGATTTCAAGCGCTTTTATCGCACCGTCGACGCGCTACTGATCGACGACATTCAATTTTTCGCTAAGAAAGAGCGTTCGCAGGAAGAGTTTTTTCACACCTTCAACGCCCTGCTTGAAGGTGGTCAGCAAATGATTTTGACCTGTGATCGCTACCCGAAAGAAATTGATGGTTTGGAAGAGCGTCTTAAGTCTCGTTTCGGCTGGGGATTGACGGTGGCCGTGGAGCCGCCGGAATTGGAAACACGGGTGGCCATTTTGATGTCAAAGGCGGCGGCCGTGGGGGTAGAGTTGCCCCCGGACGCGGCATTTTTTATCGCGCAACGCATTCGATCCAATGTGCGCGAACTCGAGGGTGCGCTGAAAAGAGTCGTAGCTAGTGCTCACTTCGTCGGCCAGCCTATTGATATTGATCTCATCAAAGAAAGTTTGAAAGACTTGCTAGCGCTGCAGGACAAACAGGTGAGCATGGAAAATATCCAGCGCACCGCGGCGGAGTATTACAAGATTAAGGTGGCGGACATGATGTCCCGGCGGCGCAGCCGCTCGGTGGCGCGTCCCCGGCAGATGGCCATGGCGCTCTCCAAAGAGCTGACCAACCACAGTCTGCCCGAGATCGGCGAGGCCTTTGGCGGCCGCGACCACACCACCGTGTTGCATGCCTGCCGCAAGATTAAGGAATTGCGCGAAACGAACTCGGATATTCGCGAGGACTATAAAAATTTACTGCGCTCACTGACGACCTAGTGCGCCCCCAGGCGCCCCGAACTTGGCATCCCCTAGCGCGACTATTGAAAGCGCGGAACAGGATCGGGAAAAGGGCCGGGAAAAGGGCCGGGGAAAGGGCCGCCGGCGAAACGCTAGAACGTGATGGCAGCAACACAACAAAACTTTATTTTATAAATACTGCTACCGGTCGGATGACGTTTAAACCCAACTCTATTCGGTGATTAACAGCGCGGGGTGGCTATGGCCTCAACCACAACAAGTATCTCAACCAGCAGTTCTACACAAGCAAGCCAAGATAGTAAGGACATAAGCTCTATGAAGTTCAGCATTTCGCGAGATGACCTTCTCAAAACTCTGAATCTGGTCGCGGGCGTGGTCGAGCGCCGCCAAACCTTGCCCATTTTGGTAAATGTGCTGATGGTGCTGGAGGACGATCGATTATCCCTCACGGGCACCGACCTTGAAGTGGAGTTGGTAGGGCGCTTGCAACTCTCCGCTGCCGGTGAGTCTGGCCAGGTCACGGTTCCCGCGCGCAAGCTGGCCGATATCTGTAAGTCGCTACCCGAAGGCAGCGATATTGACTTCAGCATGAAAGACAACAAGGTGACGGTGAAATCGGGCCGCAGCCGCTTTACCTTGTCGACGCTACCCTCGACGGAATTTCCCAGCATCGAAGACAGCATGGGAACCCATCAGCTGCGCCTGAAGCAGGGCCAACTCAAGCGCTTGATTGACCGCACCGGCTTTGCCATGGCGCAGCAGGATGTGCGCTACTATCTCAACGGCATGCTGTTGGAGTTGGATAAGGGGCAGTTGCGTGTGGTGGCGACCGATGGACATCGCCTTGCCATGTGCACGCTGCCGGAAAAGTTGTCCGTCAGCGGCGATGGCGATGTGGAAGTCATTGTGCCACGCAAGGGGGTGACTGAATTGGCGCGCCTGTTGCAGGACGATGAAGCGGACATCGCCATCGTTATAGGCAGCAACCACCTGCGCGCCATGACCGATGACTACACGTTCACGTCCAAGCTCGTGGATGGCAAGTTTCCCGATTACCAGCGGGTTTTGCCACGCTCTCCGGACAATATTCTATTGGGCTCCCGCTTAGAGTTGCGCCAGGCATTCACCCGCACGGCCATTCTCTCTAACGAAAAATATCGCGGCGTGAGACTCAAACTGAGTAAAAACACCCTGGATATCAGCGCCAACAACCCCGAGCAGGAAGAGGCGGAAGAGAAGGTTTCCGTCGACTTTAGCGGCGACTCGATGGAAGTGGGCTTCAATGTGAGCTATTTGCTCGATGTTTTGGGGGTTCTGACGGGGGAGCAGGTGAAAATGTCGCTCGCGGACCCCAATAGCAGCGCGCTGCTGGAGGAATCCGAGGAGGGAGACTCCCTCTATGTCGTGATGCCCATGCGGCTCTAGGGGGGCATGGTTGCGGCAGTGCTGCACCACCGACCTAGTGCCGCGAACCACCCCTGCTCTACCTCTATGCCACGGCCCATCTCCCATTCAGCCCCTTATTGCGGGCGTAGCGGACCAGTGAACGGCAGGGCTTTTGCGGTGTCTTGTCCTACTCCCCGAGCTTCTGGGTTGCCACATTTTGCTCCGCAAGCTCCCATCAGCCAAGTAGTTACTACCTCGGCTCGAAAAATTTAGCGGTCCAGCCACAACTCATGGCCCTCACAGAACTCCAAATCACCCATGTTCGCAACCTGCGCCAAGCCAGACTGGAAGGCTTGGGCCGGGTAAACGTGCTCTATGGCGCCAATGGCAGCGGCAAGACCAGCATATTAGAGGCCGCCCACCTCCTGGGTATGGCGCGGTCCTTTCGCGGCAATAGCGTAAAATCCGTCATTACCCACGGCGAAGACACCTGTACCGTGTTCGGCAAGATAACGCGGGGTAAAGGCAAGCCCAGTATCCCACTTGGGGTTCAACGCCAGCGCAGCGGCGAGGCACAAATTCACGTGAGCGGCAAAGCTGTACGGGCGGTCGCACAGCTCGCCGAGCAGTTACCCCTGCAAGTGATGACTGCCGGCAGCTTTGCGCTTTTAACCGGCCCCCCAGCGGCTCGCCGCCAGTTTCTAGATTGGGGTGTGTTCCACGTGGAACAACGCTTTTTCCCGCATTGGCAGCGCTTTCAGCGGTGCATAAAACAGCGCAATATTCTGCTCCGTCGTGGTAAAATAACTGACCCGCAAGAGCTGGCGGTTTGGACGCGAGACCTGGCCTCTACTGGCGCGGCAATCGACCGCCTGAGATTGACATATTTTGAGAAGTTAGACCCATTATTCCAGGAGATAGCGGCACAATTGGCCCCAAGTTTGGGTTCATTGGAAATACAGTACCGCCGGGGCTGGGATGCGCAGCAGAACTACGCCGCTGTGCTAGATCAGGGCCTTAAGGGGGATTTAGAGCAAGGCTATACGCATAGCGGCCCACAGCGTGCAGACCTGCGTGTCAAGACGGGCGGGCACCTGGCGGCGGACACGCTATCCCGGGGTCAACAGAAGCTAGTGATCGCCGCATTGAAGCTCGCCCAAGGGGAGCTGATGTCTCAGCAAGGCTGTGGACAATGTACTTACTTAATCGACGACCTACCCTCAGAGCTCGATGAGGAACATGGCCATTTGGTCTGTGAAAAGCTGGCAGCCATGCGGGCCCAAGTGTTTATCACCTGCGTTGATGCCCAGGAAATGCAGTCGGTGTGGCCCGCAGGAGAAGAATTCGATATGTTCCACGTGGAACAAGGAACCGTGCAAAGGGCTTAGACTTGGCCCCAAGTGCCCGGAAACAGTAGCAATTTTGTGGCGATTACGCCAGATGACGATAATCAAGAGCATGCATCATGAGTGACGACAACAACAATTACGATTCCTCCAGCATTAAGGTCCTCAAGGGTCTGGACGCGGTGCGCAAACGCCCGGGGATGTACATCGGCGATACCGACGATGGCACCGGGCTGCACCATATGGTCTTCGAGCTTGTGGATAACTCAGTGGACGAAGCGCTCGCGGGGTACTGCAACGAAATCACGATTGTGATCCACCCGGATGAGTCTGTGACGGTGAGCGATGACGGCCGCGGCATCCCGACTGAGATGCACGAGGAAGGCGTATCGGCGGCAGAAGTCATTATGACGGTGCTGCATGCGGGCGGAAAATTCGACGATAACACTTATAAGGTCTCTGGCGGCCTGCACGGTGTGGGAGTTTCGGTGGTTAATGCCCTCTCCGAGGAGTTGGTGCTGACCATTCGGCGTGAAGGTAAAATGTTCGAGCAAACCTACCGGCATGGCGTTCCCCAAGCCCCCTTGGCGGAAATTGGCCCCACGGAGACCTCCGGTACGGCGGTACGCTTTAAGCCCTCGAGCGAGACCTTTACCAACATTGAGTTTCACTTTGAGCAACTGGCCAAGCGGCTGCGCGAGCTGGCATTTCTCAACTCTGGTGTTGGGATTGTCTTGAGAGATGAGCGCAGCGGTAAGGAAGAAACTTACCAGTACGAGGGCGGCCTAAAAGCCTTTGTCGACTACCTCAATCAGAATAAAACCCCAGTGAACCGCCCGTTCCATTTTCAGGTGCAGACCGACGACGATATCGGTGTAGAAGTTGCTCTGCAGTGGAATGACGGTTTTCAGGAGAGCATCTTATGCTACACCAATAACATCCCTCAGCGTGACGGCGGCACCCACCTAGCGGGCTTTCGCACCGCCCTTACCCGCAGTTTGAACACCTATATCGACAAAGAAGGCCTCGCCAAAAAAGCCAAGGTCAATACCACCGGCGACGATGCACGCGAAGGCCTGACTGCCATCATCTCAGTGAAGGTGCCCGACCCCAAGTTTTCCTCCCAGACGAAAGACAAGCTGGTGTCCTCAGAAGTGAAAGCCGCCGTAGAGCAAGCCATGGGTGCACAGTTCAACGACTACCTCATGGAAAACCCGGCCGAAGCCAAATCTGTGGTCGGCAAGATGTTGGATGCTGCCCGCGCGCGCGAGGCGGCGCGCAAGGCTCGAGAAATGACGCGGCGCAAAGGCGCGCTAGATATCGCTGGCTTGCCGGGTAAATTGGCCGATTGTCAGGAGAAAGACCCGGCGCTTTCTGAGTTGTACCTGGTCGAGGGTGACTCCGCTGGCGGCTCTGCCAAGCAGGGCCGCAATCGCAAGTACCAGGCAATCTTGCCGCTCAAGGGCAAGATCCTCAACGTTGAAAAAGCGCGCTTCGATAAAATGCTCGGTTCAGCGGAAGTGGGCACCATCGTGACAGCGCTGGGCTGCGGTATTGGCAAAGACGAGTTCAATGCCGACAAACTGCGCTACCACAGCATCATCATTATGACGGATGCAGACGTGGACGGGTCCCATATTAGAACCCTCTTGCTGACGTTCTTCTTTCGGCAGATGCCGGAGTTGGTGGAGCGCGGGCACGTGTTCATTGCGCAGCCGCCGCTATACAAAGTCGCCAAGGGAAAACAGCACCAGTACCTCAAGGACGACGAGGCTTTAGAACAGTATCTGACGCAATCTGCCCTGGAAAATGCATCCATCTTCGTCAATCCTGACGCCCCGGCGATATCTGGCGGTGGCCTGGAAGACTTGGTCCGCCAGTATCGCGAAGTGGACAAAACGATTACGCGACTCAACCGCTTATACGCGGAGGAGGCGCTGTGGGAGATGGTCTACGGCGCCACCTTGGATGTGGAACAGCTCCAAGATGAGCCGACGGTGCAGGCGTTTTGTGACCAACTTAGTGAGCGCTTACAATCAGCACATAGCAATGGCAACACCTACTCCGTGGTGGTCCGCAAGGACCAAGAGCGGCAACTGTACTTTCCGGTCGTGAAGTTGCTGGCCCATGGCATCGAAACGGAAACCGAGTACCACCGCGAGTTTTTTGCCTCCGGGGAATACCGCAGCCTGACCGCGCTGGGGGAAACGCTGAACAACCTGATCGATGAGGGCGGCTATTTCCAGCGCGGCGAAAAAACCCTCGTCACCCGCAGCTTTGCCGAAGGCTTGGATTGGCTGATGAGCGAAGCTCGCAAAGGTCATAGCATCCAGCGCTACAAGGGCCTGGGTGAAATGAACCCGGAGCAACTGTGGGAAACCACCATGGACCCAGAAGTACGGCGTATGCTGAAAGTGACTATCGAAGACGCCATCGCGGCGGATCAGATCTTCACGACGCTCATGGGTGACCAGGTGGAGCCGCGTCGGGATTTCATTGAAGATAATGCCTTGTCAGTGGCGAATTTGGATGTTTGATGGGGCGTGTGCCCGTTGGGTCGAGCGATATATACATTCGGGCGCAGCAACCCTCGCTCTTGCGGCAATCGCTACCGGCTAACCTTTGTTTTACGCAGTTCCTTCAGTTTGTCCGCAAAGTTATCGGGGAACCAGCGTTCGGTGCTTCGCAGTTCGCCGGGCTCTTGTGCTATCCGCTGAGCCAGCAGTTGATAAGCGGCCAAAGCCTCGCCTTGCAATTGGTCGACGGCCAGTGGCTGTTTCTCCAGCGGATCTTGCCGGGTATCGAAAAAGCCGCCACCTTCGTAGAGCTTCCAACGTCTATCGAGCGCATAACGTGCCGGCAGGCCGGAGGGCCAGCGCGGCTCGTAGTGGATAAATAGGCTGCTCCGACCGAGTTCACCGTGGCCGCGTAATACGGGCGACAAGCTCAGGCCATCGGTGGGTGCGTCTTCGGGTAACCGGGCGCCGGACAACTCAGCCAGTGTGGGCAGGACATCGTTCAGGTTGATCAGGCTGTCGCTCATTCTCGCTGCAGACTCAGACCCCGCCGAGGAAACAACACCGGGCCCCCAGACAATAAACGGCACGCCTGAACCGGCATTGATCGTCTCGGCTTTTGCACCGCGCACTTCGCGGCCGCGGTACGTGCTGAGAATTTGCTTTGGGGTGCCATTATCGCCGATGAAGAAAATGACGGTGTTGTCGGCCAACCCCAACTCCGTCACTGTTGTTCGAACATTGCCGACCATCTTATCCATATAGGCGATCATTGCGGCGTATTTGTCTTGATCGCTGCGGCTTTCGTCGCGCATGTCGGGTGTGGTGACGAACGGGTCGTGCGCTAACACCATGGGGTAGTAGATAAAAAATGGGGTGTCGCGCTGTGCCTTGATGTAGTCGAGCACTTTTTGATTGAACACATCGGGTCCAAAATGAGAGGTGGGATATTGTTTAAGGTCACCGTTGTGGTCGATTAGCGGCCCCCAATACCGGGAGCCTTTATTTTTCGGCAAGAGTTGCCAGAGGTGGTACTCATCAAACCCGGCGCTTTGTGGTGTTGCTCCTTGCAGATTTTCAAACGGGTTGGAGTAGAGTTGCCACTTGCCGGCAATCATGGTGTTGTAGCCCTGTGCTTTAAGCAGGTGAGCAAACGTGCGCTCTTTTGGGTCGAGGTAACCAAAGTTCGTGTAGTTGGCGTAATTGTGACGCCCGGTCATGAGTTTGACGCGTGAGGGTGTGCAGAGCGGTTGCGCGTGTGCGTACTCAAAATACACACCGTCGCGTGCCAGCGCATCGAGTTTGGGTGTTTGATAGGATTCGCCGCCGTAAACCCCGATAGTTTCTGCGCCGACATCGTCGCTCAGAATTACAATGATGTTCGGGGGTTTTTCTTGCGCAGCGTCGGCGATTGATTCAGCGCTCGTGTTGCAAGCGGTGCCACCGAGACATATCGCTAACATTAACATGACAGAGGCGAGCACACGTACAGCGTGCGCTGGCGCTGTAGCGCCGACACGCTTCACTACCGCAGCCTCAGCAATTGTTCTACCACGCGAATTAAGGGGCCATGGTACCAAGGCGCCTCGGGCTCTTCGTCGGGCACTTGATACTGAGCGCGCAGCGCGACTAACTGCTGCTTCAAGGCTTTAACTACCGGCGCTTGCTTCGCATCACCATAGAGGTTGTGTTGTTCATCGGGGTCGGTCTGCAGATCAAACAACTCCCACTCTTGGTTGCGATAGTAGTGAATGAGTTTGTAGCGGCCCGTATGGATCCCCTCGTGCCTCGCCACGCCGTGAAACCCTGGGTTTTCATAAAAGCGATAGTAGAGCGCATCGCGCCAGGCGGCAGTTTCTTCTTTTAATAGCGGCAGCATGCTTTGGCCATGCATGGGCTTTGGCGCTGTTACACCGGCAGCGGCTAACAGCGTCGGTGCGAAATCGATATTTTGGACAAGTTCGGTTGCAACGCTGCCCGGGCGAACGTTTCCCGTCCATTGAATCAACAGTGGAATGCGCGAGGAGACCTCGTCCATCCAGCGTTTATCGAACCAGCCATTTTCACCTAAGAAAAACCCCTGGTCGGAGGTGTAGACGAGAATGGTGTTGTCCATCAAGCCCTTGCGCTCCAGTGCATCGAGTAGCCGCCCGATCTCTCGATCCATACCCTTTACCGACGCAATATAGGTTTTCACATAGCGTTGATACTTCCAGCGAACCTTGTCTTCCTCAGACAATTCCGCAGATTCATAGTGACGGTTTCCCGCACCGAAGGCGGACTCCCACAGTGCCGTCTGCTCAGGTGTTAGTTCTTTGCCGCGCGTCAGCTTCACGTCGTTATTCGTCATATAATCGGCGATGGACATGCGCGCCTTGCGTCGGGCTTTGTTTTCACTGCTTAAGTCGCGAAACAATGACGCGGGCGCTGCAATTTTTTCAGCTTCATTCCATTCGCGCATCTCCTGCGGCCCCGGTAGCCAATCGCGGTGTGGAGTTTTGTGGTTGTAAAGCAAAAAAAACGGCTCAGATTTGGTAGCGGCGGACTCCAGCCAACGCACGGCTTTATCCGTTACGATTTCGGCGACGTAGCCGGTGGTTTCTTCGATACCCCGTGCAGAGCGAAATTCGGGGTTGTAGTATGTGCCCTGCTCAAAAGCATTGTTGATGACTTCCCAGTGATCGAAACCGATAGGGTCGCTGTACAAATGCCATTTGCCGATGACGGCGGTGTTGTAACCGGCACTTTGCAGTAATGTTGGCAATGTCTGTTGATTGCCGTCAAACTCGCCGGACCATTCGTTGCTGTAAAACCCATTGCCGTGACTGTGCATGCCGGTAAGCATTGTCGCTCGGCTGGGCCCGCAAATGGCGTTGCCGACATAGGCGCGATCAAAGCGCATGCCACCTCGCGCGATGCGATCGATATTCGGGGTCTGCATGATGCTATCGCCGTAAGCGCTGACCGCCTTCACCGCGTGATCGTCCGACATAATGAAAACGATGTTGGGGCGCGGCGTGCTCGCCCGGGCCGGCGCAATTATCAGTAGGCCGATTGTGATCGAAAAAGCGGCGACAGCCTGCCATCTACCCTTGTGCATCATGCGGCCTCTCCGAAGTTGAATGTCGCGGATTGTCGACGCTGGCGCCTACTGTTTTTCCGGATGTGCATACGCCCCTATTGTCACTGCTCGTATCGAGAAGCTTATTGGACAGCGGCGTGAGTTTTGTATTTATGCGGATTTTGTTTTTACCCAGGTAGTGCCATCTAGTTACTGCGATCAAAGCCCGATAGTAACGAGTGGCTGTTGGGAATAACAGGCAATCAGCTTCACCCGGCGCCAAAATCGGTCAAATTACCTGCCGCTATTTCGGGTGAAGTATCAGTTCCCCAATTTTGATGGACTTGAATTTTGGGTCTATCAACTCGATAACACCGTTCTCCAGTGCTTCGGTGGCGTTTTCTAGTGTGCCTTGTTCACCCTGCAAGTAACCGCCTTGCCAGATACCATTCTCATCTAACCAAAAATATTGCCCGCCATAAAAATAGGCGTGTATCGGGAGAACGAGATACTCCAATTGCTCGTCGTTGTTTAAATCGACGTGCAGGATGATCGTTTTGTTTGGCTCCTCCTGCTCAGCAAATGACTGTTCGATCAATGGCTTTAATGCCGGCGGCAAGTTGAAGGGTGTCGGACGATACTCAGCGTTACTCCAAAACCGCTCGAGCTGATCCGTACTGGGTGCCCATTGATGGGGCTGTGGGTTGGTAATTTTCTCGAGCAGTTCTGGGTCTGCGTCGCCGATATCGACTTTCATGCGTTCCAATTCAAGGTAGCCGGGCCGCGCTAATTCGCGGTGCACATAGTAGTAATCAAAACCCTGCGGACTTACCTCGCCTGCTTCCAGCCTACTCAGTTGGCTCTGTAGGGACAGTTTGCGGAAATCGAGCAGTGGTGTGTTAGCGAGAACCGCGATGGCGAGTACCACCAGGCCCATGAGACGATTAACCGAGGCCAGGGTGGTTGTCCATGCGCTGCCTTGGGTGATTACGCCCCAACCATAGCCTGCGCTAAACAGTGTAAAAACGCCCCAGACCACAAACGCCCAATAACGAGCGACACTCCAACCGTACTGATCCAGACGCAACCACAGCCCATAACCACTAAGTGCGCAGAGAAAGGGTAGAACGAGCAAACAGAACGACAAACCCCGGTGAATTGCCATTGGGTACGGCGCCTCTCCGCGCCCGTCCTGATACACTGCGTTGGCAAAAAATAAGATCAGCGCCGTCAACCACAGTAATAGTGCCGTGCCGCTGCCAGTTGCCCACAAAAGCTCGAGCCCGGTAAATGGCAGGGCGATGAGAAAGCCAAGTGCGATGGCGAGTAATAGCGGCCACAGTAATTTAATGAGCCCTTGCAACAAACGCGTAATGTTATCGATAACTTGGGTGAGCTCGCGAAAAATAATGATGCCCAGCCCACCGGCGACACTGAGCGCGGGAAACAAAAACCAATCACGTGCGAATAAGCGTTTAAACCATTCGATACCGATGACGGCGAACAAACTGGCGCAGAGCTGCAAGATGCCACTGAACACCCACACCAATAAGGTAGCGAGATATACCACCAAAAAGTTGCGCCAGGAGTTGCTAAACAGCGTGGTGTAAGTCAGTGGCTCTCGATTGGCACAGGGCTGCAGATACATCAGGCCTTTAAATGCAGCGATGCCCGCACAGAGTATGTAAATGCCAATAAGGCTGTCCCATGGAAAAGCGCCAAAGGGCTCTGCCTGCGCGCCAATATAAATAGCGCACAACAGCAAGACGAGACTAAAACCGAGCGTTAGCTGCGCAGTACGCCCTATGGTGTGTGAGTGAACAGCCAGTAAAAACAACAACGGTGTGACGATCGCTACGGTAAACAGCGGCACTAGCCACTGGGGATTTTGGCTGGGCCAGTACTCCAGCTCAACACACTTATACAGTGCATAGAGCACGAGGCCCTGGAGCAGAGCGACAGCCAACATAAGTTTGCGTGGCAGTTCGGTTTTGGGGCTCATACGCTGGAAGTTCTAGTAGTCGCGACGGGTTGTTGAAATACTGCCCATTTTACTCAGGTACCCCAATCCTCTAATGCGCGTCGTACTGATCGGCCATACGTGCTGACCAATATGCTTGGTGCATTAACACGCGACTTGGTCCACGTTAATAACGATAGACTGATGATTCTATCATCAGCTGGGAAGTCCTAGAAATTGACCATTGACGCACTCGAGAAGATAGGTAAAGCACACCGTCTTCGTCAACTGGAGTGTGCCGATAACGCCGACTGGGGCGACCATCGATTGTCCTCTCTAAAAGTGACTTTTCACTTATTCGATAACTTATATGAAAGAGATGACCCAAAAGCCAGGGCAAGCTTTCAGGAATTTGAGTTCATTGATACCCAGGAACTCTGTATAACAAGGTTTGAGCACCAAAACCCCATTAGCGATTTTTCTATAAGAGAGGTTTTTAGTGAGCGATTAAGAAAAAGAATGCTAAATGTTAATTGGGGTGGCTCAGGTCATGAAGTGAGCTTTATATGTGAGGAAGTAGTGTACTTAGTCGATCCTGAAAAGAAGAAAAAGGTGACTGAAAAAGGTGACAGATTTATTTAATTGCAGAGAAAGCCATCCCAAAAGCCCAGCCCTTGCGCTGGGCTTTGTTGTTTTAGTCGCTGTCAGTGCTGCAGTCGATCTTCTTCCAGCCGCTGCCGCCTATGCACGACGGTGATGATGTAAACACTGTTGTTGCGGGGATGGTAGATAATCCGCCAGGCACTGACACTGACTTCGCGCAGGTCGTTGCTCTGGGTCTCCGGAACGGTTTTGCGAAATCACGGGGTCAGGTCTTGCATTTGACATCTATTAATCTTAGTCGGTCGCAAAGGATCTTCACTCCCCATTCCCCACGGTGCTAGTCTTCCGCAATGGATTCTCCAGGGAGGGAGAGTAAGTATGGCCAGGCCGCTGCGTATAGAATTCTCGGGCGCCTTGTATCACCTCACGTCTCGAGGGAATGATAGGCAGCCAATCTACCTGCACGACGATGATCGAAATAGTTTTCTTGAACAGCTAGCGCTGTTGAGGCTACTGAACCCTCCGCCCTGAATATAAGACCATGAGGGCGAGCTAACTCGTTGTATTTATTGATATTATCAATTAACTTTGATTTATGCTAAGTTTGGCACTTGACGCCTTAAGTGGCACTTGATGCAACTAATGTCAGGAGGCCTTTATTATAGATACGGAAGGACAGGCACCGTTCGCGCTTCCTCTGGCATCGAACCTGCTTTCCACACAACGGATGATGCGGATAATGGATGGTGACAAACTCGCCGATATGGGCAGAATGACCATGCGATGGTCATTGGAAGAAAGGCATGGTTGTTCTCGAACAGTCAGCGCGGTGCCACGGGCAGTGCGAATCTCTACAGCTTGATTGAAACGGCCAAAGCGAATGGCAGGGAGCCTTACCGGTACCTGAGTTGGCTCTTTGAAAAACTGCCCGAAGCAAACGAAGAAGACATCGACTCGCTCATGCCATGGAATGCGCCGATGTAGCAACCGGGGGGTTTAGCTGACGGTTACGGAATAGTAAACACCTGGTTTAAGAGCTGGGTGTGTACAGTATATCGGGGACATTCCATACTGCTTAGGCTATGACCACTCTGCACTCTGGTCAGAATTCACAGAACCCACGAACTGGATAATACTATACAGGGCAGATCTTTGCTCTTTTGAAAGGTAAATTGGGCCCACAATAGCAACCACGGAAATAACACTAAGACAGGTTAAATATACATTTATTACGCTTTCAGATTTTTGTATGACTGGCCTTTCCTTTTTTTCAAATAGCACTCTGCGACCGGGAAAGTACTTATTACATGCCCGCTTATTACTTTTGTTGAACAACTCCTCAGTTTTAGAAAACAAGTCATTCGAAGTCGTCTTGCCACTGCGCCCCCTGAATCGACGGTAGATGATTTGGTGCAATAGTCTACGTAAACGAATCTGTTCTGAGGTGGACTTTCCGTTAGGTAATGCTCGATTTATATGCAATAGCATTTTATCACCCATGGGTGAAAGAGACTCGTTCTTAAGGCCGATATTATAGTCTAGTTCCCCCAACAAATTTGGATCAATTCGCGCGGTGAAATCACACAAGAGATCTCCTCGTAGAAATTCTGTTTGGCTGAAAATTGCAATATCTAAGGCTGACAAACCGAAATAGCTTGCCCAGAGATCAAGCAAGTCTCGGTAGTTGTATAAGATATTTCCAGGTCTACAATGGTTAAAAAAATCACGATGAGATCGTACTTCGCCGCCCCGCAATGCAGTGGAATAATATGCATCGCAGGTGGCAGCTTGCTCTCGAAGATAGCAGATAATACGTATAGACTCGAACTGCGCACTCAACAGAGAATGCAGCGTTTTTATTTCAGAATCAGTTCTAATCCTGAAATGGAAGTGCTCACTAGACAAAATAACAGTGTGAATGTTTCGCGGTAAAGCAGCGATCTCCGCCTGAAAACATCGCAAGATTTCTTGACGAATTTGCTCGCGTGAAACCGCCGCACCTTGAGAGCTGAAAAACTCGTCATCTTGCTCGTTGGAGATACAGTAACTGGCAATTTTACGACTGGTCTTATCTTTCGGATCATGAGAATAATGGTACCCCCTTTCTGCTAGGTGATGGCGGTTGGTATACAAGAATCTCTGAATGGATGTTGTGCCTGTCTTAATAATTCCGATATGAACGATAGCCTTCATGGTATCAATAAATTTCCATGCTACTCGACATCCTGGTTAAAAACCCGTGATTCTGCCTTCCACAAATCCTCATACGTATTCTGGTATACCATAACTTTCAACTGGAAAACTTAGTCTCTGGTAATGAGTAATGAAATTCCCTGCCTAAAGGACGGAATCGTATTCTCAACCCAGCGTATCAATGGAATTGGATGCGTCCAGTAACTGCAGTATTTTGCCTCTATGACATTGAATTTAGCGTCATTGGCATATCGAATAAGCTCATGAATTGTGTATTCTCGGAAATGTCCCGGATTGCTACGGTCTTCTCGGATTAAATGATACGGGTTTCTTCCCACTAACAATGCCCACCTCGACCGCAAGGTGACCGCATTGGGTGTTTGTAAAAGAATAGAGCCTTTGCTGGAAAGTAGAGGCCTGAGAGTATCTAAAACGAGCCCTGGAGAGGTGTATAAGTGTTCTAAAGTCTCTGCGAACACTATGAAATCGAACTCCGCCTCATCAGTTGGAATCTCTTTCACGCCCGCGTCGTTAAGATCGAATTGATCCTGCCCGCCAATGGTAGACACCCTGTTAAGCGAATAGACTACGCAACAGAGGTGATCAATGAAAGACAAAACAGAGAATACTCGCGCCAGGCGCAATTCTTATCCACAACCGTTTAAAGACGAAGCGTTGGCCCTGGCGGAACGCATCGGTGTTCCCGCTGCGGCCAAAGAGCTAGGCCTACACAGTTCGCAGTTGTATGGGTGGCGCTCCAAGACAAAGCGGCAAGCCAGTCAGTCTGAGGTGGAGAAAGCCCAAGCACTCGAAATCGCTCGCCTGAAACGCCAGTTGGCCGAGCAGGAAGAGGAGCTGGCCATTGTAAAAAAGGCCGCGACATACTTCGCCAAGAGCCTGAAGTGAAGTATGGCTTTATGAAGGAAAATCAAAGGCTTTTCAAAGTGAATACCATGAGTCGAGTGCTCGGGGTTTCTCGCAGTGGCTATTATCGCTGGCGCAAGCGCGCAGGGAAGCCTACCGCCAGGCAACAGCGACAGCTGACACTGGATGCGCGGGTGAAAGCGGCCTTTGAGGCAGGCAAGGGACGCAATGGCGCCCCTCGAATTGCTCAGGATCTGGCAGAGGCAGGCCACCCCTATGACCGTAAGACGGTGGCGAACAGCATGCGCAGACAGGGCCTGCGAGCCAAGGCGGCCAGGAAATTTAAGGCGACGACGAACTCATCGCACAACTTGCCGGTTGCGCCCAACCTGCTCAAGCAGGATTTTACGGCGACGGCACCCAACCAGAAATACGTGTCGGATATCACGTACCTTTGGACAGAGGAAGGCTGGCTTTATCTGGCCGTGGTGATTGATCTTTACTCACGAATGGTCGTTGGTTGGTCGATGTCTGAACGGATGAGGGCAGAGCTGGTGTGTGATGCGTTACAGATGGCGCTGTGGCGACGTCACAGGCCGACAGGCGTGATTGTGCATAGTGACAGGGGAAGCCAATACTGCTCACGAGTGTACCGGGCAATGCTGAAGGCGCATGGCTTGCTGTGCAGCATGAGTGCCAAAGGCAACTGTTACGATAATGCCTGCGCGGAGAGCTTCTTTCACTCGCTCAAGGTTGAAGCGATTCACGGTGAGCGATTTGCGACCCGAGAAGCGGCCAAGCAGGCTGTGTTTGAATACATTGAGGTAGACTACAATCGAACCCGCCGACACAGTGCCAATGGGTATATCAGCCCAGTAGCATTTGAGGCATTACAAGTCGCTTAAAGGTGTGTCCTCTGTTCGCGGGTAGGATCAAATTGAATATGTTGATGAACCAACTCTCCCGGCATTACCTCCTCTAGCTTCCACCCAAGTGTGTGCAATTGAATGTCGGGAAAGTATTCATGGATACAGCGCGTAAGGAAATGTGGTCCAATATCCAGTAGCTTTCGAAGCCGATTCTTTGACTTATATTCGCTGATGACATTTACTGCATATGCTAGTCTCTTGGCATGCATTTCAAGGTACTGTAGGTGCTCGTCGTTAAAACCTCCTTTAGAAAAGAGGTTGTGAATGTCTTTCTCCTTCACGTTTAACACATAATCCTCCATTTTATATCGCTGATATCACGCCTTTTTAAAGGGTGCTAGCATTAGTGAATTCAGCAGAGACTTCTCCCCCGACCCCCCCCTATGCCTTGACCTATATTGCGCCTTTAGATGGGCAGGTGTTTTCATCTTCAAATGGCGTGAATTTGAGTGCAACTGCAGTCGATCCAGACCTCGGGAGTGACATCACTTCATTGATCGAGTGGCATTCCAGTATTGATGGTCCAATAACCCCGCAACAAACACTGACTCCGGGGCGACATCAAATTATCGCAAGCGTGGCGGATGATGCTGGTCGGACACATGAAAAACGCGTAAATATCTTGGTAGTATCAGACGATCCTGTAGACGGATCTTTCCAGACACCTCGAATCGAAAGCGCACCTACAGGAAAGGGACCCATGGCTTCCACATGGGATGGTCGAGTGCATTTTTCGATTACACCCCCCATTTGTGCATTACCTTTTCCTAACGAGCCTATTGGCTCAGGTCAAAATTGTAATATTTCGGGAGTTGGTCCAGGCAAGAAAAAGATTCGTTGGGAAACCTGGGTGTTCAGGCCGGAAGCGGTCCCAGGGGGAAGTCAGACGGGTGGTCCGTCTGCAGTTGATTTGGGCTCAACAGCTTTGTATTCCACTCGCGAACTTCTCGATACCGACCCTTACATTGATCCCGTAACGCTCTTAGAAGTGGCTTCCCCCAGCAATACGGATGGTCGGAATATGATTTCGGTTTATCCAGACCCCAATTACCCTACCAACCCCTACAAATCTGATGCTGCAGGTGTAGAAGACCTTTCCGGTTCATACGAAACCTACCGAATCGTAATTATTGGCAAGGTTGACTGCACGATAGATGCGCAAAACATGACGGATCTCGGAGGGAGTGTACCCTACCATTGTGCCCAGCCCCCAGATAAAGGAATACTTGCGCAAATACCTGCACATATCGTCATCAGAAATCCACGCACCCTGAACGCGGTTATTCATTCCACTGGCATTGATGTCGGTAGTGGTGGCGCAAAATCGGTCAAAGCGAATGGCTCTCCTATTAAGGCGATCGAGCCCAGTGTATCTATGGATGGCCGCCTCATTATCCATCACGGGTTTCACCCAACCTCAGGGGTTGGTGGATTTTTGTACTACACATACAATCACGCAAGTCTATCGGATTCTGGTTGGTCCAACCCAAGACCCCTATCAGATATGTATTGGTTTGATAGAAACACGATGGTTGGCCCTGCGAATGGCCCACAAGTCAAGTTCTCCGAACTTTTCCCAATTTCGGCTACACCGCTAAAATCTCCAGACGGCGAAATTTTCACCCAACACTCACCGTTCCCTGGTGCTTACCCTTGGATAAGTTTTGATGCTACCGAAATTAGCTTTTCCGTGGTGCCGAACTTCAAGGCAGTGAAGCGTAGTGGTTTTTCGATGATCGGAGAGCTAACCAACTGGACAGTGCAACACATTGATGGCCCCGTCAATTTAGCCCGAGGAAATGTTGTTCCACACATTGGCCAGATAAGCGAAACGCAACAACGTTATTTGCATGGTCTATATGACCAGCTGCATACCACTAAAGGTTGGAGAAGGCTGTTTGTGGGCCAGGTTGGGCTTAGCGATACGATGTGGGACCTTGGTAGGGTGGTTAGTGATAGCGCGCTACCTGTTTCAAAGCGAGACCTCACTTACCACCTTTTTATGTCGGATTCGGGTGATTACGTAGAAATACCTTTAGACACGGTGGCTGATGGTAACTACATTATCCGGTGGACCATGAATGAGTTGCTCTCTTATGATAGAACAGCCATTCAAAATGAGTTGTATGGTGGAAGCAGCTATTTTCTCAACAAGCGCCTGGCTGTTCAATATGATGAAAAAGGTACGCCTGATATTTCAGGCAGCCATTGGAATGGAGAATTGTCCGCACTGGCAATGTTCCCATTTGAGGCTTTTGACGCCGGTGCGATATGGGATACAAACACAAACGACTTTGTGCCAGGTGAACCGCTCGAAGATTATACAGTTGGCGTAAACGGTAACAGCATTGTAGCGTTTGGTGGTGCTCAGGTATCCACGATCCCGCGTACAAGTCTCTCGGCTGCTGATCAGGCCACCATTACTGCTCAGCTACAGAGAGTGGTAGACCAACAGGAGTTTACAGCCGAGCTATGGATTCGCCCGTTGGCAGGTACCACGGTTGAAATTATTGGTATTCCAACTTTAGTTCGCGTGGACTGGAATCCTGATGGTAGCCTAACCACTGACGTTGATGGTGCAGTGAATACAACACTTAGCACGATGCCAGCGCTTGTATCTACAAATATATGGACACATGTAGCAGTTGTAAGTGGCAATGGACTCGTTTCGATTTACGTCAATGGCAACGTAGTCGCACAAACAGAGCTGCGGGCACCACTCCAACCTGACGTGAGCGGGTTAACTGTGGGCATTGGAGCAGTAGGTGCGGTAGGTTTTGATCATGTACAGCTAGATGAATTTGCGTTTTCGAACGTGGCCCGCTCTACAGAAGAAATCCGCGTGTCCGCATACCTTCACGATACAATAGAAGTTGTTAGTGAATTTGACGCAATTACCGTACCCCCGGAATATGACGCCCTAGACCAGTTCGTTTCCGATGAAAGAGATATCAATGGCGCAATCATAGTTGATGTCGTGAACCTCGGCAGAGAATTATTTGAATCCACAATTTTGTCTGGAAATAGTTCAGTTAGCTGTGCAAGTTGTCATGTAGAGAGTGATTTTTTCTCTGATGAAGGAAACGCATTTTCTACAGGTGTTAGTGGCACAACGAGCAGAAATACTCCGTCTATAGCCAATAGGTTGTTCGGCTCCCAGCATATGTTGGATGGCAGAGCTAGCTCCTTGGAAGAACAAATATTGCTCCCGCTAGAAAATCCAAATGAAATGGACTTTTCGATAGAACAGGCAGTTAGTGCATTAGCAGCTGATCCGGATTTTTCCTTAGATTTCACAAATATTTTTGGGCGAGCTGTCAATGAAGAGGATCTAAAATTTGCATTGGCTAGCTACGTTCGCTCAATTGTCGTTGATCCTAACGTACCCGGTCCCGGTGCCACGGGTAAAGATGTATTTGATGGTAGAGGGCGCTGTATTGCCTGTCACAATGGGCCAAACTTCACCGACGAGAGATTTCACAATGTGGGTGTTTTATCTGGAGATCCAGGACTTGCGGCAACTACAGGCCGAGAAACCGACACAGGTAAATTCAAAACACCTTCGTTGCTGGGGGTCGCCGAAACAGCGCCTTATTTTCACAATGGGCAATTTGCGACTCTAACTGACGTAATAGAGTTCTATGATAGAGGGGGAGATAGCACTAACAATCGAGACTTTCGGATTAAGCCACTCGGCCTCACCCAAGCCGAGAAAGATGACCTAGCAACCTACCTTCAAAGTCTTGGTGGAATTTTGTTAAACCCCTGATAGTGCGTGAACTCGTTTTTCAGAGTGGCGTGACCCTTGCAGAAAATGTAGCGCCAGTCGTTAATCAAGCATATAACTGTGTGAGGCACGAAGCTGGGTAATCCAAATTGGTCGAGGGAGCGTGTGTATGTTTTTCTGGGCAGCCCTCAAAAAGTCACATGCCTGATATCAGAAGTTTTGGACTAAAGCGTGATCAAAGTCTTGGCCACGAATACCGAGTGTATGCGTCAGCTAAACCCCCCGGTTGCTACATCGGCGCATTCCATGGCATGAGCAAGTCGATGTCACCTTCATTTGCTTCGGGCAGTTTTTCAAAGAGCCAACTCAGGTACCGGTAAGGCTCTCTACCATTCGCTTTCGCTGTTTCAATCAAGCTGTAGAGATTCGCACTGCCCGTGGCACCGCGCTGACTGTTCGAGAACAACCATGCCTTCCTTCCAATGACCATCGCATGGTCATTCTGCCCATATCGGCGAGTTTGTCACCATCCATTATCCGCATCATCCGTTGTGTGGAAAGCAGGTTCGATGCCAGAGCGTGCAACAGCGGGCTGACGGTGCTGTGGCACATGTAGAGTCAGCACCGGGCATTATCAGTGTCATACCAACCTGGATGCTGGATCCCACTGCCTGCGTTGGTATGGAACCCGGTGAGCCATTGGTATCTCTTGAAGCGCTCATCGATCTTGTCGGTGAGTTGCAATCTTAGTTATCGTGGTTCTGAATAACTGGACAGATTTCTAGTGAAGAGTATTATCAAGACATGAACACTACAACATTGAAAGAGATGCCGGTGGCAGAAAGGCTCCAGATGATGGATCAAATCTGGGAAAGCCTGACACCGACTGAGCAGGCTGAGATTCCACTTACACCAGCGCAGATGACGGAGCTTGATGCTCGTCTCGATGCTTACAAAAAGGATGGCAAGCGAGGCCGGCTGGCTGAAGAGGTATTTGCAGACCTAAGAAAACGTCTGTGAGTCTATAAATGTTATAAGTGTGAATCTTAATGTACGGGCTTCTTGTCGCAGTTTCAATCCTAGTTTATGTGTTATTTGTAGAGGATGACCCTGCGAGTTTAAGTCATTTTTTTTTGGTGAGTTCCGGCGCGTCATTGTTAATCTCGATTGCCCCGCTTTGTGTCTACCTCAACTATAACATCGTCAACGCATTTTTATTTCAAACTGGGAATTGGATATTGGAACTTTCGTGCTTGACTACGTTGGCTTTGGCGATAGGCATGATTTACTGCTTTATCAAAGATAACTGAGATCTAAAGTTTAAAAAGTAATCGCCTGGCCAACCCGGGGTACTGGGGACATCCCCGCAAGATTTTTCACAGATAAAGTGATTAAACATAAAGTCGGCCTCCTCAATTTGGCCGAAGAGCTGGGCAACGTGTCCAAAGCCTGCAAAATGATGGGCTTATCCAGAGATACGTTTTATCGCTACAAGGACGCGGTGGAAGAAGGCGGCGTTGATGCGCTCTTTGACACCAATCGCGGGAACGTTAGAAATTCTGTGTCAATCCACTAATTCTCCAGGGAGGGAAAGTAAGTATGGCCAGGCCGCTGCGTATAGAATTCTCGGGCGCCTTGTATCACCTCACGTCTCGAGGGAATGATAGGCAGCCAATCTACCTGCACGACGATGATCGAAATAGTTTTCTTTAACAGCTAGCGCTGTTGAGGCTACTGAACCCTCCGCCCTGAATATAAGACCATGAGGGCGAGCTAACTCGTTGTATTTATTGATATTATCAATTAACTTCGATTTATGCTAAGTTTGGCACTTGACGCCTTAAGTGGCACTTGATGCAACTAATGTCAGGAGGCCTTTATTATGGCAGATAAGCTTATGAAACGTGTGTCGCCAGCCGTCACTGTTGAGAGCGAAGGCAGAGGTAGTGTCAGCCGAATCTTCAGTTCTCTGCGGAGCCTGATTAGCCGTACTCGCTGGATGCGCCCCGCCGATAGCTACATACCTATGAACGGCGCTGAGTTTGGGAGAAGCATTGAGAAAGAACTCAAGGCTCTTGGGCAGTCTGATGGGCCTGGGGTATTGGCCGTATCCATTCGCAAACAAATGAGAGCGATTGTGATCACCCCAGAACATTACGAAGAATTGCGCCAAATGCGCGACAAATTTCAGGAACTTGTCGCGGCTCAAGCCAAGACAGAGGTTCAGGATGCGCGTGATCATTTCGAATCACTCTATTCGAGAATTACTTCTGAACAATCTCGTGCTGCATCTGATGCGCTGTTTTCTGTTACTGGTGAGGAACTGGCGGAGAGCTATCAGCCGGGAGCGACGGAAACCGTGCGGTGATAACAGTGATCGCTGGAGTCAATGGTGCGGGGAAGAGTTCTGTTATTGGGTCTTGGTTAAGAGGTGCGGGGGGCGAATACTTTAATCCCGATGAAGCCACGCAGGTGCTTCAGCATCAGGATGAGGACATGTCTCTCGATGAAGCAAACGCTTCTGCCTGGCAGGCCGGATACGATCAGCTTTCCCTCGCGATTGAATCGGGTGAAGACTACACCTTTGAAACGACACTGGGCGGCAACTCAATCACCAACAAGCTCCATGAAGCGATTGGTCGTAGTTGCGCGGTGCGGATACTGTATTGCGGATTAGAGTCTGTTGAATTACATGTACAGCGTGTTGCTGAGCGTGTGACACGGGGTGGGCACGACATACCCATAGAAAAAATTTACCAGCGCTACGAATCCTCTATATCCAATCTCGTTGGGCTGATTCCTGTCTGTGACGAACTTGTCGTGTTTGACAATTCTGCTCCCCTGAGAAATGGCAAACCATCGCCGATTAGATTGTTTCATCTGAATGGGGAAAGATTTGAACTGGAGCCTATACAGAACCTGCCAGATTGGGCAAGGCCACTCGCGAGTGTGGCCATTCGCCGTGTTTATTCGGATTGTTAAATGCGAACAGTAAACTTACCCCGTTTCACTAGAGGCTTTTGAAGGCGGAATAACACGCGCCTCGGCGACATACTATCTATCACAGGGTTTAGTTTCTCGGTCGTGATGATCACAGGTAGTTGAGTTGAGTTGAGTTGAGTTGAGTTCAACTTTGGTTCGCTGAAATGGGTTTCACGTTGTCTGTGCTATTTTCTAGCTCGGTATCCAACGTGTCATCCACACCCTCTTCCAAGAATTCCGATGCATGTTCTGCAAACAGTTCACCTTCATCATTATCTGAACTTTTCGAGGGTGTCTTATCCGTGGGCTCGACACCCTCAGCTATTTCATCGGCGACCACCCCATCCTCGCCCTGCGTCAGTGCAACCAAGCGGCCAGTTTCAATATCATCCTCGATCGGGTCAAGGGCCGGCATGGTTTTGTTCGCCTTAGCGGAGAGTTGCGCAAAGCGGTCGATCTTGCCGTACAAACCCTGTTTGCCGACGAGGCTTGTTAGGGCGTCGTTGTAATGATTATTAGCGTTGCGCATAGCGCCGCCCAGTTTTTCCAGGCGCTCGGCGACGCGGCACACTTGGTTGTAGATGTCCCCTGCCCTCGTGCTGATTTCCTGCGCCTCTTTATTACTCTGCTCGATCATCCACAGATTCGCCACGGTGCGTAAAATAGGCATCAAGGTGGTGTGCGAGACCATGATCACGCCCTTTTGATAGCCGTAGTTGAACAAGTCTTTGTTGTGTTTCATCGCTTCGATGTACGCGGGTTCGATGGGCATGAACATCAACACAAAGTCCGGGCTGCTCATACCGGAGAGGTTGGCGTAGTCTTTACCCGCCAGATCATCGATGTGGTTGCGCACCGCCTGGCTGTGGCGAGTCAGTGCGTCGTCTCGCGCTTCGTCGGTGTCGGCGGCGATGGCGCGGTCGTAGTCCACCAGTGACACTTTGCTGTCGATCACCAGGTTTTTGCCATCGGGCAGGCGAATAATGAAGTCGGGGCGCCTGCGCTTGCCCTTCTCGTCCAGAAATGCCGCTTGTGTTTCGTAGTGTTCGCCCGCCTGTAAACCCGCGAGCTCCAAGGTGCGCTCCAGTTGCGCTTCGCCCCAATTGCCCGCTGTTTTTTTGTCGCCCTTCAATGCCGAAGTGAGATTGCTCGCCTGGCTATTCATTTCTAGGCCGACATCGAGCACTTTCTGAATTTCTTTTTCCAGCAGGGTGTTGCCCTTGATGGACTCGGCATGCACTTCGTTGATGCGCGTTTGAAAACCGCTGATCTGCTCGCGAAACGGCTTGAGCAAGGCTTCCAATGACGCTTGGCTGGTGGTGGTGAAGTGGCGGCCTTTGTCCTCGAAGATTTTATTGGCGAGGTTTTCAAACTCCCGCTTTAAATTGTCGCGGGTTTCGGAAAGCAGTTTGATTTGTTCGGCGTGCTGGTGCTCGCGTTCGCGTTGCTGGGTTTGCAGGCGCGCCTGTTCAGTGAGCGCTTCGTTGAGCCGCAGGTGCAACTGCTGTTGCTCGCGCTTTTGGGTTTCGATGTCGCGCAGCTTTTCGCGGTGCTGTAATTGCGCCTGTTCCAAGGCGATGGATTGACCGTGGATCTCCAGCCGCGCATCACTGAGCGCCGCTTGCATTTGTTCTTCGTGCAGGCGTGCCCGCTCGCGCAACTGGGCGAGCAGCCGCTTGGTGCGCATGCCGCGCCAGATGGCGACGAACAGCCAAATGAGAACAGCCAGCACCAGCGCGATGCCGGTGAGAATAATGGTGTCGGCATTCCAGGCCATGCAACATCCCCCTGGTCGCTAGTGTAATTGAAACGGCAGCTCGGGCGGAGAATATTCGGGCGGTGCAATGTGCACCCGTCGCCTATTGAAGCAGGCGGGCCACCCTGGCGCAGTTGCCCTACTTGCCAACAGCTAGTAGGGAAATATCGGCGACTTCCAGGAATAGATCTCGCAGGTGCTTGAGCAAATTGAGGCGGTTGCGGCGAATATCTTCTTCCTCGACATTGACCATGACATCGTCGAAAAAGGCATCGACCGGCTCGCGCAGGCCCGCCAGGCTCGCGAGGGCGTCGGTATAGGCGCCGTGTTGAAGGAGCGCTTCGCATTCGGCAGAAAGCGCCTCTACTTGGGCCGAAAGGGTTTTTTCCTGGGCCTCTACAAGTAAGTTAGCACTTACATCACCAAAGCTGTGATCGGCGTCTAATTTGCCCAGAATATTCGATACCCGCTTGTTAGCCGCTGCCAAGGCCTGCGCCTCAGGGAGTTGGGCGAAGCTGTGCACGGCCTGCACCCGGCGGTGAATGTCCAGGGGGTCTGAGAGGTTCTTGGCGCTGACAGCCTGAAACACTTCCGCGGCGATGGACTCCTCTTCATACCAGGCGCGGAAGCGCTCGAGCATGTACTGCAACACCTGATCGGTGGTGTCCGCTGCAATGACGCCGCTGGGGAAGCCGTTTGCGGCTAGTGCCAAGCACTCGCGCAAATCGAGGTCCAATTCCTTTTCCACAATGATGCGCAACACGGCCAGTGACGCGCGGCGCAAGGCAAACGGGTCTTTGGAGCCCGTCGGCGCCTGGCCGATGCCAAAGATGCCGACCAGCGTGTCCAGCCGGTCGGCCAATCCTACGGCGCAAGCGGTGGCGGATTCCGGCAACTTGTCTCCCGCGAACTTGGGCCAGTACTGTTGCTTAATGGCATCTACCACCGCGGGATCTTCACCGTCGTGCCGCGCGTAGTAGGCCCCGGCGATGCCCTGCATGTCGGAAAACTCTTGCACCATGTCGGTGACTAAATCTGCCTTACTGAGTAAGGCGGCCCGCTGTGCCAGTGCCGGGTCGCAACCCAGTTTGGGTGCCAGTGCTTTGGCCAACTGTGCGACGCGCTCGGTTTTTTCGCGCAGGGTGCCCAGTTTTTGTTGAAAAACGATGGCGTCCAGGGCGGGCAAGCGCTCCGCCAGGGGCTTTTTTTTGTCTGTCTCATAGAAAAATGCGGCATCGGCCAAGCGCGGACGAATGACGCGCTCGTTACCGGCGATGACTTGCACTGGGTCTTTGCTGTCTATGTTTGCCACAGTAATAAAGTGCGGTACGAGTTTGCCGTCGTTATCGACGACGTGAAAATACTTTTGATGCGCTTTCATGGAAGAGATGAGCGCTTCGGCGGGCACCTCTAAAAAACGCCCCTCAAAAGACCCCGTTAGCGCTATGGGCCACTCAACTAGCGCTGTCACTTCTTCGAGCAAATCATCGTCGATGACCGCCGTTGCCAGGAGTGCGCTAGCTTCGGTTGCCACCTGTTCCGCGACCATCACCTTGCGCTCTTCGTAGGACGCCACAACTTTGGCGTCGGCCAATGCCTGGCGGTAGTCCTTCGCGTGTGTGAGCGCAATCGGCTCAGGGTGGTGAAAGCGGTGACCATAGGTGGTGTTGCCAGCGGTGATACCGAGCACTGCACCGGGCGTGACATCGGCGCCCAACATGGCCACCAGCCAGTGCACCGGGCGGACAAACTCTTCTCGCGACGCGCCCCAGCGCATCCGTTTGGGAATGGGCAGCGCTTGCACCGCCGCATTCAAGATCGGCGCTAATTCTTGTGCCGCGCTGGCCCCGGCCACGACCTGCTGTAAACCCAGTCGCGCCCCTTTGGCAGTATCGATAATCTCTAAAGCGTCTGGTTTCACGCCCTGTTTTTTTGCAAACCCGGCGGCCGCGGGCGTCCAATTGCCGCTGTCATCTTTGGCGCGATCAACCGGTGGGCCCAGCGCCTGGGTGGTGCGCTCTGGCGCTTGCAATTGTAGTGATGCAATTTGCACAGCGAGTCGCCGCGGTGTCGCAAACCACTCCACCTCGCCATGGTCTAATTCGCGCTCGGCTAAGCCGGCGACGATCGCATCGCGAAATGCCAGCGCGAGAGTCTTTAAAGCCTTCGGCGGCAGCTCTTCTGTGCCCAGTTCAACTAACAGGGTCTCGGTGCTCATGGCTTAACTGGCCTCCTGCATGTTGTGCAGGACTTCGTCGCGCAAGCGCTCATCCGCCATGGGAAAGCCCAACTGCGCCCGCGCATCGAAATAGGCTTGAGCGACCGCGCGCGCCAGTGTGCGCACGCGCAAAATGAAACGCTGGCGCTCGGTGACGGAAATGGCGTGGCGCGCATCCAGCAAGTTAAAGGCGTGGGAGGCTTTCATGACCATTTCATAGGCGGGCAGCGGTAGGTCGAGCTCAACTAAACGCAGTGCTTCACTTTCGCAGTGATCGAAAAAACCGAACAGGGCTTTAACGTCTGCCTCCTCGTAGTTGTAGCGCGACATTTCTACTTCATTTTGGTGAAACACATCGCCGTAGGTCACCCGCCCGCTGGGTCCGTCGGACCACAACAAGTCGTACACGGAATCCACACCCTGCAAATACATGGCGATGCGCTCTATGCCGTAGGTGATCTCACCGGTTACCGGATAGCACTCCAGGCCGCCGACTTGTTGGAAGTAAGTGAACTGCGTGACTTCCATACCGTTCAACCACACCTCCCAACCCAAACCCCAGGCACCCAATGTGGGAGATTCCCAGTTGTCTTCGACAAAGCGGATGTCGTGCACGGTTGGGTCGATGCCCAGCGCGGTGAGGGAGTTGAGATACAATTCCTGAAATTGCGCGGGCGAGGGCTTCATCACCACTTGAAACTGATAGTAGTGTTGCAGACGGTTGGGGTTTTCCCCGTAGCGACCATCACCGGGGCGTCGCGAGGGCTGCACATAGGCGGCATTCCAATTCTCTGGCCCAATGGCGCGCAGAAAAGTTGCCGGGTGAAAGGTGCCGGCACCCACTTCCATATCCAGCGGCTGTAACACCACGCAACCGTGCTCTGCCCAGTATTGCTGCAGCCGGAAGATGATGTCTTGCAAGGTTAACGTCTGAGCCACTGCTTGTTTCCCTACCTTAGTTTTGAATTTGGCGGAGCTTAGCGGTCAGTCTCTGAGTCCGAAATTAGTTGAGTAGGTTCTGGAACTCTACTCCGACCGAAAGTGATCTCAGCCTGAACCACTGCCATGTAAAAAGCCGGCTATTATACAGTCGTTTAGAGCGGCATAATACGCGCTTTAGGCGAAACTGAGCGCCACCATGCACCGCTTGAAAGCACTGATCGTGCAGTTATTGTTGCGAATTAGTGCTCGCGTACCTATCCCCGTGTTGCGAACCGCTGGCCGCGTATTGGGGCGCTGCGTCTGCTATTTGCCCAGAGCCTTGTCATTGCGCAGTACTCGCGCAGCCCGAATTAACATCGCCCTGGCCTACCCGCGGCTCAGTGAGGAAGAACAGCGTGTGCGTCTGCGCGAGACGATGTGTGCAACCGGTGAGCTGTTATTGGAAGCCGGATACTGCTGGCTGCGACCCTGGCCCGAAGTGCAACGACAAATAAGGCAAGTTCACGGTGCACAACACCTACAGCAGGCGCGACAGGCGGGCGGTGTGTTGATATTGGCGCCGCACCTGGGCAACTGGGAGGTCCTCGGCCTGCACTTGGGCGCCGTGGCCAATGTCCTTAGCCTGTACGAGCCGCCAAAATTGTCCGCGCTGGATAGCCTCATTCGCAATGCGCGAACGCGCAGCGGTGCAACCCTAGCGCCTACATCGCCCGCCGGCTTGCGCCAACTCCTGCGGGTATTGCACGAGGGTGGTGTCGTTGCGGTGCTGCCCGACCAAGTACCCAAACATGCGCAGGCCGGGCGCAATATTCCCTTTATGGGGGTGACCTGTGCGACTGTCACGCTGGTACACAATGTCCTACAGCGTTGCAATGCGCAGGTTGTCTACGCTTTTGCCTTGCGTGTAACTAACGGCTTTGATGTTCACTATGAACCGGCAGAACAGGGCATTTACAGCGCCAATGTATCGGAGTCATTGCAGAGCATGAATCGAAGTATTGAAAGCTGTGTTGCGCAGGCACCGGCGCAATATCAGTGGGCGTACAAGCGCTTCCGCACGCGCCCGCCGGTCGCGGATGACTACTATGCTAGTGTGTAGTTGAGAATGCTGCAAAACGGTAAAACGAAGGAGACACAGTGTTTGGCAAACTAATTGGCGGCGTGCTGGGCTTGTTGGGTGGCGGGCCGTTGGGTCTGTTGATTGGGCTTTTCGTCGGCCACCTTTTTGATCGCGGTTTTTTTAAAGCGCTACAGTTTGCCTCGCCGGAAAACATTGCACGTATACGCAAGAGCTTTGCCGAGACCTTATTTTTATTGGCGGGCCATTTAGCTAAAGCCGATGGCAGAATTTCCGAAGCCGAAATTGCCCACACCGAGCAAATGTTCGTACAGATGGGGCTTACCGCAGAGCAACGCAAAGAGGCCATCGCGCACTTTCACCGGGGTGCTGCGGCGGATTTCAAGGTAGAGCCTGCTGTTGCAGCTTTCGTTGAAGCCACCGGCGGCCAGCGCCAACTGCAACAGACTTTATTGTTTTTCTTAATCTCGCTGGCCAGTGTCGACCAATCCATGGACGCTTCCGAACAAGCGGCCTTGCTACGAATCGCCGAACTGTTGGGCATGAGTCGCGCCAGCTTTGAACAACTATTGCGCATGGCGCAGGCACAGGGGCAGTTTCATCAGCAAGGTAGCGGACCAGGTGCGACTTCTCGCCCCCATGCAGTACAGGATGCCTACACCGCACTGGGTGTAGAACGCAGCGTGAGCGACAAAGATTTAAAGCGCGCCTATCGCAAGTTGATGAGCGAAAATCACCCGGACAAACTTATCGCCAAGGGAGTGCCGGAAGACATGGTGAAGTTAGCGACCGAGCGCTCGCAAGAAATTCAGGCGGCCTATGAACTGATTCGCAAAGAGCGGGGTATGGGTAAAACCTAAAAAAAATAGCGTTGAGCATTAAAAAGTAGGCGGTTGGCAACCGGTTGTTCTTATCCCGTCAAAACGAGTTTTCGCAACTGTCTACATTGTTCTGGGGTGCTTTGCTACAAACGCCAAAACATCGGCGTAAACAACACCAACAACGTAAATACTTCAAGTCGACCCAATAACATCGTAAAACAAAGTAGACCCTTGGCCACTTCATTGATGTCGCCGTAATTCGCTGCGACATCACCGAGCCCGGGGCCCAAGTTGTTTAGTGCTGCGGCCACAGCGGAAAACGCGGTGGTAAAATCCAAACCCGTCGCCATCAACAGTAGCATGATGACAATAAAGCTAGCGGCGTAAACGGCGAAGAAGCTCCACACTGCACTCACGACGCTGGCTGGGACTCGCGCCCGACCCACCTTCAATGGAATCACCGCATTGGGATGCACCAACTGGCGTAATTCTCGAACCCCTTGCTTGTAAATCAACATGACGCGCATCGCTTTCATGCCGCCGCCGGTTGAGCCCACACAACCACCGATAAATGAAAACATGAGCAGCATAAACGGTAAAAATGAGGGCCAGGAAGCGAAATCCTGTGTGGCAAAACCGGTGGTTGTGGTAATCGATATCGCCTGAAATACGCCGTGAATTAAGCTATCCCCCGGGCGTAGTGTGTTGGAAAGCATCAGATAGCCGCATGTCACTGTAATGCACACTAGGAGAACGCCGCCATAAAACAGCGTCTCCGAGTCCTTTACATAGACACCAAAGCTGCGTCGACGCCAGGACAAAAAGTGCAGGCCAAAGTTAATCGCGGATATGACCATGAACACACTGCACACCAGCAGTATGGCCTCGTTGTCGAAATAGCCCATGCTGGCGTCGTGCGTCGAGAAGCCACCGATGGCGACTGTCGATAGCGCGTGGGCGATTGCGTCAAAGCCGGACATACCTACAAGGTAGTACGCGCCGGCACAGGCTGCCGTGAGTGCCACGTACACCAGCGAGAGTGCCTTGGCAGTTTCAGTGATGCGCGGCGTCAGCTTATTGTCTTGTGTAGGGCCGGGAGACTCCGCTTTATACAGTTGTAAGCCGCCGATACCGAGCATGGGTAACACGGCAACGGCGACGACGATGATTCCAATCCCACCCAACCATTGCAATAACTGGCGATACAACAGAATCGATGTCGGCAAATCATCCAAGCCGACGATGACGGTGGCCCCCGTTGTGGTAAGCCCGGAAATTGATTCAAAGATGGCTTCGGTGACCGTGAGGTTCATGCCCTCGGTTAGTGCAAAGGGCAGTGCGCCGAATAGGCCGAGCACGGTCCAAAACAGCGAGGTGATTAAAAACCCATCGCGTATGCGCAATTCGTGTTCTGCTCCGCGCACGGGTAACCACAAGAGGAAGCCCGACACGAGTGTGATCGCGAAGGCCCAGATGAAACCGACGAGGCTCGGCTCTTGGCCCACGAGAGCCATCAACAGCGGCACTAGCATGCTGCTGCTAAAGAGCATCAATAGGATGCCGAGTATTCTGCCTATGACCGATAGGTGCATGCCGCGCCCTAGGAGAAGAAGCCGAAGCCGACGGCGAACAGTTTTTCTACTGCCTTGATCTTGCTGCGATCAACCAAAAATAAAATCACGTGATCTTCCGGCTCCACCACAATGTGGTCGTGGGCGATTAACACGTCTTCGCCGCGTACCACAGCGCCGATGGTGACGCCGTCCGGTAGCGGAATGTCATCCAGGCGACGCCCCACCACTTTCGAGGACTCACTATCGCCGTGCGCGGTCACTTCGATAGCCTCCGCCGCACCGCGGCGCAGTGAATGCACATTGCTGATATCGCCGCGCCGCACGTGGGTGAGCAAGCTACCAATGGTGATTTGCTGCGGTGAGATCGCGATATCGATTTCATCGCCGATCAACTCGGCAAACGCCGGGTTGGCAATCAGCGTAATGACTTTTTTCGCACCTAAGCGTTTGGCCAACAAGGAGATCATGATGTTGGTGTCATCGCTGTTAGTCAGCGCGCAAAAGACATCGGTGGATTCGATATTTTCGGAGAGCAGAAGTTGTGGATCCGACGCGCTGCCATTGAGTACGATGCAATGGCGCAGGCGCTCAGATAGTTCGCGGCAGCGGGCGTAGGACACTTCGATCAACTTTACTTGGTAATCCTGTTCAATGGTGTCGGCTAGGGTTGCGCCGATGTTGCCGCCACCGGCAATCATGACGCGCTTATAGTCCTTGTCCACTTTGCGCAGCTCCGACATGACTGCGCGAATATGTTCCTTTGCTGCGATAAAAAATACGTCGTCGTCGGCCTCGACAACGGTGCTGCCCTCGGGAATGATCGGCCGGTCCTGTCGAAAGATCGCCGCGACGCGGGTATCGACATTGGGCATGTGGCGGCGAATTTCCTTCAGCTCCTGTCCGACGATGGGGCCGCCGTGATAGGCGCGCACTGCCACCAATTGCACCCTACCCTCTGCGAAGTCCAACACTTGGAGCGCGCCGGGATTAGCAATGAGCCGGTGAATATTTTGTGTGACCAACTGCTCGGGGCCGATGATGACATCGACGGGGATGTGCTCGCGCGAAAATAGTTGTTCGTCGTGCGCCAAGTAATTTTGTGCACGGACCCGAGAAATTTTTGTCGGTGTTTTAAACAGGGTGTGCGCGACCTGGCAGGCCATCATGTTGATTTCGTCGCTGTTGGTGACGGCAATCAACATATCCGCGTCTTCCGCTCCCGCCTTGTAGAGGACGTTGGGATAGGAAGCGCTGCCGGCGACAGTGCCGATATCGAGGCGATCTTGCAGTGCGGACAGGCGTTCGCCATCGGTATCGACGACGGTGATATCGTTTTGTTCGTTGGCCAGGTGTTCGGCGAGTGTGCCGCCAACCTGGCCAGCGCCGAGGATAATGATCTTCATACTGCGGAGCGCCCAGTCCTTATTTGCGCATCAGGCACGCATGAGTCGCGAGCGGCGACTCAAAGGCACATTAATGAAAAGCCGCGCCGAATGTAAGCGTATCGGGAGCGAAATTGTGCACAACTATCTCCTCGAGAACTATCGGGGCTGCCATGCCGCCTGTTTTTGGAGCAGCGCATAGAACATACCGTCGGGGCCATCGATGCAGGGCAGCAGTTGTTGACCGCAGAGTTTGCCATCGCGGTCCGTGCACGGTTCACCCCAGTCCGCGGTCATGCTTGGCAAACTCGCCTCGGGCTGTGCCGCGAGAAACTGCGCTACTACATCGGTGTTCTCTTCGCGGAAAATTGAGCAGGTGGCGTAGAGCAGGACGCCGCCTTGTTTCAGGGTGGGCCAGAGACCGTGCAGTATGGCGAGCTGTGTCTTCGCCAAATTGACGATGTCTTCGCGGCGCCGCAGCAGTTTGATGTCCGGGTGCCGGCGAATCACGCCGCTCCCTGAACAGGGGGCATCGACTAATATACGATCGAAACTGGCAGCGGCTAAGTCGGAGGGTGGCGCTGTTCCGTCCCCGACTATGGTTCTCGCCGTGAGGTTTAGGCGCTGCAAGTTTTCCTCGACCTGGCTTAATCGCACAGTGTCACTATCCATTGCTACGAGTTCTCCGAGCGCCGACTGCCGCTCCAACAGGTGGCACGTTTTACCGCCGGGCGCGGCGCAGGCATCCAATAGGCGTTCCCCTGCTTGCGGGTTGAGCAAAACTGCCGCTAGTTGAGCCGCTTCGTCCTGAACGCTGACCGCGCCACTGGCGAAACCGGGCAGCGCCGTTACATCGACTGCGCGGCTCAAGCGCAGGCCGTCGGGAGAAAAAGCGGTGGGTTCAGCCGCAAGGCCCGCCTCGCGCAACTGCGCGGCGTAGTCTTGGCGGTTGGTTGATCTAGGGTGGACGCGCAGACACAGGGGCGGCGGTTGGTTGTTGGCCTGCAGAATGGCATCGGCCTGGGCTGGCCACTGTGCGTGGATGCGCTCGAACAGCCAGTTCGGGTGACTCGCCGCCGCCGCTGGGGTCAGCGCTTGCAACAGTTTGGTGCTCTGGCGTTGAAAACGTCGCAATACCGCGTTGGCCAACCGCCCTGCCCAGGGTTTTTGCAAAGCGCGCGCGGCATCGACAGTGGCGGACACGGCCGCGTGATCGGGTGTGCGCATGTGGTGCAGTTGGTAGAGCCCGCACAGCAAAAGTGCCTGTATGTTGCGGTCTTTGTCGCGCAGCGGTTTGTCCAATAGCTGAGCGAGAACTGCGTCGAGCTGGGGCGCGTGGCGCAGTGTGCCGTAGCACAGCTCTTGCAGTAAGGCCCGATCGCGCGGCGCGACGTGATGAACACGGGGCGGGAGTGCGCGATTGAGAGAACGACCGGCGATAACGTCGGCCACGACGGTGGCCGCCACCGCGCGGACATCCCGTGCCATCAGTGGGCGCTGGCGCTGGTTAACTCAAAGCGCTTGCCCACCGCAAACTGTGCTTGTCGCGCAGTCAGTAGCTGTTCGCTGCTCAACACCTTGCCGCCGGCCAGTTGTAACGCTTCGATCACCAGCACACCACGGCCACAGGCGACGTGAATGCCGTCGGAATCCGTACGCACAATTTCACCGCTATCGGCCAGAGATTGTTCTGAGATGATGGGTCGGGCTTGCCAGATACGCACGCGTTCCTCGCCCATATAGGAGTAGCAGATTGGAAATGGGTTAAAGGCCCGCACCTGCCTGTCCAGGGTCAGGGCATCGCGCTGCCAATCGATGGCGGCCTCGGCTTTTTCGAGCTTGTGGGCGTAGTTGGCTTGGGTGTCGTCTTGCGCGGTCGCTTGCGCTCGAGCGGCCTCGATGTCGGCTAGCACTGAGAGCAGTGCTTTTGGCCCCAGTTTGGCAAGCTCCTGGAGTAATTCGGCGGCGTTCGCGCGCGGCGCAATGGCGCACTCTGCGGTGGCCAATACGGGGCCGGTATCGAGGCCGGCATCCATCTGCATGATGCTGACACCGGTGCGGTCATCTCCCGCCTCGATGGCTCGTTGTATGGGAGCGGCACCGCGCCAGCGAGGCAGCAGCGAGGCGTGGACATTGAGGCAGCCCAGTTTCGGCAGTGCCAATATTTCTTCGGGTAACAGGAGCCCGTAAGCCACCACAACCATCAGGTCGGGCGCTAGATCCGCCAGGTTCACCTGTGCCTGGGCGCTGCGCAGGGTGTCGGGTTGCAGCACGGCAATGCCGGCGGACTCCGCGAGTTCTTTGACCGGGCTGGCGCGCAGTGTTTTGCCGCGGCCGGCGGGTCGATCGGGTTGTGTATAGGCCGCCAGTAGTTGGTGCTCACTTTCAATAAGAGCTTTTAGATGTGAAGCGGCGAACTCTGGGGTGCCGGCGAATACCAAGCGCAGAGACGACGTGCTCATGCGTCCTCGAGGCGCCGGCGCTGTTCTTTTTCCAGCTTCTTACGAATGCGTTGCCGCTTGAGTGGGCTGAGGTAATCGACGAACAATTTGCCCTCCAAGTGATCGATTTCGTGTTGCAGGCAAATGGCCGCCAGGCCCTCCAATTCCACCTCAAAGGGCTCGCCGTCGCGGCCCAGTGCACGCGCATTGATGCGCTGTGGTCGCTGCACGGTTTCGTAAAACCCGGGCACGGACAGACAGCCCTCATCGTACTCGGCAACCTCTGGGTCCAGCACCTCAAATTCCGGATTGATGAACACCATGGGGTTTGACTTGTCGTCGGTCACATCCATCACCAACAGCCGCTGGTGGACGTCGACCTGTGTGGCCGCCAAGCCGATTCCCGGGGCGTCGTACATGGTCTCGAACATATTGTCGATGAGTTGCCGCGTGGTGTCGGTCACCTCGCTCAGGGGTTTTGCCCGAGTGCGCAGGCGCGGATCGGGAAACTCGAGAATAGTCAGTAATGGCATGGGATTACGGGAGGTTTGAAGCGCGTTGTTGGCCTAAATTGGCTGCGTGAATTAGTCACATTTGGGTTGCCAGCACTACGTCCCAGCAGCAAACTGTAGCTAGTATACATCTAGGGGTCATGGGGTGCCTAGCACCACCGGGCGCGCTGTCGTTCGCGCCGCCGGGGGCTGTCGGGGTCACGCATTTAAGCAACGCAATAAAAAAGGCCTGTGGGCCAAATCAACGGGCGTTTTCGCGCCGCGGCCAAGGGCTGGTGATTTGGTGTAACCGACAGGGGATATAGGGACGCAAACAATGAAAATAAGGTCAATCTCGGTTCTTTTCCTGGCGCTGGCGCTGCTCTTTAGCGGCTGGTCGCAAGCGGCGGTGCAACTCAACGAGAAGGCGCCAGAGACCTACGTCGTGCAGAAGGGCGACACGCTGTGGGACATCTCCGGTATGTATTTGCATGAACCCTGGCGCTGGCCCGAACTGTGGGACGTTAACCCTCAGATCGACAACCCGCACCTGATCTACCCCGGCGATGAGCTGTACCTGGTCTGGGTCGATGGGCGCCCGCGCCTGCGGATGAAGCGCGGGCGCGATGTGAAATTGCTGCCCAACATGCGCGTGACACCGCTCGATCTCGCCATCCCGGTGATTCCGCTCGATGAAATCGGCCCCTGGCTCTTGCGCCACCGCATCCTGGAAGCGGATGCGCTGAACGATTCAGCCTATGTCGTCGCCGGTGATCAGCAGCACTTGCTGAGTGCGCCCGGTGATCGCGTCTTTGGCCGCGGCATCTTCCCCGAAGGCGAGCGTGCCTACGGCATTTATCGCCCCGGCGACGCCTATATCGATCCCATCACCAAGGAGCGATTGGGCTACCAGGCCATGGATATCGGGAATGCCAAGCTGCTCAGCCAGGCGGACAATGGCGTGGCGGAGTTAGAAGTCACGCGCATTACCGAGGAAGTGAGGATTAGTGACCGCTTACTTCCCATGGAAGAGCGCATTATCGATGCCACCTTCCATCCGCGCGCACCCGAGCGAGATTTAGTCGACGGTTACATGATTGCAGTGGATGGCGGTCTCTCGCAGATCGGCGAGATGAGCATCGTGGTGGTCAATAAGGGCCGTCGCGATGGGTTGCAGATTGGCGATGTGGTGGCGGTTTACCAGGCGGGCGGTTTGGTGTTCGACAAGCTCGCGCAGGAGAATGTGCGGCTGCCCGATACCCGCGCCGGGCTCGCTATGGTCTTCGAATCGTTTGAAAAGGCGAGCTACGCGTTGATTCTGAAAGCGAGCCGTCCGCTGCGCGTCGGTGACAGAATTAAAAACCCCTAGCGAGTAGTCTGCTCTGATCGGTTATACAGCGGCACGGATGCTCTGATCGGGTTTGCAAAAAAAACGGTATCGCGAAAACTGACGGTTGTCACACCGTTAACAGACATGACGTCAAGGAAGATGTATGGATGTTGCTGCCCACAACGCGCTCCTGCGGGAGGTAAGCGCTCAGGTTATCGATCGCAATGACCCGCGCTACCCACCGCTGTTAAAAGCCATTCCAGATCCACCTGCACAGCTCTATGTGCGCGGCGATCCCCTGCTCTTACACCAGCCACAACTCGGCGTTGTCGGTGCGCGCCGTGCTAGTCCTGCGGCACTGCGTCTGGCGGAAACGATCGCCGGGCTGTTGTCGGCGTCCGGCCTGCATATCTGCTCGGGGTTGGCACTGGGCGTGGATGCCGCGGCGCACCGGGGTGCGCTCGCCAAGGGCGGCACCACAATCGGCGTCATGGCGACGGGGATAGAGCAAGTGTATCCACGGCGCAACCGCGCACTGGGAGAGAGCATGCTCACTCAGGGTTGCCTGGTGAGTGAATTTCCACCGGGAACACCGCCGCGACCGCAGAACTTTCCCCAGCGCAACCGTATCATCAGTGGTTTGTCGCTGGGGGTGCTGGTGATCGAGGCGGCCCTGCCCAGTGGTTCGTTGATCACCGCGGCCAGTGCCGCCCGGCAGGGTCGCGAGGTGTTCGCCCTGCCCTGGTCGCTCTTGCATGAAGGCGGCAGGGGTTGTTTGCAGCTTATTCGCGATGGCGCGCAGATGGTGGTGGACGCGGACGATATTTTGCAGCACTTGGGCCCGTTGCATGCGCTGCAGCAGGATTGGTGCTCGGCGTTGGAGATTGGCGATGGTGATAGCGAGGACCGCAACAAGCGCTGTGAAAATGACAAGAGCAATGACAACAACTATGACGACAAATCAGGCAACAACCTTTGCAAGAAGGCATCTGGGCGAAACGATACGCCCGACCTTCTGCACTCGGTTGGCTTTGAGGCTACGAGCTTAGACGCGCTGGTGCGCAGCAGCGCGCTACCTGTGGCCACTGTGTTACAGCAACTCTCGCAGCTGGAGATGGCCGGGCAGGTAACACAGGTTCCCGGCGGCTATATTCGCTGCTAATTGCACTCTGGGTAGCGGCACAACTTGGCCGGTGGGTTATCCGGTAGTGGCTCAGTTAGAATTTTTTGCTGCCATGATTCGATCAGATTACCTGATGTTACCGACGGGGCCGTGTGGCGACAGGAAGTCGCCACCCGAGCCTGTACACGGATGATGAGATGGACACCTCTTGTTGAACCGGCGTCAATGCGCCAAATTTGAAGATGCAATACATCAAATAGTCAATCAAGAGGTGTCCTATATGAATATTAGCCTAATTGCCATCGATTTGGCAAAAAACGTGTATCAGGTGTGTGGTGTTAACCGGGAAGGCAAGGAGCTGTTCAACCGCAAGCTGCGTCGTTCAAAACTGGGAGCGTTTATTGCGCAACACCCCGATGTCCCCATCGCGATGGAGGCCTGCAGTGGATCGAACTACTGGGGAAGGCACTTTCAGCAACAAGGCCATAAGGTGATCTTGATCCCACCCATTCACGTTAAACCCTTTGTTCAAGGCAACAAGAATGATCGGAATGACGCCTTTGCGATCAGTGAGGCGGCTAGGCGCCCTCGTGTTCGTTCCGTGCCTCCGCGCTCTGTTGAGCAAACCGATTTGATCTTGGCTCACCGTGTACGTGATCGCCGCATAGGAGACAGAACACGGCTGATTAACCAGACCCGAGGCCTGCTTGTGGAATATGGCATCGTGATTGCCACGGGTCCTGCTGCGCTCAGATCCGCGCTGCCTCTGCTGCTGGAAGACGCCAGTAATGAACTGACACCGATGGCTCGTCAGGTATTACATGATCTATTAGCGGAATGGCGAGATTTGGATGCGCGCATAGAAGCACTGGATCGCAGTATTAACAGCAGTGCGCGAGCCCTGCCGCAGGCACGGCGCTTGATGGAGATACACGGTGTGGGTGTACTGATTGCCACTGCGGCCGTGGCGAAATTGGGGCATGGCACACAGTTTAAGAGCGGACGCCAGTTCAGCGCATGCCTGGGCCTGGTGCCCAAAGAACACTCCACGGGGGGTGTTCAGAAGCTGGGTGGGATCACCCGCCGAGGAGACCGCTATTTGCGGCGCCTAATCATCCAGGGAGCCTGGTCGGTGATCCGCTATGCGGATCAGCGTGAAGACCGGCTGTCACGGTGGGCGCGTGACGTCGTGCAACGGCGTGGTAAACACAAGGCGGCCATAGCGGTTGCGAACAAACTGGCCCGTATCATCTGGGCAATGGTGCGTTATGAACGCACTTACCAGGCGATCTAGGCCAAAGGAGTACACTGCCTGAGGATGCGAAGCGTATGAGTTAAGCGGTTAAACCGGCCCCTGAGGAAGCTGGAAGCGCACCGGGTACTTAAATACCGGACGGACGATTGAGCAGCAGGGGTGCGGTTCTCATAGTGGCCAGAGGGGAGATGCCCTCGACAACAGGTCGGATATACGTACGCAGTTTTATCCGTTTAACATGCAGCGCAGTACAGGCAGAAAAGGACAATAGTGGGAATGGATTTGAAAGAGGTGTCCATATATGTACGCTTTTTGGCGTGCCCCGACGGTAACATCGGGTATTCTGATCTCGGCTCAGCTGGTGTCATTAGACTGAGCCACTACCGGATAACCCACGGGCTTGCCAATTCAACGGGAGTTGGTTAGATTTCGCGCTTTTTTCTGCCGCGTCACGGGCCGGTCCTCTGGGGTTAGTCATCCCAGGTCTCGCCCAGATCGCCGCTAACCCCCAGGAGGGAAGTAATGAGCAAACCATTTGTGGCGATTGTCATGGGGTCGGACTCGGATTTACCGGTGATGGAGGCCTGTTTCGCTGTACTGCGCTCGTTCTCCATACCATTTGAGGCGCGCATTACCTCGGCGCACCGCACGCCAGACGTGACGCGCGAGTTTGTCCAAGACGCCGAACAGCGTGGCTGCGCGGTCTTTATCGCTGCCGCCGGTATGGCAGCGCATCTCGCTGGTGCTGTTGCGGCAACGACCACCCGCCCAGTGCTCGGCGTGCCCATGAACGCATCGCTCGACGGCCTGGATAGCTTGCTCTCCACCGTGCAAATGCCGGCGGGCATACCCGTGGCCAGTGTCGCCATCGGTAAAGCGGGTGCCAAGAATGCTGCGTACTTGGCCGCACAAATTCTAGGTGTCGCAGATACCGATCTGGCGCAACAATTGCGCGATGAGCGCGCCGCCAATGCCAAGACCATCGCCAGCAAGGATGCCGCGTTGCAAGACAGCCTGAAGGGCTAAGCTTGGTCGCCCCGTCCGCCATACGCTTGCGTGCGGCCACCGCTGCACTGGGCGCCGGTGGCGTTGTCGCCTGCCCCACCGAGGCGGTGTGGGGCTTGAGTTGTGACCCCTATAACCCCGAGGCCGTCGAACGACTTCTCGCTCTCAAGCAACGACCCGTCGCCAAAGGCCTCATCCTTGTGGGTGCGCATATCGATAACTTTGTGCACCTACTAAGGCCCTTGAGCGAGGAGCAGCAAGCATCAATCGCCGCCACTTGGCCCGGCCCTCACACGTGGTTGGTTCCCCATCGGCAAAGCCTTCCCTCTTGGATACACGGCGATCACGACTCGGTGGCCTTGCGGGTCACTGCGCACCCCGTGATGGCGGCGCTTTGCACGGCCTGGGGCGGGCCCCTGGTCTCTACCTCGGCCAATCCCGGCGGGGCGCAGCCAGCGCGGTGGAGGTTTCAGGTGCGGCGCTATTTTGGCGCGGGCGTGGCTGCCACGATGACCGGAACCGTGGGTGCGGCGACCAGGCCCAGTACGATTACCGATGTCCGCAGTGGCGTGAAAATTCGCACCTAGGGTTGTGGCGTCTGTCTGCGTATAATGCGCGCCACCGCAGTACCCACATGGTTCGAGGTACTGGTGTTAGCAGCACTGTGGCTAAGGGTGCTGGTCTGGAGGAGTTCATGCAGGTCGATCACGTTCGTGACTATCTATTGGCATTACAAGAGCGCATCTGCGACGCACTGGCAGCGGAGGATGGCCAGGCCGAGTTCATCGTCGACGAGTGGCAGCGCCCGGAAGGCGGCGGTGGTCGCAGCCGTGTGCTGAGCGAGGGCGCTGTCTTCGAAAAAGCTGGAGTCAATTTTTCGCACGTAACAGGCGACAACCTGCCGCCCTCCGCCAGCGCATCGCGACCGGAATTGGCGGGCTGTGGCTTTGAGGCACTGGGCGTATCGCTGGTGATCCACCCACGCAACCCCTACGTGCCCACATCCCATGCCAATGTGCGCCTGTTTGTCGCGAGCAAGCCCGGGCAGGAGCCCATCTGGTGGTTCGGCGGCGGTTACGATCTAACGCCCTACTACGGCGAGCGCGAAGATTGCGTGCACTGGCATCGAGTGGCGCAGCAGGCCTGCGCCCCGTTTGGTGACGATGTTTACCCGCGTTATAAGACCTGGTGCGACGAGTATTTTCACCTGCGCCATCGCGGCGAGCCACGGGGGATCGGGGGCTTGTTTTTTGACGATCTCAACGAGTGGGACTTCGACACGTGTTTTGCCTTTATGCGCGCTGTCGGTGATTCCTACGTCCCCGCGTATCTGCCGGTGGTACAGCGCAACAAAGCGCGGGAGTACGGCGAGCGTGAGCGGCAGTTTCAGCTGTATCGTCGCGGGCGCTATGTAGAATTCAATTTGGTCTTCGACCGCGGCACATTGTTTGGCCTGCAGTCGGGTGGGCGCACCGAGGCGATTTTGATGTCCCTGCCGCCGCTGGTGCGTTGGGAGTACGACTACGCACCTGAGCCGGATTCTGCCGAGGCCGAATTGACCGAGTATTTTTTGCAAGATCGCGATTGGCTTGCGGAAGCCGCCGCCGCGTAATAGCACCATGAGTACTAAAGACCGCTACGCCGTATTCGGCAATCCGATTAAGCAAAGTAAGTCACCCGCTATCCATGCGCAGTTTGCCGAGCAGTGCCAGCAGCATATGCAATATCGCGCGGTGCGCGTTGAACTCGATGGTTTCGAGAGCGCGGCGCGCAACTTTTTTGACGGTGGTGGTGCCGGGCTCAATGTCACTGTGCCATTCAAGCCCGAAGCACACGCCTTCGCCGATCGCCTGACCGAACGCAGCCGCCGAGCCGGTGCTGTGAACACGTTGCTGCGCGATGCCGATGGGCAGTTGCTCGGCGAGAACACAGACGGCGTTGGGTTGGTGCGCGATGTGAAGGACAACTTGGGGTGGCGTGTGCAGGGCATGCGGGTCCTGCTGCTGGGTGCGGGCGGTGCGGCTCGGGGTATATTGGAGCCACTGTTGCTGGAGCAGCCAGAGACACTGTTAATCGTCAATCGCACGGCGGAAAAAGCGCAGCAATTAGCCACCGCGTTTGCCGATATCGGGCCGATCAGCGGCGGTGAGTACTCACTTATCAAGAGTGAGCAATTCGACTTGATCATCAATGCCACCAGTGCCGGGCTCGCGGGCGAAGTGCCGGACTTGCCCGGCGGCATCCTCAACGAGCGCGGCTGCTGCTATGACCTCGTCTACAGTGCCGAGCCTACGCCCTTCATGCGCTGGGCCGCTCACCACGCCGCTTGGGCCGTGGCCGATGGCCTGGGCATGCTGGTCGAGCAAGCGGCGGAGTCGTTCTATCTGTGGCGCGGCATGCGGCCGAACACAGGCCCTGTGTTGAGCCATGTCCGTGAGACTATGCTGGTGGCGTAGAGCGCAATACTTGCTGCCGCCAAAACTTTACAGGGCCTCTAGCGCAGCAATATGTTGATCTTTCAAGCCTACGTAGTTCCGCGCGCTATACACAAAGTAGTCCATCTCTTTAGCACTTAAAGCGCGCATTTCACGCGCCGGTGCCCCCGCGTAGAGAAAGCCACTGCGCAGTTGTTTGCCTGGCGTGACCAGCGCGGCAGCGGCAATCACGACATCGCTCGCCACCTCTGCACCGTCCATGATCGTTGCGCCCATGCCGATCAAGACGCGATCGCCGATACTGCAGCCGTGCAAAATGGCGCCGTGGCCGATGGTCACATCGCAGCCGATTTCTAGGGGCCAGCCGTCCGGGTTGTACGGGCCGGCGTGGGTGATATGCAGCACACTGCCATCTTGCACGCTAGTGCGCGCGCCGACGCGGATGCGATGCATATCGCCGCGAATGGCGACCTGCGGCCACACGGACACATCGTCGCCCAGGTGAACGTCGCCCAATACCACCGCGCTTGGGTCGATAAACACGCGCTCGCCCAGCGCTGGGGTGTGGCCGCCAAAACTGCGTAGACTCGTGCGGGTGTAGTGTTGCATAGCGTCACTCCGGGTGGGTTCTCTACGCTGCTACAATAGACGGTTAGACCCTTGCGAACCAACTTTGGAGGCTATCAACCTTGTCACAAAAACCGCCTCATCGCCGATTTATTGCCGGTGCTGTTTGTCCCGCCTGTGGAGAGATGGACAAAATTGCCATTGAACCGGGGGTGAGCGACGGTGCCGACGAGCGCCTATGTGTGCAGTGTGGCTTTCGCGAGTCGCGACCACAGGGTGACCCGGTGGCGGATAAACCACAGCTGCAACCTATGACCCGCGTCACTCGGCCTGCCGCGCGCCGCGTGGAAACGCCCGCGCAGGTCGTGACACTAATCGATCAGGCCGAGAAGGATTAACTGCCCGGTTTGCTGCTTGCAAGCGCGCCGGTGTACACCAATGGTCGGACCCCATTGCGGCACCTCTGCGTTGACCCGGGCGGCATAAGGGTCGTTAAGAAGCCAGACGCAGGCGCACATCGCCAGCCGGTGTGTCCGGTAGCTCCACCTCGCGTAAGGGTTCCACGGGAAGCACCAACTCAGCCGTTTGCCACACATGTTCGAAGCGCAACTGATTCTCTTTGGTAAAGCGGATGAGTTGCTCAATTGGCAGTGCCAAAGCATCGCCCAGCAAATGATGCGCGATGGCGTTGGCTTCGGTCATATCCTGGGGAACCAGGGGGAGATGGAGGTGCTGTTGGTGCTTGTCGCTCAGCTCCTCCAGGGCGCGGTGTGTTAGGAAAGCGCGCTCTAGCAGAGCTTCCAGGGGCGAAGAATCCAACGCCGAGCCCTCGGGGGCGGGCAGCGGTTGCAGGAAATAATCCTCTGCCAGATAAAGAAAAGCCGCGGCATAGGTAAAAAATCTGCCGCGTTTACTGATGATAGCGACCATACGCAAACTGCCCGGAGCGCTGGCCACATAGCGCGTTACGAATGCGATCAACGCATCGAGGGGTGCCTCTGGTGGCAATACCAGCCGCTCTCGCAGTGCTTTGAGATCGGCCGCAAATCGCGCACGTAAAGCACCCAGCGCCTGTTCCTGGCGCTGGCCCGCATCGATGAAAGCTTGGATTGCAAGGGTATCCATGGTGAGAGTTGCGGTGCTGCGGGGTGTGCATGAAGGCTAGTACACATCGCCCGCAGGCGCGTACCGAGTGGCGATATTCGTACAATTTTTAGCCGATCAAGGGTGGCGGTGCAGCAAATTGAGCTGTATCAACCAAGCTGCACTTATCGTCCACGCAGGTGGGTTTTGGCGCAGAGTTTCGCTATAATCTGCGCGCTTTTTCTTGCGCCTGTAACGATCAAACTGGGTTCGTGTGGTTTTCGCAGCAGTAGACAAGATTAGAGCGCTCAAGTTTGCCGGTACAATCCAGCAGCGTTTACACCCGAGCTGATGATGGCTACGTGCATGCCTATGTGCATATCCATGCTCATCATGCCCAGACATAAGCCCAGGCTTGTGCAGGGCGGGCTTTGGATGACCGCCGCCACAACAATTGCGAACTGCTCACGGCGACAATTGTGCGGGGAAAGAAGATGATTTCCTCCGGTTGTTGTTAAAAAAATGATAGACACGGAGACACCCCACAATGCGTGTTGAAGCGAAGCGGCTGTGTAAGCTCGCTCTGGCTCCCGTATTCTCGCTGATGTGTGCTGCCACCCTGGCAGCCAGCGGTGAAGTTAGCCAAATTAATATGTCACCTGGTGTGACCGAGGTCGGCAAGCGAATTTATGACTTGCACATGATCATTATTTGGATCTGCACCGTCATCGGCATCGGTGTGTTTGGGGTGATGTTCTACTCCATTTATTACCACCGCAAATCGCGCGGCGTTACCCCAGCGACTTTCCACGAGAGCACCAAGGTGGAAATCGCCTGGACGATTATTCCCTTTTTTATTTTGGTGGCCATGGCTGTGCCTGCCACTACCACATTGTTGAAGATCTACGACCACGATGATGCGGAGCTGGACGTTTTCATCACGGGCTACCAGTGGAAGTGGAAGTACGAATACTTAAACGCGGACGGCGAGAACGTCTCGTTCTTTAGCAACCTGAAAACGCCGCGTGGCGAAATTTACAACGTCGCGGAAAAAGGCGAAAACTATTTGCTGGAAGTGGACGAGCCGCTGGTGCTGCCCGCCGATACCAAAGTGCGCTTTCTCATTACCGCTAACGATGTGATTCACTCCTGGTGGGTGCCACACTTGGCGGTGAAAAAAGACGCCATTCCCGGTTTTATTAACGAAGCGTGGACCCGCACCAGCGTCGAGGGCACCTATCGCGGTCAGTGCGCCGAGCTGTGCGGCAAGGACCACGGCTTCATGCCAATCGTCGTGAATGTAGTAGACAAGGCCACCTACGGAGACTGGCTGGCCGTGAAGCAGGCGGAGGCGGCGGAGCTGAAGTCGCTAATGTCACAGGATTTTACCTTGGATGAGCTGATGGAGCGCGGCAAGGCAGTCTACGAGCGCAACTGCGCCGCGTGCCACGGCGCCAAGGGCGAAGGAGGCGTGGGTACCGCGATCGCTGGCAGCGCAGTTGCGATGGGCGATTTGGATAAGCACCTCGAGGTCACCATTCACGGCGTGCCCGGCACGGCGATGCAGGCCTTTGGCGGCCAACTCCCCGATGTCGATTTGGCCGCGGTGGTTACCTACCAGCGCAACGCGTTTGGCAACAATATGGGCGATAAAGTGCAGCCCATTGACATTTTTAACTACAAGAAAGGCTGATTGGAGGACTTAGCGATGGGAGATCATCATCACGGGCCCGCCAAGGGCATTTCACGGTGGCTTTTCACCACCAACCATAAAGACATTGGAACCATGTACCTGTGGTTCTCTTTCGCCATGTTTATTCTTGGCGGCGCATTTGCAATGATCATTCGCGCCGAGCTGTTTCAGCCCGGCATGCAATTGGTGGAGCCCCACTTCTTCAACCAAATGACTACGCTGCACGGCCTGGTCATGGTGTTCGGTGCCATCATGCCCTCCTTTGTCGGCCTGGCGAACTGGCTAATCCCCATGATGATCGGCGCGCCGGATATGGCGCTGCCGCGCATGAACAACTGGAGCTTTTGGATACTGCCGCCGACCTTCCTGTTGCTGGCATCCACCTTGTTCATGGAAGGCGGGGCGCCGGCTTTTGGCTGGACATTCTACGCCCCCCTGTCCACGACCTATGCTCCGCCGTCCGTTAGCTTCTTTATTTTCTCGGTGCACGTGCTGGGTCTGTCTTCCATTATGGGCTCGATCAATATCATCGCCACCGTGGTGAACATGCGCGCACCGGGCATGACTTACATGAAAATGCCGATGTTCGTGTGGACTTGGTTAATTACGGCATTCTTGTTGATCGCCGTGATGCCGGTTCTCGCAGGTGCGGTGACCATGATGCTGATGGACATTCACTTTGGTACCAGCTTCTTCTCCGCCGCGGGCGGCGGTGACCCGGTGTTGTTCCAGCACGTGTTCTGGTTCTTCGGTCACCCAGAGGTGTATATCATCATTCTGCCCGCTTTTGGGGTGATATCGCAGATCATTCCTGCTTTTTCGCGCAAGCGGCTGTTTGGCTACGACTCTATGGTCTACGCCACCTCGTCTATCGCATTCTTGTCCTTCATTGTTTGGGCGCACCACATGTACACCGTGGGCATGCCGGTAGCCGGTGAATTGTTCTTTATGTACGCCACTATGCTGATCGCCGTACCAACCGGCGTAAAGGTGTTCAACTGGGTCAGCACGATGTGGCGCGGGGCGTTGACCTTTGAAACACCTATGCTGTTTGCACTCGGCTTTATCGTGTTGTTTACCCTAGGTGGATTTACCGGCTTGATGTTGGCCGTCGCGCCGGCAGATTTCCAGTATCACGACTCCTATTTCGTGGTTGCACACTTTCACTACGTGATGGTTGCCGGTGCGGTGTTTTCGATGACCGCCGCGGTTTATTTCTGGCTGCCCAAGTGGTGTGGCCGCATGTACAACGAAACGCTGGGTAAAACGCATTTTTGGATCTCGTTTGTCGGCTTTAACCTCACGTTTTTTCCGCAGCACTTTGTCGGCTTGGCGGGGATGCCGCGGCGGATTCCAGATTACGCGCTACAGTTTACCGACTTCAATATGATGTCCAGTATTGGCGCGTTTATTTACGGCGCTTCCCAAATTCTGTTTTTGTTTAACGTGATCGCCACCATCGTCAGCGGCAAGCCGGTCAGCGATGAAAAAGTTTGGGATGGTGCAGAGGGGCTGGAGTGGACATTGCCGACGCCACCGCCCTACCACACCTTTGAAGTTCCACCGACCGTGAAGTAGCGGGGAAGGCGTGCGCAGCATCAGCAACAACCCGACCCTCGACACCGTCGCCAAGCTGGTGGTGGCAGCGGTGCTGATGTTTGCCTTCGTTTTCGTTGTCATGGTGCCACTCTACAATGTGCTGTGCGACGCGCTGGGTATCAACGGCAAGACGAACGGCGAAGCGTATACCGCCGTGCCTGTGGCGGTAGATGAAAGCCGCACAATCGCGGTACAGTTCGTCGCCACCAATAACGAGGGCATGCCGTGGAAATTTGCACCCGCCGCCACTGTGATGAAGGTTCACCCCGGTGCGGTAAACAGTACGGTGTTTAGCGCGCGTAACCCTTTAGATAAAAAGATGGTGGCGCAGGCGATACCCAGCATTTCTCCAGCGCGTGCAGCGGCCTATTTTCACAAGACTGAATGTTTTTGTTTTGAGCAACAGGTTTTAGAGGGAGAGACTGCCGCGGATATGCCACTGCAGTTTATTATTGACCAAGGATTACCTAACGACATTCGCACCATTACATTGTCTTACACCATTTTTGATGTCACAAATATGGCAGAAGACGCTGTCGCTTCACGTTGATTTGGGTTGCGACCATACCGGTTTTGAAGATGGAGAAACGAGATGAGTAGTCAGGCTTCAACAGAGTACGAAAAGTACTACGTACCCGAGAAGAGCAGGCTCGCGATATGTGCCACGATCGGGTTGATCCTGAGTATTTTTGGCGCCGCCAGCATCATGAATGATATGACCTTTGGCGACCCGGGCGAGAAAACGCATTCTTGGAACATTTTTCTCGTCGGATTGTTTTTCTTCATAGCCACGTTATTCGGTTGGTTCAGAACTACGATCAAAGAAAACATTGCCGGCATGAACAGTGTGCAGTTGAAGCGCTCTTACGTGTTCGGCATGTTCTGGTTTATTTTTTCCGAGGTGATGTTTTTCTTCTGTTTTTTTGGCGCTTTGTTTTACGTGCGCAATCTGGTTGGCCCCTGGTTGGCTGGCGAAGGCGCGGGAAGAATGAATGGCTTGCTGTGGGAGGGCTTTGAGTATAGCTGGCCCATGATGACCACGCCGCAGGAGGCGGTAGGTGGCGCAGCAGCACAGCCCATGGCTAATAACGGGGAATTTGTCAGCCCACATACCAGCATGTCTTTTGCCGATGCGCATCACTGGTATCAGTGGCTACCGATGTGGAACACGCTCGTTCTACTCTCTTCCAGTGTTACCTGTCACTTTGCCCATACGGGCATCCTCGATGGCAATCGCAAGAAGTTTAATTTTTGGCTGAGCATTACTGTACTCCTCGGTGCGATCTTTTTGTGCTTGCAAGTTCTGGAGTATCACGAAGCGTATGCCGATTTTGGTTTGACACTCAACTCGGGCATTTACGGCTCAACGTTCTTTATGCTCACGGGGTTTCACGGCTTTCACGTGCTTATGGGCATGACAATGCTGTTGATTCAACTGCTGCGCTCGGTCATCGGTAAACAGTTCACCGCCAAAGACCACTTTGGGTTCGAAGCATCGAGTTGGTACTGGCACTTTGTGGATGTGGTATGGGTATTGTTGTTCTTATTCGTTTATATTTTGTAGCGAGTATCGAGGTGGTCGTGTAGGCGGGGCGCTCACTCCATTCAAGCCGGCGCTGTTCAGCAACGTCAGTCGAGCAAGCAAAGCTACTCGCTGGGCCGAAGGGCCGGCTTGGGGTTAGGCCCCGCATCCCAGGGGTTGGCCCGCCCCAGTTGGCCGCTGGCGACACCGTAGACGATCAGCCCCGCCAGCACCACAGCAAGCGAGAGTCGCACACCCAGCGAGTGCAGTGTTCTGCGCTTGGTTTTGTCCCCTTGATCCGTCATCAGGTAGTAGAATCCGCTGCCCAGGCTGGCGAGTAGCGCAACTATCAATAGGACGATCAGTATTTTTAGCAATGGCCTTTCCTTCGTATTTTCAGTGCAGTATAAACCCGGCGGGGTTCAAGTCGGGTGCCAAGTGGGGAGCCTTGCCTCGCAGGGCGCTCTCCCGGAGCCAGTCTTTTGGCTAATACAGGCCGCCGCTTAGAGATTTCTTGGCCGTTCACCGCAGTTACCGTGTTGATGGTATCACTGATGGTGCTCCTGGGTTTTTGGCAGTTGGCAAGAGCACATGAGAAACGCGACCTAACTGAACTTTATGCTAGCCGACAAGCGGCGGCTGCCCTACCCCTGGCTGAGCTTACTAGCCGCAACCCAAACGATCTCGCGTATCTCAGTGTGGAGTTGGCGGGCGAGTTCCTGCCGCATCGTTACTTTTTACTCGACAACCGGATCTACCAGGGACGTTTTGGCAATGAAGTGGTCGCGGTGATGCAGCTCGCCGCAGGTGGCTTTGTCTTGGTCAACCGCGGCTGGGTGGAGGCCGATTCCGCGCGACGCTCGCTGCCGAGGGTGCCAACCCTCGACGGTAATGTGCGGGTGCGAGGCCACGTGTACGTACCGCCGGGTGACCCGTATCTGTTGGGCGACCAGGCACCTCCGGTTGGCTGGCCCAAGCGTATGCAAGCGGTGCAAATGGGCCCGATGGCCGAAGCTCTCGAGGTGCCGGTGCAGCAACTTTTTCCCTTCGTGGTCCGCCTCAGCGCCGGTGAGCCCGGCAGTCTGACCGTTGATTGGCAAGTCGTTAACGTCAGCCCGGAAAAACACCAGGGCTACGCCGCGCAGTGGTTTACCATGGCATTTGTTCTAGCACTGTTGTACCTGTATAGCGGTACTAACCTCTGGCAATTATTGCGCGGTCAGACGCGCCCTGACGTCCCCCCTCAGGAGGGCACTTCGCTGTGAACGAACCCCCGCACCAAAACGTAAAACAAGACTTCAGGCAAGGCCGACGCACACTACTCCTCATCGTAGGCATTCCCATCGCGGTACTACTCACCTCCACGGCCCTGTGGTTTAGCGTGAATCGCGGCGGTGTGGATATTGTCGGTGTGCTCGGCACAGCCAACAACGGCACACTGGTACAGCCGCCGCGAGAAATTGACAGTGCCGTGTTATATGACGTCGACGACGCGCCTTCCCCGATTGCGCAGCTCGATCCACTATGGACTATTGTTATTCCACACGACGGGGGCAACTGTGATGCGGCTTGCGAGCGACTGCTCTACCTCACCCGCCAAATTCACGTGGCTATAGGCCGTGACGTAAACCGCATCCGCCGGCTCTTCGTCAGTGCGAGCGGCCTGCCCGATATTCGATTGATGATTAACACGCTCAGTGATGGCAAGACGCCTCCCGACGACTTCGCCGGTTTACTGAGCCAGGAGCATCCGGGATTGGAGCTTCGCCGAGTGGGGTTGGCTGCCGCAGGATCACTCTTTGCCGAGCATTTCGTGGAACCCAGCACTTTCTACCTAGTTGATCCAGCAGGGTGGATCATGATGTCTTACAATAGCACCCACTCTTATAAAGCAGTGATTGCGGATTTGAAGTTCTTGCTCAAAAACTCCGGCGGCTAGCAACTGCGCCCACAGAGCACATCTATTCATGAGTGAAACCACAGCAACTGGCTCGGCGACTTGGCGTGACTACAAAGAGTTGACGAAGCCCAATGTCGTCCTCCTGATGATCCTCACCTCGGTCATCGGGATGTTTATGGCGGTTCCCGGCATGGTGCCCTGGGAGCCCCTGATCTTGGGTAACCTGGGTATTGCGCTGTGCGCCGGCGCGGCCGCGACGGTTAACCACCTCGTCGACCAGCAGGTGGATAGAAAAATGGCGCGCACGCAGGCGCGACCGATTGCACGCGGCCGTGTCGGCAACACGCAGGCAACACTGTTTGCACTGACCATCGGCGGCCTCGGCATGTATATCCTGCTGCGCTGGATCAACCCGCTTACGGCGTGGCTAACCCTGGCTTCGCTCATCGGTTACGCATTTGTGTACACCATGTATCTTAAGCGCGCCACGCCACAGAACATCGTGATCGGGGGCTTGGCGGGTGCGGCCCCTCCCCTGCTGGGCTGGACCGCCGTCACCGGTGCAATACATCCGCACGCCCTGCTGCTAGTGCTCATTATTTTTGTTTGGACGCCGCCACATTTTTGGGCTTTGGCCATTCACCGCCGCGAGGATTACGCCAGCGTCGAGATACCGATGTTGCCGGTTACCCACGGCGTGCCGTATACCAAATTGCAAATCCTGTTGTATACGATCATGTTGGTGGTGGTTACTGTGCTGCCCTACGCCGTGCGCATGAGCGGCCCGCTTTATCTGTTGGGCGCTTTGGTATTGGGCGGCGGCTTTTTGTATTGGGCAATCACCTTGATGCGCGGCAACAATGACAACGCGCCGATGGAGACCTTTAGGTATTCCATTGTTTACCTGATGGCACTGTTCGTCATTATGTTGGTCGATCACTACCTGTTTCCAGTGAGCGGTTTATGAGTCAGCAGCGTAATATCGCGGTAACTGTTGGTGTCCTGTTGTTGTGCATGACGGTCTTGGTTGGTGGCTTTGTATGGCGGTTGCTCGGCCCAGAAACTATGTCAGTCGAAGATATGCGTGTCGAGGGTTTGTATCTGCACGAGTTGCCTAGGCAGCTTGCAGATTTTCAATTGACTGACCATCGCGGTCAGCCCTTCACCCGCGAACGGTTCGCGGGAACTTGGAGCTTGATTTTTTTTGGGTTTACGCACTGCCCCGATATCTGCCCAACGACCATGGCTTTTTTGAATGAGTTGGTCGGTGCGCTGGATGCAGCGGAAGCGGCGGATACGCAGGTGGTGATGGTGTCAGTCGATCCGGCCCGGGACACGGTAGAGCAGCTCGCCAGCTATGTGCCCTATTTCAATAAAGACTTCACCGGCGTGACCGGTGAGTTCTTAGATATTCACCGGTTTGCCACGCAGCTCAACACCCTCTTTCGTAAAGTACCACTCGACAACGGTGACTACCAGGTAGACCACAGCTCCAGCGTCGTATTGATGAACCCGCGTGGCGACTATCACGGCTTTTTTACCGCGCCTTTAGATCAGGCCAAGATGATGCGCACCTACCGGGCGGCCCGGCAGGCGTGGAAGCGTTAAAAAAGTGCAGGACTGAGCCCCGCAGTCGGCTGCGTACAGCCCTGGGTGAATGACTCGTTGGTGCTCTCAGTAGGCACTGATATAAAACGGGTTCTCTGCGCCTTGCTCTGAGTTGTCTTTACCCAGAGTTTCCTCGAGCACGTGGTCGAGCGCGCCCTGAATTTCCCGTGAGACCCCCTGCTGTAGTTCGTCGCCAAAATAGTAAGTGGGCTCATGTGTCCCAATTTCCGTGACTGCGTAGGCCGCGCCGACTGCCGGTGCGCGCACCAACACTTCTTCGATGGGCCCTGTGTTCTGGGCAAATGCGATGGTCGGCAACACCATCAATGCTACAAGCCCTGCTGCCGTTAGATTTTTCATGGTCGTCCCTTGATGTTCGCCAAAAAGTGTTACTTGACGTTAATTGAGGTAACACAAAGTCACCTCGAGCGAGCGCAATATACGCTATTTTTGGTGCTAATTGGCCAAAATGTAAATAATACACAAAATGACAAATATCCGTTATCACATTGATTATATTGTATTTTATTAGAATTACGCCAGTCGGATAGCACGCAAAGTAACATAAATGTGATGAAGGTAACACATATTCGCCCCGTTCTGACTGGGTACCAATGTCACTAGAGCACGGTAGCGCGATGCGGGGAGTGGCGTGGCAATTGGCCTGCCGATGGGCTTTAATGCCCAGCACAGTTGCTCAGTGCAGGCGGCCAACTGGGTGGTCATGGGCTGATCGCGGGTGGGCCGGTGGCGGGTACTACGTGGTCAGCGGTCGCGACGCCACCTGTCGCCTAAAGTCGAATGAATTGCTATGTCTGATAAATCTGCCCCCATTGTCCTGGTGGACGGTTCCTCCTATCTCTATCGCGCATTTCACGCGATGCCGATGCTGACGACCTCTGAGGGCCGCAACACCGCGCTGTGCGTGGCGTGGTCAGCATGTTGCGCCGCCTGTTGACCGACTACCCCGATAGCCCAGTCGCGGTAGTGTTCGACGCCAAGGGTAAGACCTTCCGCGACGCCATTTACGACCAGTACAAGGCCAATCGGCCACCGATGCCCGAGGAGTTGCGCGAGCAGGTCGAGCCCATTCACGAGATTGTGAAGGCCATGGGGCTGCCCCTGATTTGCGAGCCCGGAGTGGAGGCGGATGATGTGATCGGCACGCTGGCGCGGCAGGCCAGTGACCAAGGCAGGGCGGTGGTGATCTCCACCGGTGACAAAGACATGGCACAGTTGGTTAACAAGCACACGACCCTGGTCAACACCATGACAGACACCGTGATGGATGAAGCGGGTGTCGAAGAAAAGTTCGGCATTCCGCCAAGCTTGATCATCGACTTTCTGGCACTCATGGGCGACAAGGTCGATAACATTCCCGGCGTGCCGGGTGTCGGTGAAAAAACGGCCCTTGGTTTGTTGCAAGGGCTCGGCAGTATGGAAGCGATTTATGCGGATCTCGATCGCGTTGCCGAGTTGTCGTTGCGCGGTGCGAAATCTCTAGGCGCCAAACTGGCGGCGGAACGTGACAACGCGCTGTTGTCCTATGAATTGGCCACCATCAAAACCGATGTGCCATTGGATTTGGCGCCCGATGCATTGAGTAAGGGCGAAGCCGACAACGAAGCGCTTATCGATTGGTTTAAGCGGCTGGAATTTCGCTCCTGGCTGGACGAGTTGTTAGGGCAGGGCGGCGAGACACCCGCTGCCGCTGCGCAGAAAAAAAACGCGGTGGACTACGACATCGTGCTCGACCAAAAGCAGTTCGATCAATGGCTCGCCGTGCTAGAAGCCGCCGACTTGTTTGCCTTCGACACCGAGACAACCAGTCTGAACTACATGGAGGCGCGTGTCGTTGGTGTTTCCTTCGCCGTGGCAGCGGGCAAGGCCGCCTACGTGCCACTGGCGCACGACTACGCGGGCGCCCCCAAGCAACTGGATCGCGACGCGGTGCTCGGCGCGTTGCAACCGTTACTCGAAGACGCATCCAAAAGTAAGGTCGGACAAAACTTGAAGTATGATGCTAGCGTACTGGCCAACCACGGCATTGTCCTGCGCGGTATTCGCTACGACACAATGTTGGAATCTTACGTGCTCGACTCCGCAGGCTCGCGCCACGACATGGACACCTTGGCTTTGAAATATCTGGGTGAACAGACCATTCACTTCGAAGATATCGCCGGCAAAGGGGCCAAACAGCTGCGTTTCAATGCTATCGATGTAGAGCAGGCCGGACCTTATGCTGCTGAAGATGCGGATATTACACTGCGCCTGCACCAGACCTTATGGCCGAAGTTGTCAGCACAGGGCAGTCTGGAAAAGCTGTTTAGTGAAGTAGAAGTGCCATTAGTGCCGGTGCTGTCGCGCATTGAGCGGCGCGGCGCCCTAGTGTCGCGCGCGATGCTGGGGAACCAGAGTTTAGAGTTGGGTGAACGCCTGAGCGAATTGGAAAAGGAAGCGTTTGATCTCGCCGGCGAAGAGTTTAATTTAGGCTCGCCGAAACAGCTCGGTGCCATATTGTTTGATAAACTGGAATTGCCGGTCATCAAAAAAACCCCTAAAGGCGCTCCTTCGACAGCCGAAGACGTGTTGGTTGAGTTGGCGCTCGATTACCCGCTACCAAAACTGTTACTGAAGTACCGCAGCCTCAGCAAATTAAAATCTACCTATACAGACAAGTTGCCCGAGATGATTAACGCGGATACCGGGCGTGTCCACACCTCCTATCACCAAGCAGTGACCGCGACGGGCCGGTTGTCATCCTCGGATCCAAATTTGCAGAACATACCCATTCGTACGGAGGAGGGAAGGCGTGTACGTCAGGCTTTTATCGCCCCGGATGGTTATCGCATCGTCGCTGCCGACTACTCACAAATTGAGCTGCGTATCATGGCGCACTTATCGAGCGACGAAGGTTTGCTGAAAGCTTTTAACAACAATCAAGATGTACATCAAGCCACGGCCTCTGAAGTTTTTGAAGTTGATCTCGCGGCGGTGTCTGCGGAGCAGCGGCGCAAAGCCAAGGCGATTAATTTCGGTCTTATCTATGGCATGTCGGCATTTGGTTTAGGTAGGCAATTGCACCTGGGTCGCAATGAAGCGCAGCAGTACATCGACCGTTACTTTGAACGTTACCCCGGTGTGGCCGACTACATGGACCGTACGCGCGCACTGGCCAAGGAGCAGGGCTACGTGGAAACACTGTTCGGCCGCCGTTTGTATCTGCCGGAAATAAATGCGCGCAATAAGATGCGCGTGCAGGCAGCCGAGCGCACCGCTATTAACGCACCTATGCAGGGCACCGCCGCGGACATTATTAAAAGAGCGATGCTGGCCGTGGATGACTGGCTGCAAAGTGGTGCAGCCGATGCACATATGATCATGCAAGTGCATGATGAGCTGGTGTTTGAGGTCGTGCAGGGCGAAGTCGAGGCCGTAAGTGCAAAGGTCTGCGAGCTTATGGCTGGCGCGGCGGAGCTAGCTATTCCTTTAGTTGTCGAAGTGGGGCAGGGCGCCAACTGGGATGAAGCTCACTGACCCAGCAGAGTATCTGCCGTTGAAAACGCTTGCGAGCGCAGCAAAGTCGTAAATTTTGGTAACTACCGTTCGACGAATCGCGCATCGCCCGCTATGCTCATGGAACTCCGAACCATCGGAGATTCACACAGAGAAAACTAAATCAGACAACACATCAGGAGTCTTATATGTCCGTAGCCAAAGTTACTGAAATTAAATCCTCTTCCGAAAAAAGTTTTGAAGACGCCGTTAAAGAAGGTATCGCTCGCGCTTCAAAAACCATCGACAACATCAAAAGTGCCTGGGTAAGCTCGCAGGAAGTTTCTGTGAAAGATGGCAAGGTCACCGAGTATCGCGTGTTGCTGAAGGTAACTTTCGTATTGAAGTAGTGCGCACTTGCTCTATTGAACTGAGGGGTGCATGGTATTCCTTTTTTTGCGCTTTTTTGGAGCATTGTTTTTGTGCCCCGCCTGTCCGGGACGGCGACACTGTCCGAGATAGCGTACCTAAAGCGACGTCATTGCGAAGCTAATGCGAAGTTAATGCGAAGCTAAACCCAAGTTAGTGACGCCAGCACCGTTTTCTTTAAATGAGAAACGCCTGCATTGTCGCTGAACTTTCGTTTACCCCGCCGGTCTGAAGTTAGGTGGCGAGTGCTACACTCCTAGATGGCCTGTCTCCGTGGGTCATCTGCGAGCTAGTCTCTTTTCCCAAGAGACCTTAGATGCCTCCGGTCGCCCTTCCCTAGCGGGCGCCGGGGGCTTTTTTGTCGGCCAGCGGTGTCTGCCGTTGGTCGCGTACTGCGATCATACCTCTACAATATCCTCTTCATCGTACACGCTGTGGTCGGTCAGCCACGCATTAAGCACTTCGCGCAATTCCTCGTGACCTTGGCGTTTCAGGGACGAAAAGAGTTGCGCACTCGTCAAGTCGGCAGCGGGTGCGAGCGCCTTGCGCGTTGTTAATAGCGCCGCTTGCGCCGCGCCGCGCTTGAGTTTATCTGCCTTGGTCAGCAATACGTGCACGGGCATGAGCGCTTGGTGCGCCCACTCGAGCATCTGCCAGTCAACGGGCTGTAGGGGGTGGCGCACATCCATCAGCAGAATGAGACCCCGCAAGGATTGCCGTTGGCGCAGGTACGCTTCCAATTGGCGAGTCCACTCCTGCTTTACTTTTTCTGGCACCTTGGCATAGCCATAGCCGGGCAGGTCCACGAGGCGCTGCTCGTGCGTCAATTCGAAAAAGTTGATCAGCTGCGTTCGACCGGGTGTCTTGGAGGTTTTTGCGAGCTTTTTATTGTCAGTTAAGCTATTGATTACACTTGATTTTCCGGAGTTTGAGCGGCCCGCAAACGCAACTTCCCAGCCGCTATCTGGCGGGCACTGCTGCACACGCGCGGCGCTGGTCAGAAAGGAGGCATTGCGGTAGTCAGGCGCCTGTGGGCGTGCCTGATCTGGGTCGGTCATCGCTGGGAATTGCCTTTGTCGAGGTGGGTATCTCGTATATAATGCCACAGCTTTTTTAGGGTGTTATCAATTACTTGGCGACATTTTCAGCATCTGGGCGCCAGCTCAGCGCGATCTGTGACCCGGAACCGAATCACCGGCGTCAATGTCAAATACAACTCCCTAGGCCGTTGAGTTTTAACAACACATGTCAGCACTAAACGAGAGTGAAACTATGAAACTGAAAATTGTTACGTCCATCGCCGCCCTCCTGTTGTCCGGCAGTGCTTTTGTCGCCGCCGAGTCCGTGGAAGAAAAATACAACCGCGCCTGTGTAGCTTGCCACGCCTCTGGAGTCGCTAACGCGCCGCGCACCGGTGACGCTGAAGCCTGGGCCTCGCGCCTGGAAAAGGGCATGGATGCCTTAGTGCAATCCACCAACAACGGTGTTGGCGCGATGCCTCCTAAGGGCACGTGTATGGATTGCAGCGATGAAGACTTCAAAGGCTTGATCGAGTACATGTCGGCGGCATCCGAGTAAGCTGGCCTGTCGTTCGATACAGCTAGCCAACTCAACTGATTGCCGACGCGAAACAACGCGACTTATTGGAATGACTATGAAGAGAGTGATTTGGTTGTTCAGCCTCTGCTTGGGCTGGACGTCAGCGAGCTACGCCGCTGGCACGGCTGGGGTGTCCGCGGTGAGCGGCCCGGTGACGGGTGATGCGCAAGCGGGCAAGAACATGACAGCGGTCTGCGGTGCCTGTCACGGTGCGGATGGCAACGGTATGTCACCCTTTCCAAAATTAGCGGGTCAGGGCGAGAAGTATCTCATCAAACAGCTGCAGGATATTCGCGACGGTGCGCGCAATGTGCCCACCATGGCCGGGCAGCTAAATGGCAAGAGCGATCAGGATCTCGCGGATATCGCCGCTTACTACGCAGGCCAGGCGCGCAGTTTCGGGCAAACCAAAGCTGCGCTAAAAGAACTGGGCGAGAAAATCTATCGCGCAGGGGTTGCGGAGCGCGGTATCGCTGCGTGCAGTTCCTGTCATTCACCGCGTGGATTAGGCAATGCTCCAGCGGGCTATCCCGCACTCGCGGGCCAGCACGCCCAGTACACAGCAGATCAACTGCGCGCCTACCGCAAAGGCTATGAAGACGAGAACGGCCGCACCAACGATGGCGATGCTAAGATTATGCGCACTGTCGCCTTTGGTCTTTCTGATAAAGAGATCGAGGCCGTGGCCAGTTACGTGGCGGGCTTGCGGTAAACGTTGCTTTAAGTACAGTTAATCAAACTCACAAGGCGGCTACTCGGCCGCCTTGTTTTTGAAAACTACATAGCGTTTTAGAACCAACTTCCCCAGTCAGTTGTCCCATTTTCTATGAGTTTAATGTGGAGACCATCATGATCAAACGCCTGCTCTTAGTTATCGCATTAGCCAGTGTGAGCCTGTCCTGCTCGGCGGAAAATACACCCGCAGCGAATACGGGGTCGCACGAAGGCCACGCGCATGGCACGCAATCGGTGAAATCACCGCCGGCTAGTGCGGAGCAGAACGCGCCCGCTGCCAATTATGTCGCGGGCACGCACTACGATGTATTGCCGGTACCAGTGCGGACCGCCGACCCCGCGACCATCGAAGTTGCGGAATTTTTTTGGTACGGCTGCAGTCATTGCTACACCTTCGAGCCCTTGGTGCAAGCGTGGAAGAAAGAGATGCCGGAAGATGTCAGTTTCCGCGGCATTCCCGCCGTGTGGCGCACGGATATGGAATTACATGCGCGCGCCTATTACACCGCCGAAGTGCTCGGTGTGTTGGATACCGTGCACCCGGCGCTGTTTAACGCGATGAATGTTGATCGAAAGCGCCTGTCCTCAGAAAAGGAAATTGGCGCTCTATTTGCCGCCAATGGTGTATCAGAGGAAGACTTTACAAAAACTTTTTCATCGTTTGGTGTCGCCAGCCAAGTGCGTCAGGCTGTTGCTCAGGCGAAAACGGCAAAAGTGTCTGGCACTCCCGCGCTGTTAGTCGATGGCAAGTACCACATCAGCAGTCGCAAGGCGGGGAACCACTCGCAGATGTTGAAATTGACTGACTTTTTAATTGCCAATGAGCGCAAGGAGCGGGCGGCCCAAAAAGCAAAGTGATGCCTGCAGCGCAGGGTAAGTTGGTGCATTCAGTTTGGCGAGCCGCGCTAAATCTCTAACCATTCAGGTACCGGCAGATCTTTGTTTTGCAGAAACACCGGGTTGAATAATTTGCTCTGGTAGCGATTGCCGTAGTCACACAAAATGGTGACGATGGTATGGCCAGGCCCCAAGTGCTGCGCCAAACGCACAGCACCGGCGATGTTGATCCCTGATGAGCCGCCCAAACACAGCCCCTCGTTGCGCAACAAGTCGAAGATGTAGGGTAGGGCTTCGGCGTCGCTAATGTGAAATGCGGCATCCACCCGAGCTGCGGCCACGTTATCGGTAACGTGGTTGATACCCACGCCCTCGATGATTGAACTTCCCTCGCTGGGCGCTAGCTCGCCACTACTAAAATACTCATACAGCGACGCACCCGCCGGATCGGCGATGCCTATCGCCACATTGTCATTGTGGCCCTTTAGTGCCCGGGAAACCCCAGCCAGTGTGCCCCCCGTACCGACGGCACAGATGAAGCCGTCTACCTTGCCGCCAGTTTGCTGCCAAATTTCTTCACCGGTCGTGCGGCTGTGAATCTCCATATTCGCCAAGTTGTCGAACTGTCGCGCCCAGATGGCGCCGTTAGCTTCCGTGCTCGCAAATTTAGTGGCCAAGCGTTCCGCGGTGTGAATGTAATGATTGCTGTCGGAGTAAGAGGTCGCACCGACTAGGTGGAGGTCTGCGCCGAGTAGTTCTAGCGTATCGATTTTTTCTTTGCTCTGGGTGATCGGCATAACCACAGAGCTGGTATAACCCATGGCGTTGGCCAACAGCGTCAAACCGATGCCGGTGTTGCCCGCTGTTCCCTCTACGATGCGACCACCTGGCTGCAGTTCGCCCGCAGCTTCCGCCGCACGAATAATGCCCAGCGCAGTGCGGTCCTTGACGGACCCGCCAGGATTTAAAAACTCCGCCTTACCTAAAATGGTACAGCCGGTGAGTTCCGACACCTGTTTTAGGCGCAGTAACGGTGTGTTTCCGATGAGCTCTGTAACGTCTGTCGCCGTGACCAAAGGGCAATCTCCCGCAAGCCGTCTATGCAAGTTCTAGTGCTGCAGTATGCCACAGCTCGGCAGGGCGGTCAGAGTGAGGGCTGCAGGCGCAGGCGGTGTAAACGCAAACTCAGTAGTAAGGCGACAATAGTGATCGCGAATAGAAAATATAACATCGGTACGGGCGTGTCTTGGAGAAAGAGACCGATGACCGCTGTTACCGATGCAGATAGTGCCATCTGTATAAAACCGAACAGGGAAGATGCGGTACCGGCAATGTGCGGAAAGGGGCGCAGAGAAATTGCCATCGCATTGGGCAGCACCAAACCAATGCCCGAAGAAAAGAACAGCTTCGGTAGCACGATCGCGAGCACACTTTGCGGCTCTAGCGCATTGCCAACTACCATAGCGCCGGCTGCCGCTGCACACAGGAGCGCCCCGCGCAGTACAATTTCCTCGGGCAGGTAGTGGCTGGTGAGTCGTGCGCTGATCGCGGAACCCAACATATAGCCGAGCACCGAAGTTAGAAAGATCAAACCAAAGTACTGTATCGGCACACCCAGCATGTCGATAAAAACAAAACCGGAAGAAGACAAGTACACCATCATGCCCGAGTACAGCAAACTGCTGCCCAGTGACGCGATTAAAAACAGCGGGTCGCGAATCAACTCCGCATAGTTGCGTGCGATGACACCCGGGTGCAGGCTTTGCCGCACCGGGTTCGTCTCAGCCAGAAGCCAATGAATGAGTAAAATCATCACCACACCGTAGGTGGCGAGGAAGAAAAATATAATGGGCCACGGCAGCCACAACAGCAAAATACCGCCCAAACCTGGCGCCACTGCGGGTGCCAGTGCCATTAACATGGCGATGATTGACAGTGCTCTAGCGGCGCGTGTCGGCCCGAACACATCGCGCGCCACTGTGCGCGCCAAGGTGGGACCGACACAAGCACCGATGCCTTGAATGAATCGGTAAACCAGCAGTTCCTCTACCGTGTCGGCACTCGCGCACCCCAGACAAGCGAGCACGAATAGCCCCGTGCCGCCCATTAGCAGAGGTCGGCGCCCGAAGCGATCTGCGAGGGGGCCGCAGGCGAGGTGAAAGATCGCATAACCGGCCAGGTAGGTCGTCAGCGTCAGGTGCATGCGCGCGATGTCGGTTCCCAGTGCTTCGCGCATACTGGGCATGGCGGGAAGATACATATCGACACTGAGCGGACCCAGCGCCACAATCGCTGCAAGCAGCGGGAGAAGCCAAGGGGAATCGGGCGCTAAGTGTCGCGTCTTAGCGTTCAAATCTCATCACAGTTTTCCACCACAGGCTGGGCAGTAGCGCACGCCACAGGTAGAGCAGCCGCGCTTCTGTGGGGTAGATGATATCGCGGTCCTTACGCACACCTTTTTCGATGGCGTCGATCATCTTTTCGGGGTCGGCGAGACGCCCGCTCTTTTTCGCCTCTAAAATGCTGCCCGGTGTATCTGTAGCAATGGTTTGATCCACCAACGGCGTGTTGACGGCTGGCGGGCAAACTAGGTGTGCACGCACACCGGTATCGCGAATTTCGTTCTGCAAGACTTCCATGTAGGCATTCACCGCCGCTTTCGTCGCGCAGTACGCACCCATCTTCGGCACTAGCGCGATGCCGGCAATGGAGCCGAATACGATGATGCGACCCGCGCGGCGTTCCAACATCTGTGGCAGTACGGCGCGCACGATATACGTGGTGCCAAAGTAGTTGATGCGGAACAATCGCTCCATGTCGGCGTGGCCGTGCTCGGCCAGCAGATGGCTCGGCATCAGCGCCGCGGCGTGCACCAGGAGTTCGATAGGGCCGAGTTCAGCGGTAACTGCCGCGACCCTGGCCTCGACATCGGCGAGATCGGAAATATCGCAGCGCCAGGCCGTGATGTTTTGCGACTCCGCCGCTGTGTCCTGCAAGCCTGTGTCGTTGACATCAAAAATAGCGACCTTCGCACCCTGCTCGGCTAAGCGGCGCGCTGTAATTTGCCCCATACCGCTCGCGCCACCGGTCACTAGCGCAACTTTACCTGCCATGTTCAGCATTGGACACCCTTGATAATTGAGAAACGGTAACGAGGCGGCAAACTGTAGTGCGCCGTGAGCACCCGAGCAAGCCCATCAACGGCCATCGCGACTGACGCTTTTGCACGTGGAGGTATACTGATCGTTTCCGGTGTGGTGCGCACGGTACAGGCGGGCGGCGAACTTTCCGCTCGCGGCTATAATTCTTCGCCCTCTGCGATGTGGTCGAGTGGCAACAGTGTTCTGCTGACGACGCGGCGCAGTTCAAAACTGGAGTGGACGCCGGTGACACCGGGGATGCGCGTCAGGCGACCGAGTAAAAAGCGCTCGTAATACGCCATGTCTGGCACGACGGCTTTCAGCAAAAAATCTGAGCTCTGCCCGGTCACCACCGAGCACTCAATAACTTCTGGGTACTCAGTCACCTCTGCCTCAAACGCTTCGAAGCGGTCCGGTGTGTGGCGATCCATACTGATACCGATGTAGGCGGTGAGTTTTAGGCCCAGGCGGTCCTGATCCAGCAGGGTGACATGGGCGCGAATGATGCCCGATTCCTCCAGTCGCTTCACCCGGCGGGAGCACGGGGTGGGCGAGAGGCCGACGGCGTCGGCCAGCTCTAGATTGCTGATGCGTGCATTGGCCTGCATGGCTTGGAGAATTTTGCGGTCAGTTCGGTCCAGTTTCACGGTATTCACCTGGGTGTTTGCGGCTGGAATCTGTAGGCGCTACAGATGCGCGACTATCTACGCTTTACTTAAGGGATAGACCAACTCACCACAATTGGCAAGTTTTCTAGCTATATGCTGCGCATTTGAGGATTTAAGAGGCAATATTTGCAACCATTCGCCCTCCGGCCCTGGGTATACTGTGCACCCAGCCACTGCTTCACACCGCCCCGGGCGCTTGTGGGCTTACCATCCCGCCGGCACAGGAGCGCTGCCTCACAAGGGCGGTTACCCGCCGGGCGCTGCGGCTGGAATGAGACGTGGTTGGGTAATGAAGAACCACGAGGATAACGATCAGCAGTAGGGCACCCAAAAATAGGCCCGCAGGGTATGACCATGAGCAAGTTTAATCACCGCAAATATCAGTCTTTTCAGCCCATCGCTATGCCACAGCGGCGCTGGCCAGATCGAGTTATCGAGAAAGCGCCGCGCTGGTGTAGCGTCGATCTACGCGATGGCAACCAAGCGCTGATAGAACCCATGACTGCACAGCAGAAATCTCAGCTGTGGGATCAACTGGTGAAAATTGGATTTAAGGAGATCGAAGTGGGGTTCCCCTCGGCCTCCAGCCACGATTACCAGTTTGTGCGCGAATTGATCGACAACAACCGCATACCGGAGGATGTCACGATTCAGGTGCTGACTCAGGCGCGACCGGATCTCATTAAGAAAACTTTCGAGGCCTTGCAGGGTGCGCGCCGCGTGATTGTGCATGTCTACAACTCCACCTCCACCGTGCAACGCGAACAAGTGTTTGGTTTGGATCGCCAGGGCATCATTGAAATTGCCGTGCGCGGCGCGCAACTGGTGCGAGATTGCGCTGCCAAGTATCCGGACACCGAATGGACGTTTGAGTATTCACCGGAGAGTTTCACCGGTACTGAATTGGATTTTGCCGTGGAAATTTGCGACGCCGTAACCGCTGTGTGGCAACCGACCCCCGAGCACCCGGTCATTGTTAATCTGCCGGCAACGGTTGAAGTGAGTACACCGAATGTCTATGCCGATCAGATCGAGTGGTTTTGTGATCGCGTTGCGCGGCGCGACAGTTTGCTGGTGTCGCTGCACACGCACAATGATCGCGGCTGTGCGGTTGCCGCCGCCGAACTGGGTGTGATGGCGGGTGCCGACCGTGTCGAGGGCACCTTGCTTGGCAACGGCGAACGCACCGGCAATATGGATATCGTTACAATGGCGATGAATTTATACAGCCAGGGCGTCGATCCACAATTACAGTTGGGCAATATGGATGAGATTCTTCGCACTTGCCGCGAGTGTACGCAGTTACCTGTGCACCCGCGTCATCCCTATGCGGGTGAGTTGGTGTTTACCGCCTTTTCTGGCAGCCACCAGGATGCCATTAAAAAGTGTTTGTCTGTCCGTGAAGAGAAGCGCGAGGAAACTCAGCCGTGGGAAGTTGCGTATTTGCCTATCGACCCTGCAGATATCGGCCGCTCTTATCAGGAAGTCATTCGTATCAACAGCCAATCGGGTAAAGGCGGCATCGCCTATGTGCTGCAAAGAGACTATGGCTTGGAGCTGCCGCGCTGGTTACAAATTGACTTTAGTAAAACGGTCCAGGCCTTTGCCGAGCAGCGCGAGGCCGAGGTCAGCTCGGACGAAATCTACGAGTTGTTCCAACAGACATACCTACAAGGTGAGGGCGATTGGAAGCTGGGCAATTATCAGGTCTCGCGCGAAGACGGGGTCGACAAATTACAAGCTGAGCTACATCAGGGCAGCACAAGCCACACTTTAACAGGCACCGGCAATGGTGTGGTTGCCTCTTTTGTCGACGGCATGCAAGCGTTGATCGGTAAGCAGATCGTGTTAGTGGAATACAATGAGCATGCGTTGGGTAAAAGCGCGGATGCTGAAGCGGTGTGCTACATCCAATTGAACATCGATGGTGAACGCTACTGTGGTGTGGGGCGCAGCCATGACATAATCCAGGCGTCGCTAGACGGCATTCTCGGAGCGATCAACCACGCCGTGGCCGGCGCGCAATTTGCTGCTGCGTAACCGGCGACGCACATGAATTCTTCCTCGTGAAATGGTTGTCATGAAATGTTCTGGACGCGGTGCCACCCACGTATTGCAGGGTACGTGGTTGATGCGGCCATTGTTCCGAATTGACTAATGGTAGCGGTTAGCAAAGGGGCCGCCCGAATTTCATTGGTCGTGGCTCTTCTGTTTCTGGGGGCCTGCAGTAGCACCCAGTTCTTTTACAATCGCCTGCATATCCTCATTCCCTGGTATGTCGACGACTACGTGGAGCTCAACACCGAGCAAGATGAGCAGCTCGATGTCTTGCTAGAGCCTTTTTTGGAGTGGCATCGTTACGGAGAGTTGCCCCGCTACGTAGCCAGCATAGAACGCTTAGAAGCAGTCTTAGATCGTCCGCTAACCACACAAGATATCGAAGATTTTTGGCGCGAAGCTGAGCAGCATTGGTTGCGCGTGGAACAAGCGGGCCTGGAGTGGTTGCTCGATTTGGGCGATTCCCTTTCCGAGGAACAAATGGCTGGGTTCGTGAACGCATTGTGGGAAAGTCAGCGTGATTCACAAGAGAAGTTATTGGAGCGCGACGAAGACGAGTATCGCGAAGATAGCTACGATAGTTTCAAACAAAGCACACAGGACTATATGGGGAGACTCAATCGCGAACAGCGCGATCGCTATCGGCGCGCAGCGAGTGAGCTGCAGCGCTTCGACAAACTATGGCTGGAGGAGCGCGAAGACTGGTTTGAGTTTTTGGAGGCAACATTGCTAGAACGACAATCCAATTGGCGAGACATGTTGCTAGAAGCCATTGAGCGGCGACGCGAGAGTTTAAGCGAAGCTTATACCGCAACTTACGAACACAACTTGCAAGTGATGTATCAGTCACTGGTAGATGTCGTCAACGGTCGTACTGAAAAACAAGATCGACGCTTGCGCAAAAAGTTGGCCGCTCTGAGCAGCGATCTGAAGGAATTGTCTGCGCGCTGAAATTTTGGCACAATACTCAGACGTCTTTGTTCTGCGTTCCTTCTCCCGGTGTAATGAACAGCGCCTTGGCATCGGTAATCAACCGCGCTGTATGCCAAATATTTTTCGGTACGACGACGTAGTCTCCCGGGCCAGACAGTTGCATGGTTCGCTCACCCTTTGGAAGCTGCAGTACAAATTCTAGCGAGCCGGACAGTAAAATCACGATCTCGTCTCCCTTGGGGTGGATCTCCCAAGTCGACCAATCCTCTGTGAAAGCGTGGCAGGAGATAAGCTCGTGGCCGGAAAAACCCACGTAGTTTTCTTGCAATCGTTGATAGAGCGTCTCGTCCTTGCGTTCAAGGCTCGCCTGTTTGGTGGGGCTGAGCACCGCAAAGGTGTTTTCAATATTGCCGCTGAGTATTTCCATCGTTGTCACCTCGCTTTGCGCTCCAGCTCCGTTAGGGGTCAACGCCAAAAAATTCCCCCACCACAGCCGTCATTAACATAGCGAGCGTGCTCCAGAAAGTGACTCGCGCAGCACCCTTGAGCATCGATGCACCACCGATACGCGCGGCGATGGCACCGAGTAGGGCGAGAAAGCAGAGTGACGATACTGCCACAGCGGGAATGAGCAGCGACCCGGGTAGTGACCAGGCGACAGAGAGCGGCAGCGCTGCCCCCAGAGAAAATGCCAGAGCAGATAACACCGCTGCTTGCAGCGGTCGCGCACTATTGCTTACTGTGATACCCAATTCATCGCGCGCGTGGGCACCCAGTGCATCGTGTTCTGTGAGCTGTGCGGCCACTTGCCGAGCGAGCTCCCTATCCAACCCGCGGTTTACATAGATGTCTGTTAGTTCTTCGAGTTCTTGGCGCGGTTGCTGTTCGAGGGCGCGGCGTTCGATGGCCAAATCGGCATCTTCCGTATCGGCTTGCGAGCTGACCGACACGTATTCACCAGCGGCCATGGACATGGCGCCTGCGACCAGCCCGGCTACACCCGCGAGCACGATGCTTTCTTGCAGTGCCCCCGCTGCGGCGATACCAATGATCAGGCTTGCCGTCGAGACAATGCCATCGTTGGCACCCAGAACAGCGGCGCGCAGCCAACCCACGCGGTGCAGTTTATGCGTTTCTTCGTGTGGCAAAGTGCGTTGTCATCCCAAAGTCGTTAATCATTGGTATTCGATAGTAAGAAGATTAACCTCCAATTGCGAGTTTGATACCAATGGGGGTGACGATCGGATCTCCCTCCTCTCGGGCTCGATGTTTGGGATTGGTGGTAACAATGACGATGACCTGTTCGTGTCAGATGGCGCTAGTCTAGTTATCTTGGGAGGAGAATCGAGCGGCTTCTATCCAGGCGAGATGGGTGAAGATGACATTCAGTTGCTCTCTGGCTCCGTGGGCGACGCCGCCGGTGATATAGGTAATGACGTCATCACGCTGGAGGGTGCAGCCGTGGCCGTGGCGGTCTCTGGCGACACGGTTGATTTTGGCTTCTTCCCGGTCGCCGATCTAGCACTGAGCACGGGCACTGGCCCAGGTATCGGCTTGCAAATGATCAACGGCGGTGGCCTGCAGTTGCAACGAAGTTAGTCGAGTAAAGTCAGATCTCGCACCGCGCCCTTGTCCGCGCTGGTCACCATTTTGGCGTACACCTTGAGCGCTGCGCTCACCTCGCGCGGCCTTGCTTCTACTGGTTGCCACGCACGCTCGCCCTTGGCCTCCATGGCCGCGCGCCGCTGCGCCAGCTCCTCTTCAGACAACGCCACATTGATACTGCGATTGGGAATATCGATCTCAACGATGTCGCCGTTCTCGACCAGGCCAATGGCGCCACCTGCCGCCGCTTCGGGCGACGCGTGTCCAATGGAGAGACCTGAAGTGCCGCCGGAAAAACGCCCATCCGTTAACAGTGCGCAGGATTTTCCCAAACCCTTCGATTTAATGTAGCTAGTGGGATAGAGCATCTCCTGCATTCCCGGCCCACCGCGGGGACCCTCGTAACGTACGATCACCACATCGCCCGCTTTGACTTTATCGCCGAGAATATCTGCCACCGCCTGCTCTTGGCTTTCACACACGTGTGCCGGACCGGAGAATGTCAAAATAGATTCATCGACGCCGGAGGTTTTTACGACGCAACCATCTTCTGCGATATTGCCCGTGAGTACGGCAAGGCCACCCTCTGTTGAAAAACAGTGCTCCAGTGAGCGAATACAGCCGCCCTCGCGGTCGTCGTCAATGCTGGGCCAGCGCGTGTTTTGACTAAATGCGGTTTGCGTGGGGATGCCAGCGGGCCCGGCGCGGAAAAACGTGTGCACGGCCTCGTCTTGGGTGCGCACAATGTCCCACTGGTCTAAGGCGTCGGCGAGGGTTTTGCTATGCACAGTGGGCGTGTCGGTGTGCAACAAGCCCGCCCGGTCCAGCTCACCCAAGATACCCATAATGCCGCCGGCGCGGTGTACATCTTCCATGTGATACTGCGGCGTGTTGGGCGCGACCTTGCACAGCTGTGGCACTTTGCGCGAGAGTCGGTCGATATCGGTCATGCCAAATTCTAACTCCGCTTCTTGAGCGGCGGCCAGCAAGTGCAAAATGGTATTGGTTGAGCCGCCCATGGCGATGTCCAGGCTCATCGCGTTTTCAAATGCTTGGCGGCTGCCGATACGGCGCGGCAGCACCGCATCATCATCCTGCTCGTAATAGCGCCGACATAGATCGACGATCGTGCGTCCAGCGCGCAAAAACAAAGCTTCTCGATCTGCATGGGTGGCCAGGGTCGATCCATTTCCCGGCAGTGATAAGCCCAGCGCTTCGGTCAAGCAGTTCATGGAGTTTGCGGTAAACATACCTGAACAGGAACCGCAGGTCGGACAGGCGGAGCGTTCGTACTCGGCCACTATTTCATCGTCCGCTGAGTCGTCCGCTGCGATCACCATGGCATCGATCAAATCCAACTTGTTTTCCGAGAGCTTGGTTTTACCCGCTTCCATTGGGCCGCCGGAGACGAACACCGCGGGAATATTTAACCGCATGGCGGCGTTTAACATTCCCGGAGTAATTTTGTCGCAGTTGGAAATGCAGACCATGGCATCGGCGCAGTGCGCATTTACCATGTATTCGACCGAGTCGGAAATAATGTCGCGCGAGGGGAGGCTGTACAACATACCGTCGTGGCCCATTGCGATGCCATCGTCAACTGCGATGGTATTGAACTCTTTGGCCACGCCACCGGCGGCTTCAATTTCCCGCGCCACCAATTGCCCTAAATCTTTCAAGTGGACGTGCCCGGGTACAAACTGAGTAAACGAGTTCACCACCGCGATGATCGGTTTTTGGAAGTCCTCGTCTTGCATGCCTGTGGCGCGCCACAGGGCACGTGCACCGGCCATGTTGCGACCGGCGGTTGAGGTTTTAGAACGATACTCAGGCATGGTGTTATGACCGTTAGAAGCCCCGCTACGCGAGCGGGTATTCGATTTGTACGAAGGGTCGGCAAGGATAGCAAATAGTGCATAGGTGAACTAGCTTTGTTGCAGCTTGGTGGTTGCTAAGCTTGAATCGATTCGGTGTGTTGGCTTTCAGGAGTGGTGCCGTGTGTCGGGGGCGTGCGGCGACACGGATGTCGCCGCTCGAGCCTGTACATGGATGATGAGATGGACACCTCTTGTTGAACCGGCGTCAATGCGCCAAATTTGAAGATGCAATACATCAAATAGTCAATCAAGAGGTGTCCTATATGAACATTAGCCTAATTGCCATCGATTTGGCAAAAAACGTGTATCAGGTGTGTGGTGTTAACCGGGAAGGCAAGGAGCTGTTCAACCGCAAGCTGCGTCGTTCAAAACTGGGAGCGTTTATTGCGCAACACCCCGATGTCCCCATCGCGATGGAGGCCTGCAGTGGATCGAACTACTGGGGAAGGCACTTTCAGCAACAAGGCCATAAGGTGATCTTGATCCCACCCATTCACGTTAAACCCTTTGTTCAAGGCAACAAGAATGATCGGAATGACGCCTTTGCGATCAGTGAGGCGGCTAGGCGCCCTCGTGTTCGTTCCGTGCCTCCGCGCTCTGTTGAGCAAACCGATTTGATCTTGGCTCACCGTGTACGTGATCGCCGCATAGGAGACAGAACACGGCTGATTAACCAGACCCGAGGCCTGCTTGTGGAATATGGCATCGTGATTGCCACGGGTCCTGCTGCGCTCAGATCCGCGCTGCCTCTGCTGCTGGAAGACGCCAGTAATGAACTGACACCGATGGCTCGTCAGGTATTACATGATCTATTAGCGGAATGGCGAGATTTGGATGCGCGCATAGAAGCACTGGATCGCAGTATTAACAGCAGTGCGCGAGCCCTGCCGCAGGCACGGCGCTTGATGGAGATACACGGTGTGGGTGTACTGATTGCCACTGCGGCCGTGGCGAAATTGGGGCATGGCACACAGTTTAAGAGCGGACGCCAGTTCAGCGCATGCCTGGGCCTGGTGCCCAAAGAACACTCCACGGGGGGTGTTCAGAAGCTGGGTGGGATCACCCGCCGAGGAGACCGCTATTTGCGGCGCCTAATCATCCAGGGAGCCTGGTCGGTGATCCGCTATGCGGATCAGCGTGAAGACCGGCTGTCACGGTGGGCGCGTGACGTCGTGCAACGGCGTGGTAAACACAAGGCGGCCATAGCGGTTGCGAACAAACTGGCCCGTATCATCTGGGCAATGGTGCGTTATGAACGCACTTACCAGGCGATCTAGGCCAAAGGAGTACACTGCCTGAGGATGCGAAGCGTATGAGTTAAGCGGTTAAACCGGCCCCTGAGGAAGCTGGAAGCGCACCGGGTACTTAAATACCGGACGGACGATTGAGCAGCAGGGGTGCGGTTCTCATAGTGGCCAGAGGGGAGATGCCCTCGACAACAGGTCGGATATACGTACGCAGTTTTATCCGTTTAACATGCAGCGCAGTACAGGCAGAAAAGGACAATAGTGGGAATGGATTTGAAAGAGGTGTCCATATAAGTACGCTTTTTGGTGGTCCCCGACACGCGGCACCACTCCTGAAAGCCAATCGACCTACGGCTCGTTTCACTCCGAGCATTCACGGGTGGACAAATCATTGCATTCATACAAGTGCTTTGAAGAACACCTTAGAGTTGCGCTGCAAGTTGTACAACGACTGCTTCTGGACCGGTAGCGTATCTCGATCGGCTGCCACGAAACCGTGTTCCAAAAACCAGTGCGCGGTTTGTGTGGTCAATACGAACAACCGCGCCAACCCCTGCCGCTTGGCTTCCTGCTCGAGGAGCCCGAGCAACCTTTGTCCGCGCTTACCCCCCTGATAGTCGGGGTGAGAAACGATGCAGGCTATCTCCCCGCAGGCATCGTCGGGGAACGGATACAGCGCCGCACAGGCGATGATGCGTCCGTCCCGTTCCAGCAGACGAAAGTGATCAATCTCTGTTTCCAGTAGTTCCCGCGAACGCTTCACCAGCACACCGTCTCGCTCCAGCGGTTCGATCAATTCCAAAATACCGCCGACGTCGTCAATATTCGCTACGCGTATCTGCTCGTAGTCGTCTTTGCTGATTAATGTGCCGCTACCGTCGTGTGTGAACAACTCTTGTAGCAGGGCGCAATCGTCGCTTTGGCTGATGATGTGGCAGCGTGGTACACCGGCGAGGCAAGCGCGCCGCGCCGCTTGTAGCAGCGCGGTCTGTGTCGATTCTTGTAAGGAGAGTGCACCGATGTCGCCGACGGCGCACTGGCGAATCAGTTCTCCGTTCACAGTGAGAATGCCCGGCTGTTCGCTAAACAGTATTAGCTTGTCCGCGCCAATGGCGGAGGCGCAATGCACAGCGATATCCTCTAGCGCGAGATTAAAAATCTCCCCGGTCGGCGAATAGCCCAAGGGCGATTGCAGCACGATCGCTCCGTCGTCTAGTTGCGCTAGCATGCCTTCCTTGTCGATACGCCTGACTTTGCCGGTGTATTGGAAGTCGACACCATCGACGACCCCTATCGGTTTGGCGGTGATGAAGTTTCCCGAGCGCACGTGAATACCGGCGCCTTGCATCGGTGAGTTGGGTAGCCCCATGGACAGGAGTGCTTCCACCTGCGCACGCAGTGACCCCGCGGCATCCTTGACATGTTCTAGAGCAGCGGCGTCGGTAACCCGCAAGCCATCGTGAAATTGGCTCTCAACACCTGCCTGTTGTAAACGCGCATCGATTTGCATGCGCGAGCCGTGCACAAGCACTAGGCGCACGCCGAGGCTGTTGAGTAGAGCGATGTCGTGAATAAGACTGGGGAAGTTTTCACCCTGCGCGACAGACCCCCCCAACATCAGCACAAAGGTCTTTCCCCGGTGCGCATTGATGTAGGGTGCTGTGTTGCGGAACCAGCGAATCGGCACGTGCTCCGCCGACGGCTCACCCGTTGTTTTGGTTTTCTTGCTCACGTGTCGCTCGCATCATCTTTGGCGACTACTTGCGCGCAGATAGCACTTCGCAAAGTGCACGCATCGAGCCGCCGAAGCTACCGAAACCAAGTTTACTTAAGGAGTGAAGGTTACAGAAAGCCCCAGCAAAGCGCATTACCATGGCGGAGGCAATAATGCACAAGCTGAGTTGAGGGTTGGATGGAGTTCACGTTGCGGGGCATTGGTTGCGGGAATTTCAATGCGGTGATTCGCCCGATAAGGCCATATACCGTCGGGTCAAACACTAAGCCCGCCTGTGGACATTACAGGCAATAGTGGGCGATGCAGCGTTCCAACAAATCAATGCAAGGTTTTACTTGCTCAAGCTCTAAATACTCATCCGGCTGATGTGCGCGATCAATCGAGCCAGGGCCCATAACGATAGTTTCCATGCCCAGGCTTTGCAAAAAGGGCGCTTCGGTGGCAAATGCCACTGCCTGTGCAGTATGCCCGGTCAATTTTTCCGCCAGCGTAACCAGTTCGCTTTCCGCCAATTGTTCAAACGGCTCGATACTGTCGATGAGCGAACGCATTGAGATGTCCAGTTGTCGCGCTTCTCCGATCTGCGCGAGGCGCTGCGCGATCTCTGCACGCACCGTCGCGTTATCACCGCCCGGTGTCATGCGCAAATCGAAGTGCAACTGGGCGCTGCCGCAAATTCGGTTGGGGCTGTCGCCTCCGTGAAGACACCCCAGGTTAAGCGTCGGGAAGGGCACGCTGAACAGCGGGTTGCTATAGCGCTCGGCGAGCTCTGCGCGGTATGCGAGCAAGTCTCCGATGACGGCGTGCATACCTTCGAGGGCGCTATTCCCCAGCACTGGGTTAGAGGAGTGGCCCGATTGCCCTTGCACCGTGACAGATTCCATCATGATGCCCTTGTGCATACGCACCGGCTGTAGCTGTGTGGGTTCGCCGATGATAGCTGCCCGCGCGCGCGGTGCACCCGCTGCGGCTAGCTGGCGCGCACCGTTCATCGAGCTCTCTTCATCTGCTGTCGCGAGCAGTATGAGTGGTTGCTGCAAATCCCCGCGACTAAACTTGCTGGCTGCTGCCAGCGCGATAGGGAAAAACCCTTTCATGTCTGTGCTACCCAAGCCGTACAAGCGTTGGTCGCGCTCCTGCAACTGCAGGGGATCGCTTTGCCAGCGCCCTTCATCGAAGGGCACTGTGTCTGTATGACCGGCAAATACGAGTCCACCGGGCCCGCTGCCCAAGGTGGCGATGAGATTGGCTTTCTCGCCGCCATCGCTCACGGCCTGAATCTCTACCGCAAAGCCGAGGTCTTCCAGCCACGTGGCGAGCAGATCTACCACTGCGCGGTTACCCTGATCCCAACTCGGATCGGTGGAGCTTACCGAGGGTGTGCCAACCAGTTGGCGCAGACGCTCGACAATGGCTTTTTCGGGGAGAGGCATGTGGGTTCCGAGGGCGTGGCGCGCCAATTAATTCCGAAAGGGTTTTCCGATTGACGAGTGTAACACCACCAAGTCTGCGCGCTCAGTCGTACATACCCCCAAGGGCACACGTTAGGCCCCGAAAATCCCCTTGAAGAGAAAGAAGAACAGCACGGCCAACCCGGCCCCGGCGGGCAGTGTGATGATCCAGGACAAAAAGATTCTGCCCACAACACTCAAGTTGAGCGCAGCTATACCGCGTGCGAAACCGACTCCCAGCACAGCACCGACCAATGTGTGAGTGGTGGATATGGGGAGGCCGGTGGCGGAGGCAATCACAACTGTTGCGGCGGCACCCAATTCGGCAGCGAAACCGCGGCTGGGAGTTAGCTCGGTAATCTTTTTTCCGACGGTTGTGATCACTCGCCAGCCGTAGGTTGCCAGGCCGATCACGATACCCAGTGCACCGACCAGGAGAATCCACCATGGCATTGCGGACTTGGCGGCAATTTCGCCGCCGGATTGCACGGTGCTCGCGATAGCCGCCAACGGCCCCACCGCATTGGCGACGTCGTTGGAGCCGTGTGCGAAAGCCATGGAGCAGGCAGTGAATACCATCAATATTGCGAACACGGCCTCTACGCTGCGAAAGCGGTTGTCTTCATCCAATTCCTCTTTGATGTTACGCAGCAGCATGGCACCAAAAGTGGCGACTACCAGACCAACAAGTGCGGAGATGGGCAGGGCATTGGCGAATTTGCTGCCAAGGCCCAAGTCGAAGCTGATCCCGATGTGCTTTAGGCCTTTCAGCAATGTCACCATTGAGATCATGAAGCCGACCATCCACATGTAAATGGGGATGTACCGCTTGGCTCGACGGAAGGGGTCGTCGGTGTCGAGAATGAATATTTTCACGCTCATAAATAAACTGAAAGAAATGGTGCCGGCCATGACGGGTGACACCACCCAACTGGCGACGATGCTGCCGACTTTTCCCAAGTGGATGACGTCTGGCGAAATACCGACGGCGGCGAAGCCGACAATGGCACCTACGATGGAATGCGTGGTGGACACCGGCCAGCCGTTGATACTGGCGATCAACAACCAGGTACCCGCGGCCAACAGGGCCGACATCATGCCGTAGACCAACAGTTCCGGTCGGTCGCCGAGCACATCGACATCGATGATACCCTTGCGAATGGTTGAAGTGACTTCTCCGCCGGCGAGGTAGGCGCCGAGAAATTCAAACACCATGGCGATGAGAATCGCCTGCTTGATGGTCAGCGCTCGGGCGCCGACCGAGGTGCCCATCGCATTCGCGACGTCGTTGGCACCGATACCCCAAGCCATAAAAAACCCAAAGAGACAGGCTAGAATGAGAAATATATGCCCGTGTTGCGCGATGATTTCCATGCGGGATCCTTAGCGAGCGGACAGAAAGTCCAGAGCCGAAAAAGTACTTATTTAGCCATTAAAATTTGCAGGCGGTCTCCCACGCTTTCGGCGTGATCTGCCACTGTGGCCATGACGGAAATTACGCGGTAGTAAAACATGACATCGATGGGCGGTAAGTCTTTTTCGATCTTGAACAATCGTGTACGCAAGGCAGTGGCAGACTTGTCGGTGGCGCGTTCCAACTTGTCTAGCGCTTTCAACATGTCCTCAACCCGTTTTACTTCACGCCCCGAAAAGCCAACCTCGAGCAGCTCATCCAGTTCCTGAATAGCTAGCAGCGCTTGGTGCGAGGTGGCAGCACAGGCTTCGGCAAATTCTATAACTTGGTCGTGCAAGCTTTTCGGGAATTGCATTTTCCGACTAACCACCAGCGAAGCTGCGTCCTTGCAGGTGTTGGCTACTTGATCTTGAATGCTCACCAATGTGAGTAAATCGGAGCGCGGCACCGGTAGAAAAAGGCTCTTTGGCAAATGGCGACGGACTGAGCGCTTGATCTTGTCGGCGGCTTTTTCCGCCGCGAGAATGTCTTTGTGCACCTCGCTTGCGCGCTCCCAGTTCGCTTTGCCCGCGGCACGAAACAGGTCCGGGAGTAGCTGCGCTGCCTGATCCGCGATTTGCATGTGTTCTTGAATGGGGCCAATGGGGGAGCGTCCAAATAGACTGCCCAGGGGGTTGCGCGTCGCCATGGTGAACTCCGATGCAATTTTTGCGTTAGTGTAGGACCAAAGTCCGCGCTTGTCATAAAAATGTCATATTTGAAGCGGCGATTTTGCGCGGAAAGGGACGCCTGACATCGGGGCCTGTGATAGCATCCCTTAGCACCTCATTTATATGGAATTCCACATGGCGAGCAGCATCGGGGAACAGGTGGCAGAGCATCGACTCAGTCTTTCCACCCTGGCACGCGCATTGTTGCGCGATGGTCGCTTGTCACAGGACGATTTTGCGCGCGTCAGCCACTCTGCAGCGCTGAAAGTACACCCACTGGTCTTTCTCGCCGATCTCGCGCTGCCCGATGCCGCCAATCCGGGCCGCCTGCTCAACATGGATGAATTGTTGGTTTGGTTAGGGCAGCGCTCTGGCCAGGCGGTCTATCGTATCGACCCGCTCAAAATTAACGTCGCTGCCATTACTGAAGTGATGTCGCGGGCGTTTGCCGAGCGCCATCGCATCTTGGCGGTGGAGGTCGATGAGCAAGAAGTGGTCATCGCTAGTGCGGAGCCCTACATGCGCAGCTGGGAGAGCAATTTAGAACACGTGTTGCGCAAGCGTATTCGCCGAGTGCTCACCGATCCGCGGGACATCACCCGCCACACGGGTGAGTTTTACAGCATGGCGGTGTCAGTGCGCGGCGCCCATGCGCAGGACCGCCCGGGCGCTAGTGCGGGTATCGGCAACCTGGAGCAGATGCTGGAGCTGGGAGCGAAGACCGAGCCCGATGCCAATGACCAGCACATTGTGAAGATCGTCGACTGGTTGCTGCAATATGCCTTTGAACAACGTGCGAGCGATATTCATATCGAGCCACGGCGCGAGGCGGGCAGTGTCCGCTTTCGGATCGATGGCGTGCTGCACGCGGTTTACGAATTACCACCGCAAGTTTGCGCTGCGGTGAGCAGTCGCGTGAAAATTCTTGGTCGCATGGATGTGGCTGAGAAGCGGCGCCCACAAGATGGTCGCCTTAAGACACGTACGCCTCACGGCAATGAAGTTGAACTGCGGTTGGCGACGCTGCCCACGGCGTTCGGTGAAAAGCTCGTGATGCGAATTTTTGACCCGGATGTGTTGCAGCGCAGCTTTCAGGAGTTGGGCCTTACCAGCGATGACTTATTGCGCTGGCGACAGATGACGGAGGTGGGCACGGGGATTGTGCTCGTGACCGGGCCGACCGGATCGGGCAAGACCACGACACTGTATTCCACGCTGCGTGACTTAGCGACGTCCGAAGTGAACGTCTGCACTATCGAAGACCCAATTGAGATGGTCGAGGGCGCGTTCAATCAAATGCAGGTGAATCACAGTATCGATCTGGATTTTTCCGCTGGCGTGCGCGCCCTCATGCGGCAGGACCCCGACATCATTATGATTGGTGAGATACGCGATTTAGAAACTGCCAATATGGCGATACAGGCGGCACTCACAGGTCATCTGGTGCTATCTACGCTGCACACTAACGATTCCCCCAGCTCCATTGCCCGCCTGCTTGAATTGGGTGCGCCGGCTTATCTCATTCGCGCTACGCTGCGCGGCATTATGTCGCAGCGCTTAGTGCGTGTGCTGTGCGCCAACTGCAAAGTCATGACTCCATTAGACACCGACGCTTGGCAACAGCTTATTGAGCCGTGGTCAGTAACGGCACCGCAGCAGATGGCGACACCGGTTGGCTGCTCAGAGTGCCGCGACACGGGCTACTCGGGCCGGCAGGGAATTTACGAAGTCCTCCTCAATAGCACCGAGGTGCAGGCGGAGATTCGGCCGCAATTTGATTCGAAAAAAGTGCGCGCAGTTGCCATGCAAGAAGGCATGCGCACACTGCGATTGAGTGGCGCGGCGCGCGTGGCGCGTGGCGAAACTACGATCGAAGAAGTCATGCGTGTCGCTCCCATGCTCGACGCCTAGCAGCGGTTAGCGCGTCTCATACTGTGTCCTCCCTCGTTACGAGCCTTCCGCCACTACTCGCTGAACAGGCGCAAATCGCCTGGACCAACATACTCGAGCGTGCCGAAAAGAGCGTGACCGAGCGATTGAACGCAGCCCTGGCGGATGAACAACTCGCACAACAATTGCCGCGCGTGCTGGCTTGTAGCCCATTTGTGGCGGACCTGGCACGACGCAAGCCAGAGCTGCTACTGCAATTTTGTGAAAGCGATGAGCTGCGCGGCCCGCTAGCAGAAAGTTTTTACCGCGATGCGCTATTGCGTCAATTGACCGAGGAGGGCGCAGATTTGGCGGTCGTGCTGCGCCGGTTTCGCGCGCAGCACCAAATGCGCATAGTGTGGCGCGACCTCTGCCGCCTGGCTGATACGCAGGAAACGGTGCGCGATGCGGCACGATTAGCAGATGCGGCCATCAGTTTGGCGCTGCACTTCATACAGGCGGAATTGGAAGCGCGCTTTGGCGTACCTCGCGGGCGCGAGAGCGGTGAGCCGCAGTCGCTCATTGTTTTAGCTATGGGCAAACTGGGAGCCCACGAGCTAAACGTGTCATCCGATATCGATCTGATTTTTGTATTTCCCGAGGCGGGTACGACAGATCGCGACGATCGCGCGGTTAGCAACGCGGAGTTTTTCACCAAAGTTGGGCAGAATTTAATTGCCGCGCTCAATCAAGTGACGGCTGAAGGTTTCGTCTATCGCGTGGATATGCGTCTGCGCCCCTACGGCGACAGCGGTGCCCTAGTGCACAACTTCCAGGCACTGGAGGAGTATTACCAGGACCAGGGTCGTGACTGGGAGCGCTACGCGTTGATCAAGGCTCGCCCCGTGACCGGTGATGCGCAGCGCACGCAGGAATTGATGCACATGCTGCGGCCTTTTGTGTATCGGCGTTACATCGACTTCGGCGTCATCGACAGCTTGCGCAGCATGAAGCAAATGATTACCTCCGAAGTCGAGCGGCGCGGATTGCAGGGCAATGTCAAGTTGGGCCGTGGCGGCATTCGCGAAGTCGAGTTTATCGGCCAGTGCTTCCAACTCATTCGCGGGGGCCGCGATTTGGGTTTGCAGCAGCGCGAGTTGCTCGTCGTGCTCAAAGAATGTGTAGCACTGGGCTGTTTGCCTCCCGAAGCGGTGCGCGAGTTGACCGCCGCCTACTTTTTTTTGCGTGACACGGAACACGCGATACAAGGCTATGAAGATAAGCAAACCCAGGAACTGCCCACCGAGCCGCTGCCGCAACTTGCACTGGCTGTCGCTATGGAGTTTGCAGACTGGGAGAGTTTTCTCGCTGCGCTAAACGCGCACCGCGAACGCGTCGCCAGCCATTTTGACGAGTTAATTGCGCCGCCTGAGGACGAGGCACCCACACCCCGTCACGAACGCTTGCCCTGGGGCGATGACTTGCAAGAATCGACACTCGCGCAGCTGGGGTATGCGCAGCCCGCCGCGAGCTTGGCCGCCTTGCAGGAGCTGCAGGACAACCCTCGTGTCGCCATGATGCAAGCGGAGGGTCGTGAGCGCTACGAACAGTTTATGCCGCAGTTGTTGCGTGCTTGCGCTGAGGTAGAGCACCCGGACCTTGCCCTGCAAAGAGTGCTGCCATTGGTTGCTGCTGTTGTGCGGCGCAGTGCCTACCTGGCGCTATTGTTGGAAAACCCACCGGCACTGATGGAACTGGTCAGTTTGTGCGGCGCGAGCCCGTGGATAGCAGAGGCCATGAGCACCAACCCGGTGCTGTTAGATGAATTACTCGATCGCGCGAGTTTATATGCGCCGCCGGACAAGGATTTACTGCGCGATGAATTGCGCCTGCAAGTCTTGCGTTTGGACCCTGAAGATTTAGAGGCGCAGATGGATACACTGCGCTACTTCAAGGCCTCCCACGTATTGCGGGTCGCGGCCAGCGAAGTTGCGGGACGGCTGCCGCTCATGAAAGTGAGCGACAAGCTGACATTTATTGCCGAGGTGATTTTGGAACACGTCATCGACGTCGCTTGGCACGATCTCACTGTGAAGTACGGCGAGCCGCGCCGCGCTAGCCAAGGCAGCGGTTTTGCCGTGTATGCCTACGGCAAATTGGGCGGCATCGAGTTGGGCTACGGCTCCGACCTGGACTTGGTGTTTATCTACGACGCCGACGCATCCGGCGCAACCTCGGGAGAGCGCAGTATCGACAACGCCGTATTCTATACCCGGTTGGGTCAGCGCATGATTCACATTATGGAAACGCGCATGTCGATGGGGCAGTTATACGAGGTGGATATGCGGCTGCGTCCCTCGGGTGATTCGGGCATGTTGGTGAGCACCCTACAGGGGTTTCGCAGCTACCAACAAGACAGTGCCTGGACGTGGGAGCACCAGGCATTGGTGCGTGCACGCTTCGTGGCCGGCGACCCGGTTCTTGCTACGCAGGTAGATGCGGTGCGCGAAGAAATTTTGTGTCTGCCGCGCAACGAAGCAGAGCTCGCCCGCGAAGTGCAGGCCATGCGCAATAAGATGTGTAAGCACTTACTATCAGAAAAGCGACCTGAAGAGGGGGAATTTCACCTAAAACAGGGCCCCGGTGGTATCGTCGATATAGAATTTATGGTGCAATACGCCGTCTTGGCATGGTCCCACCGCGAGCCGGAATTAGCGCGCTGGTCCGACAATGTACGCATTCTCGAGACGTTGGGTCAGACGGGCTTGTTCGAGCAACCCGAGTGCGAAGCACTCACGCAGGCCTATCTGGCCTATCGCTCCGCAGCCCATCAGCTCTCTTTACAGCAACAATCGGGAGTCGTCCCCGAGGAGCGGTTTGCAGCCCAGCGTCGGGCCGTGACTGCCAAATGGCAACAACTTTTTGCTGCGTATCCCCTGGAAAATGAACACCAGGAAGACAACCACGAGGATGAGGAGTAGTACGATGAGTTTGGCGGATCGCGATGGTCTCATTTGGTTGGATGGTGAAATGGTGCCTTGGCGCGAAGCCAAAGTGCACGTATTGACCCATACTTTCCACTACGGCCTGGGCGTGTTCGAAGGCGTGCGGGCGTATAGCACGCCAGATCGCGGTACCTGTATCTTTCGCCTGGAGGAACACACCGACCGGCTGTTCCGTTCTGCGCATATCCTCGGCATGGGCATGCCGTTTGACAAGGCTACCTTGAATGACGCGCAAAAAGCCGTGGTGCGCGAAAACTCGCTGACAGAAGGTTATCTGCGCCCCATGTGTTTTTACGGTTCCGAGGGTATGGGTTTGCGCGCCGACAACCTGCAAACCCACGTCATGATTGCCGCCTGGGAGTGGCCGTCGTATATGGACCCGGATGCGCGCGATAGGGGTATCAAGGTGCGCACCTCTTCCTACACGCGTCACCACGTCAACATTTCCATGTGCAAAGCCAAGGCCAACGGCAATTACATCAATTCGATGTTGGCCCTGCGCGAGGCCCTGGAAAGCGGTGCCGAAGAAGCGCTGATGCTCGATAACGAAGGTTATGTCGCCGAGGGCAGCGGAGAGAATGTATTTATCGTCCGCGATGGCCGCATCTACACGCCAGAGCTGACTTCCTGCCTCGATGGCATCACGCGTAATACCATCTTTGTGCTCGCGGCGGAGCTCGGCTACACCATTGAAGAGCGGCGTATCACGCGCGACGAAGTGTATATTGCCGATGAAGCGTTCTTTACCGGCACGGCCGCTGAAGTTGTGCCAATTCGAGAGTTAGATGGCCGCAGCATTGGTAGCGGTAGTCGTGGCCCGCTAACAGAACAGCTACAGGCGCTGTACTTTGACAGCGTGCGCGGCAATCGCGAGGCGAATCGTGAGTGGTTGGCGCCGGTCGCGTAGTTCGCAGCTTAGCGCACCTCTGCGTTGCGCAGCTGCAGAACTAGCGCAGTGACCAACTGCACCGCGAGCCGCTACTAGATGGAAGGGCAAGCGGCAACTAGCGTGTTAGTTGTCGGCCCAGCATGGGTGGGAGACATGGTGATGTCTCACGTGCTCTTGCGCCATCTGCACGCCAGTCGTCCAGGTGTTGGCATCGATGTGTTAGCACCGCCCGCCACAGCGCCGCTCGTTGACCTGATGCCCGAAGCCAGGCGCGTAATTTCTTTGCCCGTCGCGCATGGTGAACTCGGGTGGGTCACGCGCAAAACGGTGGCGCGCCAGTTGCGCAGCGCGGGCTACGATCAGGCTATCGTCCTGCCGAACTCCTTGAAGTCTGCTCTCGTTCCCTGGTTGGCGAAAGTGCCGTTGCGCACTGGCTGGCGCGGAGAGATGCGCTACGGGTTGCTGAATGATCTGAGGGTGTTGGATCGCACCGCACTGCCGACCTTAGCGGAGCGGTTTTTGGCCCTGGGTGTGCAAGCCCATGCGCCGTTGCCCAGTGCTATGTGTCTGCCACAACTGCGCGTCGATGCCGCCCAAGCGCATGCCAGCGCAGCGCGATTTCAGCTGCGCGAAGAAGTACCGCTACTGGGCCTCTGCCCGGGTGCAGCATTTGGCAGCGCTAAGCAGTGGCCTCCCAAATACTTTGCGACGCTCGCCAATCACTACCTAGCGCAGGGCTGGCAGGTGGCATTGCTGGGTGCAGCTGACGATCATGAAGTATGCGCTTACATACACGAAAAGGCCCATGACCAAAGGCATGTGCATAACCTGGCGGGTGCGAGCACACTTCCCGAGGCGGTGCATGTCTTGGCCGCCTGTGCTGCGGTGGTGAGCAATGATTCGGGCCTCATGCATATCGCCGCGGCGCTGGGTCGCCCGTTGGTTGCAATTTATGGGCCCACATCGCCTGCATTCACACCGCCGTTGCACGCCGGTGCGCAAGTCGTGAGTGAACCCCTAGCGTGCGCTCCCTGTTTTGCGCGGGAGTGCCCCCTGAGCCATCATCGGTGTATGCGCGAAATCGATGCCGCGCGAGTGATCGCAGTACTGGATGAATTGTTGGCCGCTCACGGGAGTGACGCATGCGCCTCCTGCTCATAAAAATGTCGTCCCTCGGGGATGTGATTCACACACTACCGGCGCTGACGGATGCCCAGGCGGCGCTCCCCCAGCTGAGTGTGGACTGGGTGGTGGAGGAGGCCTTTGCCGAGTTACCCGCACTGCACAGCGCTGTTGATCGCGTGATTCCCATCGCGCTGCGACGCTGGCGGCGAACGCCCCTGCGCAGCCTCGGTTCCGAGGAATGGCGCCAGTTTCGAGCAGCACTGCGCGCGCAGCAGTATGATCGAGTGCTCGATGCACAGGGCCTGGTTAAAAGTGCCGTGGTCAGTCGCTTGGTGGCGGCGCCGCGTGGCGTTCCAGAGTGGCGAAGTGGCCCAAGCTGGCGCAGCGCGCGCGAACCCATCGCGAGCCTGGCATATGGGCAGCGCATTGTAGTCCCGCCGGCGATGCACGCGGTGCAGCGCACTCGGTTGCTGTTCGCTACAACGCTGGGTTATGCCTTGGCGGATACACCGCCGCACTATGCGCTACAAGTTAGCGCTTCCCCTGGGAAATCCCGGCCCGATGTACTGTTTTGCCACGGTAGCTCGCGCGCAGACAAATTGTGGCCCGAAGCACACTGGGTGGACCTGGCCCGCCGCGCGCTAGCGGCGGGCCTGCGAATCGGTTTGCCTTGGGGTAGTGAGCGCGAGCGCGATCGCGCTGAGCGCCTAGCGCGCGCCGCAGGTGAACGTGTGGAGGTATTGCCGCAGTTGCGGCTAGGCGAACTCGCTGGGTTGCTCACGCGCGTTCGTGGCGTGGTGGCGGTCGATACCGGTTTGGGCCACTTGTGCGCGGCTTTGGGGGTTCCAGCCGTGTCGCTGTATGGCCCCACTGATCCCGCGCTGATCGGCACCTTAGGTGAGAACCAAGTTCATGTGCTCGCGACACCTCACGAGAGGGGCGCCCTTGGCACCATGCAAGACGTCTCACCTGAGGATGTGTGGCAACAACTGCAACGAGTGACGACGAGCGCCGTAGCACCGTGTAAGGCGAGCGGCTAATGCAACTGGCACTGGTGCTTTTTCGCTACTTCCCGCACGGCGGTTTGCAGCGTGATTTTGCGCGCTTTGTACACGCTCTGCAGGCAGAGAACGTGCAGTGTCGCGTTTACACCATGTCCTGGCAGGGAGAGCGCTTAGCAAATATCGATTTGCGCTTGTTGCCCGCTGCCGCACTCACCAATCACCGTCGTTGTGCCCGGTTTATTCATCGTGTGCAAGAGGATGTAACAGCTGACCCGGTGGATGGTGTGATAGGGTTTAACAAAATGCCGGGGCTCGATGTGTACTTTGCTGCAGATGCCTGTTTTGTCGAGCAGGCACGCAGTGACCACGGCGCACTGTATCGTCTCACGGCTCGCTACCGTGCTTATGCCGCCTGGGAACGGGCGGTTTTTGAACCCGAGGCAGGCACGCATATTTTGTGTTTGTCACCCGCCCAGGCCGAAACGTATACACAGCACTATCAAACACCCGCCGCGAGGTTGGAGGTGTTGCCCCCCGGTGTTGAATCAGCACTGCGCCCGCGTGAAGCTGCTGTGTCGCAGCACCGAGGGAGGGTGCGAGCGGCCTTGGGGTTGCAGGAGCAGGAGTTCACTTGGTTATTCGTGGGGTCAGACTTTCATCGTAAAGGTTTGGATAGAGCCATTGTGGCGTTGGCGAAAATGCAGGACGAACAGCCCAGTGTTCTAGCTAGGTTGTTGGTGGTCGGTGCTGACCGCAAGCGGCGCTATCAGCGCTTGGCCGCGCGCCTGCACGTGGCGCAAAAGGTCAGCTTTCTCGGAGCTCGAGAGGATGTCATCGATATCATGCGGGCGGCGGATGTGCTGGTACATCCCGCCCGTCGCGAGGCTGGTGGCATTGTGTTATTGGAAGCGTTGGCGCTGGGTTTGCCGGTGGTGACTACAGATGTATGTGGGTACGCTGAACATGTCGACAAAGGCCGCGCCGGCAGGGTGCTACCAACGCCATATGAGGAAAGTGCTTTCGAGGCGGCGGTGATGCGTCTGATTGATGGCGTTTATCGCGCAGAGTGTGCGCGTGCCGCCGAGCTCTATGCCCGCCTGACCGATTTGTACTCAAAACACCGTGTTGGCGCACAAAGCATGATCGAGCAAGTGCGCAAAGTCGGGAGGAGCGCGTGATTGACTACTATCGGCGCGCGGATTTTAATCACGGGCCCTTGGCGGGTGTGCACGACGCCAAAAATTTTCTCACCTGGGCACAGTGGGTGTCGGACGTAGCGCCACCAGAAAACGTTGTCCGCGATAAAGAGGGCCGTCGCACACTGCGCATTCAATTGGAGGGTAACCATTACTATCTAAAACTGCACCGCGGTGTCGGTTGGCGCGAAATCGGTAAAAATCTGTTGCGTGGACGGCTGCCTGTCCTTGGCGCATCCAACGAGTATCGGGCCCTGCAGGTTTTACATCGAATAGGTGTTCCTACCATGACGGTAGCGGGGTATGCTAGTCGAGGCTACAATCCTGCGACACTGCAATCGATGATAGTGACGGACGCTTTGGTCGGAACGGTAAGTCTCGAGGAGTTTTGCGCCGACTGGGCGCAGCATCCGCCGCCATTCAAGTTGCGCCTGCGTGTAATCGATGCGCTGGCGACGACAGCTCGCCGCATGCATGCCGCCGGTGTGAATCATCGCGACTTTTACCTCTGCCATTTCCACATTGAGCCAGAGAGCTTTTCGCGAGGCTCTTCATCCAGTTATGTGATCGATCTGCACCGCGCCCAGTGCCACCGTACTCTGCCGTCTCGTTGGCGAGTCAAGGATCTCGCGGGTATGTATTTTTCTGCTATGGACTGTGGTTTAACGCAGCGTGATTTGCTGCGCTTTGTGCGTCAATATAGTGACAACAGTCTGCGCATAGTATTGAATCGACCATCAGGCTTCTGGCGCAAGGTGTCCGTGAAAGCATTGAGGCTCTATGAAAAACATAACATTCGCTCCGCAGTGGAGACGCCGCATGACTGAAACGCGGTTGAGTATTCACGGCGCGCGTATCCTTCGCGGACAGATTTGGGCAGTACGGATAGCGCGTCAGATGGTGGAAGGCCAAGACACCTTTGAGTGGTTTGAAAAAAACACGGATATCATAAAGCGCGACAAATCGGGTTGCTCGGCGACCATGGAAATCCAAGACGGCCTCTGTTTCTTAAAGTATTACCGCGCTAGGTCACCCTTAAAGAAATTGCGTTTTGCGCTCGGGCGTGGGCGCCCACTGCGTCAGCACGATATGGGTGTCATCTTGCGCGGCAAAGGCGTCATCGTGCCGCGCCCGCGAGGGTGCCTGCGCATACCGGGTGGCCTGATGGCCATCACCAAAGCAGTTGCGGGGGCTCAACAGCTAGATGACTTGTGGCGCGTGGGAGTGTCTGAGGAAGAGGGCAACCTCCTTATGGAATTGGCCGCCGACCAGTTAGCCCATTTACACCGTGCAGAGTTTGCCCACGGCGACTACAAGTGGAGCAACTTAATGTGGCAGGGTGAGCGCATGTATTTGGTTGATTTAGATTCGGTGAAGCACGTGCGGTTGCGTCACAAAAAACAAGGACGGGATGTCGCACGTTTTATTGTAAACGCCGAAGAGTTACGGGTGACGCAGGCGCATTTGGATAGGTTTATTGAAATCTATGTGGCGGGCATGGGTGAGGATATTAGTGCGATAACGAAGCGTGTCCAACCTTGGTTGCGAAAATTGCGCCGCCGTCATGCCCGGGGAAAAGTCGAAAGTGATATACCGCAGCCGTTGTTTTAATTTTTTTATCGATGCCATTAACAGCGCTGAATCGGTGTTCGCCAAGCGCATCTCGAGAGCCTTACTTTTCCGCTTCTTTCTTTTCCACCATGCGACGCATTGCCCATCCATAAGCCTCGCGCGCGAGAATATTTGCTTCGATGACGGATAGCTCGCGTACTTGCCGCCGCCACGCGCGAAAAAACAACAGGCGTTCTCTGCGACTCAAGTGTTTTAGCGGCAGCATATTCAGTTGCATCAGATTGCGCAGTACGCGGCGCCCGGGTGGTGGGACTTTTTGGCTATTGCGTTCGTTGTCAAGTAGCGTAAAGCGAAAGCCCCCGTCATGTTGTGCCGCTAAAATATTGCCCGGCCGTAAATCTCCGTGAACAAAGCCTGCGGCGTGCATGCGGCCGATAAAAGTACCCAAGTGAAATAAAAGTTCCCTGCGGCGCGGCCGATGCACGGTTTGGTGCAGCGGTGCTCGCACCTGTAACCACTCGGTCAGCGTGTGCCCAGGGCAAGCCTGGGTAAATAGGTATTCGTCGCCTTGGGGCAGTGTTCCCTGGCAAATTGTTGCAGGCGCGTCAAAGCCCATGTACAACAGCGCATCGGAATTATGTTTAGCGCGAGTCGCCCGGCTGCCGCGGAACATGGCCTTGATGTGTTCCAAGCGATTGTGCGATAAAAATTGTTTGTAGTAGAGCTCCAACCGACCACTGTAGGCTACTTTTGTGTAGGCAGAACTGTGCACTCGGCGCCACCCTGGAGGCAAGAAGTCTTGCGCAAGTAGCTCCGCGCAGCGGCGCAGCTCCTCGTTGTCGATGGCGACACTGATGGCGGCAGTCCCTCCCAGGCTCACTTGAGGGGTATCTCGAGACGGTGGTGTTACTGTGTCATCGTTTGTCTGTGATAGCGAATGTTGCATGGCCAGTGTTCCATGACAGTGGAGCTACCATGAGTTTAACACCCCGTATTCTCCATCTTCCCTGGGTGGTAAAATATGGCCAGTAATCGGTAGGCGTTATATGATGAGCGGCCTATCGCGTGTCCCCGCCGAAGAATTCCCAGCGAATCCGGACCAGTCCCCGCAAGCTAACTCGTGGGCCGCAAATTTTGGGATAGACAAGGAGAACAGCGAGTGACACAAACAGTCATTGTCACTGGTGCCAACGGGCAATTGGGCCGAGAGCTGCAGCGCATCGTGCCGCAAGGTACACGCTGTATCGCGCTGGCACGCGCCGACTTGGATATAGTCGATGAGCAGGCCGTTGCCGATTGCTTGCGCAAGCATCACCCAGAGTTGCTCATCAACGCCGCGGCTTATACAGCGGTGGACCAAGCTGAATCCGACGTTGCAGCCGCCGCGCAGGGCAACGCAATCGGGCCAGGGGTTTTGGCGGCGGCTTGCGCTGATAACGCAGCGCGCTTTATTCATATTTCAACGGATTTTGTCTTTGATGGCCGCGCCTCTTCACCCTATCTGCCCAATGCTGCAACTGCGCCGCAAGGCGAGTATGGGCGCAGCAAGCTCGCCGGTGAGCGCGCCGTGCAAGATGCGTGTTCCACCGCACTTATCCTACGCACGAGTTGGGTCTATTCCGCTTTTGGTAGTAACTTCGTCAAAACCATGTTGCGACTGATGGCTGAGCGCACAGAACTTGGTGTGGTCGACGATCAAGTCGGTACACCCACCTGGGCGTGCGGGTTGGCTGAGGTGGTTTGGGCTGCGGCACAGCGTCCGCAGCTCAGGGGTATTTACCACTGGAGCGATGCGGGCGTTTGCAGCTGGTATGACTTTGCCCTGGCAATTTACGAGGAGGGGCGCGCCCTGGGTCTGCTTCAGCGAGATGTGGCGGTAAACCCCATCGCCACACAAGCCTACCCCACACCGGCGGAGCGCCCCGCATTTAGTGTGCTGGACAAGCGCAGCAGTTGGCGCGACTTCGAAGTCCCCGCACTGCATTGGCGAGTACAGTTGCGTGCTATGCTGCGTGATTTACAGGAGTTAGAGAATGGCTAGGTCACTGCTGGTTACCGGAGCAGCGGGTTTTATTGGCGCGAACTTCGTGCATTATTGGTTGCGCGAACACGCGGTTGACCGTGTTGTCGCCTACGACGCGCTTACCTATGCGGGTAATGAGGCCAATCTTGAGGCCCTGCAGAGCGTGGCAAATTTCAGCTTTGTGCACGCTAATATTTGCGACTACGACGCGGTGCTAAAGACGCTGCGCGAGCATCAAGTTGATACCATCGTCCATTTTGCGGCGGAGAGCCACGTTGATCGGTCTATTACCGGCCCCGACGCCTTTATCGAAACCAACATCGTCGGCACTCACTGCATGCTAAAGGCTGCGCGCGAGTATTGGACGTCCGACGATGCGCCGAGCTCGCATCGCTTCCATCATGTATCTACTGATGAAGTCTACGGTTCGCTCGCCAGCGATGCCCCGGGGTTTCATGAAGAGCAGAAATACGAACCTAATTCACCTTATTCTGCCAGCAAGGCTGCTTCCGATCATTTAGTGCGCGCGTATTTGCACACCTACGGTATGCAAGTTACAACCAGTAATTGTTCGAATAACTACGGCCCCTTTCACTTCCCAGAAAAACTGATTCCGCTGTGCCTCACAAATATTTTGCGTGGCAGAGCGTTGCCCGTTTACGGCGATGGCAGCAACATTCGCGATTGGCTCTATGTGGAAGATCACTGTCGCGGCATTGAACTTGTGTTGCTTAACGGTGTGGTGGGAGATACCTACAACATCGGCGGCAACAACGAATGGAACAATCTGGATATCGTGCATTTACTCTGCGACCAGATGGACGCACGTTTTCAAGCTGATCCGGCGTTGGCTAAACGTTTTCCCGATGCACCGGGAGCAAACGGCAAGAGTGCGCGCGAACTCATCGAGTTCGTGGAAGATCGCGCGGGTCACGATTGGCGCTATGCGATTGATGCCACCAAGATCATGAGCGAGTTGGGCTATAAACCGCGCGAAAGTTTTGAAACGGGTTTACAGCGCACACTGGATTGGTACTTCGACAATGAAGACTGGTGGCGGCCGCTGTTGTTGGCCTGATAAACCGCGCCGCCAGTCACTGCCAGTGATAACCGGTAGAGCCATACAGGGTGGAAGGCTCCCTCATAGGGAGTGGGGTTTCTTACAGCTAGTCCTTGCGTGAATGGTGTTTTAAATCACCGTTTGCAATAACCAAGAGAGCTATTCTGGGAGGTGAAGAAACAACACAAGACGCCGCGTTAGCAATTATCAACTATATATCGCGAAGTGCTAAAACTTCGGTGCTTTGTCCCAGCTCCAACCCTGTGCATCCTTCCCAGACAGTAGCGGTGCTTCGCCTTCAGGCACCGGCCATTTAACACCCACTGTCGGGTCATCCCAGGCCAGTGTTTGTTCACTGCCCGGGTGGTAGATGTCGGTGCACTTGTAGAGAAAATCCGCGTAGTCGGAGGTGACGTAAAAGCCGTGGGCGAATCCCGGCGGTAACCACAGCATTTTATGGTTCTCTGCACTGAGTGTGATTCCAAACCACTGGCCGAGGGTAGGCGAATCAGTGCGTAAATCGACGGCAACATCGAACACTGCGCCACTCACGACTCGCACCAGCTTGCCCTGTGTGTGTTCGGTCTGATAATGCAGGCCGCGCAGAATGCCGCGTTCCGAGCGGCTGTGATTGTCCTGCACAAAGTTGAGATCAAAACCTGCGTCGCGGAACGTGCCTTGATTCCAGCTTTCAAGAAAAAACCCACGATCATCACCAAATACGGCGGGTTCTAGCACATATACACCCTGCAGCGGTGTTTTTTCGAACTTCATGCGAACACCACTCCCTCTTCGTTGAGCAGGCCTTTCAGGTACAAACCGTAACCACTTTTTTCCAGCGGTGCTGCGAGGGCCAGGAGTTCTTCGGCGGTGATGTATCCCATGCGATACGCCACCTCTTCGGGACAGGCAATTTTTAAGCCCTGCCGCTCTTCCACGACGCGAATAAAATTTGCCGCATCTAGTAAGGAGTTGTGTGTACCAGTATCTAGCCAGGCGGTGCCCCGGCTCATCACTTCCACATGTAGATCACCGCGCTCTAGGTAGACTTTGTTAACGTCGGTGATTTCTAATTCACCGCGATTCGAGGGCTTGACGTTCTTTGCGACTTGCACGACGTCGCTGTCGTAGAAATACAACCCGGTCACGGCGTAGTGCGATTTTGGGTTTTCGGGTTTTTCCTCGATGTCCTCGGCGACACCCTGGTCATCGAAGCTGACCACGCCGTAACGCTCCGGGTCTTGTACGTAGTAGGCAAATACCGAAGCGCCGCTGGTACGGCTGGCGGCACTAGCGAGTTTTTGGCTAAAACCGCCGCCGTAAAAAATATTGTCACCCAGCACCAAGCTGGAGGGAGCATTGCCGATGAACTCCTCCCCCAAAATAAACGCCTGTGCCAGCCCGTCCGGGCTGGGTTGAACCGTGTATTGGATATTGATTCCCCAGCTCGAACCATCTCCCAGCAATTCACTGAACGCGCTTTGATCTCGCGGTGTGGTGATAATTAACACATTGCGAATACCGGCGAGCATCAGGGTGGCCAGGGGGTAATAAATCATCGGCTTGTCATAAACCGGCATGAGCTGCTTGCTGACCGTGCTGGTGAGCGGATGCAGCCGCGTGCCCGAGCCGCCCGCCAAGATGAGCCCCTTGTAGGGAGTGTGAGACATGGCTTGGAGTCCTTACAGATGAGGTGATGAGTATAGCAGGCATCACTAAACATCGGCCCCTGAGCGCCGGTGGAGCTAGTCAACAGCGTCACAATCTAGATGAAATGCGCGCCAACTGGGCTTTAGGGAGCCCACACCTGACAGGGTTTGCCCTAGATGCACGCTGTACTCGCTATAAACGATTACTCTATACTGTTGAGCTGAAATTCAGCCCTGCCTGATGTTTATGGACATTACAATCAACGTCGATATTGAAGCGACAAACCGCTGTAACGCGGTCTGCCATTTCTGTCCACGTGATGCCACACCCCACCAGGGACATATGTCCATGGAAACCTTCGAGCAGACGCTGTTTCGCGCAGTGGAGCTGCGTCGACAGAATCGCGAGATGCTCAACATCGACGCCCGCCTGGAGCCCAATATCTGCGGGCTGGGCGAGCCATTGATTAACCCCAATACCCCTGAGTTCATCCGTAGGCTGCGCGAAGCGGATTTCGACACCTGCAGCATGGCGAGCAACGGGGCCCTGCTCGACAAGCAACGGGGTTCAGCGATATTGGACGCCGGTGTGACCCGGGTGAATCTCAATATCTCGGACCTTGATACCGACTACGACGACGTCTATAACCTGCCTTTTGACCAGACCCTCAAGAATGTGGATCGCTTCGTCAACATGGCTGACGGCAAGTGCGAGGTCCACATCGTGCTGGTCAATCACCGGCAAGATCAGGACCACACGGCAAAGATGAAAGAGTTCTGGCGCAAGCACGGCGTTGACGGCTTCGTTGAATACGACGTCATCAACCGTGGCGGGGCTTTATTCGTGGACCACATGCAGTACGAAAGCTATGAAGAGCGCACCAAGGCCAGGAACCTGATGGGCCAGTGTGGTTCCCAGTGGGTCTGTCCCGTTCCCTTCCTGTGGGTGTTCGTGGGCTATGACGGTCTGTACTACCTGTGCTGCTCAGACTGGAAAAAAGAGGCACCCATGGCGAGCGTCTTCGAAGTACCGATGCTCGCGATCAGCGAGCAAAAACTGCGCCACCTCACCAGCAGGGAACCCGTATGCAAGACCTGCAACCACGATCCGTTGAACGCGGTGACAGACATGGTTCGCTCGGTCGTGGCAGGTGAAAAGCCCGAGACTGAACTCGATGCCATGGTCTCCACATTCACAGAACAAAGTGCACAGGTCATTAATTCAGTAGACCTGGCGAGAAACATCACCGAGCAGGTAACCACCGAAAAGCTTGAGCACAAGGGTAAGCGGCTTATCCCTGTCATAGCCGCCGGTTAATCCGCGGCGACCTCAAGTCCACTTGTCGCGTGGCAAAGGCTAACGGTTTCTCCCTCCATGCCAGGGTGAGCGGTGAGGGGCATCAAAAGGACAAGCGTGAGCGGCTGTGCCGGTACATTGCCAGGCCAGCGGTGGCGGTGCCCCGTCTTTCGCTGAGCTCCACCGGCAAAGTTCTCTATACCCTGAAGACGCCTTATCGGGACGGGACAACCCAGGTGGCCTTCGATCGGGGCGGCCATCCGTCAGTGGATTTCATCGCGCGATTGGCCGCCCTCGTGCCAAAACCGAGGGTCAATCTTGCGTAGCGCTGTTCCTTGTCTTCGAGCGAGAAACTGATCTTACCGGTACCGGTGAGGAAGTCGCGAACCTGAGCGATGGTGTCAATACTGTCGTCATTCATGATGGTTTTCATCCTTCCATCATGAACCCGAAATCAGCTTAGTTCAGAATCACTCCGTGTTAGAAATACGGTGGGAGTTCAGTATCATTCCGTATTGGCAGAGACTGATACTGGGATTTTGGCTGCCCAACTGGTAAAATCCCCGGCCTTTTGTCAGATTTCTCGTTGACCCGAGTGCGGCAGGCTCAGCCCTTTAAATTCGGGCCTTTCGCCCCCATATTACCCTTGTAGCGACAGCAGCGACGACTTTTTAGAAGGAGCCCCCATCAGGCATCTTGGCACCATCCAGGCCGACTATTCGCGCTCGGCCGAGCCTCCAGACGGTACTGTGACGCAGTCGGCCCCTCAAGCACCGCTGCGCATTGCTCTGCTGGGCTATCGCAGCCAGCCGCATGCAGGTGGCCAGGGTGTGTATATTCGCTATCTGAGCAAAGCTCTCGTGGACGCCGGGCACAGCGTCGATGTGATTTCCGGGCCGCCTTATCCCGATCTAGACCCCCGTGTTCGTCTCATTAAAATCCCGAGCTTAGATTTATTTGCCAACGGCTTGTATTCCCTGCGTCCGCGCCACCTGCGCTCCTGGAGCAACATCATCGAGTGGTTGAGTAAGCTCACCGGCGGTTTTGCTGAACCCTATACCTTTGGTCGACGCGTGGTGAAATATCTGCGCACGCATGGACACGAGTACGACCTGATTCACGACAACCAAAGCTTGAGTTGGGGTATGTTGCAGTTGCAGGAGATGGGGTTGCCGCTGGTCACGACAATTCACCACCCAATTACCAGTGATTTACGCATTGCGCTGAATGCGGCGCGCGGCTGGCGGGAGCGCTTGTTAATCCGCCGCTGGCACTCATTCTTGAACATGCAGAAAAAAGTCGTAAAGCGTCTGCACAATATCGTCACCGTGTCCGATTGTTCGCGGCAAGACATCGCCAAAGATTTTGGCTTGCAACCGGCCAGCATTAGTTTAGTGCATAACGGTATTTGCACTGATACGTTTCGACCGATGCCCGAAATTTGCCGTAACCCACAACGATTGATGGCCACCTGCTCCGCCGATGCCCCGCTGAAAGGACTGAAATATTTGCTCAAGGCTTATGCGCGGTTACTTAAAGAGCACCCAGAATTGGAGTTACTTGTAATCAGTAAACCCAAACCTGGTGGTAAGACTGAAAAACTCGTGCGTCGTTTGGGTCTGGAAGACAAAGTGCAATTCGTCAGCGGAATTAGCACTGAACAAATGGTGCGCTACTACGCGGAAGCCGCGATTGCCGTTTGCCCTTCCGTCTACGAAGGCTTTGGTTTGCCCGCTGGAGAGGCAATGGCCTGTGGTGTGCCCGTCGTGTCTACCGATGGCGGTGCGCTGCCGGAAGTCGTGGGTGACGCGGGCGTGATTATCCCAACTAAGGATGTCGATGCGCTGGTGGAGGCGATCGATACCTTGTTGCGCGACCCCAAGCGGCGAGAAGCACTGGGTAAAAAAGCATTGGCGCGTATCGAAGAGCACTTTTGTTGGAACGTGTGTGCGAAGCAGATGACAAATTACTACCGTCAGGTATTGGCCAATGCAAACGGTTGATTTTGATCATTTCCCCCTGCTGGCTGGCGATGTTGTGCTCGATTTAGGCTGTGGTGAAGGGCGCCACGTAATCTCTGCTTATGGCGAGGAAAATGTGCATTCCGTCGGCGTCGATCTAAACTTGGAAGATTTGCAGACAACGCGCGAAAAATTTGAGCCCTTTGCAGAACCAGAAAATACGCAGAAGTCCTTTGGTCTCGCCTCAGCCAACGCGCTGCACCTGCCTTTTGCGGACAATACATTTGACAAAATAATTTGCAGCGAAGTGTTGGAACACATTCCCGATTATCTCGGTGCATTGCAAGAAATTGAGCGCGTACTAAAGCCCGGCGGTTTGTTCTGCGCGAGCGTGCCCCGACGTTGGCCCGAAAAAATTTGCTGGGCACTCAGTGAAGAGTATTACCAAGTACCCGGCGGTCATCTGCGCATTTTCCGCGGGAAAGAGCTGCGCGGTGAAATCGAAGGCCTGGGCTTGCGTTATTACTACCGCCATTGGGCCCACGCATTGCACGCGCCTTTTTGGTGGTTGAAGTGCCTGTTTTGGAAGAGCCAGGAAAGCAACTGGCTGGTTAAGCAATACCACCGACTCCTGGTATGGGATTTGTTAGAGAGCCCGGCGCTGACGCGGATATTGGAGAAGAGCATGAACCCGATCATGGGTAAGAGTGTGGTGATGTATTTTCGCAAAGAAGCAATATCATGAGTGGATTGTATTTGAGTCGCGGTTTGTTCCCGGGCGAGTTTTTACGCCCCACCGTGCAGTTTATCCTGGACTGCCAACGCGACAGCGGCGAAATTCCCTGGTTTGAGGGCGGCTATACCGATCCCTGGGATCATGTTGAATCGGCCATGGGCCTGTCTATCGGTGGCGAACTAGATGCGGCACGCAAAGCCTACGAGTGGCTAGCGAGTTTGCAGTTGCCCGACGGCAGTTGGTGGGCGTCCTACCGTGGCGATGTGGTCGACAATACGCAACGCCGCGAGAGCAACTTCGTAGCGTATATCTCGACCGGTGTATGGCACCACTATCTCATCGGCAAAGACGACGAGTTTTTGCAGGATATGTGGCCCGTGGTAGAGAAGGCGATCGACTTTGTTTTGTCGCTGCAATCTGTGCACGGTGAAATTGACTGGGCCGTCGATGGCGAGGGTAAGCCCAAAGGGGACGCGCTGGTGACTGGGTGTAGCTCCATCTACAAAAGTTTAGAATGCGCGCACAACATTGCCGTCACCCTCGGCGAAGAGCGTCCGGATTGGTTGTCCGCGCGTAAACGCTTGGGCGTGGCCCTGCGCAGTAAACCAGAGCGCTTTGATCGGACCTGGGAAAGTAAATCACGCTACTCCATGGATTGGTTCTACCCCGTGTTGGCCGGTGTCTATACCGGAGCTGAAGCGCGCGCGCGCCTCAAGTCACGCTGGCATGAATTTGTCGAGCCGGGGTTGGGTGCGCGTTGCGAAAAACAAGAGCCCTGGGTCACCGTCGCTGAGTCCTGCGAGCTGGTGATGGCACTACTTGCCGCTGGCGATCACGCTCGCGCGGTCGAGGTCTATAGTTGGTTGCACCAATGGCGCAACGAAGATGGTTCCTACTGGACGGGTTATCAAATGGTTGAAGACTTGTTGTGGCCCGATGAAAAGCCAACCTGGACAGCCGGTGCGATTTTATTGGCCGCCGATGCACTCACACAGCACACACCTGCGTCCAAGTTGTTTTGCGAAGTGGTACTTTTGGATGGCGAAAGCGAGTTGCGCCAACAGCGACAGCTCAGGGATTAATGCAGCGACGCTGCTGCACCGCGCGTTAATAGCGTCGCAACAGCCCTAAACTGTTCACCCGTCCAATATCTTCAAATAGCCCCGACGCTCTCGCCATGCGATAAATGGCATGGGGCGCTTGCCCCCCCTCGTGGGCGTCCTCGAAAATATCGTGGATGGCGAGTACACCCCCCGCGAGCAAGTGCCTAGTCCAACAGCGGTAGTCCGTTAATGCCGCAGCCAAACTGTGCCCGCCGTCGATAAACACCATGGCCAGTGGTGTCTGCCAGTTCCGCGAAGCGGCTTCTGAACCCGCGACCACAGGCACCACCACGTCACTCAGTTTTGCCTCGCGAATATTGCGCCGGAATTCCTTAAACGTATCCATCAACCCCTCGCCGGAGTCGAACAGGTCGGGGTCGTGAAAAAACTCGCCCGCCTGATGTTCCTCTGAGCCACGGTGGTGATCCAGCGCAAACAACGTGCTGTTATTGGCGCGACAAGCGAGGCCCAAATAGATCGATGACTTGCCACAGTAACTGCCAATTTCTAAGACGGGGCCACGCGCACTTACCGCCAGCGCCTGGTCGTACAGGGCCTGCGCTTCATCGGCGGCGAGAAAGCCTTTTATAGCATCGATATCGGCAGGGAGGTCGGGAATCATCTGTGGCGACTCGGTTGGCAACGCCGCAAATTAGCGGTTTTACTCTGTAGAGGCAAGTGTCCACCCGTCGGGATAGCGGCTCAGTTGGAATTTGTTTGTCGCCTTGATTCGATCAGAATACCTGAAGGTGTCGATGGGTAAGGCCAAAGAAGCAACACCTCCCCTCGTGCTATATTGAAATCACGCCCTCGCGAATCCCGTTCAACCGGCGCGATGGCGCACACCACACTCGGGAGTAGAGCTTTGCAATTGCCGCCGTTCGAGCGCGCCACTGTGTTGGTAGTGGGCGATGTTATGTTAGATCGCTATTGGGAGGGCGGTGCCGCGCGCATTTCACCCGAGGCTCCCGTGCCAGTCGTGCAAGTACAGCAGACGTCGGATCGTCCGGGCGGCGCTGCGAACGTGGCGATGAATATTGCGTCCCTCGGCGCGCGGGCGGTTTTGGCTGGCTCGGTGGGCGACGATCAAGCGGCGGATAGTCTTGAGCAGTTACTGGCCGCTGCGGGCGTGGTTTGTTCGTTGAACCGAGTCGCGGGCGTAACCACAGTCACCAAATTGCGCGTGATCAGCCGCCATCAGCAGTTGTTGCGGCTTGATTTCGAAGCCGATGAGTCGGTGCAGCGGCCATCTATCTCCCAGCGCTTGTTGGATCACTGCAATCTGCTGGTGCTATCAGATTATGGCAAGGGTGGTTTAGTCGAGCCCGCGCATCTCATTGCCGCGGCACAGCAGCGCCAAATTCCCGTGTTAGTCGACCCGAAGGGCGATGACTTTTCCATGTACCGAGGTGCGACGGTGCTGACTCCAAATCGCGTTGAGATGGAAGCGGTCGTGGGAGCCTGGAGTGATGAAGAGGACTTTATTGCGCGTGGGCAGAGGCTGCTGGTGGAGCTAGATTTGCGCGCGCTCCTGGTGACGCGGGGCGAGCTGGGCATGACCCTCCTCTCCATCGATGGCCAAGTCATACACCTGGGCACCCAGGCGCATGAAGTGTTCGATGTCACTGGTGCGGGCGACACGGTGATCGGTGTAATGGCGGCGGCCATGGCCGCTGGCGCCCCTATGCGCGAGGCCATGCAACTCGCGAATAAAGCTGCTGGGCAGGTCGTGGCCAGGCTTGGGACGGCGAGCGTAACTGTGCAGGAGTTGGAGCAGGGGTATCCGAAGGCGGCTGCTTCTGAGCGCTTGCTGAGTGAAGACGAGCTGCGCAATGCCGTGCAGGGTGCGCGTTCGCGCGGCGACAGGATTGTATTCACCAACGGCTGCTTCGATATCCTCCACGCCGGCCATGTGGGCTATTTGCAACAGGCGCGAGCGCAGGGTGATCGCCTCATTGTCGCGGTAAATGACGATCAATCGGTGCGCAAGTTAAAAGGGGCTGATCGCCCCATCAACGCACTGGCCCAGCGGCTTGCCGTGCTCGCAGGTTTGGAGGCGGTGGACTGGGTCGTGAGTTTTTCCGAGCCCACACCGGAACGCTTGCTGCGAGAATTGCAACCCGACGTCTTGGTCAAAGGCGGAGATTACCGCTCTAAACAGGAGGTGGCTGGCTGGGAGATCGTGGAGGCATACGGCGGCACCGTGCACCTGATGGACCGGGTTGAATGCCAATCGAGTTCGACCATCGCCGAGCGTTTGGCGGAGTCCGACAGGGCGCATAAATAGTAAGCACCAACTAACCCGATAACCGCTCCGCAGTTTATCTTTCTGCCACCGAGAGCAGACTTTTCGCGCTCACCACGCACGCCTCTAAGTGCACCGGTGAGACGGTACCCAGCACGACGCTATGGGTTCCCGGGTGGTTCAGCGGCAGTGCCAAAATATCCCGCAAGCTGTGGCGGTCATCCCGAAGGAGATGGCCACTGCCCAAGGCTTTTTTGATGAGGGTACCGGTCCCAGCGCGGGCGGCTGCTGCTAGCGCGCTTTCTTCCCCCTGTTGCTCCAAGTTGTAGGTCAGCATGACGACATCGCAGAGCTTGGCTGCGGCAATAGCACCGGCAAGCGTTTTAGTCGACATGCCAACCGCTCGAATCCATCCCGCCTGCTGTAATTTTCGCAACTGCTCTAATCCACCCGAGTGATGCAGGATATCCAGGTCGTTGCCGTCGGAATGTAACAACACGATATCCAAGTGATCGCGTTGCAGCCGCTGTAAACTGCGCTCAACCGAGCGGCGGATGTGGTCAGCGCTGAAGTCAAAACGCGACTCCTTACCATCGAACTCCTCACCGACCTTGGTGCACATCAGCCAATCATGTTGCCGCGTGGCCGCTAGGCCTCCGAGTCGAGTTTCGCTGTCACCGTAAGCGGGCGCTGTGTCCAGCAGGTTTATGCCCAAATCCCAGGCGCGCTGGAGCAATTCGTCCGCCTCGGCGTGGGTGGGGAGTTGGAAGGAGGTGGGGTATGTCACCGCTGTATTGCGTCCGAGCTTGACTGTGCCCAATGCCAGCGAACTCACCCTCAGCTGTGTGCTGCCCAAGGTCCGCAACCAACTCACTGCGCACCCACTTCCCAGATGGGTGTCGCCAGCGGCGGACGCCCTAGTGCCTGTCCTAATGCTCGTGCCTGTCCTAATGCTCGCAGTTGATCCCGATAGCCCTGCTGTTGGCTTGGTGCAAAGCCGCGGCTCTTGAAGTGCGCGATTAGACTATCGCCGAGGGCCGGTGCGAGAGTGAGTTTGGTGGGCCACAGGGCCAATACGGAGTCGAGCCCGGGAAGGGCGGAGATGTATGCGCCAGCGGGTTTGCGCAAGCGAGCTTGACGCGGTTCTGCCCGATCGATAGTAAGCGTTTGCCAACAGGCGTCGCCCCGCCTTGAAGCGAGTTCTAGCCCTGGCAGTAGGCGAGCTAGCAGAGCCTGCGCGCGCGCCACTTGTTCATTCTCAGGTATTGCGGCGCCGCTGCTCGCTAAATCTCCACCTAAATACCACAGCGTTTCATTGTTGGTATCGATGTGACTGGTGATGGTCAGCAAAGGTGAGGACTTACTTCCGATACAGTGTGCGAACAACTTGGGCAGGCCGGGCTTGCGTAGTATGACTTGTTGCAGCGGTCGACGTTGCATCGACGGCTCCAGCGCAGCATGCCCGAGCTCCGCCGTACTCTTCGATGGAGGTGTCTTACGCTGCACCATACCCGCTGCGCCCTGTGGCAGGCCCGCCGCGCTTTCTGCGCGCCGGGCGCTATCCTCCGACAGCTGCGCGATCAGTTGCTCGTTGCCAGCTCCCGCACAGAGTAACAATTGCCTGGCCGTGACTATCGCATCGGGAGTCTCGATTCGTACCTCATCGTATGGCGGTACATTCGAAACAACGAGCTGCGTCGTGCGCCAGTCCAGCGCAAAAATGTGGTCCGCGTGCGGTCGGCACAAGGCCGCTAACAGCGAGGGCATATCGAGCACCAATTCGGAAACACGGTAAATGTTGCCGGCCAACTTTTCGCGGTCAAATGGTGCGGGAATCGCTGCGTCTGAAAGCGCCTCGACCCGTGTACGCAGCAACTTACTGGCGAAAAACGTCGCCATGCGTTCTGTTACAGTGCCAGTCGACCAGAGGTGCATGTAGTTGCTCAGTACTTGAGTGCCGCGTAAGTCTATTGGGCCCTGGCCAGCCAGTGCCCTGCGCCAGGCGTCCGGCATCGCGGCGACGCGCTTGGCGTCTTCACCCCAGTCGCCTCCCAGGCCATATTTGATGCCGCCGTGGATAATGCCTTGCGCCGCTATGGTTTGGTCGCTGCCGATGGCGCTTTGCTCAAACAGTGCAGTGCTGTAGCCGCTGGCGCGCAATACACCCAGCGACCACAGCCCGGCAATGCCGCCCCCAACGATGGCACAATCGACGCTTAGCTGTACTTTGCTCATTGTCGCAGTGTACTGGGGCCCGCTTCCGTGGAGCAAACGACTGGGGACTCTTTGCGAGAACGTGGCCGGGTGTTAGGTAACCGTCGCAAAGGCGCGCGGCAAAGGCCAGGTGTCGGGTACACGCGGGGCCTGGATTTTTGCCGAGCAGGTTGTCGCAACACTGGCAGCTAGCTAGTGCGCTCGCCTCTCGTTATGCTCAACGCGCTGAACCGCCGGAGCTTCTCATGCGCTACCTGTATAGCGCCGTAATCTACCTACTGACACCGCTGATGCTATTGCGTTTGTGGTGGCGCGGTCGTCGAGCACCGCACTATCGCCGCCGTTGGCGCGAACGGTTCGGCGTGTTCCACGCGCGGCCGGGGGGGGAAGACAACGCTATTTGGATACACGCGGTATCGGTGGGGGAGGTTCACGCCGCCGTGCCACTGGTCACCGCTTTACAGCGCGTGTTTCCACAGCGTCCACTCGTTATTACCACGCACACACCCACGGGGTCGCTGCGCGTACGTGAGCTTTGGCTGCATGAAGTGCCGAATGGCGCGCCGAATGACAGGTCGAATGAGGTCATGCATGTCTATGCCCCCTGGGATTCTCACCGCGCTGTGCAGCGGTTTTTACAGCGTACGCGGCCGGCGCTACTTTTGTTGATGGAGACGGAATTGTGGCCCAACCTGCTGCACTACACGGCGCGTCGTGGCTGCCCGATACTGCTTGTCAATGCCCGACTTTCGCCACGTTCCGCGCGCCGCTACGCGCTTGTCCTGCCTCTAGTTCGCGCTATGCTCGAACGAATCAACCACTTAGTCTGTCAAAGCCAGAGCGATAGTGAGCGCTTCCTTGCATTGGGCATCGCCGCATCGAAAGTCAGTGTCTGTGGCAACTTAAAGTTTGACGTGTCGGTGTCCGATGCGCAGCGCGCTCGCAGCGCTGTGTTGCGCGAAGATCTGGGTATGGGCACCCGCTCGGTGCTGCTCGCAGCGAGTACCCACGAGGGTGAAGATGCAGTGGTGCTAGATGCTTTCAACGCACTGCGCAATCGTCATCCCGACGCGCTACTAGTGCTTGCCCCACGGCACCCGGAACGCTGCGTGGCGGTTGCCGATTTGGTGGAGAATCGCGGGCTACGGGTTGTTTCTTACAGTGACGCACCATCCGCTTTGACGAAGCAGCATGTGCTTTTGATCGATACCTTGGGCGACCTGTTCGAGTTATTTGGTTTGGCTGATCTCGCGATTGTAGGCGGGAGTTTCGTGCCTGCCGGTGGACACAATCCCCTGGAGGCCGCCGCGTGGTCGGTACCAGTTGTTTCTGGGCCTTCCCTGTACAACTTTGCAGATGCCTATAATTGGCTTGCTGCAGCGGGAGCGGCCCAGGTGGTTACCAGCCCTCGCGAGCTCAGTGGTGCGGTAGTGAGCCTATTTGATGATGTTGGACAACGCTCGCGGATGGGTGCTGCCGCCGCCAGGGTCATGGCAGAGCATGCGGGCGCTACGCAGCGAATTGTGGAGCATGTCCACGCGCACTTGACGAAGTTGTAATACCAGTTGTGATAGTAGGTGTGATTTAGGTTTGATCTAGTCGTATGCCCCATGATCTGCCCGGCAATTTCGCCGCTGTAGTTGACTAAGCGCTCGCGCGGGCAACAGCGGAGGTGGCTGGCTATGCTATGGGTGGGCTTAAGTGTTTGCCGCTACTGTACCGCACTAGCGGTGGGTGCCGGTGCCGGCTCCAATGCGCTGTCTAACCACAGCACATCCTCTGGGCTGAGCAGACCCGCTTGTTCCTTTAAGCGCATTAAATTGCTGATGTAGTCGTAGCGGCTATTCGCGTAGTCGCGTTGGGCGCTAAACAAGGAATTCTGAGCGTTGAGCACATCGACCACATTGCGCGTACCCACCTCGTAACCGGCCTGTGTTGCGTCCAACGCGCTGCGTGAGGAGACGATGGCCTGCTGGCGAGCAGCGACGCGCGAGACATCACTCATCACTGTCATATGCAGCGAACGCGTATTGGTAACAGTATTGCGGGTGAGGTTGATGCGCTCCTGGCGCGCAGCGTTAAATTCTTGTGCCGCCTTGCGCCGATTGGCGCTGACGGCTCCGCCAGCAAACAGCGGCATACTCAAGTTTAATTGCCAACTGTGCTCTTCGCGTGAGCTATCCGGAGGGCTGGAGATACCCGTATTGGGGCGAGTCGTGAGTGAACCATCGGTATCGAAGTCGGAGTAATCGTAGTCGCCGGTGAGTTTTGGCGCGTGTTCCAATTTTTTTGCCTTCGCGGCTTGGCGCGCCGCTTCTTCGCGGTGACGCGCAGCCTGCAACGCGAAATTGTTTTCCAGGGAGAATTCTACCCATGCCGCCCGATCCGCCGGTGTGGGCGCCAGTGCTTTAAACGCTTCGGTAAGAATATCCAAATTACTGTGATTTTGACCGGTGAGTACCGATAGCCGTTCCAGCGCGACCGACAGGTTGTTCTCATTGACGATGCGCTCGACCTGCGATAAGTCGCGCGCAGCCTGCGCCTCGTAAACATCGGTGATCGCAATCAGACCCACTTCAAAGCGCTGCTGCGTTTGCTCCAACTGGCGTTCAAACGCGCGCTCTTGCGCCCTGGACGCTGTCAGAATGTCCTGCGCGCGCAACACACCCAGATAAGCTTCGACGACGCGTACGATGAGGTTTTGCTGATTGGCGGCGAAGGTCGATTGGGCCTCCAGGCTCACCTGATTGCCAGACTTAAAGCTAAACCAGGCGGGTAGGTCAAAAATTGCCTGACTCAGGGAGACGCGGTAGCCATCGGTGTCGGTGGACAAATCGGTGAAGGTGTCTTCAATGGAAATCCCCGAATTGGAAAATACCGGACCGAGCGCGTCGGTTTCTGCGTCAGAATCCTTGTACGAGTAGGAGGCCGACACCTGCGGTAGTAGCGCGGCGCGACCCAAGTTGGCCGTTTCACGGCGCGCCAGGTAGGTGGCTTCCTGTGCTTTTAACTGAGCGTCGTTCTCAAGTGCTAATTCGTAGATATCCTGTAGAGATGCCGCTTGTAAACTGGAAGAGCAGAGAAAAAATGCCAGCGACGAAAGCGCGATAGAACAGCGATTCATGCGATAATCCCCAGGAAGACGACGATTGAATTGTCGCGCAGTTTAGCAGTACCTGACTGTGAGTGCATGCACAGAATAGTGAATACAGGGGTGCAGATTCACACTGTTTGTGCCATCTTTAATCAATTGTTGCCAGGAAATCGCCTAGGTGCCCGAGAGCGCCACTAAGCTCCGCATTGCGCTGGATGTAAAATCCTCACACTTCGTACAGTGTGGCGTCCGAGCCAATGGTGCTCGCCAATGGTGCCGATAGGGTTAATAGTGCTGGAGAGAGGCTTTGCACCGACCACACAAAAATAGTGTCACCTTTAAGGGCATGAAGGTGGATTTAAGCGCACTGCACGCACTGTGTGAAGCCAACTACGTGCGGCTGTTGCGCTTATTTCCCGATTATGAAAATGCTAATCAGCAACAAATTTGCGTGGGTAACGCCAGCATCGACATGCGCGTGTTGGAGCGCTGTCGATACACCACCTTTTTCCACCTACATCAACGCAAAGGCGAATCACGTTGGTTGGGACACCTGCAGGTGGAGCTGCGTGCCTACCACGATGCGCGCATGCTCGAAGTGGGCATGTTTCAATCGCACCGACAAGTAGAAGTGCGCTATGACTACCCGAACCGTCACATGTTTGCCCAGGATGAAAAATTTCAACAAAACTTTTTCCTGGCTGAATGGTTAGAATATTGCCTCAACAATGGCCGCAGTAGTTTAGACGTCGCAGCGCAGTTAACGCCCTCCTAAGTTATCTACAATCTGTCATAGTCAATGTCTGAAGCGGAACACAACCTTCACTCGATAGTATCTACCGATCAGGTAGTGCGAGTTGTGCAGTTAACCGATACACATTTGTTTGGTCAGGCGGGCACCAAATTGTTGGGCGTGGATACTGATCTATCTCTGCAAGCGGTAATAGACCTGGTGTGCCGCGAAAGTCCGAATCCACACCTTTTGTTGGGCACAGGCGATCTCTCTGATGGTGGTGCGCAAGATGCCTACCGTCGCTTGGTCGACTACTTTGATGGTTTGTGCGAAGAAAACTTTTGGCTGTGCGGTAATCACGATAACCGCGAGAACATGGCGGCTATCATCGGTGAATCGCAGCGGTTGTGCCGCGAAATTCGCGTGGGTAGTTGGCAGATTCTCCTATTGAATTCGCAAGTACACGGTGCGGTTGGTGGGCAGCTAGGTGCCGATGAACTGGCTTTTTTGGAGCAAGCCCTGGCGAGTGCAGAGGAATCCAGTTTGCATAGCCTCGTGTGTCTGCACCATCAGCCAGTGAAAATTGGTACCGCCTGGTTAGACCAACAGATGGTGTCTGACGCAGATGCGTTCTTTTCTGTGCTCGACCAATATCCGGCGGTCAAAGCCGTATTGTGGGGGCATGTACACCAAGAGTTCGATTGTCCGCGTGGCGATGTACGGTTGCTGGCCTCGCCCTCCACCTGTGTGCAATTTGCGCCGGGGCACGACGATTTTCAAGCTCACGATGCCCCGCCTGGTTATCGCTGGTTAGATTTGTATGCCGATGGCCGACTGGAGACAGGTGTTTCACGTGTGACAGATGTAACCTTCGACGTCGACCTGGATTCGGGCGGTTATTTGTAGTTCGCGGGCTCCCCTTCTTCAACATGCGATGTACAATAGCCACGATCTGCAGGTTCGTGGTGATGAACGCGCGCGCCTAACATACATTCGAGCTGGCCCTGACACCATGAGTCAATACACCGCTGAAGACATCGAAGTTCTCACCGGCTTAGAGCCCGTGCGCAAACGGCCGGGCATGTACACCGATACGACCCGCCCCAACCATCTCGCGCAGGAAGTCATCGACAACAGTGTCGATGAAGCACTCGCCGGTCATGCGACACAAATCGAGGTCTGTCTACATAAAAATGGCGCGGTAACGGTTACCGACGACGGGCGCGGTATGCCTGTGGATTTGCACCCAGAGCAGCGCAAGCCAGGTGTGGAGGTGATACTCAGCACCCTGCACGCGGGCGGTAAGTTCTCCGACAAAAATTACCAGTTCAGTGGCGGCCTACACGGTGTCGGAGTCTCTGTGGTAAATGCGCTGTCTAGCGACTTAGAAGTCACTATTCGCCGCGACGGCAAGGTGTATAGCATGCGCTTTGCCAACGGTGAGAAAAAAACCAACCTCAAAGTGATCGATACTTGTGGCAAACGCAATACGGGCACCGCGATTACTTTTATGCCTGATGCGCAGTATTTTGACTCGGTGAATTTTTCTCTGAGTCGACTCAAACATGTGCTGCGAGCGAAGGCCGTGCTATGCCCGGGCTTGCGTGTCAAGTTCAAACACGAAAAGAAGAAGGAAGACAGTGAAGAGTGGTACTACGAGGATGGTTTAATAGACTACCTCGCCGACGCTACCATCGACTATCCGGTCATACCCGAAGAGCCCTTCGTGGGCAGCATGAGCGGCAACCAAGAGGGTGTAGATTGGGCAGTGCAGTGGTTGCCTGAAGGTGGTGAAGTTATTGCCGAGTCTTACGTCAATCTTATTCCTACGGCCCAGGGAGGTACTCATGTCAATGGGATGCGTACCGGTTTACTGGAAGCGATGCGCGAATTTTGCGAGCTGCGCAGCTTGCTGCCTCGGGGCATTAAATTAACCCCTGACGATATTTGGGATCGCTGTTGTTATATCTTGTCTTCCAAACTCAGTGACCCGCAGTTCTCCGGGCAAACCAAAGAGCGGCTATCATCAAGAGAAGCGGCGGCATTTGTTTCCGGTGTAGTTAAGGATGCCTTCAGTTTATGGCTCAACCAACACACCGAGGAAGCCGAGCAACTCGCACAGTTGTGTATCAACAATGCCCAGAGTCGCCTGCGTCTGGCAAAGAAAGTCACGCGCAAGAAAATTGCCGCCGGTCCCGCACTGCCAGGCAAGTTGGCGGATTGTTCAAGTGAAGACCCGTCTAGTGGTGAGCTGTTCTTAGTCGAGGGCGATTCCGCCGGTGGTTCGGCCAAGCAGGCGCGCAATCGCGAGTTTCAAGCCATATTGCCGCTGCGCGGAAAAATTTTGAATACCTGGGAGGTGGATTCCCAGGAAATTCTCGCCTCGCAGGAAGTACATAACATTTCAGTGGCGTTGGGAATTGACCCGGCTAGCGATGATCTCTCCGGTTTGCGCTACCACAAGGTCTGCATACTCGCCGACGCCGATTCCGATGGGCTGCACATCGCCACCTTAATCTGCGCGCTCTTTGTGCGCCATTTCCGCACCCTGGTTGCGTCTGGACACGTGTACGTGGCGATGCCGCCGCTGTACCGCATCGATATCGGCAAGGAAGTTTTTTACGCGCTCGATGAAGGTGAGAAACAAGGAATTTTAGATCGCATCGCCGCCGAGAAGAAAAAAGGCAAAGTAAATGTGCAGCGCTTTAAGGGCTTGGGTGAAATGAACCCTATGCAGTTGCGTGAAACAACCATGGATCCAGATACGCGCCGCCTGGTTCGGCTTGTGCTCGATGCCGGCGATGGCACGAATAAAATGTTGGATATGTTGCTGGCCAAGAAGCGAGCTCCCGACCGCAAGAGCTGGTTGGAGAAAAAAGGCGACTTAGCTGAAGTGGTCTCCTGAGCTGATTCGTAATGGTAACCATTGGCAGGAGCTAGGATTGCACGACCTAACATTGCAAGAATTAAGTTGAAACAAACTAAGTTGGCACAAACTGCAATAGCGGCGCTGACATAACCGCCATTCGATAATTAAATAGCGCATTTATGGCCGTGCTTTTTTCTGCAAGCGCTGAAGCACCTGTCGATACCCGGGGTGTTGCGGCGCTACCTCCGTCAAGGAGCGTGCATACTTGAGTGCGGATTCTATCTCTCCCAACTCTTCAGAATAATTTGCCAGTGCCAACAGGACGTCGGCATTTTGCGGCACGTGACGCAATAGCGCTTGGAGTTGTGCTATAGCTTGGCGCGCTTGACCCGTGTCATGTAGCGCGATAGCGTAGACGAAGCGGTGCCGTGTGCCTGCGGTTTCAGCCTCAGAAGCCAAGCGCAGATAGTTCAGTGCTTTTTCAGAATTGCCGCTGCGCGACTCCAATAAGCCCAGAGCGTGCAGCGTTGGGCCGTGTTGTGCATCGATTGCCAAAGCCTGCAACAGTTCCTTACGAGCGCCCGCGTCATTGTCTTGTGCACGCATGAGATCTGCCAGATTCAAGTAGGCGGGAATCAATTGTGCGTTTATGCGCAGCGCTTCTCGATAAGCATTTTCCGCGCGCTGAGCATCACCCTTAGCCATGTAGTAGATGCCTAACTGCATGTGCGTAGCGGGCATGTCTGAGTGGTGGCGCAGCGTGCTTTCGTATTCCTCAAAGAGAGCGGCAAGCACCTGCGCCTTATCTTTTTCTAGTGCTGCCAATGGCACCGGTGCCAGCACTTGAGCAATTTCTAGGCGAACTGCTGCGATGGGGTCTTGTATGTACGGACTTAATAACTGCCAGCGCTGCTGTGGTGGCAGGCTCGCCACAGCGCGTACCGCTGCAAGTCGCAATAAAGCTTTGTCACTTTCCAATTGTGTAGCGGCAACGCGCAACACCTCTTCATTGATACCTGGACCCAATGCGTCCAAGATCGTGGCACGCTGAATATTGGGCATACGGCTGTCGGCAGCGAATTGTGCGAGACGGGGCACTGCACTTAAATCGCCGGCCTTATAGCGCTGCATACTGCGCGCGACGTGTGTACCCGTGTCGAGCGGTGTTACACCCCATTTGCGGAGTGCTTGCGCTGCCCACAGCGTGTCTTTGTCGGTATGGCATTGATTACAGGCGTTGGGTGTATCGATAACGGCACTCAGATCAGGGCGTGGAATGCGCATGCTGTGATCGCGGCGTGGGTCAACTCCCATGTAGGTAGTTTCCGGCATGTGGCAGTTGGCGCACTGGGCACCGGTGGATTCGAGCGGGTGACGATGGTGACTTTGCGATTCGTAAGTAACGCTGCTGTGACACTGGGCACACACGCCATTCCCGGGTGCGCGCAATGCCAGGCTGTGTGGCTCGTGACAATTGCTACATACCACTCCAGCTCTATGCATTTTGCTTTGTAGAAAGGAACCCCAAACGTACACCTCGTCGCGAATCTGCCCATCGGGATAGTACAGCGGTTCATGTAACAAACTGGGACGGTGAGTATCCAAAAAATCTGCACCGTGGTGATAGTCTCCCAGCGTGCCGCGGCGAGCGTGGCAGCGCGCGCAGATCGTGATTTGTGCTTCACCTGCAACGGGCGAAGCTCGCTGTGCGATGGTTGCGCCATTGGCGATTTTCCAGAGACCGCGCTGGTCCAGAGCGACCGGGAAACCGGCGTGTTTAGCACCGCCGAGTTTGTCATTTGCAACAAGCTCTAAGTGCTGCTCTGCGGGTCCGTGGCAGGCCTCACAGCCGACGCTGATTTCCGCAAACTGTGTGTTGTAGCTGCGCGATTCGGGAATAAAATTTTTCTGCACATCGGTACTGTGGCATTCAGCGCAGCGACTGTTCCAGTTGTGGTAGGGGCCAGTCCAGTGCAGTGGATCAGTGTGGTCGATCGCTTCATCCGCATAGAGGTGGTACCAACGCTGACCACCTTGCGAGGCAGGCCTGGCGTCCCAGGCGATGCTCAACGCTTGTAGCCGACCATCGCCAAGCGGCAATAGGTACTGTTGTAACGGGGAGACACCAAACACATAGCTGACAGTGAAGTCCTGCAGTTGTCCATTGGGGCCGTCGGTGCGCACCATGAACTTCCCACCGCGCCGAAAAAATTTCGTAGTTACCCCGTTGTACTCAAACTGCGCATTGTTGAAGTCACCGAGCACATTTTTTGCAGTGGGCAACTGCATCGCCAGCTGATGATGTGAGCCCAGCCAAGACTGGTGTTCCTTCGCGTGACAGACTCTACAAGTGTCGGAGCCAGTGAACGCGTGGCCCATCGTACTGAGCAGTGCCAGGGTCAGTAGCAATAGTGATCGCTGCAATTGAGCTATTCCAGATTTGAAATTGCCGCGTTTCAACGTCGGCCGGGTTATAAGGACGGGTGTTTTCCACTATTCATGGAACACATTACCAGGCTGTGCCGATTGTGGACAGCACGCACAACCACTCCTATCATTGGGCAAAAAATTCCCCGGATACAGTCATGCGATTGGGCATTTTGAAAACAGACTCCGTGCGACCCGAATTATCGGCGCGTTTTGGTGAGTACCCGGACATGTTCATGCGGTTGCTTGAGTCGGCGGATCCGCAATTACTTTTTTGCGTTTATGACGTGGAACAGGGTCAATTGCCCGCCGACATCGATGAGTGCGACGCCTATCTCATAACCGGTAGCAGAGTGAGTGCCTACGACGATGTCTTGTGGATACCCCCACTCACCACGTTCATCGAAACACTGCATACGCAGCAGAAGAAGCTGATTGGAATTTGTTTTGGTCACCAACTTATAGCGCAGGCATTGGGTGGCGCTGTTGAGAAATCTCCGAAGGGGTGGGGTGTTGGGCTGCACACCCACGAATTTTGTGACTTGCCCTGGTGGCATGATGGCGAGGCTCCCGGCTTAGATATTCTCGTGAGCCATCAGGATCAAGTGGTGAGACCACCGTGCGGTGCACAAGTTGTAGCGAGGAGCGATTTTTGCGAATTCGCTGCGCTACAGATGGGCGATCATGTGCTCACCTTTCAAGGGCACCCAGAGTTTGTCACTGATTATGCGCGGGCACTGATGGAGGCGCGAGTTGACGTGATTGAGCAGGGGGTGCATGAGCGCGGAATGGCGTCGCTTTCGGGCGAACACCAGGGAGTACGTGTGGCGAAGTGGATAGTCAATTTTTTACGTGGCGCACCGAAAGCCGTAAAAAGTTGAGCAGCGCTACCAACTTCCCGTATTTTCCATTGACGCCCAGGGCTCCTGTGGTGGCAGTGCATCGCCCTCTTGCAACAACTCGATAGAGATACCGTCCGGTGAGCGAACAAATGCCATGTGGCCATCTCGTGGCGGCCGGTTGATGACCACGCCTTTACTCTGCAGTTTCTCACACAAGTCGTAAATGTTGGTCACCCGATAAGCCAGGTGGCCAAAGTTGCGCCCACTGTTATACGTTTCCTTATCCCAATTCCATGTGATTTCCACCAGCGGGCTTTGCGACGCCTCTGCTCCAGCGACATCCTCCGGTGCTGCCAAGAACACTAGGGTAAATCGACCCGCTTCGCTGTCGTAGCGCCGCACTTCGACCAGGCCCAGCTTGTCGCAAAAAAAGTCGAGTGTGACATCGAGGTCACTGGCGCGAATCATGGTGTGTAGAAATTTCATTATTTTCCCTTCACCGGCGTGATTTTGAAAATGCCGCCGCTCATTGCGCCAGAATCTGTAGCTCTTGTCCATCATGTCAACCAATGGAGTTTTTGAGCGAGAGCTTCATGCAACTGGGTATCGATAGTGAACTGGTCCACAGAATCACGGGCAGTGTTGCTAACATGTCGAAGATTTTGGCACTTTTCGAAGGTAAACGCCGCGTAACTAAGACACTCTGGCGATATACTACCTAACAGTAGTTTTCTAGGGGCGAAGTAACGGCGCGGGATTCTGTGAGTGCGATGAGCGACCAATCTCTCTATACACAATGGCTATGGTCCATGGTTGCCTTGCAACTTGGTTTGTTTGGCCTGATGTGGATGTTCGCTTCATTCACATTAAATCGCCACCGCCGAGCATTCGTTGAGCTTTCCCTGTTCAACTGTGCGAACGCGCTGGGCCTCACTTTAATTGGCTTGCGCGGGCGGCTTCCGTCCTCGGTCACTGACACTGTTGCTGATATCGCTATCTATGCGGGCTTTATTGCTCTGGTCTGCGGCGCTGCCCGTTTGTTGTATCAAGAAATAGACGTGCGTGATCTCGCGCTGAAATTTTTGCTCATCAGTGTGTTGGTGCTCTTTTTCGGTGAGGTTTATCCGCATCCTACGCTACGTGTTTTGTCCTTAACTGCAGGTATCGTGTGGTTGTGCGTGGCCGGAACTTGGAGCGCATCTACCGTAGTTTCCAGTAAAGGTCACATGGGTCTTGGGAAATTGTTTACGATTCTCGGTTCCTTTGTGGTGCTGACGATTGTCGGCCAGATGATGTTTGCGCTATTCACTAAAACCTCATTGGGCTTTCAAAGCGTAGCGCCTAGCTCGCTGGCTCTGGCTTATCTGCTGTCGATGGGATTGTTTGCAGCCAATGCAATCTTTGCGTTTATGGTCGTGACAGAGCTAATCTCTGAATTGCAACAATTGTCGCGTTGCGACGCGCTCACAGGTTTACCCAATCGACTGGCACTGAAAGAGAAAATGGAAGTTGCCTGGCAAGAGTTCCAAGAGGAACAAACCTCGCTTGTGGTTGTTTCCATTGACGTTGATTCATTCAAGCAAATTAACGACGACTACGGACATGCAACAGGTGATGAGGTGCTCACCAAGGTGGCTGCGGTCATGAATGAAAAAATGCGCAAAGACGATATCCTGGCGCGCACCGGGGGAGAAGAGTTTGTTGCACTTCTGCCTGACACCAACATTTCGCAAGCTAGACATGTCGTAGAGCGCTTGCGCGCCGCCGTGTCTTCAGCACCCAACCTACACCCTAACCCCAGTGAAAACGTCTCGGTGAGTGTCGGTGTTGCGATGGTGCATGCGCTTCTCGATCAGGAGCTAGAAGGCACCTTGGCGCGCGCGGATGCGGCCATGTACGAGGCTAAGCAGCGGGGCCGTGATCGCGTTGTTGTCGCTGCATCGCCACTGGTTTAAGCTCCCGGTTTAAACGTCCCGTCGGGGTTGAAATTCTGTGTTTTGACCCAACATATACTTGTAAGACGCAATTTGGTCCAATACCGCTAAATGCACTCAAGCGGAGAGCGGTATGTACATAGGCGCAAAAATTCCCAGCGGCCCGCTGGCAATGCAGAGTTTCAACGTCGCCAATGCGGCGCTTGTTGCCAACCAGCACCTACGCGAGATTCACGACCCCAGGCGGCGTCAGATATTGACGAATTTTCGCGACCACGCACTGGCTGAAGCGATGGGCGATCACGCCGCACTCATGGCCACCTGTTCGAAGAAATCACAGCGTTATGAAGCGTATGCCGCGGACGGTGATTTCCAGGACATGCAGCCGCAAAGCTACGATGAACTTTGGGACTACTACAAGGGTCTCATTGATCTCAATATGTATTTGATACACTCGGAAGTTGAAAAGCTAATCGTGGGCGATGACGAGTTGCTAGCGGAGCTCATGGTGCATCAAATCGTTTCTGGACAACAAGCCATCGAGTTCTTTGGCGTGACCGAGGCGGACCCAGCGACCGTTTATCAGGCTCACAATCGCACCGCTGTCATTTTTACCTTCGATGAAGATGGCCTGGGTAATGGTGAACATGCCTATGCAGGGGAAGGAGGCATATCTATGGCACTCATGCACCCACTAGCACCCGACGAGGTACCCGAACAATTTTTTACCGGCCCGCGTAAGGTGGCCGATTTTTTTGCCGCTCACCCCGACCTTGAGTGGCCCAAGGAGTGAACACAATGCAAGACAATGCCCCGCACATCACAGAGGTTAGGCTGACGTATCTCATCTATGGCCTACATTTATTTAGCGCCATCACGGGGTTGATGACTAGCGCCTTCATCATCACGGCTTTTTTGACCGGGTGGCCGTCCATTCTGGCCGTGATTCTTAACTATGTAAAACGCGATGACGTACAGGGCACTTATCTAGCGTCGCACTTTGATTGGCAGATAAGAACCTTCTGGTGGACATTGGCTTGGCTGATTTTTATTGGGCTTTTGTTTATAACGATTATCGGGATTCCCTTCGGATGGGTAGTCGCTATCCTCATCGGCCTCTGGGTGCTGTATAGAATGATCTATGGCGTATTAAAGCTGATGAGCCATCGGCCCATCAGTGCTTAATCGATAGCGTTGAACCAGTGGTCGAGTTTCACACCTCACGGGTAGCGGCTTGTTTGCCCGCGAGCCTGCCCGAATAGGTCGCGTCACCCACCGACATTCCGCTACTGTAACCTTCAGCACGGCGTACTACTCCGCACGCCGTGCGGCCTGCCGCGTAGAGCCCCGGGATGGTTTGGCGTAGCGGGGTAACCACCTCGCCGGTGACTAGGGTGTCCAGTCCACCCAGTGTAAAATAGGGTACAAAGGCACCGCGCCCGGGTGTGATATCTAGCGCGACTAGCGGTGGCTCTAACACCTGCAACCACTCGGCCGCTTTTTTACACTGCGTGTCTTCACCGCGCGCACAGTCTTCGTTATACAGCGCAATGGTTTGTTGCAGTGTATTCTCGCGCAAACCTAGCTCTTGTTCTAATTCTTCGACGGTCTCTCCGGTGCCCGCCACTTCTGCGCCCAAATAACTCACTCTCTCGTAGTCGCCGTATTGCTCGACTGTGAGCACATAGTAGATGCGATCCGATTGTTGCCGCAGCGCCATCGCGCCCAAGCGGCCGTGATACACGTCTTCATTAATAAAGCGCTGGCCGCGATCGTTAATTACAATACCTGAGGTCATGCTGGCCGGGGGGTAGTAGGGTAGGCTGATAAAGCCCTCGTGCATATTGATGGCCGCTCCACCAACCGCAATTCCCATTTGAATGCCTGTGCCGGTATCACCCGGGTTGCCGATTTGCTGCGTTCCCGCTGTGAGCATGGGGGCATACTTGCGCACCATCTCGTCGTTCATGACAAATCCGCCAGCGCAGAGAATAACGCCCTTGCGTGCGCGTACGTTGAGTTCCTGTTGGTTTTGCCGAACCACAATGCCGACCACGCTGTCGTTGTCATCGACGATGAGTGTGAGTGCGCGAGTTTCATACTCCACAGAGACCGCCTCGCGCTTTTCGACGTTCTCCGTCACGATTTTCATGAACAGTGGGCCGCCGTTGTCTCCCTCGATATGCAAGTTGTGGCCGCGAGGGCAGGGCTTGGCTTGTTGCGCGAAGGGGTAGGCCTTCTCGTTCCCGGTATATAGCAAGCCGTCATCGGTCAGGCACATGATGGCGCGCTCTTTGTGAAAGCTATCTTTGAAAGGTACTCCCAAATCCACCAGCCACTGGAAATGATCTCTACTGTTTTCGCAGTAGCTGCGAATTTTTTCTTCGTCTGCCTGTGGCCCAGCTGCCATCATCATGTAAGTAAACATGTCTTCGGTGCTGTCTTCAAAACCACAGGCTTGTTGAACGCGAGTGCCGCCGTTGCCACCCATGTAAATTTCCGCGCTGGACATGGCAGTGGAGCCACCGCTGCTGCTGGCCAGCTCAAAAATGGTCACTTGCGCGCCCGCGTCTGCAGCTTCAATCGCGGCACATCCGCCCGCACCGCCAAAGCCGACAATAGCGACATCAGTTTCTCGATCCCACTGTGTCACGTCACTGGCCTTGCGGGCCTGGCAGGGATTGGTTTTGGCCGAGTCGGACATGCGGAAACCTCGATTTATTTAGCGTCTTGAAGCGCATGAGTAACTACCTAAGATTAGAACGGTTTCCCTCGGCCGTGACAACGGAGGCCTATTCAGGGTGGATTAACATGTTGTACACGCTCCATTTTTATATGTGGGAATCGGTAACTGCTGGTATCTACCTCTAGCTTGGGTACAATCTCCCGCTTTTGCCGGAGACAGGCCAATCCATGTGGTTTAAGAACGTTCGAGCCTACCGCTTGACCAGCCCCTTTGATCTTTCTGCCGAGCAACTGGAGCAAAAGCTGGCTTCGAGAGTGTTCCAGCCCTGTGGCAAAACACAGCCACTGGCACTGGGCTGGGTGCCGCCGTTAGGTAGAGAATCAGAACTATTGGTTCACGCGGCAGCCGGGCGACTGCTGCTTGCTATGAAGCGCGAGGAAAAACTGCTACCGGCATCGGTGGTGCGCGAACAGCTCGATGAAAAAGTTGCGATGATTGAGACCGAGCAAGCGCGCAAGGTATATCGCAAGGAACGACTAAACTTGAAGGATGAAATTGTACAGGACTGCCTGCCTAGAGCCTTTAGTAGATCATCCTTAACCTTTGGCTATATCGACGCCAAGCAAAACTGGATTTTTATCGATGCCGCGAGTGCAGCGCGAGCCGAAGAATTTCTCAACGTGCTACGCGAATGTATAGGCAGTTTCCCGGTGATGCTGCCACAAGTGAACAATGCGCCCGCACAGGCAATGACTCACTGGCTGTTACACCACAACTTGCCCGGCGATTTAGCCCTAGGTTCCGAGTGCGAATTGCGCGAACCCGGCGAGGATGGCGGTATAGTGCGGTGTCGCGGCGTTGATTTATCCAGTGAAGAAGTGGAAACTCACCTGCATGCTGGTAAACAAGCGGTTCGCCTCGCAGTCAACTGGGATGAACGCGTCGCGCTGTTGTTGGCCGAGGATTTGTGTCTGCGTCGCCTGCGTTTTTCAGAGCAGTTGCTGAAAGAAAATGAAGACATACCCGAAGACGACCAAACGGCACGGTTCGACGCAGACTTTGCGCTGATGTCCGATGCGGTATCTGGGTTACAAGAGTGCATCCTGCGCTTTTTTGGTGGCGAGGCGCAGTAGTCAACTGTGAATCGCCACAGCGACCTGTGAGGTGCGATAGCAGCAATGAGTAACCCATCGCGATGACCTCCCTGGGCGATATCGACGATTTTCACGGCCTGTTCCTGACGCCGACACCCATGCTCGATTTGCGCGCTCCCTCAGAATTTAGCAAAGGGGCGTTTCCCAGTGCACTAAGCCTTCCCCTATTGAGCGACGAAGAGCGTGCACAAGTGGGAATCTGTTACAAACACAAGGGGCAAGAAGAGGCTATTCAACTGGGCCACCGCCTTGTCTCAGGCTCGCTTAAGCAAGAGCGCCTCGATCAGTGGTTGCAGTTTGTCAACAACCACCAAAACAGTGTCTTGTACTGTTGGCGCGGTGGCCTGCGATCCGCGACGGTACAGAGTTGGCTGGCGGAACAGGGCGTGCATATTCCTCGCGTCATTGGTGGTTACAAAGCGCTGCGGCAGTTTTTATTAACAGAGCTTGCCTACAACGCGGCGCGTGCAAATTTTGTTTTGATCAGCGGTAAAACAGGCACCGGTAAGACACGGGCTGTGTATCGCGTTCAGCGTGCCATCGATTTGGAGGGTCTGGCGAACCATCGGGGCTCTACTTTTGGACAATTGCTACAACCACAGCCAAGCCAGATCGATTTCGAAAATGCGCTGAGCATCGCATTGCTGCGCATGATGGCACACAGCGAAGCGCCGATTTATCTCGAAGACGAAGGGCGGTTGGTCGGTCGTTTATCGCTGCCAGATGTACTGCGCAAAAAAATGGTCGACGCGCCTTTGGTCATTGTCGAAGAAACGCTACAGCACAGAACTGACGTTGTGTTGCAGGACTATATTGTCGATCTAGGGCAACACTATATTCGACAACACGGTGCGAGTGGAGCGCTCTTACACCGTGAGCGGTTGCAAGTGGATCTGGCGCGCATCCAAAAACGATTGGGTGGTGAGCGCTATCAAACAGCGTTAGATTTACTCAATCGAGGGTTTGAGTGCCAATGGCGCACTGGCAGTCTCAGTCATCATCGGGTATGGATTAGTTTTTTGCTGGAGCGATACTATGATCCCATGTATGACTACCAACTGGAGCAGCGTGCAGGACAGTGTTTGTTTCGCGGCTCTAGAGACGCCGTGATTCGCTGGATACGTGGTCGCACCGAGCAATGTTAACGCCTCAAGCAGTGCATCGAGATTTGGTGTTAGTCGGGGGCGGCCACAGCCATGTCATCGCAATTCGCCGGTTGGCCATGAAGCCCATTGCGGGTTTGCGAATCACCCTCATTTCGCCTTCCTGCTATACCCCTTACTCGGGGATGTTGCCTGGCTTGGTTGCCGGACACTACACCTTTGAACAAACCCATATCGATCTAGCGCGGTTGTGTCAGTGGGCGGGCGTGCGTTTCATTCGGACTGCGGTTGCAGGGCTCAACCCAGTGTCTCGAGAGCTTGCTTTGCTTGGGCGCCCAGCCATTGGTTATGACATTGTCAGTATTGATATTGGTTCTCAACCAGAGATTGATACGGTTCCTGGTGCGGATCAGTTCGCAGTCCCGGTAAAGCCGGTCGCGCAATTCTGGGAGCGTTGGGAAAGGGTATTAGGGGATGTGGCACAGCTACCTACACATACGAAAAGGAGAAGCGACTCACCGCCGACGGTTGAAGATCTTCCGGTGACTGACAGTGGTGGCAAATATCGTATAGCCGTAGTCGGCGGTGGTGCGGGCAGCGTCGAGCTCATCTTGGCCATGGCAGAGCGTCTCAAAGACAGGGCCATCAACTTACATTTGTACTGTGGCACCGCTGAGATACTACCCGAGTACCGTGCATCAACTCGTCGCGCCGTCTTAGCGGCATTGGCCGCCTATGGGGTCGACTTATCCTGTGGTGCCAGAGTAGCTCGAGTTGCCGCGCGACAATTGTTTTTGGACGATGACAGCACGGCCGAGTTCGATCATATTTTTTGGTGTACGGTCGCGGCGCCTGCCTCGTGGCTGTTGGACAGTGGATTGCCACTGGACGATCGGGGCTTCCTTGCTGTGCAAGATACTTTGCAGTCCACCGGTGATGAACGCGTGTTTGCCGTTGGCGACACCGCAACCCAGTTGAACCATCCGCGCCCTAAAGCGGGTGTCTTCGCGGTTCGGCAGGGGCCTGTACTGGCGCGCAATCTGCGCGCGCTGTGCTTGCAAAAGCCATTGCGCCAACACATACCGCAGCGTCGTTTTCTATCGCTGTTGTCGTTGGGGCGTAAAAGCGCAACGGCGGAAAAAGCTGCGTTTAGTGCCACTGGCGCTTGGGTCTGGCACTGGAAAAATACTATCGACAAAGCTTTCATGGCACGCTTTCGCGATCTACCGCGTACGATGCCTCAGCGTTCTTGGGGGCAGCTACCCGAATTGGCTGCGCAAAGTGCACAGGAAGTCTGTGGCGGCTGTGGCGCAAAAGTGGGTGCCAATATACTCGGGCCGGTGCTTGTAGAGTTACATCGGGAATTCCCCGAACACTGTGTAGCGCCGCAGGAGGATGCCGTGGCGATTCCCGCATCTGGTCCCCTTCTACAAAGTGTGGATGTACTGCGCGACCTGGTGCGTGACCCCTGGTTGATGGGCCGTATCGGAGCATTGCATGCCCTCAGTGATCTTTACGCCTGTGGTGCACAGCCGATCTCTTGTTTGGCCTCTATCACCCTGCCTTTTGCCTCGCCTGCTATGCATGAGCGAGAGTTGAAGCAAATATTGGCGGGTGCTATGCACGAGTTCGTCGCCGCGGGTTGTCGCCTATCGGGTGGCCACACCATGCAGGGCGTGGAGTTGGCCATCGGTTTTACAGTGAACGGCACCGCGAGAGCACCGGGTGAGAAATTTTTATCCAAACGAGGTGCCAAGCCCGGTGATAAGTTGCTGCTCACCAAACCCCTGGGTACCGGTGCGCTGTTTGCCGGCCATATGCAACTTGCTGTCGATGGCCGCCACTTAGATGGAGCGCTCGAACAAATGTTGCACAGCAATGCATGCGCGGGAGAACTAGCACTTGCCCATCGGGCCAGTGCCTGTAGCGATGTAACAGGCTTTGGGTTGCTGGGCCATCTGTTGGAGATGTTGGATCAGGAGCAGGGTGCTCGCATAGAGCTGCAGCGGCTGCCAATCCTTAGCGGTGCGCTCGCACAAATTGAGCGAGGTGTTAGGAGTACCGCAGACTCAGTCAATGCGGACAGTGCAGCTGATAAACTGGGCCGCTCGGGTAAGGTTGATGAAAACCGATTGCAGTTGGTGTTTGATCCACAGACCAGTGGCGGCTTGTTGATTGCCGTGGCACCCGAAGAGGTAGCGGCATTACTCGAAGCGTTGCGGGAAACCTATACCCACACTGCGGTGGTCGGCGAAGTTGTAAAGAAAAGCACAGGCGAGGCAACTGTTCTTGTCAGCTAGAAAAGTCATCTGGAGAAGATTGCGGTTAAAACAACATACAATTGCAACAATGCCTAACTAAAAAAAGCAACCTCAGGGTACACTCAGTCACTGCAAAAAAACATCTAAGCCATACTCAAGCGGCTAACTCGCACAACTGCTTATCGTGTAACTTGCTCAGCAATACTAGAGCTGAAATAGCGCCTACTAAGGCGAGCGCCATATCCGTCTGCGTGTCCCACTCATAACCCTGGGTGCCCAAAAACGCATCCGCCGATGAGCCAATCAAAATCGCCACAAACCACTCGAGTAGCTCGTAGAAGGCTGAAAACGCCAGGCACACACTGATAATGAACAAATTGCGCCACCCCGCCGTACTGACCACGGATTTGCGGATTAAAATCTCTCTGGCCAAAATCGCAGGCATGAAACCTTGCATGAAATGGCCGACTTTATCGTAGTTGTTGCGCCCAGAACCCATGAGGTCGCGGATATAGTCAAACAGTGGTACCTCAGCATAGGTATAGTGACCGCCGACCATCAAAATGATGCAGTGAATTAAAATCAGTAGATAGAGCAAGCCGGTCAGGCGAAAAGAGTTATAGGTCAAAGCCAGAAGGACTAAGCCGATGATTGCAGGCCCCACTTCTAGCACCCAGGTTGGGTAATCCTTCGGCCCGATTCCAGACCAAATGAGTACCGCGAAATAAACGATTAGCCAGAGTGCTTTCATCGCAGCCGATTCCTTAGTTCTATGAGTAACAGAATGACTGCGGCGCCAAAAATTAAATAAAGACCCATCTTGGCGATGGGCCGATCGATGGCTGCGCTGGAACCTTCCGCTACAAAGCTTGCAAATAACAGTACAGGTGTCGCGAGCATCGCAAGTGAGACGCCCTTCTGCAGCCAACTTGCCTGATAGTTTGCGGGCAGGAAAAACCCCGCGACCGCGTTAAGGGCGCACGCTAGGAAAAAATAGATATGCAGAGAACGATACATCAGGCGAGGCCCCGCCGGCATTTGCTCAACTTCTATCCACGCCATGTACTGTCCGGTCAAGATAAAGACCAGTAAGCCGATTGCGCCCATCCCTATATGCCAGGTGCGCCAGTGCATCAGTTGTCGTTCCAGTAACGTGTCATTTCAATGTGTAAGCCACACGCTATCTATGTAATGCGTAGCGGGCCGATAAGTGACCGTAGACCATTAAGGTAGCGTAAATTACTCTTGTGTTTGATACCACCCTCACCCCAAAATGCGTAGGCTGAGTAGGTTGTGAGGGAAAAATAGATGCGAACCTGCGCAGTGCCATCGAAGGTACCCCTTAGTTTGTAGCGCACGACTAGCTGTGTTGGCGACGCACACGATGCTTGTTGATCAACTCGAGCATGAGTGAAACGAGCGCGCGCGTTTTCAGGTCAACCTCCGGGTCATCGCCGAGGAAGTGATCGAGCCCGGGAGCCAGTATCGTATATCCGGGTGCCAGTGCGTCGGCAATTAGCGTGAGGCCATCATTCGGGCCGAGGCTTTTTATCAGCTCGAAAAGAATTCGGCCGGACTTGCTGACTTGGGCCGAGAATGGAATACCAATGTAGTTCACAATTGTCATCTGTGGCGGCGCAACAAATGTCGCGTAGCGCGGCTCACTTTGCTGTTTGCTTAGGCTCAATGCGTTGTCATAGTCCCAACCATCCATGCAGCCGATAGCGCGCAGTAACCAGCCGAGGCGCCACTGCAAGAAGGTGTCTATGACTGGGGAACCCTTTAAAACACCGCCAATATTTAACCACCCTGCCAACTGGTGTTGATCTCTGATCTCTGGATGGTTGATGGCGCTAGCAACAGTGGGGCCACCGGAGCTGGCGCTGACCAGCACAATTTTTTTATCCTGCGCGAGACGCTCCTTGAGGACGTGCCTCAGAACGGCGGCATTTTCCTCAACAGAGCCCACCGGTGGAACTGATACGAGTTCATTGGCAATCCCCCAGTTATCGAGAGCCCTGCGTTGTGTACGAAAATCAGCGCCAGTGTCTGGCCCGCTCTCCACATAGTCCCAGCCGGGAACGAATAGAAAGAGAAACCCCGCGGCGTACGGGTGTTGGAATTGCGTTAGGGGTTTGTGCCGTGCGTTCTCGGTGCGCAGCTGGCGCAAATATTCGAGATACAGCGGTTGTACTTGGCGCACTTCGTCTGTGCGCACTAAACAGTGAGTCAGTACCGCAGTAGCTGTATCAATGGAATAGATCTTGGTTAGTAGCTGTAAGGCTTCCGTGCTGGGGACATCAGCCACGGTGTTGCAGCGTAAATCGCTGCTCAACATTTCTCGGGCAGGTGGTGGCAGCGCGGTGAGGCCCTCTTGTAACACTCGCTGCGCTAGCCTGGAGTCTGCTTCGACCAGTATGGGTACGCCGGCGAGCCAGACTGGTTGAGCATTGGCACCCCCCATGGCGGGGTTGATCTGGGTGCAGTTGAAAAACACTAGTGCCAGGCATAGAGTAGGTAAGGTGATGGCATATTTCATCGCGAGTGACTCCACGTCGTTGTCGGTGTGGAGTGATACTGGCGCTTAGCCGTCAGCAGGTCTTACACATTCCGAACTATCGCTATCAGATTTCTAGCGCAGCCTGATGTATTAATCTAATAGCCTATAATATACTGATTTATATGCAATTTATCTCTGGCGGGCCTTGCGGTAGTCACTGGGTGTGACACCAAATTGCTCTTTGAAGCAGCGGTTAAAAGGTGCGAGCGAGCGAAAACCTGCATCCAGTGCCAAGGTGAGTAGGGGAGTTTCGCAAAATTCGGGTTGCTGCAGGCGGTCGGCTATCTCTTGAATGCGATAGCTGTTCACGAAAGCATTGAAGTTGCGATAGTTTAACTCGCTATTGATGACCTGGCGCAGTCGATGAGGCTGGGTATCAAGTTGTTTTGCCAGAGTCTCAATGGTCAAGCCCTCGCCAGCGTAGAGGCGTTCCTTCGCAGTGCGGCGCAGTAACTGTTGGGCAAGTTCAGAGGCCGGTTCAGGGCTCTTGGACGGTATCTCCTCGATTTGTGCAAAGATGTTCCGGGTGTTAACGCGATAAAAATGCAGACTGAGTGCCGTAGCTGCTATCAATATCGCGGTAGTGTTGGCCAACTCGACAGTGGCGGACACCGGTGTAGGCACCAACAATTCCACCGTGAGTACCAGCACGATGTAGATGCCCGTAAGCACCACGATCCCGCGCCGCAATGAGCGCCTCGCTTCTACCAAGTCACTACGCCAGTGCTTCAAAATGATGACAAAGGCAGCCATCACCCACAGCAGTTTTGTGATTTGGACGATGGGACTCAACCAATCGGGTGTCGAGAAAAAACACTCGTGCTGACCCAAGACACGGCAAAAGGCCAGTAAACCTAACACGACAGTCACGATGCCCAGTGCGGCAGCGAACGCCGGCGGTGAAAAATTATCGAGAAAAACGGCTCCGGCAAAATACCAAAATAGGATGGGAATGATTAAAGCGAGGGTTATCACGGGTAGTGCGAGGGCACCCCAATGCCAATTGAATACTACCAGGGGCGCCAATAGATAACCGGCAATGCACACAAACAATGTACCCGCATAGCGGTAGCTTATTTTATCTTTGCTTTCACGCAGCACAACTAGGGCGAGCAGTAACATCTGTGTACACGCCATGAGACGAACGATCAGCTCTGCTGTTCCCGCCATGGCATTCTCCCGCTAGCTAGTTTATTTTTCTTCAAACACGGCTTCTATACGATGTTGGATATTGAGAGCGGCCTCGCGCGGATTAGCGAAACCCGCGTGCTCTCGAATCGGGCGGCCGACGACAATGTAGTCCGCACCATTGTGAAATGCTTCTTCTACGTCCACTGTGCGTTTTTGGTCGTCGGTATTTTTAATGGGCCGAATCCCGGGGGTGATAACAATAAACTGCTCGCCCAGGCCTTCGCGCAGTGCGGGCGCTTCAAGGCCAGATGAGATGACGCCGTCGCAGCCTATCGCGAGTGCACGTTTTGCGCGGGACAATACGATGTCTTTGACGTCCGCTTTGAAACCGAGGTCATCTATATCGCCTTGATCCAAACTTGTCAGCACTGTAACGGCAAGGATTTTTAGGTCACCCTTCTCTCGTGCCGCCGCCTCCAAAATACTATCGTTGCCGTGTACCGTCGCAAACGTGGCTCCGTGCTTTGCGAGTTGCCTTACTGCCGAGCCCACCGTTTGCGGCACATCAAAAAATTTCAGATCGACAAAGACTTTCTTTCCCTGTTCGATCAGCCAGGAGACCAATTCAAAATAGCCACCCGCCATGCACAGCTCTAATCCGACCTTGTAAAAAGTGACGCTGTCGCCCAACTCGGTCACGAACTGCCGTGCGGCGTCGGCGCTGGGTAAATCAATTGCGACGATAAGGCGTTCTGCACTGGGAATGGCTTTGTCGGAGAGTGCGGAGATTGCGGCGGGGGCGAGTTGGGACATGCAGGACCTCTAATAATGGAGTGGGCGGGTGCGTACACATCGCCGTCAATGGGATAACAGTCTCGACGGAGGTACGCCTGCGAAATCGGCGCAAGTTTAACAAAGCGACTCTTTGATAGCGAACAGCTGCACTGCAGAGAGGCCTATGCTGCGATTGATGCCAGCTGGGGGTAAAAATAACTTCCGGTAAGCAGGCATGATGAGAAAATAGCACCTATAGTAGGCTCTGCGAAAGACGCTCTGTGCGCCACATAACTATCGCGTTTGTGATGCGAGTACCTCCTCGTGAAGCGAGCGGCTTACCCACGAGACACGAATAACTTTTTGCTAGGAGCTAGCCGTATGAAAAAAATCACTATTCTCGCCCTAGTTGTGCTTCTCATAGCATTATTTTTTGTCTGGCGTGGCGACGATTCAGTGGAATTGCCGGTCACAGTCGATCACTCCCATCGAGCTGTCGACCCAACTTCATCTCGCACAGCAGTGGCAGCGACCTTTATCGGCTTTGCCGATGAGTATGATACGCACGCCTGGCTCGGTATTCCCTATGCGCGAGCGCCTATCGGCGGATTGCGCTGGCGCGCTCCGCAGGCCATTCCCCCCACTCGCGGTGCTATGGAGAGCGTCCGTTTTGGCGAGCCCTGCGTGCAGTATTGGAGTGCCATATCCGGCGTGTCCGGAGAGGAAGGGCAGCTCGTGGGCAGCGAAAACTGCCTGGTATTAAACATCTGGGCACCGCGGTTCAGTGTCGATGCGGTGCCGCAAGCGGGTGAACGCTTGCCTGTCATGGTATGGATTCACGGTGGCGGCAACACAATTGGCACGGCAAATACCTATCCGGGCAGTCACTTGGCGAGCAGTCAACAGATAGTGTACGTCGGCATCAATTATCGGCTCGGCATACTGGGCTGGTTTGGCCTCAACGCGCTGCGCGACACAGCCAGCACGCCTGAAGATGCCTCCGGTAATTATGCGGTTTTGGATATGATTGCCGCGTTGCGCTGGGTACAGGAGAACATAGCAGCTTTTGGCGGTGACCCAGAGAATGTCACGATTTTTGGCGAGTCCGCTGGCGGCCGCGACGTCTACGCCCTGGTGGCCTCACCCCTGGCGAGCGGTTTGTTTCACCGGGCAGTCGTACAGAGTGGCTCGACTCAAACAACCCCAATCTATCGTGCTGAAAACTTTGTGGATGACGAGCGGCGCGGCGAGCCACTGAGTGGCAATGAGATCGCGGTCGCGACCCTGCAGCGCCTCGGCAAAGCCGCAGATAGGGAGAGCGCGAAAAAACTGCTTACCGATATGTTACCGCGCGAGGTAGCCGCATTGCTGCGCGAACAATCAGTGGAGGACTTGTTTAGTGTGATCGAGCCCGCGGCATTTGGTATGTACCGCAGCCCACAGAATCTGCGCGATGGCCACGTCTTGCCCACCGAGCCACTGCTGACGCTATTTCGCGATAAGAAAACCTACAACAGTGTTCCGATGATACTGGGCAGCAATCGCGATGAAGCTAAAACCTTTATGGCGCAGGATCCAGAGTTTGTATCCAATTTGTTGGGTTTTATCCCTCGAATACAGGACGAAAACTTCTACAATCGCGAAGCAAGTTATCGAAGTGATCAGTGGAAGGCGTTGTCCGTCGATGAGCCCGCGCGAGTACTCAGTGAAACTCAGGGCAATATCTATGCTTATCGTTTCGATTGGGACGAGGCGCCGGCGTCGTGGTTGGTGGATCTTCCAACGCTACTGGGAGCGGGACATGGCCTGGAAATAAGCTATGTATTCGGCGATTTCGGCAGCGGCATCAGCATTCCTTTTATTCTCTCTGAAGATAATGAGCCTGGCCGCCTGGCGCTTTCCGCAGCGATGATGAATTACTGGGGCGAATTTGCCCGCAGCGGTGCACCCGGTACTGGTGGCAATGAGAATCAAATTGAGTGGCGTTCGTGGAATAACCAAGGCGACAAAATCATTATTTTTGATACTGAAGCCGATGGCGGTATTCGCATGAATGATAGCCTGCTTACAGCGGAAGATATCAAAGATCGTATTCGTACTGATACTACACTGTCGACGCAGAAAGAGCGCTGTCGGCTCTACGCCAACTTATTCTTCAATACCTACCAGACGCAATACTTTTGGAATCGAGAGGAGTACGACACCTTGGGGGACGGGGGTTGCGTCGATTACGACCCGTATTCTTTCGCACCATAGCGACGATTTTTATGATTGTGCGTAGAATGCGGTGAATGGTCGCTCTTTTCATACTCTTGTGTTTCAGCGTTCCCGCGCTTCTGCTCTGGCTGAGTCTACGGCAAGCGTGGGCAAGAAAAGTCGGCATTATCGTTCTGTGTTATGCCGCTGGTTTGCTAGTGGGGAACGCGGGCTTGATTCCCCTCTCCCTAAAGTCTGTTCAATCAAATCTAGCTGATGTGACCATCGCATTAGCGATGCCATTACTCCTTTTTACGCTAGATGTTCGCCAGTGGCGTCATGTTGCCGGCAAAGCAATGCTCTCTATGTTGTTCGCAACTACGGCGGTTGTCACACTCGCTACGACCCTGTTCTTTTTGTTCAGCAGTCAAGGGGTTGCCTCAGCAAGCAATTTCGCCGCGATGTCTGTCGGTGTCTATACCGGCGGTACGCCGAATCTTGCGGCGATAAAGTCTGGCCTGGCGATTCCCGACAGTGAATTTATTGTCTTTCATAGTTTAGATACATTAGTTGGCGCGCTGTATCTACTCTTTATGCTGACTCTCGGTGTGCGACTATTTCGTCAGCTGCTACCAGCGGTAACTACGTTGGCCGCGAAGCAAAGCCATCAAACCAACCACCTGGAAGGCGATGACTATGCGCCTGTACTGCGAAAAGAAAATTTCCCTGAAGTCTTTGGCTCGCTTGTCTTAGCGGGTTTGGTGTTGGGCACTGCACTGGTAATCCAAGAATTGCTGTCGCATGTGAGCGGTGCACCGGCGAATGCAGCCGTGGTCATCGTCGCCATAACTACTTTGGGTATATTACTTTCCCTAGTACCGCGAGTTAGGCAGTTGCTGCTATCTTACAAGTTGGGCATGTATTTGATTTATGTGTTTTGTTTCGTTGTAGCCTCAATGGCTAGCCTAGATCAGTTGGTCGATGTCGATGTGCGTATCGTCCTGTTTTTGTGCGCTTCGGTGTTTGGCAGTTTGGTATTGCACGCGATGTTGTGTCGGTTGTTCAAAGTAGACGGGGATACATTTATGGTGACTTCCGTTGCCGCCGTCGCTAGCCCTCCCTTCGTTCCCATGATGGCGAGGGCCTTGCAAAACCCAGCGACGATTCTTTCTGGAATGACGGCGGGAATTATCGGCTATGCTTTGGGCAACTATTTGGGAATCACCCTGGGTCTGTTGTTACAGCGGTTATCCTAAGTGCGAGCAGCTCAGCCCTTGAAGTAGTGATTGTGAAAATCTATCGACAGATAAAAAGTCAATGGGAGGATGCGTGGCACATACACCGATGCCCGAGACGGGAGTTGCACCCGATCAAATTCTGGAGCAATTAGAACGGTTTAAGGAGCGGGACCCACAGTACAAGGACGGCCGTGTCTGGAGCCTCGTCTATTATCTCAATGAAGAGCACTCTGACTTTTTAAAAGAAGCCTATCACCGGTTTGCTTGTGAGAACGGCTTGAATCCCGGCGCGTTCAAAAGCCTCAAAAAAATGGAGACTGAGGTGATCAGTGCCACCGCAGACATTCTCAACGGGACCGAGGAAGTCTGTGGTGTCGTCACGTCTGGCGGCACAGAGAGTTGTATGTTGGCCGTGAAGACTTATCGCGACATGGCCAGAGATCAACGCCGGGTGCGCAAACCCGAGATGGTGATTTCTGAAGCTGCCCATGTCGCTTGGTTTAAAGCCTCGGAATATTTCGGTGTCAAAATTCGTTTGGTCCCTCTGAAGGAGGATTTCACACCCGATTTAAAAAAACTTGGAAAATTCATCAATCGCAACACCGTCATGATTCTGGGCAGTGCGCCGGAGTACCCGCACGGTACCATCGATCCCATCGAGGCGATGGGTGAGATCGCTGCAGAAAAAGGCATTCCCCTGCATGTGGATGCCTGTGTCGGTGGGTTCATTCTACCCTTTATGGAAATGAACGGTGAGACGCTGCCCCCCTGGGATTATCGCGTACCGGGCGTGACCTCGATTTCCGCCGACATTCACAAGTACGGATACGCGGCCAAAGGTGCGTCCACTATCACCTACCGCAACCTCGATTATTTACGCTACCAAATGTTTGCCTACCAAAACTGGCCGGGTGGCGTGTTTGCCTCCTCAGCCCTGTTGGGCACGCGTCCTGGCGGTGCTTATGCGGCTGCCTGGGGAATTACTCGGTACTTTGGCAAAGAAGGTTACCGGCGTTTAGCCGCAGAGACTTTGGAGGCAGTGCAGCAGTTGAAGGCTGGTGTAGAGAGGATTCCCGCACTGGCAGTGATGGGTGCGCCATGTGGCCCCCTGTTTTCTTACCGCTCCATGGACCCGGATGTGAATATCTATGCAGTAGGTGATCAGATGGACGCGCGCGGTTGGCAGGTCAACCGCAATCAATATCCGCCGGGTCTGCATGCAATGGTCACAGCGCAGCATTTGCGCGTCGTCGATAACTACTTGGAAGATTTGCGCGACAGCGTGGCAGTGGTTCGCCAAAACCCGGAGTTGGCGCAGCAAGGCGGTGCGGCAACCTATGGCATGATGGCACACGTACCGCTGCGCGGCATGGTGAAGAAAAAGGTATTAGAAATGTACGCCGAGCAATATCGTGCCGGTGGCGGCGAGTTGGACATCGCCTCTGGTGCGGATTCGGGTATTGGTGGCGGCAGTGAGAAAGGTATTCTCGACAAGGTCGTGCAGTGGTACGTCGAGCGTCAGTCGCGCAGAAACTCTGCCGGGCGTTAGTCGGCTCTAGTTACTGCCCGCGAAACGCGGGCTGGTTACCGCCATGATCCCGCCATCCACTGGATAGATACCGCCGGTAATGAAGCTCGCCTGATCACTGCACAAAAACAGGACGAGCTCGGCGATATCTTGTGGCGTGCCCACGCGGCCTAGGGGGTGCAGGTTGGCTAGAGGGCTGCCTGGCCCAAGGTCTACCGTGCCGTCGCCTGCCATGGTGGTTGCCACCGCGCCCGGTGCTACTGCGTTAACGCGTATATTGTCTGCGGCCAACTCGGCGGCAGCGCTTTTGACCAGGCCCACGACGCCGTGTTTTGAACTGGAGTAGGCACCTAGGGCAGGGTCGCCGCGCAGGCCAGCTACCGACGCCGTGACTGCAATGGCACCACCGCCGTTGGATTGCATGATCGGCGCAACGGCACGGATACCCAAGAATACACCCCGCAGGTTAACGCCCATGACGCGGTCCCAGGTCTCGGTATCTGTTTCCATCAGTGAGCCCCGGGCGAGAATACCCGCATTGAGGTGAGCGAGGTGCACACCGCCAAACTCGGCTAAGGCTTTTTCTGCCATGGCGAGATTCGCCTGCTCATCGGCGACATCGATTTGTTGGGCTACCGCTTGACCCCCATTGCCGATGATTTCCTGAACGGTGTTTGTGGCGGCCTCGAGATCGATGTCGGCACACAGTACATTGGCTCCAGACGCAGCGAAGTGTGCTGCGGTTGCCGCACCAATGCCGGCCCCACTGCCGGTGACGATCGCTGTCTTGCCTGAAAACTCGGCACTCATGAATTAGGCCACCTTGAGAGAAGTGGGCCGACGCCGCTATCGACGTCGGCCCGAGCTTTGCTTTGTTTTACAGATTTGCGGTCTGATGAAGGAGCCGCTGCTAGAAGTGGTACTTCACACCCGCGTAGTAGCGGCGCGGTGGCGTGTAGCTCACGTCAGTCGCACCGAAGGCGTCAACTGTGAATCCACCGTTGATTGCGCGCTCGTCAGTCAAGTTTTTCACATGAAAACCCAGCTCCCACTTTTCATCGGCGGTGGCCATCACGACACCGGCGTTCACTGTGGTGAAGCTGCCGGGATGTAGAAGTTCGAAATCTGCGGCGGCTTCATCATTAGAGTAGTACACGTCATCTTTGTAGAAGGCATCTGCTAGCAGCTTCACCGAAGCACCATCGGACAGTGCGACTTCATATTGTGCGCCGAGATTGAAGGTCCATTCCGGCGTATCTTGGAATGGTCGACCACTCAAGTCTTCCACCTCGCCAGTCGCGGGGTTGATGCTATCGAACTCATCGAACTCCGCGTCGATGTAGCCGACACCACCGTAGATCGTGAGGCCGTCGACGGGAATAGCGGTAAATTCCAGCTCTGCGCCCGTCATGGTGGAATCACCGGCGTTATCGACAATGAGGGCGAGGCCACCCGCCAGAGAGGCGGAGGAGCGGTTGACGAGGAACTGCTGATCCTCGTACTCGTTGTGGAAGATCGCACCGTTTAACACTAAGCGCTGATCTAACCACTCAGATTTAAAACCCCACTCGTAGCTTGTGAGTGTCTCTGGGTCGGCCACGGAAATTTCCGCGGTCGCTGTGGGTCGCCCGTTGAAGGAGCCACTGCGGAAGCCGCGCGATGCGCTCAGGTACGTCATCATGTGGTCATTGACATCGAACTCCAAACCGACTTTGGGTGAAAACTCATTCCAGTCTTCCTCGCACGTGTAGGAGCTGCCATTGCCATTGGCGACGACATCTGAACAGGCGCCTGGGTCAGTTGGCCCCGGTACGGCAATTGGCGTTTGGCTCGCGCGTTTCAGAGTGAAGGTCGATAGCTCCTTCTCTTCCTCTGTGTAGCGTGCTGCGAACGTTAAGCGCATACCGTCCGTGAGGCTGAAGATTGTGTGGAAATAGGCGGCGTAACTGGTTGTCTCTTGGGTGCGATCATAGTGCAGTGTTAAGTCGGTAGGTACAGCGAGGACAAAAAGCGGTGTGCCATCTGGCAAGGTAACTTCTGGAGGCAGTTGTGACAACGCTTGAAACAAACCATCGGCAACCGTGACGTCGGTCAGCTGGTCACCTTCCTCTTCAAAGTAATACAGGCCTGCCACCCAGTCGAGGCGGTCATCAAGAGCCAGCCCGCTGAAGATAAACTCTTGGCTAAATTGTTCGTGCTCGACTTCTGTTCCAACCGAGAAGTAATCTTTCACCTGGTTGTCACTGTCGCGATAGATATCGTTTTCCATATCGCGATAGCCAGTGATGGATTGAATTTTCACTGAGCCGGTGTCCCAGGTATTGTTCCAGCTCACGCCATAGGATTCTAGATCATCTTTGTCGTTGCGGTTGAGTACGTTACTGCGATCCTTGTCGGTGTTGGCTGTGCAACAGGGGCTATCGGGTGAAACGAAGGTGTTGTACAAAAACGGAAAGAACTCTTGATCATTGAAGTTCGCTAATACACGCGGATATACGTTTTGCTCTTGATCTGTTGCATCGATAACAAGGTGCGAAGAGAAGCCATCTGATGGCATCCAATTCAGATGGGCGCGACCGGCAAGCACACCGTCATCACCGGCGTCATCGCCATTTCTTTCCTGCCAGCCGTCTGACTGCTTGCTTAACACTGAAATGCTGCCGGCGAGTGTGTCCTCGACTAGGGGAAACTCTGCGTAGCCATTCAACCCGACAAAATCATCGCTGCCATAAGTGGCCTCGATCGAGCCGCCTGTTTCACCCGTTGGTGCCCGGGTGACGACGCTGATTGCGCCACCGATAGTATTTTTTCCATACAGCGTCCCCTGTGGGCCGCGCAGTACTTGTATTTGGTGTACGTCTGCAAATTCAAAATTTGTACCCAGGGTGCGCGCGAGATACACGCCATCGACATACACACCAACTCCTGGGTCAGTGGTAATCGCGAAGTCAAACTGTCCGACGCCGCGAATAAAGGCCTGTACGGAACTGCCGCCACCGTCGGAGCCGATGCGAAAGTTCAGGTTGGGGACAAGACTTTCGATACTGGCCAAATCTGGCAGAGCGCGATCTTCCAGCGCATCAGATGTCAGTGCTGTCATTGAGACTGGCGTGTCTTGCAGCGATTTTTCGCGCTTTTGCGCGGTGACAAGGATTTCCTCCACAAGCTTGGGTATCTGGGCCCCGGCCTGAGCACCCGCCAGATTTGCGTGCGCGACCAGTAGCCCAGAAGCCATGAGAGTCATGCTGGAACGAAAGAGCGAGTGCGGGGTTTTCATAACAAGCCTCCTGCGGAAAAAGGTAGTCATACTTATTGCGTTTATTAGAATTCTACTGTTTATACCCTGATAGTGAGCAATAGTGTCCGCTACCGCGGAACCATCATTGTGCACCATTAAGAGAGTCGAAAATAGTCTGCAGCCGCGGCTGTTATTGTGAAATGCTACGCTGGCGATGAAGAGCAATGAGCTGTGACAGTGGCGACAGGGTTAATCAAGCCACACTAAGGCTTCTACCCCAGCGTAACCTTGTTGTCAGTATCCGTGTGTTGATCGGCCCTCTATTTCGTAGAAATCGACTTATATCAATCGATGACGACGAGGCCAAATATCTTAATTTTATGTCGATTTACTTTACAACACGAGGCTGGCGAAGGTCACCTGATCCTCGCGGCCCCACTAGGTATGGGCGCAGTGTGATTGGCGGTACAGTAATTGCATAGGAAATGGTATAGAGAATGGCATGGGTTATTGCCCGGGCTGTTGGGTAGCTAAAAGTTTTTACGCAGCGCTCCAAAATTCACCACGTGAAAATAACTAGCGGCTCACATCCGAATCACCTGAAGAGGAAATGTCTGTGAAAAACTCGATTTTTAGTTCGACCACTAAAACTTTAGCAAGCCTGGGTTTAATAAGCGGTCTCAGCTTCGCGACTATTTCACCAACGTACTCAAGCGCAACCGGTCCGCACGGGTTTTCTCCACCCCGGCCCCCGGCTGCGCAAGCCACCTGTGCTGGTATCCGTGGCAATGGTCAGAACTTGTTTGCTCATTACGGTTCCCTGGCCAGACATATCGAGGAATATGGAGCAATTACCTGCGCGGCGGGTGGTAGTTCTGGCAGTATTACGACGTTCGTTTTAGAGAGTATCTGGGCGAATCCCGATGTCCATAATTGTCAGGTAAATACAACAGGTGGCCCAAAGAAGTGTCGGCAAAGCGAACGCGATGCGCGCATGTCGTTGCTGCTCAAGTCCGTTGTCGGCTTGACTGAAACAGGGCTGTTTGACGACGCTGCCACCGTAAACGCGCTGCTCGATGGCGTCACTGTTGAAAACATTAATGAGTTGCTAAATGGTTCTGTGCCCGAAATGGGTGTTCTGGCATTTATGCGCTTATTGCGCGATTTGGGGCCGCTCATCAATCCAGAGTTGATTGAGCTTCTGCAAAATTCTCCGGACCCGGTGTTTCACGCGACTGATATTATCGAAGGGTTGGAAAAGGGTATTCAATTTATTGTGGATGACCCTGCAGTATTTTTACGCACTTCCGTCATTGATTTTGACGAGTTTGCCACGCTGTTAGGGGTGTATGGTTCTTTCTATGCTGGTTATGGCCCTGCGGATCGGCCCGGCATGTCTGCCTGGTTGTTCGACTGCGCTCAAGCCGGTATTGGCCTGACCTGGGAGGAGGTCTCGCAACTTCCTACTCGGGATGGACAATCCTGCGGCGAGACCTTTGGCGACCTATTTAATGAATATCGCGAAGCCTTTGCCGCAATGGGTGGGCCCAATCGCGCCGATGACCCGGTCGGACAATACCTACCCGCGTTTGGTGTGACAGGCGTACTTACCGGTGATGCTATTGTTATCTGGGAAGAAGCACGCGCCGCCTGGATCGATGCTCAGCCCATTCCTTTCGAACCCAACTTCACAGATATCGGTATGGGGTATTGGGGTAGTGACCGTGAACTGCGGCGTATGGCCCAGCGACTTGATCGAGATTTTGCCGATCTTGTTTCAGAAAAATTTGTACCCCTGGGCTCAGCTAGCTGGAGAGAAGTGCTTTCATCATCACCTGCCGAGCCCGGCTTTAGCCCCGCGGTCCCCCTGGTGAGTGGTTTTGTCTCTGTCGGTGGATGGGCAGACCCATTGCGAGTGCAGCCCTTAGTCGCTCTCGGCGCACAGCGCACTATTACCGTCAACCGACTGGGTGGGGTGGGTGGTTTTACTGAATCTGTCACGCGACTCCTGAATGCGTCTGACTATGAAGTCGATGCTCTCTACTCCACGACGGACCCTGCGAGCTCATTTTACATAGGGTTGGATATTGCGACAGGCGTTTGGTGTACGGATTGGGATAGTCAAAATGGCGACCCGAATATGCTGTTTAATAATGCCTATAATTCTCCACTCATAACCAGTGATCGCCAATTACTGAACCCACGTAACGGTTACGTTGACGTTGGCCCCGACTACACAATCGCAGGCTGTACTCCTGGTGTTGCGGTGGATTAATGACAAGGATTTGCTGTGGGCAGAGCGCACTAATGCGAGACGTCATGTTCGATGTGAAAGTGATGGCGTGTCTTATTCGCAATCGCCACCAACGATAACATCACTGGTACCTCCACGAGCACCCCAACTACAGTCGCCAGTGCTGCGCCGGAGTGCAGGCCAAACAAGCTGATGGCGACCGCCACCGCGAGCTCAAAAAAATTGGATGTGCCTATCAGTGCTGCTGGAGCGGCGGTGCTAAAAGGTACGCGCCAGAGATACGCCCAACCATAAGCGACCATAAAGATACCGTAGCTTTGAATGATCAGTGGCACGGCGATCAATACGATTACCAGTGGTTTGTCGAGAATGGTCTGTGCTTGAAAGCCAAACAATAGAACCACGGTGGCAAGCAGCCCCAAAACCGAAACGGGCTTTAATTTGTCAGTAAAACTGGCGATTCGATCTTCGCTGCCAGAGCCATCTAGCAACTTGCGAGTACAGTATCCCGCGACTAAGGGAATAACGACGTATAGCACAACAGAAAGGAGAAGGGTTTGCCAGGGAACGACAATGTCGGTCACACCCAGCAGCAGCGCTGCAATAGGTGCGAAGGCGAATACCATGATGATGTCGTTGATCGACACCTGAACTAGTGTGTAGTTGGCATCCCCACGAACCAGTTGACTCCAAACAAACACCATCGCTGTGCAGGGTGCAACGCCCAGCAAAATCATACCCGCGATCAGTAGTGTCCCAACGTTTAATCGAAAAGAGTCAGTTGGTTAGCGATATCGGGTTGGGATTCGTCAATCACTGATTTTGTAAGTAGCTGATCCAAAGGTATTTTTTCAAACATGGTTAAACTCAATATCTGTAGCATTTCGTATAGGCTCAAACTGATGTCCAATCGCTTTTTTACAATTGCGACGAGGACGTAAACCGAGATGGCAATCCAGATTTGCGTCTTCACTGCATTCTCGGATGTGCCGTAGAAGGACTTGATTCTGAGATGTTGCTTGATCCATTTGAAAAACAATTCGACCTGCCATCGGCTTCGATAAAGCTCGGTAATTGTGAGAGCCGGCAGCATGAAGTTGTTGGTAAGAAACACCAAGGTCTTTCCAGTTTCCGGGTCTTTGAATCGAATTCTTCGCAGCGGCGTTTCGTAATCTTTGACCGAGTAGAAGCCCGTCAGAACAACAGTTTGATCGCAGATCAATCCCGTCGCCCTGTTGATCGGATGCGAGTAGCGACGCTGAAACTTCAGATTCGACTTGGCTCTGATCACAAAGAAGCTGCCCATGGCATGAAGATGGCGCAGCCTTTCGAAATCGAGAAAGCCTCGATCCATGATGTAAAACGCTCCAGGCTCCGGCAGCAGGTAGTCGAGAACATTGACCTCGTGCATCTTGCCGTCGCTGATATGAATAAACGTCGGGATATTGCCTCGCAAATCGAGCAGCGTGTGCAGCTTGATAGCGGCTTTGGCTTTCCGAAATGGTGCCCACGAAAACACCGAAAGGCACAGGTCTATCGTAGTCGTGTCGAGAGCGTATACCGTGTCTTGCAAATCGACGCCAAAAGGTTCGTCGGCATAAAGCTTCCGCGCCATGCCGATCAGGCTTTGAGCAAAGTCGGCGTAAATGCGCCAGTCGCGCGTAGCGTTGGCGTTCGCGAGAGTATTGCGCGATATGTTGGAGCGAATTCCCAGATGATAGAGTCGGTTGCTTTGCACTCGAAGACTGGCTTCGATATCTCGAAGGCTCTCTCGAAGAGTCAATTGCGCAAAAGCCATGCAAAGAAATTGATCCAGACAGGAGAACGTTTTGACTTTGTGCTCTCCGTTGTACCTGGCTACGCAACGGCGAAACGTAGTCAACGGCAAATGCTGTGTCAGTTGAGCGAAAACCAGCTTTCCTTGGTTCATAGTGCCACCCCGCGAAGTCAGGCTTCGCAGAGTGGCAGAACGGATATGAAACGTTCAAATCGAGACCACGAAAAATTATCATTTAATTGTTACTATTCAATTAGTTATGGGGCCTAGCGTTGGTAACGCTGGGACACTACTGACCCGCGATATATTCTTTTGCAGTTTGCGGCTCAAGCAACCCAGCGAAGATATATTCAAAAAATAGAATTCCCAAGGCGGCCATGGTGAATGGCTTAATCAACCAGTTGACTACGAGCGTAATACAAAGGCCCTTCGGTTTTTTCCCCACATCTTTGAGCGAAGAAAAGTCTACGTTCACCATCATGGGGTAGATCATCACCCAAATAAAAACAGCGACCACGAAGTTTACGTTGGCATATTCCAATGCGGCGATGGTGCTGAATATGGAGGGCAGCGCTACGCCCAAACCGATACCCGCGAAAATACACAGCGCCACCCACACAGAAAGGTAGCGTTCAAACAATCCCATCGGAGACTCGGTGTCAGAAGTCATAGCAATTCGTTCTCGATACGTTGTTTGAGCGATAGTAGGGCCTGGTCAAAGGCGCGGTCGATATCTTCGTCTGAGCCGCTCGCTTGTGCCGGATCGGGGGTGCTCCAATGTAAATGCTCAAAATCTCCCTGCAGAAAAGGGCAGGGCTCATTGGCCGCGTTATCACAGACGGTGATTACCAAGTCAAAAGCTTGATCGAGGAAATCATCCCAACTCTTACTGCGTGGGTCAGCGTGGACGAAGCCCGCTCGATGCAGCGCTTCCAGAGATTTTGGGTGGACAAACCCCGCCGGTTCGCTCCCGGCGCTCACTGCAGTGTAGCGCTCCCGGCCCAGGCTATTAATCAGGGCCTCTGCCATAATTGAACGACAGGAATTTCCGGTACAAAGTACGAGTACGTGCTGTGTCACTGGTTGCTCTTATTTTCGGCATTGTCACGAATTGGATGCCTATTCTATAGTGCTGCAAGTGGCAACACACCACTGTCACAAACTTGTCATAATGCGGTTTAACAAGTGCGTATTCACAGAAGAATTTCACAGAAGACAACTGCGTTTTGACAAGCGTTACGTCATGTAGTGAATTAGGATCGAAGATGTCGTCACGCTCGCCAGTAGCGGCTGCGTGGTATGTCAACTCACGCAGATGAGTTAAGTAGTGTAAGGTTAAGCCATCCTGTCTTACATAAACCAATTAATTGAGTAGGCCCACAGTGAAATTTGTTTTATCTACCGCGTTTAGCCCACTTCATGAAATATTGCCCTTGGCACAAGCTGCGGACGAGAGTGGTTGGGAGGCAGTGACGTTCTCCGACCACATCGTTCACCCGGAGACGATCAGTACACCTTACCCCTACACAGACGATGGGTCGCGGCGCTGGGACGCCTATTCGGAATGGCCCGACCCCTGGGTGATTATTGGTGCGTGTGCCGCAGTCACTAAACGCATTCGCTTTACTAACAACGTGTTTGTATTGCCCATTCGTAACCCGTTCCAAGTTGCGAAAGCAGTGAGTACCGCTGCCGTATTATCCAATAACAGGGTAACACTCACGATCGGGGTCGGTTGGAGTAAGGATGAATATCAACTCATGGGCCAAGATTTCCACACGCGCGGCAAGCGCTGCGACGAGATGATCGAAATTCTAAAACTGCTCTGGAGTGGTGACATGGTGGAATATCATGGTAACTACTACGATTTTGATCGGCTGGAAATGAATCCAGCGCCCTGCGCACCAATCCCGATCTGGGTCGGTGGTATTTCCGACGCCGCGCATCGCCGAGCTGCGCGAGTTGGAGATGGCTGGCTTAGTGACCTACAACCCTCGGATGAGATCATCGAATCGATTGCGAAAATACAGGCAATGCGCGAAGTCAATGGCAGGAGTGATTTGCCGTTCGATGTGATGGCGTCCCCCAATGATGCGTGGGAGATTGAAGGCTACCGGCGCCTCGCCGCCGGTGGCGTGACGCACCTCCTGACCATGCCCTGGGTTTTTTATCACGGCGAGAACCCGAGCTTAGAGAAGAAAATTGACGGCATTCGGCAATTTTCGCAGGACATTATCTCGAAATTTCATTGAGCCCGTGAGTGCGCTCTTCCGGCACAGCCATGCTTCCCGCCCGGGCAACAAGGCTCTGTGAGTGTCAGGTATTTTAACTATATGAACACAATACTTCCTGTGCATCGAACATAGGCCCTTGTTTTTAAAGAAGAAATGGATATCGGGAGCGTAGCTTCTCGGATGCTCTGTGGTATCCGGGTTTTGAAGGCAACACGTCGCAGATTCCCTTTTTTTAACTGTCTGGCCGACTCCAAATAAATAGCAGCACGCCGATCAGTATGACGACTTGTATCAGCAGTACCGCCGGTTCAACCGCCGCGGCAACTGAAATGCCCAAAACGATCACGACGGACAGCGTCGCCCAGAGCTTTGTGCGTCGGCTGATCGCGCCGCGCTCCTGCCAGTCGTGAATAGGTGGGCCAAATGTCGAGTGATTGAGTAACCAGGTATGCAGCCGAGGTGACGAGCGCGAAAATGCGAATGCGGACAGCAGTAGAAATGGTACGGTAGGCAAAATAGGCAGTGCAATGCCTATGAAGCCGAGCACTAGGCTGAGAATTCCGATGGATAGCCACGCAATTTTCATTGCCAAGAGAAATCGCCGATAAAGTGCACGTGTGTTTCATACCACAGAGGCAATGCTGAATTGCTACTGCGTCGTTATCAAAAGCCACCCTGATTGTTGAGTGCACGTACCACGGACAGTGTGTCGCCAATGCTGACGAAATCCACCGTAATAAAATTCGCTGCCGTCGCGTAAAGCGCTTCGCACTCGTTCACGCGATCAATCAACAAGGGGTTGTAGTTTACCTGTTCGGCCAACTGCGCGGAACCAAATATCTCGGTCAGGAAATGCTCAGAATGAGACATGCAGGGAGCTAGACAGACGCCTTTCCTGCGGCCACAATGAAACCCTTCGATCCAAGAGGTTATGTGTTAGTCCCGGGGCCGCCGCCGCACAGCGGCCTCGCCATTCACGCCCAATATTTTGTGGATACTGGACTTGTGGGTCGAGAAAATAAATAACAGATCTGAATGGGCAGCACAGTGAGAAAGGAGCGCAAGCTCTAAGGCCGCCGCCTAACAGATCATAATCAACAGCTCCGCAATCGGTGAGTCGCTAAAAATGAAGAAAACATTTTCTCCAAATTATGACCTAGATAATTCACTAGCTAAGCGGGTCACGCTCGCCCTGGCCGCAAGCGTGGCTGTAACTCTGTCGGGCAGTGCTATTGCACAGGAAAACGAGCGGCGTGGTGGCTACAACCTCACGCTGGAAGAAGTCGTGGTCACTGCGCAGAAGCGGGAGGAGGATTTTATGTCTGTGCCGGTAACGGTCAACGCCTTTACCGCGCAAGACATGGTCAACACAGGTGCCGCCACGATACAGGACATCGATGACTTTATGCCCGGTGTTGAGATTGGCGACCCCATCGGCGGCTCCACTCAGGTAGGAATTACCGTTCGCGGTATCAGTAGCCCCAACATTAGTTCTGGCCAGGACCCCTCTATCGCGACATTTTATGACGGCTCCTACATGCCTCGTGCCGTTACCTCTATTCCCTTTACAGACATAGAGAGAATCGAAGTATTGAAGGGGCCGCAAGGCACCTTGTTTGGTCGCAACGCAACGGCGGGCGTCATTAATATCGTACCCAACAAACCCAGCCAGGAATTCGAGGGCTTCGTAAAAACCCGCTTGGGGAGCCAGGATCGTGTACGCGTCGAAGGTATGGTAAACACACCGTTGAACGATGCCCTCGCCCTGCGTGGCAATATTTTTTACAACGAACAGTCTGGCTTCACTAAAAGCGCAACCACTGGTGGTGATTTTCGCGACGAGGGTTATTGGACAGCTCGGGGTGCGATGTTATGGACACCCACTGAGGATACAGAACTACAATTAGCCGTAGAATACGAAGACCGCGATGAGCAACCGCGCGCTTCGATTGGGCTAGGCCAGTTTGCGTATCAAGGTAGCAATGACCCCTTTCGCAGTAGAGACCAGCACGATGTGGTCGCCAGCGGTGGCACCTATGACAACGCGCGCAATAATGAGGAAGAGACACGTGAAATGTATAGCGTCTCTTTGAAACTAGACCAAGTGATAAATGAAGATTGGTCTATGTTTGGCGTGGTGAGCTACCGCGATTGGGATACGACTAACCTAGAGGAAGAGGACGGTACGCCCCAACCGCGACGTTATCTCGACACCAACAATATTGAAGAGTCCAACATTTTCTATAGTGAAATGCGATTCAACTATGTGGACGACTACTTCAATTTGATTGTGGGTGCCAACTACAGTGTAGAAGAAGTCTTCCAGCGAACGGATATAGGCCTACTGACCGACTCTTACATGCAGTTTTTGAGCGGAGACTTGCTGCCAGTGGCGCAAGATCTGGGCCTAATCCCTGCCGATGTTGAGCTGGGCCTCACTAGCCACATTTGGGATTTTTTTGCTGACGCAGATGATGCCACCTACCTCTTTTTCTCTAAGTTTGCCAGCGAAGATCAGGGCTTGCCCACCGCAGTACTTCCACCGAGTTTTTCTGGCCAGTTTTTTACTGAAACCATGGACAACCAGGGCGACTTCGAAAATTGGGGAATTTTTGTCGATGGCACTTATCAATTGACCGATACCGTGCGCATCGCAGCGGGCCTGCGCTATAGCTACGACGAAAAAGAATACTCCTGGCAAACCTACGATTCGGGCGTCGACTGGCCGATAGATGTTTTCCGAGTGCAGTATGTGCCTGCGCAAACTGGCGCACCTGAAGAGCGTTGGCTAGACAAGTTCACGGCCAAAGACGATTGGAGCGAGGTCACGGGTCGTGTTGTCGTCGACTGGCAATTTACCGACTACGCTATGACCTATTTTTCAGTTGCTACTGGCTATAAATCCGGCGGCTTTGATGGCCAGGCGTTCAATTCATTTGTTGCTGGTTCATTTGATCCAGAGCAAATGATCAGCTATGAAATAGGAATGAAAGGCGATTTGTTCCAAGACAGCTTGCGGGTCGAGCTGGCACTATTTCACCATGAGCTTGATGATCGCCAACGCCAAGAGGATATCAAGGAAAGCCCGGATGACCCCACAGCTGCTCCCGGTGTTGTCAGCAGTGATGATAAAACCGATGGCGCTGAACTCGTTCTCACCTGGAGTGTGAATGAGACGTTGCGCCTTTCAGCCCTCACGACGTTTCGCGATACAGAAACGATCTCCGAAGAGTATTTCAATTCTGCCGGCGAATTAGCAGGCGGTGACAAAGATACTGGCTCCACCGATTTAGAATACACGTTAAAGCTGGACTGGACACCAGACATTCCGGTCGGCTATCTCCTGCTGCACATGAACTACGTATTTAGAGAAGACGCAGGCCCCAATGAAGATACAGTGATCTATACGACAGGGCGTTGGTATTTCAAGGATGAGAAGCTTCTCAATGCTCGCGTGGCCTGGACCAACGAGGCAGAAAACTTTGAAGTCGCCCTGTGGGGTAATAACTTAATGGACGAAGAATATGCCGACAACCCCGGTGGATTGGCAGCGGCCAATCTCGGTGTCTTCCACACCAAGCCGGAACCGACCAGAACTTATGGAGTTGATTTGCGCTACTCCTTTTAATTTTCTGTTTAAGATGAGGTGATGGCTGGTACGCTGTCACCTCAGTATCTTGCGCAAGCGTAAGCTAATCGTTCGCCCCAGCGGATCTAACTCATCTCCCGACCGGCCCGCCGGCACCTTGCCATTTCTATCGCGCACGTTGAGTTTATCATTGAAAATATTCTCAAAGTCTAATCTAACACGCCAGCCGTCCAGCCAAGCGAGCCTTTCGGGTATGTTGGAGCCCGATTTAAACGCATAAAACGCGGTTAAGTCCAGCGTCGCCAACGTTGAAAACTTGAGGTCTGCAACGCCATTTGTGTTTGGTAGCGATGTAGTGGCGCTTTGCCATTGGAAGCCGAGCCGTATACCCCGCCCTTTATTGAAATATCCCAGACGCGCTGTAATTACATGCTCAGCGCCCCCACGCCCTCTACTTCCACCGGTGTGGCCGACGTAATCGATAGTGCCCAAACGCGGCGCAATTTCTAGATCGTCTTGCAAGATCCACTTGTGATTGAGTTTAAAGCGCAGGCGTCCACCCTGCCCTCTGTGTTTGTGTCGAGTGATACGACGTACTCGCTTCGCTTCTTGATTAGCTGCTGCGCGGAAATGGGTAGATTTGTTTTTGTGATCTGAGTTGCCATTGCGTGGCTTCGTGGTAAACGAGGTGGAATATGCCAACCCCCAATTTGCTATGCTGCTTTGCTGTGCGTCCAAATTGATCGGGCGGGTATCAAACGCGAGTAAGCCATCTGATGCGTTTCTTTGAAAGCGGTCGGGAAACGCGCTTTCGATCTCTTGGCTGGGTTGTGGAAAGCTATCTATCGGATTCGTGGTGTCACGGTAAGTCCAATTGAGATTGAGATTTAGTTTGGTGTCTTGTAGTGGACTAAATTGCAAACCCACGCGCCAGACTTCGCTCTTCTCGGGTTTTAAATTGGAATTGCCGCCGGTAATGCGTGTTACGCTGGCAGACTCATTGTTCACGAAGTCGTACACCGTTTGATTGGGCGTGCGCACTAGAGGGTCTCCTAATTCTGCGATGCTCGGCGCGCCTTCTTCGAGGGCATAGGACGTCTGCATCTGTATCTGTGCTATCGGTCGCCAATTGAGCCCTGCACCCCAGACACTGATTTGGTCAAAGTCGCTGTAGTGGGAAAGTTCGCTGTTTAGGTTTGCCGAAAGAGAGCTTCCTGAGTCTGACTCAAACAGCGGTAGATCGATGCTAGCGCGCAACTGAGAGAGATTGCGCGTGAGCTTACTGGAGCTGGGGCTGAGACGCCCCGTGCTGTCATTGTGTTGTTCATTGCGCGAAAAAGCGCCGGTCAATGCAGCGGATACTGGTCCGTGGGGGAGAGAGCCGAAAATACCGTTGGCAAGTAGCCGAGTGTCGTAGTCGCGGTTTTCGCTTTTCTGCAGATCCGTTTGCAGTGTCAGCCGCTCTTCGAGTTCTGCGAATGGATTGTCACCGGCATCTAGTGTTGCCACTGCAGCACGCCGATCAGTTTCAGTGTCCCGGTGAGTCAGCGTCATATTGTTGAGCCACGACCACGTCCACCCACGTTGTGTGCCCGCGAGGCTGCCGTTAATTGCATAGGCATCTCGCTGTTGGATGCGCGCGAGCGGGCCAAACTGCCCAGTTATGCGATCTAAGATAACTGCTTGCGCAAAAGGTGAAAAAGAATTATCTCCAGAGATTGTTAGGGTGTAGCTGGGTAGGCCAAGTAAAGTCTTATCTTTCGCCCGTTCATAGCTTGCAGAAACGGTCGCAAGCAACTGTTCGCCCAGTGGCTTGCTGTAGCTCGTGCCGATAGAAAAATTCTCTTGTTCGGGTGTTAGAGAGCGAAATTTCTGCGCGTTAAATTGCTCTGGCTTGTTTGCGGTAGCCACTAGCGCATGCAATTCTAGCGGTACAGAACCAGCGTTATTTGGCAATGTCGCACTGGTAACTGGAAAACCTGCCAATGCGGATAGCGCAGCGTCTAACTCTGCGGTATTAGCCGCGCGAAGATTCCCAGCTAGACTGAAGGGAATCGACTGATTTCTAACGGGCACAGATCGATCTGATTCCAGAATGTGTTGCGCATGTTCTGCACTGATATCAACACTCCACCTTTGATCCTCGTTGAGTCGCAAGTGGTTGGCGCCACCACGGACTGAGCGACCATCGCCGCCACTTGGGTTCTGGGTATGTGTGTTGAACACTGTGGCGCGGAAGGCGGGAACCAAGAGAATATTGACAACTTTTTGGTTGGCTCGGTAGCCGTAGCGTAATGCAACTTCCTCTGGAAATACTTCGATTCGCTGCACAGCCTCCGGCGGGTAGCGGTGTATCTCTCTAAAGCTTGCGATACGTCGACCATTGAGTAGTACAATAGGTTGGCCGGCATGACGATCTCTGGAGCTCGCCACATCCGGAGCCAATTCCTCCAGCAGCTCTTCAAGGGTGCCCGCACCTAAAGCTTCGATGTCCTGGGTATCAAAGTAAGACTCAACACCAATCGTGCCGCCGGCACCTCCTTCAATGGCTGTCGCGGTGACTGCAACGACTTCGAGAATCGCTTCGGATTCTGCGCGCAATGCTCCCGGCAAGCACATGACCTGCGCCATGAGTAAAGCCTTTGCGAATCGATGGGTACCGTGCATCGCATCACTACTGAGTTACGAACTTCAATTTCCCTATTGTAAAGGAAGGGAGGCGGGGGAGCCGGTATTGCTAGCATTTACTAGCGGCAGTCCACAATTTATATACACCCCATCATTTTTCACTACACCCCGACACCTTTCATTACGCCGCATCACCCGCCATCAGACCCGTCGTGGTGGACCTCGGCGAATTCAAAAAGCGCGTTCAATGAGTGGTACATTTCGATCTACTGCTGAAAAAAACGGCGTTTCTCCAGCCGAGCCCCTATACTAGTTGCGAATTAATAATGAACAAGCGAGTGAAGCTGTGAAAATACTAGTAACAGGTGGCACAGGTTTCATCGGTTATCACACTTGCAGAGCTCTGCTCGATGCGGGCCATTCCCTGTGTTTGTTGGTACGTAATAAAGACAAAGCCAAGAGCCTGTTTGGCAGTGAGGTGCGCTCAATCGTTGTTGGTGATATCGCCAACGAGCAGGACGTCAACAAGGCCCTGCGGGGTTGTGATGGGGCGATCCATGTGGCGGCCATGGTTTCCACTAGCAAGGACGATGCTGAGCAGGTGTATCAAACCAACGTCAGCGCAGCTCACAATGTATTGGGTCAGGCCGCTGATCTTGGCTGCAAGAAAATCATACATGTGTCCAGCGTGACTGCGATTTTTGACCCAAAGGCCAAGGTCCTTTCGCATGAATCACCCATAGGCACCGCGCAAAACGCCTATGGTCGTTCCAAAGTAGAGTGCGATCGCATAGCGCGTGGTTTACAGGATGCAGGTGCTGCGGTCTACATCACCTATCCTGCCAGTGTCATTGGGCCGGATGACCCCGGTTTGACGGAGCCTCATGCCGGCCTAATCGCCAATTTGTTTGGCTTAGGCCTCGATATGCCCGGCGGTAATCAATATGTCGATGTGCGCGATATCGCGCTTGCGCACACCGCGATTATGCAGAAACGCCTGTCACCGAGCCGTTTCCTCCTGGGGGGCCATTTCCTGGGTTGGAAAGAAATGTACGAGACACTGGAGCGGCTGACAGGGCGCAATTTGGTTACTATCCCCATACCCGGGGTCACAATGCGTCTGTTGGGCCGAACCGTCGATCGGCTGCGGTCTTTCGTCGACACGAAAGCACCAATCTCGCACGAGGCCATGGTCTATGCGACTAAGTGGATCAAGATGGATAGCAGCTACACACAGGAGAAGTTGAAACTGAAATTCCGTCCCTTGGAAGAGTCGTTAGTCGATGCTATTCGATGGCTGGAGCGCGAAAACTACATCACGCGCGACCAAGCGGGCTTGCTGTCGCGTCATCAACAGTAGGTAACAATATCCCAGCTCCACGCCTCCTGATTGTGTGTACATTAGCTCACCGAGCGAATTGAACGTTGTTTTTTTCGGACCGTATTTGCAACTAAAAGGCTTCAACCTAGCCCGCTCCTTCCGCTCGTAAAGTGCAGTCGCTAGCCTTTAAATTCTGTTTTCTGTCACACGAATTCCCTGCGGGCGGCGACCAAATATGCCCAAATTTTTCAACCAGCTGATCAGCAGGCATGGGTCTTGCCATTAAGAACCCCTGCAGATCTTCACACTCACGATTTAGCAGAAATGATCTTTGTGCCTCGTTCTCTACACCTTCCGCCACCACTGGAATATCTAATGATTGTGCCAGTGACAGTACTGCCCCGACGATGGCTACATCCTCACTCCGATCGGGGAGGCCACTGACGAAGGATCGGTCGATTTTCAGGCGACCAATAGGGAAGCGTTTCAAAAGTGATAGCGAAGACTGTCCTGTTCCAAAATCATCGAGTGTGATGCACAGGCCAAGTTCGGCAATCGCGTTCAGGTTGTCTCGCGCTTCAGGGGTATCGGCCAACAGAGCGGTTTCGGTAATTTCTAGCTCGAGTTGATCCATGGGCAGTGTGGATCCCCGCAGTCGGTCAACCAGCCAGGATACGAAACCCAGGTCTTCTATCTGGGTGGGCGATAAGTTAAATGCCACCCTGAAATCACGGGGCAGATTTTGTTGGGCCGATTCAAACCAGCGCAGAATAGACTCAAACTGGAATTGGCCGATTTCACTAATCAGCCCTGTTTCTTCTGCCAGAGGAATGAATTGTCCCGGTGGAATCCAGCCGTGTTCTGGGTGCTGCCACCGTATTAGCGCCTCGACACCTACAACCTTACTCGACTTGGCATTGAATACTGGCTGATAGTGCATTTCTAATTGGTTTTTCACCAGTGCCTGGCGGATCTCCAACTCGAATTTGAGAGAGTCCACCGATTTATCAGAGGCGTTGAAGCGGCTTATCCCTGAACGGCTGCGGCGCTTGGAGGTGTACATAGCAGTGTCAGCCGCTTTAATCAGAGCATCGACATGCTGAGCGTCGTCGGGAAAAATGGCGATACCAACGCTTGCCCCTACATTGAACTGCTGTCCATTGACGCGAACGGGAGAGGTAACCCCATTAAGAATTCTGGTCGCCGCTATATTTGCATCAGCTGCAGATTGGATATTATCCAGTACCAAGGTGAACTCGTCCCCGCCAACGCGGGAAATGGAGTGCACACTGCCCATACGGTGGGAACCAAGCATGTCAGATTCCCTGACCGTGCGTGTCAGTCGTTTAGCGATCACCTTCAGGACTTTGTCGCCAGCCGCGTGACCCAAGCTATCGTTAATGCGTTTAAACCCGTTTAGATCGATAAAAAGTAAGGCGAGTTTCCTGTCTGCCTCCTTGGCCTTTCGAATCTCGCTTTTTAAGATGTCATTAAAGGCCCGGCGATTCAGCAGCTTAGTGAGTGAGTCATACCTTGCCTCTCGTTGAATATGCTCAGCGGTGCGTTCGCGCTCGGCAATGTGCCCCAGTTGTATGGCTACTTGCTGCAGCAACCAATTGCCTTCGTGAATCGGATCCTCTTTAGTACTGGTGTTCACCTCGAGTACACCAACGATACGCTGTCTATCTCGAACGGGATAATAAACGCTTTGGTGTGTGGCCCCCGATTCGTTGGTTATCGATCGCTGACCAGTTCTCATTGCGCGGACTAGCGAAGTGTTCGATTTAAAAGAAGCTGTGCTCGGTAGCGCACATACCGGTTTTTCAATCCTACCGCGTTCTCTGGCATCCCAAAAACCCACGGAGGACACCCAGTGAAGATTTTCCAAATGCTCTATGAGCTTGCGTGCGCCGCCTACAAGCAGTGTCTCGGCACTCGCAAGCATCGCGGTATCAACCAAAAGTCGATGGGCCAACGCCTCCTTTTTTAGCTGCGCGACAGAGTCATCCAAACGAGTAGCGAGCTTTTCGTGGTGTGAAATCCAGTAGCTAGTCAATACTGAGGCAACTAATGCACCGGCGGCCAGAACGATGACTGAAAATTCACGCTCTAAAGAACTGCCTAGTGGAGACGGTTCTAGGATACCCAGCTCGGGAAGCCAGTTGATAACACTGGGCATTAAGGATGCAACGACTCCCCAGAACCAAACATCGTTGCGACCGACACAGACCGCCGCCGCCAATGGCATCAGTAGAAACCAGGCAAGAATCGGTGAGCCCAGAGGGCCCAGTAAAATGGCAGAAGCAGTACACACACCGAACAGAACAAAGCAAGCGGCGCGCCCAACGGCTACAGTCTGAAGAGTCTTGTGTAGCCAAAAGAGTATGGCTGCCCAAGCGGAAAATGACATCGTGTATACCAGAGCGAACATGGGTGTGATGATCAGCGTCCAGAAAATTCCCAGTGGGATACACAGCAGCATCGCTGTTAGCATGAGGCTATTGAGAACTCTAACTTGCCTGAGCAGGCGCGGGTCCGCGGAGCGCGGATCCAGGCCGCACTCTAAAAAGTGTTGAACGTTATGAGCAATAGATTGCGTTTGCTCGGTACTGTTGCTCGCCTCACTCATTGGTAATTTTTACCTAATGGATATCCTGCAGTTTGAGAGCATGCGTGACGTAAAACTCTCATAGTGGCGGCTGCAAATTAAACTGTCATGTACAAGCGTTTCGTATTCGCTGGTAGACAGTGCTGTTTATGTAAGGCAATTGTCAGTCAGATGTGAGGGGTACAGCCACTAATTCCTGTAAAAAAGTAGAACTTGAGACAGCGTTGACACTTATTTTGGGTAGAACTTTGAACTAGTACCGTCCGCGAAAAAGTGTGGGAAGAAGGCAGGTAGGTAATATTTCACGCATTTGGTGTCGGCCAATGGCCGCGTTGCTCTGCAGCCCACTCTCGCGATTTATCGTAGGGCAAAATATTGTCATTGATGGCGGCCAGCACCACTCACTCTTCTAAAACGCTTATAATTCGCTGCGCTTTCGCGGCTGTTGTTCTTTCGGAGCCTGACTGTAGTCTGCAAATGGTCCATCGCGTTTTTCTATCGCACCACCGACACCCTTGCTGGCAGCGACTTTGACAAACGCACGCCCCTCCTGTGTGTTGCGCATGATGCCATCGAGAATTGGGCCAAGTGTCTGTGTACTTTGCAAGCCCATGTTGTCGTAGGCTTGATTTACAATAAGCTTCATCGCACTGAGCTGACTCAACGGTATGCCAGCTAGTTTTTCTGCCAGCAATTGGACTTTCTCATCAAGTTGCTCCAACGGGTAAGAGAAGTTAATCAGTTCCATAGCCGCCGCTTCTTTGCCGCTGACCCATTCCCCTGTCAATGCGTAGTACTTTGCTTTGGCAAGCCCCAATCTATGTACCCACATACCGGTGAGGTGACAACCCCATACCCTGGAGTAGGGCGTTCCAAAGCGCGCACAATCTGAAGCAACGACCAGATCTGCACACAGGGCGAGTTCTGAGCCACCACCCACGGCGTAGCCATGCACCTTTGCGATGGTCGGCTTCAGCCCGCGCCACAGGCCCATAAATTTAGTGATGTAGCTCAGGTAGTGGTCCGAGACAAACCTGACATCTTCCCCGGGGTCATAACCGTCTTCCTGAATATTGCCGTAGTGTTCTAGGCCACCGGAGAAATCAAAGCCGCCGCAGAAATTGTCACCGGCACCTTCCAGGATGATGACTTTTACATCGCTATCCTGCGCGGCACTTGCTAAAGCGTTGTCGATTCCCTCTATGACCTCCATGCGCAAGGTGTTCGCTTTTTCGGGGCGGTTTAATGTGATGGTGGCGATTCCACCGGCCTTCGTATAGATCACTACGTCAGTCATGTCTGAGATTCCTGTTGTCTACTTTGCTATGTGGGGCGCGCCAGTCATCGGAACTGGTTCAGTCGGTATAACCATGGGTCACCACGAGGGCCCGAGCTCCGGTGAACTGTCAGTTTATTTTACAATCACCTATCAACTACCACCATTTCTGCTACTCTGAACGCCTACCGAGTTGAATTGACTGGAATTAAGGGGTGCTGGGAACAAATCTTGCAGTAAAACCATGCAATGGAACCTTACAGTGAAACCTTGCACTGAAACACGGTTGCTTGATTTTTGGGGGTTTGCTGACCGCTATGCACAGTTGTCGTCTGCAGGTGCCCTATTTTCTTAATTGGAGGTGGTAAAATTGACTATTCATTGCCTTTTTCGAGGTCTCTGTCTCGCTGCCATTTTAGTGTTAAACATGGCGGTAGCAACAGCACAGGCGGCGAGCATTCTACTGCAGAGCGATTCTCCTTCCGCGGCCAACGGAGATAGCGTCACGCTGGATGTGCTCGTTAGCGGCCTGGGTGATTTCGGTCCCGCTTCCCTAGGCGCGTTTGATCTGTCAATAGATTTTGACCCGGGCGTTTTTGCATTTTCCAGTTACACATTGGGCGCTTTGTTGGGCGACATTGATAGTGGGGAAGCACTGGACGCTAGTTTCGGTAACATTGGCACTGCAATCAATTTGGCGGCAGTCAGTCTGTTGTCTAGTGTAGAGCTGCATGCATTACAGCCGAGTGAATTTGTCTTGGCTTCAGTGACTTTTGATGTATTTGACCTCGCCCCGGGCGCAACCAGCTCACTTGGCGCATTTGGCGTCTTATTAGTCGATGAGAACGGTGCGCTACTGCCGGTTTCGCAGCTTGGCTCCTTCGAGTTCACCGGTAGCGCTAATACGTCGGTTCCCCTGCCTGCTACCTGGTTACTTGTTTTGGCAGGCGTGTTAGGTTTGCACCGACGGCGTCGGGTGCGATTTTTATAACCCCAGTAACCTGATCGACTTAATTCCTTCAATAATTTCTTCGATAATAAATCGATATCCGGAGAGTGCACATGCGCAACATGCTACGAGCCTTATTCGTATTGGCCTTGTTTTTGATCACCAACCATTCACATGCCCAATGTGGAGTGCCCGTCCCGCGAATGTGCGATGCCAACGGCGATTTCATCGTTGATTCGGCAGATATTGATGCGATAAATCAGGCTAAAGGCATGCCGGCAAATGGCAATGCTGACATGCGGGATATCGATCTCGACGGTGTGATTACAGTTCTCGATGCGCGTCAGTGTGTTGCCATGTGTGACCAGCCGGTCTGTTATCGCGACTCAGATTTTCCCGGCTACGAGTTGGTTAAGCTGGATGCGGGGCCGGATCTACAGACGCGAACGTTAACTGCATTGATTGAAGCCGAGCCAGGCACGATTATAGAGCTACCCGCCGGCACTTATCAGTTTACCGCGGAGTTGAGTGTCAGTACCGATAATATCGTGTTGCGCGGGCAGGGCATGTCAGCCAATGGCGGCACCGTGCTCAACTTCGCCGGTCAGTCTTCTGGGGCGCAGGGCATTCTTGCCACGGGCAATAACTTTGTTATTGAAGATCTCGCAGTTGAAGACACGCCGGGCGATGGCATCAAAATGGTGGGCTCTAACGGAGTCACCGTTCGCGGTGTACGCGTCGAATGGACCAATGGGCCAGACGAAAATAATGGTCCCTACGGCTTATATCCGGTGCAAACCCGCAACGTTCTCATCGAAGATTCCGAAGTGCGCGGCGCCAGTGACGCCGGTATTTACGTCGGTCAATCGGAAATTATTATCGTGCGCCGCAATTTTGTTTACGAAAACGTTGCCGGCATCGAGATAGAAAACTCGAAGTTTGCCGATGTTTATGAAAACAATACAACCGGTAACACCGGCGGTATTTTGGTCTTCGATCTACCCGGTCCACCTGTACAGGGCGGCGAAGCGACCCGCGTTTTCAACAATATGATTGTAGACAATAACGAACCCAACTTTGCACCTGCTGGAAACATTGTGGGAACTGTGCCCGCTGGAACCGGGCTCATGGTCATGGCTAACGATGACATCGAAGTGTTTGGCAACACCATCACGGGTAATCAGTCTTTTGCCACACTCACACTCAGTTATTACTTCGTTGACATCGGCGTAAACAAACCGACCTACGACCCGGTCCCAGAAAAGATTTATATTCACGACAACATTATGAGCAACAACTCTTATGATCCACAGGGCGATGCAGCGCTCGTTGGCTTAGTTCTGGGTTCAGCTCAGGATCACTTTTACGACAGCTCAGGTGTGGGAACCGATGCAGGTTTACTTGTCGAGTTTCCCGATGGTTTAACCGAGTCCCAGGCAATTTGCATTGTCGAAAACGGGCCCGAAAGCTCAGTGGGTACGTTTAATATTTCCGTCATCTTGAACGGTATTCCCGGTGACCTCGCCGATTCGACTGACCCGTTGCTCTTCAATTGCACCCACGCATCCCTGCCGGTTGTGCAACTCGAACCTCCGGTTGACCCCGAGAACCCCACTGGCCCCAACCCGCTGGAATTGTGCAGTGTCGAAGGCGAGGACATAAATGCGGATGCGTTTCTCGCAGATTGCCCCAATCTATCGGACTACCGATTATTCGCTGATAACGCAAACCCGCTAGCCAACCCCAATGGCGGCGGTGTTATCTACGATCTAAATACACCCCTGTTTACCGATTACGCCAATAAATACCGCTTTGTTTTCCTACCCGAGGGTAGTCAGGCAGCCTATCGCGCGACGGAGGCTTTTGATTTTCCGGTTGGCACCATCATCGCTAAAACATTTACGATTCAGGAAGATCTGCGTGTTGATGGCAGTGCCGAGGAGATCATTGAAACCCGCTTAATGATTCGTCGCAACACCGGTTGGGTTGCATTGCCATACATCTGGAACGCGGATAAGTCTGACGCCGTGTTGACGCTAGCGGGTGGTACAGAGCTCGTGAGCTGGATCGATATCAATGGCAACTCTCGCACTACAGAATATGTCATTCCCAATACCAATAACTGCGCCAACTGCCATGGCGAGGACGTGCTGTTGCCGCTCGGTCCAACCGCACGATCATTGAATAAAACCTTCGATTATCCTGGCGGTACCGCGAATCAATTGGAGCATTGGGCGGCGCTGAACCTTTTGGCGGGTGTCCCGGCGGATACCAGTGCTATTCCTACGATTCCACTGTGGGGCGATACCAGTGCGCCACTGGATGATCGGGCGCGAGGTTATCTCGACGTCAACTGTGCACACTGCCATATACCTGGTGGTGCTGGCGATACGTCGGGTTTGTACCTGGATTACTTCCGTCCGTTCGGCTTGGAAGTTGGCAAATGTAAAACGCCGATTGCCGCAGGTGGCGGCTCCGGTGGCTTAAGTTATGACATCGTGCCCGGCAGTGCGTCAGAGTCGATTCTGGTCTTCCGCACCGCGTCCAACGATCTGGAAGTACGCATGCCAGAAATTGGTCGCAGCATCGTTCACACAGAAGGTGTTGAATTACTTACCCAGTGGATTAACGCTATGCCACCCGAAGATTGTGACGCGGCATTGTAAAATGGGATAGACCCGCAACCTCGTAATGTGAAAGCGCCCGGTTGGCAAGTTAAGGCGGCACCGCAGAGTTCAGAGCCGGAATTGTCCACAATTTGAACCACTGGGAAAGTACTGCCGTTCTCGCGCACGAGCACAACTTGCATGTCGCCACCATCCTCACACACATAGACAACACCGGCGTCAGATGTCTCGACGTTATCGACGCCGGTGAGCACACCATTGATATGGATAGCCGCATCATAAATCACGGTTAACATATTTGCGGTGGGATCGTAGGACCAGACACGGTTATCGCCCTTCGTTGTAAACACCACGTTATTGCCTGATAGATCAATACCTTCGCCGCCATCGAAACGTTTGGTATCGGCGACCTGGTCTTTACAGGGAGTTGGATCACCACTGGGATCGGGCACCTCTGCCCAAACCAGTTGGTTTACATTGGGTTCGGTCAAGACTTCTAAGGTACCGCTGCTCAGATCGCCCCAGGTGTGAGGCCACAAATCGGTACAAAGCGCCATCGGGTCTGTCTTCTGTTAAATAAACAACTTCTTCGACGGGATGACAGGCTGCTGCTAGGTCCCGCTGGAACTGCGCGCGGGCGTACTGGCTTGTTTTTTTTGCACCTATCTTCTTACCCCTCATAAAATAACCCGTAACTATTTTAAGGTTCAAAGTTCATAATTAAATTTCATGACCTGCCAAGTCTTTCCAGAAAGCCTATTGGTGGTTCACAGTTTGTCGATTCGTTGCTTTTTTCCCAGAAACTCGAAATCCAAACTACACTTATACCCACATACATACTAAGTAATTGGATTCCTCATGACGCGCCCTTTTTTACCCGCAGGACTAGCGCTGCTTACTCTTTTGTTTTATTCATCTGTTTCGTTTGGCGCATTTAACTACTCGGTCTACGACGGCACCTTCAATGTGCTGCCCAACTTCAGTGCACTAACTCCCAGCGGTGGTGGTACCAGTAGCAGCATCGATATTTCACTGGCCAACCGCGCCGACTACTACGCCATGGAGTTCAGCAACACACTCACGGTTACCACCGCTGCAACTTATCAGTTCAGGGTGAACTCCGACGATGGTTCCCGTGTGAAAATCGACGGCGCAACCGTGGTCAACAATGACGGGTTGCACGGCCCGACCACGGTCACTGGACAAATTTTTCTGCCAGTTGGCGATTACGATCTGGAGGTGGAGTATTTTGAAAAAACCGGTGGTGCCGTGTTGGATGTCACCTACCGTGTCAGCGGTGGAAATTACGCACCCATTCCCTCCGACGGTGAGTTAGTGGGTACCGTGCCCAGTAGCGCCGATATCGGCCAGTGGAGCCCCGTCATTAACTGGCCACATATTGCCATCTCGGCAGCCAACTTACCCGATGGCCGCGTGTTGACTTGGTCCTCGACGGAGACCAATGCGTTTCCTTCATCGAGCGAGTACACGCACTCCGCAGTCTTTGACCCGAATAACCTCACCTTTCAGAACACGGATAGTAACTTTCACGACATGTTTTGTGCTGGAGTCTCCAGTCTCGAAAGTGGTGTGATCGTCGCCTCAGGCGGCAACCCTAATGACACGCGCACTAGCATGTTCGACCCGCAGACAATGACTTGGGCCCCGCTTTCGAATATGAATGACTACCGCTGGTATGGCTCGAATATAACCATGCCGAACAATCGCGTGTTTTCGACCTTTGCGAAATCGGCGGGCAACCGCTCAGAACTATTCAACCCGGCTAACAATAGCTGGACACGAACCACTAATGCGAATATGCAGACCCTAGTTGATGAGCAGAATGCGATCAACTCCGCCTCGAACCCGACCGGTGCCCTTAACCTTGAGTGGTGGGCACACCTGGCGGTAACGCCACAAGGCACTGTTTTTCAGGGTGGCCCCACGCCGACATTCCACGTGTTTGACCCCCTCAACGGTGCAGCTAACGAGGTGCTGGGTCAAATGACGGGCAGTCGGGCTCGAATGTATGGCAATGCCGTTACCTATGACGAAGGTAAGGTGCTGTTAGTGGGTGGCGCAGACCGGCGCTACCAGTCCCCGACATCGACAGACGATGTATACCTGGTAGATTTAAATGGCCCGACGCCGGTTATTTCTCAGGGCGCAGCCATGCACTATCCCCGTGCTGTGAGCAACTCAGTGACATTGCCCAACGGTGAAGTTCTAGTAGTCGGCGGTAACACCGTGGCGAAGCTGTTTTCTGATCAGGGCTCTGTACTTCCGGCAGAAATTTATACACCAGCTACTGATAGCTGGCGCGTTGTCGACTCCATCGAAATTCCTCGCAACTACCATTCCACTGCGCTGTTGCTAAAAGATGCACGGGTGCTCGCTGCCGGTGGTGGTGCCTGTGGCAGTGGTTGCTCTGCCAATCATTTGGATGGACAAATATTTTCTCCACCGTATTTGTTCGCCAGTGACGGTACTCCGGCGACGCGCCCGATTTTGGCGAATGTTCCTGCCGAAACACGAGCCGGGCGTAGTTTTGACGTCACCGCCAGCACTTCGGTGCAGAGTTTCTCGCTCGTACGCTTATCTGCCACGACCCACCACATGAACACCGATCAGCGTTTCTTACCTGTGTCGCACGTGGACAATGGCGATGGCACTTACCAGCTCAGCATGAATGCCAACCCGAATGTTTTGATACCGGGCAATTACTGGCTGTTTGCTGTCAATAGCGCGGGTACGCCCTCCATGGGTGAAACAATCCGGGTGATTCGGCAGGCCAGCACCGGTGGTACGGATGGTGATTTAGATGGTGTGCCCGACGCGGATGATGCTTTCCCCAATGACCCCGCTGAGTGGGCTGATACCGATGGCGATGGTGTTGGTGACAATGCAGATGTCTTCCCCAACGACCCCACTGAGTGGGCCGATACGGATGGCGATGGCATCGGCGATAACTCGGATGCCACACCAGACGGCAACGAAATTACGCCGCTGCCTTATGCACCCCAAAAATCCACCACGATTTTGGTGGACAACAGTTCGGGCGCAGATCGGGTTTGGAATGTAAACCCGGATAACGACTCCATCTCAGTCATCAATGCCAATGGCGACTTGATTCAGGAAATATCCGTAGGTGACAAACCCTGGAGCCTCGCGAAATCGCCCAGTGCAGATCGAATTTATGTGACAAACAAAAAATCGGCGACGCTCAGTGTCGTAAATACGCTATCTCTGGAAGTAATTGAAACTATCGACTTGCCGTTTGGATCGCAGCCCCACGGTATTGTGTTTAACAGTATAGGCAGCCAGTACTTTGTCGTGTTGGAGGCAACCGGTGTTGTGGAAAAACGCAGCGTGTCTGACCACTCGCTACTCAGCAGCCTGGTGCTTGATGGTAGGCCGAGGCATCTATCCATTACATCTGATGATTCCCGGTTGTTGATTAGCAACTTTATTACTCCGCCGATTCCAGGCGAGAGTACCTCAACTATGAATGTCGCTGCTGCCTCCGCGCAGATCTATATGGTTGATCCGTTTACGATGACACTGGCCAGCACGATAACGTTGCCTCACGATAGTCGTCCTCTGTCAGAGAGCTCAGGCCCCGGTATGCCGAATTATCTACATGCACCTGTTGTGAGCTTCGGAGATGCACTGGCCTATATTCCCTCTAAGAAAGACAACGTGGACTCTGGCGGCCTGCGCGGCAAACCCGGCATGACCTTTGAATTTACCGTTCGAGCGGCCGCTGCTCGCATTGATCTCAGTTCAGAAAATGAAGACCCAGCGTTTCGTGTCGACTTCGACAATTCGAGTTTGGCCACCGGGGCAGCTCTGACAGGCGATAATCGCTATTTGTTAACGGCATTGGAAACCAGTCGTGAGCTATCCGTGTACGATACGCAAAACAACTTTGAACTGGTGCGTCTGCCGACGGGCCGCGCACCACAGGGTGTTGCGCTATCTTCTGATGGCAGCATTGCTTACGTGCACAACTTTATGGATCGCAGTGTTTCAAGACTTGATTTGACGCTCATGCTGCAGCGAGATTTACCTATCATCAGCGTGTTAGGCGAGACGCAGGTCGTGGGTAGTGAGGCATTAGGTGCGCAAGTCTTTGCCGGAAAACAACTGTTCTATGATGCACAGGATGATCGGTTGGCGCGTGACAACTATATGAGTTGCGCTTCCTGCCATAATGATGGTGGCGGTGATGGCCGAGTTTGGGATCTGAGTGCGTTTGGCGAAGGTCTGCGCAAGACCATTTCATTGCAGGGCCGGGGTGCAGGGCACGGTCGCCTGCATTGGAGCGCTAACTTCGACGAGGTGCAGGATTTCGAAGGACAGATTCGTACACTCGCCGGTGGTTCCGGCCTGATGAATGCGACCGATTTCGCCAACACCAGTGATACTCTGGGCCCGCCTAAGGCGGGGCTGAGCGCTGATCTAGATGCGCTGGCCGCGTACGTCAATTCACTGACTGATTTTCCGGTAAGTCCGTATCGAACTGATCCCCGAGAACTTGATTCTGAAGCCAATACGGGCGGGGCGCTGTTCTTTCTGAAAGGCTGTCGTGATTGCCATACAGGTACGACATTTACTGATTCCAGCGCAAATGTCCTACACGACGTCGGGACGATCGATGCGGACAGCGGTAATCGATTGGGTGCACCACTAACGGGTTTCGACACACCAACGATCTCCGGCATTTGGCTGAACCCCCCCTACCTGCACGATGGTTCAGCCAACACGATCGAAGAGGCGATTAGTGCCCACAGCACTGAGCCACTGACGACGGAACAACTAGGCAAGTTAACTGAGTTTATTAAGCAACATAATGCTCACGAAGACTATTTTGTACCGGGGTGTTAGAACGCGCACACTGCTCACGCTACTTGCTGCGACAATACTGTTGGCCTGTAGTGACGAACGGTTGTTGAATAACGAGCAGCAGCCTATGCCACTGACAACGGAGCTCACTAGTCAAAAGCAGCACTTTAAAGTGAGCTTGGCGCTGGAGTCGGAACCGAGCCTACCGATCGGCCAATATCACACTTGGCTACTGACACTGCGTGATGCAAAACAATCAGCTCTCCACCCTGCGACGATTTCTATTGTCGGCGGCATGCCGGGTCACGGACATGGCTTGCCGACGCAGCCCCAAGTAACCGATCATCTCGGTAAGGGTGTTTATCGCATTGAGGGCTTAAAATTCCACATGCCGGGAGAGTGGCAGTTGCGTTTTGATATTACGGCAGCGCAATTGCGAGATCACGTTATTGTGACCATACACATTGCTCCCTAGGAAATTTTTGCGGGCCGCACTTCTCAGCTGCCAATAGTGTGTCGTGAGTGATACAAAAAGAAGCTGACTTTCCATGTGAACTCAGAGAAGATTGTGCGGCTTCGAATCACTACTTCATAAGGGCAGACTTACGTTGAAGTCGATTTCGGTTTTCCTTGCTAAGGCCCTTATCCTCATGGCGACATTGATCTTGTCGTCATGCGAACGCCCGCCGCCCTATTGGTCTGAGGGTGAGATGCGGCTTATTGCATCCCTACAACTGGACAGTCTTGGAAATCCCCCTGCGTCAACATCCAATCGTGTTGCCGACGACTCCTACGCTGCGCAGTTTGGTCGTTCAATATTTTTTGATACCCGTCTCAGTGGTGGTGGCGACCTCTCCTGTGCCAGCTGTCATCAGCCTAATCGGGCATTTACCGACGGCATACCGAAAGCGCAGGGAGTGCGCAAAAATAATCGCAATACGTTGGGCTTGTTAGGTGTGGCTTATCACACTTGGTTTTATTGGGATGGCCGCAAGGATTCCCTGTGGGCGCAAGCGCTGGTTCCCTTCGAGGCACCGGACGAAATGGGTGGTACTCGCCTGCAGGTACTTCGCGTCATTGCCAATGATGATGACTATCGACAGCAGTACCAACAATTGTTTGGCAGTCTACCGCCGGTGGTTTTTGCTACCACAGTAGCAACTATTGCGAGTCCCTGGGGTGGCTCTGAGGCTAAGAGTGCTTGGTACCGCATCGACCCGAACAGCCGCAGGTCAATAAACGCGGCCTATGCCAATGTGGGCAAAGCTGTAGCGGCATATCAGCGACAGCTGGCGTTGCCGCGTACGCGTTTCGATCATTTTGCCCGCACCTTGTCAGAACAATCTGAGACAAAAGCGAATGCGTTGCTATCTCGAGCAGAACTAGCGGGGCTTAAATTGTTTCTCGATCAAAACAAGACGCATTGTTTGCGTTGCCACAACGGCCCGCTGTTCAGCAATTACGACTTTCACAATATAGGAACGGGGGAATTGCAGGGCGACGTTCTGGATTTTGGCCGCTATCTGGGTATTCAAGCGGTTGTCCAAGATGCCTTTAACTGTTTGGGTGATTATAGCGACGCACAGCCCGACGAGTGTCATGCGCTAAATTTCTTACCGCAGCAAATACACGACGGTATGCGCGGCGCATACAAGACTCCCACCTTGCGCTATCTCAACAAGACGGGGCCCTATCTGCACGATGGGCGAGCGAAAAGCCTCAATCAGGTATTAGCTAGCTATTTGTTAGAACCGAGCAATGGTTCAGAGTTGCCGGCCTTGGTGCTAACCGAGAAAGAGAAAAACGACTTACTGGCTTTTCTGAACACATTGGCATATCCGGAGTGAGGCTGAGGAGTATTTGGTCGTGACCCCGTGCTCGCCACTCCGCCACCTCTCTAAAAAAGAGATCGGCTATAAAGTTTACTTCTATTGATTTTGTTATTTTGACCGGTTCAGCTCTGATATCTGGCGTAGAAAACCATCCCCACAAAAAGAGATATGGCTTATTATGCTGCTTTTCCCGGTTCCGATAAACGGCAGAACACCTCCGAGAATGAGTGGTTGGTGTCGAGTGGGGCGAGCAATTCCGCCAGTGAATAATCGGCATCGGAATTCACAAAGCTATGGATAAACTAGAGCAATAATCTATGCTTCAACAATGAATAACTTTTGGACTGCCATATTGAAACCTCGGGCATCGGTCGCCAAGTTGGTGCTGGCCGCGCTGCTGATTGCTTTCTTCTTGCTTGGCTTCTTGGGCTATTTGCAACCGATCAAGGAGTTTCTTGATTCCGAGACATTGTCCTTCAAAGTTGGAGAGATACGTTTTTCCCTCTATCTCCTGCTGAAGGCCCTCATCGCCATAGCGGTGCTTTTTTTAGCTGCCGGGATATTTTCTGAATTCGGCGAAAGGCGCATACAGTCGCTGAGCAAAATAAATGCCAGCAACCGCGTGCTAATAACGAAAGCTTTTCAAATCGGCGTGTATTGCATAGCCTTTTTGATGGCCTTAGACGTATTGGGCATTGATTTTACAGCCCTCACTGTTGTGGGTGGTGCAATTGGCATAGGTATTGGTTTTGGCCTGCAAAAAATCACTTCAAACTTTATTAGTGGCTTGATCTTGCTGCTTGAAAAGTCTGTTGAAGAAGGTGACTTGATCGAAATTGATGCCGATACTGTGGGTTTTGTTCGAAGGACGGGTGCTCGCTATACGCTGATCGAGACATTTGAAAGCCGCGAGTTGATGATACCGAATGAAGATTTCATCACTAACAAAGTCACCAACTGGACATTTAGCAATACCCTGGGCCGCATTAAAATTGATATTGGGGTGTCTTACGGAGCAGACCTTGATAAAGCGTATGAACTTATCTTAGAAGCCGCTAATGAGCACCCGCGTTGCAGTGATAATCCGAAAGCAGAGTGCTTTTTAGTCGACTTTGGTGATAGCTCGGTGAACTTTACCTTGAATTTTTGGGTGGAGGATATCATCGAGGGTAGAAAGCGCCCGCGCAGTGATATTTTGTTCTCGATTTGGCGCAAATTCCATGAGAACGATATTGAGATTCCTTTCCCTCAAAGGGATGTTCATATCAAGAGTCCTGAGGAAATGAAGTGAGCGAATGCATTTTGTTGGCTTATGAGTTTGATGAGAGAGGCGGCGGTGCGCCGTTATCCAAAGACGCGGTCTCCGAACGCATCAAAGACGACAAATTCGCCTGGGTGCATTTGGACGCCGCTCACGAGGATACAAAGCGGTGGTTAGAGAGTGAGGTGTCCTATCTTGACCCATTTATCATTGAGGCGTTACTGGCCGATGGAACACGCCCGCGAATGATGCAAATCGATACGGGGGCACTGCTGATTCTTCGTGGCGTCAATCTCAATAAAAACGCTGCGCCTGAAGACATGGTGTCCATCAGACTATGGTTTGACGATGAGCGAGTAATCAGTCTTCGGCGCAGACCACTGAAAGCGATATCCGATTTGGAGAGTAGACTACGCGCAGGCAAGGGCCCCAAGAATGCCGGGCATTTTGTTGGCATGCTCGTTACTCGCTTGTTTGAGCGCATGGAACCCGTTCTGACGGAGCTGAGCGAGTTAACTGACGATATTGAAGAAAGAGTTCTAGAAGACGCCAGCACAGATCTGCGGGAGAGCATTGGTGATGTTCGCAAACAAGCCATTATGCTGCGGCGATATATGGCACCCCAGCGTGATGCCATTGGGCAGCTTAGAATGTCCGACGTCGAGTGCTTGGAAGACTCCCATAAGCGTCAACTGCAAGAAAGTTTCAATGAAATCACCCGATACGTGGAAGATTTGGACGCCATTCGCGAACGCGCACAAATAGTGAAAGATGAGATAGCCAACATATTGGCGGATCGCCTGAACAAAAATATGTACGTACTTTCAGTGATAGCTGCGATTTTCCTGCCCCTCGGATTTTTGACGGGCCTGTTGGGTATCAATGTAGGCGGTATACCCGGCGCGGACAACGGCAACGCTTTCTGGTTTTTTTGTGGAATATTAATGACGATCGTTGCATTTCAAGTGATGGCCTTCAAAAAAATGAAATGGTTTTAGGTAAATTCAGCACATACATAGACGCTACAAAAAAGTAAGCGTCGCCCTAACTGTATGCGTCCGTTCATCGGTACCAGAATTTCACCGTAACATTAGACCTGAGGGATTCGCTTGCGGATGTCTGAGCAGATTTCATCTGATGATCAACAAGACCTGATAGATCGTCTCACTAGGCCTCTGTTGTTGTTTTCAAAACACAAGTTGGCCGGAGCGCTCTCGTCGCGAAAGAAGGCAATGCTACCAATTGCAGCGGCAGTCGGCGGCATGGCAGTTCCTGCGGGTGTCTTTTAGCTGATTAATTTTGGTGGCGAAGGTGTTTATGGTTGGGGTATCCCCATGGCGACTGACCAGCGAGCAGCACCAGATTTTGCACGCAGTAGAGCGAGTTGCTAAAGATGCCACCGCGCCCTTACAGCAGCTAGAGCACGCGCTTAGGCCTCATTGAGGTTGCGAAAGTCGGTATTTTGTTGGTATCGATGATTTCCGGCGTTTTCGGTGGTCTGCTGATTTACCATCTTTCTAAGAGTAGAATTAATCGATAACGCCATTACATTCACGAACAGGATCAAATTAAGGTGAATTGAGTATGAAGCTCGCCATCTTGTCATGTGGCCCCAATGCTTATAGCACGCGGCGCTTAAAAGAAGCTGCTGAACAAAGAGAGCACCAGGTGAAGGTTCTCAATACGCTCAAATTTGCCATTGACTTAGATCGGGGCTCGCCTGATCTGTACTTTCGCCAGAAGCGACTGAGCACCTATGACGCCGTATTGCCTCGAATAGGCGCGTCCATTACATATTATGGCACCGCTGTCGTTAGGCAGTTTCAGGAGATGGATGTGTTTTGCGCGAATTCAGCGCATGGGATTTTAAATTCCAGAGATAAATTACGCAGTCTCCAGATTTTGAGTAGGCACCAGATCGGCATACCTAGAACAACGTTTGTTCGTGATAAGAAAGATGTGCTTCCTGCAATTGAACGCGTCGGCGGTGCGCCGGTTGTTATCAAATTGATAGAAGGCACGCAAGGCATTGGGGTTTTACTGGCGGAATCGGTGAAGCAAGCAGAGTCCATTATTGAATTACTCCAAAGTCAAAAACAGAATGTATTGATTCAGAAGTTTGTGGCGGAAAGTAAAGGCAAAGACATACGTGCGTTCGTCGTCGGAGATCAAGTCGTTGCCGCGATGAGGCGCGTCGCTCAAGGGCAAGAGTTTAGAAGTAATGTGCATCGCGGAGGCATTGCGGAGTCGGTAGAGCTCGATGAGGAATATCGGGAAACTGCCGTACGCTGTACCCAGATATTGGGTCTAAGCGTGGCCGGTGTGGATATGCTGGAAGGCAAGAAGGGGCCGCAGGTCATGGAGGTTAACTCTTCACCGGGGCTCGAGGGAATAGAGGCGTGTACAGAGCTCGATATCGCCGGGGTGATCATCGACTATATAGCGGCCCAAGTCGATTTTCCTGAAATCGATGTGCGCCAAAGGCTCACTGTCAGTAAGGGCTATGGCGTAAGTGAAATACTAGTGCCAGAGGGGTCTAGTTTTGTTGGGCAGACAATTCACGAGACTCGATTACATGAAAATGATATCAATGTGTTAACGCTTTATAGAGGTGCGAAAGTCATCCCCAATCCCAGAGATGGCCGGACGCTTGAGCCGGGCGACAAATTGCTTTGTTTCGGAAAGTTAGAAGCGATGCGTGGCATGATTCCTGTTCGAACACGGCGCAAGCGCCGTCCGGCTGCCCAGGAATTAGATTCCGATATTGTTGAAGCTGCAGTGGAAGAACAGATGAATGACGAAACTGACGAGAATCAAGTGAATGACGGCTAGTTTGGGAAATCGCCAGGTATTGGGCTGGCGGGAATGGGTGGGTTTTCCCGAGTTGGGAATTTCACAAATAAAGGCAAAAATAGATACCGGTGCGCGTACCAGTTGTCTGCATGCATTTTATGTCGAACCGTTTGAGCGTGACCAACAGGAGTGGGTGCTCTTTGATATTCACCCCATTCAGGGCGACTCTACCCAGGTCATCCGCTGCGAAGCACCGGTACTGGATCAGCGGTTGATCAGGGACTCGGGTGGCCACGAAGAATTACGCTATGTAATTCAATCCACCGTTAGTATTGGCAGCGCTCGGCTGGAGGCTGAAATTACCTTAACCGACAGAGATAGTATGAAGTTTCGAGTACTGCTTGGTAGAACAGCAATCAGAGGAAAATACCTAGTGGATTCTTCTCGTTCTTACCTCTGCGGAAAAAGAAAGCGGCCGCGAAATACAACTTCCGAAGATTAGAGCGTAGTTCAAGTGTGACAGATATAGCGATAGGTAAAGTCAGCATACAGTCGGGTACGCGCGAAGTTGTCGATATTTCTGTAGCGCCAATGTACACCCACGACGATCTATCCATTTCTGTGCAAGTTGTGGCAGGAAAACGACCAGGGCCCACGCTGTTTATAAGCGCGGCAATACATGGCGACGAAATCAATGGCGTTGAAATTATTCGCCGGTTGTTACGACATTCAGCGCTGAAAAACATTCGCGGGACGCTGTTGGCCATTCCAATCGTTAACGTTTATGGGTTTCTGAATCATTCTCGTTACCTTCCCGATGGCCGTGATTTAAATCGCTCATTTCCCGGCTCTGGCAAGGGTTCTCTCACCGGCAGAGTGGCTCATACCTTTGTTCGAGAAATAGTGAAAAAATCTACACATGGAATTGATTTACACACTGGTGCCAGGCACCGCAGCAATTTTCCTCAGATCAGGGCAGATTTGAGCGATCCAGAAACGCAGAAAATGACAGAAGCATTCGGTGTTCCTGTAGCAATAGATGCAAAAATTCGCGATGGGTCGTTGCGCGAATGCGCTGCTGAGTTCGGTGTTCCCGTAATTCTCTATGAAGCTGGCGAGGCGTTGCGATTTGATGAAACCTATATCCGGGCCGGTGTTAAAGGCATTATCAGTGTTATGCGAACCATTGGAATGCTGAGCAAGGGGCGAAGCAAAAAGGCGCCCAAGCTACCATTGGTTAGTCACACTACAAGTTGGGTGAGAGCGCCGGAAAGTGGAATTTTGCGTATGCTCGTTCCTCTGGGAGCGAAAGTAGACAAGGGGCAGACCATTGGTTTAGTCGCTGATCCACTGGGGACAGATGAGTCAGAGCTAATCGCTCCCACAGATGGCATGGTTATTGGGCGGACCAACCTACCACTGGTTTATGAGGGGGACGCGACGTTCCATATCGCGCAATATGATGGAGAGGTTGCGGCTGTGGAGAGACAGGTGGAGCAGTTTCATGAGGAGCACCAGCCCGACACTACGATCGTCGATAAGGATAACCCCAGCAGAGCGCCCATAACGTAGATTCCGAGCGGACACCGGGAAAGTTTTGCAGCAGGGGTGTGGCTCGTTGAGTGATAGATTTCCACCACCATCCATGGTTCCACGGCCGAAATACGGATGTGTCCGATCCCGGTGTCTACCGAGCGCCCACGCCAGCGGAGTTTGCAGAATTTCTTTTACTTGCAGTGAATTTCCCAAGTACACCAGGCAACGCATTTATCACCCTCCGCAATGCCCCATCGATAAGCGCTAATCCCGGTTTAGATGCCCCGCCTCCCGGTCCGCTGGACGAGGCCCAAATTGATGAGGTCGGCGCAGTTCCGTTACCAACACCTTCACACGATTGCCCCGACTCAACTGCTGTCACCATTACGCGGTCTGCCTTTGATATTGTAATGACCGACCGAACCCCGGGGAATTTTGGCGGTTTTGGTGTTGGCACATCGATCATGGAAACACGCGACCTTACCCCCGCAGCATCTATCACCGCGGCCATGCTTGCCATTGGTGCCCCAATAAACCCCGGAATACCATTTGTGGTCGGCGAGACGGTCTTCCCGACAACGTTCGCCGATTTACCCTTTTTTTCTATGGAGAACTGGCATTTCTTAAGGTGTTCTGGAAACACCGCGACTTAATCCGCCAACGGTATTAGACGGCAGATTTAACCTGCTCAATAATGGGTTTCCAAAAGCCGACAGGTGTTGCATAGGGCGTGTATAAACTCAGCCGGTCAGGAAGCGAGCCGTATTTTTGGGCGATGCGGGCGGCAATATTCTGCGGTTCATCGTAAATACAGAACGCTTCGAAGAAAGTGTCATCGATCATGTCCGCCAACTGGTCCCATTTCCCCTCCTTGGTCAATCGATTCGCTTCTGGTTGTAGGTCTGCGTAACCAATCGCATCCATGGGTGGTATGTAAGCGGGTGTGGAAGCATAAAATCCAAGCAGGCCTTTGATGCTGTCTTTGGCCGCCTGCATGCTTTCTTCGTTCTCGCCAGTGGCGATCATCGCCCCCAATGAAATGATGAACTCCGATTCAAGCTTATCCACTTTTGTTAACCCCTTGCGCACGGCTGGCAGGGCATGTTGTTCGATAAAAGTTTGGTTATTGAATGGGTGCATGATAATGCCGTCGGCGACTTCCCCCGCCACTTCGGTCATCTTCGGGCCCAGCGCGCCAAGCAGGACTGGCGGTTCACCGAAAGGGTTCGGGCCTGCGTTGAACATGGGTGTCATTAGTGTGTGGCGGGTAAACTCGCCCTGAAAATTCAGCTGAGTGCCATTTTGCCAGCAATCGAAAAATGCCTTGATTGCCAGGATGTGCTCGCGCATCCTCGCCGCTGGCCGCGAGAATTCGCAACCGAAGCGATTTTCAATATGGGCTTTTACCTGCGAACCCAAACCGAGCAAAAACTTGCCCTTACTGAACCTGTGTAGATCCCACGCCTGGTAGGCGAGGTGCGATGGATTGCGCGGAAACGCAACGGCGATGCCGGTAGCTATAGCCAGTTGCGGCGCATGCTCGGAGGCGAGCAACAGTGGGAAGAATGGGTCGGTGTTTCCTTCGAGGGTATACACCCCATCGAAACCGTCTGCCGCCAGGCGTTTGGCTTCCTCGGCTGCATCCTCCACGGTGGCATAAAAAGGCGCATCGATACTGAGCATGGTTGAGCTTCCCTAATCGTTATCAACAGTTTGGTTGTTGGCGTTACGATTGCACTCAAACCAGCCCGGGTTCACGATGCCCGCTTGTTCGCCATGGAACTGGCAACTGACCAACGAGCGACGACATTCCGTACGTTTGGGTGTGTCGAATGTGTGGGTAATATCGATTTCAGTGCCTGTGACCGCGTTTACATCCGCGCTAATCACGGTTTCATTTTCACAGGTGAGATAAATACGGCCTTGCACTGCTCGCTCCGGATTGTCAGCGTTGTATTCAATCTGGAAATCGACATCCGTAAAGTTGAGCATTTCTCCGGTTGCGCTCTTAAAATAGCCCATCTTGATGGCGGGCCACTCAGGTATTTTCACTACGGTTGCTTGCAGGCTGAAGTCCTTGTTGTTGATCACCAGGAAAGACCATTCCATGTCCCCGGGTCGCGGCCCCCAGGAGTGATCGCGCTCGCCGCGAACCTGGCAGGCATGCTCAAGGCCATCAATGGTAGCGTTGCAATGAGCTCTTATGGGTTGCTCATAACGATTGGTCGAATACCCTTGGGCACTATGGCTCTCTACTTCGCCCGCACCTCTGGAATGGGGGGGCGCTACAGCTTCCAGTTGTAAATTCACAACTCGGTCTTGCCCCGGGTGCCAGCCAACCCTGCAATGACCCGCGAAAGTGGCGTCTTCGTTGTACCAGTCAAAAAAATAGGATTCGTTCCAGTCCGGGTGATCGGGGCTGGACGGGTGTGTGTATTCGTCCTGGACGACAATGCCAAACTGACTGACGTCAAACGATGCTGTCATCGTGTTGTACTCCCGGGTTTAAAACCTTCGATGAGAGATTGGTTTACCGCCCTGTCACCGATATTGCAACGGTTATCGCCCATTCCCTGTCTCGTCGCGGCAGCGATTGCTGAGCCGACACGGGGGTTTCTAGGAAGTATTTTGCCTTCATCTTTTGACTTCCTAGAAATTGCGACGCAGATATAACCTCGCCTGTCTGGGTTCAAAGACATGATAATGAACGTCCTCAACACCCGCTGCAGGTTCTCCGGGAAGCCGCGAAGCGTAGAAGTAGTCAATATCGTGATCGTCGGAATCGAAGAGGTTGAGCACATCCAACTGCACCCGCCATGACTCATCGGACCAGCCCAGCGCGAGGTGGGCAATGGTTGAACCTTTGGACTCCAAACTACCGTCTTCAACCAATGGAGCGCCGTTAAAGTAGCGTGCCCGCAGTGAGCCGAACCAACCGCTGGGGTATTGGGCGGATACCGCGCCGCTTGCAACCCACTCTAAGGCTCCGGGAATGTCATCGCCTTCGGGGGCATCGTCGCTGAACTTGGCATCCGTCCAGGCAAAGTCGGCCTCCAGTGTCCAGACTTCTGTGACTGACCAGAAGTTATTGAACTCAACGCCCCACCTTTCACTGGCACGGCTGGCCTCCGTCGCGCCGGCGTCACCCACGAACAGCAGCTCCGAGTCCAGTTCCAAATACCACAGTGCCAGGGAGGAATTCCAGCCGTCGAGCCAGACCGTCTTGAAGCCAAACTCGGCGCCCTTTGATTCCACCAGCGGGTCGACCGGAGACGCGGGTTCGTTGGTTACCGGGTCAGTCGCAATGGTGACGCCACGTGCGTCGTTGGAATGGAAACCGTACCCCGCACTGAGATACATCTCACTGAAATCAGAAAAAGCATAAATAAGACTAGCCTTCGGGCTGACGATAGATTCCATATCGTCGCCTGAGTTCTGTGACTTCCCCGCATCCACGTCGAACCAGTAGTAGTCACCGCGGATACCGAGCACCGCGCGCCAACTTGTCGTAAATCGCCACGCGAGCTCGTAGAATACTCCTGCACTGGCCTGTTCAACGCTGTCTTCCCTCACGGTAGCCAGGCGCTGGCGTGCCCGCGTTCGATAGAGACCGACGGTCTCGATATCGTCATAGCGCAGCTCCATGCCCAGGCTGTGATGAAAATGATCCGCTACACCACTAACCCAGAAACGGTTGTAAGCGCCACCGTAGGTTGTGCGGTCATCGACTTGCTGAAACTGGTCACCGTTAATGGGATCGTCAAGGCGGTAGGTGAAGTTGGACCAAAGATCCAAGTCGTAATCGATAATGTAGCCCTGCCAACGGGAACGATGGTCTTCGTGCTGATGCGTATACTGCCCAGACAGGCTTGCGCGTTGACTGTCACCTCCTAGGGTGGTGTCGATTGAACCGAATTCATCAATCGGGCCTCTGACTACTGCCCGCGTGGGAATTTGGTCTGCTGAATTCCACTCGTTCTCGTAGTACATGGCGGTGGCAGACCAGGAGTGAACCTCGTCGCCGCCGCTCAGCTTGAGTAGACCATTAGTCTTCTCGACATCCTCTCTGATGTCTGTCCACGGTCCGTCATACCGTTGCGCCTCCAGCGTGCCAGACAAATATATCGAATCCTTTCGTATCGTTCCCATCGCTAGCCCGCGCCAGTAACCATCTTCGCCCGTACCGAGCATGACTTGGTTGGGTAGTTGATCGAAAGTATCAATGTGAACACCACCGGCCGATGAGAAGTCGCCCAGTTCTGCGTGATAAGGGCCCTTTACGTACGACATTCGTTCAATGGTCTCGGGAATGAGAAAGTTGATATCCGTATATCCCTGACCGTGGCCGTGGGTGCGCATGTTAACTGGCATGCCATCAATCCAAGTGGCGAAATCGGTACCGTGATCTAGGTTGAAGCCACGCAGAAAAATCTGATTAGATTTTCCAGAACCGCTGTGCTGAGTGACGATGAGCCCGGGTACGGCTTCCAGCACATCGCCCGGACGCAATAGTGGGCGAATGGCGAGTTCCATCTGCCCAACTACACCCTCGGACGCGGTGCGCGCTTCACCTGCCAGCACTTGTTGACGCCCAGTCACGACTATCTCCTCTAGCCCCTCGGTTTTCTGGTGGGCGTGGCCAAAAATTGGCATGAGAAAAATTGGCGCGAGTAGGGCGAGCCAAGTTAAAAAAGTTGGGGCTGAGTGAAGACGCATAGTATGAAGTGCATCCGTAATTACAAGGGTGCACAGTTTAAATACCCCGATGTTTTTGGCAAGGCCACTCCACGCTTGCCTAGTGGGGAGAGGCGCCCTTTAACTAGTAGTATTCAGCAGTGCTTTTCGTATTTCTAAGTATTAGCATCAAAGCCCAGGGCGATTGTGTAGCAAAACCTTAATGAAACTGTCACGGAATTGACGTGCTGTGAATTTACTTTGCTGGAAATAGAAAGCGGTGCAAACCTTTCGGTTTTTGCCTTGAACTTCAAAGGCCCTGGCGGGTTTGATATAAAGAACCAGCACGACCCCTTTGGGCGGCGTATCCAGAAAACCGTCGATGGCACAACCACCTATTTTTTATGGGATGGATCGAGCCTTATCGGGGAATACACGGCGACTGGAACGCGAACTAAGCGATATCATTATCTTCCTGGTGGTCTCTCGCCAATTCAGGTTGAGGACCAGGGCTCCACATATGATGTGCATTTGGATCACTTGCAGACACCGAAGCTGTTGACGGACAGTGGCGAAGGCATCGTTTGGTCACAGACACAGCAGGCGTTTGGTGAGGTGGCGGTATCGCCATCATCCTCCGTGACGTTTGATGTTCGGTTCCCGGGTCAATATGCGGATGGGGAGTCGGGGCTGCATTACAACTACTTTAGGGATTATGACCCCGGTCTGGGAAGGTATATCCAACAAGACCCGATTGGACAGGAGGGTGGCCTAAATACATATTTTTACGCCAATGCAAACCCGGCAATATACGTTGATTTCTTAGGTCTGCGTGGAACAGTATCAAGGACTGGCCGGTCAAACACGTCTAATCGTATTTTTGGACCAGTTCGGTATCCGTCAATTGGCCCCGACCCAAATGACATCAATCAGGACAACGTAATTCCGTTTCCTAAAGACGTATTTGAAGATGATGGGCTTCAGTGTAAGGACCCTAAGAACCGCGAACCTAGCAGAAAATGCAAATTTACCGGTCTTGCCCAGGTAATTAAACAGGGGCAGTAGGGGACAGGCACTCTGGGGGGGCAGTGGCAGTAGGGGACAGGCACTCCGTTTTCAATCATTTTAGCGCCATTCGGGACAGACCAGAATGGCGCTAAGTTAAGCCCGTTTAGCATCAATATTTCACAGCTCCTGCACACCCAAAATGAGACAATAGGCCATGAAATACAAGAGCTTATATCTCCCGGGTTTTCACCTGCAAACACTGCGTCGCACACCTCGTTCCGCCCGTCAAAAACTGGCGGATGAAAGGGCACGTATTCGGCAACATTCGATCAGTCAATTGGGTGCTTGCTTCTCTTGAGGGCAGTAGGGGACAGGCACTCCGTTTTCAATCATTTTCATTCGTCAGATAGAATTAGATGATAATTTACAGCGTGGCTGATCGAACTTGATTAGATTCGCAGTGCCTGTCCCGAAGCTTGCCGCGAGGATGAAAAAGGTGACAGATTTATTTAATTAACAGAGAAAGCAACCCCAAAGCCCAGCCATTGCGCTGGGCTTTGTCGTTTTAGGCGGTTACTAAGAAGCTTGCTGCTGTTGAATCAAGGCATCCAGCATCTCGGTAATAAATTTCTGTTTTGCGCGTGGCATCAAGCTAATTTGCTCAATCTGCCGTTGCAGGGTAGAAGCTGGGCCACGCTTGGCGGGCCGGGTTTCTAACCCAACCAATTGTTCCAGCGATACGGCAAACAACCGCGCCAAGGTCGGCAGCATAGACGCTGGTATCTTGCGCGTACTGGCTTCATAGGCTGCGATCATCTGTTGTGAAATACCCAGTGTCTCGGCCAACTGCGTTTGTGTGAGGCGGTAATCGCCATGGACACACACCCTATTTTTCATCATAGCCCGCCAGTCGCTTGTATCACAGCAGTCGCTCTAACACAGTAGCACAAGAAATACGCACTTTAGTGCCCATTAAAACCAGCGAGAAGAGCGATGCCAAGACCCCGTCAAGCACAGGTGTGTCGGGCCGACACACCCTATTATCACTGTGTGTCTCGCTGTGTTCGTCGCGCCTATCTATGCGGCCAAGACCAAGTGACAGGCCAATGTTATGAACACCGGCGAAGCTGGATTCAAGACCGACTGCGGGTGCTTTCCAGCCTCTTTACCATCGATCTTTGTGCCTACGCGGTAATGAGCAATCACTACCACGTCGTGGTGAAGTTGGGCAGTAGCGAACAACTTTCAGACACGGAGGTGATGGCTCGCTGGCTGACCTTGTTCAAAGGCCCTTTGCTCGTGCAACGCTTGGCGGCAGGCCATGCGCTCTCGTTGGCGCAACGCAAGACCGTGGAAGACATCATCGCAGTCTGGCGCAGCCGTCTCCAGGATTTAAGCTGGTTCATGAAGTGCCTAAACGAGCCGATCGCCCGGCAAGCGAACCAGGAGGATGGCTGTACGGGCCACTTTTGGGAGGCACGCTTTAAGTCTCAAGCTTTAAAATCGGAACAGGCATTGCTGAGCTGTATGGCCTACGTCGATCTCAATCCGATCCGAGCAGGAATGGCTAAAACTCCGGAAACATCGGACTACACCAGTTTACAAGAACGGGTACTGTCTTCGGTCAATCCAGTGCTTTGCCAAGCGATTATCGAAACGCAGGGTCTACAGAAAACACCAGCCCTACCCCTCAAGCCGTTGTTACATTTTCAAGAAACAACCTCGCCACCGGAAAGTCCGGGCATTCCTTTTCACTGGAACGATTATCTGGAATTGGTCGACTGGACAGGACGCCAGGTGCGGGCTGACAAGCGTGGGGCGATTTCAAGCAGCCAGCCACCCATTCTTCACCGCCTTCAGCTGCAACCGGACGACTGGCTCATCCACAGCCTGCACTTTGAGGCGGTTTTTCGCCGACAATTCGCAAAAGCAGCGTAAATCGCACTCACACCAGCGCTCTCTCAACACAGTATCGCCGCTCTCTGGGGCTAAAAAACGGGGCGGGTGTGTTTTGGAAAAAAAACATCAGATCTGCCCATGCTAGAAGTGGCGGCAACATCGAGTCGCTGAATAAGCCTTGGTTGTTCCTAAAACATAATGCAATGATGTCTGAAGCGCGAACGGTGCCCGAACGGTGCCTGTCCTTCCGTATCGCTAACTGCGGCGGTAAGGTCTGTCCCCAATTCCTTGCTTATACCTGCTTGGGTAAAACGTAAAGCTCTACACGGCGATTTTGTGCCCGACCCTGCGCGCTACCGTTGTCTGCAATGGGATAATCGAACGCCAGCCCCTCGACTTGCATCCTCTCGGGAGCGACTTGGCGTGCGGCGAGGTAATCGGCAACACTAACGGCACGTTGATGTGAGAGCAATTCATTGTGCTCCCTTCCTCCCGTATTGTCAGTGTGTCCGCTAACTCTTACTTCCGTATCAATGTACTTTGCTAGGACCACGGCCACAGAATCTAGAACCGAGTAAAAATCCGAACGCAAGGCTGAGGAATCAGATTCAAAGGTAATGTTACCCGGCATTATAAGTCGGATGTTATCGCCTTCCCGTGCAACCCGTACACCTGATCCATGTAATTGATCACGTAACTTCTTTTCCTGAACATCCATGTAAGCGCCCACACCCGCACCAACAATACCGCAACCTAAAGCGGCTTTTCCTGCTTTTTCGCGTGAATCCATGGCCCCTATCAACCCACATACCGCTGCTGCACCTGCGCCGTATTTAACTGCGTTACTTGTTTGTTCTTCACCGGAGTAAGGATTGACGGTACAAGCAACTACTGAAACTGCAACGAGAACCACGATGAGAATATTTTTGTACATTGGAAAGTGCCTTCACGAGCAAGTAAGTGAGCCTAAATATATCGAGCCTTGGAGCTGTATGGATCAACTTCGCCGGTAAGTATTACCGATCCTTTGTTGTAGTCAAGTGAAGTAGTTAAGTGAATTAGAAGGAGCCAGCAATAATCTGCTTTAACAGCCCATCTCCGGGATAACCACTACGGTGGCTACAATGAATCCGCAAAGCACAGCCGCAAGGCCATGAAAGAACTCATGAGCAGAACAGTTCACTGAGTTACTAATTCTATCGAAAGGAAGCTGGTGCCCAGAGACAGAAACATCGGGCCGGCCTTCCGGCGGCAGCCGTTGCTGTGCCGACACGGGGATTTTCAATCCTCCGAACAATATTTATTTTTTGTTAATATCAGATAATTACAGGGACAGTGTTCACTTTGGTGTTCACTATTGCTAAATCTCGAAAGCAGCGCTAATTACTCAAGTTTAGAGTTTGGTGCAGTTTGCCGGCTCGTAGCGGGGTTCGGCAAACGTGGAGCGAGTGAAGCAATCCGGAATTGCTGAGGCAGGGCGTCTACGCTCTGACAAAGAAAGTCTGCGGTCAACTATAATGTGCCCGAGGATTTGCGGATGGTGAAAGTGGGAAACGTACTGATGGCTCCGATCAGATTTCTGTGTGTTAGACGTAGCATGTATTTACTCGTATGCAAGATTGTTGCACTAGTGTTCGTGAGTACCCCTTTCAGCAGTTGGACCTACGCTGATACGAACTCCGGTCTCGGTCGAGCTGACGAAGAACTGATACGGTTTCACGAGCGCTTTGCTACTCCTCGGCTGGTTTCTGTTAGCGACAATGTGCATGTTGCTTTCGCCTATGAATACTCCAACTTCAGTTTCATAGAAGGCACTGACGGACTTATCGTTGTTGACGCTGGCTTTTACCCTGGTGCTTCTGCGAAGGCGCTTTCAGATCTTCGGCAGTCAAGCGATAAGCCCATAAAGGCGATCATATATACGCATATTCACCTCGACCATACCGGCGGCATTGACGCATTTTTGGACAAGGGTGCCTCCACACCGCCTGTAATCTATGGCCCGGCCCTTTGGGAACCCTTTGTCCGCGAATCTACTTCTGTGCTGATGCCAATGGTGCTGTGGCGAGCTTTTGCGCAGAACGGTGTTTTGCTTCCAAAGGGCGAGAGCGGGGCTGTGGGGGCCGGCATCGGGCCAGTACCCTCGATGGCCGGCAACAGCCGTATTGCGCCGCCAAGCGTGCAAATCGCAGAGCGCACCCGCATCGAAGTAGCGGGAGTAACTCTGGACCTTATTCCAACGCCGGGTGATATTGCTTCCAGTCACCTAATGGTCTGGATGCCCGAGGCAAGGGTGCTCTTTGCCGGCGATATTCTCGGTGGCACCTTCCCGTATGTCGAGACCTCACGATTCGAGTTGGATCGAGATCCGAAGGGGTTTGTCGAGTCGCTTGACCTGGCACTGGAACTGGAACCAGAGTATGTCGTGCCCGGGCATGGCCGTGTGTTGCTAGATAGCAAAGATGTGGTTGACGTGTTAACGGCAAATCGTGACGTGATCCAGTACCTAATTGACCAGGTCGAGCGGCTGATCGCGAAGGGGTACTCCGCCGACCAAATTATCGATGAATTTGAGCTACCCGAGAACCTCGCCCAACATCCCGACCTGCAACCTCATTACCACCGTGTGGAGTGGATGATTCGAGGTATGTACCTCAAGCGTGCCGGCTTTGCCGGTAACGTTATGGACCTTGTGACGCATACGGAGTCGGAGGAGGCACTGCGCTTGGTGCCCCTGATGGGTGGAGAACAAGCGGTGCTAAAAGCATCCGCTGAAGCACTGAATGGCAGTGACGCTCGCTGGGCTGCGAGGTTGGCTACCTATGTACTGCTGACGAATCCCGAGAATCGACAGGCTATGGCGGTCAGGCTGGCGGCTTATCGGGCTATCGCTGCAACAACAAACAGCTCGAATGAACGTAATCGGCTGCTTACTGCTTTATTGCGCGACAGCGGACATCTAGATTGGACGGCAATAGAGGTGGCATCGCAGCAGCGTACCTATCAACGACTCCCCACAGCACAGCTGTTGTCGATGTTTCGGGTACGCGTCAATCCCGTGCAGGCTCACGGTAAGTCGTGGCGAATTGGTGTGGAGATTAAAGGGGAAGACATTGCCCATCTATGGACATTGAAGAATAGTACGCTGCGATATAGCGGCATAAATCGAGAGAATACAGATGGAGCACTTCGGCTGGACCGGAAAACGTTGCTTGCCTTGTATGCAGGAGCGGACAGTTGGAGTGCTGCGATCGAGTCGGGGCTTGTGCAAGCCTCGGGGGTTGCTGAGGCATTTGTTCAGGTATTTGATTAGGTTGTCGGTTTCACCATACCGGTGCCGACAGCGCCGCTAGGGGGCCACCGATCTTTTCTAGCAGGAAATCTATAAACACCCTGACCTTAGCAGTCAGGACGTTCGACTTCGGATACACAAGCCAGATTGCTGATTGATCATCGATCTCATAGTCCGGTAGTACTCGCACCAGAGTGCCTTCCTTGATTTCCTGGTAAACGCTCCAGCAGGAATTCATTGCGATGCCAGCCCCAGCGGCGGTCGCGACTCGCATGCTTGCTCCATCGTCGCAGACGATGCGATGGTGGCTGTTGGCTGGGGGGAATTTACCTGGAGGCAGGTCGTCTGGGCCTATGAGCGTTCTCGCTGGCCCGTCATTGAAAATCAGCAATTGATGATTGACCAAATCGTCCGGAACTTCGGGTGTGCCATGTCGTTCCAGATAGTCGGGCGAGGCACAAAGAATGCGTATGTCATTTGCAAGCTTTCTTGCCCTGAGGCTGCTGTCTGCAATGGCGTAATTACGCAGCGCGAGATCGAAACCACCTTCGATCAGGTTTGTCTGGGTATCTGAAAATCTCAGTTCGAGGTGCACGCCGGGGTAGCGTTCAAGGAACTCCGGTAGCACGGGAGCGATATAAAGTTGAGCAAAGGTGCTGGATGCGGCAAAACGCAGCGTTCCGGAAACCTCCGTGCTGCCGTATCCCAGGGCAGCTCGAGCGGCATCTTCCTGGGCAAGGATTTCCCGCGCAAAGGGGAGAAATTCGGCCCCTTCCAGGGACAGGGACACTTTCCTAGTGGAGCGGTGTAGCAGGTCCGCCCCCATCTGCTTTTCCAGCTTGGACAAACGAGCGCTCGCTACCGCCGGTGCCAAGCCCAACTGACGGCCGGCCGCACTGATATTGAGCATGTCTGCGGCGCGTACAAACAGCCGTATTCCTTCCGTATCCAAGGCCTTGTGCTCCGGAAGTCGGTTTCGATCAATTATATGCAATATCCGAATACTGAAGTCAATAATACGCTGTTTTATTCGGATCAAAGAGCTAATACATTGCGCATTAAGGTTAGCGATTAGAGAGACGGGGAGCACCGCAGCGACCAGGGCAGCCCCTAGAAAAGCTGTCGAAGGAGCTGCGCAAGAAGTGGCCAGATGTTGATGAAAGCGAAAAAAGCAGAGGCGTTCAACCAGATTAACGCAGGGTACAACGCAATCTTCAGGCCGGAGCGGCTGACGATTGGCCTGATGGTACCCATTGAGAGTTATCCTGGAGGTCCGGTGCCCGCCATGGAACAGCATCTGGAACGGGTGCAACTGGCGGAAGCGCTGGGGTTCTCCGCGGTGTGGCTGCGTTTGCGGCGGTATGGACATGCTGCCCAAGCCTGCCTCGCCGATTCACCTGGGATTTCGCGTAGGGGTCCACGCCCTGGGTGATTACCTGAAATCCCGCGAGGCAATTGGTGTAAACCACGTTGCAATCAACCTTCGCTTTAATCGCACCGATCCCGAGCAGTCTCTGCGGAAACTGGCCGAGGCAATACTGCCCTTATTTAGTTGAGGAAGACTGATATGAGTAAAACGATACTGGTTACGGGCGCTACCGACGGCATCGGCCTGGAGACAGCAAAAATGCTGGCGGCCGATGGTCACACCTTACTCGTCCACGGTCGCAGCGCGGACAAGCTGGCCGCTACCCGGACACTGCTGTCACAGATTGATGGCGCGGGAGAGATAGAGGTTTACCGGGCCGACCTGTCGCGCCTGCGGGAAGTGATGGAACTGGCAGATACAGTAAGTGAGCGCCACAGCGAACTGGACGTACTTATCAACAATGCCGGTGTGTTCAAGCTTGCCGGTCCGGCGGACGCAGATGGTCTGGATGTGCGCTTTGTGGTCAATACCATCGCGCCCTACCTGTTGACCAAACGGCTGTTGCCGTTGATGCCTGCACAGGGCCGGGTGGTCAATTTGTCCTCGGCGGCCCAGGCGCCGGTAGATATTGATGCCCTTGTGGGAAATAAGCGCGTTTCTGATAGCGAGGCATATGCGCAGAGTAAGCTCGGTATCACGATGTGGTCTTATCACCTGGCCGATGTGATTGCCGAAAGTGGTCAGGCGATTATTGCCGTTAATCCCGCGTCTTTCCTTGGCAGCAAGATGGTGAAGGAGGCCTATGGCTCAGAGGGAAAAGACCTGGGCATTGGCGCTGACATTTTGGTGCGTGCTGCTCTGAGCGATGAGTTCGCCGGGGCGACAGGCCGCTACTACGACAATGACAGCGCGCGCTTTGCGCAACCGCACCCCGATGCATTGGACCGCGCAAAAAATGAAGAACTAGTTTCGATAATTGAAGACATCATCGCCGAGATGATGGGGAGATAGAAATGAAGTACGAAGGATTTACCACGTTCTCGATAGAGCAAAATGACGGCATTCTGACGGTTACCTTTGATTTCGGTACAGTAAATGTGCAGGGTCAGGAAATGCTGGCTGACCTGAACAGCCTTGCCATGCGGTTGGAGCGAGATCGCGAAACCAAGGTAGTGGTATTCCAATCTACCAATCCAGAAATTTGGGTGTGCCATTATGACACTGAACTTTTGAAGGATATGTCAGAGGAAGCCGTTTCCCGAGAAGAGGCCCAGTTGCTCGATCTGCAGGCAGTATGCGAAAGAATCAGCAAGGTTCCACAGGCCACTATTGCCAAGCTGGAAGGTTTCGCCCGTGGTGGAGGTCATGAACTTGCCCTGGCCCTGGACATGCGTTTTGCCGCTCGTGGCAAGTTCAAGTTCATGCAGATGGAAGTAGGGATGGGAATTCTGCCCTGCGGCGGAGGGGCGTCACGAATGGCCCGGCAGACTGGCCTGGGGCGTGCGCTCGAGATCGTTCTTAGTGCCCGCGACTTCGACGCTGACGAAGCGGAGGCGTACGGAACCATAAACAAGGCGTTGGACCCGGAAGAAATTGGCGAATACGTCGATACCCTCGCCAGGCGCATCGCCAAATTCCCGGCCGAATCGATAAATGCATGCAAACAAGCTGTCTATGAGTCGATTGACAAGCCGATTGGTGAGGCCCTCAAGGCGGAGGCGTACTGGCTGTACCAGGCGACCAGCAGAACGCCCGCCATCAAGCGTTTCACAATTGCCGATGAACAGGGCCTGGAGCATGACATCGAGAACCAGCGAAACTGGAATGACCTTGTAATGAACGTCCAGGAAATTAACTGATAGCCATACGTTTAATTGAATGAGTGCCATTCGGGACGCATTTATTATTCGGTTAAGGAGTATACGGCTATGGGCTATACCTTGATCCAAGACGGAGAAGTTCCTCTCGCTCAGGCGTCACTGAAGGTATGAAATTAGATTAGTAGGGGTATAAAAACGGCTTCGAGCGGGGGATTTTGTACCCACTTTCTCGAAAATTGAGAAATAAATCGGAAGGAAAATCAATCAGTTAAGTTTTTGAACGCATAATTAAAAGTGTGTACTCGGCTCGAGGGGGAGCAAGCTAGAAGGCAATTACACTGATCATCATGTCATAAGCCAGTAGGGTGACGGCCTCTCTCGATACCGTACCCGGTCATTCAATCTCTATAGCCGGCAACAAGTACTCGTTGTTGAGCGCCGCGTCGTCGGGTTCATAGAGACGCATGATAGCTGAGAAGTTTCCGGCTGGGGTTGGCATCCAGTTCAACCCAGATTCTGGAGGGTCGTGCTGAAGATGCAGGGTGAGAGACCCATCCTCGTTGTAGAGGAGACCTTCGGTCCGATCCCCAATGCTGTACCGACCGAGCGTGTTGGGTTCCAACGTGAAGTTTTCATCCAGGTTGTAGACACTCAATGACCAGAATCCGCTTACTGGCGGAAGTTGCCCTTTGGGAAAGTGCAGACGATATTTATTTGCCCCATTTAGAAGGTTGCCATTGGTGTCAAAAATGGTCGCAGGGTACAAGCTCTCCTCGGGTAGGTTCCCGTAGCCACCCCGGGCCACTGAGGCGCGGTTCATGTAGTCGAAGCCGTAGCGGCCGATGTTCTTGGAGATCATCCAGCCGTTAAAGTCGGGTATGGTACGTGCGGTCGCGGCGTCTACAAGGCTCGATGCCTCTTCAATAGCACGTAGCAGGCCCCGTTTGTGGGGTTCATCCAAAATAGTGGCATCGAAGACCGAATTAGGGCCTATGCCAATCGCATCAAACTGTGCCATCAATGCCGCCTCCCCACTCCTTGGTGGCAACTTTCGAAGCGCAGCATTCATGATTGTGAAGAACTCTAGCGAATCCATCGGTTCCAGGGGCGCAGAATTTTTAACTGTGCCTCGTGGAGGTGGCACTCCCGCCTCGAACTCTGAAAGACTCGCGAGCCACACGTTCTTCACTAGCGCCATGGCCTCCGGGAAATCCTCTTCCCCATCCACTAGCATCCGGCCCAACAGCCAACCTATGCTTGTGTCCACATTTACCGGGGTGACATGGTCGGGTAGGTTTCCCTTCCAGTCGGGTCCGATCAATGCAAAGTAGCGCTCTGTGGTTCCGGTCGTGCGCCGGCCTATGTGAATCACCTCAGCATACTGATTTGTCACGGCAATCGTGTAGTAACGCCCGGCCGTATCCGGGGTGTGCAAAATCAATGGCTCCTCGCTGATGTCGAACCAGGCCGTGTAATAGAGGGTGTCATTGTTCGGCGCTCGAAAGTTGCCCTGGGTCTCTGGCGTAATGAGGTCGGGAAACCGGTAGAACCGATTAACCGGTGCCAGGGCCTGCTGGTCAGCTGCTACTCTATGCGTTTCGTTGTGCATTTGGCGGTGCATATCCACCAGCGGAAAGCCGTACAGATAAGCCATGACGCCAATATGCGTTGCCATCTTCTCAGCAATAAGGCCATCGTTACTGCTTTGTTTAGAGGCGACTAGGGCGGCGGGATTAAAGTTCGCGACAAAAATAGCACCTGCAGAAAAAAACAAGAAAATAAACAGTACGGTTTTCTTCATAATCTTAATAAATGATAAGGATAGTGGGCGTTGCGCAGTTTGTCCTAAGGCAAGGGCGGTGATTAGGGTCCGATCATTCTGTCGAGAACACGCCGATCAAAGTCACCGGGTACGAAGTCGTCAGCCGGTAGGTCTGTCTCGGTGATCGCTGTTTTGGTATTGCCCTCCATGGTGGCAACGCGCTTTATGATGCGCCATTCACCATTGCGCTTTTCGTATTGATCGAGATATCGGGTATAGAAGGTGTCCATCTCCGGCGTTTCAGCTCGAAACATGTAGGTCACGTTGTAGATTTCGCCGCGGGCGTGCTCACCGTTTTCCTCAAGCTCGATAGAGTGATTAAAGATGCAATGCATCGTTCGACACCAGAAATCATGTACCTCCATGCACATATCTATGTAGTCCAGCACATTCCCCTTGAAAGGGCCGTGGTCTTCGTAGGCATCTGGCCAGTATGCGCGCTTCATAAGCGCGGGATCGAGCCGGTCAACACCGCGGCAATAAAACTTGGCGAGGTCTTTGATCTCTTCAATGTCAGTCAGTTGTTGGGGAGTGTACGCCATGGGTGTAGTCCTCGATGTGATTTAGGGGCGGCTTAGCTCGCACCACTTTGATGTTTTAAGGACCGCTTTAGAGGTCGCAATAGTGGAGCCGAAACGACCCTGGTCATCAGGCCGGGCATGAGTCGATAGAGTTTGATGATCAGCTTGTTGTCTCTAAAGGGGAAGATAATTTCCTCGAGGTTTCTTTCTATACCTTGGAGAATTTCGGCCGCCGCTTCGTCCGGTGTCATAGCTGCAATAGCGGTGTTCTCCATCTCTTTGCGGTAGTTATAGTCACCTGCGTTGACGGCGTTGTCCCATAGGTCAGATTTCACCATGCCCGGAAAAACCATGCTGACTTTGACGCCGTACAGGGCGGCTTCCTGCCTCAAAGAGCGGCTCAATCCCACGACGGCATGTTTGGTTGTAGCGTAAGCCGTTGACATCGGCACCGGCATAACGCCGGCTGTCGAGGCAACGTTAACGATGTGGCCCTGACCCTGAGCGACCATGACGTCGTAGGCAGTCTTGGTGCCGTTGATTGTTCCCCAGTAATTCACCTGGGTGATCTTTTCGATATCCTCCATGGATGTCTCGGAGAAATCACCGCCGATAACTAAGCCCGCGTTGTTGACAATGATGTCTAGCGATCCATGATCGGCGAGAACTTTTTGAATGGCAGATTCGAAAGCTTCTTTCTTCGTAACGTCCAGCACGAGGGATGAGAGGCTGCCAGCACAGTCGCGTTCTTCTTCCACAAACTCCGCCAGTTTCTGCTCCTGAATATCTGCGGCGTAGACATGTGCTCCCTGACGGCAAAGTGCTCGGGCAATGGCACGTCCTATACCGGAGGCCGAGCCCGTGACAATGGCAGTTTTGTTGTTAAAGTTCGACATCGTTTTCTCTCATATTTTATGGCGTCCTGATACTGAGTGACGCATCTTCGCTACGTGCGTTATGGCGGAATGCTAAAGCGCTATAAGGCGGTATGGATCAGATCCATCCCACATTTCAGCCTCACCGGCGCAGCGTTCAAAATCTGCGATGGCGTCATCGTCGACTTCCATCAGTTCAATCACCAATCCGTCCATTGCTGGCGAATCCATGTAAACGTAGCGTTTGTCCATGGGTGATGAGATGGACACCTCTTGTTGAACCGGCGTCAATGCGCCAAATTTGAAGATGCAATACATCAAATAGTCAATCAAGAGGTGTCCTATATGAACATTAGCCTAATTGCCATCGATTTGGCAAAAAACGTGTATCAGGTGTGTGGTGTTAACCGGGAAGGCAAGGAGCTGTTCAACCGCAAGCTGCGTCGTTCAAAACTGGGAGCGTTTATTGCGCAACACCCCGATGTCCCCATCGCGATGGAGGCCTGCAGTGGATCGAACTACTGGGGAAGGCACTTTCAGCAACAAGGCCATAAGGTGATCTTGATCCCACCCATTCACGTTAAACCCTTTGTTCAAGGCAACAAGAATGATCGGAATGACGCCTTTGCGATCAGTGAGGCGGCTAGGCGCCCTCGTGTTCGTTCCGTGCCTCCGCGCTCTGTTGAGCAAACCGATTTGATCTTGGCTCACCGTGTACGTGATCGCCGCATAGGAGACAGAACACGGCTGATTAACCAGACCCGAGGCCTGCTTGTGGAATATGGCATCGTGATTGCCACGGGTCCTGCTGCGCTCAGATCCGCGCTGCCTCTGCTGCTGGAAGACGCCAGTAATGAACTGACACCGATGGCTCGTCAGGTATTACATGATCTATTAGCGGAATGGCGAGATTTGGATGCGCGCATAGAAGCACTGGATCGCAGTATTAACAGCAGTGCGCGAGCCCTGCCGCAGGCACGGCGCTTGATGGAGATACACGGTGTGGGTGTACTGATTGCCACTGCGGCCGTGGCGAAATTGGGGCATGGCACACAGTTTAAGAGCGGACGCCAGTTCAGCGCATGCCTGGGCCTGGTGCCCAAAGAACACTCCACGGGGGGTGTTCAGAAGCTGGGTGGGATCACCCGCCGAGGAGACCGCTATTTGCGGCGCCTAATCATCCAGGGAGCCTGGTCGGTGATCCGCTATGCGGATCAGCGTGAAGACCGGCTGTCACGGTGGGCGCGTGACGTCGTGCAACGGCGTGGTAAACACAAGGCGGCCATAGCGGTTGCGAACAAACTGGCCCGTATCATCTGGGCAATGGTGCGTTATGAACGCACTTACCAGGCGATCTAGGCCAAAGGAGTACACTGCCTGAGGATGCGAAGCGTATGAGTTAAGCGGTTAAACCGGCCCCTGAGGAAGCTGGAAGCGCACCGGGTACTTAAATACCGGACGGACGATTGAGCAGCAGGGGTGCGGTTCTCATAGTGGCCAGAGGGGAGATGCCCTCGACAACAGGTCGGATATACGTACGCAGTTTTATCCGTTTAACATGCAGCGCAGTACAGGCAGAAAAGGACAATAGTGGGAATGGATTTGAAAGAGGTGTCCATATACGTGCGTATGTTGCCAACCTCACGCATTCCGCGCGCCCTGCAGGCTGCTACTGCTTTGTCGATTTCCGGAGCGTGGTAGGCAATCTGGTGCAAAAACTGCTCTTTCTCGGTTGCGTAGAAGGCGCTGTAAGGAGACAGTGTCGCGTTGGTTTGCTGAATGAGCTCAATTTGAACGCCGTTCTGGTATCCAAGGGCGACATCTATGGTGATCTGATTGACCTCGCCCTCAAACGTCGATTCCATGGGCACATTCTTAAAGCCCCACCAGGGGCCTACACCAAGCTGCTCTACCCAGCATTGCATGGCGCGGTCGAGATCTTTAACCAGGTAACCCCATTGTTTTATGGGTCCGAGAATATTGTCAAAGTACATTATGGTCTCCTGCACTAGGGTCGAGGGGCGCAATCAAATGAAGGATATGGTAGTGAGTCTTGAGGCGGCTGACTATCGCAGGCTTGGCCATCATGGTAGCATTTTCCGCCACACACCGGCTTGACGACGCAGTTCGACAGTTTCTGCGCCAGCGACTGCCAAATGCGCTACCTTCACATACTCAGCTTGCACGTCATCTCAACATGTCACCTCGAACGCTCAATCGAAGACTTAAAGAGGAGGGTACTTCATTTCGAGAGCTGATTACCGAGGAGAGAATGCGGATCGCCCGACATGTGTTGGAACACAGTACCGACTCGGTTGAGGCGATTGCACATCAATTGGGATACGCACAGCCAAGCAGTTTTTTCCGAGCCTATCGCAACTACTACGGTGTGATTCCGAAAGGATAAACAGTTAATGGACCGTGGCATTCAGGCAAATATTCGTTTTTAAAGCCTATGTGGCTGTCCAGTTCATTCGCTAAAAATTAAAGTGGGGTATTGAAGACGTCTTTATGAATAGGCTGCTGAAGTTAGGTTTGCCGCAGGAAGTTATTAATACGGCAGCCGATCGCGTGGCACCACAGTAGGCCCCCAGAGCTTAGAAGACTGCATATTTAACATTCATCTAAAAGACCGTCACACAATCCGTGCACCGACCAGAAACACCGCCCACAATCCCGCCTGGGCCGGTGCCTGGGCGAAGTATTTCGACGTGGTAGTTGCCTGGGTTCGCTGTAGAAGGAACGGTTACCATCGCGGTGATCGTATTTTCATCCAGGATAGAATATTCGATCATGTAGTTGTGAATCCTTGGCGCCGAGCCCGGCAGAAAGTTCGCGCCGGTGATGGTGATGCTGGTTGTTGCTCCACTGGGCAACATATTGGGCACTGCGGAATTTACCGTTATGGGTGGTATGGCGCGCAGGTAGATATCGGCCTGCCCGTTGGTGTCCCCGTCGATCAACGAGGCTACGCTGGCCATGGCGAGGTGGCGCTCATTATCTGAAAACGTCGGCAGAAAACCTCCGAAAATACTGTTCACTGGGTCCCCAAGTGCCTTGACCGATTCCCGTGTGGTGACACCGGTCACCCGATCGTGCAGGAACACATCGACCGTAGAAGGCAAATCGCCGCTCACCAATGTCTCAGATGCTGAATAGAACGTCACGTATCGGCCGCTGCTGGAAATTTCCGGGCCCTCGTGGGGCTGAAAGCCTTGCGCACCCGTAGAGCTAACACTGACACGTGTGGTCGTCCCGGAATTGAGTTCACGCACGAACACGTCGTTAAGGCCGTTGGTATCACCCGCTACGAGGAGGTCGGAGTACGACATAAATGCGACCGCGTCGCCTTCGGCGGACATCGAGGGTCGCGCACTACCGGCATCCGCTTGCTTTCCACTTGTGCTGACACTCGCTCTAATGGTCGTAAGATTGTCGAGGTCATGCACAAAAATATCGTCGACATTATTGGAATCTCCCGGCACGAGATTTGGCGCGCTGGAAGTAAAGGCCACAAACTTGCCACCGCCGCTAATCGCGGGTTCCGAGCTGTCATCTTGCGCCTGGTTGCCCGCGCTATCGACACTGACGCGTACGACACTGCCTGTCGTTTGATCGCGCACGAAAATGTCTCGGTAACCCAGGGTATCCCCACTAACGAGGTTAGTGGCGTAGGATGCAAATGCGACGAAACCTCCATTCTTTGACATCGTTGCACCACTGCTGGCTGCATCACCTTGCACGCCAGCCGAGTTTACGCTGACCCGAGTGGTCTTGCCTATATCGCGGTCGTGCATGAAGATGTCCGACACACCGTTGGTATCCCCTGATACAAGATTGGATGCACCGGACGTGAATACAACATAGCGGCCGTCTGCGGATATGTCGCAGCCAGTGCTGGCGCCATTGGCTTCGTTGCCAAAACTGTCTACACTGACCCGTGTGGTCACATTGTCTACGGTGTCGCGCACAAAAATATCAGTGAAACCACCCACGTCGCCCGGTACGAGATTGGTTGCCTGCGATTGAAAGCCCACGTAGCGTCCGTCTCCTGACACACAGGAAAATATGCTCTGACCATTCGTCTGTACGCCCGTAGTACTGATGCTGACCCTATCGATCCAGCTACAGCTAGAGAGACCCGCCACTGCTAACAACAGCAATATACCTGGGTGTGACCAACAGCGACTTCCCACCATCTTGTGCAATGAAGACATGTCGTTCCTCCCCGTGCTCTGAACAAAGAAACGATGCGCAAATTGTGGCATCAACTCCTTTCTCTCATACAACTAGCAAAGCTTCTACAGATTGTGGTGTAGTATAGCATCGCAGTTCTGACCCTGTTCTGGAATTTGCAGGCTTTTACACACTGCGCTCAGCTTCGCCTAGAGTCTAGTTCGGAAGCTCCGATATTCCTAGGACGGCGCTGAAAAACGCGTTCGCTTCGTTGGACCTGGATTTTATTGCACTGGGGTTGCATTCGAATAAAGAAATCGCTCTCGCCCTGGAAGGGATTGGTTTCAACCGGAGTGTTCGTCATCCCAGATATTTTGAACATCCGGATACTGACTTGTCCCTGGAGTTTCCGCTGGGCCCGCTGATAGTGGGTGATGAACACATCACAGGCGAGAGTGTCGATATGTACGCAACTGATCACGGAATCTTGCGCCTTTTGAGCCCTACCGATTGTGTAAAGGATCGCCTAGCGGGCTATTACTATTTCGGGGACGAACAGAATTTACGTCAGGCGATTGCTGTTGCGTAAAAACACCCCGTTGATTGGCAGGATCTGGAGCGGTGGCATAAAACTGTAGACCAATTAGACGGGTTTAATGCGTTTGAGAGCGCTGTTAAGAGCTAAGGGTTAGAGGAGAAAGCTCTCATTTGTAGCGTGATGTATAATCAGGGCCGCTTGTAAGAGGGAGCCCAAACACCGATTCTAGTCAGGCAATGTGATCGAGTTCAACGATGCGCACGGCTGCGCCGTGCCGAATCGAGAGCTGCCGGGTCGATGAGTGCTCATCGCCGCCACCGGGTGGGAGTTCGCGGGTTCTCACTCCGTGTTCAATCTGCTCTATGCAATGGGCCAATCGTTCAGCGCTTACCGGCTTTAGCAAATAGTCTACCGCCTGTGTTTCAAATGCTTTTACCGCAAGGTAGCAGTGTGCGCGAAAAAAATCGCACCTTAGGAAGCTCGCCAGCTTTGATCGCCGAACGTTCGTGATTTTGGTCCATGCGTTCTTTATCTCACAGCTCCTGGCTCAGATTGGTGGCACGGGGGACCTTTGGCGGCCTGTTTGGTACCGCTGGGCAAAGTAGTGCTACTCAAGCGCTAGCGTGTGCGAGATTATGGGCGTTGATTTATGGAGTTCCGTCTATCCTTCTACGAGAACTATGTCCAAGGCAATAGCACAATGAAGAGCAAGACATGTTTGAGGAAAGATCCGGCAGGGCTGGCGTCACTTGGCAAGCCCATAACCACATATATTGTGAGTAGACATGCTTCGACCAAATAAAAATTGGACCTTTATCGGCTTTTTACTAATTTTGGTGCTGGCAGGCTGCAGCGATGGCAATGATTTAAATCCAGAGGCCAAGAATGTCGGTTTCGAGATCATTGAAATCCAGAGCCCAAACTCATTTCGCGCCTGGCTAAGCACGGACATCACACAGGAAGCGTTCGATGCAATCGAGTTACCAGACGGATGGATCAAGAACCAGCCGCGCGAGGGTGGCGCCGCTGTGGATGGCCCCAGTAGTGGTCGGTTCCTGCGTTCACCGGATGCCACCGAAGAAGGGGAATTTCTCGATGAGGAGCTGTTTGGCCTCAACTGGCGCCATGTAGCGACAATTGTCCAGGCCGGGAGGCCGATGGATGAGGACGGCATCCTGACAGGTTCCAGCGTGAGGAAATTTCACGAGCTGATCTACGACGCTGGGAGGACTTTGGTACTCCTCATATCGCCTGATGGCCTCGTGTATTTTCGCATCGGGCGAGACGCCGGCCGAGAGACTGACGAGCCGACTATTCCCCCGGATTGGCGGCTCATGGAATACACCACCCCTACAGACCTGGTCTTCAATCTATCTCCCCGCAATACCGTGATCCGTTCCGATAATCAGGATTCTTTTCAGGGCCCCGTTGTTATCGAAGAACTTATCGCTAATGGTGAAGTTCCGCACCCCGCCACTGTGGCGCCACTAGAACTGAGGCAGGATATTTGTGAAGACGCGAGCAACATGGCGGTTATCCAGGATTCTTACGTCTGGCGGGAGATCAGAGCCTCTGGTGTGCAGAACCTCGCGCAGATAGAGCGTATGGTCGCAGAGCCCACCCGGGGGCCGTTCTACATGCTGAACCTGATCCGGTTCCGTGAATTCGCCGAGTACCGCGATGGTCGCGAAACTAATCTGACCGGTCGCGAAGCAAATGCAATTTATTCGCCCACCGAATTCCTTAGCGCGATAGGGGCGAGGCCGGTGTTCTATAGTTCAGTGGATAACCAGATCGATGGAGATGATCACATCTGGCAGGACGTAGCCCTGGTAGAGTACCCCTGTCCGGCGGGCTTCTTCGCCATGACTACCGACCCTGAGTTCCTGGCTCGTGCCATACACAAGGATGCGGGTGTGGAAAAGACTATCGTCATGGTTACACACCTCCAGCCATCTCCGGTACCGCCGGGCTTCGAGTTCCCGCCCCTGAGCCATCCGCCGACGGTGGACGATCCGGCCTTCGAGCTCATTCATGTCATGGATTTTCACGACATCGCCCAGTACGAAGAAGGCGCCAATGAGCCCGAGCGTACCGGGGCAGAGGCGTGGGCGGAGTACCAGGCCGGGGGCAGTGCCGCCGCTATCGCCATCGGTTCCCGTCTGACGGCGATCCTCGATATACAAGGCGCAATTATCGGTGATAACGAGCGCAGTTGGGATCAGGCCTATATCGTTCACATGCCGAGCATGGCTGGTTTTCAAGCCCTGCTCGACGACGAAACGCGACAAGCGGGGCGCTACCATCGTCTGGCCGCGCTGGCCAACAACTATTCGATGATTACCTACCCCTTCATTAACAACATACCCGACGCCAGTGATGACTCCGAAGCACCGCCATTGCTCCCGCCGATAACCGATACCGGTGTGGGGACAATTTGTACCAGTGACGCCGATTGTGTGGGTATTGGGTTCTGCCTCACCGATGGCAATAGCCCGGGTATCTGTTCGCGCGTTTGTGGTTCTGGTGAGTGCGGCGATTCCTATGTGTGCTGTCACTCTTGCTCGGAGTTTGCCGCGCCGCTGCTGCCATTCTCCGAGTCAGCCTGCATGCTCGAGAACGTCGCGACTCAGCTCAGCTCTGCGCCTGTGTCGTGTACCTGTGATTGAGGAATTCCGTGAATGATCTACTTTAAAAACCCAATCATTCTTGCAGCCTTGGTGAGTGCAGCGCTCGCCGGCTGCAGCGATGGTAATGACAACGGCGTAGGCATCCCCTGTTCGGCCGAGCCGGAAATTATGACGACCAACACTGGTGTTGAGTTCGTACGCACGCCAGATGCCTGTTTCGAGGGGCTAGCGGACTGGCCCTATGCACCACACTACGCAGAGATTGACGGACTTCGCCAGGCGTATATCGATGAGGGCCCGGCTGACGGTTCGGTGGTTCTTCTGCTCCATGGGCAGCCCTCATGGTCTTACCTCTACCGCAAAATGATACCGGTTCTCGTAGAGGGAGGATTCCGGGTCATCGCAATGGATCATCTTGGCATGGGGCGCTCGGACAAGCCTGTTGATATCGCTTCCTACAGCTATCTGGGCCACAACGAAAGGTTGCTGAGCTTTATCTACGAGCTCAACCTGCACGATATCAACCTCTTTGTGCAGGATTGGGGCAGTCTCATCGGATTGCGTGTGGCGGGACTGAATCCCGAGCGCTTTGCCCGGATAGCAGTAGGCGATGGCTCACTTCCGGTGATACCCGAGGGATTCCAGCCGTTCCCGCCGGTGGAAAATCCGGACGAGATCGAGGATATACCCTCCTTCTTTGAGCAAGTACCACCACAGCAGGTGCCCTTCTATGACGGCTGTGAGTTTTTAGCCGGTCCACAGGACAACGGCTCCTTTGGCGATTGGATGACCTACGCGATGAAGTCTGCCTCGTTCCGCCCATCCCTTGTCATCGAAGCCCTGACCTGGTTCGATCTGCCCGATGAAGAAGCCGCTGCTTACGACGCGCCTTTCCCAAGCCGGATATACATGGCAGGGCCGCGGGTGTTTCCGTCCCTGGTCAATGAGGTGCCCGGGACCACCGCTGAGGCCTGGGCGGGACTCACATCCTTTGAGAGACCATTCCTGACAGTGTGGGCTGCTAACGACCCCGGGGGGTTGGGCCGCTGCGCGACACAGCAGTCTTTGGTAAATGCGGTGCCAGGGGCCGCGGGGCAGCCGCACGATCGGTTGGCCGAGGCCAGCCACTTCCTGCAGGACGACCAGGGTGCCGAGATTGCCCGACGACTGGTCGAGTTCTACTCGGACCGGAGCGACCGAACCGAACTCAGCAATCGCGGTTCGCGCTATTGCGAAATCCTGTTGGGCTACCCGGTAAACGGCGAGTTGCGCGCGGAGGTGTGGGGAACACAGGGCGTCAACCTTTGCCCCGCGAGTAGCTGGGAGGCAATCGATCCGGCCAGCGTCCAGGCCGAATATGGCGCAGCGTTTATTTTGATGAACGGCCCCCGCGCCGGCGTCATGGACACGGGCTCCTTCGAGTTTCCTGACGTGCCACACCGCTGGTACGGTGACGAGGCCCTGGAGATGCAATTGGCTGCCACTCTGAGAATAAACCCCTCCCAGGTTTCTGCCGGACCCTATACCGAGCGGATGGTCGAGCGTACCAGCAGCTTCGAGTTCTGGTCCGGGTTCGAGGCCTACCAGCTCACTGCCCCTGATGGCGCAACCTATGTCATGCAGTCGATGTCGATGATCGTAGACCCGGATTTGACCCTCGACGATCTTTCCCAACTGGGATCTCGCCTCGCGTTGCCCGAGGGGTGGAGCTATGAGGTCAACAGGCGGATTACAGACCTGGTGCTGGCCGTCGACGGTGAGGTGTATGTGCTCACAGACGAGTTGCAGAATACCTACATGCGTGTAGGTACGGAGTAACAAGCGAGACTTTATTGATTCTGGATGACGGCACCGGGACACTGTGACATAAAGCTTGGCTTGAGTGTGTCAGGGCTCGAAGCGCCTTCAAGTATGGTGCCCGGAGACATAATCAACCGGCAGCTCTCTCCACCGCCGTCACGGATGACGGAGATTGCCGCCTCGATTGAGCTGGTGTCTGTCACGTCCAGGTGTACTGTCAGGTGTTCAACCAGTTCCTGATGATCAGGATCGCCCATTAGTGGTAGCGGCCCGCCGCCGTGCGACAAGTAAATGCCTGAGAAGTCTTTGGGATAAGTCATTAGGGATTGCTGTTCTTTGGCGGTAATAACGCGCTGCTTTAAAGGTGCACAGCGCGCCAATGCGTTGCGAGTGTTAGTCCCTAACCAGGGTCAAGGGACCGTTTAAGTTGACAAACGGGCTTCCTGGCGTGGAAATGTTTGTCCAAACATGGCCATTCTCAAAGTCCTGGACGTGAGTCACTGTCGTGTCGTTGTTGAATGGCTCAGTCCAGTAAACCATATAGACGTTGGGCCGAATCTCGACGCGGGTAATGTCTACAGAGCCTTGCAGCGCATCCTTCACGGCGTTTCCATCGACATCAACTTGGACAAAGGACATTGCCGTTTCCGACTCGAAGTTGAGTTTGAAGATATAGGGTGACCCAAAATTGGCGATAAAGCTGTTCCCGATAACCTGAACGTTCATTTGTCCTTCCTCTGTAGAGGTGGGCTCCGTGGCGTTTTCTTCCCCCGCGACTAGATGATTGGGTAGGAATAATATTCCCATCAGAAAGAACCCGATGGCTCTGGTGATAGTTGCAAATTTCATATCAGCCTCCTAACTCTAGAACTTGCCATTGTCGTTTTTCCACTCGCTGCGCGGTGGGATGGGTTGAATGACGTCCCAGTGCTCAACGATTTGACCGTCCTGCACTCTGAACAGGTCGTAGAATGCGACATGCTCGCCTTTGCCAAATTTCCCTTCGCTCATCGCAAGCACAAAGTTGCCTTGCCCCAGAATTTTATGCACTTTCTCGTACTCCATGACGAGCCCATTGTCTGCAAAATACTTTAGTGCGGCGCCCAGGCCGTCCAGACCATCGGCGATTCCGGAGTTGTGTTGAATATAGCGGTCGGGGTTGATGTAAGTGGTCAGTTTGTCGGTTTCACCATTCTGGAGGATGTCCTTCACGAATGCCCCCACAAGTTTTTTGTTGGCATCCGTTTTTTCCAGATCAGTGATCTGCGCGGCGCCATCAAACTGCGTGTGGCCGCTCGGGTTTGGCGGTGTTATTTCCGTGAGATTGTCCCAGTGCTCGACGATGAGTCCGTCTTCAAACCGAAACACATCAAACCCCGCCTTAGGCCCAAAAAAATCGTACTCGGTGTGCACGACAACATAATCACCATCGGCGAAAGCGCGGTGAACATGAGCAGAAAAACCTTGCGGTGGTGCGTTCTCCATCACCGCGCCAAACCCTGCAAGGCCATCGGCGACATCGAGATTGTGTTGGACGTACTTGTTACTGTCTATATACGCAATTGGGGCAGTATCACCGGTATTGAAGCTCTCTAATAGAGCGACTGCTTTCTCGGTATTCGTTGTCATGGCTGTTTCCTCTACGATGTGTTGGGGCTCAGAGATGGTGCACGCTGGTACTAGCATCACACACGCTGTGGCCAGTAGTGCTGCGGAAAGGGGTTTTAGGGGCGTCCAATTCATTTTATTTGTCCTTCGTTGGCGTGCTGTAAATGTAGCGGTAGGGAAGCTTAGCGTATATAGCAAATATCGGATAATATTGTTCTAAATATAGAATAATCGGAAGCGAGAGGATGATTGATCAACTGAAGTCTATGGCGATTTTCGCCAAGGTTGTGGAAGAAATGTCCTTTCGGGGCGCAGCCAATAAACTGAGAATTTCGCCGTCTATTGTGAGCTTACACATCAAACAGCTCGAGGAGCGGATTGGGTCACCGCTAATTTATCGTTCAACCCGTGCCATGTCGCTGACGAGCGAAGGCCGAGCGTTTTATCAATTTGCAAGAAAGATGGTAAGTGCGGCGCGCGATGGGCTGGACCTTTTCGGCGAACATGCTCATGCCCAGCTTACGGAATTACGGGTAGCGATACCGCAGACGCTAGTATCCAACCCCGTTTTTAGCAAAATCACTGCCTTTGCTAAAAACCACACTGGCATTCGTTTGCATGTAATTTCCTCAGATATACAACAGGATATGCTGCGAGAAGGGCACGATGTGGCGATACGCATGGGTCGTTTAGCGGACTCAGAGCTTAAAATGAAGAAGATTGGTGAGGATCGCCGGGTAGTGATTGCCTCTCCGAGCTACCTCGCGGGTAAACCCGTTCCCACTTCACCCGATGATTTGAACGACTGGGATTTCATTAGTTTTTCAGCGGTTCCAGATGGAGTCGAGCTTCGTAAGCCCAAGCAACGTGCGAAGCTGACCTGGGGCAAGACCTCAGCAATGGCTGATTCGGTACAGACAGTGCGCGAACTCGCGATCGCTGGATTAGGCGTTGCGACGTTGCCTTTTCATGAAGTGAAGCGAGAGTTGGAGGAGAAATGTCTTGAGCAAGTGCTACCCGAATGGTCTGACAGGACGCTGGGGATTTATATTGTGTGGCCTCGTAACGCCGACCTTAGCCTGGCAACTAGGGAGTTTATTAACTATCTCAGTAGCTAAATACTTACGGAACTTGTTTCCTCATTCCATTTAGGTACTAGGCTGAACGATCCGTCGGATCGTTTACTTCAGCCGCACGAGTCGAAAGCTCCTGGTTCACCATGAGTTGAAAAACCTTCTTTACTGCCTTAAATGCTTGCTCAGATTGTTCTGTGCGAGCAAGAACGAATGCACCTTCGAGTGACGAGACAAATGTGGTAGCCAGTGATCGAGCTTGTTTTCTACCGATTCCACATGAGATAAAGGCCCGCTCTACAATCGATATCCATTCCTTGAATGCCTGGGTACACGCTTCTGCTAGTGTTTCGGAATGTGGTGCCATTTCGAGGGCTACCGAGGTTACGGGGCAGGCATTTTCAAACTCGCTGTCAACAAGCCACTGGGATACGTTCTTTGTTGCAAGTTCGACAAACTTTATCCCATCCTCGCCACATCGCTCGGCGGCGTCACTGAGCAGCTCCACGATGTCCCGCGAGCCGAGATTGACAGCTTCAACCGCGAGCTCTTCTTTGCCGCCTGGAAAATGAAAGTAAAAGGAGCCTTTGGGTGACCCGCTTTCCTCAATAATCTGGGTTAGACCGGTGCCATGGTAGCCCTGCTTCCTAAACAGGTCACTAGCGGTTGAGATTGCCCGAGCACGGGAATCTGTTTTACGTGGAGGCATGTATATCGTCAGCTAATCTTCTCTTGACCCAAGTGTACTATGGCAGTTACCATACTAATACTATGGTGATCACCATATTTCGTGGGCATCAGTATTGCCTGAGGAAGCCATTTCACATGCTGTAGGCGTCCAATATCTAAATGCCCTTTGCAGAGCTATTGATTGATAGGTTTAAGGAGAATCAAAAATGAACAAGCTGCACATAACGACCGAAGGCGGGATAAAAACCGTAGTGATCGATAACCCTCCTGCCAACATCTGGTCTGTGGATGTCATCGGTGAAATGAATGACTTTTTCAGTACCTTGAAACAGGGTGCTGAGACAAAAGCGATCGTCTTTAAGTCTGCAAACCCACAGTTTTTTGTTGCACATCTAGATCTAAATACAATCAACGGTACACCCGAGGGACAAGCAGGCATACATGCGTTCGCTGAAATGATTAGCACGGTCAAGTCGCTTCCACAGCTGTCCATCGCCGTTGTTGATGGTTTTGCGAGGGGAGGTGGTAACGAGTTTACAATGGCCTGCGACATCACGTTTGGTACGGAAAACGCCGCATTTGCCCAACCGGAGATAGGAGTCAATATCCCGACTGGTGGTCAAGGGGGCGTACAATTTGCTCGTCGATTGGGCAGGAAGAAGGCGATGCAGGTTCTATTAACCGGCGAAGATATTCTTGCCCCTGAAGCCGAAGCATTGAAGATCATCACAAAGTTTGTGCCCAAGGCGGAGCTTGATCAGTTTTTGGAAGAATTTTTAAATACCCTGAGGGCCAGGGAACTGCGTGACATCACGATGTACAAAGACATCGTTAATGCATCGATACGTGATGAGGATGCCGGTGCCGCAATCGAGCTACGCTATTTTCTTGAGCGAGCTGCGGAGGACAAGACGCGGACCATTATCAAGGCCTTCCTCAAAAGCGGTGGCCAAACCGAACGCGAAGCGACTGACTTCGCTGGTGTGTTTGTGGATACTGCTGCAGAACTTGCACGAATCCATAGCCAACAAATTAGCGGGTGATGGATATTACGGGACACACTCTTATTCTACCGTGAGATTATCTACATCGGCGATGATATCCGTCCTCATTAGGGTTTGTTGCAGATCTGAACTCAGGGACGAAGTCTAGGTAATTGAGCCGGAACAAGGTTGCGGCGCGTAGCTAGATGTTGTGATTGTACAGCGAAGGCTTCGAGTAGGGGGGTTGTCAATCCCCAGTTCGTAAAATAATATTGTTATAATTCAATAGATTACAAATTTTGTATGCACTTGCTACAACACTTTTTTAGGGCCGATCCGGGCATCGAGGGCCGAAAAGTGTGTACTTCTGCTAATCGATTAGGACCGTGCTGCTGTCAGTTCATGATGTGAGTCGATACTCAAATTGCGTATATCTGATAGATATACTATATTGTATATTTAACCGCTATACGTGAGGTATTTGTTATGGCCAAAACATCCCCGATCAATATGCGAGTTGAGCCTGAGCAGCAGGCATTGTTGACGAAAGCCGCCTCGGCTCTGCGTATGGACAGAAGCGCATTCATTTTACGGGTTGCGTGCCAGGAGGCCGAGAATGTTTTGCTCGACAGGCGGTTGTTCGACCTCGACGAAGAGCAGTTTAAGGCTTTCGACAAAGCGCTGAATTCGAAGATTCCCAAGAATGCCAAACTGACTGCACTTCTATCCGAAACTCCGCCATGGGAAAAGTAGGTGGCCCAGAGCCGCTAACCCAAGATCACCAAGTCAGCCAGTTTAACTGCGGGAACGACACGTTAAATGAATGGCTGAAAAAGCGCGCGCTCAAAAATCAGGAACGCGGCGCGAGTCGCACATTCGTTATTTCAAGTAGACGCCGAGTCATGGGCTATTACGCGCTGGCAAGCGGCAGTGTTGAGCGCAGAGCAGTACCCAGTGCTGTTTCAAGAAATATGCCCGAGCCTATTCCAGTCACGGTATTGGGCAGGCTTGCGATTGATGTGGAATGCCAAGGTCAACGCTTGGGCTCAGCATTGCTTAAAGATGCCATGCTGAGAACGGTTGCGGTTTCAAAAAACATTGGCATTCGCGGAATATTGGTCCACGCGATTTCTAATGAAGCCAAAGCATTTTACGCACAGTATGGATTTACTGAATCGCCTATCGACCCCATGATGCTGATCTTGTCAGTCGTTAACATGAAGAGTCATTACGAGCCCTAAATGATCACTCAGGTGTCACTGAATGCGTATTCCAGACCAAGCCTGCCACTGATTCCAGACGAAGCCTGCCACCCATTCCGCGCGAAAGCTGCCACTGATTCCACGGCAAAGCTGCCACCCCGGCAGCTGGCCTGAGAACCACCAGCGGAGCACCCCGACGCGAGATAACTAACCGGTATTCTGGCCCCTGCCATAAGGAGGGAGTCAGATGCCTGCAAAGAGGTTATCCATGCGTAAAATCAAAGAAGTCCTGCGCCTCAAATGGGGCAACGGCATGAGTAATCGGCGCATTGCCGCCAGTTGCGGCATCGGCCGCCCCACCGTCAGCGAGTATCTGCGCCGGGCCGAGGAGGCCGGCCTCAGTTGGCCCCTGCCTGCCGATCTGGACGAGGCCAGGCTGGAGCGGCTGCTGTTCCCGCCACCGCCAAATCTACCGGCCCAGGCCCGCGGCATCCCCGACTGGAGCCACATCCACAAGGAACTCAGGCACAAGCACGTCACCCTGTTCCTACTCTGGCAGGAATACCGCCAGAACCACCCCGAGGGCTACCAGTACAGCTGGTTCTGTGAGCACTACCGCACCTGGCAGGGCAAGCTGGACGTGGTCATGCGCCAGGATCATCGTGCCGGCGAGAAGCTGTTTGTGGACTACGCTGGCCAGACCGTGCCGATCATTGATCGCAACACGGGCGAGATCCGCCAGGCCCAGATCTTTGTGGCGGTACTGGGGGCTTCCAACTACACCTACGCCGAAGCGACCTGGAGTCAGGCCCTGCCGGACTGGATCGGGTCGCATGTGCGCGCCTTCGGGTTCTTGGGCGGCGTACCGGCATTGGTGGTACCGGACAACCTCAAGTCCGGCGTGAGCAAGGCGCACCGTTATGAGCCTGACACCAACCCCACCTACCAGGATATGGCCTCCCACTACGGCGTGGCGGTACTGCCAGCGCGGGTGCGCAAACCCAAGGATAAGGCCAAGGTGGAGGGCGGTGTCTTGATTGTGGAACGCTGGATACTGGCCGCCCTGCGTCACCGCCAGTTCTTCTCCTTAGTGGAGCTCAACGCCGTCATCAGCGAACTGCTGGTTAAGTTCAATGACCGCCCCTTCCGCAAGCTGCCGGGCTGCCGCCGGGAGCACTTCGAGCAACTGGATCAGCCAGCGTTACAACCCTTGCCCGCCGAACCCTACGTCTACGCCGAATGGAAGAAAGCCCGGGTCCACATCGATTACCACGTGGCCGTCGACGGGCACTATTACTCGGTACCCTACACCCTGATCAAGAAGCAGGTCGATGTGCGCATCACCCGCCATACCATCGAGTGTTTCCACCGGGGCAACCGGATCGCCAGTCACCGCCGTTCTTACCACAAGGGCAGCCACACCACAGTACCGGCCCATATGCCGGAAGCGCACCGCCAGGCCGGGGAATGGTCGCCCGAGCGGCTGGCCAGGTGGGCAGCGCAGACTGGCCCGGCCACAGAGAAGCTGATCCGAACCGTACTGGGATCACGCAAGCACCCGCAGCAGGCGTACCGATCCTGCCTGGGCATCCTGCGCCTGGGCAAGGCCTATGGCGACGAACGCTTGGAGGCCGCCTGCCGGCGGGCTCTGACCCTGGGCAGCTGCCGCTACAAAAGCATTGAATCCATCCTCAAGCACCGACTGGACGAGCAGCCCCTGGAGGAACAGCAGGAACTGGCGCTACCCGACACTCACGACAACATCCGCGGCCCCGCGTACTACCACTGAAGGAGAACATTATGTTGAAGCATCCTACCCTGGATAAACTCCAGGCCCTCAAGTTTACCGGCATGGCGGCAGCTCTGGCCGACCAGATGGCCATGCCCGATATAGACGAGTTGGGCTTTGAGGAGCGTCTCGGCCTGCTGGTGGATAGAGAGATCACCGAGCGGGAAAACCGGCGACTCACTAACCGGCTGCGCCGTGCCAAACTGAGGCACAATGCTGCCTTAGAGGATCTCGATTACCACACCTCCCGTGGGCTGGACAGGGGGCTGATTCAATCCCTGGCAGCCTGCCAGTGGGCAAAGGAATCTCTGAACGTACTGATCACCGGGCCCACCGGCGTGGGCAAAACCTGGCTGGCCTGTGCCTTGGCGCACAAGGCCTGTCGGGCGGGCTACACCGCCCAGTACATCCGTCTGACCCGGCTGCTGCGGGAGTTGATGATCGCCAAGGGTGACGGGCGCTACACCAAGTTACTGGCCAGCTTGGCCAAAGTGGATGTGCTGATCCTGGACGATTGGGGCCTGCTGAAGCTCAACGCCGAGAACCGGCGGGATTTGCTGGAGGTCCTGGAAGACCGACACGGCAACCGCGCCACCATCGCGACCAGCCAGCTGCCCATTGAGGAGTGGCATGGTGTGATTGGTGATGCGACGCTGGCTGACGCGATCCTCGATCGGCTGGTACACAACGCTTACAAGATTAATCTGAAAGGAGAATCCATGCGAAAGCGGCAATCAAAGTTGACGAGCACCACCCCTTTGGAGTAACAATGCAAACCCCGCGTCGCTACGCGCCGTTGGGTGGCAGCTTTGCCCCGGTCCGGGTGGCAGGCTTCAAATGGAATGGGTGGCAGGCTTCAGCGGTTTACGCATCACTGAAGGTTTGAATTGGGATTAGTAGGGGTACAAAAACGGCTTCGAGCAGGGGATTTAGTACCCACTTTTTCGAAAATTGAGAAATAAATCGGAAGCAAAATCAATCAGTTAAGTTTTTGAAGGCACAATCAAAAGTGTATACTGCTTTAAAGCGCAGAAGTCCCATAACTTATTGATTTAAAACATAAATATTGGTCCCCAGAGACAGAATGAACGGGCCGGCCTCCCGGGGCCGACACGGGGATTTTCAATGCCCTTCTCGGAATTTAATATTTAGTAAAAACAGCAAGTTACAAAGGTCGTGCCCACTCACTACAACACTTTTTTGGGCCCGATTCGGGAATGTAGCCTGGAAAAGTGTGTACTTTCAATTCCTCATGGTTTTTCTATAGTCCCAGCGTTTAAGTAACCCATGCCTCAAGTGCAAAGCAGTTTTCCAGGCAGTTCCTGATCTAATTCGTTCTTTATGTCAGAAAATATCCGTTAATTTGACATTAATGTGAGCTGGGGCTATGTTTTAGACATTAGATGTGGCTTATATCAAAAAGAGGGGGCGAAATTGACAGAGCATGGACATAAAGGATTATAAGGCAGGAGAGTACAAGCAGCAGTACAAGTACATGAGCTTTGAGCCTTCAGAGATTAACCACTCTTGGACGTTTTCTGACGGCGACATTCAGCAACTACTCAGTGAAGCTGATCGGGCTCTAGGAGAGCTGAATGCGTTTTCCCAGCTCGTGCCAAATGTCGATTTCTTCATAAAAATGCACATTACGAAAGAGGCTACCCAGTCTAGCCGCATTGAAGGTACTCGCACCAATATGGAGGAAGCATTCCTAGATGAGGAAGATGTTGACCCAGAGAAGCGTGACGATTGGGTAGAGGTACAAAACTACATCGAAGCGATCAATCAGGCTATCAGTGCGCTGGAAAGCCTGCCGCTATCGAACCGCTTGTTAAAGCAGACTCATAAGACACTACTGCAGGGAGCGAGAGGAGAAGGCAAGAGGCCGGGTGAGTTCCGAACAAGCCAAAACTGGATCGGCGTAAGCTTAAAGAACGCAGTTTTTGTCCCCCCTCATCAGGAGGAGGTCGTGAGACTTATGGGTGACTTAGAAAAGTTTTTGCACAACGATGCACTGCAAGCACCCCACTTAATTAAGATTGCTATTGCCCACTATCAGTTCGAGACTATTCACCCGTTTCTAGATGGCAATGGCCGGCTCGGACGATTAATGATTGCCCTATATTTGGCTAGTTTCGATTTGTTGCATAAGCCAGCCCTATACTTATCTGATTACTTTGAGAGAAATAAGACGGAGTATGTAGATCGATTAATGGCCGTGCGAGAATCAAACAATATCAAACAGTGGCTAATTTTTTTTCTGCACGGCGTTGTGGAAACTGCAAATAACTCGATCCAGGTTTTTCGAGACATTCTCGTACTGAAAGAGAAAGTAGAGCGTGAAGTACTGCCTCGTTTCAGCTCGCGTAGGCAGGAAAATGTTCAAGCGCTCATGCTGCACTTATACCAAAACCCTTTGGTTAACATTAAAGACGTAGAACTTTTGCTGGGCGTGTCTACAAATACAGCTGCGGCATTGGTAAATGATTTGGTCAAGCACGAGGTGCTTAAAAGTTTGGCGGGTCGGCGACGAAACCGAATTTTCTGGTTTCAAGAATACTTGTACACGATCGGCAGGCAACAAAACGAGTAAGCTTGTACGTATGAATGCCTGTCCCCCGTTTGTGCCCAGTTCGCAGAGAGATGCCTGTTTCTCTCGCAATATCCACTTGCCTGAGCTGCAGCTGGTAACGACGGCGCGCTATTCGCTGACCGAGAATCTTCAAAAGAGGAAGGGTCATACCAAGATGCCCATTGCGGAGTACGAAGACACATAATACGCCAGAAATGGCGTAATAGCAGAAAGCCGTATCAGCGATCTCATCGTGCGAGCGGGTTAGGTGCGGCTGTGATGGGTGGATCAGTAGAGCACTTGCGCCGTGGATTGATCCAGCTGGGTAATCGTCGCATCGGGAGCAGCGTCATCCAGTGCCAGATAGGAGTCACTCCCCGCCAGGCAATCCGGGAACAGGGCTACACAGACGCCCGGCCCCCGCGTCGACTTATTGACGATGCCCTCAAATCCGACTTCACGGACAAACCGGGCAAATATCTGGCTGTTGGCGGGCAGGCCGTACTGTGAGGGCATGTCGGTCCAGTTGCCCATCAAGCTGTCGAACAGTTGCTTGGGTTTCGTCAGCAACAGTGGACCCGGCAAGCCAAGGTCAGTTGCCAGACGCAGTAAGTCGCTCGACATCCCAAAATCGCTGATGATCCGGGTAAAGCGATTGAGGTGCCGCGAGTTGCGCAGGTCAAACAAGCCGTTCAGCTCACCGTTTAAACTCACGCTGCTGAAGCTTCGGACCAGTGCGAGTTCATGGGGTTAGAGCCCTGCTCCACTGGTCGGTGGTGCACCAAAGCGCTCGGCATAGGCGGTGTTGTAATCCGTGGCGATATACAGCGCTGGGAACGGAGAGAATCGACTGTGATCCAGGTTGCTGCCAACATTAAAACGCCCTCCCCCAAGCAGGCTGCCTTGAGCTGAGAGTGGTTGCTCTGAGTACCGGAAGCTGACGATCCGGACCCAGCCATCGACTGAGAGGTGTTCGTAGGGGGCATGCTTGAGCGCATCGACCAGCGCTTCCCGACCGAGTTCACGTAGGCTTTCCAGTTCATAGAATTGCCGGATGCGGTATTCGTTCAGTAGGCTGGAATTGCGCTTCCAGCGCCGGAGATCCTGGGTCGTGAATTCGTCCAGGAGATAGCGGTCATCCCTGACCCCCGCAGTACGGGTCCGTTTTGAAGGCCGAGGCTTAGCCCGCTTCTTACGCGGCACTGACGGCGGATTCTTCGCGGGCGTCGAGGATGAATTTCTGGAGACGTTTAAAGCGTCCGTAGCGGATCATGTCGCGCGGGGATAAATCCCCCAACATGGGATTGGGCGTTCTAAACCACAACGCCGTCTTTTCGGCATCGCCGTCAAAGAACTCGGCGACCAGATTACAGACATTGGCGATCTGTTCGAGTCGTTCCTTAAGGTCATTAGGGATCTTGTGATCAAATCGCACGGACTGGGCACTGATACCGGCGACCTTGGACAGGTCCTTTTTATTCAACTCGAGGAAGTTACTGACACGCCCGTACTCCAGACCATGGTTGGCCCAGAATTCCAGGGGATCGGATTTGCTGACGGTATCGTAAAGGCCGCGCATACGCTGTCTCGATGTTGGGGCAAAAGGAGAGCCATTATACACTGCGGCTACCTCCTCACAACCATGTCACGACCACATTTCAACCACTAATAAGATAGCACAAGTATTGGCTCTCAGGGGGGTACTAGAGACATCCCCGCCGCAAATAACACTTTGCCCTGAAACCCAGGCCTGGCAAGGCTTTCAGGAGTGCCTTACTTTCTGACTTTTCCCTGAATTGGTTGGTTTTCAGCCGATTAGGCTAAGATCGGGCGATTTGGATTCCCGAATGAGCCCGAAAAGCAAGCGCCGCGCCGTCCTCCTGGATTCTGAGATTCAAGATCTATACGGCGCACCGAAGCTCGCCTTCGAACAAAAGCGATACTATTTCTCCCTGAATGATCCCGAACTCGATGCCCTCCGCTCAACCCGTGACCGCTACAACAGGGTCTACTTTGTCCTGTTGCTGGGCTACTTCAAGGTCAAGCCCGTTGTCCTGAACATCCGCTACAGCGATGTGCGGGAGGACCTGCAGTTCATTGCAGGCGAGTGCTTCCCCGGCATGAAACTCGGGCGCAAGAACTTGTCACCCATGCAAAAAGTGCGAATCTACCGCCGCATCTATAACACCGCGGAGAATGCCATCAGGCCCTTTGTCACTTTGTCATTGGCAGGAAGGCTTGGCTGTTCTCTAACAGCCAGCGCGGTGCTACCGGGAGTGCGAATTTATACAGTTTGATAGAAACAGCCAAGGCCAACGGCAGGGAGCCTTACCGGTACTTGAGTTGGCTCTTTAACAAACTGCCCGAATCAAGCGATGATGATATCGAATCGCTTATGCCATGGAATGCGCCAGTTTAGCAACGGGGTAGTTTAGCTGACGGTTACGAAGCGCGAACGGTGCCTGTCCTTCCATATCATGCTTCCGCGAACGGTGCCTGTCCTTCCATATCATGTTTGTTTTAATTGGCAATTATTGGTGCCCAGAGACAGAATCGAACTGCCGACACGGGGATTTTCAATTCTCCAGGCGGAGAATAAATTGTATTAGTAACAGATAGTTACGGGAGCTGTGTTCACTTTGGTGTTCACTTTTCCGCGCTAGAACAAGCCCAAATATAGCAATTTCGCTTTTTTTACGCCGTTAGCCCACAGAGCACATCCGCGAACTTTGCGCGGGACTTGCTATCAACGCAGGTGGAAACCCCACCTCCCATATGGCTCGAATTACGGGGATTCGGTCAACTAGGCCGTATTGCAACTACAATATTTTGGCCTGGCCTATCTCAAGTAACTCTTTCCATGCTTCAAAAGATTGACGCTCTTCCTCGACTATGTCCGCAAACTCAAAAAAGCGCCCAGTCTCAGGAAAATTGATCGTTCTACACACTGTGCATGGAATCTCTAAACTCCAGCTATTATCGGCGGCAGCTTTTTCTAGTAGTTCAAAGCTATCAAATGGTTCGCTGGTTGAATAAGCCACGACGAAAATAAAATCATCGAAGAGCACAGTGACAACTTCGTCCGCAAACTGAATCTGCTGGCCTTCGGCGAAATCGAGACGATGCACTGATATTACCTTTAGAAGCCGCCATTTATCGTTTGCTTTAGTAGCAAGAAGCGCCCCGTCGGCATTGCTAAACCGTTTGTACTCTTCCGCAAAAAAAGTATTTTTGCCCGACTTCGGAATATGCTTTCGTTTTGTCCATTGCAAAGTGTCTACGTTCAGCTCGAAGTCAAATGAATTAAAATAGTGATCTTCTTTGCCATCGACCTCCGCAAGAATCTCTCCACCTTGAATGCGGATAAGCGATTGATTCTTAAGATCAGCTGAGTGCTTGTAAATCCAGCCAGGACACTCTCCCGTTGTTTCGAGCCGCTCTATTCTAAAGCTCTTGGTGTCCAGTCGATAAACGGGCGTTGTTCCATGCTGTCGTTCCTCTGAATACCCAAGATTTCCAATGACATAAATATATTGATCGACCAATGTCGCGGAATGGAAATCTGTAGGGGGGAAAACTTCCTTTGGATATTGATATATCACGAAGTCGCCGCCGCCCTTGTGATGAAATACTTCGTTGTAGATACAGAAATCAGGGTCGTACGAGTCTTCATGCTCACCTGCTATCTCGACAAATTCACCATTGCCGAGAGCAGTAATGGATTTTCCATATCGTTCGTAGCACCAGACAGCTTGATCACTACAAGCATCCGTATCATCAAATTGGCTTCGTGCCATCCATGCGCTACCGTTGGTACGCACCATGTCGTACCAAAAAGGAACATTACATCTTTGAGGATTTGATGTTCCATATACACGATGTTTTTGTGCGAGATAATCCTGCCTGTTGGTTGTTAGGTTCTCTTGTTCCCCTAATCCGAGTAGGTTTGCTCTTACGTCACCCTCCATCTGGTTGAGATCAGACCCAGCTTTCGCAAGGGCTTCCGCGGTCTCTAGTGTTGAAGCATGAGCAATAGCGGGTTTCTGAGAAAATTGAGATCGATCCTTCTTGTGTATGTCAGCGCCATGCTCCAACAGGCAACAAACGCAGTTAACTGCACCATCTTCAGCCGCCTGCATTAAAGCCGTGTAGCCGAAATCGTTATACGTCTCAAAGTCGAACCCTTGGCCGATTAAAAACGTTAGCATCCGGGCATCGTCCATTTGGATCGCGTACTCTAAAGCTGATGTGTTACCGCGTCCCAAGTCGGTTAGATCAGCCCCGAACTCAAGCAAAAGACTGACCTTTTGGACGTCACCGGTTAATACTGCTACGAGTATAGGTGTGCGCTCCCAGGTGTCGCGTGAGTGAAGATTGCCACCTAGAGCAAGACGATCTTTAACCTCTGACAAGCTGCCATAAGCAATGGCGTGAAATAGTGGTGTCCAGTTTAAATGTGTGGGATCAGCGCCCGCTTCATACAGGCACTTAACAACATCGAAGCGTCCATTCCTGGAAGAAACTCGTAGTGGAGTCTCAAAATACCTTGTTCGTTCGTTTGGATTTGCTCCGGCTGCTATAAGTGCTTGCACTTGGTCTAACAGATTCTCTTCGTTAGCAAAGATTACATCTAGCAGGGATTCAGCGCTCTGCGTATTCCAGACCAAGCCTGCCACTGATTCCAGACGAAGCCTGCCACCCATTCCGCGCGAAAGCTGCCACTGATTCCACGGCAAAGCTGCCACCCCGGCAGCTGGCCTGAGAACCACCAGCGGAGCACCCCGACGCGAGATAACTAACCGGTATTCTGGCCCCTGCCATAAGGAGGGAGTCAGATGCCTGCAAAGAGGTTATCCATGCGTAAAATCAAAGAAGTCCTGCGCCTCAAATGGGGCAACGGCATGAGTAATCGGCGCATTGCCGCCAGTTGCGGCATCGGCCGCCCCACCGTCAGCGAGTATCTGCGCCGGGCCGAGGAGGCCGGCCTCAGTTGGCCCCTGCCTGCCGATCTGGACGAGGCCAGGCTGGAGCGGCTGCTGTTCCCGCCACCGCCAAATCTACCGGCCCAGGCCCGCGGCATCCCCGACTGGAGCCACATCCACAAGGAACTCAGGCACAAGCACGTCACCCTGTTCCTACTCTGGCAGGAATACCGCCAGAACCACCCCGAGGGCTACCAGTACAGCTGGTTCTGTGAGCACTACCGCACCTGGCAGGGCAAGCTGGACGTGGTCATGCGCCAGGATCATCGTGCCGGCGAGAAGCTGTTTGTGGACTACGCTGGCCAGACCGTGCCGATCATTGATCGCAACACGGGCGAGATCCGCCAGGCCCAGATCTTTGTGGCGGTACTGGGGGCTTCCAACTACACCTACGCCGAAGCGACCTGGAGTCAGGCCCTGCCGGACTGGATCGGGTCGCATGTGCGCGCCTTCGGGTTCTTGGGCGGCGTACCGGCATTGGTGGTACCGGACAACCTCAAGTCCGGCGTGAGCAAGGCGCACCGTTATGAGCCTGACACCAACCCCACCTACCAGGATATGGCCTCCCACTACGGCGTGGCGGTACTGCCAGCGCGGGTGCGCAAACCCAAGGATAAGGCCAAGGTGGAGGGCGGTGTCTTGATTGTGGAACGCTGGATACTGGCCGCCCTGCGTCACCGCCAGTTCTTCTCCTTAGTGGAGCTCAACGCCGTCATCAGCGAACTGCTGGTTAAGTTCAATGACCGCCCCTTCCGCAAGCTGCCGGGCTGCCGCCGGGAGCACTTCGAGCAACTGGATCAGCCAGCGTTACAACCCTTGCCCGCCGAACCCTACGTCTACGCCGAATGGAAGAAAGCCCGGGTCCACATCGATTACCACGTGGCCGTCGACGGGCACTATTACTCGGTACCCTACACCCTGATCAAGAAGCAGGTCGATGTGCGCATCACCCGCCATACCATCGAGTGTTTCCACCGGGGCAACCGGATCGCCAGTCACCGCCGTTCTTACCACAAGGGCAGCCACACTACAGTACCGGCCCATATGCCGGAAGCGCACCGCCAGGCCGGGGAATGGTCGCCCGAGCGGCTGGCCAGGTGGGCAGCGCAGACTGGCCCGGCCACAGAGAAGCTGATCCGAACCGTACTGGGATCACGCAAGCACCCGCAGCAGGCGTACCGATCCTGCCTGGGCATCCTGCGCCTGGGCAAGGCCTATGGCGACGAACGCTTGGAGGCCGCCTGCCGGCGGGCTCTGACCCTGGGCAGCTGCCGCTACAAAAGCATTGAATCCATCCTCAAGCACCGACTGGACGAGCAGCCCCTGGAGGAACAGCAGGAACTGGCGCTACCCGACACTCACGACAACATCCGCGGCCCCGCGTACTACCACTGAAGGAGAACATTATGTTGAAGCATCCTACCCTGGATAAACTCCAGGCCCTCAAGTTTACCGGCATGGCGGCAGCTCTGGCCGACCAGATGGCCATGCCCGATATAGACGAGTTGGGCTTTGAGGAGCGTCTCGGCCTGCTGGTGGATAGAGAGATCACCGAGCGGGAAAACCGGCGACTCACTAACCGGCTGCGCCGTGCCAAACTGAGGCACAATGCTGCCTTAGAGGATCTCGATTACCACACCTCCCGTGGGCTGGACAGGGGGCTGATTCAATCCCTGGCAGCCTGCCAGTGGGCAAAGGAATCTCTGAACGTACTGATCACCGGGCCCACCGGCGTGGGCAAAACCTGGCTGGCCTGTGCCTTGGCGCACAAGGCCTGTCGGGCGGGCTACACCGCCCAGTACATCCGTCTGACCCGGCTGCTGCGGGAGTTGATGATCGCCAAGGGTGACGGGCGCTACACCAAGTTACTGGCCAGCTTGGCCAAAGTGGATGTGCTGATCCTGGACGATTGGGGCCTGCTGAAGCTCAACGCCGAGAACCGGCGGGATTTGCTGGAGGTCCTGGAAGACCGACACGGCAACCGCGCCACCATCGCGACCAGCCAGCTGCCCATTGAGGAGTGGCATGGTGTGATTGGTGATGCGACGCTGGCTGACGCGATCCTCGATCGGCTGGTACACAACGCTTACAAGATTAATCTGAAAGGAGAATCCATGCGAAAGCGGCAATCAAAGTTGACGAGCACCACCCCTTTGGAGTAACAATGCAAACCCCGCGTCGCTACGCGCCGTTGGGTGGCAGCTTTGCCCCGGTCCGGGTGGCAGGCTTCAAATGGAATGGGTGGCAGGCTTCAGCGGTTTACGCACGCTCTTCATACTTTCTAGGAGTACATCTGCACAGACTCGGATTTAATAGTCCATTCTATTTCTGTATGTGTAGATAAGCGAATGAATTCAGAGATTCGGTGAGGCCGCGCCGAAGATGTATCTTTCGACTAGGGGCATAGAAGTGAACACACGTTTAGAAGTACGACTGGATCTTAACTAGTTGATATTCAGAAATAAAGATGGTGCCCAGAGACAGAATCGAACTGCCGACACGGGGATTTTCAATCCCCTGTTCGGAAATAAATAATTAATAAAAACAATGAATTACAAATGTTGTGCCCACTTACTACAACACTTTTTTGGGCCCGATTTGGGGATCGAAGGCGAAAAAGTGTGTACTCGTGTGAGCCGTTCTGGTGTGGCTATTGCTCTTAAATGATTAAAATTAAAAATATGCCATAATTGCCAAGATAGGGCAAAAATGGCATATTTTTAGTTATGAGAGAATTGTCTGGAATTGGGAAAGCGTACAGAGCAAAGCTAAGCCGTGTGCTGGAGCAACACCCAAATCTTCTTACGCCTAGCGTTGTCGCTCAAACACTCGAAGTATCCGCCCAAGAAGCTGGTCGCCTGTTATCCAGATGGAATGATAACGGGTGGGTGCACCGTGTAAAACGCGGGGTGTACGTGCCTGCGTCGCTATCCTCGACTAGCACAAAGCCAATAATTGAAGAGCCGTTCCTTATAGCTGACTCTCTGTACGCTCCCGGGTATGTGGGTGGTTTCAGCGCCGTTAAGCATTGGGATTTTTCGGACCAGATCACCGAAACGACAACGTACTTCACTCGAAAGGTGGTGAAAGACCGTAATCCCACGCACGCAGGTGTTCGACTACGGCTTAAAACTGTTACCGAGAAAAGGTTCTTTGCGTTAAAGCCCATTTGGATAGGGTCCCGCAAAATACTCGTCAGCGACCCTACCAAGACAATGGTCGACATTCTTGATGACCCGAAACTCGTGGGTGGAATGACGATGTTTCAGGATATATTTTCAGAGTACTTTGAATCGGAGCACTATAGCTTTCAGTTGTTGGTGGACTATGCCCGCCGAAACGGCAATAAAACCGTATTTAAGCGATTGGGGTTGTTGTTGGAAATCCATTTTCCAGTCGGGAAAACCGACTTGGACGTGCTCCGAAAGGAAATGTCGAAGGGTTATTCCAGCTTCGACCCAGGTGTCCCAGGGCTTGCTAGTGTGCCTGAATGGCGATTGAAGACCTCGGAATCATGGAAAGCTGCGTTTGATCGAAAAAAATGAAATTCTGAAGATTGCCGAGGGCTTAAGCCTTCGACCTGACACGGTAGAAAAGGATTATGTGCTCAGCTGGGTTTTGTGGGGTATCAGTAGCCATTCCACTACATCCAGTTGGGCTTTCAAAGGAGGAACAAGCTTAAAGAAATGCCATTTTGAAACGTTTCGATTCTCAGAGGATTTGGATTTCACTCTTAACGATCCTGCGCAACTGAATTCGGAGTTTCTTCAGAAGACTTTTCTGGAAATATCTGAGCTATTGGCCTCTGAAGTTGGCATCGAATTTTTTCCGGACAGATTTCGTTTTAAGGTCCATGATAAAGGCGGCGGGCACTATTCAGCGCAGGGAAAAATCCACTACAACGGTCCGCTAAGAAGGAAGCAGGGCGTAGCTTCGATAAAACTGGATCTCACAACCGATGAAATCCTGGTGTTAAGTCCGCAAAGGTTACCAGTTGACCATCCCTATTCCGATAAGCCCCCTGACGGCATACAGGCCACATGCTATGCGTTTGAAGAAGTAGTTGCTGAAAAAGTCCGAGCGCTGGCACAGCGGGTTAGTCCAAGAGACCTTTATGATGTCATTCATTTCTATCGAAATAGGGAGATGATAGACAATCCCGAGCTAGTTAACTCAGTGCTGGAACAAAAGTGTAACTACAAACATATAGCTATGCCGACTTTCCAGAGTATAGAGGGACATGAAAAGATTGATGAACTAGAGTCTTCGTGGGTAAATATGTTGTCCCACCAGCTAACATCACTGCCACCAGTTGCATCGTTTTGGGAAGAGTTGCCCGCCTTTTTTGATTGGTTAGCTGGATACGCGCCCACAGAAAAATTGGATCCACTGCCTCTAAAGGAAGGCGAATCGGTCTTTAGATTGGGTCGAGTCGCAAGTGCATACGATATTGAGCCGAATGTGCGAAAAATTCAGTTCGCTGCAGCCAACCGGGTGTGTGTACAGTTAGGCTATCATTCGAGAGTGAGGAAAGTGGAGCCCATTTCATTTCGTATAGCCATGAACGGGAACAAGCTCTTTTATGGGTTTGAGCAAGAAGCTGGCCACGCGAAAGCCTATTCTCTTGGAAAAATTGAATCAGTAGAAATCACTAACGACCCCTATAGGCCGAAATACCCAGTTGAAATTGCTGCGAGCGGACCAATAGTGATGCCGATGCTCCGGCGCAAATGAAGGAACAGGTTCGATCAGCGGAAAAAGCAATCTATGTTCTTTCCGGCTGAAAACAGTCGTTCTGTCAGTTTGCGAAAGTTTGAATGGCCACAAAATCATGAACTCCAAGAGCGCTAACGAAAAAGAAGAAGAACTTGAAGCCATAGCCCAACGACTTCAGGAGATTGAGGAGGAAAGAGCCAAGCTTCTAGACCGCAAATCTGAGCTTGATCTATTTAGGAGTTCTGCAGATGGCATGGAAAGTATGTCTGCCGATGAAAAAGTTGCGCTGTTCAGTAGCCTGTTTGTAGGCCGGGAGGACATCCATGCATACCGTTGGGAGAATACATCAGGAAAAAGCGGATACGCGCTAGCGTGCGACAATGAGTGGCAGCCCGGAGTTTGCAATAAACCCAAAATCAAATGCGGCGAGTGCCCTAACAAAGCCTACACTCCGCCAGATGCAAGTGCGATTTATCAGCATCTCAGCGGAACGAAAATAATAGGCTTGTATCCTCTCGGTCTCGATGATACGTGCAACTTATTAGCTGTCGATTTCGATAAATCAGATTGGCGGCAGGCAGCGCAGGCATATTCCAGTGTCTGTGATGATTTGGGTTTATCGCACGCTGTTGAGCGATCTCGTTCTGGTCGCGGGGCTCATATTTGGGTCTTTTTCCATGAGAAGGTGCCTGCAGCAGAAGCGAGAAGGCTTGGCTTTCTGCTGCTTGATCGCGCAATGGACAAGTATCCTGGTTTGTCGTTTGAGTCGTACGACAGACTATTCCCAAACCAAGATGCTATGCCCAGCGGTGGCTTTGGAAACCTCATCGCATTGCCCTTGCAGTACCATCCCCGACAGCACGGTAATTCAGTATTTGTTGATGGAGATTGGGCTGCGTATTCTGATCAGTGGCGGTTTCTTAGCTCTATCAGGAGAGTTTCGCGAAGTGAGCTGACCGACCTTCTGAAGGACTGTGGTTCCAACTTGTCGGAGCAGCAAATCAAACCCTGGGAACAGGGTCTTCCAGTCGAACATTCAAAAATAGAGGGCTGTCCAAGAAAACTTAAGATTGTACTGGCAAATCGAGTATACATTCCTTCCACGACTCTGCCCTCAACTCTGCTGGCTCGTCTTAAGCGCATTGCGAGCTTTGCAAATCCAGTCTTTTTCAAGACACAGGCAATGCGATTTAGTACGCATGGTATTCCCCGATATATCTGTCTAGCATCAATAGAGCAGGATTATTTGGCGGTTCCGCGTGGATGCCGTGAGGAAATAACTGAGATGCTCGGGACTCAAGGCATATCAATCGAATTTGATGACAAACGCCAACCCGGTGAGAAGCTAGACACCATTCGGTTCCTGGGCAAGTTAAGAGATGACCAAAGGCATGCGGTTAAGGAACTCGCAAGGTATGACACGGGCGTTCTTCATGCGCCCACTGCATTTGGGAAGACGGTCACAGCGATCGGACTTATATCAAAGCGGCGAGTAAATACTCTGATCCTGACGCACACGCGACAGTTAGTGGATCAATGGAAAGAGCGTCTTTTGGTGTTTCTGGAGGGTGTGGATATTGGCTCCGTGGGTGGAGGCAAGAGAAAGCCTACAGGAAGTATTGATGTAGCAACCTACCAGAGCTTGATGAAGCGCAAGGAAAATACCGTTGATCCGCTGGTTCTGGATTACGGTCAGGTGATTATTGACGAGTGTCATCACGTTTCCGCGCCTAATTATGATCGTTTATTGTCGGAGGTTCGCGCTAAATATGTGCTAGGTCTCACTGCAACAACCGAAAGGCAGGATGGTCACCAACCCATCGTTTTTATGCACGTGGGAGCTGTTCGCCATCGGGTAAAGAATGAAAATCTCGCCCAGTTTGAGCAGCGGGTCCACGTAAGGAAAATATGGGAAGAGCCCCCTGAAATTACCCGGGGGGTAGAATCGAAACCACATATTGCCGATGTATATCGGTGGTTAATGCACTCCGAAACCAGAAACTCCATGATAGTGGCCGATGTAGCGGATCAGTTGAAGGAAGGAGCAAATCCACTGGTGCTCACAGAGCGAAGGGAGCATGCGCAGTTGCTTTGTCAGGAATTTACTGATGCTGGTTATGAAGCAGTTGTTTTGCGGGGAGCGATGCGTGCGCGAGAACTGGAGAATGCCAAAGACCGCGCTAAATCGGCCCAGATTCTTATTGCGACGGGGAAGTACATAGGCGAAGGATTTGACATGCCAAGATTAGATACTTTGTTCTTGGCGCTGCCGATATCGTGGAAGGGGACACTTGCTCAGTATGTGGGCCGAATTCACAGAACCGCCGAGGGCAAAAGCCGCGTGACGGTTTACGATTATGTTGATGAAAATATGCCAATGTTAGAGAGAATGTTTCAGAGGCGCTGCAAGGGGTATGAGGCTATGGGCTATACGTTGATCCAGGACGGAGAAGTTCCGCTCGCTCAGGTGTCATTGGAGGTTTGAATTAGGATTAGTAGGGGTACAAAAACAGCTTCGAGCAGGGGATTTAGTACCCACTTTTTCGAACATTGAGAAATAAATCGGAAGGAAAATCAAACAGTTAAGTTTTTGAACGCACGATCAAAAGTGTATACTTCTTTAAAGCACAGAATGCCCGTAACTTATTGATTTATAAAATAATTATTGGTGCCCAGAGACAGAATCGAACTGCCGACACGGGGATTTTCAATCCCCTAGGCGGAAAATAATATCTTTATATATCAATATCTTACAAGTTCCGTATTCACTTGCTACAACACTTTTTTAGGCCCGATCGGCGGAAATTGGGCCGAAAGTGTGTACTTTATAGATTCTGAATATCGTCCACAGCCTGACAGAGCTGCTATTCAGAGACCCGCTGAAAAATTGCTGGAACCATTTCCCGCCGCCGCATCAGTGCCTGCAGCAACTCTTGGGCAATGTTCGTCTGAATCTCTCCAAGAACTCCTGGGCAAGATCAAGCTCGAATCACTCTGCCGTGTACATACCAAAATGTTAAGCCCGACAAAGCTCCTGCAAAGCCATACAACAAAAATGCTCGATATGGGGCAATGTTAGGCCAGGCAATGACCAGACATACTACGGTTCCAATGATTACACCGCCCAGCACACCAAGCCACCAGCTTACAAATGCGTATCGATCTGCAAGCAAGAATAGAGGTAATCCGAATATAAGGCACGCGAACAGGGAATAGGCATAGTAAATTGGGGCCAAACCGAAGAATGTTGATATTGATAACGGTAAGCGTCCGCTAAACCACCCGGTTGCTATACCGGTGCATTCCATGGCATGAGCGATTCGATATCGTCTGCGCCAGTGTTCGGCAGTTTTTCAGTAAGCGTCCGCTAAACCACCCGGTTGCTATACCGGTGCATTCCATGGCATGAGCGATTCGATGTCGTATGTGCTGGTGTTCGGCAGTTTTTCAAATAGCCAACTCAGATAACGATAGGGCTCTCTGCCATTGGCCTTGGCCGTTTCAATCAGGCTGTATAAGTTTGCACTTCCGGTAGCGCCGCGCTGGCTGTTGCTAAAGAGCCAGTTTTTTCTGCCAATCACAAAGGGCCTGATCGCGTTTTCAGCCACATTGTTGTCTATCGGCCAGTCGCCGCTCTGCGTGTATCGGTTGAGCTCTTGCCAGTATTCTAATGTGTAGTTGATGGCCTTACCCAATGCCGTTTTCGGCGGCACTTGCTGTTGCGCTTTTTCAAGCCAGGTACGGAACTGCTCCAGGATTGCCGTGCTCCTTTCCTGTCTGATACGATGCCGCGAAGCGGCATCGCTGTCCTTCGCTTGTTTTTCCACCGCATACAGCTTGGCAATATAGTTAATCGCCATATCGGCCTTGCCGGTTTTACCCTTGGGCTGCGCCTTCTTCGCCTCTTTGAACTTGCGCCTGGCATGCGCCCAGCAGCACAGATGCGTGAGTTGCTTTGCCTGGGCCACTATTCGATACGAACGATAGCCGTCCGTCATCAGCGTGCCCTGGAAGCCTTCTAACAAATCACTGGCCGTTTCTGTGGAACGACTTGGCTCGTAGTTAAACAGAACCGTGGGTTTATCCGGCGGCCCACCCCGCTGCACCCACATATACGATTGGCTTTGCGCCGATTTGCTCGGCTCCTTCAGCACCTGCACCCGGGTTTCATCCATGTGCAGCAATGGATACCCTCGCACGTGTTGATTCAGGTGCTCGATGAGTGGCACGATCTGCTGGGCCACCCTCAAGACCGACTCACACAGCGTTTGTCTCGATAAATCAATATGATAGCGCTCAAGGATGCCGCTTAAGCGGTACAGCGGGATGCCATCAGCGTACTTGCTGGTGATGACATAGGCCATGGTATTGGCCGATGCGATGGATTTGGGCAGCAGCACCTTGGGCCTCGCTGCCGTCTTGATCGTGTCTTCGCAGCCTTTACAGGCGTACTTCTTGCGAATCGTGCGAATCACCTGCACCTGGGCCGGGATGATATCCAGCTGCTCGCTCGTGTCCTCACCGATCTCAGTCAGCTCACACCCGCAGGGGCACTGGCGCTCTGACTCAGGCAGTTCAATGACCTTGTCAACGCGAGGCAAGTCAGCAGGCAGTGGCTTGCGAGCCGACTTACGGCGCGTATGCGTGGCTACCGGTGTGCCTTCGTCGTTTTGCGTGGCATCCCCGGCAAACGCTGGAGCATCGGCCTCGTCAAACAGTTCGGTTTGGTTTGGCCCTTTTTCGCTGCTGGTGCCAAAGGTGCGATGCTTCTCTATCCGCAGCGCTTCGAGCAGAGAGTGCACTTGTTGCTTGAGGTTGGCGTTTGATTCGGTGAGCTGTGCGTTGGCTTGTTGAAGATCATTGTTGTCTTTTGCCAAGCTCGCAGTCGCTTGTTCAAACGCTGCACGTTCCGATAACAACAACGCTCTTAATTCAGCGGGGTCATCAGGCAATGCAGTGTGCGAAGGCATGCTGCTATCTTACCGCAGATGCCTTACCCGACCGAGCGATAGTTCAGGGATTTGTGCGGTTGATTTCGCCACAGATCGAAGCCATCGAGCAGCCAGTTCAGCTCTTCGCCGTTCAACGACAAGGTTTTACCCGAATGGCCCTTGGGCCACTTGAAGCGCTCCTTCTCCAGGCGCTTATACCAGTCGAGTAGCCAGGGACGGTTACCCGTCCCCAGCCCTCTAAGAACCGTGCATGCGAGTTTCCCCGCACCCGGCTCAAGCCTTTGTAAGATATTCGCTATCGGCAAATATCCGGCAACGATCGAGATATCGACGTTGGCGGCGTTGCTCGGCTCGCGAGGCCCAGTAATCCGCCCAAGTAGGGTCGAACGGATTAGCGCCCTCCCGAACTTGTACATGACGCCGAATTGGGAGCCAGGAGAGATAACTCAACACAAGCGGCAATGCGCCTGAGCTGCTGCGTTCAATGAATACCCAATCCCGGTTATTCCAATGACCGAAGTACCGCTCTTTCACCCATGAACGTGACTTGTGCGGATGGCGTCGTAAGGACCATCGCCATAGCGCCTTCCACAACCAATGATCCAGCTTGGAGAACACCTTAGAACTCACCACATGACGATGATAGTTCGCCCATCCTCGAATAATCGGGTTGAGTACCACAATAACATCGCGTTGAGACGCAGCTCTCATCCGGTGTAGTGTCGCTTTGACCTTTCGCTTAAATGCCTTTTGGCTTTCACGCGAAGGGGTGATCAACAGTTTCCCATCATACTTTCGGACGTTCTGTCCCAAGAAGTCAAAGCCATCATCTAGGTGTGATAGCCGCGTCTTCGTTGGCGACAGACTCAGTCCCCGGTCGTCCAAGCAGGTTTGAACGAGAGGCAGGACATCTTGAGTTAACACCTCCGGTGAGCTTCCGGTAACAATGAAATCATCCGCATAGCGGATAATGTTGACCTTCGCTCGGCGACCTCGTTGGCTGCGCTTTGGGATCGCCAACTCGAGGCGTTCCTCCAGCGCATCCAAGGTGAGGTTAGAGATGATTGGCGAGATGATCCCGCCCTGGGGAACGCCTTGTCGTGTCGGGAATAATCGCTGTTGATCGACGAATCCGCTCTTAAGCCACTGTCGCAGAACCGTGCTTTGCATTGGCACATGCGTCAGGAGCCATTCGTGCGAGATGTTGTCGAAACAGCCTTCAATATCGGCCTCGAGAACCCACGACGCTGAACTGCGCCGGGCCAGTACAATAAAGCACTGCCCGATCGCATCAGCGGTCGATCTGCCGGGTCTGAACCCGTAGGAATGCTTCGCCGCCAGCACTTCCGCTACTGGCTGAAGTGCGAGAGCGTGCAGTGCCTGCATGGCCCGATCGTACATCGTCGGAATGCTGAGAGGGCGCTTCTTCCCATTTGCTTTAGGAATGTAGACGCGTCTCAAAGGCGCTGCCCGATATCGTGTTGATCGCAGCGACTTTGCCGCTGACAGTTTGGTTGTCGGTGTTGACCAGATTACTCGATCGACACCCGACGTTCGTTTTCCTCGATTACTCGTCACCTTCCTTACTGCCAGCAATTTGGCATAGAAGGATCGAGTTAAGCAGCGTTGAAGTGAGCGCGCGAGGCGCCACCGTCGCTGCTGCGTTGCCTTGGCGATACGTTGCTGAAGTTTCCTCACCCGACGTTGCACTTCGTCCCAGTCGATCTGGTTCCAGTCCAGGCTGTCGGTTGGTGTATGTACTGTCATCATAATGCTCAGTTATTCCACGACACCGGTTATTAAGTCCGCTTCGGGGTTCACGCCATCAAAGACCCGTTGGACGTCTGCCACCCTTTCGGGGCCGGAGGCGATGTTGCCCGAGGGCGCAGCCTCTATCCGCGCTATTACTGCGCGGCATTCGCTTCTTCCAACATCCTGTTCCCAGCCTGCGACCGCTGAATCTCACGATTCAGTTTCCACGTCCTGGTGGCGCAGTCTGGGGTTGCCCAGTTTCCCGCTGTTGCTTACGACCAACTTAGGTGTGACCTTTACTCCGAGGGTACGTTATCCGCGTTTCCTCCAATCCTAGGAGAGGAAACCTGACCCTGCACCATTTTGGTCCGAGCCTGTCAGCCCATTTGGCTCGCTCGGTTTAACGGAGCCTCTAACAGTCATTCACTTACGTTCACCATACCGGTCCGATCCGGCCCCCTTACCGCATTGGGCTTGCAGTCCTCGTCGACTTCTCACGAATTCAACGTTGGCTTAGCCAGGGGTACCCTTGTCCCTGCAGCTTGGCACCCTTCATTACTGAAACGCACCTGCAGGTAGATCACCTGTGGCGGAACACAGGGTTAAATCATCACCTCCCTGTAATGTTTAACACTCAACAGCGCGACCTCTGGTCGCACCAAGATAAAGCCGTTCTTCTCCCACAGCAGAATCTTGATCTTGTCCCGGCGTTTGTTCACGAACACGTACAGCACAGAACCAAAGGGATCCAGGCTCAGGCCCTGCTCTACGATCAATGAGAGGCCATCAATCGACTTGCGGAAGTCCACGGGCTCGATACACAGAAATACCCGCGGCGCAGCGACAGCGGGTCTAAGCAGTGACTCAGCCACAGCTACTGATCAAATGGGCGAGCCACTTCTCCTCTGGCAGACGAGCAAACTGCAGTTGTGCTGAACCCAAAGTCAGCGTTAAGGTACAAGAAGCCTCGGCGCATTCTGTTGTCGTCAGTTCGGTGAAGGTTGGCGCGGTAGGGACTGGCAATATGCCCCGCTGGCGCAGCAGACCGCGCCATTGATAGAGGACTTTGGGTGACAGGCCTTGGCTTTTGGCGTACTCGGCCATGGAGCCCTCAAAGGCATCGGCCTGTTGCAAGTGATGGGCCCAGTATTGCTGTTTCTTGGTCAGTGCCATTGCATAGTCTCCGTCAACATCGAAACTGGAGCTTGGCAGAGATCAGAAGAGAAAATCAGATGTGCTTCACGTGACGCTTACTGATAACGAACCAAAAGTATCGGTAGCCAAAACTGCTATAATCGCTGGCGGCAGTGAGGCTGCGATCACCGCCAGAATAAGAGGCCTACCACTCATACGAATCGTCAACTAGTTCTGGCATTGACAAGACTTAATAATGTCGCTGAGCTGATCTCCCCAAACTCTGTGTCGTTCGGACAGCTCAGTTTGATCGAAAATTCAGTGTCAAAATATTGCCTAAGGCTGCTGCTATCGGGCCGGGCCGATACGTCTCAAACAGTTCTGTGAGTGGTTCTATGTCGTAATCGGCGCTTTCATCTATGGGACCAATCCAGTAGCGACCATTGTCGCCAAAAGGTTCCCAGACGCAAAATTCAGCTCCAGAGTATTTGAACTTCAGTCTAATATCTGAAGAGTTTCGGCCCCATTCCTCAACCTCCACTACTTGTTCCAACGACTCCAGGAGTTCACCCACTTTGCTTAACCCCATGTACGCCCGATCAATCTCAAACGCAACAAATAGGTGGCCGTTCGCTCGACTTAAAGGATGTACTTTCATAAATCAAGGTTCACATTCACACGGGTCCGTTGCGAGACCGCTAGCACCAACCCCTGCCGCCGCTGCACCTGTGCAGCATTCGCATACGGATTTGTTCGCCTAGCTACAGTTTAAGCGCCCGCCTAGCAATTGGAGAATCTACTAAAATATTTTCCCCAAGTAATCGCGCAAAATTGCTAAATGCAGATTGATCCTTAGTCGGACCCTCTTCAGGCAGGGAAACTGACGTAAATAGCTCGTGATAGCCATCCTTGTAGACTCTGTATATTTCTAGTTTTAAGTTTTCACCATCAATTTTAATCAAATGGTCGTGCATACTTTGTTCCAATGCTCTAGTTATTCCATGTATTTAGGGGCGGTAATGACTGCCCTCTCAGACAAGCTGCGTACCTTTGGCTAGCCGAGGCATGACACGCGGCACCTGCTTCCGGCCCCCTCATTCTCGTAATTCCGTTGCAAGTAGAGGTATCAGTTTCGTTCAACTGATTACATCTCGCTTCATCCTGTTCTGAAATTTGCTCCGCTATTAGTCCTCCGGCGATAATTCCTACCACCGCCGTTCCAACGGTTGCACAAGCTGACAGGGCAGCCTGAGCTACACCGGCACATAGCGCCCAACCAACACCTGGAACAAAACAAAAGACCGCCTCTCCCGTTGGGTCGACACGGGAAACTGAATTCCCTAGCGCACTTACATTAATGCCTTCTCCGTCGGTGAACATTCTTCCGTTTCGTGCGTTTCGGCTCAAAGATTCTTTTCGTCACTATGAGGAAAAAACTTCACCCCACTAATAAGCGAAAAAACTAGACCTGTCAGACAACCAAAGATCGCTCCCCATAAAACCGATCCCTTAATCACTGTCAAAGTGGGTTCTGACCCAAGAATCACAGAAAGTAGCCCATTCGCAAGACTAAATACTATTATACCAGCCAGTGCGCCACCGAGGGCCAGGTAGGTAGCACATAGCATTTTTGCATTCGTTAGATATTTTATAAGTAGGGGCCCTGCTAGAGCGGATCCTAGATAGCTAGTTAGCGTAGAGAAAAAAATTATGGTAAGCGTGGATTTCGAATCTGTTGGAATTGATGAACTGAAAAAAACGAATTGAATGGCTAGGATCAATACCGGGGTCAATGGGGCCAATACCCACGCCAATCTCCAGCGCGTATTCGCTTTGAAGTTATTGGAGTTTATTGACACCTACATTTCTCGATCAACGCTCTCGTCTGCCCATCCCAGACATTGTTTATCGGGCCAGCGAAAGGGCTAAACGGCCCCTGCAGAAAGCCTGCACCCTCACCAATATTTTGCACGTTCGGTCCAGTGGGAGATCGAAAGACGTAACCGGGATGCAGTGGATGTCCTGGCCGAGTTACATTAACAATGGCAGTGCCGTCATTTACAACATACGAATCAACTGGTGAGTTATTGTATCCACCGGGGTCGTTTCCAAAAGAGCTGATTTGATCTAGCAGATCGAAGCCGCTTTGCATTAACGGGGGGGTCGCGTTATTTAAAGAACCGTTTTGGGAAGCGCCTGGGCCGGTTCCAGGCGTTGGATTCATGGCAAGTTCTCTGAGAACACAAGCGGGATCAACACCATCAAGCGGAACGGGCACATCGTATTGATGATAATTTGGAGAAGTAGCGTCAATTTTGTCCGGCCAGTTTCCTGGTCTTGGAAAGGAAATCATTGTCCCTCCCGTTCCAGGCACGGAACAGCTCACTGACTCACCAATCGCAACACAGTCGAGTCCTGTTGGGTCAAATCCTGTCAGCGGATTGGCCATAGCGTATGCATACGTATTCGGACCCGCAAGAATTCCGATTGGATCACTCTGGATGTAGCGCCCAGTTCTTGGGTCATAGTCCCGAAAATAGTTGTAATGCAGGCTCGTTTCGATATCAAACCTTTGTCCAGGGAAACGCAGATGCTGCGTGATATTTTCGATCTCTATCTCAGCACGGCCAAATGGCTTAAGGTGTCCTTTCCAAACCACAGTTTGCGCTTGGTTAGTGACGACCTTCGGCGTGCCCAGGTGATCAGAATGAATGTAATGCATCTCAAGGGCAGCCTGAGCAGGTGCGGCCAAGAGCGTAATGATGAGACTAATCCAAATACGTTCCATGTGATTCACCCTCTCAGTTAGCAGCCAGCTGGCATATCGCAAACATCACCGATACCGTCGCCATCCATATCTTCTTGCCCCGCGTTAGCTTTAGTGGGGCAGTTGTCCATGCCATCTGGAATACCATCACCGTCGGAATCAGCGGGTTCAGTAGCGGAATCGGCAATCAATACCACGGGCGTGTTGTTTAGATAGATGTATTCCTGAACCACAGCCCCCGTTCCGTCGAGAACGGCAATGAGTTTGCCAGCCAGATCGTAAATGTACTGCTCTGTCGCTGTTACACCGCCGGACAGCACGCGTTTTACACGCTGACCCAATGCGTTGTACGTGTAGTCAGCTGTGACGCCCTGGTGCACGACCTGCATTAAACGGTTGGCGTGGTTGTAGGTGAACGTGGCTGTAAAACCGTTTGTGGTGACATCTGTGTCGACATTGCCGTTGTCGGTGTAAGTGAACGTCCGTGTTTGGTTGCCTGTCGAAGCCACAGTAAGCAGCCGATTGCTGGTGGCATCCAGGCCATACGTTTCGGTGATAACCCCCGCTCCCTCATCAATAGTGTGGGTTAGGCGGTTGCCCACGCCGTCATAGGTGTAGCCAAGCGTGCCGTACCGACCGATAGCGCTGCTCAGGCGATTCAGACTGTCGTAGTCAAAGGTCTGGTTATTGTTGGAATCCAGCGCGTCCGTGATAGAGGTAATATTGTTCGCCAAATCATAGCCATACCCCGCGTCTTGAATCGTGCCGCCTGTGCCGGTCTCAATCTTGTCAACGTGGTAATCGTTGTCATAGTCAATCGTTTGTACCAGCCCGTTGCCATAGGTAAATCCAGCCACCGGACCGAAAGGCAAATAAGTAACACCGGTCGCTACGTTTTCTACCGGGCTTGAGCCATTTTCCTGCGTTGTAATTGCACTAACTCTGCCCAGTACATCAAGTGTGTAGCTGACAATACGCCCGCTGGGATAAGTCATCCCCGTCACGTTATCGGCCAAGTCATAGGTATAGGAGACCAAATGGTTATTACCCGTGATGTTATAGCTAGCCGCGACAATATTTCGGCGCGCGTCACGTATGTAGGCGGTTTGGCCGCTCTCGTCGCTAATGAGGCTTAACTCCCCGTCACAGGTCGTCGGGCAAAACCCCCAATCATCGTACGTAAAAGTGACGTTCTCACCTGTGCTTGCTGGGTACGTCACCGTCGTGAGGCGATTCAAATCGTCATAGGTATAATTGGTGACAATGCCACGTGCATCCGTTTGTAGGATGCGGTTACCCGCATTGTCGTAGTCATACGTGGTAAGCCCTGTATCCGGGCTGTCCAGGGAGACCAGGTTGCCGAATGCGTCGTAGTCATAAGTGGTAACGAGTCCGCGTTGATCGGTGACCGTTTCAACTCGGCCCTGGTCATCATAGGTGTACTGCACCGTATCCGTTGTCGGATCAGTTTGTAGCTGGAGGCGATTAAGCGCATCAAAGTCGAAGCTCGTGGCATTCAACTCCCCATCCGTGACACTGGAGATGTCGCCGTTCAAGTCATAACCGTATTGGGTCTCCTGGAGGACAGCACCTATATCCTTTACGAGCTGATTCAGCTGATTAAATTGCCGGGTTTGCGTCTTAACGATGGTGCCTACGGAATTTCTAATGACTTCCGGCGAACGATGTCCGGCGGTATTGAGCGTATATTCGATACGCTCGTTTAAATTGTTCGTGATAGCGTCTACACGTTGCGCTTCATCGTACTCGAACTCAAAGTAAGCACCATTAGGCTGAGTTATTCGAGTGATTAGCCCAGCATCGTTGTAGGTTAAGGTGGTTGTCGCATCCAGTGCGGGATTCAAGCCTGGATCTTTCACGGTAATCGTTTCCAGCCAGCCCCGCGCGTGATATCCGAGCACAGTCTCCACACCGTTCTCATCGACAATACTCTGAGGTTGGCGGCGGTTGTTGTAGTTGGATAGCTGTATCGTCTGGCTGACCGCGTTCGTAATGACACTCAGATTGTCATCACTGTCGTAGGTGTAGCTGGTAGTGTCGCCAGTCCCGGTACGCGGCCCATCCACGGTAGCAATCAGCCCCTCGCCATTGCCTGAGGGATGGTATGTGTACGTGGTTGTCCGTTCTGTGGGTGCTGCTTGAGCTGGTAACGAAATACCCGACGCGACAAGCAAGGGTAACCACAACCTAGATTGGCCCTGAAGTATTCGAAGTGCCGTCATAGTCAAATCCTTCTGTTTTGCATTCGTGCGAGCAGTCATTTACTAGGGTGGTGGCGGTGTGACTTTACGCGTGAGCAAGCGGCCATTTCCATCGTAAGTGAAATCAATAATACGGTCCGGTTCCGTAATTTTCGTCGGAAGGCGGAGAGTGGGATGCCACTGTGTAGTGATGGTGCGCTGAAGTGGCGTGCCCTTGGCTTCTATGCGCTGAATTTCCAGCCCTTGGCTGTCGTAGTCATAGTCGGTGATATTGCCCTCCCAATCGGTGACTTCATTCAAATAGCCGTTGGCATCGTAGGTGCGGGTTTTCATTCGGTTGCGCGCACAATCAATGCACTTGTCACCGGAAATGCTGGTCACCACATTAAAGGCACCCTCGGTGCCGAGATTGTAGGTACGAGTGCCGCCCGCCGCATCGCTAACAATAGTAGACGTGCCATTGTGGGTGAAGGTTGTCAGATTGGCATTGAGCGTATCGCCATTTTTACTGGACGCGGCTTTGCCATCTGCATCGTAGGCCCAAGTGGCAAAGCGAATATTGCGCTCGTCGGTAATCCCGGTTAGGTGGTTGGGGAAGCCTGTATCTTCATAATGGTACTGTCGGGTTTTGGTGTCCTCATAAGTCACCGTCGTAAGGTTGCCGTTTCCATCATAGGCGTAGCTGATTGTTCCAGCCGGATGCGTGACGCTCGCAATCTGATCATCGGAGTCATAAGCAAACTGCAGTGTGTTGCCGGAATCATCAGTGACCGTATCCAGCCGCCCTGTGGTGGCATGGTATGACAAGGATAATTCTCGACCGTCCACGAAGGTGCGCGAGATTAGCTTTCCATCGTTGAAGCGATCTATGGTGTTGTCTCGATGGTAAAACAGAAAGTCCGGAGCACTGTATTCCAGTCGAACCGGAAACTTGCTGGCCTCTTCATAGATTCCAGGAGACGTTTCTTCAAAGGTGTAGTACCCGCCATCGGCCGTCGTTACAGTATGAATCGGCGAATCGGGCTGGCCCCACTCTCCAGGGCCAACCACTCTCGCAATATATCCTTGGTTGCTTTGGATGGTGATGACATCGACCACGGAGCCCATCAACGAAATTTTGCAGACACTGTTGACGAAACTAGCGGTCCCTGCTGAGACCAATCCGCCACGATGGTCTGCCTTGATGTCGTTCCAACCACTGGTGCAAGCATCCTGACGTGAGCCGTAGTCGCCAGAACGTAAATCTGGCGCTGCCAGAGTGACTTGGGGAACAGAAGGATTACCACCATTATCCAGTAGCGGCAGGCTGTCCATGCGCGTATCAAAAGTATGCCGCCAGTAAGCGCCGATTTCCACGCCCGGGTCGCCCGCGCCAGAATCGTAGTATCGAACGAATGACAACCAGCCATCATCGTAGTCGATCTCTCGCTGTGTCTTGCGGCCCGTGATAACATCGCAAGGGTTGCCCTCTTCTTCACAACTGGGCTTGGCTTCGTCGCCGGTAGCGTAAAAAGAAACTGGGTCGGGAATAAGAAATACCGACTGGACCACGTTGTACTGAGGCTCCCAAAAGAACGTGAACCTCTGCATCCAGAAGTTGCAAATGGCTTCTTCTCCTTGGCCGACAAGGTTCCAGCCGGGCGGGTCAGGGTCGTATCGCCAGTTTCCGCCTTGGGTGCTTTCCTCGAGTTGCTCGTATCGAGCTGCCAAGCCGAACTCGCATGCATCGACTGCTGAGGGCCAGGTGGTTTTGTCGCCCATAAAGTCAGCTTCCCAAACTTGCGCAAGCGCGGGGGAGCCGAAGCAGCATGAAGTTGCTGCAAACAATAAATATCGGGAAAGGAAGTTGGAGGTCGTACCCAGATAAGTTCGCGGCTTTCTATTGGGCATGGAGCAATTCCTTTTGACGAATAACAGCAAACTTCTCACGCGAGATGGCATGTCCTTAGTTTGAGACACGACGTAACCGATCTACGATTAAGACTAGCCAGTAACCTAGGGCTGTCAAGAATTGGCAACTGCAGTGGGAGCAAATGATGTCTAGAAGATGAGTATTCCGAAATGGTTTTATATGGGCAATGCTGTTAAATGTTGGGTTAAAGAGCGGCACAGTTTGGATTTCGAGCAGGGGATTTTGTGCTCACTTTTTAGAAAACTAAAAAATAAATAGCCAGGAAAATCAGAGAGTTGAGTTTTTAAGTGCGCGATCAGAAGTGTATACTGCCTCGAAGCGAGAAATTCTTATAACACATTGATTTAATTGATAATTATTGGTGCCCAGAGACAGAATCGAACTGCCGACACGGGGATTTTCAATCCTCTATTCGTGAAATAATATTGAATAAAAACAATAAATTACAGAGCTTGTGTCCACTCACTACAACACTTTTCTAGGCCCGATTTGGGGATTATCGTGAAAAAGTGTGTACTCGCTGGCCCAGTGGGTGATCAAATACCGTTTTAGCTTAGTGGCGCGCCCCATACAGGGCTTCTAAAGAACATCACATTTTCCTCCGAATACTGTATAAATAAACAGTATTTGTGTCCGTTCGTACTTTTACCTTTGGCTTTGTTTTGGACGCATGCAATACTCAAAATGATGGGAGAGCGCTGCGATGCCTAAGAAGCTTATCTACAAATTGAAAATTGACGGGCCTTATACGCCCGACAATATTCCTATGTCCAGGCTCTCCGAATACATGTCAGATCTGGCTGCGCTTCTTGGTGAGCGGAACGATGTGCATTTCTCAAAGCTGGAAGAGGGGAGTGCAATCCTCGAAGCAGTTGTCGATCCGGTGGCAGTTCCAAAAGTTTCAGACCGAATTGCTTCTATTGAAAAAGGCGAAGCTCCCAAAGACCTTAGAAAAGCATATGAGGAACTGGATAAGCGTTTAGCATCCGATAACGCAATCGGTGACTTGTCTGTGTATGAAGGTCAAAGTAGCGGCGCTATTGTCCTTAACTTCCCTGGTCGTACTCGGCCTAAGCCCTTGGACTATGGCACGGTTCGCCAGCAAGGGTCTATCGATGGAATCCCTGTAGTTGTTGGGGGCAGAGACAAAACTTCTCATGTGACGCTCGAAGATCGTGAACATACCTATACAGGGATCGATATCTCGCGAGAGCTCGCCAAGAAAATTGCATCTTGCCTTTACAGCAAGGTTATTCGCTTACACGGCTCTGGCCGTTGGAAGCGAGATGAAGATGGCGAATGGCAACTTGTCAAATTTCGAGCTGAAAGTTTCGAAGTTCTCGACGATTCACCACTTCGGGAAGTGCTTGATCAATTGCGTGCCATTCCAGGAAGTGAATGGTCTGAACTGGATGACCCAACGTCTGCTCTTAATGAGCTAAGAGGCGAGTCCGACGACAGGCCTCATTAGATGGCCGTATTTGACGCCACATTCTTGGTGTATTTGTTTGATACTGACGCCAATCCCCCGATAGATCCTGCCTCGGGAAAGCCTGTTGAGAAGATGCAAGAACGCATTGAGTTTCTCATCACCGAGTTGGAGCAGTCAGGCGACAGAGTGGTTATACCCACACCATCACTAAGTGAATATCTGGTTCGTGCCAACGAGGCGGGTGTTAAACGGCTGGCTGAAATTCAGAAAAGTGCGAAGTTCCGCGTGGTCGAATTCGGGCCCATGGCAGCGGTTGAGCTTGCGGCTTTAACCCGTGAAGCCATTGACGCCGGGGACAAGAAGGCAGGGGTTGATGCGCCCTGGCAAAAGATAAAACTGGACCGGCAAATCGTTGCTATCGCAAAGGCTGTGGGTGAAAAGGCTATCTATTCTGGAGATCCAAAACTTCACAAATTTGCAAAACAAGCAGGGCTGGAAGCCTATGGCATCCACGATTTAAAGATCCCCCCGGAAGACCCTCAGCAGAAGCTGGATCTGGGCAGTACCGAGTAAAAATTCGAGCCATTTACTTTTCGGATAGGCATGGCTAAGTGGCGTGCCAATAACGGCCGCCGTAAAACCGCCCACTGCCAGGGCTGTTTCGTGAGCGACGGTATCAACGCCAGCTGCAAGACCACTGATAACCGTCACGTTGTTATCAACCAGGCTCTTTACTAGCGCGCGGGTTCGCTTTATTCCTTCCACACTCACGTCCCGCGAGCCCACAACTGAGACTTTCCGCCCCAAGCGAAACAAGTTCATGTCACCTTGGAGATACAGCTTGTCGGGAGCATTTCTCTGCTCTACGTCATTGAACTCGCCGAGAATTTCAGCGGGTTCTATCTCGAGTGTGAATTCACGCCCCATAACTTCAATGTGCCTACAGGCTAACTTTTAGGCAAGCACACAGGCTTTTTATAATAAAAAGTTCTAATAAGCTGCTGGTGTAAGCAAATCTGGATAAGTAAGCGGGTTGTTATTCCTAATAACTCTTCAAGCTACCTGTCGTAAGTGTCTGTCCTAACTAAAAATATTACTGGTGCTATTTGCTACGATTATCTAAAGAAACTTCGTGTCAACGAGAGGCAGGTAGTTGATTTTTCAATGAATTCCGCTGGAAATTGTTAACCAAGTCGCGTGCTTTATTGGTTCTTTTAGGCTATACCTAGATTCGGGTGCCCTTTACAGCATTCAACGATAGGACGCGGGTAAGGCTTTCACAGTTCAGGCCTGTTCGTCGTCTAGCCTTTTTCGCGCTTGATATTCTCTCGCGCACCTGCTGGAGGAGAGCCAAACGGTTATTGTTTTGAGGTTTTTGGTGGCTTCATTACCTAACGCCTCGGTTTTTCTGGTGACTTCGACATCCTATGCTAGGGCTAATTCAAGTCACCGGGACAAGATTGTTTGCCTCCTCCGGCTCCTTTTGCGCAGTATTCACATTATTGATTCTTGAAATTTCAAAATATTTTCGACGCAGCTTGCATTTTTCCCTGGGCTGGTCAATATTTAACCAGCGAGCCTAGCCCTAGCATAGCGAAGCTCCCAAAAACTCAACCAGAAAAGGCCACGTCGCGTCGGCGGCCGGTCTATAGGGAATGTTGATAGTTTGAACATAGCTCTGCTCTTAGTGCGGTAGCCGACGCCCACGGGTCCACCAGCAAACCACTGGAGGTAAACCCATGGTTATCGAAAAATCACCATTGTTGATTCACCCCTTGCTCCATGAGCATGTCCTTACTCGCTACGTGCGGCTCGCAACCGCACGCATCATCGATTATATACAGAACTCCTCACCCGGGAGACCACGCCGTTCAACGCCGCCGCTAGAAATGCTGACGGAACATCCCATAATCGGCAAATTTTTTCTCATAATGCGGGATGTGGAAGCCCCGCGACTGCATGGCCAGGATGGCTACTCTCGATGCCCTATTGGGCCTGACACATCTGATATGAAACTTCGCGCCATACTGGATGAGGTGAGGAAGCGCGGGGCGCGTAAGCCGACCAAGCATCATGTTGCCGTCAACCCCGCATATTTGCCGCCTGAAACACAGTTGGAGGCCATCTCGGTGCAGGATTTCGGGCTTCAAACTAAGGTTCTCGGGCTGTTGCTTACGGCGAATAAGTGGCCGGACCGCTACACCCGCCCCTATCGCCACGACCGTGACCTGGCTTGGAGCACACCTGCTCCCATCCAGGAGTATGAGCCTTCACCCATCGCGCTCGTGGACACGGCTCTGCCGAACTACACCGTGCTTGAGGTGATGTGGGAGGGCCCGCCTGGACAGGGTGTTCCGCTCGGTTTACCCATCGAGTTCCATAAGGTGCTAACCACCTCGTCCACGCTCGAAGGCATTATTGGGTTCCGCGACCTTAAAACCGAGAGCGGCGCCCAGAAATATCTCGACTTTTAGCAGGTCTGCCGGTGCCCTCTCCCAGGCTGGATGGCGAATTTCTTCCCCCATTCAGCCTGGGTGACCCGTGCCCCAACCTCATCTCAACTCCGAAATGAGGAAAATACAATGAAAACCTTTGATTTTGAAAACAACGAAGTTGTTGTGCTGTTGGCTGTCTGCTTAGTTTTACACCTGAGCAATATTGGGTTGGCTGTTCTTGAGCCAAGCCAAAGCGCTGTCGAGCTGCTCAAAACCTTGAAATTTATGAAGGAAGTTGCTTTCACAGCCTTGATCTTTGCGCTGCTCAAGTGCGGGAAACGCTAGATCTGACATGAAGCATTAGTGTTTCTTCGCGTTAAAGCCTCGGAACATCCCTCACGCTGCGTATTCCAGACCAAGCCTGCCACTGATTCCAGACGAAGCCTGCCACCCATTCCGCGCGAAAGCTGCCACTGATTCCACGGCAAAGCTGCCACCCCGGCAGCTGGCCTGAGAACCACCAGCGGAGCACCCCGACGCGAGATAACTAACCGGTATTCTGGCCCCTGCCATAAGGAGGGAGTCAGATGCCTGCAAAGAGGTTATCCATGCGTAAAATCAAAGAAGTCCTGCGCCTCAAATGGGGCAACGGCATGAGTAATCGGCGCATTGCCGCCAGTTGCGGCATCGGCCGCCCCACCGTCAGCGAGTATCTGCGCCGGGCCGAGGAGGCCGGCCTCAGTTGGCCCCTGCCTGCCGATCTGGACGAGGCCAGGCTGGAGCGGCTGCTGTTCCCGCCACCGCCAAATCTACCGGCCCAGGCCCGCGGCATCCCCGACTGGAGCCACATCCACAAGGAACTCAGGCACAAGCACGTCACCCTGTTCCTACTCTGGCAGGAATACCGCCAGAACCACCCCGAGGGCTACCAGTACAGCTGGTTCTGTGAGCACTACCGCACCTGGCAGGGCAAGCTGGACGTGGTCATGCGCCAGGATCATCGTGCCGGCGAGAAGCTGTTTGTGGACTACGCTGGCCAGACCGTGCCGATCATTGATCGCAACACGGGCGAGATCCGCCAGGCCCAGATCTTTGTGGCGGTACTGGGGGCTTCCAACTACACCTACGCCGAAGCGACCTGGAGTCAGGCCCTGCCGGACTGGATCGGGTCGCATGTGCGCGCCTTCGGGTTCTTGGGCGGCGTACCGGCATTGGTGGTACCGGACAACCTCAAGTCCGGCGTGAGCAAGGCGCACCGTTATGAGCCTGACACCAACCCCACCTACCAGGATATGGCCTCCCACTACGGCGTGGCGGTACTGCCAGCGCGGGTGCGCAAACCCAAGGATAAGGCCAAGGTGGAGGGCGGTGTCTTGATTGTGGAACGCTGGATACTGGCCGCCCTGCGTCACCGCCAGTTCTTCTCCTTAGTGGAGCTCAACGCCGTCATCAGCGAACTGCTGGTTAAGTTCAATGACCGCCCCTTCCGCAAGCTGCCGGGCTGCCGCCGGGAGCACTTCGAGCAACTGGATCAGCCAGCGTTACAACCCTTGCCCGCCGAACCCTACGTCTACGCCGAATGGAAGAAAGCCCGGGTCCACATCGATTACCACGTGGCCGTCGACGGGCACTATTACTCGGTACCCTACACCCTGATCAAGAAGCAGGTCGATGTGCGCATCACCCGCCATACCATCGAGTGTTTCCACCGGGGCAACCGGATCGCCAGTCACCGCCGTTCTTACCACAAGGGCAGCCACACCACAGTACCGGCCCATATGCCGGAAGCGCACCGCCAGGCCGGGGAATGGTCGCCCGAGCGGCTGGCCAGGTGGGCAGCGCAGACTGGCCCGGCCACAGAGAAGCTGATCCGAACCGTACTGGGATCACGCAAGCACCCGCAGCAGGCGTACCGATCCTGCCTGGGCATCCTGCGCCTGGGCAAGGCCTATGGCGACGAACGCTTGGAGGCCGCCTGCCGGCGGGCTCTGACCCTGGGCAGCTGCCGCTACAAAAGCATTGAATCCATCCTCAAGCACCGACTGGACGAGCAGCCCCTGGAGGAACAGCAGGAACTGGCGCTACCCGACACTCACGACAACATCCGCGGCCCCGCGTACTACCACTGAAGGAGAACATTATGTTGAAGCATCCTACCCTGGATAAACTCCAGGCCCTCAAGTTTACCGGCATGGCGGCAGCTCTGGCCGACCAGATGGCCATGCCCGATATAGACGAGTTGGGCTTTGAGGAGCGTCTCGGCCTGCTGGTGGATAGAGAGATCACCGAGCGGGAAAACCGGCGACTCACTAACCGGCTGCGCCGTGCCAAACTGAGGCACAATGCTGCCTTAGAGGATCTCGATTACCACACCTCCCGTGGGCTGGACAGGGGGCTGATTCAATCCCTGGCAGCCTGCCAGTGGGCAAAGGAATCTCTGAACGTACTGATCACCGGGCCCACCGGCGTGGGCAAAACCTGGCTGGCCTGTGCCTTGGCGCACAAGGCCTGTCGGGCGGGCTACACCGCCCAGTACATCCGTCTGACCCGGCTGCTGCGGGAGTTGATGATCGCCAAGGGTGACGGGCGCTACACCAAGTTACTGGCCAGCTTGGCCAAAGTGGATGTGCTGATCCTGGACGATTGGGGCCTGCTGAAGCTCAACGCCGAGAACCGGCGGGATTTGCTGGAGGTCCTGGAAGACCGACACGGCAACCGCGCCACCATCGCGACCAGCCAGCTGCCCATTGAGGAGTGGCATGGTGTGATTGGTGATGCGACGCTGGCTGACGCGATCCTCGATCGGCTGGTACACAACGCTTACAAGATTAATCTGAAAGGAGAATCCATGCGAAAGCGGCAATCAAAGTTGACGAGCACCACCCCTTTGGAGTAACAATGCAAACCCCGCGTCGCTACGCGCCGTTGGGTGGCAGCTTTGCCCCGGTCCGGGTGGCAGGCTTCAAATGGAATGGGTGGCAGGCTTCAGCGGTTTACGCACTCACGCCATGTTCTCGGCTTTTCGTCAACAGCCAAAGGGGTACAGTTCATATTTCGAGCAGGGGATTTAGTATCCACTTTTTCGAAAATTGAGAAATAAATCGGAAGGAAAATCAATCAGTTAATTTTTTGATAGCATAACCAAAAGTGTGTACTTTTCTAGAGCATCGATGTCGCGTAACCAATTGATTTAAATAAATATTATTGGTGCCCAGAGACAGAATGAACGGGCCGGCCTCCCGGGGCCGACACGGGGATTTTCAATCCCCAGTTCGGAAAATAATCTCTTTATATATCAGTAATATATGAATGTTGTATGCATTCACTACAACACTTTTTTTGGCCCGAATTGGGGATTTCAATAAAAAAAAATGTGTACTCAGATCGACCTGCAATTAGTCTTCGCCTACAGTCTAGCTGGGTGACTGGAGGGCAAAAATTTCATCTCGCTAAAGAGAGAAAAAACAAGGCCGGTCGAGCCGCCAAAAAAAGCGCCTCACAAAGCTAATTCTTTAAACAAGACCCCTTAAGGCTGTATGACTGCACGTCTGCCGGTAGGTCTCCGTTGGCAGGTCCCAGTGAAATCGGTCTCCCTTGTAGAATCTTCGTCCTCAGTCAACCTCGAGGAGAGGGTTTTCGAACCCACGCGCCGTAAAATGGCGACGCAACTTCAGCAGTGCTTTACTTTCAATCTGTCGTACGCGCTCGATCGAAATGCCATATTTCTTGGCTAACGTTTTAAGAGTGGTTTTGTCCTCCGTGTCAGCCAGCCAGCGCTGTTGTAAAATATCACGCGAGCGTTCATCTAACTGTGTCATAAGGTGGCGAATTTCATCGAAGCAACGTTGCTTCAAATCATCTTCAATAATGTTGTCTGGCCTTGACGAATGGTCTTCCAATAGCGCTGAATGTGCCGATGCAGGGTCGTCTTCGCCAGAACGTGCTTCACCAAAAGAAGCATCAAAGTAGGAATCGCGATGGTACAAGCGTGATTCCATTTCAATGACGTCTTTGGTATCGACATTGAGCTGCTCTGCAATATCGCCCACTTCGTCCTGGCCCATCCAGCCAATCTGCTTTTTTAGGCTGCGCAGGTTGAAGTAGAGCTTCCGCTGCGTTTTGGTCGTGGCGACCTTGACCAATTTCCAGTTACACAATACAAACTCAAGGATTTCTGCTTTGATCCAGTGCACTGCAAAGCTGACCAGACGCACCCCTTTTGACAGGTCGAATCGTTTAACCGATTTCATTAAGCCGACAGTACCCTCCTGCACCAAATCCTCGACCGGCAGACCATAGCCTTTATAGCTTTTGGCAATTGAGACGACAAAGCGAAGGTGAGACAAAATCAGTTTCCGTGCTGCTTCCAGATCATTCTGTTGTTGGAAACGTATAAACAACGCCCTTTCTTCCTCTTCCGATAAAATCGGCAGGCTATACACGTAATTGACATAGCTCTGAAAGCCGCCGGTCAGTGACGTGGGCTGCGGCAGTGTAGCAATGTTGGTCATCAGCACTAAAATCCCTCACGTGGAAATCATGACAGCTGTTTAGGAATGACAATGGTAATTATCGAGTCTTCATGCTTCACATCCATACCAGCTTCGTCGATATCGGCGGGCAAGGCCATGGTTTGTGAGAACTGACTGCTCGACAATGTGCTGTATGGACGTGATCCACCGAATAGTTCGTTGGTGGTGTTTTCAATACGTCGCTGAACCGTGCCCGAAACCGTGAGTTGGTTGTCGTTCAGTGTCGTATTCAGCTCCACCTCCTGGCCTTCAGGGACGGTGACGATCACGATGTACTGGTCTGCTGTTTCATCCATTGTGATGCGTGGTGATGAGGCGGAAGCCCCAAATCCAGATGCGCTAAATACCGGGTCACTAAAAATCGAACTGGAAAATGGTTGATGTGTTCCAGAGAGGAACGAATTCATCATGGCATCCATGCGCTGTTGCATCTGTGAAAACGTATCATTGGGATTTGTATAAGGTGTTGCGTTGGAAGAACTTCCCAATGTAGGCCAGGCATTTTCGGTCCAGGTGTTGTCAGTTGCAGGTGACACCGCTTGTAACTGTCGCGATAGGTGCCAGGTATAGATGCTCATAGCGGCAATCACCATAAGGCATACACCGAGCAAAACACCTAGCCATCGGTTTTTAATCTGTGTTGTCATTGCTATGATTCCTCTGTCTTTTAAATCAGGCTCCCATTGCGCGGCTAGCGAATCACAATGTAAAGGGATGTGCCTTTGCGGTTAATATGCAGCAACACCGACGAGGCGTTGCGTTTTAGTGCGCGTTGCAACGAATCAATGTCGTGCACGCGCTGTCGGTTGGCCGACACAATCACGTCACCGGCGCGCATGCCGCTCTGCGCTGCTGTTGAATTTGGTGCCAACGCAGTTACGCGCACACCTTGCCCGTCGGAGTTGTTCTCAAGTTGCGCACCTTCAAGCAACGGATGCATGGTGCTTTGGGTCGCCGCCAATGTTTGTGGTTTACCCACCTTAACGGCGAGCTGACGCGATTTGCCATTTCTCAAGATGCTCAGTTCGATTTTTTCGCCGATGGCTTTCATGCCAATTTGGCTACGCAGTTGAGCAGTAGATGTTGAGGCATCACCATTGACTTCTGTAATCACATCTCCTGACTTTAGCCCGGCCTTTTCCGCAGGATTTTCCTTGACCACATCGGTGACCAGCACGCCGTGCTGGCCGTTATCAAGCTCAAACGCTTGGCGTAAATCTGCGGTGATATCCTGAATATTTACTCCGATCTGCCCGCGCCTGACCTCCCCGTGGCGGATAATCTGTTCCATACTGGCGCTCGCCATATTGGTAGGAATCGCGAAACCGATCCCGACATTGCCACCGGCCGGTGAAATAATTGCGGTGTTGATCCCCACCAGTTCGCCATTCAAATTAACTAACGCGCCACCTGAGTTGCCAGGGTTAATTGACGCATCGGTCTGAATGAAATTCTCATAGCCGTGGATGCCGAGTCCGCTGCGTCCCAGTGCGCTAACCACACCGGTAGTCACCGTTTGGCCCAGACCAAAGGGGTTACCAACCGCGACCACAAAATCACCCACCTCTAGCTGGCTTGAATCTGCCAACGGAATCTCCGCTAAATCATCGGCGTCGATTTCCAATATGGCTATATCTAATTCTGAATCAGAACCTAAGAGTTTTGCCTGATAGCTGCGCCCGTCAATCAGCGATACGTGAATCTCATTGGCGCCCTTAATAACGTGGAAATTTGTTATCACTACACCGTCGCTTGCATCAACAATAACGCCTGAGCCAGCACTTTGCTGACGCTTTTGCGGCTGTTGGAACCGTCGTTGGTCGGGTATGCTAAAAAAGCGGCGGAAGAACGGATCATTTAACAACGGGTTGTAGCTGTGTTGCTGGTTAAAGTAGGTAGAGATGTTCACCACTGCTGGATTTACTTGCTTTAACATCGGCGCCAACGAGGGAAACGGTTTACCCTCGGCATCGACATTAGGCAATGCGGCGTAAGCGCTGGTTGAGAACCAAACCAATACTGCAACTACGCAGAGGTTCACCTTTTGCAGATTCATAGAAACCTCTCCAATCAATTCACATCAACCAGATAACGAGGTTCAAACTTGGTATTGATGAGCGGCCGCACCATATTGGGCGGCCGTCACCGGTGGTCTAGGCGGCGTTTCTCTCGTCGGCCTCTTTGCTTGCAACCGCTGGCCTTCTGGCCGTCTTGTGTTCCAACGTCGTGCCTGATTGGGTGATTGCAATGCTGCGTGGTTTCATGGCTTCGGGAATTTCCCTGACCAGGCTAACAGTCAGCAAACCATTACTCAGGTTGGCGTCGGTCACCTCGACGTGCTCAGCAAGGTGGAATTTACGCTCAAAGGCGCGATTCGCGATACCCTGATAGATGTAGTTGTGCTCGCCTTGGTCTTTAGCCTTTTGGCCGCGGACAGTAAGCACATTGTTTTCTACACTGAGATCGAGTTCACTGTGTTCGAATCCAGCCACTGCCAAGGTAATTGCGTAGTTGTTTTCATCGAGTGACTCGATATTGTAGGGCGGATAGGTGGCACCGGCGTCAGCGCTGCGCATGGCCGTATCGATCATGCTGCCCAGCGAATCAAATCCAATGCTGCTGCGATAAAGTGGGGTTAAGTCGATTGATTTCATGATATACCCTCCGGTAGAAGCAATATAAAACAAAGTCAAAGACGGTTCGGTATGCTCTGCAATCAGACGCATTGAGCCGTAAGTCTGACATCGGGTCTTCATGAAAAAACTCAACCGTGGGCGAAATAATATTTTGTTATTTTCAATAGTTTAATTTATAAATTTATTTTATAAAAAGGGGGCGAACGTGCCCCCTCAATTGTTTCGGCGTAAGAAATCTGCAGTCAATAGACCCCTTATTCGACCGGATTAATACCCTCCCATATCAGGCATCGCCGGTGTAGGTAATTCATCTTTCGGAGCATCGGTCACCATGACTTCGGTGGTCAACATAAGGCCCGCAATCGAGCCCGCATATTGCAATGCTGACCGCGTTACTTTGGCCGGATCGATAATACCCATTTCCAGCATATCGCCGTACTCATCGGTCTGCGCATTAAAGCCATAGGTGCCTGTGTTAGCGCGGACTTTCTCCAGCACGACACTAGCCTCTGTACCAGCGTTGGTTACGATCTGACGAAATGGCTCCTCCATTGCGCGCAGCGCGATACGTGCCCCTGCCTGCTGATCTTCGTTGGCCAGGTTGAGGTCTATGGCCTTGATGTTTTCAGCGATGCGCACCAAACTGACACCGCCGCCGGGCACAATACCTTCTTCAACCGCTGCTCGTGTGGCATGAAAAGCATCATCCACCAGATCCTTTTTCTCTTTCATTTCGACTTCAGTGGCTGCACCGACTTTAATCACCGCGACACCGCCAGCAAGCTTGGCAACACGCTCTTGCAGCTTTTCCTTGTCATAGTCAGAGTTCGATTGCTCGATCTCGGATCTGATTTGTGCTACTCGCGCGTCGATATCGGCTTTCGCACCAGCGCCATCGACAACGGTGGTGCTGTCCTTTCCGATCACAACGCGTTTCGCGCTACCCAGTTGTGCAAGTTCGACGCTCTCCAGTGACAGGCCGACTTCCTCGCTGATCACCGTACCGCCGGTCAGTGTGGCTATGTCTTGGAGCATTGCTTTACGGCGATCACCAAAACCTGGTGCCTTGACCGCTGCGACTTTCAGAACACCGCGCAACTGGTTCACTACTAGCGTGGATAACGCTTCACCTTCCAGGTCCTCTGCGATAATCAGCAATGGCCGACTTTCTTTGGCGATATTTTCGAGCAGAGGTAACAGCTCGCGAATCGTGCTGATTTTTTTGTCGTAGAGAAGAATGATGGGGTTATCGAGCTCTACCTGCATCTTGTCCTGATTGGTAATGAAGTACGGTGACAGGTAGCCGCGATCAAACTGCATACCTTCGACGACTTCCAGCTCGTTCTCTAACGACTTACCTTCTTCCACGGTAATGACGCCATCGCGACCGACCTTTTCCATCGCCTCGGCAATGATGTCACCGATGTCGGTATTCCAATTAGCCGAGACGGTCGCGACCTGGCCGATGGACTTGTTGTCATCACACGGTTTGGCCAGTGCACGCAGCTCTTCCGTTGCAGATTTTACGATGGCATCAATACCGCGCTTCAAATCCATGGGGTTCATTCCAGCAGCGATAGCTTTATGCCCTTCGCGAACCAGGGCCTGCGCTAATACCGTGGCAGTGGTGGTGCCATCACCAGCGGCGTCGGCCGTTTTGGAGGCCACCTCTTTGACCATCTGCGCACCCATATTCTCGAACTTGTCTTCCAGCTCAATTTCTTTAGCGACAGACACGCCATCTTTGGTCACGCGTGGTGCTCCGAAGCTTTTGTCCAGCACAACATTGCGTCCTTTGGGGCCGAGTGTGGCTTTAACCGCATCGGCCAGTACATTTACTCCCGCCATCATCTGTTCGCGGGCGTTATCAGAAAATACGATTGCTTTTGCGCTCATGCCGCTTTCTCCTGAATTTCAGTGGATTCAACAATGGCGAGAATGTCACTCTCTTTCATCACCAAAAGTTCCTCGCCGTCGACTTTGACTTCAGTGCCGCCGTACTGAGTGAATAACACTTGATCGCGGGGTTTCACCGCCAATGGGCGCAGCTCACCTGAGTCGGTGATGGCGCCGTCACCTACCGCGACAATTTCGCCACGGGTCGGTTTTTCCGCTGCTTTATCGGGGATGATAATGCCGGATTCGGTCGTCGTTTCTGCCTCTAAACGGCGAACAACCACGCGATCATAAAGAGGTTTTATTGCCATGGATATTACTCCAAAAATGATTGTTGACCATGAAAAGTAGGTCTGGCACGAATGCCAGCAGCTAGCAATTGGGGGCAGAAAAGCAGGGTTTCAAGTAGTAAAAATGCAAAAATTTTATTTTTTTGGTTCGGCCTTCACGCCTTGCTCTATTTTCAAATGACGCAGGTTTTTGTACAGTGAGGATCACCCAACACAATGCGCACGGACCTAGACAGTCATCGGATGCAATCAAACGAGGCAGCTATGAGCTCGATTATCTCTGATCAGCTATTAGCTGAATTTGTTCGAGATAAGCTGAATCAATACAACGACGCCAGTACATCAGGGTATCGCGAAGACACCCTGTGGTACGTCGGGAATGTCCTTGTACATTTCTCTGAAAGCAAACAACTATTTACCGAAACGGATGGTGAGACTGCATTTCCCGCGCTAGCATTGCTTTACGGTGAGGCACACGCAGCCGAGTCCAATTATTTGCGTATGAACTGGTTACGCAAGCTGGGTGATACCGCGTTGTTTCTTGGTGCACTGTTTCCTGAGCACTTGCAGCGCCGAGGCATTGGCAAAACCTATTTCGTTGGCATGGGTGGTGGAGCCTACAGCTACTTGGCTGAGAATTTCCCTGCACAAAATCAGGTATTTTCAGAATTATCGAATCGCTTTCCAGCCGTGATGCAGTTGATGGCTGACATCTGCGCAAAGGAATTGGCCTTTGATTCGCAAGATATCGTTGCGCTCTACGAGCGCTGGCACTCAACCAAAAACCCCATGGTTAAGCGCCAGCTCAATTCACTAGGCATCCTGCCTATAGAAACTTCTAGCAAATTGAATTAGGTTTCAAAAGCCAATCCAACGACTCAGCTATTCGATTGTTCATCGGATGTATCCGCCGTTTCGCCTGCGGTTGCATCGCTACTGCTTCTTTCAATTTCCTCATCAATTTTTGCCACCAGCGTATTACGTGACAATTGCGCTATTTTGTCGAAGTCCTGCTTGCTCAAGGTAAACACCTGATCATGCTGGTCGGACTTTACGTAGTAGGTGTCTTCCTCAGCGACAAATTGATAGCGTTTAGTTCTGCCGCTTTTTATTTCTAACGCGACAGCATGGTCTGCGCCAAAATCCGGGGACGAATTGGCAACCCCCGTCACGTTAAGATTTTTAAGCGTACTACCAAGTGCCTCTACCTTGGCACTGTCTAACTCGTAGCCGTTTGCAATGGGCGCACCGGTTAGCGTCCAGTTTTCATCATTTCTAACCAGCTCAAAGTCCTCGCCCTTGATGACGTCCGTGTCCTCAACAGCCAGCAATTGCTTATCAAGCCAGTTGTCGGATTGAACTGGAAAATCGTAGGTGTTTGCGGGAACTGAATAGACCTCGCTGTTTGCTGGATGGCGTGCATGTACTTTGCGAAATCCGGGCGACGAACCCAGGAAGAGTTCGGCAACCACCTCTCCGTTTGCGTAGAGTTGAATGTGGCGTTGATGGTTTTTTTCGCTGACCTCAAATCGCTCATGACTACCCTTAGTGGTCGCGATTGGCCATCCGGATGTTAGTCCAGTGAGCTTATCGAGAGCACGCGATATCTTGTCGGCATCAACTGGCAGGTCATGGAACTCAGGAAGTCGCCAACTGTCTTCCTGCTTGCTGATCACAACGTCCCTCTCTGTGTCGCCAATAACAATTTTATCCAGCTTGGACGGCTCAAACGCCAACAAGGGTTTATTGACTGAGTCTGATGAGCCGGCATTGGAATGAATAAAGAGTCCGAGAGCTAATATACATTGCACGGCTAACAGGCCAAACAAACCGTTTCTCAAGGTATTCATAGTTGCCTCCTATGACTGTGCCAGCAAGTTGAGGTACTGGCGCTGTTTGTTTCTGCGGTGGCGTCGCTCTAGCAATGCGATAGCGCCCAGTGCGACGATTGCAAAACCGTAGTTCAGGTATTCCCAGAATAGCTGGGTACTGTGTTCCATCGGCGGTAACGTTCGATTGAAATGCCCACGGGAACGGATGCCCAGCAATCCGGCATCTTCCAGCGACCAATCCACCGCGTTAGCCGCAAGCTGCAGGGTATTGAGGTACTCAGTTTGCTGAGCACTGCCCGCCAAACTAATGACGGAGTCGCTGAGAAAATCGTTCGAGCTGAACAAAATGATGCGAGCCGAAGCGGGTGAGCGATCGATCACACTGTCGATTTGCAGGGCTTGCGTATCGCTACCTGCGTCAGACAGTTCGTCATCGTTAGTAGCTACGCCCTTTGCCGCATCGTCATCCACGTCTTCCGTCGTTGCCAAGAGCGGAGAGGATTGTCCCGCGAAATACGATTCGAAACGGCCCTCAGATACCACGCCCAATGTATGGGCAGCACGTTCACCAACTGGCGAGAATGCGCTCACACCCATACCGGTAGCTTGGGGCATAATATCCTTTGACGAAGATAACCAGGCGTCATTCGTACTTTGCAGCAAGGTGGTGACCTTTCGCTCTGCCTGCTTTTCCTGATTGACGGTGATGGGAGACGCCCAGGCAAGGGTCGCCTGCGGCAGTTCTGCGGTGATCAGATTGTCGCGATTAATGCCGTCACCGCGCACATCGATAAAATAGGGGTAGTCGAGCATACGCAGCTCCTGCAGCTGGAACCCACCGATGTTACGTGAAACCGGCACTGGAAACGCCGAGTTTTGCGGGTCGAGCACCAACTGCTCTTCAACGATCAGTCCATGATGGCTTAACCACGATTCGAGACCGCTGCGTTGACGTGTCAGATTTAAACTGCGGTTGGAGATATTGGCGCGATAGGGCGACGTGGCCGCAATTACTGTTCCACCTTGCATTAGGAACTGGTCAACTGCAAAGAGTTGCCGTTCATCAAGATTCTCTGGCGCGGCCAGCAACAGAATGTCAGCTTCACCAGATACACTGCCGTCCGTTAGATCTTCTCGGCTAACATTCAGCTCTGCGCCGAGAAACGCTTCCAGCTGAACGAACTGCGGGCCGGCACCATGTGCCCCCCCGTAGGGAGAGTAACCGGTGTTGGGAGCGACTAGTGCCACAGTTTTGGTAAAACCACTGGCAAATCGCTTAATACCTGCTTCCAGATTGCGCTGAAAGCTGTCTTCTGTCATGTCATCCAGAGGAATTTGGACCACCTGCTCACCGTTAGACAGCGTCATATAAAAATAGAACGCATCGTTGCTGAATAGGCTGGTTGCCATCGGTCTGAAGCCATAGTCTTCACCGATTTGTCGACCAACCTCGCCACCGTTGGCGTCAGGATCGACAAAATCGACGGTAAATCGACCATTCGATTGATTTTTAGTGGTATCTAATAATGGTTGGATGCTCTGTTGAAAAGCGGCCAGTTGCTCTGGCAACAACGCTTTATCGGAAACATAGGCCTTGAATGCGAGATTACTTTTGACCGTGTCGAATAGATTGCCACCGGCCTGGTAGCTGTTCAGCACCTTCTTGATCGCGCGCGTCAGATCATGCTCGGGGTTGCGTAGCTGCACGTCCAAATCAGCTTCACCGCGCGCTTGAATCTCAATTAAATCGCGAAAGCCCAGCACCTCGTGTTCGTCACCGTATTGCACCAACACATTAAAATAGGAGCTCACGATAGAGGACTGATAGCGATCGGCAACCTGAAACGGTACCGGGGCAATGCCGTATTTCTGGTTGGCTTCTTCCTCCAGCTCCGGTTCTGCCATTGGGTCGATAAATTCGGCGCGCACCTTGCCTTTGCCGGCCACTTCGTATTCTGTGATCAGATCACGCAACTGCGGAACCAGAGGAGCCAGTAGTGGATGAGTCTTGCCACTAAAATAGCCGCGCACCAACAGCGGCTCCTGCAGTTGATCCAAGTAGCTGCGTGTGGCCTCTGATATCGAGTACTGATTTCCAGCGGTGACATCTGCGCGCAAGCTATTCAACTGGCCGAGCCACAAATTGGCACCCAGAGCATTCGCGAGCACTAACGCGCTAACCAGTTGCCACTGTCGGTGATTTGCCCGCTGGCCGGATTCTTCAGCCCTGCTTGCCCAGCGTTCTTTTTCAAGCGCCAGCGTGTTCAGGCACAGAAAAACCAGCACAATGCTCAAATAGTAGTAGAGGTCTCTAAAATCAATGACACCGCGGGTGATCGCATCAAAACGCGACCCGGTGCCCAGCAGGCGCAACCATTCACCGACCTGGTTGCCAAAGAAATCTGTTATGGTGGTGGTACCTAGCAGGTAAAAAATGCCGCACAGCACGCTGGCGCTGATTAAGCTTACTATCTGGTTATCACTGCGTGCAGAAATAAACAGACCTATGCTCAAGTAGCTGGCACCCAACAACAGGGTTGCCAGGTACCCCGCCCAGACTGGCCCCCAATCCAGCTCACCGAGAATGCTCACTGTGACAGGCAGTGGCAAGGTGATCGCTAATGCCAGTGCCAGCAGGAACACACACCCTAGGAATTTGCCCACGACAAATTGCCAAAGTGGAACCGCCTGAGTGTGGACAAATTCCAGCGTGCCACTGCGCCGTTCTTCACTCCACAGCCGCATCGTTAGTGTGGCACAAAGAAAAATTAGCAATACCGGCATCCATTCGAATAATGGGCGCACGTCAGCGATATTGCGTGAGAAAAACGCCTCGCCCCAAAAGAATACAAACAGTGCGATGGCGGCAAACGTGCCCAAAAATAGATAAGCGATGGGAGAAGCAAAGAATAAGGTGATTTCCTTGCGGGCTACCCGGCTGATGACGGCCCGAGCGCTGTGCAGTGTTTGATCAGTAGACGAATAATCAGGCTGCATTGTCTAACTCCTCCTGCTGCGAGTAGTGTTCGTTATTCACTTCACGGAACAGCGTTTCCAGGTCGCGTGTTTCTGGCTGTAACAATGATAGTGAGTGACCAGCTTTGACTAGCCACTCTGCCAGACGGGTGCGCACAGACAGCTCATCCAGCGTGTCGTCTAATTCAACGCGATAGGTGTACACAGGCATAACATCACTGTGTTGATGCGATAAAAGACAAGTAGCACGGGCGATACCGGCAATGCATTCAAGCTCCGCACTGCGGTCTTGAGATAAGCTGGTTTCGAGGCGCAGGTGATTCGTGCGTTGCAGGTTGGAGAGCCGTTCATCGACCGCTAGCTGACCAGCACGCAGCATCAGTACACGCGAACAGATGGCGTCTACTTCCTGCATGATATGGGTCGACAGGATTACCGTTGCATCCTGGGCAATGTCTCGAATTAGCTGCCGCATTTGCTGGGTTTGCTCAGGGTCGAGGCCGTTCGTCGGCTCGTCCAGGATTAACAGTTTGGGCTTGCCGAGGATGGCCTGTGCTACGCCAACTCGCTGCTTGTAGCCGCGAGACAGAGTCGCTATCGGCGCCAGCAACTTGGCGCTAATGTCCGTTGCGGCAATTACGCGTTTAATTTCCGCTGTCTTATGAGGGTCTTGGAGCCCTTTGAGGTCGGCGGTGTAGTCGAGGTAATCCGCTACAGTCATTTCAGGATACACCGGCAGGTTTTCCGGCAGGTATCCGAGTGTGCGTTGAACACGCAAAGGAACCTCCGCCAGATCAATACCGTCAACGGTGATTGAGCCCTGGTTCGGCTCTAAGTATCCACTGATCATTTTCATAATGGTGGTTTTGCCTGCGCCATTGTGGCCAAGCAAACCAACAATCTCGCCCTTCTCGATGGCGAAACTAACATTGTCGACGGCGGTAAACGCCCCGTACTGTCGCGATAACTGTTGTACTTCCAGCATGCTGTCCTCCAACTCGCATTCTTCGTCTAAAAAAACGTCATAACGAAACAATGAATTCAGGCACGCCATGCCATTAACGCCGCATGCTTAACACGGACGGCCAAATGGCTGGCAGAAAACAGTGGTGGAGCCTTATTCGGGAGGCGGTCTTGCGGAATTATTGTGGTGGTGATCGATCGAAAACAACATTGCCTAGTCTCCTCGGTAGCAGGGAAAGTTCCCATTACAAAGCGATTCGCGATAGATGCCAGCTTAGATAGGGTCAGCTAAAAAAAATTCAATACCTTCTTACTGAAATGAATAGCAATGAACGAAATTGGCCACTGCTTGTAATGCCGCTACACGAGTTGTGGATAGCCTTAAGGTTGCGACAATATTGTGGTTTACACCGCGATCGCGAAGATGTGCGTAAACCGCTGAAGCCTGCCACCCATTCCATTTGAAGCCTGCCACCCGGACCGGGGCAAAGCTGCCACCCAACGGCGCGTAGCGACGCGGGGTTTGCATTGTTACTCCAAAGGGGTGGTGCTCGTCAACTTTGATTGCCGCTTTCGCATGGATTCTCCTTTCAGATTAATCTTGTAAGCGTTGTGTACCAGCCGATCGAGGATCGCGTCAGCCAGCGTCGCATCACCAATCACACCATGCCACTCCTCAATGGGCAGCTGGCTGGTCGCGATGGTGGCGCGGTTGCCGTGTCGGTCTTCCAGGACCTCCAGCAAATCCCGCCGGTTCTCGGCGTTGAGCTTCAGCAGGCCCCAATCGTCCAGGATCAGCACATCCACTTTGGCCAAGCTGGCCAGTAACTTGGTGTAGCGCCCGTCACCCTTGGCGATCATCAACTCCCGCAGCAGCCGGGTCAGACGGATGTACTGGGCGGTGTAGCCCGCCCGACAGGCCTTGTGCGCCAAGGCACAGGCCAGCCAGGTTTTGCCCACGCCGGTGGGCCCGGTGATCAGTACGTTCAGAGATTCCTTTGCCCACTGGCAGGCTGCCAGGGATTGAATCAGCCCCCTGTCCAGCCCACGGGAGGTGTGGTAATCGAGATCCTCTAAGGCAGCATTGTGCCTCAGTTTGGCACGGCGCAGCCGGTTAGTGAGTCGCCGGTTTTCCCGCTCGGTGATCTCTCTATCCACCAGCAGGCCGAGACGCTCCTCAAAGCCCAACTCGTCTATATCGGGCATGGCCATCTGGTCGGCCAGAGCTGCCGCCATGCCGGTAAACTTGAGGGCCTGGAGTTTATCCAGGGTAGGATGCTTCAACATAATGTTCTCCTTCAGTGGTAGTACGCGGGGCCGCGGATGTTGTCGTGAGTGTCGGGTAGCGCCAGTTCCTGCTGTTCCTCCAGGGGCTGCTCGTCCAGTCGGTGCTTGAGGATGGATTCAATGCTTTTGTAGCGGCAGCTGCCCAGGGTCAGAGCCCGCCGGCAGGCGGCCTCCAAGCGTTCGTCGCCATAGGCCTTGCCCAGGCGCAGGATGCCCAGGCAGGATCGGTACGCCTGCTGCGGGTGCTTGCGTGATCCCAGTACGGTTCGGATCAGCTTCTCTGTGGCCGGGCCAGTCTGCGCTGCCCACCTGGCCAGCCGCTCGGGCGACCATTCCCCGGCCTGGCGGTGCGCTTCCGGCATATGGGCCGGTACTGTGGTGTGGCTGCCCTTGTGGTAAGAACGGCGGTGACTGGCGATCCGGTTGCCCCGGTGGAAACACTCGATGGTATGGCGGGTGATGCGCACATCGACCTGCTTCTTGATCAGGGTGTAGGGTACCGAGTAATAGTGCCCGTCGACGGCCACGTGGTAATCGATGTGGACCCGGGCTTTCTTCCATTCGGCGTAGACGTAGGGTTCGGCGGGCAAGGGTTGTAACGCTGGCTGATCCAGTTGCTCGAAGTGCTCCCGGCGGCAGCCCGGCAGCTTGCGGAAGGGGCGGTCATTGAACTTAACCAGCAGTTCGCTGATGACGGCGTTGAGCTCCACTAAGGAGAAGAACTGGCGGTGACGCAGGGCGGCCAGTATCCAGCGTTCCACAATCAAGACACCGCCCTCCACCTTGGCCTTATCCTTGGGTTTGCGCACCCGCGCTGGCAGTACCGCCACGCCGTAGTGGGAGGCCATATCCTGGTAGGTGGGGTTGGTGTCAGGCTCATAACGGTGCGCCTTGCTCACGCCGGACTTGAGGTTGTCCGGTACCACCAATGCCGGTACGCCGCCCAAGAACCCGAAGGCGCGCACATGCGACCCGATCCAGTCCGGCAGGGCCTGACTCCAGGTCGCTTCGGCGTAGGTGTAGTTGGAAGCCCCCAGTACCGCCACAAAGATCTGGGCCTGGCGGATCTCGCCCGTGTTGCGATCAATGATCGGCACGGTCTGGCCAGCGTAGTCCACAAACAGCTTCTCGCCGGCACGATGATCCTGGCGCATGACCACGTCCAGCTTGCCCTGCCAGGTGCGGTAGTGCTCACAGAACCAGCTGTACTGGTAGCCCTCGGGGTGGTTCTGGCGGTATTCCTGCCAGAGTAGGAACAGGGTGACGTGCTTGTGCCTGAGTTCCTTGTGGATGTGGCTCCAGTCGGGGATGCCGCGGGCCTGGGCCGGTAGATTTGGCGGTGGCGGGAACAGCAGCCGCTCCAGCCTGGCCTCGTCCAGATCGGCAGGCAGGGGCCAACTGAGGCCGGCCTCCTCGGCCCGGCGCAGATACTCGCTGACGGTGGGGCGGCCGATGCCGCAACTGGCGGCAATGCGCCGATTACTCATGCCGTTGCCCCATTTGAGGCGCAGGACTTCTTTGATTTTACGCATGGATAACCTCTTTGCAGGCATCTGACTCCCTCCTTATGGCAGGGGCCAGAATACCGGTTAGTTATCTCGCGTCGGGGTGCTCCGCTGGTGGTTCTCAGGCCAGCTGCCGGGGTGGCAGCTTTGCCGTGGAATCAGTGGCAGCTTTCGCGCGGAATGGGTGGCAGGCTTCGTCTGGAATCAGTGGCAGGCTTGGTCTGGAATACGCAAAGATGCTTCTATTTGATTTTAAAGGATTATATTCGCCCGATATCGAACACTTCATGATTAGCTGAGAGCGGGGGAATGTTAGAAATTCTGTGTCAATCCACCAACCTTAGTATGAGAGGATTGATTCGTGAGCGACGAGTTCGATTTTGACAAAGCCCCTAAAGGCCTGCAATTGGGCCAAAAGATCATAGATAAGGGTGGTGTCCCGACTCTACTGATCGAAAAACTGACCGAGGACTTCGTTCCTAACCGCAAGAATGAGAAGAAGGTAAGAAGCATCACCGGCCCTTTCGAATTGGACACCCTTCGTGATCGTGCAGGCACCTTCGAGCCGCAGCTACTCAAGCAATATCAGACTTCGTTCAGTGACGACAGCCAGGCCAAGATTCTGTCCGTGTACAACTTAGGGACGAGCGTGAACCAGGTTGAGGACCTCTACGGTATCAAGATCTCCACGGCCACGCTGAGCGGTATTACAGAGTGTTCAAGAGGTATAGTTTATTTTTCGAGCAGGGGATTTAGTGTCCACTTTTTTTAAAATTGAGAAATAAATCGGAAGGAAAATCAAGCAGTTAAGTTTTTGAACGCTAATTCAAAAGTGCATACTGTTCCGAAGCGCAAAAACCTCGTAACATATTGATTTAATAGATAATTATTGGTGCCCAGAGACAGAATCGAACTGCCGACACGGGGATTTTCAATCCCCTGCTCTACCGACTGAGCTATCTGGGCATATGAGGGAGGTGCCGCAAGAGCGGCGTATTAAACCCGTCTTGCCGTGGTGAGTCAAGGCGTGGGTCGCATGCCCTAACTTGTTTCTTTTCAGCAGGTTACGCTGTAATAATTAGTGTTGCCGAAGGCGCCACAGGCGCAGGGCCGCAAAGCCGGAGGCGAATAGCAGCAGGGTTGCTGGAGAGGGCATGGGTTCGGGGTCGATGGCGGAAATTTCCCAATGTGCTGCGTCATACGATTCACCCACGAACTCGAATGAGCCGCCGATGTAGAGATCGAAGCCGGTCACACTCGCCCACCCATCGGAGTGCAGTTCAAAGCCAAAGAGAGTTCCGTAGATAGGGTCCGACGTTAATCCGCCGAGGTGGACATTACTGCCGTCGAGAGAGGCGATCTGTGGAAAGCCCAGATCCCAGGGATCCAGCTTAACTCTCTTCAGTATTTTTGGCTAAGCACCTTCTGCCGGCGGTACGTATCCCTCGGCTCGGTCGTAGTCCTCTCCGGCGAAGTACTTGTCCATTTCTTGCTGCAAATACTTACGCGCCTCTGGATCAACTAGGCTGAGATGCTTTTCATTGATGAGCATGGTTTGGTGGCTCTGCCAGTCGAGCCACGCTTGCTTGGACACGGACTCGAAAATTTCCTGGCCTTTGGGGCCGGGGTAGGGTGGTGCGTCTAATCCCTCCATCTCTTTCTGATATTTCTTACACATGACAGTGCGCGACATGGGTGACTCTCCTTCTGAGCCCGGTTGATCTGGCTCGGTTGTGTTGGGCTCTGGCTTAGTGGAAAGGGTTTCCAGCAGCTTAACGACCGGTGCAGCCAGGCCAATCTGCGGTGGTTGGCGGACGTTATACCAGAGCTGGGCATCGCCTTCCATGATGGCTTGCGGGTCGTGGTTCAGGGTTGCGACGAGCGGGGTGATATCGAGGTGATAGTGGCTGAAGGTGTGGCGAAACGGTCCGAGTGAAATCATGCTTGCCGCTTCTTGTTGAAATTTATCAAACACGATTTGTTCCCCAGAGGTTGCATCCGCAACTTCGGGGAAGCACCACAGCCCGCCCCAAATGCCACTGCCGGGACGCTTTTCTAGGAATATCTCGCCGCTTAACGATTTCACGATCAAAAAGTGCGTTGTTTTTACCGGCAGTGTTTTACGTGGTTTCTTGCCGGGGAAGTCTAATTGATCTTCGACGGCGTAAGCTTCGCAGCGTGCTTGTAGCGGGCAGGTATCACAGCCCGGCGAGCTGCGCGTGCAAACGGTCGCGCCCAAATCCATGATGGCCTGGCTGTAGTCGTCGCACCTCGTGTTCGGTGTGTGTTGCTCGGCGAGCTCCCACAATTGATTGAGCACACTTGTTTTACCGGGCCAGCCGGGCACGCGGTGGAAGCGCGCGAGCACACGTTTGACGTTGCCGTCCAAAATAGTTGCGCGTTGCCCGCAAGCGATGCTGAGGATGGCACCTGCAGTCGAGCGTCCGATGCCGGGAAGTGCGATAAGCCCTTCTAAGTTCTCGGGGAACTTGCCGTCCAGTTCCTGCGCGACCTGCTTGGCGGTGCGGAGTAAGTTGCGTGCACGGGCGTAGTAGCCCAGGCCCGTCCATAGGTGCAACACCGTGTCTTCATCGGCCTGCGCCAACTCCTTGACACTGGGGAATGCCTGCATAAAACGTTCGTAGTAGGGCAGAACGGTTGTTACTTGCGTTTGCTGCAACATAATCTCGGATACCCACACGCGGTACGGCGTGCGGTTCCTCTGCCAGGGGAGATTTCTACGCCCCTGTTGATCGAACCAATGCAGTACTTGTGGGGCGATGGAACTGGTTGTGGTCATGCAAATAACGGGTAATGAGAGGGTGTCACTAGGGTAGTGGCTTAGCCTCCTTAGCGCTAGTTCGCGCTTCGAAGTGGTGCATAGTGCCAGTGAATTGACTGCGACCTTGCCTTATAATGGCCGCCTTTTCAGGGGCTTACAAAGTCCCGACCCTCCCTGCTGGAGAGCTGCCATGGCAGAACGCAAGGCGACAGTGACGCGAGACACGCTGGAGACCCAGATCACCGCAGCGGTGAATCTGGATGGCTCCGGCGCCGCCAAGTTAAACACGGGCATCCCATTTTTGGAGCACATGCTGGACCAAGTGGCGCGCCATGGCATGGTGGATATTGACATTAACGCCAAAGGCGATTTGCACATCGACGATCACCACACGGTGGAGGACGTCGGCATCACGCTCGGCCAGGCGTTTGCCCAGGCGGTGGGCGATAAAAAAGGCATTGCGCGCTATGGCCATGCCTATGTGCCGCTGGACGAAGCCTTGTCCCGCGTCGTTATCGATTTCTCCGGGCGTCCGGGGCTTGAGTTTCATGTGCCGTTCACTCGCTCGGCGGTGGGTGGGTTCGACGTTGATTTGTTTCTGGAGTTTTTTCAGGGCTTCGTCAACCACGCGTTGGTCACACTGCACGTCGATAACCTGCGTGGCGACAACAGCCACCACCAGGCGGAGACGGTCTTTAAAGCCTTCGGCCGCGCGCTGCGCATGGCGTTGACGCCAGACTCGCGCATGGCTGGCGTTACGCCGTCCACCAAAGGCGTGCTGTAAACCGGAAAGTCGTTTTATGAGTGGTGTAGTCGCCGTCATCGATTACGGTATGGGGAACTTGCACTCTGTCGCCAGTGCGTTAGAGCACGTGGGGGCAGATAAAGTGCTAGTGACTCACGATGCGCAGCAGATCCGCCGCGCCAATCGCGTGGTGTTTCCCGGCGTGGGCGCGATTCGCGATTGCATGTCGGAAATTCGCAGACTCAAGTGCGACGAATTGTTACAGCAGGCGCTGGTGGAGCAACATGTGCCCGTGCTCGCGATTTGTGTTGGCTTGCAAGCCCTGCTTGATCGCTCAGAAGAAAACAACGGTGTCGACTGCCTCGGTATCATTCCCGGTGAGGTGAGATTTTTTGGCAACCCGCTGTTTGGCATCGCTGGCGAACGTCTGAAAGTGCCGCACATGGGTTGGAACCGGGTAGCACAGACACGAGCGCACCCGCTGTGGAAAAACATCGAAGACAATAGCCGTTTCTACTTTGTACACAGCTACTACGTACATGCGCAGCAGCGGGATCTCGTTGCTGGCAGTGTTCAGTACGGAGTGACCGCCGATGCGGCGCTGGCCCTCGACAACTTGTTTGCCGTGCAATTTCACCCTGAAAAAAGTGCAGACGTCGGTTTGCAGCTCCTCAAGAACTTTATCAATTGGAATGGCCAATGCTAATAATCCCTGCCATTGATTTAAAAGACGGCCAATGTGTGCGCTTGCGCCAAGGCCTGATGGACGACAGCACGGTATTTTCCGATGACCCAGTGGCGATGGCGGCACGGTGGGTAGACGCCGGTTGTCGTCGGCTGCATTTAGTGGACTTAAACGGTGCATTCGTCGGGGAACCTGTGAATGGCGATGTAGTGACCGCCATAGCAAAGGCCTACCCCGAGTTACCGATTCAAATCGGCGGCGGTATTCGCAGTTTAGAAACCATTGAGCACTACGTAAAAGCAGGTGTGAGCCTCGTTATCATCGGCACAAAAGCGGTCAAAGACCCAGGGTTTGTCGGCTCTGCATGCCGCGCGTTTCCCGGGAAGGTCATAGTGGGCCTAGATGCAAAAGATGGGCGGGTGGCCACCGACGGCTGGGCAGAAGTCTCTGAATTGCAAGCGACAGAACTTGCAAGACAGTTTGAAGCCGACGGTGTGAGCGCAATCGTCTATACCGACATCGCCCGCGATGGCATGATGCAAGGCGTTAATGTAGATGCAACAGTTGCCATGGCCGAAGCATCGAGCATTCCTGTGATTGCCTCGGGTGGAATAACAAACCTGGATGACATTCGTACGTTAATCGCGGTGGCTGATCATGGAATCTGCGGCGCCATCACGGGCCGTGCGATCTACGAAGGCACGCTCGATGTCGCACAAGCTCAGCAACTGTGTGATGAGGCTGCGGCACAGTGACGTTGGCAAAACGCATTATCCCCTGTTTGGATGTCGAGAACGGTCGCGTCGTGAAAGGCGTGAACTTTGTCGATATACGCGATGCGGGCGATCCGGTGGAGATCGCTATGCGCTACAACGAGCAGGGCGCGGACGAGGTCACCTTTCTCGATATCACTGCCAGCCACGAGGGGCGAGATACTACAGTACATACCGTGGAAAAAATTGCCGAGCACGTTTTTATTCCATTGACTGTCGGTGGCGGTATCCGAGCCCTGGACGATATTCGCACCATGCTGAATGCCGGTGCCGACAAAGTAAGCATCAACACCGCTGCTATTCACAATCCCGAGTTAGTGCGTGAATCGGCGCAACGTTTTGGGTCGCAGTGCATTGTCGTGGCGATTGACGCCAAGCGAGTCGATGATGTGGATGGCAAGCCACGCTGGGAAATTTTTACCCACGGTGGCCGTAAGCCTACGGGTATTGATGCAGTCGCATGGGCTAAGAAAATGGCGGAACTAGGTGCGGGTGAGATTCTGCTGACCAGTATGGATAGAGACGGCACGAAGAATGGCTTTGAACTCGGTGTCACACGCGCTATTACCAATGCGGTTGAGATTCCCGTGATCGCATCCGGCGGTGTGGGGAATCTAGATCACTTGGTTGCAGGTATTGTCGAGGGGGGTGCCGATGCGGTGCTCGCAGCCAGTATCTTCCACTTTGGCGAATACAGCATTACTGAGGCGAAGGCTTACATGGCTAAGCGGGGCATTGAAGTGAGGTTGTAAGCGCAGTGGCGTGCCGGGTTCGCTTGCGAAGAGAAAAACGAAGTGCCATCCGACGTGGGAATCTTCATCATCGCTTGCGAAGCAAAAACCAGCTCGATACCGCGCGCTTGCAGTTTTGGAATTGCGTCGCGCAAATAGTTAATCGTCTCGGGGTAGGGGTGGCCTATTGCCACAGCCAAACCCTCTTTTTCCACTTTGCGCAGGAGCGCATGAAAACGCTCGTCAATCGCCTGCGCATTGCGTTCGTTATCGAGAAACACATGACGCGACAAATGGGGCACGCTAAATTCCGCTGCGACAGTGGCAGCGACAGTGCGTTTCGATGTACGCGAATCGATAAAGTACATTCCCTGCTCACGAATCTCTTGCATCAACCAACTCATTTGCTGACGACGCTGAGTCAACTCACTACCCATATGATTGTTGATGCCGCGCACGTGGGGGATTTCCGCCAAGGCACCATGCAGTACTGCAACAAATTCCTCACGTGATTGCTGCGCAGTCAGTGCGCCATTACCTAAAGGTGATTCATCCAGCGGGCTCATAGGTGCATGCAGCATTACTTCTTTACCAGCGTTGTGCGCTGCGGTTGCTAACTTTTTGCCATGCGGGGTATGCGGAATAACCGCTAGTGTTACATCGCCGGGCAGATTGATGGCATCGCGTCCCCGGCCAAAGTGATGGCCGAGGTCGTCAATCACAATCACAACGCGTTTGTTCGATACATTGAAAGGTAAACTGCAATCGCGAATGAGGTAAGCAAGTTGTTCCACAGTCTCCGCCACCACCGTGCTAGGCAGTAGTGCGCACAGGCTATAGAGTACCGCTGAGCGAAAAAGTTTGATGGGACAATCGCGCCTTGCTGTTTGCAACTGACCAGGCACCGACTCAGGAGTCGCCCGGGAGAATGACGGGATTATTGCGCATACCCAAAATATGCAGACCTTTTAGCAGGGTCAATGCTTCATAGAGTTGATTGTCTGAACTGTGCAACTTACTGGCCGCTGAGTGTGATGCGCTCCGTGTTTTGGCAGCCTCACCCGAGGTATTTTCTAGGTGCCCGGAAAGGTCAGCTTCTTTAACCTGGCCTGTCGTGTCATACGCGGTGACCTTGGCGCGTTCGACAAAGATATCTGGTTCAATTCCCTCTGCCTGAATCGAGCGGCCATTCGGTGTGAAATACAAAGCCGTGGTCAGTTTCACTGCGCGTGAATTGGCGAGGGGTAAAATAGTTTGCACGGAGCCCTTGCCAAAGCTCCTTGTTCCCATGACGATCGCGCGCCCGTGATCTTGGAGTGCACCTGCAACAATTTCAGAAGCGCTGGCGGAGCCGTTGTTAATGAGCACCACGATGGGCACACCTTTACTGGCATCTACTTCGTCTGCTTCGTAACTCTGGTCAGCGTTGCTGACTCGGCCCTCGGTGTACACCACCTTGCCGCCGGTCATAAACAGTGAGGCGACATCCACGCTGGCGCGCAGCACGCCTCCGGGGTTGTTGCGCAGATCGACCACTAACCCCTTCAACTCGCTTTCATCCATGAGCTTTTGTAGTGACTTGCTCACATCGGCTCCGGTGCGATTTTGAAACTGTGCAATGCGAATGTAGCCATAACCGGGTTCGAGCCAGCGCTGCCTAACGCTCGCAATGCGGATCTTGTCACGCACCAGGGTCACTTCAAACGGTTGGCTAGTGCCGGGGCGGCCCACGGTGAGTTCGATGGATGACCCCTTGGGCCCGCGCATAATGTCTATGGCTTCGGTGAGACTCATGCCTTTAACCTGAGTGTCGTCGAGTTTCAAAATCAGATCGCCACTTTGCAGGCCTGCCTCGGCCGCCGGCGAGCCGTCGATTGGCGCTACGACTTTGACATAGCCATCCTCCATGCCAACTTCAATGCCCAGGCCAGTGAACTCGCCCTTGGTGCTGTCTTGTAAATTATCAAAAGCGTCTTCACTCAAATACACAGAGTGTGGATCTAACTCCGCTAACATCCCTTTGATGGCGTATTCCAGCAGCGTGCTGTCGTCGACTTCTTCGACATAGCCAAAACGAATTTGATTATAGATGTCAGCGAAGGTGCGTAACTCTTGCAGGGGGAGCTGACCTTCCTCCTCAACGGCAGACGCGGGGATACTTGCGCTGACCAATGCTAGACCTAGACATGCCAGACCTTGGCGCAATGCGACGCCCTGCGGAGAGCGCGAAAACTTGTGGGGAAGTTTTGGCATTACACGCGATACTACGTTCGATAAAGGTTGATAATTCAAAGATCTACTCTCTTGGCGCTATCGTGATTTTCATCAGTTTAACCGATTTCTGACTGCAGAGCGCCGCTGAGTCAGCGTCGGCACCACTTGGCCGGGTCGATCGGTTGACCTTTGTGACGGACTTCAAAGTACAGCGCCGGGGATGTCTGTCCGCCGGTGTTGCCGACAGTGCTGATGGGGGTCCCTGTAGTTACCCATTCACCAACCTCGCGCAGGAGAGATTCGTTGTTGGCATACAAGCTCATGTAGCCTTCACCGTGATCGATAATGATTAGCAATCCGGAGCCGCGCAGCCAATCAGAGTATACAATACGCCCGTGGTGGATCGCCTTCACCGTCGTTCCCGCCCTGGCGGGAATGTTAACGCCTTGCCAGCGCATCTTGCCCTCGTTGCGCGAACGCCCGAAGCGATTGCTGGCTTTACCGGCGATGGGCCAGGGCATATTGCCCTTGAGCGATTGAAAACTTACGGAGTTGTCCGGTGCGACGATATCTTCCACAGCGGCTTCGATAACGGCGAGCACCGCTTCGAGCTTCTTTCGGTTGCGGCGTTTTTCTTCCAACTGGGCCTGTTTGCTTTTAATACTTGTGCTGAGGCTGGCGACGGCTTGCTGTCGTTCACTTCTAGCCGTCGCAAGTTCATCGAGCCGGCTCTGCAACTGGGTTTTGTCGTCGGCCAGTTGCTGCACTGTGGTTTCAATCGTTGTTTGTAACTCTGCAAGTGATACCAATGTTTGACGATACTCAGACAACAGGTTGCTACGTGCACTTAGAAAATAGCGGTAGTATGTCAGCATCCGCGCGATGGAATCGGGGCTTTCCTGATGCATCAGGAGTTGTAGTTGTTCCCGGCGACCCATCTTCCACGCGGTTTCAACTTCGATTGCAGCCTGTTTTTTCTGTGCTGCTTGTTTTTCTAGCAGTACATTTTCTTGCGCCCGTAGTCGAGCCAGTTCGCTGGTATTATTTGTAATCGCTGTTTCTTTGCCGGTGATATCTTTCTTTAAGGTGCCGATGCTGAGCTCGGCCGCTTTCAATTTTTTGTTTATTATCGCGCGCTGCGAGGTATCTTGTTCAATCTCACGAGAGATCTTAGCTATTTCCTTTTCTAAGCGTTGAATTTGACTGCGTGCTTTTTCTTCATCCGTTTGGGCGAAGCTCGGGGCAGCTAACACCAACAGGCCCCAAGCGATCAGCGCGCGCGCCGCTGCTGAAATCAGAGTTTGGATGAGAACGTGGTTACGTGCGTTGTTTTGCATCCGGTGCGCTGGGGGAAGATTGATGCTAGTTGGCGTCGGCAAAGAGGTTTCGCCCTGTCATTTCACGCGGTTGGGGCAACCCCATAAGCGCTAACAAGGTGGGCGCGATGTCAACCAGTGTGCCATCTGTGGCCGTCGCATGTACCGCGTGTTGCCCCAGGTAGACCAGCGGCACCAGTTCCGTGGTGTGTTGCGTGTGATTTTGCCCCGATTCATGGTCGAGCATTTGTTCGCAGTTGCCGTGATCCGCTGTGATCAGTGCTTGGCCGCCAACTTCTTGTAGGGCCACCTCGATACGCCCGAGGCAAGCATCCAAGGTCTGTACCGCCTGCACCGCGGCGTCATAGACACCGGTATGACCCACCATATCGCCATTGGCAAAATTGCATACGATTAAATCGAACCGGCGCGAGAGAATAGCTTCGACTAGTTTGTCTGTGACTTCCGGTGCACTCATCTCAGGTTTTAAGTCATAGGTGGCGACCTCGGGAGAGGGAACTAACACACGCTCTTCGCCGGGAAATTCAGCTTCGCGACCGCCGCTGAAGAAGAATGTGACGTGCGCGTACTTTTCTGTTTCCGCAATGCGCAGTTGCGTCATGCCGCGTTGTGCCAAGTAATCGCCCAACACGTTATCTAACGACTCAGGAGGAAAGGCGCAGCTCGCGTCGAGTTCTTCTGCGTATTCGGTCGTCATGACGAAATCGGCCAATTGGGGCACAAACTTGCGCTCGAACCCTTGAAAGTCTTGATCGACAAACGCATGCGTCAATTGTCGCGCGCGATCGGCGCGGAAGTTAAGAAATAGTACGGCGTCTCCGGTGCTCACCGTTGCAGACTCTGCATCGCTGGAGCCGATCAGAGTCGGCAGCACAAACTCATCACTTTCATCGCGCGTGTAGGCGGCCTCCAGCCCCGCCAATGCATTGTCTGCATAGTGGGGTGCCTCACCGTGGACGAGTAAATCGTAGGCCTGGGCGGTTCGCTCCCAGCGGTTGTCTCTGTCCATGGCGTAGTAGCGACCGCAGAGCGACGCGACTCGGCCGCAACCCAGTTCGGCAAATAGAGCATCTGCTGCGCGTAGCGAATCCCCAGCGCTGCGCGGCGGGGTATCTCGGCCATCGAGAAAGGCGTGCAGGTAGACGCGCTGAGCCTTGCGCGATACCGCTAGCCGAACGGCTGCAAATATCTGGTCTTCGTGGCTATGAACTCCGCCAGGGGAGAGCAGCCCAAAAATATGTACTGCCCCCCCACCGCTCACCGCTTTGTCGATGGCGATGCAATAGGCGGGGTTGGTGTTGAAACTGCCATCGCGCACCGCTTGATCGATACGCGTAATATTTTGAAAAATCACGCGCCCAGCCCCCAGGCTCATGTGGCCCACCTCGGAATTGCCCATCTGGCCACCCGGTAACCCCACATCTTCCCCCGATGCGGAAATCAGGGTGTGTGGTGCCTGTGCCCACAGCCTATCCCACACTGGTGTATTGCCGTTGGCGATGGCGTTGTCCTGAGTCTCCTCGCGGTGACCCCAACCGTCTAATACGATGAGCACGGTCGGTGTCTTGACACTGTCGTTCATGTGGGTTCCAAAAAAATAAAAGCTAGGTTTTTCGCGTAGTTAGGCGTCATTCTAACCTGTTTGGTCCCAGTGTCGCACGCGCAATCCGCAGCGGAGCTTGGGGACTAGGTTTAGCAGGTTTTCATGCCGGCGCGAGTATGACACGCCTGTCTCATGCGTAAACCGCTGAAGCCTGCCACCCATTCCATTTGAAGCCTGCCACCCGGACCGGGGCAAAGCTGCCACCCAACGGCGCGTAGCGACGCGGGGTTTGCATTGTTACTCCAAAGGGGTGGTGCTCGTCAACTTTGATTGCCGCTTTCGCATGGATTCTCCTTTCAGATTAATCTTGTAAGCGTTGTGTACCAGCCGATCGAGGATCGCGTCAGCCAGCGTCGCATCACCAATCACACCATGCCACTCCTCGATGGGCAGCTGGCTGGTCGCGATGGTGGCGCGGTTGCCGTGTCGGTCTTCCAGGACCTCCAGCAAATCCCGCCGGTTCTCGGCGTTGAGCTTCAGCAGGCCCCAATCGTCCAGGATCAGCACATCCACTTTGGCCAAGCTGGCCAGTAACTTGGTGTAGCGCCCGTCACCCTTGGCGATCATCAACTCCCGCAGCAGCCGGGTCAGACGGATGTACTGGGCGGTGTAGCCCGCCCGACAGGCCTTGTGCGCCAAGGCACAGGCCAGCCAGGTTTTGCCCACGCCGGTGGGCCCGGTGATCAGTACGTTCAGAGATTCCTTTGCCCACTGGCAGGCTGCCAGGGATTGAATCAGCCCCCTGTCCAGCCCACGGGAGGTGTGGTAATCGAGATCCTCTAAGGCAGCATTGTGCCTCAGTTTGGCACGGCGCAGCCGGTTAGTGAGTCGCCGGTTTTCCCGCTCGGTGATCTCTCTATCCACCAGCAGGCCGAGACGCTCCTCAAAGCCCAACTCGTCTATATCGGGCATGGCCATCTGGTCGGCCAGAGCTGCCGCCATGCCGGTAAACTTGAGGGCCTGGAGTTTATCCAGGGTAGGATGCTTCAACATAATGTTCTCCTTCAGTGGTAGTACGCGGGGCCGCGGATGTTGTCGTGAGTGTCGGGTAGCGCCAGTTCCTGCTGTTCCTCCAGGGGCTGCTCGTCCAGTCGGTGCTTGAGGATGGATTCAATGCTTTTGTAGCGGCAGCTGCCCAGGGTCAGAGCCCGCCGGCAGGCGGCCTCCAAGCGTTCGTCGCCATAGGCCTTGCCCAGGCGCAGGATGCCCAGGCAGGATCGGTACGCCTGCTGCGGGTGCTTGCGTGATCCCAGTACGGTTCGGATCAGCTTCTCTGTGGCCGGGCCAGTCTGCGCTGCCCACCTGGCCAGCCGCTCGGGCGACCATTCCCCGGCCTGGCGGTGCGCTTCCGGCATATGGGCCGGTACTGTGGTGTGGCTGCCCTTGTGGTAAGAACGGCGGTGACTGGCGATCCGGTTGCCCCGGTGGAAACACTCGATGGTATGGCGGGTGATGCGCACATCGACCTGCTTCTTGATCAGGGTGTAGGGTACCGAGTAATAGTGCCCGTCGACGGCCACGTGGTAATCGATGTGGACCCGGGCTTTCTTCCATTCGGCGTAGACGTAGGGTTCGGCGGGCAAGGGTTGTAACGCTGGCTGATCCAGTTGCTCGAAGTGCTCCCGGCGGCAGCCCGGCAGCTTGCGGAAGGGGCGGTCATTGAACTTAACCAGCAGTTCGCTGATGACGGCGTTGAGCTCCACTAAGGAGAAGAACTGGCGGTGACGCAGGGCGGCCAGTATCCAGCGTTCCACAATCAAGACACCGCCCTCCACCTTGGCCTTATCCTTGGGTTTGCGCACCCGCGCTGGCAGTACCGCCACGCCGTAGTGGGAGGCCATATCCTGGTAGGTGGGGTTGGTGTCAGGCTCATAACGGTGCGCCTTGCTCACGCCGGACTTGAGGTTGTCCGGTACCACCAATGCCGGTACGCCGCCCAAGAACCCGAAGGCGCGCACATGCGACCCGATCCAGTCCGGCAGGGCCTGACTCCAGGTCGCTTCGGCGTAGGTGTAGTTGGAAGCCCCCAGTACCGCCACAAAGATCTGGGCCTGGCGGATCTCGCCCGTGTTGCGATCAATGATCGGCACGGTCTGGCCAGCGTAGTCCACAAACAGCTTCTCGCCGGCACGATGATCCTGGCGCATGACCACGTCCAGCTTGCCCTGCCAGGTGCGGTAGTGCTCACAGAACCAGCTGTACTGGTAGCCCTCGGGGTGGTTCTGGCGGTATTCCTGCCAGAGTAGGAACAGGGTGACGTGCTTGTGCCTGAGTTCCTTGTGGATGTGGCTCCAGTCGGGGATGCCGCGGGCCTGGGCCGGTAGATTTGGCGGTGGCGGGAACAGCAGCCGCTCCAGCCTGGCCTCGTCCAGATCGGCAGGCAGGGGCCAACTGAGGCCGGCCTCCTCGGCCCGGCGCAGATACTCGCTGACGGTGGGGCGGCCGATGCCGCAACTGGCGGCAATGCGCCGATTACTCATGCCGTTGCCCCATTTGAGGCGCAGGACTTCTTTGATTTTACGCATGGATAACCTCTTTGCAGGCATCTGACTCCCTCCTTATGGCAGGGGCCAGAATACCGGTTAGTTATCTCGCGTCGGGGTGCTCCGCTGGTGGTTCTCAGGCCAGCTGCCGGGGTGGCAGCTTTGCCGTGGAATCAGTGGCAGCTTTCGCGCGGAATGGGTGGCAGGCTTCGTCTGGAATCAGTGGCAGGCTTGGTCTGGAATACGCAGTCTCAAAAAAGTACGAAAGTGCCTGCGACATGCCTGTCCCAAAAATGCCCCAAAAATGCCACCAAAAATGATCCTCGCCTGTCCCGGATTTGCCCCCCGAATAATCGCATTGAATATGCCGAATATGAGCCGACATCCTTAAAAAATCTGCACGGAAAGCAATTGCCATTGACAAAAAAAGTGTGGCAGTCTGTGAACCGCTGGACGCGAGATGCATACCATCACGTACTCTCACGAAATCTCACAGTAAGGAGACATCATGAAGTTACTATTTCGGTCGTTTCTGGCTTATTTTGCCCTGAGTCTGTCGCTCACATTGCCTGTTTCGGCCGAGGGTCCATCGGTCGCGGTACTCGATTTTCGCAACGATACCAATGCCTACTGGTGGCGTACGGGGGTGGGTAGAGACCTAGCTGCGATGCTCAGCAATGAGCTGTCAAATACCAAGAAATTTAACGTCGTCGAGCGCAATAAGCTAAACGCGGTGTTGCAGGAGCAAAACCTAGGCGCAAGTGGTCGGGTTTCCCCTGGAACGCAGGCCAAGATCGGTCGTTTGACCGGGGCTAAGTATCTAGTGACAGCCACCGTGTCATCCTTTGAGCATAAAGTGCAAGATACCGGCGGCGGCATCAGCTTTCGCGGCTTCTCAGTGGGCGGCAAGAGCGACAACGCGTATCTTGCAGTGGATTTGAGAGTGGTTGATAGCACGACTGGGGAGGTTGCCTACTCGCGAACTGTAGAAGGGCGATCCAAGGGTGGCGGTTTCAGCTTGGGATTAAATAAGTGGGGATTTGGCGGAGCGCTCAAGAACGAATCTAAAACTCCCGTCGGTAAAGCTATCCGCGCTGCTGTTGTGGAAATTTCAGACTATCTAGTCTGCGCCGTTGTTACGCAGGGAAGTTGTATGAGCGAGTTCGATGCCAAAGAAGAAAAACGACGCGGCAGTCTCAAAGATATTATCTCACTCGATTGATCATTCGGGTCACACAACGTGGGGGTCAGTCAGAATTGCCTGCCCCCACGCTTTCCCAGAACCGTTAGTGGTCTTACCTATCTCCCGAACTGCCGATGAATTAGGCGCAGATTGACTGGGACGCTTGATTTAGTCGGTGCGAGTCTCAGGTTAAATCACCACAGCCTTGAGCCATCTACAACTCCCAGCGCAGTCCTGCAGTAAAGATATGAATGTCTAGGTTATCAATACCAAGTACGGTATCGTAATTAATGAAGGCCTGCATGCCGCCCTTGAAAATTGCTGATATACCCACGCCCAGCTCAGCATAGTCTTCTTCGGGTCCATCGGTTCTTGCACTCAAAATGTTGCCGCCCGGGTCGTCGATATACACAGCATTAATAATAGAGTTATCGGCTTCAAACTGGTGGATCCAGCCGAGGCGACCGTGTGGAACGATCACACCAAAATCTTGACTGATGGCGAAGTTGACTTGTACGCCGAGCGCTGAAGTTAGTGATTCCCATTCCTGATCTTCAACCTTGAGATTAAGCCCCGATTGGTCGGCACCGTTTTCTTGGTAACCATCGATATCTACTTTGAGATAGGTTGCCCTAAAATAGGGGCCCCAAGACAGAGCATTGCTGATAAAGTCGTACCCCGTACCGATACTAAAACTGTAGTCATCGCTTTCGGTTTCGGCGCGCGCATTTTCGTTGATAGACGCAATGGCGGGGTTGTTGGAGGGTATAATGATAGAGCGGTTTAAATCATAATCAGAGGCACTGTAACCTGCTACCACATCGAGATAGAAATTCTCGCGATACCAAGTGGCGTATGCTGTCGTACCAAATCCATCTGCGTTGATGTCGCCGCCAGATACCAAGTCATTTTGGTCAAAATCCGAATCTAGCTCAAAATAGCTAAGCGCAAATCCAACGACAAAGTGGTCTTCGATGCGGTAATCCACACCGAGCATGATATTGAGCGAATCAAAATCAAAGCCGTCGGTTTTGTCGCTGCCGTTGCGATCACCAGTGCCGTAGTTTGTGTTAACAAACCCGCCCAATCGGCTTTCTGAATGACCTTCGCCAGCACTTCCACCGGCACTTCTACCTAGTGCTGATCGATTGTTATCACCGAAGGCTTCTAGCTGACCCGCCGGGAGCAACCCGGCAACGCTGAAGCCGCGTGCGCCGTCGCGAAGTTCTACAATTCGGCCCAAGACGGGGTCCATGCGCGATTGCGACATATCTGTGGCCATCGTTTCAGTAGCTGCAAATTCTTCCGTCGCAATCTGTTGTAGTGAATTTGCTAACTCGTCCGCGCCAATTCCCAAGCTATCGCGGGTTGGCCCCTGTGACCCGGGGATCAGCGCATTGCTGGTATGTACCATAGCACGACACGTTCTAAAGAGGGGTATGTTAGGGTCGGCCTCCGAGGCCACAAAACCTCCACAAGTTCTTTGAACTGCATCGCCGGTATCCATTTGCAGTTGTGTACGACCAAATCCACCTAAAACAGTATCCGCGGCAAAGGCCGATGAGTGGGCTAAACAAATCCCCACAGCGAATACAGCTGTATTAAATGACTGCATGACACTCTCCGTGTTTTTATCGTTATCGGTAAAATTAAATGGGAATGAAGAAAAAGTCGCCCACCTCATGCCCAGCACCCTTAATGACCTTGTACTGCGGCTTTTGAACAAATTCGCTTTCGCTTGCCTTTTGCTGCACCTGCTTGTTTACTGCTGCGAACAGTTCAGGCCCTGAAAGAATTTTGTCGTTTTTCTCCAGTGCCTGCATAAATACCCAGCCGAAGACCGAGTGTCCGGGAGCACCGTTGTCGAGCACCGGGTGATCTCCCCCCGAAGCTAGTAACAACCTTGCGCGTTTCGCCATTGATCGGTTGCTGAAGCGTGTGCGTGCGGCTCACGGACGCAGGGGACTGGGAGGCACCAGGCCCGGTAGCCTTCTGAAGAACCAGATACCCATTCGCACCGACTTCTGGGATGTCTCCCAGCCCGGTTTTATCGAGGCCGATACAGTGGCCCATTGCGGTAACAGCCTGGCCGGCGACTTCGTCTGGTCGCTCACCATGACAGATATTTTGACGACCTGGACCGAAATCCGCGCCACCTGGAACAAAGGGGCCGAGGGGGTGCTGGCCCAAATTCGGGACATCGACTCCACGCTTCCCTTCCCACTGCTCGGATTCGACTGCGACAACGGCTCGGAATTTCTCAACCATCACCTGATCCGCTATTTTACCGACCATCCCACGGTCACATCCTTCACCCGTTCCCGGCCCTACAGGAAGAACGACAACGCCCATGTGGAGCAGAAGAACTGGTCGCATGTCCGTCAGCTGTTTGGCTATGACCGCCTTGAAGATCCCGGCTTGGTGGCAATGATGAATGATCTCTATGCCAATGAATGGTCGCTGTACCAAAACCACTTTTGCCCCGCCATGAAGCTACTGTCCAAAGAGCGCATAAATTCCAGATACCGAAAGAAATATGATTCGCCGCAAACACCGTACCAACGGGTCATGGCATCAGATCATGTCAGCAAAGAGGCCAAGGAGAAACTCAGGAATCGCCACCGCCGCCTGAATCCCTTTATACTCAAACAAACTATCGAGAAGAAACTTCGCGTGATATTCCAGCGCGTAAAAGTAACCTCTAATGTGAGGCAACGTATCTAATATCCAGATCGATAGGGTTACCTTTTTCTATGAGTCAACGCGTCCCCTAAATTGGCATAACACCTTATCAATAAACAAAAATTTGATTGCCAGTTTACTTGTTGTTCGCAGCGATCATACCAGCTATGTTGCGCTTCTGGTGTTAAATCTGCCCACCGCATCCATTTTTCGTACTGCACCCGCATGTGTAGCTCCTTGGATGTATTCATTTTTAAATCGCGAACACGTTCGGCCAGGGCTTCAACAGACTATTTGGCTGTATTGAGCATCCCCGAGCGCTGGTTGCTGAGGTAGAGACCCTGTATAGTTGGCGGTCTCAAAATTGACAGCGGTTATGCCGAACAAGGTCGCGACCCCAAACTTGTACTCTTTCAAATAATTTAATGGCACTTTTTCTAGAATTCCTCTCCCAACAGTGGCTGTTAGTCGTGGCGCTGCTATCCGTCGTGGTGATGCTGTTTTTGCACGAATCGCGGCAGTCTGGCCCCGCTGTGTCACCTCAGCAGGCGATCAATCTCGTGAATTCCGAAGATGGGGTGTTTGTCGATCTGCGTGACGCGGGTGATTTTGGCAAGGGGCATATTGTTGGAGCGGTAAATATTCCAGCGGCCAAATTGGCCGAGCGCATGGTGGAACTCGATAAGCACAAAGACAAACCGGTGGTTTTAGTGTGCAAAATGGGGCAGCAATCGAGTGCTGCCGGCAAACAGCTCAAGGCAGCGGGGTTTAACCAGGTCTATAAGATGACTGGCGGTATGATGGAGTGGGGCAATTCGCAGTTGCCCACAGTGGCTTAAACGAAGCCTTCTTTGATGAACGCTCTGCCAATATGAACGCTATGCCAAACCCAGTCGTTACCCTGTATACCACCCAGTTTTGCCCCTACTGCATGCGCGCTAAGTCGTTGTTGGAAGCTAAGGGCGTTGCCTTTGCAGAAATCGCTGTCGACGGTGATGCCGGCAAACGGGCAGAAATGATGCAACGCAGTGGGCGGCGCACAGTACCGCAAATTTGGATTGGCGAGTGTCACGTCGGTGGTTTTGACGACCTGTGGGCGCTTGAACAAGAGGGGTCTCTGGACACTCTCATTGAAGGAGCCGCGGCGGCTCCCTAAACACAATTTTAGCAAGCTATCGATAGACTAATTACGGAGGACGGCTCAATGGCCGACGAACAAGCAGCAACTAATGGCGAACAGCCGCAACAACAATTTGTGATGCAGCGAATTTACACCAAAGATTTGTCCTTCGAATCGCCGGGTACTCCGCAAATTTTTAAAAAGCAGTGGCAGCCGCAAGTTAGTGTGGATCTCAATACAAAAAGTGAGCCGGTCGATGAAGACGGCAACTTCGAAGTAGTTGTGACGCTGACCATTACCGCTAAAGTTGAAGAGCAAACGGCGTTTCTAATTGAAGTACAGCAAGCCGGCATTTTTTTGGTGACGGGTTTTGCCGCGGACGACTTGCGGCGTATTTTAGGAACCACTGCTCCCAATATTATCTTCCCGTATGCGCGTGAAACGATAGATAGCTTATGTATTCGCGGCGGTTTCCCTGCATTGATGCTCGCTCCGGTAAACTTCGACGCGCTTTATCAACAAGCATTGGCGCAATCCCAAGCGCAGGGCGAGAACGGTGGAGAAGCGGCGGTGCAATAGCATCGTTAAACTTTTCCACCCTAGAACTTTCACAACCTAGCACCTGGGAATTACTGTAACCCTGGAAACCCGAGCTGACGCAACCCCTCATACACGACAAGCGCCGCGGCGTTACTGAGATTTAAACTGCGGCTGGCGTTCTGCATTGGAATGCGCAGCGTATGCTGCTCCCCCAGTTCATCTAATAGCTGCTGTGGAAGGCCGCGCGTTTCTCGGCCGAATACGATGGCATCCCCCTTTTGGTAGTTCACTTGGTGATAGTGTTGAGCGCCGCGCGTTGAGATGGCAAAGGTGCGTGGGTTACCCAGAGCCTCTTGTAATGCATTGAGACTGGGGTGAAGCTTGACCTGCGCGAAGTCGCGGTAGTCCAGCCCCGCTCTGCGTAGTTTTTTATCTTCGAGGTCAAAGCCCAGTGGCTCGATCAAGTGCAGCGCACAGCCAGTATTTGCACAGAGCCGCATGATGTTGCCGGTGTTGGGTGGAATTTCCGGTTGATACAGAACGATGTTTAGCATGGGTCGCGCGTTAGCACTCCGCTATAATTCGAGATCTTGCATTTTGCGTGTCAGTGTATTGCGCCCCCAACCCAGCAGCTCTGCGGCTTCGCGCTTGCGCCCGCGCGTGTGAGCGAGGGCGACGCGAATCATCACCTTCTCAAATTCCGGTGTCGCCTCTTGCAGTATCTGCCGTTTGCCTTGCAGAAGGGCATCACCCGCCCATTGCGACAGCAGGGTGCGCCAATCCGCATCGCTATTCACCACCGACACCGAGTGTGTGTTGCCTAACTCTGGTGGTAAGTCTGCTAGGTGTATCTCGCGACCCGCGGCCATCACCGTCAACCAGCGACAACAGTTTTCCAACTGTCGCACATTACCCGGCCAGGGTAGTCCGGTCAGGTAGTCTTGAGTTTCAGGTAGCAACACTTTTGTCTCGCCGCCGAGTTCTTTTGCCGCTTGCTCAAAAAAGTGCTGCATTAGTTGTGGAATGTCTTCGCGTCTATCCGCCAGTTTTGGGATGTGGATGCGAATGACATTCAAGCGGTGAAACAAATCCTCGCGGAAATCGCCCTGCGCCACCAGTTTTTCCAAGTCTTGGTGCGTTGCAGCGATGATGCGCACGTCGACGTGTACGGGCACATGCCCGCCGACGCGATAGAACTCGCCATCGGCGAGGACTCGCAGTAATCGCGTTTGGGTTTCCGCTGGCATGTCACCGATCTCGTCGAGAAATAGCGTGCCGCCGTCCGCTTGTTCGAAACGACCCTCGCGGCGGCTTTGCGCACCGGTAAATGCGCCTTTCTCGTGGCCAAAGAGCTCTGACTCCATGAGTTCCCTGGGAATGGCGGCCATGTTTAAGGCAATGAACGGTGCTTGGGCGCGCTGGCTGTGGCGATGTAGTGCCCGAGCTACCAACTCCTTGCCGGTGCCCGATTCGCCGTTAATTAACACAGTGATGTTGCTGTGCGCCAGGCGTCCGATCGCGCGAAACACCTCCTGCATGGCTGGCGCTTCGCCGATAATTTCAGGTTGGGAGAGAGCGGTTTCTTGCGTAGTCGTGCCGCTTCGCTTGTGACTGTGGGCCAGAGCGCGTTCGGTAATAGCGACAACTTCGTCAACATCGAACGGCTTGGGTAAATACTCGAATGCGCCCTGTTGATAGGAGGCGACCGCGCTATCTAGATCGGAATGTGCTGTGGTGATGATCACGGGTAGGTCGGGAAATTGCGCGTTGATCTGTGCGAGTAAGTCGAGACCATCGATGCCGGGCATGCGGATGTCGCTGATGATGACATCCGGCTGTCGTGTTGTAATTTCGTTGAGCAATTCTGTACCGCTGGCAAAGCTGGTATTCACTATGCCAGCTTGGCTCAGGGCTTTTTCCAGTACCCAGCGAATGGAGCTGTCGTCGTCCGCGATCCAGACTGTGGATTCCGTTGCCATGCTATTGCTCCATCGGTAAAAAAAGTGAAAATCGTGTGCTGCCAGGCTGGCTGTCACACTCTATCGCACCGCCATGGCGATTCAGGATCGACTGGGCGATCGCCAAACCGAGCCCAGTACCATCGGCGCGACCGGTCACCATAGGGGCAAAGAGGCTGTGTGCGATATCCTGTGGTACACCGGGACCGTTGTCGATGATATCGACGCGCGCGACCAGGCGATGTCGTTGTGAACCGACAGTGAATTGCCGCTGTGCTCTTGTGCGCAAGGTGATTTCGCATTCCTCAACACGCTCTGCAGCTTGCAGTGCGTTGCGCATGATGTTTAAGAACGCCTGAATAAGTTGTGCACGATCGGCGGAAAGTTCTGGTAACGAGGGGTCGTAATCGAGGTGGATGCTAACCGCGTGTGCGGTTTCCGCTTCGATGAGATTGCGCACATGCTCCAAGATTTCATGGATATTGTGGTTTTGCTTTTCCAACTTTCTGCGCGGGCCCAGCAGTTGATCAACTAAATCGCGCAGGCGGTCGGATTCACGGATGATGACATTGGTGTACTCCGCCAATTGTTCATTGGGTAGCTCGCGTGCCAGCAATTGTGCGGCGCCGCGCAAGCCACCTAAGGGGTTTTTAATCTCGTGGGCTAAACCGCGAATGACTGCCTGTGTCGTTTCGCGCGCTCGGTTCAGGCCTTCTTCCCGGCTGATTTTAAGCAGACGATCGACCGCGAGCAGCTCCACCACCAGCGCGATGTCCGCCGGGTTGTCCGGTACTGGCGTGATAATTAAATCCACCACAAGATCCTGTCCGGAGGGCAGCAGCAGCGACACACTGCGGCTGGTATAGGGGCTGTTGGTCTCGCGCACTTGGTCTATGGCAGACAGCCACTTGTCCGGATGGGGCAGGGCTTTACTCACGTGTAGGCCCAGGCAACGTGATTCGGAGGTTTCCAGCAACATTTGCCCAGTCGCATTAATTGCGATGAGTTGTAACGTGTTATCCAGCGCCAAGACGCCCGTGCTGGTGTGTTCGAGAATGATCGAGTCGTGTTGCATGGTGTTCTCTGTGGGCCTTGCCTTTGCTCCGTGCTTGCTCTGCGTTTTCCCTTCTTCTAAAACAGCAATCACCATGCCAACTCTGTCGAGTTCCGGTGGTGACTCTCGGTAGGAACGCGGAGCGCGGGATTCTCGGTGATTCGGCCTCAGCTCGTTCGTGGGGCGGTTGCACTTCCTGAGCCTGGTCGAAAGTAAGCGCTCACTATAAAGTCGAGCTGGAATCCTATGCGCTTACTGAGTAAACGTACGGAATTGACGAGCTTATCGATGAAAACTCGACGCACCAATATGGTGCATTATTGAGGAGGGTTTGTCTAGCCGGCCTCGCTCTTGAGAAGGCCGTGTTTGTTGGAGCGTAGTACGGGGCTGCCGCCCTAGCGGTGATTCGCTAGCGAACTTTCGGCCTAAATACGAATACCGTGATGGGCTCGGAGCGCGCCAAGGCTTCACCGTTTTCGTCGATTACCCCGACTGTTAGCGCATGCTCGCCACGAAAAACATTGGTCAGTTGCCAATTGTCTGATCGTTGCAGCCCACCGCGCGGCGCGCCGTCGAGAAACAACTGTAGATTGTGTCCCTCGCGCAGTTTGGGTTCGACTTTTGCCGCGACGGTAAAATTGCCCGGGCCGTTGGGGACGGTGGTTTCATTCTGCGGCGCGACTATCGCGACCTGGTAGCCAACGGCGGCCGGTTCGCTGTCGTTGTCAGCTCCCGCATTCGCTGTCTTCTCTCCTGCTGCAGAGGTGCTGGGTGCGGGGGTCGTGTTAATGTGCCGGATTTCCACTTCTTCGGATTTTTGACTCCCTACCGGCGGCGCGTCGGTAAACACGACATTACCCTGCGCATCGGTGGTGCGATAAATCTTTCCGCTGCCTGCTGCCGTGGCGATAAAGGGAAACAGCAGTAGGGTAATTGTGAGTAGTAGTCGGTTGGCCACAAGTGATACCTCGCGCGTCGGCACTGACCCCTACATTATCAGAAAACGTGCGCGGCGCAGAGTTCCCCGCTCTTTTTGGTTTTGCGGCCTCCCGAACATACCGGGTGCGGATTGCACCCGCTGCAAGGTAGTGAAAAAACAAAGAAATGAAAATGATGTTCATCGCACAGCATCGGGAGAGGTGGGGTATCGAGTGCCAGGCGATCGACAACATGCAAGTGGTATTGGAACCAGGCCAGCTCTCTTGTGGGGTAGCCCCTAAGTTAGCCCCTGAGTGACTGGGGTTCGGAGCGAAGGGGTTATCCTATAAGGGAGCTGAACGCCGGGTGAGAAAGTTTGTTATTTTCACTTTCCCGCTAATGCGAAAAAAAAGGCCCGCACAGCGGGCCTTAGAAGAGTTTGCAGTACAACGCTTACAGCGAGTAATACATATCGAACTCGACCGGGTGCGTGGTCATGTTCAGGCGTTCGACTTCTTCGGACTTCAGCTCGACGTAGCCGTCGATCATGTCGTCGGTGAAGACGCCACCGGCCGTGAGGAAGCCGCGATCTGCATCCAGTGCTTCCAGCGCCATGTCCAAGCTGGAGGCGACGGTTGGAATCGCTTTGCCCTCTTCGGGTGGCAGGTCATAGAGGTCTTTATCCGCCGCATCGCCCGGGTGCAGTTTGTTCTGAATTCCGTCGATACCCGCCATTAACATGGCGGCAAACGCTAAATAGGGGTTGCCGGCGGGATCGGGGAAGCGAACTTCGATGCGCTTGCCGCGCGGGCTGGGCTCGTAGGGAATACGGATTGAAGCCGAGCGGTTGCGCGCGGAATACGCCAACATCACCGGTGCTTCAAACCCCGGCACCAACCGCTTGTAGCTGTTGGTCGACGCATTGGTAAACGCGTTTAGTGCGCGCGCGTGCTTGATGATCCCGCCGATATAATACAGCGCTTCATCGGAGAGCCCAGCGTAGCCGTCACCGGCGAATACGTTTTCTCCACCTTTGCTGATCGACTGGTGACAGTGCATGCCGCTACCGTTGTCGCCGACCAGTGGTTTGGGCATGAACGTAGCGGTTTTGCCGTAGGCGTGGGCGACATTCAAGACACAGTATTTGAGAATTTGCGTAGCATCGGCCTTGGCAACCAAGGTGTCGAAACGCACGCCGATCTCACACTGGCCCGCAGTACCCACCTCGTGGTGGTGCACTTCGATTGGCAGGCCCATCTGCTCCATCGCGGTACACATCGCTGCGCGAATGTCGTGCAGGCTATCTACGGGGGGAACCGGAAAGTAGCCGCCTTTCACGCCGGGACGGTGGCCGATGTTGCCATCCTCAAACGCTTGATTGGAAGCCCAAGCCGCCTCTTCAGAACCGATAGCGTAACCGGCACCAGACATGTCGGCATGCCATTTCACATCGTCAAAAATGAAGAACTCTGGCTCGTTACCAAAAAAGGCCGTGTCGCCGATGCCCGTTGATTGCAAATATTCCTCCGCGCGTTTGGCAACACAGCGTGGGTCGCGCCCATAGCCCTGCATGGTAGAGGGCTCAACAATGTCGCAGCGTAAGATGACGGTGGTGTCGTCGGTGAAAGGGTCTAGCAGGCATGTATTGTCATCGGGCATGAGGATCATGTCCGATTCGTTAATACCTTTCCAGCCGGAGATGGAAGAACCGTCAAACATTTTGCCCGCTTCAAAAAAATCTTCGTCCACCTCGGAAGAGGGAATCGTGACATGCTGCTCCTTACCGCGTGTGTCGGTAAAGCGCAGGTCCACCCAGCGCGTTTCGGTTTCTTTAATTAGGTTGAGGGTGTTCTTCGACATTGGATCTCCTCCGAGGGTTGTTGTCGTGCCGCGGGGCGGCGTTCTTTTGTCTTGCTGCTTACCGTCAGTGTTAGTTGCTAGCAGAGCGCACTTTGCTACTGGTTTATGGGCCTACTGGAGTACCGGTATCGGGGTTACAGTGAGTCCGTTAAATTAACTAAGCGTTAAATTACCTGAACGCTTAGAAGTATCTCTGCGTTTAATCCACCTAGGCCAAAGCAAGAGCCGTGCCAAAATGTGTCACAGGTAACCTACTGAAAACCAATGGGTTTTAATTCGCCTGAATTGTTCCCCGCCATCGTACGCACCAATACAGTGCGCACAAGTGCTATTCTGGTGCGGGTGCGGTTGGTATCCGTTTGCTGCCTGCGTGAGCGGCCTACCGCAACCTGCAAAACTACCCGCTGCGGCGCCAGGCTCAAACACCTATCGGGGGTTCAACGTTGCGCGCGCCTGCACAGGATTGCGGTTAGCCCTTTATAATGGCCGCCCTGTAAAGGCCGAGTCGGCCGCATATTAAAGGCTCAATGGTTATGGCTCCAATGCTGTACCTTGTCAAGTATTTCTCAGAAATCGCCATCAAGAGCAAACCCGTTCGACGGCGTTTTATCGGTCAGTTGGAAGATAACTTGCGTCGCACACTGCGCGAGATTGACCCCGATGTGGTGATCGATCGGGGTTGGGACAAAATGCGCGTGTACAGCGCGGCAAGCGAGCATGGGGTGCAGGCGCGGTTGCTGCGAGCGATGCTCAATACGGCTGGAATCACCTATGTATTGGAGGTCATTGAATCTCCGCTACCCGCACTGCCCAATCTCGTAGAGCGGGTGCTGCCCACCTACGGCGAACGCCTGGCGGGAAACACCTTCGCCGTGCGCTGCAAACGAACGGGGAGCCACAACTTTACCTCAGTAGACGTAGAGCGAGCGCTGGGAGCAGATTTGTTGCGCGAGACAGCCGCTGTTGGGGTCAAACTCAAAGATCCAGATGTGACTGTTGAGATTGAAATCAGTGAAGATCGCCTGTTTGTGATCGGCGAACGACACAGCGGCCTCGGCGGTTACCCCGTCGGTGGATGTGACCCGGTGTTATCACTGATTTCAGGCGGTTTCGATTCTCCCGTGGCCAGTTATCTCACCATGCGACGCGGCATGCGCACACATTTTTTATTTTTCAATTTGGGCGGGCGCGACCATGAAATTGGCGTGAAGGAAGTGGCGTTGTACTTGTGGCAGAAATATGGCGGAAAGCAGCGCGTGCTGTTTATCAGCGTGCCTTTTGAAGAGGTCGTCGCCGAGCTATTGCGCAAGGTGCAAGACAGCCAGATGGGCGTCATCCTCAAACGCATGATGTTGCGCGTGGCAGATCGCGTGGCGCAGGAATTGGAAATCGATGCACTGGTCACCGGAGAATGTGTCGCGCAGGTTAGTAGTCAAACACTGCGCAACCTCGCGGTTATCGACCAGGTGACGCAGCGGTTGGTGCTGCGGCCCCTTATCGCGACAGACAAGGCGGATATTGTGCGCCTTGCCAGCGACATCGGCACTGAAGAGTTTGCCGCCAACATGCCCGAGTATTGCGGTGTCATTTCGGTCAAGCCCACGACGCGCGCGCGGCTGGACAAAGTGCAGGCCCAGGAAAATCACTTTGACCTAGGTATCTTGGATCGAGCCTTCGATAATCGGCAGCAGACCCGTATCGATGATTTGGCAAAAGAGGAGTTGCAGCGTGCGGATGTTGAAGTGCTAGGCGTGCCGCTCGCACATTGCACCATTGTGGACATTCGTCACCCGAGTGAAGAGGAGCTCGCGCCGCTAAACCTTCACGTCCCGGTTTTAAAAATACCATTTTATGAACTGCATCGCCGCAGCGCAGACTTGCAATCGACGCAAACCTACATGCTTTATTGCGGCCAGGGTGTCATGAGCCGCCTGCACGCCAGTTACTTAATGGAAGAAAGCGGGCTGGACATCAAAGTCTATGCGCCTTAACTGCGCGCCTTGAGTGCGAGTGCCCGCTTAACTGTAACACCTCTGTCCCGACAGGCCCCAGGTGGTTTGCGGGCGACACGGGAGTCGATCTGAGACTGACCCATTGTCAAACCGCACCGTACCCAGGGTTCGCTTTGTTGCCTATGCTTCCTCTGCACATCGGGTATAATCCGCGCCCTTTTTAGCGGTACTGTAGGTTTCCCCCTTGAATGACGAGTTGGCCCCTGTAACGGAAGAGCGCCCTGTAATTGACAGGCTGCGCAATATCGCCATCATCGCCCATGTTGACCATGGCAAGACCACCTTGGTGGATTGTCTGTTGCAGCAGTCCGGCACGCTTGATCGGCGCTCGGAAGGTGCCGAGCGCATCATGGACTCAAACGACCAAGAGCGAGAGCGTGGCATTACCATTCTCGCCAAAAACACGGCGATCGAATGGCAGGGCTTCCACATCAATATCGTCGACACACCCGGCCATGCAGATTTTGGTGGCGAGGTCGAACGCGTCTTGTCGATGGTCGACTCCGTCTTACTTTTGGTGGACGCGGTGGATGGCCCTATGCCACAGACGCGATTTGTAACCTCTAAAGCCTTTGCTCGCGGTCTGCGCCCAATCGTTGTCGTGAATAAAGTTGATCGCCCGGGCGCGCGCCCTGACTGGGTGGTCGATCAGGTGTTTGATTTGTTCGACCGATTGGGGGCGACGGAAGAACAGTTGGACTTTCCCATCATTTATACCTCCGCTATCGAAGGAATCGCCGGTTTAGACCACGAGGCGATGGCCAACGATATGCAGCCTTTGTTTGAAACCATTGCCAAAGAGGTACCCGCGCCGGAAGTCGATACTGAAGGTGCTTTGCAAATGCAGATCAGCGCCCTGGATTACAGCAGTTATGTCGGGGTGATCGGCGTTGGTCGAATTACACGCGGCACTCTGCAGCCCAATACGCAAGTGACTGTGGTTGCGGACGATTGCGCTGCGCGACGCGGCCGCGTTTTGCAAGTCATGGGTTATATGGGTTTAGAGCGTATTGATGTTGCGAGTGCGAATGCGGGCGACATCGTTTGCGTTACCGGTATTGAAGGTTTGAATATCTCCGATACCCTGTGCGATCCCGACGTACTGGAGGCGTTGCCCGCGCTGTCCATCGACGAACCCACGGTTAGCATGACCTTTCAAGTTAACGACTCACCGTTTGCCGGCAAGGAAGGCAAATTTGTCACCTCGAGAAACATCAAGGAACGGTTGGAACGCGAGCTCATTCACAATGTGGCCTTAAGAGTAGAGCAGGGCGATACCCCGGACAAATTCAAAGTATCGGGGCGTGGCGAGTTGCATTTGTCGGTGCTGATCGAAAGTATGCGCCGCGAGGGTTACGAGCTGGGCGTGTCGCGTCCGGAAGTAATCCGCAAGGAAGTGAATGGCGAAATTCACGAGCCCTATGAACAGTTATTGATAGACTGTGAAGAGCAACATCAAGGCGCTGTTATGGAGGAGCTTGGGCAACGTCGAGCAGAGTTGCAAGACATGGCGCCTGATGGCAAAGGTCGCTTGCGATTGGAATACGTTGTGCCGGCGCGCGGTTTAATCGGGTTCCGCTCCCTGTTTCTCACCTTGACATCCGGCAGCGGCATAATGACCCACGTATTCGATCACTACGGCCCAGTGAAGAACGCGGAAATCATCCATCGCACAAACGGTGTGTTGGTATCAATGGTTACCGGTAAAACCTTGGGATACTCGCTATTTAATTTGCAGGATCGCGGCCGCATGTTTGTCGATCCTAACGTCGAGATCTACGAAGGACAGATAATTGGCTTGCACAGTCGCGGCAACGACTTGCCGGTAAATCCGACCAAAGGTAAACAGCTGACCAATTTTCGCGCCTCCGGCTCGGATGAGGCACTCACCTTGACGCCCCCCGTGTTGCATACATTGGAGCAAGCGTTAGAGTTTATCGAAGACGACGAATTGGTAGAGGTTACCCCCAGCAGCATCCGGCTGCGCAAGAAGCTGTTGCAGGAACACGAGCGCAAGCGAGCAGCGCGCGAATAGCACCATATCGATGGGCGTTGATCGCAGCTTGGCTCCAGTCAGTGCTTATGGGATCCAATTGTTACAAAAGCTCACACAGTTTAACTGTAGGTGAGAACGTCGGTATTTTCAGCTCTAGTCATTCTCTTCGAAAGTGTTTGAGAAAGTATCTGACAGAGTTTTTGAGGGTGCACACATGAGAGCACTATTACAGCGCGTTACCGAAGCCAGTGTCACGGTGAACGGGAAGTGTATCGGCCGTATCGACCACGGTTTGCTGGTTTTTTTGGGCGTTGATGCCGCCGACGATCACGCGATTGCAGATCGAATGCTCGACAAGCTCCTCGCCTACCGCATGTTTGCCGATGAGAATGACCGCATGAATAGCAATGTGGCGCAGGTGGGCGGTGGCGTACTGCTGGTCTCCCAGTTCACACTGAGTGCCGATACTGCCAAAGGTTTACGCCCCAGTTTTTCTCACGCCATGCCACCCGAACAGGCGCGCGCTTTATATGACTACTTTTTGCAGCGATTGCGACACAGACACGACCCGGTCGCTGCCGGTGAATTTGCGGCGGACATGCAAGTTGGCCTGATCAATGATGGGCCAGTCACCTTTCTGCTAACAGTTTAGCGTACGGCCAGGACCATGTGCCGGTGTGGAATGCCGTCCTCATCGTACAGGGCCCCGTCAGACTCGAAACCGAATGAGGCATAGAACTCCTGCAAATGCGCCTGCGCACTAATACTGATACCGTGGCCGGGCCAGCGCGACACATTGTGCGCTATACCTCTGCGCACCAGCTCCCTTCCCAGCTGTTTCCCGCGCGCGTTGGCACTCACCACAATGCGACCCAGCGAACTTTCGGGGTAGCGTACACCGGGAGCGAGACAACGCTGGTAGGCGATGAGTTCTGCCCCGCGCAAACCGCGGATGTGAATGGCCGCCTGATCGGCATTGTCTAAGTCGAGGTAGGCAGACGCCTGCTCTAGGGAAAAGACCTCCTGCCGTAATCGCAGCGCGGCGTAGAGTTCGCGGTTCGATAGTGCTTCGAACTCGTCGATGTGCCAGCTGATCGTGGTCTGTGTCACCCGGCTTTACCGGTGAAATTTGGTATATTGGTGACGCCGGATTCTCCGTGAATCATTTAGTTGTTACTATGTTGAGGAAGGGGCTGCAGCAGTATGCCGTCGGCTGCTTGCGGGGTCTAGGGGCAAGCCGCCAGGGCGGGTCGTTACTGCGCCTACAAGGGCATATTTCCCGCGGTAGGCAGAGTATTGCTCGGCTGCATCATCGACAGTTTTGATAGCATCGCTATTGAACAAAAATAGCAATAATATGTGAGGCACTATGACCAGCGTCGCTTCTTGACACAGGGCATTTGAATGCGATTCAAAGCAGAATCAGTAGATTTAACAGCGCTCAGTCAACAGTACCGAGACTTGGCCGCTGAACTTATGCAAGTTGTGCATGTCGGTGGTTTGCCGCTAAAGGTTGAACCATCCACCCATGGCAGCTTTCGCGGTTACGACGGCACACAGTTCTATGTCGTGCAACAAGGGTCCCTGACTGCTCGGTACCAGGGCAAGACAATTTATACCCTGGAGGAGGGTGATATTCTCCTTCCCGATATTGCAGGTAACAGCGACACGGCAATTGCAGTTGAATACAGCAGCGAAACTGGGGCGACTTTGCAAGGCTTCCCCGGTCTCGACTTCATGCAGCGTGTATTTGACGACTCGCAAGCCGTGCGCCTGTGGACGAAGCTACTGGTGACTTATACCGGCCTGATGTTGCGTATTGCCGCTGCGAGCGCGCAGGAAGAGCCTCCCTCGACACCTGGGTTTGAAGAATACGCCCCCGGTGACATCATCATCCGCCAGGGTGAGCGCGCCGACTATGTATTTAACATGAGTGCCGGTGCAGCCGAAGTTCTGGTCAATGACGTGTTAGTCGGTCGCATCAGCGAGGGCGAAATTTTTGGCGCCATGGCAGCGCTGACGCAAAGCGACCGCAGTGCAACGGTGCGTGCAATCACCGATTGCTCCATTGTCAAAGTTCCCAAAGAACAGTTCACAGAGCTGATCAAAATCAAACCCGCGACGATTCACAGCCTGCTCATCGACATGGCGAATTCCATTGTCAATTTGAACGAGCAACTCGTTGGCCTGCAGGGAGAGACCGACTGAGTGCTGTCCGCGGTGCGACAGTCAATCACGTAACACAAAGTCAGCAGCTACGCGGTGGGGTGTGGGCGCAATTCAGCATCACACGAAACCGGTTTATGTCAAAAAAAGGAAAGCAGTAGGTTGGGCCACGTATGGTAGATACGATACAAACAAATGATGATGGCACTGAGCAGGTGTCGCTAAAGGAATATGCGGAGAAAGCATACCTGGACTATTCCATGTATGTGATTCTCGATCGCGCACTGCCGAATATTGGCGATGGCTTAAAGCCGGTGCAGCGGCGCATAGTGTACGCCATGAGCGAGCTGGGTTTGAAAGCCAGCGCCAAGTTCAAGAAATCCGCGCGTACGGTGGGCGATGTGATCGGCAAGTTTCACCCGCACGGTGACAGCGCGGCTTATGAGGCCATGGTGTTGATGGCCCAGGAGTTCAGCTATCGCTATCCGCTGGTGGATGGACAGGGCAACTGGGGTTCGTCGGATGACCCGAAATCCTTCGCGGCCATGCGTTACACAGAGTCCCGTCTTACTGCCTACGCCGAGGTGTTATTGGGAGAGCTGGCGCAGGGCACGGTGGATTGGATACCCAACTTCGACGGCACCCTGGAGGAACCCTCTGTTTTACCGGCACAGGTGCCCAATGTACTCCTCAATGGCACCACGGGTATTGCCGTGGGTATGGCGACCGATGTTCCACCGCACAACTTGCGAGAAGTCGTCTCCGCGGCAGTCGCCCTGCTCGATAAACCTAAACTGACAACCGCCGATCTCAACAGGCATGTCTTGGCTCCCGATTTTCCCACCGATGCGGAAATTATTACGCCTGCCGAAGAAATTCTGGCGATGTATGAAAGCGGGCGAGGCGCTCTGCGTATGCGCGCCGTTTGGGAAAAGGAAAACGGCGATATTGTGATCAATGCGTTGCCCTACCAGGTATCTGGCGCACGGGTACAGGAGCAGATCGCCCAGCAGATGAATGCCAAAAAGCTGCCGATGGTCGCAGATTTACGCGACGAATCCGATCACGAAAATCCCACCCGCCTCATTATCGTACCGCGCTCTAATCGAGTGGATATGGAATCGCTCATGAGCCACCTTTTTGCCAGCACCGACTTGGAGCGCAGCTACCGGGTGAACCTCAACATGATCGGGATCGATGGTCGTCCGGGGGTTAAAGGTCTTTTACAGATACTGAAAGAGTGGTTGAAGTTTCGAACTGAAACCGTTCGTCGGCGCCTGGAGCATCGCTTGGCCCGTGTCGAGAAGCGCCTCCATATTTTGGAGGGCTATCTCGTTGCGTTTCTCAATATTGACGAAGTCATCCATATCATTCGCACGGAAGATAAGCCAAAGCCCGCATTAATGAAGCGCTTTAAAATCACCGATGTGCAGGCTGAGGCAATATTGGAACTAAAGCTGCGCAATTTAGCGAAGTTGGAAGAGATGAATATTCGCGCCGAGCAGGATGAGTTGCAAGCGGAGCGTGACGGCCTGCAGAAAACCCTGGGCAGCGCGGCGCGATTAAAGACGTTGATCAAAAAAGAGCTGCTGGCGGTAGCTGATACTTTTGGTGATGAGCGTCGCTCACTCCTGGTTGCACGCGATGAGGCAAAAGCCTTTAGTGAACTCGAACTCATGACCGCGGATCCGATCACGGTTGTGCTATCGCAAAAAGGCTGGATTCGCGCCGCTAAAGGCCATGAAATCGACCCGGAAAGTCTCAGCTATAAATCGGGAGACAGCTACAAGGTCGCGGCCCTGGGGCGCAGCAATCAACCGGCGGTGATCTTAGATTCTACCGGCCGCGCCTACACCACCGCCTCACACAATTTACCCTCTGCTCGCGGCCAGGGTGAGCCAGTCACGGGCCGCATCAATGCGCCCTCGGGTGCGACCTTCGAAGGTCTGATGATGGGCGATGAGACCGCGTTGTTTTTGCTCGCCACCGACGCCGGTTATGGCTTCATTGCCAAACTGGGTGACCTTCAGACTAAAAACCGCTCTGGTAAAGCGGCGATTACGCTGCCCAAGGGTAGCCGGGTATTACAACCTGCTGCGGTAGCCCAAACTGAGGGTTCCTGGGTTGCTGCCGTGAGTAACGAAGGGCGCATGCTGATGTTTCCAGCGGCAGACTTGCCGCAATTAGCGCGCGGTAAAGGCAACAAAATCATCAGCATTCCGGGCGCCAGAGTGCAAAGCCGAGAGGAATTTGTCGTGGCTGTTCAGGTGCTTACCAGCGAGCAGTGCCTAGAGATCTATGCGGGTAAACGCCACCTCAAGCTTAAGTTTTCCGAGTTGGAGCACTACCGGGGTGAGCGCGGCCGGCGCGGCAACAAATTGCCCCGAGGGTTTCAGAAGGTCGATAGCATGCGGGTTGTAGACTAGCGCAAGTGAGTGCGAGAGTTTGAGTGTTGGTTCTGGCGGTCAGGGCGCATTGTTCAAACGCTGCATGATGAGGCGAAACTGGCGATTGAGGAGATCTTGATGCTGTTCGCCGAAGGCACACAGCGGCCCATAGCCCAATTGTGCCGCTGCACCGACTTGCACGCGATCGGCAATATCAGCATCTGAGCAAGTCGCGGACGACAACCAAATCGCGTCGCTGTTATTTGCGCACACCGATTGGAGTTCGTCCAGTGTGTATTGCACATATAGTCCGGGGTAGATGTCTGCCTCATCGCTCGCCCCGAGTTCACTGACTGCCACGGCCATGGTGGGACGCAGCGAAAGTGACATGCTTTTCTCCAGCGTTTGGCAGACCTCACGAACTAACCAGGCAGATGCCGCCGCACGGTATGCGGGGCTGCCCGCCTGGCTGTGCCCATTGAAATAAATGGTGAGGCCGAACTGACGAGTGACTTCCAACTTACCTGCGTAAAAACCGGCCGCTGCGTAAATGACCTGGTGCAGGCGATCAATGTACAGGTGCAGCGACTCTTGACTGAGCGTCTTGACGTAATCCTGGAGGCTTGGCAAGTGTAGATACAACAGCGCTGCATCTTTGTAACTGTCAGAGCTAGAGCCTGGCTCGGAACGATTGCGTAGAAGGTCCATGGGGAGTGCCGCGACCCGCTGCTCCAGCACTCGATATTCATTGTGCTGCGCGGTCGATGCCTCGCCGCCGTTCAGGGCGAGTGCGTCGGCCAGTAGCAGCAGTTTTTGTCCATGTCTCTGCCCAATTAGGCGGAAGAGGCCGAACAACACCAGACTGAGTAGCAGGGCTAGGCCCAATAGACTGAGCACATAACGCTTTTGCGCGGCGCGCAATTTCGCCGCGTCGAGAACGACTTCGACACCACCGGCAATGTGTGACTCAACCATAATTGGCGCAAAGTAACTATACAAATAGGGCCCCTCGGCATTACCCGCATGTCCCAGTGGCTTGTCCTCGATATCGGTTACGGTGATTTCTACAGCAGCGCTGTGTTCCGTGTAGCGATTGAGGGAGGCAGCGACGCGCAGCAAATCGCCGTTTTCCATGGCGGTGCCAACGCGTTGCGCGACCTGGTGTGCCAAATCCTGACCGTAGTCAGACTGTTGTTGCAATAGCATATGGCGGTTGGAGATGGCGGCGAGTATCACCAGGGCGAGACTCACCAGCAGGCAGAACAGCGCTACGACTAAACCGAGTTGGTGGGCAAGACTAAACCGTTTAAGGTGTTCGATCACAAATAGAATGAACTGTGCGGGTCGAAAGAGGCGCTAGTATAAACCAGGTAGTGCCTAGACAGAGAGACAGTTAACAAGTTAATTGTCTCGGGGTGGCCCTGAGTTTGTAACTGGCAAAGCCTTGGAGTTGGTTGGCGAGGTGCGTTACCGGGGGTGTGTGGCGACAGGGACGTCGCCACTCGAGCCAGTACACGGATGATGAGATGGACACCTCTTGTTGAACCGGCGTCAATGCGCCAAATTTGAAGATGCAATACATCAAATAGTCAATCAAGAGGTGTCCTATATGAACATTAGCCTAATTGCCATCGATTTGGCAAAAAACGTGTATCAGGTGTGTGGTGTTAACCGGGAAGGCAAGGAGCTGTTCAACCGCAAGCTGCGTCGTTCAAAACTGGGAGCGTTTATTGCGCAACACCCCGATGTCCCCATCGCGATGGAGGCCTGCAGTGGATCGAACTACTGGGGAAGGCACTTTCAGCAACAAGGCCATAAGGTGATCTTGATCCCACCCATTCACGTTAAACCCTTTGTTCAAGGCAACAAGAATGATCGGAATGACGCCTTTGCGATCAGTGAGGCGGCTAGGCGCCCTCGTGTTCGTTCCGTGCCTCCGCGCTCTGTTGAGCAAACCGATTTGATCTTGGCTCACCGTGTACGTGATCGCCGCATAGGAGACAGAACACGGCTGATTAACCAGACCCGAGGCCTGCTTGTGGAATATGGCATCGTGATTGCCACGGGTCCTGCTGCGCTCAGATCCGCGCTGCCTCTGCTGCTGGAAGACGCCAGTAATGAACTGACACCGATGGCTCGTCAGGTATTACATGATCTATTAGCGGAATGGCGAGATTTGGATGCGCGCATAGAAGCACTGGATCGCAGTATTAACAGCAGTGCGCGAGCCCTGCCGCAGGCACGGCGCTTGATGGAGATACACGGTGTGGGTGTACTGATTGCCACTGCGGCCGTGGCGAAATTGGGGCATGGCACACAGTTTAAGAGCGGACGCCAGTTCAGCGCATGCCTGGGCCTGGTGCCCAAAGAACACTCCACGGGGGGTGTTCAGAAGCTGGGTGGGATCACCCGCCGAGGAGACCGCTATTTGCGGCGCCTAATCATCCAGGGAGCCTGGTCGGTGATCCGCTATGCGGATCAGCGTGAAGACCGGCTGTCACGGTGGGCGCGTGACGTCGTGCAACGGCGTGGTAAACACAAGGCGGCCATAGCGGTTGCGAACAAACTGGCCCGTATCATCTGGGCAATGGTGCGTTATGAACGCACTTACCAGGCGATCTAGGCCAAAGGAGTACACTGCCTGAGGATGCGAAGCGTATGAGTTAAGCGGTTAAACCGGCCCCTGAGGAAGCTGGAAGCGCACCGGGTACTTAAATACCGGACGGACGATTGAGCAGCAGGGGTGCGGTTCTCATAGTGGCCAGAGGGGAGATGCCCTCGACAACAGGTCGGATATACGTACGCAGTTTTATCCGTTTAACATGCAGCGCAGTACAGGCAGAAAAGGACAATAGTGGGAATGGATTTGAAAGAGGTGTCCATATACGTACGCCTTTTGGCGATCCCCGGTAACGCACCTCGCCAACCAACACCAGGCCCCGGCAAACTTTAAACACCGTTAGGGGAGGCTTGGCTGTCTTTGCGCCTCCCCCACGACCGGTTAGAATAGCGCCCCCTGTTACTTTTGGCGTTCCAACGCGTGAATCGAATACTGCTCATTACTCTCTCCGGCGAGGACCGGACCGGTGTTACCGCGGGTTTAAGCGCCATTTTGGCGCGGCACGCCGTTAACATTCTCGACATTGGGCAATCGGTAATCCATGCCACGCTGTCACTGGGCATGTTAGTCGAGCTGCCAGATGACACCGCTTTCACGGAAGTTGAATCCGATATTCGGCAATACGCCAAATCACAGAAACAACGGCTGGCCATTTCAGAGGTATCACCTCAGCACTACAGTGAATGGGTCGATGCCCAGGGTGCACCGCGTTACATTGTGACGTTGCTGGCCAGAAAAATTACTGCAGATCAGTTAAATAAAGTAACCCAGGTCGTCGCTACCCACGGTTTGAATATCGATGGCATTAATCGCCTCTCTGGGCGAATCCCCCTCGGCGAACTGCCTGCACTGAGTAAGGCCTGTGTAGAGTTTTCTGCGCGTGGTGCACTGTCCGATGCCGATGCTTTTCGGCGCGATCTGTTGGAGGTCGCCGGTGCATTGGAGGTCGATTTGGCCTTTCAGCAAGACAATATGTATCGCCGCAGTCGGCGACTCGTTGCCTTCGATATGGATTCCACGCTCATAGAGGCGGAAGTGATCGATGAATTGGCGCGCATAGCAGGTGTCGGCGAAAAGGTGAGCGAGATTACCGAGCGCGCCATGCGTGGCGAACTCGATTTTAGCGAGAGTTTTAAAGCGCGTGTTGCACTCCTGCAGGGACTGCCAGAATCTGCACTGGAGGAGGTGGCCACTCAGTTGCGTATCACCGAGGGTGCGGAGCACTTAATCACCACACTGCGTAGTTTAGGGTTGAAAACAGCTATTTTGTCCGGTGGGTTTACCTTCTTTGCCAATTACCTGAAGAAGCGGCTCGGTATCGATTATGTTTTCGCTAACGAACTGGATATCGAAAGCGGCGTAGTCACCGGGAAAATTTGTGGTGAGATTGTCGACGGTGACCGCAAAGCTCAGTTACTGCGCCAGTTAGCGAAACAAGAACGCATTGATCTACAGCAGGTTATTGCCGTCGGTGACGGCGCCAATGATTTGCCTATGCTGAGCATCGCTGGGCTCGGGATTGCCTTTCACGCGAAGCCGTTAGTGAAACAAAGCGCAGAGCAGTCGATTTCGACGCTGGGCCTGGATGCAATTTTGTATTTGCTGGGAGTGTCTGACCGTTACCAATCCGACAGCTTAAAATATTAACCCACAGCCACATGAGAGACGCTGTGTCTAAATGTGGCTCCAGATAGAGTCGTATTCAGTGGAGTGTGAGTGTCGATTTTCTTCGGCGAGCACATCACCCAGCTCTTTCGTACGTTTAAATTCAAACAGTGAACAGCCACCGGTGGACGCGATTTGTCGTTGCAGTGCAATGGTGAACTCTTCGTCGGCGTTAAACAGCGTAATTTTTTGGCGTTCGCGCAATGTCGCGCGCGGGATGACGAGTGTGTGCGGTTGGCCGACCAAGGGTATCGCCGGCAGAAGTAGAGCACGCATAACTGGCGGTGCTTCCGCCCCCCGCGTGTGTAGCCGCGCGCCGTAGGGGATAGCCATGGGGCTCAGCAGCTCCAGGCCCACCAAGGATTTGGCGTTTTCGATACGACTTAGCCAACGGACAACTGCGACGACCCAATGGCTATTTTCGTCCTCGCGGAGGCTAATAAGATCACCTGTCTTCAATTCACCGTGAAATTCTTCGCCCCATTCCAGGCAGTATCCGCCTGGACTAACGTCAGCGAGTTTCACTTCAAAAATGGGATAGTCTGGTGCTTCGTACAGTTCCTCCACCATGTAGTCTCTGGTATTAGATTGCGATTGCGGACCATCATCGGTCGAGTGTTCGTTAAAAAATGGGTTGTCCTGTGCCGTATCGATACGCTTATTGGCAAAATCATCGCCGTAGATGACATGGCCGAAAACCCGGCCGCCGGAAACATGATAGTGCGTACTATTTAATCCGACACACACAGATAGATAAGCATTTCTCGCAGTTTCGCGTTCAAAGTTGCGCTGTCCTCGACCACTGAGCGATGACACAAGGTGATCGAGGATGCTCTCCGACAAATGATACTCGCTCTCCACTGATATTCCCGCGCCCTTAGATTCCTCGCCTAAGATTGCTAGGTGTTCGGCAATCGCTTGGGTTTCAATGAAGCGACACTTTGCATCGCCATCGTTTTCAAACAACGAGCTATGGCGCGGTGGCTGATCGCTGTCCAAGTCAACGGCGAAAATGCAATTCGAAGTGTTTGCCGCGTACAACTTTGACAAGCCTCCCCATGACTTGAGGCCGCGATATAAAGCAGTGAGATCGCTTTGACGCAATTGGTTCGGGTTACAACACGCGAGCAATATCGCTTGGAGGTAGGTGCGGGTGATAGTGCTGCCACCCTCTTGTGGGTCTGGTACTGGCAGATTCTCTAGCTGTTGCCCCTCAGCCAATGCATAGAGTTGATGCAAGTTTTGCCAGGCGAGTATATCTAGTGGCTTATAGAGTTGGTATGTTCTCAACACCCGACTGCCGGCATAGACCAGGGCGCGCTGCAGCGCGCTGCAAGCAAGACGCGCGGGGTTGGTATCGCGGATAGCGTCGCGATGCCGCACCGTTTCAACAGCTACAATGGTGTAAGCAGTGGTCGCCAGTGTGGCGAGCTTGTCACTCAGTGCAGCCATACGGCTTGGCTCTTCTGGCATGACCAGTGGCTGCTTTAGAAAGCGTTTGGCCAGATTGACCTGCGCCACTTGAATATTGGGTTGCAGTATTTCCAAAATACTGAAGCGTAATTCCGGCGCGAGCTTTAATCGGTTGAGGTCACCCAGTGCCTGTGCGAGTTGTTCCGCAACCTCCGTCGTATTGGTTACCGGCAATGCCTGAGCCCAGGCCGTTGCACCCTCGCGGTTGGGTTGAAACGCTTCGAAATAGGACAAATCCTGACGTGGAATGTGCAGGCGTATAATTGAGCTTGATGTCATGACGCTCGGCCCCGGCTCGTCATAATCCAATAAAAGGTGCTGTTGAGAATAGCGTACTTAGCGCACCCATCACCAGCGAACAGAGTGGCAGTTTGCTGCAATTAAACAGCACCCTGGGGTATCATAGGCGCCCCTTGAACAGTCAATACACGAGAAAGCCATGGCCAACTACTCCACCAACGAATTTCGCGCCGGTCTCAAGGTGATGTTGGACGGCGAGCCCTGCAGTATTTTGGATAACGAGTTCGTTAAACCCGGAAAGGGTCAGGCATTCAACCGGGTGAAGTTACGCAACTTAAATACCGGTCGTGTGTGGGAGCGCACCTTCAAATCGGGCGAAAGTCTGGAAGGTGCTGATGTGATAGACCGAACAATGGAGTACCTCTATACCGATGGCGAGTTTTGGTTTTTTATGGAGCCGGACACCTTTGAGCAATATCAGGCCGATGCCGCCGCCATGGGCGAAGCGCATCTGTGGCTGAAAGAGCAAGAGCGCTGTGAAGTCACGCTGTATAACGGTTCACCTCTATCGGTGGCACCGCCAAATTTTGTCGAATTGGAAATTGTGCAGACAGACCCTGGCCTGAAGGGTGATACCGCCCAAGGTGGCAGTAAGCCGGCCACTTTGAGTACCGGTGCAGTGGTGAAGGTACCGCTGTTTCTCAGCGAAGGAGAGGTGGTGCGCGTCGACACTCGGACGGGCGAATACCAGGGTCGTGCCGGCAAGTCCTAGTCATCAGTTGTTAGATCGCGATGTCGTCTTGGCGGCCAGCCGCGAATCTTGCCACGCTGCAACGGCGCGCTACATTGCTCCACACGCTGCGCAGTTTTTTTGCCGAACGTGACATTTTAGAAGTTGAAACCCCCGCCCTATGCTCCAGCGGTGTTACCGATCCCGCAATTGAACCCTTGATCGTACCGGCAGGTGAGGCGCTCGCCGCCCCGCGCTACCTGCAGAGTTCCCCCGAATATGCGATGAAGCGTCTGCTCGTTGCGTTCAATGAACCCATCTATCAAATTAGCCGGGTATTTCGCGACGGCGAAGTCGGGGCGCAGCATAATCCGGAATTTACCCTGTTGGAATGGTATCGCCCTGGGTTCACTCATCACGATCTCATGGATGAAGTGGAGCAGTTGCTGGCACGCTGTATGCCGGATATCTCAAGCAAGCGCATGAGTTATCGTGAACTGTTTGCGACATCGCTCGGTCTTGACCCATTTACTGTGCCGGTTGAGGAACTTGCCGCCTGTGCACGGGGGAATATTGACACTGGACAACTCGATGGTGACCGCGATGTTTGGCTGGACTTGTTATTGAGTCATGTCATACAGCCACAGTTGGCGCAGGACAAAAGTGCGTTGTTGGTCTACAACTATCCGCCGTCCCAGGCGGCATTGGCGCGCATTGTAGAAGAAGACGAGGGTCGCGTAGCGCAGCGCTTCGAGCTGTTTGTGAGTGGCGTGGAGCTGGCCAACGGTTATTGCGAGTTGACCGATGCTCGAGAGCAGGAACAACGCTTTCTGGCTGATAACCGGCGCCGAAAAGAGCGCGGGCAAGCACAGCGTCCGGTGGATACTTACTTTCTTGAAGCCATGTCGCAGGGCTTGCCGTTTTGCAGTGGTGTGGCCCTGGGTGTCGATCGTCTACTCATGTTATCTAGCGGGCTGGACGATATACGTGAGTTGCTGGCTTTTCCCTGGGCAGATTGCTGAGAGTCGTTTGTCTCGGCGTATTTCTTGCCAGGCGGCCAACAGGGCATTGGCCTCTTTTCAGCACAACCCGTGCTTCCTCCGCTGACTACTGTGCAGTTCTATATCTTCTGGTAACGAATGTGTGAGTTAAAATGGACAGAGGTCGATAACAGTTGGGTGTACACCTGCAGTGACTGGTGTTCGGAGCGAAGGGGGTATACCCAACTGTTATCGACCGGTTAGTACGAAGGAATCAATCACTCATTGTCTCTAGCGCATGTGCGAACAAGCAAAAAAAGGCCGACAAAAATGCCGACCTGTTTTGCAAACCGAAATAAAGGAAAGGTCAGGAACCAAACTCCCTCACCAAGCCACCGATGGATTCCTTCGCGTCGCCAAACAGCATGCGCGTGTTGTCTTTGTAGAACAGTGGATTTTCGATACCGGCAAAGCCCGATGCCATCGAGCGCTTTAACACGAAGACCGTGCGCGCCGAGTCGACATTGATCACCGGCATGCCGTAGATGGGCGAAGACTCTACTTCCCGCGCTGCGGGGTTTACCACGTCGTTGGCGCCGATCACGATGGCGACATCGACGGTTTCCATGCGCGGGTTGATGTCATCCATTTCCAGTAATTGGTCGTAGGGTACATCCGCCTCGGCCAATAGCACGTTCATGTGTCCGGGCATACGGCCTGCCACGGGGTGGATACCGAAGTTTACTTCAGCGCCGTTGGCTTCCATCAATTCACACAGCTCCTTCACAACGTGTTGCGCTTGCGCTACCGCCATGCCGTAACCGGGAACGATTGCCACGCTGCTGGCAGCTTCTAAGACGTAGTAGGCATCTTCGACTGAGATAGGCTTGATCTCGCCTTCAACTTCAGTCGCTTCAACCTTACCGCTGCCGAAGCCAGAGAACAGCACATTGGACAAGGAGCGGTTCATCGCCTTACACATGATTTGTGTGAGGATGATCCCCGAGGCACCAACCAATGAACCTGCGACGATGAGGATGTTGTTGTTTACCGCGAAACCCGCGGCACAAGCAGCGAGGCCGGAGTACGAGTTCAGCAGAGAGATGACCACCGGCATGTCGGCACCGCCAATAGGTATGACGGCTAAAATACCAAAAGCCAAGGACAGCACGATGACCAAGAACAGCCAGAAGCCAGTACCCGGGTTTAAGCAGAACATAATCGCGCTGAGCAAAATACCGGCGACGATGATGGAGTTCACCACCTGCTGCTTATCAAACAGTACCGCAGCGGAGGAGATTTTCTCCGACAGCTTGCCGTAGGCAACCAGTGAACCGGTAAAGGTGACGCCACCGATGAGAATAGACAGCACAATGGTCACCAGCGTCAGGGTGCTCGCGCCGTCGGACAAAGCCGCCCAGCCGACCAGCAAACTGGCCATACCACCAAAACCATTGAAGAGCGCTACCATCTCGGGCATGGCTGTCATTTGCACCATGCGCGCCGCCGCCGCACCGATGCTGCCGCCGATCAAAAAGCCGAAGATGATGTACTTGTACTCGATAATGCCCTGCGACATGAGCGCTGCCACGACAGCGATCAGCATGCCGAGTGAGGAAATCATGTTGCCGCGCCGGGCGGTGGCTGGGGAGCCGAGCTTTTTCAATCCGTAGATAAACAGCGCGGCCGATACCACAAAAGCTAGTTGAATAGAGATGCTCATGGCCGCTTAGCCCTCCTTCTTTTTGAACATGGCGAGCATGCGGTCGGTTACCAGGTAGCCACCGACGACATTGATCGAAGCCAGCGCTACCGCAGCGGCCCCCAGCCAATTGGAAAAGTCGTGGGCACCGGTACCGGCCAGTGCGATCGCGCCGACCACGGTAATACCCGAGATCGCATTCGCACCGGACATCAGCGGCGTGTGCAGTGTGGCGGGAACCTTGTTGATTAACTCGAAGCCCAGGAAGATGGACAACATAAGAATAAAGGTGAGAAATATCTCTGCAGGTATCATCTTAGTTTCCTCCTTCCAGAATAGTTTTGATCGTTTCGTTAGTAACGGCGCCATCGTGGGTGATGATACAGCCGGGCAAAATGTCATCCTCAAAATCGACGACGAATGCTTTGCTCTCCTCGTCCCAGTTGTCCTCCACTAAATTGAACAAGTTGGAGGAGTACATCTGGCTGGCGTCTCTGGCAACTTCACCGGCGAGATTGCCCTTACCGATGATGGTTACTCCGGCAACTTCCACAGTTTCGTTGGGCACTGAGCCCTCCACGTTACCACCCGTCTCCGCCGCCATATCGACAATGACGGAACCGGGCGCCATGCCCTCGACCATATCTTTGGTGACAAGCACCGGCGGCTTGCGACCAAAGACCTGCGCTGTGGTGATCACGACATCGGATTTGGCGATCACTTCCTTTTGTGCCTGGCGCTGCATGTCCACCTGTTCGGGGGTGAGCTCTTTAGCGTACCCTCCAGCAGTTTCGCCGGTTTCGCCGAGGTCAATTTCCAGGAACTTAGCGCCCAGAGATTGCACCTGCTCGGCGACGACGGGGCGTGTATCAAATGCGGTGACTTTTGCACCCAAGCGCTTGGCGGTAGCGATCGCTTGTAAACCTGCGACGCCAGCGCCGATGACAAAGACGTTGGCCGGTTTTAGCGTTCCCGCCGGTGTCATCATCATGGGGAAGATGCGTGGGAGGTGAGCTGCGGCTTCAATGACCATCACATACCCGGCAAGGTTTGCCTGGGAGCTGAGCGCATCCATTTTTTGGCTGCGCGTGGTGCGCGGAATCATTTCCATGCTGACGGCGGTGATGCCAGCGTCTTTGAACGCATTCACCAAGCCGTGTTCATTGAAGGGGTCGAGGTAAGAAATGTGCACTGCGCCGCGCTTCATCAGGCCAATGTCATCTGTCTCTGGCTTGCGCAGTCGCAGGAGAACGTCCGCGTCGCCGAACACGCTCTTGCGGTCGGAAGAGACACTGGCGCCGGCCTCTTCAAATTCAGCATCGGGAAATCCTGAACCCAGGCCCATGCCTGACTCGATGACCACATCGGCTCCCAGACGCACCAATTTTTTGGCGTGGGCTGGGGTAATCGGAATGCGGTTTTCCCCGGGATGTGTCTCTTTGGGAATGGCAATACGCATGCGCTTAATACTCCGTGACTGTTATTTATCCTGTTGGTCCGGCCCCCTGACTGCGAATGGACTGTGGTTGCATTCCCTAACGCTTCGCTCGGCGTCAGTGGTCAATCAATCGGCGCGTTAGCGGCCGGGGATTGCGGGCAGCCGCCGACTTTAGCACAAGCGGCCAGCGGGCCAAAATCGCCTTATGGCCCGAATCAGGGGAGTAGCGGAGGCCCTACCTTACGTTAAGTGTGCTCGAGCTGCTAAATCGCAGCGGGTTGGCAGCGTTTCAGAGGCGGTGGAGCACAAATAGCTAGACCAACGCGTTCGGCGATGCGCTTTAGGAATCAGCTAGATTGATCATAATTCCACCAGGGTGGCAGAAGCGCTTGATAGCGCCGCTCACCGTAGCGGGGGTCGATGAGTAGTGCTGTGCCCCGATCGTCGACACTGCGCACCACCCGCCCCAACGCCTGAGCCACCTTTTGCATGCCTGGATAGAGAAAGGTGTACTCAAAGCCGGATCCGCAGAGTCGATCATAGTAGGTTTGCAATTGGCGTGTCGCCCTATTGACCTGGGGCATTCCCAACCCCACGATCACCACGCTGGAAAGTTTATTGCCCGGCAGATCGATGCCCTCGCCGAAAATCCCGCCAAGGATGCAAAAAGCCGCCAGGTCTGTTCGTTCTTCAAAGCTGTTTAGCAGGGCGTCTTTGTCAGCCTGACTCTGATCGCGCTGTTGCACCCAGAGCTTACGATCCGCCAAGTCGTGCTGCGCGTCTAGCAGGGTGAGTGCATCCTCAAGGTAGCGGTAGCTGGGGAAATACACAATGCAATTGCCCGGATTGTCGTCTAGCCACCGCCGCAGCAGTGCAACTAACTGGGGCAGCGACTGCTCTCTTTGCCGATAGCGTGTGTCCACACTTGTCGCCAAACTAACTTGTAGTTGTTCTGTGGCAAAGGGTGACGCAGCATTGTGATAGGCGGTGTCTTGTTTGAAACCCAGGGCCGCACGTGACCAGTTCAGCGGTGTGAGCGTGGCGGAAAAAGCAATGGTTGCGTGCACAGCCTCATGTTTTTTACGCAGCAGGCGGGCTGCGTCCAAACAATTCAGGGTCACGACGAGGCTTTGCTTGCCACTATCGCGGTGTAACTCGAAACGGTAATCGTCGCCCCATTGATCGGCAACGCGCAGAAACTGTAAAACGTCGAAGAAGAAATCCTGCGCAACCCTGTGCTGCTGCAAAAATGCAGGCTCAGCATTCAATTGTGCCGCAATAGTTGCACTAAACTCTCGCAGCGCATGTAGCAAGGGTGTCGGGAGTTCTTCCAAGCTGTGATAGTCACTCGCCTGCCAGGCTAGTTTCTGTAGGCTGAGCAATTCGCGGTTGACTCGCTGTAGTGCTCGCGCGGGATCTCCTGCCAGTTCCTTTTTTGCCTGCATAAGGTCGCACTTGCGCAAACTTGCGCTATACATACCGCGAGCACGCGCTGGTAAGTTGTGGGCTTCATCAATGAGTACCGTGGTCTGCAGCGCCTTTGCTGGGTCGCTCCCCTTGCTTTCGTTACCGACTAAATTGCCTGTGAGGCCGTAGAGGTAGTGAATGTCGGCGATAACGAGGTCAACCCAGGGCAGAAGATCCATGCTCAGTGTGTAGGGGCATACCTCGTGTTCGCGGGCGATCAACTCCACCTCCTCGTGACGTAAGTTCTGTGTCGTCAAAGCCGCTTGTAGCGCCGCGGGAAGCTTGTCGTAGTAGCCGCGTGCATAGGGGCAGTCGTCGGCGTGACACGCTTTACCGGGAGAAAGGCAGATACTGTCCTTGGCACTTAAACTGAGAGCACTGCCCCGATAGCCTGCACGCGACATGTCTGCAAGCGTATCCTGCGCGGCATAGCGACCTACGGTGCGAGCGGTAATGAAGATGATCTTGTCGTGTTTCCCCGTGCGCAACGCCTGTAGCGCGGGAAAAAGCACTGCCACGGTTTTCCCAATTCCGGTGGGCGCCTGCATAAGTAGCTGACCTTGCTGGTCGATGCACTTATAAGTTAACTCGGCCATCTCTCGTTGCCCGATACGGAAATCCCCGTAGGGCAGTGTTAATGTCGCTATGCTGGCATCGCGTTTTTGTCGCAAGCTGGCTATAAACTTCAACCACTCACTAAAGCGCTCCAAGGTGGTCTGTAAAAAATTGTCGAGCTGCGCGCGGCTCTGTTCTAGAGTCTCGCAGTATTCTTCATCGGTATCGATATTGAGCCACGTTACCTGCACCTTGAGCCCAGTCAAATCGTCGCGAGTCGCGATCATGGCGGCGTAGGTGATTGCTTGGGCAAAGTGCAATACTTTTATGTGAGGGGGAATAGCTGCTGGTGCGATACGGCAGGTTTTTATTTCTTCCAAGAATCCGTTAGTGCCATCAAAGCCGTCGGCGCGGCCTCGCAAGTTAAGTTCGATGTCTTCGGAGTAGTGTGTGTATTCAACCGCGTGTTCAGACGCGTAACTGGCATGCCGTTTGGATTGCAGTCGTCGGTGCCCCGCGATTCCCTGCGCGCCCGTGGGCGAAGGTGTGAAACGATGGTCAATATCACCCTTTCGGTGACAAAACTGTACCAAATCCGCTACCGCAATAGTGACTTTAGTCATTTGACCACTTGATGTAAGCGACTTCGGCAGGAATGTCGTGCTGTGCAAAGAATCGCAGCCACCGCTTTTGGCTATCCTGCAACTTGTCGCCTGGCCCCTTCACTTCGATGAGACGGTAGTTGCCGGGTTGCGCGCCCAGAGCGATGAGGTCGGGGAATCCGCGCCGATTTTCTTTGGGGTCGAACAATAGGCATTGCCAGATGGCCAATAGATGCGCATTGGGTATAACCTTGCCCGCGTTTATAGCCAGTGCGCGATCGATACGTCGCCAATCCACCCAGCGACACTGATAGGGGTGGTAACATGAGTAAGCATGGCTAAATAGCTCCGCTAGATCTGCATTGGCAAGTTGCGCAAGGCGCTGCTCGATTGCCGGCTGTCGCGCATCGGCAAACTCTGTACTGTAAATATCTGTGGGGCCGCTTTGGTAGGGGTGGTGAAATACGCCGGCAAGCGGCATAAAAATCTGCTCCCAAAAAGCCAATCCAAATAGGGTTTGCATGAGCGCATTTTCTACATAATGCACCTCGTGCCAGTACTTGGCCAGGTACTCGGCTGCCGCTGTTTCGACGCTGTGGGCAGTATTGTCGCTGTGGGCACTATTGTCGCTGTGGGCACTGCGAGCGAGGTTTAGAGTCACTGCAGAGAAGTGGTCAGACTGCCTGGCTTGAACGGGTCCGCCAAGTTTACGTGTCACTCTGTGCAATATTCGCTGCGCGTTTTCACGCTCCTCTTCACACAATGGCTCTTCGAGTATCACCGTACAGAGTTGCTTTGCGTCAGAGTAAGCTTGCTGTCTCTCTAAAATACGCGCGCGTCGTTCCCTCGAAGGATGTAGTGGGCTATTGCAGTACAGCTGAAAAGCGAGGTCCCCATGGTGTTGGCGTTCCATTTGTCGCGCAAGTTTGTTGCACAGTCGGTGCCAGCGCTGCTGGCTTGCTGGAAACTGGGGCGGTCTTCCGGCAATCCCAAGGGTGACTTCTTTTGCCAACATCAACAATGCTGACTCATCTTTGTCAGCCTGCGCAACCGCCCACTGCTCTGCGAGATTACTTACGGCCAGGTACTCGTCTACGGCACAGCGTGTACTAAATAGCCGTTTTTCGCGCGTCAATAAGTAAGGAAAAAACTGTGTAACACCCAGATCCGCCAGTACAAACTCAGTCAAACTTTGGTGACAGTTGCCGAAGAACAGTAATTGCAGTACTCGCAGGGTTTCTGCACCAGCGACTGTGATAATTCGTCCGCCATCGTAGGCACTGGCGCAATGGGTTAACTCTACCTCTGAGGTGCGTGCTGCATTGATGGTTTCTAACAGAGCTGACTTTGCTTGCGTGGCAATAAGTGGCAGAGGTGCAAATTCGCACAACTCTTGCTTGCGGTAGAGATCCCCGAGTTCAGCACAGGACAGAGTCTCAGTCACGCTCACCAAATGGTGCTGCAGGAGTTCGTCGAGGAGCGGCGCAATTGCGCCTAGCTCGGGGTAGCACAGTTTTACTTCACGAAAATGTGGACCTCTGCGTGAGATTAAGCGCACGTACAAGCATTGGGCCTCGGTGCTGACCGCGTCAAAATGAGCTAAGAGTGCTGAATCCTCTGTGCTGAGGACGTCGTCATATTGTGTACGCACACTCTCACAGAGGCGTTGAAAGTTCTCCCAGTAGTACAGTGGAGACAACTCTGGCACAGAGGGTTGGCCAGTGGTGGTGTCGCGCTGAAAGTTCATGCTGAAATAGAAATCGCGAATTACCGCGTGGTCTTTGTCGTCTTTCCCGATTGTTATGTGCAGTTAAACCAGCCTGATCCTACGCGAAAGTGTGGCGGGTGTCCCAAGGGCATTTCTGGTCTGTCCAGTTTTCAGGCATAGTGCGCCGTCTGTACCGCAGTTGCTATTTCAGGCATGCTGGCCGTTTTTCTACGTCGATGACACATGCTCACGTCCTCGGCCCTCTTGCGTAGGAGCTGTCTTGGAGCCAGTCGAAAAAGTGGTAGCGCACGCACAGCAACTGGGACCGGAGCTATCGCCGGTGCTAGCGTTTACACCGATTGTATTTTTAGTAGTGCTGCTTGCAGCATCAGTTTACCTATTTGGGGCGGATTCCTCGTTCGGCGCCAACCAGATAGCGCTCGTTCTTGCCACTTGTGTCGCAGCCTTGGTGGGAAGGCGTATCGGTGTCAGTTGGGCGGAATCGCAGGCGGGACTGATTGATGGCATCAATGTTGGGTTAGCGCCAATCCTGATTTTGCTCGCCGTCGGTATGTTAATAGGCACCTGGATTCTCTGCGGTACTGTCCCGGTAATGATTTATTACGGCGTGCACGTGTTAAACCCCAGCATTTTCTATGCGGCGAGCGTACTGATTTGCGCGATCGTTGCGATCAGTATCGGAAGTTCATGGACGGTCGCAGGTACACTGGGTATTGGCCTTATGGGCATCGCCAGCAGTTTTAACTTATCGCCCGCAATTGCGGCGGGCGCAATCATTTCTGGCGCCTATTTTGGCGATAAGCTTTCGCCGCTCTCCGATACCACTAATCTCGCCGCTGCCGCGACCGGTGTCGATCTGTTTGATCACATCCGCCATATGCTGTGGACGACTGTCCCCAGCATCGTGATCGCCCTGCTTATATTTGCCCTTTTGGGGAGTGCCGATGCCGCCGCACCGGCCGAAATAGCTCAGTTACAAGATGCGCTACAACGGCAATTTCACCTCGGGCCGCACCTGCTTTTGCCGCTGTTCCTTATGCTCGCCTTGGTATTTAAGCGCTTTCCGGCCTACCCTGCGATCATCGTCAGTGCGCTGATTGGCGCTGTATTTGCTGTGGTCTTTCAACCGGAAGCCGTGCACCAGTTGGCCAAGTCAGAACCGGGTACCAGCGCAGCTTTCAGTTTATTTCAAGGTGTCTGGATCAGTTTGTTCAATGGCTATGTTTCCAATAGCGGCAACGAATTCCTCGATGCGCTGCTCAGCAAAGGTGGAATGAGTAGCATGTTAAATACGGTGTGGCTCATACTCTGTGCGCTGGGGTTCGGCGGCGTCTTAGAACGCACCGGTATTTTGACCTATCTCTTGCGGCTGGCCCTACGTGGCGTGCGTCGTGTCGGTGGCTTAATTACCACCACCGTGTTTACCTGTATTGGCACCAATGTATTGGCGGCGGACCAGTTTATTGCCGTGGCACTGCCCGGCCGCATGTATAAGGATGAGTTCGCGGTATACGGGCTGTCTCGCCTGAATCTTTCGCGCACGTTGGAGGATTCGGCGACTTTGACGTCGGCTCTCATTCCCTGGAACACTTGTGGTGCCTACATGTCCGCGACGCTGGGCGTAGCCACTTTCAGTTATGCTCCCTATACCTTTTTTAATCTGCTTTGCCCGGTTATCGCCATCATCTATGGCTATCTACATATTGCACTGAAGCCTCTAGAGCAGGACGCCGCAATTGACATCGTGGCGCGGACTTGAAGTGACGGATGGTACAGAATCTTGTCTTTCGCCGAATTAACGCTGATTTTGTTGCTACCGATCAAAGCGTCGCGCCAAATGCAGGTCTATGTTGGTTCACTCCCTCATATTTGAACTATAGTCTAGAATCATTAGTGGTTTGGAAATCCAGAGAATTTAACCAGGAGAGTATTTGATGGCCGCGAGTAAACCCAAGGGTCGCAAGCCGCAAACCACAGCAACCCGCAAGAAAGCAACGGCAAGGAAAAAGGCCTCGGCGAAGAAGCGCACGCCTGTGGCCAAGAATGCGCCCGCAGCTAGGAAGAAGGCCTCTGTAGCCAGCAAGAAGCCAGCGGCCAAAGAAGTAAAGTCCGGTAAAAAGCCGATACGAAAGAAGAGCACAGCTCAAAAGAAAAAGGCGGCAGGGCCTGTAAAGCCCGGCAATTCATCGCAGACTACCCGAAAAACTAAATCTGCCGGGCACGGTCATCGCAAAGGCTCACCCATGCAAGAGCAACCTTTGATGGCGGCTCTGCGCGCCGAGCACCGTCACATGGGCAATGTCATGCGATTGCTCGAACAGCAACTGGATGCCATTGCCGGCGGAGAGCTCGTCGATACGCATGTAGTCTATGAAATAATGGATTACATGGTGAACTGGCCAGATCAGTATCATCACCCGCGCGAAGATTTGATTTACTCGCGCGTCGCAGAACTCGACGTCAGCATGGAAGACGAAGTGGATACGCTGCAGCGTGACCACGATAACACCGCCAAACAAGGGCGTGGCATGCTGAAGCTAATTATGCGTTGGCGCCAGGGTGAGGCCTCAGGCGCGGATGTGGTGGAGCGAGGTCGCGCCTACATTGCGCACATCTACGAACACATGAATGTCGAAGAGAAAGTCGTTTTTCCGCACATTGAGCGCATACTAGACTTAGAAGAATGGCGATTATTGGCCGAAGACGATCAGTTGCAAGCGGTGGGTAGACCCGTCTTTGGGCCGCAAATTCAGCGCCAGTTTCGCAATCTGAGTCGCAAGTTACGCCGCAGCATGCAGGAGAGTGTGGCGCGCGGTGCGATCGTCGAGTGGATGGGCATTGAATCGTTGATGGAGTCATTCGCGGTAATGTCTATTGCCTATGAATCAGTGCGTGATAGCACCAGCGGCCATGTGCGCACCGCCCTACGAGATTCGGTTGAAATTATACGCCACAAGCCATTAACAGCCCCGCTGCGACTCACCGCAAACAACGCCAAAGCAACGTTGAAAATTCTTGGCGATGTGGCTGGTATTTCCCGAGAAACTGTCGACGATTTGATTAAAGTCGGCCAGGAGCATCGAGACCGGCTGCGCTTGCTGGAGCGCGATCACTAAATTCATCGTCATGCGGTTCGCGAAATTGCAAGCTCGCTAGGCGCGCGTAGAGTTCACAGTTGGCCAACAATTCTGTGTGGGTGCCTGTCGCGATCAGCTCGCCGTTATCCATCACCGCAATGGTGTCCGCGTGCAGTATGGTTGAGAGGCGATGCGCGATTATCACCGTAGTGCGGTTTTGCATAAGTTTTTGCAGGGCTTGCTGCACGTAGTGTTCGCTCTGTGTATCCAATGCGCTGGTTGCTTCATCTAATAAGAGAATCCGCGGGTCGTTGAGAATGGCTCTTGCCAAGGCAATCCGTTGCCGCTGGCCACCTGAAAGGCGTACACCTTGCTCTCCTAGGTGGCTTGCGTAGCCCTCGGGAAGAGTGTCGATAAATTCGTGTGCATGCGCGGCGATAGCCGCTGCGATGATTTCATCGTCGGTGGCATCTAACTTGCCATAGGCAATGTTGTAGCGCACATCGCCAGTAAAGAGCGCAGGTTGCTGCGGTACCAACGCGATGTGACTGCGCAACTGATAAAGGCTAAGTTTACGAATATCGCGACCATCTAGTAGTACTTGCCCCTGTTGCGGATCATAAAAGCGCTGCAGGAGTTCAAATACCGTCGATTTACCGGCACCTGATGGTCCGACCAGCGCCAGACTTTTGCCCGCCTCAATGGCCAGCGAGAAATCGCGCAGCGCTTTTTGTTCTGGGCGCGTGGGGTAACTGAACGTAATATTCTTCATGTGCAGCTCGGGTTTTTCCGCAGCCGTGACACTCGGTATTTGTTCCGGATCGTTGATCAAACTCTCCGTGTTGATCAGTTCGACCAGTCGATCCGCAGCGCCCGCCGCACGCTGCAGTTCACCCCACACCTCGGAAATCGTAGCGAAACCGCTGCCCACCATCACTGCGTAAAATACAAAGGCCCCCAATTCCCCGCCTGTCATGCGGCCCTGGATGACATCGAGGCCACCCTCCCAGAGCATGCCCGACATGCCAACAAAAAGAAGCAGTATGGCCGCGCAAATCAATAAAGAGCGTTGCCAGATGCGCCGTCGGGCGATGCCAAATGCTCGCTCGACCTCTTTGTCGAAGGCTTCGACCTCGAACTCTTCGCGCGTATAACTTTGTACAACACGTATGTGTTGTATTACTTCACCCGCGTAACTTCCGACACTGGCAATACTATCCTGGCTTTGGTTGGATAAGTGCCGGACGCGTCGGCCGAAGACCAGTATCGGAATAAGAATCAGCGGTACGCCAACAGCGATGATCAAACTGAGTTTCAGATTGGTAAAAAACATCATGATCAACGCGCCGGTCGTGGTCAGGCTGGAACGCAAGGCCATGCTGAAAGATGAACCGATAATGGTTTGCAGCAATGTGGTGTCTGTGGTGAGGCGGGACATGATTTCGCCGGAGCGGTTCGATTCAAAAAACCCTGGGTGTAGACGCACTAGGTTGCTGAACACGGCCTTGCGAATATCTGCGCTAACGCGCTCACCAAGCCACGACACGAGGTAGAATCGAATAAATGTGCCCACTGCCATCGCGGCTGCAATGGTAATCAGCAGAGCAATAGCGTTTTGCAAATCGGCGCGTGTACCGCCACCAAAACCATCGTCGATCAACACTTGCAAGCCGCGCCCCAACGACAGCGTAGCGGCTGCGGTAAATAAGAGCGCCAGGCTCGCGCCCACCAGGCGTAGCTTGTAATTCCCCAAGTAGCGCAGCACGGGGGCGAGGGAGCGTAAGCCCTTGCGATTCTTCCTGGCCATTAATCAGAGGTGCCCTAGATCAAATGCTCGTGCTAGTGTAGTAGTTCCCACTTGCGATTGATACGCATTGACTAATGGCATGTTACTTTAGAGCAAGCATCAATCTTGCACGAGCGCAGTCTAGGATTAAGGCTTACTCGTTGTGACAACCCAATCATATTCAAGAGGTAGTACCTGTGGTAGCACGTTTTAAAGACAAAATCGTTATCGTAACCGGTGGCAGCCGCGGTTTGGGCCGTGCTATGTCGCTGGGTTTCGCCGCAGAAGGTGCGAGCGTTGTTGTTGCCAGCCGCAAGCAGGAAAGTTGCGATGCGGTGGTAGCAGAAATTATCGAAGCCGGCGGTAGCGCGTTGGCGTGTGCTACACATGTGGGTAAGACCGGCGATTTGGATGCACTACTAGACGCTGCCTATGCAGAGTACGGTCGCGTCGATGTTTTGGTGAACAACGCCGGTATCAATGTCGCCTTTGGCCCGTTGTCCGATATCGCGCCAACCGCGTTTGACAAAATGGTCGATGTTAACTTGAAGGGCCCGTGGTACCTTGCCTCGCGCTTGGCTCCGCGCATGGGCGAGCACGGTGGTGGTTGTATTATCAACGTGCTGTCGGTTGCCGCGCTTTCCACGCCAGCTTATTCGGGTATTTACGCTGCGACCAAAGCGGGGTTAAAGGCGCTAACGGAGGTGATGGCGCAGGAGTGGGCGGACCTAAGCATACGTGTCAATGCATTGGCGCCGGGTAGTTATCATTCGGATTTGACCGATGGGGCGATCGAGTCCATTCCGGAATATGGGCAGGGGATGATCGACGCTGCGCTCATTCCCCGTGTCGCCGAGACCGAGGAAATCCTCAACCCTGTTTTTTATCTGGCGACCGAATCGTATACCACCGGCATTACTCTTGTGGCTGACGGTGGCCTCATGGCCAAGCGCTAGCGCTTGTGTGGTGTAGCCTCCTAACTCTTTAACTCATAGCGCACCGGTAGCGACTTGAGCCCACCGACGAAATTCGCTTGAATCCACTGCGGCTCACCGGCGAGCTCAATGCTATTGAGCCGCGGCAGTAACTCGCGATAAAAGCGGGCGACTTCTAACACGGCGAGGTGCATGCCCAGACACATGTGTTCACCGTAGCCGAAGGCGAGGTGTTGCTTGGGGTCGCGTCTGATGTCGACTTTATGGGGTTCATCGAAAACCCCCGGGTCGCGATTGGCGGCGGGGAACCACAATGCGATGTTGTCGCCAGCGCGAATTTTTTTGCCGCGCAGTTCTATGTCCTCGGTGGCGGTGCGCAACATGTGTCGAACTGGCGAGACGAAGCGCATCAACTCTTTGCTGGCGCCGTCATCCAGCTCTGGGCTCTCGCGCCACAACTGCAACTGCTCCGGTTGTTCGAGCAGCGCCTTCATACCGGCACCGAGCACAGATGAAGTGGTGTCGTGGCCGGCTGTGGCGGTGATAATGAAGTAGCCCATTTGATCGACCGGGTCGATTGGCTCGCCGTCCACTTCGGCATTCGCCAATACAGTGGCCAAATCGTCGGAAGGATTTTTCTTGCGATCTTCGATCACCTCGGTGAAGTACTGCCCGAGTTCCACCAATGTGCCCAGTTGATCATCGCCTCCCGGTCCGTCACGCTGTAGATCGGGGTCGTTGGGGCCAAAAATTTCCTGCGTAAGTTTTAGCATGGTGGCTTCTGACTCGCGGGGCAAGCCGAGAATCGACATGATAATGCGCAGCGGATAGAGCAGGGTAATGTCCTTGATGAAATCGCACTCGCCACCCATCTCTTGCATGCGGTCGACATACTCTTTACACAGACTCTGTACCTCTTCGTCTAGTTTGGCGATGGAGCGCGGCAAAAACCAATCCCGCGTCACGCGCCGCAGCTTGAGGTGTTTTGGCTTATCCATGTGGATCAGTGTCTCGATACCATTGGTAGTGCCGAACTGGGCCAGTAGGTGTTCCTCCGCTTCGGCTTGTAGGAGTACCGTGCGCGGAGCATTCAAAAATTTTTCATTTTGGCTGCCAATGCTTTTGATATCGTCGTACTTGCTCAGCGACCAAAAAGGTTTGTACTCGGGGTGTTCAACCCACGCTACTGGGTCGTTCTCCCGCAGATGATTGAATAGGGCATGCATGGTCGCTTCATTGCCCATAATTTCCATGTCCAGTAAATCACTCGGTTGATACTTCGGCACACTAATTTTCCTGTTGGTTGGTTGTTTTCTGGAATGATGGTCTCGCCGCAGGGCCTAGTCCAGGCGACCGACACTTTGGCGCTACCCTGGGAGGGACACTACTCTGGCGAGGCTGCTAGTTTATAGCTCATACCCTCGCGCAGTACAACGCGTTGGGGCTGTTACTGCGCCATTTAATGTGCGGCTGAGATTTGCGCTGCTATACTCGATGTTCGACCTACAGTGACAGGTATACCGCTATGCTAAACAATAATACCACTCAAACTTTCCGACCCCGGGCATGTTTGCGCCGGGCGCTCTTAGTGATGTGTGGCCTAGTTCTGGTCGCCTGCTCCGACGGCAACGATAATGACAATGACAATGACAACACACCGTTCCAGGAGATTATTGCCAATGGCATTGATCGATACTTGGGCGAGTACACACCTATGATGTCGGATACTTCCGATGGAGTTGTTACCCATACCTTTGGCACGGGAGATGGGCCGTTGTGTATCGATGGTTCCAGCTATCGCATGTCTACTCGCGACATGGGGTCAGAGGATCTGATTATATTCTTACAGGGAGGAGGCGCTTGCTGGTCGACCTTCTGTGCTGCAACGGAGAATGCCGCTGCAGGGCTTCCCGCCGTGGGATTGTTGGACCCAAACAGAGCCGACAACCCAGTGCGCGACTGGAATTTAGTGTATCTGCCCTATTGTGACGGCGGCCTACACTCCAGCGATAAAGACAACGACTACGATAACGATGGCAATGTGGATACACCGCAGCGCGGCCTACACAATCTATCCGCAGCGTTGGATGTTGCCGTGAATACCTTTCCAGCACCGCGGCGCATTTTATTGGCAGGCGCGAGCGCCGGTGGCTTCGGGACGACTTTCGCGCTGCCCTTGGTTCGCTATTTGTATCCCGATGTACCCATAGACGTGGTCAATGACTCTGGGGTGGGTGTGGGTCGACCGAATGATCGTGCCTATCTCGAATTATTGATGAGCGACTGGAATCAGTCGGCATTTATTCCCGATAGTTGTGACGATTGTTTGGGTGACGATGGCCACCTGACATCTTTCCTAATCTGGCAATTAGATCAAGATCCCAATGTGCGCAGGAGTATTTTGAGCTCCAAGCAAGACGATGTGATCGGTACTTTCTTTTTGCAAATAGGTGGTCCAGCTTATGAAGCGGCGCTCATACCCGAGCTGATGGAACTGGAAGCGGCGCATCCCGATCGGGTTCGTTACTGGTTGACTGAAGGCGATGGACACACCTATGTGCAGCTCGCCCCAGAGCAAACCGCGGGTGGCGTGTCTGCGCTCGACTGGGTCAAAACGATGCTGGATGACAATGACAGTTGGACAACGGTCAGTGATTAAGCTCTCGATTTGACCGCCAAAGCCGTGTCTCGGGTGCGCGGCTTAGGCGGCTAGTTGCGCGAAGCCTCATGTTGCTCGGTTCTGCGTAAGTTTCCCGAAATAGACCCCAATCTCAAACAACAACCACATTGGCAGCGCCAATAGTGATTGGGAGATGATATCGGGTGGCGTCAGCAGCATGCCAAAGACAAAGCAGCCAACGATGATATAGGGGCGCTTGGCAGCGAGTGCTTCGGGTGTCGTGACGCCCGCCCAGATGAGCAGCAGGGCGGCGATGGGAATCTCAAAGGCGATACCAAAAGCAAAGAACAGCTTGAGCACGAAATTTAGATAGCTGTTGATATCCGTCATGATGGCGATGTCATCTGGCGCTACGCCGGTGAAAAAGGCGAAGATCAGTGGAAACACTACAAAATAGGCAAACGCCGCGCCTGCATAAAACAGTGCAACGCTCGAGACAAGTAGGGGAACCGCAAGTCGCTTTTCGTGTTTGTACATCCCCGGTGCAATAAAACTCCACGCCTGATACAGCAAGTAGGGCATCACTAAGAAAATCGCGACCACCAATGTGAGTTTAAACGGCGTAAAAAACGGTGAAGCTACTTCCGTGGCAATCATGCTTGTGCCCGCTGGCAGAATCGCGCGCAGCGGTTTTGAGACAAAGGTGTAAATGCTGTTGGAAAACGGCACCAGACAGAGGAACATCAGTAGCACTGCCAACAGGGCGCGCAACAAGCGATCACGCAGCTCGGTCAGGTGCGCAACCAGGGGCAGTGGCTTGTCTTCGGTTTCCAGCTCGCTCATGGGCGTTCGTTCTGAGCAGTTGGTTCGTCGACGAGTTGGGTATCAGTGGAAGGTGTGGACGCCCCTTCAGAGTCCACATCGGGTGCGGCTGAGGAAGCGTGTGCGCTGAGATCTTGAACTGATTCGCTCAGGGTATTCGTTGTTTCTTGAAGGTCGGCACCAATTTTTTGGGCGTCCTCTTGTAATTGTTTGCCCGTGCGACGCAGTTCTTGCAAGACTTCGTCATTGTGCAGCTCTTGCTGCACCTCTTGTTTGATCTCGTTGAAACCGCGCCGCAAGCGGTTGAGCCACAGACTTGCGGTTCGAATGGTTTCAGGCAGACGCTCGGGCCCGATGACCAGAAGTGCCACCACCGCGATGATGGCGAGCTCGGCAAAGCCAATATCGAACATGTTGTCTTACTTGTCCGCCTGTTCGCCTTCCGGGTCCGCCCTCTCTTGCGATGCCGACGGGTCATCATCCTCAGTCATGCTTTTGCGGAACCCCTTGACCGCGCTGCCTAAATCACTGCCTAGGGTGCGCAAGCGCTTGGTACCAAATAACATGACGACAATTAAAAGAATGATCAATAGCTGCCAAACACTAATGCCACCGATTCCCATTGCTACCTCCATATACTCGCCGGTTTTGCGAGTCAGTTACTACCTGTGACGGGTTGATCTTGCTGCGTTTTTGAATCTCTATTGCGCCATCGGCTGCACTTATTTGCTTTGCCGACCGCGCTTTTTGAGCCAGTCCCGTTCTAGCACCGCGCTGCAAAGAAATTTGATATGGCAGCGCGCGCACTAGTTTGTACTGCGCGCAGCCTTCTCGATGTGCCCAGATATACCAAACCGTCGTGCCAGGCACTGCAAGACATCGTCCGCACCGAGTTCTAAATGTGACAACAATACTAGGCTATGAAACCAAAGATCTGCCACCTCTCCGACGAGGGCATCGCGGCCCTGCTCGTCGTTAGCGCCGCTAGTGCTATTGGCGTCTTTAGCGGCCAACACGACCTCCGTCGCTTCTTCGCCCACTTTTTCCAAAATTTTGTTCAGGCCTTGCTGGTGCAAACTGGCGACGTAGGACGATTCCGGCTCGGCGTTTTTACGCGCCTCCAGCGTTTCGGACAGCGCAGCCAAAATGTCATTCATTGTCATTCCCATTTCCATAAATCTCACTGGGCGCTTTCACGACCTCATCTGTTGTCTGCCAATCAGCGCCATCCCAACTTTGATAGAAACAACTGCGTCGCCCAGTGTGACAGGCGATACCGCCCACTTGTTCCACCTTCATCAACACCGTATCGGCATCGCAATCAATACGTATGTCCTTCAGGTGTTGAATGTGGCCGGATTCCTCTCCTTTGCGCCACAACGCGTTGCGCGAGCGCGACCAATAAACGGCGCGCGCTTCGGCGATGGTTGATGTCAACGCCTCTTCATTCATCCACGCTAGCATTAATACTTCGCCGCTCTGCCAATCCTGCGCGATCGCCGGCACGAGACCTTGCTCGTTCCACTTTATATTCGCAATCACTTTGGCAGCTTCATTCATCGCACAGTGCCCTCGAGAGCTACATTATGTCACATGGGATGCATGCGGACATGTGCTCATGTCTCATTGCGCAGAATTAACCAAACCGCTAATGCGAGTAGGATATAGCTGGTCGGTGGCACACTAGAAAGTAGTTGGCGTATGTCGGGGATCAGTAACACCGCGAGCGCTACACAGGCGATGCCAGCGTATCGGACGCGCAGCTTTTTCTGCTTCTTTTTGCGCTGCCAAGCACCTTTTTGAGTGGCATGGTTCGGTGATGGCTTGTGCAGTAAGTTGTTTAGTACCGCCTCGGGCACGTGTGGTAATTGTTCGAGGATAGACGGTGCTTGCCGTTGTAGGCGGGCTATGACCGCTTGTGGCGCGTAACGCTCCTTCACCCAGTTTTCGAGAAACGGCTGCGCTGTATCCCAGAGGTTCAATTGTGGATATAACTGACGACCGAGACCCTCGATGTTGAGCAAGGTTTTCTGTAATAGTACGAGGGATGGCTGAATTTCCATGTCAAAGCGGGCGGCAGTTTGAAAGAGATAGACCAGCAGTTGTCCGAAGGATATTTCGCTGATGGGTTTTTCAAATACTGGCTCGCACACCGCACGCATGGCCGATTCAAATTCCTCCACACGCGTGTCCGCAGGAACCCAGCCGCATTCCACATGTAGGCGTGCAACCTCGCGATAATCGCGTTGAAAAACTCCGAGCAAGTTGCGGCCCAGATAGTGTTGGTCCGCTTCGCTTAAACTGCCGACGATGGCGCAATCTACGGCGATATAGCTCGGGTCTTGCGGGTCGCTCGAATCGACAAAAATATTACCCGGGTGCATATCAGCGTGAAAAAAACTATCGCGAAAAACTTGGGTAAAGAAAATTTCTACTCCGCGCTCTGCCAGTAGTTTTAAATCGGTGCCTTTGGCGCGCAGCGCATCCAAGTCAGTGACGGGGATGCCATTGATGCGCTCCATTGTCAGTACATTGCGACGACTGTAGTCCCAGTACACTTCCGGCACATAAACAAGGTTGCTGTCGGCAAAGTTACGTCGCAGCTGACTGGTGTTGGCCGCCTCGCGGCCCAGATCCAACTCATCGAGAATCGTGTTTTGATAATCTGCAACCACTTCCACTGGGCGTAACCGGTGGGCTTGGGGTAAAAATGTCACTGCCAAGCGAGCCAAGGTAAACATGAGCTCTAAGTCTTTGCGTATGACACTCTCGATATCCGGTCGCAGCACTTTGACGACAACATCTTCGCCATTCGGTAGTGTCGCTTTGTGTACCTGAGCAACTGAGGCACTGGCCATGGGTGTGGTTTCAAAACTAGAAAACAGCTCGGCCAACGGCTGCCCCAGCGCCGCTTCGATAATTTCGATTGACTGTTCTTGCGGGAAGGGAGGCACGTCGTCCTGAAGGTGCGCTAGTTCATCGGCAATGTCGTCGGGTAGCAGATCGCGACGGGTGGAGATCATTTGTCCAAACTTGATGAATACCGGGCCGAGTTCCTCCAAGGCGCAGCGCAAGCGTTCACCCCGGGTCTTTATTGCCGCTTGACTATGAGTCTCGACACTTGTTTCGTTATCGGTGACGCCAAGTAGTTTCAATGCCACTCTGGGCAGAAGCGGCAGTTGATCGGCATCGATAAGCGTTTGCAGTTGCTGCCGCCGTATTGTGCGCAGGATAATGAGTACTCGCCCGATGCGCGTCACGAGTCAGCTCCGCAATTTTTCGAGCTGAGCGCGTGCGCGGGCACTGCGGGATTCCAAGCGCTCCACTTTTTGCTCCAGCGTGCGAATATCGGTGTAAAAATCTTCCAGTTCTAAACGCGGTGGGCTGAGGCGTGCCTCTTCGTGTATGAACTCGTCGAGCTGTCGCGCGAAGCTGTCCACCGCTTCACGGCCCCAGGAGAGCGTGCCGCGCAATAGCTGCGCTAGCCGGTGTCCGGCCACGTCTCCCAGTGTGGTGACCAGGGGTGCTTCCCAATCTACTTCTAATTGGGAGGTGATTTTTTGCAGCTCGATCAGCGCTGCGCTATCACCCTCCAGGGCGAGGCCGCCGTTGATTAGCGTTGCTGTGGGGTCTGCTGACCCCGCCAGCTCGGTAAAGTCTGAAGCGCTGCCGGTAACTGTGGTTGTGACTTCACCCTCATTGAATCTTGTGAGGCGAATGCCCTGTTCTAAGATGTGGATCTGCACTTCTAGCTCGGGTGCGGTGCAGTGAATAGCAAAGATGTGGCCGCTTAGCAGCGAGAGTTGTTGCGCACCTTCAGGTGCCAATGCTAAGGCGCGGTTCACTGCGCTCTCCAGTCCCGCCAGAGCCGCTGTGTGCACGGTTGCGTCGATAGCTTGGCTCATTTTAAGCCTTGACTCCCCGGTGGATCGCGACGATACCGCCGGTCATATTGTGATAATCACAGCGAATGAAGCCCGCATCTTCCATCATCTCTTTTAAGGTGTCTTGATCGGGATGCATGCGAATCGATTCCGCGAGGTAGCGGTAGCTGTCGGGGTCATTGGTGACCAAGCGGCCGAGCATCGGCAATACACGAAACGAATAGCTATCGTAAGCGCGGCTTAATAATTCGTTCTCCGGCTTGGAAAACTCTAGTACCAACAAGCGTCCGGCGGGCTTCAGTGTGCGCAGCATGGAACGCAGGGCCAGGGCCTTATCGGTGACATTTCGCAGGCCAAAGGCGATAGTGATGCAATCGAAGCTGCTGTCGGGAAAGGGTAGGTGCTGGGCATCAGCTTGCACGAACTCGATATTGGCGTGCCGCCCGGTGTCGATGAGTTTGTCTCTGCCGATGGCAAGCATGGACTCATTGATGTCGGCGAGGACTACTCGGCCCTCGGGGCCGACAATATCGCTTAACTTGGCGGCGAGATCCCCTGTGCCGCCAGCGATGTCCAATACTGCATTGTTTTTTCGTACACCGCTGAGCTCCAGGGTGAAGCGTTTCCACAGTCGGTGAATGCCGCCGGACATTAAATCGTTCATCAAGTCGTAGCGGCTGGCCACTGAGTGAAAGACGTCCGCTACCATCTCTGCCTTGGCGTCGCGGGCGACGCTCTGATATCCAAAATCAGTCGTGTTGTCGGGCGAATCCGCCTCTCCTGTGTCTGGCGTGGACTCGGTGCTTTTGTCACTCATTGCTCGATTACCTGGGTCGGGATAGCTGCACATTATAGCGCGGAGTTCGACGCTCGGCCGAGAGCTGAAGTGATACTCGGTCCTGGCTCTGTTTGCGTAGATATAGCGAACAAATAATGTTCAGCTCGTAGCGTGGTTTATCAGCACAACAGGGGGAATTTCAAACTCTGCCGCTGGATGTTGTTGCCAGGTAGCGATTTATGCATCAAATTTGAGTACTTGCACATCCGGATCACGGCTGGCTCCCGCTTGTTTTAGCCGTTCAAGGTAGGCCTCCCAGCGCGCCTCGTGTTCGGTGCAAAGTTGGTAGAGATAACCCCAGGAATAAAGACCTGTGTTGTGGCCGTCGTCGAACTCGAGTTGTAGGGCGTAGTGTCCCACGGGGTTAACGGCGGTTATACCGACCTGTTGTTTACCTGTTTGCAGTATTTCTTGGCCGGGGCCGTGGCCGAGAACTTCAGCGGAGGGCGAATTTACGCGTAGGTATTCGCAACTCAGTGAATAGCTTTCACCGTCTGCGTACTCAAGTTCCAGTGTCTTCGATTTTTTGTGTAGCGCAATGCGAACCGGTTTTTTATCCTCGATCATGGGTATGTTGCCGTCTGATTAAAGGATGTAGCGCGATAAATCTTCATCAGAACTCAGTGCCTGTAATTGCTCATCGACAAATATAGTGTTCACTTCCAGCGTGTTGTCTTTGACACCTGCATCGGCTGCGTCAAACGAAGCGCCATCCAGCAGCCGCTCCATCACGGTGTGGAGACGTCTAGCGCCTATATTTTCCGTCTTTTCATTTACTTGCCAAGCTATTTCCGCGATGCGCCGTATGCCATCGGGTGTGAATTGAATTTGCATGCCCTCGGTCCCTAGTAGTGCTTGATACTGTTCGGTCAGGGAGGCGCTGGGCTCGGTTAGTATTGCCTCGAAATCTTCCGGTGTTAGGGCGTTTAGCTCCACGCGAATGGGCAGACGCCCCTGCAACTCTGGGATGAGGTCGGAGGGCTTGGCTAAGTGAAATGCACCAGAGGCGATAAATAAAATGTGATCCGTCTTGATCATGCCGTGTTTGGTGCTCACTGTGGAGCCTTCAATTAACGGCAGTAGATCGCGTTGCACGCCTTCGCGTGAAATATCAGCACCAGCGCCTTCAGAGCGCTTGGCTACTTTGTCGAGTTCGTCTATGAAAACAATGCCATTTTGTTCTGCGGCATTGACGGCCTTTTGCTTCAGCTCTTCCTCGTTGATCATTTTCGCGGCTTCTTCGTCGCACAGTGCTTCAAACGCGGCCTTTACCGTCATTTTTTGGCTCTTGCGCTGGCCACTCGACATGTTGGAAAACATACTTTGGAGTTGACTGGTCATTTCTTCCATACCCGGTGGGGCCATGATTTCCATACTCGGTGCTTTGGCGCTAACTTCTACTTCAATTTCCTTTTCATCGAGTTCACCTTCGCGCAGTTTTTTGCGCAGCAGTTGGCGCGTACTAGAGGAGCTGTCCGTATCGGCGTCTCGTGCTTGTGGTAACAGAACATCGAGAACACGCTCCTCGGCGGCTTCTTCGGCGCGAAAGCGCACGCGAGCCATCTCTTGCTCGCGATACATTTTTATGGAAACGTCGACGAGGTCGCGCACTATCGACTCCACATCGCGACCGACATAACCGACCTCGGTGAACTTAGTCGCTTCTACTTTTACGAATGGCGCATTCGCCAGGCGTGCCAGGCGCCGCGCAATTTCAGTTTTGCCCACGCCAGTTGGCCCGATCATTAAAATATTCTTGGGGGTGATTTCCGTGCGCAGTTCTTCCGGTAGCTGCATGCGTCGCCAGCGATTGCGCAGCGCGATTGCAACGGCACGCTTGGCTTCGTCTTGACCAATGATGTGTTGATCGAGCTCGTGAACGATCTCGCGGGGTGTCATATTGGACATTAAATTGCCTAGTGAGTAGTCAGAGGTTTTGTATTATCCGTACGGTTTTGCTGGTGTTTTTCATCAGTTTTTCACTAAAAGTTGAGTTGTTCTATGGTGCGATTATGGTTGGTGTAAATGCAGATGTCTCCCGCGATAACCAAGCTATTTTCCACGATACTGCGCGCATCCATTTCAGTATGGTCGAGAAGGGCCCGCGCCGCAGCTTGTGCGAAGGGACCACCCGATCCGATAGCAATGAGGTTATCTTCAGGTTCGATGACGTCGCCGTTGCCCGTAATGACCAAGGACGTATCTTTATCCGCTACGGCCAGTAGCGCTTCGAGCCGACGTAGCGCGCGCTCTGTGCGCCAGGCTTTGGCCAGCTCAACCGCGGCGCGCACTAAGTGACCCTGGTGTTTGTCGAGTTGCGCTTCAAACAGTTCAAATAGGGTGAAAGCGTCTGCGGTGCCACCGGCAAAACCGGCGAGCACTTGTTCTCGATAGAGGCGGCGCACTTTGCGCGCATTGCCCTTCATCACGGTATTGCCCATAGACACCTGGCCGTCACCACCGATAACGACACTGTTGCCGCGACGTACGGATACGATGGTAGTGCCTCGATATTGTTCCACGGTGAGTCTCCTGGGGGGTGGCGGAGCGCGAAAGTCGCCCAAACAGCTGACATTGGGTCATTGACTGGGAATTCAAGTGCCGACAGGGCAATAATACCGGGTTTTGGTGTTGCTCAGCCCAAAGGCAGAATTTAGAAGAATTCACGACCTGGAGTTGTGCTGTACATCGCTATCGACTTTGGCGGTTTTTTCTCTGGACTAAGGTCTTGTCCCTACGCTAGGGGCTTCGCAGAAGGAGTGTCTCGATGTCCTCCTTTGCAGTCAGGGCCCGGGCGCGGCTCATCGCGGCGCGTGACTCGAAGGGGCCGAGGAAGACGCGAAACCAGCGGCCGTTGTCGCCAGTGCTGCCCCTGATGGTCGGCTCAAGACCCAGGAGTAGGAGTTGTGCGCGGCGACGATCGGCATCTTCCTTCAACCGGAAGGAACCGGCTTGCAAAAAGTAGTCGCCCGCTTCCAAGTCAACGCGGTCGCCAGATTGCGTCGGCGCGGCGCGCGATGGTGATTGTTCAACTTCGATCTCCAGGTTTTCTTCTGGCAATTTGGTATAAAAATCGAATTTGGGTTTGGGTTTTGCTGTTGCGGGTTTTTCGGTCTTACCTCGGTCTGCTGTCGCTGGACTTTCTTCTGCCGGTTGAATCGCCAAATAAAACAGCAGGGCCAGGAATAGACCGCTCAGTACGCCGGCGATGTAGATGCGCAACCCGTTCGCGGAGGACTTAGCTGCGCTGCGCTGCGTCGAGCTGCGTTTCGTGTTTTTGCGCTTGCCGCTGGATTTTTTAGCATAGTCTTTGGCCATGGCTTACATCGCCTCCGGGGCAGAGACACCGATCAGGTCTAGGCCATTGGCGATCACCTGCCGCACGGCCTCACTCAGCGCTACTCTGGCGTCGCGCAGGGGTTGCTCGTCAACCAGCATTTTCTGGGCGTTGTACCAGGTGTGAAACTCGCCGGCGAGCTCGCGTAAGTAATTGGCGACGTTGTGAGGCTCACAATCTCGCGCTGCGTTGTCGACGACTTCCGGGTATTGGTCGAGAAGGCGCAACAGTGCGAGTTCGTGTTCTTCTTGCAATTGCTCTAAGTGAGCTAATGCAGCCTGCGCCTCCCAGGTCCAGCCTTGTTCGACCAGTTTGCGCATGACACTGCAGGTGCGAGCATGGGCATACTGAATGTAGTAGACCGGGTTGTCATTTGTTGGTGACAAGGCCAAATCGATATCGAAGGTCAGTTGTGAATTCGGCGCCCTGGCGACGAGGAAATAGCGTGTAGCGTCGCGTCCCACTTCATCGATCAAATCGCGCAGCGTCAGATAGCTGCCTGTTCGTTTGGCGAGTTTGACCTCCTGACCATTGCGCATCACGGTGACCATTTGATGCAGTACATAATCTGGCCAACCCTCCGGTATGTCCAGGTTGAGCGCCTGCAAACCGGCGCGAACTCGAGTGATGGTGCTGTGGTGATCCGCACCCTGTTCATTGATGACCCGCGTGAAACCTCGCCGCCATTTGTTCAAGTGGTAGGCGACATCGGGTAAGAAATAGGTGTAACCGCCGTCGCTTTTGCGCATGACGCGATCTTTATCGTCGCCAAATTCAGTCGTCCGTAACCACAGCGCACCATCTTGCTCAAAACAGTGGCCGCCTGCCTCCAATCGCTGCACCGTTTGCTCGACCTCGCCACTCTCGTAGAGTGAACTTTCTAAAAAGTATTCATCGAAATCGACGCCAAAAGCTTTTAAATCTAGGTCCTGCTCGCGGCGCAAATAGGCCACGGCAAACTGGCGGATAGCGTCGAGATCCTGCGCGTCACCGACACCGGTAATGTGTTGGTCTCGCGCATCAATATGCGCTTTATTGAGATAGGCCTGAGCGAGCTCAGCGATGTACTCTCCCTGGTAGCCATCCTTTGGCCAGTCAGGGTCGGCTGGTGTTTTCCCCAGACAGCGCGCCTGCACCGAGAGCGCGAGGTTATCGATTTGGCTGCCGGCGTCGTTGTAGTAAAACTCACTGGCAACGTCCCAGCCTGTGGCGCTCAACAAGCGGCACAAACTATCACCCACCGCCGCGCCACGACCGTGTCCGACATGTAACGGCCCAGTGGGATTGGCAGACACGAATTCGACCTGAACGCGCTCACCCTGCCCGGTGTCACATTTGCCGTAGTCAGACGCCTGTTCGAGTACGCGTCGTACCACCGATTGACTGCTCTGTGCGCTGAGAAAAAAGTTGATGAACCCGGGGCCGGCAATGTCGGTGCGCGCGACCTGCTCACTCGCTGGTAGTGCATTGCAAATGAGCTGTGCTAAATCTCGCGGCGCACGACCGGCGGGCTTGGCCAGGGTCAGCGCAATATTACTGGCCAAGTCGCCGTGCTGTGGATCGCGAGTGCGGTCAATTTGAATGCGCGGCGCAATGTCAGCGGGTAATACGCCCTCCTGCACCAGAGTATCCACAGCGGATTGGATGAGTCTAACGAGTTCTTCTTTCATGGTTGAGGGGCGCACCCAGTTTGGTTTAACGCAAGCCGGTGCGAGGTGTCCCAATGTACCGAACGAGCGGCAGTGTCGGAAATGCAGGCGGCGCGTGTCGCGCTTACTATTATCCCTGGAACTGAATGAGCTGGCCAGCGCTTCTGATGCCGTTGAGCGATGGATAGGCTTGCTTTCGGAGTCTCAGCCCAACCAATTGTTACCACATCTTGTTGCGACTATATTTGCGGCTCATCGCGCTACCTAATCGTTTCCAACCGTGTCAGTAAAATTCGCGCGGATCGACTTCAATCGACCATTTCAATCCCTGCACAGCTCGTTGTGATTCCGCCTGCGCCACGAGTAGGTCGGCACTTTGTTGTGCGAGTTGGCGATTGGCGGCGGTTATGAGCAATTGACTGCGGTGGCGCCCTGCGCGGCGTGGCATTGGGGATGGCAGTGGGCCGATGATATGCACTTGCCGCGGCAAGCTGGCGATCGTTCGGCTGCGCACCTGCGCCAGAAATTGTTCCCCCGTGTTGGCATCGGCGCAGTCTGTGCGCAAAATTAACATGTGACCCATCGGCGGCAGGCCGGCGCTTTGGCGCACAGCGAGTATTGCCGTAGCCTGTTCGGCATAGCGTTGGTGTAGCACTGCTTGCAGTGCTGGGTGGTCCGGATAATGTGTTTGCAGGAGCACTTCTCCGGTGTTGCCGGCGCGGCCCGCCCGCCCCGCGACTTGTGTCAGCAACTGCGCCATGCGCTCCTCGCCGCGAAAATCTGCGCTAAACAAAAGAGCATCGGCATCTACCACGACGACTAGAGTGACGGCGGCAAAGTGGTGGCCCTTGGTGAGCATTTGTGTGCCCAGGAGAATAGCGGGCTCCCCGCGGTTCACTTCTTCTACCAGTGCCTGCATGGCCTCGCGATAGCGCATGGTGTCGCTATCGACACGATGTACTGGCCATTGCGGCAGCACTTGCTGCAATAAGCGTTCGGTTTGCTCGGTGCCTAGTCCCGCTGCCAAGAGCTGAGGGCTATTACAACTCGGACAATGCTGCGGCAACGTGCGCCCCGCACCGCAGTGGTGGCAGCGCAGCTGCCGCAGTTTGCGATGTACTGTCAGCCGCGCATCGCAGGACTCGCACTCGGCGATCCAGCCGCAGTCGTGGCAGCGCAAACTCGGCGCCCAACCGCGGCGATTGAGGAAGAGCAGGGCTTGTTGGCCGCTCTCCAGCGTCTTTTTTATCGCACTCAGTGCGGCCTCACTCAGCCCGCCTTGTAGTGGCAGCTTGCGGACATCCAAGCAGCGTAAACGGGGCATCTCGGCACCACCGGCGCGCTGCAGTAACCGATGTCGTTGATAGCGACCTAACTGGGCGTTGTACAAACTCTCCAGAGAGGGCGTAGCACTGCCCAACAGCACCGGGCAAGCAACCAAATGCGCGCGCTTGACGGCGACATCGCGAGCGCAGTAGCGAAAGCCATCTTGCTGTTTAAACGAGGCGTCGTGTTCTTCGTCAACCACGATGAGCCCCGGTGCTGCCAGCGGCGTGAATACCGCAGAACGAGTGCCGATCACGATGTGGGCCGAGCCATTGCGTGCCGCTTCCCAGGCGCTGTAGCGTTGCGCGTCGGTCAAACCCGAGTGCAGGATGACGATTTCGGCGTCAAATCGTGCTTGAAACCGCGCGACAGTTTGCGGCGTTAGGCCAATTTCAGGGATGAGCACCAGGGCCTGCCTGCCCTGTGCGAGGCAATGAGCGATGAGTTGGAGGTAGACCTCCGTCTTGCCGCTACCGGTCACGCCGTCCAATAGGTGGCAGGTGAATGATCCAGCAGAATCGCGCACTGCCTGCACCGCCGCCGTTTGCTCCTCATTCAGTGCCAGGCCGGGGCGGTGATGCCGTGTCGACGCTGAATTCCTGCTCGCTGGTGCGGCGATGGAAACTTGCGAGATGAGCTTCTTTCCGCTGAGGCTGCGCAAGATACCCGACTTGATGCCTACCGCCGCAAATTGGTCGGTGCTGACACAGCCATGTTCGCGCAGCAATTCGATCGCTTGTGCTTGGCGCGGTGAGCGCTGTAGCGCCTCCGGCGCCAGCCCCTTGCTCCGCGTGCTCAGTTCCCAGGTGCGCTCCCCGGTTTGCGGGGGTGCCTTGCCCTCGCGCAATCTTTTCGGAAAGGCCGCACTAAGCACCTCGCCAATTGGGTGGTGATAGTACTGCGCCGCCCACAGGCACAATTCCCACAGGGGGGGGTTCAGTAATGGCTTTTCATCGAGAATGGCGATGGCGGGCTTCAGTTCTGGGACCGAGCGGTCGCTGTTAGCTACCACAGCCAGTAAAAAGCCGCAGACACGCCGGGACCCAAAGGGCACGAGCACGCGCACGCCCGCCTGGAGCCCCGCAACCTGTTCCGGATCGGTATCTGTGGGCGGTAGATAGTCAAATTCGCGGCGCAGCGGGGTGGGAATGGCCAGTCGAAGTACGGACATCGCGCGTCTATCTATACAGGGGTGAATGATCAGCGGCGGCCATTGTAGCAAAAGCCCGCTGCAGTGCGTTTCGCAGGGGTCATTGATACTCTACTTAAGGAGCCTTGGCTGACCCCTGGCGACGCCCCCTTGCTTATCCATCGCGCTCTGGTAATATGCCCACCCGTTTTTTCGGCTGCATTTTGAGGCGCGTGGGTAAAACGACCGTCGCGCCACCGTCAAATGCTGGCTGAACCTCCATTCGAGAGGTGCGGTTTAAGAGGTGCGGTGTTCGGCATGAACCGAGTGGCGGCACTAGACAAGGAGACTACCGTGCAAACTGAACTACATCCCAAGTATGAGGCGGTCACAGCCACTTGTAGCTGTGGCAACACCATCCAAACCCGCTCGACCCTGTGCGAGGACTTTCACATCGATGTCTGTTCCCAGTGCCACCCGTTTTTTACCGGCAAACAGAAAATTGTCGATAGCGGCGGCCGGGTAGATCGCTTTAAGAAGCGTTTTGGAGATCGGGGCGCCAAGCGCTAGTTCCCTCTCGAGATCATTGAAAGGCGCCTGTTTCGGCGCCTTTTTCTTAGGTGCCTACAGAGCCCTGGAACCGCGCGTAAAATTCCCTGACACAAGACCAGCGTTCACCACTGTTGCGCGGAAACAAGCTCCCCAAAACACGGTAAGTAATTACCTTGTTCGCCCCACACCTTTTCTATATGCTCGAAAAACTTTTCTGCTTTAAGCCAGTGCGCAACTGTGCACAGTTCGTATCATGAAAGAAGATTTTAAGCAGCAAGCGCTGAACTACCACGGCGGTGCTGTGCCCGGAAAAATCAGCGTTGAAATCACCAAGCCTGCAGATACCCAGCGCGACCTAGCGCTGGCGTATAGCCCCGGTGTCGCTGAGCCTTGTCGCGCAATTGCCGTCGATCCCGCCTCGGCGTATGACTACACTGGTAAAGGCAATCTTGTGGCGGTGATCAGTAACGGCACTGCGGTGTTGGGCTTGGGTAACCTCGGTGCGCTTGCGGGCAAACCCGTGATGGAGGGCAAGGCACTATTGTTCAAGCGCTTTGCCGGTATTAACGCGATTGATATCGAGGTAGATACCGAAGACGCTGGCGAGTTCATCGATACCGTCGCGCGAATTGCCGACACCTTTGGTGGAATCAATCTGGAAGACATCAAGGCGCCCGAGTGCTTTGAGATAGAGGCGGAACTCATCGAGCGCTGCAGCATCCCTGTGTTTCACGACGACCAACACGGCACTGCCATCGTTACCGCCGCTGGCTTACTCAATGCACTGGAAATTCAAGGCAAGCGCATAGAAGATGCGATCATCACGTGTTTGGGTGCCGGCTCTGCGGCTATCGCTTGCATGCGCTTATTGGTCTCATTAGGCGCCAACCTGGATAATATTTTCATGCTCGATCGGCGCGGTGTAATTTATTCCGGTCGCGATGGTGTTAACGCGTACAAGGCGGAGTTCGCCAACGATACCCAAAAGCGCAGTTTGGCCGATGCTGTAGAGGGAGCCGATGTCTTTATCGGGCTGTCCGGTGCTGATTTACTGACAGCCGATATGCTCAGCTCTATGGCGCCGCGCCCCGTCGTGTTTGCCTGCTCCAACCCCGACCCGGAAATCAAGCCGGAGTTGGCGCTGGCGACCCGTGATGACCTGATCATCGCCACCGGTCGATCGGATTACCCCAACCAAGTGAACAATGTGCTCGGTTTTCCCTTTATCTTTCGCGGTGCGCTCGATGTTCGAGCCTCGTGCATCAATGAAGATATGAAGGTTGCGGCTGTGCACGCGTTAAGTGAGTTGGCTAGGGAACCGGTACCGGCCGAAGTGTTAACCGCGTGTGAACTGGATGGGCTGAGCTTTGGGCCGGAGTATATTATCCCCAAGCCGGTTGATCCGCGCCTGGTCCGCCGCATCGCTCCAGCCGTGGCGCAGGCTGCTATCGATAGCGGTGTCGCGCGCATGCCGCTGCCCAACGGCTATATGAGTGACACTGCAGATCAAAAAATATCTCTGATCAAGTCACCCATACCGGCATCTTCTGTGGTGTAGTTTTCGTTCCTCACGCTGCGCTTGGGCGCGCGTTCCTCCAAAAAATACTCGAAAATGGCATCTGGCTGCCGCGCGCTGGCAAGTTGGCCCGATTGTGGGTCGATGCGCACGCTGACGATGCCTGGCGGAAGCGTTTTATTGTTTTCGGGGCGGCCCTCGAGTGCCGCTGCCATATATTCGATCCAAATGGGTAGCGCTGCAGTGCCACCAAATTCCTTTTTACCCAGTGGTTTATAGCTGTCAAAACCCACCCAGGTGATGGTAACCACATCCGGGTTGTACCCTGAAAACCAGGCATCGCGCGGGCCGTTGGTGGTTCCGGTCTTGCCCGCGATGTCGTTGCGCCCGAGTGATTGAGCGCGGTGCCCGGTTCCGCGTCGAATGACGTCTTTCAGCATGCTGTCGATGATGAAGTTGACCCGCGCGTCCATCACCCGTGGTGCGGGAGGCGGAGTGGGCGCGTGGGCCTCATCCTGGGCTAAGATTTCTTCCATGCTCGATTCGTCGTTCGATGGAGAATTGCCTGTAGCTGCTGAACTTTGTTCAGATTCCAAGCAGTTGTGGCACACAGTGAGTGGTTCCGCCCGATATACTGTATTGCCTTCCAAATCCTCGACGCGCTCAATCAAAAACGGCTCTATGCGGTAGCCACCGTTGGCCAATACAGCGTAGCCCGTGGCCAGCTCCATTGGGCTCATGGCTTGGGTTCCCAGCGCTAGCGATAAATCGGGTGCGAAGTCGGATGTATCGAAGCCCAGTTTTTCGGCGTAGTCGATGAAGTGCCTTACACCCATTTGCTGCAACAGGCGAATAGACACCAGGTTGCGCGATTTGGTCAGAGCCCAGCGTAGGCGCGTGGGCCCGTAAAATTTACCGCCGTCGTTTTCTGGACGCCACACATCTTCCAAAGAGTTATCTTGTAACACCACAGGTGCATCGTTGATCAAGGTGGCTGCGGTAAAGCCCGCGTCGAGAGCCGCGCTGTAGAGGAAGGGCTTGAAGCTGGAGCCAGGTTGCCGAAAGGCTTGTGTCGCGCGGTTGAACTTGCTCAACTCAAAGCCCATGCCGCCGACGATGCTCCTTATCGCGCCGTTGCTCGGGTCCAGAGACACCAGCGCTGCCTGCGCTTCAGGAACTTGTGTCAGATACCACTGCTCGCTCTCCTTGCGCAAGCGAATCAAATCACCAACAGCGAGTACATCGACCAGAGATTTGGGTGCTGGGCCGGTGTAGTCTTCAGTGCGGTAGGGCTGGGCTTGCTCCACGCCATTGGCAAAGGGCAACTCGCCAGTTGTGTCGTCGGCGAATAAGACAGTGGCACTCTCTTTGTTAGCCTGGGTAACCACGGCGGGTATTAAACCCACGATAGGAGGAGTTTCTGCCAGCGTGGCCAGCCACTCTTCGCGCGCCCCGGGGCCGAGTTGTTGTTCTGGGCCGCGATACCCGTGCCGCGCATCATAGGTGAGTAACCCATTGATAACCGCTTCTCTAGCAATCTGTTGTAGGTTACCGGAGATGGTGGTGTAAACGTGGAACCCCTTGGTATAGGCTTCCTGCCCGTAGAGTTCGACCATTTTCCCGCGCACCATCTCCGCCGCATAGTGGGCGCTGTAGCTGAGTATGGCTCCGTGGTGACGCGCCGTGACCGGCGCTGCCATGGCGGAGTGACTTTCGGTCGCATCGATATAGCCTAACTCTTGCATACGCCCCAATATCCAATTGCGACGCGCTTTGCTGGCTTCGGGACCGGTTATCGGGTTCTTGCGTGAGGGAGCTTTGGGGATTCCGGCCAACATGGCGTGCTGGGCTAAGTCTAAATCCGCAATGCTTTTACCGTAGTAGACCTGCGCTGCTGCCTGGAAGCCATAGGCGCGATGCCCGAGAAACATACGGTTGAAATACAGCTCAAGAATTTCGCGTTTCTCTAAGCGGCGTTCAATTTCAATCGCTAGCAAAATTTCATTGAACTTGCGAATAAAAGTTCGCTCTTTCGAAAGAAAAAAGTTGCGTGCGACTTGCATCGTCAGCGTGCTGCCACCGGAGCCCTTTTCGCCAGTGAGAACCAGCTCCGAAACTGCGCGCAGCAAGCTCATCACGTCGATACCCTTGTGACGAAAAAAATTGTCGTCTTCTGCTGCAAGTAGCGCGTCAATAAATTGTTGCGGTATTTCTTCGAAGGCTAAGGGGCTGCGCTTTTGCTCACCAAACTGACCAATTAGCTCGCCGTCGCGTGTGTAGACGCGCATCGGTGTTTGTAAATGTACGTCGCGCAAGCCCTCCACATTCGGTAATTTAGGGCTGAGGTACAAATAAGTGCCTGCCATCAGCCATATAAAGGCCAATAGTCCGAGCAGCGCGAGACGGACGATAAGTCTGAGAAAGGCCATCGATACCTTTTAAAAATTGTTAAATAGTAGCGTATTTTATTGACAGTCTTTGTTTGACGGCGAACAGTCAACAGTCGCTTATGAGGGCCCCAAGCAACCTGCGACACCCCTGCTTTGGTAATTATAAGCTTTTTTTGTGTTTTGAGATATTTACCTCTAGTGGTATATCTACATTAATGTATCCTTGAATAAATCTATTCCAAATTCGTGATACTTATAAGGAAAAAAGTTGCTGGGGCTATTTGGGAAAGGAAAGGCGACGCAGGTTCTGGGGCTGGATATAAGTTCGACAACGGTAAAATTACTGGAGTTGAGCCAAGCAGGGGGCCGTTACCGCGTAGAGAGTTATGCGGTTAGTTCGTTGCCACTCGATGCGGTAGTCGAGAAGAGCGTCAATGACATCGACGGCGTGTCGAATGCTATTCGCAATGTCGTTGCGCAGTCGCGTACGAAACAAAAAAGTGTTGCTGCAGCCGTCGCGGGTTCATCCGTGATCACGAAAGTCATCGATATGCAGGATGGCCTTAGTGAAGACGACATGGAGATGCAACTCGGGCTCGAAGCTGACCAGTACATTCCTTATCCATTGGAAGAAGTCGCCATTGACTTTGAGGTTCAAGGCCCCTCACCTGAACACGAAAATCAAGTGGAAGTTTTGCTCGCCGCCTGTCGCAGGGAGACTATCGAAGCCAGGGTAAAGGCTATCGAAGGTGCGGAGCTCTTGCCCAAGATTATGGATGTTGAAGCCTACGCCATGGAGCGAGCCTTCAGCCTAGTGCAGAGCCAGTTAGATTTAGATAACGACAGCGCTGTGGCCGTAGTCGATATCGGTGCCACTATGACCACGTTGAGCGTGCTCCATAGCGGTCAGACCATCTACACACGCGAACAGCTATTTGGCGGCAAACAACTCACTGACGAAATTATGCGTCGCTATGGCCTGCCTCTGGAAGAAGCGGGTTTGGCCAAAAAGCAAGGCGGCTTGCCAGACGATTACGAGCCCGAAGTGTTGGAGCCTTTTAAAGAGGCTGTCGTCCAGCAAGTGGCGCGTTCCCTGCAGTTCTTTTTTTCCTCCAGCCAGTACAATGACGTGGATCACATTATTCTCGCCGGCGGTGTGTCATCTATGGAGGGTCTGGAGCAGCTCGTACAAGACAAGTTAGGTACTCCGACATCGGTGGCCAATCCCTTTGCTCAAATGTCTATCTCATCGCGTGTCAATGCAGTCGCGCTTAGTGGCGACGCACCCGCAATGATGATTGTCTGTGGTCTCGCGCTTCGGAGTTTCGACTAATGGCCCAGATTAATCTACTCCCCTGGCGCGAGCTGCGGCGACAGGAACTCAAAAAAGAGTTCCTGGTATCGGTTGGTTTGGTCTTTGCGCTAGCTGTCGGTCTCGTACTGTTGGCCGACCGGGTCGTGAACACGCAAATTAGCAATCAAAATGCGCGCAACCAGTACTTGAGCGAAAACATCAAAGTTCTTGATAAGAAAGTCGCTGAAATTCGCGAGTTGGAAAAACGTCGCTCACAGCTAATTGACCGTATGCGCGTCATACAAGAGCTTCAGGGCAACCGGCCGATCATCGTGCGCGTGTTGGACCAGATGGTGCGGACCATGCCCGACGGGGTGTTCTATACCAGCCTGAAAACAAAAGGTAAGCGGATCAGTATTAAGGGAATTGCGGAATCTAACAACCGGGTATCTAGCTTAATGCGTCGCCTCGATGCTTCTGAATGGTTGGCCGACCCCAATCTGGACAAAGTTAAAGCTGCGCCAAGGTACGGCGATCAGGCAAACACATTTGAATTGACCGTGAAAATTGAGGCACCAGCGGCTGAAGATCGCTCGGAAGAAGGTTAGAGAATGGCAATCCAAGATGCACTAAGTTCGCTGCTAGATGATTTCAAAGACCTCGAATTCGAGAACGTGGGTGCGTGGCCGTTAGCGGTCAGAATATTTGTTTGGATTCTCGTGTTCATCGCCGTCCTGGTTGGGGGGTATTACTTTCGTATCAGCGATATGCAGTTGCAGCTTGAAGAGCAAGAAAAGAAAGAAGTGAAATTGCGTAGGGATTTTGAAAAGAAGGCATTTAAAGCCGCAAACTTAGAAGCTTATCGGCAGCAAATGGCGGAGATGGAAGAGTCCTTTGGCGCTTTGGTGAGTCAATTGCCCAGCGATACGGAAGTACCTGGGCTGCTTGAAGATATCACCAATAAAGGTCTGATAAACGGCTTGGAGATCGATTCAATTGATCTGAAAAAAGAAAAAGCGCGTGAGTTTTATATTGAATTGCCGATCTCAATTGTCGCGCAAGGCTCCTATCACGATCTCGGTGCTTTTATTAGTGGTATGGCGGGGTTGCCGCGGATCGTGACTCTGCACGACTTTAGTATTGAGGCGAAGAAGAAAAATACGAACGCGTTGAATATGGAAATTACCGCAAAAACTTATCGTTACAAGGACGAGGACGAGTAGTCATGAGCAGCGTGCAACGAAATGCTCTATTGTTGCTGTTGTCGAGCTTGCTGCTCACAGCGTGCTCAAGCCGTGATTTTTCCGACCTGGATGAATTCATAGCCGAGAAAACCGATAAACCTGGCGGTATCATCAAGCCAATCCCAACGTTTAAGGCATATGAGGCGTTTGCTTACAGCGCCACTCGTTTGCGCAGCCCATTTGAGCGGCCCATTGAGGTGCGCGAAATTGCGCAGTTACAAGCCGTGGCCGCTATCAAACCAGATGAGACACGAACAAAGGAATTTTTAGAGCAATTTACGTTTGACTCTCTGCGCATGGTTGGTACGTTGGAGCGTGGCTCAGGTAATTGGACGCTAATTAAAGATCCTGACGGTGGTGTGCACCGTGTGCAGGTGGGTAATTATCTCGGTCGTCACCATGGAAAAATTGTCGAGATGACAGACACCCATATTCAGGCCATAGAAATTGTGAGCGATGGCACCCAGGACGGTTGGGTTGAGCGTCCGCGCACGATCAAATTGAGTGGCTTGTAAGTGGTCGAAAGAAAGCGGCGTATAAAAACGTCGTACAAAATTAGCTATCAATAATTAGCCATGTATGGAAGAAAACAAAATCTGGGGAAAAAGGCCGTGGGGATACAACAACAAAGCATAAGGAATTGGTTGCGTGGCGGAATCGTCGCGTTGGCGATGACCTTGTTCGCTGGATTGGTGCAGGCAGCACCGACCATTCAAGATATTGAATTTAGCTCGCGCCCCGGCAGTAAGTTCGAGGTGCGGGTGGAGTTTAATGAGCCGCCGCCGGAGATGAAGTCTTATTCCATCGAAAAGCCAGCGCGTATCGCGATTGACTTTCCCGGTGCCACGAGCTCGCTGGATGCCAAACGCTATACGCTCCCCTACGGTAATGCGACCAAAGCGCTAGTATTGGAATCGGGGGATCGCACACGTCTAGTCGTTAACCTGGTGAAATTAGTACCGTTCGAAACTCGCGTTGAAGGCAACAATTTGTATCTCGTCGTGGGCCAAGAAGGCACCGATTATGTCAAACAAGTATCTGACCCGCACCAAGTCACCACTGAAATAACCAAGGTCACTGAAGTTGTTTCCGAGATCACTGATCTACAATTTCAGCGCACCGGTGAAGGCGAAGGCCGACTCACATTGGAGCTGACCGACCCCTCGGTAGATGTAAATGTGTTTAGCGAAGGTGGTCGGGTAAAAGTTGAATTTCTCGATACGACTATTCCAGAGCGTCTGATGCGTCGCTACGACGTCACCGACTTTGCAACCCCGGTTAACAGTATTGATGTTAACACTAGCGAGCGCGGCGCTAACCTGACCTTAAAGACAACCGGTGATTTCGATTACTTGGCGTATCAGACGGATAACCAGTATGTGCTCAGCGTGAAACCGTTGAGCAAAAAAGAAGCAGAGCGGCGCAAGAACGAATTCACCTATGTGGGTGATCGCATCTCGTTGAACTTCCAAGACATTGAAGTTCGTGCCGTCCTCCAGTTGATTGCCGACTTTACGGAACTCAACTTGGTGGCTAGCGATACCGTGTCCGGCCGCATTACCCTACGTTTACAAAACGTACCCTGGGATCAGGCGCTGGAGCTGGTGTTAAAAACGAAAGGTCTCGACAAGCGTCAAATAGGCAACGTGTTAATGGTGGCTCCCGCAGCGGAGATCGCCGAGCGCGAGCGTCAGCAAATTGAAGCGAATAAACAAATTGCCGAACTCGCTCCATTACAATCGGAGTTTGTCCGCATCCGTTACGCCAACGCTAAAGACATCGTCAAGCTGTTTGAGGCTGGCACTGAGGATGGCGGCAGCTTGATTTCCCCGCGCGGTTCAGTTGTCGTCGACTCGCGCACCAATTCGCTTATTATCACTGACACTGCACCAAAATTGGCGGCCATTCGCGATTTGATTGAGTTGGTGGATATTCCTGTTCGCCAGGTCATGATCGAAGCGCGTATCGTCATTGCACAATCGGACGCCACTTATAACTTAGGTATTCAGTGGGGCGGCGCCTACTTGGATATCGGCGACGATCAAATCGTGACAGTGTCGGGTGACAGAGCAAATGTCACAGGTTTAAACGAGGACATCATCAACGGCGACACACTTAGCGTGAACTACCCCGGCGCTCTGCTGGTGGATTTAGGTGTGGCCTCAAACAGTGGCTTTGCGATCGGCTTTGCGGCAAACGATCTGTTCTTGAGTACTGAGTTATCTGCACTTGAAGCCGAGGGTTCGGGCGAGGTTGTCTCACAGCCCAAGGTCATTACCGGTGATAAGCAAAAAGCGGTGATTAAATCCGGTACTGAGATTCCCTATCAGGAAGCGAGTGCGAGTGGTGCAACGTCGACTTCCTTCAAAGAAGCAGTACTTTCTCTCGATGTCACTCCTAGCATTACACCGGACGATCGCATCATGTTAGACCTCACTGTGTTGCAAGACTCAGTGGGTGAGGTGCTGCCCACAGGTATTCCCACAATCGATACCACTGAACTGCAGACGCAGGTGTTAGTAGGCAATGGCGAGACTGTCGTCTTGGGTGGTGTCTTCCAGACTACCGATGTGGGCTCGATTAACAAAGTGCCATTTTTTGGTGACCTGCCTTACATTGGCGCGCTGTTCCGCAGTGAGACCAATGAGTCGGAGCGCACCGAGACCTTGATTTTCATCACGCCACGCATATTGGCTGAAACTCTCCTCGACTAGGGCCCCTATGCCCGCACTTCACAGAGTATTTCTGGTCGGCCCCATGGGGGCCGGCAAGACAACTATCGGTAAGTACTTGGCGCAGCACTTGAAGTTGGGGTTTGCCGATACCGATACCGAAATTGAAAATCGCACCGGCGCGGATATCCCCTGGATCTTTGATGTGGAGGGGGAAGAGGGCTTTCGCAATCGCGAGCAACAGGTGGTCAGCGAAATGACCGAGTGGGACGATATCGTGTTGGCTACCGGCGGCGGCGTGGTTCAGCGCCCAGACAATCGCCGTCATTTAGCCGCACGCGGGTTTGTCGTCTATCTGTACGCTACCGTGGAGGAGCAGTTCCGCCGCACCCGGCGGGACCGCCGCCGCCCCTTACTCCAAGAGGGCGACCCGGAAGAGGTGTTGAAGAACCTAATGGCAGAACGCGACCCTCTCTACCGAGAAATCGCTGATCATGTGATCGAGACCGATGCTTGTAGCCCGCGCACGGTAGCGCAGCGCTTGGTGCGCGAGCTCGACTCGCTCTAGTAAGCGCTCCCGCTCTTGTTCGTGACTGTTCGCCCGCGACAGCGCAGGCCCGCTGGCGGTATGAGGTATGATGAGCGCTCTAGACAGCTAGACCCAAGGAATGTCCGTGTCCGAGATCATGCATACCCTCCACGTAGAATTGGGAGAGCGCGCCTACCCGATATATATCGGCCGCGACCTGCTGACGGATGGTTCATTGTTGGGCTCGCACATCGCGGGCTCGCAGGTCGTGCTCATCAGTAATACTACAATCGCGCCGCTGTACTTGGCGCGGGTACGCGACGCCTTGGGCGAGCGTGCTCTGGTAACCGAAGTCATTCTGGACGATGGTGAGCAATATAAAACGCTGGCGAGCTTGGAGCGCATTTTCGATGCGGTGCTAGCGGATAACCACAGCCGCAACACCACCATGATTGCCCTGGGTGGCGGTGTGGTGGGAGACATTACCGGCTTTGCCGCTGCCTGTTACCAACGCGGCGTGCATTTCGTGCAGCTCCCCACGACGCTGTTGGCGCAGGTGGATTCCTCGGTCGGCGGAAAGACAGCGGTCAATCACCCCCTGGGCAAGAATATGATCGGCGCGTTTCATCAGCCTATTGCGGTGCTGATCGATATCGATTCGCTGCGAACACTGCCACAGCGCGAGCTGTCCGCCGGGCTGGCAGAGGTACTCAAATACGGTTTGATTCGCGATGTGGAATTTTATGCGTGGCTGCGCGAGCACATGGGCGCGCTCATGGCGGGTGATCGAGCGCTATTAGCGCAAGCTATTGAACGCAGCTGTCGCAACAAAGCTGAGGTGGTTGCAGCGGATGAACGCGAGGCCGGCGAACGCGCGTTGCTCAATCTTGGCCACACTTTTGGGCACGCGATTGAAACTGGCCAGGGCTATGGCAAGTGGCTGCACGGCGAGGCCGTGGCGACGGGCATGCTGCTGGCGGCGGAGTTGTCCTGCCGTCGCGGTTGGATCGACCGGCTTGACGTCGACCAGTTGCGCGACCTCTTGGTCGCCATGCAATTGCCCATTCACGCCCATCATGGCATCGCCACCGACGAGTTTCTAGCGACGATGGCACGCGACAAAAAGGTCATCGACGGCCGGCTGCGTCTGGTGCTGTTGCGCGACATCGGGCAGGCCTGTGTAGTCGATGATGTGCGGGAATCCGAGCTCATCGAGGTGCTCACTTCGAGTTAATCCGGGGCATGAAACTCGATTGTCCCACTATGTCCATGTGTGTAGAATAAGCCCCCTTTTCGACCCCGCCCAGCCCTTGGCGCTGCAGCGGGCTCTCCTTATAAGTTATTGATTTTATTTATTGTTCTGGACGTGTTATGAACCCAGGCCTGTATAGACCTGACGATGTCCGCGACAATTGTGGCTTCGGCTTGATCGCCCATACATCGGGTGATGCCAGCCACCGCCTGTTGCAGACCGCTATCGAATCGCTCACCTGCATGACTCACCGTGGCGGCATTGCCGCGGACGGTAAAACAGGTGACGGCTGTGGTCTATTGCTGCAGATGCCCGATCAATTTATGCGCACCCTGGCGGTGGAGGCTTTCTCTACCGAGCTCGTTGAACACTACGGCATCGGGCAGATATTTTTTCCTCAGGACGCGGAGTTAGCCGCCCTCGCTCGCGCAAACACGGAGCAAGCGCTCACTGACCAAGGCTTAGAAGTCGTCGGCTGGCGCACAGTGCCCACCGACAGTTCTGTCTGTGGTGAAATTGCGCTGGCCAGCCTCCCGGTCATTGAGCAGGTGTTTATTAATGCGCCGGGTTTGTCAGAGCAAGCGCTGAGCACCAAACTTTTCGTCGCCCGTCGCAAGGCAGAAATCGCCAACGACGAGGTCGACGGTTTTTATATCTGCAGCTTGTCAGGCCGTGTCATTGCCTACAAAGGCCTGGTGATGCCGGTGGATCTGCCGCACTTCTACCTTGATTTGGGTGACGAGCGTCTACACACCGCCATTTGCGTTTTCCACCAGCGATTCTCCACCAATACCATGCCGCGCTGGGAGCTGGCCCAACCGTTTCGCCTCTTGGCGCACAACGGCGAGATCAACACGATTGAAGGCAACCGCAACTGGGCGGATGCCCGCACCGCGCGCTTCGAGACAGAACTACTACCGGATATCCAATCCATTGCGCCCCTGGTTAATCGCACCGGCTCCGACTCCTCAAGCCTCGATAATATGCTGGATGTGCTGGTGACCGGTGGCGTGGATCTAGCGCGCGCTGCGCGTATTTTGATTCCACCTGCCTGGCAAAACATGGAATCCATGGAGCCAGATCTCAAAGCTTTCTTTGAATACCATTCCATGCACATGGAGCCTTGGGATGGGCCGGCAGGCATCGTGCTGACCGATGGCCGCTACGCCGTTTGTCTGCTCGATCGCAACGGCTTGCGGCCCGCGCGTTGGGTCAAAACCAACGATGGGTTTATCACGCTTGCCTCGGAGATTGGCACCCACGGTTACCGCAATGAAGACGTGGTTGCAAAAGGCCGAGTGGGGCCGGGCCAGATACTGATGGTGGACACTCACACCGGTGAGTTATTGCACACTAACGAGATCGACAACCGCCTGAAGTCGCTCCAGCCCTACAAGCGGTGGTTGAAGGAAGGTGCGTATCGCGTCGAGGGCACCCTGGGCGGTGAAATGGCGCCGCGCATTCCGGAAGACGATCTCCAGGCCTACATGAAAATGTTTCAGGTCACCTTTGAGGAGCGTGATGCCGTGCTGCGCCCGCTCGCGGAATCCGGTAACGAGGCCGTGGGGTCCATGGGCGACGACACACCCATGGCGGTACTGTCGCGCAAAGAGCGTTCGCTCTACGACTACTTTCGACAGAAGTTTGCCCAAGTCACAAATCCGCCAATAGACCCGCTGCGCGAGACGATCGTTATGTCGCTGGAAACGGATTTGGGCAGCGAAAAGAATCTTTTCGCGCAGGGCCCAGAGCACGCGGATCGGGTCATGCTCACGTCGCCGGTTTTGTCTCAGGGCAAGTTTAATACTCTGCTGCAACTGGAGAAGCCCGGTTACGCAATCGCCCGTATCGACTGCACTTACAACTCCAGCGAAACTAACTTGGGAGAAGCGGTGGCGCAAGTGGCGGAATCCGCTGCGCAGGCGGTGCGCGATGGCGCTACTATTTTGGTGATATCGGACCGAGCCATTGGGCGCGACCGGCTGCCGATTCACAGCCTCCTGGCCACGGGTGCCGTGCACCACCACCTGATTAAGCAGGGCTTGCGCATCGACGCCAATATTGTGGTGGAGAGCGGCACCGCCCGAGATTCCCATCAGATTGCCTGTCTGTTGGGGTTTGGCGCCACCGCTATCTACCCCTATCTGGCCTACAGTGTGTTGGCGGAATTAATTCGCGATGGCGAAGTGCTGGGCGAGCCCAGCGCCTGCTTTAAGAACTATCGCAAGGGCATCAACAAAGGTCTGCTCAAGATCATGTCCAAAATGGGCATCTCCGCCGTGAGTTCCTACCGCGGTGCCCAATTGTTCGAAGCAGTGGGTCTCGCCGAAGAGGTGATCGACCAGTGTTTTTGTGGGGTTGCCTCGCGTATCGAGGGGGCTGGCTTTGCCGAGCTGGAGCGCGAGTTGCAGGCGGTGAGCCGCCGCGCCTGGTCTTACCGCAAGACCATAGAACAGGGCGGCCTGCTCAAGTATGTGCACGGGCAGGAGTACCACGCCTTCAACCCCGATGTCGTGATGACGCTGCAACAAGCGGTTGCGAGCGGCGATTACCAGGTGTACCAACTCTATTCGGTCCTGGTGAATGAACGTCCCGTGGCCACGCTGCGCGACTTGCTTGCACCCGTAGAGGCGCAACAACCCCTGTCGCTGGACGAGGTGGAGCCGATTGAGGCCATCCTGCCGCGATTCGATTCAGCCGGCATGTCATTGGGTGCCCTCAGCCCGGAGGCGCATCAGGCCCTGGCGACGGCGATGAACCGCATTGGGGCGCGATCGAACTCTGGTGAAGGCGGGGAAGACGCCGAGCGCTTTGGTACTGAGCGTGTGTCGAAAATTAAGCAAATTGCCTCTGGTCGTTTCGGAGTGACTCCTCACTACCTGGTAAACGCTGAGGTATTGCAGATCAAGGTCGCCCAGGGTGCCAAGCCCGGGGAGGGTGGACAGTTGCCCGGTGGCAAGGTGAATAAACTGATAGCGCGGCTGCGCTACTCGGTGCCGGGGGTGACGCTAATATCGCCACCGCCGCACCATGACATTTACTCGATAGAGGATTTGGCGCAGCTCATTTTTGACCTTAAGCAGGTCAATCCGGATGCATTGGTCTCGGTCAAATTGGTGTCCGAACCCGGGGTGGGCACCATCGCCGCCGGGGTAGCCAAGGCTTACGCCGATCTCATTACGATATCCGGCTACGACGGTGGCACCGCCGCCAGCCCACTGACTTCAATCCGCTATGCGGGCTCGCCGTTTGAGCTGGGCTTGGCTGAAGTTCAGCAGACCCTGCGCGGCAACGGCTTGCGCGGCATGATTCGTCTGCAGGCGGATGGCGGTTTGAAAACCGGCCTCGATGTCATCAAGGCCGCCATCCTCGGCGCGGAGAGTTTTGGGTTTGGCACCGCGCCCATGGTGGCTTTGGGGTGTAAGTACTTACGTATCTGCCACCTCAATAATTGTGCGACTGGCGTTGCGACGCAACATGAGCTTCTGCGCGATGAGCACTTTAACGGCACAGTCGAGATGGTGGTTAATTTCTTCACCTTTATCGCCCATGAAACCCGCGAGTGGTTGGCGCGCTTGGGTGTTCCCTCACTGGAAGCGTTGATCGGCAGGACCGATTTGTTGCAGAGCCTGCCCGGTGCCACGGAGAAGCAAGCCGGGCTGAATCTGTCACCGGTGTTGTACAAAGACCCGAGCTTTGCCGGCCAGCCAGAGTACTGCCAAGTGCCCAGCAACGACCCCTTTGACAAGGGCGAAAAAGCCGAGGCGATGGTGGCCGCGACGCTGCCGGCTATCGAGGCGCAATCCGGTGGTGAGTTTGAGTTCGAAGTCACCAACTGTGATCGCTCCATCGGCGCGCGCATCTCCGGCGAAATCGCGCGCCGCTATGGCAATACTGAAATGGAATCCAACCCCATTGTGTTGCGCTTGCGGGGCACTGCTGGGCAGAGCTTTGGTGTGTGGAATGCCGGTGGTCTGCATCTGTACTTGGAAGGGGATTCCAACGACTACGTCGGTAAGGGCATGGCCGGTGGTAAACTGGTGGTGTACCCGCCAGCGGACAGCGCCTACAAATCGCAAGAGACTGCCATCATCGGCAATACCTGCCTCTACGGTGCCACCGGCGGCCGCTTGTTTGCCGCCGGATTGGCGGGTGAACGCTTCGCCGTGCGCAATAGCGGTGCCCACGCTGTGGTGGAGGGGGCGGGTGACCACTGCTGCGAGTACATGACCGGTGGCACGGTGACGGTTTTGGGCACGACAGGCGTCAATTTCGGCGCCGGCATGACCGGTGGCTTCGCCTATGTCCTCGACCAAGATCGCAGCTTTATCGACAAGTTCAACAGTGAATTGGTGGAGATTCACCGCGTGAGTGCCGAGGATATGGAGCCTTATCGCAACCACCTGCGCACCAATATTCGCGAGTTTGTGGCGGAAACGGGTTCCCAGTGGGGTGACCAGTTGCTCGACAATTTTGAAGACTACGTCGGTAAATTTTGGCTGGTGAAACCGAAAGCGGCGGATTTAGACCGCTTGTTATCGCGTCTGCGTAACACCGATTGAGGCGATGCGCCGCGAGGAACCTGTTATGTCAAACCGCTTGGACAACAAATTTCAGTTTATCGACGTCGGCCGCAAGGACCCGACGCGCCAGGTACTGCACCGACGCAAACGCGAATATACGGAAATCTACAAGCCCTATACCCGCGAGCAAGTGGCCGAGCAGTCCCACCGTTGCCTCGAATGCGGCAACCCCTACTGCGAGTGGAAATGTCCCGTCCACAACTATATCCCCAATTGGTTAAAGCTAGTGGCCGAGGGCAACCTGTTCGAAGCGGCCGAACTGAGCCATCAAACCAATACCTTGCCGGAAGTGTGTGGGCGTGTCTGTCCGCAAGACCGTCTGTGTGAAGGTGCCTGCACCTTGAACGACGGCTTTGGCGCCGTCACGATCGGTGCGTCGGAAAAGTACATTACCGACACCGCACTGGCCATGGGTTGGCGTCCTGATTTATCCGCAGTGGTGCCCACCGGTAAACGTGTTGCCATTATTGGCGCGGGGCCGGCGGGTCTGGGTTGTGCCGATGTATTGACGCGTAGTGGCGTGAAAGCGGTGGTCTTTGATCGCTACCCAGAAATAGGGGGCTTGCTGACCTTTGGTATTCCGGAATTCAAATTGGAAAAGTCTGTGCTTGTGCGCCGGCGCGAAATCTTTGAGGAGATGGGTATTGAGTTCTGCCTCAATACTGAAGTTGGTTCGGACATCACCATCGAAGAACTTATGCGCGAGTACGATGCCCTCTTTATGGGCATGGGCACTTACACTTATATGCGCGGCGGTTTTCCCGGAGAAGATCTGCCCGGAGTCTACGAGGCGCTGCCTTACCTGATAGGCAATGTGAACCACAACCTGGAGTTTGAGCAAGACGAAGACGCGTATATTAACCTTAAGGGCAAGCGCGTCGTTGTACTGGGTGGCGGTGATACCGCGATGGACTGTGTGCGCACCGCCGTGCGCCAGCAGGCAGACAAAGTTATCTGCGCCTATCGGCGCGACGCGGAAAATATGCCCGGCTCACGCCGCGAAGTGCGCAATGCGCGGGAAGAGGGCGTGGAGTTCTTGTACAACCGCCAGCCGATAGAGGTTGTGGAGTATTTTGGCCATGCCTGCGGTGTAAAACTGGTCGAAACCGAGTTGGGCGAGCCCGATGAAGATGGCCGCCGCCGTCCGCAACCCATTGCGGGGAGTGAAGAAGTCTTAGAGGCGGACGCGGTGATCATCGCCTTTGGTTTCCAACCTGATCCGCCGGCCTGGTTGGGCGACATCGATGTGCAAACCAATGACTGGGGCGGTGTGATCGCCGACGAGTTTCAGGAATACCCCTTTCAAACCACCAACCCCAAAGTGTTCGCCGGTGGCGACATGGTGCGTGGCTCTGACCTTGTGGTAACGGCTATTTGGGAAGGTCGTCAGGCAGCCGAGGGAATTCTCGACTACCTTGAAGTGTAGGCGCGACGTTCCCGACTAGGTTTTGTTGCTTTTATTTTTTCGCACAAGGTAATGCTGCATGGCTGAGTTAAAAAATGATCGACTGCTGAACGCTTTATTGCGCCAGCCGGTAGATCGCACACCCGTCTGGATGATGCGTCAGGCCGGGCGCTACCTTCCCGAGTACCGCGCGACCCGCGCGAAAGCGGGCTCCTTTCTCGATCTGTGCAAGAACACCGAACTGGCCTGTGAGGTTACCCTGCAACCACTGGCGCGCTACCCGATGGATGCCGCCATTCTGTTTTCCGATATTTTGACCATACCGGATGCGTTGGGCCTGGGATTGTATTTCGAAGAGGGTGAAGGCCCGCGCTTTCGCAAAACTGTGCGCAGCGAAGAGGATTTAAAGAGCCTCACGTCGATAGACGCTGCACAAGATTTGAGTTACGTCATGGATGCGGTGCGCATGATTCGTCGTGAGCTGAATGGCTCCGTACCGTTGATTGGTTTTTCCGGTAGCCCCTGGACCTTGGCCACTTACATGGTTGAGGGCGGTGCGTCCAAAGATTTTGCGCGTGTGAAAGCCATGGCTTACGGCCAAGCGGAACTTATGCACCAAATTTTATCGCTGCTGGCCGATGCGGTGGCTGACTATCTGATCGCGCAAGTGGAAGCCGGTGCACAGGTTTTACAACTTTTCGATACCTGGGGCGGTTCGCTGACGACGCACGCCTACAAAGAGTTTTCATTGAAGTACATGCAGCGCGTTATTTCACGACTGCCAGCAGAGGCCGACGGGCGCAAGGTACCAGTCATCGTCTTTACTAAAGGCGGTGGGCAGTGGTTGCATACCATTGCAGATTGCGGTGCCACCGCCGTCGGCATCGATTGGACGACAGATATTCACAGTGCACGCGAGTTAATCGGTGATCGCGTCGCCATTCAGGGCAATCTCGATCCAACCCTATTGCTTGCACCACCCGAGCGTATCCGCGCCGAAGTTGAAACGATTTTAGAAGGTTACGGGCACGGTAGTGGTCATGTGTTTAACCTTGGCCACGGCATTACGCCAGATGTGGATCCCGAGCATGTCACCGCTTTCGTCGACGCGGTGCAGGAACTTTCCGGGCAGTATCACCAAGCCGAGTAACGTGACGGGTGATGACACTCGGCGCGGCAGAGCGCTGAGCACCGCACGCTAATAACACTCGAGAATGACAGCCAGCTTGGCCTCGCGCTGTACGTTGAAACGCAGCGAAACCAGCAGCAGATTTAGCCGGTTTTTTTCGCAGTTTGCTCCGCTTCGTCGCAGCAAAAATCGTGGTCCATATCCAACGCTGGTTGATCGCTAGCGGGCTTACCGACAATTTTGGCGGGTACACCGGCGACGGTGGTGTGTGGTGGTACGTCTTCCAGCACGACGCTGCCCGCACCGACTTTCGCACCTTCTCCAACGCAAATGTTGCCGAGAATTTTTGCGCCGGCACTGATTAACACGCCGTCGCAAATTTTGGGGTGGCGGTCGCCTTCGTCTTTACCGGTTCCACCCAGGGTCACCGATTGCAAGATGGATACGTTGTTGCCAACCACGGCGGTTTCGCCGATGACCAACCCGGTGGCGTGATCCAGCATAATGCCTTGGCCCATCCGTGCCGCCGGGTGAATGTCAACGCCGAACTTGGTTGTCATTCTATTTTGAAAAAACAAGGCCAGTGGCTCACGGCCGTTCTTCCATAACCAATGGGCAACACGCTGTGTTTGCAATGCGTGAAAGCCTTTGAAATACAAAAAAGGAACATACAGTTCATTGCAGGCGGAATCGCGCTCTTCCACCGCGAGTAAATCGGCGCGCACAGCGGTGCGTATGCTGGGCTCCTGTTCAAAGGCCTCCAACATCACTTCGCGCATCAGTAGTGACGACACCGTGGGGCTATCCAACTGATTTGCGAGGTGAAAACTTAGCGCCCGCTCCAACCGCGAGTGATTGAGGATCGTGGCGTGCAAGTAACTGGCCAGGATTGGCTCCTCACCCGCGTGCAACTCTGCCTCGGTGCGAATGCGGTCCCAAACCAGGTCGGTATTCGCTGCTGTCATGGCCATTCCTCCCTTGAACTGGCACTTTAGCTCATTCCTTGGGCAGCGTCACGGCGCAGTTGTCGGCGATGCAACGCTGCCCGCGTAGGCATCGGTTGTAGGATTAGTGGGATGAGTGGCAGGCGTTGTTAGCCTCGCGTTGCAGCGCCACAGGCTGTGGCCGCTCTCCTGATATTTCTTTTCGAACAAGCTTAGTGGCGGTTGAGCGTCGCACTGGCCGATGACGCCGTTGATGCCCGCCATGCCTAACGCGAGTTGGAACTCTTCCACATAGAGTTGCCAGTTGCTGCGCAGTTCTAGTGCTCCACCCAACTGCAGAAGTGTGGAGAAACTGGCGTGGCCGTGTACGCGCCGCTGCAGGTGGTTGGGCTTGGGCCAGGGGTTGGGGTAGAGCAGGTAGTGGTGTTCGATCGCCATGTTCGCCCCTACCAGTAATCGCCAAATGTCTTCACAACGCGCATGCAAAAGCAGGTAATTGTCCCTATGGCCCGGTGGATGCTTATTCAGCCGACGCGCCGATTGGTCGATGCCAACAACCACGTGCTGCGGAAATTGTTCCGCGAGCGCAACCGTTGAATGACCTGTGCCGCAAAAAGAATCCAGAATGAGTGATTTTCCAGTGCGGTTGACCACATCCCGAAGCGCGGTAAATGCGCTGCGGCTGGCCGGTAAAAGGGGCTGGTGGCTCGCATGTGTCAGGTGGCGCTGCACCACTTTCGCAAGATTGGGGTGTGGCTCCTTCTGTGTGCTACGAACGGGTTTGGATTGTTGCTGCACTGGCAGTGTTCCCCGGTTAATTGTTCTACGTCAATTGATGTTGAGGGCCGTCACTGGGATGATAACCGCCGACCCCTCACTCACCAACTCGACCTGGAGGCAGCGTGTGCGCCAAGATCTGCGACCCTACTGGGTAAAAAAAGCCTACCTTAAGTTTCGTAATTGGTACGTGGATTATTTTTTGCGCCCAGAATGCCTTTCACTGGGCTCGCACTACACGATCATGAAACCGTGGTATGTGCATATCTCGGGTGGAAATATCACCATCGGGCGCTGCTTCACCGCAATCGGTGAACCGGGTAACCGCGTAGAAATTGGTGTCTGGGGGCGCGCTGAATCCGAGGGCCGCGTTACCATCGGTGAGGCCTGTTTAATGAGCCCCGGCTCACGCATTAGCGCCAGCGATGAGATCACCTTAGGCGATGGTGTGATGCTCGCCAACGGCGCTTACATCACCGATTCCGACTGGCACACCATCTACGATCGCATGGTGCGCGCTGAGCCGCCAACGCCTGTGCATATTGGCAACAATGTGTGGTTGGGCGACCACGCAACAGTGTTAAAAGGTGTCACCGTGGGTGACAACAGTGTCATCGCATCGCGCGCTGTCGTGACCAACGATGTGCCCGCCAATGTTGTTGTCGCCGGCAGCCCAGCGAAAGTCATTAGAGAGTTAGACCCAGAGCGCGGGTTCCACACACGCATGGATTACTTTTCCGATCCGCAGGGGCTGGATGAGTTTTTGGATGCTGTGGATAAAGAGGTTTTGAAGGGAAATACTTTTTGGCGATGGGCGTGGTCGGTGGTTTACCCGCCTTCGCGGATTGGCATTGAGAATTGATTTCCCGGCTGTGCTTTGTTTACACGTCGATCAACCCACCGCTTCAAACTCGCGCCAAGTCGAGGCGTTACAGCAGCTCGAGAGGTTCCTCCTGCAACGCCGCAAGCTGCTCACGCAACTCCAAGATATGATCTGACCAATATCGCGGCGTATTAAACCAGGTAAAGCTGCGCGGAAACGCAGGGTCCTCCCAACGCCGTCCCAGCCAGGCGGCATAGTGCACCAGGCGCAGTGCGCGCAGCGATTCTATCCAGCGAATTTGGCGGGGGTGAAAGTCACAGAACTCGCTGTAGCCTTCGATAATTTCTGACAGTTGCAGTTGTCGCTCATTGCGATCGCCGTTTAAAAACATCCACAAATCTTGCATAGCGGGGGCTGTGCAGCAGTCGTCTAGGTCGACAAAATGTGCGGTGTCGTCGCGCCACAAAATATTACCGACATGGCAGTCGCCGTGCACGCGGATCTCATCTTCGTGTTGTGCATTGTACTGCTCGCGTACAACACATTCCAAATCATCGGTTAGTGTTTGGTAGGCTTCGCGAAGCTCATCGGGAATAAAATGTTGTAGTAGAAAGTCGCGACTCGCGCAGAGCATACGGTCGATGCCAATGCCTTGGCGCGCGTCAAACGAACTGGCAGCGCCCACCGCGTGGATGCGACCCACCGTTCTACCCAGAATCAGTAAGTTGTCGAGATTATCCAACTCTGGCGGATAGCCCCCGCGTCGGGGAAATAACGCGAAGCGGAAGTCGCCAAACCGGTGTAGCGTTTCTCCGTTGCTATCTGCAAGTGGCGCAACAACTGAGATATCTGCCTGTTGTAACTCTAAGCTAAACGCGTGTTCTTCCAATATTTGCGCATCGCTCCAGCGTCCGGGACGGTAGAACTTGGCGATAATTGGCTCCGCATCTTCCAGACCGACTTGATAGACGCGGTTTTCGTAACTATTTAGTGCCAGTAATCGCGCGTCACTCAAGTATCCGACCGATTCCACAGCGTCGATGACCGTGTCGGGTTGGAGTGCGTCATAGGGGTGCAGGTTCACGCGATACTCGATGAGTGGTTTAGTGAGGAGGGTTGATCGGCAGTTGAATCGGAGGGCGTCTGCGCTGAAAAGTTATCCATCAATAATGCCGCGCTCTTAATTTGTGCAAACACCGAGTCGCCGACCTGCAAATCGAGGTGTTGTAGCGATTTGCGGGTAATGCTCGCTAACAGAAACTGTTGACCGAGCGCTAAGCGCAGTATGGCGCGTGTTAAATCGACTGTAGCGATATCTGTGACGGTTACGGGCAGTATATTGAGAATACTGCTATCTGCGGGCCGCTGCCGACATAGGCTTACATCTCTCGCGGGAATACGCACGCGTAGCGCCGCGCCGCGAGGCTCGTGAATCTGGTTGACCCACAGCGTTTCGCCCTCTAATTCCAGCGCAGTGAGGCCGAAACTTTCATACTGTGCGCCAATGTTAGCGACAACAATAGCGGCGGCTTGTGCTTCTTGAGACAGCGGTGAATCGAGACGGGAACACAAGTCTAACAGTGGTCCTTGTTGCAGCAACTTGCCATGCTCTAGTAGTAGCAAGTGATCGGCAATATGACACACTTCTTCTATGTCATGGCTGACGTACAACATGGGCAACTGAAACTTTTGCGCAATTGTCAGTAATGCCTGGATGCAGTGCGAGCGCATTTTTCGATCGAGATTTGCCAGTGGTTCATCAAGCAATAGCACCTGCGGGTCACTGAGTAGCGCGCGAGCAATCGCGACACGTTGTTGCTGCCCAGCAGAAAGGTGTTCTGGGAGTTGGTGGAGTAAATTTTCTAACTGGAGGAGTTCGATGACGTAGGCCCGCCGATCTGCACTCGTATTGTTGAAGTGTTGGCCGAACCGCAGATTGTCTTCGATGCACAGGTGAGGAAATAGACGCGCATCCTGAAAAACGTAGCCAACACACCGCTGCCAGATCGGTATCGTCTGATTGGGGCCATGCCAGACATGTGATTGAAAACGAATCGTGGAGTTTGCACTGGGCTCGCGCAACCCTGCGATGCAATCTAACAGTGTGGTTTTGCCACTTCCGCTAGGTCCATAGATAGCGGTGATACCCTGCATTGGAAGCTCGCAGCGTAACTCCAGCGTAAAGCTGCTGGCACCGGCGCACTGCACATCAAGCTGGAACGGCATCAGCGACCTAGCCCCACGTCAACCTTGCGGTCGCTGGCGTACAGCAAATACAGCAAGCCCAAAGAAAAAATCACTAGCGCTGCGGCCAATCGGTGGGCTTGATCGAACTGTAGTGACTCCACATAGTCGTACAGTGCAATTGAAAGTACTTGCGTCTCCCCCGGAATATTACCGCCGATCATCAGTACCACTCCAAACTCACCAATCGTGTGGGCAAAACCCAAACTGGCGGCGACAACAAAACTACGTCGACACAGCGGCAAGACGACTTTTAGAAACTGTTGCCTAGGAGTTGCGCCGAGTGTTGCCGCTGCTTGCAATAGTGTTGTCGGGACGCGCGAGAACGCTGCCTGCAGTGGCTGCACAACAAAGGGCAGCGAGTAAACCACTGAACCGATTACCAGCGCGCTGAAACTAAATGCGAGCTGTGTACCTGTCAGTCGTTGCCACACCACTCCCAACACAGTGTTTGGTGCCAGCAGTAGCAACAGATAAAAACCCAAGACTGTGGGTGGAAGAATGAGCGGCATGGCAACCAGGGCTTCTACCAGAGCGGGGAGTTTGCCCTGTCGGCGCGACAACCACCAGGCGAGAGGTGTTCCCAGTAGCAACAATAGTAGCGTCGTGATCGTGGCTAGGGCCAGAGTCACAACGATGGCATTGAGTTCAGTGTCAGTTAGGGACAAGAGGCGTAGCCGGCATCGCGAATAATGGCTTTTACGGTAGCACTTCCCAACCAGTTCAGGTAGACGTCGACCTGGGGTTTTGGCCGCAACACCAAGAGGTGTTGTTCAATAGGTGTGTGCCAGCTGCGTGGTACTTCGATGGCGTTTGGTACACGAAAAGAGGCGGGAAGTAAGGCGAGATCCACCGCGCCGCTGTGCCAAAACTGCAGTGCCTGTGTGACATTGGCTCCGCGTACGAGTTTTCGTTGTAGGCCTGGTCGAAATGCTGCGCGATGCAATACCTCTTGTGCGGCGCGACCATAGGGCGCGGTTGCGGGGTTGGCGATGGCAACGCTGGCGTTTGGGTTTGCCAGCGCTGCTAGTTCGCCACCAGCGAGCATCAAACGGCCCATCGCGTAGCACACAGTGGCATTGTCGGCCTGTGTCAATGCTTTGGGCGTGTCGGCGTCTGCGGCAAAAAAAATGTCGAAGGGTGCGCCGTACTTAATCTGTGTCGCCAGCACGCCAGTGGAAGCACTGCCGACGACAATTTTTATGTTGTGTGCCGCGGAAAAGCGCTCATTAATGTGTTGCAGCGTCGCTTTAAAGTTTGCCGCGACTGCGATGCGCAATGGTTCGGCAGCCTGCGACGCAGTACTAAAGCAGAACAGGAGTAATGCGAGTAATCGCAGGGCTGCTCCGCGGTGCGGCGCCTTAGTTGAACAAGCGAGTGTAACTAGCGAGTATCGAGCTGTTCGTCTGCGGCGCCACGGAGTCAGTCGCAACTGTGTGTCACAACATCTCAATCCCAACGTCAGAAAACCTCCGTAGTCGCAGCCCGGCAAGGCAGCCTTTGCGACACCTTCCATCCGTAGTGTAGTGCACGGGGCGGGCATTACCTGCGCAATACACTTGGTTAGACGCCGCCCGCGAGTGGTGTGCGTGCCACACACCATACCTCGATATGGCTGGCGCCCGCCTGTCGCAACTTGGCTGCGATGGCGCGTGCGGTAGAACCCGTAGTCAGCACATCGTCCACCAGTGCGACGCGGAGGTTGTCACAGGGGCTGCGCACTGTAAAGGCGTCGTGCAGGTTGGCGGCGCGCTTGGCCGCGTTCATCCCCGATTGCGCGGCGGTGGCGCGCTGTCGCTTTATCAGCGTGAGTGACAGCGCGCTATTGCGCAGGGCCGGTTGGCGTCGGCGCAGTTGTCTGGCAAGCAGCTCCGATTGGTTGTAGCCGCGCCGCCATTGCCGTCGCCAGTGTAGCGGCACTGGGACGATGACATCGACTGCAGGTAGCCGCGGCACTTCTTGCAGCCACAAGTCCGCCAGCAGTGGCGAGAGGTGTTGGTGGCCAGCAAATTTCCACTGCTGGATAAGATGACCCAGGTACTCGTCGTACAACCAGGGAGCGATGCAGCGCTGGAAGGGCGGCGGGTCGCGCTGGCAGGCCCCGCAATTGACGGCTGCCTCGGGCCCTTGGGTGCTCATCCCGGGCCGCGCTGTCGCAGTGCTCCCGCCCTCATCGCCCATTGTGTGACTCGCGGGCAGCGGAATGGCGCAGCGCGGGCAAGCGTGGCGATTGGGTGTCAGCTCCGCTTCACACCCTGCGCAAAGTGCGCGCTCCCGGCCGCTGGGCAGCCCGCAGAGAGCACAAAAGTGCGGAAATAGGCCATTTAGCAGGCCCGCCGCCAAGTTGTTAACCACATCGAACCGAATTGGTTGACTGAGGGTCGTCGCCCGCTATCATATTGGGCCCTCTTTTTGACGATATTGTCGAGCTGTGCCTATGACTTCTCCTTCCGGTGATTCCGCCCCTAACGCGGAGCAGGCTGCTGCGCTGCAAGCCGCCCGGCCACTCTTGCGCCATGACTGGCAGCCCACCGAAGTCGAGGCACTTTTTGCGCTGCCCTTTAACGACTTGCTGTTTCGAGCGCACAGCATTCACCGCCAGTATTTTGACCCAAACCAAGTCCAGGTGAGCACCTTACTTTCCATCAAAACCGGCGCCTGCCCCGAAGATTGTGCCTACTGCCCCCAGAGTACGCGCTACGACACTGGCCTTGAACCCGAACAATTGCTTGCCGTGGAGGAAGTATTGGCCCAAGCGCGCGCTGCTGCCGACTCGGGTGCGACACGCTTCTGTATGGGTGCTGCCTGGCGCAGCCCCAAGCAGCGCGATATGCCGGCAGTGGTCGCCATGGTGAGAGGGGTTCGCGAGTTGGGGTTGGAAAGTTGTATGACCCTGGGGATGTTGACCCAGGAGCAGGCTGAAGAACTCGCCGAGGCGGGGTTGGATTACTACAACCACAACCTCGATACCTCTCCGGAGTTCTACGGCGAGATCATTACCACCCGCACCTACCAGGATCGCCTGGAGACCCTAGACTATGTTCGCGACGCGGGCATGAAGATCTGCAGCGGCGGTATCGTTGGCATGGGCGAGGAGCAAATTGATCGCGTGGGCCTGTTGCTGCAACTGGCGAATTTACCGCAACACCCGGAGAGTGTGCCGATTAATATGTTGGTGCGCGTCGAGGGAACACCCTTGCAAGACCAGGCGGATCTTGACCCCTTCGAGTTCATTCGCACCATAGCGGTGGCGCGTATTTTGATGCCTGCCTCCCACGTGCGGTTGTCCGCCGGGCGCGAGGAAATGAATGAGCAGATGCATGCGCTGGCCTACTTCGCCGGAGCCAACTCCATTTTCTACGGCGAAAAATTGCTGACCACGCCAAACCCCCGCGAAAATTCCGACATGGCCCTGTTTGCTCGCCTGGGGATTCAACCGGAAGCGCGCCACGTAAAGCACCCGCCAGAAAACCCAAGCCCGCAGTTTTACAATGCTGTAGCGAATTGACGCGCAGACATGCCCGTGTTCGCCCAGCGGTTACAAGCCGCACTCACGCAGCGTCGCAGCGATGGCCTTTACCGAGAGCGGCTGACCCTGCAGTCACCCCAGGGTGCACAAGTATGTGTGCAGGGGCGAGACTTTCTCAACTTTTGCAGTAATGATTACCTGGGGCTCGCGGCCCATCCGCAGCTTGCCGCTCGGATGCGAGAGGCGGCGGCCAATTTGGGCGTTGGCAGCGGTGCCTCGCACTTGATTTGTGGGCACACCAGCGCACATCAAGCGCTGGAAGAAGCGCTCGCGGAGTTTACTGGTCGCGAGCGTGCGTTACTTTTTTCCAGTGGCTATTTGGCCAACTTGGGCGTTTTGAGTGCGTTGTTGGAGAAGGGTGATTACGTGTTCGAAGATCGCCTCAACCACGCTTCGCTGCTCGATGGAGGTTTGCACAGCCCAGCACGATTTCAGCGCTTCCCTCACAATGACGTTGCGGCGTTAACCAAAAAACTGGCGGCTGCCAAGGGCCCAAAACTCGTTGTCGTGGATGGCATTTTCAGTATGGACGGCGATAGTGCACCGCTGCTGCCATTGGCGCAAGCCTGCTCTGCGCATGACGCGTGGCTGATGGTCGATGATGCACATGGCTTTGGGGTGCGCGGCGAATCCGGCGCCGGCAGCGTCGAAGCTGCTCAGCTCAGCGCTGAGCAAGTGCCGGTGCTGATGGCAACACTGGGCAAAGCGCTGGGCAGCGCCGGTGCTTTCATTGCCGGTAGTGATGATTTGATCGAATCCCTCATCCAGCATGCGCGCACTTATATCTACACCACCGCGATTCCCCCGGCCCTTGCCGCAGCGAGCTTAACCGCATTGCAACTCCTACAAAAAGAAGCTTGGCGGCGCGATCATTTGAGCACCTTAGTTCAGCGCTATCGCAGCGGGGCACAGCAACTCGGCTTGCCCTTGTCCAATTCCACCACTGCCATTCAGCCATTAGTTGTCGGAATGCCACAGCGCGCCGTTGCCATGAGCGAATCACTGCGCGAGCGCGGTGTGCTGGTTGCTGCAATTCGCCCGCCTACGGTGCCGGTTGGCACGGCGCGTCTACGTATCGCCTTCAGCGCCGCACATACGAATGAACAGGTCGATATTTTGCTCGAACAATTGCACGCATGCTGGCGAGAGTGTTGCGATGAGTAGCGTGGAATATCTACCCGCAACGGTGCAAACACCGCAAGAGCTGGTGTTGTTGCATGGTTGGGGCTGCACTCGCGAAATTTGGCGGCCGTTATTAATGCACGTTCGCCGGTGGTCCAACGTGACCTTACTGGATGTACCTGGCTGTGCACCCGGCGCTGAACCAGTCGATCATTTAGACGCGTGTTTAGAGTATGTATTGGCACATGCCCCACAGCGCGCCTGTTTCGTCGGCTGGTCTCTAGGCGGGCAGTTAGCGATTGAATTAGCACAGCGCGATCCTGATCGCGTGTTGGCGGCAGCGACAATCTGTAGTAACCCGCGTTTCACAGTGGTCGATGATTGGCCTGGCATGGATTCGCAACAATTCCAGGCTTTCACAGAAAAATTTCTACGCGACCCCGCCTTCGGTATAAAACGTTTCCACAGTTTACAAGTAGGTGGTTCCAGCGCTCCGCGTTCACTGTTGCGTGCATTGCGCGAGCAGTCGGTGGAATTGCTTCGCGATGCTGAACGATCGCCGGAGTGTCAACCGCAGTTAATGGCGTCAAACACGGCACGGTTAAAAGCGGTGCCCGTGGCATTTGAGCAGGAAGTTGTTAAACGCCATGCAACAAGTACACAGCTTTTGCTTGGTCTGCAGTGGTTGCAATGCCTCGATCAGCGGGCAGTGCTGAAAACGCTGCAACAGCCGCAGCTTCACTTGTTAGCAGAACGTGACGCACTGGTGCCAAACACTGTCGTCGATGAACTACGGCAAATAACGTCTGCACTATCGAGCGTGCGACGGCTCGATAGTGTCAGCCATGTTGCTCCGTTAGAAAATCCCGCGCGCATTGACAATGAGCTACACCTGTTTCTGAATCAACATCACTTGTTGCAAGCCCCGGTGCATTGCGCCATCGAAGTCGAAAAAGCCAATGTTGCAGACTCTTTCAGCCGCGCAGCGCAGCACTATGAAAAAGTCGCACATCTGCAGCGTGACGTCGGGAATCAGCTACTTGACCAGTTACCCGCTAACCCCGCGTATCCCCAGGCTGTGCTCGATCTGGGCTGCGGTACAGGGATGTTTCGATCCAAGCTGCAAGAACGCTTTCCCGCTGCGCGCTTTATTGGCTTGGATATCGCGCCCGGAATGGTGGCCTACGCTCAGCAGCAAAAGTCAGATGATAGCGCCTGGCTAATCGCCGATGCCGAGGCGTTGCCATTGGCCGCTGAAAGTGTCGATCTAATTTTCAGTAGCCTGGCTATGCAGTGGAGCCAGCAACCGTGGCTCTTGATCGCCGAGATCGCGCGCGTGTTGCGTCCCGGTGGTTCGTGTGTGTTCAGCACATTGGGACCAGACACGCTGCACGAATTGCGCCGCGCTTGGCAAGCGGTGGATTCGCACCGTCACGTCAATGCATTTTGTGCGGCAAGTGACTTAACGGCAATTGCTCAGGACACCGCTGATATCGAACTCCATTTACAGACTTCGGAGCACCGCTTGTACTACGAGCAAGTGCGCGATTTGCTGGCGGAGTTAAAAACACTTGGTGCTCACAATATGAATCGCAGTCGCCCTGCGGGACTCACTGGCCGCCATCGTTTGCATGCCATGTTCGATGCTTACGAACAGTGGCGCGACAACGGTATGCTGCCTGCCACCTATGAGGTGATATACGGACGAATGGTAAAGACGTGAGTAAAACATTTTTTGTGACTGGCACCGACACCGAGGTGGGCAAGACGGCGATGAGTTGCGCTCTGTTGCACGCGGCTGCGGCACGCGGCTTGCGCACTGCCGCAGTCAAACCGGTGGCGGCGGGATGTGTTAGCGAGAGCCGGAATGAAGATGCGCTCCAGCTCATGGCGGCGATGACCGAGCCGCTGCCTTACGCGCAGGTTAATCCCGTTGCGCTCACCGAAGCGATAGCGCCGCACCTCGCAGCCCAGCACGAGGGTCGGCAGGTCCGGGTTGGGCAACTAGCGGGTATCTGTCAGGGTGTTATGGCTGACGGGGCGGATTTCACGTTAATCGAGGGCGCGGGGGGTTGGCGCGTGCCCCTCAACGCTCGGGAAACATTGGCGGACCTGGCAGCGGCTCTGCAGGCGCCAGTCCTATTGGTCGTCGCCATGCGCCTGGGCTGTATCAACCATGCTCTGCTCACTGCTGAAGCCATTCTCAGAGATGGCTTGGCGCTCGCCGGTTGGGTGGCGAACCAACCGGGAGATTCCATGGCGTCTCACGCTGAGAATCTAGCCACCTTGGACGCTCTGCTGCCCGCTCCACGCTTGGGCAGTGTGCCGTTTCTGGCGCCCTGGAACGCGCAGAAAGCGGCTAAACACCTCGATATTGATGTGTTGGCACCCATTTAACCGCAGCTTTAAGGGCGGCGGGGAGACGGCGAAAAGTTCGCCGAGAAGCGCTAGTACAGCTTTCAACTTGGGAAGTGCATCAAAAAAAGATGATTGACTTCCCGGGATAATTAGGCAAAATGTGTTCAGTGAACACATAGAAACGGTGGGTATTGCCCCGCCTGCCGTACACAACGGTGGTGGTTTCAACCAGCCAGGAGGCTTTCATGCCAGAGTACAAAGCGCCCACGCGCGATATCCAGTTTGTAATTAATGAAGTTTTAGAATCCGAGAAGTTGTACGCCACGCTCCCCAGTTGTGAAGAGGCCACCCAGGACCTGATGAACGTTATCGTCGAGGAAGCCGGTCGATTTGCCGAAGAGGTGATTGCCCCCACCTGTCGCGTCGGTGATGAAGAGGGGTGCCACTGGAGCGAAGACGGCGTAAAGACGCCAGAGGGTTATGTCGATGCCTACAAGCAGTACGTCGAAAACGGCTGGCCTGCTTTGAGTGCCGATAAAGAGTTTGGTGGCCAGGGCTTACCCAACATGCTCGGTACCATGGTCACTGAATTGATTGGTTCAGCAAACTGGTCCTGGGGTATGTATCCGGGTTTAAGCCACGGTGCGGTGAACACGCTTGAAGCGCACGGCGATGCACAGCAAAAAGAGCACTACCTGACCAAGCTTGTCTCCGGTGAGTGGACGGGCACCATGTGTTTAACGGAATCGCAGTGCGGCTCCGATTTGGGGTTACTGCGAACGAAAGCAGAGCCCAACGCGGATGGCAGCTACGACATACACGGCACCAAAATATTTATTAGTGCCGGCGAGCATGACATGGCGGACAATATTGTTCACATCGTACTCGCACGATTGCCAGATGCCCCTGAAGGTACCAGCGGCATCTCCCTGTTCATCGTGCCAAAATTCAACGTCAACGAAGATGGCAGCGTCGGCGATCGCAATGCTGTCCACTGTGCGTCTCTCGAAGAAAAAATGGGCATTCACGGTAATGCGACGTGTGTGTTGAATTTTGATGGCGCAAGAGGATATTTGATCGGCCCCCCAAACAAGGGCTTGCAGTGCATGTTCACCTTTATGAACACAGCACGTGTTGGTACTGCGATACAGGGCTTAGCGCACTCAGAGTTATCTTTCCAAGGTGCAATATCCTACGCAAAAGAACGCCTCGCTATGCGTGCGTTAACCGGCCCGAAAAACCCCGACGGTCCGGCCGACCCCATCATTGTGCATCCCGATGTACGTCGCATGTTGCTGACTCAAAAGGCATTTACTGAAGGCAGCCGCGCATTTCTTTACTACTTGGCGCAATTAAGCGATGTAGTGGCCTGCGGCAGTGAGGAAGACGCCCAAAAAGCCGACGATCTCATGGCGTTGCTGACGCCCATCGGTAAAGCCTTTGTAACGGAAGCAGGTTTTGAGTCTGCCAACCACGGCGTACAAGTTTTCGGTGGCCATGGCTTTATTCGCCAGTGGGGAATGGAACAAATTGTCCGCGATGCCCGTATATCTACATTATACGAAGGTACGACCGGAATTCAGGCCTTGGATCTCCTTGGACGCAAAGTTCTGCGCGATGGTGGCAAGCTGCTACTCGCATTTACCGCGGTCATCGGTGAGTTTTGCGATGCGCACGGCGATGAGGACTATGCCGAGTTTGTTGGCCCATTAAAGGCCCGCAAGGATGAGTGGCTCGGTATGTCGCTTAATTTGGGTAAAGCGGCAATGGGTAATCCGGATGAAGCCGGTGCCGCGGCTGTCGATTACCTGATGTATAGCGGTTACGTCACACTCGCTTATTTCTGGGCGCGTATGGTGGTTGTTGCCAAGCAAAAAATTGCCGCAGCCGATGATGATACCGCGTTCTACGATGCGAAGGTCATGACTGCGCGTTTTTACTTCGAGCGTTTGTTGCCACGCACGGATAGCTTGAAGGCTGCCATTGAGTCGGGCTCGGATAACCTCATGCAAATGCCCGAAGAGCTGTTCGCGGTGTAGAGTCCCCCTGCCCGCACCCGACAGTATCGTTCCGTATTAGAGTGGGCATGTAGAGTAGGGCAGGGTAGGGCAGAAGGGCTACACAGCAACGATGGAGTACCGCATACTAGGGGAATGTTATTCCCCTTTTTTCGGTTTTGAGAATGAGTCAGACACCCACCGACCCCGGCGAACTCAATGTCACAGATGATGCGGTGGATAAATCCGACCGTAGCTTTCGCAACCAGCGCTACCCCGAAGATCAAAAAAAGGTAGATGAATTTATAAGCACTGGCATCAACTCCGTACCGCGCAAACCATTCAAGCCCATCCGCTTAATGTTTCTCCTCATCGCAGTGGTGATGGCGCTCAGTATTTTTAGTCAGTTTCTAGCACGCTGGGCGGGCGTGTACTAGATCATTGTGCATTGGTTAGGTCTACGCCTTTTGCTATAGTTTTTGCAATCTCGGTGTGTGGCGCAGCCTGGTAGCGCACTTCCTTCGGGAGGAAGGGGTCGGAGGTTCAAATCCTCTCACACCGACCAAACACCCGCGGTCTTTACCGGGCACATAGGTTACAGATTCTGGCCTGACAAGTCAGACCACCTACTCTCCCCAGGGAACTCCTGGTAGTAGCGGGTATCTACTGTCTTAATCAGTACCCTCCCGGGAGATTCCGCCATGAGGAAATATTCAAACTCTAGTCGCTCGTTCATCTGTCTACTCATTATAGCTATGAGTATGAGTCTGGCGGCGTGTAGCAGCACGCAGCTTCAGACGACAGAGCCGGATCAGGTGACGAGCACAGCGAGTGGTTCCGTAAAACGCTGTATCAACCTGCATCAGTTGGACAACACCCAGATTCTGGACAAGCAGAACATCGCTTTTCACATGATCGGCAGGGAAATCTACTTGAATACGCTACCCCGGCGTTGTCCGGGGTTGCACAAGCACGACGCACTGGCGTATCGCAACAACACTGGGAGCCTGTGTAGCGTGGACATTGTGTACGTGCTCGATCAGATCGGCGGTAAGCTGCACAAAAGCACGGGGTGTGGCCTGGGTGATTTTCAGCCGATTAGCGCCGCTGAACTCAAAGCACTGAAGGCGGAAATTACACAGGGGACGAAAGTCGACAACGAGGTGTCGTCGCCGACTGGGACCTAGGAGCGATCACTCTGGGTCGCGCTGAATCCCCTGGTCGATCCACTGCCCTATCGCCAGGCAATCGAAGACGTTGGTGGGTACCGGGTGCGGTTCGCCGAAATCAATATCGTTGCTGTATTGATCGTCGGTGCGTCCGTCCTGGCGGGCGCCCATACATTTCCAATACAGCAGTGAATCGCGCGCCATTTTTGATACCCACTTGCTGGTGTAGGGCCTTGGGAGGTTGTAGTCCTGATTGAAAGAGAGTTTTTTCTCCGCCCAGGGCCAATCGAGTTGTTGGTGATCCCACGAGAGGCGGGAGTCTAGTAAGCCATCGTTATTGTTCATGTCTTCGTGGCATTCGGCACAAACACCCGTGAAAATGGGTTCAACATCAGCCCATGTGGTTCGATACCCATTGTTAGGGGCACCGTAGTCGGTACCGGCTGCGATGGTGCTCGCGAAACGTTCTTCCGCACTCTTGCCAAGTTCCTGAGCGCGCTCTTGCGAGTGGCCGTCGTGGCAACCGTGACAAGTGCGCGTTTCACCCCTGCGCAGAGAGTGCGTTTTGTCATCGTGCGCAATCGTGAGCCGCGAGCTATCTTGGCCAACGATTTGTATCGGGGTTTCACAAGGCACTTGCATACGCGCAGAGCCATCTTCTTCGATGGCTTGGTAACCCCAGACCTTCAGGCTTTTGAAACCGTGATTGTTGATCGTATTGGCAAACTCTTCCTTATCGTCACCAATATAGGTTTTATCCCACATGCCCACTTCGTACACGGTGAGATAGTGCATATTCTCGCGGTGGAAGTCTTGGTCTTCAGAGTTGATCGCGCAGCCCTGCGAGGAACACTGACTAAACAGTGTCGTCCTCCAATCGTAGGGTAGTGCCGGCTGTAGTTCCGCTTCGCGCGCGTCGACCACTTGAATGAAGCATTCTCCGTCGGGCAGAGGCGTGGGCTGCTTCGGCAGAGGCTGACCCCAGAGCTCCTGATACGTCGTCACAGCGTCTGCATCGAAGGCGTGCCAGGCATCACCGCCGGCCAAGAACTCCATCTGATCGGTGTCAAACGGGTCTGTAACCATAGATGTTTTCACACGGTAAATCTCTTTCTGGCAAATGGGCTCGCCGCCGGTCCATGTTCGATTGACCTGATCGATGGGTACGGCCTCGTAACAGATGCCGCGCCCGTGAGTAATCATGTAGTCGTCGGTGCCAGGTAGGGCACTTGCGTATCCCGCCTTACCCATCGCGCGGCCCTGCCCGTCGCGACGTGAATGCGCAGTATCTTGATCGTTGCCATAGGGCGTCAGCGCGATAAAGTCACTGGGAAGATAGCGCCCGGAACCTTCTCTGGTTCCATCGAAGAGACGATGCTTGTAATTGCGGAGATATGAAACCCCCTCGACACCGGGCGTGCGATAGGCCATACCGTAGACGATACCCATACTGCCGACGTGGTTTCCACGGTAGTAGTTGGTGACCGCCATATAGTCCTTGCCAATTTCGGCCGCGGAGCGCACCGCACGCAACGTCGAAGAGCCTTCGCCACCGACGACGTCTTCAGCGAGCAGTATCTTAGTTTTTAAAGTGGGCGACTTGTGTGCGTTGAGTAATACGTGCCCACCCGCGCCGTTGCCATCCATCTGACACAGCCACCACTTGTTCACTTCCGTACCACGCGCGCTGGCACGATTGCTGGCGGAATCAAAGGCTTCGTTGGCGTGCGCGTTCCAGCAAGAATAGACGATGTCGCCATTGCTCATGATCGCGGGTGAGAGCGCCATCGTTTCGTGCGGACTCAAATTGACCGCGTTACTGCCATTGATATCCATGCGCCAAATTTGCATCGCTTCGCCTGAATTGGTGTAGCCATAGGGCTGTGATATGCCGTACTCAGTGCCCCCCCAGCGTTTCTTTCCCGCGGCATCTGTGCCTCGGTGCTGGCTGAATTGACTCTTGTGGGGGAACAACCCAGCGCGATTGCTACTGAACACAATGGTGTCGTTGTCCAACCACTCGGGTTGCCTATCGATCGCACCCTGGGGGTGGTTGGGGATGGGGGTACTTGTCGCACTGGCGAAATCATAGATAAACAGCTTCGCGTGAGTCAGCTCGATAATGTCGAAAATTCCGAGCTTTATGCCTTGGTAGCGCACCTCGTTCAAACCGCTGCCATAGCCGACTGAGTAAACGACTTTAGTGCCGTCTGGGCTCACCCGCGCCTCCTGTGCGATACAAATTTCATCTGAGTTCGTGCAGTTGTGAATGACCTTTACGTTACCTTGCAGGTCATCAAATACGACGTCTGCTTCAGAAATTAGTTTATTGATGCGTCCGACATCGGAGGCGTGTTGCCAGTTAGCCACTTCTGCAATGCCGGTACCAGGTACCCCATGGGTCGCGCGCGGCTGGCGGGTATAAACAATGCCGCGCACATCTAGTGGCGTTGCGGGTTCAGAGCTTTCGTTGCCCGTGCCAGGAGGTTCGGGTAGTGGCCCAGGATTGACGGGTGGAGGTGGTGTCTCCGGCTGAGGTTGTGCTAGTGGCGGCGTCTCTGGTTGGGGCGCAGGAGCCGGCGGAATTTCCGGCTGCGAGGGAGAGGGGGGCGGTGTCTCTGGTTGCGGTGCAGGAGCCTCCGGCTGTGGCGCGGGTGCAGGTGGTGCAACAGGATTTGGCGTAGTCGGCGCAGGAGCGAGAACTGGTTTTTCTATGGCTGGAACCAAGCCGGGATTTGGAACTGGGCTGGGTACGGGACTCGGTGCGCTTATCGGGGGCTCTGGTATCGGAGCTGGAGCTGGCGAGGGCTGCGGATTCTCAATGGTAGGAGTTTCCGCTTCACCACTACTATTTTCTTCTGGTTCAAATAGATTTTGCACAAAATGCCAGCCGTTAAACCAAAATGCGGCTAGACCAGATTCGTTGTTGTCGTCGGCGCTGGCATTGACACTACATATTAAGCAGCCAGTTACAAATACAGTGAAAAGGAACTTACCCCGTGCCAAGCCCGGACGATACATGCACTACTCCCTTGGTCATTCTGGACCACTTGGTTTGCAAAAAAAGCTGCACCAAAGCAAACAGATTTCACTCCGGCGAGTCAGAAGATGTTATGAGATGCAAGTAGGGGGCTTAACGATTAAATTAAAAAAACTACGATTAGCGGTTATATGTAGAGAAAACTTCGCTCTATATCACAGGAAATTTTTCGCGCGGAGTTTTCTGGCTTCGATCAAAGCAAATGGCATTGTGGAACAAAACACAGAGTAATATCACACTACAACCAGAAGCTATACCTTGAGTTGCTACAGTGGATTCGCAATATGACGGTAAAGGCCTCGTTTCTCATGCAGATTTTTGGTGAGGTCAGCCAAGTTGCGAGCGTTGACAGAGTATTTTTTAATTGGAGAAGTTATGGAATAAACCGTGAATTATTGTTGCGCTGTCAGAGGAGTGTTTTACCCTCAGCTCCGGGTGTTTCATAGACAAGACGTGGAAGGAGGTATCCGGGTAATCGTGCAGCCATTGATTTATGTAGTGCTTTTGCGCGCTGCTTCGTCACATCAAAGTGCAATGCGCCTTGAACCTTGTCGAGCATGTGTAAATAGTAGGGCAGTGTACCCGCAGCGAATAATCGTTTGCACAAATCGAGCTGAACTTCGAGATCGTCATTTATGTTTGCCAACAAGACCGCTTGGTTTAGCAGTGTGATATTTCCATCGCGCAAAGCTAACAAGGCTTCGGCGACGCCGTGGTCGATTTCATTGGCATGGTTGCTGTGCACGACGATGACCGTTTGCACAGCGGGGTGCGAGATTGCTTGAACGAGTGCTGGTGTCACACGACTTGGAATCACGATGGGTAGTCGAGTGTGAATGCGAATGCGGCGAACGTGAGAGATAGCAGCGATCGTATTGATGAGTTCTGCCAACAAATCATCCATCAGCACTAATGGATCACCACCGCTGAGAATCACTTCTTCGATACTGGCGTCGGCGGCGATATAAGCCAAAGCCTGCGGCCAATCTGCACTGCTATGCAAGTTTTCGGTGTATGGAAAGTGGCGGCGGAAACAGTATCGGCAATTGACTGCACAGCCCCCCGCGGCGATTAGCAGTGCCCGGCCGTGGTATTTATGCAAAATGCCGGGCTGTACGATGGCATCAGTCGTTTCTTGTAATGGGTCAGATGAGAATCGGGGGTCTGCGAGAAGTTCGTGTTCAGAGGCCAGCACTTGTAACAACAGCGGGTCGCTCGGATTGCCTGGTTGCATGCGATCGACGAAGTTGTGTGGCACCTTCAAGCGAAAATCTGCGGAGGCAGCTGCAGATAAACCGACGGATTCTGCTGTTAACCCCAATAGCGCAAGTAATTCAGGACCGCTAGTAATGGTATTGCGCAGTTCGTCCTGCCAACTGGGAACGGAGGTTGCAAGAATGGGCTTTAGCGACAAACTATTTATCCGGTGGAGTATGTACGTGAGAGTTATTGTAACAGCCCGATCTGCCAGTTTTCGTATTTCTTAGGCTCCCTGCGCGGTTGATTCATATTAGAATGAGCGGTTTGTGCTGTAGATCGATTGCGCGCGCTATGTGCTCGCGGTAATTGACTGAGGTTAGTTTGAGTATAGGAATGGTATGTTCACATCGGACGATTTAAGTAGCTTGCGCTGGAATAGCGACATCGAACAGGTAGAGATTATTGACCAGACGCGATTGCCGCATGAGCTTAAATGGGTCGCTCTCGATTCTCTAGACGCCTATTGCGAAGCGATCGCTAGTATGCGGGTACGCGGTGCGCCGCTAATTGGTATTACAGCGGCATTTGGTCTGGCACACGCCGTCGGGGTAGCACCGCAACTTGAGAGCATTGAAAAGGCCAGCGCAACATTGCTAGCGACCCGACCGACGGCTGTGAATTTGCGTTGGGCTTTACAAATAATCGGTGAAGAGATGCGCGACCTTCCCGAAGCTGAGCGAGGTGCGGCTGCGCTGGAACTTGCGCTTCGCCTGCGCGATGAGGATATCGCTAACTGTGAACAGATTGGTGAACACGGCTTAGAACTGCTGCGTGCCTGCCAACGCGGGGACACGCTGAATGTGATGACGCACTGTAATGCCGGCTGGCTGGCCACGATTCAGTGGGGAACCGCACTTGCACCGATCTACAAGGCCCACCAGAGTGGTATCGACGTACACGTGTGGGTCTCGGAGACGCGGCCGCGCAACCAGGGTACTAACCTCACCGCGTGGGAGTTACAGCGCGCGGGTCTGCCGTGTACGATTGTGGTCGACAATGGCTGTGGGCACCTCATGCGAGAGGGGAAAGTCGATTGTGTGATAGTCGGCAGCGACCGCACAGCGGCCAATGGTGACGTGTGCAACAAAATTGGTACCTACTTAAAAGCGCTTGCGGCTGAGGCTAACGACGTGCCATTTTTCGTGGCGTTGCCAGAATCGACCATCGATTGGAGTGCAAATCAGGGCGCAGACATTCCCATCGAAGAGCGTAGCGCCGATGAAGTACTAACCATCGCCGGTCTTAACGCAGATAAAGAGTGGCAGAGTGTGCACCTCGCCGGGCCGGAAAGCATCGCCCACAACCCCGCGTTTGATGTTACGCCTGCTGCTTTGGTCAATGCGCTGATTACCGAATATGGCAGTTATCCGGCGAGTGCAGCGGGGTTGGGGAATTTGCGTGCCAAACTCGCGGCGAGCGACCCTTAGCGAACTTGAATCACGCGCTCTGCATCAGTATTGATAGCAGATTCTGGCTCCGGTTCGACGATGACGCCGCGCAACCAGCTACCGCCATCGGCCACCACTAAAATGTCACCGACACCGCCGGGATGTTGGATCTGCAAGGGCCACGTTCTGCCGCCCTCAGATTTTAGTGCTGGCAATTCCATTGCCGCCAGTGCCTCATAGGCCGCAAGAGCATCGAAATCGAAAGTCGCGTAATGCCTAGTTTCGGGGCCTTCACGCGGGCAGAGAGCGCGATCGAGTTCTAAGATGCGTAGCGCTAATCGTGGGTCCGCACCATTGGCTAAGTGGTGGCGTTCCAAGGTCGTGGCGATACTGCGATAGAGCGTATCTTTATTGGCGATGGCGCGAAGATAAATTTGATCGCGGTTTTCGTAAATTGACATGCGATCACCCAGGGCCAGATCACACAGCTTATCTGCCAAGTTCATCACCAGTGCACGCAATATGTCACGGAACAGCGGCGATACCGGTACATCACCAGCCATGGCGAGTAGCCGCGTTGTGAGCGGCATGATGTGGCCGTGCACTAAGAGAATATGTGCGGTGATTAAGAAGTAGCCTTCCTCGCCTTCATCGCGTGAAAAGCTGTGACAACCCACTACATATTCACCCTTGGCTTTGCCATAGCCCGCCACTGGCATTGCTTCAATCGCGTATTCATCGCGGCGCCGATAAAATTCAGTGCCCGGTAGCAACGTGTAGCCAAAAATATTGATGTTTGGAAAAGTAGCGAGCAGCTTATCGAGGTTGCGTTCAAAATCACGCAGATTGTCCCCCGGCAAACCCCAGATCAGCTCTGCAGCTATGGGTACGCCCTGTTCAGACATCTGTTTGGCGATGGGTTCATACTCGTTGGAACTCATATTTTCGCGATTAGAAAGACGCAGTGCCTCTGGGGTGAGCGTTTGCAGTGCCAGTTGGTAGTGAGGTAGCAAGTTGTGCTGGTGCAGGAGCAGTGCTATCTGCTGTACCTGACGGCTGTGTTTTTTGGACCACGAGGTTGCAAATGACTGTGGCAATCCCGTTTTAGCCTTTAGCTCCACGAGTATTCTCGCCTTTTCCAAATCTTGTTTGAGAGCACCAAAGTTGGAATCTGCCAACCAGATATCTTTGATGCCGGCGGCGGTGATGCGCTCCCAGTCATCGCGAATACGCTCGATGGACCACTGATACATTTTGCTGCCAATCGCTCCGGTGCCCCACTCGCAGAAAGCGCATTTAAACGGGCAGCCGCGGCTTGTTTCGTAGGCGATGGATTCGTAGCGTGGTTGTCCGTGCTCATCGACCAGTTCAAGCACATTCAGTGGCGAGGGAAAGCGGTCCAGTTGTTTACAGCGTTCACGCTCGGGTGTTCGCACCAATGTTGAATCTTCGAGAAAAGCCAATCCAGCAACCTGCTGCCACTGACCGCGCGATTCGCAGTCCAGGAACTCTTGGAAGGTGACCTCAGCTTCCCCCAAAAAAACGAGATCGATAGGCTCGATGCCCAGGTAATCTTCCGCTTGCTGAACGTGAGGCCCGCCGGCGATGACCAGGAGGTGCGGAAAAAGCGCTTTTACGCGCCCGGCGAGCTCTAGAAATTCGGCCGCATTCCAGGTGTACATGCTCAGCCCGAGCACCGGTACAACCCCCGCGACTAGTGCGGCGTCAATTTGTGAATGCGCTGTGGTACGCCACGCCTGAAACCAAGCGTTAATGTCGCTGCCGTGCGCAAAGTGCACGAGATCGATGGCGGTGGACCCACTACTTTTCCCATATTTTCGAAAATAGGCTGTGAGTGATGCAGTGGTGGTAGGTGGCGCATGAAAATCTTCCGAATCCATGCTCAGTAGCCAAACGGGACGGTGCAAGAGTATGTGCTCCGGAGCGACAGTGAACTATAGTGGCAATGTAGCTGATTGGGCTTGAAATTCACATACCCAATGACAAGGCGTTAGTAGTCGACACTTTACGCGGCATACCCTTGCCGAGTGAACCGGCAGCAGATGGAATTATAGATGACCGATGTCGATTCCGGTGAAGTTGAGGAGGGCTAGAGCAAAGTGCCGTGTAAATAGCAGTAGGGCGTTGTATTTAGCGCTCACGCGGCAATTTGTCTCGCGTAGGTATCGTCTAAAATGAGGTCACTAATGTAGCTTTGTATCGGCGCTCCAGCTAGCCATCCAGCTCAAGGTCGTAATCACCTAACTCATCGCGCAGGCGCTTTTCTTCAAGGCGTTGCTCAGCGAGCCGTCGCTTCTGCACGAGTCGTTGTTTTTCCGTTGAGATAGGTTCTAGCTCCTGCATGACCTCGTCTGGGATTTCACCGAGTGTTGGCTCGAACAAATCCTCCAAAGTGTCAGGTGTAGCAGAATCTTGATTTCGCTCTCCCATAAATCACCTCCCGATGACCTGATAAAAGACTACTCAATAGCACGCCTGGTGAGAGTGGCCGCATGCTTAGCATGCGGTCATCGGGAGTTAAGCAAAAATATTCCGGCGGAACAACACACTGATTCTGTCAGTTTTGCGCACGGAAAAAGGTAATTTGTGGGCAGCCCGCGGCCTTCCTTGGCCTCTAACACGCAGCGTTTGACGACCGTGTCTTCACCTTCCTTGGCATACACGCTGCGCGCTAACGGGCTGCACCAAACTTGATGCAGCAAGTTTGATGCCAACTAACAGGATGGCTGGAGCCCTGATTGTGCGGCCGATCACAATAAAATGCCCATGTTCGCTAGAGTAGCAAACATGTTCGCACCGCAACCGGACAACTTCGATTCACTCGGTTCACGGCTCAACTGTTGACGGCTCAACTCTGTGTATTGCGCCCCCAGCCTCTGCTCGGTAGAGTGGCCTCCTTCGAAAATGGGCCTATCCGATTTTTTAAGGAAATTTAATGGATCTGTTGCACACGCCACTAGAACGGCTGCACACACAGTTGCAGGCAAAAATGGTTCCCTTCGCGGGGTACGACATGCCCGTACAGTACCCGACAGGTATCATCGCCGAGCACTTACACACGCGAGATTCTGCCGGCTTGTTCGATGTTTCGCACATGGGGCAATTTGTATTGGCGGGGCCAGGCAGTGCTGCACTGTTAGAAACCCTCCTGCCGGTAGACATTCAAGGGCTCGCAATCGATCAGCAAACCTATGCGTTGTTAACTAATGCGGAAGGGGGTGTACGGGATGATCTAATCGTCACACGTTGGGATGCCGAGCGTTTCTTTTTGGTTGTCAATGCGGCCTGCAAGGCAGATGACTGGGCCTACATTAACTCTCATATAGAGGAGCAACAGCTGTCCCAGTTGGATGATCGAGCGTTACTGGCATTGCAGGGCCCTCTAGCACGCCGGGTCATGGGTCGATTTTGTTCTGAAGTGGCAGAGCTAACGTTTATGCACGGTTGTGCGACGCAATTGGAAGGGGTCGAGGCTTACGTCACGTGCTCTGGCTACACTGGCGAGGATGGTTTTGAGATTTCTCTTCCAGCAGATTGTGCGGCCGATTTTGCGCGCCTGTTGCTCGAGGCTCCTGAGGTGCGGGCGATTGGTTTAGGTGCGCGCGATTCGCTGCGCTTGGAGGCCGGACTATGCCTCTACGGCCATGAATTGGCCGACGATATTGACCCGATTCAGGCGGGCCTTACCTGGTCCATCAGCCCTGTGCGTCGCTCCGGCGGTGCGAGAGCTGGCGGGTTTGTCGGCGCGGACAAGATATTGCCGCTCATCGGGCGCGAGCCACCGCGGCGCCGCGTGGGATTACGCGCCGATGGTAAGCGTCCCCTGCGCGATGGGCAGCCAGTTTTAGATTTAGAGGGACGCGAAGTGGGGACACTGTCCTCCGCCTGTTACGGCGCGAGTTGTGGCGGACCTATTGCGATGGCCTATGTGGAATCGGCCCATGCCGATCCGGAGACCCCACTGCAGGTAGTTGTGCGCGATAAGCCGTTGCCGGTGACCGTGGTAACGATGCCCTTCGTGCCGCGGCGTTACTATCGCGGTTAAATGCGCAGAAAAGCTTGGCTGTTTGGGCTATGCGGCCCAATCCCGCTCAGCGCGAAATTGCTGGGATAGGTAATCCATCTGGTCTGCCAGAATTCTATCCTTGGCCAAAAAATGCCACTCGAACGAATTGGGTTTGAAGGGCACTGCGAGCAGGGGCATGTGCGCCTCCTCTGGCGTCCGGTTATCTTTTTGCCAGTTGCAGCGCCTGCAAGCCGCGACGACATTTTCCCAACGATCGGTACCGCCACGCGAGGTAGGCAGTACGTGGTCGCGCGTGAGCTCTGATCGCGGGTGTTGATTGCCACAGTACAGACACCGATGATCGTCGCGTCGAAACAGTGTGCGATTGCACAGTGGTGGGCTGAAGTTCTGCACAATGCGACCGGTAATCGCGACAATCGGCTGCAGATCAATACGCGAGCGCGCGCCGTCCAGGCGACGAATGCCGCCGAATACCGGAGGTAGGTTATCGCCGATTCCGTAGATGACATCCCCTTTGGCATATGCGGTGACTGCTTCGTGCAGGCTAATCCAGCCACGGGGCTGTCCGGCGAGGTCTAATCGCAGGATGGGTTGCATGAGTTCAACCTATTTATTGGCGGTAAAACTACTGGAAATTCGCGACAACTACAATCGTAGGCTGCGCAACTTAATACCTTCCCGCCGTCGCGTGGCAAGAGGAAATGCTAGCGGGAGCTTATTGGCAATCGCCCGTGGTGGTGAGGTCGCAAGTAACGGCAACGTCGTTGCCAATGGTGAAGGAGTAGACTTGATTTTCGGGTAGTGGAATGGTCAAACCATCGAACTCAACAGGGTCGTCATCCTCGGCATCGCAACTGAAAGCCATGAGATAGTTATCGGGGGGTAAAAAGCCAAATGCATATTCCCAGCTCGGGCGAATGGTGCTTTCTTGCAGGCTAGCGACCGCGAAAGGAGTAATGGCTCCTGCCGGAATTTCCGCAGTGCTGGCAGTGGTGAATACATCCGCTAGTAAGGAGGTATCCAAATTTTCCCTCCGGTACAGGTACAAGCGGTTCCCGCGTAGTGGGAATTCCTTCTCGATGCAGGGTTCTACCAAGTCGAACAACTCGGTGGGAACGGTGCCGGACAGGGAACCAACATTGTCGTCGTCCTCCAATCTAATCCCTTCTGAAGTGAGTAGATAGGAGCCGTCGGCCAATTGACGCAGAGATCGGGCGAGATCGAACTCAATAGTGAAGGATTGCGCGCCGCTGTTGATCTGACGGCCAGAAACAACCAAGGTGTCACCGGTAATGGTTAGCGGTTTCACCGTGTCGTCTTGTTCAAGCACGTTTGCAGTATTTTCATCGTCGTCGACAATAGCAATGAAAATCGATTCGTAGAAACCCGGCTCCATCTCAAAATCTGTTACCAACTCTTTTGCTCGAGTGCCCCGAAATTCTAGTAAATCGAACCGTGTGCTGGTTGCGCTATTGCCGTCATCAGAAGTAAATTCTCCGATGGTGACTTGCACGGTGTCGCTGCGCTGCAAGGTGATTTGATCGATGGTAATAACGACTTCCTTTAAGTCTTCGGGCAGCGCATCGGAAACACTGAGAGTGAGCAGGGCACGCTCTTCGCTGGGCTCCTCATCGTCGTCACCGTTATTACAATCAAACCCACAGCCGCAGCCGCCGAGGGTGGTGAGTACCCCGGTCAATAGAAATAGCGAAAAGATAGAAAAGATAAAGTGCTTGGTCATGGCAATGGCTGTCAGTTTCAGTGGTATCTGCGAGTATCCGCAGCTATTGTAAGTCAGTTGGGCAATGGATTACGAACGGTTTAACCGACGCAATGAGCATTGCGCCTAAGCGAACAGACGAAAGCGAGCGAACAAAGGACAAATACAATGCTAGAACAAGCGACCAACTACGACGATGTCAAGCGCTACCGCCTGGATCCCGAAAGGGAAGAGGAGCTAGTGCACAGTGCCGGTGAGTGTACTTTCATCTGGGCCAATAAGGCGGGTCACCCAATCGGTGTCACCACGGCCTACGTGCCTGCCAAAGGCAAAATTTGGATGACGGCTACACGCGAGCGAGTGCGCATCAAGGCTATTGCGCGGGATGGTCGCTCCTCCATTGTCATCACCAGTACGGGTACGCCCATGGGAGGCGGCAAAACTGTCACCTATAAAGGCCATACTGTTATTCGCGACGATCAAGAGACCAAGCGGTGGTTGTACCAATTATTGGCTCAAGGAATGGTGGCAAATAGTGAACGTGACACGGGCAATGCCTTCACCAGCGGCATTGACCCAGACCTGTTCATTCGGTTTCTCGATACCCCCGAGCGTATCGTTTTGGAGTTTACTCCGGAGATGTCCATTCCCTTCGATGGCGATAAGATGGCTGCGGGTACCGCACAAGCATACGCAGAGTTTGCGGCCCAAGATGCCGGAGAGTGAGTCTTGGCTTGGACCCTACTTTTGGGGTGCGTATCGATAAGCGCGCGCGTAGGCGACGCTGTCACCGTTATCGATCAGAGTACCGTTGGGCAGCTCTTGCGTTCGAGCGCTGATTTCCAGCATCGCCTCGCCCAACTCAGTGGCCGATATCACCAATTTTCCCGGCTTGAGCAACCACTCCCCGAAATAGTGCAGTGGGTTGGATTGCTCAGCCGTGGGCCGAACAAAACCCGAACGATAGCTGAAACTGCGCATACCCATCTCCTCACCCAGCGCGGCAAGGGTGTTTTCGGTGCGCCCCTTCTCGCGCGCCCAGTGCTGTTTCCCCTCCGGGTCGGTACCCATCCCTGTGACGAAATGAAAACTCTTTGGCCCCGCGCCGCCGGCGTCGCGCCACGCATCGACAAAGGCCAGCGGAAAATCGACATGAATCCGTGTATAGGTCGCATCGTCGACATTCAAAGAGGAAGTACCCAGTGCCCAGAGTACGGTATTTACCCGTCCCAACACCACTTGCACTGATTGGTAGTCGGTAAAATCGCTGAGCATATGGACACTCGCTCCCTGCGCCGCCGCCGATTCAATGCGCGGTGACGAACGCCGTGTGACGATGTGGACCTCCTGCACCTCGGGGTCATTCAGTGCCGCCTTGAGCAAGCCATCGCCGACAGACCCGGTAGCGCCGAACACCATGACGACGGCATTGGCATTCGGGTCGCGATCGGGCGTGTTAGCCGGGGTGAGAGAGCCGAGAGTCAGGTAGCCCCATAGATTGCCGATGAGTACAGCGGCTAACAGCAGTAAAAAAAGCCCTTTAAATAGTATCTTCAACGTTTTGCCTCCTAAGCAGCGCAGCTCGGCCAACGGTGGTAAGGTAGTGGCCACATTTTGCATGATTTTCGCGGCGCTGGTTAGTCACCTCGTGATGTTCTCTACGCTCGGTGCGCAACATGACAGACCTCGGTGGTTCAACCAGCATGCATTTCAGGAGATTCACAAATGATAGATGTGCATTATTGGCCCACACCCAATGGCAAAAAGTTGACTATCCAGTTAGAGGAAGCGGGTATCGATTACAACATCGTCTATTGCGAGATCGGTACCGGTGCACAGTTTGAAGACTCCTTTCTGCGTATTAGCCCCAACAACCGCATGCCGGCTATTGTCGATACGCAGCCGGCGGATGGTGGTGAACCTTTGTCTGTCTTTGAATCGGGTGCCTGCATGATGTACCTGGCGGAAAAGTCTGGCCAGTTTGGCGGGAGTAACACGCGAGAGAAATGGGAGGTTTATCAATGGGTGATGTGGCAGATGGCAAACCAGGGGCCGAAGATCGGTGAGCGCGGCCATTTTGCTCGCCTGAAAGATTCTCAAGGCGACCAGTCTTACGCCATGCGTCGCTTTGATGATGAGTTGCATCGGCTCTACGGTGTTATGAACAATCGCCTGTATGACAGGCGTTACTTGGCGGGTGACTTTTACAGTATTGCCGATATGGCCTGTTACCCTTGGGTAGTCGGTTGGCAAAAACAGGGTATCGATATCGATGAGTTCAAGTACTTTAAGCGCTGGTTCAATGAGCTGAGTGCCCGACCGGCACTGCAGCGCGGTATGGAAGTTGGTAGTGAATTGACGCAGGATTATTCACAGCTCAGCGATGAAGATATCAAGCGCATTACCACACTGCTTTACAACCAAAGAGCGCGCCCCGCGCCGGAAACCGGCGGCATACTCGATTGAACAGTAAGTGTGCCCTACGTTTTAATCTATAGAAGAGTCTTCAACTGGTCTCAATAGAGAGTCTTCAACTGGTCTTACCAAAGCGTCTTCAACTGGGTTTTACAGAATCTTTTGTGTTTGTAAGCGCCGAAGATTGAGTCTGTACTGCACCCATACCACCGCGCGGTTGCACAAACAGTCCTTCCGCGCTCGCGGTCATTTCTCCAGCGGCGAACATTTCGCCACGCATGAGCGTTTTGCGACCCTCCACTTTGATCAATGTTCCTTCCAAGCGCAGCTCCGTATTCAGCGGTGTGCGTTTGTGGTAGTTGATGTGTAAGTAACCTGTCATTCCCGGTTGGCCGCCAAGTATTTGTGCCATCCCGAGAAATTGATCGAAAATTGCGGACACAAACCCACCGTGCACGCTGCCTGGCGGACCCTCATAGGCCCAACCGCAAGTGCACGTGGCCAGTGCTTGCTCACCTTCTACCCAGGTGTTGATAGGAGGCGCTAAGGGGTTGCTCCAGCCGGACATCGGATTTAGCTCGTGACTGACTTGGCCGAAGTTGCCGTGTTCACCACTGGCGGCCCAATCAGTGCGTCCGAAAATTCTCGGTGACTGTGAGAAGTCCACTGCTGTTTCCTCTAGCGCCGCGGCGATGGCGTGCATTTTGTCCACCCCGGGTGAACTGGTGACCAACACCTCGGTTAACTGCTTAATCGCGTTGGCGACGCGTCGTTTCGCCACCCATTCATCGTTAAATGGAGGCGTAATTTCTTCAGAGGCAAAGGGGTTATTTTCTATCATTGAAATACCGCTTTTGAGTCCAGACAGCCGCCTAGTTTACCTCAGATCAGTAGATTATTGCTGTGAACTCAACACCTCTATTAAGGGTTTGCTATCGTGTAGCAGTGCTTGCATGTCTTGTGTTGAAAGGCTGGAGTGGCTAAGCGATGACGCCAGTGCCGTGGCGAGCATGCGCTGGTAGTAAGGCAGGTTACCGACATAGAAGGGCAGTGTAGCGGCTACCGATTCGGTACTTTTTAAAAAATCGACAAAATGCTCGATATAGTTTTGCAATTTGGGTAGCGCGGGAGAAGCACTGAGTTCGCTGCTGTCTAACTCCCAGGTCATGTCTGGTCGCAAGAAACACGCCGACAAAAACTCACCGGGTACTTTATGACCCCACTCTGTAGGGGAGACCAAAGAGAGAGTCCATTTGGTTTGTCTCGCGTAAAGAAAGTAGCGCTTGCCCACCACCGGTTTGAATTTGAAACTCGCGCCCAAAATCAAGGAGGAGATGCAGTAGTCGCGCAGGAATCGCTCTGGTGTGCGGCCCGCCACCTCTAAAGGGCGCAACGACTGCCAATCTCGCAGTATTGGCACAACGCCTTTGCCCTGTGGGTTGGGACGTTTCTCGTCGTGTTTGCCGACTCTCTTCACGGGGCACCTGCTAGAGAGCGCCGCGTAACGAGGAGAGTGCCGCGCATCGGTGGCAATTTGTAGCGTGCCCTACCTAGCGAATATGCCGCAGCAGAAACGAACTGAGTGATTCACCCGAAGGATCCTGCAGATTGTACGCCGGGTCGGAATCATCGCTGTAGGCGACGCTCTCCAGGCCAACTTCGTCAGCACGCGCTTTTACGGCTAGCGCATGCAGGCCGTGGTGCAGGAACAAGTTTAGTGGATCGTCGAAACCGGTATTAAAGTTGTGCACAAAGATCGGCGCATCACCGGAATCCATCAACCCCAGCATATCGACGTTCGCGCGGTAGGCCGCGTTTTCGTCCGAAAAAATATCGTCTACTGAGGCGACACCTAAAAAGGTTAGCAGGTAGTTTAAGGCACCCAGACCTGAGGCTACCGAGGGAATGTCGGTGCCGCCCAGTAGCCCCTCAAAAGGCTGAGTGATGGGTAGTAAGATATCCTCCCACAGCAGCAAGTCGTAGGTAGATTGCGTGGCCAGCAGCCCGACGACTTTAACACGCGTTGATTCACGTAACACTGGGTCGGCGTTTTCGCTGTCAGCTAAATCGTCGTGCGTGCCCAGCCACAAGCTCGCCCCCGCACCCGCTGACCCGCCAAACAGCGCCACGTTATCGCCATCGATGTTAAGACTAGTGGCGTGATAGCGCATGAACTGCAGTGCCCTGGCTGTATCATTCAGCGAGGTGAGTACGCCACCTTGCGCGACAGCGGATGCCGTGCCTTCGTCTTGATCGGGTACATCTAATAGAAAGTAATTAATCGTTGCATATGCGGTACATGCGGCGAGAAATTCGCGGATTAGTGCAGCATTTTCATTGTGTGTTCTGCTTTTATCCCCGCCAGTGAATCCGCCACCGTGGATGTAGATCACTAAGGGCGTGGGCTCGTCGCAATCCGGCATGTAGATATCAAACAAGTTGCGCTCGCCGTCGCCGTAACGGACATCAGCGGAAAAATCGGCAACAATTCCCGGAAGGTCAATCGGCGCGTCAGAGAGTGTCAGTGCGAGAACAGGTTTGTCGTCCGACCCATTGTTGTTGCCGTCGCTGCAAGCGCCGAGGGTCAATGCCAACATGGCGGTAAGAATGATTTTGTTGAGGGGCATAATTAAATACTCCATCAGTAGTGTCCCAGCGTTACCAACGCTAGGCCCCATAACTAATTGAATAGTAACAATTAAATGATAATTTTTCGTGGTCTCGATTTGAACGTTTCATATCCGTTCTGCCACTCTGCGAAGCCTGACTTCGCGGGGTGGCACTATGAACCAAGGAAAGCTGGTTTTCGCTCAACTGACACAGCATTTGCCGTTGACTACGTTTCGCCGTTGCGTAGCCAGGTACAACGGAGAGCACAAAGTCAAAACGTTCTCCTGTCTGGATCAATTTCTTTGCATGGCTTTTGCGCAATTGACTCTTCGAGAGAGCCTTCGAGATATCGAAGCCAGTCTTCGAGTGCAAAGCAACCGACTCTATCATCTGGGAATTCGCTCCAACATATCGCGCAATACTCTCGCGAACGCCAACGCTACGCGCGACTGGCGCATTTACGCCGACTTTGCTCAAAGCCTGATCGGCATGGCGCGGAAGCTTTATGCCGACGAACCTTTTGGCGTCGATTTGCAAGACACGGTATACGCTCTCGACACGACTACGATAGACCTGTGCCTTTCGGTGTTTTCGTGGGCACCATTTCGGAAAGCCAAAGCCGCTATCAAGCTGCACACGCTGCTCGATTTGCGAGGCAATATCCCGACGTTTATTCATATCAGCGACGGCAAGATGCACGAGGTCAATGTTCTCGACTACCTGCTGCCGGAGCCTGGAGCGTTTTACATCATGGATCGAGGCTTTCTCGATTTCGAAAGGCTGCGCCATCTTCATGCCATGGGCAGCTTCTTTGTGATCAGAGCCAAGTCGAATCTGAAGTTTCAGCGTCGCTACTCGCATCCGATCAACAGGGCGACGGGATTGATCTGCGATCAAACTGTTGTTCTGACGGGCTTCTACTCGGTCAAAGATTACGAAACGCCGCTGCGAAGAATTCGATTCAAAGACCCGGAAACTGGAAAGACCTTGGTGTTTCTTACCAACAACTTCATGCTGCCGGCTCTCACAATTACCGAGCTTTATCGAAGCCGATGGCAGGTCGAATTGTTTTTCAAATGGATCAAGCAACATCTCAGAATCAAGTCCTTCTACGGCACATCCGAGAATGCAGTGAAGACGCAAATCTGGATTGCCATCTCGGTTTACGTCCTCGTCGCAATTGTAAAAAAGCGATTGGACATCAGTTTGAGCCTATACGAAATGCTACAGATATTGAGTTTAACCATGTTTGAAAAAATACCTTTGGATCAGCTACTTACAAAATCAGTGATTGACGAATCCCAACCCGATATCGCTAACCAACTGACTCTTTTCGATTAAACGTTGGGACACTACTGATACTCCATATCGATTAAATCTTGGTCAGTTTAACACAGAGCTATTGCCATCAAGGCGGTGGGGTTCAGATCTCCATACAGCTCTGTACCACTTGAATAAGCGGAGTTAGGCTTGTGCCTGTGCGACATCTAAGAAGCAATCTGCTGGGTAGTGGTTGTTTTCATCGCGGTCGTGATTGGGATACCAAACTTGCGCGAAGAATGGATTGTGTTTCGCTTCTTGATCAAAATCCCAGCCGATTTTCTGCGGTGCGCAATCGGGGCACCAGTGACCTCCTTTGAGCACGGTATTCGGCGTCATCGCAAACTCATGTCCACGCCAGCATCGCCACTGCAGCGCAGTGAACAGATCACCGGTTGCCATCACTTCGGACACACAAGCGCCCCCGCGAAACGTGGCCGCGAGGTGCATTTGAGCTAGATCTAATTCGGAGTCGGCCAAGCTCTCATCATAGCCGTGATCTAACCGCTGGTGATCTTCCCAGCGCGGTCGTGGAATGCCTTCCCAGTGGTTGGGAATGTCGCGCCAGGATTGCATATTTTTGAAAAATGCGGAGACGCGCCCCGGTAGCTCCCGTTCAATCCAAAACATCGTGCTGTCGGGCGTTTTCGTCGCCAAGGGCTTCATTAGGAGGCGCTTGATAAGCCCCTTCACCCAGCGCCCGCCCATGAGCCAGCCAATACCGGGTTTGCTGGGTAGGCGTATGTACCATGGCGAGCCGTCGATGATCGATTGTATGTACTCATTGACGCCCATGGTCTGGAAATTGAGATGTTGATTGAGTCGTTCCGAATCTTCATACCAATGGCAGTGAAAGTTGCGCAGTGCAAACCACTGGCGCTCCGTGAGGTCTTCGGGTTTGCCTATCCCCAACGCGGTGAATACCTCTTCCATCAATTCCAAAAACGTGAGCCGCGCCGCGGGTCCACCGCCGATGTTGTAGAAATTCCGCCAGAAAGACTCATCGACATTATCTTCACAGGCATTGGCCAGCAGCAGTCCCGAGTCTTTGTCAGTGCAGAACTCAATGCAGGTATGCAGGGGCTGGTGAAACATGATGGGGTCCATCAGCGCTAAGGTGTCTGGTACGGCGATAAACGTCTGGCGGCAGCTAACCCAGTACTTTAGCCCCGATTCGGCCACCAGGCGTTCCGCGTCGATTTTCGTGCAGGCGTAGGCATCGTAGATGCTCGGCTTGAGAGGGTCGCCGGTGCGGCCAACGTGGATGGGCGACAGTCTGTCGCCGGTCATTGCCACCGAGCCAACGTTCACGAGTTTGATCGCGTCTGGATCCGGCTGCGCCTTGATGGCCCGAATGATCAGCTCCATCGAGCCGACATTTACTGCACGTGCTGCCTCCGGGTTGTGATCCGCAGCCGGTGAGATCATCGCGGCGGGGTGGAGCACAAAATCGCTACCCGAGACACAGGCCAACACATCGTCGTAGTTGGTGAGGTCGCCCCAGACGATCCGCAAGCCCGGTTCTTTTTCAAGCTCTGCCATGGTCGCTTTGTTGCTGGCTGAGGGGCGCACCAGGGTGACGATGTCGAAGCGATCACGCCGATTGAGCAGCTCCCTGAGTGCCGCTCCACCCATCGAGCCGGTCGTGCCGGTAACAAATACTTGTTTTTTCATGCGCTCGCGAGCCCCGTTAGTGATTTTGTCAGTGGTTTATGCTCGCCGAAGTATAGAGTTGAAGGAGTCGCGATTCCAACGCAATGGACGCGGATACGATCCTGGTGCTTGTCCATCGCCACGAATGGGCGGTTTTGTGTTGTAGAGCGAGAACTGTGTACCACTGTCTCTATTCTGCGGGGGTTGCCAGTTGCAAAAACAGGGCTACAGGCGCTACCCTGCGTGCAACTAAAGGCGATTTTCAAGGTCAATATAGTGAAGGCAGAAACTGCATTGATTGCCGATATTTTCAACAGGACTTTACCCATGCGAATTTTTAGCCTGGCCTCGCTTGTGTTGCTTGGCACAGTATTGAGCGCAACTGCGGTCGCACACAGTGAGCAGAATTTACGAGCTACTACAGATGATGGTCGTGTAGTTGTCCTAAAAGTTGATCACACCTGGGATTTCGTTACGGTCCAAGATCTCGAACCTGAGAAAAGCGCTGTTTTTACAGTCACTAAGGTGGAGGATTTAAAAGATGCCTGTCGCTTGCAAGTGCGCTTGGAAAATAAAATGGGGTTCAAGCTGCGCAACATCGTTCCCCGTATGGCGGTGTATAACCTAGACGGTGTTAAATTCGATCGCGGTTCGGTAGCTTTTTCGTCGATTAAGCCCACGAAAGACCAATACACCAAGGTGCAATTTGACGGTATCGGGTGTAGTGAGATCAGCCAGATCAAAGTCTACGATGCCGGGCGTTGTGTGATGGGTCATATTGACAAGTGGAACGAGAAAGAGGGCGAATGTCTCTCTTACTTGCATATTGTGCCCAGCGACCTGATCAATATCTCCAAGTAGCCTCGCTGTAATAGTTGCCGAGCTATCGGCTCAAACAAGCAATAAAAATTTAGGTGGTGGCAGCACCAACGTATGTATCCTGGGATTGCCACGCACTGAGCAGCTCGCGCGTATCGCGATCCCAGGGGTGAAAGCCCTCGCGGTAGTACTCCCGATAGGCGGGCCATATACGCCGTAAAATCCCACCCTTGAAAAACAAAAACTTCCAGCCGTCCCACCATAGACGGGGTCGCCACAGTTTGCGGTCGCGACGCAGCATGTGCACCACACCGTACAGCACGTCGGCCATAAGGAAGAAGCTAGCTAGGCGCATCGTCTGTCGTCGCATTCTTTCTGTACCACCAACGGCGCGGTAGACATCGAAAGCCACCGATTTGTGCTCCATCTCTTCCGCCGCGTGCCACTGCCACAGCGCCTGCATGGCCGAGTCCGAATCGCTAATCATTGGGTCGTCGTCGTCCAGTGCGGATTCCGCCATGATCGCGGTGAGGTGCTCTAGGGCCGCGGTCGTGGCCAAGCACTCCAGCGGCGAGAAAAACTTTCTGCTCCAATTGATATTTTTTTCTAGCCGACCTTCCAGCCGCTCTAAATCGTATCCTCTGGCGTTACACAGCGCTTCGTTGTAGCGCTCGTGTTCACGTCGATGAAAACCCTCTTGCCCACAGAACCCGCGGATATCTTGTTGCAGTTTTTCATCATCTATGCGGTCAGCAAATTTCCGCACACTGTCGATGAAGAACTTTTCCCCCAGAGGGAAAGTGATGGACATGGCGTTAAACCAGGCGGTTTTGAACGCGTGGTTGTCGTACCAGTCACGGGCCAGCGAGGCGGCAATGTCGTATTCCCTATTGCGCGGCGTGATGGGGACTTCCTGGGGTGTTTTGGACAAGCTAGGCATGGCAGGCGCTCGCTGGCTGAGTAATGCCCATAGTGTAAAGGGCGTTCGGGGGGTACGAGCGGTTATTTATGGCCAAATTGTAGTTCAAAATGGAGCTCGAAGAAGGGCGCAATTCAAATCCGCTCGCTTTTCTTACCTAGCCGTGGCCGCCCCAGGCCCGGGGCATCACCATGTTGAGACGCTCTAGCCCACCGTTGACCCCCAAGATGTCGCCAGTCACGTAGCTGGCAGCGGGCGAGCACAGGTACAAGGCCCCCAGGGCGATGTCCTCGACCTCTCCCAGGCGCGCCATGGGGGTGAGATCCACCATGGTTTGCTCCACTTCTGGGGTGAGTACGGTATTGAGGGCGTCGGTTTTTGTCGAGCCGACAGCAATCGCGTTAACTCTGACCTTTGGTGCAAACTCTTGCGCCAATTCCTGGGTCAACAGCGATAGGGCACCCTTAGCGGTGCCGTAAGCGGCAAAGCAGGGCGTTGGTTTGTGGCCGGCAATGGAGGAAATGTTTAGAACGGCGCCTTCCTGGGCGGAGTCCACCATCAGTCGTGCGCAGATGCGTGTCATCTCGTAGGCCGTACCCACATTAAATCGAAAGGCGCTTTCAAACTCTTCGGCACTTGTTTGCAGGGCGGGTTTTGGTGGAAAGCCGCCAGCGTTGTTCACCAGAATGTCGATCCGCCCAAACTCCGCCATGGTTGTGTCCGCCAGCCTTTGCAATTGTGCGTAATCCAACACATCGGTGGGTGCAATGACCGCGCGCCTGCCCGAACTTTCGATCATCTTAGCGACGCCCTCCAAGTCAGATTGGGTTCGTGCGGCGAGCACCACATCGGCGCCCGCATCGGCGAATGCCTTGGCAATGGCCGCTCCGATACCCTTGCCGGCGCCAGTGACGATGGCGACCTTGTTATCTAGCTTAAAATTTTCGAGTATCGACATGTCGTTCTCCTAATTTTCGGTTGTGCAGTCAGGCAGTGTTTGGCCTGACATTGGCTAGGCTAGTGACCCATGGGCGCTTGGCCTGCGATCAAATGTGATAGAGTGGTTAGCAGCGTAGCGCAGTCATTCTGCGATTTTCCAGACGCTGCTGCAAGGCGCGCGCTCAGTCCAATACGCAGAAAAAAGAGGCCTAATAATGAAACGTAGAGACTTCTTAAATTACACTGGGCTTGGCGTGATGGGCGCGTCTGTTGCTACCACGCTTACTGGCTGTTCGGAACGCGCGCCAGCAGTCAAATTTTGGCAGCAGGGAAACTTTCGCCCGGTAGCCGAGGAAATCACTGAGACGGAGTTGAAGGTAGAGGGCAGTATTCCTCCTGAGCTGAGTGGCCTGTATGTACGCAATGGCACGAACTCTTCCAGCGGTGTTGCCGATCATTTCTTCGGTGGTGACGGCATGCTGCACGGTGTTCGCCTGGAGAAAGGCCGCGCGAAATGGTATCGCAATCGGTACGTCGATACGCCCGTTTATCGTAAGGAGTCCTCTGGTTTTGGCGCGCCCAAACCCGAACACACAACGAGTGCAGTGTCGGTGCTCTATCACGGCGGCAAACTGCTGTCTCTGGGGGAGTTTGGTTACCCCTATGTCATTGATCCGCAGGATTTGTCGACTCTCGGTGCATTTAACTACGAGGGCCAACTTACCGGGAACATGACCGCACACCCGCGTATCGATCCCGACACGGGGGAACTGGTGTTTTTTGGCTACAACGTGATCAAACCCTATTTAACTTATATGCGGGCTGATGCTGCCGGGAATATGCTACAGGTAGAGCCCATCGAGCTCACTGGCCCCAGCATGGTTCACGACTTCGCGGTTACTGAAAACTACGTCGTCTTTATGGAGATGCAAGTGCGCTTCTCCTGGTTCTCGGCCATTACGGGCAGCGGTTTACCCTTTAAGTGGGATGACGACGCACCCTGTCGCTTTGGTGTTATGCCACGTACTGGTGGCAACAAAGACGTCAAATGGTTTGATGTGCCTTCGTGTTTTGTCTTTCATATTATGAATTCTTTTCAACGCGGCGATGAAGTGTTCATTGACGCGGCGAGATACGACCACTTGTGGGTAGAGAACTCGCACGACTTCTTTCACCCGGCACGTTTGTCACGCTTCAGTATGAATATGAAAACAGGTAAGGCATCGGTAGAGCGAATCTATCAGTCCGCGATGGAGTTTCCACAGGTAAACCGAGATTATTGGACGAAGCCTTACCGCTATGGTTACAGCCTGACCGTCGACGAGAAAAATGATTCGCCCGAGAAAATCAATGCAGCGGAAAGCGGCATTCGCAAGTACGATGTGATAACCGGTGAGGTGGACACATACATGCCTGGCGTGGCATTTACACCGGGAGAACCGCTGTTTATAGCCGCGAGCAGTGATGGCGCTGAAGACGAGGGCTATATCGCAAGTTATGTGCACGACAAAAATACAGATCGCAGCGCGTTCTGTTTATTCGATGCAACGAGACTTGCAGCGGGCCCTATTGCGAAGGTGCACTTGCCGGTCAGGGTGCCTGTGGGGTTCCACGGCGTTTGGGTGCCGGATTCGGCAATGAGTTAGCGCTTGATGGATTTGGCACGGTGCTGCGATAGATCGAAAGCGGGGGGAACGTTGCGAAGCTAGCGGCGCGACGCCGGGGAATGCGAAACGGCAAGTTACCTGGGAAGGGTATAAAAGCTGCTCAGAAAAAAAGCCCAGTTGTTGTCAACTGGGCTTTTTCGTATTTCTTGCGAAGCAATTTACAAGTACATCAGTGATGAGCTCGATTGAGCTATGTTTTAGAAACGGCCTAGCAAGCGAAGAACGACGGCGTCGGAATTCGCTGGGCCGGAATCCGCTTCGGCTTCAGTGTACGCCAGCCCTAAAGCCACCTGCTCATGCACGAACCACTCGGCAAACAGTTGCCAGCTCTCCAAGTCGTCAGTACCCGCATCTTGCGTTGAGTACGAACCGCCCACACCCAGCGTTTTGCAGATGTACCAAGTGCTACCGATGCTCCAGGTATCGAGGTTTTTGCCATTGTCCGGGTCGAGGTTGCTGTAGCCAAGCTCGACCTTAAGCGCTTGATCGCCCCACAGCTGTACGTGCTTCAGGTCGATGCCCCAACCATCTGCGTCCGCGCCAATATCACCGTCGATATCGTTGTAGCCCACGGTGACGGTGGTGTTGGGGGCGACGTACATGCCGACGCCGATGCCGTAGATATCGGCGTCGAAATTACCCTGTTCTTCGCTGTTGTAGCCACCTTCCACAAACCAGCCAGAATCCGCCCATACGTAGCGGCCGCGAACGCCGTAGTTTTCGATGTCGAGATTACCCGCGTCTGCGTCAATTTCTCCATCGACATAATCTAGGGAAATGCTGGAAGCCCGATCGAGAAAGGCTGCTTCACCGAGGGGGCCTTTGCTGACGTCGACTGGCGCGATAAACCAGGAACCGGTGAAGGAATAAACATCCTGATCGGCGTCGACATTGTTGCTTGTAGTTACATCTCCAGTGGCCCAGGCAGCTCCAACTTCCCATTGGTAGTCAGCCTGTGCGGTCGCTGAAAGGGCTAGCGCCACGCCAGCCAGCAGTGCGGTTTGCTTCAACATATTTCACTCCTTGATTAGGACTTCAGTACAACACTATGCCCCATTCTTTATACGTGGGGATGAGAACATGGTACGCGCGGAGTGTTATAGCCAAAAGGAATAATTTACTCGTGGATTGTGTGAACTATTTACTTGAATTCCTATGCTTGAAATTACGTCGTCTCGAAGTCGCGCAGGGCCTTTGACATACGCTCCAGCTCCCCGGGAATATCTGGGCCGCTGGGGAGGTAGAGGAGTTCCGTGAGACCGGCATCGATCATGCCTTTGGCCTTTTCACGCAGTTCATCGGGTGAGCCGGTGAAGGTCATCGGCGCCATGTTTGCCACATCAATGTGCGCACGATCGTGGTCGCTGACGCGATAGCAGTGCTCCTGATGCAAGTACAAATGGCGCTCTTGCTCGGGGAACGACTCGATCATCGCGCGCCACTGTGCGCCGTTGGGGAAGCCATCCACGCCTTCTCCCATGGCATCGTAAGCGCCGTGATAAAAGCTCGCGATTACCGGTCCGATCGCGTCAAACACGCGGGGGCTGTCCAGTGCTTCACCTTCATGGAGCACGGTTCCCGCCTGCAGCATTGCGCTCCAGGAAAAACCTGCGATGGGCGCTTGCACGCTAATAACACCATCGCCTAATGCCTGCGCGACTTCCAGACCTTTAGGGCCGTTTGCCGCCACCAGTACCGGGGTTGCGATGGGCGTTGCGACTGATACCCCTGGCGGGTGCATGAGCCTCGTCAGTGAACCATCGACGGTGATGGTCTCGCCGCGCAACAGTGCGCGCAGTTGCTCGATGTAGCACGCAGTGGTCGCCCAGCTCAGCGCGTGTTTGCCAAAGGTTCGCCGCGCTGTAAACCCAGTGCCGATACCCACGGCGAGACGCCCGGGTGCAATCGCTTCTATGCCTGCGATCGCTGCTGCATTAGCCATCACATGCCGAGTGGATGGGGTGAGTACGGCCACGCCTAAGCCGATGTGCTCAGTCGCCGTCCCTATCAGGGCAAGGGCCGCCCAGGGGTCCGAATAGAGAGCGGGTGAATCACTGACCCAGAGGCGCTTATAACCGAGAGTTTGTGCGATCTGGGCTTGCTCGACAATGTGTTTTGATGGTGGCAAAGAGCAAGACAATTCCATGGAGCCTCCAAATACATAGTAGTGGTGATGGGTAGTGAAACTGACATAAACACCCGCACAAGTCATCCTCCGCGGACCTCATTGCGCCTATGACTTGGTGGTGATTGCAATGTCCGCGCCGATTCCCTATGTTTGGGTGATAGGTCGCGTAGTGAATTCAATACAAAGTTTGCAAGGAGAACTGTATGAGCTGGCTGCCAATCTTGGGCGCGCTAATCATGGTAATCATTGGTTTGATCGGTTTTTTCAAGCCCCGGTTGTTTCTCGATAAAGTCGGTATTTCGCTGACCAGTCCGATGGCCTTTTCCGAGGCGCGCGGGGTATTTGGTGGTATGAACCTGGCGCTCGGCGCGGCAGCCCTATGGTTGGGGAGCCCTGTGGTGTTTGGCGTTCTGTGTTTGGCCTGGTTGGCGGTGTTTGCCGCGCGCCTTTGGTCGCTGGTAGTTGACGGTATTGGGTTTAAAGCATCGGTTCCCGCTTTGGTCTTTGATGGCGTCATGGCGCTGCTGTTCCTCGGCCCTCTGTTATCTATCGTGAATTAACGCCATTGAACATCACCTGAAATGCCGAAAATCGCGGTAGTGACCGGTGGCGCCAGACGGATTGGGCGCAGCATTGTGGAGCACCTACACCAGGCTGGCTTCGATGTGGCGGTCCACTTCGGTGCCTCCGAGCGAGAGGCCAATGTGTTGGCAGAGACGCTGAACGGAACTCGTGTCGGTTCCTGTGAGGTATTTAAGGCGGACCTGGAGAACCCACTACAAGTCGCGCGACTGGGAGAGAAGTTGCTTGCCCGCTATCCTTGTATTGACTTGCTGGTCAATAACGCGTCGGGGTTTCGGCCGACACCCATTGCGTCTTGCACGCCGGTAGAGTTTGACAGCATGTTGGCCTCCAACCTGCGCGCCCCTTTTTTGTTGACGCAGGCCTTGCTGCCCGGGCTGCGTCAGTCGCTCGCGGGCAATGTCATCAATATCGTCGATACCCACGCGGAGCGTCCGCTAAAAAACTACAGCGCCTATAGCGCGGCCAAGGCGGGCCTGGTATCACTAACACGCAGCATGGCGCTCGAATTGGGCCCCGATATTCGGGTCAACGGGATAGCACCAGGGGCTATTCTCTGGCCCGAGGGTGACGAAGCCTACGACCAGGAAGCACGCCAAAAAACAGTGGCGGCGACACCCTTACAGCGTGTGGGTACAGCGCAGGACGTGGCCCTGACCGTCGCATTTCTTGCCTGCGATGCCCCATTTATTACCGGCGAGATTATTGTGCTGGATGGCGGTAGGCAGCTATCAAATTAACGGATTGATAGGTCGCGAGTTCTCCGCGCCGTTGTGGCGTTAGTTCGAAGGGTTCCTGTAAACCGCTGGCGATAAACCACAAATCCAACCACCGAAGATGATAAGTAATAGAGCGCCGGAGCCTGTAAGTGTGAACAACTCACCGGTGAAGCCGTTTAGCGTCGTGATGGTGATGCCCAGGCCACACAGAATGGCGCCGAGAATGAGTTGCCGGCGCAGCGGTTTATCGGCGCTTTCCGGCTGTGTGATGCGCTCTAGCGGCGAGAGTGCGATCGCCAGAGGTATGAGCAGCAGCGTTAACACCAGTAGCCAGAGGGGTCGCGACCACCACCAGGCGGGGGAGTTCACCGCCATATGCATGCCGACACCATCGCTGTAGTAGCCCAAGGCCAACACCGCGATGAGCACCGTCATATGCCACAGATAGAGCGTCATGATCATGCTGTTTACTAAGATTGTGAACGCCCAGAGGCGCTGCCCGCGCAATAGGGCCTGCATGGGTTTGGCAAAGGCGAGCAAAATGCCAAACTGAACCAGGCCGAGTGCAATCAAGGTAACCTTCGGTGGAAGCGTGTTGCTGATTGCCTCTCCCGGCGAACCAGCCATTGCGATGGGGTAGGGGCCCTGCAGAATCAAGTACAGTAGTGCGAGTAGGGCGAGAATAGACACCGCAATTAGCAAAGTTGGCCGAGCTAGTCGTTGGTCATACCAGGCGAAGCCGAGGTGGTGCACCGCGAGCCACACCCAAAAATAGTTACTCCAACCCAGCCAACGCCACCCCAGTGCAAAGAATGCCCAATCCACCGCAATGGCCATAAAGACGTACACGAGGAAAGAGCGGTAACCCCAGCGTCGCCAAAAATCGTAAGTTAGCGGTGCTAAGAGCACAATCATCATGTATATCGCCAAAAACCACGTGGGTACCAGCGCTGTTTTGGAGAGATAGCTGACGGTTTCCGGTTCGAATCCGAAGGCACCCAGTGCGAGCGATAGTACGCCCCAGGCCACGATGAGCACTAACAGTGGCGTCAATAGGCGATGTAATCTCCCGGTCAACCACTCAGAGTAAGTCGCCCGTTTTTTTCGCGCGCTATCGAGTGAAATGGCATTGGAGTAGCCACCGACGATAAAAAAAATAGGCATGACCTGAAAGACCCAGGTGAGCCATTCTGTCCAGGGTATGATGTCCAGGGCAAGTTGCGGTGTGAATGTGTGGGTTGTCTTATCGAACACCGCCGTCGTGATCAGCCAGTGCCCAACGATCACAAACAAAATGGAAACAGCGCGTAAAAAATCGACATAGCGATTACGGCTGTCCGGGGTGTTGTTGGCCAGTTCCCTGGCCTGTGACCAAATGCTCATTGCGGGTAGTACCGACTCTTACTTCTGGAGGCCTGTATCATGTCAATCGGCCTGTATCGCCGCATGCAGACGCGCAAGCTCGCTCTATTGATTGAAACTATACAGAAAGCGCGGCGCGAATAATTAGGGTGAACAAAAACAGAGAACCGACGGCAAACAAAGCGAAACGTATTTCTATTTTGTTCCATATCGCCTGGTGTATCGAGTGCACCACACGCATCCCCACGTAACACCAGGCGAGAGTCACATTAGGGCCGCTCCCCTCGCCCAGCAGTGCCAATGTGAAACAGACGGCGTAGAACAGTGTGGGTTGTTCCAGCAGGTGATTGTAGTTGTCCGCTTTCCATCGCACATTTGCGGGAAGTTGGGACATTTGCTGTCCGTTCGGCAGTGTAGAGTCCATCTTCATGCCGAGCTTGGCGATGGCCGGCAGGCGTGTCGCGTACATCCACAGCCACATGACGCAGCTCAGTAGTAACAGAGCGATAACCGGCGTTAGAATTTCTGTCGTTATGGCGGTAGTTCCCATGGCCTCGCGCCCTGTTATTATAGTCGCTGGAATACCTTGCTGCGGATTGCTCGCGCGGGCTAACGCGCGAGCGTGTTCACGTTACCGCGTTTACTTTAACAACGATTTTGCAGCATCTAGCAGTCCGCCGGCACCGCCGAACGAATCTAGCAGGCTGCCACCTTTACTCGCATTATCTAGAATTTGCGGTAGAGCTTCCGCCAGCCCACCGGCCGCTTGATCCGTATTCGCGCCCAGTTTGGCGGCGAAATCCTGTAGTTGGCCCTCGCCAAACAAGTCTTTCAGGCTGTCGGGTGAAATAGCGGCGTTCTGACCATCGCCAAGCCATGAGCCAACGATATCGGCAAGACCACCGCTGTCATTCATTTTGCTGACCAAGCTGCTCAAATCCAGTTTGCCCTGCCCATCGCTTAAGAGGTCGTTGAGCGCTTGGTTTGCGGCGCCGCTGTCTACGTTTTGACCCAGTGCCTGTGAGAGTGCTTTTGTACCGATTTCCATAAGATCCATAGCTGTTCCATCCGTAAGTTGTGGTTGGGCAAAGCCAGTATAGCAAGCTACTGAATTATTGCCTGTTAGTCCAGGCACGCGGCTTATTGCTCATTCCAATTCACCGTCTCGGTATGTCGTTTAGAGGTTCTCCCTGCGAGGCCTTCGCCAATTTCGTCACACTCTAGGCCAGCTCACTAGACACGCGCTCAGCCGAATCCTATTCTGTGGTGCGGGTGTTTAGGAGCGTTTTATGCATTGCATCGTCAAGCCATTAGCGGGCAGTTGCATAGTAATAGATAGCTACACTTGATCTTCAATGTTAGCTTGTAGCCCTGCTCGCTAACTGTTGATTCACGCGGTATTTGAATGCGCTTACCTCATTACGTCTTGTGCCTGCTGCTGGTCATTCCAGTTGCCATCGCCTATTACTTCGCTGTTGATAGAAGCGTTAGTGTTGTATTGCAAGCGCTGGTCTCAACCGTACTGTGGGTTGTATTTATCTACGTGGCATTAACTGCCATTCGAAGACTAATAATTCGACGCGTTCTCGCTTTAACTAGTTACTCACTGCTCGCCGTGTATTGCGGCGGCCTACTACTCAGTTTTTATCTGCAGGGGGAGTATTTCAATCGACAGTTTTTCTTCCATCTGGACATTTCCACATTGACCGAAACCTGGAGCGCTTTTTACCGCCAGTTTTTAGTGTTCTTGCTATGGTTTTTTGCCATTTGGCTGACCGTTTGGAAATTGCCCTGGAGAAGTTTGAGTACACGAATACTTGCGGCCTCTCCGCTCATCCTCGCAATGGCACTGCTGCTAGATCCGGGTCTGCGTAGTTCGGCGGTGTTCGCCGTGCAATCCTTTCATGCCGGCGGTAGTGAAGAGTTGCAGGATATCGATTGGGAGGGCTTGCGCCTTAATGAGGGCGCATTAACCGAGAGTGCGAGCGCGGCGAGAGCGGGCAAAAACTTAGTGCTCATTTTCATGGAAGGCCTAGAGCGCTTGTACACAGATGAAAGCGTCTTCCCCGGCCTCACACCCAACCTCAATGCACTTGCCGCAGATAACTGGCAGCTGACGCAATTGACCCAATCCCCCGGAACGAGCTGGACTATGGGTGGCCTGGTTTCTTCACTGTGTGGAACGCCCCTGCTCTACGACATGGATTTTGGTGGTAATCTCATTATGACCACCAATTTTCTCAATCGCGCGCAGTGTCTTCCAGACGTATTGAATAGTGCCGGCTATCGCCAAACATTCATGGGAGGCGCATCGCTAGAATTTGCCGGTAAAGGTTTGTTTTTGCGCTCGCATAGTTTTAACAGTGTGCTCGGACGGTTTGAACTACAGGACAAATTGCTAGACCGAAAATACATGGCCGGCTGGGGCTTGTTCGATGACTCATTGCTGGGTTTTGCAGTTGAGGAGTTTGAGCGATTGGCATCTACCGAGAAACCTTTTAATTTAACTGTGCTAACTGTGGATACACACCACCCGTCCGGCGAACCGTCGAAAAGCTGTCCGCGGTATTCAGGTGAAGACAACAGTATTCTGCATTCGGTGCACTGTACTGACTTTTTGGTGGGGCAGTTTGTCGATAGAATAAAGGACCATCCCGCTTTTGCCGATACGGTTGTGGTCCTAGTGTCAGATCACCTGGCAATGCGCAATAAGGCCTTTGGGTTGTTTCCTCGCGGTTACCCGCGTCGATTGTTCTTTACCGCGATCAATAGTGCCATGCAAGGCATCTCGACAATTCCCGCAGTGTCGATGGACATAGCACCCACGGTGCTGAGTCTTTTGGAAGTGGACCACAGCGCGGAGTTCCTGGTTGGAGAGGATCTGACGGCCCTGCGTGACCCGACGCGCGACTTGCTGCGGAACAATTTGCGACGCAACCAAACCATCGCTAATCTAAATTCCAATCACTTAACGGCTGATTTGGATTTAGAGCGCGAAGCGGTGCGGATATCTCCCAATGCTCTTGAGTTTAACAAACAGATCACGGATGTACGCATTGACGGCGATGCACTCAGTTTTGAAGCTACTGGACGTGACCCACATCTATTCTTACCCGTGCTAAAGAACAAGTCTGGCGGGTTGATCATTGTCAGTATTGACCTTGAAGTGCCGGTAGAGACACAACTTGAGGTGTATTACCACACACGCAAACATCGCAAATACGACAGAAGTCATCTGCGTAACCACGTGGCAAAGCTCGGTCGAAAGACTTTAAAAGTGCCACTCCCTGCCGATGCGGACTCTGGGCGAATTCGCATCGATCCAGGTCACAAACCTGGTCGTTACACAATTTACTCGATTGACGTCCAGCTGTGATTCTCGGAAGGGTGGATGCCAGGCTTTAGCGAAGTATTTGATTTTAAGACAATGTGCGCGCAGATGCTAAACTCTATTGGCGACGGAAACGATTTTAGACGAGTATGCAAGCATGGTGAATAAAGGTCATACGGGGCTGCGACGCGTGGTTTACGCCACTGTCTATTCCTGGCAGGGCTTTAAAGCGGCGTTCAAACACGAAGCGGCTTTTCGCCAGGAACTCGCAGTCGTCATACTGGCGCTGCCACTGGCCTTTATAATCGCCGATACAGGCGTAGAATTATTGCTACTCACTGCGCCATTGTTGCTCATGCTTTTAGCGGAATTAGTGAACAGCGCGATAGAAGCTGTTGTTGATCGGGTGGGAGAAGAGCATCACGAGTTAGCTGGTCGCGCAAAGGACATGGGATCCGCTTCTACCTTTGTGTCCTTCGTGATCGTCGGATTTAGTTGGATCGTGATCGTAGTGGAAAAATATATCTTCTGATAGGAGCGGCACGGACACTAGCGATCGGCTGATGGTTAGCCACTCAGTTGGTGGTGTGCCTTAATAAAAAAACTCCGAGACGATGTCGCATCTCGGGGCTCGCATCTGCAGCAAACGAATGCTCTACTGCTCTGCCGGTTTCTCCTGCCAAGTCTTTACCAGGGTATCGTAGTCGACTGTTTGACCCTGTGGCTTCTCGTTGCCAAGCTTCGCTTTAGGAGCGCCAGGTTGTGAGAGCCAGAAGTCGCGCTTTTGTTTTTTGTTGAGTTTCGGCCCGCAGTCACCGAGAACCTTTGCCCGTTCCAATCGCTTCATAAGCTTTTCCTGCGCGTTGGCCAGCGAGCTCATTGCTTCCTGAGCCGACTTTTCACCGGCCACCGCATCGCCAATATTTTGCCACCACAGTTGTGCCAAGCGCGGGTAGTCTGGGACATTGGTCCCAGTGGGTGTCCACTGCACGCGTGCGGGGGAGCGGTAAAACTCTACTAGCCCGCCGAGCTCCGCAGCGCGTTCGGTAAAGCTTTCGTGGCGTATATCTGAGTCACGAATAATGGTAAGGCCGACGTGGCTCTTTTTCAGGGAGACACTTTTCGCAGTGACAAACTGGGCGTAAAGCCAAGCTGCCTGCGCGCGCTTTACGGGAGTGGATTTCATGAGCGTCCAAGAACCCGTGTCCTGATAACCGAGTTTCTGCCCTTCCTCCCAGTACGCCCCGTGTGGTGAAGGCGCCATGCGCCACTTCGGTGTGCCATTCTCATTCATGACAGGCAGCCCCGGCTGTACCATGTCAGCGGTAAAGGTGGTGTACCAAAAAATTTGCTGCGCTATGCGCCCCTGCGCGGGCACTGGGCCAGCTTCTGAAAACACCATGCCCGATGCTTCGGGGGGTGCGTACTGGTGCAGCCAATCAATGTATTTTTGTAGGGAGTAGACTGCCGCTGGGCCATCGGTGGCGCCACCGCGCTCTACACTAGAGCCAACCGGGTTGCAGCCCTCGACGCGAATACCCCACTCGTCGACAGGCACGCCGTTGGGCAGGCCTTTATCCCCCGCGCCGGCCATTGAGAGCCATGCATCGGTGAAGCGCCAACCCAGCGACGGGTCTTTTTTGCCGTAGTCCATGTGGCCGTAAACCCGTTTGCCATTGATTTCTTTAACGTCGTTGGTAAAGAAATTTGCGATATCCTCGTAAGCGGACCAGTTGACCGGCACACCTAACTCGTAACCGTATTTGCTTTTGAATTTTGCTTTGAAGTCGGGGTTGGTAAACCAGTCGTAGCGAAACCAATAGAGATTGGCGAACTGTTGATCGGGTAGTTGATATAACTTCCCATCTGGGCCAGTGGTAAATGACTTGCCGATAAAGTCGTCGATATCCAGCGTCGGTAGTGTGACCCCGGCACCTTCGCCCGCCATCCAGTCGGTGAGATTGCGCACTTGTTGGTAACGAGAGTGTGTTCCGATCAGATCGGAATCATTGATATACGCGTCGTAAATATTTTCCCCGGACTGCATCTGGGTCTGCAGTTTTTCCACTACATCGCCTTCGCCGATCAAGTCGTGGGTGACGGTAATCCCCGTAATCTGGGCAAACGCTTTCGCCAACACCTGTGATTCGTACTCGTGTGTTTTGATATTCTCTGAGACTACCTTGATTTCCATGCCCTTATAGGGCTCGGCGGCGGAGGCAAACCACATCAGCTCTTCTTTCTGTTGCGCCTCGCTTAGTGTCGAGGGTTGGAACTCCGCCAGCCACTTATCAATCGCTGCTGCATCGGCCGAGGCGGTGCTTGGTATAAACAGTCCAAGGGGAGTGAGTAGGGAGAGGGCCAGCGATAGTTTGCTTAGCTTGGGAGTTGACATAGAGCTTCCTTCACAGTGTCTGTGGGTTCTAGAGAGCTAGGAGAAGTATAGTACTAGCAAAAACTAAAGATTAACACGCAGAGCATGAGGCAGGGGATAAGCACCCACCACAGCGGCAGCGGCACCCAGCCCAGCCAGCCCAGCGCCAGAAAAGCGCTGAATAGCAAGGACATAAAAAGGCGGTCACCGCGCGTGGTCTGAAGGCCCAAGATTCCCTGGCGTGGCGAACCGCCGGGTACCACTACTTCCCAGACAAAGATCAGCGCGATCAATGTGAAGATAACGCCAAAGAATATTGCTGTGGGCGTTGTCCACGCCATCCAGGAAAAATCCATGTTCTAGACTCTAGCCTCCATTTACACGCGGCCCAGTGCAAAGCCCTTGGCGATATGGTTGCGCACAAAGTAGATAACCAGCGCGCCTGGAATAATGGTGAGCACACCAGCTGCGGTGAGCACACCCCAATCGACGCCCGAGGCGGAAACCGTGCGTGTCATGATGGCCGCGATCGGCTTTGCATCTGTCACGGTGAGTGTGCGCGCAATGAGCAACTCTACCCAGGAGAACATAAAGCAGAAGAATGCCGCAATGCCTATGCCAGAGCGAATAAGCGGTGTGAAAATTTTGAAGAAAAACTGCGGAAAAGAATAGCCGTCGATGTAGGCGGTTTCATCAATCTCACGGGGGATGCCCGACATAAAGCCCTCGAGGATCCATACCGCCAGTGGTACGTTAAACAAGCAGTGCGCCAGTGCTACTGCGATATGGGTATCGATAATGCCGAACGCAGAGTACAACTGAAAAAACGGCAGCACAAACACAGCCGGCGGTGCCATACGATTTGTTAACAGCCAAAAAAACAGATGTTTATCGCCGAGGAAGCGAAAGCGCGAGAATGCATAGGCTGCCGGTAGCGCGACGGCCAGAGAAATTAGAGTGTTTAACACGACATAAATTGTGGAATTGATATAACCACTATACCAACTTGGATCGGTGAGAATGGTGGTGTAATTTGCCAGTGAAAACTCCTGCGGCCACAAAGTGAAGGCCGAAAGAATTTCCTGATTCGTTTTAAAGCTCATGATGAGCAACCAGTACAGTGGCAGCATCAAAAACAAAATGTAAATCACCGGGATTAAGTAGTGCCATGGCAGGCTGCGGATAGCACCATCTACTTGCGGGTGCTCTAAGCGTCTTTGTAGAGTGCCTTGTGTCATGCTCAACCTCTAGTTTACTCGGCCATCATCTTCATCGCGCGTCATGACGTTGTAAAATGTCCAAGACAGCAAGAGAATAATTAGAAAATAAATAAGAGACATCGCAGCTGCCGGACCTAAATCAAACTGACCCACTGCCATTTGCACTAAATCAATCGAGAGGAAGGTCGTCGCGTTGCCCGGCCCACCGCCAGTCAGTACAAAAGGCTCGGTATAGATCATGAATGAATCCATAAACCGCAGAAGTACGGCTATGAGTAATACGCGTTTCATACGTGGCAGTTGAATCGTTCGAAAAATGGCCCACTTGGACGCCCCATCGATACGTGCTGCTTGGTAGTAGGCCTCCGGGATAGCGACGAGCCCGGAGTAACACAGTAGAACCACCAGGGATGTCCAGTGCCAGACATCCATGAGCACCACTGTGATCCACGCATGTGTCGTATTTTGCGCGTAATTGTAATCGATGCCCATAAATTCCAGGGTGTGGCCGAGCAGCCCGATATCGACGCGCGCAAATATTTGCCAAATGGTACCGACAACATTCCATGGGATGAGCAGTGGCATGGCCATGAGTATCAGACAGATCGAGACGCCAATGCCGCGTCTGGGCATACACAGCGCAATAGCGATACCCAGCGGTATCTCAATCGCCAAGATAATTCCCGAGAACATCAGGTTGCGCATGAGCGCTTTGTGAAAACGCTCGGAATGTAACACTTCTTCAAACCACTCGGTGCCCGCCCAGAAAAACTCGTTGTTGCCAAAGGTGTCTTGAACTGAATAGTTGACAACAGTCATCAGTGGAATGACTGCGCTGAAGGCGACCAAGACTAGTACTGGAAGCACAAGTAACCAGGCTTTGTTATTCCAGGGCTTCACGGAGTTGCTACCTGAGCTGAGCGTTGCAGCAATTTTGAGTGCTTGTAAATATGAATGCTCTCCCGTTCAAAGACGGCCACGGGCGATTGGGGAATAGTATCGTGTTCTTTCAAAATCGCATTAATTCGCGTGTTTGCCAATTGTAGCTGTACGATTTTCTCCCGGCCGATGTCATCTACTTTCGTGACGGTAACTGGGATTCCCATGGTGGATTCGTCCGCGCTTGCCAGCCGCACATACTCGGGGCGAATACCCACTTCGACAACGTCATCCGCGATGCCGTAGTCACTGGCCAGCGCGATGCTATACCCAAACACTTCAGCTACATTTCCATGCAAGGTGCCGGGAAGTACATTCATGCCGGGTGAGCCAATAAAGTGACCGACAAACGTGTGCGCGGGTGTTTCAAATAAATCACTGGCAGAGCCACACTGCAATATTTCTCCGTGGTTCATAACAACAATAGTATCGGCCAGTGTAAGCGCTTCAGTTTGATCGTGTGTCACATAGATCATGGTGTGACCTACTTCTCTATGCACATTCTTCAGCTGTGCGCGCAATTGCCACTTAAGATTCGGGTCAATCACCGTCAGTGGCTCATCGAACAGTATCGCGTTACTGTCTGTGCGTACTAGACCTCTGCCCAGCGAAATTTTTTGTTTGCTATCGGCGCTCAGATTGCGCGCCTTTTGGTTGGCTATACCTGACATTTCCAGAATGTCGAGAATATCCGCCACACGCTGTTTGCGTTGAGCTGACGGAACGTTGCGATTTTTTAGCGGAAACTCCAAATTCTGGGCGACTGTCATCGAATCATAGACAACGGGGAATTGAAAAACTTGGGCAATGTTCCGTTGATGCGTGGGTAGCTGTGTTACGTCCTTGTCGTCGAACAGTACGCGCCCCTCACTGGGGACAATCAGCCCAGAGATGATATTTAGCAGAGTTGTCTTGCCACAGCCAGAGGGGCCGAGCAGTGCATAGGAACCACCATCTTGCCACTCCATAGTAAATGGTTTCAAGGCGTAGTCATTGTGCTCACCCTTTGCCGCGGGATAGCGATGACCGATAGCATCTAGTGTGATGGTCGCCATGGTGCGCTACTGAGCTCGAACCGATTGAGGGAGTTTGGCCACCTCGCCCTGTTCGTTGAAATAGTAAAGATCTGCCGGGTCGATATAGCAGGGCAGCTCAGTACCGGAAGGGATATCGGTCACCCCGTGAACCAACGCTACCCAGCCTTGGTCGTCGTTAACCCGCAAATGAATGAAACTCTCGGAACCGGTAATTTCGCTAACTAACACGGTAGCCTGTAGCGCGATGTCTGAGGGTTTGCCAGCATCGAGTCGAATGTGGTGGGGGCGCACGCCAATGGTATACCGGCCGTTCTTCGCGGGCCGCTGGCTCTCTGCAACGCGGGCTTTTGCAGTGCCCAGTGAGAGCTCGGAGTTCTCAATCGCAACTTCTAGGGTGTTCAATGGGGGGTCGGAAAAGGCGCGTGCAGAAACCAGACCATTGGGTGCTGCAAACACGTCGCTCGTCGGGCCAAATTGAACGACTCTACCTTCGTGCATGACTGCGGTGTGACCACCGAGTAGCAGCGCTTCGACAGGTTCAGTCGTGGCGTAAACAAGTACAGCGCCGTGCGCTTGGAAGAGAATGGGGAGTTCCTCACGCAACTCCTCGCGCAACTTGTAATCGAGGTTTGCCAGAGGCTCGTCTAGTAGAACTAAGTCGGCTCGTTTAACCAGCGCTCGCGCCAGGGCCACCCGCTGTTGCTGCCCCCCAGAAAGCTCTGTCGGTTGTCGCTGCAAAAAGTCACTGATCTGCAGCTGCTGCGCAGCGGTGTTCACGCGTTCATCGATGTCCGACTGTGGCAATTTAGCGATCCGCAAGGCAGAGGCAATATTTTCAAACACGCTCAGGGAGGGGTAGTTGATAAACTGTTGGTACACCATCGCAATATTGCGTTGTTGCACGGGCATGCCCAAGACAGAGGATCCATTAACTCGGATATCGCCACTATCGGGTTGGTCTAGGCCTGCCAAGATTCGCATCAGCGAAGACTTACCCGACAAAGTGGGCCCCAAAAGCACATTGATAGTCTCCGACTCCAGGCGCAAATTTATGCTCTGGGCATAGACCTCACCGCTTACGGCCTTGTTGATATCGATGAGTTCAATCATGGAGTTTGAAGTGAGACCTATTCTCGGTTTTTATCGGATCTAGCGTGGGCTGATTTTGGCTGGTGTGAGCCGTTTCTTGATTTTAGCTGTGTACATCTACCGGCCCTAGGGGTAGATGGGTGTATCGTGCCAACTACACAGGGATTGAAGGTTCTAAGCTGCTGCGTGATCCCATGCAATACAAGCCATACCAACTTTATGATTATGTCTGGTCACACAGGCATTTCAAGCCGAAACTTGAAGTGGATGTAACCGGCGCTGGGGAGTGTGATGTCGCGCACTTGTTTTATTGGTTTCAGTCCAGGTAAAAGCCCGTCACACCACGTTTTTCAAACTTGGCGTGTAGGGCGCGAGAGTTTATGTTGGTCGGCGACCCGTGTAGGAAGAGGGGCACGCCACTCTCTTTTAGTCTAGTCAAGGTGTTGCCTCGATCAGCCCAGCTCATTGGTAGGGTGATACCCCACAGGTGTTGCTGCATCATCGGCAGCTTGTTGTACAAACTCTTGCGTGCGCCTTTTCGATACAAAGTAAGAATAACGCGTGCACTTGGATCTAAGGATTTAACCAGATCTACGTGGTCGAAGTAGTACGCTTGGACAATGAACTGACTCCGAGTGGGTTGCGCAAGTACCGTGCGAACCAGCGATTCAAACAGATCGAGTTCTTTGGTATCTGTCACGATGACGGCGTCTGGATGGGCCGACAAAAACGTGTTCAGCCATGCCAGGGAAATGGGTGTGTAGGTGTTTGGAATTGACCAACTCTTTTTTTTGTACTCTAGTTTTGACGCGCTAAAGGTCGTCAAGGAGGGCGGTAACTCACCGGTATACCCACTTCTGCGTTGCCATAGCGGCCAATCGTGAGTGGCTACCCAATGGTTGTCTGACGTCAGTTGAAAATCAATTTCAAAAATACGCACGCCAATTGCGTAGTTTGCCTCTAGTGCTTCGACACTATTGGAATAGGGGTTGCCATCGATAGCGCCACCGGCGTGTGCAATGACAGTGCAGCACCGCCCCGGTTGCAAGTCGGCGTAATAAGTCGGGCCTAACGGTTGCGCAGCTGGCAACTCGGGAGGAGGTGTGGGTTTTGACTCCACCTCTGTAGAGTCCACAGCCGCAGTGTCCGTGGAATCGAGCTCTGCTCGACCAGCTTCTTTTTTGGGCGAATCAAGAGGTTCGGGCTCCTGCTGACCACAGGCAACCAGTAGCGCAAAGACCAACGAGAGCAGTACTAAGCGCAGCGACACAGTAGGGACACTGCGGCATCTGGGCAGCTGCGACAATACGCTGGATTGGGAGCGCGAGTTTGACAATAGGCCGTTCATTGATAGGGAAGCTCTGGCTCGCAGGGAATTTGTAAGGCGCGGAATTGCCTCTCCACCCTACTATTTCTACTCGGTTACAAGAAGAATAAAGTGAAGCTGCCTCGGGTACAATCTGAAAGAACAAAACTTTGTGCTAAAGTTACTGATTTTTCAGCGAAAGAAGAGTGGTAATTCCTTGGTTTCAGCGATACCGACATGGGGACCCCTCCAAACTACTGTACCAGTTCTGCTGAATAGAAATGGCCGCCTAGCTATTCGCATCCCGAGTACAGACATAACTGCTTCCCAAAAATTGATAAATAATCCAGTGCGCAAAACTTGGTTCGGAGGGAGATTGATCAGGGTGCTCAGCTCTTGGTTGTCGTCCTTTCTATTGACCTTCGTCTGTTTCGCCGAAAACGCTAGTGCATTTGCCTCACCCCGTGACAGCGAGAGAGTCAATTTCCTTATTATCGTAACTGATGATCAGCGTTGGGATGAGATGGGAGTTGTGCAACGAGAGCAGGGAAGCGCTGCGCGTTTTGCTTTCTTGCAGACCCCTCGGCTCGATGCGTTGGCTGCGCAGGGCATGCGGTTTCGCAACGCGTTTGTCACGACGTCACTGTGCTCGCCGAGTCGCTCCGCTATTTTGACCGGGCAATACAATCACACCAATGGCATGATTAACAACCTGACACCTTTCTCGCCCAAGCCCACCTGGGCTACAGCATTGCAGGCACTGGGTTACTCTACGGCCTACGTTGGTAAGTTTCACCACGGCCCCCAGTGGGAGCGCCCTGGTTTCGATTACGTCGCAACCTTCAAAGGGCAGGGCAATTACTTTGGTACTACCTTTCGAGTGAACGGCAAACCAGTGGCGACCAAGGGGTATGTCGATGGGCACAGCGTGGATTTCGCCACGCAGTTTCTGGAAAAACTCAAGAATGAACCCTTTGCCATGATGGTGGGATTCAAAGCAGTGCATCAAACAGTGACACCGATGCCTGCACACAGTAACGACTACGCCAATATCGATATTGGGCTGCCGCAGAGCTGGCATGCGCCCGCGCCTTGGTTGGGCGTCACCGTCCCCCATCGTCGACGAGGCCCGTCAAAAAATACCCACTGGCGCAGCAATGTGCGCCAGCAGACCATCAACGGGATTGACGAAAATGTCGGTCGCTTGCTCGATGCGCTCAAGGCCAATGGACTAGAAGACAAAACGGTGGTGATGTTTCTTAGCGATAACGGCTACTACTTGGGCGAGCATTTACTCGGTGACAAGCGCTCGGCATACGAAGAAAGTATCCGTGTCCCACTCATTATTAAGTACCCCGGTGCCATCGCACCTGGGTCTGTATCTGACGCGATGGCTCTCAATATCGATCTGGGGCCGACTATTTTGGATATTGTCGCCAGTGCAGTTCCCGATACCATGCAAGGTAGGAGTTTGGCCCCTCTATGGGAGCAAGAAAATCCGTCGTGGCGCGATGCTTTCTTGTACGAGTATTGGCAAGATGAGCATTGGGCGAAGCACAAACGCAAGCGAACCCCAACCATTGTCGCTGTGCGCACCGACACGCACAAGCTGGTGACCTACCCCGATTACCCCAAGTGGACGGAGCTTTTCGACCTTAGGTCTGACCCCTACGAGGTTGAGAATCTCGCGAACTACAGTCAATACGCAGAACTTCGCCACCAAATGTGTGATCGGTTGGTGCAAATAATGCAAGAGACCAACTTCAACCCACGCACGACCATCAATAACTGGCTTATCGGAATCATTGATTCGGTGGCTACCTATCGTTCGCATACACGCTATCCGATGGAAGATCGGCCGCTGCCACAGCGCAATCATCCCTGTTGAGAGATAGTTGAGAGATGGTTGAGTGATGGTTGAGTGATATTGGGGAGCAGCTAGATGGGAAGACTTGCGGGAAAGCGAATTGTCATCACTGGCTCATCGCGCAGCCTGGGCCGACATTTTGCCTTGGGTTGCGCCGCCGAAGGTGCCTCTCTGGTACTCAATGGCACAAATAAGGAAGCTTTGGAATCAGTGCGTTTAGAAGTTGCGGAGCTGGGTGCACCCGTGGCGGTGGTTGCAGGTTCCGTCGCTGAGCGTGCCGTCGCAGATGAATTGGTTGCAGCCTGTGTCGATGCTTTTGGTGGCATTGATGTCATGGTAAACAACGCCGGTATCGTTCGGGATCGCACCTTGCTGAAAATGACCGAGGAGGATTTCGACGAGGTTATTGCAGTTAATTTGCGCGGCCCATTTTTGGCAACACGCGCCGCTGCCCGCGTGATGCGCGACGCCGGTGCGGGCCACATTATTCAAATTACCTCTGCCTCAGGCTTGGTGGGCAATTTCGGACAGACCAACTACGCCGCTGCCAAGGCGGGGCTGATGGGTATGATGTATACCGCAGTGAAGGAACTATCAAAATACAATGTGCGCTGCAACGCCATGTGGCCCGTCGCTCGCACTGATATGACGCAACCCATTATTGAGAAATCGGGTAAAGACGCCATCGAATTGGGTTTTGGCGAGCCTGAACATGTCGCTCGTGGTTTGGTCTGGTTAGCTAGCGATGCGGCCCAAACGTTAAATGGGCAGTGCCTGACCTGTAACGGTCACAAAGTGGCGCTGTGGCGTTCGCCGCATGAACAACATGTACTGACTCAAGAACAGCCCTTGTCGATAGAGCAGATTGCGGCACACTTTGCCGATATTGAGCCTCTGGAGATTTATACGGCGCGTGGCTAATCGAAAACTCCCGAGCAGATTAGCTTTTTTGTTTGCCGTCGTCATGGAGTCTTTGAAAGTAGCTCCGCAGTGTGGTGGTGCCCAGCTTGGGCCCAACGCCGTCAATTTCCCCAGCGGTCACGATAAATTCTGCTAAGTCACCAAATTGATTGGATAGTAAGCGAATAAGGCGAACTAATCCGCGCGCTAACCACATCGGAATCACAGTGATCTTGACTGGGTTGCCTGCTACGGCGAAGGCGAGTTCTGCCGCTTCGCGCTGCGTCATGATTTCCGGTCCACCCGCTTCAATTTCCCGCTCAGTGTTGTCCAGCGATGTCACACACCATAGCAAGATCGCCGCCGTAGATGGGGTTCATTTTATTCGTGCCCTCACCGACTAGAAAGGAGCGTCCTTTCTTCGCCATGTCGTAAAGCACACCCATGTCTGAAAAATAGCCACAGGGTCGAATAATGCGATAGTCCAGCCCAGAATTTTTCAGATCGCTCACCACCCTTTCGTGAACCTGCGTGATAGCGAGATCGGCAATATTTTCTGCGCCCTGCATTGAGACATAGATGAACTGTTTGACTTGGCTGTCCTGGCATAGGTCAATGAGATTGCGATTACATTGATAGTCTACGGCTTCAAAGGTCAGCCCATCGCGTTGCCTAGAGATTCCGATACTGGAGAAGACGATATCGATATCTTCCATAAGCCCCGTTAGAGTCGCGGGCTTAGTGATTTCGCCTACAAATACGTCGTCCATGTCCTCCGGTGCCAGCGCAGGCGCAGTGAACGGCCCCGGTTGCAACAGACGCAGTTTGTCGCGGGTGAGAACCCGCACCCAAAAGCCCTGCTGCTTAAAAGCCTGAACGACGTATTTACCGAGGTACCCGGTAGCGCCAGCAACCAACACTCGCTTGTTCGAGTTTTCGGTCATGCTCTGAGTCCTCGAGGGTTAAAATGAGTTCTGCCATTATGCGCTCGGCAATCGCAGCCGAATAGTACTGACACAGACACAGACACAGACACAGACACAGACACAGACACAGACACCGAAACGGCTATGAGCGAGGCTATCAAAGCGAAACTCGCCGCCAGATAGCAGGAAATTTCTGGTTGATCACCCACAACAGAGGCAAATGTAGGCGGCCCGCAACGCCCAGAACTAGGGGTAACGAGTTTTTCGCCAACACACGCAGTTCGTGCGCGGCAAAGTGACGACGGCGGCCGATTTTTGTTCCGCTTGAATCGCGCAACTCATAGCAGCACTCTTTCAGCGTGTCTTGCGCAATGCTCTCAAATAAAGCGACATCTGCCTCGGACATATCGCGTTTCCAGCGCGCAACATTATCGCTGGCGACTATATCGAGCATAGACGCGTGGCTATCAGTTTTGGCCAGTGCCTCGGCCAATGGCGACGATTTTGCTGATTCGCTAGCCTTAATCGCGGGACGCTGTAGAAATACTGCTATTTTCTCTATCTCCGCCTCGAGGTCGGTGGCGAGCGCCTCGTAGCGCAGCTCTAAATATCGATCTGGGTTGCGCGCACCCCAGGTGCGATTGGTTTGAACATGCTCGCACCATTTCTGGGCTGCGTCTGCCATAGAATCCGGTCCAAACCACTGCTTCAGCCAGCTCAGTGCTACATCACGCCCGTCGCGCACGATATGCAGCATCCGTGCATCGGGTGCGTGAGCAAGAATTTCTTCCGGATCAAGGGCGCGAAAATATGCGCTCTTATCGCCAGACGCATCGCTGCCATGTAACAGGGCAAATTGTGTGAACAGTGCATCGATGAGGGTGACATAGTTTTCAGAGCTGTCGAGGATGGCATCCACGCGCCCCTCATCTAGCGTTACCAGCAGACTGAGTTGGCGTATTTGTTCAATGTATTCTTTCGAGTGTGAAGATCTCGCTGTCCATATTTGTAAAAATTCGAAAATATTGCGCAATAAACGTGCGCGATTCTTACGCTCGCGCAAATCGCCCCACAGCCAGAGATAGCGTGCAAACAGCGGGATGAAGTGGGTTTCGCTGGGAATGATGATGTTAAACCGCTGCTGGAGTAGGTCGACCAGCCAATAGGTTCCCGACCTTGGAGCACCTACAATCACGACCCCGAGAGCACTCACGCCGATTTATCCGTGCTCTGCAGTAGTTGTCTCAAGCTGACCACCCCGCCGTCCAACAGAAGGGCGATCACCCCAAAAACGGTTGTCATCACGATCATGTAGAGATTCAGAAACACTGCTAGCGCAAAGGCATCAGAGTGGGGAACGTTATACATCTGCAAGCCAGCAACAATAAACAGCTGATAGGTGCCAACAAAGCCGGGTGCTGCAGGCAGAATTGTTCCGAGGCATAGAAAAACGGTTGCCACCAGCGCAGCGCTAAATGGCGCTGAAATATTAAACGCCAGCATACAGAGGTACATTACGACCACTTCGCCCGCCCAAATGAGAAGGCTTAGTGCTAGGGCGTATGTAAAGTGCTGCGCAGTGCGCAACGTGTGCAGACCCATCGAAACCTTGTCGATGAGCTTCCACGCGAAATTTTTGGCACGTCGATACAACGAGGAGGAGTCGTACACCGGAGAACTTGAGCCTTGCTGCACTCTGTCGAACGCAGCGAGAACGATGATTAGTATTGGGAAGACAATGACCATCGTCCAGCCGACCCGATACACCCAATCTGGTAGGGGTGCGATGAGCAGCGCAATACCTAAGAAGGCGAGTATTGCCAGAGCATCGAACAATTTTTCTAATACCACGGTCATTAGCGAACCACTCACGCCCATCTGCGGTAAGTGCCGACCGATAATGCTCGCCCGAATTAATTCACCGAGACGGCCGGGCATGATGTTGTTGCCCACCTTGCCAATTAAAAAAGCATCCATGGCATGGCGAAATGAGGGTCGAATGTCCTGGGGGAACATCAGCCACCAACGAAAGCCCCGCAAGGCCAAATTAGCGATGTAGATGACAGTTAACGGTATTAGCCATATTGCGGTGATGTTGTAGAAGGTGCTGACCGCGTCCGCCAAATCGACGTGGCGCAGGGTAATCGCAAGAAAGACAGCGCCGATGAGAATGCCCGCCAGCAAATAATAGCTGCGACTTCTCAACAGACCGCTAGCGGAGGTGGTAGCGAGTTCGTCGGAGTGATCGGAGCTGGGCATAGGGTATGGTCCCGGCGCGATGCCGAGCCTTATTCCAACACTTCTTCTACTACGTAGGCGTCCCGCCGGCGCGCCTGGGCGAGCGTTCGCCACATATACTCGCCAATGATGCCTAGCATGATCAACTGAATACCGCCGAGTGTGAGAGTGATTACCATAAGTGCGGCCCAACCTTGTATTGCCGTACCCCACATCAACTTTATGGTAATAATCAGCAGGGCATAGAGAAAACCGGTCAGGGCGATGAGCGCGCCCGCTATCGACATTAGACGAATGGGCATGAAGGAGTAGCCCATCACTCCATCGATGAGATATGTGACTTTCTTGCTAAAAGTCCATCGTGACTCGCCGATCTCGCGCTTGAGTCTGCGATAGCTAATGAACTTTGGGTTGAACCCGGTCCATAAAATTTGACCCTGCATGAAGGGGTGTGATTCCGCATTCCGCAGCAGCGATTGTAGGGCGCGACGGCCCAATAGGAAGTAGTCAAAACCCCCTTCCGGCATATTGGAAAAACTCAATCTACGCACCAACGAGTAAAACAATTGGGAGGTAAACTTGCGCATGTAGGACTCATCCCGCTCCTCCCGATGACAAATCACCACTTCATAGTGTTCGTCAAAGTAGGCGTGCAGCATATCGTTGATGAGTTCGACTGGGTCTTGGCCGTCAGCGGACATCACGACAACACAGCGGCCCTTGGCTTGTGCAAATCCAGCGGTAAGAGCACTAACTTGGCCAAAATTTCGCGTCAGTTTGACGATTTTCACGAGGCTGGGGTTTTCCTCGTGCAATCCCTTTAGTTCCTCAAAAGAGCCATCACCAGAGCCATCGTCAACAAAAATGATCTCTGCGGTAAGCTCGGGGTTTTTGGCAACAACTAACTCTTTAAGCTGTGCGAGCGTTTGCGTTAACGCCCCTTCATTAAAGTAAACAGGAATGACGCAAGAGTAGTCTGGTGTTTTGGTGGTATCACTATTCTGAGATGTGGGCGTCTGCGCCATGGTCAAATTACCGCCTTATTGCTTTGTGCCGCTTATCCGAGCGGGGTTCCCATAGGCAACGACGTTGGAAGGTATGTCGCTGACCACGACCGCACCTGCGCCAATAGTGCTGTGCGCGCCAATTTTCACGTGGTCTTTAACACTACTGCCCACGCCGACTAGCGTCGCGTTGCCGACCTCAACACAGCCTGCCAAATGCGACCCCGGTGCAACATGCACAGCGTCTCCCAGTATACACTCATGATCAACGCTGGCGCAGGTGTTCACAATCGTAGCTAGCCCGAGCGTAGCCGCTGGGTTGACGACAGATCCCGCACACAACACAGAACCCTCTCCTACTGCAGCACTTGATGCTACCACCGCCGAGGGGTGTATAGCCGTAACCAGTGTGTAGCCCAAACTTTGCGCCTGCTCGATGAACCCCAGCCTGGCGCGACAGTTGCCGACTCCTAAAGCGAGGTGGTGTATACCCTTGTCGTAGAGGTCGGAGAGCGAGTCTTTGCTGCCCAGAACACTTGACCCACCGAAAGCCTCGCCCTTACGATGTGGCGCTACATCATCGAGGAAGCCCGCAACCTCGAAACGAGAATCCAGGCCCAGAATGTCTGCGACGACCAAAGCATGACCTGAGGCACCCCAGATGACGACTTGTGTCGTGGCGGAAGTCACGCACTAGCACTCGCCGCAGATAAAGCTGCCTTCACGTCTTTGGCGTTGGCGACCGCACAGTGTAAAATTTCGGTGATGGTTTCAATAGCTTGAATAGAAGTGCCAGTCCCGGTCGGGAGCACGAGTGTTTGCTGCACTAATTGTTCTGTTACGGGTAAATTTTCTCCGGCGTTCGGTTGTGTCGTACGATAGGGCTCCATGCGATGACACCCAGGGTAAAAGTAGCGTCGTGCAATCACATTCTCTTGATGCAGCACTTCGATGAGTTCATCTCTCTGTAAACCGGCACGATTACTGTCCACGAAAGCCACTACATACTGATAGTTATTTTTTTCGCCCTGAGGATACTGCAGCACTTGAACACCGGGAATGGCTGCTAGGCCTGCGGAGTATTTGGCGTAGTTGGTTTTGTTAATATCAACAAATTCATCGAGGCTCTCTAGTGAGGTCAGACCCATGGCTGCGGATGCCTCTGGCATCTTTCCGTTGGTGCCCGGAAATATCACGTTGTCGTATCCCGAAAAGCCGAAGTTCTTCATCAGCCGAATCTGTGCGGCTAATTCATCGCTGTTGGTCGTTACCGCACCACCCTCAAAAGAATTGATAAACTTGGTAGCGTGAAAGCTAAAAACTTCGGCATCACCAAAGCCGCCAATCATCTGACCGGCGTGAGAAACACCCAGCGAGTGTGCTGCATCGAAGACAAGGCGTAGCTTGTGTTTGGCGGCAATGTGGTACAGAGCATCAATTTTACAGGGCCGCCCCCACAAGTGGACGCCGATAATGCCTGTGGTGTTGGGTGTGATAAGGCGTTCGACTTGTTCCGGGTCGAGTGTGCACGAGGTGGGGTCGACGTCGCAAAATACGGGCTTCACTTCCTGCCATTGCAAGGCATGCGCGGTCGCGATGAAAGTCATAGACGGGACGATAACTTCACCGCTCATATGGAGCGCGCGAGTAGTGATCTCAAGAGCAATAGTGCCATTACACATCGCAATGCAGTGTTTGACGCCGAGCATAGCGGCGAGCTTTTGTTCGAACTCAGTGACGTAGACGCCCGCATTACTGAGCCATCGACGATCAAGCAGGTCATTGATTCGCGCCAGCAGCTGTTCGCGGTTACCGATGTTTGGACGACCGACATGCAACGGCTGTGTAAAAGCGGGCGCTGCTCCACCTACAGCTAAATCCCGTACCGAATTTCTCATGTCTGACAAAAGGTCCCAGGCTATTGCAACGTTTACTTTATCTAGAAGCTACCAGGCTCAAGAGCTGTAGAAGATGAAGACCTACTGTACACATTGGGTACATGTTTGTACATTCTATGCGCCCGTGAGTAGCCGGCTCAGGCTTAGGAAATATGGCTTTTTGTAAGCTGGTACACAACAATTCAATCCACCCATCTCCTCATTGAGGCAACTTGCTGGCAATAAGGGAGAAATATTGCTCCAAATGTTGTTCTTCCGTCCACAGTCGCTCGTAGGCTTCTCGACCATGCCGGCCGAGTACGTCGCGTTGTGCCGAATCTTGCAGTAACGTCTCGAGCGCAGTTTTTAACTCGGCGTCATTTTGATACACCAACCCGCCCTTGCTGAGTTTGACCAACTCTGGCAGTGCTCCGGCGTTGTGCACGACGACTGGCGTAGACTTGGCAAAAGCCTCGAGAACGATTAAACCGAATGGTTCATGCCAGAGCGAAGGAACAATCACAGCCACCACGTTTTGATAGAGTGCCTCCAGGCGCTTGTAAGGTATTTGCCCGAGAAATTGGATATTTGAACTGTCGCGTGCCATCTCCTTCAGTGTCGCGCCATAAGGGCCTTGACCGGCAATCACCAGGTCCGCCTCTTGAAAGTCCCGAAAAAAATTGACGAGCTGCTGAAAACCTTTGCTTTTTTCCAGCCGACCAACCGCGAGGAAGAACGGCTTGTCACCATCGCTATGGTTTGAATTTGATGTGTTCCCTGCGATTCGCTGCGCCAGAGGTAAAAAATTTGGAATGTGATCAAAATGCTTAGTGAATCCCATCGCTCGATGCTGCTGAATGACGAACTGTGAAGGTGAAATTAGGGCATCTAGGTGTTGTAAGTTTTTTTCCAGCACCGATGTATTGCGCCACCACTGCGGCGGTCTGCGCGCGTGTAGGGTGCATCTTGTACACTCGCGCTGCTCGCAGGGCTCTCGATCATACTTCCACAATGTAGAGAGCGGACAGAGCAACCAGTATTCGTGTGCAGTGTAGAGCTTTACCGTCTTAGCGTTTCCAGTGGAGTAGCCCAATAATTTTGGGCCACCGATCAGCGATACGTTGTGAAAATGTATGACATCAAAGGTCTCTTGCTCGAGCACCTTTTTAATCGCGACAGCCTTGAGAGCCGGGCTGGCCAACTGATGCGTGAGTAAAGGCGAAAGCGCCCCCAGTGCGCTGGACAGCGAATGCACTGTAATGTTTGGGTGCTCGGAGGGTGGTGCTTCGGTTTCTGTGCCACCTAAGAGCCGGTAGGCATCCAGACAGTGGATGACGGTGACTCTGTGGCCTCGTACTGCCAACGCCATTGCTAATCGCTGCACAAACACCGCATCGCCGCCAAAGTGAAAGGGCGGGTAAAAGGTTGTGATCATGCAGAAATGGAGAGGGCCAAGCTTGGTGATATTAGCCACAGGGTCGGAAGAAGAACTATACGCAGAGCCGGCTGTGGAATTGGTCGTGGAAGAGGCCATGCACGCAGTATAAGTGAGCGGCGCAAGCTTACAACTGTTCTCGCGCAGCGTGTTTTTTTACCGTTGGGCGCTACCTTGTAGCCTGCGCTTGATAATGCCGTCCAGGGCCTCAATCTGCTCAACAGTGAGCTCGTTTTTTACTGCGATGAGTAACTTGAAGTGGGCCAGCTTAAATTCATTCTCCATAGTTAGAACGGCTTCAGCTTGCGTTAACGCCGTTTGAGCATCGATGGTGGGTTGATTCAACAAGCGACGTAACTTCTGTTGTTCTCCAGGCATAGACCATTGTAGCTCGGTGACATTCCCTTGAAACTCCCGGACTAAGTTGGCGATCGATGTGCGTTGCTTGTCAGTGATTCCAAGACGTTCCTGCTGCCGCATGAGAATATCTGGCGGATACAGCCCCATGCGTATCACATCGCGATTGCTGTGTTTTTTTAAATCTGGAGTCTGCGCAAACACAGTTGTGGTACACGAAAGTAAAATTGCAAGAAAGGTGGTCTGAACGTATTTCATAGTTTTCTCCATTGAGACTTAGGTGGGAGGTTTGGGCAACACCACCCTATTAGGCTATCTAGTAAAGCCGTCGAAATTGCTATCAAGAGCGCTGTCATTGCTCCAATCGTACTCTTCACTTACCTCGTACAACGTCGGCAGTGTCGAGAGCGCTGGTAGCACTGCATCTGAGACGTCTAGCAGTGAATCGGTCGTCATTGACTGACCATCCATAATTTGTACATATAACCTCGCTGGGTCTTCGGTTGCAGAGTTCATCACCCATGTGGTGCTGATTGCTATGACCGCGAGGGCGGCGGCCACACGAGGAAGCATGGTGGGATGTAGCCAAGACGCACGGCCGCCATTGACGCTGGCGGTATCAAAGCGCAAGCCGTCTCGCCCCTTGCTCGACACGACCGCTGGCTCATTAGTTGCAGTGTCGGCTACTGCAGCCCGCAGAACCTCGGGCAGCGGAGCAGTGGGTGCCGTGTTGGATTCGGCCCGACGCAGCTGGTCAAACTGTGACGCCAGAAATTTATCATGTGCGACGCTATCGGATTCGTTATCGCTGTGCATCATTCCAATTCCAGTAGTTTTACGAGTTGTTGTTTGCCACGATGATAGTGTTGTCTGGCGGAGCCAACCGAAATGTCAAGTGTTGTAGCGGTTTCTTCCAAAGTAAGGTGACCGTAGAAAACTAAGTGCAGCACCTCGCGTTGTCGCTGTGATAGTAACTGTAGTGCGACACGCAGTGCGGAAGCGGTTTGATCATCATCTAACTGTTCCTGCGGGTCGAGTTCTGTTGCTGCTTCCGTGTGGGGTGACTCGGTAGACAACTGCCCTTGAAACTGCTGTCTGTTCATTTCCAATGCGACGTTGCGAATGACGCCGAAAAACCAAGTTCGCAGGGCTGCCTGTTCGCCGAATGTTGCACGTCCGTCCAATACGCGCAAATACGCTTCTTGCAAGGTGTCCTGGGCACGCGCCTCGTGCCACTTGCAGCAGGCCAGTGCCCAGCCCCAACTATCGCTGTGATAGGTATGTAAAGCGTGCACGGTGGCACTGCCATTGATGGATCTAACCTTGGCCATGGAGCCATTGTACGCCCGCGTCTCGGTATCCAGGTACATATTCTGGCCCATCGCTAGAACAGTTGCGGCAGCTCGGCGGGAAAGTTTGCCAGGCCGGGTAGGGCGGTGTGCAACTCACTTTCATTAAGGCCGAACCAGGCACCTAATGGCGCGGCAAATTGCTCGACAGAGGTGGTCGGTATGAGTCGCCCATTACCTGAGTCTTGGCTGTGTCCCAAATCCGCAGTGGGAATATCACCGTAGATGTCACCGCCGTTAACTGCACCGCCAACCACAAAGTGATGCGCTCCCCAGCCGTGATCGGTACCGTCACCGTTGACCGTTAGTGTGCGTCCGAAATCTGCATTGGTAAAAGCGGTGACATCATTTGCAATGCCCAGCTCTTGGGTCGCGTTAAAGAATGCCATCATCGAATCGCTGATGTCCCGCTGTAGTTGTGGCAGCGTGGTGGCCTGATCGGAGTGCGTATCGAACCCGCCTGTTGCGACGAAAAAGACCTGTCGCGCAGTGCCGAGCTGATCGCGCACCGCCATGGTTCGCGCCACCGCATTGAGTTGCGCGCCCAAGGGTGATGCGGGAAAGACCGTGTTAAAATTCGGAGCCGCCCGCAGGGCTGCATCGAGCAAGTCATTCGCGGCGAAAGAAACCTGGGATAGATTGACAAAATCTTGCTCGAAAAAGTTGCTGCGGTTGATGCCTGCCGCAGCAAAATGATCATGCAGTATACCTTTCAGAACTGGAGGCACTTCACTGGCAGGCCTCTCTAACAGTGCAATCGAAGGCACGCCGTTCACGCTAACCTGGTAAGGGGAAACGCTTTCTCCGGAGAGAAATACAGTGTTTCCTGCCACTGAAATTTGCGTGAATATATTTTCTAGATTGGCGTTGGCACCCGCGGCGGCGTCTCCAAAGCGTCCACCCCATCCTAGCTGTGACCCCTCCGGTGCGAACGACATCCAGGTCGATTGCTGGTCGTTATGCGAGAACAAGCGGGCCGGTAAGGTAGAGCCAGAGGTTAGAAAATCAGCGCGCGTCGTCGGTTGAATCAATGGGCCGACATTGCCGACAATGGCGGCTTTCCCCTGTTCAAACAACTGGTGCATTGCGCCCATCTCTGGCGGTAGTGCAAATTGCCGCCCGCCGAAATTAGCCGTCACGGGTGTGATCGGCAGCAGATTGCCTCGAGCGCGGCTAGCACCGGGAATGGCGGCATAGTTCGCCAGGAGTGAACTGCGCAGCGCGGCGAAGGTATTGTATGACGCTACGTCGTAGGGAATTACCGTGTCGTGGCAGTCCATCCCACCGAAGAGAAAAACGCACACCAACGCTTTGTAACCGCTGGCATCAATGGCTTGACTATTCATGCTCGCCAAGCTGCTAATCAGTGCCGTTCCTGACAGTGCCAGCGGTGTCGCCGCCGAGAGTTTTAGGAAGTTTCTTCGCGTTTGCATGCCACTACTCCTTGGTAATTCTGTCCCGTTTACGCAGCTCTATATGCGAATTGACGCGGCGCTAGCGCAATACGATGTATTCAGGTGAAGTCAAAACCATAATGCTGGCCAGTCGTGCGCGAACTTGACGGCTCTCCTCTGTGCCCGGCGGAATTACATTTAACGCATCGGTGATGCGCGCACGGGTATCAGTTTGCAGCGTCCCGTGCGTGAGCAGCCGGTCTAAGCGATCTATCAGTGCGTCTGGGTCGTCGGCCAGCGCCGCCTCCGCAGCGTAGTTGGCGACATAAGCAGCGGTTATCGACTCATCGACCTGTGGTGATAGACCTAAGGCATACACGCTAATCATGTTCGGGTAGCCCATGACAGCGGTTGCGTTGGCGATTTGTAGTTCGGGGGCTGTGAGCTGTGCATCTCCGGTTGCGGTTCCCGGCGCGATGTACCCCGGTCGGTAGAAATTAAAGACCGAGGGGGAGCGATAGGGGTGTTGGCCCAGCGCTTCCGAACTGCTGGTGTCGCGCAGAATGCGCTCGTTACGCGCATCCGCGTTGTTGATTTCAAAGGCTCTGGCCCAGTGAGTAAAGCGCAGGACGGGCTCGCGCAGCTTCCCAAAACTGGCATCTTCGCGCGGCTCGGCGTCCCTGGCCTGTGCGTCAAATAAGACTGCGGCGATAGTAGCTCCCAGATCGCCGCGCTCACCGCTGCCGACGCTGGCCCCGGATGGCAGGGTGTAGCTACCTGCATCAAAGGCGGCGCTCACACGGCTTATGTAGTCCGGTGAGGGGTGGCTGGTGACAAAACGCTGGATGAGTTGCCGACCTAGAAATGGGCCGACGTTTGGGTGGGCAAAAATTGCGTCTAAGGCCAGTCGAATACTCTCATCGCCCCCCGTATTTGCCGGGATGGTCGTGTCGAGAAACAACTTTTCTTCTTCGGAGTGAAACTCGTCAAACATTTCCACCGGCGAGTAGTAGGCGGTTAACGGTAGACGACGCAGCGGTTCACTGAACCCTGCATCTGCGAAACTCAGCCCTGTAAATACTTTTGCCAAGCCGGTGATATCGTTGTTGTCAAACAACTCGATGGGTTCACCATGGGCATCTCTTCGAACAGAGCCATCCGCATTGAGTTCCACCAAGCCAATCGTGAACAGCTGTATCAATTCGCGCGCATAGTTTTCATCGGGTACACGGCCGGTGGCGGGATTCGCTTTTTCATTGCGTAAATAGGTGAGATACACCGCCATTGCCGGCGAATAAGTGACTTCTTCGATCAGGTCGCGAAAATTGCCGAATGCGCCGCGCGTCAATATGTCCATATAGGCTGCAACTGTTTGTGGTGCCTGTCCCAGTTGGCTTTGACTCGATATCACGAGGATTTGTGACAGGGCGTAGGCCATACGTTGGCGCAGTTGGTCGTCCCCTTCAATGGCTTTTTGCCAAAACGAATTGGAGGCAGTGAGCAACAGCTCTGGCAGGGTAATGCCGCGTTCGTCGTAAAACACACCATCTTCGGGAAACTGCGCGAGCACATCGTCTAGATGCAGCGATGCCGGTTTCTCTAATTCCGCCATGAACCACTCTTCTCCGGTGGTGTTGGCCAGGGCATTGATGGAAGCGCTGTTCGGGCCGAAGGTCGCCTGACTCAAAAATCGCGCAGCCTCTTCATCGGTGAGCACAGTCGCCGTTGGAGGTGCCGGCGGGGGTGGTGTTGGAGGCGGTGGATTTGGTGTGTTGTTGTCATCGCTAGAGCTGCCCCCACCGCCGCCACAGGCGGCTAGTCCAAGGGTTAGAATTGAGCTTAGAAACAGCCGTGCAATCGCTTTCGAGAAACTTGCCATTGTTCATTCCCGTGGGTATTTCTCATTGAGTGACGCAACGGCGGTAGATATATGACAGGTTGCCACTATTTTTTTAATGCTGATGTTTCATGTAGTAAAAATGGTTATAGCTACCTTTTTGTGGACAATTTTTCCACAATCGCCCTATGATGGAGGTCATCAACGTGTTGCGCACAGCGAATGCTATCGACGCGACCACGCCTACACCACGACCAACCGGCCGGAAAGGCACGTAACACAAAGGAGTTTATCCATATGGCAACTGCGATTGACTCATCAATGACTCAACTATCGACTGCTACCGAGCTGCCACAGCAGCCGCGAGTATTGCCCGGTTGCGAGCTGTACGGTTATGAGGAATTAGAACGCGAAAGTGCCTACTGGGTGGATTCCCAGCAAATCGAAGGCGCCTTGCCTGCGGAGTTACAAGGCACTTTGTTTCTCACTTGCGTCGGTCGTAACAAGATAGGTGGGCAGCAATACGGCCACTGGTTCGATGGAGACGGCGTGATCAATGCGGTGACCTTTCGCGATGGCAAGGTCCATTTTGCCAACCGTTACGTACGCACGCCTAAGTATCTTAATGAAACTGCGCAGCAGCGTATTCTCTACCGTGGCGTTGGCACGCAAATTCCCGGTGGGATGTTAAAGAATATGTTTCGTGTGCCGGGCAATGCCGCCAACACGAGCGTGATTTTACACGGTGGAAAGTTGTTAGCCCTGTGGGAGGGCGGCAAGCCCTGGGAATTGAACTCTGCGACGCTAGATAGCGTCGGCGAATATCGCTTTGACGGCAAGCTTAGAACCACACAGCCGTTCTCTGCACATCCGCGGTTGGATCCGCGCACTGGTGCGCTGTATGGATTCGGAATCTTTGGTGTGCCCAAACCTAAGCTACACCTGTATAAAATTGATCCCGATGGCAACATGGTCGCCAATCACTCCCACTACGTGGGTGACTATGCGATGTGCCACGACTTTGTGATTACTGACAAACACGCTGTATTTGTGTTGTGCCCTGCCTTTATGCGCAGCCCATTCAAGTTCCTGTTCGGGCAACGCAGTGTGCTCGAGTCCATAGAGTTTGACCCTGCAGCCAAAACGAAAATTGTTGTATTAAATCTTGAGACCGGCGATTTGGTAAGAGATTTTTGGGTTGATACATTCTTTGGTTTTCATTTGGGCAATGGTCACGAGCAAGGCGACGAAATTCGGCTCGATGTACTGTGCGTTGAAGATATGGCAGTAATGGAAGGCTTGTCTGACGTTTTCGCACCACGCGATGACAGCTTTGATTTTCTCACTAGTGGCGCACGCTTCAATCGCTTCACGCTAAACTTGCGCGACGGCAGCACACGCCGGGAAGAAATTCCTGGCGCACTAGCGGGTGAATTCCCGTGCTGGAACGGCGACTACACTGGCGTAGAACAGCGTTACACTTGGTTGGGCACTATTGTTGAGAATGGCACACCGTACAATTTTAACGCAGTTCAGAAAGTAGATCATCAGACCGGAGAGCTGCGAGTCCACGATTTTGGTCCAGGGCGTTTTACGTCGGAGGTGAACTTTGTCGGTGCGGGCGCAAATGCCGCTGAAGATGATGGCTACCTAATCTCGATGGTGTACAACCACCACCGCAAGAAAAGCGAAATCGTGCTGGTAGATGCGAAAGATATGCAGAAGGAAGTTGCAGTCATTCCATTGCAGGAACATATTCCCTACGGATTCCACGGCAACTTTTATTCAGAAACTTTTGTTTAGAGCTAGTTACTGGGTGTTAGGGAATGGTCGTTAGGCGACGGCTGAGTGCTGCCGATTATGGGTGGCGCTTAAAAATGAGTGAGGTGTTGATTCCGCCAAAGGCAAAGTTGTTGTTCATGGTGTATTCGGTGTCGATGTCGCGACCCTCTCCCATGATATAGTCCAACTCCCCACACTGTTCATCCACCCGTTCCAAATTCAGTGTGGGTGCAAACCACCCAGCATTCATCATCTGTATGCTCGCCCAGGATTCAATAGCCCCGCAGGCACCTAAGGTGTGACCGAGGTGCCCTTTTAAACCGCTAAAGGGCTGCTTACTGCCGAACACCTCGTGGGTGGCTTGTGATTCCGCTATATCGCCGCGGTCGGTTGCCGTTCCATGGGCGTTCACATGCCCGATGGCACTCGCGTCAATTCCCGCATCTGTCAGGGCGAGTTCCATGGCGACTTGCATGGTGTTCGCGTCCGGCTGCGTGACGTGTCCACCGTCGGAATTTGTGCCATAACCAGCAACCTCCGCATAGATTTTGGCTCCCCTAGCCATGGCGTGCTCGCGATCTTCGAGTACGAGCGTAGCGGCGCCTTCGCCAACAACTAAACCGTCGCGGTCGCGGTCGAAGGGACGCGGGGTTTCTGTCGGCGTGTCGTTGCGTGTGCTGGTTGCATACAAGGCATCAAATACTGCGGCCTCAGTTGGACAGAGTTCTTCAGCACCGCCGCCGAGCATAATCGTTTGCTGTCCACTGCGAACCGCTTCGTAGGCGTAGCCAATGCCTTGACTGCCCGAGGTGCAGGCACTAGATGTGGTGTAAACGCGCCCCTTTAGCCCAAAGTACACGCCGATGTTAACCGGAGCAGTGTGTCCCATCATGCGGATGTAGGTCGTGGCAGTGACTTTGCCGATATCTTTTTCGATGAGAAAGTTAACCATTTCTTGAGCGGCGTCGGTGGAGCCGGTAGAGGAGCCGTAAGAAACACCGACCTGACCGCTTTGCAGGATTGGGTCATGCAATAGCCCAGCGTCTTCTAAAGCCAGCTCCGTCGCGTAGGTGCCCAATTTGGAAACCCTGCCCATGGAGCGCGTTTTTTTTCGCGAGTAGTGAGCGGGTAAGTCGAAGTCGAGAATAGGTGCGCCGAGTTGCGTGTTGAGACCGATGTAATCACTCCAGTGCTCCATGTGTTTGACGCCGCCGAGATTTTGCTCCAACTTTGAGCGAAAACTGGGCCAATCAAACCCCAGAGACGTCAAGGCTCCCACCCCTGTGACAACGACTCGCCGCACTAGTGCATTCCCCCGTTCACAGCGATAACCTGGCGTGTAATGTAGCTGGCTTGGTCAGACATCAAGAAAGCAACGAGGCCGGCCACTTCTTCCGGCTGACCCATGCGCCTCAGCGGGATCATTTTCTTCGCTTCTTCTGCCACCTCATCCCCTACCATATCCGTTTCAATTATACCGGGTGCGACGCAATTGACGGTGATTTTGCGCTTTGCCAGCTCCACAGCGAGGGCTTTAGTAGCGCCGATAATCCCCGCTTTTGCGGCACTATAATTGACTTGCCCGCGGTTGCCCATCATGCCCGAGACGGAAGATAAGGTCACGATTCGACCGCCTTGACGTGCGCGAATCATGGGCATGGTGATGGGTTGCACGACATTGTAGAAGCCCCCCAAGTTGGTTTCTATTACGCTGTCCCATTGCTCCTCAGTGATGGAAGGAAAGGCGTTGTCGGCCGTGATACCTGCATTGCACACGACCCCGTAGTAAGCCCCGTGAGTTTCCATGTCGCTTTCCAGCGCGCTGGTAGTGGCAGCTCTGTCAGAAATATCAAATTGCAGAGTACGCACACTGCCACCTTGTTGCGCAATTGTCTGTTGCAGCGCCGCCATTGCTGCGACCTGGCTGCGGCAGTGCAACACAACCGTGAAGCCCTGGCGGCCCAGTTCCCTGGCGATTGCCGCGCCGATGCCACGGCTAGACCCTGTGACCAAAATAGAACGAGTCATGGTGTTTCCTTGTCAACGCATTTACGGATGGAGTATGCAATTGTTCGACGCAATTGCCATTAATCAGAGGTGCCCTAGAGCTATCAATGCAATGAATCTGCTTGCTCACGGGCCAGTGGTACCAGTAGCCAATTGCCCAGACTGCCCAACATCACAGTCAGCCCGAAGGCGCTGATCATAGGCGTACTGCTTATTGAGAGTAAGCCGAAAGAGAGCGCACTCGTAAAGACCGATAATAGAATTGCGGTTAGGCAATTCGCGGGCTGCGGGCCCGATTCGCGCAGGAATATACCATAGTCCATACCCAGACCTAGAACGAGGTACAACGCAAATAGGTGAAAAAGCGTAATGGGCAGCCCTGCCAAACTGAGCAGTGCCAAAACTAGACCGCTGGAAAGCGCTGGGACCAAGAGTAGACGTAGCGCATTCCACCGACGATAGCGCAACAACAGTAGCAGGGCGATACCGGCGTAGGCGAACAACAACATTTGCATGGCCGCGAGTGTGCGGGTGCGTAACCCCTGTGACACCAGAGCTACGGTATCGACAAAGGTCGTGTTGGCGTGCGAGTTTGCGGTAGCCTGTAGCGCAGCCAAATCAGTCACACCTTTGAGTAATACAATACTGTAGTAAGCGCCCTCTTGTTGCCCCAGCCACAGCATGCGCTGCTGGGGAGGCGCGGCCTGCAACCAGATTTCGGGTAATAGTGGCTGGGCATTTTGCAAGTCTTCGAGAAACTGTCGCCCCAGTGACTGCGTCAAACCCAGTTGTTGAAATAGCTGATCAGCCTCTCCACCCTCGCGGTAAACAGTGGTCAAAAGTTGTTCATAGTTGGCCCGCTGCCGTGCCAGTGACGGCAGGACATCACTCAACAAGCTGTAGTCGGAGATGACCTTGCCCTCTATCAGCGAATCGAGTTTGCTGCGAAGTTGCTCCGCGTGTTGCAACAGGGCTTCAGGAGTTGCGCCGCGCAGCAACAGGAATTGGTTGGCCGCAAAGCTGGGAAAGAGATTTTGTACCTGTTGCTGATCTTCGAGTAGCGCCGAGTCGGGTGTATGAAAAACGCGAATGTTGTATTCGAATTTCCATAGCGAAGCGCTGGCAATGGCGATTGCGCTGATGGCCAGTGGTAGCCCCCAGAATAGCCATTTATTGAGCAGTTTACTGGGTAACGTGGCCACCCTACTCAGAACACTCGTGTAGTTTTTGGGGTGTGCATAGTTGGGTAGTGCGGGAAATACCGTAAGAACAAATAGGGCAGTAGCGAGTAAACCGAGAATGGAGAAGATCGCCATTGCCTGTAAGCCCGGTAGGCGTGCTTGCAAAAGACTGCCGTAGCCAACCATCGATGTAACCAAAGCGAGACCCAGGCCCGGCAGCGCCGACCATCTACTGCTGGGTTTCGCCTGCTGTGTGCCGCGAGAGACTGCGTTCCGAGAGTCGCGCAATAGGTAGTGCAGGGCGTAGTCGACGGCGACGCCGATCAAGCTGGCGCCAAAGACGAGGGTGAGCAAGTGTATCGAGCCGAACAGATTCCAACTGAGAATGAATGCGCAGAGGCAGCCGTAGCCAATCGCGCCGAGACTACCGGCCAATGGCAAAAGGGAGCGAAAGTGGAAGAGGAAGAGTAGGCATATTCCAAGCGAAGAACCCACCCCTATCACGCCGATCTCGCGTTTGGCCTGCGCCGCAGCTTGGGCGCTGTGGAAGACAGCTCCCGCCCGGTGCAACCGCAGGTCAGCACTCAATGTTTGAAAAAGCTGCGCGTCCAGGGCGGCGATAGCCGCTTGCGCATCTAAGTCAAATGCGCCGGGCACCACTTGCGCCCGCACCAGGCCGTAGATGTATCGGCCGCTGCGAAGCAGCACGACATCTCTTGCGGAGACGATATTCGGGACTCCACCCGTGCCAGATTGGATGAATTCGGCAAACAAGCCGAGCGGGTCCTGCACTATTCCCCCTGACGCACCCAGGCCGCTCAAATCAAAAACGCGACGCAGCGCAGTTTGCAAAAGCTCGCTATTGTCAGTGCGTGTCAGCGCTTCGCGCTGCGTACTACTTAACAGGAAGAAGCGATGCGGCTGAATTTCATTGAAGTAGCGCAATTGCTGCTCGAGCAGGTCTTGAGTTTGGCGCAACAACAAGTGTGGTTCTTTCACTACTAAGGAGGTGACCTGTTGTGTCGCCGCTAACACGTCCTCTTGATTCTCCCCCGCCACGAGTAGAAGCACTTCGTCGCCAAAGTTGGATTCCAGTTGTTTGCTAGCAAGTTGCACCACCTGGCTGCTGTCATTGTTTGGCAGAAGAGCAAGTAGATCGCTCTGTAGTTGAAAGTCACCCTGCCCCAGCCGCAGAGCACCTAAGGCCACCAGAAGGCTTAGTAAAGCGAAGGCAAGGCGAGCGCTAATGGTGAGCTTTCTCTATCAGCGTGACACATTCTCCGGGGCTGTAGCCAAATGCGGAAGTGCACGTAACCAGTGATGGGTGTGACGCACCCGGCGTGGCCTTAACGTCATTACTCTTTGAGGGTGAGGACTCCAGACGAAAGCGTATGTCGATGATCTCGCCGTTGGACTGGGACAGTTGCATGCGCTCGACATAGGCATCGCCCCACAGCACAACGCTTTCGAGGAAGCGCTGCGCTGGACCTTTGTGTGGAGTCAGAATCAGTTGCCAGCTATTGGTTTCGAAGTGCTGGTCTTCGTCCTGGAAATCTTGGCCCTGCAAATTTCGGCCCTTTAGTACCCGGTTATCAAAACGCCAGTCCTGTTGAAAAATTTCATCCAGTATCGCTTGGTCAAAACTAAAAATAGCCAACAACATCCGCCGAAAGTGTTGGTTACTTCTGGATTTGAGCTCATTCGGAGAGGCTTCACCTTCTAGCCACTGCAGTGTTTTATCAGTGCGGTAGGTAATCTTGTTCTCAATGGGCTCCAATGTTGCCCAGTAAATGCCGTGGTTTCTCCAGAAGTAGAACTCGCCTTTGGAGATAAGTGTGGCGTCGAAGGCAGCGATTTGGCGACGCTGAGTAAATAATCCAACAAGGGTGTCGGGGGCTGAGAGTTGGTTGATGACGCTCTCGATGCGTGGATCTTGAAGTTTGGTGGCGTGTGCCATTTGGCAGATGATTATTAACACCAGACAAACAACAATCCTCGCTGTCATGAGTCAAAGCCCAAACGCTCAGCCAGAACGGGGGGAGATTCGTAGCACATCTCTTTGGTTTGAAGGTCGACTGCAACTTGTGTGGTGTGCGCCTTGGTAAGTTTCATCTGTGTAGTCGCATCAAAAATCAGGTACTGAATTTTTAGACGATACTGCCACTCTACTACCTGTGCCTGCACGCGAATACGCTGGCCAAACTCCGCGGGTTGCACGTATTTCAGGCGCATGTCTACTATCGGCCAGGCATAGCCTGATGCGGCCATAGCCTTATAGCTGTAGTTGAACGTTTCGAGTAATGCGCAACGAGCGAGTTCCAGATACTTTGTATAGTGGCCATGCCATACAACGTGCATAGAATCCACGTCGTGAAAAGGTATCTCTAATTCAATTTCGCAGTTGGGTAGTGCGCGCGACTTAGTTGTCTGCTTGGTGTCCGCCGGCATTGCCTTGTTGTCGCCTGTTCCTCAGTTTTCGAAAGAGAATGACCGGAGAGCGTACCAGCATTCCAAGGACCAGAAAACTATGCATTCGAGTTAGCCGAAGATTGTCTCTCAGCATCTTAAAATGGGAGGGAATGTGATCGCGGTAAATTACTGCTGTTTGTACCTGTTTCACGGAAACTCCACGCCACACCAAGCGGACGAGAATGTCGGTATCGAAATCCATGCGTTGACCGACGCGGTGTTTTTCCAATAGGGCGAGGGTTGCCGGTACTGGGTACACGCGGTAACCACACATGGAATCTTTTATGTCGGTTGATAAGGTCTGTAGCCAGACCAAGACGTCAGTGAGCTTGCGCCCGTAATGTCGAGCCGCACTGATGCCATCGGCGGTGCGATGGCCGGTGATCACAGAGGCTGGGTGGTGTCTGGAGGCGCCGACAAATTTTGGAATGTCGTCCACATCGTGTTGTCCATCCGCGTCGATCTGCAATGCGTGGCTAAATCCATACTCTCCAGCCCAGGCAATGCCAGCGCAGACTGCTGCGCCTTTGCCGCGATTGTCAGCGAAGCGCAACACATAGACCCAAGCGAATTTTTTTTCCAAACGATCTATCACCCCGCGGCAGGGCTGATCGCTGGCATCATCGACTAACAGAATGGGGTACTTGAATCGGGCAAGTTCGGTGCAAACTTGAGCAATGCCATTGGGGTGATTGAAAACGGGTACGACGAAGCACACCCGGTGCTCGGGGTGTGCTTCTGACTTTGCCGGCCAGGAGTCAGGCTGAGGCTTGAGATTGCTCACCGACAACTTTTAATACGGCATTGACCAAGTCGTCGACAGTCACGATTTCCTTGAAATCCCGCGGCTCGATTTTACGACCTGTTAACTCCTGCATTTCCACGGCGATGTCTACAGCGTCGATACTATCGATATCTAGGTCGTCTCCAAGTAGTGCTGCGGGGCGGATGGCGGCAGCATCGATCTCAAACAACTCCACCAACACTTTCTCAATATGTTTATAGATGGTTTCTTTGCTATGCACGGAATGAGTTCCCTTTAAGCTTTAGTGTTAATAAGCGCTGTAAAGCGCTTCCAAATCTGCCGTTATCTTTCTAGATATGCGCGCACGGTGTTTACCAGCATCTAAATATTGTTCGATGGGAATGACCGGTAGCGCCTCGATGTCGACTCGAAGCGTCGCTTTGCTCATTTCGTACCACGCCTGATGTTTCATCAAGCGCGCTGGCCGACAGCGTATCACTAAAGGTAGTAGATCCGCTTCTGCAGTCAGTGCAATGTTTGCCGTGCCACGCAGGAAATGAAAAGGCTTGTTCGGGTCTGTGCGCGTTCCTTCAGGAAAGACTATAAGAGGTGCACCGCTGCGCAGTGACGCGGCGCAATCCTCCAGTAGTGTGGTTGAATCATTGCGAATGAAACCCGCAGCGTGAGCGACCCCTGCAGTGAAGGGATTAAAAAATAGTGAGCGCTTCACGATGCAGGTAGCTTGCGGTATGAGCGCCAACAAATAGACAACGTCCAACAATGACGGATGGTTGGCGATGACGATTTTGCCACGCGTATGCAAGGTCTCACAGTTGTGAGTGTTGAGCTTGATAAGCTGGCTCCATTCCATAAACCGGACATACAGAGGAAATAGCAGCAATATTAGACGACGTGCAATTTTCTGACGGTGCTTTTTAGCGATTGGCAGTAAGTAAAGCAGGGGACAAATCGTACAAGAGAGAAACAGCCCAATTAACCCAAAAATTAAAAATGAGAGACCCGAAAAAAGGACTTTGAATGAAATGAGCGGCGCATCTTCGCCGACGTCAGATGCCATTTTATGTAAGGAAGAGTCGCTCATGCAGAGGTTGCGACGGGTACTGTATTCGTCGCTTCTAAATTTTGTAGAGCACAGATGCCGTCAATTTCCACCAGTAGTTCGCTGCGACAAATATCTGCCTGCAAGTACAGCGTGGGAATCTCGCCAAAGCGAGCCTCGAGTTTCTGTCGTACCGCTTCTGCATGCTCGGGGTGTCTGATGTAAGCCTTCAATAGTTCGAAATGTGGTGCCTCGCAGTTGTCGAGATCGGCACTGCATGTGAGCAGTGCTTGGAGATTGTCCAGGGTGGTCTCCAGTTGTCCCTCGAGGTTGTTAGCGTGGCGACTCTCATGTCCAACAATACTGGCTGTGCCAGATACCAATAGCTGCGACCCCTCGCGCCAGTTGACCAGGGATGCGCGCGCGAATGATGGGCTTGCCGGTCCATATTGCCGGGGATAGTGGTAGGCGCTCTTCTGGCGCGGGTTTTCAATGTGCGTGAGCTCAGACTTGGTTGCCAGTAGATAGATAACCGTGTTTTTGCCACTGTGTCCGAGGGCGCAGGCGGCAGGAAACGCTAGTTCACCTGGCAGAAAGTCTTTAAATGCCTGTTGCCGGCCGAGACAAAACTGGCGATAGCGCTCTTCGTCGCCCGTTCCTCGATTGATGTGCGGCATGTAATTCCATGCCCGCGCTATGTGGGGGTAACCGCGCTGATTGACCAAGCGCAGCAGGTTCACATAGGCTTCGCGTACCGCCGGCGTAAAATCGGCATCGTGCTCGCCTATCCAACAGGCGGTGAACATCACCTCCTCCGACTGCGACCAGTGCAAGGCGCCTTCTACACCTCTGGAAACCGGGCTATTGGCACGCCAAACTTCGTGCATTGGCTCGCCATCGAGTACGGTCAAGCCACAGAAGTAGTGGCGGGGGTCTGTGCCGGGAATGCACTCTCCCGCCGGGCTAATCAGTGCAATGACCTGGTCGTCCTGCAGCACAGTAGCGGCGGCGGTCGTGCTGTAGCTACAAACGAGGCTGGGATGAGGAGTTTGTCGGGGTTTTGAAAGATCCACTGGGCAAACGTCGTCCTGCCTGATAAATGGAATCGAGTGTTGGATGCCCGTCACCGGGAGTAACCTAATGCCGGCTGCCCATCACTGCTGGAAGCCCGTCAACGTCATGATATTATTGCGGAAATTATAGGCTACGGTACGCGGCCTGTCACCCGAATTGGGGCACGCCGAGTGGGGCACGCCGAGTGGGTATTGGCGAAGACCGCGCCGCGCTCACCTGTCGCCCGTCGCAGCGGTAGCCCATCGCTAACTGAATCGGGGCCAACGATTGCCAATTCGCGCCTGCGCCTTTAAAGTGGCCCGCCTGAGTTTCGTCTGACCTAATGCTATGACTAAAGTCGATCAACGCGTCGCCCCGCACCCGGTACTCACTGAGTATTACGCCAGTGAAGACGAACGGCGTGAGCGGGTCGATGCAATGTTTAATGCGTCGGCAATTCACTACGACTGGATTAACAGCGTGATGAGCTTTGGCTCCGGTGAGTGGTATCGTCGAGATGCGCTTTCTCGCCTCGGCTTTGCACCGGGTATGATGGTATTGGACGCGGGTACGGGTACCGGCGTGGTAGCCAGTATTGAGCAGGAAATGGTGGGCGAGGAGGGCTTGGTAGTAGCCCTGGACCCGAGCTCTGGTATGCTTGGCGAAGCGCGCAAACGGGGTGTGCTCAATCTGGCTCAGGGGTTGGGTGAAAAACTCCCGTTTACTGATAACCAGTTCAATCGAGTGACGATGAGTTACGCTTTAAGGCATGTGGTAGATCTGCGGGCGCTATTCGAAGAGTATCTGCGCGTGCTTAAGCCCGGTGGCAAACTATTGATTTTGGAAATCACACGGCCGCAGAGTGCTGTCGGTATGGCATTGCTCAATGTGTACATGAAAATTGTTGTACCCACGATCACGCGTATATTTCGCCGCAGCGTCGAAGCGCAGGAATTGATGCGCTACTATTGGGACACTATCGAACACTGCGTGCCGCCGGAAACCATCATGTCAACCATGAGCACTGCTGGCCTGGTTGAAGTCGAGCGCAACCTCACCTTCGGAACCTTTAGTGAGTACAGCGCGGCTAAGCGCTGAGGCCCCAAGCGGTTAGGGAGTAGATGCATGACACAGACTGATCAGGAACGTCGGCTCGCCGAGATGTTAGTGGAAGCGTTGGACTTAGAAGATATTAACGCTGAAGAAATCGGCCCTGAATCAGCCTTATTTGGTATCGAAGGGAGCGATTGTCTTGGGTTGGATTCCATCGACGCCCTCGAAATCGCCCTGGCCATTGATCAGCATTTCGGTGTAAAGCTCAAAGCGGATGACGAAAACAACAAAGCGGTTTTCGCCAACCTGCGCTCCCTTAGCAACTACATAGATGCCAATCGCTAGTTTCAAAACGGTCGCGCAAATTGTCCTGATAGTCGCCTACCTGCTGACCTGCCATTTCGCTGTAACCCAGAATCAACCAGCGCTGCAATTACTCGCTTTACTTTTTCTCGGTGTGGGAATACTCCTGCGTGGGTTGTTTGAAAACAGCTTTTTTACCTGGGCCATGTTGGCAGCGGTAGCGGTGATTGTTTTGACCACCTATATATTTGGATTGTCTAAGTACGCACTATATTTACCCCCGGTATTGTTGCCACTGTTTATGTGGAGTCTGTTCTTCCGCAGCCTTATGCCGGCGCGCACCCCGCTGGTATCTGCCGTCGCTCAAGAAGTGCGCGGTGAATTGTCGACGGAACTCTATCGATATACCCGCGGAGTAACCGTACTGTGGTGCCTGTTGTTTGCCGCCCTGGCAGTTGGCTCTGCGATGCTGCCACTACTGGGTTCAGCGGAGCTGTGGTCACTGTTCACCAATTTCCTGAACTATTTAATCATCGCCATTTTGTTTGTCGCCGAGTTTGCCTTTCGCCAACGGCGTTTTAGTGACTTAGAGCACAAGACATTCTGGCAGTATTTACAGCGGATCACCCAAGTAAATATGCGTGAGTATTGATGGAGATACCGCTGGTGAACACTGGCGTTGCTAGCACCACTGACGCAAGCGCCGATGATGTCGCTTTTATTCTCGGTTCAAAGAGAATTAGCCGTGGTGAGCTCGTACAAAGTGCACAAGTGCTAGCACAAAAATTGCCCACTGGTTTGCACCATGCGATCAACCTCTGCAGCGATAGGTACTATTTTACGGTTGGCTTTACGGCTGCGCTGATTGCAAATGTAAGAAATATGCTCCCGGCTAATCGGCAAACCGAAACGATCGCCAACCTCGTTGATGACTGCGGTGGTGCATGGGTGCTGGTCGATTCAGATTTGGAGCCCGCTTTACAGGCCGTACTCGAAAAACTACAGGTGCCAGTAGAAAATCTGCGCAATCTAAACGATTGTTCTGGTGCTGCCGGCGGTAATCTCCTGATTCCCGGATCGCGTATTGCCGCCCAGGTATTTACCTCGGGCAGCACAGGGAAGCCCGCCGCCCTCAACAAGGAGTGGCGTACATTAAGCGGCACCGCACAACTTCTGCGACGCCGCTTTATGCCGAATCAACCAAACATGGGTATTGTGGCCACAGTGCCGCCTCAGCATATGTATGGCCTGGAAACTACGGTCATGATGGGCCTGTTTGGTGAATGTACAGTACATGCGGCACACCCGTTTTTCCCGGAGGATATCGCCACCGCATTGCGCGAATTACCGCCCCCACGCCTTCTGATCACAACACCGATTCACTTAAAGAGCTTGCTCAAATCAGCTTTGATGCTGCCGCAGTTACACGCCATTATTTCTGCCACGGCACCCCTGTCCCAGGAAGCTGCAGCCGCGGCGGAGCAGGCTTGGCAGTGCCCAGTTCTGGAGATCTATGGCTGTAGCGAAGCAGGCAGTCTCGCTAGTAGGCGTACGGCGAGTGATCTTCTCTGGACAATGTTGGATGACATGCACATAGAACAAGTGAAAAATACCGCGCTTGTGAGTGCTGCACATTTGAGTGAGCCAGTACCCCTGCAGGACGAGGTGCGCGTCATCAGTTCCCAGAGTTTTGAGTTACTCGGACGCAGTGCGGATATGCTTAATGTGGCGGGAAAGCGCGCATCCCTAATGCAGTTGACCACACAGTTGCAGAGTATTGAAGGTGTCGAGGATGGCGTGTTCTTTTTGCGGGACCCCAGTGCCAACGGTGTACAACGACTGGCTGCGTTAGTTGTGACGCAGAACTCTAAGGAGGAAATACTCCGTGCTCTAGCGGGTGTTATCGATCCAGCTTTTCTGCCGCGCCCGTTAAAAAAGGTGGAAGAGCTACCACGGAATGCGGTTGGTAAGTTAACGCGCGATGCGTTACTCGAAACGCTGCGCGGCGCAAGTTAGAATTGGAGCGGCAATGAGAGATTGCCAGTGAGCAAACCCACTATTGAAATTAACAGGAAGATTAGTGTGCCTAAAGAGCATCCTGCTTTCGCAGGGCATTTCCCGGGTTCACCGATTGTTCCCGGTGCGCTGTTGCTGCGTTGGATGCAGCAGGGTCTAGATGAGTTGATTCCCAATAGACAACTACTCGCAATCAGCAGCGTGAAATTTCTTGCAGCTGTAAAACCGACGGACGAGCTCTCTCTGTGCGGCAATTATAGTGAAGAAGCGGACAAAGTTACCGTACAGATACACAATCAGCACCAGTTGGTTTGTCGCGCAGCGCTTCGCTTGGTAGCAAAAACTAACTCGTGACTACTTGGCATGAGCAAAAAGAAAGGACGAATCTATTTTGGCTGTCGGCGATGTCCTGGTCCGCAAACCGATTTGGCCGCGGTTTTCTGCGTGTACTCTGTGTACCCATTGCGCTCTTTTTTTTGCTTACCGCGCGCGATCACAAAGTTGCGTCGCGCGTATTTTTGTCCAGGGTTTTGAATCGAAAGCCAACGCTCGTTGATATGTTTCGCCATTTTTACACATTCGCCCTGGTATCAGGTGATCGACTACTCTTTCTCGCTGGCAAAAGCCACCATTTCAAATTGGAATTTCACGGCGATGAAATCGTACGACGCTATGCGCAAGCACAACAAGGTTGTTTACTCCTGGTCTCGCATGTCGGTAGCTTTGATGCTATGCGAGTGCCAGCGATCGAGGATGAGCGGTTCCCGCTGCATATACTGATCGACAAACGTCACAATCCCGCCGCTATGCAGATCATAGAGACACTTAACCCGGAGTTGGCTGAGGCGGCAATCGACGCCAGCCGCGACACCACTGACTTGGTTTTATTGCTCAACGACGCGCTCGCAAAGGGCGCTATGATTGGGGTTATGGCGGATCGTGCCGGCCCGGGAGAGCGCACTCTGGATGTTTGCTTCTTGGGCGACTCAGCGCCGCTACCGCTGGGCCCATGGACCTTGGCGGCGGTACTGAAAGTTCCTGTGATCCTGTGCTTCGCGATTTACCAAGGCGGTAACAACTATAAAGTTACTTTTAAGCAGGTCGCCGATGGTAGTGCAGTACCCCGCGGGCAGCGGCGCGCAATTGTGCAACAAAACATTGTGCTATACGCTGAGCAATTAGCTCACATCGCACGCGCACATCCCTATAATTGGTTTAACTTTTACGATTTCTGGGCTCATGACTCCACTAGCGATCACTGACTACACGTTATGTACCGCGCTGGGCTGTGGTGTAGATGCCAATTGGCAGGCGCTCGCGGCGGGTCGTACCGGCCTGACACCCTGTCGTTTCGATAACATACGCGATCTGCCGACCTACACCGGAGAAGTCGTAGGCCTAGATGATATCCAAATACCTCGAGAGCTTGCGAGTTATGACTGCCGCAATAATCGCCTGACCTGGTTGAGCTTGCAGCAGGATGGTTTTATTGAGGCGACGCAACAGGCCATTGCCCGATACGGTAGCGAACGTGTGGCGGTATTTGTCGGTACCAGCACTTCTGGAATTCATCAAACCGAGTTGGCCTATCGCGAAATGACCAATCCGCATTCAGCGGCACCGACCTTACCCGAGTGGTATTCCTACGAGGGCACACAAAATACCTATTCTGTCGCGGAATTTACACGCCGCGCTTTGCAACTCGAAGGTATCGCGGTAGCGATTTCCACAGCTTGCTCATCCAGTGCCAAAGTGTTTGCTAGCGCCCAGCGGGCCATCGCGCTTAACTTGTGCGATGCGGCGGTTGTGGGTGGGGTAGATTCCCTGTGCTTGACGACGCTGTACGGCTTCCATTCTTTGCAGTTGCTCGCCCCTGACATTTGTCGGCCCTGTGACAAACATCGAGCGGGCTTATCCATCGGTGAAGCCGGGGGCTTTGCGTTATTACAGCGCGAAGCCATCGACGACTACTCAATGCAACTTCTGGGTTACGGAGAGAGTAGCGATGCCTATCATATGTCCTCGCCACACCCAGAGGGGCGCGGTGCCGCCCAGGCGATGCGGTACGCGTTGGATTGTGCCAGCCTGACTCCCGAGGCGGTGAGCTTCATTAATATGCATGGCACGGGCACGCCTACCAATGATTTAGTCGAGGCCAATGCCATCGCCCAACACTTTCCTAGAGGCTTGCCCTGCAGTTCGACCAAGGGCTACACCGGGCATACCTTGGGAGCGGCGGGAATAGTTGAAGCGATATTTTCGCTGCTTAGTATTGAACATGGGTGCTTGCCAGCGTCGATCAATATCCGTGAACTGGACCCAGAAATAGACGTAGAGGTATTACTCGCGCCGCAGGAAAAGCGGGTACATCGGGTATTGAGTAACTCCTTCGGGTTTGGCGGCAGTAACTGTAGCCTTTTGCTGGGAGATATGTCTTGATGGGGCCGGTCTACCTTGAAGCGGTAGGATTGTATGCACCCGGTTTGGAGGGTTGGGAAAATAGCCAGGCGGTGTTACGCCAAGAGCGGCCCTACCTATTGCAAGAGTTGCCGCCCTACAAACCGGCATTGCTACCCAGTAATGAACGGCGGCGCGCGACCGACAGTGTACGTATCGCATTCGGTGCTTGTGAAGATGCCATTGGTGGGCGCACGGCGGATGCGCTCAAACTCGCAGGTGTTTTTGTTTCGTCGGGTGGTGACTACGTAGTGCACGATCAGATCTGCCGCGCACTGTTGCAGGAGCGTAGAATGCTTTCTCCGACCCAATTTCACAACTCGGTGCACAACGCACCCGGCGGATACTGGAGTATTGCGAGTGGCAGTTGCGCACCCTCGGTAAGCCTATCGGCTTTCGATTTCAGTATTAGCGCGGGATTTATGGAAGTGTTGCCCTTAATTTTGCTCGATAAAACTGCAGCGCTGTTGGTATTTAGCGACAGCGCGACTCCGCAACCCCTCGTCCAAGAGCGGCCGGTCGATCAGGCGTTTGCCTGCGCGCTTTGGCTGACGCCGGAGCATACAGCACAATCGCTGGCTACCATCCAACTGCAACTGTTGCATGAGGAATTCCCCGAGTCCCGTGTCAGCCAAGCTGAGCTGCAAACCCTGTACGATAGCAACCCCGCCGCGCATTGCTTGCCCCTATTGGAAGCCTTGGCACAGCGCGTTTCGCAAGAGCTGTTCTTTCCCACAGCCGCGGGCGCAAGTCTGCAAGTTACGCTAGACATCTAGCCGTGGTTAGAGACTTGGCTAAGGGTTGATGCAAAAGTGTCGGTAAAGCGACTACTCGATCACGCTGAAATCGCAGCCTTGATTCCCCATGCAGGCAGTATGTGCCTTTTGGATGAAGTGGTGCATTGGGATGAAAAACAGATTACCTGCCGCAGTGACTCACATCGTCGTGCGGACAATCCGCTGCTTGAAGCTGACGAACTTAGCAGCGTCGCATTGATTGAATATGCCGCGCAAGCTGCCGCTATTCACGCGGCGCTCACCGGTGCGGGTATCGGAGGGCACAAAACTGCGTTGCTAGGTGCCGTCAAAAACTTGCAGGTTCACGGCAAACAAGTGGTTGAGCCCACAGGTACCCTAGTCATTCACGCCACAAGCCAGTTGCAAAACCAACAGGGCGCAATTTATGACGTCGTGGTTTCTAAAGATAATACCTTGTTGATCACAGGGCGTGCCGTGCTTGTGCTACCCGTTGACTAAGCTATTTTTTGTGCGGGCACCAGTGGTATCAAGCGGTTGATACGGCAGATTAACAAAAACAATTGAAATCGCCACCGCACTCCAAAGCTCGGATTGGAATTACCTGCCACAATAGAGTTCACTGATGGAAACAAACTTAGGCGCTTGGTAGGTGACATAAACACAGCGTAGGTTTTTGGGTCGTAGTAGACCTCAATTAAATCGCGCATGGTGCGCACATTCTTCTTGAGACTTTTGGTATATCGACGCTGTTCCATCGATGACAGCGGACGCTGTTCCCGATGTGCCATGATTATTGCATCTGCTGCCATACTCGCCGAGCGCAAAGCCAGATAAACTCCCGAAGAGAAGATCGGGTCGATAAAACCGGCCGCATCTCCTAACAGCAGATAGTTTGGTCCTGCATAATCACTGAAACTATAGGTGTAATCCGCAGTCACGCGGTAGTCGTCGCAAGGCTGCGCATTCGCCATCAATTCCGAGAGAAACTTAGAGCTTTCCAGTTCGCGGTCGAAAAATACTTTGGGAGTAAATTCGGGACGTAACCATTCATCTCGATTGCGCGTTGCGACAACACCGACGGACGTCTTGCATTCATCTAGTGGTATCGCCCAAAACCAGCCGTCGCGTAGCCGTGTGATAATAATATTGCCTGCTTCTTTCCCTGAGCGTCGTTGCACACCAACGAAGTGATTGTAGACAGCGAAGCGTTTTGGGTAGGGGATGGTGTCCTGCGCCAGTTTCAAGCGCTTGCCGAGAAAGGCGGTGCGGCCGCTGGCATCTAAAACCCAGCGTGCAGTAATAGACTCGCTTTTTCCATTAGATTCATATTGCACTCGCCAACCTGATGTATGTGATTTAGCGGCGGTAACTTTCGCAGGTTGTATGAGTTTTGCGCCCTTTTGCTGCGCGTTCGCTAACATTAGTGCATCGAAGCGGCTTCGCTCTACTTGGTAGGTGTGATCCAGACCCGCGATTAGCCCGTCGGCGAACACATTGTGAACACGGCTTTCGCCGTCGACACTGACGAACTCCGCGCCGTACTTGCGCATGAAGCCCGCTTGGTCCATTTTTTCCCACACGCCGAGTCGCTGCAAAATTTCATTACCACCGGGTAACAGAGACTCACCAATGCGAAAGCGTGGGAATGTCTCTCGCTCCGCCACACAAACACTCATCCCCTGCTCGGCGAGGAGTGCAGCCGCTGTAGTGCCGGCGGGGCCAGCACCTACAATGAACACGTCAACCTGTTGTGTCATGGTGTGACGCTCGCCCTAATCCAAATCGACAACAGCGGGTTCATTAAAGTCTTTTGGCATGAGTCCCAGCCAGCGTCGAAATTTATGGCGGGCGAAAACTAAGCCAAACTTGACCAGACGAATAAGGTGTGCCGGGTGGCGAAAGGAAAACTTAGTGTAATACCAGGGGATTTTACCCTGTGAGTAAAAGCTCAATAGCACGCGGCGGTACTCTCGATTTACCTGCTCAATGGTCATCCCTTCGGGCGCCCACAAAAAATTCATACCGTTCATTTTTTGCCAGTGATCCTCGCGAATATTAGTGCCATATAAATCGCGATAGATCGGCGAGCCGGGGTAGGGCGTGAACTTGGTGAGGTTCATGATGGTCAAGGGTGTGTCTTTCACAAACGCTTTGGTCTGGGCAATTGTTTCGAGGGATTCTCCTGGATATCCCAACATGAAAAGCCCTTTACTGCGAATGCCCGCGTCGTGTGTCCACTGTAACGCCTCACGTGAACGTTCCACATCGGCGGACTTATCCATTTTTTGCAGTAGTTCGTTGGAACCTGATTCCAAACCAAAGCTTATTTCCCAGCAGCCCGCGCGCTTCATCAAGTGCAGGAGATCTGGTTTCACCACATCGACCCGCGACGCACAACTCCAGGTCATCTTCATGCCACTGTCAATAATCAGCTCACACAAGTCAGTGGTTCGCTTGCGGCTGGCAGTAAAGAGATCGTCCACAAACATAATGTGGCGGATACCGTAGGTTGACTGAAGGTGTTGCATAATTTCGAAGACGCGCTGTGCACTGTAGGCGCGAACGGCGGCTCCAAAGGTTGAGGTATCACAAAACTTGCAATGGAAGGGGCAGCCGCGCGATGCAGCGATTGATGCCACCGGCCCTGCGGGAAAATCATACATAGCAGGGCGGTAGGCGCGTGGAAAATCGGGTAGCAAATCCCAGGCGGGAATTGGCAGGCGGTCCATGTCTTTGTTGATGTGATGCTTCGGTGCAATATGTAGTTGATCAGTAATATCGCCACGACGCATGTATACCAATCCAGCGATGTCTTGTACTGGCTTATCGACTTCCAGAGCGTTGAGTAGGTTGACGAGTATTTCTTCACCTTCTCCCACAACCGCGTAATCGAATTCGCGAAAGCGCTCCATGGTTTCCCCCGCCATGGAGGAAATGTGTGGTCCACCCACAATTATTATGGTTTCTGGAAGTAGAAATTTGATTTTTCGCGCAATCTCGGCACCACACCAAACTCCAACCGTAAATAAAGTGATACCGACGTAGGCGGGTTTTTCGGCCGCCACGCGTTCTACCACCTGTTCAACTGTCATGTCGAAGATGTCGCTCTCGATGATGCTGGGTTCAAAGTCGTGGCGGCGCAGCTCGGCAGCCAGGTGTAACAAGCCCAGTGATGGCGCTTGATTGGTCACGTGCTTGATGAACTCATAGCCGCGAGCGATGCGTTCATAGGGTGGCGTGATCAGGGCGACCTTGCGATTGCGCCGCTGCGCACTGGCGCTGGGGTTGAGTGGAGGGCTGAGGGGCATGCATTGAGCTCCGCTGTGCTAAAGTACCGCGTTTAGCCATGGTTGACAGTATAAAGTGTCCAAGCTATCACCGCCATTGGGCGCGCCAGTGGAATCTTTACAAACACGTCAAATCGCCGTGTGGTTGTTAGATTGCGATCAGGTCGAAGAGTCTACGCTCTCGCGCCTTGCTGCTCTGCTGTCGGCGGAGGAGATGACGCGCAATCAGCGGCTGCGCCAAGCGCCGCACCGGCGCCGTGACTTAGTCTGTAAAGGTGTATTGCGCCTGCTGTTATCCTTTTATACGGAGCAGTCGCCAGATTCCCTCGTCATAGAGCGCAGCGAAAATGACAAACCCTATCTCGCTGGCACTGGGGTTGAGGGGATGCTCGCAGCTCCGGGGCAGGTGCCTGAGCAAATGCCGCCAAACTCGCAACTGCCACTACAGTTTAATTACAGCCACAGCGACGCCTGGGTAGCTTATGCTTTTTGTCGGGAGGCACCGATCGGCGTCGATGTAGAGTGTGTTCGCGACCGGCCAAAACTCATGGCCGTCGCCAAGCGCCACTTTGCCGAAGCCGAGATCGAGGCGTTACAAGCACTGCCCGAGCGCGAACGCCTGCCGCGTTTTATGCACTATTGGACGTTGAAGGAGGCCTACATTAAGGCGCGCGGAGAGGGTATCTATTTAGGCTTGGGCAACTTCGCTTTTGCCATAGAAGGCGAGCACCCGAGCGTCAGTTTTGTGGATGAAGAGTTCGATCACCCGCGCCACTGGCAGTTCTTTAGTCGCCAACTGGTGCCACAGACCCAGGTGGCTGTCGCTGTACGGTCCGAACCGCCACTGTTTCAGTTCGTGCGAGAAAGCTGCATAACCACGCAGGATTTACGGCGTTGGCTAGGGTTACAGTAGCGGGCTACGCCGTTAAACTTGTCAGTAGATGGGCGTAGTCTTGCAACCCGGTCATTGGAGTGACTTCCGCGTCCCAGCGTTGCTGCATCGCAGCAATGGTATCGGCATCTGGAACGGGTTTTTCCTTCGTATTTGCAGACACCTTTGAAGAGCTGCCCGCGGCTGAAATTCCCAGCGCAGCTTTGCGCTTCTCGCGCAAAAAATGATCGTCGAAGTGGCTGTCATGTGCTTGCATATAGGTCAGTGAAGACTGCGTAGTGACAATCTCACGCAGCGGATCATCCAATTCGATTTGCAAAAACGCAGCGATCAGCTCAAGTTGGCGGGCAAAATCCGATTGCAGGTTTTCGTAGCAGAGCAGCAGTACATTGTCGCGCTCACGCTGCTGCCACCAACTCACCAGGTGATGCCAGTAGCCTGTGTAAGCTTTGCGCTGTAAGTAGTGCTCGATGGCAAAGTCACGCAGAGAAATCGCCTTGCCGTCCATCAGCCATCCATCGAAGAAAGTGTACATCGAAACTAAGGCTCGCAGGGGGTCGCGCAATACACAGAGGTAGCGACAGCCCTGCGGCACGCGGTCCCAGGACAAGTGACTTTTATAGGCTCGCCAGGGGCCGTGTTGTGGCGCATTTAAGTCTTGGCCCAAATCCGCCGCAGCTTCGATCCACGGGACGACTTCAGTGATTTCACCAAAATCCATGTCGCCCCCAGTTCGTAACCCGTGCACAATTTGCTGCGCCCAGGTTGTACCGCACTTGGAGTAAGGAGAAATAATGAGGTCTGTTGGCAGCGGCGCAAAGGATAACCCTGCTGCCACCCCGTCGTCTGTAAACAACTTGCCGAGAATGGCGGATAACTCTTGCGTGGTGCGTGCTCGCTGGGTTGTTTGGTTGCTCATGTGTGATTCGAGGTGCTGGGAGCTGATAGTGCAGCCGAGCCGCAGTTACGCTCGCCATACGCGTTTGTTCGCTGTACCGAACATGTGCGACAGCTCGACGCGGGTGGGTTCTACTCGCACAGCACAGTAGTCTGGTGACTCCGGGCCAGCCGGCCAAAATTGCGATAAATCGTAATCCATCACGTCCCATACCCGACGCTTGGTGTCCGCATCCGTCACAATGGTAGCGTTGCCGCGTACCAGTAAGTGAACGAAGTCATCCGGTGCGACTTGGAACTGAATGTCCACAGCGCTATTGCGCTGGATCTGCCGCGCTTTAGCTGTCGTGGGCCCGGTGGCTATCCACAAAGTGTCGCCCTCCCAGGTGGGGTGCACCATGCGAACGCGGGGTTCGTCTCCGGTCACTGTGGCCAGCGCGCACCAGATAGCTTTTTGGGCTGCTGCTTCCACGTCTTGAAAAAACGCGGCTTTGTCGCTGGTGTTGATAACTGTCATGGCGTCCTCCTAGTGGGTAGTGAACGTGTTTGGCAAGGCGAGCCTTGCTGATTGGTGTCGGCATCAACTCCTTCAAGAGTAGGAGTATAGACCGGAAGCACAGAGCCGGTGAAACCCGTGGCTGCAATGCTTCAACTACATCACCGAATTCCACTTCGCATAGTAACGATGACTTGCGCGCCCACCTGTATTACAGTGGAACGGCGTGCGCAGTGCATAGCGATTGCGAAACGCCGCTGCGTGAAATCGTGTGTCTGCAACCAGAGGAAGTAATCATGGTAGATGGCTTAGGTATGGGTGTAATCGCCTTTTTAGGTTTAGCGATGGTCATCGTGTTCGCGGGTGCTAAATTAGTACCGCAGGGCTTCAACTGGACGGTGGAGCGCTTTGGCCGTTACACCAAGACCCTGAAGCCAGGGTTGAACATCATTGTGCCGTTCTTTGATCGTATCGGCGAAAAAGTTAACACCATGGAAGTGGTGTTAGATATTCCTCCCCAGGAAGTTATTTCCAGCGATAACGCCATGGTGCGAACAGACGCCGTGTGTTTTTACCAAGTCCAGGACCCGGCCAAGGCCGCGTACGAGGTCAATGATCGCGAGCGGGCCATGCAAAATCTTGTGATGACCAATATTCGTGCTGTTTTGGGCTCTATGGAGCTCGACCACATGCTGTCACAGCGCGATAAAATTAATGCTGAGTTATTGATAAAAGTCGATGAAGCGACCAACCCGTGGGGTATCAAGGTAACGCGCATTGAAATTCGCGATATCACGCCACCTCATGACTTAGTTGAAGCCATGGCCCGGCAGATGAAAGCCGAGCGCGAGAAGCGTGCGCAAATTTTGGAGGCAGAGGGTCACCGTGAAGCGGCAGTGCAAGTCGCCGAAGGTGAAAAGCGCGCGCAGATTCTTGCCGCCGAGGGTGAATTGGAAGCCGCGAAGCGCGAGGCTGAGGCGAGAGAGCGTTTAGCCGAGGCCGAGGCCAGAGCCACGCAAGTGGTGAGTGAGGCTATCGACAAAGGCAACAAGCAGGCTATCAATTATTTTATTGCTACGAAATACACGGATGCTTTGGCGCAAATAGGTTCCGCCGCCAACAATAAAGTGATGATGATTCCGCTGGAGGCAGGTAATTTGATCGGGGCCATCGGCGGCATCTCCGAAGTCATTAAAGAGGCTTCGGAAGGTAAATCTGAATCCTCGGGGGGGTGATCGGGTATGGAGTTCCTCAGTCAGCTACAACCCTGGCACTGGTTTGTGTTGGGTACCGGGCTCCTCCTGCTCGAGATTATTACGCCCATGGGGTTTTTTATCGGTATTGGCACCGCTGCGTTGGTGTTGTGGTTACTTCTGCTGCTGGTCCCCAGCTTTCCCTGGGAGTGGCAGCTCGCGGTGTTTGGCATTCTCTCGGTCATCATCACAATCGCCTATCTGTACTTTTTTAAGCGCGTTGACCGCAAAACCGATAGCCCCTTTTTAAATGACAGGGCGGCGCAGTTGGTTGGCACTGCCTTCGTGTTATCCGAAGAGGTATCAGGAGCTGGCGCTGTCATGATCAACGACACACGCTGGCAGGTGCAGTGTGAAGGCACTATTTCCCAGGGTACACGCGTCAACGTCGTTGGTAGTCGGGGGATGACTTTGCAGATCGAGCCCGCCTAGGTTTCATAACCTCGGTTGAGCAACACTTGCATGCATTTAGGTTCATTGATTATCTGGTTGCCAGCACTGTGAACGTTTCCAAAGGTAACGCCGCTAGCCCAACCAATCCCCTGCTTGCGCCATTACAGGGAAACGGCGCTGATTCGAATCGCGTACCCTACCGTGCAGTTGAGTGCTAAATTTAAAACTTCGAGGTAACTAAAGACGTAACTTACAGTGTCGGTTTATCCAAAAGCTTCGATGTACCCAATCAGAATCACTAGTCAAAGTTATACCGCACGGTGGCGCCATAAGTGCGTGGTGGGGCTAAAAAGTAAGCATCCACGCCATTCAATGGCAGCCGAGTCGCCGTAAAACTGGCGTACGCCTCATTTGTTAAATTTTTTGCCCATAGTGCAAGTCGCCAACGATCATTGCGCCAGCCGGTAGTCAAATTGAGCAGTGATCTGTCTTGAATGTCTTTGTCTAGGGTATTTTCAGCGCTGTTGGTCAGGTGATCATCCATGTAACTGTAGTCGGCGCGCAGAAACACCCCGCCATCGCCCAGTGGAAAGACTAAGGTTGCAGCCAGATTGCCGCTGTAATCGGCAGTGAATGGCAAGGCCAGACCCTCCTGAGGGCCGTCTGTGACTTCGTAATCACGCATGTAGAGCAGGCCAGCCGACAGTGTTAAAAAGGGCAATGGCAGCGCCTCAACGTTGATGTCTATCCCAGAGGCTTCAACCTCACCCTGATTTGCGACCCGCGTACCAATACCGGATTCCAACTGTTGCTGAGTTTGATAGTCTTCGATAGTGGTGTAGAAGGCGGCTGCGTTTAAACGTATGCGCGAATCTAACCACAGCGACTTTAAGCCGAGCTCGTAGGAGATGGTGGATTCATCGTCGAACTCTCGTTCTAGGGCGGTGCCATTGACCGTATTGAAGCCACCGGACTTGGAACCGGTTGCAACAGTGCCATACAGCATGACGTCATCGCGCACATCGAAGCTGGTACTCAAAAGCCAATTCACGTCAGAAGTTGCACGCGTGAAGGTATCGTCGATGGGGGTCGTGGCAAATACCAGCAGTGAAATGCCCGTCAGCGCGGCTGAGGGTGCTGTGGAATCCACGGCTACCAGAATATCGGCGTCTTTTTCTTCGTGGGTGTAACGTAGCCCACCGGTGAGTCGCCAGCGTTCATTGATGTGCCATGTCGTCTGTCCAAATAATGCAATATTTTTGGTGTCGAGCTTCACTCTGGCGCGAATATAGTCGCCTGGCCGGCCCACCGTCGCGGGAGTGATACCAGGGGGTAGTAAGTTGGAAATTTCCGGTGTTATATCGGCAACCTCCAAAATGTCATCGCCGAGAAAGGTCCAGGGTTCATTGTTGCCACCGGTTGTTTGTGCGACGTAGTAGAAGAGGCCCGCCTGGTAATCGAAGGTACCGCCCGTGTTGGATGACAGCCGCAGCTCCTGGGACAAACTTGAGCCCTCGCTAACGCCGTCGACTTGTGTGATGACGTCCAGTACGGAACGATCCAAATCCCCGGTATTGCCACCGTCTGCCTGCGCCCAGGCTGTTATGGATTTAATAGTCCCCCAGCTTCCTTCGTAATCTGCCACTAAAGAGAGTGAATCCGACTCAACATAAAACTCGTGATCAAGGTCGACCGCGATTTTGTAATCAAAGGGGTCGTTTTTATCCTGGGGTAAACCGCGGGCCGCGAGCTCGGCATTCAAGGCATCGCCGTGCACTGCATCGGCGGCACAACATCGTGTATCGCGTTCGACATGAACGCCGCGCAGCAGTAGACGCAATGAATCGGTGGGTTCGTACAAAAGTTTGCCAATGATGTTCCAGTCATCGGCACTGTTTAGGTCATTGCCGGTACTGTTTTTCATGTAGCCGTCGCTCTTATGCACGTTGCCAGAGATACGGTAGGCAAGCCCATCGGCGATCGGCCCGCTGGCCGCCAGTGTGAAGCGGGTAAGCTCGTAGTTGCCGACACTGCCCTCGACATAGCCATCAAACTCTTCCTTATTCGGATCTTTGGTGAAGATGCTGATAGCACCGGCATTGGTGTTTTTACCGTAGAGCGTTCCCTGTGGGCCTTGCAACACTTCGATGCGTTCGATGTCGGTCAAATCGGAGAGTGCCAATCCGGAGCGTGCCAAGTACACATCGTCGACGAACAGTCCGACCGAGGGCTCCAATGCAATATCGGTTTGTGAAGTGCCTATGCCGCGAATCTGTATTCGCGCGGTAAACGGTTGAGTGTTGGTGTTGATGGTCAAGCTCGGCGTAATAATTGCCAGATCTTCACTGTTGTTGATGCCCGCGATCTGGATCTCTTCGTCGCTAAAGGCGACTACACTGATGGGTACCTCTTGCAGACTTTCGCTACGTTTGTTCGCCGTGACAATAATTTTGCGTATTCCAGACCAAGCCTGCCACTGATTCCAGACGAAGCCTGCCACCCATTCCGCGCGAAAGCTGCCACTGATTCCACGGCAAAGCTGCCACCCCGGCAGCTGGCCTGAGAACCACCAGCGGAGCACCCCGACGCGAGATAACTAACCGGTATTCTGGCCCCTGCCATAAGGAGGGAGTCAGATGCCTGCAAAGAGGTTATCCATGCGTAAAATCAAAGAAGTCCTGCGCCTCAAATGGGGCAACGGCATGAGTAATCGGCGCATTGCCGCCAGTTGCGGCATCGGCCGCCCCACCGTCAGCGAGTATCTGCGCCGGGCCGAGGAGGCCGGCCTCAGTTGGCCCCTGCCTGCCGATCTGGACGAGGCCAGGCTGGAGCGGCTGCTGTTCCCGCCACCGCCAAATCTACCGGCCCAGGCCCGCGGCATCCCCGACTGGAGCCACATCCACAAGGAACTCAGGCACAAGCACGTCACCCTGTTCCTACTCTGGCAGGAATACCGCCAGAACCACCCCGAGGGCTACCAGTACAGCTGGTTCTGTGAGCACTACCGCACCTGGCAGGGCAAGCTGGACGTGGTCATGCGCCAGGATCATCGTGCCGGCGAGAAGCTGTTTGTGGACTACGCTGGCCAGACCGTGCCGATCATTGATCGCAACACGGGCGAGATCCGCCAGGCCCAGATCTTTGTGGCGGTACTGGGGGCTTCCAACTACACCTACGCCGAAGCGACCTGGAGTCAGGCCCTGCCGGACTGGATCGGGTCGCATGTGCGCGCCTTCGGGTTCTTGGGCGGCGTACCGGCATTGGTGGTACCGGACAACCTCAAGTCCGGCGTGAGCAAGGCGCACCGTTATGAGCCTGACACCAACCCCACCTACCAGGATATGGCCTCCCACTACGGCGTGGCGGTACTGCCAGCGCGGGTGCGCAAACCCAAGGATAAGGCCAAGGTGGAGGGCGGTGTCTTGATTGTGGAACGCTGGATACTGGCCGCCCTGCGTCACCGCCAGTTCTTCTCCTTAGTGGAGCTCAACGCCGTCATCAGCGAACTGCTGGTTAAGTTCAATGACCGCCCCTTCCGCAAGCTGCCGGGCTGCCGCCGGGAGCACTTCGAGCAACTGGATCAGCCAGCGTTACAACCCTTGCCCGCCGAACCCTACGTCTACGCCGAATGGAAGAAAGCCCGGGTCCACATCGATTACCACGTGGCCGTCGACGGGCACTATTACTCGGTACCCTACACCCTGATCAAGAAGCAGGTCGATGTGCGCATCACCCGCCATACCATCGAGTGTTTCCACCGGGGCAACCGGATCGCCAGTCACCGCCGTTCTTACCACAAGGGCAGCCACACCACAGTACCGGCCCATATGCCGGAAGCGCACCGCCAGGCCGGGGAATGGTCGCCCGAGCGGCTGGCCAGGTGGGCAGCGCAGACTGGCCCGGCCACAGAGAAGCTGATCCGAACCGTACTGGGATCACGCAAGCACCCGCAGCAGGCGTACCGATCCTGCCTGGGCATCCTGCGCCTGGGCAAGGCCTATGGCGACGAACGCTTGGAGGCCGCCTGCCGGCGGGCTCTGACCCTGGGCAGCTGCCGCTACAAAAGCATTGAATCCATCCTCAAGCACCGACTGGACGAGCAGCCCCTGGAGGAACAGCAGGAACTGGCGCTACCCGACACTCACGACAACATCCGCGGCCCCGCGTACTACCACTGAAGGAGAACATTATGTTGAAGCATCCTACCCTGGATAAACTCCAGGCCCTCAAGTTTACCGGCATGGCGGCAGCTCTGGCCGACCAGATGGCCATGCCCGATATAGACGAGTTGGGCTTTGAGGAGCGTCTCGGCCTGCTGGTGGATAGAGAGATCACCGAGCGGGAAAACCGGCGACTCACTAACCGGCTGCGCCGTGCCAAACTGAGGCACAATGCTGCCTTAGAGGATCTCGATTACCACACCTCCCGTGGGCTGGACAGGGGGCTGATTCAATCCCTGGCAGCCTGCCAGTGGGCAAAGGAATCTCTGAACGTACTGATCACCGGGCCCACCGGCGTGGGCAAAACCTGGCTGGCCTGTGCCTTGGCGCACAAGGCCTGTCGGGCGGGCTACACCGCCCAGTACATCCGTCTGACCCGGCTGCTGCGGGAGTTGATGATCGCCAAGGGTGACGGGCGCTACACCAAGTTACTGGCCAGCTTGGCCAAAGTGGATGTGCTGATCCTGGACGATTGGGGCCTGCTGAAGCTCAACGCCGAGAACCGGCGGGATTTGCTGGAGGTCCTGGAAGACCGACACGGCAACCGCGCCACCATCGCGACCAGCCAGCTGCCCATTGAGGAGTGGCATGGTGTGATTGGTGATGCGACGCTGGCTGACGCGATCCTCGATCGGCTGGTACACAACGCTTACAAGATTAATCTGAAAGGAGAATCCATGCGAAAGCGGCAATCAAAGTTGACGAGCACCACCCCTTTGGAGTAACAATGCAAACCCCGCGTCGCTACGCGCCGTTGGGTGGCAGCTTTGCCCCGGTCCGGGTGGCAGGCTTCAAATGGAATGGGTGGCAGGCTTCAGCGGTTTACGCAAATTTCTTCCAGTGCAGGTTTTTTTTTCGCTTGTGCGAAAGCGGGTGCACTCAACATGCCACCTGCGAGCAGCGCGATTATGAGAACGCGCCATGGTAGTACCTCGAAGATTTTGGTCTGACGAAACATGGAATTGCTACCTTATTATTGATCTTAATTGTATTGTCTATCGGCCCTAAAGCTATGCCATTTGAAGCTTCTGCGGCCTACGTCAGAGCATGGAAAGGCGAGAGTATAGCCTTGCAAACGCCACCCTCAGTTTTCTGCCAGTTTAACGAAGCGCTGCATATCTGCCATGCTTGACTCGACAAAGCTCTTGTTCACTAACCTAGGCGATAGATTTCCGCCAATATTCGTGTGCATGGTATAGGTAAACTGTACTTGGTTGTCGCCCAAATCCTGAATTTCGTAGGCGCCCTTGCCAATGGCGCGCACTAACTTGGTGTTTGGGAGTTTATCGGGGGCGGGGTTTAGCAGGACTTTGACCTTTTTTTTCGCTGTATCTATTTCGGCAGTCGAGTGGATGATCATATCGCGGTCGCTCGCCGGCCAGGGCAAATCAAGTACGAGATAGATATAGCGCTCCGTCTCATTTATCTTCTCGATCAACTTGGCACTCTTGCACATGGCGCGCCATTCGCTACAAGCTTCCCCAGTGCCGAACGTGGTGGCGATCTTATTGGGTGTCGATGTCAACGTAGCCACGGCTTTCACTGCGAGATAGGGCGAGCCCTCCATTGCCTTGGTAAAGAGCTTTACCTTGCCCTCCTCTTGCACCAGTGACCAGTCGGCATGAAGCGGTGTTTCCGACGCGTGCGTCGCGATAACAGTGAGCGAAAGTGTGAAAACTAGCACCACACAGCGCCGCGCAAATCGATTCATGGTCGTATCCCGCGAAATCATTCGTTTGGAATTTAGGGCTCATACTATTGCGGACTTTGCCACCGCACGGCTTTCGGTAATCATCTTGTCGTTGCTTGGCTTTTTCTCTCGGCCCTTTTATTTGCCACCTTTTTTCGCCATTGGCTGTGCTACCCGGTTTGGTGTCCACATTGACAGTGCACAGCCATTAGTCACCCAGTTGCAGATAAGCGGTTTCGGCAAAGTTGGAGGCTGGGTCGAGTTCGATAACGTGTTTAAACAGTGTGGTTGCGCGGTCGCGATTGCCTGTCGCTGAGTATAATTGTGCCAGCAGGTAACTCGTGTAGATTTGATAGACAGCTACCATTGCCGGCAGCGGACAATCTAAAGACTCCGCTGTGCCGCTCTCAAGTTCAACGCGCAAACCCTCCAACGTCTCGATCGCTTCTTCTTGCATACTCACCGCATCGGGGAACAGTGTCGTAGCGCGGCCGAGAATTAACTTTGCTTCAATACTATCTTCGGGGTTTTTCTCATGCAGCTCACGGAATTGATCGCTGGCTTCTTTGAGGAGCTCAGTCGTATCGGCGACTCCGCCGAGTTTTGCGGCTTGCATCAACAACGTCAGGATGCGCGCCTCGCTAACCAACGCGAAGTTCGAATCTATACCTTCGAGTTGCAGCGCAAAGGGTACCGCTTTTTCGTGTTGTTTATTCATACCGTAGCACAGGCATTTTATCGCTAGTGCAATGCTGTTCTTAGCGTCAATTTGCAAGGCCATGTCGGCGAGTTGTAGTGCGCGGTCGAACTCATGTAACAATAACGAAGTACGACCCAGCGAAAGAACCTCTTGTAGTTCCTCACGATGAGATGCTGAAGTTGTTACGGCCAGTTTGGCAATAAGTGGCTGCGTTAGTTCATTGAGCTGTGCGGTGATGTCAAAACGCTGTTGAAAAATCGCACTCGGTACGTAAATAGTATCGTGAATAGAGGCCAGCGCATTTTCAGAATTCTCGATCATGCGTTGAAACAATCGCCTCGCCTGATCGGTCTTTTCACTAATGATCCAGCGGTTGATGACGCGGTCGGTTTCAGTAACGCTTTCTGCGGCTGCGCTGAAGTTGATGCCACTGCGTTTGATCGCGAGCAACGATTGCACCTCCAATTCAGCCAGTTCCTTTAGTTTCTGTTTCGCGGCAGTGAAGAACTCGATAGGGACTCCTTCATCCATCGCCGTCAAAATGAGTGTTGCCAGCCGTTCCTCTTCGCTTCCCAGTGAGGCGCTGTCGGGTATCAGGCCGTGAGCGACGAGCTGTGCAACCGCCTCGGAGGGTAAGCGCAAGCCATGACCTTGCTCTCCTTGTTGCTCCAGGGGAATAATGTTGTTGGGTTGCCCGGTTCCGTGTTTGCCCGCCAGCAAACTGACCTCGATGGCTTGTGGGTTGTGTTTCGCAGCTTTAAATACCGTGGCGATTTCCGGGAGGGAAAGCTTGGTTTGCGCTTGAAACTGGCGTATCAGTTGAATGAGCTTGACATGCCGTTCGGTATACAGGGCGAGGTTGGGGCGGGGCTTTTCAGCGCTGGGTAGAAGTTCAGCGCGCAGGTAGTATTTGATCATCCCGCGCGTTGCGCCGGACTTCTCGGCCAATTCGGACATGCGGTAGCGCGCCGCCGACGAACCGATATCTGTGGTGGTGCCAGCAGTACTCTTTGGTTGCGGTGAGTTCACCTGAGTCATTCTCCGGCGCGGCTAGACGGGGTTTTTAGCATGGCGCGGATACTGCGCTCGCGCAATGCTCAGCGTAACTAAATCTGGCGACCCATTTGCCGCTCACGCTATGCAATTTGTAATTCTGCTACCTCAGGATATTGCTCGCGCCAGTGGGCTATAACACCGATTTGATCGATATCGTTTGGGTGGAAGCCCTTGCGCAGGTATTTCGCGAACTCTGGGGCGGCCCAACGTCGAATGCCATTTTTGCCCCACATGAAATCCCAGGCTTCGCGGATTTCCCGCAGTGTGGGCAATTTGCGGTCGTGCCATAAGAGGGTGACCTGTGAGATCGCCATCTGAATCCAAAATGTGCGAAAGACCAATTTGGCGACGGCGATGCGCTGCGTTTCATCGTCCACCATCGTGCGATAGACGTCGAAGGCAACGGCTTTGTGCTCAATTTCTTCCATGGCGTGCCAAATTAGCATTTCACGCAGCGGTGAATCTGTGTCGCGGTTGGTAAGCTCTGGGTGTTCAAGCACCCACTGCGCTAGGGTGGCGGTGATGTGTTCCACCGCCGCAGTGACGGCGAGTTGCATGCCGGGAGTCGCATTGGTACGGACATAGTTCAGGCGCTTTTTAATGCGCTTCACAATGCGCCCCATGACTAAGCCGAACTTATCTTCAACTGCATTATTAAACTGCTCGTGAGCGTGGGTATGGTGCGCTTCCTGACCAATAAAGCCCCGAGTTTGTGCTTTTAGCACTGGGTCTTGAATGTCTTTTTGATAGTGTCGGACGCTGTCGATAAAGAAGCGCTCGCCGTCGGGGAAGGATCCCGACAATGCGTATTGAAAGGTGCTCAGGATGCAGTTATCGCGAAAAAAATACTTTTCCTGCAGTAGGTCGTAGTCGAAGTCCATGCGGCGCGGCGTAATGTCGGCGCTGTTGGGCGTGGTGGTCGGCGCTGCGGTCATGGCTCAACCCTCAAAATAGTGTATTTAAAACAATAAGATAGGTCCTAGCTAGGTGCCCACGACAGACTTTCTACTCGTCGATTGCTAGCGAAAGCAACCACCTATTGCACGGATAATAGTATTATCCACTACTACGGTCAAGCCTTAGTCTCCAATTTCGTCCCCAATGCTGCGCGGCGTGCCGGTGGCAGTGAAGCAGTGGCAGAATGGACGGGTATCTCGCTGTTGATGCTCGCCGGTTGAGACCAATGTTGACACTGCTGATATTGTGCCTACCATGGCCGCCCTGTACGCAAAAAAAATAACAGTGCACAAACAGCGCTCTGCGCTCGGATTCGCGAACGATGTACCATCACCCGCATCCCAATCGTCACACGCCAAGCCGCTCCCTCGAGTCGTTTGCGCGATGGCGCGTACTGTTTTCTACTCACCTGCTCAATTCAACAGGGGCTCACTGTAATGACTCTCACGACTAAGTTTAAAAACTTTACGGCCGCTCTCGCGCTCGCCGTTGTGGCACTGGCTCCAGGGTTTGCCGCGCCTTCTGCCTGGGCTGACAATTCGGGTGCCGTGCAGCACCCCATCGTATTGGTTCACGGCCTTTCCGGTTTTGATACGCTGCTGATCATGGATTACTTCTATGGCATCGAAGGTGCGCTTGCGGGTGTCGGTGCGACCGAAGTGTATGCACCCTCGGTAACAGCGTGGGAGAGCAACGAGGTTCGCGGTGAGGAATAGCTCACCTACGTCGAAAACTTGCTGGCGGCCACCGACGCCTCAAAAGTGAATTAAATGGGGCATTCGCAGGATGGCACGACAGCGCGATATAACACCGCAGATTAATCTCTCGGGAGGAATCGAGAGAGTTGCTTGGGCTCTTCAGGCGCTAAAAAGGTTATGGCTGCAACAATAGTAGGGGAGAAATAGCGTCTTGATCGTTTCCTTCCCGCACAGGATGCGGGGAGGAAAGAGAATCCTACTCAGGTATGCGCGTGTGCTTCCCGGCCTTCCGACTCCACCGGGTTTACCTCAAGTGTGCCGAACAGCTTGTCGTAGAGAAGGGTAATCGTCGCGTAGTTACCCTTGTGCATATTGATGTGGTGAGCATCGTGCCTGATGGCAATCCAGTTCAGCGTCCGCCACGGGAACGAGTCCAGGTCGATACGGCAGTGGTTGATCTGGTTCAGCTGCGTGTAAACCACGTTTGCCAGTACGATTGTAGCGACATGGAAAGGCGCGCCGACAATCAATGCGAGCAATACGGTTACCACATAAAACAGGGCGATCCCGAGAAAGGTCTCCATCGGGTGGACCAGGTGCGAATCGAGCGAGCTGATTCGGCTTCGGGCCTGATGGTGCACCGCGTGGATACGGCGAAAGTATCCCTGACCATGAAACAGAAACCGGTGCATGAGATAGTAGAAGAAGTCGTAGATCATCATGATCAAAAATAGATCGAGCGCTATCCGGTAAGGTGGCTGAGCTTCCAGGGTGACGAGGAAGGGCATGACTACGATGAAAAAGACCAGGTTAACCTGCAGTCCAATTTTTCGACTGGAGTGCACCGTGTCATGATACTTCTCTGCCTTGTTGCGCCACTTGTCTTTGTTCAAGGCTCTATTGACTTCACGGGTTTCGGCAATGGCGGGAATGCGAAATACGATGAACTGGCCCAGTATGACAATACCTACGATTAAGGCAAATGTGAGAAGACCTGCCATCCAGTTGTAGTTCTGTAGAATCAGTTCAATCATGATTCAGTCTCCTGACTTTCTCCTTCAAGGTCGTCGCCTTCGAGGTCTTTCTGCGCTTCTGAAATGGCTGTTTCCATCGGCATGACCAGGGCCGCCGCCTTGGGGTAGCCGCAGTACTGGGCGATGAAAATATGCAGCTCGCGGATTTCTTCCGGGGTCATTTCCCCGCGTTTGATGGAGGCCTTGGCCTGGATTTTAAACGTATCGGGTTGACCTTGAGCGGCGATCATACCCAGCAACAGGATGCGTTTCTCGCGCATAGATAGAACGTCACGGGTCCATATCTCGGCGAATAGGGTTTCCAGCATAATGTCTGAAAAGGGGTAGGCGCCTTCGGGGGCAGTGATCACGTCCCCTGCATAGACATCTATTATTTTTTCGTGGCCTTTTTTCCAGCGTTCGCTATCGCCCATGGTATTTCCTCCAGTTAGGTGTCTGTCCCACTTGAGAGAATCAACCGGGCCAGTGTTTTGGCACCTTCGTCTCTCAGTTTTCTTGTCAGTTGCCTGGCCAGTACACGGATGTCGTCGCTGTCCGTGTGGCCAAATACGTTCTGGTCTAGTTGCAGCGACGCATAGATTTGGGCCATGACCTGTTGCAGTTCGAACTCCCCGGCAAAATCTGCGAACTGGCGCCGCAGTCTGTCTGCTTCAGCGATGTAGGGTTCGAAATTGATGCGCAGCTGGCTGTGTCCGTGTTTCAGGGTTAGCAGATTCATAATCTCTGACTGCAGGTACAGTGTGACGCTGAGAATAGGGTGCGCGAAATTGTCACGATATTTCTGCTGTATCTCGAAAGAGAAGCTGGATTTGGGTTCGGCTGTAGTCACGGGGATTGTCATGAGACCGTCATGGGGCTAGTCACAGCATTTAATGTAAAGCTAAATTGACGATTAGTCAATTTGGATTGACATAAAGTTTCGCCGGGTCATATACTGCGCAGCCACTGGTTAACTGCGGCGGAGAGCGCCATGACGGCAAAAACAAATGTTGGCTATATTGGCCTGGGTAATATTGGCAAGCCATCTGCCGAACGACTTATAACCGACGAGTTGGAGGCACATGTCTATGATGTCTATCAGCCTGCCGTGGATGAACTCGTTGAAAAGGGCGCAATTGCTTGCCCATCGGTGGCAGATTTGGCCCGAAAATGTGGCCATATTGGGGTCTGTGTCCGAGACAACCAGCAGGTAGAAGCATTGTTGTATGGCGACGGCGGCATCCTGGCCAACGCTGCCAAAGACACCGTTGTTGCCGTCCACAGTACCGTGACTCAAGCAAGCCTACTCAAGTGGAGCCGGGAAGCCGCCGTTCGAGGCATTCACCTGCTGGATGCCCCCATCACTGGCGGTGCCCACCGCGCAGCCGATGGCATGCTCTGTTATATGGTCGGTGGCGACGAGGCAGTCGTGGAGCGTTGTCAGCCGGTGTTCATGACATCCGCGGAAAAAGTGGTCCATGCGGGTGAGCTCGGCGCGGGTATCGCCCTCAAACTCTGCAATAATTTTATGCAGTACACCGAATTTGTCGCGATGGCCGAGGCTACTCGCCTCGCCGAAGCCTGCGGATTGTCTGTGGATGTGCTCAGGGAAGTGGGTCTTTCCAATGGTGTGGTGAACGAACAGATGCATATGTTTGTCTCTGGCCGCAATGGCCTGGCCAAATCCTGCTCTGAAGAGGAGATGGAGCAATTCTTTGGTGCTATGGGTGCACTGGGCCGCAAGGATCTGCAGTGCGCCCTGGATACCGCTGCCGATCATGGCGTTGTTCTACCCACGGCAGAATATGTGCGTGATCGCATTGAAGACGTATTTCTGGCGCGGGATGAGTCCCGTCCGCCGAAACAGACTTAAGGACTACTTTTCCATGAGCGAAGAACTTAATGGCAGGGTTTACATCGTCACCGGCGGCTCAAAAGGCTTTGGCCTAGCCGTCGCCAAGAGCCTGGTAGCCCACGGCGCTCGTGTCGGCTTGCTGTCACGCAACCAAGAGGGACTGGACCAGGCGGTGGCGGAGATCGGTTCCGACCATGCTTTCGGTGTGGCGGGAAACGTGGCACATCGCGAGGATATCAGTGCCGCCTTTGAGACCATCAAGACACATTTTGGTCGCCTGGATGGCCTGATCAATAACGCGGGGCTGGCCCGGATCAACGCGGTGGAAAACTTGGATGAAGGCGAAGTCTTGATGCAGGTGCAAACCAATTTTCTCGGCACGGTATTTTGTAGCCAGGCCGCGATTCCCCTGCTGAGGGGCGGGGACAACTCTCGGATCATCAACATCTCATCGGCCTCTGCCTACCACTTTGATGAGATGAGCCATCTTTCAATATACGCAGCCACCAAGGCGGCGGTAGAGCGCTTTACCCGGGATTTAAGAACTGAGCTGCAGCAAGACGACATTGGTGTGACCTGCATTCGTCCTGGCGCGGCCGCAACCAACTTTGCCGATGGGTGGGATATGAAAGCCGTTATGGCTGGTTTTCAAGCCTGGTCACGTGCAGGTACCCATATGGACACGGGCATGGATGCCAAGCAAGTAGGCGATGCAGTGGCCTACGCCCTTGCCCAGCCTAAGGGTGTCGCCGTGGATCTGCTGGAAATTCGTCCCAACATACCTGTGCCGAAAAATCCTGAAAAATGACGGGTGTCGCGGCACGAGTGCGGCACCAAAGAATTCATAGCGAGGAGACACGAGATGACCCAACCCAGCTACGGTGAAGACCGGCTTTATATCAACGGCGAATTGCGCAACGCAGAAGGCGGGCGCCGCTACGACAACTTCTCGCCGCTCACAGAAGAAAAAATCGGCGAGGCGGCAGATGCCACCCTCAGCGATGCGCAAGACGCATTGGCCGCTGCGCGCCATGCTTTCGACAACACCGACTGGTCCACCAATCACGGTGCCCGCGTCGAGGTGCTGCGCCGCTTTGTGCAAATCATGCAGGACAATATCGAGGATTTAAAACAGGCGGCCATCGCCGAAGTGGGTGCCACCCAATTTTTCGCCGAAGGCCCACAGGCAGCGGGCCCGGTGGGAGAGGCGAGTTGGGTAGTCAACTACCTTGAAAATTTCCAATGGAGCCGTGATATCGGCAACAAAGAAATGATGGGTATGGTCAGTCGGCGGGTGGTAGAGAAGGAAGCTGCTGGTGTGGTGGCTGCGATTTCCCCCTGGAATTTCCCGATCCAGGTTAATCTCGCAAAATGTATGCCTGCGCTGGCAGCGGGCTGCACGGTGGTGCTGAAGTCGGCTCCCGATTCACCGTGGACTGCGGCCCTGCTGGGACGCTACGCCAAAGAGGCGGGCTTGCCCGCTGGCGTGTTCAATGTTCTCACGGCGCATGACCCGGCCGAAATCGGCAATTTTCTTACCAGTGACCCGCGCGTAGATGTTGTCTCTTTCACCGGCTCCACCGCAGTTGGCCGCCATATCACAAAAAATAGCGCTGATACCATTAAGCGCGTGTTCCTGGAGCTCGGTGGCAAGTCGGCGATGATCGTGTTGGATGATGCCGATCTCGGTACGGCTCTATTTGGTGTATTTGCCATCTGCGCCCATGCCGGCCAGGGCTGTGCCATCACCACGCGCTTGTTAGTACCCAAATCCAGACTGGCCGAAGCAGAGGAACTGGTCAAAGCCTACCTGGGCGGGGTTACCTACGGCAGCGCAGACACCAGTGGTGAAATGATGGGGCCGCTGATCAGCAAAAAACAGCAGTCCCGTGTCCTGGGCATGATCGAGGATGCGAAGAAAGAGGGCGCGAGGTTAATTCTTGGCGGTGGTCGCCCCGCGCATCTGGAGAAGGGCTGGTTTGTGGAGCCTACGGTGTTCTCTGATGTTACCAACGATATGACTATCGCCCAGGAAGAAGTCTTCGGCCCCGTGCTGGTCATTATTCCCTTTGAAGATGATGACGACGCAGTGCGCATCGCCAACGACTCCATCTACGGCCTGTCCGGTGCCATTTATTCGGCCGATGAGGGCCGCGCTACGGCAGTCGCCCGCCGCATCCGCACCGGCACGGTCAATATCAATGGCGGAAATTTCCTGGGCGGCGATGCACCCTTCGGCGGCTACAAGCAGAGCGGAATCGGCCGCGAAATGGGCCCGGAAGGCTTTGAAGAATATCTCGAAACGAAAACCTTGGCGTATCCGGCTTAAGGAGTGACCCGACAAGTGACACAAGGAGCTGAAAAGTGAGCAATATCCTGGGCTACCAGAATGAAAACGTGGTTGTCACCGGCGCTGCTTCCGGCATGGGCGCGGGCTGTGTCGAACGCCTGCTTGAAGTGGAGGCCAAGGTCTACGCGCTAGACATCAATGATGTCGCTGCGCCGGTGACGAAGTCCATCAAGGTCAACATTATGGACAAGGACTCGATTACTGCGGCCGTGGCCGAATTGCCCGACGAGATATTTTCGCTGTTTAATTGTGCCGGCGTTCCTTGCCCGCCAACTCCTGCCTACAACACGATGATGATTAACTTTGTGGGCATGCGCGAACTCACTGCACAACTACTGCCGCGCATGAAGGCCAATAGCAGCATTGCATCGGTTTCTTCCACTGCTGGTATGGCCTGGCGCGCCAACATGGACAACGTGGAAAAATTCCTGGCCTGTGATTCCTTTGAATCAGCGGATGCATGGCTGCAAACGGAAGAGGGCAGTGCAATCAGCGCGGACGCCTATTCATTCTCCAAGCAGAGCATGATCGTCTACATGTTTAACAACGCGGCAGAGCTCGCTAGGAAAAACATTCGCATCAATACTATTTGCCCTTCACCTACCGAGTCTGCATTTACACAACAGATGGACGAAATTGGCCTAGGTAAAGATGTCACTGATATGTTCACTCCGTCCAACGGCCAGTACGCGACAGGCAGTGATATGGGCGATGCGCTGGTGGCTATCAATAGTAATCTGTTCCGCTTCGTGAGCGGTTGCCTCATTCCCGTTGACTGGGGCTATACCGCTGAGATCACTGCGGGCCAGCGCGATAACCTGTTGAATATTTCCCTGTAATCCAAGCACAAGGCTAGAACAGTGGCTGACACGATCTCGGCAAGCTACGAGGATCCGAATGCGTCGCGCGAAGATAGGGCCGAAGACCTGCTGTCTCGCTTGACGCTGGACGAAAAGTTTTCACTTTGTGCCGGCAAGGGCTTATGGCAGACCAAGCCTGTCCCGCGCCTCGGCATCAAGCCCTTCCGTCTGACCGCCTAAGCCCCTGCCGAATGACCTGGTTTTTATTTTGAACACACGAGTTCGCCGCGACAAACGAATCCAAAAGCTCTGCAATACACCAAAACCGCTGAAGGCTGTGGCAGCCTCGGATAAGGTCGCCGATGTGGCGATTGTTGGCTAGGCTGGTGACGGTGCCTGTGGTTGGGAGGACAGCACAAAGCACACGTTCAATTTTGTCATGGCCCGCACCGGGCCCACAGGGGCTCACGCAGCACTACACGTACGAGAGTTGGGGCAATAGAAAATCGCTGTAGCCAGCAGATACGCGACGATGCAGTTTTGATCGACGGTAGTTCCACGGCATCGGAGATCACGATAAGCTTAGGAGAACAGCCTATGCCTGACTCACAGAGAGAAACGCAATGCAAAACCTGAGTGACGAGGTGCTTCGCGCCACCGCCGACAAATTGATCGCAGCCCACCAGGAGGCCTCCCGTACTGACGACTGGCTGTTCTTTGTGGATGAGTTGTACGCTCAAAACTGTGTCTACACCTGCGAATACGCCGGTGTGATGGAGGTAGTGGCCAATGGCATCGATGAGATCAAGGCCACACACTACGGCCGGGATATGCAGGTGGGCTGGGAGGGCTGGACGTTCCCCTATGACGGCGTCTACGTGGGCAGCGAAAACAATCTGGTTACCCACTGGTGGAATCGGGGGCCGGGCAAGCGCCCAGACGGTAGTTACTTCCAGACACCAGGAATCTCCTTCATCACCCTGAATGAAGACGCCCGGATTTGTCGCCAGTTCGATATGTTCGACCTGGCCCACCAGATGCATCTGTGTGACGACCTCGAGGATGCGGGGCTGTTGTCCGCCCAGCTCAAGGAGCAGTGGGTTATTCCCATGAAAGAAAAACTGGCCGCGCAACTGGCGAACAATCGCTAGTTGATTCCACGTAAGCAGTCAACGTGGCGCTGATCTCCGACTGAACCGCAGGACACACGGGTCGGTAGGCCTGAGTATCAGCGCAGGCATGATCTCGCCATAACTCTCGGGGGGCTGGGTAAGATGGAAGTCATAGCGGTGCAGCAAAGTGGAGAGAATGGCCTTTACCTGCAGTATGGCGAAGCCATTGCCAATACACTTGTGCCTGCCGCCGCCAAAAGGTATTTCGGCGAACATGTGGCCCGCGTCACCGCGCTTGGGGTTGAAGGTGTCTGGATCCGGGAAGTACTCGGGCAGTTTGTGGCTGATGTGCGGGCACACCATCACATTTTTCCCCGCCTGCACCACGTAGTTCTTGTAGTGCCAGTCTTGCATGACTCGGCGGCTAATCACGTTCAACGGCGGGTGTAGACGCAGCGCCTCTCGAATAAATCCATCGAGTAGGGGAATGTCCCGCAGCCCTCTAAAGGTGAGTGCTTCCTCGTCGGCAAAAAGCGCGTCTACCTCTTCAAACAGTCGCTGTTTGTACTGTGGGTGCCGGGCAATCTCGAGCAGGGTCCAGGCGGTGGTGTTGGAACTGGTGTGGTGGCCGGCAAACATGAACCAGATCACCATACCCGTGATCTCGTGGTCAGTCAGGTGGCGTCCATCTTTGTAGGTGGAGTCCATATACACCTGCAGCATGTCGTGTTCCCATTGCCCGGACTCGCGACGCTTCTGTACCCGCTGGCTGATCAATTCCTCCAGCCGCTCACGGGCGATGTCCCTGCGCCGAAAGCGCTCATCGTCTTGAAAAGGATCCGAGATGGAGGAGGGCGCTAAGCCGTCCTCCAGATCGTGGTAGAGCTCCGCGAATTCCTCGGTCAACTGATAGCGAAAATCTGCCCCGAGAAGGCAGTGGGTTGACGTCTTCAGTGTCAGGCGAGTGAAGGCATCGTAGATGTCAAACTCTCCCGAATCACCCCAGTTCTCGATAAAGGCTTCCGATTCCTTCTCAACCACTTCAGCGTAGTTCACCATGCGGTCGTGTTTCAGGCCCTGGACCTGCATTTTGAGCTGTTGGCGCTCGATGTCCGGTGGCGCGCCGTACTGAATGCCCTCACCAAAAACCGGCACCATCATCTGGTAGGCCTGCGCCGCCGATAGCTGATCATCGGAAGTTCGAAAAAAGGCCTCGTGGGCCTCGGGCCCTACCAGCAGTACGGTGCGCAAGCCGCCAAGGTCGAATTCACAGATTTCACCACACTCTGCAAAGGCGCGATGCATAAATTCCAGTGGCGTGGTGTTGAATTCATGGAGATGGCCTGTGTCAGGCGTGGCGCCACTCACGAAAGGAATGGCCGACTTGGGTTTTGCAGAAACCTGACTCACATCGCTACCTCTTCGGGCTCGCCTGCTGGCGCAAGCGAGACTTCGACAATGACTCCGTTCATATGTGACATGTCTGAAATAGGCTCAATGACCCTAGCCCTTAGTGATAGTCGTAGGGGTAAGCAGTATTATCCAGTTCCAGCATATCCTTTGTTGCCACCAAGTCGGCGTAATCAGATTCCGATAGTGGCTCCGCATTGGGATCTATGAGAAGTTCCCACGCGATAACTGCATGCTGTATTTGTTCTGCACTGATGACCTGGACTTGCGCCCGGGGGTTGACGGCACGGGCAAGTGCATCGAATCCGGGTGTTTCTGGGTGGTGTGATAACAGGCTGAGAATACCCCGGGGCTGTTTCTCCTGTAGCAGTGCGCAGTCTTCCAACCAGATTCGCCCGCGAGTGCCGTCGATCTGTTCGAATCCCAGGCGCATGTACTCGGGTGTGAAGAACGGATTGAGCTGCAGCACTTTTAGGAGAGCGCCCATATCGTCCCCCGCGATATTAAATATCTTCCGCAGTCGGTGAACTACCAACGGTGAAAAATCCCGCCACTGTTTGATCTGAATCGGCAGGATGGCCTCTTCACCCCATCGCTCGGCAATGGAGGTATAGCAGGCGCGATTGAGCAGTTGTACGTCGAGGGAAAATTCCTTGCACTGTCGGGCCAGTACATTGTGGGCCAGGTCCTCGAGGACGAAGTCTGGCCGGAATGGGCCGCTGTAGTCTGCCAGTCCATCCGTATCCGGTGTGATCGGCGCAAATTGGAATTGAGCTGCCTGGCTGCTCTGCACCATGCTCAGAATCCGGTTGTCTTCCACCAGCCCGATTTCCTGCTCAATCGCAACGCGCCAGCGACAGGGTCCTTCCCGGGGTATTTCTCCGTGCGGTGGTCTGAAAACGGCCCTGCAGCGCATCCCGGGGTTGACCGCCATCACCGTGGCATCAAAGGTTGGGTCTTCCATATGGTGGCAGATTTGGGTTTCCATCGTCGGGTCGGCATTACTCATACGGCGGACATGGTTGTAGGGGCCGCAGGAGGTCGTCCAGAAATAACCCTCCGTGGGGGAGTCAATTTGATAGTGAAACTTCAGGTAATTGTGTGGGGCGCCGATATCCAACTGGAAACATTTGAATGCAGTGGGTACATCATCGCCACTGATATTGAGTAATTTCCGATTGCGAGCATTGTAAATAGGGCTGGATCCCATCCACTCATCACAGGCGACCTCAGTCTGCGCTGCCATGCCGTAGTTCATGACAACGTGCACGAGTGCGCTGCGGTCGTGGATGTGATTCGCCAGCATGATGTCGCGGGCGTAGCAGGCCAGTAGGGCGTGCTCGAAGTCCTCGAGTTGCAGGTTGGGATCGAAATCCCCTGCATAGTTTGTTCTGGCGTGTGGCATCGGAACTCCTCGAATTGATTCGACCGTGAAAATCGTTGGCTATAGCCGGCCTTACTTTCGTACCACGTAATCAGAGCGCCTCAGGTCCCAGGTAGCGTCGCTGATCCCTTGCTCACGCAGCTTGAACGTTTGCACTTTGTTTGTCGGCGTATAGGGCAGAGCGTCGACGAAATCGATATATCGCGGCACGAAGTAGTGGGGTGCGTTATCGTTCAGGAACTTGCAGATATCCTCTGCTGATGCATCGGCGCCCTTGTCGAGCACGATACTCAACATCAATTCGCCCTCGCTTTGAAGGTCGGGGCTGGGGATACCAAAGGCTGCTACCTGTGCCACTCCCGGGTGGCGCAGCAGCACACTCTCAACTTCCATGGTAGAGATATTGCGCCCGGCGAAACGCACGGCGTCTTTCTTGCGGTCGACGAAGAAAAATGCGCCTGTTTCCGGATCTTTGCGGGCCATATCGCCGGTGAGAAACCATTCTCCCCGGTAGGCGGCAGCCGTGGCCTCGGGATCGTCAAAATAGCCGTTGAACAAGATATAGGGCTCCAGCGGGCGGACGCAGATTTCACCGGCCTGACCGTCGGGCACTTCATTGCCATCGTCATCGAAAAGCCGCACATCGGCGTCAGGCGGCGCAAAACCCAGCGCGTAGGTCGGGACCTCAACATCTGAGTGAATCTGGTTGAGGGTCAGGAGGCACTCACTCTGACCCATTCCTGAAGCCAACAACGTCAGGTCAAAACGCTTCTCGAATGCTTCCCACAAGTCCGGGGGCATGGGGACGATCTGCGCTTCGCGCAGGGGCGTGTCGGCGTCATCTTCGCGCGCTGGCGTTGTGGCGAGGAAGATACCCATCGAGCCGACGGCGAATGTCTGGGTGGCGTTGAACTGTTTTACCCGGTCCATAAACTGGCTGGCGGAAAACTTCTTCTCGATGACCGCCCCGATCTTGTTTAGCGCAAGGCAGGCCAGGACCAGTTCAGGCACATTCCCCATAAACAGGGACACCCGATCTCCCTCCGCTACTCCCAGGGACCGGAAGCCTGCGGCGAGGCGGTTCGTGATGTCCTCGGCCTCGCGGTAGGTGATTCTCTGTTCGTCGTTAATCAGAAACGCGGTGTCACCGTTCTGCTGGGCCTGTAGTTGTAGGATTCGACCCAGGTGACGATCTTTGATGTCGTTCAGTGGTAGTGGGTTCATGAGCTCACCAGAGGTGCTCTAGATAAATCGTTTGGCGAAATCTTCGATGCGGCGTTTCTTGTCATCGATACTGGAAAGCGCGGTGCGGCCATCCGCATCAAGGAAATTGGTACCGTTTACCATAGTGACACCTGCTTCGGCCAGGCGTTCGTGAGTACCGTCGTGCGGATTCTTGACCCCTGTCCAGATGTCAAAGGGTTTGTTTGCGGTGCCGGTTTCCTCGCGCATCTCCTTCAGAGTGTCGAGCAGGGGGTAGATCTCCGCCTCATCGTGGGATGTGCCCATCCAGCCATCGAAGCGGCAGGCTCTGCGCATGGCAGCAGGCGCGTAACCGCCGATCATGATCGGTATCGGTTTGCAGGTGCCCGGTGACATCTTGACTGCGGGAATGTCGTAGAACTTGCCCTGAAACTCCGTCATTTCACCCGACATGAGCGTTGGCATGAACGCTAGCATTTCGTCCACCCGCTTGCCCCGAGTGTGGAAATCCTGGCCGACCATTTCAAATTCGGCCTTCTGCCAGCCCACTCCGGCACCCAGGGTGACCCGATCACCTGACATAAAGGCGGCGGTAGACAGGGCCTTGGCGGCGCTGAGTGGGTCGCGCATGGGTAGGATGTAGATGGTTGACAGGAAATGTAGCGTTGACGTCGCCTGTGCGAGCGCAGCAGTGACCACCCAGGGGTCAGGCCAGTGGGTGTCCGGATTCCAAAACACATTGCCGCTGTCCTGGTAGAGATATTCGTCCACCTGTTCCCGGGTGGTAACGAGGTGGTCACCATAGGATACACCGTGGAATCCTAGCTCCTCACAGAACTGCGCCAGTTCCACCATCTGGTCCATTTCTACGAAGGCTAGTGACTGCCAAAATTTCATCGCAAGATCTCCGCTCAGTTAGCTCGCCAGTTTCCCAGATAATGTGTGTGACGACAACGCGAAAATAGTAGAAGCTATAACTATAAATAGTTGCAGCTATATAAAATATCACCTATCGTGTTCGGCGCGTTGCCAACTATCGCATAGATGGGTTCAAGGTCTGCGGCGCCCTGTTAGATTGACGCTCTTCGTGGAGAACTGGTGTTGCGACGGCGCGCCTTATGGAGAACGGCATCCTCAAGCTGAATAGGCATAATTCTCGTGCCGCAGCACTAGCAGCGAAAAGGGAGTTTATTCATGAATAACGACACGCTCTCCAGTCTAACCCGCGAGCAACTTGCCCAGTTGGGGCGCGAGTATATGCTGGCGGCGCAGTTTAATAGTCGCACTGGATATGCTGCGCTGCAGATGTACCACGGCCCGGAAGCCTACCTGGAGACGGCTATCGATAACTGGATGGCGGTCAGTCCCATCTACACTCAGCGAATGCAGCGGGCCATGCGGACCAATACCGGTTCGGATATCGCCACTATTCTCAAAGGGATGCAGCTTGAATGTGGGCTGAGCCATCAGTACTTCGATGCTGGTTTCGAGGAGGCCTCCGCCACTGAGGGCTTTTTCTGGCTGAACAGTTGCGGGCCGTTGCTGGAGACGGAGCCCAGGGGTCAGGCGGCGGTCAAAACGATGTGCCACGATATTGAGGACCCGACCTTCGATGCGACGGCGGTGGCGTCCAACCCCCGGGCACGCGTCAGGCCTATACACAGGCCTCCCCGTGTCCCCGCGGACCGGACGCCACACTGTAAATGGCGAGTGTCGATAGAGTCCGATGCCGACCCTCTGGTGGAGCGGGAGATCACCGGGCAGATGCGCGAGACAGCGTTGGCTCAACTCATTGTTGATCGCCGGGACAGTGATGAGCCCGGTGGCCTCGATTATTATGAAGGGCCGGTGTTTGAGCAGCTGCAGCTCGAGAGGTTTTCGCAGCCCGCGCTGGCAGTTATCTGCAAGGAGTTGGCGGTGCAGATACACCTTCTGGTGAACTCTCTCTCGCTGGCGGTCACGCAACGTTATGGGCAAGAGGCAGCGACCGCCATTGCCCGGTTCCAAATGACGGGCAGCGGATGGGTAGTCAGTGAGCGTCTCGCCCGCTCAAGTAATTGCCCGGGTGGTGGGATCGATGCCATCGTGGATGTTCTGGGAGTCCATCCCGCGTTCCAGCCGCGTGAGTATTTCGGCCTGCAGATAGCCAGGCGTAACGGGCAGACTGCCCGGCTCCAATTCACCGGGGCTCCGGTAGACCAAGAAGCCGGCTCATTAGGTTGGTATCCGTTGTTACAGGCGGGCCAGACCGAAGGGCTTGAAGCCATCGTGCGAGGCGTTGACCAGCGTGCGCAGATCGTTCCGGTCAAAGGGCAAGGTATGTCCTGGGATGTGCTCCTGGAGCAGGGGTCTGAAGCTGAGGAAGAGCCGCTGGCGGTGCAAATCGCCAAGGGAACGGTGTTGTATCAGACAGAGCTGGAGAATCACCTGCAGCTTATTGAGGTACCCTAGGAAAAAGTCTCTGCCGGCAGTGGCTTTTCCAATAGGCTGCTAGCCTTTCAACAACAAGTAAGCGATTGCATCCCCGAGCGCCGCGCGTTCATCCTCCCATGATTTTCGAGTGAGCCTGACGCGGGGGTTGATATCGTCGGCCAGGCCTCGAAGACCGGCAAATAGGAGGTGGCGAGCGGTCTCACTGTTGGCCGAGTTTGCCACGTCATCCAGCAGCAGCTTATCCCACAACTGGGATATCTTTCTCGCCCACTGTCTCACCTGCTTCTGACCGTTGATCTTGGAGTCCTTGTCCTTGCCGGCATTGCGCAGGATCGCGATGCTGACCCGGTACTCTTTTTTGCTGATCAATGCCCAGGCGATGTCGATCAACTGGTTTAGGCGCCCCCGAAGGTCTTTGCCGTCCAATTTGGCACTGGCCAGGGTTTCCAGGAAATCCTCGAAAATGTGGTCGAGAACTGCCTGCAGCAAGCCATCCTTGTCGCCAAAATGGTACTGCAGCACCCCCCAGGATACCTCGGCTTCCTCGGCGATCCGGTTGGTGTGCGCGGCGTGAAAACCATCCCGGTAGATGCATCTTATCGCGGCTTTTATTACTCGGGTGCGGGTAATTTCCCGTTTGGTATGTTTGCCCCCGCTCAAACCATGTCCCCTTGCAGTCTCCTGATTGGCTCCGCAATGGTACCGCTGCGCTCCCCACAGCGTCCAGCTGTAGCTATAAAATAGTTGCGACTATAAATACAATTCTGTATCTTTTGGGCATGCTAAGTACAACTTAGAAGGAGACAAGTATGTCCGAATATAGCCGTGAAGAACTGGAAGAAATGATGAAGCGCTGGCTCGCAGTGAACGACAAGGCCGAACAGGAGGGCAACTGGCGTCACTTGGCCGATTATTACACAGAAGATGTTACCTACGGCTGGGATACTCCTAACGGCAAGTATGAGTTTAACGATCGGGAAACCGTGCGGGAAACCTGTGTGGGTGCCGCCATGGATCCCTACAAAGGCTGGACCTACCCCTACGACAAGATCGTGATCGATGAGACCAAGGGCGAGGCTTTTGTGACCTGGTGGCAAGTGCCCCCCGGTGCACCGGTTCGCGAGGATGGTTCCAAGATGCAAGTCATCGGTGCGTCCTGGTTCAAATACGGGGGCAACTACCAGTGGTCTGAACAGTTGGATATGTACGACTACACCAACATTACCAACCTCATCAAGGAATGTGTGGAGAAGGGGATCCTCAAGGAAATGCCGCTGATGTCTTCCGAGCAGGTATAGGAGAGCTGCGATGAGCGAAGCAGCGACAGTAGATACGAAGTTACCGCCCAAGGTCAGCGGCGAGAAGCCCGGCGTGGGACATATGGAAGAATTCGACGTGAACTTTGCCAGGTTCTTGATGCGCTGCAACCAAGAATGCGGTGAGTTGGCCGAATACAATATGGCCGGCCAGCAAACGGTGCTGATGAGTGGCCCCGAGGCGCAGAAGGCTTTTTTGAAAGACCTGGACAAGCAACTGAGTCGGGCCGCCGCCTACCAGGCAACCGTGCCTGTGTTTGGCAAGGGCGTTATCTTTGACGCGCCGCCGGAACGCATGAAAACCCAGCTCAAGATTCAAGTGGACGCACTGCGCTACCAGAACATGAAGAGCTACGCGGCGATTATTGCCAAGGAAGTCCAGGGCTGGGTAGACCAGTGGGGCGATGAAGGCGAGCTGGATTTTCTCGACGAGTTCATCCGCCTGACCCTGCACACCGCCTGTCACTGCCTGCTGGGCCCGGATTTCCGCTACAAGATGACTGAGGAATTCAAGAGCCTCTACCACGATTTGGAGAAGGGGCTGCAGGCCATCGCCTTCGTCGATCCCTACATGCAACAGCCCTTGTTTGAGGCACGGGACAAGGCGCGGGAGCGCCTGCAGGAACTGATCAGTGAGATCATCGCTGAGCGACGCGCCAATGCCGACAAAGCGTATGGCGATGCGCTTGAGACCTTTATGTCAGGCACCTACAAAGATGGCACGCATCTAACAGATAACGAAATTACTGGCCTGGTCATTGCGACTATGTTCGCCGGCCATCACACCAGTTCTGGCACCGCCGCGTGGACGGCGGTGGAACTGGCGCGCAACCCAAAGTATACAGCGGAGATTTTGGAGGAACTGGAACAGCTGTTCGGCGAAGGACAGGAGCTCACTTTTGAAGCCCTGCGTGAAATCCCTCGCCTGGAAGGCTTTATCAACGAGGTGCTCAGGCTGCACCCGCCACTGGTGCTGCTGATGCGCCGCGTGATCGAGGACATCGATTACAACGGCACGCTGATCGAAGCCGGCAAGACCGTGGCGATCTCCACCTACGGCTCCCACCGCAATCCAGACTACTTCCCTGATCCAGAGCGCTTCGATCCGCACCGCGACAAACCCGATACCCCTGAGTACATGTGGGCCTACATCCCTTTCGGCGGCGGCCCGCACAAGTGTGCCGGCAATGCGTTTGCATTGATGCAGTTGAAGTCCATTTTTGCAGCATTGCTGCCGAAGTATGAATTCGAATTAGTTGACGCGCCCGAAACCTATCAAGATGATTTTTCTGCCATGGTGCTCAAGCCCAGTTCGCCCTGCAGGCTGCGCTACAAGAAGCGCTAGTGTCACAGCACAAGTAATCGGAGACAGTCATGGCCCTGAGAGTGAAAGTAGATACGGACTTGTGCCAGGGGCACAGTGTTTGTATGGGAGAGTGCCCCGACGTATTCGACGTGGTAGAGCAGGATGAGGGCTACCCCATCGTTAAGGTGCTGCTCGAGAAGCCTCCTGAAGATCTGCGCGACAAGGTGTTGATGGCCGCAAAGTATTGCCCAAACCATGTCATCACAGTTGAAGAGGACTGAGTAGCCCGCTGATGAAGGTTCTCATTACTGGTGGAACCGGCTTTGTCGGCTCCCACGCCTGCCGCGAGTTGATGGCGGCGGGTCACAGCGTATCGCTCTTGGTCAGGAGCGAAGAAAAGGCACTGAAGTTCTACGAGGGGATCGGCGAGGGTATCCCGCACCTTGTTGTCGGTGACATCACCGACAGCGGCTCGGTCAAAAGAGCATTTGAAGGCTGCGATGCTGTGGTGCATACCGCCGCCGGGACACCGATGCAGATTGAGTCCGTCGAGAGACTCTTTGCTATCAATGTTGGGGGAGTAAAGAATGTGATCGGCGCAGCCCTTGAAGTGGGCGTCGACCGCATTATTTGCCTGTCCAGCATTACCGCCATTTTCAATGAGGATGGCAGTAAGGTAACCCCCGATACACCGCCCAATCCCTCGAAGATGCCCTATGGCCAGAGTAAGGTTGAGGCAGAACTCTACCTGCGCAAGCGCCAGGAAGAGGGCGCACCCATAGCAATTCTCTACCCCGGCGGCATTATCGGCCCCGATGACCCCAGCCTGTCGGATTCCTGCAAGGCAACGATGCATCGCATCGCCAATGGCTTCCGCATCTTTGCTGATGGTGGGATGCAGTACATTGATGTGCGCGATCTGGCAGCTCTGATTCGCTCCCTGGTGGAGCGGGGGGGAAGCGGCCGACTGCTGGTGCCCGGTGTCTACAGCACCTGGACGGAGCAGGCCGACATGTTGGAAGAGGTCTCCGGGTGCCAGTTACAGCGCATTCCCGCCATGGGTTGGAAGCTCAGATTGTTGGGGCGGCTGGTTGATTTTGCCCGCAACTTCACAAAGATCGATACACCTATTTCCGCCGAAACCATGCGCTATGCCACCTTGTGGCCAAAGATCCGCAACACGGACGAGCTGGAGCGACGCGGCCTGCAACTGCGCGACCCCAGGGAGACATTTGACGATACTCTCAGGTGGATGGTGAAAGCCGGGCACCTGGATTCCAACCAGTGCCCCAACTATAAGTGAGGACTAACAGTGAAGAAGTATTTCCTTGAGGATCACACCGAAGGGGAAGTCATCGAGTGTGGCGCTTACGAGGTCGACAAGGACGAGGTTATCCGATTTGCTACAAAGTGGGACCCACAGCCCTGGCATATTGACGAGGAGGCGGCGAAGGCGTCTTTCTTTGGCGGCCTCACCGCTTGTTCAGCGCACATCTTCTCCATTTTCTGTATCACCAGCCCCCAGTGGCAAAACGGAGCGGTCATGCAAGCCATGGCCGGCCTGGGGTTTGACGAAATGCGCATGCTGAAACCCGTCTACGCCGGTGACACGGTACGGTGTGTCACGACGGTGGAAACAGTGAGGCCTTCCAGCAGCAAACCGGACCGCGGCGTCGTTGTCTATAAAAGTGATCTGCTGAACCAGGCTGAAGAACATGTGTTCAGCGTCAAGTGCTCAACCCTGATGGCTCGCGACCCGAATCTGGAAGTAACGAGGTCAAAGTAAAAACTGCTTGGCTCCGAGAGTTTTTGTAGAGAATATAGAGGCGTCGGGTGGTCGGCGGCAAAGGTTAATGCAACGAGGTGCGAAAACCGCTACCTTATTTGTTGTGTTTTTACTTTGACCCCAAAATCTCAAATGTGATGACTTCCCGGTTTCCCTATCTAAGCTCGCCTTATCAGATAGGCAATATGGCGCTTCGCAACCGCATGGTCATGTCTCCCATGACCACCGCCTATTGCAACGACGACCAGACACCCAGTGAGCGCCTGATTCGCTATTTCGAAGAACGCGCAATGGGCGGCGTGGGCCTGATCACGATGGAGTTGATCACGGTGGATGAAACCCACCGTTATATGCACCGCTCTATGACCTTGGGTCATGACAAGTACATCGACGGTCACCGCCAGATCGCCGATCGCATTCACCAGCACGGCGCCAAGGTGCAGCCCCAACTCAGCCATACAGGCCCCGAAAGTGTCGCGCCGATGTTTGGCGGGCCACAACCGATGGGGCCCTCGGTAAGTGTCGCGCCCGTCTGGGGCTGGGCCAGCCGTGCACTGGATATCAGCGAGTTGCCGGCCATCGCCCAGCAATACGGCGAGGCGGCTCGGCGTGCCAGAGAAGCGGGTTATGACGGTATCGAACTTCACGGCGCCCACTGCTACAACCTGCTGGGCTCATTCCTATCCCCTCAGCGCAACAAACGCACCGATGAATACTCCGCTTTTCGGGCAGATACCCGCACCCGGTTGATCAACGAGGTATTGGGCGAGATCCAATCTCGGGCGGGACAGGATTTCCCCGTGACCTTCAGTATCTCGGGCTATGAGCGGGTGCCTGGGGGCAGGGCGTTGGACGATACCCAGCGTATAGCGCGAGACTTGGTGGCGGCAGGGGTCGATGCTTTTCGAGTCAGCGGCGGTATATCCGATTCCCTGGTGACGATGATGGTGGGGCGCTCCGAATACGGAGACGCCCACAACGTTGCCCAGGCCGAGGCGCTCAAGAACGTAGTCGATGTGCCCGTGATGCTGGTGGGCCGGATTCACGATCCGGAGGTGGGGGAGCAGATTCTCGCCGATGGCCAGGCTGACCTGATCGCGATGGCGCGGCCCCTGCTGGCGGACCCTTATTTGCCGCAAAAAGTCATCGCGAGCCAGCCCGACCGGATCCGGCGCTGTATCTCCTGCCAGAACTGTATCGATTCGATGCAGATGAACGACAACCTGGCGTGTGCGGTGAATCCCCTTTCGGGGCGGGAGCATGAACTCAGTATTCTCAAAGGCAAAAAACGAGTGGTTGTTGTCGGTGCGGGTACGGCCGGTCTCGAAGCCGCTCGGTTGTCTGCGGAGGCTGGGCATCAGGTCACCCTGGTTGAAGCGCAGAGAAAGCTGGGTGGTTCTCTGTTTCTTGCCTCTACGGTTCACTTCGATAACGAGCGTTTCCTCAATTGGTTGTTGGATGAGGTGAAGCGTCTCCCGATTGAGATCCGAATGGGTGAGCAAGCGACAGTTGAATCCATAAGGCGAACGATAAAGCGGACAGGCACTGACGCCGTTATTGTGGCTACTGGAGCGGCAGTGGAAACCCCTGATATTCCTGGCATTGAGCAGGCGGAGATTCTGACGGGGGCACTGATGCGGCAAATCGTTGCGGGTCATTACGCCGGCAGTGAGTCCTGGCGTATGGGGACTCTGCAGCGCTTATTCGTGCGCTACTTGATGCCTTTGTTCCAGAGGATGATGACACCGGGTTTATTGCGGCAGCTTAGCCAGTTCTGGATGCCCATTGGTAGGGAGGTGGTGATTGTGGGCGCTGACCTCGCCGCGATAGAACTGGCCGAATTTCTTGCGCGCCGTGGGCGGCGAATCCATGTCGTGGACAGCGGCGCCAAAATTATGGCGGAGGTGGGCAAGAAGCGGCGCAATGAGCATATGGATCGGCTGGATCAACTAAAGGTAACGGTCAATACATCGGTGGATGTTGTGCGCATTGAGAAGGGTGCGGTGGTCATTGCTGTCGGGGGTAGCGAACGCCAGATTCGCGGTGACAGCATTATCGTCGCAGGAAACCCGGCCGCCAAAAAATCATTTGCTGAAGAACTGGCGGCAATGGGGTTGGACGTCTATTCGATAGGGGACAGCACTGGCCTCGGTCTGATCGCCGGCGCCACATCATCCGCGGCTGAGGCAGTGGCGGCTATCAGTCGCGATTAGTCGTTACCCACAATTGCTCAAAGACCTTCCCAAATCTGTTACCTTTGCCCACGTTTACGCTGCCGGAGATCACCCAATGAAATTTTTAGTTCAGGTGCTCTGCACCGGAATCCTCGCTTCGGTAGCCGGGTTGGCTTCAGCCCAGCAAGATCGGCAGTTGCTCTTCGGAGATACGCACCTGCACACGTCCTACTCCCTGGACGCCTACCTCAATGGCAACCAGAGTGCGGACCCGGACACCGCTTTCCGCTGGGCCCGGGGCTTGCCGGTGATCCACCCCTATAACCGGGCGAGAGTGCAGATAGATACGCCCCTGGATTTCCTGGTGGTGTCCGATCACGCCGAGTTGATGGGCGTGCTGAGAGCGGCTCGCCGCGGTACAGACGAACTGGAGGACTTGGGCTGGTGGGGCAATCTCAAGCGCTGGTTCATGCTCAAGGGTATGATCTGGGCGGTGGAGGATGGCACCGGCGGGCAGGTTCTCAACTCCTTCCTGCCCCCGAAATCAGATCTAGAAGGGCGCGACCCGGTCGCCCATGCATCCCTTGCCAATTCACGCCCCAATCCCTTTGGCGATACGACAGTAGTAGAAACCACTGCCTGGCACGAGATTATCGATACGGCCGCGCACCATAACATCCCAGGAGAATTTACAGCCTTCACCGGTTGGGAGTGGAGCTCTATCCCGGCCGGCGCCAACCTGCATCGGATTGTTTTTACGCCGGATGGGCAGAGCATCGCGCGACAATTCCTGCCCTATGGTTCCGATCAGAGTGAATACCCTGAGGACTTGTGGCAGTGGCTTGAGGAAACCGAAGCTCGCACCGGCGCGCGGTTTATCGCCATGCCCCACAATTCAAATGTGTCGAAAGGCTTCATGTACGACCGAAAAACCCTTAAACGGCAGCCGATCACTCGGGATTACGCTGAGCGGCGCCTGCGCTGGGAGCCCATCTCCGAAATTACACAGATTAAGGGCGATTCCGAGACACACCCGAAGTTGTCACCCGATGACGAGTTCGCAGACTTTGAGACCTTCGCCTACAACCTGCAGGGCGAGTGGGAAGAGTACCGGGCCACCGAGGCTGACTATATGCGATCCGCCCTGAAAACCGGCCTGGAACTGGAGAAATCTACCGGCGTGAATCCCTACCAGTTCGGGGTTATCGGCTCGACCGATTCCCACACAGGTCTCGCCTCGGCGGAAGAGGCCAATTTCTGGGGCAAGTTCGCGCGCGATTCCGTGCCCGAAGGCAAGGTCGTCGATGACTTGCTCGGGGCCAGCGGCAGTGATGGATGGAGTATGGCCGCGGCGGGCCTTGCGGCGGTCTGGTCTGACGCCAATACACGCGATGACATTTTCGACGCTTTCTTGCGCCGCGAGACCTACGCCACTTCAGGTACGCGACTCAAGGTGAGAGTATTTGCGGGCTGGAATTTTAACGAGGAAGACCTCGACTCAGACCGTTTCGCCGAGATCGGCTACGAGAAGGGGGTACCCATGGGAGGGGAGCTGAACCTCCCGGCAAACAAAGCACCCTCGGCGCCGGCACTGATCATTCGAGCGGAGAAAGATCCCCTCGGGGCCAACCTGGATCGAATACAGGTGGTGAAGGGCTGGATTGATGCCAGCGGGTCAACCCATGAGCGTATCTATAATGTGGCTTGGGCGGGTGAGCGCCAATTGGATGTACAGGGCAAGCTGCCCGCAGTGGGAAACACCGTTGACCTGGCCAATGGCAGCTACAGCAACGACATTGGCGAGCCGCAATTGGCTGCCCTGTGGCTTGATCCGGCATACGACCCAGAGCAAAGTGCTTTTTATTACGTGCGGGTACTGGAGATACCAACACCACGGCATTCGCTACTCGACAGCCTGGCGCTGAAGGCAGACCCGCCCGGTACGGTGCCTGCCACAATACAGGAAAGGGCTTATACGTCGCCCATCTGGGTTGGTCACGTGAAATAGTCGCCCGTTAAAAATCGGCGACTGAGCTCACCTGGACAGTTTACGCAGCCAACCTAATACGGGTTTGCGCGACGATCGAATGGGCAATGGTGGCCCTCAACCCAGGACAAAGGACTGACTGGGTCAATTTGAGCACCGACACTGGCTTTTTCAGGCGTAAATCAACAGTTAACGACCGACTTGCGCTGCGGGTATCATCTAATCACCAGCCTCCACAGTTTCATGGGATCTTTGCGAAAGTTATCCTCCTCAGTAATTTTGCATCAACGTGTAAGATGCCGTATCACTGGCAAGTCACGCCCAGTGGTTAGTGTAAAGGTTGAGACAACATGAGCGATCTGGCCTCCATTGACTGGTACTACGATGACTTACCGGGGTCGGCTTTTGCTGAAAAGCTGCACCAGTTGCGTCAAATAGGCCCGGTAGTACCGGTATCAGCCCTCGGCATGTCGGTCTATTATATTGTCGGTCACCAGGCCCTCGCTGACGCTTTTCGAGATGGCGAGCAATTTCCACCCGGGCATGCCTACCAGATCATCTCATTACCCTTCATTGGCGAAACCTTTATGTCGATGAACGAAGATCGTCATCGACTATGGCGCCCACCCATGACGCCCTCGTTTCGGCGCCATGCAGTCGATAAAATGGATCAACACCGCTTGGCCGCAATCGGTTACGAGCTTCTCGATAACCTGCATGGTCGACAAACAGTGGATCTGGTCAGCGAGTTTACCCGGTTGTATGCGTTTCGCGTTATCTGCGAGCAACTGGGTCTTCCGATTAAGCAGGAGCGAGAGTACTACCAGTTGTCGATGGATCTGATGTTTGGCGGGCGCGATGCGCAGAAGTCCAAAGCGGCGGATCGCAAACTCACGGCAATCGTCGAGCAGGTAGTTGCAGCGCGGCGTATCAAACCCGAAGATGACCAGATCAGCCGTTGGATTCACGATACGCAGGTCGAGGGCAGTGCGCTCAGTCTTGAGCAGATACTGGCACACATTCGTCTGTTTTTTACGGCTGGGGCAACGACGACCTCTGATGCTATGAGCAACTTGTTTCACGCGCTACTGACGCACCCAAACGCCTGGGAACATTGTGTCGCGCAGCCCCGCGTCCAGGAGGGCGCTCTGCAGGAGTTGCTACGCTGGAACCCCCCGGTTGCGGCGCAACCTAGATTTGCGCGGCCAGACCAAGCCGTGGAGCTTGCGGGTGTTGAGATTCCCGCCAACACGCCGGTGTTGTTTGGTATTGCTGCGGCCAATCGGGATCCACAAGTCTTCCCTGACCCCGACCGATTTGATATCGAACGCAATAGCAAAAACCTGATGACCTTTGGGCCTGGCATGCGCACTTGCCCGGGCATGCACCTGGCACAAAAAAACCTGGCTACTGCGCTGCGCATTGTGGCCGAGCGAATGCCGGGCTTGCGGTTGTCGCCTGCGTCAACCGAATGTCCACGGGGTATATTGCTGCGAGGTGTTAATCAGTTGCAGGTCTGTTGGTAAGTCAACCGAGTAAATCAGGGACAGTGTTAACACTTTTTTAGCGCAACGAGGGTCGGGGAGGAAGAAAGACGCACTTTTTGCTATCCCAGGCTCTATGCCGGAATCGTACAGGGAAGCGTTGCCCTGTCCGCCTGCGGCATTTATTTGCACCGCACCAAGAACCAGTGTTGTTGAGCTGGCATATACTTGGTAAAGCATTGTTTTGGAGGGTTATGTCTGCATGAGCTGGCAACTTTGGGAAAACGTCGCTTACCCACACGGTGGATATCGCGCGTTTAATCGAATCATCAACACAAACTAATTGTTAAGGAATAGAGAATGAAGACACGTGCTGCGGTGGCATTTGAGGCGGGCAAGCCGCTTGAAGTTGTTGAAGTGGATCTAGCGGGGCCACAAGCGGGAGAGGTCCTGGTTGAAATTAAAGCCACGGGAGTGTGTCATACGGATGCGTTTACACTTTCAGGAGACGATCCTGAGGGAGCGTTCCCCGCGATACTGGGGCACGAAGGCGCTGGGGTGGTGGTGGATGTGGGCCCTGGAGTTAGTACCCTGAAGCCCGGTGATCATGTCATTCCCCTCTATACACCAGAATGTCGCACTTGTGAGTATTGTTTGCATCCTAAAACAAATTTGTGCCAGTCGATACGTGAGACTCAGGGCCAGGGCGTGATGCCCGACGGTTCCAGCCGATTTTCCCTCGATGGCAAACCGATACTGCACTACATGGGTTGTTCAACTTTTTCCAATTACACGGTGCTTCCTGAAATTGCGGTGGCCAAAGTTCGTGAAGATGCACCCTTTGACAAGATCTGTTACATCGGTTGTGGCGTTACTACAGGAGTTGGTGCAGTTGCGTTTACGATGAATGTGGAGCCGGGCTCAACGGTCGCTGTCTGGGGGCTCGGTGGCATTGGCCTCAATGTTATCCAGGGAGCGAGGATGGTGGGCGCCACGCGCATCATCGGAGTCGATATTAACCCTTCAAAAGTTGAGCTCGCAACACAGTTTGGCATGACAGATTTCGTGAATCCGAACGAGGTGGATGACGTTGTTGGTCACCTGGTGGAGATTACCGGTGGTGGTCTGGATTACACGTTTGAGTGTATCGGCAATGTCAACACCATGCGCCAGGCACTGGAGGCCTGCCACAAGGGGTGGGGCGAAAGCTGCATTATCGGTGTTGCCGGTGCTGGGCAGGAAATATCCACACGTCCATTTCAACTCGTGACCGGTCGCTCCTGGAAAGGCACAGCCTTTGGTGGTGCACGAGGTCGTACCGATGTGCCGAAAATTGTCGATTGGTATATGGACGGACGTTTGAATATTGACGATCTAATTACCCATACGATGTCCCTGGATGAGATTAATAAGGCCTTCGATCTGATGCATTCCGGCGAGAGTATCCGGTCGGTGGTGCTGTACTAATGGAACAGTTGAGTGAGAACCGGTCGTTTGGAGGTCGTCAGTTACGTTTTAGCCACGCTTCAGAGGTGCTGAAGTGTGACATGAATTTTTCCGTCTACCTCCCGCAGGTAGCCGAACACACTAAAGTTCCGGTGCTGTATTGGCTGTCCGGATTAACATGTACTGACGAGAATTTTGTGACCAAAGCGGGAGCCCAGCAATACGCTGCCCAACACGGTATTGCTATCGTCGCGCCAGACACCAGCCCGCGTGGAGAGACCGTGCCGGATGACCCCGATGGCGCCTACGATTTTGGGCTTGGTGCGGGCTTTTATGTCAATGCGACCCAGGTTCCCTGGTCCGATCACTATCACATGTACGACTATGTGACGGAAGAACTCCCGGCACTTGTGGCGCAAGCGTTATCTATTGAAACGAACCGAAGCGCAATTTTTGGACATTCAATGGGTGGGCATGGCGCGTTGACCATTGCTTTGAATCACTCTGAGCGTTATCGCTCGGTATCCGCATTTTCCCCGATTTGTTCGCCCATGAACTGTGCCTGGGGAGAGAAAGCGCTGGGAAACTATCTTGGCGCCGATCGGGAGCAGTGGAAGAAGTACGACGCTTGTGAATTACTGCGTGCTGCAACTACCCGACTGCCAATGCTCATTGATCAGGGTGAGGCGGACGATTTCCTTACTGAGCAGTTAAAGCCCGAACTGCTTGAACAGGCTGCCGCCGAGAGCGATTATCCCGTACAGCTGCGAATGCACGCTGGATACGATCACAGCTATTTCTTTATCGCTTCATTTATCGGCGAGCACATCGCATTTCATGCGGATCATTTGTAGGAAACGCGGAATCCTCTTGGTCTAGAGTTAGAATGTCTTCGATATGGCTTGGAACTTTCGTCGTCAGAGGTGAGGTAACCAATGCAGGGACAGCATAAGTCTATCGATCAACTCGTAGAGACCTACCGCAATGTGCCGGGTGCACTTTTGCCAGTGCTCCACGATGTGCAAGCGATATACGGGCATATTCCACCGGAGTTTATTCCGCCTATAGCGCGCGGATTGAATCTTTCGGCGGCCGAGGTCCACGGTGTCATTTCATTTTATACGGATTTTAAAACAGAGCCCGCTGGTCGACACCGCATTCAGATTTGCCGCTCTGAGGCGTGCCAGGCTCTGGGTTCGCGTGAGTTGGAGGAGCACGCTATACGCGTGTTGGGCGTCGAAATGGGTGCAACGACGCCCGCTGGGATAACACTAGAGCCCGTCTACTGTTTGGGAAACTGCGCCTGTTCACCGTCAGTTAGGGTTGACGACGATATCTACGCCCGGGTGGATGCGGCACGATTTGATCAATTGTGTGCGGCTTTGTCCGTGTCAGAGTCGGAGTCCAGCTAATGGTGACGCGAATCTATGTGCCCAGTGATACCACCGCCCTTGCGCTGGGAGCGGATGAGGTTGCCAGTGCGATTGAGGCCGCCGGAGTGGCAGAGTTGGAACTGGTGCGCAATGGATCCCGAGGTGCTTTCTGGCTTGAGCCGCTGATAGAAGTTGAACCAGGCGATGAGCGGATTGCATTTGGTCCGGTGCGCGCCTCGGATGTCGACGATCTTTTGGCTGCGGTACGCGCTGAGCCATCGAGCCACCCGCTGTATCTTGGCCCAGTGGAGAGCATCCCCTGGCTTGCTGGGCAACACCGCGTGACATTTGCCCGCGCCGGGCATGGGGATCCCCTGTGCCTGGAAAATTACCGCTCACTGGGCGGGTTGACTGGTTTGAAACGGGCGTTATCGCTGTCTGCCCAGGACATTGTTGCGGAGGTGACCGGCTCGGGTTTGCGCGGGCGTGGCGGTGCTGCGTTTCCAACTGGTATCAAGTGGGAAACGGCACGCAAGGCGCAGGCGGATGAAAAGTACATCGTGTGCAATGCCGATGAAGGTGACTCCGGTACGTTTGCCGATCGCCTACTCATGGAGGCCGACCCTTACCAGTTAATCGAAGGAATGACCATTGCGGCGCTGGGTGTGGGCGCTGCACAGGGGTACATCTATCTGCGTTCAGAGTATCCCCGGGCAAAGGAAGTGCTGCTCGAAGCGCTTGCGCGTGCCAGCGATGCAGGCATCCTGGGCGAGTCAGTCTGTGGTAGCGGGCATGCTTTTCATGTGGAGCTGAGAATGGGTGCCGGCGCTTATATTTGTGGAGAGGAAACGTCTCTCCTTGACAGTCTGGAGGGCAAAAGGGGTCTGGTGCGTGCCAAACCGCCCCTGCCTGCTATCGAAGGGCTGTTTGGCAAGCCTACGGTGGTCAACAATGTGCTGACACTGGCTGCGGTGAGTTCCATCTTGGCGCAGGGCGCCAAAGCCTATGCCGCGTTGGGAGCCGGCCGATCACTGGGCACGCTTGCGGTGCAACTCGCGGGCAATGTTCGGCGTGGTGGTTTGGTTGAATTACCTTACGGTATCTCCCTGCGTGAGGTCTTAGAAGAGTTTGGTGGGGGCACCGCCAGTGGGCGGCCCGCGCGTGCTATCCAGGTGGGCGGGCCGTTGGGCGCCTACCTTCCCGAGTCACAATGGGATACGCCACTAGACTACGAGGCCTTGAGTGACATTGGCGCGATGTTAGGGCACGGGGGAATTGTCGTATTCGACGACACCGTCGATATGGCGCAGCAGGCGCGCTTCGCCATGGCCTTTTGCGCACATGAGTCCTGCGGGAAGTGTACTCCTTGTCGGATTGGTGCTGTACGCGGTGTCGAAGTCATTGACCGTATCGTGTCCCGAGATTGTGTCGAAGACAACAAACTACTTCTTATGGATCTCTGCGAAACTATGGAGCAGGGCTCCCTCTGCGCGATGGGTGGGCTAACACCTCTTCCGGTCCGCAGCGCCCTGCAACACTTTCTCGCTGATTTTCCCAGCACTGATTTACCGAACACGGATTTACCGAACACGGCAGGGGAATAGAAATGTTGCGTTACTACGAACCCGATAAGGACTTTGGCACTCCACCTGCGGTAAGTGATAGCGTCGTTAGCCTCTCGATAGATGGTGTCTCGATCGATGTGCCGGAGGGTACCTCGGTCATGCATGCGGCTGCGGTCGCTGGCATCAAGGTGCCTAAGCTATGTGCTACGGATTCTCTCGATGCCTTCGGTTCCTGCCGGGTGTGCCTGGTCGAGATAGAGGGTCGCAAAGGTTACCCCGCATCTTGCACTACGCCGGTGGAACAGGGCATGCAAGTTAGCACCCAGTCGGATGATCTCGCGGCACTGCGCCGTCATGTTATGGAGCTCTATATTTCCGATCATCCGCTGGATTGCCTCACCTGTCCGACAAACGGCGACTGTGAGCTGCAGAATACTGCCGGTGAGTTGGGTTTGCGTGAGGTGCGCTATGGTTTCGATGGTGCCAATCACCTGGGTGAGGCTCAAGATACAAGCAATCCGTATTTCACTTTCGATGCCTCCAAGTGCATCGTGTGTTCACGTTGTGTACGCGCTTGTGAAGAGATTCAGGGAACATTTGCGCTTGCCATGGAAGGTAGGGGTTTTGAGTCTCAAGTCAGTACTGGGCCTGGTGAAGGTTTCCTCGATTCAGATTGCGTATCCTGTGGCGCCTGTGTCGATGTGTGCCCCACGGCAACGCTGACTGAAAACAGCATTATCAGCGATGGCATCCCCGAGCACAGTGTGGTCACTACCTGCGCTTACTGTGGCGTTGGCTGTGCTTTTCGCGCTGACCTCAAAGGCAGTGCAGTGGTTCGAATGACACCACACAAACGAGGTCAGGCAAATGAAGGCCACGCGTGCGTAAAAGGGCGATTCGCGTTTGGCTACACGACTCACAAGGATCGCATCACAACTCCGATGATACGTGACAGTATCGACGAACCTTGGAGGGCAGTGGGTTGGGACGAGGCAATCGAATTTGCCGCTTCGCGATTCAAATCTATTCAGGCAGAGTTTGGTCGCAATTCGATTGGCGCAATAAGCTCCAGCCGCTGCACCAACGAGGAAGTCTGGCTAGTGCAGAAGTTGGTGCGAGCTGGATTTGGGAACAACAATATCGATACCTGTGCTCGTGTTTGTCATTCGCCAACCGGCTATGGACTAAAAACGACGCTGGGAGAGTCTGCAGGCACGCAGACTTTTGCTTCTGTTTCCCATGCCGATGTCGTGATTGTGATTGGCGCCAACCCTACTGAAGCACATCCCGTATTTGGCTCGCGTTTAAAGAAACGGCTGCGAGAAGGTGCAAGGCTGATTGTCATCGATCCGCGTGAAATCGAACTCGTAAGCGCACCGCATATTCAGGCCGATTATCATCTGCCCGTGAGACCGGGTGCGAACGTCGCGGTACTGAATGCCCTGGCTCACGTGATTGTGACAGAACAAAGGCACGATCAGACATTTGTATCCAGGCGCTGTGAAACCGAGGCGTACACACAGTGGCTCGAATTTATTTCTTCCAAGAGCCACTCACCAGAGGAAACCGAATCTGATACTGGTGTTCCCGCTTCACTATTAAGGCAAGCAGCACGTCTATACGCGGGTGCAGCTAATGGCGCTATTTACTATGGCCTTGGGGTAACGGAGCATAGCCAGGGTTCGACGGCTGTGATGGCGATTGCCAATCTGGCAATGCTCACGGGCAATATTGGGCGAGAGGGTGTGGGTGTGAACCCCCTGCGAGGCCAGAACAACGTCCAGGGTTCCTGTGACATGGGCTCTTTCCCCCACGAGCTGCCTGGCTATCGCCATATCTCCGATGCGGTTGTGCGTGCCGAGTTTGAAGGTGACTGGGGTGTAAAACTGGATTCGGAACCGGGAATGCGCATTCCCAATATGTTCGATGCGGCGATCGATGGCAACTTTCGGGGGCTGTATTGCCAGGGTGAAGACGTGGCTCAGTCTGACCCTAATACCCAGCACATCCAGGAGGCGCTATCGAGCCTGGACTGTTTAGTGGTGCAAGATATCTTTCTCAACGAAACCGCCAAGTTTGCCCATGTCTTTTTGCCCGGTGCTTCTTTTTTGGAAAAAGATGGGACCTTTACCAATGCGGAACGGAGAATTTCCCCGGTGCGCAAGGTAATGCCGCCCTTGTCAGGCAAGGCCGACTGGGAGGTTACTATGGCGTTCGCCAATGCGTTAGGTGTTGCAATGGATTATCAGCACCCACGGGAGATCATGGAAGAGATTGCGCGGCTTACCCCGACATTCAATGGCGTGAGTTATGCGCGACTGGATGCTGAGGGGTCTATTCAGTGGCCCTGCAATGAAGATTGTCCTGCGGGTACCCAGATCATGCACGTAGACACCTTCACGCGCGGGGAGGGTTACTTTGCGATTACGGAATACATACCTACGCAAGAGCGTGTTAACAAGCGCTTTCCCCTGATACTTACCACCGGGCGCATTCTCAGCCAATACAATGTTGGTGCCCAGACGCGACGTACTGAAAACGTGGCCTGGCACGATGAGGATCGCATGGAAATCCACCCATTTGATGCCGAGCATCGCGGGATCCGTGAGAACGACTGGGTCGGCATCCAGAGCCGTGCTGGCGCTACTGTTCTGCGAGCTACCATCACAGAACGTGTAAAACCGGGCGTGGTATACACCACATTTCACCATCCAGTATCTGGCGCAAACGTTGTCACCACGGACAACTCGGATTGGGCGACCAATTGCCCTGAGTATAAGGTGACGGCTGTCGAGGTACGCAAGGTTACTTCGCCCTCAGACTGGCAGCAGCGGTTTGAGATATTCGATCGCCAACAACGCGACTATCTGGCTGAAGCGGAATCACAGGCGGTACATAAATGACAGCCTCTCCTCCATATCCAGTTCCAATATCCCGTAGGCATTGATATGGGCCTAGAGAAGCGCGAATGCGCGCTCGAACCTTAGTGTTAAACCTTCAATTTAGACGGGAGTTAACGAGCGTGAGACAGCATCCAATCTAGATAGAGGTCCTGGGCACCAGATTCCCAAGGTGCGGGTATATGCGGCCCGCCGACCAGTGTCCACAACTCGGTATTCGTCCCGCGCAAGCAGTCTTCATAGGCTACCACCTCGGTATCAACTCCGGCCACTGCGGTCATGACATCTAAGCTTGGTTTAGTGATGGGGTTTTGAGTGTCACAGCCGGCCAAAACGGCAAATCGATCTAGCGTTTCTGGTGCGCTGGGGAACAATCCTTCGCTGCCTGAATAGGGAATCGTCGCATCGTCATCGCCGTGCATTAGTAGCACACTTACCGGGTTTGTCGCCGGTTGGCATGTTTCGGCGTCTGCGAAGGTGGACCCGGCGAGACTCACCACGGAGGTGACAATATCCGAGGCCTCGCAGGCCATGCGCAGCGCCATAAAACCGCCATTCGAATGGCCCATTAAGCCCACGCGGCTTGTGTCGATACTATAGGTTGCTGCGGCTTCTTCGATGAGCGCGCGGATATAAGCAACATCGTCGACTTCCCGTTGCTCATCAGTGAACGCACAGCACGCGTCGGTTGCGTTCCAATAGCGAGCACCCGAGTTATTTAACGTTCCATCTGGATACACGAGGACGTATTGCTGTGCATCGACGCGATCGGTTAAGCCAAGATATACCGCCTGCACAAGACCATTGGCACCAAACCCGTGCAGAACGACTACCAGGGGGTAGCGTGTAGCGGTGGAGTAGTCCACCGGAATCTGCACTTGCGCTGGTCTCGTGGTGGAAAGTGTGAGTGGTGGGTTCGATGCGCAACTATTGTCGTCCGCACAACTGAGCAGCGTCGGCCCGATATTATGGTTGTTACTTTCATTGTCATTGCCGTCGCTACAGCCCGCCAATGCCACCAGGCAAAACACGCACCAGAACAAGGGTGCTATCTGTTGTCTTACCCGTGTGATATTCGATGCGATTGCCATGGCTGGGCCTCGATAGATGTTATTACAATTATTATCTATTACATTAGCAGATACTTTCGGGCACAGCATAGTTAGAGAGGCCACTCATGGTAATTCTCCGGAATGTTTTTTTCACAGGAAAACGCAAGCGCACTCCTTCGCGCCCCGCTGCAGCGCTCTGCCTGTTTACCTGTGCGCTGCTGCATGCCTGTGGCGGGGGTGGCGGTGGCACGACATTAGTGCCTTCTGGCGAACCTGGCCCAAGCGCGCTAGCTCGAGAGAGTAACACGTCCTGTATTGCGCCAGATTCTCCCAGTACAGCGCCGGGAGGCCTGGTCGCCGAACGCGCTTTTCCTCAGCTGCCGGCCATTGCACGGTTAGTGCAGCTTCTGCAGGCGCCGGGTGACGCCAGTCAGTGGTACGCCGCCAGTCAGAACGGACAAATTTATCAATTTGATAATCGAGCAGATGTGGCCGTGCTAGGCGTCTTTTTGGATCTGAGTGCACAGACGTTTTCCACGGCTAACGAGAGCGGTTTGTTGAGCCTCGCTTTTCATCCCAACTACGCGACCAACGGTTGGGTGTATGTCTATTATATGCCGGCGCGCGAGCAGTCGCGGCTATCGAGATTCACACTGAACGCTGCTGGATCTAACTTGGACGTGAGTTCGGAGCTAGAAATTTTGAGTTTTGAGCAACCGGCTACTAATCACAACGGTGGCCGAGTAGCTTTTGGTGCCGATGGTTACCTCTACCTGAGCCTCGGTGATGGCGGAGCCGCCAATGATATTTTTGGCCATGGCCAGAACACCCAGAGCTTATTGGGCACAATGTTGCGCATCGATGTGAATGTTCCCGAGGGAGGGCCTACCTATCGCATTCCACCAGATAATCCATTTGTGGATGTCGCCGATGTACGTCCAGAAATCTATGCCTACGGCCTGCGCAACCCGTGGCGTTGGAGCTTCGACGAGGTAACTGGCGATTTGTGGTTGGGCGATGTCGGGCAAAATACTATTGAAGAAATTGACGTTATTCAGGCGGGAGGCAACTACGGTTGGCCAATCACCGAAGGCAATAGTTGTTTCGGTGAGGACGAGTGCGATACGACTGGCTTGGAACCGCCGGTCTATGACTACCGCCACGATGCAACCGGTGGCTGCTCTGTTACCGGCGGATTTGTGTACCGTGGGCAAGCCATCAATTCGTTGCAAGGTACCTACATCTTCGGTGATTTCTGTAACGGTGATATCTACGGGCTTGCGAGCACAGGTAGCGGTTATGAACAACGCGACTTATTGCCTACCTCTTTTCTCATCAGCGCTTTCGCGCGCGACAGTGCAGGGGAGCTATACGTTCTGTCTTTGAACGGTGCTGCAGGGCAGGGTATCCACAAACTCGTATCAGCTGACCCCAATGCCGAGCAAGATGCGATACCTAAGCGACTCTCCGAGACCGGGTGTTTTTCGGATATTGTCACTCAAGAACCTGCGCCGGGAGTTGTGCCTTACCCCGTCATTAGTGAACTCTGGTCCGATGGCGCGCAGAAAAGTCGCGCCTTCGCGATACCCGATGGTACCACCATCGCGGTCGATGCTACTGGCGAATTTATTTTTCCGCAAAATAGTATTGTGATTAAGCACTTCTTTCATGCACAAGAAATAGTCGAGACACGTCTTCTGATGAAACACGCAAGTGGTTGGGCGGGTTACAGCTACGCTTGGAAGGACGACAAATCCGATGCGCAGCTACTTCAGCCCAATGCCGAAGCCATTGCACAAAGAGTGCCCATTGATGACAGCTATACGCATATCTTTCCCAGTCAAACACAGTGCTTGAGATGTCACACTGCCGCCGCAAATTTTACGCTGGGCTTGGAGGCGAGCCAGTTAGACGTCGACTTTAGCTATAGAGGCGGCGAAGCGAAAAATTTTTTGGATACCCTGGATGAGTTAACATACCTGGACAATGCGGTGTCTGCCACACAGCGGCAGCCGCAACTGGTGGCGCTCAACAGTACGGCGTCCTCCGTGCAAGAGCGGGCGCGCAGTTACCTGCACAGTAACTGTTCGGGCTGCCATCGACCCGGTGGGGTGGTAGCCGGTTTAGACTTTCGCAAGACCGTAGCCCTCTCTGCGATGGGGGTTTGCGATGTGGCGCCGGTGTACGGTGATCTCGGGGTTGCCGGTGCGCAACTGTTGGCACCGGGAAACCCCAGTCGCTCCATCTTGGCGTTGCGCATGCAAGGTCTCGGGAGTGAGCGCATGCCACCGCTGGCAAGCGATGTAGTGCATGCTGACGCGGTAGATGTTGTCGATGAATGGATCGGCGCGCAATCTGCCTGCCTGTGAACGCCGTTATGCACCAGTAGCCCAAGGCCACGCATAGAGTGTCTGGCCTGCAGTGGCAGCTAAGACTTCAGTGCCATTGCGCCAGCTTCGCTACGCAGTTCACTGTAGGTTTCTGGTTCACCCAAGTTCAATTCTGTGCGTATCTCGGACACGGGTACTGGCAGCAATGCTTTCCAGTCTGCTGCCGGTAACCAGCTCGCTTTGCGACCACGGCGATAGGCGTTGCGTATCATTTTGCGTGCGCCTGGCACTTGTCCCAAGCGGTAGTAGCCCATAGCGATGATGACTCCGATCCCCGGGTTGCGTGTCTGGGCAAAGGTAAAAGCAAGCAGTGCCGCCTCGCCAACCAAATCTCGATTGTAACCAGTGGCCACGTGCCATAGATCGTGGGTGTCGCGCAGACGTTGTCGAAAGCGCGCCCGATTCGGGTCCGGGTGTGGGGTACCGCCGCCTTCGATACTGGCTGTGACCAAGCCGTCGGCGCTGATTTTTTCTGCCTGCATGAATTGCGCGTAGGTTTCACCAAGGCTGCCCTGCGGGAGTGCATTCAGGTGTTGGTGATCGACGAGCGATTCCAGAATATTTTCTTCTTCCGCTAAGACGCGTTGCCCCGTGGTCGTCTTGCGAAAACGCAAAAATTGTTTTTCGCCGCTGTTGCCCGAAAGTGCGTTGATAATTACAAAGACCTGGTCTGTTCGGTCCGGGTCGCTGAGCAGTACTTTCAAGGCGCGCCAAGCTTCGCGCAGGCGCAAGGGGTTTTTTGGGACAGCCTCCAGCGTGTCCGATGGTGCGCCCGTCTGCGAGGTCGCGTGGAATTCCGCCGTACCTGGTTGTGACGTGTCGTCGCCCATAGGGTTTGCCTCAACTTGAACCTACATTGTCGTAGAGTTTAACACGAACACATGAATTCGAAATCTGCGCCCGCCGGGGTCCTTCCCCTGTAAGGGTCAGCAAGCTAGACACGGGATAACCCGCGGCAATTGGCATGCAGTAACGGTGGCCGACGTTGTAGTTTTGGAGTGCGTTCATGCACGTTGGAAATGACCAGCGATTCAGTGATTCCGATGAGCCAGCTCGTTAACGAAGCACAAAACAGGCTGCACACAAGTAAACCCCATGGCCTTATGAGGAGTCTACCGATTGCGAGCCGAGTGGGAGTGCGCGTCTGGTGCTGATACATTTGCGGGAAAAAAAGTGAGTCAAAAAAGTAAGCTCGTCCAGTGCAATACGATTCCGCTACTGTAGCAAATCTCAGATGGCTGGCGGCGCATTCCAGCTTCCGCTGCTGGCTGGCGTATCCGAGCAGGCTCTAGCAACTGCGGCGAAACCTGGCTAATCTTTAGCATCTACTAACGTAAAGAATTCTTCAATGGGGTTTCCTTGGCGCTTGGTTTTTGCAGTATGAAGGAAAAGGCCTAATCCGCATCCGAATGGATCAGACGCGGTACGAAGTGCAACATTGCTCCGCCAGCGGTCTCATCCATCGAAGCAGGTACTCGTGCGAGTTGGTAGTATCGAATAGTGACTTCCTCTATTCTGCACAGCAAGGAAATTAACATTAGATACACGGTTCTCAGAGCCGAGGTCTTACTCCAGAGTCGCAGTGCAACATCCACTAACCATCGGGACATGACGCTCTGTCTAGCAATCAACCGTCGTATATTCAGCTAGTCAATGCCGCTGGCGAGTTTTTGGCCGGGCTGGGCATTGTGCCACCGAAGCTGGACGCGCAGCTTTTAGTGCGCCATGCGGAACGCAAAACAGCACTGAGTAATTTTGGCGATCCCTCGTTTCGCGTGGGCTTGGAACGGCTGACGCGGGCGCTGGGGCAGGAAGCGCAACTCACACCGGTGGGGCGCTTTATCGCCTACTGGAATTTACTCGATTATCTCTGCGTGCGGCTACGCCTGGTGGAGGCGCGGCGCCAGCGCCCAGAAATTGCACAGCAACGCGTCCAGCGGCCGCTGATAATCCTCGGTTTGCCACGCACGGGTACGACTGTGTTGTTTGAGTTGATCGCACAGGACCCAGCCATGCGCTCTCCCGCCAGTTGGGAAGTGAGCCAACCCTGCCCGCCACCGCAGGCGGACAGTTATGGGGTTGACCCGAGAATAAAAGCGAGCGATCGCCTGTTGCGGTGGTCTGAACGTTTGGCGCCGGGTTTTAAGACGATTCATGCGCTGGGTGCTCAGCTGCCCCAAGAGTGCGTGTATATCTTGGCCTCGAGTTTCTTCAGCGAGCAATTCGGCTATATGTACAACATTCCGCAGTATCGTGCCTGGTTGTTGCAGCAGAACATGACACAGGCCTATCGCTGGCATGCGCAGTTTCTACAACATCTACAGGTCGACATGCCGCGCGAGCGTTGGTTGCTGAAAACACCGGCTCATCTAGCAAATCTGGAGGAGTTGTTCGGCCAGTATCCAGACGCGGCAGTTGTGTGGACCCATCGGCGGCCACTGCATGCACTCAGTTCGTTCTCCAGCTTAGCCTGTAAGCTTCGAAGTAGTTTTAGCGATCAGATAGACCCATTGCAGATCGGACCGAGAGAATTTACCCACTACGCAGATGTTGTTCGTAACGGGTTGGCGCAGCGGGCACAGTTGGACGACAGCCACTTTTTCGACGTGAGCTTCGAGCAAATTTGTGCACAGCCGCTGGCAGCCGTCGCCGATATTTACAGTCATTTTGGCTGGCAACTGAGCACAGGCGCAAAACGCGAAATGCAAGCCTATCTAGAGCGCCGTCCTCGACACCTCTACGGTATTCACCGATACACACCGGAGACTTATGGCCTCAGCGCCACTAGCGAAGCCGCCCAGTTTTCCGATTACTGTGGGCGCTTTCACAGGTTTCTGAATTAGTGTCGCGAGCGAAAAAAGGATGGTGCGGTAACGGCCCGGCGTCGCCTCAAATCGCATGTCAGTTTTCTTTACAACTCGCTCGTCTGAGGTGGCAGTACGATGGTATACCGCTAGAGAATCTGGGGGCTTTAAGGAAGGTGGTACAGATATTGCGGCTTTTTTGGGACAAAGATGCGCGAGTCGCATTGCGCCAATGCCTGTGGCTACCTATAGCGCCATATAAGTAAAACAGTGGATCAACTGTCGCTGTTATTGCCAATTGGTGGCATGGGAGTTAGCTTGGCGGCTGAAACCGCAAAATATTTGTACTATGATGTGGGTCGAGGCGTTAAAAGCTCGCACTAACTATATTCTGCCATCCACACGCTGTCGTGGTCAGGAGTGGGGCGGTCTGTTGCCGTGGTCGTTAGTAGATCGGGAATGCCTCCAGCATTTAGGCTGAACAGAACAGATTTGTATGACTAGAAGAGGATAAACTCCATGTTAAGCATCAGTGGTAACACCTACCGAAATGGTGGCTTGGTCGGTCGCATGTTAACTTGCGCTGCCCTGGCTCTGTCGATGGTATTGGTCGCCCTTCCGGCGTCCGCCCAACGCTCATTCATTACCTTTGAAAGTGGTCAGGTACGGCCCCTGGCAATGACACCCGATGGGTCCACATTGCTGGCGGTAAATACGCCGGACAATCGTCTGGAAGTATTTTCGATTAGTGAAGGGTCGTTGGAGCACACAGACTCTATACCAGTCGGTATGGAACCTGTGTCGGTCGCGGCACGCAATAATACGGAAGTTTGGGTGGTTAACCACCTCTCGGATAGCGTTAGCATAATTGATTTGAGCGCTTCACCCGCGCAAGTTACGCGCACCTTGCTCGTCGGTGATGAGCCGCGAGACATCGTGTTCGCGGGTTCAGGTTTTAACCGCGCTTTCATTAGCACGGCGCACCGTGGCCAACATCGTGAGCACAGTTCTATCTCAGGCGTTCCCGGCTCTGGCGACCCACAGCTCACTACCGAAGGCATTGGTCGGGCCGACGTTTGGGTGTTCGATGCCACTAGTCTCGGCGCCACGATCGGCGGCACCCCCGACGAAATTTTAACGTTCTTTGCCGATACCCCCCGGGCGCTGGCTGCTACTCCCGATGGCAGCACGGTCTATGTGGCTGCACATCAGTCCGGTAACCAGACAACGGTTATTAATGAAACCGAAGTCCCAAATGGCTTTAATGCCAATGGCGCATTTGGCCCAGATGACAACTTTGAAGGTGACGCGGCTCCAGAGGTCGGCGTCATCGTAAAGTTTGATGGCACCAATTGGGTCGATCAAAAAGGGACTAACTGGAACAGTGAAGTCAATTTCAACCTACCGGACCACGATGTGTTCTCTATTAACGCCGACACACTTGCCTCGAGTTCTGTCGTTGAGTTCGACCATGTCGGTACGATTCTCTTCAACATGGTGGTCAACCCGAGTACGGGTAAGGTCTACGTCACCAACACCGAATTGCCCAACCATATCAACTTCGAAGGCCCGGGTAATCACGGTAATTCCACGGTGCAGGGCCACTTGTCTGAGTCGCGCATCAGTGTGTTAGACCCTACAGGTCCGAGCGTAGATACTCAGCACCTGAACTTGCACATCGATTACAATCAGTTGCACACGGACGCTGGCGCCAATCACGCGGCTATCAATGCACAGATACCACACAGTTTGGCGACCCCGGTGCAACCGATCACGTCTGCGGATGGCTCCAAGTTGTATGTTGCGGCCTTTGGTTCCGCCAAGATCGGGGTATTTGATACAGCAGATATTGAGAGTGCGAATTTTGAAACGACGTTTGACCCCACCGTGGAAAGTGCCAATTACATCTCGACTGGTGGTGGCCCCAGTGGTTTGGTCCTAAAGGAGTCAGAAAGCCGGTTATACGTCCTGACTCGATTTAGCAATCAGGTTGAAGTGATAGACACGACCACTAAGCTTACGATCGAAACTCATCCGCTACACAATCCGGAGCCACAGATCGTCCAGGATGGTCGCCCCTTCTTGTACGACGCGGTAGCGACTTCAGGCAACGGCGAAGCCTCCTGTTCGAGCTGTCATATTTTTGGCGATATGGATCAATTGGCCTGGAACTTGGGTAACCCCGATGACCATGTGACCAATAACAACCAGCCTTCAGCGACAGCCTTGCCACCCGCAAACACATTCCACCCCATGAAAGGTCCCATGACAACGCAGACACTTCGCGGCATGGCCACACACGGCGCGCTTCATTGGCGCGGTGATCGCCTAGACGGTTTCTTCGGGGAGGACGATTGTAACGAACCCACCGGAGCGCCTTGTAACGAGGATTTCTCTTTCCGTAATTTTATCGTTGCGTTTGAAGGGTTGGTGGGTAAGGAAGGCACTATCACAACCGCTGAAATGCAGCAATTTTCTGACTTTGCGTTGGAGATTATGTTGCCCCCCAATCCGGTACGCGCGCTCGATAACTCACTTTCAGCCTCGGCTGCAGCGGGTGAATCGGTATATTTTGGACCCATTAGCGATTCAGTAGCTAACTGTAACGGTTGTCACACGCTCGACCCAGGAGACGGATTTTTTGGTACGGGTGGTGAGCAGAGCTTTGAAGGTGAGACGCAGAACTTTAAAGTTGCCCACACAAGAAACGAGTACCACAAGGTTGGTATGTTTGGGTCCTCGACAACAGGTTCACATACCGGTGACCAGATTCGAGGCTTTGGTATTCTTCACGACGGATCCATCGATACGATTCGTAACTTTCTGTCCGCTGGAGTGTTCAGCTTGAGCACAGCTCAGCGTTTAGATTTGGAACAGTTCAACATGGAGTTCCCCACGGATCTCGCACCCATCGTCGGTCAACAGGTGACACTTACTGCCTCCAACTCTGCTGTTGTTAACCCGCGCATTGATCTTATGATCCAGCGTGCCGGTACTGCCTTTGAATCACTCATGTTAGGTGGCACAGTCACCGAGTGTGATGTGGTTGTTAAGGGTACTGTGGCAGGAGTGGAGCGCGGCGCAGTTCGAGTCGCCAGCGGCCAGTTCAGGACGGACATGAATGAATTCTTCTCCGATGCCGTGATCCGCAACTTGGCGAACACAGAAGGGCCGCTCACTTACACGTGCGCACCTCCCGGATCGGGTGAGCGCATGGGTATTAACCAAGATGAGGATAACTTCCTTGATGGATTGGATAACTGCCCCTCTGTCGCCAACAATTCACAAGCCGACTCCGACAATGATGGTATCGGTGATGCCTGTGAAGTGACCCTGGCAGACTTCGATGGTGACACCATTCCCAATACAGTGGATAACTGTACGTTAATTTCCAACGTGGATCAGGCTGATGATGATAACGATGGCCAGGGTAATGCCTGCGAAGGTATGCCCCCCGGCTGTTAAGCAATCTGCACGAGGTAAGAGGTATAGCGCGTGTTGTAGTGCGGGCTATAACGAAGTACCAAACCTCTGAAGGGTTTCTTAGAAAAGAGCGAATCTGGCGATTCGCTCTTTTTTTGTGTGGGCTTGTGTTGGTGCGCGCATATTCCTGGCTCGATAAATGTTAGCCCCGTATTTTTTGTCTCCAGCGCGTAGATTGGGCAAATTGTGTAGAATGCTCTGCACAACATGAAGTGGCGTCGCAGACTGATTGATAGCGATGTATTACCCGCTTAACAAAATATTACACGCGAGGGCGATTTTTTAATGTTTCCCGCTGGTTTATTCGGTATCGATTCTCTTCGGTTGTTGTTAGGGCCGATTGCTTTCTTCGGTATTTTCTTTTTTGTGCGCTACTTGCGCTTTGATGGTATTCGCACGGGGCGAGCAGTTGCGCTTCTGCTCGCTCTTGGGTTAGTCGCACTCTTAGGTGCAAAGCTTTTCTCCTTGTTCGTGCGGGGCTGGGAAGTATACGAGCCGATCGCGCATGAGCTGCGCGGCGGGTGGCGTTACCCAGGTGCACTATTGGCCATGGCGATTGGTGGGCCCTTACTGAAGATATTGATATTGCCACAATTGCCTTTGGCGAGGTTTTTAGATGTCCTAGCCATTACTGTATGTTTTGCCTTCGCCTTGGTCCGTTTAAGTTGTTTTATGAATGGTTGTTGTACAGGAGGGCAGTGCTCCGAGTTTTATTGCCTCAGCTACAGTCAAGGCAGTCAAGCATGGTACGTGCAACTCACCAGTGGTTTATTGCCCCACGGCGGTCATCCGAGTCACCCAGTTCTACCGCTACACTTTCTCTTTATGTTTGCCTCCCTGGGTGTCGGTTTGTTTCTAATGTGGTTTGATTCCCGGCGCAGTTTTGATGGACAGATAGCACTGCTCTACCTCATCCTGCATGATGGCGCCAAAGGTCTGTTGGAATCCCTGCGCGAGCCCTACGTTGCTCAGTTGCAGATTACGTCGCTAAGCATTTGTGCATTGGGCATGGTTGCCTACATTGGGGTTGTGCTCTATCGCAGGCGTATTCAAAGCTGATGCTTCGGCTGAGATATCTAAAGAAGTTTTGTGTATTTGCCAAAGACGCTGCTGCGCACAAACGCGAAGAGGTTCTCGAAGAGGTCATCCTATTACTCGCAGCCAGTCGCCCATGAGGCATTGGCTATTGATTGATTTCGACTCTATGGATGCGAGGATTCGTGATTCGTGCGTAGAGCCATAGTCCTCATTGTCGCGTGCACAGTTCTCATCGGCTTCGTTGGCCTGTCACTGCTATATTCCCGTGCGCCACTGGTCAGAGATGTCCCGCGTACGCTGCCCTGGACGCTCCCTGATTACCGGCAGGCAAAAACACAATGGCGCGTCACCCGGGAGGGGAAGATTGAGGCCAGGGTAGAGCACTTTTTTCTACAGGGCATTTCTCCGGCGATGATCTCCTGGTTCTACCAGCAACTTCCCGTTGCCACTGTGAGTGTCGGCGACAACACCTACCCCCTCTACCATATCTTCCATCCTACAGAGCATGGCACTTTGCGCGTGTTGGAGGTGGCGGCTAACGAAGTCCCGGGCATGGGAGAGGGTGCGCTCATCGAGCGGCTAGAATGGTTTGGTCCCTACGACAGTACTGGAGTGGCGCGCATCGCAGAGTTTTCCAATGCAGGAATGTTTGCCATACCAGAAGTGGCTGGGATTCCCCTTGGTGAAGTGCGCCACACATTTGCTGCCGAAAACGGTGGTACGCGCTATCGAGTCGACAGCGTCATCGGCTCCGATACGCCATTTGTCGGGCGGTTATTAAATTGGTATTTGCGAACCTATGTGTTTCACGAAGACATGATACACGAGTGGCAGCGCCACCAAGTTGAAGAGGTTGCGTCTTTGCGGTTTTTTCTCGCCGAAATTTATCAGCAAAGAGAAAATGGGAATCACTATACGGTGCACTGATTGAGGTTTGCACGACAAATCGCTTCAGAAAAAATACCTAATAAGGATCATTCGGAAACGATCTCTGCATCCATGTGCTCGCTGTTGAAGCCTCGCTGTAAATAGTCGTCTGCCAATTCTCGATCTGCGCGCCTCTCACTAAAAACATTGGTTAGAAGAGCAAACACTGAAATGCGGGTCAGAACTTCATGCCTATCCTGCCTCATCGTGGCGCCATAGTCGTTATCGTCAGCGCTAGTGGTGCCAGAAAATTCACTCGGTTGTTTCCTTGGTCAGCTTTACGATGGTTGTGACACCCCCTTCGATGCTATTGGGTGGAGAGTTCGCGTAACTAGTCCAGACGTTGCCTTCTTTGTCGAAAGAGATTTCGCGACAAAAGGTCGCAAGCGAAGGAAAACGATAGGTGGTGAAAGTCTCGCTTACCGGGTCAAAGTGCAACATGGTGTCAGAGTTAGAACCGCAACCCCAGACGGTGTCGTCACTGGGATCGACGGCGACGGCATAGACGCTATCGCTGGCGCCGGTAGGGAGGTCGTACCCAGTGAATTTTTCAATGTCTGGCTCATATTTATAGATACGCCCATCGGTAAAGGCGGGAATCCAGAGATTGCCCTTGGAGTCGGAACGAAATCGTCGCGGGCCGGCGAAGGGTGTATCGATCATCGTGATGTTTTCCGTAGCTTTTTCGTAGTAACCGATGCGCCGGTTATTGTATTGGCTAAACCAGAGTTTATTGTCCGGCGTCACCTCAATACCGTAGGCGATGGGCCGCAGTTCCCGCTGAAAAACCAGGGAAAACGAGGTGGTGCGTTGAATTTGAGCCACCAGGCCCGCAATTGGGGGCCAGGCGTAAATGGATTGCATTAAAGAGCGGGTGGGCAGATCAATAATCTTTAGCTCATCCGTGTCTGGGTCAACTGTCGCCAGTTGATTGGTGAGTGTTACGGTCAACCACACTTGGCCGTCGGCATCGAAGCGCAGTGTGTGCGGATAAATTCCATCGAGATAGGACATGTTCCATACTTTCACGGTATCGGTGGGAATGTCGTAGCGCGACACGATATTGCCCTGCGCATAAGTGAACCACATGCTGCTGCCGTCGGCGCCAGGAAGTACGGTGTGCAAACCCAGGTTATCGCCAACCATCCGATTCCCCTCGGGTTTTACGTGACTTAGCTTTTCTCGCTGGTGCGTTTTTGGGTTGAGCCGCCAAATTTCATTATCAGAGCCACTCGCACCATATACCAGGCCATCTGGACCCATCGCGATATCGTGCATGAACGTCCCCGGTGCCATGGCCCATTCGGTAATACTGACTTTGGTTGCATTGCCTTTCGGCATGGGCGGTATCCGCGGCACGTCGTCATCGTTGTCAATGCGGTAGGCCGCCAACAGCGCATCTATGGTCTTTTCTCGCGTATCGTCGGACACCATGGCATTTTTGTGCGCCATTCGGTCAAACACTTCATACCACTGTTCGCGAGTGGTCGGCCAACGCGCCAAATTATTGCCCTGCTGATGACACATCATGCATTCGATACGAAATTCTCTGTCAATTTCGGGAGAAATTTTAGCGATGCGCTCGATCCATACGTGGGCGGGCAGCTGCATGCGAATTTGATCATTGCTGGCTGGCACGAGTGAGAAATCGATGACGGCATCGGCACCGCTATCCGGCACCGCTTTAAACTGATCCACAAAGGTGAAGTATCGCGCGCGCAGCTCGATGTCACCACTGGCTTCGAATGTCATTTGATAGTTGCCGGTGGCATCGGTGTAGACGCTGTATCTTCGTTGGTGTTCTTTATCGATGGCAGTGACAATCGCACCCTCCAAGGCCTCGCCTGCCCGAGTCATAACTTGCCCGGAATAGCTGGCGGCAAAACTTAGTGCACTGTTTAGCGTGAAAGCGAGTGCGCAAAGGAAAGCGCAGGCGGAACTACGAGTGAGGCTCATGGGTGCGAAACGAGCTCGCACGCTCACTGTGTACTGGTGTGGCCGCCCAACACGTCGCTTCATTGTAGGCATAGATGTAGTCCTCTTGGTGACAGGCAAAGACCGACTCCTAGCATCTATCCTATGCCATCAGTCAGGTAGTGCAAAGGCGATAATGTAGTCGCCACTCTCTCTGCCCAAAAATTCATGGCCCCCTGCTGTGGTGACAAAAAACTGCTTGCCATTGGCCCGATAGGTCGCGACACCGGACATAGCGTCTGCAGGTAACCGGTGCGACCAGAGCTCTGTGCCGTCTATGGTGCTAAAGGCACGCAACATTCGATCCGAGGTCGCGCCGATAACAAACAAGTTGCCGGCCGTGACCACGCCACTGCCGATCCCCGGGGCGCCGAAACCGTTGATGGCAAAGGGAATAGGCAAGGGTGCCAAATCATGTATAGATCCAAGCGGTACCTCCCAGCGTTTCTCACCTGTCGTTAAGTTAACCGCCACCACTTTATTCCAAGGCGGTGAGACACAGGGTAGCCCCAACATGGAAAACCACGGGCGTTTCTCAAAGGCAAACTCTGAACCTCGAATGGGAACATAGCCACCACCGGCATAATCCTCAGGGCTATTTTTGTCACTGGGCCCGTTTTCCAGCTCGGCAGTTTTGCGCAGTTGCAAGGTTTGCGCGAGATCCATCATATTCACCACCAGGAGGTTGTCGGGCGTCAGTGTCGCTCCACCCCAATTGGCTCCACCGGCCTCCGAGGGAAAATGCATGGATGGGCGGTTGTAACCCGGCGGTGTGTAAATGCCTCTGTTGTCGATTTCCTTGAGCTTTTTAGAGCACGACCACTTGTCAATTGGTGTGAGCCCCCAGACGTCATCTGCGGTCACGCGATGCCTGATGAGTGGCGGCATCGTCGAAAAGGGTTGCGTCGGCGATACTTGTTCTCCGGGCATATCGGAGCGCTCAGGAACACGACGCTCTTCTATCGGAATGAGCGGCTCACCTGTCAGTCGATTAAACGCGAATACCATGCCCTGTTTGGTGACCTGTAGCACTGCGGGAACCGTTGTGGCTCCGTTTCTCCATTCGAACAAAATGGGTTGCGCGGGTGTATCGTAGTCCCATAAATCGTGATGAACGAATTGAAAGTGCCACACGAGTTCACCGGTGTTGGTGTCCAGCGCGAGTAGTGAATTGCCGTACAGGTTGTCTCCCAGACGGTCGCCCCCGTAAAAGTCTGGTGAGGGCGAACTGGTTGGAACAAAGACTAGATTGTTCGGTTCATCAACTGAAAGCGGGGCCCAGGCATTTGCAGCCCCAGAGTGTGTCGTGGGGTCCAGCGACCAGGTGTTGCTAGCGGGGGAGGCATATGCCGTCGGCACTATCGGAAATACCCACTTTGCTTGACCCGTGCGCGCATCGTAGGCGTTGATCGTGCCCAGTGGTGGGTTTTTGTAGGCGAGATCTGCGATGGACGAGCCGATAATCAGGGAATCACCCGCTACCACGGGCTGTGAGGTATTGAATACTTGCGAGAATGTCTGACCCTGTTTGTCGGCTGCTGTCCAGTCGTCAGCCGCTTGTATGTCCAACTCTCCAGCATTGGCAAAATTCTCGCAGCGCTGGCCTGTGCGGGCGTCCAGGGAAAAAATTCTGCGATCCAATGTGCCTAGATATAAGCGGTGGCGGCAGGGTGCGTCCTCTGCGGCTCTGATGTTTTGCCAATAAAACGCATTGCCCCGGCATTTGTATCCAATGGTGCGTTTTACCAGTGGGACCTTGGGGTCGAAGCGCCAGCGCTCTTCTGCAGTGACGGGGTCCAGCGCCAGCATATAGTTGTGGCTAGAACAAATGACGAGGTGGCCCCCGGCGCTTTCGGGTAGCAATATAGGCGTGGACTGCATGTTGGCGCGCCGATAATGTTCCAGCGGAAGCAAAGTGTTTTCGCCCGAACGGACAGTCCATGCCAGCTGCATTTTATTCACGTTGCCGACGTTAATCTCCGCGAGTGAGGAGTAACGTGTACCCTCTTTATTACCGCCGCTATAGGCCCAGGTCGCGGCTGCGGCCAGCGTCGAGCCGGAATCACTCTCAGTACTGGCGACAGAGCTATACGAGCAACCTATTGCAGCGCTCAGTGAATAGCTGAGGAATCGAAGAACAGGAGCTAGTCTCTCGCCATTGCTGATCATCTTGATAGGTAGCTCAATGGGGCGCGAGAAATTCGAGCGTCGATGTGACTAGCGTAACGTGTCATGCAACAATTCGTGTTCGGAGTTTACCGATGATGTAGCCAGGAGAATAGAGAGTATTTTTTATACTACAAAGGGGCGCAAAAGCCTATGAGCTGCTAACATAAATTGGTGCCGCAAAAAAAATCGATAATCGGCTAGGTGTTGCAGTCATCATAACCTGGGCTGGTGCAGCGCGGTCTGCGTTTTCAATCGCAGTATATTTTTCGGGAACTCGCCATGAAATCATTGCCAAACCTTACTGCGCTAGCGATCAGCATACTTGTCCTGGGTGCCTGTTCAGATGGTCGTGACTCCCCATTGTTTGTTAGCAACGGCCCGACAGAACCTCCGCCTCCCCTGGATTGTGACCCTTTGGCTCCGACCTATTGCGGATTCCCCTACCCGAACGATTATTGGACGCAACCTGATACCGAGACGGTCACCGGCAAGCGGCTCGCCCTGCCACAAGTGATCATGCCTGCGAACAACGACGGCGATCAATCCGACCCCAAGGCGTTTAATGAAATGGATGGGTTTTCACCCGGCATTGCTGCTATGACGCATCTGCCCGGGGCGACTGCCGCGGGGTTGGCCACGCCCGATACGATTGAGCGGTCACTCCTTCCGGACTCGCGCACTATCTTGCTCAACACCCACACAGGCGAGCGACTGGCACACTGGGTAGACATCGATGAGTATGTGGTGCAGGCAAAGCTGCGCATCGAGGCGGGGGAAGATGACCCCGATTTTTCATTGGATCGCGATTTGGACGAGCTGCGACAAGAGCAGGCGTTTATGTTGCGGCCCGCCATTCGACCGGAAGATGCCACTCGCTATATCGTCGCTATTCGCGAAGTCGTTGATAATAATGGCCAGGTGCTACTGCCATCGCCAGGGTTTCAGGCATTGCGCGATAACACGCGTTCGGATGACCCCATCATCGAATCGCGTCGAGAGCATTTCGAAACAATTTTTGCCGAGCTCGAAGCAGCAGGAATTTCGCGCGAAGAGTTACAGATCGCCTGGGATTATACGACTGCCAGTAGAGATAACACCACCGGTGCCATGGTGCATATCCGCGATGACGCATTCGAACGCTCCCCAGAAGGCGTTCCTTACCGCATTGAAGTTAGGAATGAGAGCATTATCGATGGTATAGCTTGTCGGCTGGAGGTGACCTTTGATATGCCGCTGTACCTAACACAAGGCCAAACCGGCGGAATGTTAAATCTGGGCGAAGGGGGCTTACCACAACCAAACGGTTCCTTTGAGTACTCCGCCGCGCTTCTGATTCCCGTTAGCGCTCAAACTGATCCGGCGGCACTTGTCGCTTTTGGTCACGGACAATTAGGCGCCAAAGAGCAGGTGCTTGGTTTCCAACCCATCGCAGCCGCACAAAATTTTGCTGCGTTTGGGATGGATTGGAAGGGTTTCTCAGCTGATGACGTACCGACAGTGCTATTCGCATTTACTGGCGGTGATCTGAGCAGGTTCCGCGCCGTTCCAGAACGCATGCACCAGGGCTTTCTCAATTTTCTGATGGCCATGCGCACACTGTCGGTGGCGGCCGATGGCGGACCCTCAACACTCTTGAATGAGACCTTAAACAGCGATTGCGGAGGTGCCGCAATCGATGGCTCCCAGCGCTTCTTTTTTGGCGGTAGTCAGGGCGGAATATTGGGAGCAAGCCTGATGGCATTGGCTACCGATATTGAGCGAGGTTTGTTGGCGGTTCCAGGCCAGTCCTACAACCTACTCCTTAATCGCAGCGTGAATTTTGACCCCTTTGCCGAACAATTTTATTCGCTCTACAACTGGAATGCGCTGGACATGCAGATGAATCTTGCCCTCGTTCAAGGCCTGTGGGACAGGGCCGAGCCCACTGGTTACTCCAAGTACATTCGCACCAATTTACTCCCGGGCACGCCCCCCCACGAAGTGTTAATTCAGGTTTCCAAAGCGGACCATCAGGTGACGAATCTCGGGGCGCATATCATGGCGCGCACCATTGGTGGGGTAGTCAACTTAGCACCACTGATACGAGAAGTTTGGGGCCTAGAGGTTGTCTCGGGGCCGCATATGGGCTCTGCCATGGTAGAGATTGATTTCGGCAACCCTGAGCCACCGATTACCAATATTCCCCACTGGGCGGACACCCTTCCGGACCCACACGGTAGAGCAACGGAACTGCGCGGAATTGGCAATAATTTGCGCCAGTTTTACGCTACTGGGGTCGCTGTCAACAGTTGTACCGGGCCATGTGACGAGGACGACCTCGAGTAGCTCGCGAATGGGAGTGTCCTAGTGCCAGATTTAGCTGGCCATTTAGACAAAGTTAATAGTGAAAGCTGTGCACCATCTACAGGAAGACCCATCGACAGAAATCGGTCGAGCAATTGCTAGCTTGTTGAACTCAGAAGTTATCAGTTAACTTAAAGAACTAACCAAAGGAGAAGTTTTACATGGCAGATGTACCAGTGTATGTAGTAGCGAATTTTCAGGTGCATGACAAAGAGCGTTATCGCGAGTATGAGAAAGGCTTTTTTCCAATACTGAAACGGCACGAAGGTCAGTTTTACACTTATGACGATGACACCACGACTTTTGAAGGCATGGCGCCGCGCACGGGTCGCATGGTGATTTTCGGTTTTCCATCGGAGGATAAGGCCACGGCATGGTACAACGACCCGGATTACCAGGCGCTCAGTGAGCACCGCCGTGCAGGTACTGAGCTTGAGTTTATTACCATGGTACACGGCCTACCACCGCGCTAGTTACAATGCCCGTAAAAATTGTCGGGTGTCCCGCCAGGATCATCGTCCAGAATTCAGTTTTTTCCTGTGAGGCGTGCGGTTGATCCTTAAACTTGCCATTAGCGTTGTATTTGGAATCATGGCAGTGCGCGCATGGCAAAGTGCAAGCCAGTCAGATTGCATATTGGCAGCCGCGCAATTGCTTGGAGTAATCGCAATGTTGGTGTTCGATACCTCCTTGGCTCTGTATTTTCTCTTGGTAACCTGTGCGGCCTACTTACTCAGCCAGGTGTTGACGGGCGCAAGAGTGATCAGCTATGTGTTGCCGTTGGCCAGTGCGGGTATTGTTGGTTTGTACTTGTGGGAGTTTTAGAGTTCTGAGTGTGTTTATTGAGTAAAGCATTTATGGCTTAAACAAACCTTAAGGAGTTGGCGAATTGCTACAACCAGCCCCGCCGATTAGTTTTCATCTCTTGCTCTTTTTGTTCAAGCGCTCTCTGCAGTCTTTGACCAACTTCTGGCTTAGCCTCAATGACGTCGTATGACTCTTGCCGGTCGGTGTCTAGGTCGATCAACCAGGGTCCACGCGCTGCGCCGAAAAAGAACCGCTGCCCGGCCATTACATAAGGTACCGTGCGTTTGGCATGAAATTTGTGGCGGGCGTCACGAACCGCCATTAGATTTTCACCCGCAAAGTAATACAAGAACTCGTTGGGTGAGCTTGCGTCATTCTGCAACATATTGCGTAGCGAGTTGCCGTCAATCAGTCTGTCTTGGGGAAGGGGCACCTCTAGCCATTCGAGGATCGTGGGAAACCAGTCCGTGCCCATGGCCAGGCCATCGATCTTTCGACCTCCTAATAGCCCAGCGGGCCAGTGGGCTATCATCGGCACTCGCATGCCCCCTTCGAAAGTTTCACCTTTACGACCTCGCTCATTGCCCGGGTTGCCTTGATACCAAGGGCCGTTATCGCTAGTTACAAGTACCAGTGTATTTTCGAACTGGCCTGTCTCGCGTAGAGCGGTAACAATGCGCTCTACCATATCGTCCAGGCCTTCGATCACATCACCATAGCGGCCTCCGGCGGATCGACCTTTATCTGCGGCCGGTCGATACAGCGGAATATGTGGAAAATTATGTGCCAGATAGAGAAAGAAAGGCTTACCGCGATTTTGTTCAATAAACCTGACGGATTCCGCGCCATACCATTCGTTGAGTCGAGTTTGGTCGGCCGGCGCGGGAATTTCGATGGTTCGATTGCGATACAACGCGAAGGGCGTCATATCATTGCTGTATAAAGCACCGAAGTAGGATTGAAAACCCATGTCATTAGGCAATGACGGGGCTCTATCCCCCAAGTGCCACTTGCCGACAATGCCTGTCGAATAACCCGCTGCGCCCAAGACATCCGCCAGCGTAATTTCCTCTGCTGGTATACGCTTGTTGTGATCCAGCAATCGCGAGAGGTAGCCGAGGGGTGATTGGCTCGGCATAACCACTTGTGGCATGCCAGCGCGCAGCGGCAAGCGACCTGTTAAAAAGCCCGCACGCGCCGGAGTGCAATAGGGTGCAGGGGAATAAAAGTTATTGAGAACAACACCTTTGGCTGCCAAGTTATCCAGAGTGGGGGTCTCGATGGCCTGGCTGCCAGTGAACCCGAGATCTCCGTAGCCGAGATCGTCAAACAAGATAAAGAGGATATTGGGTCGATTGTCTTTGCGCGGTAGTTGCGCCAAGGAAGACAGGTAGTCCTGCTTGGCGCGCAGGTGTTTTTCGTTGTCTTGCTGCGAGTGAGTTAGGACTTTAAAGGTAGCCCACAAACCTGCAGCGGTAATGCCCAACAGTACAAGGCAGCCGAGAATAAGCGCCGGTAGCTTCAACCAGCGCATTCAGTAGATTAGAGTTTTAGTTGTAAGGTCAACCATAGCTTATCAGTATCGTCGTAACGCGCGTTGTTGTCTGTATTAAACTGCGCGTATTTTGCCTGCACCGTAAGTTGTTTGTTAACCGGCCAGGTGGCCACCAAGTCTAGTTCAGTACCAAAATCATCGCTAGAGTCCTCAGCCTGAAAGTCGTGGTAGACCGCCAACAACTTAACAGGGCCAGCTTTACCACCAATGCTGACCCACGCGTCTTCAATACCATCGCCGGGGGTTGCTAAAAACTTGTCCGCCCAGCCCTGGAATTTGTGCAGGGTCGCCAGTGGCGTTTTGAAACCAACACCGGTGCCGGTGTCATCATCTTCATCTGACTCCAGCACTTCATAGCCTACACGTGCGCTAAGCCCTTCGATCTTAGCGCCAAGCTCTAGTCTGTAGTAGCCAGCGTCGTACTCGAGCTCCGAGTCGCCCGCTTCTGATTGCGTGGCATAGGCGGCCACGACATTCAACCAGTTATAGTTGCCAGTGTATTCCACCCCGAATGTCTGCGTTGAGTTATTGACCGTTTTACCTGCTGCATAGGGCTGGTCTTCGTCGAAATCGAGGTAATAACCAAAACCGGATACTCGGTGATTTTCGTCAATACTGTAATTTGCCAGTAGGAAAACATTGTCACCCTCCAGGTCAGCTGGGTTGGCGCCGTCATCTGGCCCAAAAATGCGATTTACGTTGTAGACATAGCTCACATCAACTTTGAAATTTTCTATGGGGTTCCAAACAACGCGTAGCCCATCGTAGGTTTGTTCGTTCTGACGCCAACCAACGCCACCAATAAAGCGCTGATTGTCGTGTAGTATGCGTTGTCGTCCCAAAGTTCCCTCGGCGCCGTCGGTTACATAGCGCAACCATGCCTGGTTGAGCTCGGTGTACTCTGGATCTGCGATCACGGGGTAGCGAGTTTCACCATTCTCCGTGCTGTTGTAATCATTAGGGCCGATATTGCGAACATCATCAGCCTCCAAGAGAAATGAAAAACCGTTCAGTTCCGCCGATTGAAAGGTGAGCCTAGATCGCAAGAGTGCCGCCTCCGCATCGCCATTAAACTGGGCGCTGTCTTGATCGACATTTTCGTAGCGGTACCTCAAATCGAGACTAACCTCGCCCTGCTTCACCATGGCAGAGAGTTGCTCTGTCCAATCTTCTTGGGCGTTTGCTGTACCAATACCATAGCCAATAATAGGTGCTAGCACTACGAGTGGATATTTGAATGTCATCGTCAGATCCTCCTTTATCATAAGGTGGCTGATTTGGCGGCCACGCCGCCAATCTCACCAATTTACGGTTAGTTTTAAAGTTGCGCTCTGATCGGGGCCATACAAATTTTCAGTAGATGGTTTGTAAGTTTCCCCGGTGAGGTTTTTTAGGTCTAATACCAGTTGATAGCGACCCTCGGCACCCAAGTTCACCCCGACCACAGTGTTTAACGTCACCCAGCTGGATTTATCTTCCACGACGCTTCGAACAGTCCCCGGTTCCTCAACCTGAGAGGCGCTTTCGCCGCGGACATAGCTATCTAGCCAGAATGCACCACCGCGCACTTGGCTCTCCCAGCGCACACCAAGCCGGCCACTGATGTCTGGGACACCGGAATCCCACGTTGAGAATGTGGCGTATTGGTTGCGGCGTTTGGTCCAGGAGAAATTAATGTACGGGTGAACACCGGCGTTATTCTCACGTCCGGCGACATACAATTCCACACCGTGGGCTTGCGACTCACCGATGTTACTGTAGAGCCGATCGCGTGACCCGGGGCAACTGTCCTCAGCGGTGCAGGGGAGGTGGTCGATATAGTCATCTGACTGTGTGTAGAAAGCCGTGACATCTGCAAGCCAAGTGGCATTTTGATAACGCCAACCCATTTCGTAGTTGATCGAAGTTTCTGGGGTGAGTTCCAAGTTCGGGTTCACGAACCGCGAGCCCGCAAATGCTCCGGTGGCGAGCTGTGCCAATGAGGGGTAGACATACCCCTGTGCGATATTGAGGCGCAATCGACCAGCTTCGTTGTATGCCCACACGAGCCCGAGTGCGCCCACAATTTTGTCATCCTTGTCCAGTTGTCCGGGCGTTAGACTGGTTCGAGTTGTTTTCGACAACTCGCCATCGATGAAGTACTGGCGTATGCCGGTCGTTAGGGTGATGGCGTCGTTGATTTGCCACTCATCCTGGGCGAACCAAGCCCAAGTATCTATCGCGGCTTCATCATCGATTTTGTCTGAGCCACTTGGAATAGGTGGGGCTAGCGACAAGGTATCTACTCGTCGTGTCTGATCGACAGAATCGGAAGCGTATTGAAATCCAACCAACACATGGTGCGTGTGCGCGATAGGTTGTAACTCAAATTGAACTAGAGCACCGTCTGTCGTCAATTTGCTGAAGCTATTGATGTCACGCTCGAAAGTCTCTAGCTCCGTCCGAGTATAAAAGTGTCGGTAACTGAGTTGTCTGTAAACGTTTGACTCGACAGACTTTAACAACTCACCTTCGATATCTCCGTAATAAAATAGCGCATATTTTTCACGATCACGCCTTGGAGTTTCCAGGTAGAAATCGGTGAGTGGAGGATTGTTTCGCACTTCTTCTTCCACAAAAATATGGCTGGAAGATTGGTAGTCTTCCCAAGTGAGTTCAATATTGTGGGCTCCGAAACGTCGCCCCAAGTAAACGTAATAGTTTTCAGTCTCAAAGCTTGTGTTCTCGATGTCACCCTGCGGCGAGTTTCTATCCTCATGATCGGCATCCGCGTACGCGAGGCGGTAATCCCAATCATTGGTGCGTCCGTAAACGCTGGCAAATAAGTCCTCTCCTGAAGTAGCGCCATTGTATGAACCGGAGAGCGTGAGTTGAATCGGTTCAGTGCCGCCACGGCGAGGGATAAAATTGACAACACCGCTGAGCGCGCGCGATCCATATAGCACTGCGCCACTGCCGCGCATCACTTCCACACGTTCAAGCATTGCCGGGTGTAAGGTAAGCGGTGCGCCCACTTCGCTGTGATCCGTAACTTCCTGGCTGTTGATTAATACGGTTGTTCGGCGGGATTCTTCCCCGCGTATTCGAATACGCGCTAAACCCGCTTGTCCGGCGTCGCTGACCTGCACACCTGGCACATCGCGCAGAGTTTCTGCGAGAAAATAAGCGGTCGAACGCAATAGATCCTGTTCACTGACTACGGACAGCGTGGCGCTACTATCTAAGATTCTTTGTTCGGCACGCGAGGCTGTGATCACCACCTCTTCCAAAGACAGTGCGGCGGCCTGGGAGGCCGCAGTCGCAATCAACCCACTGAGCAAGACTTGTACTGCTCGGGTGTCGCAGCGTAATACGGATAGTGAATTGCTGCAGCCACGGAAGTATCGATGAAACTGATGTGGAATCTTATTCATTGAATATCCAGCTGTATCAGGTAAGAAAAACCCACCCCCGTGCTCGCCGAGGGCGGGTTATCGCGCGATCTTAGTAGATATCTTTACGCGTGTTATAGATATTGAATTTACCAGTTGGTGTAACGAGCCGCTCGTCTTTAATGACATGCTTGAGCTTACGTGTTTTGTCGTCAACGATGACGATGGCCGATGTCTGGTCTTGTCCATTCCATACTGAAAACCACACCTCGTCACCCGCAGCGTTGAACTCAGGTTGTACAACACGCGCTGGACCTTCCCCCACGTCGGCCCATTCGGCGATGGGAAGTACTTCAAAACCACCGTCCAAATTGTTGATATCGTATACCGCGACCGATTGACTGATCTTGGCTTCTGTATGCAGGGGGTTGTCTACCCAAAGGTTGTTGGACTTCGGGTGGGTTTTAACAAACAGCGAGCCGCCACCCTGTGCATCTAGTGTGCGCACAACTTTCCATGCGTGTTTCGAGTGCTTCGCGGGGTCGGTGCCGATAAAGCTGATATTTTCGTTACCCAGTGAAGAGGTGACCCATACAGGCCCGTACCGTGGGTCGTTAATATTCGCTCCTCTGCCTGGGTGTGGAATCTTCGGAGCATCCACTAACGCTTCAATCTCACGATCTTTCGCATCTACCACCGCAACTTTGTCGGATTTATTTGCAGCGGTGAGGAAATAGCGCTTGGTCGAATCCCAGCCACCATCATGCAAGAACCGGGCGGCCTCTAAGGTAGTGACGTTTAGCGCATCGATATCGCTGTAGTTCACCAGCAAGATTTTACCTGTCTCCTTAATGTTCACGATGAACTCGGGGTGCTCATGCGAGGCGACGATAGCTGCCACTCTTGGCTCGGGGTGATACTCCTGTGTATCTACAGTATAGCCACGTGTGGAGACAATTTTCTTCGGCTCGAGTGTGCCGCCATCCATCAGTACATACTGTGGTGGCCAATATGACCCCGCGATTGCGATCTTGTCTTCGTAGCCTTTGTACTTCGATGTTTCCACAGAGCGTGCTTCCAAGCCCACCTTGATTGTTGCTACGACTTGGGGTGGGTTCATGTAGAGATCGATCATATCCACCTTGGCATCGCGACCGATGGTATACACATAGCGGCCCGAGTGAGATGAACGCGAAATGTGAACCGCATAACCCGTTTGAATAACAGATAAAATATCTTTGCTGTCTCCATCGATAATAGCCACTTCTCCTGAATCGCGCAGAGTGACAGAGAACATATTGTCGATATTGTATTTGTGCTGAGGCTTTTTGGGACGATCTTCGACCGGTACGACTACCTTCCAGCTCTCTTTCATTTCCGGCATGCCCCACTCGGGAGGTTGCGGCGGCTGGTGCTGTAAGAAGCGCGCCATGCCATCGATTTCTTCTTCAGAAAAATCGCCAGATGTTCCCCAATTGGGCATGCCACCGGGGCTGCCATAGTTAATGAGTACCTTCAAAAACTCAGTGCCGCGCTCTTGGGTGATGTCGGGGGTGAGGGGCTTGCCAGTTGCGCCTTTGCGCAGTACACCGTGACACCCTGCACAGCGCTCAAAGTACAACTTGGTTGCGTGTTCGAATTCGGCTTGCGTCATATCGGGTGCGCCGGGTGAAATCACCCGCTCGACCTTTTCACTGATAGTAGGGGCGCCCTGATAGGCCATTTCGCCCGGCGTAATATTGGGGTGATCGGCCTGGTCTTGGGCGACTGCGCTCCCTGCCAGTAGCGCTGACCCGGCAAGCGTGCAGGCCAGCAACTTGATTCGGTGTGATGCGATGGTCTTCATTATTGTCTCCTTAAATTCAAACATTCACCCACGGCCTAGTGTAGGATGCTACCTATTTTTTACGTTGACGTGCGTCAACGAAACCCAGCAAAGCGATCAGTTATTGTGTGCAATGATGTCCACCTGTCGCACCGCTTTGGCCTCGCGTTTTTTGCGTTTTTTGACCAGCGGTGGACACATGGTGTCGTCCCAGTAATGAACCTGGCACTCCAGACAGTAGTGGCACTCGTTGGCAATGATTTCTCCGGTGGGGCGAATAGCCGCAATCTGGCATTGGTGAGCACAGGCCTGGCATGGCTTGCCACAGTCTCGCCTGCGCCGAAGCCATTGGAAAATACTAAAGCTAGTAACAAAGCTCAAGCCCGCTCCCAGTGGGCAGAGGTATTTGCAGTAGAACTTGGTGTTTACAGCGGAGATAGCCAGCAATGCTAAGGCATAGATGACAAAAGGAGCCTCGCGCGAAAAGCGCAAAACGAACGTGGTTTTGAAAGGCTCGACCTCAGCCAACTGGGCAGCGTGCACCATGGAATCGAGTGATAGACCTGCCAGGGCGATTAGAATGAAGTATTTAATCGCCCATAGCCGCTCGTGCACCATCTGCGGAAAGGAATAGCCTTCGAAACCGAAGTAGGCCACTGCTTTTCCGACTAGGTCTTGTGCCGCCCCAAACGGACACAGCCACCCGCAGTACACACCTCTCCCCCAGAGCACAATACTGATGGCGACAAAGGCCCAGAGCAAAAACACAACCGGCTCAATAAGTAGCGTATCCCAGGAAAAGCCACCTGCCATATTGTGGAAAAATGCTAAAAGGTTGACCACAGAGAGCTGTGCTGAACAGTAAAAACCGATAAAAAATAGCGTAAAAAGCAGGTAGGCGATACGAACTTTTTGGAATAAGCCAGTGCGTCTAACCAGCCAATCTTGAAAAAACAATATCGTCATGAGGACAAGCAGGGCAACAGTCACGATGATCAGCTCGAGCCGTCGTTCTTTCCACAGAAGTTGCCATGCCGGTATTTCCGGTGGCTCGACGGCGATGTTTCTTCTATCAACGCTATTGCTGTTGAGGGTATGTGCTACAGCGGATGCTGTGCTATCGGTATTTGTTTTGGGAATACCGTAAGCGTTCGTAAACTGGTGAATCGATTTGTTGACCGAACTAGCTAAAACCATGGTGGTAATGGTTGCGCCGGAGATGCCGTCGATACCGACATAGCCATCTCTATTGTGGGCGCCCACACGTATGCGCTCTTGGCTGGAGTGACCGATAAATTGTCGAATGAAGCGTTGCAAATCTGTGTCTGCAATGCCGATAATTAGTATTGGCTCCTCATGGTGTAGGATGTCTATTCCGCGAATAATGCCCTGGTCGTCGAGCCCAATGAGAGTATCGATAGGTTTTCCGGAGTACGCGGAGATGGGGGTGACCTCACCTGTGCGCAGCGCATAACCTAATGTCTCGCCCGCTTTGTTCTTCAGCAGGAAGCCGGGAACTTTGCCATCCAGGGGTAGCACGTAGTGGGCTGTGGGGAATACTCTCTGGGCGTCTTCAACAATCAGCGCCTGTGCTACGCCACTGCTTGCCGAGCACAAGAGCGCAAGCAGTAGTAACCAGCAGGGTAGGTGGCGAACTGAATTCAAACTCAATATTCCGGTTTGGTGGGGCTTAAAGTGGAGAACGCGGCGCGCAGAAAGAGTGCCCGGGTTCGGCGAGCCGAGTCATTATTGCACAGCCAGTTGGAATCGCCTTGATGTGAATCAAGCTGGGTACCAGTGGGCTACAGTGATGTCACTACCGTTGTAGGGATGCTGAATATCGTTGCATTTTCGAGATTAATGCAGACCCACCCATTCGGCGTCTAGGATATTGACTGCACATCAAAGTCATTGCGCTACACTATTATCCTGTTGGTTGAGTTAGCATTGACCCACGCCAGTGAACTGTCTGATCGGTGAAACTATGAAAACACTCTCCACTATTTTGCTCTGCTTATCTTTCTCACTACTTCAAGCCTGCTCCGATGGCTCCGACGAAGATTTCGTTTCGTTGATCCCCGAGCAGTTGCTGCAAGCTGGTGCCGCCAGTCGCAGCATACTGCCAACTGTAGCCGGTGGTAGGGACTACCTGCGCGACGCACCGGGCTGGCCGGCCCGCACGGACCTGGACCCTCATGATCCGGGCGTGTTCATCGCCACCTGGGATCAGGGTCGGGTAGATGTCGGCAATGGGCGCTCCGACTCCGCCTGGGTGCACGACGATATCCGCGCCACCGCGTTGGCACTGGTCTACGGTGAGGAACGTGCGGTTTTAGTCATGGCTGATACTTACTCCTATTTTTCGCCCGATATTGCCGCTATGGTGGAGCGAGTGCGTTCGCGACTTTCGACAACGTGGCAAACCGCCCCCGTGTTGTTCTCAGCCACGCATAATCACCACGGCCCGGATACCGCCTTCAGTATTAATGACGATTGGTTTTCCATGATGGCCGATGAGATAGCGCTGGCGGTAGAGGAGGCGGTAGCCAATATTCAACCGGCGATTTTGCGAGCCGGGCAAGGTGACCACGGCTATGGCGTGGTGGATGCGCGCGACCCGATTATTCGCAACACCGAGCTGAATGTGCTTGCCCTGGATCACGCCGATATTGGTGAGCCCATCGCTACCCTAGTGCAGTGGACAAGCCACCCTGAATCCACTTTGGGTTGGAGTCCACCTGCTCAAAGTGCCGACCTCGATACTGTCTGTGCCATCAAAGGCTGGACTGGGGGCAATTGCACCGCTGAAGGGCGTTATTTGACCGCAGACTACCCCGGCGTGTTGCGCGAGAGATTGATGCAAAGCCGCGGCGGTGAAGTGCTGTACTTCAATGGCCCCCTCGGCAGCCAAATTGGCCCCGGTGCCGCTCCCACTTGGGTGGTAGATGAAGCCCACCCCGTCGGTGATGGCTTAACCGTGCCCGCAGGTGCCGAGCCGCTCACAGTGTGTGATGATCGCGGTCCTTATCAGTGCCGCAACTTCGCCAAGACTGAATCTATCGGGCATGAGTTAGCAAACGCCGTGACTCATATTTTGTCGAATGCCGAGCAAGTACCGGTAACCCAGTTGCAAGTACACACAGAAAACTTTTACACGCGTCTGACCAACATTGGTTTTCGGTTGTTGATCGCCGATGGAGATATCGGCTGGCAAGTTCCAAAATTGTACAACTGTACTGACGGGGTGCTTGCAGACGACAACTGTGTGGATGATGGTGCAGAACTTGTCGATGACCCACTCCTCAGCGTGTTGCTGGGCAGTCAAATTCGTCGTGGTGATGTCGTGCAAACGCAATTGTCCCATGTCGACTTTGGCGATATCGGCATGTTGTTTATGCCCGGTGAAGTGCCGCCAGAACTCGTGAAAGGTCTGCCGCAAGATTTTGCCACCGCGCCGCCAGAGAAATACTATGACGCGCCGCATCTCCACGCCGTGGGCGCTAACTATACGATCCCTGGTTATCTATTGTCTCTACTGGACGAAGCGATCACATTAACCGTAGGTTTGGGTGGTGACCAACTCGGCTACTTTGTTCCCGTTTCCGATTACCGGCTGCGCTGCCTCGACCTCGTTCTACCGGGAGGCAGTAGCTGCGCCGATCTCGCGGCGCGCGGTGTAATCGAAGATATCGACTGGGTAAGTGGAGCTATTTGTAAGTCGATCACTGATGACCCCGCCGCACTCACAAACTTGGGCGACGATGCGGACGCCGTTGCCGCGATCTGCCGTTATGGCCAAGCCTTGGGCCGCGAGTTGGGAGAACCAGATGATCACTACGAAGAAACCAATGCGGCAGGTTGGGATATGGTTGATGACCTGTGGACGGCGGCGCAGCGTTTAACCGGGCGGTAACGATGCCCGGTTGTCTAATCACGCTAGCTGTAAAGATCTGTATCGACAAAGGCAACAAGCGCTGCATCGACAAGGCAACCCGTTGTCTGCTTGGTTACGCTCCTCACCGAGCACTCGAGTGTTTTTTGTCTCTTCCGGATGGGTAGCGATCATGATTCGCTGTGCTGGTTGTGCCATTTTTGTTTCTTAATCCCTGATTGCTCTTCTCTGCCGCGATGCCTGCCACAGGGTAGGTAGTGTGTGTAAGTTGCAGTTACGGAGGTGGGAACATCATCAGCGCGCAGTTCATCGATTCTCTCATCGTAGTCCGACTGCACCCAGGGTCCGAAAAACCAAGGCGCGTAGTCGTGGGGCTGTCGACCCAGCGCGGCGCTAAATCTAGCGAGCGCGTCGGCGGGACATGTCTTGGCTACCAACAACATTGAACAGGTCACAAGGCAAGTTAGCCGCGCGGCGTCACCTTGGCAAGCAGCTTCTAGTTGACCTGCTGACCAGCAGCGGTGAAAAATCACAGGCTGGGCTATAGTAATAATGGTTAAAACCGATTGCCTACCTCAGCATCAAACTAACCCTTCGACGGGAGACCACTGAGCACTAAGTCGATGCTATCAAGACGCGAATTTATGCACCTAAGTGCAGCCGCACTGGCGGGTGCCAATGTCCCCTTTATGTTAACCGGTTGCTCAGATGGGGGAGATGGTAACGCACCATTTGAGAAAATTCCGTTACCGCAAGATGCGATGGGGCGCTGGTGGCTGAGCAACAATTACGCGCCGGTGCAAACTGAACAAGAGGCATTCAATTTACCGGTCGTCGGCGAATTGCCCCAAGCGTTAAATGGCGTATATGCGCGAATCGCCTCCAATCAAGACGACACCAATCATTGGTTTTTAGGACACGGCATGTTGCACGGTGTGCAGCTGCGCGACGGTGACGCGTTGTGGTATCGCAGCCGCTATGTGCAAACTCTACTGCGTGACACGGGCACCGATGAATTAGACCCGCTCGACCCAAATTCAAGTTACAGCAATGTCGCCCCCATTTATCATGCGGGCCGACTGTTGACCATGGGAGAGATTGGTTTCCCCTATGAAATATCCGCCGAGACTCTAAGCACTGAAGGAGTTTACAATTTTGATGGACAGTTGAAAGGTTCCATGACGGCGCACCCCAAAATAGACCCGATTACCGGGGAAATGTTGTTCTTCGGTTACAGCTTTTTTCCACCGTTTGCTACCTTTTATCAGGCTAATACCGTTGGTGTTATCGAGCGCAGTGTCGATATAACACTGCCCGCATCGGTCATGATGCACGACTTTGCAATTACCGAAAACCACGTTATTTTCTACGATCTACCTGTTGTATTCAGCTTTGATAAGGTCAATGCGGGTAGTGACTTTCCCTTTGCCTGGAGCCCAGAACATACACCGCGCATGGGTATTATGCCGCGCGATGGCGGTGATGCAGACATTGTATGGTTTGAAGTGGAAAGCGGATTTGTTTTCCACACGATGAATGCCTATGAGAATCCGCAAAATTCGCGCGAAATAATCCTGGAATGCTCGCGTATCGAACCGCCATTTTGGCAGGAGACAACTGCGGATTTGTCCAAGCCTTCCTACCTCACGCGTTACCGCTTTAACCTGGATTCGAATACGGTATCTGAATTGCGTCTAGTCGATACGCCCATGGATTTCGGTCAAGTGAACCGCAACCTAATTGGGCAGCCATATCGCTACGGTTACGGTTTAGATTTTTCCGAAAGTGCGGGCGATCTGGCGTTACCCAGTTCGCGCGCCATCGCGCGTCGAGATCATCAGGCCGGTACGACGGAAATGCATCGCGCCGCGGCCGATGAGCTGTTGAGCGAAGCTATTTTTGTGCCCGACCCCGGCGGCAGCAGCGAGCAAGATGGTTGGCTTATGTCTTACGCCTTTAACCAAACCCGCTGTCTGAGTGATCTGCTGGTGATAGACGCAAGAGACTTTACTGCGCCCCCAGTGGCGAGAGTTGAACTTCCTTACCGTGTGCCCTTTGGTTTTCATGGGGTGTGGGTGCCGGAGTAACGCTGTCACACATCGACAACTTGGTCGGCCCGAGGCGCTGAATTTAGTCCCTGCATGCGCCGCTCTCCTAGCCGATCGGCGACAAGACAGATTTCTCTATCTGTTAGCTCATCCAGTTAATTAGGCAAAACCTATCGAGGCGATGAGATCAATTAATTGTACATTGAGGACGCCAGCCATTAGCTTGCTAACTCGGCAATTTATCAACCCCCGCCGCCCTAGGTGGCCAACCCCAGTGAGGCAGAGTAATGAAATTAAAAACATACGCGTTAGCTTATGCACTGATAACAGGTGTTGTGAGCACGATTGTGGTCGGTGGGCTAACCCCACTCGCGATCGCCGCAGATAGCGGTAGTCACACCAACAGTTTCATGCGGGGAGCCGCCCAGGCGGCACCGAAATCCAATCAGTTCTGGTGGCCAGACCAACTCGATCTGTCGCCCCTGCGCGACCATGATCAACGCTCCAATCCCGCGGGGGAAAACTTCGACTACGCCGCCGCGTTCGCCACGCTCGACTTGCAAGCGGTTAAGCGCGACATCGATGCAGTCCTGACCGATTCCCAAGACTGGTGGCCGGCGGACTTTGGCAACTATGGTCCATTCTTTATCCGTATGACATGGCATGCCGCAGGTACCTATCGCACCCTAGATGGTCGGGGCGGAGCCGATGGAGGTCAGCAACGGTTCGATCCGCTAAACAGTTGGCCAGATAATGGCAATCTCGACAAAGCGCGGCGCTTGTTGTGGCCGGTGAAGCAAAAGTACGGTCACAGCTTGTCCTGGGCCGACCTGATTGTATTGGCAGGTAATGTCGCGCTGGAGAACATGGGTTTTGAGACCTATGGGTTTGCCGGTGGCCGTGCAGATGACTGGGAGCCCGATCTCGTTTACTGGGGCCCGGAAGTTGAGATGTTGGCCAGCGATCGCCACGAGAAAGACGGTAACTTGCAGCGTCCGCTGGGTGCCACACACATGGGGCTAATCTACGTGAACCCCGAGGGTCCCATGGGTAAGCCGGACCCACTGGGTTCCGCCGCCAATATTCGCACCGCCTTTGGGCGTATGGCGATGAACGATGAAGAGACTCTGGCCTTGGTCGCCGGTGGGCATACCTTTGGCAAGATGCACGGTGCACGAAAACCAAGTGAGTGTGTCGGTGTAGAACCCGCAGGAGCTGCAGTGCAAGAACAGGGGCTTGGCTGGAAAAATACCTGTGGCAAAGGCCATTCCGAAGATACGACAACCAGCGGATTAGAGGGCGCGTGGACGCAGGCCCCCACCAAGTGGACGACACTGTACCTCTCTAACTTACTAAACTTTGAGTGGCAGGAGTCACGCAGTCCTGCCGGTGCGATTATTTGGGTTCCCACCGATGAGTCTTTACACAATGTCGTGCCGGATGCGCATATCGAGGGTAAATTTAACCCGCCGGTCATGACTACCGCAGATCTCGCGCTGAAGTTTGACCCGGCCTACAAAAAAATCGCCGAGCGTTTTCTGGCCAACCCCCAAGACTATCAACAGGCGTTTGCCAAGGCGTGGTTCAAGTTGACTCATCGCGATATGGGGCCCGCTGCGAGGTATCTGGGTGATGAGGTTCCCAAGGATGTGATGCTGTGGCAAGACCCCATTCCCTCCCCCGAAGGTAAAACGATTGGCAAAGGTGACGTGCGGAAACTTAAGGCGCAGATTTTGGATTCCGGCCTGAGTGTTTCACAGCTAGTGACCACTGCATGGGCTTCGGCCTCTTCTTACCGTGGCAGCGACATGCGCGGCGGTGCTAACGGTGCGCGCATTGCCTTGGCGCCACAGAAAGATTGGGAGGTGAACAATCCCGCATCGCTGGACAAAGTGCTATCAAAACTCACAGAGATTCAGCAGAGCTTTAATGACTCGCGTCGCAACAAGGTCTCCCTGGCGGATATCATTGTGCTCGGCGGAGCCGCTGCCATAGAAAAGGCGGCGAAAGATGCCGGTGTCGAGCTAGAGGTGCCGTTTACCCCCGGTCGTGGCGATGCCACCCAAGAGCAAACAGATGTGGCTTCATTTGCAGTGCTAGAACCCGCCGCTGATGCATTTCGCAATTACTTCAGCAGTGAGCGAGCATACCGAAGTCCCACCGCTATGATGATTGATCGCGCCGACCAATTGGGGTTAACGGTACCTGAAATGACAGCATTGATGGGTGGCTTGCGGGTACTGGGTGCCAACTATGATGGCAGTCGTCACGGCGCGTTCACCGATGCTCCGGGCACCTTGAGCAATGATTTCTTCGTCAACCTGCTAGACATGTCGACAAAGTGGCGAAAAACAAATACCGATGGCGTCTACGAAGGTGTAGATCGCCAGTCTGGTCAAGTGAAGTATACGGCGACGCCAGTAGATTTGATCTTTGGGTCAAACTCTGAACTTCGCGCCGTGGCCGAGGCGTATGCCTTTGAAGGCGCTCAAGAGGCGTTTGCGCAAGATTTTGTCGATGCTTGGGTCAAGGTTATGCAAGCGGATCGATTCGATCTGCAAGATTAGTTCAGTAGTGTGTCGTTTTAGATTGGCTGGGGTGACGGAAGTCCCCCCAGCCTAGCTTGAGACGCCGTCGTTCTAAGATTGATTAGGGGCGAGTAACTGCAACAATTGAGTATCTGGGCCCATCTCGCCATCGTTGGTGAACGGTTGGATGCAGACGTGGTCTGCACCTGCATCCCAATGATCCTGGATGCGCGCTCTAATGGCTTTCTCATCCCCCCACGCCACGATGGCGTCGACTAATTTGTCGCTTCCCCCATGGTCGAAATCTGCATCCACAAAACCCAATTCCAACAGATTGTTTCGGTAGTTTGGTAATTCAATGTAGGTGGCCATATGTTTGCGAGCAACCTCTCGAGCCTTGCTAGCATCCGATTCCAGGAGCACCATCTGTTCAGGGCATAGCCATGCGCCTTCGCCCAGTATCTCTCTCGCACGAGCGGTGTGTTCTGGAGGAACGAAGTAGGGGTGTGCACCTTGGGCACATTCGGCACTCAACTTCAGCATGTTCTGTCGCAAGGCTGCCAGTAGAACTGGGGTTGGTTGTTCAGTTGGTACAGACAAGAACAGTGCCTGTTCCATAGCTTCTAGGTAGGCGCGCATAGTGCTGACCGGCTTGCCGTAGTTGTGGCCGCGGATATCTGACACTAATGGGGCGTGCGACACTCCGATGCCCAGGACAAATCTGTCAGGGGCGAGTTCCCCCAGCGTCTGTCGAATGGCATTCATGGACATTGCATCGCGTGCGTAGATGTTGGCGATACCCGTTGCAAAGACTAGACGTTTGGTGTGCGCCAAGAGATAACCGATGAATGAAAACGGGTCGCGGCCAACCGCCTCCGGCAGCCATAGCGCGCCATAACCCCAATCTTCTAATTGATTGGCAAATTCAGTGGCCTGTTGGCCAGTCATGCCATCGAGAAAAGTCCAGACGCCCAATTTACCAATCGATGTTGTCATATTTTTTAGCAACTCCTATCGTTAACAATGTTGTCACCCATCTCAGCTCAACCATTTTAGCAAGAGTTTTGTTACCCGATTGTCGCTGAGCAGGCCAAATGGCCGACGCCGTACAGTATTACCGTGTGTTCTTTGGAAAACGCTAGGGCTGGGTTTGAATCTTTGTTGCATCCCGTCGCGCTGTTGTCAATCGATATCTTGCACATTGCCGTGATGCAGACCATTAATGCCAGCACTGCGAATACGGCCCAGTGCCGAGAAGGGCGCAGTATAGGGGCTAACTGTCAGGCTCTTTTGTAGCCAGTAGCCACCGCGCTCCATCACGGCTCCGTGGTGTGGTGTGCCCATATAGACAGCCCTATCGACTTTCAATAACCACGCGTAACCTTCCTCATTGGCAATGTGCATCGCACTGCGTAGTAGTAAGCCGTAGCAGTAAGCCGCCGATCGCCTTCGACTTGCAGAGAGTATTACATCGCGCCTGTGGCATGATCTAGCCATTCGCCGCTTTTCGCGATAACACCCTGCCATACTTCTTCAGCGCTTGGGAGCTTCGGCTCACAAACGCTGTGCAACGTGTCTTCGGGAATCTCATCGTTCATGTCTAAGTCTGTATACAATTGATCCAAGTCTTTCACAGTCTCACAGGCGGCATACAATTCGTAGCCAGTATCTGCAACGAGTACCGCCACCCCCAGGAACGGAATGGCCTCACCCGGAATGGCAGCGATACTCTTGGCGGCAACGCGCTTGGTACGGGCAGTTAACCTCGTGCCAAAGCGCCGTGTAGCTAGCTTCCGATTGTTGGCCAGCGTTTTTTGTTTCTTGATGATGGCGTCCTTGCTGGCCAATTTGGTCTGCATGGTGTTGGCCAGTGTGCGAACCCCCAAGTAAGTCCCCATAAACCCGGACAATGCCGTGTTGAACGCAGCGTTTGTCACCGTGAGTACATTGGTCGCGATAAGTGCCGCGAAGGTGAGAATAGTGACTAAGTGTTTGATAAATCTGAACATCTTGTCAACCTCTTGGACGACTTGTGCGCTCTACTGTAAGCTATTTTTTTCAGACTGCGGCGTAAAGTAGTCATTAGTCTGATTACATCGACAACTAGCCTCCATCCCGATGTATGATAGATGAAACTGGCCGAAATCAAAGGAAAGGTTCATGTCTCAGTGCCCCTACGCCAACTTACTTGATCCAGATTTTTACGGGAGCGGCAACCACTTACCCAAGTTGCAAACTTTGCGCGAACAGGCCGATGCGCCGATCATTAAAATCGAAGATCCAATATCTGGAATACCCTACTGGGCAGTGCTAGCGCGTGAGCACGTTGATTACATTGCTAAACACCCGGCGATTTTTTCGAGCGAAAAGCGGCTGACTATCCCCACAGAGTACGACGACGAAACGATCGCTATGCAAACGCAGATGCTAGTCAACATGGACCCGCCAAAGCATGGCAAGTACCGGCGAATTGCGCGCAACGCCTTTACGCCTAAGGCCGTGGAGAGTTACCACCCAACCTTTAAAAAGTACGCCAGAGAAATCGTGGATGCCGTTGCCCATAAGGGTCACTGTGAGTTTATTACCGAAGTAGCGGCAGAGTTGCCGCTGATGGCAATCCTGGCGCTGTGTGGTGTGCCTATCGAAGATCGCGATAAGTTCTTCACTTGGACTAATCAGATGATGTTCCAGGAAGACGAAGAAATTGGCGGTGATGACCCAGAAGCTCTGGCACAGGAAGCTGCAGCCAATATCTACATGTACGCTGGGGAGCTGGCTAAGAAACACGCTGAATCGCCGCTCACAAACATCGTCGGCTCTCTATTGGATAGTGAGGTCGAACATGAAAAATTGACCGAAGACGAATTTCAGCTTTTTTTCTTGATGTTAATTGCCGCTGGCAATGAGAGTACTCGATCTGTAACTGCACACGGCATGCGCCTCTTGATGGAGCACCCCGATCAACTCCAGATGTTGGTTGATGACCCCAGTCTCATTCCCGATGCCTGTGAAGAGATGCTGCGCTACAACCCGGCGTTCGTCACTATGCGCCGCACTGTTATGGAAGACACGGAGGTTGCCGGTGTAAAGATGCTAGTGGGTGATAAAGTACTGCTACACTGGCATTTGATCAATCAGGACCCGGCAGTGTTTGATGAGCCCTTGCAGTTCGATATTACTCGTTCAAGGCGAATGCCTGAGTTGGGTCGCGAGCATCGCGCCTTTGGTATTGGCACCCACTACTGTCTGGGCGCGCACCTCGCGCGTATGGAGATGCAAATTATCTTCGAAGAAGTCATACCTCGTCTTAGAAATCCGCAATTTGCCGAGCCGGTGAAATACATGCGTGATTATTTCGTCAACGGCATTAAAGAAATGAAAATTACCTTTGACCCGGAGGTAGCCTAGTAAACCGCCTCGCATTCAATTTCGAGGTGCTGCCGCTCTTGGTTGTCAGTCTGGCGGCTTTCAGCTTTAGTTTGCAAACACTCAAGCGGGAGATCTGCGTCAATGGTTGATAAGAAAAAAAGTACTGGCCGGCGCAAGTCCGCTAACCGAACACGCAGTCAAACACCCAAGCAGAGCCAAGCGCAGAGCGACTCGTTTCGTGAAGCACTGGTGCGAACGGTGATCGCCAGGCCACTCATCGCCTGGTTTGAAGACAAGTCGATTCGCAGCCCCTATGACATCATCATCGATATCAATCTCGACTACGCGGCTGGGCGAGAGGCAGCCCGCGAGCAAATTGTGCGCAACCTACGCAAGATCGTTGAAGGCGAGAAGTCGCGTGCCAAAGACGCTTGGCCTAAAGGTCTGCATCGAACGAAAAGTGAACTCACTCCCCAGTATCTGTTTGGTTCACTGTCTGAGGCACGCATTCGCCAGTTAGTGAAGCGAGATTTAGCAAGTGGCGAGCGAGCAATCCATCGCATTTGGCCCGACTTTCCACTCGAGGCCCAGATTACGCGTTCAGTGGCAACTACCAAGTGCGATGCGGCGCGAATATCTTTCTCTGCACTGGGCGAAGGCATTGTGTGGGCAGTGATGGATTCTGGCATCGACGAAAACCACATCCACTTTCAAGAGCACCGCAATTTAGAACTAGAAGGCAAAGGGCACAAACTGCCGGTTGAACACCAAGACTTTACATCGAGCGAAGACTCACCGCTCACCGACGAGCTGGGTCACGGTACACACGTGGCTGGGATCATTGCCGGTGAAGTCGCGCACGCAGAACGGCGCAACACGGCGCTGAAGATGGCTTACCGTGAGCGAAACCCCAGTGGTGATGTCACGATTCGCGCTCGAAAACTTGACAGCATCGCCGGTATGGCGCCCAAAACGAAGTTAGTGAGCCTAAAAGTGTTAGATAAAAAGGGCTCTGGACATGTCAGTAACCTGATCGCCGCGATAGCATATGTTCAAAAAGTCAATGGCAATGGCCGCCGCATCAAGATCCACGGCGTAAATATGAGCGTCGGCTACCCATTTGACGCCCAGTGGTTTGCCTGTGGGCAAAGCCCATTGTGCGTCGAGGTGGACCGCCTGGTGCGCTCCGGGGTCACGGTGGTAGTCGCTGCGGGGAACACGGGCTATGGCACCATCAGTGTGGGCAGCTCAGCTTCCAGTCGCGGCGGCATTGACTTAACGATTAACGACCCCGGTAATGCGGAGCTAGCAATTACCGTCGGTGCAACCCATCGAGATAGCCCACATACCTACGGTATTTCCTTTTTTTCGTCGAAGGGGCCCACCGGCGATGGTCGTCTCAAACCGGATATCGTCGCGCCGGGCGAACGCATTATTTCCTGTGCCGCCGGTGCCAATCAGGCGAAAGACGACGCAGAACTCGGAGAAGTATGCCAATACCGGGAGGACAGTGGCACCAGCATGGCGGCGCCACACGTGTCAGGCGCTGTTGCTGCTTTTTTGTCGGTGCGCAAGGAGTTCATCGAGCGGCCCGACGAAGTAAAACGTATTTTTCTGGAAAGCGCCACCGATCTCGGCCGCGAGCGCTACTTTCAAGGCCATGGATTGCTCGATGTGATGCGCGCATTACAACTTGTTTAGTGGGGCGGAACATTGACGGAGGTGGCTGACTTTCCCTATTTCGGTATCGAGTTTGACAAGCGTGGAGAGGTTCTCAAACCTGCGCAGGTGGATGCACTGCAAGCGTTTTGTTCTGGAGGTAGCGTCAGCGATCTGCTAGTACTCTCCCACGGTTGGAACAATGACATGGCACAGGCTGAGGCGCTGTATCGAAAGCTGCTTACCAGTATTCGCGGTCAATTAGCTGCTGTGCCGAATATGGCGGAGCGCGACATAGTGGTCGTCGCGATATTTTGGCCGTCAAAAAAATTCGCCGAGCGCGACCTCATACCCGGCGGCGCTGCGGGGCACACTTTCGACGACGGAGTTAGCGAGAGTGATTTGCGAGCGCAACTGGATGACCTCACCGATGAGTTTTCTGATGCTGAGGCAGCAGACGTCGTCGATCAGGCTAAAACCCTTGTCGGCGAACTACAGGACAGTCAAGCTGCCCAGAGACAGTTTGTAAATCTGCTCCGTGACGGCTTGTTACCGGAGAAAGACGCACGCCAAGACGATGAGGCCGACGCAGAGATGCCACCTGAATTGTGGACCTTACCCGGCGATGACTTGTTGCAGCGCATGTCCGAAGCGCCTGTTCCTGTGGATGAGTTCGACCCCGATATCGGTGGTGCTGCTGTGGGTGTCGCGGGTGTCGCGAATGGCCAAGCTGGTATGGACGAGGCCGGTGGTGCAGCGGGGCTGGGTGATCTGTTCGGCGGTGTCAGGGAAGGCGCACGGAATCTGCTGAACATGCTGACCTATTACAAAATGAAGAACCGTGCGGGTGTCGTGGGAGCGCGCGGCGTGTACGCGCTACTGCATGGGTTACGCCAGATCGATCCAAGCGTACGTCTACACCTGGTCGGCCACAGTTTTGGTGGCCGCTTATTGAGTGCCGCAGCGAAAGGGGCTGCCGATGACACTCACGTAGCATTTGATTCCATGACTTTGTTACAGGCCGCCTTTTCACACTACGGATTTGCCGATCAATGGGATCCGACCAAAAAAAGTCCAGGTTTTTTCCGCCGCGTGTTGAGCGACAATCGCCTAAGAGGCGCTCTCGTAATTACGCACACGGCTAATGACCGCGCCGTGGGTATCGCTTACGCGCTGGCCTCACGTGTGGCCGGCCAGGTTGCCGCTGCCATTGGTGACGAAGACGATATCTACGGGGGTATCGGGCGTAACGGTGCCTTGTCGACGCCCGAGGCTGAAAATCTGACGATGCGAGCGCCCACTGGTGGCGCGTATGAGTTTCTTCCCGGTAAGGTGTACAACTTGAACGCTGACCAGTTTATTAATGACCACAGTGATGTGGCTGGCAGCGGTGTGGCGTTCGCGATTGTTAACGCGATGTCGTTGGAGTAGCGACTGTGTCGACAATCGCAGTGTGTGGGATGGCATCATCAATTGTGTAAGGATAAACGCACATCCCCCGTTTATGGGGGAGCGCCGGGGAGAGTTTGAAACGATTGCAGAAATGGCACGCCCGGAGAGATTCGAACTCCCGACCAACTGGTTCGAAGCCAGTTACTCTATCCAGCTGAGCTACGGGCGCTTGGCACTTCGATTATACATGCATCGGCCCCGTTTGCAGCACTGCGCAACCTGCTGTACTGCGATCACTCTGAGTAATAGAGACAATAAGTGCAATGCCTGACAAAGATTGTCAGCGTAAGGCCTCACCCCATACTCATGCATACTCACCTAGCGTGACCTGAAACACAATTACCGCAACGAAACCACTGCTGCAGGCTCTTGCTCTGCGTAATCCGGATCGAGATACAAGTCATAGCGTTCATCATTGAGCAAATGGCGTTTAAAGAACGACACGACAAACAGATTTTGTAATCGCACCACTTCAGCAATTGGGAATGCTTCTGCGCTGCAGGTGTTTGCATAAGGCTCCAACAAGTCGGCCGCGCCTATCACCGGCCAGGTCTCCTGCATGATTCCCAAATCAAGTAACAAGTTGCCGATGTCACAAATATTGGCGAAATGGGTATGGTTAGCTCCAATGATATCCACCTGGTACACCACGGGTGCATTAACCAGTTCAGAAAAAGCAATCGTGTTGTTTTCCAAAAATACATCGGTATCTGCAGAACCACCCATGAGCATTACCGGCACGGTTATCCGCTCGAGCTGTTGCTGCGTAAACCCGGCGTTGGGGCCAGATCTGTCGTCCCGCTGCAGCTGCGCTCGAAACACGGCGGAAATGGGAACGATGGCAGCGACGCGCGGGTCCGGATCTGCCTCGGCCCAGCCCGCAGCCATGCCTACTGCCGTCATACCGCCGAAAGAGTGCCCTAACACACCCACACGTTCTGTGTTCACACGTTGGTAAAACATGTCATCGGGGTCTTCACCGCGTGCGACCATTGTGTCGATGAGAAAAGAGACGTCCGGTACTCGGTTGGCCGCCGCCTCATCAAAAGAGTCTTCGTTTGAGGACTGTGAATTACCGGTGTGTTCGGGAGAAACGACGATAAAGCCGTGACTGGCCAGAGTCTCCATCAGAACGGTAGAAGCGGTATTGATACCTCCGTAACCGTGCGAAAACACCAGTAAGGTTTGGTCCGTTCGGCTAGACACTGGTAGGTCGTCTACCGCGACTTCGGACGGCAGGCCGATGCCTGGAGCGAGTTCGTAGCGAGTTAACGGTGCATCTTGTCGATCAGCTTCGTCAACGGGGTACCAGACTTCTATCGACAGGGACCGGTTGGCGCGTCTTGAATCAATGGCGATAAATGAACTGTGGCCAACCCCAAATGGGCCCGTTGCCTCAGGATTATCTGGCAAGGGTTGAGTGGTTGAGTCGGAGCCATCACTGCAAGCCATAAGCACGAGGGCAAAGGACAGGCACCAAGAAATGTGAGCTGCTTTGTTGATATATGCTTGCATGGAAACTCATGCGATTCTACGCATCCGTGATTTGTGCCACTTATTATCCATCGAATTCCAGCCTATTCCAAACATGCCTGTCGAATAGTGTTGCAGCGACGCAGTGTCTAAGCATTCAAAAAGGAAGGCTACTTGCCGCTTACCGTCGCGTGTGTTACTTGTAGTTTGAGTCACCCATGCGCTAGAGCAAGCAGCGAGTCATATATACGGCGATGAAGAAGCGAAAAATTATCCAATGGTATACCGGTGATATTGCCTGTCATCAAGTCCGTGTGATTACGCGTTGCCCTTTCATGCAGATTGTTGGGGCGGTCGTGCATCACGAAGAAAAGGTTGGGAAAGACGTCGGAGAGATTGCGGGAATTGATGCCATTGGTGTCATAACTACAAAAGACCTGGATGAAGCTTTGGCGATTGATGCGGATGTGGTTCTCTACAACCCGCCGTTAGAGAGATATGACGAGATTATTCAAATTCTCGCCAGTGGGAAGAATGTTATTAGCATTATGTCGGGTTGGAACCCTACCAAAAAAGATTGTTGGCCGGACATACAGCAGGCCTGCAAGGTGGGAAAATCATCCCTGTACGGCACAGGTTTGAACCCAGGGCTAAGCTACGAACTCGCATTGATGGCCTCGTCCTGTTGTACCCAGGTTGATTCTGTCTATATAAAAACATGCGAGCAACAGTCTTCTTTAAGTGAGGTCTTTTTGACGGCCTTTGGGTTTGGAAAGACAGAATTAGAACTGGAAGGGAATGCCGACTTTACTTATTCCATTTTTAAAAACCTGCTAGACATTACTGATCTCATAGCTGAGAAGCTCAACCTGCCCCACGACGGGAGAAAATTTGAAACCCAGTTTGAACCGTGCCGAAAAGAATACAACGATAAAATTCTTATCAAGAAAGGCACCATGGGCGGGTTGTTGGTGAAAGCGTCATCGAGCAATCAAGGTGATCCCATTGTCACTATCGAGCTAAGATTCTTGCTGGATGATGAATATGTGAGTAGTGAATTCCTGTCAGGTCGGCCAAAGCAGGGATGGATCGAAGTTGACGTTCGCGGTACTCCCGGTAGCAGAATCACTCACGAAGTCTATATGGAGGAAGACGTGATTGGCACTTGGTCGACGGGTACCCGCGCGATCAATGCCATTCCCTTTGTTTGTGAAGCCGAGCCGGGATTGCTGTCACCTCTGGATTTACCGCTAGCTAGGATGCTGCCGCTTGGAGACCAGTCTTAGATTTAAGTGGCGATCAAAAAACAGGTGTTGATAAAGTTCCATAACTCAAGATCGTTTCTTGTCTAACCCGATTAAAAGAGCCACGCTCGGGGAGAGGAAAACGATCTGTTGAACAGTAGCATGGAGCAAACTATGCGTTATGAGTTTCCGATTCCCTACGGCTGGTACTGTGTTGGTTTCTCCGGTGAGCTGGCGTCGGGTGCTGTAAAAGCGCTGAAATATTTCAATGAAGACCTTGTGCTCTTTCGGACGAAGAACGGCGTCGCCGCACTGTTAAATGCTTATTGCCCGCATCTGGGCGCTCACCTGGGTGTCGGTGGTAAAGTTCAAGGCGAGAGTATTGCCTGCCCGTTTCACGGTTGGCAGTTTAACGCGGCAGGAGAGTGCATGGCCGTACCTTACGTCCTGTGACAACGCTTGGTAACGCGTCTCATAGAACGGCAGCCACAGCGGTAGCGCGGCCTTGAGTTTCTTCGAACACATCTGGTCGGTGGCAAACCAGATGCGCTTCAGGGCCATCTGGAACTCCGCTGAGGCATAGGTGGGCTTGCGCCCTGCTTGTCGACTGTTTTTTGGCTTGCCGCGCTGATTCAGCAATCGGATGGCGTATTTCCTGTGATAGCCACAGACGGCGCAAAATTCGTCCAGAATGGCGATCTTGGACTTTCTTCGAGCCCGGCGGTATCGGGTTCTGATGGCCTTGAGATAGGCCTGCCGCTCGTTTTTCCCCATATTACAGCCCTCAAGTTTGGGTAACCTGTAATATGAGTCAACGAAGCCGCAGGACAGGGTCGTAGGGTTACATTAATTGTGAGTCAATGCGCCCCTTTGGACATTTCCTGTAGGCATGCTCAAGCTAGGCTAGACTAGAACCATGGAATTTGTCATCTGTTTTGATATGCGTTCCCCCGCTCACGGCGCAGCGATGCAAGAACTTTACAATGCGGCTTTGGATATGTGCCACTGGGCCGATGACATTGGATTCGATGCGGTTGGACTGGGCGAGCACCACGCTTCCGACGATGGCTATTTGCCATCACCCATTCCAATGGCTACGGCCATAGGTGCCAGAACCCGCCAATTGAAGGTGCGACTGAACGTGCTTCTGGCCCCACTGTACGACCCGGTGAAATTAGCGGAGGACTTGGCGGTGGCTCAATACCTTTGTCAGGGCCGCTTAGAAGTTGTCATTGGCGCAGGCTACCGCCCCTATGAGTTTCAGATGTTTGGTAAGCGCAGAGAAGATCGAAAAGACCTGTACATTGCAGCCATTGAGTTTTTGCGCAGGGCCTGGGGGGGTGAGGTTTTCGAGTACGATGGCCGCAGCGTCAGGGTTACCCCGACACCAAATCCACCACCCCCACTATTGTTGGGGGGTAGTCACCCTGCAGTTGCGCGGCGAGCGGCGCATATTGCGGATGGCTACTATCCGCCCGCCGGAGAGAATTGGGATGTTTATAGAAACACTTGCCTGGAGCTGGGCAAACCCGACCCGGGTGAACGTTTTAAGACTCTAGGGCCTATCTACACACATGTGACGCGAGACCCTGAACGCGATTGGCTGAAAATTGCTCCGCATGCAAAGCACGTCGTTGAGTCATACGCCCAGTGGACGCAAGAGGCCTACGGTAAAGCGGCAGGACCATTCGCCGCTGGAGTAGACATAGATGACTTACGCGCATCCGGTGCCTATCAAGTGCTAACGCCCGCAGCTGCGGTAGATATGATTTTGGCGCTGGGTAAAGACCGAACGTTTATCCTCGTCCCACTTTTGGGCGGCCTGGATCCGCAATTGGCTTGGCAGGGGCTTAAACTGTTTGAGAAGGAGGTCTGGCCAAAGGTCAGACACTTGCAAGGCTAGAATGCATGAGTGCACCACCTATGGGTGGACCAAGTTGGGTGAACCATGGCTCTCTTTGTTGAATGGATACGAGCCACGCTTGATTTTTGCTATGCGCTTGGACTGTTTGAAATACGTGTTCGCCAGTAACTGCCTAGCCGCCGATTTTTGGCGAGTCAGTCGTTTGACGTAAAAGGAAGTGTGATGGACAAACCAATAGTTTTTGACAACAAACCAGTGAGTTCCAAGGTTTTAGCGGGAGAAGAATATTATTTTTGCACGTGCGGACGGTCTTCCACCCAGCCCTTTTGTGATGGCTCTCATGCAGGTACATCCTTTACCCCCAGAGCTTTCACCGCGGAAAAAAGCGAGACTGCCTCGTTCTGCCAGTGTAAACACAGCGCCAACGCACCGTTCTGCGATGGCAGCCACAGCCGTTTTTCTGCCAGCGAAGTGGGTCACCCAGGCGACGGCGTGATCGCGCGTGTTGAGGGTATGCCTGTTGCCACCCCCACACCGGAGGAGCCCACCGTAGCCTTCATCCACCAGTTGGCGGATGAGGGCCTGAGGGAACTGGGGCACCATGGGCCGATGGCCGCGATGGGAGTGCCCCGTAAAGACCTGCCTGATTGGGATGATCTTCAGGTGATGGTGGCACAGTTTTCACCTAAGCCGCTCATGGAGTATGAGCCGGTGGGTACTGAACTTGTTATTGGCCCCGAGGCGCGAAAACCCTTAGTGCTAAACATTCCGCTCTTTGTTTCCGACATGAGCTTTGGGGCGCTTTCTGAAGAGGCCAAGGTTGCCATGGCTCGAGGGGCGGAGCTTGCAGGCACCGGCATCTGTTCGGGGGAGGGAGGTATGCTCCCCGACGAACAGCAAGCCAATTGCCACTATTTTTACGAATTGGCCAGCGCCCAGTTTGGTTACAAAGAAGCTTTGCTGGAGCAGGTTCAGGCGTTTCATTTCAAAGGTGGACAAGGTGCCAAGACGGGAACCGGGGGGCATCTACCAGGTGCTAAAAATGTGGGCCGCATCGCCGAGGTGCGGGGTATTGAGGCAGGGCAAGCTGCAATTTCACCGCCGACCTTTGCAGATCTCAATAGTGCGGAAGATTTCGCGCGTTTCTCCGACCGGGTGCGGGAGCGCAGCGGTGGTATACCCGTGGGATTCAAGCTGTCCGCTAATCACATAGAGCGGGATATCCAGTTCGCCCTAGACGCTGGTGCCGATTACCTGATCCTCGATGGACGCGGGGGTGGAACCGGCGCAGCACCGTTGATGTTCCGAGATCATATCAGTGTGCCGACCGTCCCGGCGCTGGCCAGGGCGCGACGTTATATGGATAAACAGGGGGCGAGCGGACGGGTTACGCTGATAATCACCGGCGGCCTTCGCACCCATGTGGACTTTGTGAAGGCCATGGCGCTGGGCGCGGACGGCGTGGCTCTGGCCAATAGCGCAATGCAAGCGATTGGCTGTGTGGGCGCCCGTATGTGTGATACCAATAACTGTCCCGCAGGTATAGCCACACAGAAGCCCAAGCTCCGGGCGCGATTGAACGTCGACGAAGCCGCTAGACGGCTAGAGCGCTACCTACGAGCTTCGGTGGAATTGATGCAGGTGATGGCCAGGGCCTGCGGTCACAAGCAACTTTGCGAATTCAACCCAAACGATCTGGCTACCTGGAAGGAAGATATGGCGCGGCTTTGCGGAGTACGTTACAGCGGCGTCCAGAGCGTGTAGGCATATCTGGTCGTAGAGGGAAGCCATCACCCACGATCTGTTGTTACTACCTACCACCGATAACGCATTTCTAGCCCGTAGGTCCGCTTATGCTGTTTCGGTACCCGGTGGTTGTAGCCGTTCTGTAAAAAGACCGTGGGGGTTGCGAAGATGGCTCTCGAGTAGAACTGATCGGTAGCGTTTTTGATAAAGAACGTGGTATCCCAGGTATCGGAATGACTGCGTAGGCGAGCCGATAAATCCAGGAGTGTGAGTTCTTCACCTATCGTGTTCTCATCTTGATGCAGGCCATATTGCACCTCATCCCGCGCTTTGATAGCACCGGTAAAAACGACGTCAAAGTGACTGTCGCGGACCCAGGTGTAAACCGCTGTCAGATTGAGTTTCCAATCGGGAGAAAAGGGCATGTCACCACCGCTCAAATCCTGCAAGCCCTCGGGACACTCATCGCGGAATTTCTGCCCGTCGCTGCAGTTACCCAGCTCGTATTCCTCAATAGTGGCATCGACCAGCGCAATGCCGCCGGACAGGCGCAGATTCTCGGTGGCTTGGTAGAGCAGATCAACCTCTAAGCCCCAGGTCTCTACACTGCCGGCGTTGATCAGAAAGAAACCACCCGGGTCATCGGTTGGATCACAACCCGGATTGTCTTCGGGGCAATCTGGCAAGCCATCCGGGTCGAAGAACGCCTGCGACTGGAAGTCGTCGTACGCAGAATGGAAGAGGGCGGCATTCAACAGCAGTTGGCCATCCAGGAATGTGGACTTCATACCCAGTTCCCAAGAATCAGATGTTTCGGGGTCGATACGTTCTGTCGTGTCCGGGTCAGTACCGAAAGTGAGGTCGAAGGCGGGGCCCTTGTACCCCTGGACGTAACTCAGATAAACCATACCCCGATCGCTGTAATCCCATTGCAGCGCAACTTTGCTTGACAGATCATCCTCCGAAGTCGATCGACGAGTGGCTGGCACAGGGTCGGGCACACCCACCGGGAAGCCCTCGCGAACCCGTTCGAAAACGAACTCCAAGTCATCCTCGGTGTAGCGCGCTCCCAGTATCAAGCGCCAGGTATCGCTGATATTCCAGGTCGCTTCTCCAAAGATTGCCCAGTTTTCAGTATCTGCCTCAAAATCAGCGATACCCATTCCGGGGTTACCCTCTGAGATTTCAAAGGAGCGGATAAATTGTCGCTCTACTCGCTGGTCGAAGTAGAATAAACCGGCGACGTAGTTAAGCGTGCCGTCCGAGGGAGAAGTAACCCGAAATTCCTGCGTGAATTGTTCCTGATCGGTAGACCCGCCCTGGTCAAAGCCGAGCACTCTAATGGGCTGACTGTCGAGGTCACCGTCTGCCTTGCCGCCGATTTCCCAGTCGCGAAGCGCCGAAATTGAGGTCAATGTAAAATCGCCGATGTCCCAATTTACCTCGAGTGAATGACCCGAGTGTTCGTTGTCGAAAGCGCCCTCTTTATCGATGTTTACATCGACATTTTCATCGCCGGGTTCGACCGGGTCGATCAAATCGAGGATAGAATTGACGTAGTCTTCATTCCCGTCAAAGGTTTCCAGTCTGTAGATTGGCGAGGCGGTGCACTCACATTCACCCTCCCCATAATCACTGGCCCATTTGATTTCTAGATTTTCTCCCATCCAGCGCAACTTGCCGCGAACGCTCCAGTCTTCGGAGCCGTTTAAGTCATTGCCTGTGTCGTAGTTCTTGATGAATCCGCCGGTATCATTTCCCGATGCCGTCAGCCGATACCCGACGCTGTCAGTGATCGGACCCGAAAAGGTGAGGCCGGCACGGTATTCATCGTCACTTAACACGCCACCCATAATCTCGCCGGTATGCTCTTCGGTGGGGTTTTGGGTAACAATGTGCACAACTCCCGCCGTTGAGTTTTTGCCGAACAGCGTTCCCTGTGGACCGCGCAGAACTTCTACACGCTGTACGTCGAGCAGTTGCATAAAGGCCTGACCCGCTCGCCCCATCACAACACCGTCAACCATGGTGGAAACACTCGGCTCGACTGCAGTACTGAACGACTGCGTGCCGATGCCGCGAATATTGAATGACGTCTGCCGGGGATTAGAGCCCTTCTGCAGTGTTAAAGCGGGTACCAGTTGCGTTAGATCTTCCGACGAGGTGATTTGTTGTTCAATGATCATTTCATCTGTCAGCGCAGTTACCGCGACGGCCACATCCTGCATGCTCTGCTCACGCTTGGTAGCCGTAACGATGACTTCCTCCAGGGCGAGTGCATTGCCAGACGTTCCTTGGGCACTGGCAAAGCCGATGTTGAGCGAGAGTGCAGCGGACAAAGTGAGAGTTGCGGTGCGGCGAAGGGGCATGGCAGGTCCTTGTCAAAATATTATTATTTAAAGCCTAACTGAGCCGACCAGCGCGAGTTTGAGGTTGTGCTTCATCCACCCTTACTCTGCAGTCGATCACGAACCCAGTTATATGCCCTATGCTCGAAGAGTTCAAGGGGTTGCCGTAGCCGCTAAAGTGGCTATTGAGCGCCTTCAAGTCTGGCCGGATCTTGGCCAAGTGGGAGCCAGGCGGCATGGCGGCTTTTTCGTGACAATCTGACAGACGAGTACAGTCCGAGTGCAACCGACAAACACACATGACAAACACAAACAGCGATGACCATCACGACTTCTGTAGGCCAATGTTTTTGGTTATCTAGTGGCAATCATGATGTCCTTACAACGCCCAAGGTTATTAGTGTGTGGCCTGAGTATCCGTCTGGGTATCGGAATACTCGGTACTGGATCACAGCCCCTAAAACCCAGGATAATAGCGGTGGAAATATGAGCAGATATGGCTTTTACTACAGGTTAGGTCTTTACCGTAGCAGCACATCTTAGTTATGAGTATTCGCAAGCCGCAGCAGTGTGGTGCGCGTGCAGTGGTATAGAGAGTTCCGATACTGGCGAATTTACTGACCGCTAGCACACAGTGAGGTTAATCCCGTGTCTACCGAAATTCAGAAGTTACCGATAATCCCGTCCCCGCGGCTACAGCTAGTGATTAACGCCGAGGGTGAGTTGCGGCTTCTCCAGCATAGCCTGGCGCCCAAAGTCGAATTGAATCTTCACATTCTCGAAATGATTGCAGCGTTCAGTAACGAACAAATTGTCGATGTTGCAGAAAGCCTAGATCACTATTTAGACACTGCGATTGATGATACTGAAGTGCGGCAGCGCTGTGGTGGTCTGGCGCGTCGGTTGTTGCGTCAGGAACGGTTCGAGGTAAAGACACAATCAAACCAGTTGCTGGAGCTATTGCCCTCACCCAGATCGGCGGATGTTCCCGCCGGCCCGCTCACCTTACATACTCCCTGCACCTTTCGACCGCGTGACGGCAAGTTTGAATCGATAACTCACGACGGTATGCGCTTACCTGGCATTACCGCCCCCGAGTTGATGGCATTGCGTCATCTAGTCGATCATCCTTTGCCCGAGGAAGCTTTTGCTGAGCATCAGCGTGAGATGGGTGAGCGCGCTATCGCGCGTGAGCGTTTTTTCGAGCTTTTGGGCCCATTCATCGCGCACCGCTTTATCACGCCGCGAAAAGAGCGCACTGGGTTGTCCGGAGTCGAGTTGGGTGCCTCCACATTGGACGGCGGCCTGAACGATACCACTCGGAAGGTGTTTAAACGTCACGCCCAGGAGCAAGACGCCGCGGAAGAGAAGCGTGTGGCCGCGACAGGTCGACGCAGGCCGCGAGTCATTCCCGTGGCCTTTGATATGTGCCCACCTGCTGGTTTGGGCTGTGTTATCGCCTATGCCAAAGTGGTGGAAGAAGGAGCATTGGATGACTTTTACGAATTTCGCACAGATTGGGTTTGGGATCCTGATCGACTGGCGGAGTTTACCAAAGAACCGGCAATCTACGTGTTTACCAACTACCTCTGGTCTCACAAGCAGTGCGTTGATGTATCGGAAAAAATCAAAGCGTTGAGCCCGGACAGTATCACGGTACACGGCGGCCCCGATTCGCCCAAATACCCGGGCGATCAGGAACGGTATTTCGCAGATTTTCCACATGTCGACGTGGTGGTACGCGGAGAAGGAGAACTTGCGGGTGCAGAGGTGTTATCAAAATTGCGTCAAGTGATTGGCGATAAGAATCCCGATCTCAGCGTCCTGCAGGGCGTTGGCGGTGTTACCTATCGCACCGCTGAGGGCATTCACCGCAATCAAGATGCCGACCGCATCAAAGACTTAAACGTGCTGCCTTCCCCTTATCTAACGGGATTATTTGATGCCTACATGGGTCTTGATGACTTATTCGTCATTCTGGAGACCAATCGCGGTTGCCCTTATGGGTGTACGTTTTGTGATTGGGGTTCAGCAACGGTGAGTAAAATTCGCAAGTTTGATCTAGACAGAGTGTTTGCCGAACTGGAGTGGACCTCCAAAGCGAAAACGGCCTCGGTTTCTATTGCCGATGCGAACTTCGGAATTTTTCCTCGAGATGTGGATATAGCGCGCAAGGCCGCCGACCTTAAAAATGAAACAGGGTATCCGCGCGGGTTCGGCGGAAACTACGCCAAGAATTCGGTGAAATATCTGCGCGAAATTATTGATGTTCTCGCTGCCGGCAATATTTTGACGCTCGGTGCGCTTTCCCTGCAATCCATGGATGAAAGTACGCTCGATGTCATTAATCGGGCGAATATTAAAACGGAAAAGTATGATGCGTTAGCGGTTGAAATGCGCAATGCAAATTTACCGCTGACAGTTGAACTCATGATGGGTTTGCCGGGTTCCACACTGGCCTCTTTTCGAGAGGACTTACAGCAGTGTATCGATCGTGAATTACCCGCACGTGTGAACACCACGACCATGTTAGTGAACAGCCCGATGAACGACCCGGAGTACAAGCGAAAATACCAAATAGAAACAACTGTTCCAGTGGCACCCGGTAATCTAGCCGTCCTTGCTTCGACGTCCACATTTACCAGGAACGATCTTGAGATGATGGGGGAGATGCGCAATGCCTACTTGTTGTTTGAAAATTTTGGCGTACTGCGCACCGTGTCGCGATTTGTGCGTCAGGAAACCTCGCTGGACGAAATGGGTTTCTACGAGAAACTACTCTCAGATACACGGCACTACCACGACTGGCCGATGCTGCATTTACTGTGTAACTTTGTCCCATCGTTGATGGCGCCGCCTGTTAGCTGGAGTCTAGTGATCGCAGATCTAGGCCGATATTTAAAAGATGTGCTGGAGATTGATGACTCCGCCGCGTTGCGTTCCATACTTGCCGCACAGCTCGCCTGCCTCCCAGCTCATGATCGCGTGCACCCCGAGCAGGTTGAATTAGAGTGCGATGTTGTCGCCTGGCACAAAGCTATGATGACTGAGAAAGAGAGCGGCAACCGTCGCGGCTGGGATACGGTTGTGCCCAGGCTGCAAACTTACGGCCCCGGTAACCTCGTGGTAGACGATCCCATGGATTTGACCTCGACCTCCTTGGGTATCAATCGGGAGCTCAATGCGTTTGGTGTGAATTGGGAGTTAGAATCTCCATTGCATCGCGCGCGCGCCGATCTCGTCTAACACTTGCTCACTATGCACGTGTCCTTGCTCGATCGCGCATTGTATCGGGCCCGTTCTGCCTGGCTCGAGTATTGCATGCGACTATATTTGAATCTTACGCGGTTTTGGTCGAGTGGGAATTAAAGAAGCATTTTTCAACTGATCGCGAAATAGTCGCCCATTAAAAGTATGCGTCACGCTAAACCCATCTACTATTCGGTTTAGGGTTATACGTGGACACACACTGACTATTTCATCAATTTAGATCGGCCCGGCTCTCCATGGACGGCTCTCCATGGACACACCCCCACAATTTCTACACGGAGGTTATACGTGGACAGGTTATACGTGGACACACACTCACTATTTCATCAATTCAGATCGATGTTTCATACGTGGACACACACTTCTCACTGGAAGTCGTAGGACTCTCTCTGTGGCTGACTCTTGGGCTAGACCTTAGTTAAAATCTATAGCCCGCGGTTAAGCCATAGGTCCGTGGCTCAAGTAACTGCAGCGTGCGGAATAGACCGACGGCTTGGTCCTGGAGATACTGCCCCGTCCAGTGATCTTCATTATTGATATTGCGTACCCACAACTCCGCGTACCATTTGTCGTCGACACCATTAAGGACCGCCGTGGCGTTCCACAGGTCCCAACCCTGCAGGAGGTCATCCTGCGAGTTATAAATACGCGTGTAGAACTCATCCTGCCAGTAGTAGCTGGTGGATAAATCCAGGCGCATTCCGTTGTCGAGAAAGATGCTGTGGCTCGCTACCGCGTACACGGAAAATTCCGGCGCATTAGGCAGTTCGTTGCCCTTCACGTTGATGGGAATTCCGGGGCAAGTCGGGCCGCCATTGGGGCAATCGGTGGATGTTAGTACATTTGCATTGATGACAGAGCTAATGCCCTCAACCGTACCCAATTGATTGATGTCAGATGGGTCGACACTTTCATAGTCGCCGAGCTCTGTATCGAGCCACGAGAGATTGAGTAGAAATCGCCAATTTAGTGTAGGCGCCCAGATGAATTCACCCTCGAACCCAGCGACTTCCGCATCCATATTTTCGTTGATCGAAGTCTGATTGATAATTTTCGAAACTTGAAGATCTGCGTAGTCATAGTAGAAGGCTGTCAGGTTTGCTTGAACCGTATTATCGAGGAAGCGACTTTTCGCGCCGACCTCGATGGAGTTGATATATTCTGGCTCGAAATCCGTCAGGTTCGGATCGCCTCCCTGCTCGGGGTCGAGCAGGGAGGATTCCAGGCTAATGGGATTGAAGCCACCGCCTTTGTAGCTTCGCGCCAATGTCCCGTAGAGCATAACGCTGTCGTTGAGGTGGTAATTCAAATTAATTTTCCCAGTCACCTCATCCGATTCGCTTTCAAATGGAGTGAAGCCAGCGTTCTCAGAGTTTGGGTCTGAGAGGAAATTCAAGTAGACAGTTCGCTGCTCGGAACTCTTCTTTTCATCTGAGTAGCGCAGACCCAGCGTGAGATCCATATTTTCTGCAATGTCCCAGTACGCTTCACCGAATAGCGCCCATGTTTCCAAGTTGTAGTTTCGCGTGAGATTTTCAAATACCCACTGGTTCTCGGGAATTCCAAAAGCCTCACCATAAAGAGAAAGCGCGGACGAGTAGACGAAGAAGTCCACGTCGTTGTAGTTTTCAAGGTAGAACGCACCTAACATGAAATTAAAGTCGCCATCGAAGTTTGAGTTGAGGCGAAATTCCTGGCTCCACTGCTCCGGCGCGCTAGCTGCGTGGTCGTTCTGCTGCAGGAAATTGGCTGTGGCGGGCCCATCAGGCCCTCGCTGGTAGGTTGTGAATACTGGCCAGGGCGAGCCGCTGTTTTCCGTCATATCGTAATCGTTTCGCGCATCTAGCGATGATTCGTGGTAGCCGGTAAGCGAGTTGAAGCTGTACTCATCAAACTCGTGTGTGATTTCGAGTGAGACAACTGTTTCATCCGTTTCGTATTGTGGTGTGAAATCGACATTCACGTCACGGAAACTATCCGGCTTGAACGATGTCGTCGTGCCTGGATCGGGAAATGGCAGGCCGAGACGGGCCGCAGCAGAGTTGATCAGAAATGCGCCCACGGTTGCAGCGGTGTTTGGCAGTTCATCCAGAGGTTGACCCTGATTGGGGAGGCAGCCGATGATGCCGTTCGGGTCGCGTTTGCAATAGGTGTTTGCACCGCGCATGCGGGTACTGTCTTCGTCGAAATAGTTTATCGTTAGGTGCGCCTCGGTGTTCTCTCCAAAAATGAATGCCGTCGAAGATCGGAGAGCGTACATGTCGCGATCGTCGATGTCTTCACCATTGAATACATTGTCTACAAAGCCGTCGCGCGATGTGTAGAACACCGAAAAGCGCTGCCATAGGTTATCGCTGAGCGGCACATTCAGCGCACCCCTGAGTCGCGTATAGTCGTAGTCTCCGTACGATGCATCGATGAACCCGCCGAACTCGGGCTGTGCGTGCTTGGTGATAAGGTTGATTACTCCGGCAGTGGTATTGCGGCCGTAGAGTGTGCCCTGAGGCCCTCGCAGTATCTCTACCCGCTGCGTGTCGAAATATTCCGTCTCAAAAAGACGTGGCGCATTCAGATACACCCCGTTGAAATGGATTCCCGCGCCCGCGTCAGCCGCTGGGCCAACCGCCAGGTTGCCGATCCCTCGAATGGTCACCTGCGCAGTGGTGAAGAACCCCTTGCTCATCAACATATTGGGAACGGCCATCTGCACGTCCATATTGTTGTTGATGAGGCCGCGCTCCAGATCATCTTGCGAGAACGCCGAAACGGCGATAGCCGTATCCTGTAGTGTGGTTTCGCGCTTTTCAGCGGTCACGATGAGTTCTTCCAGGGTTCCGGTGCGCTCGGCAATGAGCGCGGGTGACGCGAGAGCAGCCGAGATCAGTAGGGCTACACGCGTAGCATTTTTGAAATTTGACATGATCCTCACTCGCACGTGTTGGTTTTATAAGAAGGCTCGAGGCCTGCCAGTGTTGAATACTCTACTGACAGTTGGCGCTTTCGTCCACATGGGTATGTTTTCTTCTAATGGACACACATCCACTATTTCATCATTACCACCCAAATTCTTGTATCGCAGACCTGTTTCGCACACAGTAGCTCGAAATCCGTCATGCCCTAGCGCATTGATTCTAGCGAGATGTGCCATGCCAAGACCCCGTGAAGCTCAAGTCTGTCGCGCGGATACACCCTATTACCATTGTGTGTCCCGCTGTGTACGTCGCGCCTATCTGTGCGGTGAAGACCGAGTGACGGGCCAATCTTATGAACACCGGCGTGGCTGGATTCGAGACCGTCTGCGGGTTCTTTCCAGCCTATTTACCATTGATCTATGCGCCTATGCCGTGATGAACAATCACTATCATGTGGTGTTGAAATTGGGCAGTAGCGATGTCCTATCGGACACGGAGGTGATAGAGCGCTGGCTGACGATATTCAAAGGCCCACTGCTCGTAAGGCGCTTTGCGGCGGGTCATGATCTCTCCGTGGCCCAGCGCCAATGTGTGAGTGAAATCATTGCAATCTGGCGCGGTCGTCTGCAGGATTTAAGTTGGTTTATGAAGTGCCTGAACGAGCCGATCGCTAGGCAAGCAAATCAAGAGGATGGGTGTACGGGGCATTTTTGGGAGGCGCGCTTCAAGTCTCAAGCACTAAAAACGAAACAGGCGTTGCTGAGTTGTATGGCTTATGTCGACCTCAATCCGATTAGAGCGGGAATGGCGACAACACCTGAAACATCGGAATATACAAGTTTACAGGAACGGGCCCGGCCCTCTGTGAATCCGGTGCCTGACCAAGACATCGTCGAAGCACAGGGCTTACAGAATAAACTACCTCTACGCCTCAAGCCCCTGCTACACTTCCAAGAAGGTGCCTTGCCACAGCAAGATTCCGGCATTCCTTTTCGGTTAAACAACTACCTGGAGTTGGTCGACTGGACGGGCCGCCATGTGCGGGGCGACAAGTTTGGAGCCAGATCCATCGCTTTGCCACCGATACTTGAACGACTTCAGCTTCAACCGGACGATTGGCTTATCATCAGCCTTCAGTTTGAGGCGGTCTTCCGCCGCCAATTTTCAGCAGCAGCTTAGACCTTTCCCACAACGACATCCTCAAAACACATGGCATCTTCATCGGACTTTGATGATGTGAGGTGTATTACTTGGTGCTCGAGAAAATCGCATCGGATTTAGCCAACCTAGAAGCTGTGGCGAGTTTCAGTCGCTGACCAGACCCTCGTTGCTAGTAGAAATATGGCGCAGTGGAGTTTGCCTGCCTAACTGCACTCCGCTCTATTGACAAAGGATCTCCGCTGAGTCTGGTGGCCTGGCTGTTGATCCATCGCGGTGGCACTCACCCGAAAACACCCTGAAATCGACCAGGTTCGGGCAATGAACCTAGAGAAAGCCCGATGGCTCCTGGTGGAGGGCATAACACGCAGCGACAATGCCTGTCCATAACACGCCACGTGCCTGTCCATAGCACGCTCCGCAGCGACAATGCCTGTCCATAGCACGCAATAACACGCAGTCAACCCGCCGATGCCACGGCAAAACGCTTGCCTTCCTTATCCATGTACGGCGCCAGGCCGTTGAGTGTCTTTTGGAGGAACCGGCGCATTACGGGGCGTAACAGGGGCGCCATCAGCTTCATAAAGCCTTTTTGCCGAATTACGACTCGCCAAGCCAGGTGGCAACGGCCATCACCCAGGTCGGTAACCTGATAGTCTTCGCCAAAAGCAAGGAGGCGATCCTTGCTGATCTCGTTGAAGCGAAAAGCCATACGCTTACCGGGTTCCCAGGCAATAAACTCTTCGTAACCGATGATGTCGCCTGATAGGGTGACATCCCTCGTCGTCCCCACACGAAAAGGCTGTGGAGACGTCCATTTAACATTCTGGATGGCGGGTACCCATTCAGTCCAGGCTTCGGCATCTTCGAAACAGGCAAAGAGGGCGCCTGGCGTACAATTCAAGGTAACTTCTGAGACGAAGCACTCCGGACTGTCGAATACGGATAGTTCCAGTTTTTCACACGGGAAGCGGTCAGTGCTCATATTAAAAACTCCAGGCAGACGTTAACGCTGCTAGCTTAGGTGGTAGTTTCAGAATCAAAGATTTTTTTGTCCCCATTCGGCTAAGGCGAGAGACCAGGCAAAAGGCACAAGTGTGGGTCGACATCAAACTCACGGTGCTCGCGCCCCAAATCCTGCATGCATTGTGAGCCAGTAAAATCAAACGTCAATGGATCATCGATCTTTATCATTAGCGCATCTGACCGAAAATCTCTCAGAAAACAACAACTGACTTTGATCGTCCTATTCGTTGTGAATGAGTATCGATTTAAATTGGACTTTATCGAAGCACGCGGAAAATTCTTCATCGAACGGGCAGTTCACCGTGGCTAAGGCGGCCCAGTGTCTGCTCCCAAGATTTCAGCGCGAACTATGCTCGGCACCAATTTTTTCGCCTTTACGCAAATTTAGAGAGATATGTAGCTCCCGTAATCGGAATGTAAGCTAAGGAAAACTGACAAGTTTTAGCGAGCGGGTAGGGCAGGAGAGTTGAAGTTGAACCCATACCGAACCAGGCTTGAAAGAGCAGTAGTTCTATCTTGCTGATTGTACGGTTGCAACGATTCATTTGCCCGTTAAGTCAGCTCCCTTCGGCAATGTAAGTAACATTGGACTTGTCTTTCAGGTAGTCACTATTTTTTTATGAGTCACCGAATAGCTGGTGCCGGGCTCAGGTAGAATGCAAGTCGTCAGGTGACAAGACCCGGCATTGTATTGCACTTCCTGGTTTGTAGGGACAGTTCAAAAGGAAAGTATTTCATGAATTTGGATTCGGCAGAGTACGTGTTAACCACAACCCGATCCGTGAGAAAGCGGCTCGACTTCGAACGGCCTGTGGAGCGAAATGTCGTTGAGCGTTGCCTTGAGGTCGCGTTGCAGGCACCTAATGGCTCCAATATGAATACCTGGCGCTGGGTCATCGTGGATGATAAGGGAAAAATTGCGCAAATCGCTGAGCTCTACAGCAAGGCGATGGACGACTTCATAGAAATTCTTGGCCCGAATACGGGCGATGAGTATATGGGCGCCCATATTCCGAAGTTCGAGGCAATTTCCAGTTCCGTCGATTATCTGCGAGAACACCTTGGTGAGGTTCCCATGATTGCTTTTCCATTGATGGATGGCCGTCCTGAGAACGCCAACGTTTTCTACCAGAGCAGTATGTGGGGTTCTATTATCCAGTCCGTGTGGAGTTTCTTCCTGGCACTGAGAACGCAGGGAATGGGCAGTGCCTGGACAACCGCTCACTTGTGGCGGGAACAGGATTTTGCCGAGTTACTTGCGGTTCCGCATGAGCGTTATACCCAGGTCGGCCTGTTTCCTATCGCCTATACGAAAGGCCTTGAGTTTAAGAAGGCCTGGCGAGCGCCAGTACGTGAAGTACTCCACTGGAATTCGTTTGCCCACTGATGAAAGCAGAGTAATACACAAGAGGTAGAGAATCGTTATGCCGAACTACACGTTAGAAGAAGCAAGGAACATTGAGACCGTTAATCAGTTATTTGAAGGCGATGCATCGTTTGATCGGATCGCAATATTTGATGAAGATGCCGTCTGGTGGAACGGCCTGCCTCATATCAACTCGCCCCCGGGCAATACTGAATTTAGAGGCATCGAGGCCATTGCTGGCCTCATGGCCGCTTCAATGAATCCAGACAATATGGCGCGCGGTGTCGATGCGTATGATTTGACGACCAACGTGTTCGAAGACGTGGTTGTGTTGGCTGACGGTGATTTTGTTGTGCGGCAGCACACGCAACGCAGCAAAACCCACTTGGGAAGAGACTACTGTAACGTGTATTGCTTTGTGGTGAAGTTCAATGCGCAGGGCAAGATTGTCTACTTAACGGAACACTGGAACACCTGGTACGCTCACAAGTTTTTACTGGATAATTTTTCCTTAGAACCGGCACACCCGAATGCGTAATACGACCACCGCGACCGATGGTTAGCCTCACCAGCACAGTTCTCCCGTGATCGACAATGTCCGGCACCACAAGCTAGCCGATTGGCTGCGACTGTTTTTGGCTGATCAGAAGTTGCCGGACTGCTATGCGGCGCTTGCACAAAAATGGTTCACGCCGCTCGTCGATCACCTGGTCGCGCACCAAAAAGAAACACCGAATTACATGCTAGTCGGTATCAACGGCTGTCAGGGCAGTGGCAAGACCAGCCTCGCCAACTACGTGACCTGCGTCTTAAATGAAGAACACGGCATACCTGCTGTGCAGCTCTCCCTGGACGACTTCTACCTGCCTCGAGTGCAGCGTGAAGCACTGGCTGAGACAGTACACACCCTGTTGCGCACCCGTGGCGTTCCCGGCACACATCAAGTGCCCCTGCTACTGGACACGCTCGCAGCGCTCAGGGATCCGCGCAATTTCCCCCTGTCATTGCCGAGCTTTGACAAAGCCAATGATGATCGCCTGCCCAAAACGCAGTGGCGCACTGCCGCAGTGCCACCGCGCGTGGTCATTCTAGAAGGCTGGTGTCTGGGCGCCCCGCCACAACCGGAAGACCAGCTCCTCGGCGCGGTTAACCCACTGGAAGTGAGAGAAGACCCGGATCTGGCCTGGCGTCGATATGTCAATGACGCGCTCACGGCCTACCTACCCCTGTATGAGCTCGTTGACCTTTGGGTGATGTTCAAAGCACCTTCCTTCGACTGCGTATTCAACTGGCGGCAGGAACAGGAGGCCAAGCTGACACAGTCGCGCCCCGAGGGTGGCGAATTGATGGACGATGCGAGGCTGCGGCGTTTTATACAGCACTACCAGCGCCTCACCGAGGTTTGCTTGAGAGAACTGCCCGATCGAGTCGATTACCTGCTGGAACTGGATGAGCAGCGGGACATTATCTCCTCGCGCTGGCGTCAACCAAAGGAGCCTGCGTGAAGTCGGCAATGGTATTCACCGACCTGGATGGCAGCCTGCTGGACCATCACAGCTACAGTTTTGTGGCGCGGGAGCCTGCCTTGGATCACCTGCGTCTGGCGTCGATCTCGGTCGTTCCGGCCTCGAGCAAGACTGCCGCTGAAATCCTGCTGCTACGCGATGCACTGGGTACTACCGATCCGTCTGGTTGATAGGAAAGGCCATATCAGAAATCGTAGCGCAGGGTGGCGCCGTAGGTCCTGGGTGGGACCAAGAACTGGGCATCCATGTCAGTCCAGGGAAAAGTCGTAAGCGTGGTCATCGCGTACTCGTCATCGGTCAGGTTCTTGCCCCATACCGAGACATTCCAGCGCTCGCTGCGCCAACCCAGCGTGGCATTCAGATCTTCACGGTTCTGCACATCCCTGTCACGCGTATTTGTGCTGCTGGAGGTGAGGTGGTCATCTGTGTAGCTGTAGTCCGTGCGAAGGTAGACAGCCCCGTCGAGCAGCGGAAAAACCAGGGTCGCATTCAGGTTGTAGGTGTACTCGGCGGTGAACGCCAGGTCGTCTCCCTCCTGCGGGCCGGCGGTAATTTCGTACTCGTTCATGTACAGCAAGCTGGCACCGAGGGTTAGGTTTGACAGTGGTAATGCCAGGACTTCCAGGTCGAGCCCCGAAACTTCCACTTCGGACTGATTGGCCACCACCTGGCCGATGGCCGTCTCGCGCTGTTGCTGGAACTGGAAATCGTCTATCTCAGTGTAGAAAATCGCCGCGTTTACACGCAAGCGCGAGTCCAGCAGGGTGGACTTGATTCCGACCTCATAATTGAGGGTGTCCTCATCGTCGAACTCTCGCTCCTCGGCGCTGCCGTTAACCGTATTGAAGCCGCCTGACTTGGAGCCGGTCGCTACACTGGCGTATAGCATGGTGTCGTCCAAGATGTCATAACTCATGTTGATCAACCAGTTTATGTCGTCCGTACTGCGCGTGAAGGAGTCGTCAATGGGTGTCGATATGATCTGAAGTATGGAGCCCCTCCCTTGCATCGCCGTGAATGAAGTCGAATCAACTTCAGTAAACAGGTCTGCGCTTTTCTCCTCGTCGGTCCAGCGAAGGCCGCCGGTTACTCGCCATGTATCGGTGATGTGCCAGGTGCTCTGCCCGAAAATAGCCCAGTTTTCTGTGTCCAGATTGTTGTTAGAACGCAGCGAGTCACCGGGTTGTGCGAGTAATTCCACGGGCAAGGGAAGACGATCTTGAAGGGCAGCCTGCTGCCCCGCCTGGGCCAGGAAATCCTCCCCAATGAAAACGAAAGGTTGTCCGCCGCCAGCGGTAGTCTTGGACTCGTAGTAGAAAAGACCCAACAGGTGCTCAAAGGTCTCATCCTGGTCGTAGGTAAAGCGCAGTTCCTGGGAGAAACTGTCTCCTTCGCTTGTAACGCCGATGTATCTCAGGACGTCCAGTTCGGAGCGATCGGGATCATAGCTGTTCTCATTTTCATAGTCCGTCCAGGTGGTAATCGACTTGATTGAACCCCACTCGAGCAGGTAGTCCACGACCGCAGAGAGTGCGCTCGCCTCAGTGCTGAAATCATTCTCGATATCCACCGCACCCTCGTGATCAAAGGGGTTATTTTTGTCGGGTGCAAGGCCCTCGGTGGCCAATTGCTCATTCACCGAGTCTCCTTGGATGGTGTCTGGTGCGCAACAGCGCACTGAGCGGTCCACGTGGCTGCCGGTCAACAGGATGCTCAGACTATCTGTGGGCTCATAAAGCAACTTGCCGCGGATGTTCCAGTCGTCCGCATCGTTGAGGTCATCCCCGGAGCCTCCGTTGTTGAAATAGCCATCGCGCCTGTGGAGGGTGCCGGTGATACGGTAGGCAAGATTATCCGTGATCGGGCCGCTGGCGGCGGCGATATATTTCTGTAGGTCGTAGTCACCGAACGTCGCCTCAACGTAGCCTTCGAATTCATCCCGGTTCGGCCCCTTGGTAATAATACTGATGGCGCCGGCATTGGTATTCTTGCCATAGAGTGTGCCCTGGGCGCCATTCAGAATTTCAATTCGCTCGATGTCAGTCAGATCTGACATGCCAAGCCCCGAGCGGTTCAGGTAGACCTCATCGACAAAGAGGCCCACCGATGGCTCCAGTGCGGTATCGTTCCCGGCGGTTCCTATGCCCCTTATGCGGAAGCTCGTGCTGAAAGGATTCGTATTGCTGGATACGTTAAGCGATGGGGACTGAATCGCCAGATCATTGGCGTTGGTAATGTTCGCTTCCTGGATGGTCTGTTCGCTGAATGCGGAGACCGTCATGGCAACGTTCTGCAAACTCTCGGCTCGCTTAGTGGCGGTCACGATGACCTCCTCAAGTGCACCCGCCTGGGCGAATGCGTAATGGGGAAGCATGCCGATAATTGCAGACAGGATGATGCCTGGCGCTGACAGGATGATGCCTGGCGCTGATTGTTTTACTGATTGTTTTGCTTTGTATCTGGCTTCGTCGGTCATTTTAGGTATCTCTTATGGAACGGGAATTACAAGCTCCGTTCCGTCCTCGGCGATGACCAGATTGCCGTTATAGATCGCAGAAGCCGGCTGGCGGAACGCCAGATCCAGCTGTGCTGGATTATCAGCTGCGGGTACCAGATGAGTCATTACCAAATTAGCAACTTCGGCGTCACGCGCTACTTCGGCAACCTCTGTTACATCAATATGGTAGGACCTGATGTCCCTGAAAATCTTCTCGAGCCTTGGATCGGGAATACGACCGAAAGCACACTCGGTTTCTTCCACTAACGACTTGTTCATCACGTCCGATACTAGGACATCAGCATTTGCAGATAGCGCGCGCAAGCCCGCCGTATCAATTGTGTCTCCACTCACTCCCACGGCTTTGCCTGCGTATTCGACGCGGTATCCCAGTGCTACACCAACGGGAGAATGGTCCACCTGGAAGGCCAACACTCTGACGCCATCAGCTTCATAAATTACCCTGCCTTCCGAGCCGACATCCAGAATCGTAGATGGCGTGGCTAACAGCTCAACAGGGAAAACCTCTTGTCCATGATGGGCAATACGATAGGCTTCATCGGCTGCGTAAACGGCGTTGAAGGCATCTACGATGTATTTGACCCCAAATCCTCCGTACACGGTGACCGGTTCGGTTCGACCGAGAATCCAGGAGCGACTGATGACTTCACCCAGATCTGCAACATGATCCGAGTGGAAATGTGTGAGGAATATGGCGTCAATATCTGTGACTGGCAGGTTCAGATCCTCCATGGATTCCTGCGCGCCATCGCCGGCATCGAACAGCAGGAACTTACCATTTGCAAACACCGCGAGGCAGGATTGCGCCCGGTCTGACGGTACAGGGGAGCCTGTGCCGCAGGTCAAAACAGTGATCCTTGATGGGTCCAGCAATTCGTTCCCGCGACGTTCCTGCTCAGAAAGTGTTTGGGAGAACTGGAGCTCGATCAAGGATGAAATGGGTGTAGGAGGCACGCTGCACACTGCTTCGAGCGCAGCAGGGGGTTCATTCAGTAGCACCTCTGAAGGAGAGCAAAGTGCTTCGCTAGGTAACTCGGCCGAATCCGCTCCATCACTGCAGCCGGAAACCAAAAATAGATTGAGCATCAATAGCGTAGCGGTCTCCAGCTTACTGCGCATAAACGTTTTTGCTTTCACAAGGCCACTCCCATTTTATGACTGACGGACTGCATATTCTTGAAGATGGTGCCCAACTTTCAATTCATCCGTAGCACCGATTCGCCGATAGCTTTTCCCATGACTGCCTCTCCTTATAACTATACAGTGTTAAGATAGGCGTGCTACGATACGGGCCAAAATAAACAGTGTCAAGATACTCTAAAGAACAACGACCATGGCCAAACAGATGACAAAACAGCTCCAAAATGGCAAAAAATCCTACCACCACGGAGACCTGCGGGTGGCTCTGCTGGATGAAACCGTCCGAATTCTTCGGGAGGAGGGGGAGGATGCACTTTCGCTGCGTCACCTGGCGACCAACATCGGCGTTTCCCACACCGCCCCCTATCACCATTTCAAGGACAAGCAGAGCCTGCTGTGCGCGGTGGCGGAAGAGGGCTTTGTCCGGTTCAACGCGGCCATGAAAGCAGCCATGAAGCGTGCTCGCGGGCGCGACGGCAGGGAGATTATCCGCGCGTACGTGAAGGCTTATGTGAATTTCGCGGTGAACAACGCGGAGTACTACGACCTCATGTATGGCAGCAGGGTGTGGCGATCAGATAGACTCACGGATTCCCTGGTGTCTTCCGCCCGCGGAACCCTGCGAGCCGATATCAAGCGCATTCAGGACTGGCAGACCAGGGGCCTTGTGGCAGCGGAGTTAGATGTAGTGCGCTTCGCCGAAGTGGCATGGGGCACCTATCACGGCATTAGTCGCTTGTTGATTGATGGATTGTATACTGATTCTGCTTCCCTCAAGAGACTATGCGAAACCGCCGCGGATATCTTGTGGGCGCAGCTGGATCCCGGTGGCCTAGACGGATAATTTTAGGGATTATGATCCGAGTACCGGGAGGTATATCCAGGCTGATCCCATCGGGCTTCAGGGTGGGCTCTAAGGAACTGAGAATATTTCAAGCCCAGGATACTCCGAGCGCAAGATATCTATGTCCTCGTGCACCCCGGCGAGAAAGTTTATCCAATTAGTCTCGTACTGTGCGCTGGTTTGGTTCTGAGGATAGGGAATCCAGGGTGCGACGATCCCAACGCGTGTATCCGGGTTCTGGGCAAGAAGGTAATCTATCCAGAGCCTATAGCCCTCCATCGTGGCGGGCAACGATGTCATGATAAACAAGTCCACATCGCCCTCGTCGAGTATGGCTCTAATTTGTGGCCCCTTGGTTGTGTTGTTCCAAAGCGCCTCTGGGGCCCCATTGGCGCCGCCTGCGGTCACCTGGCTGTGTTCGTGATTGGCAATTCCTGCTGTTGCTGCGTGGCCCGGGATTCCCCAGCCAATAGATTTCACGAAGCTATTGCCGGTCACCAGGGTTTTGAAGCCAGTGCTTTGGAAACCGGGCTCTAGGTAAAAAATTTCACTGGGATTGTTCAGCAATGCCGTGAGTGTTGCGTTGGATTTTTAGCCGGGGTAGTGTCATGGGGAAATTCCATTTTCTTGTTCTGTCTGGATCCAAAAAAATTCATTCCCCGTCGAAAAAATACATAATAGACAGATAGTCAGCAGCTCATAAGGAGAATCGGATGCTGTACCGACGTCATTTTGGAATCCAGACGCTGTTAGCAGGTGTATTCGTTCTGGCAATCGCTGGTTGTTCAGATGGGTCCGATAGTAATCCTGCCGGTCCGCCCAAGAGCACGCCCCAGCCGGAGCAGGCAACGCCCCCCGCAAACCCGTTTTTCCCTGAGGGCGTTGTGTCACCATTACCCAATCCGGCATCGGTCAATACCGATGATATCGATGGACCAACGGGGCCAACCCGCGATCTCTCAGAGGATGAAATCCAGTATGCCGAAGTGGGTCCAGGGCATTATCTGGGTAATATCTCTGGCCCGTATGCCGATGGCCGGCGCGTGATCTGGACCAAGGGCACTGACAGGATCAGCAAGCTCGATTACGAAACCCTTGAAGTACTCGCCGATTTTCCCCTCCCGGGCCGCAAGTTTTGGACGGCGGATGAGTTCTTTACCGCCTATGACGAAATACTCAACGCGCCACCTGGCCAGCAGGGCGTGAATCTCCTGCTCCTGGGTTCCCAGACCCAGACACTGGAGGGCGCCTATCCGGTGCTGGACAGGGACAATGTGCTCTATGTGGGCTACAACCGGGAAGTGGTTGCATACAAGGATGCAAAGGACGGCATGCCTGAGTCGGACATCGCGGTCGCACGGACCTGGCCGCTGCCCGAAGAGATCCTGGGAAACACCATTGGTATTTCCCTGACCTACGATGGCCGCCTGGTTACCGCCACGACTGAGGGCTTTGTCATCGTCCTGGAGAGAGACTTTTCTAGCTATTACTACACACAGCTGCCCTTCGCGGAAGAAGCTGCCGGTAGCCCCAACGACTGGATTCGAAACAGTCTCAGCGTCGATGATGATGGCGGTATCTACGCGGTGTCCAACAGCTACCTCCACAAGGTGATTTGGAAACCGGAAATCACTGAAATCTCGATTGATCCGGAAGAAGGCGCGTGGTCGGAACCCTACAGGAACGGGCTGGGCACGGGTAGTGGCTCGACACCGGTATTGATTGGATTCGGTGATAACGACGACCAGTTGGTCGCTATTACCGACGGTGATGAGCTCATGAACCTGACCGTCTACTGGAGGAATGAAATCCCGGAGGGATGGGAGCCGCCACCCGGCGCTGCATCACCACGTGTGGCCGGCTATCTCCCCGCCAATTTTGGTGACCCAAATGTGATGGCGACACAAAACGAGCAACAGGTGCTGGCCTCGGGTTATACCATGATGATTGGTCAGAATGATCCTGCCAACATTCCTCAAGGGCTACCCACTGTGGCCCGTGTTCTCGCAATCGGTTTCCTGGGTCAACTACCCGAAATCACACCTTACGGTATACAGGGTCTGCGCTGGAACCCCGCTACCCGTGCACTGGAATTTGCCTGGGGGAACCTGGATGTAAGCCCGGGTAGCTGCATACCGCGGGCAAGCGCAAAATCGAATCTGGCTTACTGGATTGGTATTCGTGAAGGTGTTTGGGCGTTGCAAGGCATCAATCCAGAGAACGGAGAGCTTGTTTTCTTTCAGAAATTCCCCGCAGGGGTAAAGTACAACAACCTTTTCTCCGGCGTCCTGTTTGATAACGAGGGGAATGTTATTTACGGAACATCCTTCGGTTTTGCCCGTTTGCTAAAAGAATGATTTTCTGCGGAAGCAAAACACTGATTCCGATTGACTAATTGCCGCGCATCAATGTCTTGCATACCAGGACCCTCTGATTAGATGATTTAGAAGACAGCACGTGACATACTGGACCCGGAATGAAAATAAATACATATAATTCAATAACTTAAAATGTATAGTCTTTGTTATGTTAGATAAAGAATCTGACAAGGTGCTGAATGATGACGAAGCCCTCGCGACGATATTTTGAAGATATAGAAATCGGGGTTACCAGTATCACAGGCCCATACGAAGTAAGGGAACCCGAAGTTATAGAGTTTGCTAAAAAGTATGACCCTGCTTACTTCCACCTCGATGCGGAAAAAGCTAAAGAATCCGTGTACGGCGGTCTGATAGCTTCAGGCGCTCACGTGTTCGCTATCTACTATAACCTTTGCTATCAACGCTCTGAAAAATATGGCGATATGGACGCGGTTGCCACGTTGGGCTTTGAAATAAAATACCCGACTGCCACAAGGCCAGGTGATAGCCTTTATTTGCATTTTACTTCAACCGAGAAGCGCGAATCCAAGAGCAACCCAAAGGTGGGTATCGCAAAAAACAGCTCAAGCCTCGTTAACCAGAAAGATGAAGTTGTTTTAGAAGTGACATTGACGGGCATGTATAACATGCGCCCTGCATGAGCGTCGAAATACTCTCTTTGGCAACACTAATAGTTATCGTTGGCTCTGTATTACAAGCGTCGGTAGGGTTCGGATTTGGCGTTATTGTCGTACCCGCGCTTTTTCTTTTAGACCCTCGATTTATACCTGTCCCGCTGATATTCAGCAGTCTTTTTCTCATGTGCTACGTGGCCTATCAAAACAGGTTTTCTTTGGCAGGCCATAATATTGTTTCGTTGCTAGCTGGGCTGGCAATTGATGCACCTATAGGCGCTTTCCTGTTGGCAATACTTGATTACTCAGGGCTAAAAATAGTGATCGTCGCGCTCGTTATTCTTGGCCTTGTGTTTTCATTCATGGGAACGTCCGTAAAAGTATCGACTGAGCAGCTAGTGATGGGGGCTTTTTTATTGCCGGGTATGCTAGTTGGCGCGGCGACCGGTAATAAACTCAGTGCTGTCATTGATCAGGGGCATTCGCGGATAGCCATTCTTGTGCTATCTACAATAAGCGTTTTGCTCGTCATGCTGAAATCGTGATACGCATAAGGCCTCTCATGTTAAATAGAGGACAAATGTGAGAAAACTAGACAAGCTGAGCCCTGGAGATAAAGTTGCGATTGTTTCACCAAGCTTTGCCGCCCCTGCTCACTTTCCGCATGTGTACCAACTTGGCCTGCAACGCCTTCAGGAAAAATTCAATTTGGTTCCCGTGGAATACCCTAGCACTGCGGACGCCAAAGCCACGTCTAAGGACAAAATACGCGATCTTGTTACCGCTTTTTCAGATGATGAAATTAAGGCGGTTGTTGCCACAATCGGCGGTGATATGCAGGTCACGTATGTGAAAACGATAGCTCCCGACGTTTTCGCAGAAAACCCGAAACCATTTTTCGGCTACAGCGACAATTCGCACATCGCAAATTTCCTCTTTTTGAACGGGATACCCTCATTCTATGGAGGTAGTATTTTCACGCAGTACGCTATGCAAGGGAGTATGGACGAGTACACCGTCAAATATCTGCGACATGCGCTTTTTGATACTGGCGAAACTGAACTAGTGCCATCGGACTATTTTAACGACATTGATTTGAGCTGGGAAAATCCGAATTTGCTGAATGAACGCAGGCCGCAAGAACCATCGGAAGGGTGGTCTTGGAACGGGAATCAGTCAGGGACTGGAAATCTTTGGGGTGGCTGTTTGGAATCGGTTGATGAAATGCTACGCCATGCCACTGCAATCCCAAGTCTCGAATCTTTCAATGATATTGTATTGATGTTCGAGACCTCAGAGGAAATTCCGCATCACGACTATGTATCCCGCGTTATAAGAGCATTTGGAGAACGTGGGATTCTAGAGCGGGTTCAAGGCGTTTTAATGGGAAGAGCCAAAGCTTGGGAGTTTTCTAAGCAGCAAAGCTCCGAGCTAAAAAAGGCGTATCGAGATCGGCAACAGGAAACAGTTTTACGGATGATTAGAAACTACAACCAATCCATTCCTGTAGTTCAGAATATGGACTTTGGACATACTGACCCTCAAGTGCCAATGCCTTATGGAAATTCGGTCAGTATCTACCCTTCAGAGCGTCGGATTGTCGCATGTTTTTGAGTTGTGGTTACAGGGCATTGTGGTTACAGGGCAGTGATGCGTGCCAGTGCGGGCAGTGCAACTGCATGATGACGGCTATTGGCGAACGGGTCCACCAGCAACTGGACCTGATTACTGCGACCGTTCAAGTGCTGCGTCATATCAAGACGGTCTCTGGCTGCTCGCAGTGTGAGGGTCAGATCAAAACGGCACCTACGCCGCCACAGATGTCGGGAGGTGGGGGAGGGTGGCCTCTTTAAGCTCAAGAATCGCAAGCAGTTTCTGGGACCGAACTTCCGAACCAATACCGAACATGTGACATGGCGGTTAGGTGGACGGGTGAGTTAATGTCACCCTTCCTTCCTAGCAATCAGTGAATTGGTTATCGATTGGGCCCATTATAGTCCGGGTTGTGCGCATCCATAATGGATTTGGCCAGGGCTTTCAGATTGGTCTGATAGCCGTCGTCATAGGCATACTTGTCGAGTTCCACGCCATAGATGGCATCGAGCCAGATGTACTCCCCGAGGACCTTCAGGATCTCGCCGGCATGCCCTTTGTAGTCTGTGAACAGGGAGCTATCTTCGGGGCCTTGCAGGTTGCTGACATCCGGCAGGTTGCCTGCTTCAAACAGCGTGCGTAACTCAAGCGCCGCTGCGCCGTAAGGGATGGAGTAAATAGTGGCCTCCGGATACAGCGCACGTAATTCGTCCACTGCAGGCAGCATAATGGTGTTGTAGAACAGGTGCCAGATATCTGCGTAACTTTGGGCGTCAGGATAGTCGGTGGGATAGTCAACCCAGGGCATGCCAATGAAAAACACGGTATCCGGGTTTTGGGCCAACGCGTATTCAAACCAGAGCTCGTACCCTTCGGTGATCAGGATCGGATCCCCTTCCGGCGTGAATTCAAGGTCGCAACACGTCATGCCAAAAACATCGATGTCGCCTCCGTCCAGCACCGCCTGTATGTTGGCGCGATGTCCCGCATCATTCCACAGCGCGAGGGGCGCACCGCTAGCTCCGCCGGAGAATTCCACAGTCTGGCTGTGCCCATTAACACCGGCGCGCACTGCGTGAAACGGCAATCTGTCGGCGAAGGGCCGGAAGAAGCTGTGGCCCATCAGCATCATATTTTCGCCCGGGATAACCCGGAACGGCGCTCCGGGGTTGTCCGCGAGGATGCCACTAATAAACGTATTGACGGTGTTATTTACCGGTCCCGCATCCAGCGTGGGTACGTGGCCCCGGTCCTGGATATAAGCTAGTTGATGGGGTGAATCTGGCTGAGCAGCAATCACCTGGGATATTCCCTCGTGATAGTAGTCACAGTTGTGACTAATGCCTTCAGCCAGTGCTTCTGGTATGGCTGGCAGGTTGTGGTTACAGAATGGATCATTACGGCCCCCCACGAAAAGGAAGGGCACGTCGACAAACCCGGCCGCGATGCGCGCTTCGGGATAAGCGCCCCTGCTCAGATCGCCATAGAAACCTATTTTCTCAGCGGCGGCTTCCGGGTCGAAACCCAACTGGTAGGGCGACTGGGGATCGCCAACGTAAGCGGCTGTGAGCGGGATCGCGCGGGGTGTGGGGAAGATTGAATCCGGTACCGCGCCCGTGAGGTGAATGTCCTCGGCAGCAAAGCTCATGGCGAGGTTGTAGACGCCGGTGGACCCCGCGCTTGTGCCGTGCGCCCACACCTCAGTTGTCGGGAAGTTGGCTACCACGTATTCCACCGCCGACATGGTCGCCTGCATGCCGTTGACCTTGGCGTCAGGGTTGGGGTTATCGGTATAGGGTGTACCAAGGCCGGAGTACAGGTCGTGGTCACACATGGAGACCACCAGCAACCTGTAGCCGTCCTGAATGCGCCGGACCAAGGTGTTGTTGATAATCTGCCCGTTTTCCACGGTGCGGCTTTCGAGGGTGGTCTGCAGGTCCTGGAAGCTCTCCTCATGATTCCAAGTGTCTTCCGTCTGGTTATTTACGGCATAATAGTTACCCTGGTCATCATAGTGGCCCACACCGCCGCCGTGCAGGTAAACCCACAGTGGGGCCTCGTCATCGTCACCGCCGTTGGCTGGATTGAGAACCATAAACGTGTAGTTGCCCGATATACCGCATTGGTAGGCGGTGTTGCGATAGAAATTTAAGTCGAGGCCCAGGCCAAATCGAGTGACGCTCTGCTCGCCCGCCAGGTTGATACCACTGGTGGTGCGATTCACCACAAATTCGGGTTCGAGATAGGTGATGAGTGTCGGGTCCGCCAACCAGCCCTCCAGTGTCTGGTTACCCCCCCAGCTAGTGGTGTCGATAGTGCAGGGCGTGGTGTTACCGCCGCACAATCCTGCATCCCGTTTTTTCCAGCCGGTAAAAAGCCAGCCGTCCGCGGGATCGGCCACAAACGTTTCATTGAAGAAGGTGTCGCTGACGTCCACTGTGCAGGTCTGGTTGGATGGACACTCGATGGCTGTGGAAGTCGTGGTTACACCGCCTTCGACAGGCGTTTCAATCTGGATCTTGCACGCTGAAAGCGCTGCGATGGCGGCGCACAGTAAAAAATGTTTGGTTTGCATGGTTACACCTTTTGGTTATTGCCTATTGTTCGGTCAGTCTCGCCCATCATGAAAGTCCCTTATTAGTTTTCGCTAAAATGGCTTGGGCGGTTACTTACTATTTTTGACGCATTGGAGAAGTTAGAAGAAGTGTTAAATTTTGGACCAAAACTAGTATACCATTACACGGATGAAAATGGCCGAGTGCAGATAGTGGAAAATGGGCAGCCAATTAACTCACCGAGCGGGACAAATTTTTTCACGAACTTCGCTTTCCCAACCTCGACTATAGCGATGGATGTTCTCTCGCTATGCGGGAATCCGAGAGTAGGATATATCATAGTAGATCGCGCACTGATTCCCAACCTTAGTCCTTTCAGCCAGGTAGAGCCGGTAGTGTGCGATACCGGTGAGCAAAGGAGCGGGGGAGCACCAGAGGCCACGGCGCCTGCCCCGACCTATCCTGGCACACCTGTGAGGTTTGTCCCAATCCTACCTTGATCCGAGTTCGCACCTACATGGGCCTTCCTCCGAGCGCAAAAAAGTAAATATTACTTCGGATGGTGACCAAAGCCTTATGACTGGACTAGAAATTAGTGAAGAGACTGAAGTGGGTGCCCCGTTGTTGGTAAGGGCGGCTCTCGAGGGTCAGCAAATACATAACAATTTGCAACCCACATTGGAAACAATATCCGTTTGTGTGCAACGCTTTTGGAGATATCGCGACAGTTTGCGAGGGGGTATAGCGTCAGTGACCCAACCCGGTCATTGGCTACAAGGGCACTGGTTAGTGTTCTCGACACGGTATAAATCCACATATGACTTTGACAATCACATTGGAATATACAACCTAGTATTTGGCGAAGTGGAACCCACCGAAAATGAAGATGGCTGGCCCGTATTTCCAGAAGGCACAGTAACAATTAGTCAAAGTTTCGGTGAAATACTTCGACCGTTGCTTTCGTAGACCCTGTAAATGTTTCTGTGTAACTGCCAGGTTAAAACGTAGTCCGCCAAGCGGTCTTCAAACTCGATCATAAATCTATTTAATGCCAGCTTCCAGTTAGGGATCGGCATGGTTCACTTTTTCGACGCTTCTTGCATCGCCAGGTAAATGACTTTTACCGCAGAGTCGTCTGTGGGAAACAGCTTCGTAAGCGTCGGGCTAACCACACCTAATCAATTTGTCTAAACTCTGCCAGGCTTTGATCTCGTTTTCAAACGGAGATCTAGCCATGGCACTGACCACCAAGCAGCAATACTGGGCCAATCACTTAGAACAGGCCGATGCCTTTGCCGGTTCGGTAGCCGAGTACGCCCGCGTTCAGGGTTTATCCCCAAAGGCACTCTATCAATGGCGCGGGATTCTCAAGCAACGAACCGCGTCGTCCACCGTAGAAAGCGCACCAACCTTCACCGAAGTTGTTCATACCGAACCGGCGCAACGTACTTCCAGCCTAACCCTGAGTTTGGGGCGTGCGCAACTTCAGTTTGGTACGTTACCTGACGAAGACTGGTTAGCGCGGTTGATTGCCGCCCATGGCTGAAGCGTTGCTGCGGCCGGCCGCCTCTGCCCCTCGGGTATTTCTCTGCATTGAGCCGGTAGACTTCCGCAAATCGATTGACGGCTTGTCTTTGATCGTAGAGCAAGGCAAGGGAGATGAAAAAAATCGAAAAATAATTAGTTTATCTGAAATGGCAGAAATATTAATCGGGTACGGATGAATGCCCATCCCCCGTTAGTTGGGGTAGAGCCCAGAAATATGAGGATAAAGCGAAGATAGAAATCTCAGAGGACTTGCGGAAGTTCCCCCCTTAATGGGGGAGAGCCGAGCCAAGTTATATAAGCATTTGAATTATATAGTTTAAATGGTGGGCCCAGAAGGACTTGAACCTTCGACCTGCCGATTATGAGTCGGATGCTCTAACCAACTGAGCTATGGGCCCTACGAGGGGAGGCGCAATTATAGAGAAGATTGTCAGGGCGTCACACCCTTATCCGTACTGACTAGCTCCCGGTAGTAAATTGCGGCATCCAGCAAGAGTTTGTGCAGTGCATGTCGGCTCGTGTTGCGCGTGACGACACCCGCTATTGCCATGGCGTGGGTTGGGAAGTACAGCGCCTGTGCACCCCACATGCCGGAATGTCCGTAATAGGTTCCGTCTCGCCATTGCAAGGCATTGAGGCCATAGCGGTAGGTCGAATCTTCCGGTGTTTGCGACCCCGTTGTCATGCGCTCGCGTGCGTCTCTCGAGAGCATTTCCCCATTGAATAGTGCGTACAGGAAAGTCGCCATGTCGGCGGTGGTTGCGATCAGGCCACCACCGCCGTAGAGGTCGAAGCTGGCATCCACACCGTTGATCGGTAGGTTGTGGTAGTACAGTTCAGCGAGTGCCGGTGCACCCTTGGGGGCTTGCTCGAAGTGCTCCCACCAGGTGGCGGATAGGGGCAGGGCATCGAGGTTCAGGGTTTCCCGCACGGCTTGGTGCAGCGGTTTGTTTGTCAGTTGCTCGATAATTTGCCCCAGCAGGATGTAACCGGTATCGGAGTAGCGGTACCGCTCCCCCGGCCGCGCTATGGGTGGGCCCTGCTGGGCGAGTAATTCAATGGTGTCTATGACTTGCCAGTGGCGCACCGGGTAACGCAGCACGAGAGAGCGGAAGTGATACCAGCGGCTATCGCTGTGTTGGCGCATGCCACTGGTGTGGCTGAGTAAGTGGCTGAGCGTGATTGTGCTGAGGTCATACCCTGCGCCGCGCAAAGGTGCCTGCAGTTTTTCTGGGAGTAGTTCCTTGATCGGTGTCGCTACGCTGATGTTGCGCCGCTCGGCAATCGCCAGCAGCGTAGCGGCGACGTAGATCTTCGTGACGCTGGCAATACGCAGTGGGGTATTAGCATTCATGGGAGTTTGCGGTGCAGGGTCGGCATAACCTGCGGCCGCGCTGGCGATGACCTCACCCTCGCGCACTAGGGCGATGGCAATACCCGGCGTGCGCGGGTTTTCGATGAGAAGTTTGTCGGCGGCTTGTTGCAGCCATTGGTCGAGTGCATTTGGTTCTCGAAACACAGGGTTTACACTCGGTGGGTTAGTTTTATCGCTTCGTTCCTTACTTGCCGCAACTGGATTGCCGGCAAGTAAGGTGGTAACGGTGAGAGCACATGCAAGTAAACTTGTGGTGGTGCAGGGCTTGAGGTGATCCGGCAACCACAGTGTTAACAAATCGCTCACCCAGAACGCAACGCGGCCCGAGTGGGCCGCGTGATTGTCCATGGTTGGCCGTGCAATCAGCTCTCGTCCAAAAAGCTGCGCAGGTAATCCGAACGCGTGGGGTGGCGCAGCTTGCGCAGGGCTTTGGCTTCGATCTGACGAATCCGCTCACGGGTCACGTCGAACTGCTTGCCCACTTCCTCTAGGGTGTGGTCGGTATTCATGTCGATACCAAAACGCATTCGCAGCACTTTCGCCTCGCGCGCGGTCAGCCCAGCGAGGACTTCTTTGGTAGCCTCTTGCAAACCTTGGCCGGTGGCGGAATCCACGGGAGAGTGAATGGTGTGGTCTTCAATGAAGTCACCCAGATGCGAATCTTCGTCGTCGCCGATGGGAGTTTCCATCGAAATGGGCTCTTTGGCGATCTTCAATACTTTGCGCACTTTATCTTCCGGCATGTCCATGCGTTCGCCGAGCTCTTCGGGCGTGGGCTCGCGGCCCATCTCTTGCAACATTTGGCGCGAGATTCGGTTCAGCTTGTTGATCGTTTCGATCATGTGCACAGGGATACGGATGGTGCGCGCCTGATCCGCGATCGAGCGCGTAATCGCCTGGCGAATCCACCACGTTGCATAGGTAGAGAACTTGTAGCCACGACGATATTCAAATTTATCGACCGCTTTCATCAAGCCGATGTTGCCTTCCTGAATAAGATCGAGGAATTGTAGCCCGCGATTGGTGTACTTTTTCGCGATGGAGATAACCAGACGCAAGTTCGCTTCGATCATCTCTTTCTTGGCCCGGCGTGCGCGCGCTTCGCCCATAGACATGCGGCGATTAATCTCTTTAATCTCACTGACACTCAGACCGGTCTTCTCTTCGATCTGCGCGATGCGCCGTTGCATGCGTTGAATGTTTTCTTTTTCGGCAGCGAGTTTGGGGCCGTAGTCTTTCTTGCGCGTGTGGCGACCGACCCAGCGCAGGTCGGATTCAGAGCCCTGAAAGGTGCTGATGAAATCTTTGCGCGGCATACCGCAGGTGCGTACCGAAATGCGCATGATCTCGCGCTCTTGATCGCGAATACCCGCGAGAATGTTGCGCGGTGTATCGGAGACCGGATCAGAAACGCGCGGCGTCAGCTTAAAGAACTTAAACAGTGAGCCCAGCTTCTCCATTTCTTTGATGGAAGAGGCGTGGGTGCGACCATTGGCGGCAATCGTCTTTTCCGTTTTGTTGTACTGGCGCTTTAGCGCAGAGAAGCGCTTTTTTGCCTCCACTGGGTCCGGGCCTGTATCGGCTTCTTCGTCGTCGTCTTTGGTGGTGCCGGCGTTTTCCGCGGCCTCGGCCATTTCAGAGGCTGAGGGAACGTTTTCTGCGGGGTCGAGGTAGCCGACCATAATATCGGCCAGGCGACGCTCATCTTTGGCAACTAAGTCATATTCGTCGAGTACGCGTTTCACGGCACCCGGGTAGTGGGCCAGGGCGGAGAGCATCTCTCGGATGCCCTCTTCGATCCGCTTGGCGATCACGATTTCGCCTTCGCGGGTTAGCAGCTCTACGGTGCCCATCTCGCGCATGTACATGCGCACTGGGTCGGTAGTGCGCCCGGCTTCGGTTTCGACGGCGGCCAAGGCGGCGGCAGCTTCCGCAGCGGCGATGTCATCGGCGGAAGCGTCGCCCTCGGCGAGCAACAATTCATCGGCATCCGGCGCAGATTCAAAGACTTGGATACCCATGTCGTTGATCATCTGAATGATATCTTCCACCTGATCTGGATCGGAAATATCCGGCGGGAGGTGGTCGTTCACCTCCGCGTAAGTGAGGTAGCCCTGCTCTTTGCCTCGGGCGATGAGCTCTTTTAGGCGGGACTGTTGTTGTGCGACGTCTGTCATGCGGCGGGCACCTTCATTGGGAGTCATGGAGTGTTTGCGTCAAAAACTAAGCATTAAAAAATCAACCGGTAATTATAACCGGAAAAGTCAACATATACCCACTAAATAGGTTGGTAATAGCACCTTCTACTAGCGCCCTCGCGCTCTCAATTTACCGGGCAAAAACCGCTCGCTGTTCGCAGGGCTTGCAGCCGCTGGGTAGATCGCTACAGCGGTTGACGCAACGCGGATGAAAAACGACGGTTTGTAAGATCGTCAATCTGGCCAACAGTTCAATGGTGACACGCGTGGCGACGTAAGACTTGTGGTTGACGAACCATGGGGGCGAATCGCGATTTTGCAAGGCATGGAGCGGGCATTTGTTTGCCACGCGTTTGCCCTAAAGTCCGCCACGCAATGCCGCGCTTCAAACTCGCGCGGTAGGGTGCTATTCAGTCCTCGGGTTTGCGGCGCTCTGCGGGAACTGGCGGCACTCGCTGCTGTTCGTGCCGCTGCCCTCGCTGTCGTTCCCGCTGCAGTTTTTCCTGCAATAGGTCGCGCAAGCGCTGCTTCTCTGATTCGCTGACATTAGCGTAGTCGGCACTGGCGAGTTTGTCGACCTGGGCGGCAAATTTAGCGCGCTGCGAGAGCTCTTGACCGAGGCGCGCCATGGTGTCGCGAAACTGCTGCTCTATACCGTCGGTCGGAATGAGGCGCTCCTGCCCAGCGAGGCGACTTAACAGCTCCCCTTCGGTAGTGCCGTACCAGTGTCCGAGTAACATGGCGGTGCTGGAATTGGGGCGCTCGTGCAACCAGCTCAGCATCTCGCGCAGCAATTGCACGTCATCGCCCGCCATGTCTTCCAGCGCTTCGGGGTCCGCCTGTTGCGCCACGGAGGGCTGGTGAAGCAGTAGTGCCAGCGCATTCTGCGCCAGGCTGGAGTGACCCTGGGCGGCAGGTACGTGGCGGAATTGGTTGCCGCGGGGTAGGTGAGTGGTTGGTTCTTCGCTTGATGGCGCGGGGTCGGTGGGATTGTAGACATTTTGCGCTGCGTCGTCGTCGTATGACCCTTGATCACCAGGAGGTGAAAAATTCGCAGCATAGTCAGGTGCGTCTGCTGACTCCTGTGGGGCGAGAAATGGTGCATCTGGCGGTGGCGGCGGCGCTTCGAGTTTCATCAAACTGCTTAGTTCGAGGCCGGTGCGGTCTGCCAGCGCTTGAAACATGAGTTGCCGGAACACGCCCTCGGGCAGTTGGCGTATATAGGGTAGGGCGAGTTTGCTCATACGCGCGCGGCCATCCAAGCTCTGCGTATCCAGGCCCTGCGATACGGCGTCGAACAAGAACTTGTCTAACGGTACCGCCTGGGAGAGCAGCGCCTGGAAATAGTCGCTGCCCTTGGCGCGCACGGTATCGTCGGGGTCTTGCCCCTCAGCCAGAAACAAAAAACGTGCCGCTCGGCCGTCCTCCAGAGTCGGCAGGGTTGATTCCATCGCGCGAAAGGCGGCTTTGCGACCGGCGTCGTCGCCATCAAAGCAAAACACCACTTCGGGGCAGAGCCGAAAGATACGCTCCAAATGTGTCTGGCTGGTCGCGGTACCCAGCGTAGCAGTGGCGTAGCTGATGCCGTGTTGGGCGAGGGCGATGACATCCATATAGCCCTCTACCACCACGATACGTTCCAGGTGGCGGTTGTGCTGGCGCGCCTCATACAGACCATACAGTTCGCGGCCTTTGTGGAAAATGGGAGTCTCTGGTGAATTTAGGTACTTCGGTTTGTCATCGCCCAACACCCGCCCGCCGAAAGCGATTACGCGCCCGCGACGATCGCGAATCGGAAAAACCACGCGGTCGCGAAAGCGATCGTACAGCCGGCCCTGCTCGTTTTTCACTAACATGCCGCTGTCCAACAGCAACTGTTGCTGCGCATCGTCGTTGCCTAGCGCTGTGAGCAGGTTGTCCCACCCCGGTGGGGCATAGCCCAAATCAAACTGTTTCGCGATTTGCCCACTCAGGCCCCGGCCTTTTAGGTAATTAACCACGCGCTGGGCTTGCGCGTGTTGGCGCAACTGCTGCTGATAGAACTTGGAGACGCTCTCCATCAGCGCATACAACGCTTTGTTGCTTTCCTCCTGCTTGGCGCGGCTGGGGCCGCCAGTGTCCTGCTCTCTGGGAACTTCCATTCCTGTGCTGCTGGCTAGCGATTCCACCGCTTCAGGAAAATCTACATTCTCATATTCCATGAGGAAGGTCAGGGCGTTGCCGCCTGCACCGCAGCCGAAACAGTAGTAGAACTGTTTGTCGGGATTGACCGAGAAGGAGGGGGTTCGTTCGTCGTGAAAAGGACAGCGCGCGCTGTAGTTCTTGCCCGTCTTTTTCAGCTTCACACGCCGGTCGATCACCTCGACGATGTCGATGCGATCTAGCAAGTTATCCAAAAAAGACTGGGGAATGCGTGCGGGCATGATGGGGACAGTCGCGCTGTGGAACAGGCGGGTATTGAACCATGTGCGGGTTGCTGAACCAAGCGATCAGGGAGGATCAGGGAGGGATCAGGGTCGTGCCTGTCCCTGCTCTCTTGGAAATTGATGATTATGGCTGTGCCTGTCCACAAGGATTTCTCTGTGCCTGTCCCTACCGCGTGCTCACAAACTTGGTGGCGGTGCCTGTCCCTACTAAGTCTCTGGAAATTGATGATTATGGCTGTGCCTGTCCACAAGGATTTCCTCTTGGAAATTGATGATTATGGCTGTGCCTGTCCCTACTAAGTCCATCGCGGTGCCTGTCCCTACTAAGTCCCCTACTAAGTCCCTACTAAGTCCCGCACACGACGCAGCGAACCGCTCTCTGCGTGATAGTTAGTCATCACCGAAAAGCCGTGCTGGGTTGAGGACAGCCTCATGAGGGAGCGGGATATCGACTGAATAAGGTTGCCTTCAACCCAGTATGGCTGGATGTAAAGAGCTGCTGCGCCAACCGCTTGAGACGGTATTTGCCGTAGCGAGAAGTCAGGACTTGGTGAAAAAAGTGGATTCGGCGTTAGCCAGCCAACCGCTGTTTAACCAAGCTGCTCACCGCACCCATATCCGCGCGACCTTGCAGCTGAGGTTTGAGTGCGCCCATCACAGCACCCATGGCCGCCATGCCGGTAGCATCCGCTCTCGCAATGGCCGCGTCGATCATCGTGTTGAGCTCTTCTTCGCTCAATGGCTGCGGCAGAAATTCTTGAATGACGGCAATTTCAGCGTTCTCCGTCGCCGCTAACTCTTCGCGCCCCGCATCGGTGTACTGCTGGGCGGAATCGCGCCGCTGCTTGACCATTTTATCGAGCACTTGCAGAGCGCGAGCATCGTCTACTTCGATGCGTTCGTCGACTTCAATGCGTTTGAATTCCGACAGAATTAGCCGGAGTGTGCCGAGGCGTTCCTTCTCTCGCGCTTTCATCGCGGCCTTTTGGGCCGCCTTGATCGTATCGGCGAGAGAGGTGTCGCTCATGGCAGAGGGGAGGCCAGCAGTTGCTGACTAATACAAGCGCACGCGCTTGCGGTTTTCGCGGGAGAGCTTTTTCAGGTGGCGTTTGACAGCGGCGGCACCGGCACGCTTGCGCACGGTTGTGGGCTTTTCGTAATGCTCGCGCTTGCGTACTTCTGCCAGTACGCCGGCTTTCTCACAGGAGCGCTTGAAGCGGCGCAGGGCCACGTCGAACGGCTCGTTTTCTTTAACCTTGATATGGGGCATTCAATCCTCACCTACATCCACAATGGGGTTTGCATAGCGGTTTGCACAGGCCTCCCGAGTATGCGTTGCCTTGCACAATCTCAAGCTGCTGATTCGCAAACAATTTTCTATCACTAAAAGCCTGCATCTGGCCGACAAATTCGGTGAAATGCAGTAAAGGGCGCGCATTCTAACTGTATACCCCCGTATTTGCAAAAGGCCCCAAACGGGTAAATTGGGACGTACTTCCTAGCTCCGGTGCCCGCCGCAGCCGTATCATCTGTCTGGGCGAGATAGAGAGCCAGAAAGAGTATCAGGCATGCTGATTTTGGGCATCGAAACCTCCTGTGATGAAACCGGTGTCGCGCTGTACGACACAGCACGCGGCCTACTGGCGCACGCCTTATTCAGTCAGGTCGATATCCATGTCGAATACGGCGGCGTGGTGCCCGAATTGGCATCGCGCGATCACGTGCGCAAAACCCTCCCGCTGATAGAACAAGTGCTTGCGGATGCGGGCGTCGAAGCCAACGCTATCGACGGCGTGGCGTACACGGCTGGACCCGGTCTGGTGGGTGCATTGATGGTTGGGGCAACTCTGGCCCGGGCGCTGGCGCTAGGTTGGGGTGTGCCGGCTCTGGGTGTGCACCATATGGAGGGGCACTTGTTGGCACCCATGCTGGAGGACGAAGTGCCGGAGTATCCCTTCGTCGCGCTGCTGGTTTCCGGTGGCCACACACAGCTAGTGCGTGTCGATGGCATCGGTCACTACCGCCTGTTGGGTGAATCACTCGATGATGCGGCGGGGGAGGCCTTTGATAAAGCGGCGAAGATGCTCGACTTACCCTACCCCGGTGGGCCGCATATTGCGCGCTTGGCGGAGCAGGGCGACCCAGACCGATTCGATTTCCCCCGGCCCATGGTCAACCGGCCAGGTCTGGATTTCAGTTTTAGTGGCCTAAAAACCTACACATTGAACACCGTGGCTGATTGCCGCAAAGACGGCGAGATGACGGAGCAAGCCCGCTGTGATATTGCCCGTGCATTTCAGGATGCGGTGGTTGCTACCCTGGTGATTAAGTGTCGTCGCGCCTTACGGCAGGAAGAATTATCCACGCTGGTCATCGCCGGCGGCGTGAGTGCGAACCGGCACCTGCGCCAAGAGTTGGAAACCGCTCTGGCGAAAGAAGGTGCGCGCGTGTTTTACCCGGCGCCGGTGTTTTGTACGGATAACGGCGCCATGATTGCCTACGCCGGTGCACAGCGCCTACTCGCCGGGCAAGTGGATTCGCCAGACGCCCAGGTGCGGCCACGTTGGCCCATGGAAGAACTCGCCCCGCTCGCGACAACGAAGGGAGCAGCCTAGTGGACAAAATTACGATCAAAGGCCTTAGCATCGACACGATTATCGGTATCGAGGAATGGGAGCGCCAAACGCGGCAAACTGTCGTATTGGACATCGAGTTGGGTACGGATATCGCCCGTGCGGCCGCCTATGACAAGATCGAGCACGCGCTGGACTACAGCGCTATTGCCAAACAAGTCAGTGCCTTTGTGTCCGAGAGTCAGTTCTTTTTAATCGAGACCCTAGCGGAGAAAGTGGCGGCACTGTTGGCGCATGATTATCGGGTGCCCTGGCTGCGTCTGCGCGTGAGAAAACCTGGTGCGGTTGCCGAAGCCGAGGATGTGGCCGTGGTGATCGAGCGCGACCGACGCCGGTAGTGGCGCACTGTAAAGCAGCTGGTACCGATTCGGGCTCGTCTATCGATTGGTCATTGCCTCCAACGGTTAGCGTTGTGTTTTTCCCGGCCCACGCAGTGCATTCAAGCGTTTCACGCGCTCTTCATCCATCGCTCGGCCAATCTCTGGCCCTTGCAGTTCTGGATCGACGACATCTGCGGCAGTGACACTCATCGCTACGGACAAGACCTCGCGCAAATACTCAGCCTGCGGGTAGTGTCGTTCCTCAAAACCCACTCTACCCCTCGCATCCGCTTCACAGGCGAGCAAAAAATTTTCAAATTGTTGCGGTTTGCGCAAGGCATCGGTGCCATCAAGTAATTTCAGTAGGGTTTTGCCGCGCAGCTCCAATGCCCGGTGGCAGTGAGTGTGGTATGCGCACACAGCCAGGGCTAGATTGCGGTAGCGCCGCGGTGTTCTAAATCGCTCGCACACTTTGCGGACCAGGGCGATACCGCGGTGTTCGTGTGCGATGTGGCTCGGCCATTCATCTTGCGGTGTCTTCCCTTTACCCAGGTCATGCATGAGTACGGCGAAGCGCGTGTCTGTTGGGGCACCGAGTCGCACGGTTTGTTGCAAAGCCATCAACACATGCACACCGGTATCGATTTCGGGATGATGTTGTTCGGGTTGTGGCACGCCGAACAATGCGTCGACTTCTGGCAGCAACACAGCCAGTGCTCCGCACTCGCGCAGCACTTCGATGAAAACCTGGGGGTCGCGTTCACCTAGAGCACACTCCATCTCCTGCCAGATTCGCTCGGCCGGGAGGTATTCCAGCTCCCCTTGCTGGGCAATGTTAGCCATCAGGGTCAAGGTTTCGGGTGCAACACGAAAACCCAGGTGAGCATAGCGGGCGGCGAAGCGCGCAGTGCGCAGTACGCGCAGCGGGTCTTCCACAAAAGCATCGGAGACATGACGCAGAACACGCGCTTGCAAATCGCGCTGGCCGCCATAGGGGTCGATGAGTTCGCCGCTAGCCGAGCGTGCCATCGCGTTGATGGTGAGGTCTCGACGTTGTAGGTCTTCCTCCAGCGTAACCTCGGTGTTGGCCTCTATCGCAAAGCCCGAGTAGCCGTGCCCCTGTTTGCGTTCCGTGCGTGCCAGTGCGTATTCATCTTTTGTTTTCGGGTGCAGAAAAACTGGGAAGTCTTTGCCTACCTGATCATATCCCTTAGTGAGCAAGTCTTGTGGGCGTGCGCCGACAACGACCCAGTCTCGCTCATGCACAGGGTATTCCAGTAACTCATCGCGCACAGCGCCGCCGACTAAATATATTTCCATAACACCAGTGTAGCAGGGGAGTGCGTACGCTCGCGAGGTGGGGTCGTGTGCTTCACACGGTGAGCGCGCGCAAGATGTTGGCCTTCTGGAAGAGTGCAACGGTTAGCTGGCGAGTTTAATACTCGCGAGTGCAATCGAGGCCCGCTGACTGGGTGTCAACTCGCTTTTTTGGCAGTTACTTTTTTCTTGTTGAGCTTCTTTTTCTTGGCAGTAGATTTATCGCGGCACAAACCATTGAGACAGGCACACCGCGTCCACTCGCCCGTGTCCAAACAATACAGCGACAAGCTGCCATCCCACACACAGCCCGTGTCTAAACCGATGGCATTGGGTGTGTCTGTTTTACCTTCGAGAGCCGCCCAGTGGCCAAATAGAATCTTATCGTTCGCGGTTTTGCGATTCTTGTGACTAAACCAGGCGTTCACCGCCTGTCTCTTTTCCTTTTCCTTGTTTTTGGACGGCAGCGGGCTCGCGCCTTTGCTTTCGAAGTCCAAGCTGCCGTCGGCGGTGCAGTAGCGCATGCGCGTGAAGTAATTAGTGATAACCCGCAGCCGCGCCATACCAGAGAGATCGTCTGACCAGTTGGCAGGTTCATTACCATACATGGCGGCCAAAAACTCCGTGCAATCGGGGCTTTGCAGTATCGCCTCTACTTCTGCGGCATAGCCTTGCGCTTCCTGCAGTGTCCACTGTGGCGGAATGCCGGCGTGGACCATGGTAAACCCGTGTTCGCTGTGTATGAGGGGGCAGTGCAGCAACCAATTGAGCAACTCTTGCCGATCGGGCGCATTTAGAATCTCATCGAGAGTGTCTGAGCCGCTCGCTTTAGTCACACCGGCGGCGAGAGCGAGCAGGTGCAGATCGTGGTTGCCCAGCACGTTCACGACGCTGTCGCGCCGCTTGTATAAATAGCGCAGGGTCTTCAACGAGTGTGGCCCGCGATTGACGAGGTCGCCTAGACACCACAGTACATCCCGCCCACGCGTAAAACCTACCTGCTTCAATAGGCGCTTTAAGGGTTTAAAACAACCCTGAATATCCCCGACGACATAGGTAGCCACCGTGACCTAGTTCAGCGCCGTTGGTGTGTGGAGCGAAAACGCGGAAATAGGGACTTCGAACCTGGGCAACTCATCGGGCTCGATATTCATAGGCTCGCGCACCACCATGAAGTAACTACCTTCCATATAGCCCTTCGGCGTTTCCAGCGTTGCGCCGCTGGTGTAGCGAAAGGCGCTCTGCGGTTCGATGACGGGCTGCTCTCCTACAACACCCTCTCCTCGTACTTCTTGCACGGCGTCGTTGGCGTCGGTAATGATCCAGTGTCGCGACAACAATTGTACGGGCAGGGGGGAATTGTTGCTGATGGTGATGGTGTAGGCAAAGGTGTATTGCTCCCGTTCCGGGTCGGAATGCTCCGGTAAATAGGTCGTCAGCACGTCGATGTTTACTTGGCTCGGATCGATGATGTGGTCAGTCATGGAGGCGTTCGGTAATCTGAATAAACTCTGTGAGTGTTAACGTTTCGGCGCGCGCGCTGGGGTTGATGCCCAGTGCTTCCAATTGGTTGCTATCTATAAGCCCTTTCAGGTTGTTGCGCAAGGTTTTCCGCCGAGTAGCAAAGGCGCGTTGCACTACGGCGCGCAATTTCTCGGTGTTGCATGCCGGCCAGGGAGATTGTCGGTGCGGTGTTAGCCGTACGACGGCAGATTGCACCTTGGGCCGAGGGTGAAAGGCCTCCGGTGGAACGTCGAATAAATGCGCTACTTCGCACTGGTATTGCGTCAAAATACCCAACCGCCCCCAATGCTTGTCGCCTGGTGTGGCCGCTAGCCGCTCGACCACTTCCCGTTGCAGCATGAAGTGCATGTCTTGAATGCAATGTCCCTGGTCCAACAGGCGGAAAATAAGTGGCGTGGATATGTTGTAAGGGAGATTGCCGACCACACGTAGGCCTGCCGCCTTTGCGCCGCCTGATACATCGGTCGCAAGCGCTGCAAAGTCAAACTGCAAAGCGTCACCCCTATGCAGAGTAAAGTTGGGGTAGATACTAAAGGCGGCAAGTAAGCCTGTGGTGAGATCCTTATCTAGCTCCACCGCATCGAGTTGGCAGCCGCTAGCGACCAGTGCTGCGGTCAACGCCCCGCGACCCGGACCAATTTCCACCAGGTGCTCCTCTGAGTGTGGGTTGACTGCCTGCGCGATACGCTCGATGACCGCCTCATCGGTCAGAAAGTTCTGGCCAAAGCGTTTGCGCGCGCCTTTTTGTTTGAGTTGTTCTGGCATGGTGGCTATTGTAGCGTGTAAACGGGCACGATCTCGCCCGGCCTGCCTGCTCGTCCTTTCTCTCTGAGCCACTTGGTCGATCCACTTCCCACGCTTGGCGGTTGGAGCGAAATATCACCTTTGGTCGGTGCTTTCGCTTTTTGGTACACTTGTAGCCCGAACTGTTAGTGCAGATTTTTACTCAATGCCTTTTTTACAGTATATGCGCCTGGTTGACACTATGGCGCGCATGTCCCTGCGGGCGGATGCCACAAAGTTTTTTCTCGGCTACATCTGGTGGGTGCTAGAACCCTTCCTCTATGTCGGCGTGCTCTACGTCGTCTTTAATATCATATTGACTTCGCGCCAGCCGGATTTCCTGTTCTTCTTGATGACTGGCAAGCTAGCTTATTCCTGGTTTGCGAAGTCTGTAACCCAGGCCTCCTCCAGTATCATCAATGGGCGCGGCCTGGTCGGAAAGATCAATGTGCCGAAAAGCCTGTTTCCAATGGCCGTCATCCAAGAGTGTCTCTACAAGCAGGCGGCCGTGTTCGCACTGCTCTTTGCGGTGTTAATCTTTAACGGCTATCCGGTCACGGCAAATTGGGTGTATCTAATTCCCATCATGCTGGTGAACTACATCATGATTGTCGCCTGTGCTTTTGTTGGGGCTTGTTTGGTGTGCATGGTGCGAGACTTCAATCCGCTGATCTCGCTGGGCATGATATTTCTGCTTTTTACCTCCGGCGTTTTTTGGGACATTCGCGCTTTTGACGATCCGCATAAAACTGAACTGTTGTTGTCGATAAACCCACTGGCCTTCATGCTCGATGCCTACCGCCAAGTGCTGATGTACAACACACCTCCCGATATGGGGTTGTTGTTTATTAACGGTGCTGGCTTTGCGGCACTGCTCTGTTCGGTTGTTCTGCTCATGCGTCGGGGCGATAAGTACCTCGCGCTGAAGGCTTTGACCGCATGAGCACAGTGGGGCCGAAAGTCATGTTGGAGCTGGATGAGGTGTCGCTGAGTTATCACTCGGGGAAAAAGACCTTTGACGACGGCACCCATCACGTTTTAGACCGCGTATCACTGCAGCTCTACGAGGGTGAAACCCTGGGCATTATGGGTCGTAACGGTGTGGGGAAAACCACAATGTTGCGTCTGATGGCCGGCATTCTCGCACCGACCAGCGGTCAGGTAAATATTCATCCGGGCAAAACGGCGTCGCTGCTCACCATTGGCTTGGGTTTTAAGCCAGATTTGTCCGGACGCGACAACGCACTATTGGCCGCCATGTTGCAGGGCTCTACGCGCACCGAAGCTGAGGCCTTCATGGATGCGATTTTGGAGTTCTCTGAGCTTGGTGATTCCTTTGAGCTCCCGGTAAAAAACTACTCGACGGGTATGCGCGCTCGCTTGGGTTTTACCACTGCGTTGATGACGCACGTTGACATATTGCTAGTCGATGAAATTTTGAGTGTCGGCGATGCTCATTTTCGCGGCAAAGCGCTGGCAGCAATGAAAAGCCGCATCACCGGCGAACAAACCGTTGTATTCGTTTCGCACATGGCGGAGCAGGTAAACAACTTGTGCGACCGGGTAATCTGGTTGGATGAGGGGAAAATCCTGCAACAAGGTGATGCCAAGGATGTCACCGACGCCTATACGGCGTACGTGACGGGTGCGCGCAAGGAAGGGATTGAGCAGCAACAATCCAAACAACTGGAGCAGGCTAACAAGCAAGCCCAGCAGAAACCCAAAGCGCTGCCGGACAAGAAGGGGGGGGCACAGAATTAATTCTGTCCTCAGTTACTCAGTTGCATCGCGACGCTAATGGCCTGCTCGAGGCTACCCGCGTCCGCCTCGCCAGTACCTGCCAGCGCCAGGGCCGTGCCGTGATCGACTGATGTGCGAATAATTGGCAACCCCAGCGTAATGTTGATGGCGCGACCAAATCCCGAATATTTCAGCACTGGCAAGCCCTGGTCGTGATACATGGCAAAAACCGCGTCGCAGTGTTCCAATACATTGGGATTGAAAGCGGTATCAGCCGGTAGTGGGCCGCGTAGCTGAAAGCCCCGCTTGCGCAACTCGTTTAACACCGGTTCCACCACCTCGATTTCCTCGCGCCCCATGTGGCCGCCTTCGCCCGCGTGTGGGTTCACGCCCAACACGGCGATGTGTGGATGCTCTATACCAAAAATAGTGTGTAAATCCTGATGGAGCACAGTCAGGGTCTTGCGCAGCAAGTCTTGCGTGATCGCACCGGGAACGGCGTGCAAGGGCAGGTGCGTTGTCGCCAGCGCGACGCGCAGTTGCTCTGTCGCCAACATCATGACGACTTGCTCCGCTCCGGTCTCCTGCGCCAAAAATTCTGTGTGCCCGATGAAGGCAATGCCGGCGTCATTGATTACCGATTTCTGTACGGGCCCGGTCACCAGGGCCTGACACACGCCGCTGCGGCAGGTGGCGACAGCCTCTCTCAAGGTAGTTAGGACATAGTTAGCATTGGTGGGGTCGAGTACACCGGGTTGGCAGTTGGTGGTCAGCGCCACGGGTAAAATAGTCAGTGTACCTGCGACCTGCGGTCTGGGCGCAGCGCTGGTATTGAGCGTTTGAAGCTGTACCGAAAAGCCCAGTTGTGCAGCGCGCTGCTGCAGTAATTCGGGGTCTGCGGCGACCACCAGTTGGGCATCCCAGGCGCGCTGCGCTGCCATGAGAATGATATCTGGCCCGATACCTGCCGGTTCACCAGCTGTTAGTACAATGCGAGGAACGGCCATGTGTGTCGCCTACTTGATATCGACGAAAGCCTCATCGCGAATCTGTTGCAACCAGGCGTCGAGCTCTTCCTGAAACTTCCGACCATGCAAATAATCCATGGCTTTTGCGCGCGTGGCCTGCGCTGTCATGTCCTGTTCACGACGGCCCTCCACTTGAATCAAATGCCAGCCGAATTGGGTTCGCACCGGGTCGGAAATTTCCCCCGCGCGCGTCTTCGCCATCGCAGCTTCAAACTCGGGAACCATTTGGCCGGGCATGGTCCAGCCCAAGTCGCCGCCTTCCTGAGCAGAACCAATATCGGCGGAGTACTCGCGTGCCAAATCGCCAAAGTTTTCACCGCCACGCGCGCGTTCCTTCAGCGACTCGGCCAGTTCGCGCGCCTGATCGTCTGAGCGAATCTCCGAGGGCTTGATGAGGATATGGCGGGCTTTGGTCTGCTCCACCATGCGTTCGATACCGCGCGCATCCTGAAGGTGAATGAGGTGGATGCCGCTCTCCGAGTGAATGGGATCGGCAGTTTGACCGACACGCAGTGTAGGCGCAACGTCACTAAACAAGGAGGGTAGGTCGGCCTCGTTGCGCCAGCCCAGATCACCGCCACTGAACCGAAACGGGCCGCCGCTGGAGCTCACCACCGCCGCGAAGTCCTCGCCCTTGCGGATGCGCTGCAATAATTCATCAACGTGGGCTTTTGCGCGTGCAATTTGCGCCGTTTCTGCATCCGGAGGAATGGCGAGCAGTGCGTGCAGTAGATGGAACTCGGGCTGAGTGAGTTTCTGGCCATCCTGTGTCGCGACAAAATTGTTAACTTCCTGGTCGGAAATTTGGATGCGTTGGTTGACGTTCCCAGCCTGTACGCGCTGGATGATCATTTCGCGACGAATTTGCTCGCGCATCTCTGCGTAAGATTGCCCCTGGGCCTCTACCGCCTGACGAAACTGATCCAGGCTCATGCGATTTTGTGCGGCGATGCGCTGCACGGCACCGTTCAGTTGCTCATCGGAAATGCGCACGCCAGCGCGTGTGCCTTTTTGCAGTTGAATACTCTCGAGGATGAGTCGATCCAAGGTTTCGCGAACGAGCGTTTCTTCCGGCGGAGACTCGATATCGCGCGCCTTTAGGTTTTCTTTGACTGAGTTGACGCGGGTGCGCAGTTCGCTCGCCATGATGACGTCGTTGTCGACGATGGCGACGACCTGGTCAATCACCTCAGTCGCACCGCGACTGGCATTGGCCATAGCCATTAAGATCAGGCAACCCACCGCGAGTACCAAGCTGTGCAGTGTGTTGTGTGGAGCCCTTATAGCGGCTGTTCTAGTCGCTGAATTAAAAGTCACGTTCTTCAAACCCTCGAATAAGATCTTCCATAATATCGGTAATGCGATCGCCGAATCCGCCCATCCCCTTGAGAATAATTTGAAACTGTGTCGTATTCTCGCGCTCCAAATCCGGATCATCGAGAGCCGGTGCACTGGAGACATTGTTGTAGTAGCGCAGATGTAGCAACCTTAATGTCCAACAGCACGACTCGTACTCTACGCCAAACATATCCTCTACACTTTGATTCGCCACCAGCGAATAGTTCATTGCCGCGAACACGCTCCAATTGCTGTTCAGTGGCAGATAGGTAGAGACACTTGCCTCTTCAGTCGCCCGCTGCAAGGTGTTGCTCACCCCGGGCCGGCGGTACGAGTAGCCCAAATTGAAGATTGCGCCACCGTCTGAGTGGTAGCTCGACTGCACGTGTCCCGCGTTCATATTTCCAGTATCCGGGTCGTAGATCAAACTGGTGCGCAGTTTGACTGATTTTTCCGGTGAGAATTGTAGCTCCCCGGCAATTTCCGACCCGGAGTCGTTGAGCGCAGGCGCGTCGGAGAGCAGGCGCACCTTGCGATCTCGAAAATAGTAGATCTGGCCGATGCTGGCACTGAGAAAGTTATGGCCGGTACGTTCGTCTATCAGGCGAGTCGTTAAACCCACGGCGATCTGGTTCGCATCATCCAACCGGTCGCGCCCAGAAAAACGGGTTTCGCGAAACAGTTGATTGTAGGTAAATGTCAGCTCGGCGCTGTCGAAATCCGGGTGGTCATCTTGCCGCTCGCGTTCGCTGAACAAGTAGTACACTCGCGGTTCCAGCGTCTGCAGGAAATTGCGATTTGACAACGCTGTTGAGCGCTCAAAAATGAGCCCCGCATCGACATTGGCCAACGCCGAGCCGGCCGAGGGGTTGTCATCGTTGAGTACCTGTAAATCGGAAAGTTCGTACTGCAACTGCCGGTATTTCACGGTGGGTGTAACGTAGCCGAAAGTCCACAGCATGGGGTAGCTGACACCAGCCTCGGCGTAAAGGCGTTGCCCGGTGACGCGCTCCTCTTCAGTGTCGAAGTTGGAATACTGCCCTAAAAAAATCGGCTGCCAGGTGAACGGTACTGCACTGCCCAAATATCGCGCGGTGAATTGCGGCAGCTTTTTATAATCGTCGTTAATATCATCGGCCAGTGATTGGAACTGCTGCGCCTGCAAACCCAGTAACCAGCGATCGCCCAGATAGTCGAGTGATGCGAGCTGGAGCAGGCTGGTACGGCGTTGCGATGTCAGGTTAGAGGTCTCTAAGTCTTTCAGATAATCCGCATCTCTGGCTTTGCTGTAGTCGACACGCGAGCGCCACCGCTGGTTAATTAGGCCGTAGTGCTTGATTTGCCCCAGCCAGCGGTCTGTGCTGCGATTGTCTGGTACTTGGTTTTCGTAGCGGTCGTCGCTGTTCATATATGCGCCACCTACGGACCATGCGCCCAGGGAAGGGTGCAGGTAGCGAAGGCGCATGTCGTGGCTGAGACCCCGCTCTTCAATAAAGCGGGGGGAGTACAGGGCGTCGTAGTTGGGTGCCAGGTTGAAATACACCGGCACGGTGACGTCCAGACCCCCGGTGCTGTCGTTGCCAAAATCTGGCCAGAGAAAACCGGTACGCCGTCGATCATCCAGCGGAAAGCGCAACCAGGGGGTATAAAATACCGGCACATCTTTCACATCGATGGTGGCATCGCGTACGGTGGCGAGCCCCTCGCGGGTGTCCAGTTTGATGTGATCGGCGCGCACGCGCCACTGGTCTTCGCCCGGTGCACAGAAACTCAGTGTGCCGTTGCGCACACGAATACGCTCTTTCTCATCGCGTACCAGGCGATCAGCGGAGCCGTGCAAGTGTTCCTGGTGAAAGACAAACTGTGCTTCCTGCAGGTTTGCCTCCCCAGTTTGGGTATGAATTTCAGCGCGGTCGCCGTGCAGCAGCACCCCCGGCTCGCGCAGCGTGACATTGCCGGTGATGGTGATGGACTCTTCCGCGCGATTCACAATGACGTTGTCGCCGCGCATGCGGCGGTAGGCCTGAGTGGCGCTCACACCACCGGTGAGTACAACCTCACTCTCGCGCAACTCGGTGCTGTTGGCGCGCGCGTGGATGGACGATTCCTCCGCCGGCGTATCGGTGCTTTCGCCGGACAGTGGATCGATATAGCGGCCCTCACAGTTGAGGCACTGGCGATTGCGCAATGCGTGGGGGACTGATTCCATGGGTTCCCAATCCAAATGTGCTGCCATCGGGGCTGCGTCTCGCACCACGGCTTGCTCACTGCAACCTCGCGCGACGGCTAGATCATTGGCTTGGCAGTGCGATTCGCTGGTATCCTCTGACCAGGCCGGGGCGGGAATAAGCAGAGCTATTGCTAATAGAGCTATTGCTAATAAAGCTGCCACGCCATCCTTCGAAGCTATATAGGCCAGCTTGGCATCGAGCGCTGTTAGTTTTTGGGTAAAACTCATGAAATGGATGTCATGTAACACTGGTGTCAATAGGCTGGCCGAAGGCGGATTCTAAAGCATCCCCTGGGGCTTGTCCGGCAAATTTTTTATGGGAGGCCACATTGCCATCGAAACCATCCGGTGAGACACCCTCGGTACTCGAGCGAACTGCTGCCGGCGGTGAGGAAACAGCCTTGGTGCGCGAAGAAACAGCCTTGGTGCCTGGAGAAACAGCCTTGGTGCGCGAAGAAACAGCCTTGGTGCCCGGAGAAACAGCCTTGGTGCGCGAAGAAACAGCCTTGGTGCGCGAAGGGACAGGCCCAGAGCGCCAGCAGTCAACACTGCAACCAGAGCAGGCGGACCTCAAAGTTTGGGCGCTGAGCTGTCTGGGTCTGGTGCATAAACAGAACGCTGTGACCGTTATCCCTCTCGCGGGTGATGCCAGCGCGCGGCGTTATTTTCGGATGCGCTGCGAAGGCTCCTCTTGGATGCTCGCTCTGTCGCCTCCCGCCACGCAAAACAACGAGGCCTTTGTGCAGGTGCAGCAGCTACTCGACAACGCGGGCCTACCCGTTCCTCAGTTGTTACATGTGGAGCTGCAGCAGGGCTACCTGTTGTTGGAGGATTTGGGCGATCAGTGTCTGTTGCCGCTTCTCAACTCGAACACGGTCCACCGCTACTACACGCAAGCGGGTGAGTTACTGTGCGATTTAGCCGCTGTGGAGACTGACCAATGGGCGTTGCCACAGTATGACGCTGGTGTTCTGCGCGAAGAATTGAGCCGGTTTCCAAAGTGGTTTATCACAAACTTGCTTGGCTATGCTATGTCCCAGCGCCAGTGCGAAATGTTGGAGCGTATGTTTACGCAGTTAATAGCCAATGCTTTGGAGCAGCCACAGGTCTTCGTGCACCGTGATTTTCACAGTCGCAACCTCATGGTGCGCACGGGCGGTGAATATGCACTCATTGATTTTCAAGATGCGGTAGTCGGGCCAATAACGTACGACTTGGTGTCACTGCTGCGCGACTGCTACATCTCTTGGCCCAGTGAACAAGTGGCGGGCTGGGCGTTGGCGCAGCGTGATCGCTTGTGCGCCGCTAACTTGCTGGATGCAGTGTCCGACGAGAAGTTCCTGCGCTGGTTCGACTGGATGGGCTTGCAGCGGCACCTCAAAGTGTTGGGTAATTTCGCCCGGCTGGCACTGCGCGATGATAAACCGAATTACTTGCAGGACATTCCGCTCGTGCTGCAGTACGTACAGGAGGTGCTTGGAAATTACGTGGACGAAGAACCCGTATTCGCCGAGTTCAGCCAGTGGTACGAGGAGCAGCTGGGGCCATTGATAGCACAGCAAGCTTGGAATAGCGCCGCGTGAAAGCGATGTTGTTTGCGGCGGGGGAGGGGCGGCGCATGCTGCCCTTGACCGAGCATTTACCCAAGCCCTTGTTGGAGGTCAACGGCACGCCCTTAATCGAATATCACATTCGCAGCTTAGCCAACGCGGGCTTTCGTGAGTTGGTCATCAATGTGTCCTATCTGGCAGATAAGATTACGAGCTACTGCGGAACTGGGAAGCGTTGGGGAGTCGACATTCGCTATTCGCTGGAAGCTACCCCGCTGGAAACTGCCGGCGGCTTGCTGCATGCGCTCCCCTTATTGGGGTCTGACCCCTTTTTGGTGGTAAATGCCGACATTTGGACGGACTACCCTTTCGCCCAGCTGGCGAGCTATACCTTACGAACCAATGAGCAGGCACATTTGGTGCTAGTCGATAACCCACCGCAACATCCACTGGGTGATTTTGCTCTCACTCATACAGGGTGGTGTGCTATTAAAACAGTGCAACAGGCCGGTCTGACTTATGCTGGTATTGGCATTTACACATCGACGTTTATCAGCGAGCACTCAGCTTCGGCGCTTGAGGGGATCGAAGTGCCGGACGTAGTAAACGCAGCAGCTCCAAAATTGGCACTGCGGCCGCTGTTGGAGAGCGCCATTGCGCAGCGGCGAGTGGGTGGCGAGTATTACTCGGGCTGCTGGGAAGATGTGGGTACGCCAGAGCGGCTGCGTGCGCTGCATGTGTAACTAGTCAATGCAATCTGCTCAATATCATAGCTAGAAAATAGCTTGTCTAGAATTCTTGCATCCTTTACCCTGCGCGTGTTTTTATCTGCTGATTCCTAGGGAATCTATATGCATGCTGTCAGCAAACGACTGACTAAGTGGCTGGTTCGCGCGATTTCAAAATTCCTGCGCGAGGAGCAGGCGCACAGCTTAGAACGGTGGCGTCGTGGCCGCGAAGAATTCTGGAAATACAACCATTGCGACTATGTCTTTGCTTCTTACGGCAAGAGTGGGCGTACCTGGGTGCGGGTGATGATTTCCCGCTATTACCAGCTCGAGTATGGCCTGCGCGACAACATACTTATGGGCTTCGACAACTACCAGCGCCTGAACCGCAATATCCCCAAGATCTTTTTCACCCACGACAATTACCTGCGCACTTACACGGGCAATCTGGACTCGAAGCAGGATTTTTATCGCAAGAAGACGATTCTACTAGTTCGTGATCCGAGGGATGTCGCGGTCTCGCAATTTTTCCAGTGGAAATTCCGTATGCGACCCCAGAAGAAGTCTATGAATAACTATCCTGAGCATGACGCGCACATCTCGGTGTACGACTTCGTTCAGCACCCGGGTAAGGGGCTCAACCACATTATCGATTTCATGAACGCTTGGGGTCGTGAGCTTGATGAGATCGACAACCTCCTAGTGGTTCGCTACGAGGATCTACGTGGCGACGCTAAGGTAGAGATGGCGAGGGTCATTGAGTTCCTGGGTATCATCCCCAGGGACGACTATCTGAGCGACATGGTGGAGTTCGCTTCGGTGGAAAACCTCCGCAAGAAGGAGCGGGAGAACTATTTCTGGCGCAGTGGCAGTCGCGTGCAGGCAAAGGATGTCAATGACCCGAACACCTACAAGGTGCGCAAGGCAAAAGTGGGCGGCTACCGCGACTACTTTGACGATAATCAAGTGGCAGAACTTGGAGCGATGGTTGATGCTCGCTTGCTACCTGTTTTCGGTTATACCACGGCAGAGCAGCAGGGTGCGACAAAATTCGTTGGTGATTCGCAGGAGCAATTGCGAAAGTGAATTTTTGTCTAGTCCTCTATATAAAAGAAGGGCGCCGGCCGAGTCCGCTGACGGCCACCTACTCCTTCGCAGGCTAACCACAAAGAGACTAAAAGCGCTCAAAACTATCGATTGGAAGTACAGACCCACTGCGGATTAGAAGCGTGAGCATTGATCGGGTACGGATGAATGCCCATCCCCAGTGATCGGGTAGAGCTTTCACAGTTCTGTCATGTAACCGGACTTTTCTAGTGCGGTGTGCGTAACTAAGACGCTAGAATAGCGCCCAGCCACAACCCAGGAGCTGAGCATGTCCGACTATCTCATTGCCCCTTCCATTCTGTCTGCGGATTTCGCGCGCTTGGGCGAGGAAGTAGATACGGTGTTGGCCGCCGGGGCAGATATCGTCCACTTTGATGTTATGGACAATCACTACGTGCCCAATCTCACAATTGGCCCGATGGTCTGCTCGGCGCTGCGTCAGCATGGGGTGAGCGCCCCAATTGATGTACACCTGATGGTGAGCCCGGTAGATCAACTGATCGGCGACTTCGCTAACGCCGGTGCTTCCTACATTACCTTTCACCCGGATGCATCGACGCATGTGGATAGATCTTTGCAAATGATCCGCGATGCGGGCTGTAAGTCTGGCTTAGTGTTCAATCCACACGTGGGCTTAGACGCGCTGCGCTATGTGCTCGACAAGGTAGATATGGTGCTGTTGATGTCTGTGAATCCGGGTTTTGGCGGACAATCCTTCATTCCATCGACATTGACCAAACTGCAAGAAGCGAGGGCGCTGATTGACGACTCGGGCTTAGATATTCGCCTGGAAGTCGACGGCGGTGTGACGCCAGAGAACATCGGCAAGATCGCGGCGGCGGGTGCCGATACGTTTGTCGCAGGGTCGGCCATTTTTAATCAGCCCGACTACGCGGCGGTGATCAAGCAAATGCGCGAGGCGTTGGCGGCTAGCCGCTAACTTGTTGCCCGTGGCGAGCCTCGCCGGCCGCACCTCGCCGGCCGCACCTCGCCGGCCGCACCTCGCCGGCCGCACCTTGCCGGCCGCACCTTGCCGGCCACCATTCACCACTCCCCACCACTGGTTTGCACCGAAGCGTGACTTATCCCACTATCCCCAATTGCCATGTGCCTTCTGGTATGTACAATAACCGTTCTTGTCTAAACCTCTTCTTGGAGAGTGCTGTGTCTGCAGCCGGACGTAAAAATGTCGACTTGATGTCGATGCGTGAGGTCACTCGCTGGCGATGGTAGCCAGAGCTTCGCTGTACCTTATTTTTACGTTTTTCATCGCTCCGAGGATATCCCATGAAACAGCAGGACTTTACTGCGCTAGCTGCGCAGGGCTTTAACCGTATTCCCGTCAGCCGCGACGTGCTGGCGGATGTCGAAACCCCCTTAAGTGCCTACCGCAAGTTGGCGGAAGGCCCCTATTCGTACTTCTTTGAATCAGTGCAAGGCGGCGAGAAATGGGGGCGCTACTCCATCATCGGGATGCCCTGTGCCACCCGCCTGCAAGTGTTTGGTAACCGCGTCGAAATTTATTGTGGCTCCGAGCTACAAGAGAGCGCGGAGGTGGACGACCCGCTGGCCTTTGCCGAGGCCTTTGGACAGCGCTACCGAACAGCCTCGCGCCCGGGAATGCCGGTCTTTCACGGCGGCCTAGTCGGCTACTTCGGCTACGACACAGTGCGTTATGTCGAACCGCGTCTACGCGCTGGCACTCCCCCCGACGAGTTAGGCACACCCGATATTTTGCTGATGCTGTCCGAAGAAGTGCTGGTGTTTGACAACTTGGCGGGCACAATTTGCCTGGTGGTGAATGCCGATACTGCACAAAAAGATGCGCTCGAGCGAGCGTCGGAGCGTCTCGATGGTCTCACGGCCCAGCTGCGTGCACCGATGTCGCCACTGCCGGAAGTGTCGCTGGACGCTGCCTATAGCTCGGTTTTAGAGGAACAAGCTACGTCGCATTTTACGCAGCCGGAGTATGAGGCGGGCGTCGAAAAGGTGAAGGAGTATGTGTTGGCGGGGGACGTGATGCAGGTTGTGCCATCCCAGCGCATGCACATTCCTTTTGCTGCGCCACCGCTGAATTTGTATCGCGCGCTGCGGAACTTAAATCCATCTCCGTATATGTTCTACCTCGACCTCGACGATTTTCACATCGTCGGTTCCTCGCCCGAAATTCTCGCGCGCTTAGAAAAAGGCACCGTCACTGTGCGCCCCATCGCCGGCACGCGGCGTCGCGGGCATACGCCAGAGGAAGATGATGCGATGGAGGAGGAGTTGTTGGCGGACCCGAAAGAGATCGCCGAACATCTTATGCTTATCGATTTGGGGCGCAATGATGTTGGCCGCATCGCCGACACGGGATCGGTAGAGCTCACCGAGAAAATGCAAGTGGAGCGGTATTCGCACGTGATGCATATTGTCTCGAATGTGACCGGTCAACTGCGAGACGGAAAGACCGCCATCGATGTATTGCGTGCCACGTTGCCCGCAGGTACTTTAAGTGGCGCGCCAAAAATTCGCGCCATGGAAATTATCGATGAGTTAGAGCCCGTCAAGCGTGGGGTCTACGGCGGGGCGGTCGGCTATATATCCTGGGCCGGTGACATGGATACCGCCATTGCCATTCGCACCGCCGTGGTAAAAGACGGCCATTTGTATATCCAAGCCGGTGGTGGCGTGGTGGCGGATTCAGTGCCGAAACTGGAGTGGATGGAAACCCGCAACAAGGCGCGTGCAATGTTTCGCGCGGCGTCGATGGTGTTGGGGGACGATGCGTCGAAGTGATGGCGCGGTAAAAAATATCCAACTGAACTCCGGTGCCGCTACCCGCTAAACCGGGGTTGCATATGAAATTAAATATCCCGTAATTTTCAGCGAAGAAAAACGCGATAAAACTAAAACGGTTTAGCCATTGAAACGTCTGGGTTATGCTGTCTGTTTCACCTACCCCGTCTACAGAACCAAGGAGTTGGCAATGTCCGTTATAACCCGAGTCCCAATCGTCGTGTTCAAGACCTGAGTTGGAAACTAGCCCATTGGCCGTGACAACTCCGAAATATCTGTCCTTCATCGAGCAAACGCTCCACTACTTTGACAGACCCCACGAGCACGCTGCTAACGCACAGGTACACTCCCCCGCTGCCTGGAAGGGCAGCGAAATGCAACCCCTGGAAGATTTGGTCTATTCGCTAACTGAAGCTGAAGTCCTCGAGCTACAACATGCGGTTGACACGGCACTTAACTCCGGCAAACCCGCGCGCGATCTAATCAAAGAAGACTTTCCACTGCCGACTCTAACAGAGCATGTGCACTTGTGGCAGCAGCAATTGATTCAAGGGCTGGGCTTTCAAGTGATTCGTGGTGTGCCGGTTGCCAATTGGTCACTGCAGCAGGCAGAAATTTTTTTCTGGTGCTTCGGCTTACACTTCGGACGGCCCGGCGAGCAGAACCCCGAGGGGCACTTGTTAGGTCACGTCACAGACCTCGGGGTACAGGCAACTGACGCTACCGCAAGGCTGTATAAGACCGCCGCCAATATTGAGTATCACTGCGACGCCGCCGATGTCGTGGGTTTGCTGTGCCTAAAAAAAGCCAAATCGGGTGGACACAGTAGAATTGTGAGCTCCATTTCTGTATTCAACGCACTCATCGCGCAGCAACCCGAACTGGCCGCAAGGCTGTTTGAACCGGTGCAGCTTGATATTCGCGACAAGGGTATCGATGAGGCCGGAAGTAGTGTCGCTGTGCAGCCGTGTTGCTATGCAGGTGGGACGTTGAGAACTTTTTACCACGCTGATTACTTTCGATCGGTGACGCGACACGCAGATGTGGCGCCGCTCACCCACCTAGAACGATCGCTTTTTGACACCTACGAGCGAATCGCCAATGACCCAGCGTTTTATCTGGACATGGATCTAAAGCCTGGGGATATTCAATTATTATCCAACCATTCGAATTTGCATGCGCGGACTGAGTATGAAGATTTTCCAGTAGCAGCGGAGAAGCGACATTTGCTAAGGTTGTGGATTTCGCTTTGAAGGAAATACCCCGGCCATACTCACTACGCTCTAGCAGTCGACTCAGCGGGGCGATTCAAAGAAGTATTTGGAATCTATCGGGCTTACAATCACTGAAGGCCCTGTTACCGTTGGGGATGGAAAAAAATCTATATTTGTACGAGATCCTGATGCAAACGTTATCGAATTTACTGAGCTACCAAAAGTATAACAAGTTGCTCAAGTTCGTTCGCTACCGCTCGCTGGGACGCTCGCCCTGCTCGCGCCCCTTAGCAAGGCGGTCTGCCGGTCAATATGACTTATAGATTAATTCCATTAATAGCAACTCTTTTCATTGGCTCATGTGATTCAAATGAATTGGGGAATATGATTGTATTAAATCCAGTAAAAGTCCCGGCATTTAAAGTTGAAGTAACCTTGACACCAGATACCGAGCGGTTTCTAAAAGAGAAGAACGAATCAATCATTACGTCAACGTGGTTTTACGGCTATCCTAAAAAAGGATTTGAATCTAAAGCATATCATGATGGCAGAATCACAGTGGGCAACGACACATATGAATCATTTTCGCCAGGTATTCATGAATTTACAGAATTAACAATTAATGGCGATCGTTTAGGGTGGCTCGATGAAGATGGTTATTACTTAAATATAAATGTTTTCTCTGGGCGCAAAAGCTCGAAAAACAATTATCTTGATTGTGGCTTCTACGAAAACACAATAGCAATTGCGGTTCAAAAAACAATTAAATTAAACTGTCATTTAATAGGCAGCAAACCGGCTAACACGGTCAGCCAGCAGGGCCAATAAAAGCCTAGCGGCTTTATTGACCGCTGCTGGCGACGTTAAGCGTCTATTTGATCGCGCATGAATTTCAAGATCATAAACAAGATCGAAAACGAGGAGACATTTGCATCATATGGGGGAATCGCGAGCTTGAGTTTATCCGATGCTCCAGTTGTGGCTGTGTTACTCATTACGTAACTACTGAGCTATGCTCCAATAGCAGATTGGCGGCCAAGTTCCGTATGGTTGCGCAAGAGCTTATAGAATCAATCCCTGTCGTGAAACTGCCAATCGAAACATCAGGGCGTGGCAGTGCATAACAAGTGTGGGCTGTGCGCTGCTCGATAGTTGCAAAGGGCGATGATCACTGTCTTCGACCACGGTCGTTTAGCCGCAGTTCACACGCGGCTCAAATTCACCGCATAATTGCTTTTGCATTCTGGCGGAGGTTTTAAAATGCGCATTCTTGTAAGCTGTTTTCTGGTCTTGCTATATCTACTACCACGGGTGCATGCCGATGAAGAAAGTGTCGAGGTTCGAGCCTGGCGAGACCTGACAAAACAGCTGGAATTGACGGGAATAGAGGCTCTAAAGTCATACCCTCAGCCACATGCAATTGATAGAGCAGAGGGGTTGCGGTATTTGCTCCAACAATTAAGTTCTTCAATACAAGCAGAGCTCGTCGAGCAGCCCAGTCAAATTCCTCTTCTGCGCATAGGCGCCACAACCATAAACAAATGGGGGTTGGATGGCGCTGATGCCAAATACCAGGCAGCAAGCATCGATGGTAGTGGCAGCTATCGACTTTATGGACAGTTAGGTAGCGCGCGTCTTGTTGCCATGCAGCTCACCCATATGCAGGGCACCTATGCAGCGTTTGGGGCGCTCACTGGCAACCAGCTGAACGCGGACGAGGAGGGTAATTTTGAGGTGCTGATCTCCTCTCATAAGCCGAGCGATTGGCAGGGTGTGTGGCTGCAACTAAATTCGGCTACAGATAACATCCTGGTGCGGGAGTATTTTAGTGACTGGGGAAAGGAGCGTCCTGGGCGCTATTACCTGGAACAATTAGGGAGCACCACTTCCATTACACAACTTACAGCAGAGCAAATGAATTCTCTTCTACAGAACACAGTTCAAACATTCTCTTCACGAATTTCGCAATGGCAGGGGCGGGTTGAGCAGTCGCGTAAGCAGCTAGTGAATAAGGTACATATGGAAAAGGCTGGAGGTCAGGGCCTGAGCTCCAATGTCTATGGCAGCGGCTGGTTTAAGGTGAACGAGGATGAGGCGCTGGTGATAGAAATGGATGCTCCCGAGGCTTTGCTCTGGAGTGTACAGTTGGGTAACGTGTGGTGGGAGTCTTTGGATTACATAAACCACACTGCGAGCTATAACGACAGCCAGGCAGTCGCCAGCAGTGATGGTAAATATCGTTTCGTGTTGTCACATGTTGATCCTGGTGTACCCAACTGGTTGGATCCTGCCGGTCATTTGGAAGGAGCGTTGCTGTTTCGTCTACAAGAAACCAATGAGATTGTGGTTCCCCTAGTTGAGCTCGTACCGCTGTCGAATTTGGCGGAGCATTTGCCGCAAGATACTCAAACGATTGATTCGGAGCAGCGGCGGAGTGAGATTATAATGCGTCGGAGCCATGCTGCTGTGCGCTGGGCACCCTGATCTGGGCTCTTACAGCCAGGAAAAGGGCTGACCCCCACTTTAACAGGGAGAAATACAAAATGAGAACATCGACGACAGCGCTGTCCGCAGGTCTACTTTTCACCGTGTCACTAGCCATCGCCCAAAACCCGGCAACAGAATCACCTCCAGGCGCGGAGGTTTACTTCATTCAACCCACCAACGGCCAGACCGTAGATAAAACTTTTAAAGTCGTTTTCGGACTTAAGAACATGGGCGTAGCACCAGCGGGCGCAGACATCGAAAATACGGGGCATCATCACCTGTTGATTAATACGCAGGAGATTCCAGATTTGACCAAACCGCTTCCCGCAACCGACAACATCAGACATTTCGGCGGCGGGCAAACCGAAGCAGAAATCACGCTGCCTCCCGGAGAGCACACATTGCAGCTCTTGCTTGGCAACTATGCCCACGTTCCCCACAGCAACCCGGTTATTTCCAGCAAAATAACCATCACGGTCGAATAATGGTGGGAGTCAGAGCCCTTTTTCCGGCATTTCGATGAAAAATTTCAACAACAAAGTCGCTGTCATCACCGGCGGTGCTAGCGGTATAGGCTTGGCACTCGCCCACAAAGCACTCTCGGCAGGGATGCGAGTCGTAATTGCTGACCTTACGCAAGAAGCGCTCAATGAAGCCGCAAGTTCTCTAGGGGTCGGTGACAACCTGCTAACTGTTGTCACAGATGTCTCTTCTTCCACAGCCGTTGAACGATTAGAGCGCCAGGCGCGAAATCACTTTGGTCGCGTTGACCTACTGTGCAACAACGCCGGTGTTGGCGGCGGTGGAGTGCTCTGGGGGCAATCTGAAGAGGAATGGGATTTTGTGCTTGGCGTCAATTTGAAAGGGGTGATCAACGGTGTGCGTGTGTTTGTGCCGGGAATGATTGAGCAGGGCGAGGGCCATATTGTTAACACGGCTTCTATCGCGGGGCTGGTTTCGGCCGAGGGCACCAGCACGTACACGGTATCTAAGCACGCGGTTGTGGCGCTCTCTGAAGTGCTGTTGGCTGACTTGCGCGCCGTTGGGTCGTCTATCGGGGTTTCGGTATTGTGCCCTTCCTTCGTCAATACCAATATTTACAAACAAGGCCTAGCGCGGCCTGGTGCTAGCTCGCTGAGCGACAAAGAACGTGCTGAGCTGCTGGCGGTAGAAAAAATGGTTGGCGAGTTTTTCGCCTCAGCGCTGACGCCCGAGCATGTGGCGGAGCTGGTATTCAAGGCAATTGCTGCGGAACAGTTCTATATCCTCACGCATCCGGAAGGGTCGCTTGCCCAAATTGAAGATAGGATGCGAGGAATCATCGAGGGCGATGGTCCCGCGATTGTACCAATGGGGCAGTACCCTCAATAGTAAGGGTGGGTTAGCAAAGGTGAATGGCGGGGGTCAGGGCCCTGTTTGAGTGCGTTTGAGCATTGAAAAGGACTCTGACCCCTCGAGTAGAAACCTCGAGTATGACCCCCCGAATAGACCTAAATTTAAGCCACACTAATCCGCGCCGGTACAAATTTATGATGTGGTGTCCCCGCAAATCGGTCGCGGTTTTTTGGGTTAGTCAACTTGTTGGCAAACACACCCGTTGGCAGCTCATTGCCTTCTTCATCGGTGAACGACATGCCCTGGCCATTCGGTACTGAAGCGGTGCCTGGCTGCATGCGATCGTCGTAGGCTAAATCGATGAGCGCGGAGCCCATATCGGTTTCCAGTTTCACCATAGCGCCATCGGGGAGCTGAAACTTTGCGCCGTCATCCGGGTGGATGGTGAGTGCGGTAACGTGCTTGCCCTTGGCCCAGCGCGGATCGCGGACAGCGCAGTTGGCGGTATAGGAGCGGCGTGAGCCTGCGACAAGTGCGAAGGGGTAGTCATCCGTTACATCGACGAGCGGTACTTGATTGTCGAGTACCGCCGCTTCTTTGAGTAACTCCGGGATGTGCAATTGAATTTTGTTGTCGGGATTGGGGATACGTGCAAAGCACTCCTCGTAGGTGGATTCACCGATAACGACAGCAGTATCTGATTCGAACAGTGCATTGAACAGATCGATTCCTGCGTTGGGGCCTCGCCACCCTGCGCGTGCGGCCTCTGTGCTGTGTTGTGCAGTATAGGCATGGCACAAACCCCACACGATGGCTGTCGCTGCGTTGCCCTCGCCCAGGGTGGGACCCAAAGTGCGGTAGAGAAAGTAGGGCAGCAGTTGCGCAATCTTAGGGTTGCTGCTCAGCGCGGCAAAAAAAGCGTCGCGGTAAGTTTCCATGCTTTGTTCTGCGGCAGTGCGCAGCTCCACCAGGTCGCTTTCCTCAACTAAGCCCATGGCTTCAATGATGCGTGCGTGGATTTCTTGTTCTGGGAGTGTGTTGGGCTGCGCAGAGAGCAGCGGGCGACGCAAATGAAAAATGTTCGCTGGGAAGTTGCGAGGAAAGAATGTCGCTTCCCACTTTTCGTAGGTGGAAGCGCTCGGCAGCACGTAGTCGCAGGAGTGCGCTGTTTCCGTCATGGCAACATCCACACACAGGCTGAATTCCAGCGAGCGAATCGCCTCGTGTAAACTGTTAGAGCCAGGGAGTGAGTGCACTGGGTTGGCGCTTTCAATCACTAAAGCACGCGGGCGCTCCGGGTGATCGTTGAGAATCTCTTCGGCCAAAACAGCACCGGGGTAGAGGCCGCTGATGATGGGTGCGCCGGTGACAGGCAGAGTACGCAACTGGTCTACGCCCCCCTCGCCGAGCCGCGCATGGTGTAGTGAAATAACATTGGCCAGTTGCGTCACCATGCCCTGCGTCCCCGGTTTGCCGTAATTCCCGGTGAGTAAAACCAGTAAGTGGTTAAGGTAAGTCACGAGTGTGGAGTGCAGTGCCATTTGAATGCCTAGGTCTTCTTCTAAGGCGACGCTTTTTGCTTTGCCAATCAACTCCGCTGCGTGTTTGATTAAGCGCGGCTCCAATCCGGCGAATTGGGCGTAGTCGTCCACGGGGATTTTTTTGAAATGTTCGATGACCGGTTCCGCGCCAGTAGTGTGCTTGGCGAGCCAGTCGTAGGGGAGCATGTCCGATTGCACGATATGGCCGATCATCGCCGCTTGGCACCAGGCATCGCGGCCCGGTTTTACGGCGAGGTGAATGTCTGCGTAGTCGGCTGTCTCGGTGCGGCGGGGGTCGATGACGATCAGTGCGCGGTTTGTGTCGGCCTTCACTGCTTTGAGCCAGGGGCGGGCGCGATCCATCCCATTGCTCATAAAAGGGTTCTTGCCCACGATCACTGCCACCTCAGCATGGTGCAGTTCCGGGTGTGTCAGCCCACCGATCATGCGGCTCATCACCCAGGCCAAACCCGTTTTTTCCTGGGAGATCGCGTTTGCCATGTATTTTGTCCCCAGCGCGCCGCGAAGACCGAGGGCGGAGGCCCCCACCAGGTGATTGCCTTGGGCACCGCCACCGTAATAGAAAATACGTTCGCCACCGTGTTTTTCTTTGACGGCGTTGAAGCGAGCGGCGATTTCGGCGATGGCCGTGTTCCAATCCACGGCTTCATAGGAGCCATCGGCGCAGCGGCGCATGGGGCTAGACAGCCGAGCCGCATTGTTTTGATAGTAGTTGAGGCGGGCGGCCTTGTTGCAGATGTAGCCTTTGGACGTCGGGTGGTTTTGGTCGCCGCGAATTTTGACAAATTGTCGGCCATCGTCGCCGCCCAGTTCTATGTCGATACCGCAATTGACGAAACAGAGGTTGCAGGCAGTGCTTTGGACGGCGTTACTCTCGCTCATGGTGTTTAACCTCTTACTTTTGTCAGTGTAGATTTGATGAATTTTTCAACCTGCGATTACTTGGGCGCTCCACTTAGACGTTGCCTCTTCGCCGGGCTCGGGCAATATTTCGCCGCCTTCCATCACCCAGCTCGCTGGAATCTCGAGAATTTTTATGTCCTGTTGTGCAAGCGGGACGGTGAGTATAGTTTCCAGTGCTTCGCCTAGTTGTTGTTTGAGTTTTTTATTTAGCGCTTGGGTGCGGCCTTTGCGCACGGTCGCCAGTAGATGCACTGCCGTCTGTTTTGCCAGGGGTATTTGGTTGGCGAACATCACGTGTACGAAGTTTCTAGGTGCGCCGGTCAATGCGCAGTGAATTTCAACGATAGCCTGCGCGGCTTGTTCTCGAAGGCCGAGCTCTAGTGGTTGCTTGGTTGAAATGGTGTATAACGGCATTGCTTCTCGTCCTTATGCAGCCCGCGAGAGATTGATACTGACCATGGACAACCCTCGGCAGAATTTCGAGACGCGGAGTTGCCAGCCCACCCTCACCAGCGCGCGCAATCGGCCCGGCCCTGCGAGCCTGCTTCGCTGGAGTCGCATGAATTGATCGGCAAAAGACTGGTCTGGCATGCTCAGCACTAACTCATCTTCGGAGCATCCGGTGGCTGCCATCCAGATTGTGCTTATTGCGGACATCAAGGCATGTCTGGCGGTACTCGAGGTGCCATCGGGCACCGGCACCATCAGAGAGCTGGCTGTAGAGGGTTTACCGGCCGCATAGGCTTGTGTGGGGGGCAGCGAGATCCAGGCGAACTTGAGCGTTGTCGCTGAACCCATGTGCTGTTGATAGCAGGCGCGAATTTGTGTTTCGATGGATTTCAGCAAATCGTCCGGAATTTGACCTTCCTGCACTGTGCTTGTCACGTATTGGGCCAGCGTCGTCTCCTCACCATTTAAAACAATAAGTTTATATTATGGACACATTAGTCCCATAAATGGTCTTAGTCCAGGTTTTCCGTTATAGTGAGCGGTAATAACCCGCAGGCAGGTGGTGTATCTAAGGGGATCAACGCCTAGTGCCCGTGATCGCCGCCCGTCAGAGCGCTCTCAAATTAGTAAGAGGTCCCTTCCATGAAATGGCATGAATTGGCGGAGCAGGAATGCTCAGTTGCGCGCTCCCTTGCCGTCGTCGGTGATCGCTGGACGCTAATGATTTTGCGCGACCTTTTCCTGGGCGCCACTCGATTCGAGGATTTTCAAACCAGCCTGGGGATTTCCCGCACCATTCTCAGTGCGCGGCTGCAATTACTGGAGAAAGAGGGTGTCGTCCGTCGCATTCCCTACCAGGAGAAACCAACGCGCTACAAATATCGCCTCACCGCCAAAGGGGTGGAATTGCACGGTGTGATGATCATGCTCGTTGCCTGGGGCGATAAGTACTATGCCGGTGATAATGGGCCGCCCGTTGTGCATCACCACACCCGCTGCGACCATGCATTTACACCGAAGCTCGCCTGCTCGAAGTGCGGTGAAGAAGTTACGCCCTTTGAAACCGAGGTGCGTTCCGGCCCCAACCACTCCCATCTGGGCTTGCCTGCAGCCCGGTGAGAAATCGCCCAGCGTCCTTCCGTTTCCCGCCAATATTGGCGAGAATGCGCCTCCGCTGAGATATTTAGCTGCCACGCGCAGCCGTTTCGAGGCTCCAAACATCGCACTAGCTAATGTCATTGCAGGCAGAGCGATTGCTTAGGTGTTTTATGCTGTTAATGATCGACAATTACGATTCCTTTACCTACAACGTCGTGCAGTACCTCGGCGAGTTGGGTGCGGATGTGCGGGTTGTGCGCAACGATGAAGTGTCCGTTGCCGGCATCGCTACACTGGCACCGGAAAAAATTGTTATTTCCCCGGGCCCCTGTACGCCGAACGAGGCGGGCATCTCCATGGGCGTGATTGAAGCCTATGGGGGGAAAATACCGATTTTGGGTATTTGTCTCGGGCATCAAAGTATCGGCCAGGTGTTTGGCGGCAAGGTCGTGCGCGCGCGCCACGTGATGCACGGTAAGACCTCATTCATCACGCATACGGGCGAGGGTGTGTTTCGTGGCTTGAGTCAGCCCTTTGAAGCCACACGATATCACAGCTTGGTGGTGGAAAAAGAGAGCCTGCCCCAGTGCCTAGAAGTTACCGCTTGGACGCAGACGGATTCTGGCGAAGTGGATGAGATTATGGGCCTGCGCCATCGCGAATTGGCCATCGAGGGTGTGCAGTTTCACCCGGAGTCTATTCTCTCGGCTCACGGCCACGATTTGCTGCGCAATTTTCTCGACCAATAGGAGCGAGTGACATGAATATTCAAGAAGCCTTGGCCACGGTCGTTGGCGGCGAACACTTGAGTCGGGAAGACATGGCGGCAGTGATGCGTGAAGTTATGTCCGGCGAGACCACGGATGCGCAAATTGGCGGCCTGCTGGTTGCACTGCGGATGAAAGGCGAGAGCACCGAAGAGATTGCCGGTGCGGCACAAGTGATGCGCGAATTGGCCACCCCAGTAGATGTGTCCGACCCGCATTTAGTCGACCTGGTTGGTACTGGTGGCGATGGCGCGAATTTGTTCAACATTTCTACCGCATCAACCTTTGTCGTGGCCGCCGCTGGTGTGAAAGTTGCAAAGCACGGTAATCGCGGAGTGTCGAGCACCAGCGGTAGTTCTGATGTATTGGAAACGCTCGGCATGCCGCTGGATCTATCACCCCAGCAGGTCGCGCGCGCGATCAATGAAGTCGGGGTCGGCTTTATGTTTGCGCCCGCGCACCACAGCGCTATGCGTTATGCCGTGGGGCCGCGTCGTGAACTGGGCATGCGCACCGTATTTAATGTGCTTGGCCCATTGACCAACCCCGCGGGTGTGAAGCGCCAAGTGATTGGCGTTTTTTCACCGGAATTGTGCGAGCCGCTGGCGCAAGTGTTGAAGGCGCTCGGCGCAGAGCATGCCATGGTCGTGCATTCTGAAGATGGCCTGGACGAAATTTCCATCGCTGCGGCCACGCAGGTCGCCGAGTTGAAGGCGGGGAATATCGACAGCTACCGCATCACGCCGGAAGAATTTTCGATAGAGCGCTACGTCAATTTAGACGGCCTTACCGTCGATAGCGCTCAAGCGTCCGCCGAGTTGATTCATGCGGCGCTGGCAGGGAGTGGTAAGCGCTCCAAAGCGGCGGAAAAGGCGCGTGACATTATTGCGCTTAATGCCGGTGCGACGATTTATGTCGCAGGTGTAGCCGCCACAGTAGCCGACGGAGTTGCCATGGCCGAGGATGCATTAGATAGTGGTCTCGCGGCTGAAAAGCTCAAGAGCTTCATCGATTTCACGCAGCTCATGTGCGAGCAAAACTGAACACATGACCGTGGCAGCCCCCACTATTTTACGCAAAATTTTAGATCGCAAAGTCGAGGAGGTGGCGGCGCGCTCGGCGAAAACGCCACTGGCAGAGCTGGAAGCACGGATTGCGGATATCGCACCCTGTCGCGGTTTCGTGGCAGCCATGCAAGCGCGCATCGCACAGGGTGGCCCTGCGGTAATCGCCGAAATTAAAAAGGCGTCACCGAGTAAGGGTGTAATTCGCGAGGACTTCCAGCCCGAGCAAATTGCGCAAAGTTACGCTGAAGGCGGTGCGGTGTGTCTTTCGGTGTTGACAGATGAGGACTTTTTTCAGGGCGCAGATCGCTATCTGCAAACCGCGCGCGCTGCCTGTGAGTTGCCGGTTATTCGCAAGGACTTCACAATTGACCCCTACCAAGTGCTAGAGGCCCGTGCACTCGGTGCCGATGCCATCTTGTTGATTGTGGCGGCACTGGGTGATGAGCAGTTTGGCGAGCTAGCGCACTGCGCCACCGACGTGGGTTTGGATGTTTTGGTCGAAGTACACAATCGTGATGAATTGACCCGCGCCCTGGCACTGGACACCACGCTCATCGGCATCAACAACCGCAACCTCCACACCTTTGAGACCAGTTTGCAAACGACCTTGGATTTGTTGCCTCAGGTTCCCAGTGACCGAGTTGTAGTCACCGAGAGTGGCATTCATACACGCGACGATGTGGCGCTGATGCGTGACGCTAAGGTCAATGGCTTTTTGGTGGGCGAGGCTTTCATGCGATCGGCAGAGCCGGGAGAGAAGTTACGTGAGTTGTTTTTCTCGGGACAGGGATAGGGGACAGAATTAATTCTGTCCCCTCTGACTAGCGAGTCCCGAAAACCACCATGGTCTTGCCGGAAACGGAGACCAGGCCGTCCTGTTCCAGGTTCTTCAGCACACGGCCTGCCATCTCACGAGAGCAACCGACAATTTTGCCCAGTTCCTGGCGGGTGATTTTGATCTGCATGCCGTCGGGGTGCGTCATGGCATCTGGTTCCTTGCACAAATCGAGCAAAGTGTGGGCGATGCGACCCGAGACGTCGACGAATGCCAGGTCGGTGAGCTTGCGTGTGGTTTGACGCAGGCGAGCACCCAACTGACGCGAAACGGCGTACAGGATATCGGGGAATTGATCGCGAATCTGGTGGAAGCGCTCGTAGGAAATTTCCGCGACTTCGCACTGCGTCTTGGCCACTACCATGGCGCTGCGCACTGGCGGCTCGTTGTCAAACAAACCCATTTCACCGACAAAATCGCCGGGGTTGAGATAGGCTACGACGAGCATGTGGCCGGGGTCGGCGGCGTCTTCCACTTGGACGGATACTGAGCCTTCCAAAATGAGGTAGAGAGAGCTGCCAGCTTCTCCCTGCTTGAGAATGCTGCTCTTGGCCTTGTAGTCCTTGCGCTGGCAATGGCGCAGGAAATTCTCAACATTGGGAAGATTCTGAACGATATGTGGCTTAAGCAAGGGTAAATCTCCTTCTACGGGCTTGTTATAGGCTGATTCTAACCCGTTCCCCAGTCAAGTAAAATGTAACTTGTTGTGCTAAGCTGCTCCGCCGTTTTTCGCAACCCAATCAGGCTATTCATGCAAGCAGTGGTGAAATGGACCGACGGCGCGATGTTTGTCGGTGAATCGGGTAGTGGCCACAGCGTGGTCATGGATGGGCCGGAGGATCTCGGCGGACGCAACCTAGGCCCGCGCCCCATGGAAATGTTGCTGCTCGGTACAGGTGGCTGCGCAGTTTACGACGTGATGAGTATGTTGACGAAATCGCGGCAGAAGGTCGTCGATTGCCGAGTGGAGATCGCGGCCGAACGCGCCGATGCCGTGCCTGCGGTGTTCACGACCCTCAATTTACATTTCATCGTCACCGGCGTGGGCCTGAAGGAATCCGCCGTCAAGCGCGCGGTGGAACTCTCAGCGGAAAAGTACTGCTCGGCATCGATCATGTTGGGAGCCGCAGGTGTCGACATCACTCACAGCTTTGCGGTGCAAGAGTTTAGCGAGTAGGTCAGCGGCGCACTGCCAAACCCTCGGTCGCAGCCGCTTCCATCGAGGGCAACTGGTGAAGCGATGTATAGATGGTAGCTGCTTATAGATGGTAGCTACTGCGGGTCATGAGCTGCGAAACTAGCGACATCACGTCTTTAACACCGCGTGGAAAATCTTTGCCACCCGCGTCCAGCGCGTGATCACCGTGGCGCTGCTCGTCTTCTAGCATTTGCTGCAGAATGAGCTGTGACTTGCGGTCGCCGTCCGGCAATTCTTGCAGGTGGTCGCGCAGGTGTTGGCACACCCGCTCTTCCGTGGCTGCCACAAAACCGAGGCTGACTTCATCGGAAATTGCGCCGGCAATAGCGCCCAGCGCAAACGACATACCGTACCAGGCGGGGTTCAGCACACTGGTGTGGCTGTGTAATTCCTGCAAGCGTTCTTCGCACCACACTAGGTGGTCGATCTCCTCTTGCGCCGCCTGCTCCATGTCTTGGCGTACTTCGGGCAACCGCGCGGTCAGCGCCTGGCCTTGATACAGCGCCTGCGCGCACACCTCGCCGGTGTGGTTTACGCGCATCAACCCAGCCACGTGCTTGCGTTCCTCTTCTGAGAGTGTCGTATCGCTGTGCCCTGCAGCGGGCGAGGGGCGATTGGCTTGGTTGCCACCGCTGGTCACTGTCTTGAGTACAGAGTCGGCTTCGCTAATCAGCCTATCTAACAGGCTGAATTGGCGTTTTGCTGTGGCGGTAGGTTGTTCTTCAGGCATTGCAAGTAGCTAGCGTTATTCGATGTAATCTGTAGCCGTGCTTGGCAGGGCAAGCCGTCGCCGCTTTGCGCTGGTAGCACGAGGCCGTTCATTTTACCCTAACTGACACTCGAATGTGTGTTGCGCCCTAACTGGCCCGGGCGATGGCGCGCCAGCCGATGTCGCGGCGCAGGGTCACGCCGTCCCACCGAATGTGCTCGGCGGCGGCGTAGCAGCGCTGTTGCGCTTGCACGATGTCTGCGCCTAAAGCCGTGACACAGAGCACCCGGCCACCGCTGGTTACCACGTTGTCAGCATCCAGCGTTGTACCCGCATGGAAGACTTTTACCGCTTCGCCAAAATCGGTATCCAAGCCCTGAATCGGCATGCCTTTGTCATAGCTGCCGGGGTAGCCACCAGCGGCGAGAACGACGCCGATGGCCGCGCGCTCATCCCAGTCCACGGTGGCTGTACTCAAGTCACGGCTTAAGGCCTGCTGGCACAGTGCGACCAGGTCGGATTGCAGGCGCAGCATGATGGGCTGGGTTTCCGGATCGCCGAAGCGGCAGTTAAATTCAATGACGTGCGGCTGGCCCTGTTCGTCAATCATGAGTCCCGCATACAAAAAACCGGTGTAGGCATTGCCCTCGGCGGCCATACCGGCCACGCTGGGCAGAATGACCTGCTCCATGATGCGCGCAAACACCGCATCGTCGACAACGGGGGCGGGTGAATAGGCGCCCATACCGCCGGTATTCGGGCCGCTGTCACCCTCGCCGATGCGCTTGTGGTCTTGGCTGGTGGCCATCGGCAGGACGTGTTCACCGTCGGCGATCACGATAAAGCTCGCCTCTTCACCGGTCAGAAATTCTTCGATGACCACCTGGCAGCCTGCATCGCCAAAGGCGTTACCCGCGAGCATGTCGGTAACGGCGGCTTCTGCTTGCGCTAATGTTTCGGCGACGATAACGCCTTTGCCTGCCGCTAAACCGTCGGCTTTCACGACGATGGGCGCACCTCGCTCGCGCAAGTACGCCAGTGCCGGTTCAAGTTCGGTAAAATTCGCGTAGGCGGCGGTGGGAATGTTGTGGCGTTGTAAGAAGTCTTTCGTGAACGCCTTCGAGCCTTCCAGTTGCGCTGCTGCTGCGCTTGGCCCGAAGCACGCCAGATTGCGCGCCTGAAAAAAATCCACGATCCCTTCCACCAAAGGCGCTTCCGGGCCGACAATGGTTAATCCCACCGCGTTGTCTTGGGCAAATTTAGCTAGCTGCTCGAAGTCCATCACATCGATAGCGATGTTTTCCAGCCCCGGTTCACTGGCGGTGCCTGCATTGCCCGGCGCGACGTAGACTGTTTCTACTTGGGGGGACTGCGCAGCTTTCCATGCCAGCGCATGTTCGCGACCACCACTGCCGATAACCAGTACGTTCATGTCGGCCTGCTCCTGGTGCTAATAGTTAGTGGCGGAAGTGGCGCATGCCGGTAAACACCATTGCCATACCGTGTTCATCCGCGGCGGCAATGACTTCCTCATCGCGCACCGAGCCGCCCGGCTGAATGACGGCGGCGATCCCGCGCTCACCCGCGCTATCGATGCCGTCGCGAAACGGGAAGAAGGCGTCTGAGGCCATGACAGAACCCTTTACCTTAAGTTCTGCGTGTTCCGCCTTAATGGCTGCAATACGCGCGGAGTTGACGCGGCTCATCTGTCCCGCGCCCACACCCACGGTTTGGCAATTTTTGGCATAGATGATGGCGTTGGATTTGACAAATTTGGCGACGACCCAGGCGAAGAGTAGGTCGCTGATTTGCTGCTCTGTTGGCGCTACCTTGGTCACGACTTTTAAATCCTGGGCGCTCACCATACCCAGGTCGCGGTCTTGCACCAGCAACCCGCCGTTGACGCGCTTGTAATCGAAGACCGCTTGGCCCTGGCTCCACTCGCCGCAGGCTAAGAGGCGCACGTTCTTCTTCTCGGCGATGCAGGCCGCGGCCTCGTCGGTGATGCGCGGCGCGATGATGACTTCCACGAATTGCCGCTCGACGATCGCGGCGGCGGTCTCGCCGTCCAGTGCGCGATTGAATGCGATGATGCCGCCAAAGGCGGATTCACTGTCGGTGGCAAAGGCCAATTCGTAGGCGCTGCGTAAATCTTTCGCCAGTGCCACACCACAGGGGTTGGCGTGTTTCACAATTACGCAGGCGGGCTCGCTAAAGTTCTTCACGCACTCGAGCGCGGCGTCGGTATCCGCCACATTGTTGTAGGACAGCTCCTTGCCTTGCAATTGCGTGGCAGTGGCAATGCTCACTTCTTCGGGCTGCGCTTCGGTGTAGAAGGCGGCCTTTTGATGTGGGTTTTCGCCGTAGCGCATGTCTTGCAGCTTGGTGAATTGCGTATTAAAGGTGCGCGGAAAATGCTCAGACCCGCCCGGCACCTGTTTGCCGAAGTGGTTGGCGATGGCGCCATCGTAGGCGGCGGTGTGTTCGTAGGCTTTTATCGCTAAATCGAAACGGGTGGCGAGGGATGTCGCGCCGTTGTTGTCGCACATCTCGCGCAGAATCTGGGAGTAATCGTCGGCGTTGACGACGATGTTTACAAAGCGATGATTTTTGGCCGCGGCGCGCACCATGGTGGGCCCGCCGATGTCGATGTTTTCTATGGCATCGTCATGGGAGCAGTCCGGCCGCGCCACAGTGGCCGCGAAAGGATAGAGGTTGACCACGACCATATCGATGGCGTCGATGCCGTGCTCGGCCATAACGGTGTCGTCCTGGCCGCGTCGACCCAGAATACCGCCGTGGACTTTTGGGTGCAGCGTTTTCACCCGGCCGTCCATCATTTCGGGAAAACCGGTGTAGTCGGCCACTTCTGTTACCGCCAAGCCGTTGTCGCACAGCAGACGGTAGGTGCCTCCGGTGGACAGCAGAGCGACACCCATTGCCGTTAGTGCCTGGGCGAATTCGACGATACCGGATTTATCGGAAACACTCAGCAGCGCGCGCTTTACGGGCACCCAATCCGCTTCACTCATGGTGCTGCGGGCCCCTTACTTCTTGTCGACGAGCAGATCGTATTGCTTGAGCTTTTTGCGCAAAGTGCCGCGATTGAGGCCCAACATGTGGGAGGCTTTGGTTTGGTTGTTGCGGGTGTAAGCCATGATTTCGGTCAGCAGAGGCGCTTCGACCTGGGCCAAGACCATTTGGTAGACGTCGGTGGAGATCTGGCCATCGAGATCGGCCAGGTAGTCACGCACGCAGCGCTGTACGGCGTCGCGCAAGTTGCTGCCACCTGTACTGGGGGTGGTGCTTGTGGCGGTGTCAGATACGGGTGTGAGTGGATTGGTGTGGGTGGCGTGAAGCGGTTCGACCCTGGTCATGCGGCAAGCTCCTGGATGGTGTCAAAGTATGAAAGGTTATCTATGTACTGTAGTTGATCTTTAGGGGTCGTGAGCTGATTGAAATCACGACTTTGTGCTTTCGCTGCGACAAATTGGCCGGTGTACCAGCGAAAATGTTTGCGAGCGATGCGCACGCCCATGAACTCGCCGTAAAATGTGTGGAGTTCCGCTACATGGCGACGCAATAGATTGCGCTGCGTGGCCGGAGCGGGTGATTCTGCACATTCCCCGCCATCGAGAAACCGTGCGATCTGACCGCACAACCAGGGCTGGCCTTGGGCAGCGCGGCCGATCATGACCCCAGCGGCGTTGGTATGGGCGATGACGGCGGCCGCTTTGGCCGGTGTGTCGATATCGCCATTGGCGAGGACGGGAATATCTACCGCCTGAACAATGGCCGCAATAGTGTCGTACTCCGCGTCGCCCGCAAACGCGCAGGCGCGGGTGCGTCCGTGCACCGCGAGGGAGGCAATGCCCGCATCCTCGGCAATGCGCGCAATAGAGACGCCATTGCGGTTGGCTGGGGAGGTGCCTGTCCGAATTTTTAAGGTAACTGGCACCGGTACTGCCGCTACCACAGCGCCGAGGATGTCGCGGACCAGTGCTTCATCGCCCAACAGCGCTGAGCCGGCCGCTTTGCGGCACACTTTTTTTGCCGGGCAGCCCATATTGATGTCAATCATTTGTGCGCCGCGCGCGACGTTGTATTGCGCGGCGGCTGCCATGGTCGCCGGTTCGTTGCCGGCAATCTGTACCGCGCGCGGTTCGCTGTGTTCATCGTGCTGGCTGCGCCACGCAGACTTGCGTGACTTGCGCAAAGAAGGGTCGCAGCTCAGCATTTCCGAAACCACTAGCCCCGCACCTAACTCACGACACAGCCGGCGAAAAGGTAAATCGGTGATGCCCGCCATCGGCGCCAGTGCGACGCGGTTGGGCAGTTGGTAAGGTCCGATTTGCAACATGGAATAAAGTGCGAAAAGTGCGACCGAAAAAGAGGGCGTATCATACTCGCTGGATTCGGTAGGGGAAAGAATTTCTGCGCAATTTTTCAGCGTTTACGGGTGCCCTGCAGACACACCCATCCGTCTCGTTCTTGCGCGACCTCCAGAGTTATGTGCGGCGTGTAGTGTGCGCACAGGGTCTGCGCCTGCTCTTCCAATAATCCGGACAACAGCAAGGTGCCGCCCGGTTTGAGTAACTGCAACAAGGTGGGGGCAAGTTCCGCCAGCGGCCCGGCCAATATATTGGCGACCACGACATCCGCGCGTTGCATCCAGGCGCTGTCGATTTCTTTTTCTGATAATTGCAGAGCCAGTTGCGCGGTGGGAATATCGTTGCGCGTCGCATTCTCACGCGAAGCGCTGATGGCCTGGGGGTCGTTGTCCACACCCAGAGCTCGTGCCGCGCCCAGTTTTAGTGCAGCGATGGCGAGAATGCCCGAACCGCAGCCATAGTCCACAATGTGCGTGTCCGCTAAGGCCATCTGCGCGAGTGCTTCCAGACACAGCGCGGTGGTGGGGTGAGTGCCGGTACCAAAGGCAAGGCCCGGGTCGAGCAGCAGGGTTACCTGCCGCGCGCTACGCGCTGCCTCGGGTTGCTCCGTCCAGCTCGGAGAGACCCACAAGCGCCCGCCAAAGCACAGGGGTTGGTAGTGTTGCATCCACTCCCGTGTCCAATCTTTATCCTCGAGAATTTCGATGTGCCGTTCGCTGCCGGGAGCCAGCAGGTCCGTAGGGAGGTTTGCCGCGATGCGGTTCGCGTCGGTTTCTGCGGTGAACAGCGCGGTCAGCCTGGTGTTCTGCCACAGGGGCGTTTCACCGACACCGGGCTCCAGCACGGGCTGATTCGAATTGTCCTCTAACGTGACCGCCAGCGCGCCTCGTGCCAGCAGGTGGTCTTCCAGCTCTGCAACCGCATCGGGGCGGGTATCCAACCTTAACTGTATCCAGTGCATGCGTTGTCCTGCCAACGAGTTAGCATGGCCCCTAAGTTTGTCGCCGCAGTGTTTACCGCTGCTGTGATTGCCCGCCACGTTTGCCTGCTGCTAGGCAAAGGCGGTGGCGGCGCGGAATCAATGGCGGGCTCTGTCGCCGGGTACCTGCTGGCGCAGGTCAAGGCTAATTGTCACCCATGCGTTCGCGCTGCTCTTCGAGCTTACCTTCCAGATAGTGGATGCTGACGCCACCCTTGATAAAGGCGCGGTCGCGCACCAGGTCGCGGTGCAGCGGAGTATTGGTCTGAATGCCCTCGACGACCAGTTCATCCAGCGCTTGCCGCATGCGCGCCAGGGCTACGTCGCGATCCTCGCCGTAGGTAACGATCTTGCCGATCAGGGAATCGTAGTAGGGCGGCACCGTGTAGCCATCGTACAGGTGGGAATCAACGCGCACACCCAGACCGCCGGGTGCGTGAAAGGTATCCACCTTGCCCGGGCTGGGCAGGAAGGTTGCTGAATCCTCTGCATTGATGCGGCACTCCAAGGCGTGGCCGCGAAACTCGATGTCGGATTGATCGAAGCTCAGCGGTTGGCCCGCGGCGATGCGCAGCTGTTCTTTCACGATGTCGACCCCGGTTATCATCTCGGTGACCGGGTGCTCCACCTGCACGCGCGTGTTCATTTCGATGAAGAAGAAGGCGCCATCTTCATACAAGAACTCAAAGGTTCCAGCGCCGCGATAGCCGATTTCCAGGCAGGCGTTCACGCACGATTGCGCCACTTTGGTGCGCACATCGTTGGGGATATCCGGGGCGGGCGCCTCCTCTATCACTTTTTGGTGGCGTCGCTGCAGTGAACAGTCGCGGTCGCCCAAGTGGATTGCCTGGCCTCGGCCATCGGCGATTACCTGAATTTCCACGTGGCGAGGTTTCTGCAAGAACTTTTCCAGATAGACCACTTCTGAGCCAAAGGCTGCTGCGGCCTCTGCTTGGGTCACTTTCACGGAACTGATCAGGTCGTCTTCACTGTGAACCACGCGCATGCCGCGTCCGCCGCCGCCCGCCGCCGCTTTAACGATGACGGGAAAGCCAATCTTGCGCGCGATTTCCAGCGTGCGCTCATGCTCGTCGGTGAGCGGCCCGTCTGAACCCGGCACGGTGGGCACGCCCGCTTTCTTCATGGCATTGATCGCCGATACTTTGTCGCCCATCAGACGAATGGTGTCGGCGGTGGGCCCGATGAAGGTGAAGCCGCTTTTTTCGACTTGATCGGCGAAATCTGCGTTCTCGGCTAGAAAGCCGTAGCCCGGGTGAATGGCTGTCGCGCCGGTCACTTCCGCTGCGCTGATGATGGCCGGGACATGCAGGTAGCTTTCCGTGGAGGGCGGTGGGCCAATACACACGCTCTCATCCGCCATCAATACGTGCTTCAGCTCGCGATCTGCGCGCGAGTGGACGGCGACGGTGCCGATGTCCAACTCTCTGCAAGCGCGCAGAATGCGCAGGGCAATCTCACCGCGATTGGCGATGAGTACCTTATCTAGAATGGGCATGTTGCGATCCTCAGTTGCTCGCCGCTAGACGATGGAGAACAGAGGTTGGTCGAACTCAACCGGCTCGGCATTTTCGACCAGAATAGCTTCGATGGTGCCCGCGCGGTCGGCTTCGATCTGGTTCATCATCTTCATGGCCTCAATGATGCAGATGACATCGCCAATTTTGACGCTCTGGCCTACTTCCACGAAGGGCGGTGAGCTCGGTGAGGGTGAGCGGTAGAACGTGCCAACCATAGGTGATTTCACGCTGTGGCCGGCACTCGCCGCGCCGGTGTCCGCGGCGGGTGCAGGTGCAGCGGCAGGTGCTGCTGCCGGTGCGATGGGGGCGGGTGCCGCCGGTGCCGGTGCGTGAGTAGGTGCCGCGAGAGCGGCGGGTTGTGCCGCCCCGCGGCTGATGCGCACAGACTCCTCACCCTCTTTGATCTCGATCTCATCGATGTTGGACTCTTCCAGCAGTTCGATCAGTTTTTTTACTTTGCGTATGTCCATGGGTGGGCTTCCTTTGAATACGGTTTGGTCTGAATTAGAGCCGCGCGCAGGCCGCTTGTAGGGCAAATTCATAGCCCTGGGCACCCAGGCCGCAAATGACGCCCTGGGCTAAGTCTGAGAAGTACGAGTGCTGACGAAAGTTTTCCCGGGCGTGGGTGTTGGACAGGTGAACCTCAATGAACGGGATGGCCACGGCCGCGAGCGCATCGCGCAGCGCGACGCTAGTGTGGGTGAAGGCAGCGGGGTTGATGATGATGAAGCCGACACCCTCGTCGCGCGCCGCTTGAATGCGCTCAACCAACTCAGCTTCAGCGTTGCTTTGAAAGTGTTGGAGGGTGTGGCCTTGCCCCTCGGCGAGTGTAGTGAGTTGCCCGTTAATGTCAGCCAAGGTGCTCTGGCCGTAGATGCCCGGCTCGCGCTCCCCCAGTAAATTCAAATTCGGGCCGTGCAGAACAAGAATGGTCGCCATGGGTGGGCACTCGGTCTTATTGGGCGCAGTGTCAAATGCGAATGGGCGGCATTCTGTCGCATCTCCAATCCGCTGTCTACGGTAATTGGTATTTTTTCGATTTTTGCTATGTTTTCACTGCTAATTTCCCGAAGTTAGCCCCATTTTGGTTATTCGCAAGTGTTCTACGAGAGAGCTCATAGATGGTCGTTAAAGTGCCTCGAAAGGCCGTTAAAATCTACCTATTTGCCGTCAATGTCGGGAAATAGGCCGACAAGTTCGAACTTTCCGCCAGCTACCGCCTCCAGGGCCTGCAGCACGGTGTCTTTAGTCAACACTTGCGGCAACAGGAGCGGCGGAGCGTCGGGATCAGCGGGGTACAAGAGATACAGGGGAATGCCTGTCCTACCGTGCTGCTCGAGTAGCGACGCGATTTCGGTGTTGCGATTCGTCCAGTCCGCGATCAGGTAGGCCACGTCGGCTCGGGCGAAGGCAGCGGTGATATCTGCCGTGTTCAGTACTGCCGCTTCGTTTACTTTGCAGGTGATACACCAATCGGCAGTGACATCGACAAACACAGCTTTGCCGCGCTTGCGCTGGTCTGCCACGGCCTGTTCTGACCAGGCCAGGTGGCCATCCGTCAACTGCGCAGGTGCACTTCCGTCTCCGTCGGGCCCGCGGAAGCTGCCCATGGCGATAGCGCCGATCAAGCACACTGCAGCCAGTGCCCGCGGCCACAGGCCCGGCCGCCACAACCAGAGGGCCATCGCCAGTAACAGTGCGCCGACCAGGACGGCGGCCATGGTGTCGACGCCCGTTTGTCGGCCAGCTACCCACAACAGCCAAATCGCAGTCGCGTAGAGGGGAAACGCCAGAAATTGTTTGAGAGTTTCCATCCACGCGCCCGGTTTTGGCATCAGTGCGCGCGCCGCGCCGCTGTAGGAAAACAGCAGTAGAGGTGCAGCCATGCCTGCGCCCAGTGCGGCGAACACTAACAAGCCGATCAACGGTGGTTGACTGACGGCAAAGCCCAGTGCCGTCCCCATAAAAGGTGCGGTGCAGGGGCTGGCGACGACAACCGCTAGCACTCCGGTAAAAAAGCTACCACTTAAGCCACCGCGATCGGCCAGCTCACTGCCGGTATTCATCAAACCCGCACCCAATTCGATCACGCCAGAGAGCGACAAACCCATGGCAATAAAGAGGTAGGCCAGGGCAATCACAAAGCCGGGGGACTGCAGCTGAAAGCCCCAGCCGATTGCGGAGCCCGCGCGCTGTAGGCCTATGAGGAGTGCTGCCACTGCGACGAAACTGACGATCACGCCCGCGCTGTAGACCCAGCTTTGCAGGTGCCGATCGTGGTCGGTGGCATTGGCGAAGTTCAACACTTTGAGCGAGAGGACCGGGAACACACAGGGCATGAGATTGAGAATCGCACCGCCCATAAACGCCAACAGCAACATATACCAAAGGCCACCAGCTTCACCCTCGCTAGTCTTGCTCGCTGACTCAAGACTCGATGCACCACCGACGGACGTGCCGGTCTGCTGCGCAGCGGTGCGCGCGGCCTTGGTGACAGGTGTAGCAGTGCCCGCGCCGAAATCTATGTCGAAATACTGGGTGTGGGGCGGGTAACACAGGCCGGCATCGGCGCAACCCTGGGAGGTTACGGTGAGCAGTGCACGCGCCCTGTCGGCGGGCACGTTCAGTGTAATGTCGGCATTGTCGTAATAGACTTTGACATCGCCAAAAAATTCGTCGTTTTTCGCTTTCGCCGGCGGGAAGTGAGGGCTCAGTTCCAGGGCGCCACGCTCATCTTCCAGTTTGAATTTAAAACGGTGTTGGTAGAGGTAGTAATTCTCGGCGATTTGCCAGTACAAACGCAGGGTCTGCCCTGCCTTGACATGGACGGGCGCTTCTTCTGACAGCGCGACTTCTAGCTGGTAGGCCTCATCAACTTTCAAGAATTCGGGCTGCTCGCCAAGGCCAATGCCCGAATCGCCACTAAAGTTTTGGGCTAAGGTGTGGGAGGCAACTAAGAGAAGTAGGGCCGTGAGGCAGCTGCGCATGGAATCTCCGCAAATCACAGGAAAAGGCCGCTAGCGGCGCTTGTAAAGCGAGAATTGTACCAAGTCCCGCGACTATTGGCGCGTCCAGGCGAGACCTGCGCCGGTGCAGTGGTACAATGCTTTGATACGCGAGCACAGCAGAAGGTTCCCCGCGACGAGGATTGCCGGGGATTGTCGGTCGCAGGCATGCTTGCGATCACGGTTGCATGACAAGCCACGGTTGCATGAGAAGTGAAGAGGGGCCCTGTTCTATGACTATTCGATTTTTCACTGGCAATTCGCGCCGCTCGCGCGGTGTGGGTTGTTTGTCCCTTGTCCTTGGCATCAGTTTTAGTGTGAGCGCCACCGCTACACAAAGCGCTGCGGCTGAACAAAGCGCTCGGGACGAAGGAATTGCCGGGGGTGCGGCGGTCAAAGAAACGACGCTGGTGATGGAGGACGCCTGGGTACGCGCCATGCCGCCGGGGAAACCAATGACTGCCGCGTATGTCGATCTGAAAAATATCGGAGATTCTGCGGTGGCTGTTGTCAGTGCTAGTGCCGATATCGCCGGTAGCGTGGAGCTGCATATCTCGAAAGAAGTCGACGGATATACCAAGATGCAACAGATACACGGCTTTGCGGTGGCGGCTGGTGAGTCGGTTAAGCTCGCCCCGGGAGGTATGCACCTGATGCTGTTCGATCTCACCTACACCCCCGAACCAGGGGACGAAGTGACCGTGTGCATCCAGCTGGCGGGCGGTGGCGAAGTCTGCGGCAAGGCAGGTGTGTTTAAAAGTGTCTATGATCGCGAAAAGTAGCTCACCCGCGGTGCGTGTTACCGTGGAGAAACTCTCTCGTAAACCTATAAAGCCTGGACGAACCCGATGAAGGATAAATTTCAGCACAGCAATACCAAGCTCGTGGATTACCTCCCCGTCGGCGGGATTGGCAAGACTCTGCTGCGTCTGTTGCTGATTTACCTCGGCGCCACCGTCTTATTGGGCATGTATTGGAGCATTTCGCCGGGGATGCTCGAGGTGCCCCAGCAAGTGGAAGAGTTGGCCGCGGAGCAGGGCGGCCAGGTGGTGACCGGGTCGGTAACAACCGGCGCGTTGATTGCCGTTATGGAAACGCTGCTCGATAAGCGCGGCGGTTTTGTGCACAACGACCGCTTCCCGCCCGGTCTGTGGTTGGACAACATGCCCAACTGGGAATACGGCGTACTCATCCAAGTGCGCGACCTGGCGCGTGCCATGCGCGAGGCCTTTAGTCGCTCCCAGTCACAGTCAACGGAAGACCCAGATCTTGCACAGGCTGAGCCGCAATTAAATTTTGATGCAGATAGCTGGATGCTGCCCGCCTCGGAATCTGAATACCGCTCTGCGTTGAAACACGCACGCAATTATTTTAAACGTCTATCGAGTGTACAGGAGACAGACGCACAGTTTTATGCGCGCGCCGATAATTTGCGCTACTGGTTGGCGACCGTCGAGAGCCGTTTGGGTAGTTTATCCCAGCGACTGAGTGCCAGTGTGGGGCAGGCGCGCATCAACACCGATTTGGCGGGCGATGCACAGGCCAAGCAGTCCACGGCCACACCCGATGAACAACTGGTGAAGACGCCGCGTCTGGAAGTGGATGATGTGTTCTTTCAGGCACGCGGCGCCGCCTGGGCGCTCATTCAATTTTTGCGCGCCGTGGAAGTGGATTTTGCAGATGTGTTGCAGAAGAAAAATGCGCAAGTCAGTGTGCGGCAAATCATTCGCGAATTAGAAGCCACACAGGATTTTGTGTGGAGCCCGGTGATTTTGAACGGTGACGGCTTCGGTTCTCTGGCCAACCACTCGCTGGTTATGGCGTCATACATCAGCCGTGCCAACGCCGCGATTATCGATTTGCGCGAATTGTTGTCCAAGGGGTAGCGCTGGCTAGGCGTTTGCGTCGCGGTTCGGCAGCCGCCGCGTGTTAGTCTTCGTAGCGCAGGCGCGTGCCCGTATCCAACGACAGGCGAATTTCCTCAGCGCGCAGTGCAGCGGGGAAATAGGTGCCGGACAACTTGGCGTCGAGCAAGCTGGCACCTTCTAAGTTAGTGTTGCGAAAATCGATGCCACTGAGATCTGCGTTGCGAAAGTAGGAGTTGCTGAAGTCTAAGCCATCGGCGTTCATGTTGCGTAGATCGCGACCGCGATAATCGCCGCTTTTGAGTTCTGAGGCATCCAAAGTATCGCGCTTTTCATTGAAGCTCTTGATATCTTCGTTGCGTAGCAATTGGTAGAGCGGGTCTTGCTTTATGACGGGTTTTTCCATGACGCGTGTTCCTGGCCTGCGCTGCATCGGTTGTTGGGGGGTAGCTGTCGTTAGGGATTAGCATAAGCCACTGGCGGCTCCAAGCACAGCCCTAAAGTGTGGCACCGGTAGGAAAACAGAGGCTGGAGTTTGACAGCACAGACTTTCGAGGGCTTTCTCCTCACCCGCAATTGGCGCGATAGCACTGCGGGAGTTGAGCTCGAGTTCTGGTTCAGCACCGATCGCGGCCCTGTCTGTGCGCTGATCACCGGTCAGCGCAGCGTTTTTTTTCTCGCCGCCAGCGACAGTTTGCGCGCGCAGCAACTCCTGATGGGCACCTCTGGTGTTGAGTTTAAACCTGTGAAGCTGAAGAATTTTGCTTTGCAGCCTGTTGTCGCCGTGTATTTTCGCGAGCATCGCCAGGCGCGGCGCAGTGCCGATGTATTGCGCGCCGCCGGTCTCGACCCCCTCGAGGCTGATATCAACCCCGCGGATCGGTTCCTCATGGAGCGATTTATCCAGGGTGCCGCGCGCTTGCGGGGCGTTGCCGAGCAGCGCGGTCGCCACTTTTTGCTGCGCGACCCCACGCTCCGCGCGGTGAGTTACAGCCCTGATTTGACCGTCGTATCCTTCGACATAGAAACCGCCATGACGGGTGTCGAGCTGTACTCCATTGGCGTGCATGGGCGCCGCGGCCTAGAGGAAGAGCGCAGAGTGTTTATGTGCGGTGGGGGCGCGCAGCAACCGTGGGTTGAGTCACACGCGAGCGAACAAGCCTTGTTGGAGGCTTTTCTCAACTGGGTTGAGGCCTACGACCCGGATGTCCTCATCGGTTGGAATGTTATTAATTTCGATACGCGCTACCTGCACAAAGTGGCGGAAAAGCACGGTACGCGCCTGGTGTTGGGGCGTGGGCGACGCGGCGGACACTGGCGTGAGTTGGATGACGATGCGCAGCGCTACGCCGTACGGTTTCCCGGTAGGGTTCTTCTCGATGGCATCGAACTACTACGTGCCGCCTTTTACCGCTTTGAGAGTTTTTCGCTGGAGAATGTTGCACGCGAAGTGCTGGATGAGGGTAAGTTGCTGCATAGCGGCGATCGCGGCCAGGCGATTACCGCGTTGTTTGAACAAGACAAGACGCAGCTCGCACAGTACAACCTCAAAGACTGTGAGTTGGTGAGCGAAATCTTTGCCAGCACTGGGTTGCTCGACTTTGCCGTGGCGCGCGCAGCCATGACTGGCCTAGATTTAGACCGCATGGGTGGGTCGATCGCCTCTTTTGACAATCTCTACCTGCCGCGGCTGCACAGACAGGGCTATGTCGCTCCTAATGCTAGTGATGCCAATATCGCCAGCCCGGGTGGTTTTGTCTTGGATTCCGCTCCGGGTATTTACGACCACGTGTTGCTGTTGGATTTTAAGAGCCTGTATCCCAGTATCATTCGCACGTTTTGTATAGATCCCTTGGGCTTGGCGTTGGGAGTATCCGACACCTTATCTATGGAGGACACCGTGCCCGGTTTTCTCGATGGGCGCTTTGCGCGCGCGGGAAATATCCTCCCCGCTCTGATTGAGGAGCTGTGGCGGCGCCGCGACCGTGCCAAAGCGGCGGGCGATGAACCGCTGTCCCAGGCCATCAAGATCATCATGAACAGTTTTTACGGCGTCCTGGGCAGTACGGGTTGCCGATTTTTCGATGCGCGACTCGCCAGTTCCATCACCCGCCGCGGTCACGAAATACTGAACCGCACGCGCGACTATATTGAGCAATCTGGGTATCGCGTCATTTATGGCGATACCGATTCGGTTTTTGTGTGGGTTCAAAGTGCTGATGATAGCGAGCAGGCGGTTGCCGCTGGTCGCGCTTTGGAGCGGGACTTGAATAACTGGTGGCAGCGGGAGATTGAGCGCGAGTTCCAACTGCCCAGTTTGTTGGAGCTGGAGTTCGAGACGCATTTCAAGCGTTTTTTAATGCCCACGGTGCGCGGTTCAGACAAGGGCAGTAAGAAACGCTATGCCGGTGTTGTTGCCGGCCAGGATGGTGATGAACTTATTTTCAAAGGCTTAGAAAACGTGCGCACGGATTGGACGCGCCTGGCCCGAGAATTTCAGGAAGAACTTTACCGCCGCGTATTCTCTGATCAGCCCTATACAGACTATGTGAAAGCCACGCGAGCGCGCGTGTTGGCGGGTGAAGTCGATGATCTGTTGGTCTACCGCAAGCGCTTGCGTCGCCGTCTGAGTGATTATCAACGCAATGTGCCACCGCATGTGCAAGCGGCACGATTGTGTCGTGAACGCGGGTTGGCGGCCCCTACCCGTGGCAGTTGGGTGGAGTATGTGATTACACACCAAGGCGCCGAGCCCGCAGAGTACCCCCTCTCCCCACTGGATTATCAACACTATGTAGATCGGCAATTGGCACCGGTTGCAGATGGCATCCTCGGGTTTCTCGGTACGTCCTTTGCCGAGCTAACCGAGGCGCAGATCGCTTTGTTTTAGTGCTTTGCGATACTCATTCTCTGGACGCGTATCACCGCGATTTTACACAGCTACCGCCGCTAATCTTGTGCTTAACTTCTCTGACATGCGTCGCGCAACCATACGAGCAATCACTCACTCCCCAAAAAAATCCGCGCGCAGTGCTGGGTAGTCGTCGTTGGCCAAGCGCGGCCCATATTGTGAGACAATTTTCGCCGACGTCATACTGGCGAAGCGCCCGGCAGTGGCAAAGTCTTCGCCGCGTGTAATTGCATAAAGAAAAGCACCCGCGAACATGTCACCCGCGCCGTTGGTGTCAACCGCATCGACTCGGTAGGGCGGAATTTCAATAAGCTCTTTGCCGTCGTAAGTCAGCGCGCCATCCGCACCCAGGGTAATCGCAAAGCTGTCGCATACCTGCTTGAGCGCTTCGACTGCCACTTTAAGATTGTCCGTCTTTGCCCAACCCAGCGCTTCATCGCAGTTGCAAAAAATCAGGTTTACCCGTTCACCCAGCATTTCTTTAATACCATCGCGGAAAAATTCCACCATGCCCGGGTCGGAAAAGCTGAGAGATGTTTTGGTGCCTGCCGCCTCTGCCGTTTTGCGCGCTTCGATAGCCGCCGCACGACCAGTGGGCGATGTCACCAGATAACCCTCAAGGTATAAGTATTCCGAATCGGCGATCGCGTCGCGATCTAGCTGTTCAACTGAAAGCGTTTCACTGATTCCTAAAAAAGTGTTCATGCTGCGCTCCGCATCCGGCGTGATCATCACCAGACACTTTCCAGTGGTGCCCCCCTGGCGCCCATTCATGAGGCAGTGGTCTACTCCCGCCGCTTCTAGATCGGCGACATAGATATCGCCGTCGGCGTCGTCTGCAACCTTGCACGACATAAAAGTCGGGCCACCGAAAAGTGCACTGGCAATCATCGAGTTGCCGCCGCTGCCGCCGCTCGCGTGTTTAGCCTTCACCAAATGACCCTCTAAATGACCCAGCAGTTCCTGTTGCCGCGCCTCATCCACCAGCGTCATTAATCCCTTTTCCACGCCCATTTGCTGTAGCTCGTCGTCGGTGACTTTGATTTCTGTGTCAACCAACGCCGCGCCAATACCGTAAACCTTGTACTTCTTCATGCGTTCCTCGGTCAGTCGTTTTATAAGAAAGCGATTCATTATCCTGATTAGGACACTTATTGAAAGGGCCTAGTCTGTTGGGTGTTGTCTCTATAAGCAGAACCTCAGCTTGATTTAGTTTCCGGCCGTGGAGGGGACCACCGAGTGCCGCAACCGAGCCCGCTGGTGTACACTCGCAGCCCATGAAGTCTTTCACCCGTTTCCTGTTGAAACTGAGCCTCAGCGTGTTTGTGCTAGCGGCACTTGCCATCGCCTACCTCGACGCGCGTATCACTGAAACCTTTAGCGATAAAATGTGGGAGCTTCCCGCCAAAGTCTACGCTCGGCCCCTCGAGTTATTTGTGGGAGCAAACCTGTCGCCCGATGATTTGGCCTACGAATTAGAGGTTTCCGGTTATCGTTCTGTACGCTCGCCCGCCGCGCCTGGACAAGTATCGCGTTATCGCAATCGATTTGATGTCTACACCAGGGGCTTTCGCTTTCCAGGCGAGCGCGAGACCGCGCGCCGTGTGCTGATCGAATTTAGCGGCGAGCGCGTGTCGAGTATTGACGCCGGAGGCAGTCGCGTCGACCTGATGCGTCTTGACCCGGTACAGATTGGCGGCATTTACCCACAACACGGCGAAGATCGACTGCTCGTGCGCCTCGATGACGTACCCACCGTGATGCGCGATGGATTGTTAGCCGTTGAAGATCGCGCATTTTATTCGCACTGGGGTTTTTCAGTATCCGGTATCGCACGTGCTGCACTGCGCAATGTGCGCTCTGGCCAAGTCGTTGCCGGTGGCAGCACCATCACCCAACAACTCGTGAAAAATTATTACCTGACGCCGAAACGCACGATTGTACGCAAGGTTACCGAATTGGTCATGGCCGTGTTGTTGGAGCTGAATTACGACAAAGATCAAATTTTAGAAAACTATATTAACGAGGTGTATCTCGGTCAAGAGGGGCCGCGCTCCGTACACGGCTTCGCCCTAGCCGCGCGGCACTATTTTGACGCTCCACTGGTGCAATTGAGTATCCCGCAGACCGCCCTCTTGATAGGCATGGTAAAGGGGCCGTCACTGTACAACCCGCTGCGCAACCCAGAGCGCGCCAAAGAGCGGCGCAACGTTGTGTTAGATGTTATGGCGGAGCAAGGTGTTATTACCGCCGCGCAGGCCGATGTCGCCAAAGCCGCGCCGCTGGGTTTAAACAAACAGCAGCGCATTCGCAACTCCTTCCCCGCATTTTTGGATCTCGTGCGTCGCCAATTGCGTCGCGATTATCGCGAGGAGGATTTGACCACCAAAGGTCTCAATATTTTTACAAGCTTTAACCCACTGTTGCAGCGTCGCTTGGAGCGAAGCAGTAAAAAAATCATGGGCGAGATCGACCCCGGCGGAGAGTTGGAGAACGCCGCGGTAGTCACCCGCTTCGATACCGGTGAAGTCGCTGCGCTATTGGGTGGTCGCAGCCCGCGATACGCCGGATTTAACCGCGCTTTAGATGCGCGTCGCCCGGCGGGTTCGTTGCTCAAGCCCGCCGTTTTTTTAACCGCGCTTGAGCAGCCGCAACATTACACCTTGGCCACAGTGCTCGAAGATGCCGCGCTGCGCGTTCCACTGCGCGCCGGTGGCGAATGGGTGCCACGTAATTTCGATCGCAAAGCGCACGGTCAGGTATTGCTCTTTAGCGCTTTAGCGCAATCCTATAATTTGGCCACGGCGCGGCTTGGATTAGAGTTGGGCTTACCCGCTGTTGCCGATACCTTGTCGCGACTGGGTGTGGAGGAGGGTGTGCCCTTGGTGCCTGCCTTGACCCTGGGTGCGGGTGAATACTCCCCCATGGCAATGGCGGCCATGTACCAATCGATTGCGGCGGGGGGCTTTCGCATGCCCCTGCGCAGCATTCGCGATATCGTCGATGCGCAGGGCGAAACCTTAAAACGCTACCCTTTGGAGTATGACCGCACCGTGTCACTGGCCGCGATGCACTTGCTGCACTACGGTTTGCGAGCGGTGGTGCGTGAGGGTACCGGCCGCGGTGTTTACAGTTACCTGCCCGACGATTTTGAGGTCGCCGGTAAAACCGGCACGACCAACGAGGGGCGCGATTCTTGGTTCGCCGGTTTTTCCGGGGATTTACTCACCGTAGCGTGGATTGGTCGTGATGACAATGCCGCTACCGGCCTTACCGGAAGCAGCGGTGCGCTCAAGTTCTGGGCCCATTTTATGGCCGACGCTAGTGAGCAATCTTTTGCCTACCGCATGCCGCAGGGCATTGCAACGGCGTGGATCGAGGATCCTTCGGGGTATCTCACTGGCGAGGGGTGTCCCGATTCCCGTATGCTGCCCTTCATCGTCGATTCCCAGCCGCGGCAGCGTACCCAGTGTGTCGGCCGCGCCAGGCGTGGACTTCGAGATTGGTTTGAGTCTTTGTTTAGATGAGGGGCTGCACTGTGAACGCACACCACCTGTCACGCCTACTGATGGCGGTACTATTCATTACACTCGCATCCTGCGGGGTATTGGATACGGCAGAACCTGCACCGCCAGTGGGCGTGCCGAGCGAGTCACCCTCTTCGGCACCGCCAGCAACACCTTCGCAACCGAAGGTGCCGCAACGTGAAGAGGCGCTGCGCAATGCCTACGGCCCGTTACTGAGGCAAGCTGAAGATGCCGCGCAACGGGGTGATTACGAGCGTGCACTATCACTGTTGGAACGCGCGCAGCGCATCGACCCAGACAGCGCGGAAATTTATTTGGCCATGGCGCGCACGCATCGCGCACGCGGAGATTTGAGACTAGCGCGAGCGACGGCGACGCGCGGTCTGCTGTACTGCGACGATGACGCTCAGTGTGGCGCGTTGCGACGCGAACAAACGATGTCGAAGCCGTAGTCGCCCTGATTATTGGCTTCGCATGGGATAAAACGCAAATCTTGATTGATGCAGGTAAGTTGATCCCCCGCGCTGTGGCTGACGAAAATAATTTGGGTATCGCTGTCGGCGGCGATGTGGTCAATGGCACTCAGCACTCGTTGTCGATGGTGTCCGTCCAAACCCAGTGTGGGTTCATCCAGTAGCAAAATAATCGGCGACTTCACCATGGCGCGCGCCATTAGTACCATGCGCTGCAATCCGAACGACAGTGTGTCGAAACTCTGTTGTGTATATTCCGCCAGACCCAGTGCGCTCAGCCACTGCGTGGCGTGTTGGCGTTGTGTGTCGCCCCAGTCATCGTACAATCCGACACTGTCGAAGAACCCCGAGACAACCACTTCTAACACTGACATTCCACGGGCGAAGTTTAAGTGCAACTGGGTGTCGACCTGGCCGTATTTCTGTTTGATCTCCCACACACTTTCGCCGCTACCGCGTCGCACTCCAAAAAGTGTAATGTCTTGGCCATAGGCCTTTTGGTTGTCTCCGGTAAGGAGACTCAACAGCGTTGTTTTGCCGCAGCCGTTGGGGCCGGAAATGCAGCAGTGGTCGCCGCGTTCAAACACCCATTCAAGGCTGGACAACACCGGTAAGTTGGCGTAGCTGACACTGACATTGTGCAACTCAAGTAGCGGGCCGTGCCGTGGCAGTTCGTAGGGCCGCGCAGCGGCGGGCGGCAATGTGGTCAGCGACGGTGTCGGTGGTTGCATGAGCGATGCAACCGCGGCGTCACCCAATACCTGTGCTCGGGTACCGCAGCGCAGTACCTGCCCTTCATCTAGGGCCAACACATGGGAAACGCCCATGGGGATATCCTCCAGTGCGCGACACAGCAGCACGAGTTGCGTGTCCGAGTGCAATAATTCTTCAAGGATGCCGCGCATCTCTTCTTGGCTCGCTAGATCGAGACCGTCCAGAGGGCTATCCAACACAATCAGTGCGGCGTTGCTCAGCAGGGCGCGGGCCAGTAGGGCTTTGCGCATTTCCCCAGTGGAGATGAAGCGCAAACCGCGCTGGAGAATGTGCTCCATGCTCAGCCGCTTGACCCATCGTTGGAAGTTGTGGTTGGGCTCCCGCGACCCTAATAGCAAGTGCTGAACCGTGGTGCCGGTATCGTGGGCATCGGCGCGAAACTCCGAATCGTCCAGTTTCTTGTCGCGCTCACAGAGCGCTTGAGCCTGTTCGAAACAGACATAGGCGATGCCCTGCGAACGCAGGTTTGTAGAGTGCCAAATTGCCCCGCTGATGTGGCGCGCTTCGCCTGTCAGCACGCGAGCCAAGGAAGTCTTACCGGCACCGTTGGGGCCGAGACACGCCCATTGCTCGCCCCTGTTAATCTGCCAGTCGACATGTTTGAGTGCTGGCTGAGATCGATAGACGAGTCCGACATCGCACAGTTTTACGACCGGCTCACTTAATGGTTGATGCGGCATGTTCCTACCTGGGTCTGGTCGGGCTTGCAACTTGTGTCCCGCCAGCGCGGCTGGCTTAATTTCATATCAATGTGCGGTGCTACGATATCGCATGTGTGTCATTGGGGAATACGGGTGTCGATTTCACTACTACAGCTTATCGAAACGCGACTGGACGAACACAGCCCGGGCAAACAGTGGCTGCGGCGAGTAAAGAAGCGCTCCGCAGTGGCCATGATACTGCAAGTGCGTGCCGGCGAGTTGCACATTTTGATGATCAAACGCGCCGAGAGAGAGGGTGACCCCTGGTCGGGTCACATGGCTTTCCCGGGTGGGCGTAAAGAACCCCAAGACAGCAACGCGTTCGCAACTGCGTTGCGCGAAACGCGCGAGGAAGTTGGCGTGCAATTGCGGCCTGAGGATCAGTGCATCGGTCGTCTTTCTGATATCAACGCGCGCCATCGATTGGGTCGAATAGGGATGACGGTGACGCCCTACGTATTCCGCCTCAATCGCGAGGTGACATTTGAGGCGAATGAAGAAGTGGCTGAGGTTATCTGGGTGCCGCTTGAATTTTTATTGACGGTGGAAAACCGGACCGAAAAAATTTGGCGGTTCCGCAAGCGGCAGATCAAGATGCCCTGTTATCGCTACGGTGATCGAGAAATTTGGGGTCTGTCGCTGATTATGCTGGATGAGCTGATGGATTTGATTGAGGGGAAAAATCCGGCACGTGGGAGATGGTCGCGCCGCCGTTAAACTGGCCTAGGCTCGGATTTAGATCTGCCGTAATTTGGGTTTTACCGGCCAGGGCACACGCTGATCTTCCAGGCTGGAAAGTGCTACGGATGTGCCGCGTTTCTTGGCCAGATACATGGCTTTGTCCGCCTGTTCTTCCAGCTCTTCTTTTTGCCGCCCATCAAGTGGGTAGAGCGATACGCCGATACTGGCGCTGAAATACATTTCCTGCCTGCGCACCGATACACTCTGTTCAATGGCTTGCGATAATTTTTGCGCGATTCTTCGCACATGCTCCGGAGACTTCACATCTTCTAATACAGCGACAAACTCATCGCCGCCCAAACGTGCCACAAGGTCGGTTTCGCGCAAATTTGCCTGAATACGATGCGCAACCGTCGTGAGCAGCTTATCGCCGGCGCCGTGGCCGTAGGAATCGTTGATCTTTTTAAAATTGTTGAGATCAATAATCAATAGCCCAACCATGGTGCCGCGTTCTGCTGCACGATGTAACATGATGCTCATTCGCTCATCATAAAAACGTCGATTCGGTAGTGACGTGAGCTGGTCGTGAGAAGATAAGTGCATCAACTCCTGGTTGGATTCCTGTAAACTCGTCCGCAGTGCTTTGTTGACTTCGGCGTAGATCAACACAACACTAATGACGACTGTGGCTGTGGCTGCGTGGGCCAGCAGCGTGGCCAGCATGATATTTTCCGCCGCGATAATTTGTGTGATACCCACGCTCATTCGCTCTGCCATAAACAAGCCAACCCAGAGCACTAGCACGATCACCGCCCAACTCACGCTCATGGCCAAACTGCCCGCTACAGCAGCCATCACAGGCGCGAGCATCATAATGATAAATGTCGGCGAGGTAGGGCCACCGAAAAAGAGGCAGGCGGCGGTGAACGTACTGGTCAACACCGCGATGAGAACATTGAGTGCGGCGTTACGGCTTCCTGACAGCCGCAGGATGCACATGCTGAGGAGGCTCCCCACGATCATGGTTAGGAAAATGATGTCTGCCGCCACTTTGCCTTCCGGCCGTAGGTCTACAATGGCGTAGGTGATTAATGCGACCGAGCTGACAGCGAAAAAGAAAAACATACTGGTCGTGACCAGCAAGCGCTTACGGTAGTGATCCTCGTCCAGCGGACGATACTCACTGTACCCGGTGCACAGCGTGTACAAGTTGGTGAGCAACTGTCGTGACAGTTTGGACATGGTCCCTCGCGTCTTTGATAGCACGAAAGTGATATTCTTAAATTAGATGACGCTTCTTATATTTATACCCCAGAGGACTATCTCAGTCTCCCCAAAATCGTACTTATTGAGACCTATTTCTCCTTTATGAGAAAAGTCCGGGTTTCCAGCATCAGCTGCCGCAGCGCAGGGTCTTGGGTGCTGGCCTTAACCAGTGCTTCGCGAGGGGCCTCGCCGCGCACGTAAGCGCCTACAATTTCAAGTAAAACTGGGCTCATCGGTGGGTCGCGTTCCCAGCGGGTACCGTCGATCAAGTTGCCGCTGACATGTTCACCCTGGAGGCGCAGCCAATAGCCACCGCAGGCAGAAAGGCTGTAGTCACCCAGACGGCCATAGCTGGTATTGGGTGTGTGTGGATTAAAACTGTCTGGCGGCTCATCGTCGATGCGGTGCAGCGCCATAACCCATTGGGTTCCAATTGGGAAATCGGTGGCCGATGGGCGGCAATGATTTCCCGTTTGCATCCAAACTCGCAGCGGTGGAGCCGGCTCTGCTCCCTGGAGGATCTCTCCGATCTCCACATCCACCGCGTTGCCCCGGTTCGCTCGAACTGTGCCGGCGACAATGATGTCTGCGCTGGCGTACACATCGGCGAATGAACCCTCCCACAGGCAGGTACATTCTGCCAGTGCCGAGCGCATGGGAGCGAGTAACAACGCAAGCACTAGAATGTGTCGTATGGCCACGCTGGATACCCTACTGCAAGAGGCGCGCCGCATCGAGTGCGAAGTACGTCAAGACGCCATCGCAGCCGGCGCGTTTGAAGGCGAGGAGCGATTCCAATATTGCTGCATCGGCGTCCAGCCAGCCCTGTTCAAAGGCTGCCTGGTGCATGGCGTACTCGCCGCTGACTTGATAGGCGAAAGTGGGTGCGCGCAAATCGTCTTTCACGCGGCGCACGATGTCGAGATAGGGCATGCCGGGCTTGATCATGATCATGTCGGCGCCCTCGGCTAAATCGAGCGCGCACTCGTGCAGCGCTTCGTCAGCGTTGCCCACATCCATCTGATAGCTGTACTTATTGCCGCTGCCGATGTTGCTGGCCGAACCCACCGCATCGCGAAAGGGCCCGTAGTAGGCGGAGGCATATTTAGCAGCGTAGGCCAGTATGAGCGTGTTGTGGTGGCCGTCGTGCTCCAGCGCCGCGCGAATGGCGCCGATGCGTCCGTCCATCATGTCCGAAGGCGCGACCACATCGGCACCCGCTTGGGCGTGGGACAAGGCCTGTTGTACCAGTACTTCACTGGTCACGTCGTTGAGTACGTAGCCGTTCGCATCGATGATGCCGTCCTGCCCATGGGTAGTAAATGGATCTAGCGCGACGTCGGTGATGACCCCCAGCTCCGGCAAAGCATCCTTTACCGCGCGTACGGCGCGCTGAGTCAGGCCGTTGGCGTTGTGCGCTTCATCCGCCTGCAAGCTCTTGTCGCTGGTCGGTACGACGGGAAACAGTGCGATGGCTGGAATGCCCAGGGCCCGCGCCGCCCGCGCTTCTTCCACGAGCAAATCAATACTCAGCCGCGCGACTCCGGGCATAGAGGGCACAGCTTGGCGTGCATTGTCACCGTCCTGCACGAATACTGGCAGGATGAGATCTGCCGGAGTTAACTGACTTTCCCGCACTAGGCGGCGCGAAAATTCCTGCGCCCGCAAGCGGCGCATGCGTGTTGTGGGAAATGGTGCACGTGCGGTGCTATACGTCATAGTTGAGCCCTTGTTTGAATGCCAGTTGCGACAGGTGATGTCGCGCGCGGTTACAATCTGCGCTGCCAAGCTGCGATTTTCAATATCGTTTAAAGACTGGCAAATGCATTGCTTGCAGCATCAATTGTAGCGTCGATATCCGCATCTGTGTGCGCGCTGGACATGAATCCCGCCTCATAGGAGGCAGGTGCTAAGTAAACACCTTGGTTCAACATGCTGTGGAAGAAGCGATTGAACGCCTGCGTGTCACAACCCATGACTTGCGCGTAATTGCTGATGGCGCTCTCTCGGGTAAAGAACCCGCCAAACATCGTGCCCGCGCTATTGGTGGTGAATTCCACACCTGCACCCTTTGCTGCGGCTTCCAGACCCGCACAGAGGCGTTCGGTGCGCGCAAACAAAGGCTCGTAGAAACCGGGCACGGCAATGATATCTAGCGTGGCCAGGCCCGCCGCCATTGCCACTGGATTGCCCGACAGTGTGCCGGCCTGGTAGACCGGGCCCAGTGGCGCAATATTTTCCATGACGGTGCGACGTCCACCGAAGGCGCCCACCGGCATACCGCCGCCGATCACTTTCCCCAAGGTGGTAAGGTCTGGCTCGATGTCGTAAAAACCTTGCGCACCCTGTAGTCCAAAGCGAAACCCGGTCATGACTTCATCAAAAATCAACAGCGCACCACTGGCGTTGCAGACCTCGCGCAGCGTCGCGAGAAAACCCGGCGCCGGCGGAATGCAATTCATATTGCCCGCCACAGGCTCGACGATGACACAGGCGATGCCCGACCCGTGCTCTTCAAATGCGGCGCGCACGCCCTCAATATCGTTGTAGGTCAAGGTCAGCGTGTGATCCGCTAGGGCCGCTGGTACTCCCGGTGAACTGGGCACGCCCAGGGTTAATGCGCCGGAACCCGCTTTGACCAACAGCGAATCCGAGTGCCCGTGATAGCAGCCTTCAAATTTCACGATATTGTCGCGGCTGGTTACACCGCGCGCCAATCGAATAGCGCTCATCGTGGCCTCGGTGCCGGAATTCACCATGCGCACTAACTCCATGCTAGGCAGCAATTCGCAGAGGCGCTCTGCCATCGCCGTTTCCAGCTCTGTGGGCGCACCATAGCTCAAGCCCTGTTGCGCTTGGCGGATAACCGCCTCGCGCACTGCGGGATGGTTGTGACCCATAAGCATCGGGCCCCAGGACAACACGTAGTCGATATAGCGGCGCTGCTGCGCGTCGTACACGTATGCGCCATCGCTGCGTTCGATAAACACAGGTGTGCCACCTACGGCTTTAAAGGCGCGCACCGGGGAGTTAACACCGCCGGGGATGTGCTGTTGCGCACGTGTAAACAGGTCTTCTGAGGTGCTCATGTTGAAATGCCTCGAGCTGTCGGTCACTGGTGCCGAGTAGTTGTGAAAATTTATAAGCGAGTTCTGGTGGAAATTATCCGGCTTGCGCTAGACATAATCCAGTCGCGTTAGAGGCTTACCACGCACTAGAACGGTTTCAATACCACCAATAACACAATGGCAAACAAGAACAGCACGGGGATTTCGTTGAAGAAACGGAAGTATACGTGCCCGTGTGGCGAGCCTTTCTCATCGATCGCGCGCACATAGCGTCCGCAAAGGTAGTGGTAGGCCATCAACAACAAGACACCGGCTACTTTTAGCCACATCCAGGGGGCGAGCAAATAGTAATCCCAGTTGGTGAATGCTGTCGCTAGGCCGAGCAGCACCGCCAACCACATCATCGGTGTGACGAAACGGTACAGTTTGCGCGCCATAATAACCAGGCGCGCACGCGCTCCTTCGTCGTCACTGGCGGCGTGATGGACTAAAATACGCGGCAGGTAAAACAGCCCTGCGAACCAACAGATCACAAAACTGATATGCAACGCCTTGAGCCAGAGCATCAACATGGCACCACCTTACCTCACCTCCTGACTTTACGAACTATTTTCCAGAGCCTTATTCCCGCACCAAGGTCACCGCATTAGTTGTCTTCAACTGCATCGCCGCGCAGGACACGGTCAAGCGTAAACTTTTCGATACCCTCACGCGTGACCACGCCGTGCAAAATGCGCTTACCCGATTGGGCGCTGCGATCGTAAACGCAAGCGCTCTCCGCCGTATTTGTGCGCATGGCATCCACCGCTTGTTGCAGCGTTGCCTGTATGGGAATGGCCGTCGTCGTCCAGCGCCGAATGCCCGCCTCTGTGACATCGACGCCGCCGTCTTCGAGGGACTCTTCCTCCAGCCAGAGTAGTAATTCAACACCGTCGACGAGATAGAGATCCTCGTCCGTACGCCTGACTAGGCACCAGGTGGGTCTGAACTCCAGCAGCGGCTCTAGATCGTGATCGTCCAAGATGTGCGGCACGGGCACAATGCGCGTATCCATCGTCGCAGTGACGTCGCTGCGGTGTAGCAACTGGCTCAGCGGGTCTTGGGGTACCAAGCGCCGCAATTGGCCGAGCATCGTTTGGTGTGCGGAGCGCTGACCAAACACTCCGGTATTGGTCAGCGTCGCGGTGACAATGGCGAGCATGGCCGCCATGCTCAGGCCGATCGTACCGGTCAGTTCGACCACCGCCAAAATAGCGGCCAGGGGCGCGTTGAGCACGGCACCCATCGCCGCGCCCATCCCGACGACAACGTACACCATATTTTCGGATGCAAGTTCCGGCTGCCACTGAGCACCCAACCACCCCAGCGCACCGCCCAGGCAGGCTCCGATCAGCAGGTTAGGGCCGATGAGACCCACCGGGAGTCCCAGGCCACAGCCGATAGCGGTCGCGACAATTTTACACAGTGCGATAGCCAGCAGAGCATTCAATGCCAATTGGTTGTGTAGCGCCAGGTCTAGCGTGTCGTAGCCCACGCCCAACACCTCTGGCACGAAGTAGGCGAGCGCGCCTGTGCAGCACCCTGCCAGGCCAAAACGCAATAACACCGGCCAGTGGGAAATTTGCGCCGTGTACTGACAGATACGGATAAACAGGGCGACGGCGATGCCACAACACAGCCCCAAGAGCACGATGAAGGGCAGCTCGAGCAAGCTATTTAGCTCCAGGGGAGGAAGGTCGAACAACGCGCCACCCGGGTTCAGTGAATGACTGACAGCTGCCGCAGAAACGGCCGCCAGCATGACTGGAATAAAACTGACAACGGTGTATTCCGCCATGATCACCTCCATTGCGAACACGACGCCGGCCAGAGGTGTGTTGAATGCCGCTGCTATGCCGCCCGCCGTACCGCAGGCAATGAGCATGCGCAGGCTGGTGTTGGGCAGACCCTGCCACTGCCCAATCAGGCTATTAATCGCACCCCCCAGGTGGATTCCCGGCCCCTCGCGCCCGCCTGATTGTCCCGTGGCCAGCGCGAAACTACCGGCAAAGAATTGCAGTGCGGCGTTGCGTAGCGGCAACACACTGTAGTGTGAATGCATGCGGCTCAATACGTGGATGATGCCCGTTTCTTTATCTTCAGGTTGCAGGAAAGAGTAAATCACCCCGAGCACAATGGCTCCGGCGGCGGGCAGCGCAAACCACATCCAACGGGGCAGTTGCTCAAACCCATCACCGCCATTGGCCACTCCCAGTAATTGCCCCATCTCACGAATTGCCAATGCAAAGGCGAGGACGATGAGACCAGATGCGACGCCGCCGACAACACCGAGCAGGGCGTAGGGGAGTACCGAGTCGTAGTTGGTCAACCGGCGCTTGTATTGATAGAAAAACTTGCGCAAAAAGGCTCGCTCCGAGCGAAAAGAACAATATTACCAGTTCTATCGAGCGCCATTGCTTTTATACTAACGGGTCGATGTGCGGATATGCGGCGGCCTTTAGTTGTTAGGAAGTCGGCTGGCAAAAAGTCAGTGGGTAGAAAGTTCGTGGGTAAAAAGCCAGTTGGTACAAGGCCGGTTGGCAAAGAGTCGGTTGGTGCGTGACTGAACGCTGGATTTTCTGCATCAGTACCCCGCGCGACAAACAATAACACCTCCTGAAACATCAATTTTAGGTAGCGAGATGGCGAATATTGGCATCGTAGGCGGCACCGGCTATACCGGTGTAGAGTTGCTGCGCCTGTTATTGCAGCACAGCGGCGTTGACATTAGCGTGATTACATCGCGAGCCGAAGCTGGCCGTCGTGTCGATGATTTGTTTCCCAATTTGCGCGGCCACTGCGATCTTGCGTTTACCGAACCCAATGCACAAAAACTGGCGGCCTGTGATCTCGTATTTTTTGCGACACCGCACAACGTCGCCCTGAACTTAGTCCCCGAGCTGTTGGCCAACGATGTGCGCGTGGTGGATTTATCGGCCGACTACCGCTTGCGCGACGCGCAGGTTTGGTTGCGCTGGTACGGTGAGAAACACACCAGCCCTGAGTTGCTGTCCGAGGCGGTGTACGGCCTTCCCGAGTTCAACCGGGAGGCGATTGCCAGCGCGCGGTTGGTGGCCTGTCCGGGCTGCTATCCAACCTCTGTGCAGCTCGGGTTTCTGCCGCTATTACAGGCGGGAGCTATCGACGTGCAGCACCTTATTGCCAGTTCCGCGTCGGGAGTGAGCGGCGCAGGGCGTCAGGCCAAAGTCGAGAATTTGTTGAGCGAGGTGTCGGACAGCTTTAAAGCTTACGCCGTAGCCGGTCACCGGCATTTGCCAGAAATAGAGCAAGGTTTGGGTGATATTGCCAACAACCCGGTGCAACTGACGTTTGTGCCGCACTTACTGCCCATTGTGAGAGGCATTCACTCGACGCTGTTTGCACCATTGCGCGCACAGGATCTCAATGTGCAAGAGCTTTTTGAACAAGCGTATCGCAACGAACCGTTCGTCGATGTATTACCCAGTGGCGAGTTTCCGCAAACGCGTACCGTGCGTGGTGCTAACCGCTGCCAAATTGCGGTTTCGGTGCCGCAAGATCGCAGCACAGTGGTCGTGATGGCGACGATCGATAACCTCGTCAAGGGCGCATCCGGTCAAGCGGTGCAAAACATGAACATCATGTTGGGGTTCGATGAGTCCAGCGGTCTCGCGCAAATCGGGTTGCTGCCTTAATGGGTCAGCGGTATCAGATGTTGGGTTGGTAATGCGTTCACGTCATTCTACCTATTTGAACCCCAAGGTGTTATTGCTCATCACGCTGTTGATCTTGATGGCACTGGTTGCTGGGCTCTACCTGGGGCGCTCGCACGCGCTGACGACGATCGCGAATGACCCGTTGACGACTGCGAATCTACTCAGTGAAATAAACGAGCTACGCGAACAGATAGACAGCGCGCAGAAGAAACTCGAAGTGCAGCGTACGCGCGAAGAGGTGGCGGTTGGCGCATTGGAAATGCTGCGTCGGGAGATGGCCGAGCAACGCGAACAAGTTGTCGAGTTGGAACATAGCTTGCGCTTCTACCGCGGTTTAATGGCGAAGGGCGATGTTGAAGACGGCTTAAGTTTACGTCTACCTGAAATCGTCCCGGGCAGTGAGGAAGGTCAGTACGCATTTCGATTCGTACTGCAGCAGCAGGCACGCAAGCATAAATTGGTGACAGGAGAATTAGCGGTGAATGTCGATGGCGTGCGATTGGGCGAGGAGGTGAGCTATGACCTAGTCGATCTCTCGACTCAGCTAACGATGCAAGCGGTTCCGCTCAGTTTTCGTTACTTTCAAGCAGTGGATGGCGAGCTCATTTTACCCGAGGGGTTTGAGCCCCGGGGGATTTCGGTCGCCGTCCATATTGAAAAACCACAGTCAGCGGAACTGCAGGAAGTTTTTCCCTGGCGCGTGCAGGAGCGATTTTCCCATGTTGCGCAGTAAAAAACGCGGGTCCGGCGGCGGTACAACGTTGATTTCTGCGGACACCACCATCAATGGCGATGTACGATTTTCTGGCAGCTTAGATGTCGAGGGCGTTATCAACGGCAACGTAATCGCCGAACAAGGCAATGATTCACGCGTACGGGTACTGGGCAAGGGGAAGGTCGCTGGCGAAATCCGCGCACCCTATGTGTTGATCAATGGCAGTGTCGAAGGCGATGTCTACGCCACTAAGGAATTGGAGTTGGCGATCCGGGGCCGGGTAAAGGGGAACGTGTTCTACGCACTACTGGAAATGGCTGCCGGTTCAGAGGTCAACGGTGGGCTCGCGCACTTAGCGGAGCCGGAAGAACCTGTGGGAAGGTAGAATCGTTGCTCTGCCAAAGGTGGCGGAAAAGCCAGTCGTGCTAAATCCGCTAAAGTTGACTAAATTGCTTGGTTTTTCCATAATTGCCCCCATGTTTATCATCAAGCTGAGTGATTCACGCGGCGGTAATTGAGATGACCAGCGCCCAGGCCTTTGATCCAACCACGATCCACCTCACGGAAAACGCCGTGCACAAGGTGCGTGCGCTCGTGGCGGAGGAAGAAAACGACGACTTAAAGCTACGGGTGTTCATTACCGGCGGCGGCTGCTCGGGTTTCCAGTATGGGTTTACCTTTGATGAGTTGGCCGCCGATGACGACACCGCGATTGAATCAGGTGGCGTGACCTTGCTGGTTGACCCCATGAGTTTTCAATACTTGATGGGTTCGGAAGTGGATTACACCGAGGGCCTGGAGGGCTCGCGATTCGTTATTAACAACCCTAACGCCACGACGACTTGTGGTTGCGGTGCGTCTTTTTCGATCTAGCCTGGCGTACGCCTGTGTGGCCAGCTGCTTGCCTTCGTGCTTGTCCTCAATCCAACACGCGGTCCTAAATCCCTTAGCACCTAGTCCATCTTACTCGCTCAGCACGGCTCCGGCATAAATAGCGCCCAAGACCCGCTCCCCGCGAGCACCTGTGACGGCGGGGGAGTTACCGCTCAACCCAGCGAGAGTCCTACTTGCCAGCCATGCCATCAACGTGGCTTCGACCCAGTCCGGGGCGATCCCCAAGTCACTCGTATCTGCCACGCGTCGTGGAGCCAACAGCGCAGCGAGGCGTGCCATGAGGTGCCGATTGTGGGCGCCGCCGCCGCAGACGAAGACTTCGTCGACGGGCACGCCACTGTTCTCCAGGGCAGCGCAGATGCTCTGGCAGGTGAGTTCGCACAAGGTCGCCAGCACGTCGTCGTCAGCTAGGTTCGGGCATTCCGCCAGGACCTCCAGTAGCCAGGGTCGATTGAAATCTTCCTTGCCTGTGCTGCGCGGGCCAACTTGCGCGAAGTAGGGGTGTTGTAACAGGCGTTGCAGGAGGCCCGCGTGCGGGGTGCCGCTGGCTGCGCGGGCACCGTCTCGATCAAATGGCTCGCCCCAGTGCTCCGCACACCAAAGGTCCATCAGCGTATTCCCGGGTCCGGTGTCGAAACCAGCGATCAGCTCAGTTCCCGCTAACAGACTCAGATTGGCCAGGCCGCCGATATTGAGGATGGCGCGGCGAGCATGAGCGCCGGCAAAAGCCACTGCGTGGAACGCGGGTGCCAAGGGCGCACCCTGACCACCCGCGGCGATGTCGCGGCGCCGAAAATCGGCAACAGTGGTTATACCGGTGATTTCGGCGATGGCGTTGGGGTCGCCAATTTGCAGTGTGAAGGAGGAATCGTGCGCGCGCTGCGCCGTTGCCGGGCGATGCCGCAGGGTTTGACCGTGGGTGCCGATGGCAGCGACCGAGTGTGCGTCTACATTCGCGTGCTCTAACAATGCGAGCACTGCCGCGCCAAAAACGGCGCCTAAATGTCGATCGAGTGTACCGAGGCGCTCGATTTCGTTGTCACCGGGGTGGCTGAGTTGAGCGATCTCCGCTTTGAGTACAGTGGGTAGGGGGTGCTGATGTGTTGCGATAAGCTGACAAGCGGTCGTGTCACAGTGTGCAAGCACAGCGTCGACGGCGTCCGCGCTGGTACCGGACATCAGGCCAATGAAAAGCATCCCCGTGTCGGCGGGACTAATGGGTGGCGTCTGGCTCGCCCGCGGATTCCTGCATGGCGAGCTGATCGTAGGTATTCAGTGCCACCAGCTGCTCTGAGGAACGAGCGATGTGCTGCGCGAAGCGTTGCAGTTCCGTTTTCGGTAGGCTCTTCGCTTTCGGCAGTTTCTTGTGAATGGTGCGCGGGTTACGGTGCACGCCATGCAGTAAAAATTCGTAGTGCAGATGTGGCCCGGTGGCGGCTCCGGTAGACCCAACGCTACCGATAACTTGGCTTTGCTTAACACGCTGCCCCTGTTTGACCTTGCGCTTGTGCAGGTGCAAGTAGCGGGTTACATATTGTTCTCCGTGTTGAATAAACACATAGTTGCCGTTGGCGCGACTGTAGCCGGCGCGCACAACGCGCCCATCACCAGCGGCGTACACCGGCGTTCCGCGTGGAGCGGCGTAGTCGATGCCGCGGTGTGGGCGTCTGGTCTTGTAAATGGGGTGTAAACGACGGGGATTAAAATTGGAGCTGATGCGCGTGAAATCAACTGGGGCCATGAGGAAAGCCTTGCGCATGCTGACGCCCTTCTCATTGTAGTAACCAACATCGCCCTTGGCGTCTTCATAGCGATAGGCGGTAAATGTTTCGCCACGATTGGTGAAGGAGGTGGCGACGATGTTGCCGGGCCCGTATTTTTCGCCGTCGAGATAGAGGTCTTCGTAGATAACCTGAATGGAATCTCCTTTGCGCGGGTCCAGCACGAAATCGATGACGCCGCCAAAAATATTCGCCAATTCCATAATTAGGGTATTAGATAGGCCCGCTTTTTTACCCGCGAGAAACAGCGACGATTCGATTTCCATCGACGCCCAAGTTTCTCTAGCGTCGGGTGTGCGAGTTGCAACTTCGCTGCTAAAGCTATCGTCAGAGCGTCGGTAAGTGGCCGTCTCCAACGCGGAGCGCGTATGGCGCACACCGATGAGGTTCCCAGCGTCGTCGGATTGAAACGCAATGGTTTGCCCCGGGAAGATTCGCGCCAGCGCTTTACCTTGGGCAGAGCTGTTTAGCACCTCGAACACTTCGCCGTTGTCAAAGCCAGCGCGTTTAAAAATTGCTGAAAGAGTGTCGCCAGATTTGACGATTTGGTCTCGCCAGGGCGGTTCAACGATCACCGGTTCAACGACAGGCTCTACGACAGGTGCTACCGAGGAATCCACAGGTGAATACACCGGTTGCGCCGCGGCAGCGTCTGCTTTTGCTATGTCATTTAATTGACTGGATTGCAGGACGACGCAGGATTGGATGAAGACGCCGAGTAGCCCGACACCTAACGCCCACAGCAAATGGCTGCGTTGCAATGCAGTTGTCCACGTTGTCAATCGTGGTTCGATGGTCGCCGCCCGCCTAGATTGTCCCTGGCGAACGCGAGTAGCCCCCCTCGGGCGTGTTCCCAATGGCATAGACCCCGAATTTTGTGTGTTACTGTTTGTACATCAGTATATTTAAAAATCGTCAAAACGATAGAAAAAAACACCGAAACTAGAGAAAAATTGGGTATTTAGAGGTGCCAATTTGGGTCCTACGCGGGGTCCGCTTGCAATTGAAAGGGGGTGTTGTATCGTTGGCGCCCGTCGCATTGACCAGTTTTAACCACGCAAAGATCGCTTGAACCGTGACCGGACCCGCCCATGAGTAGTGCCCTAATTCGAGAACTGTACGATCGTGGGCTGGTATTCCAAAGTACCAGCGAAGAACTCCCGGGTTGGTTAGATGGCGACAGCCGCACGCTCTACTGCGGCTTTGACCCTACCGCGGACAGCCTGCATGTGGGTTCCCTTGTGCCACTACTGATGCTCAGGCGGTTTCAATTGGCCGGGCACAAACCGCTAGCACTGTTGGGCGGGGCTACCGGTTTGATCGGCGACCCCAGCTTCAAGGCGCAGGAGCGCCAATTGAATACGCCCGATATCGTTAATAGCTGGGTAGATAAGCTGCGTGAGCAAGTCTCCCAGTTTATTGATTTTGACCGAGGGCGGAGCTCCGCCGAGGTAGTCAACAACCTGGATTGGACGGCAGATCTTGATTTGTTGACCTTCCTGCGTGATATCGGCAAGCATTTCTCCGTCAATTCGATGATCCAGAAAGAATCGGTGAAACAGCGCCTTGATCGCGACGGCAGTGGCATCAGTTTCACCGAATTCACCTATATGATTCTGCAATCCTATGATTTTGCGGAACTCAACAAGCGCTATGGTTGTGGTTTGCAGTTGGGCGGCTCCGATCAATGGGGCAATATCACCAGCGGGATAGACTTGACACGACGGCTGCGTGGCGAACAGGTCTACGGTTTGACAATGCCGCTGATTACCCGCGCAGACGGCACCAAATTTGGCAAGACCGAGGCCGGGACGATTTGGCTCGACCCAGCGCGAACCTCGCCCTATGCCTTCTACCAGTACTGGCTGAGTATTGCCGATGAGGAGGTGTATTCATTTCTCAAGTACTTCACCTTTCTCGAGGTCGCTGAAATCGACGCGCTGCGGCGTGCCGATGCCGAGCGCGATGGCCGACCGGAGGCGCAAGGTGTGCTGGCATGTGAGGTCACACGTCTGGTGCATGGCCAAGCGGGCGTAGATGCCGCGCAGCGTATCTCGGAAGCACTGTTTTCGGGCTCCGTGGCAAAATTAGACCAAAGCGATGTACTGCAATTGCGTCAAGATGGGTTGCCCGCCACTACACTGGCGCGCAGTGAGATGCCAGAAACCCTTACGACCCTTCTCGCGGATGCCGGGATGGCTAATTCTGGGAAGCAGGTCAAGGATGCGCTGGGTCGGCAGGCGGTCACCGTCAATGAAACGCCGGTTGGTATGGACAGTAACGGCGATGTTGCGGCGTGTTTCGACCCCTCCCGGGCGATGTTCGAGCGCTTTTATATCGTCAAGCTTGGCAAGAAAAAGTATCACCTGTTTGAGCTGCACTAGCACTTCGCAGCGCCCTTATCGATTGTTCATATGTTGCAGGTGCTGTGCTCGTTTTTTACCCGAGCGGTTCAGCCCGCGACCACTGGAATAAGTTTTTCTGCAAAGTGCTTGCGCTGGCTATGGGCTGTGCGTATAGTTCGCCGTCCCTCGCCACTGGGCTACCTTCGAATCAGACATTTTGAAGGCTGGCCAAGACGCAAAAAACCCTTCAGGAATAGTATCTTGCAGCGGTTCTGCAGCGTCTGTGTCGGGGGCGAAAAGGCGGGCCTCATTTCCACTTTTAGGTTGCCTTAGCGGCGGCGATGAGTATAATACGCCTCCGCGGTTGGGCACCCCCCAACCGATGGTCCTCGCCCCCGCGGCGGAGGACGTTGTTTAACAAGTAGATGAAGACAGATGTGTGGGCACTTGTTGGGATAGTTGTCACGACTATTCAGACACAACAAGTGACTCATTAATTCATAGTAATTTTTGATTTCGAATTGTGTCTGAGCCTTAGATTTTGGATCGTAAAGTGGGGTGCTCTTTAATGAGCGACACGTAACGATCCTCTCGCGACGATAGTTTGGAAGGAAGCAGCGGCAGCTTGCTGTCCACTGCCTTCCCGAAACAACTGTCTGAGTGAGGCTAAACATTATTAAACTGAAGAGTTTGATCATGGCTCAGATTGAACGCTGGCGGCAGGCCTAACACATGCAAGTCGAGCGCGAAAATACCTTCGGGTATGAGTAGAGCGGCGGACGGGTGAGTAACGCGTAGGAATCTACCCAGTAGTGGGGGACAACAGTCGGAAACGGCTGCTAATACCGCATACGCCCTATGGGGGAAAGCGGGGGACCTTCGGGCCTCGCGCTATTGGATGAGCCTGCGTTGGATTAGCTTGTTGGTGGGGTAAAAGCCTACCAAGGCGACGATCCATAGCTGGTCTGAGAGGATGATCAGCCACACTGGAACTGAGACACGGTCCAGACTCCTACGGGAGGCAGCAGTGGGGAATATTGCGCAATGGAGGAAACTCTGACGCAGCCATGCCGCGTGTGTGAAGAAGGCCCTAGGGTTGTAAAGCACTTTCAATTGGGAAGAAAAGCTTGTAGCTAATAACTGCAAGCCCTGACATTACCTTTAGAAGAAGCACCGGCTAACTCCGTGCCAGCAGCCGCGGTAATACGGAGGGTGCGAGCGTTAATCGGAATTACTGGGCGTAAAGCGCGCGTAGGCGGTTTGTTAAGTCAGCTGTGAAAGCCCCGGGCTCAACCTGGGAACTGCAGTTGATACTGGCCGACTAGAGTACGAGAGAGGGAGGTAGAATTCCATGTGTAGCGGTGAAATGCGTAGATATATGGAGGAATACCAGTGGCGAAGGCGGCCTCCTGGCTCGATACTGACGCTGAGGTGCGAAAGCGTGGGGAGCAAACAGGATTAGATACCCTGGTAGTCCACGCCGTAAACGATGTCTACTAGCCGTTGGGAGACTTGCTTTCTTAGTGGCGCAGCTAACGCAATAAGTAGACCGCCTGGGGAGTACGGCCGCAAGGTTAAAACTCAAATGAATTGACGGGGGCCCGCACAAGCGGTGGAGCATGTGGTTTAATTCGATGCAACGCGAAGAACCTTACCAGGCCTTGACATCCTGAGAATTTGGTAGAGATACCTTAGTGCCTTCGGGAACTCAGTGACAGGTGCTGCATGGCTGTCGTCAGCTCGTGTCGTGAGATGTTGGGTTAAGTCCCGTAACGAGCGCAACCCTTGTCCTTAGTTGCCAGCACATTATGGTGGGAACTCTAAGGAGACTGCCGGTGACAAACCGGAGGAAGGTGGGGACGACGTCAAGTCATCATGGCCCTTACGGCCTGGGCTACACACGTGCTACAATGGAACGCACAGAGGGCAGCAAACCCGCGAGGGGGAGCGAATCCCACAAAACGTTTCGTAGTCCGGATTGGAGTCTGCAACTCGACTCCATGAAGTCGGAATCGCTAGTAATCGTGAATCAGAATGTCACGGTGAATACGTTCCCGGGCCTTGTACACACCGCCCGTCACACCATGGGAGTGGGTTGCTCCAGAAGTGGTTAGCCTAACCTTCGGGAGGGCGATCACCACGGAGTGATTCATGACTGGGGTGAAGTCGTAACAAGGTAGCCCTAGGGGAACCTGGGGCTGGATCACCTCCTTAAACGATAGTGGCACTTCTCTTCAAGTGTTCACACATTTGTCTTCATCTAATCGGTTGATGCGAAAGTAATCACGAGCACGTGCCTATATCATCTTGCTACTAGCCCTTAGAAGTAGAGAAAGGGTTGTAACGCAGGATGCGTTTGGTCTGGCAAGGCGCAGCGGGAGAGAAGGAGGGAGCGTACAAAAAGTACGTGACCGACTGAGCGAGCGATGCAACGCCGCCAGGGCAAGCGCAGACAAGTTACAACAGGCCTGTAGCTCAGTTGGTTAGAGCGCACCCCTGATAAGGGTGAGGTCGGCAGTTCAAATCTGCCCAGGCCTACCAAATCACTCCAGCTCTTCGTTGCCGCAACGCGCCTGTGCTACTCGCACATTACGCGTCACGGCTCTCGATCTGAAACGATTTGGTGTACTTGGCAGGCTGAGTGGTTGCTGGAGACACTTTACTCGGGGCTATAGCTCAGCTGGGAGAGCGCTTCCCTTGCACGGAAGAGGTCTCGCCGGGGTCGCGCACGACTTCGATCCCGCCCAACGCGAAGCTTTGATACTGACAGGGTAGCGGTGGTTCAGGTTTATGGGGCTATAGCTCAGCTGGGAGAGCGCTTCCCTTGCACGGAAGAGGTCTCGCCGGGGTCGCGCACGACTTCGATCCCGCCCAACGCGAAGCTTTGGTACTGACAGGGTAGCGGTGGTTCAGGTTTATGGGGCTATAGCTCAGCTGGGAGAGCGCTTCCCTTGCACGGAAGAGGTCTGCGGTTCGATCCCGCATAGCTCCACCAATCTCCACAAGAAATGCATCAATGAAATTAGAAATAAGCGCACTTATAGGTGCGTTTTTTTCTGGTTTTAACAACCGGAATGTTCTTTAACAAGATAAATCAAGCTGAGTCTTTGAATTGACATTCAGCACTCCGATCACGCTTGCGTGGCCTGTGGTGAGGAATGCGATTCATAGATTAAATTGTTCCGTGGTAACGGGTTTCAATTCCCCGTTATCACATGAGAGTTGTAATAAACACTGTGACTTAAGCGTCACAACATCCGGCAGATGTGCACTTTGATCGGTGTGCATCTTCTAAGTACCTGGCATACGCTCAAGGGTGTCAGGGAAATGTCTTCTTGAACAAATAACTTCGGTTATATGGTCAAGTGACTAAGCGTATACGGTGGATGCCTTGGCAGTCAGAGGCGATGAAGGACGTAGGAGCCTGCGAAAAGTTTCGGGGAGGTGGCAACCAACCTTTGATCCGGAAATGTCCGAATGGGGAAACCCACTCAGTGTAAGCTGGGTATCCTGCACTGAATTCATAGGTGTAGGAGGCGAACGAGGGGAACTGAAACATCTAAGTACCCTCAGGAATAGAAATCAATTGAGATTCCCCCAGTAGCGGCGAGCGACCGGGGAGTAGCCTGCAAGTGATAGCAGTTTGGTTAGTGGAACACTCTGGAAAGGGTGGCGATAGAGGGTGATAGCCCCGTACACGAAAACTAAGCTGTGGTACTGAGCTTGCGACAAGTAGGTCGGGACACGTGTTATCTTGACTGAATATGGGGGGACCATCCTCCAAGGCTAAATACTACTGACTGACCGATAGTGAACCAGTACCGTGAGGGAAAGGCGAAAAGAACCCCGGAGAGGGGAGTGAAATAGAACCTGAATCCGTATACGTACAAGCAGTGGGAGCCCCATCTTCAAGCCCTTTTAGAGGGTGTGAAGCGCGCTCTTTGAAGTTTTAAAGCAGATAGCGTCGCATAGCGACGATCATCCGCCTCAAAACAAGCAAAGAGGGTTTGAAGATGGGGTGACTGCGTACCTTTTGTATAATGGGTCAGCGACTTATTGTCTGTAGCGAGCTTAACCGTTTAGGGGAGGCGTAGGGAAACCGAGTCTTAATAGGGCGACTTAGTTGCAGGCAATAGACCCGAAACCGAGCGATCTATCCATGGCCAGGGTGAAGGTTAGGTAACACTGACTGGAGGCCCGAACCCACTTATGTTGAAAAATGAGGGGATGAGCTGTGGATCGGAGTGAAAGGCTAATCAAGCTCGGAGATAGCTGGTTCTCCTCGAAATCTATTTAGGTAGAGCGTCGTGTCTTACCCTGGGGGGTAGAGCACTGTTTGGGCTAGGGGGTCATCCCGACTTACCAACCCCATGCAAACTCCGAATACCCAGGAGTACAATCACGGCAGACAGACGGCGGGTGCTAACGTCCGTCGTCGAGAGGGCAACAACCCAGACCGCCAGCTAAGGTCCCTAATACCAGTTAAGTGGGAAACGATGTGGGAAGGCTTAGACAGCTAGGAGGTTGGCTTAGAAGCAGCCACCCTTTAAAGAAAGCGTAATAGCTCACTAGTCGAGTCGGCCTGCGCGGAAGATATAACGGGGCTAAATTGGTAACCGAAGCTGCGGATGCACACGTTTCACTTAAACTCACATAGGACGATCGCTTGTCGACAGCTGCCGTAGGCAGATGGCGACCAAGCGTCCCCGAACGTTGAGTCGGGCTGCATCTGTTAAAGAGCAGAATCTGATTGAGTGAGTTTAAGGAAGCGTGTGCATGGTAGAGGAGCGTTCTGTACGCCGTTGAAGGTGAACCGGGAGGTTTGCTGGAGGTATCAGAAGTGCGAATGCTGACATGAGTAACGATAAGGGGGGTGAAAAACCTCCCCGCCGGAAGATCAAGGTTTCCTGTCCAACGCTAATCGGGACAGGGTAAGTCGGCCCCTAAGGCGAGGCAGAAATGCGTAGTCGATGGAAAGCAGGTTAACATTCCTGCACTTCTTGTTATTGCGATGGAGGGACGGAGAAGGCTAGGCCAGCGCGGCGATGGTTGTCCGCGTTTAAGGTTGTAGGTCAGTATCTTAGGTAAATCCGGGATACTCTCTTTGATGAGAAGGCCGAGAGTCGATGACGAGTTCAAGGGGAAACCCGCGAGCGAAGTGGTTGATGCCATGCTTCCAGGAAAATCTTCTAAGCTTCAGATAACAAGGAACCGTACTGTAAACCGACACAGGTGATCAGGTAGAGAATACCAAGGCGCTTGAGAGAACTCGGGTGAAGGAACTAGGCAAAATGGTACCGTAACTTCGGGAGAAGGTACGCCGACTTTGGTGATGGGGCTTGCCCCCTAAGCTGAGGTTGGTCGAAGTGACCAGGTGGCTGCGACTGTTTATTAAAAACATAGCACTCTGCAAACACGTAAGTGGACGTATAGGGTGTGACGCCTGCCCGGTGCCGGAAGGTTAATTGATGGGGTTATCTTCGGAGAAGCTCTTGATCGAAGCCCCGGTAAACGGCGGCCGTAACTATAACGGTCCTAAGGTAGCGAAATTCCTTGTCGGGTAAGTTCCGACCTGCACGAATGGCGTAACGATGGCCACACTGTCTCCACCCGAGACTCAGTGAAATTGAAATCGCTGTTAAGATGCAGTGTACCCGCGGCTAGACGGAAAGACCCCGTGAACCTTTACTATAGCTTCACACTGGACTTTGACCTTATTTGTGTAGGATAGCTGGGAGGCTTTGAAGCGTGCGCGCTAGCGTATGTGGAGCCGTCCTTGAAATACCAGCCTGGTAATGTTGAGGTTCTAACCCAGGTCCCTTATCGGGATCGGGGACAGTGTGTGGTGGGTAGTTTGACTGGGGCGGTCTCCTCCCAAAGAGTAACGGAGGAGCACGAAGGTGCGCTAATCATGGTCGGAAATCATGAGGTTAGTGTAAAGGCACAAGCGCGCTTGACTGCGAGTCTGACAAGACGAGCAGGTACGAAAGTAGGTCTTAGTGATCCGGCGATTCTGTATGGAAGGGTCGTCGCTCAACGGATAAAAGGTACTCCGGGGATAACAGGCTGATACCGCCCAAGAGTTCACATCGACGGCGGTGTTTGGCACCTCGATGTCGGCTCATCACATCCTGGGGCTGAAGCCGGTCCCAAGGGTATGGCTGTTCGCCATTTAAAGTGGTACGCGAGCTGGGTTTAGAACGTCGTGAGACAGTTCGGTCCCTATCTGCCGTGGGCGTTGGAGAATTGAGGGAAGCTGCTCCTAGTACGAGAGGACCGGAGTGGACGAACCTCTGGTGTTCGGGTTGTGTCGCCAGACGCATTGCCCGGTAGCTATGTTCGGACAGGATAACCGCTGAAAGCATCTAAGCGGGAAGCCCCTCCCAAGATAAGTTCTCCCTGGGGATTCAATCCCCCTGAAGGGCTGTAGAAGACTACTACGTTGATAGGCTGGGTGTGTAAGCGTTGTGAGGCGTTGAGCTAACCAGTACTAATTGCCCGTGAGGCTTGACCATATAACCTGAGTTATTTCCTATTGCCAGCATCAGGCAACGGACGCCTTTGGCGCCGCTGCTGATGCGATAGAGTTAAAAGGCAGTAGAAAAAAGAGAAGACTTCGGATGTTGTGATCGAGTCAGGTGTTTATAACACCACCCACAGGAACTAACAGCTTGGTTTATCACCCTATTTGGTTGCTACGTGGCGGTTCAATGTGAACCGGTGTTCAACGACTGCTGTTTAACAACAGCTGTGTCTAACAACATAAGTCCAACGTCAACCACGCCAGTTTGCCTGGCGACCATAGAGCACTGGAACCACCTGATTCCATCCCGAACTCAGCAGTGAAACGGTGCATCGCCGATGGTAGTGTGGGGTTTCCCCATGTGAGAGTAGGTCATCGCCAGGCTTCTAAATACAAGATCCCCGTCCAGTCTGCTGGTCGGGGTTTTTTTATTTTTAAAGTGTGTTTCCCCGCGGGCTGTGAACTACAAAAGCTCAGCTAATTTGCCGGAATTAACAAGGCAGAAAAAATCCATAGAAAAAGCAACGGTGCAGTGACATAGAACGCCGGGCCAGATGGAGCGACTCTTGAGCGCCAAAACTCCAAGTACAAGGCCGGCAACGATTGAACCCATAGCCTCGGGAAAAGGTTTGTGAATATGCAACAGCGCATAGGGTATGACCATGATAAAAACCCCTAAGCCTGGAGCAATCCGTTCAAAGCGAAATAGACAAAATCCGCGATAAAAAAATTCAACAGCGAAGAACTGAGTCAAATACACCAGCTCATAACCGAAAAAGCCCGGTAGTGAATTGGGGTTGTACAAGGGGTAAAACCCGTTGAATGTGGTGGAGCGGCTCACGACCCAAATCACCGGCAGCATTATGACCAGCAGTGGGTAATACAGTTGCATGTTGCGTGTGAAGTTTTTTGTGCTCAAACCATAGGGGTTCTCACCATCGAGGGGAGCGACTAAGTGGAACACAGTAGGTAGCCCGACCAAAAGGATGACAAAGCTGGCACTGGTGTAAATCTGTGAATAGAGTGCAACCTCGTTTGTGCTGAGGTCGGTCAATCCAAAGACTGGGCCACTCATTTGGAGAAACGGTCGTTGCCAGCCGTAGAATTCCAACAGCAGTGCGATGAACGCTATGAAAATACCCGTGGATGCCAAACCTAGGTAGTGCGAGTTCGGGATTTGTTTGGGTAGATAGAGGTTGCTTAAATATCGCCACATAAGTCGAGTTAAGCGCCGGGCATTATTGTATTCCTGGGCCAGTAAGGTGACCATACAGTCTCGCGCGTTACTTGCACAGTTTGGGCGACGCACTCACTGATGGAACGGAATCTTTGCGCAAGTTATTGGTACTAACGACAACCTACCCCCGCTGGCGTGGAGACACGGAGCCAGGCTTTGTGCATGGGTTGGCAAAACGACTCGCGGCGACGCAGGAGGTTCATGTGCTTGCACCTCACACAGCGCTCGCAGCGCGTCGCGAGAACCTGGACGGGGTTCATGTGCACCGCTTTCGATACTTGCCTGAAGGCATGCAGCGACTAGCCTACGATGGCGGTATTGTACCAAAACTCAAGCAAAACAAATGGCTAGCTTTGCAAATTCCGTTTCTTTTTTTCGTCATGTTAATGCAAAGCATTCGACTGGCCCGCCAATTGCGAGTAGATGCGATACACGCACATTGGCTTCTACCACAAGGGCTTATTGCGCTGCTGACAAAACGTTGCATGCGTTTAGACCCCATGGTTTTAACCACGAGTCACGGCGCCGATTTGTATTCATTGAATACACCACTACTCAAGTGCCTTAAGCACTATGTCTTGCAGCAGTCAGATAGAGTTTCTGTGGTCAGTAAGGCAATGCAGAATTTTTGTCAGTCCGAGTTTAAACTGTCTCGTCCAATCCAAGTTGCACCGATGGGTATCGATTGTCACGCAGAATTCAAGAGTATCGTGCCGTTTCAAGAGCGCCGGGGGTTGGTGTATGTTGGCCGACTGGTTGAAAAAAAGGGCGTACACCTTCTGCTCCAGGCGTTCTTTGGCTTGTTAGAACATTACCCTGAGCAATCTCTTGTGGTTGTCGGTGATGGTCAGGAACGCAGGTCTCTAGAATTGCTGGCACAGCAATTAAACATCGCATCTAAAGTAGAGTTTGTTGGCGCGGTTCCTCCTTCGAAGGTGCCGAGTTATCTCAACGCAGCAAAAATATCGGTGATGCCCTCGATGATTGCGGAAGATGGTGATCAAGAAGGTCTCGGGTTGGTTGCAGCGGAGTCAATAGCCTGTGGTTGTATTACCGTAGTGTCAAATCTAGACCCCATACAAGATGTTCACAATGAGAAGCTGTTGCAGTTTTCTGCCGGAGACGCGCAGGCGCTATGTGCGCGCTTACGTTACACCGTGGAAAATGAGAGTGAGGCGCTTGCAATTAGTGAGCGGCTTGTCAAGCGTGTTGAAGCACAATTAGACTGGAACGTGGTTACAAAACACTATGAAAATCTGCTACAGCTAGCATGATTCAAAATAATCTTGCAAAGCACAAGCGTGTGGTCTTGAAGCTGCCGCGAGTTCCCCTGTAGAGTTTTTCCCTCACCCTCTGGCCACCATTCATTTGGTGGCCTTGGAACTCTGCGTATGAGGTGCATCTAGCGACCAACATCCGTGATACCGATGAAGCCGTGATTGAATGCATCTAGATCGTCGTTAATTTCCGTCTCGGTTGATGCACAGTCCTGTTCTGAATAGCTGCGGCCATCAATCCCCGTAGCCACCACGGTGTTTAGTGTGCCACGTACCGAGGTGCCCTCTTCACAAGTTGGTGTATTGATGTTCCAAACATTGTTGGGGCGTGTTGGTCTGTGCCCGAGTCGCCACTCCTCCAGTAGTGCCAAAGTAGCGGCGGCACCGGTGGGGAAATCGGGTTCTGCCGTACTCCCTTGGCTAGTCGCGATGGCAGCGAGTCCAAGCATGGCTCCTGTTCGGGCTGCGCCGACGGTGCCTGAAACATTGACGATTGGCTCGACCATGTTCTGGCCCTCATTCATACCGCTGATGATGAGTTCTGGTGACAGCAGCATGACATCAAGAGCATAGATCACAGAATCTGCCGGGGAGCCCGAGCCATTTCGCGGTGCTGAAGTATCGCTACTGGTGATATAGGTAGCGGGCTTGGGCGGCGTTCCGCTGGTGAATACTCCGGTGACCGCGGAAGTTGTGAACGGAGGTTGGGTCGTTTGACTACCCGATCCCGATTGATTCAAAAACGGCGCTACCACCTGGATATCAACATTGGGGAGTGTATAGAGCGCATCGACCATAACCGCAATACCATCCGCACTGTAGCCGTCATCGTTAGAAACGAGAATCTCAAGTGGCTCCGTGTGTGCCTGCATGAAGCAAGGCTCTGTCGTGCTTGTCGGTACGATGTTGGCGGCGAGGCATGGGTGTGTAGCCGCAAAAACGTCCGGATGATTTTGGTAACCGCGCACGATCCAAGCGCTCAGCCACCACGCTCCACTGACACCTTCAAATTGCCATATGTCGCGGTTGCCAGGAAAACCTGTCGGTTCGGTGCCAAAAAAACGCCACGCCACACCGGCAATACGAGAAACTGGATCTGTACCCGTGTACAAGAGAACGTTGGGAAACTCTGCGTCAAATACTCCGGGTGCACCGGGAAGTGTGACTGCGTGGCCAATACCGCCTGGAACATTGGTAATACTTGTGGCGCCCGCGGCCAGTGCGTCGGCCAGCATTGGGTAACTTGCCGCCCGGGCCACGCTGAGATCGAGCTGCCAGGAAAAGGTCACACACTCCTGCTTCGTTAGATTGGGTGTGCCCTGACACCACCAAGGCACCGTACCATCTCTATCATAATCGCGGACGGCTTGAGGGGCGTAGCAGCCTGCTAAGGCTGTGCCAACCAGCAAAATGATTGCGAGGCGCGCTCCCCGCAATTTAAACGTACTTATTCGATTTAATTGCACCTTTTCCAACCTCTCTCTGAAGCGTCTTTGTGGAGAATGTACGGGATCTGCACCTTATCTGTGTAGCACAAGGCTTGCACATCGACAGCGCAAGAACTCGATCCTTAAGCAATAGTAGTTCAATAAATGCCCCATGAAATGCTCCATCGGGCACAACGCCATCCCCGCTCAACAAAAATACGATTAAATATATATAAAACAATAAGTTATAGGGTACAAAGGGTTGAACGAGCCACCAATTTCTTTACGGATGAGAGATTTGTCCGATTCGGAGTCATTGCACGGCGCATTCGTGGTAACAGCACCTTGTTGTTATTGTAGGCGGATGTCCTAATTTGACCCTAGATGGAGGTGTATAACCGGCGCGACTAGCGCGCTATCGCGCGTAGCTATATGTAAATTGTCGGTATGATCGTGAGGTGCACATAGCAGTTGAAGAGCGTTAAATACTCAGTCTAGTTATTCACTGAGAATCTTCGCTTAGGTTCTGTAGAAAAGCGCAGCCGTTGAAAGGCGGTGTAGCAAAGTCTGCGGTCTAAGGGGCACTGGTCCTACGACATCGGGATTGCCGGAATGAAAAGCTTTTTATCCGTATTGCTGCTGTTCAGCATGTTGACGTTTGCCGATTCCGCTCCTGCGGCGAGTGCCAAGCGAGGGTCGCTGTTTTCCTGTGGGGTAGATTTAGGCGGTGAGCAATTCACCTACCAGCCTAGCGCGGGTTGGAAAAAGCCGCTGCGTGATCACCGAGAGTTGCCCGTCATCTATCGCGAGTCATATGCCAATGGTATTTATCGAGCGATGCAGCGGCGAGCGGTGAAAATTGATCGGCGCATCGAGCAGCCCACTGCGATTATGAAAATGGGTTGCTCTTGGCGCTAGTCTTGGGGCGATGTTTTTAATTGACAGTCATATTGACGCCCATTCATTTCCATAAAAGAGCTTCTCCTTGCAGCCACTACTGGCGAATTGTTAGATTCACGCTATGCTGTTTGTCTAGTGTATCAGCGTGAGACGAAGATGAGCAACGAGACAGACATTGGGCGGCGCATTCTACTCAAAGGTCTGGCCGCCAGCAGTTTAATTCCTCTCTTAGGCAGTAATCTCATTGCCTGTTCCGATGGCTCGGACAAACAAATTGCCGGCGTTTTGGCCGATTTTCTGCACGGTATAGCCTCAGGTGATCCGTTGGTTGACCGGGTGATTATCTGGACACGATTGACTCCGGAAGAAGAAGGCCCGGTGAACGTCTCCTGGCAAGTCAGTGCCGACGAGCAGTTTAATGACATTGTTGCCAGCGGTGACGGCGTGACCACTGCAGACACTGATTACACAGTGAAAGTAGATGTCGAAGGTCTGCGTGCCGGTTCTCAATACTACTATCGATTTTTAAGTGGAGAACGCACATCACCAACAGGGAGAACTCGAACGCTACCCGCTGGCGCCGTGTCAGAGGCTTCGTTTGCGGTTGTTTCCTGTTCGAATTATCCCGCCGGATTTTTCAATGTCTATCGCGAGGTCGCCAATCAGGAATTGGATGCTGTCCTGCATCTGGGTGATTATTTGTATGAGTACGATGCCGATGGCTTTGCCAGTTCGCGAGCTGAAGAGTTTGGGCGTGTGGTGCAGCCACCCAACGAGCTTCTGGTGATCGGAGACTATCGCACGCGCTATGCGCAATATCGCAGCGATTTGAATCTGCAAGCGGCACACGCGGCGCACCCTTTCATTGTCGTTTGGGATGACCACGAAGTCGCCAATGATACGTGGCGTGAAGGTGCGGAAAATCATGATCCAGCGACCGAAGGTGACTTCACCGCTCGGAAACTGGCGGCGATCCAAGCTTGGTACGAGTGGTTGCCGGTGCGTCCCCCGTCGAATGTCGAAGAAATCATTTATCGCCGATTCCAATTCGGCGATCTCTTAGATCTTCTGATGCTTGATACACGCATCGTGGGACGCGATAAGCAGTTATCCTATGTAAACTTCGCAACTGATGGCGTTATTGATGTGCCACAAGCCCGAGCTGCCTTCGGTGATGGTAACCGTACCCTACTGGGCGCTGATCAACTACAGTGGTTGCGAGAAAACCTGATGCAAAGCAGTGCGCAATGGCAAGTAATCGGGCAGCAGGTTCTGTTCGGACGGTATCAGTTACCGGCACCCATCATGGAGGCACTGGACCCAAGTTTGGCCGCCACCGGTAGCCTGGCAAAAGGTGTCGATGCGGTGCTCGCCTCGGTTGCTGCAAAAAACAAATTGCCTGCGGATCGAACCGCCGAGGAGCAGGCGCTGCTAGATTCCGCTATACCTTACAACTTGGATGCCTGGGATGGGTATGAGTATGAGCGTGACAGGTTACTAGAGTACGCAGCGTCGCTTGATGCCAAGTTGGTGGTGTTGGCGGGCGATACTCACAACGCATGGAGCAGTCAGCTTACAACACCCAGCGGAGCGATAGTGGGAGTAGAGTTTGGTTGTGCGGGCGTGAGTTCCACCGGCCTGGAATCGGTGTTGGGAGAAGATAACGCGAACTTGTTTTCGCCTTTGGTGGTGAGTCTTGTCGATGACTTAAAGCAATCCAACCTAGCACTTCGTGGATATCTGCATCTTCGGGTGACACCCGAATCGGTAGAGGCCAGTCATCGATTCGTTTCGACAGTATTCTCGATGGACTATATGGTAGACACCTCTGCGGAGATGAATGCTTCCGTCCAGCGTGCAGATATGCTGTTGAGCTGATTGCGCTCGCGCAACATTGTCAGCCTTGCGTGGATAGAGCGCCGCTCCTGCGAGGTGAGATTGCTAACTCGCCATCTCTCGCAAAGCGTCAATTCCGCCAACATGCCGACCGCTTTTGCCTAGCAGGTTCCTGTGCTCGTGGGGGTCGTTGTGCAAGTCATAGAGTTCTTCCCCGCCATCCGCATAGCGAGTCCACCGCAGGTTTCCCAACCGCGTCGACACAGCACTATGCCAGTACATATTTGCCGGTCTTGCCCTGGCTTCCTCGCGCGTGATGTTGAGTAGCGACTGCCCTTCAAACTGTGCCGGCGGTGAGATATTGGCTAGATTTAGCAGTGTCGGCGCTAGGTCTAGAAGACTCACCGGCTCCTCAAAACTACTGTTGGCTTCTACTGTCCAGGGTGCGCGGATGAGGAATGGAATGCGCGTTGCTCTTTCCCACAGCGCCATTTTTCGCCAGTGCATTTTTTCGCCTAGGTGATAGCCGTGGTCTGACCACAAGACGACCGCAGTATTGTCTGCATATTCACTGTTGTCTAATGCTGTGAGTATTTGTCCTACCATTGCGTCGGTATGACTACAACAAGCCAAATAGGCTTGCACGTGTTCCTTCCACAACCCCGACTCTACAACGAGTTCGTGTTGTGTGCGTTTTTTATTATTAAAGTTGTATTCTTTAATAATTAAATCTAGCGCACTATCGGGAATATCATCCCAGTCTTCAGCCGGAACTTCCGGCATAACGACCTGATCCAGCGGATGGAGGTCAAATGCCCACTGTGGAACACGCCAAGGTAAATGCGGCTGTTGCAAACCGATGGCAGCAAACCAGGGTCTTTCGTTTGTATACTTGAATTGTTCGATGGCAAAGTTCGTCGACCTCTGGTCCACATGCACACTATCCGCAGGGATAGTGCCGTAATTAAAAAACGTGCCACTATTGCCTATCGTTGATAGGAAAGACGGTGGTTCGTAAGGTAGAAAAAGCTCGAAGAATTTTCTTGCTTCCGGCACAAAATGAAACACTTTGCCAGTAGATATTGTTTCGTAACCGGCGTCGGAAAACCAAACCGGTAGCGGTTTTGCCGTATCAGATTTAACCAGTCGCTGGTATGCATTAAAATCTGCCTGACTACCGTTTAATGCCGCGGTTGTTGGTGAAATCCCCCAGAGTGCGGACCCTCGGCTCGCCTGACAGACAGGCACTGAGCAATACGCACGATTAAAAGACACAGATTGCGCACGGAGTTTATCAATGTGTGGTGTATAAACGCCGGGGTGGCTATTGAGGTAGCCCACCCAATCATTGAGGTCATCAATGCATAACAACAGTACGTTAGGTCTGTCGGGGGCGGGTGGTTTTTTTATCGCCGGTGGCGATGTTGCCGGTTTGTTGGCGTAAACGTCACCGTTATTTGGTAGAGCTCCACCATCGATAAGATTCGAGCATCCACCGAGACCACTGGCAGCGATTGTGGCGCTCGCTTGCAAAAACTTTCTTCGACGAATGCTCATAGCATGGCCCCTAAAAAATTTGCCGCCCAAACTGATTCGCTAGTAAATTGATATCGCAGGGGCCAATGGTGCTCAGTCGGTAATGACAATCGCAAACTCAGTGGGAGTAGTTAGGGCAGAAAAAGCAATTAGTACTCACTGGGCGATTGTCGCTCGAGACACCGCTGAGCGAAGGCCATTCCCCTGCTTGATGCGCGTTGTGATCGTGCCCTGTTGCTTAGGGCCTAGCGTCTGACGCAGCCGGAACCGCTGCTCGCGAGAAACTTGATTACCACGCTCATCAAAATATGCTGCTACGACCTCAACATTTTTAACGGGTAGAGGCGACTGGTTGTATACTGCGATGGCTACCACCCCGTTATTGTTAAACCCCATTCTCGTCTTGAGGTATTTTCCAGGATTTTGCTCCAACTCTAGTCGCGCCATAGACGCTAGCGCCTCTTGCCCAATCGGTGATTGTGACCCGGCAGCTGAATTGTAGTATTGCAATGCTTGTTGGCGATTGCCGCTGGCCAGCGCGAGATCACCCAGTGCTTTTTGTGCGTGTGGCGTTGGTAGTAGTTTATTCGACTTTTGTAGCGCTTGTACTGCACCTTGTGTATTGCCCAAACCTTTCAGCGCATAGCCCTGTTGTAGGTGAAACGCAAAGTAATCGGGGTACAAGCTGATAGCTTTACGATATTGCTTGTCGGCGGCTTTAAACTGCTTGTTATGCAGCGCGATATCACCCTTCAGACCATAGAACTTGGCCTCTCTCGGTTGCAGCCGAATCGCTTTGTCGATGAGTTTATTGGCGGTAGCAAAGTCATCCTTCTGCGCAGCTTTCATAGCTTCATCTTGTGCCGCATATGCTGCTTCATCTTTGAGTAAGGGTGCGATGGCCTGGCGATACCTCTCCTTGCCGTACTTAAGATTTTCGCCACCCAAGCGCTTGGCCGTTTCGCGGTTACGCTCCACACGCTCTCGCGACGGAGGGTGTGACGCAAACAAACCATCTAACCAACTGGATTGTCTGCCCTCGGAGAGCTTGACGAAGGTATTTTGTAGATCGATAGCTGCTGCAGGGTTGTAACCGGCCTTATACATGTACTCCATGCCATACAGGTCGGATTCGAGTTCGGCGTTGCGTCCATATTTTGTGGTTACCAATTGTGCACCCAGCATGGCACCACCGCCGATTAAGTCGGCGTACTGGCTGCCCGCGGCGGCGATTTGCGCTGCGATAAGCCCGCCTTGCAAGAGCATCCCGCGCTCTTGGCTTTTTGCGCCGTGGCGTGCTGCGGCGTGCACGATTTCGTGGCCGAGGACGGCGGCGAGCTCTGCCTCACTGCCGAGCTTGGTAAGCAAACCGCGGTTGATGGCCATTTTTCCGCCTGGCATGGCCCAGGCATTGGGTACTGAGCTATTTAACACTTCAATTTCAAACGGTAGATTCCGGTCTGACACTTCAGCTAGACGTGCCGTCACCCCTTGAACGTAGCGCGTAACACTGGGATTCACGACGTAGTCGCCGCCCTGCATTTGCCGTGTGGGAAAATAAGCCTGCTCCCCCATCTTTATCTCTTGTGTGGTGGAAATAAACTGCAATTCCTGTTTGCCGGTAACCGGATTAGTGCCACAGCCGCTCAGCAATACGGTGGTGCTCAGAAGGGACAATATTAGTAGGCGAAGTCGCATGGTAGTTCTCCTGAAGATCGAGTTTCTCGGCAGCTGCAGGTTAGGCCGAAGGCACGTAGTTAGGGGAATCTCCTATTACAATGGCGTCTTCCTCGGGACATTGTAGCTCGTAAAGCGCGCAGGGGGGAGGGCCGCACTCTAAGGCTGTCCTGTGTATTGCGACGAGCTGGCGTCGGCATCATCGCGTTCTCTAGAATTGAGGGTTCATTCAAATGACCCTATCACTGCCACCATCGATCGGCACTTGGGCGCCTGTGGTTGCACCAAAAACAGCGCTGGCCAGGGTGGAAAGTAGGCCCGCCACATCGGTAGCGCTGATTTCTTTGCCGAGTAAATTTTTTGCTTTGTATTGTTCCACAGTCATACCGTAGCGTTGGGCGGATTTCTCCAGTGTTTCCTGGGTCCAGACGCCGGTATCAAAGACAGCGTCTGGGTGAACGACATTGACTCGAATGCCAAACTGAGCCAATTCGAGCGCAGCGACGCGCGCCAATTGTGTGATGCCCGCTTTGCTGACTGAATAAGCTGCAGCGCCCGGACCGGGGGCGCTGTAATTGCGCGACCCAACCATAAGTAGCGTTGGTTCAACCCCCAGCTTTAGGTACGGAATAGATTTGGTGACCAGGCGTTGAGTGGCAGTGAGATTGATGGCGAGTGTTTCATCCCATAATTCGTTGCTATGTGCCGCTAATTCTTCGCCCGCTCTGAAGATACCCGCATTGCACACCACGATATCGAGGCCACCGCACTGCGCAATGGTCTGCTCGATAGCGGCATCGATGGCCTGCTCATTGCGCAAGTCGCAGGCTATACCGACAATGTCGTGAGCAGCCAGTTCTTCGGTGACTATTGGATTAATATCCAGGCCCACTACGGTTGCACCATCGTCAGCCAGAGCGATACAGGTCGCTTTGCCAATACCACTGGCGGCACCACTGACCAAAGCTATTTTGCCTTGGTGAGGTTTACCCGCGCCCTGCGGTTTGCCCAGTTTTGCTTGTTCCAGTACCCAGTACTCCAAATCAAAGATGTCCTGCTCGGGAAGTGCCTGCCAGCCACCCAGTGATTCTCCGGTTTGCACTGCCCATCGCGTGTGCCGTGCGATATCACTGGTGATGCCGCACTCCTTTCGGTTGCTCCCAAAGGCTATAGAGCCCGCATTCTGCCAGATGCCGAAGCGCGGTGCCTGGTCCAAAATAGTGAGCTCTGAGTTGCCGTGCGCCTCGAAATAGGCGCGGTACTGGGCGCCAAATTCCTCAACCTCCGGAACGCCCTCCGCCGGCTTGTTCTCAATGATCACGGGTATGCGTTTGGTACGGATAACGTGATCGGGCGTAATAGGCCCGCGACAGGCAATGTCGGCGATATCTGAGCGGCTGGCATAACCCTGGGCATCGGGTGACTGGTCGAGAACTGCCAGTTGTGCGCGACCGCGCGCTTTGGATACAGCTTGACGAATGCGAGCGAGATTGAGTAGATCGATCTCATGTCGCGCAGTGGGGTGGTTACCGCCACCATTTTGATCGATGTAACTCTCGGCTCGTGTGACCAATTCAATCATGTCTTCGTAGGCTTCGCGTGCATCGTCGCTAAAGGTGAACACGCCGTGATGCAACAAGATTATGCCTTTCAGCGAATCGACGTTCACCGCCTTAATGGCGGTATTCACCTGTCTCGAAAGGATGAACCCCGGCATGACGTAGGGCAGCAGGAGACAATCGGGAAACAGCTCGGCCAAAATGGCTTCGCCACGCGGGTTGTTGGACAGCGTGACGATCGCATCGGTGTGCGTATGGTCGATAAATTTTGGGGGAAGAATCGCGTGCAGGATGGCCTCCACGGACGGCGACGGTGCTGTCGGATCTAGCATCAAGGCGCGCAGTTGCTGGGTCATGTCGGTATCCGACAATGTCTCCAATTCCGCCAGCATGCGGGTTTCTCGCAATCGAATGGCGGGAAAACCAGGCTTTTCAATGGTCTTTAGATCCCAGCCGCTACCTTTGACATATAATACCTCTGTTTCGCGCCCAAAGAAGTCACTGACGGTCGCCTTAACCGATGTGTTCCCTCCGCCGTGCATCACGAGATCTTCATTCGACCCCAGCAAGCGTGAGGTATAGACGCGCATCGCCAAATCATCGCCTGCGTATTGGGCCGCTTCACTGTCGTTCCACAGGCTTTTCATGCCGTGTACTCCAAATTCGTGATGTTGTCGTGATGGTTTCGTGTTGTCGTTACATTGGCCGGGTAGCAGGCGAACTCCATGGGTTAGTCTATCCCCTCAACGTTTTTGCGTAGTCGTAAAGTTCCATGTCGAGTGCGTTGTCCTCGGCAATTTTTTTTATCAGGTCGGTTGATATGCTTTCATGTTCCCCCGCGTGACGGTGAGGCGCGGCGGTAATCTTCCAACCGTAACGTGAATGGAGAAGTTGCAGAAATTGTTCATAGTCGTTGGTGAAACCCACGACTTCGACATTGGATAAGTTATCCTTCGCTTGCTGCAATCTAACACGGTTTGCCTCTATAACCCCTGTGCTGGCGGCAAAACACTCCATGGCAAATCGGCCGGGTGCACGTGTGCTCAACAGTCGAATTTCATCGGTAATATCGGAGCCGTCTCCCAGCTCGGCTCTAGGTGGAAGCCGGGGCTCTGAATCCCCCAGTCTAACCTCTGCTAGAGTTTCAGCTTTGGTCATAGAAAAAAGTTTCGTTTGGTAGTTCTGCAAAAAAGTTGCTTTAAACCAGTGATCCTCGTAAATTTCCTCGAGTGACAAACCCCTGTGTTCATTGTGATACCGGCGACAGTGTTTTAAATGCGAAACCACGCGATCTACCGGCTCACGCATGAGAGTCAGTGCGATATAGTCGCCGGCGAGTAAATCGCGCACTGCGTAGGGTACATGTCCCGACACGAACCGTAATTCATTGAAGCGCGCTTCTACGGTTGAGAGAATTCCCGGCACGTACAAGTAAGCTTCCGTTTTGCGAAAGAAGTCGCTATCTGCGGAAACAATGCAATCCGGATAGCACTCTTCGCGTGAAAAGTTGGCGCGTTTCGTAGCGTCAAACGAGGATCCGCCCGTTTTCATCACGTGCATAAAAAAGTAACGGTGTTGTGGGCTTGGCGTCATCCGAAGATCCATTTACGTATAAGTGTCGATGCGGCATGACCTTGATTGGTAGACACTAAGTGCCAGCGAGTCAGGCTAGTATAGCGCCACTTTTTCGGCTTCTAAGTAGGTGGACTATGGATGCGGCGCACACGAAAATCACGGCGAACTCGCGTCAAAGAGTAGATGTTGCGAACAATTGCCCATCAGGTGGATAAACATTTCGCGCCGCGCAAATTGCCACTGCCCATTCACTTTATGGAAATTATCAGCGTAGCTTCCGGAGATAATCGGTTGTAGTGGTAGCTCTGGAGTTGCTTGTATCACGGTATAGTATGAGCTAGCTGTGGCGGTAGACGCCGCTGTGCTGTCGCTCCTATCCACTTCGATGATGACGTTGGTGGTTAAATGCTTGGTGAGCGGGGTCCCCGAGGGTTGATGCAGGCGGCAGGCAGATTGATACATTGCCAAGACTTCCTCTACTCCACGGCGCACGCTGTTAAATTCTCTGGAAACAACTTCGGCATCGCGAAATAGGTTCGCCACACCGGGCAAATCGCCTTTATCGATGAGTAATGCGTAGCGGTAGATTAGGTTTTCGATCTCTCTGCAGTCGTTCATGGTTATATCCGGGAAGTGGAGTGAACTGGGTTAGGCTGATCTAGGGTGAATATATAGGTAGCGCTGACCCTATAGTTTTTCTTCCGGAACTGGCTTGGGCGGAGGCATTCGCGCACTCGTACTCAATGGCCTCGCGATACTCAGTGGGTCGCTATGACTGGGATGATGTCCGCGGGCAGCATACCCTCGGGGTGATTGTCACCATAGTCGAGTAACCTACCCAGTGCCGTATTGATTTCGCGGCTACCTTCGCGCAAAGACTCCCGCAGTTTCGCGACTTCTTCGCCAGTGACTTCACCGCGATTCATGGCTCGCAGTTCATCGGTCAGCATGTTGATCGGATCGTGATTGCAGGTTTTGCACACGGGTTCTCGGCTTACCACCATAGCTAATTTCTGCCGCGTGACTTGTAAAAAACTGTGGTCAAACACAGAGCCCAGATTCGCTTGTTTGCGCCAATCAGAGCAGCAGAGATAGTAATTGCCATCATACCCGATAAACAGAAATCCCCAGGGTGCTCCACACAAGGGTTGCTCGCCATTTTGCGTTAAGTCGTTGCGCGCCCGAACCATTTCAGAGTATTGCTCGAACTGCATGTGTTCGACGAACAGTGCGCCGCCACGGTTAATCACACTGTAGTCGTGGAAGTCGGTGAGCCCCCGTTCGCGCCAGAACGCCTGCATGGCTTTAATGTGGTTGCGATCATTGTGGTGGTCTACCAAGATTATGATAGGTCTACAGCGCCCCTGCGCTAACTCGGCAAAGCGAGTGATGTTGTTGCAACTAGTTTCGAATGGCAGGTTGTAGACTTTTTCGTACTCTTCGTGGATATCTGAGATGTTGATATAAATTTCATCCAGGCCTGCATCCAGCAGGCGGCGCGCCTTGTCTTCGGTAAGCAATGCGCCATTCGATGACATGGAACAGCGAAACCCCTCGGCCTTCACTTTCTCCACAAAAGATATGGTATTGGGGTTGATCAGTGGCTCACCTAGGCCGCAAAGACTCACTGTGACCTCGAGCCCGGAAACATCGTATGCCACTTGGCGATAGTCAACCGCGCGCTTCAGCGCCTGGTCGAAAGTCTCTACCGTCATGATGCCCTGGTGCGGAGTCGCGTCGCGGGGGCAAAAATGACAGGTCGCGTTGCACCGATTAGTGATTTCGATATCGATGGTGAGGAATAGGGGGGTTATATCGGACATAGCCAAAAATCATCTCATTCAAGCCGTAGACCTGTCAAGAACTGTGCGTTTTCAAGAGACATAGTACGAATTAGCTATAATTTGTGAAAATAATAGTGAGTTTTAGCTATCGGCTCCCCTTACTTGGCACAATTCGTTGTCCATCAGATGGATACCGGGCATGGCCAGTTTGCGTTCTCGGTGTAAAGCTTGAAATAGTTCCAAGTAATCGGCTTTAAGGCGCGGTGTAAAGCCCTCGGAGTAGGTGCTGAGCATGACATTTGAAAACAGCGCCTTACCGCCGAAGTTCACTTGCGTCGGGTTGCTCAGGGCCGCGTTGTTTGGTGCAATTGGCTCAACCTCGGTTATGCCATCTCTCAGGCTGCCGTTGGAATAGAGTTTAAGCGTGGAGGTTGGCTCTCGTATATCCAAGTGACCTTTCGGTTGCAGATAGCCGGTTAAAATTACGGCGTTGCACTGCGTTGGCACAAAGCTGGGGTCGCGCAATACATTGCCCGCGATATGCCACTCCAGGCCTTGATCCGGAAGAAAACGCAGCTCCCAAATTCCTTTTTGCTGGGCAAGGATTTGGTGCCTGAGTTCCGTCCCTTGTTTTATTGCGGGAGGTAGTGGCTCTATGTTCAAACCTATGCTGAATCCGAATCGATAGGGAGAGCGCAGAAGCTCAAAGCCGGAGTAAGTGCGCTGCTGTTCGGGTTCATCCAAAGTTGCCCTGACTGGAATCAAACTCTTGCGCCAAAAGCTCTCTTCAAATGCGCTGCGCAGTTGTTCCAGGCGCTCGGGTTGCTCCGCCGCGACGTCATCCGAGCCTGTCGGGTCGGATGCAAGATGGAACAGCGCCGGAGGCATGCCATTGGCACTCGCAAGCCGCCAAGTACCATCGGGGGATAGATAACTGTATCCCAGGGTGTTGATATTTGGCACATAGACCTCCCAACTGCGCTCGCGCTGCGCACTTGCGGTAGGCGTGTTTCGCACCAGCAGAGGCCATAAATTTTCACCGTCGATATCTGCAAGTGTAGGCAATTGTGCTGCTGCAAGCAGGGTCGGATAGATATCGACATTCATCACTGTGGTCGCCACGGTTCTGTCCTGCGCGAATGCGCTCGGCCAGCTAATGATTAGCGGCGTCCGGTAAGCGCCTTCAAGTGGCTCATTTTTCTTGCCGTGAAATGGGTAGTTGTTGTCGCGCGCTGCGTTGGTGCCGCCATTGTCGCTGACGAAAACTACGAGCGTGTTTTCTCTATCGACTGCAGCGAGCAATTCACCAATTGCATCGTCGAGTTGGGTCACCAGCGCGGTGTATTTACCTTCCGGTGTACTGGGGAATCGGTCGCGATAACGCGGCGCTGGTTGTATGGGTGTGTGCGGTGCCAGGAACGCGTGGTACAAAAACCATGGAGTGTTTTCGGTATTAAGTTCGCGTAATTTTTCGATGGAATGTTGCGTCAGAATGTCTGTGAGGTGACCCTGATGTGGTTGTAGCGCACCGCCATTGGTGCGCAATTGTGGGTTGTGGTAGGTGGGCCGACGCACACCGATATTGTTGACGGAGATTTCTCCAGCGAGTTCCCATTGATTGAGAAAGCCAAACCAGTGCTGAAAACCTTTGTTCTGGGGTTCGCTCTCAGGTCGCTCTTCGCCCGCGTGCCACTTTCCCGTTAAGTAAGTGGTGTAGCCGGCCAGTTGCAGTTGTTCTGCAATGGTTGCGTATTCTCGTGGAATTTCCGAGCCTATGGGGCGAAACCCTGAGCGCTCTGGGTATCTACCGGTGAGCAAGGCGATCCGACTCGGTGTGCACGTCGCGTCCGCATAGTGTCGAGTGAACGTGACCCCTTCGCTTGCCAGCTGCTTGAGGTGTGGCGTCTTCAAGCCGCCGGTATTAATCGCTGTGGTGTCGTTGTAACCCAGGTCATCGACCACAATCATCAATATATTAGGCCGAATGTTGCGCGTGGTATCTTCTGCGGTGGTCGCGTGTTCGAGTAATAGGTTTTTGAGGCCTGTGAACCAGGAAAAAAGCAAGAGTAGGGCGAGTAGTAAACCGTTCCGCAGCTTGGTGTCGAGCAGGGAAGGGTTAGTGGTCAGCATTCGAGAGCTCAGTTCGACAGATATTCCCCAATATAATACCATCGCGTGTTGCGCTGACACTACACAAGGCTGAACTCTCACATGTGCTATGCCCTCTCTCTTACCAAATAGTTATCAGGTAAAAAAAACCTTGTTGTGGCCGCGAACACTGTTTATGCGGTGGAAATATCGCAATAGCTCAGGGCCAGTCAAGGCGATGATGGAGTTGCACTATTATCGGCGAGCCCTGTTTGAGTTCATGGGCGCAACACTCATGGAACCGCATATCTTACATACCGCCAACCTGAGCGCAGATAGTGTGGTGGTCGATGTGGGTGCGTTTACCGGAGACTGGGCGCAGCATATAGTGCGCCGATATGACCCCACGATTTACGCCTTTGAGCCCAACCCGAAGTCTTTTGAAAAGCTGGCAGATAAGGCGCAGAGAAACCCAAAGCTCGAGCCGCAGCTCTATGGTTTGGGGAATGAAGACGCTACAGTTGAATTCACCCTGAAGGGCCTCGGCTCCTCTATGTGTGATGAGCGCTCTGAGCATTCCGATCTGCCGCGAATGACTGTCGAGATCGCTGCTGTTGATCGCATTTGGAATGAATTGAACTTGGGTCAGGTTGATTTAATGAAAATTAATATCGAGGGAGCTGAATTTCCGCTGCTGACAAAAATGATAGAGAAGAATTTGTTGCAGAATGTGAACTGTTTTTTAATCCAGTTCCACGAATGGCACCCCGGGTCCCATCGCAAGCGCAGACAGATACAGACTGAGCTCAAAAAAACCCACGAATTGGAATGGAACTATGATTTTGTGTGGGAAAAGTGGGTGCGGCGGGAGCCATAGCGAATTGTTTTAATCTGCGTCTACTTTGACTTTCTAGTCCATTTCTCCCAAATAAAATGATAATCCCAGTTCAGCTCGTGCGTTTGCGCGAGTGTCTTGCGAATGGCGCGGCGCCGGCTGTACGCGCCCGGGTGCCATTCGTGGAACTGGATTAAAAAACAACCCACCTTGTGCAGTAGGTTGGTTTCGATCATACGCTCCAGCAGTGGAAACTCGCCACCTTCGATATTGATTTTCATTAAATCAACTCGATCGAGAGATAGCTCGGCCCAAACTTCACTGATATCGCGCAGCTGCGCATCTTCCCAATCTACCCCTTTCTCTCCTTCGATGGTGTTAAAAACAGAGGAGCCTAAATATTCCAAAGAAATTGGTAGGCGTTCATTGCTTCCGCTTAGACCATACGAAAAACACTTCTGCCTATCGCTGTCGGCAAAGCGCTTTTCTAATTGTCGAAAATTCCGTGGGTCTGGTTCGAACGCGACTATTTGGGCGCTGTATTTATCATTGATGACTTCTGCCCACTCGCCAGTATAGGCACCTACATCCAAGACGATTGAGTTAGACTGTAGGTCCGCTTCATACAACAACTGATCATTTTCATTGACTGCGCGCATCCAGCGATAGAAAGCAGGGCGGTAGTAATGTAGCTCCAGGGCGCTGCGCAGAAACCCTGGTTCCAATTGCTCCTTGTGGCGCATGTACAGCTTGCGCGGGTGCATCAACAACCTTTTGATGTCGTAGGGGCTTGGTAGTGCGAGCGCCATCGAAATTGAGCCCCTTGGGGGGAGCGCTAGTTTTTCGCGACGTGTAGCTCGAGCGCTGAACGTGGCTTCAATGGTTTGGCGGCCACTGGGTCGGGCCCATCGTGTGTACCCGGCACGGATTCACCGAAATTGAGCGAAAACAACCTACGTCGCTCTCCACCGTGGTAGCTGCCGTGGATGGTGCGAAAGTTCCAAATGATCAGATCCCCTGGTTTACTTTCTACGGTCACTGAGGGGATATCTCTTCCAGGGACGCCGAATCGGTCCTCCACTTCGTTGGGGTCATTAAAAGCTTTGAGCAGGGTTCGTGCAAAAGTTTGGCGGTGAAAGTGGCTGCCCGGAATGATGCGAATAGCGCCATTGTCGCCAGACAGATCATCTAGATAGAACGAAAACTTGATATGGTAGTGGTGTAGCGGGGCGTTGTAGTTATCTGGGTGCCAGTAGCTCTCGCAGTAAAAGAGGTTGCCGTCGCTGCTCGCCCAGACGTAGTCGGGTCCAATCAAGCTGTGCACGGCACCCAGCACTCTGGGGTCGTCTTTCAGGGGCGCGAGCTTTGGCGATTGCTCGATGAACCCAGGAATGATGACCCGCTTCTCATTTCCGTGCAGCGCCTCTTGGGTTTCCCACACGGGTTGATCCTCATTACCGAATAAGTCCTCAAAACCGCTGATGATGTTGTCGATATCATCGGCAAACAACCCCGGTATTTTTAGGAAGCCAAATGTTTCGAAGAAGTGAATTTGTTGCTTAGTCAGCAGATATTCGCTGGCCACCGGGGCTGCGCCTGCAGGGTTAGTCGTAATCGCTTGACTCATGATTTACCTATATCTTTTAGCAAGTTAGCACCCTCTCACGCTAGCACTTTCGGCCGATATAGTGAAGCACGGTGTGGGCAGGGTGTGGCTCGGTTTCAATTATAACGCAAGGTGTGTGCAGCCCAGGTGATGCCCCACCCGGACTTCTCGCTAACCCTCTACTGGTGCATGTTGAGCTACTGCTTGAGGCGGTATAGAGACTAGGAGTTAGTAGGGGTGTGAACTGTTTCACACTGCTGATCTGGGCCGTCTGCTAGTAGCGTGCGGCAAAGCGTCTGCAGCTCATCATTCACGGCCTGGAAGCTTTGCTTCCCGGTAGTGGCTAATATGAAACTGCCCAGTAAGAAGCGGAACAGTATGCCGCTCGCTCTGGTGCGTTCCACCAGGTGCGCTTCGCCCAGTGCCGTGGCCAGGAATTGCCCCACCAAGTGCTCAATTTCAGCATAGGTGTCGAGCACGGCCGGGTCTTGTGAGGCTAAGTTGGCGACGCAGACACCTAAAAATACAGTATTTTCTTCAGCTTTTTGCGTCAGTTCATCACATAGATTGCGTACCCGTTCCTCGCTGGTATTCCCCTTGGGGGGTTGGTCAGCCCAGTGTTTTGTTAGCCGGTTTCCCGCGGCGAGCGTTACCTCCGCGATGAGATGTTCGCGAGAGGCAAAGTAGCGATAGATGGTAGACCGCGAGAGGCCGGCCGCACTGGCCACTTCCTCCATGCCCACGGTCTCTCCGCACTGTGCCACCAGGCGTGATGCTTGGCAGAGGACCTCCTGTCGACGCGTCAACTGGGCGGGACTGAGCCGCCGCCGCAACGTGTGTATTTCTCCCATAATGCCACCGTTATAGCCTCCATTTCCATGACGTAGCGTAATGGGCAGAAGAATGAAACACAAGTTGACACACGTGTATCAATTTATGTACGCTGTGAGACATCCGCTGGCTGAATGCCGTGTGAGGTGCCCCTTGACACAGTGGCGCGTTGAGAGCTGCCGGGTGAGTGTTCTACCCCAAGGGCCCTGGAGAGGCGGGGAACAATGCGTGGCACATCTCGCTCAGGAGGACGATGGTGATAAACGTTGAGGAAGAAGCGAGCGCGGCGAGCTGCGCTTGGCCGGAACTCACCCAAAACATAGATGCGTGGGACTTGCCTGGACTTAGCCTGCACCGGCTCATGGATGAATTGCGGGATAGGGGGCCAGTGGTACCCGTGCGCTTCATGGATGCCCCCGCCTTCTTGATCACACAGTATCGAGCGTTGCAGGAGGTTTTCAAGGACACAGAGCAATTTCCGCCCCATCTTTCCTATGAACTGGGGCTGGCTCCCGTGATTGGTGAGAGTTTTCAGAGTATGTCCGGCGATAGGCACCGCTTTTATCGCAAGTTGGCGACCCCTATGTTTCGGCCGCGTATGGTAGAACAAATTGACAGCGCCCTGCTGAGAGAGGTTGCCGATGAATTGATTGATGAGTTCGCCCTAGACGGTGAGGTAGATCTCGTTGCACAGTTTACCGAGCGCTACCCATTTCGCGTTATAGCGCGTTTGCTTGGCATTCCGCGCGCTGCACAGGCGCAATTCGCTACCTGGGCCATCGGCGTACTGCAGTTTCATTGGACTCCCGAAGAGGCCCTGCGTTGCCGCGATGAACTGTGGGCCTATCTTGACCCAGTGATCGACGAGCGCATAGTAAAACCCCAGGACGATGTGATCTCGCAGCTGCTCCACGACGAACTCGACGGTGTGCGAATGACCCGGGAGCAGGTCAAGGCGCACATCGGCTTGATGTTTAGCGCGGGCTCCTCGACGACACACGACTCCATCGGGAATTTGCTATACGGGTTGCTCACTGCAAAACACGCGTGGCAGCGCGTGCGTCAAGACGCCGATTTGCGCGATGCTGCGATCGAGGAGGCCTTGCGTTGGGAGCCCGCCGTCTCGATTCTACCGCGGATGAGTCGCACCGATGCTGCGATCCGCTATGCCGACACAGAAATACCCGCTGGCAGCTTTATTTTGATGGGGATTTGCAGCGCTAACCACGACCCTGAAGTCTTTGATCGGCCCCACGAGTTCGATATTACGCGCGACAGTGGTGACAAGTTGACCTTCGGTCATGGGCCGCGCACTTGCCCCGGAATGCATTTGGCACGCAGGGAGTTACGCGAAACGCTGGATTTGCTGCTCGAGCGGTTGCCGGGACTTGAGTTATTGCGCGCAGAAGAGGCGGCTCCCACGGGAACAATTTTCAGGCATCCCAAACAGCTCTGTTGTCGATTCTAGTTGCCTATTTGGCCTCTTAAGCGCACTGCTTCGCGATTCTCCGAAAGCGAATCTCAGGGGCGGTGGGCGTATCGCGCTCCTTAAACCTAGTGCGAAACAGTTTCACCTGCGCAATAGTCGTGCGACACTGGGGGGGATTTTTTTTCAGTCGAGGATCGGCGTCAACGTGGCCATCCGCCTTATTCAGTGCTTACTGACCTGTCTATTGTCATGTAGTTGTGTGATTGCGAGCGCAGTTGAGCGTGACTCCACGAACCCACCTGCGCAATCGCGCTTTTTTCGCACGGCTTTGCAACTTGGCCAAGCTTCTCCCGAGGAGATTGCAGACTTCGCTTCGACGGCCCTAACATTATTGGCGCAAGCCTATCAACAGGAAGCGAAACTCGCACAGCGCGAAGCCGTGCAAGCGGGAGGTGACAAAAAGTTACTTGATTGGTCGCGTGCGGTACAGAACTACAGTGCGCAACTTAGCTATGTACTGGCGGATATCGAACTTGGGCTTCCAGTAGTGTTAGTGCCGCAGGGCGAGAAGTTTGTCGCGCTGGAAGTCGCAGATCGAATGACGATCCTCAGCCACCCGAGAGGGAATCAACAATCGGTGTTAGAGCAGCAAATTTTGCAAAGTTATTGTGCGCGTCACGACTGTGTAGCGCTGCTGGCGACGGCAGCGCACCGCGAAAATGAGTCGGTTCCACACGCCGTTGGGCCGCTGCGGCCACAGTGGACGTTCGATGAAGATGGTTCGGCTTGTGCGTATCGTGGTTTTCAGTTGCGCTTTGCACCGGGACAAAACTTGGCCGCTGCTCGCCAATTTTGTCGATCTCTCGTGACAGAAATATTCTCACTAATTGACGAATTGCGCTGGCAACAGCGCCACGGGGTGACCATTGATTGGAGTTTGCTGCAGATCACAACTACACCTTACGGTAGCGATCATCAAGTGTTGCTCAATGCGGCTGGCGATTCTGTATTGCGGGCCCTACCTCGGCTCGGTGACAACCCCGCTTTAATACAGACGTTAAGTTCCTGGCTTGCCCTCCGCGTTGCCGGAAAGGCCCGCGAGAGTATCGAAGTCGATGCCGAGAATCTAGTCTTGTAAATCGGCGTGTTGAATGGGCCTGTAGTCGGAGTTGTGGGAATTATCGGAATAAAAATCCCATCTCATTCTAGCAAGCGAAGGTGCATCTCCCAACGGGCCAAGCAGACCCCGCGGAGGCCTTGTTGCGATTGTGGCCGCTAGGCGCTAAATCGCTTTAAGGCGCTCAATAGCTGCCGACAGGTGATCTGACCGATCAACTTGCCGTTTTCCACCACGGGCCGACGGCGTTTATTCTTGAGCAACATGTCTTGTGCGACATCTACGATATCTTCGTTGGGGTGGGCAACAACCAAGTTGTCGCTGGCCATGTGGTGGCGCACCTTACCCATGCCGGTATTGTTATAGACAGCTCCCAGCATGGCCCGCAGGCAATCTAACTCCGATAACACGCCAACCAGTGTGGCGTCGTCGTCCACCACGCAGACACCGGAAATTTTATTGTTAATGATGACCTGCATCGCATCGATAATATTGTCATCAGGATGCACCTTGACGGGATTGACCAGCATGTAATCCCGCAGATTAGTCGACTTGTGCATGAACATCTCCCTGTCCCGGACGGGCTGCGTTTCGTGCAAGTATAGCGCCAATTTTAAACAATATGTTCGACGCCTACCGTGCCTTCATGAGGTATAGCACACGCTCACTGTCCGGAACAGGTGATTTATCGACAATGTCGAATCGGGTACTAAAGGACGCTTCAAAGCCCTCAAAGGTGTAGTGCGGAAAAATGTCCTCTCGTGTTGTGAGAAGTCGGATTACTTGCGAATCAGACTTGGGAACGAACTCGATGATCAGCCAGCGCCCGAGTGAGCGGAAGAGCTCGGCAATGCGCTCTAGTGGCACGTTGTTGCTGATGGCGAGGTGGTGAATCAGCGCCAGGGCTAGTAGAGCATCACCACGGCTGCGCTGGAAAAACGAATCGCGTTCTGCATTGCCCCAGCCGATAGCGGGCGATGGGGCGCTAAAATCCTGGAGGAGTGGCAGAATGTTGTCCGGCCCGTGATTGCAGCACTGTCGGAAATTTGCTTCCACCGCCACTGGGTCGATATCCTGAGAGACCACCAACGCCGCATGTTTAGCGGCGATTTTACTAAATTCACCGGTGTTTGCGCCAAAGTCTTGTATGACTGTTAAAGGCTCGGGAATCTGTGTCAGGAACTGATCCACAAGTTCGCGCTTGTGTTCACTGGCGTGGTCTGAGTAATTGGTGTTCGCGTAGTAATCGCCCCACTCGGTTTTTGGTGGTTGCCACTCTAGTTTTTGCACGGCGGTTGCGAGGCTTTCTGCCAACGCGAGCATTCCCTGCTTCGATAACCGAGTATTCTTGGCTTTGTCTGCCTTCCCTTTCGCGGCGTCATCGGCGTGCCCCTGTTGCATTTTGGCGTGGAGATGAACATGCGTGGCAAGTGAATAATTTGCTCGCGTGCGAAGAGGTAGCAGCTTGCTGGCGAGCTCGAGTGGGATGCCGTCGATGTGTGTCACCAGCAGCTTTGACAATTGCACATCAACGTGTGCCATGAGCGCCAGGGGCGCCAAGAAGTGTTGACAGAATTGTTTGTAGGCGACCCAGGGAGTGCCATCTCGATAGGGCTCAAATGAGAGTGTGTCGATAAAAGTGGGCTTGTTGTTGAGGAATTGGATATTAAATGCGGAGGCATCTTTCAAGACGAAGTCGTGCTTGAGAGCCTCATTATGCGCCCGGAGAGTCAGTATGGCTGCCGCTTTTAATTGACTAAAGCTCCACTCGTAGGGATAGGAGATAAACGGAATTTGTTGCGGCCGAAGAATTTTATAGCAATCGGGACTGTGTGGAACTTCACTCTCGGGTATTTCTGTATGGGCGATCAACATGCCCTTGCCCGTAAGTTTTTCGTAGAGGCCAGAGTTGATGAATTGTTCGAACTTCTCGCTATACCCAGTATTGATCTGGCGGTAGACCACGCCCCCGTGACTAAACACAAATCCGCTGGGGTCGCGAAACGATGAGGACAAAGCTTCCATGTTAAATCTGTCGAGCGGTTAAAAGCAGCGTGACGCCGCTGTAGCTGTCGGCCTGAGGATGATTTTTAAACAGTATCTTAAGGATCTTCGGAGGTCGGGGTTTCTTCGTTGTCATCGAGCAAACTGGTCGGGGCTTCTTTGCCGAAAAAGGCCCGAATGCGATACCAGTAATTTTTGATCGTCAAGCCAGCGACCGCCAACCCGGCGATAATCCCCTGCAAGATCATGCTGCCGGTGCCGGGATCTAAATACGCCGCTGAGTGTTGCGAAAAGAGCAACAACAAAGGCGCTGTGATGAGTCGAACAGCCATACCACAAACTCCCGCGAAATCAATCAGGCAGTTTAACCCACTGGGCAGGGGGTGTACAGGGACTCGGACCCAACGCGCGAATTCAGTGCATGAATTCAGTGCATTACGGGCACATAAGTAGCACTATAATCCGAGCAAATGGATCAAAAATTTTCTTGGCAAGTGATACTCGGCCGTGTTTTTCTATCGCCGGTCGCAATCCCACTATAAAAACTAGGGCCCAGAAATGATAACTCGCAACCTGATTCTCTTCGCTTGCTTGTTCCCGATTGCAGTGACATGGATGCGGATGCTGCCACACCTGATGCACTCATTCCGGCGCTCGGTGTCCGAGGGCTCCTATTGCTGTCCCTGTCGCTCGTCGTGTTGGTTGCCTTGCGCCGGTACCGCACGCCGGTTTGAGACTGTTCTCTACTAGCTAGAGGGAAACCCCTGAGTCGCGCAGCGGCACGCTTTGTAGTCAGTGCCGCTCGGGTCGGGGTGTGACCGCCGACCCCAGCGTGCGCCAGGACAGCCGCAGCCGTGAGCCACTACAGCCGCCGTGAGCCAAAACAGTCCACATTACCTAGTCAACAGTTTCTGGCAGCGCCAGAGGGTGTCGACGCAACACCCACGCTTGGTCATCCGTGAGGTGAAAGGGCAAGAAATCGGGATGTCCGGCGTAGAATATGACATTGTCTGCGCCGCCCTCATAACTGCACTCGTGGTCGCTCACTTCGCCATCGCGCTCACCGGGGACATCAAAAATTGCGTTGTCTCGCCCATCGAAGGTGGTGATATCGCACTCGGGGGTATCAGTGATCTTATCGAATTCTTCACCATTACCTTCGCTGGGGTGCGAAAGGGACATGAAATGTGATGCCTCGTGCAAAATATTCCCGGCCTGCATTTGATCCGCGAGAGATTGGGGAAAGCCGTTGGCAGGGTCTGCCTCGTAGGCGCTTTGGGAGACCATAAAACACGTCTCTTCGGCTTCACTGCTCTCTAACGTCCCCGGTTGTCCGGAGACACCTGCAATTCCATTGTCCTCAGAGGAGCTCAAGCTTCTGACAAAAGCTAGGTTGAGCGCGAGGCCTGTTCCCGTTTGTGCCAACATGCTGCGGCAGGTGGCACGAAATTCGCTGTCGATATCAACATCGGCAAACTGAACCACTGCGTCATCACTAGCGTAAAAGAAGTTAATATTCTTGATAGCCATCCCGTGCTTGTCGAGTATCGAATTAATGTTGGTCAGGTAGGCGGTATTTACCGTCTCTCTGAATGACTCACCGTTGAATCTATCTTCCGGATGTGCCACCCAAACGTTTAAATCAAAATAGAGATCTGTCCTATCGAGAGTGGTATCGGCGGGCTGAGATTTTACGTAGGCTTTAGCGCCAGAAATCTCTGTATCGTCTTCGGTAATAAACCTTATCGTATAGTCTCCGGGTTGTAAGCTTAGTTCGGGGCTCGGCGGCAGCAGTAAAGACAACTCGCCTTCACCTGCGAGCACGCCGAAGTAGTCGCTATCAAGTCTTTCTGGCCCTTCATCACCAATCTCTGCGCTATATAGCACATCTCCGTCCGGGTCAGTTATTTCAACAACGGCCATGCCAGCGTCTATTTCCTCATTTTGTAGGTTTACTAAAATGGAAACCGCGTCTGCATCGATATTTACCGATAGCTGTTTAGATGCACTAACGGATTCTGCAGAATATACCCGGCGCTCTAGCAGCGCGTTTAGTTCTGTAGTTTGTGGTGCAACCATGGTGGTTGGTACGGTGCTTCGATTGTTGGAGCTGTTATTGGATCCGCCACCACAGGCAGTGAACAATATGCTGGAGAGTAAAACTGTTAAGTTTAATGCTCTTGTATGGTCCATTGCATTGCTTCCTCTTCGTTGATGAAAGTGGTTGGTACACTTGTATTTGTGATGAGTGGGGCTCGATATTGGAGGTAAACCCTACGCGCAACGTGGGGCAGGGTAGAAATTTCGGAAAAACTGAAATTTCACCTTGCCCTCAACTTGATCCCTCTCAACTTGAACCATCGTAACTACGCTTGCGCGCGTACCTTACTGAAACTGATGCGAGGCATAGTCGGCAATGTCTTCAGCGACTCGGGCTGCAACCGACTTAATGCCACCGCCAAAAATGCCACTGTCAATTCTCCCTAAACTTTCCAATGTTGCGATGACGACGCCCTTGTTATCGACAAACTCAGTGATAACGACGATAGACCCTTCGCCCCAGTGTCCTACGCCTTCCGCTAGCCAACGCTTTAGACGGTTGCCACCATTGTAACCGACAAAACGATAGCGCACGGTGAGCTCAGAGCCTTGCGCAAAATGCTTGTCTTCATAGAGCGCATGTTCTAGTTGCTCACGCATGACTTGTCGCATGTCTTCAGGTACAGCGATGGCCGGTTCGATCTCTGTTAGAGATAGGCCTTGCAGCGTCTGCCTATCGGGTGCCGATTGTTTTACAATACTAGTGGAGGTGCCGCAGGCACTCAGGGTGATGACTACCATAAGCATAATGAGTAGGTTTTTCATCGGAGTATCCTCTTTGTGTTGTCGGGTTTTGAGGCTCCAATGTAACAAGTGGCTGTTCCTCGATCTGTTGTGCCTCCGTCAGTATTTGTAAGCAAATGTAAGGACCTATCGAACCATGAGTTCCAATGAGTTACTGTTGGTTGAAGATGATTTGGACTTGGCGGAAATGGTCGCGGAGTATTTGCGCGGTGAGGGGTACGAAATCAACCATGCGAGCGATGGTTTGGCTGCGGTAGAAATTGTGCGATGTAAACCCCCAGATCTGGTGTTACTGGATATCATGTTGCCGGGGTTAAACGGTATCGAGGTGTGCCGACAACTGCGTGATTTCTACCAAGGTCCCATTTTAATGCTGACAGCTAATGATGATGACATGGTCGAAGTCACTACTCTAAATTTGGGCGCAAATGGCTATTTGCGTAAGCCAGTACGCCCACATGTGCTGCTGGCACATATCCAAGCGCAGCTGCGCAGTCGGCAGGAACGCGCGGTGATTGGGCTGTACACCGTACAAGATATTGTGGTTGATACGGGCGCACTCAGTGCTGTCGTTGCTGGTGACCCGCTGTCGTTGACCAGCTCAGAGTTTAAATTGCTCTGCTATCTTTGTGAAAATGCCGGTCGGGTACTTTTGCGGGATCATCTATTTGAGGTGATTCGCGGTATTCCATTCGATGGTTTAGACCGCTCCATCGACATGCAAATCTCCGCTCTGCGAAAAAAGATGGGTGACAATAAACCCCCTTATCGATACATAAAAACTGTGCGCTCGCAAGGTTACATGCTCGCTATTCGTTAGCGAAGCTATACCCGAAGATGTCATTATTCACTCGCAGCTACATCACCCTCACGGTGATTCTGTTTCTAGCATTTTTCATTACTCTCATTGTGGTTGACAGTAATTTGGAAAATGAAGACGGGAAGATATTTGCGGCGGTTGCGGGCGCTGAAATTTTATACGTTGAGCGTTGGTTAGAGGGGCGCCCCGCGACCACTTGGCCGGAAATCATTGGGCAATATCAAAGCCGATTCGACACACAAGTTAGCGTGCGAACCAAGCAGTCATTGGCGCATCGACTCAAGAAAGAATATCTCGATGGCGCTGCTCCCGGTGTCCATCTAAATGTCGAGCCGTGGGAGGATTGGTGGTATATACAGCCTCTCGCCCATACTGACTACTATATAGTGGTAGAGGAGGGTGATGAGTTGCCCGCTACCGATGACTGGTTTGAGCTTTTTGTGCCTTTAGCGACATTATTTTTGGTGTTGGGTCTGGGGTTTTACTTGTTGGCGCGGCGTACCAGAAACTATTTATCTGAGCTCGCGACGACAACCACAGCCATCGGTGAAGGCCAGTGGCAGCGCAGGGCGAATGTTGATGTGCCAGAACCTATACGGAGCCTAGCCCGATCGGTGAATGCAATGGCTGTACAGTTGAAGCGGACGTTCGAAGATCAACAGATTGCTTTAGGTGCGATACCACACGAAATTCGATCGCCCATTTCACGACTAAGGTTTGCCGCACAAATGGCACAAGATGCTGCGGTGAGCCCTGAGTCATCTAGGGCTGTGGTTCGTATAGAGCGTGCGCTCACGCATCTGGAGAACACTGTCGAGTCAACGCTACAACTGGTGCGAGATCCTACCACTGATCTGGCAGAGAAGGAGAGTGTTAGCGCATCCGTACTACTTGATAAGGCTCAAGGCCATTACGAAGGTTACAGTGGTGTACCCGAGCTTCGATGGCAAATATCCAACGATGCTGAAGTTCACGGTCATGCACAACTGCTACTGCAAGCGATTGTTAACGTGGTAGATAACGCTATTCGATACGGAAAAGAGCAAGTTCACGTCAATATTTCTACCCAGCTGCAGCACAGTTGCATCATCATTGATGATGACGGGCCTGGTATAGCACAGGAGCACCGCGAGGATGTTCTATCACCGTTTTACCGGCTCGATCCAAGTCGAACTCGGGATACTGGCGGTGTGGGTTTGGGCTTGGCGATTGCCAGCAATATTCTGAAAAGACACGGCGGTGAAATTTCCGTTCTAGATAGCCCATTGGGGGGAGCCAGATTCACGCTACGCTGGTAGAAAATTGGAAACCCGCTTGCTGCGCTGCCTCATAGTAGGGTTCTTGGGATTTTATGTGCATGATGAGATTCCATCGTACGAATCCTCCTATGTAGGTTGACTTCGCAAGAAGTGGGCCTCTCGCACAGCACAGTAAAGAACCGGTACCAACAGCGTGGTTATGATGGCAACGAGCATTCCTCCGAATGAGGGAATCGCCATGGGCACCATAATGTCGGAACCCCGTCCAGAGGACGTAAGAACTGGTATTAGAGCGATGAGCGTAGTTGCGGTTGTCATTAGGGCGGGGCGAATTCTACGCTTCGCTCCGTCAATCACAAGTCTGCGAATTTCCGAGATGCTATTAGGTGCATTCTTATCCATCGTTTGGTCCAAATAGGTGGCGGTAACTACGCCGTTGTCAGTGGCAATACCAAACAAAGCCAAAAACCCCACCCAAATGGCGACGCTCATGTTGATTGGGCTAATTTGAAACAGCTCTCGTAGGTTTGTACCAAGCAGAGAAAAATCCAAGAACCCACTAACACCATACACCCAGATAACGATGAATCCTCCGGACCACGCCACCGCAATACCGCTGAAGACAATGAGCGTAGTAAGCACGGATGAAAACTGTAAATAGAGAATGATGAAGATGACCAGAAGCGAAATGGGAAGTACAACGGAAAGAGTCTTCTGTGCTCTTAACTGATTTTCATAGTTCCCCGAGAAGGTGTAGCTGACACCAGCAGGGAGAACAAATTCCCCAGAGTCAATTTTGGCATCGAGGAATGCCTGGGCATCTTCAACTACATCCACTTCGGCTGCTGTGGGCTGCTTGTCAAATACAACATAGCCAACAAGGAACGTATCCTCGCTCTTAATTGCCTGAGGCCCTCTAACGTAGCGAACTTCAGCCAACTGCCCCAGTGGAATTTGAGCGCCTGTAGGTGTAGGCACCAGAATGTCTTCGAGTCCTTCAGGTGTATCTCGAAGCTCTCTGAGATAACGAACCCGAACCGGGTAGCGCTCTCGGCCTTCGATAGTGCTGGTGATTCTCTTGCCGCCAACGGCTACTTCTATCACTTGTTGCGCATCGCCAATATGCAAGCCATAGCGGGCTAGTGCCTCCCTATCGAGGTCAATTTCCAGATACGGCTTACCTACTAGCCTATCTGCCATTACCGTTGAAGGTTCAATACTTGGGACTTTCTTTAGAAGGGTTTCTAGGTGTAATGCGACCGTTTCAATCGTGTCCAGGTCCGGTCCTTTCACTTTGATTCCCATCGGGGCCCGCATACCGCTTTGCAGCATGACAATCCGCGCAGCGATGGGCTGTAGTTTTGGGGCTGATGTTGTACCAGGCAAATCAGCAGCAGCGATAATTTCTTTCCAGATATCATCTGGGGAGCTAATGTGGTCTCGCCACTGACGAAAGGGTTTCCCGTTCTCTTCTTCGACTAGCTGATTCTGTTCATCCCGTTCAAATTCACCACGGTCATAGTCATATCGAAACCTAAGGACATTTCCGTCAGCGTCTGTTCGATATTCAGAGCGGTAGTTAATAACCGTCTCAAACATTGAAATTGGGGCGGGGTCCAGAGGTGTATCTGCCCGACCCAATTTCCCCACCACTGATTTGACTTCTGGAATTGAGCCTATGGCCTGGTCCAAGATTTTTAGAGCGTCTTGTGCTTCTCCTATAGAGGCATGCGGCATGATGGTAGGCATGTACAGGTATGAGCCTTCATCGAGAGCTGGCATAAACTCTTTTCCCAGCCCCGGAAAGGTTTTATCCACAGCCTGCCAGGCTGCGCTCTGGCGAAGAAAATCAGGGGCAAATCGTAACGAGTTGTCAAAACCCAACCATGCGATCATCCCGATCGCTGTGACCGCAACCGGCACACACAGGAACCTAGACTTCCTCTCTAGGCAGTAGCCCAAAATTTTTGGATATAGTCGCTGGTAGAAGATGAAACTTAAGAGCAACCCACCAATCAAAAGTATGACAAACAACAAATTCACACCCAAACCACGACCCGCGCCCAGCGGTAGCCAAGACTGGGCTAGAAGCACTGCGACTCCAGCGGCAACAAAAAGGCTCGCTATAGTGGAGGAACTGGTGTCAATCCATTTCTTAAGCTGAGAGCCACATATTTGAAGCAGTGCGAAGGCAATCAAGAGAAGTCCTGGAAGAGCGCTCAATGTAGTAGCTACTAGAACACCTGAAACTAACATCCCAGCGTAGAATATTGCCTTTACCCTCTCGGAACGAACTCTTGCACCAAAGAGCAATTGCGCGGCTGGCGGGAGCATGGAGAGCGCGACGATGACGGCTGCTATCAACGCAAATGTTTTGGTAAACGCAAGTGGTGTAAAGAGCTTCCCTTCTGCTCCGGTCATGGTAAAGACCGGGAGAAAACTAACAACGGTTGTCGCCACTGAGGTTAGAACAGCTCCTGCGACTTCTCGCGTTGCGTTGAAGACAGTCTCAACGATTGGTTCATCTGGGTCAGCTTCGTCCATATGCCGAAGTATGTTCTCGCAAATTATGACTCCCATATCGACCATTGTGCCAATGGCGATAGCAATACCCGAGAGCGCAACAATGTTTGCGGATACGCCAAAAAGCTTCATCGCGATAAAACACATCAAGACTGCAACCGGTAGCAATGCACTGATAAGAACGGAACTTCGTAAGTGCATAACCATAATCAGGATTACAATCATGGTGATGAAGATTTCTTCCGTTAGGGCATGATTTAGCGTTCCCAGTGTTTCGTAGATTAGACCTGTTCGGTCGTAAAAGGGGACAATGGTGAGCTTGGACAGTGTTACTCCGGCGGGCCAATTCTCTGCCTCATTCTCTTGCAGCCATCGAACCCATTCACCCTGATTTAATGTACCGTCTGAAAAAGCCTCAAATCCCTCGGCTTGCGCGAAGCTTGTCAGCGTAGAGAGACTAGTTCGCTCATAGTCCACGATGGCCTTGGATGGTAATCCGGGAGCGATTTCTGCAATTTTTGCTTTGGTATTCGCAATGGCTTGCAGTGGGTTGAAGCCATATCTAACAACTACAACGCCACCCACAGCCTCAGCGCCGCCTTTATCGAGTGCTCCACGCCTTAGTGCTGGACCTTTCGCGACATTGCCCACATCTTTGATACGAATAGGCACATTGTCTTGAACACCAACGACAATAGATTCAATGTCAGTAATGTTTTCAATAAACCCCAATCCGCGTATTACGTATTCCGCCCCGTTGACCTCAATCGTTCTGGCACCTACATCTAGGTTCGACATACGCGTGGCGTTGAAGACTTGGTCAAGCGTAACGCCATGAGCTCGCATCGCATCTGGGTCTACATCGATTTGATACTCCTCGACGTAGCCACCAATCGAGCCCACTTCGCTAACACCCTCTGCTGAGAGAAGGGAATAACGCACATACCAATCTTGCGCAGAGCGAAGCTCTTCGAGACCCCAACCGCCAGTCGGTTTACCCAAAGGGTCTCGTCCTTCGAGCGTATACCAGTAAACCTGACCTAGCGCGGTGGCATCAGGGCCAAGAGCGGGTTGGACTTCCGCAGGGACAGTGCCTTGTGGCAGGCTGTTTAGCTTCTCTAGTACCCTACTTCTCGACCAATAAAACTCGACACCTTCTTCGAAGATGATGTAAATGGTAGAAAAGCCGAAGAAGGAATAGCTTCGGACGGTCTTTACACCCGGTACACCCAAAAGAGCAACGGTGAGGGGATAGGTGATTTGGTCTTCGACATCCTGAGGTGAGCGGCCCGTCCACTCGGTGAACACGATTTGTTGGTTCTCGCCGATATCTGGGATTGCATCAACGGGCACAGGGGACCGAGGCAATGCTTTCAAGTCCCAGGAAAACGGAGCAACACTGAGTCCCCAGCCTATGATGCCAAACATTAGCAGTGCAACAATGAGCTTTCTTTCCAGGCAAAAGCGAAGCGCGTGGTCTAGCAGGGAGGATGGGTTCTTCATGGTTACTACATACTCCCGTGGTCGTGAGCGCCAGCATTCGCTCCGCCCTGCGGATTCATCATGCTGGGTTTCGCTTGTATCTGAAGAGCGCTATCAATTTTGAAATTGCCTGATACAACCACTCGCTCTCCTTCAGAGAGTCCACTTTCAACAATGAATTCGCTTCCAGCACGAGCCCCAAGCTCGACAACCCGACCCACGTAGGTGGGTTTGTCATGTCCAGGTTCCTCAACGTAGACAACCGCCCGTTTACCGGTTAGAAGCGGCGCAGTGGCCGGAATTACCAGTGGAGCCTCTACTTGTACAGCGCTTGAGTAGCCAAGCGTCTCTGCTTTAACTAGGTCCATATCGCACACGTCACACTGGCCTGAGGTGTCTTTGACGATTTCAGGGTGCATTGGGCAAATCCATTTACCAGCAAGTTGCTCGTCCATGACGTGACCGCCAGACGCGAACTGGGCGTAGACATTCGCTCTAATAAACATTTCTGGTTTTAGGCGGCCATCAGCGTTATCTACATTCACTCGCACTTTCACAGTGCGTGTTTTGGGATTCAACACTGGGTCAATAAACGAGACGAGGCCGTGAAAGGTTTGTCCTGGATATGCCTCTGTTGTGAACTTGACGTCCTGACCGTAGCGCAGCCACTGCAAATCAGATTCATAAGCATCAAGTTGAATCCAAACGGCGCTCAGGTCAGCTATCGTAAAGATTCTAGTACCTGTTTTTACATACATTCCTTCCTGAGCATTTCGATGTATAACGACACCTGTCGAGGGTGAATATATGGTTACTTGCTCAGAGGGCTTGCCGTTTTTTTCAATTTCCGAAATTTGTTCGTTAGTAAGGCCCCATAGTCTTAGCTTGTCACGCGCGGATTTAAGCGTCCCGCGAGCGGAATCTCTAAGGGAAGTAAGACCACTTTTAGAAAGGTCGCCTAGACCACGACGAGCTTGAAGGAGCTCTTCTTGGGCAGAAATCAGCTCTGGGCTATAAAGTTTCACCATATGGTCGCCTTTGTTAACGGATACCCCGGTGTAGTCCACGAGCAAGTCATCAATTCGTCCGGGAACCCAAGCGGTTATGTATGCCAAGCGTGTTTCGTCGTAGGTAACTTTTCCCACAAGGTTTAGCTCTGCAGCGGGAAACTTCCTAACGACTGGCATGGTTTCAATCTTCATAAGCGCCCGCTGGGCATCTGAAATGACAATTTTTCGGGCCCCGGCATCCATTGAACTGTCTTCAGTCGGGACCTTTATCAAGTCCATGCCACAGATAGGACACTTGCCCGGCCCTGAGCGCTGAATATGGGGATGCATTGAGCAGCTCCATACCTCCGCATCTTCCATGCTGGTGCCACTTCCCAAGTTGTGTTGCGCGTGAGGGTCAGACATCGAATTCATCTTGTGCCCTGCATGGCTGTGCTGGCTTGTGCGCATTTCGTGCTCAGGGCTTACCTGCTCTTGAAGTTCCATCTCTTCATTAGATTGCCCAAAGACAACGAAGCTAATACCGAGTCCAATGAGAATGACTGCCCCGAGTCCCTTTCGACTTAGGAGCTCCTGCTTAAAGCGTTGACTACTTATCATGAGATGGCTCCTCCATTGTTGTATTGGTCGCTAGTGGAGCGCCAATGAGTTTTTCAAGTTCCGTTTTCGACTGGTTGTAATCGGTGAGTGCCCGGGTTTCTGAGAGCTCGAAGGTAAGAAGCATTCGTTGCGCATCAATGAGGTCGATGAAACTGGCCCCACCCGCACTGTAGGAGCGCTGCGTCGCCGCTAGAGACTCCTTTGCTTTGGGAATTAGTGTGTCCTGATAGAGTCCGATTTGGCGTTCAGCGTCTCGAAGCCTGAACAGCGCGTTCACCGTATCGGCATGGAGTGTGTTCAATAAGTTGTCGCGCTTTGCAACGAAGCTAGCGACATTGGCTTCAGCTTCCCTGACGCCTGCCCGATACTTTTCTCGTTGAAGAGGGATGGTCATGCTAATCGATGCGGAAACGGGGTCGTTGCCACTTCCAGAGACACCCGGCATTCTGGCTTCGTCCGTGGCAATGTAGTCAATACCTACTGAAAAGTCGGGGAAGAAGTCCTTAGATGCGCGGTTCTTTCTTTCACGGGCAAATTCTATATCCAGGTTCAGGGCTTGCAGGTTGGGGTTGGTACTGATGACCTGCTCCAAGATGTCTTCATCTGAAGCTTTTATCGGATGAAAAGGCACTTCAGTCGGTATCTCAAGCGGTGTATAACTTGGAAGATTGAGCGAGCCGTTCAGTTTTGCCAGAAGTGGAGCCTTTCTGTCTTCTAGGCTCGCTAGTTCGTTTTCGATTTTTCCAAGCTCGACTTGTGCGCGTATGACGTCAGGATGACCGGTAGTTCCAGTGCTATACCGTGACCGTGCAACGCGCTCCAAGTAGAGCACGAGGTCTCTGTTACCTCGAATGATCTTAAGAGACCTGCCATAGTAGAAAAGTTCGTACCAAGATTTGGCAACGCTGGCTATCACATCGTTTTGAGCGACACCGACACGAGCTTGAGCAGCGCGTGCTGCCGTCTCAGCAGCCTTTCCCTGTGTGTTTAACTTTCCAAACCAAGGTAAGGGCTGAGATAGACCAAGCGCATAATCTTGTGGCCCTACTCTGGTTTCGACTTCCTCAATGAAGTACCGAAAATTTAGTCGCGGGTCCGGCAGCGCATTGGCCTGGGGAATTTTCTCGTGTTGCGCCTTATAGCGTGCTACAGCATGTTCGATAGCAGGGCTATTTTGAAGCGCATACGCAACAAGTTCTGGAAGCGTATCTCCAACCAAGACCTGTCCAGACCCGGCTTGTTCCACGATTCCTCTGCTACGCAGTTCAACGTTAGCTGGCGCAGCTACGGGATAGGGAAGCTGGCGCTCTACTTCATGAGATTCGTTAGAAGGCCCAGAAACTCCCGAACAGCCCGGCAACAAAAGCATCGTTATAGCGACGTAGAGCAGCGCTATCACACTACTGTCAGCGTATGAGGTAGCAAACAAAGAAGTTCGTCTAGGAAATGTCATAGAGAGAGTCCTAATTTCTACTAGTCCAACCAGGAGCCAAGGAGTGAAGAACCCTCTTTGGCGGTCTAAAAACATAGATACCATGCACGGACGATTAGGCCGCGCGAAAAAGCTCAGCTTGTTGGTCTATTCGAGTAGTAGGTCGTGGAGTTGCACTGGCGAATCGGGAAGACTCCAGTGCCGGGTCGTCGGTGGCCCAGTGGTGGCCAAGGAGACGAGTGAGGAAGGAACAAGTGTGTCTGGAAATGGTAAGGCGCTGAGGTCTTCAGCGTCCAGGTCAGTCTTTAAAGGGGAGAGGTTTTTGGTATCGCCAACTGGGCCGAGTTGAGACTCGCAGCCCGAACAATCAGTATGGTCGCAATTCGCAGACCCAACAGGAGCAGTAGATTGCTGCTCCATATGGTGATGTTGATGAGCTCCACTATCGTCGGCGGAGGACAAAGACGCAGAACAGGGGCACGTCAGCCCGCTGAGTGCGAACAGCAATACAAATACCTTTGTTATGCCGTTTTGTATCATCATCACATGGTATACTATATACCCCTGGGGGGTACCTGTCAATCTCAATGAAATTACAGCAGCAGAGAAACTACTTAAATGAAAGAATCAAATGACCAAGAGCGCCTAGTTAAGCGCCTCAATCGCATAGAAGGGCAGGTAAGGGGCCTAAAAGGCATGCTTGAAGCTGACCGCTACTGTATAGACATATTGCACCAGGTGCAGGCCACGAAGGCAGCGCTAACAAAGGTCGAATCCGAGCTCTTAAAGGGACATGCACGCAAGTGTGTAGACGCAGCTCTACAAACGGGAACAATAGACGAGCAACGAAAAAAAATCATTGAGCTGGTCGATTTGTTCGAACGAGGGAAAAACTAGAAAAAAGTATTCGAAGCAACGAGGTCGAAGTCTCGTTTAATGGTGAGTGAATCGCTGTGATTCTTCTTTCGCTTTCGGCGGGAAGAGAACCAGTTTTCCGTCCACTGGTAGAGCGTCAAGCTCGATTGAAAAAGGCCATCTTTTTCTTTGAAGGCCCAGGCCACACCTACCTCGGTGTAGAAATTTTTTCCTTCCTTTCCTTCCTTGCAAATGAAAGCGCGATATTTGGGTCCGTTTGGATTCGACATGAAATTTCTCCTATCCAATTAAATGTTATTTGCCACATGGCGAGCGCCGAAAAGTCGCTGCATAAAGAGGGGAAGCAAGGTCCTACCCGGTCGGCCTTGACACCACCGTCAGTCAGCGTCACATACTCGGTTTCGCTATTGGCATATTCTTTTCTAGAGCGTCTAAAGGGAGGAAACACCGGAGGGAAGCAGCGAAGGAAATGCAGATGATGCCGTGATGGCTTGCGCTATGGGAACTGATCCAGCTTAATCATCTCGATAGCCTAACTCATAGTCAGTGCCCCGGGACACAACACTACAGGAGGCCTTTGTTTGTTTCGGGCGGTGTCCCATCCCGTTGTTTCAGGTCGGTTGTTCCAGGTCATGGTAATGCCTGCGGCGCGCTGCATAATGTAGACTTGTGAATATTGAATTGCGAATAATCGTCTCATGCAAACGATAGAAGCCGATGTGGCAATTATTGGCGCCGGGGGAGGCGGGTTGCGTGCAGCCATAGCAGTGGCCGAGGCAAACCCCGATCTGGATATCGCGCTGTTGTCGAAGGTGTACCCCATGCGCAGCCACACGGTGGCGGCCGAGGGCGGTGCGGCCGGGGTCATCCAATCCCATGACTCTTTTGCCGATCACTTTCACGACACGGTAGCAGGCAGCGACTGGCTCGCAGATCAAGATGTGGTGGAGTATTTTGTCGCGCATTGCCCCGAAGAGATGCTGCGCCTGGAACACTGGGGCTGCCCCTGGAGTCGCAAGGACGATGGCAGTATTAATGTGCGGGCCTTTGGGGGCATGAAAACCGAGCGCACCTGGTTTGCGGCCGACAAGACCGGGTTTCACATGCTCCACACCCTCTTTCAGACCTCCATCAAGTACCCGCAGATTAATCGTTTCGACGAATACTTTGTGACCGATCTGCTGGTGGATGACAGCGCGACCGTTCCCCGGGCTAGCGGCGCGCTCGCGATTGATATTGCTGAGGGCGTTTTTCGGCATTTCGCTGCGCGCGCTGTCATCATTGCCACCGGCGGGGCGGGGCGCGTGTATCGCTTCAATACTAACGGCGGCATTGTCACCGGCGATGGCATGTCGCTCGCCTGGCGCGCCGGTGTACCCCTGCGCGACATGGAGTTTGTGCAGTATCACCCCACGGGTCTGCCGGGCTCGGGCATTCTGATGACCGAGGGCTGTCGCGGGGAGGGTGGCATTCTCACTAATGCCGATGGCTATCGTTACCTTCAGGACTATGCGCTTGGCCCGGAAACTCCGCTGGGCGAACCGCGCAACAAAACCATGGAGCTCGGGCCGCGCGACCGGCTCAGCCAGGCGTTTTGGCACGAGGAGCAAAAGGGCAGGGTGATCGGCACGCCGCGTGGCACCGCCGTCAATCTCGACCTGCGGCACTTGGGCGAGGCAAAAATTAATGAGCGCCTGCCGTTTATTCGGGAATTGGCGAGCGCGTACCTGGGTATCGATCCGGTGCACCAGAGCGTGCCGGTGCGGCCCACCGTGCACTACACGATGGGCGGCATACAAACCGACCGCGAGACTGCCACCTCGCTGCCTGGCCTGTTTGCGGTGGGTGAGTGCGCCAGCTCCGGTTTGCACGGCGCCAACCGTCTGGGTTCAAACTCGCTGGCCGAGCTGTGTGTGTTAGGCAAAGTAGCCGGGGAGCAGGCCGCGAATTTCGCCACTGCAGCAGCGAACGCAGGTCAGACGGCGGCGCTGGTGGAATATGCGACCGAGCGAGAGCAACACTGGCTGGGATTGAAAGCGCAGCGCGGCGATGAGAGTCTCGCCGCGGTGCGCAACGCGCTGGCCCGCAGCATGGAGCGCGGTATCGGCATCTATCGGCAGGAGGCGGATATGGCGCAAACCTGTGAGGAGATTGCAGAGCTGCGGGTGCGCTATCAAGACATCGGCCTGCAGGACACCAGCCACGCGTTCAACACCGAGTGGCTGGCGATGATCGAGCTGGGATTCCTGCTCGACATCGGCGAGGCGATGGCGCACTCTGCGATTGCACGCAAGGAAAGTCGCGGCTCGCATCAGCGCCTGGATAACGCGGAACTGGGCTGGACCCAGCGCGACGATGAAAACTACCTCAAACACACCCTCGCGTTTCGACAAGCTGGCGCCGCGCCGCGCATTGCCTACCAGGATGTAGTCATCACGACATCGCAGCCGGCCGAGCGGGCGTACGGCCAGGCCGGCGCAATACTGGAGGCGGACAAGTGACGGCATCGGGAGTGCACAAAAATCTTAATGTCATTGAGGTGCAACGCTATCGCCCGGAGCAAGATGACGCGCCCTGGTGGCAGCGCTTTGAAGTGCCGGCCAACGACGACACCACGGTACTTGAGGCGCTGCAGTATATAAAGGATGAACTCGATCCCAGCCTGAGTTTTCGTTGGTCCTGCCGCATGGCGATCTGCGGAAGCTGCGGTTTCATGATCAACGGTGTACCCGCCCTCGGCTGCAAATCTTTTCTGCGCGATTACGAAGCGCTGCGCGTCGCGGCCTTGGATAACTTTCCTATCGAGCGGGATCTCGTCAGCGATATCAGCGGCTTTGTGAAAAAACTTGAGACGGTTGAGCCCTATATTATGCGCGACAATGCCCTAGAGTTGGACACGCGGGAGCCTGTAACAGAAGCCTTTGCCCAAACCCCCGCACAGTTGTCGCTCTATCAGCAGTTTTCCCAATGCATTAACTGTGGCCTGTGTTATGCCGCCTGCCCGCAGTTTGGCCGTAACCCGGAGTTTCTCGGCCCCGCCGCGCTGGCGCTGGCCTTTCGCTACAACGAAGATTCCAGAGATGAGGGCCGCCAGTCTCGCATACGCTATCTGAATGCCGAAGAGGGAGTGTGGAGCTGCACCTTCGTGGGTTATTGTTCCGAAGTGTGCCCGAAGCACGTGGACCCGGCGGCGGCCATCAATCAGGGCAAGGTGGCCAGCACCACCGATTACATGCTCAAACTGGTGTCCCTGGGCAGGCGGAGTGAATCGGGCAAGCAGGGCAAGCGGAGAGAGCGCAATGCGTGAGCCATCTGTTAGCGGTGAGATGCCTCGCCGTCCCTATCGTCAACCCTATCAACAGCCGCAATCGTCTGGATGGTGGCTGCGCACACCGTTTTTTTTGCGCTATATGTTGCGTGAGGCCACCGCTGTGTGGGTGCTGCTGTACGCATTGGTGTTGTTGTATACACTGGTGAAATTCAGCGCGGGTGAGGCTGCCTGGAACGCGTGGCTCACGCGGCTCAATCATCCGGTGTGGATAGCGTTTCATGCCTGCGTGTTGCTCGCGGTGGTGTATCATACGGCCACCTGGTTTCGCCTTGCGCCCAAAATCATGGTGCTGCGCATTGGCAAGTGGCGCCTGCCCGAAACCTGGATGTTAATGGCGCAGTGGGTAGCTCTCGCCGTCGTTACAGTCCTCGCGCTTTGGGCTGTGTTTGTGACGGATCGTGTAGTGTGATGAGTGCAGTGTGAACAGTCCGCGCAAATACAGCAACAAGCCGTACCCGCGCTCGCACGAGCCGGTGGCATGGAGCCTGTTCGGCGCCGGCGGTATGCTGGTTGCCTTTCTCGGCATCGCGTTAGTACTCACCACGGGGCTGCTGGTGCCGCTAGGCCTGGCCGATGTATCGGCACTGTCCTATGAACGCGTGCTCGGCTTTGCTCGCAGTTGGTGGGGTGCCGGTCTGATGCTGGCCTGTATTGCGCTGCCTGCCTACCATGCTGCGCATCGGCTGTATCACGGGCTGCACGATTTACATATCTATGGGCCGAATTGGCTAATGTTGTTGCTGTTTTATGGGGGCGCAACGCTGATGACCGTCGTGAGCGCTGTGTATCTGCTGTTACTCTAGTTGCCATGTCTGGAAACTCATTCTCAATACCTGGATCTGCTGCAGAAGATCAATGACGAAGTGTTTTACCTCATACATAGGCTGAATAAAATTGAGCGCATACAACTTTTCGACCACTGGCAAAGTTCTAGATACTGTCAATGGGAGGATACACTATCACGAGGCGGGCGAAGGGCCTGCGCTTTTGCTGTTACACGGTTCCGGCCCTGGTGTTACTGCTTGGGCGAATTACCAGAACAACCTGCCGGTATTCGCCAGGGAGTTCCATTGCATTCTTCCTGACTTTCCCGGCTATGGTAAGAGTGAAGCGCGCGAAGGTCTTCCAGTAGAGACCTGCATAGATGCTATCGTAGAACTCATGGACGCCCTCGGTATTGAGCGTGCGCACATTATCGGCAATTCCCTGGGCGGTATCGTTGGCTCGCACATCGCTGCGAGAATGCCCGGACGTGTCTCCCGGTTCATCACCATCGGCGGTATCGGTCTAAATCTCTTTAGCGCTTTTCCGGGTGAAGGCCTCAACCTGCTGACTGAATTTGTTGAAGACCCCACGCGTGAACGTGTGGAACAGTGGTTGCGCTCCATGGTATATGACCAGTCACTGGTGACCGATGAGCTCATCGATACTCGTTTCGAGCAAGCAATTGAGCCGGTGACCTTTGCAAGCACGAGGCGTCTGTACTCCCGTGAAGCGATCACAGGCATTGCCGGGTTTCGCGAAGGCATGGGGGCAGTCACCACCATCGAGCATCTGGCCAACATTCAAGCCCCTACCCTGATTGTCTGGGGCCGGGATGACAGAGTTAGTCCCATGGATATTGGTCTGATTCCTATGCGTATTATCCCAGATGCCGAATTGCACATATTTCCCCGTTGCGGCCACTGGGCAATGATCGAAAAGAAACATGAATTTGAATCTCTGACAATGTCGTTCCTAGCTCGGCCTGATTAGTAATCTATTGCCGTGTCCTTGCCCTGCGCCGCATGAATTTAAAATTAAGGAAGATGGTATCTACGCAGTTGTCCAGAACGCCGCGATCAAGAAAGTGCTCTCTGCCAAACTTGAAGCTGCCGTGACAGACCAGAACATCTCCACATCCGAAATGGCAAAACGCCTGAAAACCAGCCGTTCACGGCTTGATAGATTGCTCGATCCAGACAAGGAGAGCATAACCCTTCAAACTGCGAGCAGGGTGGCGGCAGTGCTTGGGATGACGCTGGAGATCAATCTACACCCGATGTGAAAGCTTGGCCTTGGTTCATTTGAGAGACGCGGGCACTTTTCCTGATTGTACATGCGTGCAATATAGTTGCATAAATTGTACAAATGTGCAAAATGTGGCCGACAGGTGCATTATCGATACTGCTAACAACACAGGACGGGGTCCAAGACTATGAAACCGAACACGGTGAAAACCTTTGCCAGATCAACCCTCGCTATCGCGATAGCGGCGACAACCTTTTCTGCCACTGCCCAGCAGACGGACAGTGGTCTGGTGCTGGAAGAAGTGATAGTGACCGCTCAGAAGCGCGAGCAATCGCTGCAGGATGTACCTGTCAGCGTCACCGCGTTTACTGCGGACGTGATTGATCGCGCTGGCATTACGGATTTCGCCGATTACGCGATAAAGACACCGAATGTCGGCTTCCAGCAGCGTGGCAATAACGCCGAGACTAAGTTTGGTATTCGCGGTGTCACCAATATCGGCGGCCAGGCCAGCTCCGTGGGCATGTACGTGGACGAGGTCAGCGTGGTTCCCAACGTTATCACCACCGGTGCCTCCCGTACCGCCGATACCTCACTGCTGGATATCGAGCGAATCGAGGTCCTGCGGGGTCCCCAGGGCACCTTCTTTGGCCGCAACACCATGGGCGGCGCCATCAATATCACCACCCAGAAGCCCGACCTGGTGGACAGTTTTGGCAAGCTGACCCTGGAAGCCGGGGAAGATGGCTACTACAAGGTACGCGCCACAGGTAACACCCCGGTGGGTGAAACTACCGCCATTCGCGGTGCCGTTTACTACGACGAGTACGACGGCTTTATCGACAATAAAGGCCCCTCAAATGCGAGTAACGCTGAGGAAAACAAGGGCGCCCGCGTTGCCTTGCGTTGGGAGCCCAACAGCGATTTGACGGCTGACTTTGCGGTATCGTATTTCCAGCAGGAGCAGGACTATCCCGCCCTGGTACCTACCGGCATCCTGAGTGAAACCCTGACCCTGGCGGTGGAGGAGGGCGGCTTCCTGTTCCCCACTTTCGACCTGCCGATCTGGCCGCTGGAGGAAGTTGATTTCTTCCCGGATAACTACACCGATGCCTCCACTGATATGCCGCGGGAATCGGATAACGAAACTGCCATGTTCAGCGCCAACATCACATACGATTTTGGTGATATGACCCTCACCTCGGTTACCGGCTACATCGATAACGACTATGTGCAGGACGGCGAAGGCGACGCCTCTCCGATTCGGGCTTTCTACGTCAGCAGGGAAAGTGAACTTGAGGCCTTCAGTCAGGAGTTCCGCCTGGCTTCCTCGGGTAGCGAGACCCTGGCCTGGATGGTGGGGTTCATCTACTCCGACGACGAGACATCGGAAACTGATGTCACGACACACCTGGCAACGGACGACTACCTGGCACTGTGGGATATCCTCGGCATCTTCGCGTTCGGGCTGCCGGGCGATATCGGCGATATCATCGCCAATGGCCCCAGCGGCGTCAGCCTGGGCAACTTCGAGGACGTGGACCGCGGCTCTAAAACCACCAGCTACGCCGTATTCGGCGACATGACCTGGTACATCTCCGACGAGTGGAACCTGGGCCTGGGACTGCGCTACACCTACGACGACGTCGACTATTTCGAACTTACCCGCCCGGCGGTCACCATTCCCGAGGCCGATATCAAAGACGGCGAGACTTTTGATGATATCAGCCCCCGGGTGAACCTGAACTGGCTGCCCAGCGATGACATCACCGTCTACGGCACAGTGAGCAAGGGCTACAAGGTGGGCGGTTTCAACCCCAACCAGGACCTGGTGGACCTCACCTTCGACGAGGAGACCGGCTGGAACTACGAACTGGGCTTCAAGTCCACCCTGTGGGACAGCCGCATGCAGTTCAATGCGGCGGTGTTCTACTTTGACTGGGAGGACCTGCAGGTACGCGGCCAGGATGTATTTTCCCAGCGCCAGGTGGTTGTGAACGCCGAGAAAGCCCATACCCAGGGAATCGAGATCGAGATCAAGGCCCTGCTCACTGAGCACCTGACCCTGGACGTGGGTTATGGTTACCTCGAGGCCGAGTTCGATGATTTCGAAAACGCCATCGATACCAACGGCAAGTTGTTCGACGCTTCCGGCAACACCATTCCTCTGGCGCCGGAGAACACCGTTAACGTTGCCTTGGAGTACAACGCCGACCTTTGGAGCGGAGACGGTTACGCACGGGTCGATTACAGTTATATCGACGACCAGTACTCGACTTCCGGTGTTGAGAATACCGAACGCCACCTGATCGATTCTTATGAACTGTGGAATGTGCGCATCGGTTGGGAAAACGAGTCCTGGGGTGTGCAAGCCTTCGTCGAAAACCTGGCTGACGAGGAGTATTCCTCGTCCACCGATAACCAGGAAGCCTACTACACCGGCGCTCAGCGCGCCGTGGGCAAGCCCCGTTGGGCCGGCGTTCGCTTGGATATCAGGTTCTGATGCGAGCCTGATGTTCGCGGCCCGGTTTCCCGGGCCGTATTCCAATATTCCGAGGTAACACCATGAAATTCCCCCAGCAGGGCAAGTCCCGCGACGATATTCTCTCCAGCCTTCAGGCCCGCAAAGAGCACGATGTACCCTGGGAGGACGGTCGGGTCTTTGCCTACATCTACGATGCCGGTGAGGAGGCAGAGCAGCTGCTCAAGGATGCGTTCTCCATGTACCTGATGGAGAACGGCCTCGATCCCACTTCCTTCCCCAGCTGCATGGAGTTGGAGAAAGAGGTTATCGGCATGGCCGTTGACCTGGTCAATGGCGGCGATGATGCCACGGGTACCTTCACCTCTGGCGGTACTGAGTCCATCCTGCTGTCGCTGAAGACCACCCGTGATTACTACCGGGAAGTGCGTCCGGATATCACCGAACCCGAGATTCTGATGGCCACCACTGCGCACCCGGCGTTCCACAAGGCCTGTGCCTATTTCGACCTGAAGGCGGTGGTAGTGGAGGTGGATGACGACTTCTGTGCCATTCCAAAGGCCATGGAAACCGCGATCACTTCCAATACCATCCTGATGGTGGGTTCGGCGCCGTCTTATGCCCACGGCGCAATCGATCCGATTGTCGAACTGGGCCAGATCGCGCTGCAGCACGAGCTGCGCTTCCACGTGGACTGCTGTGTGGGTGGCATGTACCTGCCCTTCGCCAAGGAACTGGGCTACGACATTCCCGATTTCGATATGTCCGTGCCGGGTGTGACCCAGCTGTCGATGGATTTCCACAAGTGGGGCTACGCGGCCAAGGGCGCTTCTTGCATCCTGTACAAGGATCGCGGCTTCCGTCGCCACCAGATCTTCTCCTACGCCAACTGGACAGGCTACGCGGTGATCAACCCCGGTGTGACCTCCACCAAGGGTGGTGGCCCTATCGCCGCCTGCTGGGCGATTCTCAATTTCATCGGCCGCGAGGGTTACCTGAAGCTGGTGAACACCTCGCAGGAGGCCTCGGCCAAGATTGTCCAGGCGGTCGAGGAAATCGAGGGCCTGGAGATGATGGGTAAGGCACAGATCAACATGCTGGCCATGCGCGCTACCGATTTCAATATTTTCCCGGTAGCGGAGGAGATGAAGGAGCGCGGCTGGTTTATCCAACCCCAGTTCGGTTTCGCCAACAGCAGCGAGAATATACATCTGTCGGTGGGTTATCACAACGCTCACCAGATCGATGAGTTCGTGCGCGATCTCAAGGAGGTAGTGCCGGCGGTCCGTGAAGCCCAGCGAGGCGTCGAGCCGTTTGAGTTGCCGGAGGAACTGCGTGACTTCATCGTCAACTCCGGGCCGGAAGTGATGGACCACCTCGGCGGTATTCTGGGCGGCGATGGCAGTGAGCTGCCGGAGAAAATGGATGAAATTAATGTGATGCTCAACCAGTTACCCGCAGACTCCCGCGAAATGCTGCTGGGTGAGTTCGTTCAGCGGCTCTACAACCCCGACGTACACTGATCGTGCTGAGGCCGCGCTTCAGTGAGCGCCGCTGGCAGCTGGTGCTGGTACTGGGAGTCACGTTCTTCGTCGGCTACCTGGACCGCCTGAATATCAGCTTTGCCGTGCCGCTGATGGCACTGGAGTACGGTTGGAGTGACGAGCAGACCCGCGAGTACGGTTCGCTGCTCATGGGCCTGTTCTACGCGGGTTATGGCCTGGCCAATATTTTCCTGACGCCCCTGGCGGCGCGCTTCGGCCCGCGCCGTTCGCTCGTGGTAATCATCTGCCTGTGGTCGCTGTTTACAGCACTTGGCGCCTGGGTCAGCCAGTGGCTGATGATCCTGATGGCAACTCGGGTGCTGCTTGGCCTGTCAGAGGGTGTGCACGTTCCCATGGTGAGCCAGCTGGTAAAGACCTGGTTCCCGAAGGAGGAGCGAGCCCGGGCCAATAGCATATTCGTATCGGGGTTATTCCTGGCGGTAATCCTCTCACCCCTGTTGCTGGTGCCCCTGATGGGTGCTATAGGCTGGCGGGCAGGTTTCATCCTGCTGGCCTTGATTGGTGCATTGGTCAGTTTGCCACTGGTACTGCGTTTTGTGCACGACGGGCCCGAGACTAGTCCCGGTTTGAGTGCGCGGGAACATGCGCATATCAAAGCAGGGCAGGATGCAGAGGCGCGGGATTACGAGGGCAATCTGTCTCTGGGTGAGCTGCTGCGGATGCCGCGATTCTTGCTGCTGGCGCTGATTGGTATCACGAATAACGTGGTATCCCTGGGGATATCCAGTTGGTTGCCCACCTATTTCACCAATACCCGCGGTGTGCCCTTCGACGAGATCGCCTGGTTGGTCGCCATCCCTTACACCTTTTCGTTGCTGGGCATCGGCCTGTGGTCGTCGCTGGGTGACCGCTGTAACATTCGCGCACTGCTGGGGGGCGCCGGCTTTGCGGGGGCCGGGCTCATGATTTACTTGGGCCTGCAGGCCCAGAATCTCGCTGTTGTGCTCACCTGCTTCTCGGCCGGCGTATTTATGATCTCTGCCTTTAACGCTTGTGAGTTCGCCATGATCCAGCGCATCGTGCCGCTGGACAAGGTGGCTCCGGCAATGGGGGTGTACAATGGCTGCACTACGATTGTCGGCGGTGGCCTGGGGCCATTTCTAGTTTCGCCCATCATCGGCGCTCACGGCCCGGTGTGGATTATCAGCGCGATAGCATGCGCTAACGCGCTGCTGCTGTTCCAGGCCTGGCGCCTGATTCGTTACTAAGCCACCTGTTCGATAGAGCGGCGCAGTTTGTCCACCAGTTCATCCACCTGCGCTTTGCTGATGATCAGGGGAGGGCAGAGGGCGAGGGCATTGCCCGCCACGTTGCGTACGATCAAGCCGTTTTCCTGGCAGGCCAGGGTGGCCTTTTTTGCGAGTTCGATGGCCGGTGCCCGGCTGTCCCGGTCTTCCACCAGTTCCACAGCGGCGATCAGGCCCGCTCCGCGCACTTCGCCCACAGCCTCAATATCGTTCAACTCCGCCAGGCGTGACAGCATGCACTCGCCCATTTCGGCGGCGTGGTCATACAGGCCGTCGCGTTCATAGATTTCAAGGGTTTTGAGTGCCGCGGCACAGGCCACCGGGTGGCCGGAGTAGGTGAAGCCGTGGCCGAAGATGCCCACCTCGGTGCTGGGTGCCACCATCGGCTCATACAAGTCGCCGCGGATGACGGACGCACTGATGGGGTAGTAGGCTGAAGAGAGCTGCTTGGCAAAGGTCATCATCGCCGGCTGCTGGATGTTGCTTGTTTCGCAGCCGAATACATTGCCGGTGCGGCCAAAGCCGGTAATCACCTCGTCCGCCCAGAACAGGATGTCGTACTTGTCCAGCACCGGCTGAATGCTTTCATAGTAGCCCGCAGGTGGCACGATGACGCCGCTGGCGCCGGGAATCGGTTCGGCGATAAATGCGGCGATCGTATCTGGGCCCTCGCGTACAATCAGCTCCTCCAGGTTGGCAGTAATGCGCGCTACGAAATCCGCCTCGCTTTCGCCGGATTGGCCGCCGCGGTAGTAGTGGGGGTGGTCGGTGCGCAGGATGCCCAAGGCGTCCAAGGGGGCATCGAAATGTGCCAGGTTGGCCGGCAGGCTGGTCAGGGAGCCGGCGGCCACAGTGACGCCGTGATAGGCCCGTTCGCGGGTGATGATTTTGCGCTTCTGCGGTTTGCCAATGGCATTAAAGTAGTAGCGCAGCAGCTTGATATGGCTGTCGTTGGCGTCCGAGCCGGAGTTACCGAAGAACACCATGGCGTTGTCCACGGGTACCATGGCTGCGAGTTTGTCGGCCAGGTCGATCACCGGCTGGTGGGTCTTGCCGCCAAAGCTGTGGGAGTAGGACAGTTTTCCCAATTGCTCGCTGATGGTGTCGATCAACTCACGATTGCCGTAGCCCAGGCCAGTGCACCACAGACCGGCGAGGCCTTCCAAGTACTGCTTGCCGTTCTGGTCGTAGACGTAAATGCCTTCACCGCGCTCGAACAGGAGCTGCTCGGTAGCGGCGAGGTTGGTCGTGGGGTAGATAACTGCAGACATAGTGTTTTCCTGTGATTTACCCTTTGATATTCAATGTTTGTCGATACCGCCCATGCAGATGTATTGCACTTCTACATAGTCGTCGATTTCGTATTGCGAGCCCTTCCGGCCCAGACCTAATTCCTTTAGCCCGCGGAAGGGGATGAGTTCAAAGGTGATGCCCACCTCATTGACCCCAACCATACCGTACTCGATGCCCTCGCTGACGCGCCATACACGACCCAAGTCGTTGGTGTAGATGTAGGCCCGGTTGCGCAGTAGTGAATTGTCGAGCATTGACAAGGTCATGAATTACCGTCTCTGTTTGGCTGATGATTGTGCGTGTTGATGATTGTGCTGGCAGGCATTATATTGCACAAACGTACAAAAAACTATATGCTAGCTCATATTGCCTGGAGCCATTTGAATGGCAGGCCACAATTCATATAGGCGAGTTGCGATGAATAAGCCCGCGTACAAAAACACCGAGCAGGCAGCACCTGGTGGCTCTGCGATAGCAGGTAAGACCCGGCGCCGTGCAAAAGGTGAACAGACCCGGCGCAAGATTCTCACCGCGACATTGAAAGTCATGGCGCGAGAGGGGTCGCGTGGGGTTACCCATCGTGCTGTCGCCAGTGAAGCCGGCGTGCAGTTGTCCCTGACCACTTATTATTTTAAAGACATTGACGCGATGATCAGGGAAGCGTTCGCACAAATGTCTGAGGCGATGCAGCCGGAACTGGAGACTACCTGGTCGGGAGTGTTCGAGTATCTGGAAAGTTTCTCTGCGGCAGACCTGCGTAAACTCTCGGTGCGCGAGCAGGTATGCGAAAGGTTGGCCAAATACGCGACTGATTACATTTTTATCCAGGCTACAGAAAAACCCGATGGACTAGCGGTAGAGCAGATTTTCTTTTCTCACGGTCGCTTGTCGCCGGAGCTGCGCCGGATGGGTGCTAAACACCGCGCCAGCTTGCTCGAGCCGCTGGTCGCGCTGTGTGCCCGATTCAATCGCAAGGACCCAGAAATCGATGCCGAACTGTTGCTGGACACGATAACTGCACTGGAATACCAGTCGCTCGGGGTGCCGGTAGAGCAGATTGATCGTAAGTTTATCCACCGCCTGATGCGACGTCATATCGGTTGGATCGTTGGGCTGAAGCGGGCCTGATGCAATAACCGCCAGTTGCTAGAACACTGTGTGAAACTACGATCAGGGAACCAGGTTTTATGACAACTAGCATTGATGACATTCGCCTCGCTGCCCAGCGTATAGCGCCCTATGTTCATCGAACCCCGGTGATGCGCAGTGAGTTGATCAACCAACTCGCTGGCTGCGACATTAGCTTCAAGTGTGAGAATCTGCAGAAAGTCGGCGCGTTCAAGGCGCGCGGTGCGTACAATGCGGTGCTGGCATTGTCGGAAACTGAGCGGCAAGCGGGTGTGGCCACCCACTCGTCTGGAAACCATGCGGCAGCGCTGGCCCTGGCCGCCAGGCGGCTCGATATTCCCGCTTACGTCGTAATGCCGGAAAACGCGCCAGTCACCAAGATTGCCGCTGTGCGGGCATACGGTGCAGATATCACATTCTGTGAGCCTACCCAAGCCGCTCGCGAAAGCACACTGGAACAAGTCTGCGCCCGTACCGGTGCACACGTTGTTCCACCCTTCGATCACGCCGATATCATTGCCGGGCAGGGCACAGTGGCATTGGAGTTGGCGGAACAATTAGCTGAGCCTCCTGAGTTTCTCCTCACCCCGGTTGGCGGTGGAGGCCTGTTGGCCGGCTGTTCTGTGGCCAGTCATGCGCTCTGGCCAGACGTCCAGGTTGTCGGGGCGGAACCGATCGGCGCCGATGACGCACAACAGGGCTTTCGTTCCGGGCAATGGCAGCCCCAGCTGGCAGCGGATACGGTGGCGGATGGTTTGCGTACCTCTCTCGGTCACCTGAATTTCGAACTTATTCGCGAGTTGGTGGATGACATTCTGTGTGTCGATGACGAGGCCATCGTTGCGGCGATGCGCCTGACATGGATGCGTATGAAACTGCTGGTGGAACCCTCTGCCGCAGTGCCGCTGGCGGTGGTGCGGGCAAATCGCGAACGCTTTGCCGGCAGCCGCGTTGCTATCGTGCTCAGCGGCGGCAACGTCGATATCGATCAATTGCCCTGGTAGGTGGATGTGGCTCTATGCGCACCTCCCTGCTGATCAAGTCACTTGTACTGTTATGTGTACTACTGTCATTGGTGGCGATTTGCGCCTGGCTGGTTTTGCGCGCCTCCCTGCCCCAATCCTCCGGTACGGCCGTGGTGCCTGGATTGAGTGAATCCGTAAACATTTCCTATGACCAGTGGCAACGGCCTTATGTCCAGGCCTCCACACTGGCCAATGCATTGGCCGCGCAAGGCTGGCTGCACGCCAGTCACCGGTTGTGGCAGATGGAGTTGTTCCGCCGCGCCGGTTCAGGGCGTATGTCCGAGTTACTGGGGCGTGACCTGCTGGAGACAGACATCGAATTGTGGCGGGCGGGTGTGCCGCAACTGACAAAGAAACTGCAAGCTAACGCCAGTCCCGCAACCCTGGAACTGGTCGACAGTTACCTTGCCGGGGTCAATAGCGCAATTGCAGAATACACTCTGCTGCCGCCCGAATTCCTGCTGTTGGGGGCACAGCGTCCTGTGTGGCAGCGCAGGGATGTGTTCGCCATTGGTGCGCTCATGGCGTTCCAGTCAGCCAATAATATGCAGAATGAACTGCTGCGCCTGGCACTGGCGGAAAAGTTGGACGCCGAACATTTCAAGGTTTTCCTTACCGACGACAGCGAATCGGGACACTATCCATTCGTATTGCCCAAGCATCGACAGTTATCCGCAAATAACGAGGCATTCACCGCGGCTATTGATCGTATAGCCATAACCGACCCGGACACTAACCCACTGATGCCGCGTCTCGGTTTTGGCAGCAATGGCTGGGTGGTCTCCGCGACAAAGAGCACTACCGGTGTGCCGCTCTATGCCTTCGATTCCCACGACGATTTGGGATTGCCCAATCTCTTTTACGAGATTCACCTGTTTTTCGACGGCGGGCGACAACTGCGCGGATGGTCGGTGGCGGGACTTCCCGGGGTGATCAATGGCTTTAACGAGTCCATCGCCTGGGGTTTTACCAATATTGGTGATACCCAGGATCTCTTTATCGAAACCCGGGGTAGTGACGACCCGATGATGTTCCGCGATGGCGATGAGTGGTATCGGGCGCGTGAGGAGGTTGTTTCCATTCCGGTCAAAGGCGCAGCGCAGGAGTCGCTTTCAATTTTGCACACGCGCAATGGGCCGCTGATCAACGATGAGCCCGCCATCAGTCTGGCGTGGGCCGTACACCACATTTCCAATCCCAGCCTCGACAGCCTATTGGCGTTTAACCTGGCCGGCGACTGGACGGAATTCACCGCTGCTCTCGATGAGTTTCCCGCCCCTAGCCTGAACGCTACCTATGCGGACATTCAAGGTACTATTGGCTTCCGCACGGGAGGTGTGATTCCCCAGCGGGGTGCGGGTGCGGGGTTGCTGCCGCTGGACGGCAGCGTTGAGGCGAACCGCTGGCAGGGCATGGTGCCTGCTTCGCAGATGCCAGAGCGCACCAATCCCGATTGCGGATTTCTCGCTGCGGCTAATGCCAGGGTTAATACCGCTGATGACGGTCCCCTGGTCTCAGCGGATAACGCAGCGCCCTACCGAATTGCGCGAATCCAGCAAGTGTTGTCCGGGAAGGAAAAAATCAGCCCCCGCGATATGCAGCAGCTGCAGATGGATTGGACCGACGGCCAGGCGCAAATGCTGCTCCCACAGCTATTGGCCGAACTCGACCGCGAGTCGCTGAGCCCGGCCGCCGCGGAGGTACTCGTTCTACTCAGTGCCTGGGCCGACGAGCCGGTGGCCGCCCCCGATAGCGCCGCCGCACTGGTGTTCCAGCAATGGTATATGGACATCAGTGCGGAGGTCTTCATCCAGGCTACCGGGGAGCTTTACCCGCGCCTGCTCAAGCGCAGCTACCTGTTGAACCATGCACTGGATCACCTGGTCCTGCACGACGCCGACTCTCCCTGGTGGCGGGACAAAAGGCCGCAACTTCTCGCCTCTGCCTTGAACACGACGGTCGCGACGCTGGCCGAGAAACAGGGGCCGGAACCCGGCCAGTGGCGCCTGGACAAGCAGTTGCATGTGAAACTGCAACACGAATTGAGCAAGGCCGTACCCGCCCTCGGCCAGCTGTTTGATCGACAGGATGAGCCCTGGGGCGGCGGTCCGTCGACCGTGGGGAGGGCGCGTTACCGCTATGCTTCACCCTATTCAGTGAACTCAGGCGCCACCGTGCGCGCAGTGGCTGAAATGACGCCCGTAGTGCGCATGTCGGCGGTGATACCTGGCGGACAGTCCGGGCATCCGCTCAGTCGGCACTACGCTGACCAGTATTCCGGCTGGTTAGATGGTGCCCTGTATCCCATTGCAGCCACACCGGAGTCACTCTCCGGGCCATCTTTACAATTGCATCCCCAGAGGTAGTTACCATGGAATTGACCGCCGAACAGCAGAAAATCCTGCAGGGTGACCAAGGGCCGGAACTGGCCGATTGCATGAAGACCCTGGTGCGCATGGGCGATGCTTTCGGGGCCCCGCGACTGGTACCGATCAAGAGCGCTCATCTCACCGGCAGCTTCAAGATCGCCTCCTTCAAGGGCTACTATGAGCTGTTGCAGCGCATTGTCGATGCTGGATTGAAGGTGAGCGTTCCAACAACGCTCAATCCACACCCTGGCTACGAGTACGCCCCGCAGAATCGGGTGATCTTTCGTGGCCAGAAAATGCATGAAAGCCTGTTGGAGTCTCTTGGAGTCACGCCTAACTACTCCTGTGTCTGTTACGAGTACCACAACAAACCGGAGTTTGGTGACATTCTGGCCTGGGCGGAATCATCGGCTGTGATCTACGCCAACTCAGTCATAGGCGCCCGCACCAATCGCCATGCGTTGTTGGCGGATATCTGCCAGGCCATCCTCGGTCTGACACCGGAGTTCGGCTACCTACTGGATGAAAATCGCCGGGGTCGGGTGCGAGTAAAACTGGATGTCGAAACCATGGATGCACCGGCACTGGGTTTTCTGCTCGGGAACAAGTGTATGGATCGGACGCCCCTGATCGATCACTATCCGTTTGATCTGGCGGAGCTGAAGAACCTCGGGGGGGCGATGGCGGCGAGCGGCGGGGTCACCATGTTCCATGTACTGGGGCTGACACCGGAGGCGCCCGATGAGGAATCGGCACTTGGCGGGCAGGAGCCGGAGGAAACCATCACCATCACCCAGGCAGACCTGTACGAACTGCGCGCGGACCATGGTGTGCAGAAAAATACCGCCATGGTCGCCATTGGTTGCCCGCAGATGACGCTCGATGAGATCACCGAGGTAGCGGGCCACTTTGTGGGCAAGCGGGTCAGGAAGAAGACCATGCTGCACGTTATGCCGGCGGCCCTGCGTGAATTCGAGAAGACCTCGTTGTTCGATGAGGTGCTCAAATCGGGGGCGGAAATCTACGAGCACTGTCCATTGGCGGGCCTTTCGTTGCGTATTGGTATTGGTAAACAGCGGGTGCTGACTCCTTCCGGTAAGCTTCACTACTACCTTGAGGGTACTGAGTACGGCGACCTGAACGATGTCCTGAAAGTGTGCGGAGTGGTGGACTGATATGCGTGAATTCAAGGCAAAAAGAGTCACGGGTGGGTATGCCACTGGTCCCGCACTCAAGACCAGCCAGGCGATCAATTTCACCGGTGCAATGTGCAAGCCGGCCAACCTGATACCCGGTCGCAAGGCGGAGATGCGCGACAACCATCACGAATTGTTCGGCAGAAACGTCAAGGGCAAGGTACTGTTGTTTCCATCCGCCGTAGGCTCTACCCACACCGGGCTGGTCATTCTCGATCTGGTCAGCCGGGGACAGGGGCCCGCTGCGATGATTGTGGAGCAGGCGGATTCCCTGTTGGTGTCCGGAATCGTACTGTCAGAGGTCTGGTACGGTCCTGGTATCCCGTTGCTGGAGTGCAGTGATCAGGAATTCTTCGACACTGTCGCTGACGGACAAATGCTGGAGATCGATGGCGATAACGGAATTATCCGCCTCAAGCCTGCGAACCATGCTGCAGTTTAGTCGTGACCACCAGCCGGCTGGCCTCGAAAGAAGCAATTTTTCAATCCTATGATGGAGGGTATCGTTTCAGCCCAGCGATCAAAATGGCGTTGTATAAGCGCGATATTTTTCGCCATATAGAGGTGGCTTTCACGCTCGGGATTTTCATTTAGAAAATCTGAATTGTTTTGCATGGTGTCGAATTGGTGGCCACCCAGACGAAAAGCACGCTTGGTATCCCGTTCGATACCCATCTCGGTGGGGTAGCCAGGAGGAATTTTAATTTCCTTTTTTTTCTTATTGCCTGTAGACATGTATCCCTCCAGTTATTTCCTTCAAAAAAATGTACAAGACCACGCTCGCCCCCTTGAGACAGTGCGGCGTGACCCAGGTAGGTGGCGATGAACTATCGAATTCGCCTGGTGTTATGCGGCCGGCTCAGCGGTAGAGTTTGTCCGCTTGGCCCAATAATGCTCTGCATATCGTGACGTAGAGATGCTAACGTTGGGTATTGCAAATGTCCTAGTGGTGCACAACCGCAGGTTTGGCAGAGTTTGTGTTGTAGAGCGGGTCTTAGCGTTCGAATTGATACATTAAATCAACGCCCAGGCTTCGGGGTTCACCGAACCAAACGGTTCTATCGGAACCGGGAATGGTGGCCACCGCATCTAATAGATATTCTTTATCCGTAAGATTCTTCCCCCAGAGAGCGATTTTAAAATTCCCGGTATTCCAGGCGGGAATGTCGGCCAGTTCCAGGCGCGCATCGAGTAGCGCGAAATCGGGGACGGCGGCATTTTCGCGAAAATTGCCCTCGTAGTTGGCGTCGCGGTCGTCGACATAGCTGTAATTCATCGATGCCGACAGCGTGCCAAAGGTAAAGGGTGCAAAGGTGTACAGTGCATTCAAGTTGTAGGTATGGGTGGGCGCGCTGATAAATTGAAATTCTGCATCTGGGTCGGCGAACGGTCTGGGGTCATCTATCTTGGTAAACTCCGTGTCCAAGTAGGCGTAACTGGCGGAGAGCACCAGACCCTCTATGGGAACCGCGGTGAGATCGATCTCGATACCGCTCACTTCAGCCGTACCGGCGTTAATCGTGTTGGTATCGGTCACATTTGCGGTAATGTCGAAAGTGCCACTGGGTAGTTCTAGTTGCCCTACAGATTGACCGGGCGGAATGGCGAGATTGAGTTGAATATCGTCGTAATCACTAAAAAATACCGCCGCATTTAAACGCACTCGCCTTTCCAGGAGTTCACTCTTAACGCCGACCTCATAGCTCATCACGGTTTCTTCGTCGAACCCCTGAACAAATAGCTCTTCGACAATTTCTCGGGTATTGAATCCCCCAGCTTTGTAGCCGTTAGCGACTTTGACATAGGCATTCACCGTCTCACTGAATTCGTAGCCCAAGGTAAAATCGTAGCTCACGTTGGAGAACGACTCCTTGCCTTGGCCATCGACTAAGATAATGCCTGTCGGCGCGGCCGCCGTTAAGTTACGCGCGACAATGGATTGCGCCGTACCACCCGTGCCGTTGGACAAAAACGTATCTTGCACTACGCGATTTGTCGCCTCGCGTTTATCCCTGGTAAAGCGCAACCCCACGGTTGCGCTGAATCGGTTTTCCCAAATGGCCGGTGTATAGCGGAATTGGCTATACGCAGCTAGCGCTTCGTTGTCGATGCTGCGCATTTCCTCGCGAATCACATCGGTCCGTGCAAAATCAGAACCGGCGAGGTTGGCGTTGAAAAATGCGGTAATACCAGAGCGGGGCCGCGCTTCATCTGCCGACTCGGTGAAATAGTACAAGCCGAGGATGTAAACCAACTGCTCGTTTACGCTGCCCAACCACTGAAACTCTTGTGTGAATTGATCCTGGTCGATCGTGATGGGGTGAGATGGCAATGTTTGCGGGCCAGATATCCCAAATACATTGGTACCTCCAATGTTGATGTCCAGTGCGGGGTACGCCAGTCGAAAAAACTCACCGTTGGGCAAAATGCCTGCACTGCGGCTGAGATCGATGAAACTGTCACTCTTCAACTCCCGGTAGGAAGTAATCGACTTCAGCTCCGAGTCACCCACCTCCCAGGCAAGCGTTAGGGTGTGACCTTCAATGTCATTCACGCTCGGCTCTTGTCGTACGATGCTCGGTAGGCTGCTGGCGCGCTCTTCAGGTCTGATCTGTATCGTGTCGGGGTTCAGGGGAGCCAGAGCATCCAGGCCAAATATTGGGTCCGTCACCAATGGCTCGCCCACCGCTTGTGGAACCGGGCTCACATATTTTGACTGTCCATTTTCATAAGCGTAGTCCACCGTCATGCTGTCGCTCGCTTCCCAGCGAAGGGCTATACGTAAGGCCTCATCCTGAGTGTCGTAAAAGTCTTTGCCCTCGCCAATGTTATTGACGTAACCATCCTGCCTATCGTTCAAGTAGGTGGCTTTGGCAGCAAAGCGGCCGGTCAGGGGCAGGTTGGCAGTAGTGCGCGAACTGAACAACTGCCGACTCCCGGCGGTGAATTCCTGTTTTATTGTTAGCAGCTCCATATCTGGTGGAGCCGTTTTAATATTGATTGCACCACCGATGGTATTGCGTCCAAACAATGTCCCCTGGGGTCCCCGCAACACTTCCAGTGAAGCGATATCGGCGACATCGAGAGCCAGGCCTGTCGAACGGGCGATATAGACGCCGTCGAGGTACACGGCAACCCCTGGATCTTGTGTGATTTGCACATCGCTCACCCCAATACCGCGAATAAAGACGCGCAGGGCGGTGGCGTCTGCTGGAAAGGGTGAAAAGGATAGATTGGGCACCTTACCCGTTAAATCGTCGATACCATCTACTCCCAGCTGTTCCAAGGCGCCATTATCAAAAGCTTTGATCGAGATCGGTGCATCCTGGAGAGAGGCCTCGCGTTTTTCTGCTGTAACGATGACTTCTTCTAACACTGTGGCCCGGGATTGTGCGTGAGCGGTAACGCTACCGCCAATGAGCAGTAAAATTGCGGTAACAATTGCGCAAGAATAATGGGTGATGGCAACCATGTTTTATTGTCCTTTTTTTGGGTCGCTGGCTCAGCTTGCGTACACCGCCACCATGTAGGCGCATCAACGCAGCTAGACAGTCGGGATTGTGCACTCAGGGTTAAGCTTCTGCCGCAGTTAGTCGGATGCATAAACAGATCGATAAGTAGAATAGCACTGCCTGGCAAAATCACCGCATGCGGGTAGCGCAGTGGTCGCTGGCTGAAGCGCCGGTAACTTTGTCGATGGTTAGTGAGAAAACTGCTCAACTGTTTGACGCTGTGGTAGAAACGGTGCAAGGTTTCGTGTGGCGTCTCTGCGCCGAGAACTTGAGGGATTGAATATGTCGCGCTTGGCCCTAGTGTTACTCACTCTTGTTTGTTGCCTCGTGTCGCGGGCACAGGCCGCTGGCCCCGAGCAGCGTCTGGCGGAAGCGGTGCGCTATAAAACCATAAGTTATCAGGACCAAGCAGCCATCGACTATCGCGAGTTCGAGCGGTTCCAGATGTTTTTGCGCAAGTCCTTTCCACGCGTCTTTAGCGCGCTGGAGGTGGAAACCGTTGCCAAGCACAGTTTGTTGCTTCGGTGGCCGGGGAGCGAACCCGAACTGCCCGGTGTGCTTTTTACTGCGCATTCAGATGTAGTGCCGATTGAACCCGGAACCGAGCGTGAATGGGATCAGCCCCCCTTCGCGGGTCTTATCGCACAGGGTCGTATCTATGGCCGGGGCACACTGGATGATAAGCAGGGCTTGATGGGTTTACTGGAAGCGGCGGAAACACTGCTGGAAGAGGAATTCACGCCGCGCCGCACGATTGTGCTCGCCTTCGGTCACGACGAAGAAATTGGTGGTACGCAAGGTGCTGCAAATATAGGGCAACTCATGCGCGAGCGCGGTTGGCGTTTCGCGTGGATGGTTGATGAAGGCGGCATGGTGATGCAGGACAACCCGCTGCTGCCGGGTAAGGCCGCGGCACTGATCAATATTGCGGAAAAGGCCTATGTGACGCTGACACTAGTTGCCACGGGGGAGGGTGGACATTCTTCCCAGCCACCCAAGGATAGCACCATCGGTCGTCTCTCTCGCGCGCTGGCGAAGATCGAAGCCAACCCATTTCCCGCGCGCTTGGTGGAACCGGTAGAGGCGATGTTGCAAGCGCTCGCGCCACATGTGTCACAACCCACCCGCTTGGTGTTCAACAACCTTTGGTTGACCCGCCCGCTCGTGCTGCGACAGATGAGTTCCGAGCGATTGACCAATGCTTTCGTGCGCACCACCACTGCGCTGACCATGTTTAATGCCGGAGTGAAAGAAAATGTGGTGCCACAGCGGGCGGAGGCGAAAGTGAACTTTCGCTTGCTGCCGGGGATTACACCTGAGCAAGTGGTCGAATATATTACCCAGGTAGTCGATGATCCCAGCATAGCTATAGAGCACGATGAATGGCACCAAGTTCCCGGTGTTGCAGATCACAAGGGCGAAGGTTTTCGAGTTATTGCAGAAGCGGTAACGGCGGTTTATCCGGATATCGTTGTGTTACCCTCTCTACTTATCGCGACTACAGACACCCGACACTATGTCGATCTCGCCCAGGATCAGCTGCGCTTTCACGGTGTGTCGATGGATGCCTCGCAGGCTTCTTCTATTCACGGTACCAATGAATACATTACGATCGAGAGTTACTTGGCATCTATTGATATCGCGCGGCGCATGATACAAGGGGCAGCCTTGTAAGTGGACGCACGACTAGTTCGTCTTGGTCAAATCGCAACGTGTTGAATGCTGAGGCAATAGTATGTGAATTTGATAGCTAGCCGCGCCAGCAGATGCACACACCGCGCCGGGGTGTTACGCTCTTAGCTTTGTGTGGTGCCATAGACTGAATTTACCGAGGGCGGGTTGATGCGAATTATAGGCTTGATTGTCTGTGCGGCTTTTCTGTTGGGCTGTACCACACAACCCCCCGCTGAGCTCTGCCCGGAAAAACGCTCGCAGGTGTGTACGATGCAGTACATCCCGACCTGTGGGGTCATCGGTGACTACGAGCCTGAGACGCCGGTAGAGTCGCTTAAGACCAAAAATTATTCCTCACCCTGCAACGCCTGTGCTGATGACAAAGTATCGGCTTACTTCGCCGGTGCCTGTCCCGAATGATCCTCACCGAATGAGTCTCACTAATCGAATTCTGATCGCCATGGTAGCCGGCATCGTTGTCGGCTCGCTACTCAATGCTGTACTGCAAAGCGCGGCGGTGAATGAAAGCTTGTACACTTTTGTGCAGACATATCTGATAGAAGGCGTGTTTGATGTCTTGGGCCGCATTTTTGTCGCATCATTAAAACTCTTGGTTGTACCCCTGGTATTGGTGTCGCTGATCTGTGGCTCTAGTTCGCTGGGTGATAGTGCTCGCATGGGCCCCATTGCCCTAAAAACGCTATTGCTCTACCTGATGACTACCGCCGCGGCTATCAGTTTGGCGTTGTTCTTTGCAGTGTTAGTTGGGCCGGGTACTGGTGTTGAACTGGCGGAAGCTGCGAGCTTCCAGCCCAAGCCCGCACCGCCACTCACTGAAGTGATCGTCGCCATTTTTCCCTCGAACCCTGTCCGCGCCATGGCCGAAGGCAATATGCTGCAAATCATCGTCTTTGCGCTGTTGTTTGGCTACGCCGTATCGCATGCGGGAGAACCGGGGCGGCGCATTGCTGATTTTTTCCGCGATCTCGAAGCTGTTGTTATGAAGATGGTCGAGGTGTTGATGCAGCTTGCGCCCTATGGCGTGTTTGCACTGTTGGTGAAATTGTTTGCCAGTCTGGGCATTGGGGCCATCGCCGATTTGGCAGTGTATTTCGGTACTGTGCTCGGCGTACTCCTCATTCACGCATTGTTGGTCTATAGCTTTCTGGTCCGCGTTTTTACCGGCTTATCACCGCGTATGCTGTTGCTAAAAATGCGCTCAGTTTGGGCGTTCGCATTTAGTACTGCATCTTCCGGCGCCACTTTGCCGATCACATTGCGCACTGTTGAAAAGCGCATGGGTGTCGATAACTCCGTTGCCGGTTTCACGATTCCGCTGGGTGCTACGATCAACATGGATGGTACAGCCATCATGCAGGGTGTTGCCACCGTGTTCATTGCCCAGGTGTATGGTGTCGATTTGACAGTTACTGCATTTCTCACGGTGATATTGACTGCGACACTGGCCTCCATCGGCACGGCGGCAGTACCGGGTGTCGGTTTGATCACGCTGGCGATGGTATTGGAACAGGCGGGCCTGCCCGTGGAAGGCATCGCCCTGATTATTGGCGTTGATCGCCTGCTGGACATGGTGCGCACAGCGGTTAATGTCACGGGTGATGCGGCTGTATCGCTGATCGTCGCCAATAGTGAGGCACAGCTCGATCGTGCGGTATTCATGGATCCTAGCGCTGGTCTTGCGGTGGTTGATGAAACTGCGAAGCCCCCCAGCGATTAGCCTGTTAATACCGGTACCAATTAACTGGCGAGAAAATCCAAATAGTGTGCATCCGGGGGCTCACTATGTCGAACATTCGATAATCGATGCAAAGCATGTGGACGGCCGAGAGCTATGATTTGCTTAAGGACATTTGACCCCAGTGACTTAACGAATCCGGAACACGGACAGATTTTTTGGCGCAATTAGAGTTTCCGAGAGGCACACCTAACTCATGTTTATATGAGCTTGACACTCAATGAGCTGCGACTCTGTTGGCATCGCGCTGCAATCCCAGCGTTGAGTGAACACCGATTGTCTCTGGCGCCTGTTATAATCACACTTTTTTGAATGTCGCCAGCGAGGCCGACTCCAATATGACCATCGCCTGTTCCATCGTCCCTGTTACCCCTTATCAGCAGAACTGCTCGATCATCAAGTGTGAAACCACATCGCGCGCAGCTATTGTTGACCCGGGCGGTGACATAGAACGCATTTTATCAACGGTAGAAACAATGAATGCTGTGGTCGAAAAAATCATTTTGACCCATGCGCACCTGGATCATTGCGCCGCCTCGGATGTGCTCCGTAAACAGCTCGAAGTGCCCATCGAGGGGCCGCACAGGGGTGATCTCTTTTGGTTGGAGAGCCTGCCCGATGTTTGCCAAATGTCGGGCTTTCCCCACGCCGATGCGTTTGAACCCGATCGTTGGTTAGAGCAAGGCGATACGGTTACCGTCGGTGAGCAGACTTTGAAAGTGTTGCATTGCCCTGGGCATACGCCGGGGCATGTGGTCTTTCTCTACGAGCTCCAGCGCGTCGCCTGGGTTGGCGATGTGTTGTTTCAGGGCTCGATCGGCCGCACCGACTTTCCTCAGGGCGATCACGACCAATTAGTCTCTAGCATTCGCGACAAGTTATTTCCATTGGGCGATGACATTACATTTATTCCTGGGCACGGCCCCACCTCGACCTTTGGTCAAGAGCGTCAGACTAACCCGTTTGTGGCGGACTCCCGTTATGGCTGAGCTACAGACCGAGCGTGCTGCTACTTTGCGCGCGCAGTACCACAGCCAGACGGCGAAGATACCCTGGCGTGAGTTGCAGGTGCACTACGCGGGCGGCAATGTCGTTGGCGTGTCATCCGATTTGGATTTGGTGGACGTTGCTGTGCAACTAGGGCTGGACAACACGCAAGCATTTGAAGCTTGGATTGCGCAGGGTGCTGTACAAGCGGTGCGGGATGAGCAGGCGCTGGCCTGGATAGAGCGAGATGCGCAGGTGTGGGCTGTGGTGGCGGCGCCCTGGATATTGGTCCAGGAGCGCGGGGTCGGGTAGAGGTCGCAGGCATATAAAGCGCTTCGCGGTGCTCTCGCTCGTGTCAAGGGTTTGAACTAGGGCACCCTTGATTAATGGTAATCCTCAATCTCTTGAGCTCGAGTTGCTTGCGGTTGTCTGATTTTCCAATTTTTGTTCGAACTCATTGAACGATTTTAATCCAATCGCCCGTGCGCAACTCGCCTCTGGGGTACAAGCTGTTCAATAAACGTAATTGTGTTTCCGCCTCATTTATCTCCATGTCCGCCGCAATACTCTCTACAGTTGCCCCACGCGGGACTTGTATGTAGCGAATACGTTGGCCTTGACCGATGCGCCGCTCGCGCGGGTGGCTGGGACGAAAGCTCTCGATGATGTTTATTAAAGTGGCATCCTGCGTGGCGAATTGCGACGCCTCTCCTTCCAGTAAGTAATAGAGATTGTTGTACTCGATTACAGCCAGGCGACGCGATTGTCCGGCGAGGCTGGCGATCGCGGTATAGCCCTTTAGGCCTGCCTGCTCCAGTGATTTGCCCTCGCTCAGTTTGCCAGAGGCCGCCGTCTCCAGCGCTTTTTTTGGAGACGAGGCGCTATCTTTGCGATCCAGTGTCAGTTGTATGCTGGCACTCCCGTCGGGGGCTTGCGCCACTATCGCCCGCGCTGTCGCGGCTACAGTCCACCCTGGGGGGTGTTCGAACGTGAAACGCAAACTATCGTGGTAGTAACGATTCTCAGCGCGCTCGCCCTGAATACTCTCGCCCCATACCAATCCGTCGATGTGTTGCTTAAATTCGCCCGGCACGGTTGGGTCATCGATGTAAACATCCGTATTTAGTTCACTGGCCGTCGCAATCACCTTCTTCAAGCGCTCATCATTGCGCGGATGGCTGGCATAGAGCCCGTGGTAGGTGTTGGGTTTTTTGCCGGCTAACTTGGCCTGCCGAATTTGAAACTGCTGTTGATCTTTCAAGACCGTTAATACGTCGAGCATCGCCCCAGTGTCGTAGCCCGACAAGTAGGCGTACTTGGCGCCTAGACCGTCTGCTTCGAGTTCTAACTCACGGCCAAAACCGGTGACCAATTCTGCGCCGTAGAGTTTCGTTGCATCTGCCAAGTCACCACTTCTCGTCAGTATTAAGACAGTTGCGGCAAGCACCTGACTGGTGACGCCGGCACTTTTTTTTCGCCCGTGGTGCCGTGCAGTCACGTGCCCAATTTCGTGCCCCAATACACCGGCCAACTCCGCCTCATTGTCGAGATAGGCGAGCAAGCCGCGATTGATGTAAATGTAGCCGCCGGGCAGTGCGAAGGCGTTGATGTCTGGGCTGTCGACAACGTTGAAGGTGAATGTCTTGCCCGCCTGATCGCTGTTCGCCACCAAGCGCTGCCCCACTTTATCCACGTAGGCCTGCAGTGCTTCGTCCTCGTACAGGGCACCCTTGTCGAGCATTTCCTGGTGCATTTCGGCACCAATGCGAGATTCGCGCCCCTGGCTGGACAACACAACACTGGGCCCGCCGGTAGCCGGGTTACCCGCGCAGCCCGCGCATGCGGCGGCGACAGTGACCGCTACCGCTGCGCAAACTTTCAAGTTATACATGCCAGATACAACCCCCATCTAATAGTTACTGGAAAGGAATTCCAGTAGTTGATCGCCGATGCCATCGCAGGCTGTGCCCTGCACGGGCGCGATAATCGGAATGGGGACAATCACGGCCGGCATATAGGACTGGCCGCTAGTGCGCGTATTTACGCGGCCCACTTCTGCCCTACTGGTGAAATCCCAAATCGTCGCTTCGTAGTTGGCGTCATTACCCCAGGTGCCAAAGCCAAAGCAGCCACCGAGCGAGCAAGCCATGGATCCGGCACCGCCCGTGCGTACCGTGGAACCATCGAGCCAAACCATGTATTCGATACGCAGTTCGGCAAGTTTTTTGACCACGGGTGCCTGCAACATGAGTTTGTCGATATCCTCTGGGCTCAACGGCGCCGTGCGCGGTTCGAACCACGGGTAGAGCGTGTCGACAAAATCGCGCTCGGGGATTACACGAATACTCTTATCACCGCTGGCAACATGATCGCCAACACACTGCACAAAATCGGGTTCGGTATCGTAATCCGCCGCGTGGCGACGACCCAATACCACCACACCGGCATTGCCGATACCCTCGGTTGGTTCTAGAAACACCTGTTCGTCGATAGTGGATGTGACGCACCCGGTGAGGAAAACAAGCATCGCTGTAACGCCGGCGTGGGGCCATAAATGCCAACTCATGTCAGGGTGCCTCCCGGGGCTCTCTCACCCCCTTTTCCTGTAGCCATTGCTGTAACACCGGCAGCTTGGAAAACTGGCTGACGAAGTTCGCCCCGGCGTCGCGCAACGCCATTACTGCCGCTTGGTTCACTGCATCGGTATCGCTTTGTAAGAAGGCCGTAGGTGTTTTGCCATAACTCGTCATGGTCCAATCGGCGATCGGTTCACCGGTCGGTGTTACCAGGTCAAACTGATACCGCATCCAAATTTCATAGACTTTCACTTTAGTATGCGCGGGAATGGCGTACTGCAACTCCAACACTTGCGGAATAATGACCGCATCGCCCACCGGTGCGGGTTGTTCGACGCTGGGCCGATTGGGCACTACTGCGAAACTCTGAAACATACCACCGAACAGGGTTGGCCACATCTTAGTTTGTGCCTCGCCGGTTCTCACCACCCAACTCGAGTCTCGACGACTTGTGCCCTCATCGGAAAACTCGTGGTTGGCGAACGCCTCGTCGTACCACAGGCCGATGTCCAGTGGCAGCGGATCGATGAGAGGCGCTGGAAACTCACCTGTGACTTGTACCCGCGCGGGCCCGCAGCCACAGAGCAACAGCGCTGTCGCCGTGCAGCAGAAGAAACGCAGCGCGCGTGCGCCACCCGCACACCACGGGGATAGCAGTTCAGCGGAAGTCATTGAGTGCGACAAAGGTTCCTCCATTGCGATGCGTCAGCTCGCGCATCAAGGTGGCAAAGCGTACACCTGTGGTTTGCATGTTTGCGGTGCGGCTGAACTGCACCGGAAAGCCCACAGCGTGAATGCGTACGCGTCGGTTACCATTGGCGTCGGCCACGTTGATCCGATCAATCCTATCGACTACATCAGCGATGGAGTTGCCGGTAAATTCGTCGCCGAAGACGTAGATGCTGATTTTCTTTTTCGGATCATAGAAAGTACGTATAGCGGCGGTAATGCCCTCCACTGGGCTGGAGTTACTGAATACGTTCCAGGTGCGTAGTGTTTGCAATATCACTTTACGGCGACTTGGAGTATCTGGTATCCACTTGCCGCGATAGCGGCTGAACATGTAGTTGCCCATGTCGTTCATGATTTGAATGCCTTTTACCTTGGGGTATATGCTCAGCGTCGCCTCAACTTCCTTCAGTACGCGATTCCAGGCATAGGAATACATGGAGCCCGATGTGTCGATCACAAAAATGATGTATTCGCTGTCTACCGGAATGCCCCCGATCAACTGGTTTTTCACCTGATGTTGTGGGCCCAACAGGCGTTTCATTTCCTCGGTCAATTGCTGCTTGGCGTTGGCTAGCTCGCCGGCAATAACATCGTTGCTGCTATCCTGAACCTTTAAATTCTCATAGGAGGAACGCGAACGCGCCAACTGCCCGCGCAAAATGGCGATTCGTTCTTCGTATTTTGACAGTTGTTCTTGTTTTGCGTTCAGGTCGCGGTTGAGGATGCGCGTTTCGCCGCGCAGCTCAAATAGCTGCTCCTGAAGCTCGGCAAGTTTGCCTTCCAGGTTGACCGTGGAGGCTTCAATGATTTGTGGCTCTACAGTTTTGGTAATCATCAATAATAGAATGACTGCGCCGAAGCCACAGCAGATCACGTCGAGAAATGACAGGGAGAACTCTTCCGGGCCGCGGCGGCGCGCCATTAGGGCCAATCCTTGGAGGGACTGAGAAACGACCCCCCGGTAAGTTGCGCGAGCTGCCAAAAGGCGGAGGCGGCCATGGGGTCACCTTCTAGTGGCGCCAATATCACATTGACCGGCACACTTTTTGGCAGTTGCTGCACCGCTTTGCGATACAGTTTTTCACGTTCGCGGCCGCTCACCTTGCTGCCGCGCGGTGCGCTTGTACCCTGGGTGGGCAAGCCATCTGTGATCAGAAAAATATTATCCGGAGCAGGGGAGAGTTCGCGCAGCGCCAAGAACGCATTCTCCATACTGGTACCGCCACTGGGTATCACTTTGCGCAACGCGCTGGAGACATCCGCCAGTTGAGCCTGGTTGGCCACCTCTAGCCACTGGCCTGCAGTTGCCGGTAGAGCCGTGGTTGCTTCGCTATTAAACAGTATGACCTGGTACTTGGCGTTGATGGGTAGCTGTGCGGTCAGCCAATCCACCGTATTGATACTGCGTTGCCACTTGTCTGCGTTGCGTTGAACCGACTGGCCCATATTGCGCAGGCGTATAATTTGCACTAGTTGTTGCGCCAACATACTCGAGGACGTGTCGAGTAAAATCGCGACGCGCCGGCCTCCCAAATTCAGACCGGTGAGGTATTGGCGGTTGCCATCGCCAATAAAGGCGCGCGCTTTTGCTCCGGTGTTTGTTTCACTCGCGCTGCGCAGTTCTTTGACTTCCGCTTCGAGCGCGAGCAGTTCTGCCTTGAGTTTTTCGATATCGTCGTTGTTAGTAAAACCGGTGGCGCGTAAATCGGCGATCTTCTCCTCCAGCGTTTCTTTATCTTCATTGATACGGCTGGCCCGCCCCTGGGCTTCAACAATTTGTAAATCGATGTTGGAAAGCGTATTGCGCAGGCGCACTAAGCCCGCTTTGCCGTCGGCGATGTCTTGCGCCAGTAGGTGTACCTCGGATAAGAGGTTTTCATTGAGATCGATGGTCTGTTGTTCGACCGCGTGATTCATAATTAAAAAGACGAGTACCACGGCGCCGAAACCACAGGACATGATATCGAGAAAGCTCAGATTGAAGGTGTTGAATTGGCGCTTACGGGTTGCCATTTCAATCGTCCTCGACGGCGATGAGCCGTGCGATTTCAACACCATCCAGCGCAATGACATCGCCGATGCTCAACGCCTGCTCACGCCGATGCGCTGTGTCGTTAACAGTCGCGCTGCCCACGTTGTCTCGCAGTAGGCAGGCATTCGATTCCAGGCAGAGCGATAGTCCCGGATGTATTTCTACAGCCGCAGTGGTTAGAGGTCGCGCGCGACCGGCTTGCAGATAGTGTGTAGGCGTTGGCGGCTCGGTTTTCTGTGTCGTTAAATTGCTCGTAAGTCGCTCTTGATCAGGCACCGCTGTTGCCTGTACGAAACCGGCTAGTTGCGCTGTACCCTGCAAAGTATCGGTAGGGAGGTAGGGCAGTGCAGAAAACAAATGCAGGGCCTCGGTACGCTGTACGATTTGCGACTGCTGTGCTCGCATGGCCGTGGGCAAGGCATCCTGCGCCAGTATCTCTATTCCGGGCAGGGCGTCTGCAAGGCCGGGTAGAAGGGCGGTTAGCGGGTCCGCGAGCAGCCGATCCTCGGCAGTGCGTGCAGCCAGACACTGCTTAGCGCTAGCGAATAACGTCTCGCCTGCAGCGCGCAGGTCTTCGCGATTGATGCGTGCGCGGTAGCCCGATACTTCGATATTGCATTCGGAGGCGTCGCGCAGGTTCTGTAATACACCGGGTAACGCGTCGTATAGCTCTTGCTCGGTTGCCGCTTTGCGGCGTGGGTCAAAGCGGCTCTGTTTGACAAAGTCGGCAGAAATAAGCTCGACGATACGCTCTTGTAGCTGTAGCAAACCACACCCCGGTAGCGGTGTGGTTGTGCGAAGATGGGCAGTGTCGCCTTCGGCATCGATGCGCGTTAGCAGCGCTTGATGCAGTTGTATTTCCAAGTGGAACACGGCACCACCCGCCCCGCACAAACTCCCCAGCGCTACACTGCGGTTCACGAGGCCCACCGCTTGGAATGGGCACTGTTTAACAATGCCAAGCAGGAGTGAGAGTTGCTCTCGGGTCATGCTGCCGGGAACCGCGAGCGTCAACTCACTAGGCTCATCGGCTTCCCGGTGCAGCTGCAGCAGATGCTGGTGAGCTAAGTCAGCGGTGTGTCGCGCGGGGCCGAGTGCTGGTTGCAGTGGCGCTGTGCCCAATTGCCACCAGTAACGTGTGTTGATGTCTCGCGGGTGTAATCGCGCGCGCATGCGAGCACCGTTGCCAAATGTGTAGTCCTCACCCTGTAGCAGCGCGTAACCGGGTGATTGCACGTGTGTCTTCCCGCGCCACAGTTGCAGGTTGCAGTCGTTCAAGTCGAGGTGAGTCATGCTGCTCATTATTGCGCCTCTATTGTGCGACTAGGAAGCGCAGTAAGCGGCGGTCGGCGTAGCGCTGGCAATCCAGCACCAGCCGCTCCTGTGACAATTGCAGTTGGTGCAGGCAAAACATCACGATGATGCTCAACACCAGGGCGACAAAGGTGCTGTTGAAGGCGACACCCAAGCTTGCCGTCACACCGGAAATGTCGCCCTCCACCGCTTTGTAGGCCTGACCCAGTGCATCGCCGATACCGCGCACCGTGCCGATAAACCCGATGGAGGGAATTGCCCACGCGATGTAGCGCACCATGGACATCTCTGAATCCAACCGGTCGGATTCCGCTTCACAGTGTTCGCGAATAGTATCGGACACCGCTTGAATGCTGCCGGTCGTTGCGAAGCGTTGCAGTGCTGAGAGCAGGGTGCGGGGCAACAGATAGTCCTGTTCTTGTTCGCGCAGTGCTTCGAGTGAACGGCTGTATTCGCGTGCGTCTTGCGGTAGCACGGTCGTGCCTTCGGGTATGTCCAGTAGGCGGCGTTGTAGTAGTTCGCCTTCGCGCAGTGCGCGGCGACCCTTGTAACCCATGATCGCCAGCGCCCACAGCATGAGAATGAAACAGGCCTCCTGCTCGAAATCTCGAATAACCACGGCAATGCTGCGCTGCGTCACAATGTCCTCGCCCGCTGCCAACTGTTCTGCCTGCTGCTCCAGTTGCGCATTGGCGATGGGCCGCACCACGCCGACGTAGACGGCGTGCACCAAAATAACGGCGGTCAACAGCGCGAAGAGCTGAAAGATGAACTCGGAAGACATGCGTTGCTTCATTGCGACGTCCTATATGTCAACGGGGAAGGAAACCGATAAGTCCTCAGAAATCTCTTCCGAAGGGCGATAGTCAAAGGGCGAACCCTGTGTTTGTTTGGGTGCGGTGGAAGTTTCGCTGGATTGTTGTGTTGATTGCGCAGTTGCGGCATTGGTATTTTCTGTTGCTGTGCTCTTGTCCTGCGCGGCAGCAACTGGTGCCCCCCGGGGGGCGGCTTCTGCGTCTTTGTTTTGCGCAGAACTGGCCACAGTAAACAGAAACATCGCGGCGATAACGACTGTGCGACCCGTGGCCGAGTTAAGAGCGACGGTACAACCCATGTGATTCATGACTTAATCTCCATAGCGTGCAATACGAAATCCTACGTCATCGCGCCCGGCTTGCCCATAATCGCGATAGGCCAGGCGCAACTCAGGCAGGCGAGCGAGCGACCAGCTAGCGCCACGAATGACGTAGTTGTCGCCGGTCGCTGCTCCGAGCGGGTCGGTCACGCTCGCTGCGTTGGGTGTCGCGATGCTGTAGACATCGTTCACCCACTCCGCCACGTTACCACCCATGTCGTACAGGCCGTGCTGATTGGGGCTGAAGGAAGCCACCGGAGCGCTGACGACAAAGCCATCTTGGTATTTGTTGAGTGTGCGGCCCGTGATGTACGCAGATGCCGCATCGGCGTAGTTTTCCACAGCCTTGCTTGGCGGGTAGGTCTCGCCCCAGGGGAATTTCAACCACTGCGAGCCACTGGCGCGCGCCGCCCAAGCCCACTCGGCCTCACTGGGTAATCGATAGCCAGTCGCCGCTGAGTTAAAACCGATGATGATGCCGTCGCGCTCGGAGTAAAACGGCTGGCGTTTTTCCCGTCGGCTGAGCCAGTTACAGTAAGAGGCCGCCTGCTGCCATGTGATTTGCACGACCGGTTGCGATTCGCGGTTCAAACTCTGACCCGACACTTGTCCAGATTTGTGGTTCGCCTGAAATTGTCGGAACTGGGCGTTCGTGACTTCTGTTGTCGACAGGTAAAACGGGCGCTCCAGCGCAACCGGTCGCAACACCTCGTTGGCGCGACGCCCGGGTTCGCGACGCGAAGCTCCCAGGCTAAAGCTCGGTAGTGGCGACTGGGCTGGGTCGAGCAGCAAGAGCGTTTGTCCCACGCTGTTTTTCAGTGTTGGTTCATTGCGTGCAACCCGCGCCTGTTGTGTGGTGAGTAAGCTGGCTTGCACGCGCTGCGCAAGGCCCGGGCGCGGTGTGACACGGCGCGTCACGCTGGCGTGTCCTGCTAGACGAACCTCTACGCGGTGCTCGATCGCGGGCAGAGACAGGGTGCGACTACCTTTGCCGTAAGACTTGCCATTGATAAATAGGGTCGCTGCCGGCGGTTCAATCTGAAAGTCGACCTTGCCCAACTCCGCCCGCAACACAATATCGCGGGTTGCACTTTGAGCTGCGGCCAGTTGGATGTTCTCTGAATGCCGTTGAAACCCGGGTTTGAAGAAGTCCACGCGGTGTGGGTGCTCTGGTTTTAACTCTAGGGTAATGGGCGTCTGCCCCTGAAATACCCCGTCAAGTGTGACATTGGCACCGGACGGCTGGGTGGTCACAGCTACTGTACCGGCGGCGGATTGCATTTGCACGGTGCCCAAGTCCACCTGGTCTTCGGCCTGAACGACGAGGTCTTGTTGCCAGTCTCGGTAAGTGGGTAGTTGCAGAGTGAGGCTGTGTTCACCTTGTAGAAGCTCAAGGGCCATCGGCGTTGCCCCGACCCTCTCGCCGTCGACCAACACCGATGCACCGGCTGGCTCGGAGTTGATTTGAAGGTCAGCCCAGGCCGGCGCCAATGTCAGTTGCAGGTGTTGGCGTACTTGTCGGCCCGTTACCTCGAGGCTTTGTTCTTGTGCTAGGTAGCGCGGCACTTCCAGGCGCAACAGATGGGAGCCCGCGGCGACGGCGTAGTCTGTTAGCGGCGTAACACCGATGGGTTCATCGTTGAGGAACACTATTGCACCGTCCGGTTCACTCTCAATCACCAGCAAGCCCGGTAGTGGTTGTAACTCCAACTCCAGGCTCTGACTGCTGCGCTCATCGACGATAATTTGTGTTAGCAAGGTCGTGTAACCCGCCGCGCTAGCGGTGAGTTCGTATTCTCCCGGCCGCACCAGGTAGCGATTACCAAGGGGTAACGCCAGGCCGGATAGACTGAGCTTTGCCGCTGTGTCACTGTTGACTCGAATTTCTAACGAGCGTGCGCTGAGAACAAACGCTGCTGCGACTGCGAACAGTGCGACACCGGCGATAAGGAGGAATCGTTGGCCCCATTTGGCTTTTTTTTGGGGCGAGCGCGCACTGTCCAATGGTTCGAAGCGACTGGGCTCTATCGATGCGGGCTGTGCTGAGTCTGGTGCTGCCATATCAAATGGGCTCGCTACACACTATGCGCACTGCAGGGATGGCTTGGTTGTGGCTCACTGTAACGACACGTCTGACATCCCGATAGCCGCGACGGCTGCCGACGATGGTGTAAGACCCGGGGCGCAACTGCAATTCGCGCTGCTGGAATTGACCGAGCTTTGCCACTTTATACATGACCACGTCCGTTGCCCCATCGGATTGTAAAGTGACAGAGATCGGTGTGTTGGCATCGCGCAGAACTTGCGCCAGGCGCTCCGTTTGTTGCCTCAGCACAGCTCCCGAGGGCTGCGCTCGGCGCGCGCGCTCTAGCACCGCCTCAGCTTGCTTGGCAATGGCGACATCGGAATAACGCTCAGTTTGCTTGAGTGCCGCCTGCAATGCAGCGTCCAGTTCTGCGCGATCGCGGCTGCGCGCCAATCCTTCGGCAGCAAACAACACGCTACTGTCAATCTTTTGCGCTTTTTCGTAGATTGTCACCGCTTTTTGCCACTGCTCTTTTCTTTCAGCCGCAGCCCCCTGTTGTTGCAAGCTGACCAGCCGTTGTGCCGTAGCAGCGGAATCCACTTGCCGCTGAGCACTCGCCACCTCTGCGCTGGAGCTGTCAATTGCGGCGGCGCGCCTAAAGGCTTTGCGTGCATCACCGTAGCGGCGCTCTGCCAAGGCGGCGTAGCCTTCGCTCATGGCCTGGCTAAAGTGCGCCTTGTCTGCCGCGGCAGTGGCTTCTGCTAACAGTGCTGCGACCTTCGGGTGCTGTGGGTCTAATACAGTAGCTTCACGCGCCATGGCCTGGGCCGTTGTATAGTCGCCGCTCTGCATGGCGCCGGTAGCTGTGTTCAGCAATGCCATTACTTGCGACAAGTTTTGTGCCCGCTGTTCTAGCGCCTGTAACTGCGCATCCTGTGGCGCAATTAACCCCGCCTTTTTCAGCGCCGTTTCCGCATCGGCTCCCTCGCCCTCGTTCAATGCTTGCTCTGCTGTCAACAACAACTCATTGCGTATCTGCGCAATGCGCGCTTCGATGGCTTGCGCGGCCACGAGCGCACGACGATACGCCTGGGTCGCATTTGCATAACGCCGTTCTTTGTACAGCGCATCGCCCTGGGCGGCACTTTCTTTCACCCGATTGATCTCGGCGGCCGCCCAGTGTTGTACGCCCTGTTCTTCGAGTGAAAATTGCAAGTCCAACAAGTCGGCGAGAACATCTTGCGATTCGCGTCGTAACCGTGCGTTCTGTGCATCCGACCAGGGGGTTGCACCTTTATCGGCACTGTTCACGGGTGCTGAAGCAGTTGCCGGCGCGGGTCGTGTGGGCGCTGCCGTTTCCGCAGTTTTACCGTGCTCAGCGGGTGCGGTGTTCTGGGACGCGGGCGCAGTTGGGGATTGCGACACATCGGGCACTTTTTGGGGGAGCCAGAAAAACACCAGCACGAGAAGTAGTGCCAGGGCGAGCAGGCCGATCAAGACTCCGATATTGCTGCTCTGCGCGGGAACGTTGTGAATGGAGCCTTCGGTGTTTGCGGGGCTGGTCGCGCGCGCGCCGCGCGCGGGGGCGGCGTCAAACGGGGTGGGTTCGACTGGTTCGTTGGGTGACATGCCTAGCGCGAGGCCCTCTTCATTAGGAGCGAGCGCTACAGTGTATCAGCTGCGTCTAGTGCCTCTTCTGGCAACTCCAACGCGCCAATTTCTGTCTGGTAAATTTCCGCGAGTAGCGTGCGCCACTGTGCGTACTGTTCTTCCACATTGCCGCTGAGGGTGACCGTTCGGTCTTGTAGATCGATCACCTGCGGCGTTATTTCCGCTTCCAGGGACGCACCCAACTCCTCCAGCGCGTCCACGTGAATCTGCGCTTCCTGGCGCTTTTGTAAGCCACTTTTCAACAGTGCACCACCACCGAAGATAGCGACGTTACCGGCGTTGCGCGTAGCGCGATGGTCGCCGTCAGCGGCAGCCAGAATGCCACCGATGACAGCGGCGGCGCCGGCGATGAGTTGGTAGGTGCTTTCCCGGCGCAGCGCGCGCATTGCCATTACTTCTTCATAGCTGAGCTTGCGCCACTCCTGATAGGGGCCCGACATATCTCCCTCGAAATTGGCGTAATATTCTTGCAGCGTATCGATGAACACGCGATCGCGCTGGCGAATTTCGCGCACGCGCGCCAGCATTGGGTCTTCTTCGGCGGGCAGGCGAATGATACTGAACTCGCCGTCTTCATCCTCTTCCAAATAATCGGCAAACGCCGCGGGTGAAAATCCGCGCGCGAAGCGCAGTTCCGTCACCAAACGCACACGCCTGCGGTCCTCCAATTCCAGCTTTTCTAATTCCTCGAGCAAGTCGTTGGCGATAGTGTTGTACAGCGCTTGAAAGGGGTCGATCTCGCCGCGCTTGGTTGCATCGTAGGCATAGCGTGTCGTGTGCCCAGTGTATTTTTTCTTCAACCACACCTCGCCGCGTGCATCGGTAGCAGTGATTGCAAGTTGTAGTTGTTCTCCGTCCGAGTAGAGAATTTTCCCTTCGACCAGTAAATCGTTGAGTTGCTTATTGTCTGGTACGACGCGAATCGCTCCCCAGGCGCCGCTATCTTGCATTGCCTCGGCGAGAATGCCGGGCATATAGCGCGCTTCCGCACGGCGCACTTCGGGATAGACTTGCACGTCTTTCTCATCAACTTCTATATCTAAGCCCGGGGCGAAAACAGCAATGTTCACATCCAGTAACAGCGATTCATCCACCGCTGTACTGGGTGTTTGCACAGGGGGTATGGACGTGCTCTTGATGGTTTGGTTGACACAGGCGCTGAGCAGCGCGCTTAGGCTCAATAGCAGTAGTAGACGCATAATTGGCACTAGTCGATTCCCTTGTATTTGCGATACTCATCCCAGAGACGTTCGCGCACCGCCGGGTCGGGTTCGCGCATGGCGGCTTCGCGCAACTGGCGTGCCACGACGTCGTCGTCATTGCCACTGGGTATGTCTTTTGGTGGAGGGTACTTGGCGGGGTTCTGCGGCATGCCGCGCCCGCCACCGCCACCTTCCCCGTCGCTTTGCCCACCCGCTTCGGCGATACCACCCTCGTAGGGATCGTCGGGGCTATCGGCATCCCCCGGTTCCTCGGGAGGTGCGTTTTGCGCCGCATCCCGGGTCGCACGGCGCTGCTGATCTTGGGCGTCGCGAATCATATCGTCAAAGTCGCCGGTACTGCGTTCCAGCTCGGCGTCGAGGACGGCCACCTGTTCCGCCGGCGTTAAGATGCCGCCCCCCGGGACTGAGCCAGTGCTTGACCCCTGTCCCGCGCCGGGAGCAGCGCTCCCACCGTCGCCCACTGCGGAACCCGCGCTCGCATCACCATCACCGCCGCCGGTAGTGGAAGCTTCACCGGCCAGATCACCCGGCGCGCGGCCAGTGCTGCCCCCTGCGGGTTCGGGGTCGTCGCGTAAATCCGGTAGCCCAATATCGCGGCCCCGATCGCCGAAGCCGGGTTTGGGGCCACTGCCGCCGAGTGTGCCATCGGCCGTGCCGTTGGGGTCGCCGCCCGGAACGCCATCCGGTGAACCAGTTGGAGAGCCTTGTGGTGAGCCCGCCGGGTGGCTCCCCGGCATGGATCCCGGGGCCGGCACCGGTACTCCCACACCACCTCCGGGTAATCCGCCGGGTATGCCGCCGCTCGGTATTGATGCCCCGGTCCCCGCGCTGGGCCCGGTGGCGCCGCCACCGGTGCTCGGTACACCGCCACTGGAGGGGGTACCGCCGGAGGGTTTACTGGGGTTGCTGGCACTAAAGCATGCTGTGAGCGCAAAACACAGACACATCGCACCGCAGAGTCTCAGGCCCTGGGCGATATAGCCGGCACTTGGCGCTGCGCCGGCGTAACTGAAGTCAGCGAACCTATGCGAGGCACTCGCAAGGGACCGCAGCGTGGGCGTGCGCGAATACCTTGCCGATGTCATTCTCGGCGGCCTCCGATAACGATGAACCGCAGCAATATTTGCATGACTAGTCGATGAGGCGACCGCACTGTCACTGTAGGTTATAAGCCTGGACCAGGGTGTTGGTATCAATCGGTTCTCCTGCTTGGAATCTCGGGCGGAAAATCGTTTTGTGCAATTGTCTCATGAGTCGGTTGGCTCGGGTGGTAATCTGCTCGTTGTCATCGACACGCTTCAAATTGCGGACACGCCCGCGATTGTCCACGTCAAACTCTAGCAGAATCTGTCCCGGGTCAGCGACGGTGTTGGCGGTTACAGGCTCTGGCAGCACGCGCACACCGGACAGCGCGGGTAGTGCCGTGGGTTGCGCCAGCAGCGCCGCTATCTCTTGTTGGGCAGCACTGTTCGGAGCAAGTTCCGCCAGGGCGTCCCTGTAGGCTTGCCAGGCAATATTGCGCTTACCGTGCCACAGCAGCCAGTCGCCCAGCATAATGAGGGCTTCAGCGCGTGCCCGCGCGTGCTCGGGAGTGTCTTCGGGGGTTGTCCGGTACAGTGCTGAGATGAGCTGCACACCCCTGGCATATTGGTTTGATCGCAGCAGTGCGAATCGGTGTGCCAGGAGGTCGATACCGGCGGTTGGCTGGCTGTTGCCCGCAGCGGGATTCCAGCGATTAAGTCGGATCAAGTATTGGTTGCGCAACTGGCCCAGCAGGGGCTCTCGCAACTGTTCGGCATTGGCGCCCCAGCGATCAACGGTCTTCACCAACGCGGCGTCGTATAAATCGGACAGCAATATCAGTCGACCCGGGTGATCGCCCTCTAGCCGCAGGTGATAAGCCTGCATTTGCCATTCGGCGTGCTCCAGATACACCGCAAGGAGTGCGTCGGGATCGGCGTTTTTCGTTTGTACACGATAGAGATACTCAAACCGCTGGTCGGCCTCGACAAAGTGCTGCTGGGCCAGGTGGCTGTTGATTTCTGCGCGCAGCAAAGGAATTTGTTCAACGCTGTAAAGCCCATGGTTGACTCGCGCCAGGTGTGTGCCGCGGCGCAGCGTGGTCACAGCCTGCGCGTGTTGGCCGTTGTTTTGGAGGGCAATGCCCAGGCCCAGTAGCGATTCGGCTAGATCCGCTCCGTAGGCCCCCTGGGACGTTTCCAAATTGGCTAGATGATCGCGGTAGGCTTGGATGTCGGGCTGCGTTGTACTGACGACCGGTGCTCTGTCCTCTGCGTTCGCGAACGACATTGCCGTCGCGAGGCTTGTGTTTATTGCGGTGGCAAGCAACATAACCGCAAGTGAGGGTTTCTGGGGGCGCACTGCTCGGCCGTGCACCACTCGGCCGTGCACCACTCGGCCGTGCACCACTCGGCCGTGCACCGCATTACAAACCGCGAGACGTGCGGTGCCGCAGGCTCTGAAGCTCAACTTCCGCGCCGCCATTCGCAGGGGCGGATGCAAAATTGGCTGGGCCAGCAAATCACTATCCATGGTGAGAAGTATATACATTCGTCCGGTCGACCGACAAAATACGCTGCGGCGCGAAAAAGTCTGAGAGAGCCGAAAGAAGTACAGTACTTACAACTCGCTATGACCAATATTGGCCGCCACTCACTAGCAATCGATTCAACAGAACAGGGCAGCAGATGACGCAATTTGCCGAAGACAGTGCGGTACAACGTATTGCAGACAACCACTTCCGCGGAGAATTGGTACGCGGTTGGCGCATCGGCGCCGTCCCCAATGGCGGCTATGTAATGGCTATTGCCGGGCGTGCGTTGCGCGAAGTTTTACCCCACGCTGACCCACTGAGCGTCAATGCCTTTTACCTGGCTCCCACTCAATTGGGGCCGATCGAATGTTATGTACAGATACTGCGCGAAGGTCGTGGCACTAGCTTCGGCACCGTGCAAATGCTGCAGGAAGGGGAGTTAAAAGTGCAGCTCACGGCCGCCTATACCAACTTGGATGCTCTGCAGGGCGAAAGTTGGAGCTCCGTCCAGCGCCCGCAGATTGCACGCTGGGAAGATTGCCCGATCACCGCCAGTAAACTGGAGTATCGACAGCGTGTGGAATTGCGCTTGGCCGAGGGGGGCGAGGTGTTTAGCGAGCGGCGCACCGACAACACCGGCGTGTTTTCCGGTTGGGTACGGTTGTGCGACGGCACAGAGCCGGACCCGATTTCACTGCTTATGTTTGCCGACGCCTTTCCGCCACCGCTGTTTTCCGTGTACGGCCCAGCGGGTTGGGTACCGACGGTGGAGCTGACCGTCCAGGTGCGCGCCCATCCCGTGCCGGGCCCACTGCAAGTGCGCCTGGCCTCCAAGCAGCTCACCGAAGGTGTTGTGGAGGAGGATGGGGAGTATTGGGATAGCAGCGGTCAGCTCGTCGCGCTCAGCCGCCAGACTGCGAAGTTTCGCCTGGCCAAAAAAAAATAGCACCCAGTTGTGCCGCTGGCGGCATGCGGCGCTCAGCAGCGCGCCCAATACCGCGAAAACGATCTGTTGCAAAGAGTACGGTGCAAAGAGCACAGTGCAAGCAGTACAGCGCTAGCGGTAACCTGCCACCTACGCTCTAGTAGCCGGCCACCCATCCGCCCGGTCTCCGCGTGTCGGTAGCGCCAAACAGCCAACCGTCCTGCAGCATGATGGAGTTGGTGCGTCCGGTCGTTCTCTCACTGATGTTTAAGTTGTGGCCCATGGCGCGCAATTTCTCGACCGTGTCGGCACTGAACCCGTGTTCCAAATGCAGTTTGTCGGGCAGCCATTGGTGATGCAGGCGCGGTTCGGCCGCGGCGCTGGCGATGTTCATGTCAAAGGCCATGGCGTTCAGTAAGGTCTGCAAGACCGTCGTGATGATGACGCTGCCCCCCGGACTCCCGGTGGCGAGCCAGGGCTCATCATCGCGCAACACAATCGTGGGACTCATCGAAGAGAGTGGGCGCTTCCCCGGTTCGATTGTGTTGGCTTCACCCTGCACCAATCCATACGCATTCGCGCTGCCTGGGCGCGATGCGAAATCCGCCATCTCGTTGTTAAGTAAAAAACCGGTGCCGGGCACAGCGATATGTGAACCGAAACTGAAATTCAATGTATAGGTATTGCTCACCACATTGCCAAATTGATCGGCGACACTGTAGTGCGTGGTATCGCTGCCCTCGTGTGGTAAATCACGGCCTGGGGCTATGTCTGTAGACGGGGTTGCAGTAGCCGGCTTGATGCGTGCGCGCTGCTTAGCGGCATACGCCTTGTCGATCAATTTCGCCACCGGAACTTCGACGTAGTCCGGGTCGCCCAGGTATTTGCTGCGATCCGCGTAGGCCAACTTCATCGCCTCGGTGAGGTGGTGTGCGTACGCAGCTGAATTTTGGCCCATCTCCAAGAGATCAAAGCCCTCCAGAATATTCAGCATCTGCACAATGTGGACACCGCCGGAGGAAGGCGGTGGCGTCGACACAACTTGATAGCCCCGATACCTGCCACTCACTGGCTCGCGTTCAACCACGCGGTAACCGGCCAGATCTTCCAGCGTTATCAACCCATTGCCCACTTGCATTTCCGCCACAATGCGACGGGCGACCTCGCCTGCATAAAATCCATCATTCCCGTGTTTGGCGATTTGGGTCAGCGTCCGGGCGAGATCGGGCTGCTTCCACGTAGAGCCAATCGGCAGTAGTGAACCATCAGCTTGAAAAAACAAGCGCGCGGCTTCGGCGTTTTCCAGCAAGCGCTCTGCGCGGGCCTTAAATTCGAATTGACGCGCATAGGTGATGGTTTGCCCCTTGCGCGCCAGCGCAATCGCCGGTGCCAGCACTTCTTCGCGGCTCATCGTGCCGTAATTTTCCAGCGCATAGAGCATGCCTGCGACCGTGCCCGGCACACCCGCTGCCTGGTGGCTGAAATATTCGCGCATGCGATCGACTTCGCCTTCGCTATTCAGAAACAGATCCCGCGTAGCGGCCGCGGGCGCGGTTTCACGATAGTCGATCAGCGTTTGTCGCCGTTCATCCGCCAGGTGAATCAGCATGAAACCCCCGCCCGCCAAATTTCCGGCGCGCGGGTAGGTAACCGCCAGCGCAAAACCCGTCGCCACCGCCGCGTCTATGGCATTGCCACCGCGCTTGAGAATATCTTTGCCCACCTGGGCCGCGAGTTGCTCCGGCCCCACCACCATGCCGTAGCGCGCCACCTCAGGCAAAAACCGTTGCCGGTAATCGATAATGGGTGACTGCTGCTCAACGGCGGCATTTGCCGCGGGTAGTGGTGCAGCAATTTCAGTGTTCTTTGTTGCCGCACAGGAAAAGAGCAGTGGCAGCACAGCGGCAAATGATAGGGCGAGGCGAGTTTTCAAGGCGTGAGACTCCGCAATTAATATACGCAAGACTTTAACCGTTTTCGCCGGTCACGCATACTGACGTTCGATTCTCACATGCGAGTTTTACCACGCGTACACAGAGCTCCGATAGAGCTTGAATAAAGCGAGAGATTAGGCCGGTACCCAGTAAAGTGGACGTGTGGCGACATAAAGGGTCAATGTCATGGATGTATTACGCAAAGAGATAGAACGCCGCTGGCGGGCAATGTTCAGTGCCCTGCACGCGGGGCTCGATGTGACACCGAGCGAGCGTCTGCGCACCGAGGGCATGATGGAGGCACTCGTTCTCGTGGACGGTGCTAACGAGGCCGAGTTGAGCACGGCAATGGCCCACTGTTACTTAGAGATCACCGGCCAGCACTTTAGCGAGCTGTTTGCCGAGGATTGGCAGGCGTACTTCCCTTTTCCGCAGATCCCTGCGATGGGGCAGCGCGCGCCCGTTTACCCGAGTACCAGCGAGTAGTTGCATCCGCTAGAAGCAAATGCAAGATTCCCAGTTCAGCGCGAGTCACGCCACATGAACCAGGCCGCCGGCCCGCGACTTGCCACCGCCTGTGTGTTGAGTATGCGAAAGCCGTGGCGTTCGTACAGAGGAATGTTGCGCTCGTTCGAGCTTTCCAAATAGGCCGGCATATTATGTTCTTCACACATCTGTGCGCCGTGTTCAAGTAGCGTGGCACCCAAACCGCGCCCCTGATAGGCTGCGCGCACTCCGATAAACTGCAGATAGTAATAGGGTTCTCGCGGGAGCTGCGCGTGATACACTCGACTCATTTGCCGCATACGTAACAGCGGCAGCACGCCTTCACGCAACGTCAATTGCAGGCCAAATTTTAGTAGGGACCAGCGCGGGGCTACATCGAAACGCTCCTCGGGCGGCAGCCAGATAGCGGCGCCTCGACCGTGTTCATCCATGTGTATGATGCCGCGCGGCAAGTAGACCTCGCGCAGCAACAGACGAAAGTAGTTCGGGTACAGTTCTGTACTGCGGAATACCCAGTTGAGCACCGGGTCATTGGCAAATGCCTCGCTGAGAGTAGCGACACATGTTTCTAAGTCCGATTCCTCCGCTCGACGAATTTTCGGCGTGTCTTGCATGGGTTTGGTTTTTGCCTCAGGTAAAACGGACAGCTACTATGTAGTTTGCCCTAAGCGCACAGGATTTGACATTGCGATACGAAGATTTCCGTCGGGAATATACTGCCGGCGGCTTGTCCCACGAGTCACTCGACACATGCCCGCTGCGCCAGTTTGAGGTGTGGCTGCAACAGTGTGTGGAATCGCAGCTCATTGACCCGACGGCTATGGTGCTCGCCACCGTCGAAGACACCGGGCATCCCTGGCAGCGCATTGTGTTGTTTAAAGGGTTGTCCGAAGGTGGGTTCACGTTTTACACGCACTACGAAAGCGACAAAGCCTGCGCCATCGAGGTGCAACCGCAGGTGTCCCTGCTGTTTCCCTGGAATGCCCTCGATCGACAAGTCATTGTCGCTGGCGTGGCGCAAAAAATGAGCCGCGCCGAGGCGCACACCTACTTTCAGTCGCGCCCGCGCGAGAGCCAGGTTGCCGCGCTTGTGTCGCGTCAGAGTCGACCCATTGCCGACCGACAAACGCTGCTCGACGCGGTGGCTGCCGCGACGGAAAAGTATGCGGGCACCGAAGTTCCCACCCCTGAGGATTGGGGCGGATACCGCGTGACTCCCCAGCGCATCGATTTTTGGCAGGGAGGCGAACATCGGCTGCACGATCGGTTTCGATACACCCGCGCCGCAGCGAGCAAGGAGGGTGGTTGGGAGATAACCCGACTGCAGCCTTGAGCACTTTGTTGTGTGCGCTCTGTTATTAAGAGCCGGCGTGATCAGCGCGCCCGTCGCTGGGCAAAGAAGTGCGGTTCGAGATCTATGTCCAGTAGTTGGCGTCGAATTAAGTCGAGACCCGCCGCCGCCACCACCGTTTGGAAGAGTGTGCGCTCTACTGGCCAGCACAGTTGGCGGGTGCGCAAATCCTCTGCCGTTCCCCAGGCCAGCCAGACTGTGCCTACCGGCTTCTCCGGTGTGCCGCCCTCGGGCCCGGCGATGCCGGACACCGCGATCGCGTAATCGGAATTGGCCTTGGCGAGCGCCCCCCGCGCCATCGCCGTGACCACTTGTTCACTGACCGCGCCGTATTCCGCGAGCAATTCCTGCGGCACATCCAACACACTGTGCTTTATGTCGTTGGCGTAGGTGACAAAGCCGGCGTGGAAGTTTTGCGATGCGCCGGCAATGCGCGTCAGTGAGCTGGCAATCAGACCGCCAGTGCAGGATTCGGCCGTGGTCAAAGTGGCGCCGCGCTCAGCCAGCAACTGCAGTACGCGCTCGGCCAGTTGGCAATCACCCTCGCCGATGATGTGATCGCCGAACAAGTTACTCAATTGTTCGCGGCATTTTTTTTGCAGCGGCAGATGTGCATCGCTATCGACACTGAGTTTGACCTCCATCTGTGGCGCGCCAGCGCGAAACCCCAAGGCAACTTCCTTGGGCCATTCGGGCAGCTCGTCGCTGATCAATTGCTGTGCGGTGGACTCACCGAGGCCAAAGGTCTGCAGCCGCAGAATATGGCGCTGGACCGGCGCTGACATTTGTGCGCGCAGGCTGTTTAGAATGTGGTCCATCATCAGCCGTAATTCGCTGGGTACGCCCGGCGTGCAGAATATCTGGCACTTGCCCACAGGCAGAGAGAACCCGACTGCACTGCCGATGTCATTTGCGATGAGAGTAGCCCCTTCGGGCAGAATAGCTTGCTTGAGGTTGGCGTCGTTCAACTGCAGGTTGCGCTGAGCGCACCAAGTCTCCAAGTGCGCGCGCGCCTGCGCGTTTTCGACGAGCGGTACACCGGCGACACGCGCCAGAATTTCTGCCGTGAGATCATCCACCGTCGGCCCGAGGCCGCCGTTGACAATCACGACGTCGGCTTGCTCGGCCATTTTGGTTAACTCGCGTGCTAACAGTTCCAAATCATCGCCCACCGTGACTTTGCGGTAAATGCCCAGCGCCAGCTCGGATAAACGCTGGGCGATTAGGGCGGAATTGGAATCTACCGTGTCGCCACTCATGATTTCGTTGCCGGTCAACAGCAGTTGAACCTGCCGGGGTGTGTCGTTGAGTTTTGAAGACATGCTTGACCTGTTACCAATGCGTTAGTACTGCGGTGAGTATCGATGGTATTTCATGCGCGCCATGCGCCAGGAACAAGCATAGCGCCAATGCTTTTGTTGAAGCAAAGTGCTATCTTTTCCAGCGATAACTTTTCTCAATAATTCGCACATGCACATTCAATCTCGCGACCTTATAAGCATTTTCTTGTGACCCAATGTCCGTGAACAACCTGGTCTTTTGTCCCGACTGTGGCGGGCCGCTGTTGCCCCACGAAGTGGCGGGAGAAGTACGCAATCACGCCTATTGTCAGCGCTGTCGGGCTGTTCGAATTGATCACCCCATGGTCGTGGTTACTACCTTCATCGCCTGCGGAGAGCGGTTGCTCTGGATACAACGCGGCCTTGAGCCGCAGCGCGGTAAGTGGGCGATTCCCGGAGGCTTTCTCGAAAGTGGTGAAACTCTCGCCGAAGGTGCAGCGCGTGAGCTGCGCGAAGAGGCCGGCATTATCATTCCAGCCCAGGACCTCAGCCTTTATATGATGGGCACCATTACGTTTATCAACCAAATCTACGTCGGCTTTCGCGCCACTGTGGCTAGCGATGCCTGTGATGCTGGCATTGAGTCCATGGCCTGCGCATTCTTTGCCCGTGACGAGTGCCCCTGGGACGAGGTGGCCTACCCACAGGTTAATGACTCCATTGTGCAGGCGTACAATGATCTGGCAAAAGGCAGTTTTGATATCTGGCAGGCAGAGATGACCGACAATCGCTACGAGCTGCGTCCCGTGCGCGAGACTTAACGCTCGCTGGTTTCACACGCGCTCGTTTCACACTCTCTCAATTCACAACAGCTGCGCCGCGCCGATGTCACTGCGCTTGTTTGATACTAAAAGCCACCGTGAGTTTTCAGGTGTGCGAGTTCTGCTGCGGTTGACTCGCGTTGCAGTACCACATTGCGATGCGGGAAGCGCCCAAACTGTGCAATGACGTCGCGATGTGCGCGCGCGTATTGAGCGAAACCCTCTAGCTGTTTGCGTTGATGAGCATTGGTTGCGCCGGATTTTTCCACAACCAGGGCCTCAAACAGCTCGACAGAGCGCTCTTGTATCGCCAGGTCCTCACAGTGTTCCAACGGTAAGTACAAAAAAACACGGTGTATGGTCGGCAATTCCAGATGGCGACCACTGGCGATGGCCGATTGTGCGGTGCCCAGTGCCAAAGGGTCACCATCGAATGCGCGGCTGCTGTTGCGGTGGATATTGCGACTGAACTGATCCAACAAAATGATGAGTGCCATCAAACCCGCATCACTCTCCGGCCAATCGCGCAGTTCTCCCGCCACCGCACGGGATAGTAAATCGCGCCAGCGCCGGCGAATGTCGCCATCGACATCTGCGTTAGATGAAAACCAGATGGCGTGTCGATCCGCTGCTGCCAAGCCCTGATCATTCAGTTCGCCGAACCAATAATCGAGAATCTCTTGTGCTTCCGTCGCCATGAAATCGCCCCGCCCTTCTTAATCTGTTGTGGCATAGTCTGTTGTGGCACAAGCAGACCTTATTATTTGCTGTTTTCGCGCTGCGCTGACAATAGCGGGACTCAAATCGATGGTACGCAGTTGTCGCATTGCCATTGTGTTCGCAACCCAGGTGTCATGGTACAGTGCCGTGTCGCAAGCGTCAGCGATGTCTTAACAGTAGAAACCGCCACAGCATGAGTCATCTAGCCAATATTAACTTGCCGCGTATACTCCGAGTCGGTGCGGGTGCCAGTGGTGCACTGGTGGCGGTACTGCGTGAGTTGAAGCTCCATCGCCCCTTACTCGTCACCGATCCTTTTATTGTGGAGTGCGGCTACGCGCAACAAATCCAAGCGCCGTTGATGGACGCGGGAATCGAGGTGGACATCTTTGCCGACTGTGTTCCCGACCCCACGACCGATAGTGTCGACGCCGTCGTTGCCCAGCTAGGCGCGGGCGATTTCGATTGTGTGGTTGCCCTCGGTGGAGGCAGCTCAATGGATACCGCCAAGGCGGCTGCTGTCTTAGCGACCCACGGCGGGCACATGCGCGACTACAAAGTGCCGCATCAAGTCGTCGGCGGGCTGCCGATCATCGCGATTCCCACCACGGCGGGCACGGGCTCTGAGGCTACCCGGGTTGCTGTCATCACCGATACCCAGACGCAGGAAAAAATGCTTTGCATGGGTATTGGTTTGATGCCCGTGGCGGCGCTGGTGGACTACGAACTCACACTTACCATGCCCTATCGCCTAAGTGCAGACACTGGCTTAGACAGCCTGTGCCATGCCCTGGAAGCCTATGTTAGCCGCAAGTCCAATCCATTTACCGATAACATTGCGCTTACCGCCATGCGCGCCATCGAGGACAATATTCGCACCGCCTGCGCGCAGCCGAGTAACCGCGCCGCACGAGAAGCCATGATGTTGGCTGCCACGCAAGGGGGTATCGCCTTCGCCAATGCTTCAGTCACTTTGATCCACGGTATGAGTCGGCCCATCGGCGCGCACTTTCACGTTCCCCACGGTTTGAGCAATGCCATGTTGTTGCCCACAGTGACTGCGTGGTCGGTCGATCACGCGCCTGAACGCTACGCGGATTGCGCGCGGTTTATGGGTTTAGCGATTTCGTCCGACGATGATGCGGTAGCCTGTTCCAAGTTAGTCGCGGGTCTTCAGGCATTGTGTGAGGACCTCTCAGTGCCCAGTCCGGGTGAGTTTGGTATCGCCGAGGCCGATTGGTTTGGCAGCTTGAATATCATGGCACAACAGGCCTTAGACTCGGGTTCTCCAGGGAACAACCCCCGGGTGCCGCTGGTGGATGACATCATTGAGCTTTATCGGGCGCTCTGGTAGTTCCAGGTTCAGTCAGTGCCAAGCTGCTGCGGCAGCAAAGCCAGTGAAGAAAGACAGCAAAGACATTAAATTCAGGCAAACTAAAAAAAGCCGCGACCAAACTGCGCCCGCGCTTACATTGCTCCGTGCCTTTGATTACACTACGACAGTATCGGTCGGCGACAGAAATACGGGGTGAGAGCTATGCGACGCGTTGTGTTTAATCAAAAAGGCGGGGTCGGCAAAACCAGCATTACCTGTAACCTTGCGGCCATTGGCGCAGCCATGGGTTACCGCACGCTGGTTGTCGATCTCGATGTGCAGGGTAACACCACGCATTATCTGGTCGGTGAAATAGACGCGGAAGCCTTTCCCGCCGAGGCGCAGGGTGTGGCCGGTTTGTTCAAGCAGACCGTAGGCTCGCGCAAAATGCGCCAGAACCCAGACTCTTTTGTATGGGAAACGCCCTACGACAATTTGTTTCTTTTACCGTCCAGTCCAGCGCTGTCCGACATGGAGAAGGAGTTGGAGTCGCGCTATAAAATCTACAAGCTGCGCGATGCGCTGGATAAACTCGACGAGGAATACGACCGCGTCTACATCGATACGCCGCCCAATTTTAATTTTTACTCCAAAGCGGCCCTGATCGCCGCGGACTCCGTGCTAATTCCCTTTGATTGCGACAGCTTCGCGCGGCAGAGCTTGTATTCCCTGCTAGATAATATTGGTGAGCTGCAGGAAGATCACAACCCCGATCTAGAGCTGGAGGGAATTGTGATCAATCAGTTCAACTCCCAGGCGAACCTGCCCTCCGAGCTGGTGGCGGAACTGCGCGAGGAGGAGCTGCCGATCTTTAGCGCCTATTTGAATAGCTCGGTAAAAATGAAGGAGTCGCATCGCGCCCACCGGCCGCTCATCGATATGGCGCCCAGCCATAAGCTCACCGGCCAGTATCTCGATTTACACGCCGAGCTGGAAAAAACAGTCGCCGCAGCGGCCGCTTAGCGCAGCACGCTTCAAACGGCGGCAATCGCGCCCTGGGCGCAGCGAGCGTCACCGTTCATCCACACAAAAATTAGGCATATGCATATAGCTGATAGTTATTTGTAACTCCTTTTTTGACTATATAAAGTTCTGGCTGCGCCGTTTTCCTAGCCCATAACTTGCCCATAAACCGGCATTATCGGTCCACCACTAACGAGTAGCCGCCTCTGTGGAAATAGACCTCGACAGCGTCAACTCCCAACTACGCGATGCCGACGCGCAGGACATTGTTGCCTGGGCCTTGAGTCGGGGGGTGAAAACCATCGCCACCACCAGCATGGGACGCAATGCGGCGGTGATGCTCCATTTGGTCAGCCAAATCGACAAAGATCTGCCGACAGTGTGGGTGGACACCGGTTACAACCTGCGCGATACCTATGTCGTTGCCGAACGATTGCTGAAAGACCTCGATATCAATCTGCACGTGTACTCACCGCTGATGACCTCCGAGCGACGCAATGCGATCATGGGCGGCATCCCCACCGTCGACGAAGAGGAGAGGCACGAGGAGTTTACGCGCCAAGTGAAGCTCGAGCCTTTTGACCGCGCGCTGGCAGATCTACAGCCCGAGATTTGGCTCACCGGTATCCGCCGCGAGGAAACCGAGCACCGCAAGACCCTCGATATTGTCACCCGCGACAATCGCGGGATTCTCAAGGTAGCGCCTGTGTTTTACTGGTCGGAAGATGACATGGAGGCCTACATGGAAGCGCACGAGCTACCCACTTGTAAGCACTATTTTGACCCGACGAAAGTGCACGACGGCCGCGAATGTGGCCTGCACACCGCCGCCTAGTTCCCCCGTTATTGCGCAGCACTGCTCATTCGCCCTGTTTGCTTTGCCACGCTCTCGCCTTACCCTTACTCCACCCTGACTAGACCGCCGCGCCAAGCGTTGTCGCGTTGCACCGCAAGCGCAGAAAAACACGCCTCCCGGCCGCCCGAAACACCGTCAATCGCGCAACGTCAACTGCGTTATACTCACCAAGTGGAGGGCGCAATGCGGTTATCGCCATTCAAGCAAGCAAGATCGTGTCACTCCCGTCGAGGAGATGGATGGTTACTGCCGTTCGTTCTATTTGCCGCGCTGCTTACTTTCCTTGCTCAGCTTAGCGCCTGTAGCGTCACGCCCTCGGCCAAGCGCGCCCTGTATGCCATCCCCCCCCTGCAATTACCCAGTGGCAGCGCAACAGTAGAGGATGCGCGCTCGCTGATCTCCTCGCCCGATTTGTTTGCACTCGATGCGCCCATGCGAAAGTTCCTCGACGATTATGTCGGTGACGTGGTTCGCGACCGGCAGCGCATGATGATGCTGCACCGCGCGATTCGCGGTTCTGCGACCTTGGGCTTGGACTACGACAGTGCTGTTGGTGGCACGGCGCAGGAGGTGTTTCATCGCGGCACAGCCAACTGTTTAGGTTACGCCACGCTGTTTATCGCATTGGCGCGAGCAATGGGGCTTAACGCCGGCTACCAGTGGCTGGAAGTACGACCCCAGTGGACGCAGCGGGGTGAGCGCGTTCTGGTCAGCCTGCATGTCAATGTGGCGATACGGATCGGGAGGCGCGAGCGCTTCATGATCGATATCGAGCCGCCGCCATCGCGCGATGTGACCGGCTCCCGCGCGCTCAGTGATGCCGACGGCTTGGCGTTGTACCACAGTAATCTCGCCATGGAAGCCTTGGCCGAGGACGATTTGCGCGAGGCGTGGCTGCAAACGGTGCGCGCCCTGCAGCTCAGTCCCGAGTTGGCTCATCTGTGGGTCAATCTCGGGGCCATCTACCGGGTGGCGGGCCAGCACCGTGCGGCAGAGGACAGTTACCACCAAGCGCTCGCGCTCAACCCGCTAGAGCACTCAGCCATGAATAACCTGGTCGTGCTCCTTGAACTTGAGGGCCGCGAAACGGAACGCCGCATGTGGGAAAAGCGCGTGGAAAACTACCGTGATGACAACCCTTATTATCACGCTTGGCTGGGTGATCGCGCGGCGGAAACTGAGGATTGGTCACGCGCGCGCCAAGCCTACGAGCGCGCCCTGGATCTTGCGCCCGGCGATAGTCGCGTACTCTATGCGCTGGGAACCACCTGGGAAAAGCTAGGCCGACGCGGCAAGGCCGCAGAGTTTATCGAGCGCGCCATGGAAAAGGCCACGCTGCGATCGGAGATCGAGGGTTACGCTGCGCACTTGGAGCAGCTGCGCAGCTAGCGCTGAAAACCCCGCAATAGCGCGGCTCAGGCGCGCTGCGGCTCCACGCGGATGTACGCGCGGCGCGCTTTCTTTCCTGTCATCGATGACAGGAAATCCGCCGCCCACATCTGCCAGCCGTATTTTCTGTGTAGGGCTGCCAGCGCCGTATCGATATCGGCCTGTTTTTCCAAGACGTAGGCCGCCGCATCGACCCAATCCCCAGTCAGTGTGCCGCGCACGTTGCAGGCTGCTATGCGCGCTTCTTTAAAGTTGCGCAAGCGCTTTACTTTCCCGGCATCCCCGGCGGAGAACAAATAGTAGTTTCCCGCATCCGGCGCAAACCAGACTGGCGTGGCGACCCAATCACCCGAACGCTTGCGTGTGGCAAAACTCAGATAGTTGCCACCTTCGATAAATTCTATTTCGCTCACACTTAACCCTCCCAACAGTCGCTAAGGGGCAACGCCTAGTGGCCTCGTTCGCCATTAAATCGACAAACCGGCTGCGCCACAATAGCCTTCCATTCACAACAGTCTTGCCATTTGGCAAAAGGGTTCCCAGCCATGAGTCAATTTGATGCTACTTCCACCACCGACGATGTGATTGCCGGTCACTCACTCGCGGGTAAGCTCGCGCTGGTGACAGGCGCTTCCTCCGGCCTCGGCATTGAAACCTGCCGCGTGTTGGCCAACGCCGGTGCCAATGTTGTGATGATCGCCCGTGATGCCCAAAAGTTGGCGGAGGCGGCAGAGCAGCTCGCCGAACAGGTGCCAGCCGAGCGCCTGTCGACACTCCTGATGGATTTGGCGGATGTGGAGAGCGTACGGCGCGCCGCCACCCAGGCACTTGCGGAGCACCCAAAGGTTGACCTGTTAATCAACAATGCCGGTGTGATGGCCTGCCCGCTGATGCGCACCGCTCAGGGGTTTGAGATGCAGTTCGGCACCAACCACATTGGTCATTTCTTGTTCACGGTGTTGCTGGCACCCGCCCTGGTTGCGGCCGCGCCCAGCCGCGTGGTCAATCTGAGTTCCGCCGGCCACAAGTTCGCCGATATCAATCTGCAAGATCCGAACTACGAGCAGCGCGACTACGAGAAGTGGCAGGCCTACGGCGAATCGAAAACTGCCAACGCGCTTTTCAGCGTGGGCCTGGATGCTCGCCTGCGCGATCGCGGCGTACGCGCCTTTGCCGTGCACCCGGGAGTCATCATGACCGACCTCAGTCGCCATATGGATCAGTCCGACTTTGAGGCCCTGGGTTCGCGTAACCCTGGTGAGGAGCTTGTGCTGAAATCGGTCGAGCAGGGCGCCGCTACCACTGTTTGGGCTGCGACGGCCCCGGAATTGGCAGAAAAGGGCGGAATTTACCTAGAAAATTGCAAAATTGCGGACCCTGCCCAGCCTGGCAGCAGCATCGGCGTAGAATCCTATGCACTGGATAAGGATTCTGCAGATCGCCTTTGGGCGCTTTCTGAGCGCTTGGTGGGGGAGTCCCTGTCCATCTAAATCAAACAGGGGGACTTATGCAAAAAGGGGTTTTCTATGTACTGGCGGGGCTGCTGGTCACTTCTTTGGGTTTTTCCACGTTTGCGGCTGCCGATAGCAAAGAGCAAATCCACTCCAACACACAGCGCGCTGTGGCTTGGTTACAGGATGGCCATCGAGACTTACGCAAGCTGTACCGGCGCTCGCAGGGCGTCTTGGTCTTTCCCGATGTCGTGCAGATGGGCTTCGGTTTAGGTGGTGAATTCGCCGAGGGTGTGTTACTCATCGACGGCAAAGCGGCCGGCTATTACGCCAGCGCGGGCAAGGCAGCAGCGCCAGGTCCCGATGTGCATTACAAAGCTGAAGCGATCTTCTTTATGACGAAAGATGCGCTGCAGCAATTTCAGGCGCATCGTTCCTGGAAGGTCGGACGCCAGAGTCCGGTCAAGGTGGTGAACAGCACCGAGGACGTGGTCTCTGCCCTGCGCGGCAAAGTTGCACATGTCGGTCTGGTGTTCTCCGAGGGCGGGCTGCTCACCGGTGCTGGGTTGACCGGGGATAAGATCACTAAGATTGTTCGCTAGGTTTTTCTTCTCAGTTCGAGCTGTACTTAAGGTGCAGCTTCGCTGCCTGCGGGTTCCTGCACAATTCGTATTCGGCAGACATCGCAATGTCACCGCGCTAGCCGCAAAAAATGTGTTCGGGTATCCTGCCGCAGTCTTCAATATCTAAGGTCCGAACCATGACAAATGAGCACCAATCGATCCGTGCCTTGTTGTGCGGTGATATCGGCGTCGGCTCTCAGGTCACCGTCAAGGGGTGGTTGCGGAGCAAGCGCGACTCCAAGGCGGGTATTTCGTTCTTGGCCTTGCACGACGGCTCCAGTTTTGATGCGTTGCAGGCAGTCGTGCCCGACAGCCTGGGGAATTATCGGGAAGAAGTGCTGCCTCTGGTGACCGGTTGCGCCGTCATCGTGCGCGGCGAGTTAGTGGCATCCGAGGGCAAAGGCCAGCAAGTCGAGATTCAAGCCAGTGAAGTGATTGTGGTAGGTCGTGTCGACGATCCGGAAACCTACCCCATCGCCAAGAAGCGCCACAGTTTTGAGTTTTTGCGCACCCAGGCGCACCTGCGCCCGCGCACGAATACCTTCAGCGCAATAACGCGAGTGCGCACAACCCTGGCCAATGCTATCCACAACTTTTTTTACCAGCGTGGTTTTCACTGGATCAACACACCGATCATCACCGGCAGTGATTGCGAAGGGGCCGGCGAGCTGTTTCGCGTAAGTACGCTGGATTTCGCCAACTTACCCACAGCACAAAACGGCGCGGTGGATTACGCGCAAGACTTTTTTTCCGAACCCGCGTTTCTAACGGTTTCCGGTCAGCTCGAGCTCGAGGCCTACTGCCTGGCAATGAGCAAGGTCTACACCTTTGGGCCCACGTTTCGTGCCGAGAACTCTAACACCAGCCGACACCTGGCAGAATTCTGGATGGTGGAACCGGAAATTGCGTTTGCCGATCTGGCTGATGACGCAGACCTCGCAGAGGCGCTGTTAAAGCATGTGATTGCCGCCGTGCTAGAGCACTGTGAAGACGACATGGCCTTCTTTGCGCAGCGTATCGATAAAACTGTATTGCAACGCCTGCAGGTCGTGCTCGACAATCCCTTTGAGCGTCTGGAATACACTGCGGTGATCGAGATTTTACAAAATTGCGCAGAGAAGTTTGAGTTTCCCGTCGCTTGGGGGGTAGATTTAGCCTCCGAGCACGAGCGGTATTTGACCGAGCAGCACATTGGGCGGCCCGTGGTCGTCACAAATTATCCGCGTGAGATCAAAGCGTTTTATATGCGGCTGAACGACGATGAGAAAACGGTTGCCGCTATGGATGTGCTGGCTCCTGGGATTGGCGAAATTATCGGTGGCAGCCAACGCGAGGAGCGGTTGGATGTGCTCGACGCGCGCATGGATCCGCAGCTGCGCGAAGAATTGTGGTGGTACCGCGATTTGCGGCGCTACGGTACCGTGCCGCATGCGGGTTTTGGTCTCGGCTTCGAGCGCTTGCTGAACTACATCACCGGCATGGAAAACGTGCGCGATGCCATTCCATTTCCGCGAACGCCGGGCAGTGCCGCGTTTTAGACGTCGGAATTCTCTGTTTTTGCCTAACCCATATAGGTAAAAACGCCTTTTTTACCGCTGTTTTTTGCCACAAATTCCCCAAATTAGGCACGGGCGATTCGTCGTCCTGCGACATACTAAAACTGTGTGAGCACCGTCGGTGCGCCAGTGCGACTGCGGCAGTGGTGATCGCAGTCTCTACGGTCGCTGGAATCACTGCGAAAGCTCTCAGTAAGGCTCAGGGAAGGGTGCACGGGCAAAGGGATACAGGGGAAAAAGGGGCATGCAAAAAGTCACATCTGAAGGCGATCTTGGCACGGTGAGTGAAATGGCCATCGTTGACACGTTCACCAAGCTGATCTTTGGCACACAAGAGTTTTCTGCCATCGAAGGTATAATCATTCGCAATTTCCGTGCGGTTGAGGCCAGCGTTTCCCACGACAACTATACGGAGATGGGCGTGTATTTACGCAACTTGGGTGTTCGGGAAATGATTCAGTTGGTCACTCGCCTACGCGAGTTTTGTAACGGTACGAGCGGCACGCAGCGCATATTGGGCAAAACTCGGTTACAGGGTTCGGAACATTTGCGACCGGGACACTGATCGAACGTTCACCTGCTCAGTAAAGATCGAACTGAGATCGAGGTCTAAGCCGTCTTCGTAGTCTTGAGTCCACAATCTGGCACCAGCGCACATAGCGCGGCGTACTGTTGCTTTTCATCGACGCTCAACAGGGTTAACTCAACAGTTTGCTCAAGTTGAAAACGCCGCGTTGTGCTGGTTAGACTGGCAGTCCATTTATCAAAGCTGAACTTCTCTTCGTCTTCGCGCAGATCGACAACTACTTCCAACCCGTTTTCCAACAAGCGCGCATTGAAGCCGCTGCTGGTGATGTGTGTGATATGTGCCGCAAAGGGTCGGTCGCGCTCCCTGGCGATATTTTGTAGGTAATTGGCGGCCAACCAGCGCGCGGCTGTGTGCGTTGCTTCACGCGCGTTATCTAGTCGTTCTTTAACGCGCGCCAGTTCCTCGGCGCTTAAGGCAGCGCTCGTTTGCTCGCGTAACACAGCCTTTATTTGTTGATGTACGAGGAAGTCGACGTATTTACGCAGGGGAGAGGTGCAATTGGTATAGCTTTCCAGTGCCATGCCCATATGCACGGTCGGCCGCGTGGTTAAGTCGGCGCGTGTGAGCATGCGATTGACCATCTGTCGCAGCGGTAGGGCTTGTTCGGGTTGCGCAAGCGCGCGCATGATGTCGCGGTAACCGGTGATTGAGGTCGGGTCGAGTATAGCGAGTTCCGGTGCGTGCATTTGTAAAAATTTCTGCATTTCCTTGAGGCGATCCCGACGCAATCCGCGGTGGGCGACGAAGGGTCCGTTGGCTTTATGTTGTGCTAAGAACTTAGCGCCGCAGCGATTGGCAGCCACCATGCACTCTTCTACTAATTTTTGTGACAACAACTTTTCGCTGGGTTCGATGGTCTCGATCTGTTTGTTGTCATCGAGAATCCAGCGGTACTCCTGGCGATTTTCCATGACCAGCTCGTTCGCCTCACGTGCCGCGCGCAGCGCTCTATAGACCTGGTAGAGCGCCTCCAGAGGCGTAGCGTGACTCATCAGTTCATTGTATTGACCGTTCAGATAGCGATCGACCGCGTAGTACGATAGCTTCGCGCGCGAACGCACCCGCGCCTCAATGAACTCGAAGTCGCCCACCTCCCCACTGTCGCTGACGGCAATCTTGCACACTAACGCGGGTCGATCTTTTTCCTCAGACAATGCGCAGACACCCTGGGAAAGCTCTTCGGGCAACATCGGCAACACGTCGCCGTGAAAATACACCGAGGTCGCACGCGCCGCGATTTCGCGCTCAAGTGTGGAGCCCGGGTCGATGTATGCAGTGGGGTCGGCGATCGCGACGAACAGCCTCCAGCCACCGTCGCTAATTTCCGCATAGAGAGCGTCGTCGATGTCTAGCGTTTTCGCCGCGTCGATGGACACAAATTCTAGATCTGTGAGGTCCCGCCGCTTATCGGTCTCCAGGGGCTCGCGTTCCGCAAGATTAGCTTCGAGTTCCTGGCGAGCGGCCTCGCTCCACTGCGTGGCCAAACGGTATTTGGCGATGCAGTACATATTTTCTATACCCGGTGTTGCAGCATCGCCGATGATGGATAGTACTTTGGCCTGGGGTCGACCATCGCGAATGGGGTGACGCAAAATTGCGCAGCGCACATAGTCGCCTTCCTGCACGTTGTTGCGTGCCTGCGGTGGAATAAACAGCCAGCGATTGAGCAGCGGAAGGTCTGGCTCGACAAAAAATGCTTTGCCTTTGCGCACACAGCGCCCGGTAAACTCTCCCAGGGGGCTATCAACAAGTCGTTCGATGTCGGCGACGGGGCGATTGTCGCGTGCGGGACGGATACAGACTTGCACCCGATCTTGAGGGAAGGCTTTGAGCATTTCCTGTGGGGGAATAAAAATTTCCCGGCCATCGTCCAACACGGCAAAGCCATAGCGAGCCTGGGTGCCTTTAATCACCGCCTCGGCTCGTTCCTTTTCGGCCTCCATTTGGGATTTGAGGCCTTTCAGCTGTGTCAGTGACTCCTGGTTCAGCATTGGCGGAAAGACTTTTCGTCAGTATAGACTTCATCCTAGCCCAATACTGCGAACCTGTCAGTGTTGGTAGTAATTCATGTCCTGCGTCGAGGTCGGGCATTGACACTGCACCGCAGCCGGTTCAATAATCTCAGGCAAGCGGATGTATACCGCCAGGACGTGCCGTTGACGCAGTTGTACCAGCTGCCGCATCAGAAAATTTGGTCGTTGCAGCAGCTACACGAAGCACTCAGCCCGGAAGGCGCTCTGCGCCGGCCACAACTTCCGACTCTCTCCTTTTTTTCTGATCACCTGCCCAGAGCTCGTTTTTGCACCGCAACACCTCACGCTACCCCATGTAAGGCACCCGGTGCCGACCCTTGGTCTTACAAAATTGCCCATTACCTACTCATTATTGTCATTTAACGAGGAACAAGGCATGGATTCAGGTGCAACCCTGCGCGTAGAAAGACCCACCCAGTTACCAACCGTCAAGAATAAAATCTTTGTGCTCGATACCAACGTATTACTGCATGACCCGACGGCAGTCACCGCGTTCAAAAATCAACATGTCGTCATTCCAATGACCGTGCTGGAGGAGTTGGACGACATTAAAGATCGCCGCGATAAAACGGTGAGTCGCGAAGCACGTATAGCGATTGGCATGATCGACAAAGTGGTCGATGCCGCCTCTCCATCGGAGATTCAACAGGGCGTCCCTGTGCCCGGAAGCGTGCCCGAGGGGCAAACCCCGGGTACTTTGGCCATCTACCCGGATCAACGCATTGTCGCTTCCGAAGACGTGCCTTTTTTGGAGGAGACGTACCACCAAGCTAACGACAACCGCATCATCAACGTCGCGCTGCGCTTGCAAGTGGATAACCCCGATGACGTCGTTTGTTTAGTCACCAAAGATATCAACATGCGGATCAAAGCGAAGGGCTCCGGACTTGCGCATGTGGAGGACTACCTGCGCGACCGCGTTCTCGACGATATTGATTTACTGACTTGCGGTTATGAACACTTTGAAGGTGATTTTTGGTCGAACATCAGCGAAGTCGATACGCTGCGCGAGGGCGATTGTACCCTGCACCGTATTCCACAGGATAACTTAGCGCAGGCCTACCCCAATATGTTCGTCTACGATGAACGGGAGTTTATTGCATTCGTGCGTCGCATCGACAAGGACTACGTTTACTTGCGCTGTGACAGTCGCGACAACTTGATGAACCAGCGTTTTTGGGGTTTGGCGCCGCGTAATTTGGAACAGGCCATGGCCATGTCCCTGTTGGCTGATGACAATATCGACTTGACGGTAATGACAGGGCCGGCGGGTTCCGGCAAAACGCTGTTGGCACTCGCCTACGGCCTGCACGCCATTTTGGAACTGGGTAAGTACAGCAAACTCATTGTGGCACGATCGACGCCACCGATGGCCGAGGACATCGGTTATCTACCGGGCACCGAGGAAGAAAAAATGGCGCCGTGGCTGGCGGCGTTTGACGACAACCTGGAAATTCTTCACGGCACCGACGAATCGTGTCACGGCAGCATCGAATACGTGAAAGAGCGCGCCAATATCCAGTTTAAGTCGCTAAATTTTATGCGCGGGCGATCGTTCAACAATGCATATATTGTTATCGACGAGAGCCAGGGTTTGACCCAGTTTCAATTAAAATCAATTATCAGTCGGGTGGGCGCCGATTCAAAAATAGTGGTGCTAGGGAACTTGGCGCAGATCGATAATAAGTATTTGTCGCCCCTGACCTCGGGCCTCACCTATCTAGTTGAGAAGAGCAAGCCTTACCCCCATGCCGGTGTGGTCTATGTCAATGGCATCGTGCGATCGCGCCTGGCGGCATTTGCGGAGGAAAACTTGTAGGTTCGCTAGCTCAGTTAGCATCATTCCCACGATTCCGCCGCCAGTTGCTTTCGAGAGCGACTTCAAATCGCATGACAATGTGCCAGGCACGGTTGCGATTCTGATCGAGTTTTTTACGGAAGTTGTAGGAGGGCTCGAGCTCGATAAAGAAAAAGCGGCGGTAGACCTGCCGGCGAAAAAGTACGCCGAGTCGGTAGTTTTTAACGTAGGATGGGTCTGTGTAGCCATTAACTGAACCGAAGTAACTCATCACCAGTTTGTGTTTACCGTCGATGGGCTCAAAACGTTGACGCAGAGAAAGTTGCGTGCGCCATTCGGTTCCCGCGGTTTCCTCTCCATAGACGGCTGCGTTGGACCAGCGCAACAACCGATTTTCTGACAGGCCTTGATCGAGGTTTAGTTGACCCGTAGTGAAAAACCCTTCGCTGTCCTTCCACTGCAGGCGCTGTGTGTAGCGGTAGGCCGATTTTTCACCGATCGGCCCTTGGTTGCGGTACCGGATTCCCGGCTTTAAGTCTCCACCGCCCGCGGCTAGCGTCAAGTCGACGCGCGAGCGCTTGCGTTCATCGATGTTGTACAGGATACCGACGTCGTCTTCGGAATCGCGCTCTTCGTCGCGCAAGCTATCGCCGTCTTCACCGCTAAAAACGAGGTTGAGTCGTCTCGATAATTGTGGGAGGTACACTTTGCCGCGCAATCGCACACGTGTGCGGTAATCCTCCTCTTCGTCCCAGGCATTGACCCATTCCACGCGGACCAACGACTCGGGTGTTTCCAGATCGTAGTTTGGATCGCCGAAAAAACTGTCCATCCACAGTGTCAGCTCTTGCGCCTTGTCGGTGGCATAGGCGTGGCTGGCATCCACCCAGTTGGCGGATTCAGTCTCGATCTCTTCGAGCTCTGTCTCGGGTTCCACCGCGGTACTTTCTAGTTGATTCAGCTGTTCTTGCTGATCTGCCTGAGAGCCCACTGGTGAAGGTGTCGCGCCGAAGGCCACTGCTGGAAGCAACACGAGTGCGGTGATAAGCGAAATCTTCACGGTATCTGGCTACTTACCTGTTGGCTGTTGAGGATACACTACGGATTATGGACCGCCTTTTCATCCTATTTCAGTACATTACTCCACAACATTGGTTGTCGCGGGCTGTGGGCTTACTAGCACACATACAGCAACCACGTTGGTTCGTGCACGTATTGATTATGCAGTTTGTGAAGTACTTCAAAGTCGACATGACCGAAGCGGCAGAACCTGAACCTAGTCGCTATCTCAGCTTCAATGAATTCTTCACGCGGCCACTGCGCCCTGACGCGCGCATGATCGAGCAGGCCGATGTCGTTTGTCCCGCCGATGGCTGTATCAGTCAAATAGGCACGATTTCCGATGGTTTTTTGTTGCAGGCCAAGGGTAAGTACTTCAGCGCTGCTGCCCTATTGGCCGACGAGCAGCGCGCGGTTGAATTTGCGGGGGGTGATTTCGCCACTATTTATCTCTCCCCGCGCGACTATCACCGTGTACACATGCCCCTGCGCGGGCGTCTAACAGCGAGCTGTTATGTCCCCGGCGATTTGTTTTCTGTGAATGACGTGACAGCGCAGAACGTGGACCAGCTGTTTGCTCGTAACGAACGACTGGTGTGCCATTTCGATACGGCCCGGGGGCCGATGGTGATGGTCTTGGTCGGCGCGATGATTGTCGCTGGCATTGAGACGGTTTGGAGTGGCAGGGTGGCCCCGCCGCCGCGACGCCCCCAGTTTCGCGATTACCTGCAGCCACCTGACAAAGTTGTTCTAGAACAGGGCGCTGAAATGGGGCGTTTTCTGCTCGGCTCAACGGTTATTCTGATGTTCCCCAAAGGGACAGTAGCGTGGAGTAACCGATTTGCGCCTAGTGTTGTAACTCAAATGGGGGAATCGCTGGCGTCGTTTGTAGAGACGTGAAAGTAGTTTTTTGTCTGAACTTCCAGTTTTTCTTGCGCCGCCATGTCGTCAATGCTTCTTGCTTCCCTAGTGTTTTTTTTGCGCGACAGGGTTTGTAATTCTGGGCTAGTCATGTTCCAAACTGGCCACAATGTGGCGATAGCTCTGTAGTCGCTGCGCGCTGATTGTTCCTGATTCCACAGCTTCGCGCAGCGCACAACCGGGTTCTTGTCGATGTTGGCAGTCGCGAAATTTGCAAGCGCCTAGCAGGCCACGAATTTCTTTAAAGCCCTGTTCTACATCCCGTTGCTGCAGATGCCACAACCCGAATTCGCGAATACCCGGGGAATCAATGAGGCTGCCGCCACAATCGAGCGCGAGTAACTGTGCGGTTGTGGTGGTATGTGTTCCCTTATCCCGTGTCTTGGAGAGGTCACCGACGCGCAGCGCCGCGTCGGGTAGCAGAGCATTCACCAACGACGACTTGCCGACACCGGACTGACCGACAAAGATACTCGTGCGCTCGTGCAGTATCTTGCGTAGCTCTTGTAAGCTGTCGTCGCGAATCGAGGTGTGCAACACGCGGTAACCCAGCGTGGGATAGACAGCCAGTAACTCGTCCATCGATTGCCGATGCGCTGCGTCGGACAGCAAATCGGCCTTGTTGAGAACGAGCACCGGGTCGATAGCAACGGTTTCTGCCGTTACCAGGTAGCGATCAATTAGGTTGGCGTGTGGTTGCGGCACGGGTGCTATGACAATGAGAATTTGATCAATGTTGGCGGCGACTGGCCGCAGGTTCCCACTGGTATCCGGGCGGCTCAATTGGCTGTGACGTGGCAGTTGTGCCACCACTACACCGTTGCTTTGGCCCGCGCACCAGATCACGCGGTCGCCGGTGACCAATCCGTCCATGTTCGCGCGTAGATGGCAGCGCTGGGCCGTGCCCTTCGCCGCGGCGACATCGACCTGGCTACCGTAGCGCGCAAGCACCAAACCCTCTTGTTCTGGCCCGAGTTCCCCAGCTGCTACCGCTTCTTCTACGTCGGAATCACGGCTTGCGGCGCGCTGTGCACGCGCTGCGCGAACTTTCTCGATACGCCAGGCTTGTTGCCGCGTCAATTTGCGTTTGCCCATTTGGTTATTATTGGGCGAGGCTGTATGTCTGTCGAGGCAATTTGTTACACTGCTTGTGTCGCGGCGCGCTGCCGAGCTAGCGCGGTGGCCACCTGACAACAAACGGCGCGTCGTGCAGCGCCCACTAGACCATTGAGTACTTTTCAAGAGCACCTCCACCATGCAAGACGCCAATAACTTGGTCTGGGTTGATATGGAGATGACCGGGTTAAACCCCGAGTCAGATACTGTCATTGAAATAGCCACCATCGTGACTGACAGCAACCTCGATACACTGGCTGAAGGCCCGGTTATCGCCATTCACCAAAGTGACACGCGGCTGGACAATATGGATGAGTGGAATACCACACACCACAATCGTTCGGGTTTAGTCGCCCGCGTCAAGGCCAGCACTATTGATGAAGACGCGGCCAGCGCCATTACGATAGAGTTTTTGCAGGAATGGGTGCCCCCGGGCTCCTCGCCCATGTGCGGCAATACCATCTGTCAGGATCGTCGCTTTATGGCGCGCTACATGCCGCAGTTAGAAGCTTTTTTTCATTACCGCAACTTAGATGTATCGACATTGAAAATACTGATGCAGCGGTGGCGACCGGAGTTGGAAGCGGGGTTTACGAAAACTGCGACTCATCTGGCGTTGGATGACATTCGCGAATCCATCGCAGAGATGCGTTATTACCGAGAACACTTTTTACGGCTAGCATAACGCCTTTTCACACACGTTTGCCTGGGCATTAGCCTCCAAGTTCTTTGTTCGCGCTTGGCCACCCACCCCGGAGTTCAGTGTGCAGCGACTTTGCAGTGATATTGCAGACAGTCGCCCGTTAAATCACCTTTAACCTCAATCTGTCGTTTTACCCTGTTGCGCCAGCGCCCACGCAACATGCTCACGTACCAGGGCAGACGGGTACTGCAGCCTTTGCCGCAGTGCATGGCACACTTTGACGGACCGGGGCGCATTTCCCAGTGCAACCGCCAAGTTGCGCAGCCAACGCTCATAACCGATGCGGCGCAGAGCAGAACCACGGGTTTTTTCTAAGAACGTACTTTCATCCCAGAGAAACAATTCGGTGAGCTGTGCGCTTGCGAGTCCGTGGCGCGGTTGAAAGTCTTGCTCTTGGGAGTGCTGTGCAAACTTGTTCCAGGGGCAACACAACTGGCAATCGTCGCAGCCAAAAATTCGGTTGCCGATGAGTGGTCGCAATTCTGGGTCAATGCTGCCTCGGTACTCGATGGTGAGGTAGGAAATGCAGCGGCGTGCGTCGAGTTGGAAGGGGCCGACGAACGCATTGGTGGGACAAACATCGAGGCACGCGGTGCAGGTCCCACAGTGTTTGTTGCTCGGTGTCTTATCGACCGGCAACGGCAAGTCCGTGTAAATTTCCCCGAGTAAAAACCAGGAGCCCGCGTCCTGGTGAATGAGCATCGTGTTTTTCGCGATCCAGCCCAAACCCGCTTTTTCTGCCAAGGCGCGTTCCAGCACTGGGGCACTGTCGACGAAGGCACGGTATTGGCCTTCACCTATGGCTGTTGCAATACGCTGCGCCAGTTGTGCGAGCCGCTTGCGCATCATCTTGTGATAGTCGCGCCCGAGCGTGTAACGAGCAATATACGCCTGCTCCGGTGAGTCTAAAACGGTTAGCGGTTGTGTATCCGCGGGTAAGTAATCCATGCGCAGGGATAATACGCGCGCAGTGCCCGGTACCAGCGCGGCGGGTTGGCTGCGGCGCTCCCCGTGTTTGACCATGTAGTCCATTTCGCCCTGGTAGCCAGCAGCTAGCCAGCGTTCCAGATAGTCGGCGTGTTCGCTGAGCTCGACATCCGTAATCCCCACTTGTGCAAAGCCCAACTCGTGGGCCCAGGTGCGAATAGCGTCTGCGAGTGCTTGCAATGTCTGTGATTGAGCGGTCATGGTCGAACAGTTATTTAACTCGGCGTTCAGTATAAACGGCCTGCTGTGCGGCGAGAGGGGGTATAATTTTGCCAGAATCGGCGGGTGGTCGTGCGTTTGTTGGCGCACCGGGAACCCTCGCCTTTGTTCCAATCTACAGGTAGCAGGAGCCCGCGACACTACATGTCGACACTACATGTTAGGCATCACATGTTAGGCACACAATCGCTGTACACCGCAGAGCAAACTCGGGCGCTGGATCGCTGTGCTATTGAGCAATACGGCATTCCCGGTATCACATTGATGAGCCGTGCGGCCGAGGTAAGCCTGCGCTACTTGCTGCAATTTTGGCCGCGCCCGAGCAAGTTGCATGTGCTGTGTGGTACTGGCAACAATGGCGGGGACGGATTCCTGGTGGCGGACTTCGCCCATAAGCGTGGAATTTCCGTCCAAGTTTTACAAGTGGGTGACCCGCAGAAAATTGCCGGCGATGCGCTTCTCGCCCGCGAGCAGGCCCTGACTAACGGCGTTCCCTGTGCCGAATTTGCGGGCCACTCGATGAGTGACGAGGGCAGTGTCATTGTCGATGGTTTGCTCGGTACCGGGTTGACTGGCCCTGTGCGCGACGCCTATGTCGATGCCATTGCTGCCATCAACGACGCTGAGGTACCAGTGCTGGCGCTGGATATCCCCTCTGGCCTGTGCAGTGACACTGGGCGTGTGCTCGGCAGCGCTGTGGTGGCGGATTTGACGGTCACCTTTATTGGACTCAAGTGCGGTCTCTTTACGGCTGATGCGCCCGACTATTGCGGTGCTCTGCAGTTTTCGGATTTGGCGATCCCGCTTGAGGTCTATGACAAGGTGCCGGCATTGGGACGGCGCCTGGAGCTCGAGGCACTGTTAGCGTGTTTACTGCCGCGTTCAGCCGCCACTCACAAGGGCCACTGCGGCACCGTACTGGTCGTTGGAGGCGATCACGGCATGGCTGGAGCGGCGGCGCTGGCAGCAGAAGCGGCTCTGCGTTGTGGAGCGGGCCTAGTTCGCGTCGCCACTCGCGCTGAACACGTGGGCGCACTTGTGTCGCGCACACCCGAGGCGATGCCGTTGGGTGTCGAATCGGGCGAGGATTTTGCGCCGTTGCTCGATGCAGCGGATGTGATCGTGCTGGGGCCGGGTCTGGGCCAATCGCCGTGGTCACAACACTTGGCCCAGCGTGCCTTGACCACCGACAAATCCACCGTGGTGGATGCGGATGCGCTGAATTTACTCGCCGCCGGGAAGTTGGGGCCGATTGCACCGCGCGCCAACTGGGTGCTGACCCCGCATCCTGGTGAAGCAGCGCGCCTGCTGGGCGGTACAACGGCGCAAGTGCAAGCGGATCGCTTCGCCGCGCTTTCGGCCCTACAGTCAAAGTTTGGCGGTGTGGCCCTTCTGAAAGGGAATGGCACGTTGATCAGTGACGGGGAGCAACAACTGCTGAGTGACTACGGCAACCCGGGTATGGCCAGCGGGGGTATGGGAGATGTGCTCAGCGGTGTGATTGGCGCGTTACTTGCCCAGCGCCTCCCCACAGTGGAGGCAGCGGCTTTGGCCGTGTGTTTGCACGGTGCGGCGGCCGATCAAGCGGCCCAGTCGGGCGAGCGCGGCCTGTTGGCCAGTGATCTCATACCAGTCATGCGCCAGTTGCTGGGATGAGTAGCGGCACGCTGACACTCCAGGCCCAAGATGAAGCGGCGATGGTCACCCTGGGCCACCAGTTGGCAGCGGCGCTGGCGCCGGGTTTAGTGATATTCCTAAATGGCATGTTAGGTGCAGGTAAAACAACCTTGGCACGGGGTCTGATACAGGCATTGGGGCACACCGGCGCTGTGAAGAGCCCGACCTACACCTTGGTCGAACCCTACGAGTTAGAGCCCTGGCAGGTCTACCACTTCGATTTGTACCGGCTGGGCGACCCCCAAGAGCTGGAATTTATGGGAATTCGCGATTATTTTGGTGAAAAATCCGTCTCTATCGTGGAATGGCCCGAGCGGGGCTTTGGAGTTTTGCCGCAGCCAGATATAGTGATCACTATTACAGTGGAGGGTAGTCGTCGCGATTTACTGTTGCGCCCAGACAGTGCATTGGGCAAGCAAGTGTTGCACAGGTTGTCGCTCGCGACACTGGTTAGTTGATTGCCCCGGTAATTGTAGATTTATTCCAGAGAACTTTTATTGCAAAAAAGACATCGCGCAGCACAACAATGAATAAAGCGCGAGAGTGGGAGTGTTATGGGCAGGGCGTGGATCTTTGCGATCCCTGGTTTGGTAATGGCGCTAGTCGCGTCTGCCGCGTTTGCTGTACAGGTGCAAGACGTTCGCTTGTGGCGCGCGCCGGATCACACGCGCATCGTGTTTGATCTCAGTGGGCCTATCGAACACAATCTTTTCCGGTTACCTGACCCCGACCGTGTCGTTTTAGACGTTAAAGATGCGCAGTTGCGCGCCGACCTCGCGCAATTGCCCCTGCAAGGTACGCCGATTTCCGCTATCCGCTCGGGTATCCGCGATGGCTATGACCTGCGCGTTGTGATGGAGGTGGACGAGCGGGTGGATCCGCGCAGTTTCGTGTTAGCGGCGAATGAGAAGGCGGGCGACCGACTCGTCGTGGATCTCTACGACAAACATCGGAAGTTGAAGGCCGCTCCGGCTAAGAAAAGCGTTCAGAAAATTTCCAAGCGCGATATTGTGATTGCCATCGATGCCGGGCACGGGGGTGAAGACCCCGGCGCTGTGGGGCCTCGGCGTGTGCGCGAGAAAGACGTGGTGTTGGCGATCGCCAAAGAGCTGCATAGCCTGTTGAGTGCCGATAAAGGCTTTCAGCCCACTTTGGTGCGCAGCGGCGATTACTATGTGAGCCTTCAAGGTCGCCGTGATCTGGCCCGCAAGCGGCAGGCGGATTTGTTTATCTCCATACATGCGGATGCGTTTAAGCAGGCACAGGCCTCGGGTGCCTCCGTGTACGCATTGTCGACCAGCGGTGCCACGAGCACAGCGGCGAAATATCTGGCGCAGCGGGAAAACGCTGCCGACCTGGTCGGTGGTGTTTCACTTTCCGACAAAGAAGATGTATTGGCCGGCGTCCTGGCAGATCTATCCATGACGTCGACCCTCGATACCAGTTTAAATCTCGGTGGCACGGTACTCGAGCGGATGGGCAGCGTCACAAAGCTGCATAAGAGCGACGTAGAACGTGCCGGGTTTGCGGTACTGAAATCACCGGACATTCCCTCGGTGTTGGTTGAAACCGGCTTTATCTCTAACCCGGGGGAAGCGAAGAAGCTCGCAACGCGCAGTTATCAAAAAAAAATGGCGCGGGCCATACATCGGGGAATACGCGATTGGTTTTTGGACCACCCGCCGGCGGATACTCTGATCGCGTGGCAGAAGCAACAACGCGGGCAGGAGTACACCATTGCCAGGGGTGATACACTCTCTGACATCGCTCAGCGATTCAGCGTAAACCTCTCAGACCTGAAGAGCCACAATCGCATTAACGGTTCAAAAATCTTTGTGGGGCAGAAGCTGACGATTCCGAGCAGCTAAATTCACCGCAAAAGCGACACTCTGCATGCCCCAAATTCAATTGCTCAGTTCACGGCTGGCCAACCAGATCGCTGCGGGCGAGGTGGTCGAGCGCCCCGCGTCGGTCGTCAAAGAAATCATTGAGAATGCGCTGGACGCGGGCGCAACAAACGTCGATATCGAGATCGAAGCCGGCGGCAGCAAACTGATCAGGGTGCGCGATAACGGTGGTGGCATCGCCGAGGATGATCTGCCATTGGCGCTGGCGCGACACGCGACCAGTAAAATCGCCTCCCTGGAAGACTTGGAGCGAGTGGGCAGTTTAGGTTTTCGCGGCGAGGCCCTGGCCAGTATCGGCTCCGTATCGCGCCTGTCACTGACCAGCAACGCGAGTAGCCACGGTAGCGCGGGCTTCACCGCTGCCTGCGCGGGCAATGAGATGGAGGTGTCTGTCAGCCCTGCGCCACACCCGCCGGGCACCTCGGTTGAAGTGCGCGATTTGTTTTTCAACACACCAGCGCGTCGCAAGTTCCTACGTACCGAAAAAACTGAGTTTAACCACGTGCTCGAAGTCATCAAGCGCCTCGCCCTGTCGCGCTTCGATGTGAGTTTTACCCTGCGCCACAACGGCAAGGTTGTGCACAACTTAAAAGCAGCGGATGCACTGGCAGCGGATACAGAGCAGCGCCGCCGCGTCGCCACTGTTTGCGGGCCGGCTTTTATGGAGCATGCCATCGCCATTGATAATCGGGTGAGTCCTTTTGCTTTGACCGGCTGGGTCGGCCTGCCGACATTTTCCCGCAGTCAAGCGGATCTGCAATATTTCTTTGTCAACGGGCGAGTGATTCGCGACCGCGTGATTGCACACGCGGTCAAACAGGCCTATCGCGATGTGTTGTATCACGGACGCCACCCGGCGTTTGTGCTGTATTTGCAGCTTGATCCGGCGCTGGTGGATGTCAATGTACACCCCACAAAACACGAGGTGCGCTTTCGCGATAGCCGCGCGGTACACAACTTTATTTACTCCAGCTTGCACCGTTCACTGGCCCAAGTCCGGCCCGGGGAAGAGGTGTTGGCAGCGGGTGATGAGACGCAGAATCGCTCGGTCGGTGTGGCGGTGGATACACAAACCGGTGAGGTACTCGATCAAGCACATTTGCGTTGGGGCAGCGAGCGTCATGCGGCGGCTTCCTTCGCGGGCGGCGGCTCGTCACCTCACCGTGCTTACACCGCTGTTCACCCTGCTGGCGATCAAGTCGCGGAGCAAATGCGGCATTACGCGCGCTTGCACGATTTACCGCAGGGCGAGCAGGAGGACACGCCGCCCCTGGGCTACGCCCTGGCGCAGCTCAAACGCATCTACATTCTGGCGGAAAATGCTGAGGGGCTAGTACTGGTCGATATGCATGCCGCGCACGAGCGGATCACCTACGAGCGTTTGAAAACTGCGCGTGACGCTCAAGGTATTCAGAGTCAGCCCCTGTTGGTACCCCCGTCTATCGCCGTCAGCGAGCGCGAGGTGATTCTCGCTACTGAACACACACCACTGTTTCAGCAACTGGGTTTTGGCGTTGACGTCGCAGGGGAGGAAACACTGCTCATTCGGGAAGTGCCTACGGCCTTGCATGATGCCAACGTCGAACAGTTACTGCGCGATGTGCTGGCGGATTTAAGCGAGTACGGCAGCTCCCAGCGCATCGAAGCGCACATGGATGAGTTGCTCTCTACCATGGCCTGTCACGGCTCGGTGCGTGCCAATCGTCGCCTTACGATTCCAGAGATGAATGCATTGTTGCGCGATATGGAAGCGACGGAGCGCTCGGGGCAGTGCAATCACGGCCGTCCCACCTGGGTGCCTCTACGGTTGGATGAGTTAGATAAATTGTTTTTGCGTGGACGCTAGTTTCGCCGTGCCTACACCCGAGTTGGACGCTGAAAAACCGCTGGTGATTTGTCTGCTGGGCCCGACCGCATCTGGCAAGACGGAGTTAGCCATCGACATGGCGCGGGCCCACAACTGCGAGTTGATCAGCGTCGATTCAGCGCTGGTTTACCGGGGTTTGAACATTGGCGCGGCGAAACCCGATTACCCGCATCATTTGATCGATATTCGAGACCCCAGCGAAAGCTATTCGGCGGCGGAGTTTGCGACGGACGCACACGCATTGGTGCAAGCGATTACACAGCGCGGCAAAACCCCGCTGTTGGTCGGCGGCACCATGTTTTACTTCCGTGCTTTCTTGGCAGGCATGGCGGAACTGCCGCCGTCGGACGCGGTGATTCGCGGCGATATCGAGGCAGAAGCGCAGCATTACGGCTGGCCACATTTACATGGGCAACTGCAGTTGGTAGACCCCGAAGCAGCCGCGCGTATCCACCCCAATCACTCCCAGCGCTTGTCGCGCGCACTGGAAGTCTATCGCGTCAGCGGTGTGCCGCTGTCGGCCTGGCACCAGCAAGCGAGGGGTGAGCCGGGGGCGCTGGACCGGTATCGAATACGGCAATTCGCCCTCTCGCCCTGGGAGCGCCGGGTGCTGCACGAGCGTATCGCTCAGCGCTTTGAAGCGATGTTGGTCGCCGGGCTGGAGGATGAGGTGCGAGCGCTACATACGCGCGATGACCTGCATCCCGCTCTGCCCGCCGTGCGCGCTGTGGGCTATCGCCAGTTGTGGGAGTGGCTGGAGGGGGAGTGTTCGCGCGAGGAGGCGGTGGAGCGGGCAGTGGCGGCGACGCGGCAACTGGCGAAACGGCAGCTCACCTGGTTGCGCAAATGGCGCGATCTTGCGTGGATCTACACCGATCGTGATGGTTTTGTTACCGATAAGGAGGGAGTAGAGCTGCTCGAAGAGGGCCGCAAGTGCACGCCGATGCGACAGGTGTCGCAGTATCTTGCCGCCTCCCCTCTATAAGTCTGCTGCAAATGCTATATAATTGCCCGGCACCACGAAGACCCGATATCCGCGCTGCCAGGTTTGTGGGATGAGCCACGGCAAAGTGATAAGAGGTTGATTTCATTAATTATTTTGAGCTCCCTTTGAGTTCAAGCATTAGGAGATAGCTATGTCAAAAGGGCACACGCTACAAGACCCTTACCTCAATATTTTACGTAAGGAACGCGTTCCGGTTTCCATTTACTTGGTGAATGGCATCAAGCTGCAAGGCCAGATTGAGTCCTTCGACCAGTTCGTTGTGTTGCTGAAAAACACCGTCAGCCAGATGGTGTACAAGCACGCTATATCCACGGTTGTCCCCTCCCGTGTGGTGCGTCTGCCGTTGCAGAACCCACCCGAGGAAGAAGAGGGCAGTTAGTACCCTGTTGCGCCGAGCCGTGAACTCCACAGTTGGGTGCCGCGCCTATCGCGCACTGAGGTAGTTTGTGTTTTTTGAGCGTCCCGAATCGGGTGAGCGGGCGGTGCTTGTGCACCTGCAGCTTGGCAGCGACGCCGAGCGTGAAGACCCCAAGGAATTCGAGGAGTTAGTGCTCTCGGCGGGCGGCGATCCAGCGGCTTTCATCATGGGCGCCCGCCAGGCTCCCCAGCCCCGCTATTTCGTGGGCAGTGGCAAACTGGAAGAGATTCGCGCTGCGGTGAATGCCCATGAGGCGGAAATCGTCGTGTTCAATCATGCACTTAGCCCCGGCCAGGAACGCAACCTGGAGCAGAAGCTGTGCTGCCGCGTGCTCGATCGCACCTCACTCATCCTCGATATTTTCGCGCAGCGTGCGCGCACCCACGAAGGTAAGTTGCAGGTGGAGCTGGCGCAGTTGCAGCACATGTCGACGCGGTTGGTGCGCGGCTGGACGCACCTGGAGCGCCAGAAAGGAGGTATCGGTCTACGCGGCCCCGGTGAGACGCAATTGGAGACGGACCGCCGCTTGTTGCGCGTGCGGATCAAGTCGATCACTGCGCGCTTGGAGCGGGTACGCAAGCAGCGCGAACAGGGCCGCCGGGCGCGCCAGCGCGCGGAATTGCCGACAGTTTCTTTGGTGGGGTACACCAACGCGGGTAAATCCACACTGTTTAACTACCTCACCGACGCCACGGTCTATGCTGCCGACAAGCTGTTTGCCACCTTGGACCCAACCTTGCGTCGCATTGATTTGCAGGGTGTCGGCCCCACCGTCTTGGCCGATACCGTGGGGTTTGTTGCCCACCTACCACACAAGCTAGTAGAAGCGTTCAAGGCGACGCTGGAAGAAACACGCAACGCCAATCTATTGCTGCACGTGGTTGACGCCGCCCGCGAAGAACGCGACGACAACATCTACCAAGTATTGGAAGTACTGGACGAAATTGGCGCGCAAGACATCCCCCGTTTGGAGGTCTTTAACAAGGTCGACTTATTGGAGATTGCACCGCGTATCGATCGCGATGACTCAGGTACGCCACTGCGCGTGTGGATGAGCGCGACCACCGGGGAGGGTGTCGAACTGCTGCGGCAGGCCGTGGCTGAGCGATTGGAACAGGATATGATCTGCGAGCAAATCAATCTCTCCCCCGAGCAGGGCAGTCTGCGCGCGGCATTGTACCGTCTCGGTGCGGTACAGGAAGAATCCTATAGCGACTCAGGAGAGGCGCGGCTGCGGGTACGTCTGCCGCGCGCCGATTGGAACCGGTTGATGAAAAAGGGCCCGGAACCCCTGTTTTAGGCAATATGGCTCATACTCTGTCGCTGGCGGGGCAATACCTATCTTCGCCCGCGTCTGAGTCGCTTACTCTCGGCAAAGTTTGCTAGACTGCGTGTCTATTTTCTCAAGGAGCACATCGATGGCCTGGAATGAACCCGGCGGCGGCAACAACAACTCCAAAGACCCTTGGGGTGGTGGAGATCAAGGCCCCCCCGATCTCGACGAGGCGCTCAGGCGGCTGCAGGAGAAGTTCGGCGGCCTGTTCGGCGGCAAAAGTCGCGCTTCGGGCAGCGGTGGCGGTAGTGGGGGAGTTGGTGGCGGTGTATCCGGCACCGCCTGGGTGGTATTACTTATTGTGGGTATCCTGGTCTGGGCGGCAATGGGTGTGTATCAGATAGACCAACAGGAACGCGGTGTCGTGTTGCGCTTCGGCAAATTCCACGACACGGTACTACCGGGGTTGCAATGGAACCCCCCGCTGATCGATAGCGTAGAAAAAGTAAACGTCACTAAACTGCGCAGCAACAGCTTTAGCGAAATTATGCTGACCCAAGATGAAAATATCGTCTCGGTCAATTTATCGGTGCAGTATGAGATCAACGATCCCGCCAATTTTGTGTTGCGCGTCCGCGACCCGGAACAATCTCTGAAACATGCGGCGCAGAGTGCACTGCGCCATGTGGTGGGCAGCACGAGCATGGATTTGGTGTTGACCGAAGGGCGCGAAAAGATTGCGATAGATGTGCACAAGCGCTTGCAGGACTATATTGACTTGTATCAGACCGGTATTTTGGTCAGTAAAGTAACCTTGGATAAATCTAAGCCCCCCAAACAAGTGGAAGCGGCTTTTGACGACGTGATCGAAGCGAAAGAGGACGAGGAGCGCTTAAAAAACGAAGCTCAGGCCTACGCGAATGGCATCGTGCCGGAAGCGCGCGGTCAGGCACAGCGTCAGATTGAAGAGGCCAATGCCTACAAGGAACAGGTTATCGCAAATGCCAAGGGTGAAGCGGACAGGTTTGATCGCTTGCTCGCTGAGTATCGCAAAGCGCCCGAAGTCACCCGCGAGCGATTGTATCTAGATGCGGTGCAAGCAGTGATGTCGCAAACGAATAAAGTCATGGTCGATGTGGAAGGTGGTAACAATGTGATGTACTTGCCGTTGGATAAAATGGCACCACAAGGAGCGGCAGGTGCACCTGGCAAGCGCGAGATGCGCATTGATTCATCTACGGTGCGCGAGTTGACTAACGCTGTTACGGAACAGTTGCGGCGCGATGCCGCCGCTGCCGGAAATCGCAGCAGTAGTAGGGGAGGGCGTTAGTATGTCTGGACGCGGTGTGTTCTTTCTTTTAATTGCCTTTGCGCTCATTTTTATTGCCGGACAATCTATTTATGTCATCAAAGAGACAGAACGCGGCGTGCTGTTGCGTTTTGGTGAAGTGGTCGATCCGGATTTGCGGCCTGGGTTAAATTTTAAAATTCCCTTTGTGAACAATGTGCGTCGGTTCGATGCTCGAATCCTGACGCTGGATTCCGAGCCGCAGCGGTTCTTCACGCAGGAGCAAAAGGCCTTGATCGTCGATTCTTATGCAAAATTTCGTGTGGATGATACCGCCAAGTTTTACGAAGCCACCAACTTCGAAGAAAGTCGTGTTAAAGGCCTGTTGGCCCAGCGCATTAACGATGGGTTGCGCAACCAAGTGGCGAGCCGCACCGTGCAGGAGGTGGTGTCCGGTGAGCGCGACGATTTGATGTTGGCCCTGCGCGCTGAACTGGACACCGTGGCGCGCAATCAAATCGGTGTCGAAATCGTCGATGTGCGAGTGAAGAAAATCGACTTGCCCGACAAAGTGTCTAACTCCGTCTATCGTCGCATGAATGCTGAGCGTGAAAAAGAAGCGCGCGAGCACCGCTCCCAGGGCCGTGAGTTGGCCGAGGGCATACGAGCAGCGGCCGACCGCGAGGTGACTGTGCTAAAGGCAAATGCCTACCGTGACTCCGAGGTGATTCGCGGTGAGGGTGACGCGGCAGCCACCGCCATCTACGCAGAGGCCTTTGACCAAGACCCTGAATTTTACTCCTTCACTCGAAGTCTTCGTGCTTACCAGGATGCGTTTGATGGGTCAGGCGATATTTTATTGCTGCAGCCTGACAGCGAGTTTTTTCGCTATTTGAAAGATCCTCAGGGAGAGAAATAGCTCACCGCTGACTCGCCCTTCGCAAGCGGTATTCTGCAATAATCACAATGCGCACGCAGCGCGCTGTGGTAGTATTTTACAACCGTGGGTTCCGGCGTTTGTAGACATTCGTTGGCCCCGCGGTTTTTTGTGTCCAACAGATACTAGAAACGATTTTTCCCCCTGGGGAGAATACAGGGTACCACTCACGCCTTAGTTAGTACGAGAAGTAGTACGACGGTTAGGACGACAGTTGTGGATTTATGGCAGGTACTTCCGGTCGCGATAGCGCTGGTTCTTATAATCGAGGGCCTGACCCCATTTCTCAGTCCACGACGCTGGCGTGAAATGTTGGTCATGGCCGCTCAGTTGGACAATAGCGCCATTCGCTATGTGGGTCTGGGCTGCATGTTGACAGGCTTAGGTTTACTTTACTGGGTACATTAGAGCGCGGTTAAAACGATGGCGACATCAGACACCTGGCAACTTCCCGATGGCATGGACGAGGTGCTCCCACAACAGGCTGAGGGTGTCGAGCGCCTGCGTCGCACGCTCTTAGATCTGTTCGCCAGTTGGGGCTATCGCCTGGTTATTCCGCCCCTGGTGGAATTTACAGATTCACTCCTCGTCGGCTTAGGTGAGGATCTCGATCTACTGACGTTCAAACTCACAGATCAAATTAGCGGTCGCACGCTGGGTGTGCGCGCCGACATCACACCTCAAGTTGCCCGTATTGATGCACACAGTTTGGCCGAAGATGGTGTTAGCCGATTGTGTTATGCGGGCACGACCTTGCACACACAACCGAAAACCTTACTCGCCTCGCGCTCTCCCATTCAGGTGGGTGCGGAGCTGTACGGCGAAAATAGTTTGAGCGCGGATGTCGAAATCGTGCAGCTTATGCTGGCGACCGTGGCGGCGGCAGGTATCTCCACCGTCACCCTGGATCTCGGGCATGTGGGAATCTATGCCGCTGTGCTAGCTGCTGCGAGTTTAGGTGAAGAGAACGAGCAAGTTGTATTCGATGCCCTGCAGCGCAAATCCATTCCCGATTTGCGTGAGGCGCTGGCCGCGGCACCGAGTGAAATTGCCGAAGTCATTGTCGAACTCGGTCGGTTGCACGGTGATGTATCCGTGTTGCAACGCGCGCGCGATTTGTTGCAACCGACGGTGCCCAGTGCGCTACCGGCACTGGATACGCTGCAGGAAGTGGCCCAGATATTACAGCAGCGCCAAGCCGATTTGCCCATCTATTTTGATTTAGCCGAGTTGCGCGGTTACCACTATCACACTGGGCTGGTCTTTGCGGCTTACGCACCGGGCAGGGGTCAAGCACTTGCCAATGGCGGTCGCTACAATGATGTGGGTGCCGTGTTCGGTCGAGCGCGTCCGGCCACGGGCTTCGCGACTGATTTGAAAGTACTTCTCGCGCTTGTCGCTGCCGCGGCGTCTACGGCCAGTGCCATTAGTGCACCCTGCGCCGAAGACGAGCAATTGCAGGAGCGAGTCGCTGTCCTGCGCGAGGCCGGTGAGGTCGTTATTACCCGTTTTGCCGATGTGCACGATCCGCGCTGTGATCGAGAGCTGGTCCTTGCCCAGGGGCAGTGGCACGTTCAAGACTTGGCATAACTGCAGCTTCGAGCGAGAAACTGGTCGCCGATTGAATTTTTTTACTAGCTAGATGCGGTTGCCAAGAATCGGAAGCTGCGGAAACGTGAAATACAGTAATGAGATGCATGTATGAGTAACAATGTCGTAGTACTCGGTACCCAGTGGGGTGATGAAGGAAAGGGCAAGATCGTCGATTTATTGACCGATCAAGCTGCCGCCGTTGTCCGGTTTCAGGGCGGCCACAACGCGGGTCACACGCTGGTGATCGACGGCCAGAAGACGGTATTGCACTTGATTCCCTCGGGCATACTCCGCGACGGCGTTCAGTGCCTAATCGGCAACGGCGTGGTGGTGTCACTCGAAGCCTTGCTAAAAGAAATGGCCGGATTGGAAGCCCAGGGTGTGCCCGTGCGTGACCGATTGCGTCTATCACCCGCGTGTCCACTAATTCTGCCCTACCACGTAGCACTGGATCAGGCGCGTGAAGCGAAACGCGGCAATGAAAAAATTGGAACGACCGGCCGCGGCATTGGCCCCGCTTACGAGGATAAGGTGGCTCGGCGCTGTCTCCGCCTGGGTGATTTGCGCAATGAGCAGCGCTTTACGCGAAAATTACGCGAGGTGATGGAATACCATAACTTCGCCCTCATCAATTACTATCAGGTCGAACCATTGGAAGAAGAGCGTGTGTTAGAAGAGGCGCTTTCGATGGGTCGTGAATTGGTCCCCCTGATTGCAGATGTCACAGAAATTCTGCACGGCTATCGTGAGCGCGGCGCAAAAATTCTGTTCGAAGGAGCGCAGGGTTCTTTGTTGGATATCGATCACGGGACCTATCCGTTCGTCACAAGTTCTAATACCACTGCCGGCGGAACTGCCACCGGTTCAGGGTTTGGCCCGCTGTATCTCGATTATGTGCTGGGTATCACCAAAGCGTACACCACCCGCGTAGGCTCCGGGCCATTTCCCACTGAGTTGTTTGATGAAACGGGTGAACACCTCGCCGAACGTGGCCATGAATTCGGCGCAACTACGGGTCGACCGCGACGCTGTGGGTGGTTTGATGCGGTCGCCCTGCGCAACGCGGTACGAATCAATTCTGTGAGTGGTTTGTGCTTGACCAAGCTTGATGTGCTCGATGGCTTGGATTCAATTCGTATTTGCACCGGTTATACCTGCAGTGAGCGTAGGCCGCTGCCGAACCCAGTGGATGCACAGGACTACGAAGGCATTATTCCGCAGTACGAGGTCGTTCCGGGTTGGAGCGAGTCCACCTTAGGTGCGAAAACACTGGAGGAACTACCGCAGGCGGCGCGCGATTATATTGCGAAGATAGAGAGCATGGTGGGTGCGCCGATTGATATCGTCTCGACGGGCCCCGATCGCGTGGAGACGATTGTGTTGCGTCACCCCTTTGCTTAGGGTAGCGAAGGCGGCTTGTGGTTCATTGGCCGAGAGCCGAGAACTGGTCTAATCCAAGCGATACAAAGGCCTATCAAGTTTAGCCAAATCCGAGTCTGATTCGACTAAATTGAGCTTCATCACGTTGATATAAGTTTCAAGCTGGTTGAGCGCGTGAACCTTATCTTCGAAGGGGCCTTCAAGCGACCCTTCACGGGTCGTGAAATACCACTTGCCATTTTCCTTGTGCAAGCGATCCGAGCGAAATTTCGACTTGCTCTGCGGTGGATCATCTCTACGTTGTTTACTCATGGCGATACCTACTGTTGGTGTGGTAACTGGTTGGTCCCTAAGCGGACACCTCGGCGTGCCGCGCGATCTCTTCTAGTGTGACACCATCTAGCGTGACACCGGCACATACACCGCAGTAGCAATTATAGGTGCGCGTACCTACTGCGTCGCTGCGGAACTGTGAACGGCGTCACGGATCACATGACTATCCTGACTGAAATATCAGCTAGCGCGCGGAAATTGACAATTAATCTTATCTATAGCTTGTGGGACACTTCCCCCCCCACTTCGATTTCACTACTATACAACCGCATTGTTGATACCTGGGGGGCTTGCGCGAGCGAATGCATTTGAGAAAGCGTGTACTGGTCACTGGAGGCGCCGGTTTCCTGGGCTCCCATCTTTGTCGAGCACTGGTCGCGCAGGGGCACGACGTGATTTGCGTCGACAATTTTTTTACCGGCACTAAAGACAATATTGTCGAGTTATTGGGTCAGCCGCATTTTGAATTACTGCGGCACGATGTCACGCTACCGCTGTATGTGGAAGTCGACGAAATCTATAACCTGGCGTGTCCAGCCTCTCCCATTCACTATCAACACGACCCAGTGCAGACAACCAAAACCAGTGTGCATGGAGCGATCAATGTGTTGGGTCTGGCCAAACGCACTGGGGCAAAAATATTTCAAGCCTCAACCAGCGAGGTCTACGGTGATCCCAAGGTCCACCCACAGACAGAATCTTACTGGGGGTATGTGAACCCCATCGGTGAGCGTTCCTGCTACGACGAGGGTAAACGCTGCGCCGAGACACTATTTTTTGATTACTACCGCCAGCATCAGTTGCCCATCAAAGTCGGTCGTATATTCAATACCTATGGGCCACATATGCACCCGAATGATGGCCGGGTAGTGTCGAACTTTATCATGCAGGCACTACAAGGGCGCGATATCACACTCTTTGGGGATGGCATGCAAACGCGCTCGTTTTGCTATGTCGACGATCTCATTGTCGCGCTGATCGCCATGATGGAGTCTCCCGCGGAGGTTACCGGCCCCATTAACCTGGGTAACCCCAATGAATTTACGATTAAGGAGTTGGCGGAGCTGGTTCTGCAGTTGACTGGCTCGTCATCGAAGCTGGTGTTCAAGCCGTTACCTAGCGACGACCCTACTCAGCGCAAGCCAAATATTGAAGAGGCAAAAAGGGCATTGGGTTGGAGCCCGAAAATAGAGCTCGAGGAGGGCTTGCAAAAAACGATCAGCTACTTTGAGGGTGTGCTGGCGCGTTAAGCTAAAGTTTCCTTTGACCTACTTCCCGCTGCCCGCCCGACACAGCTATAACGAAAGCCTTCCGCTTCCATTAGGCTGCGCTCGTAGACATTGCGCAGATCGACAAATACATCGCCGCGCATCGCCGCTTTAACGCCGGCGAGGTCCAGTGCCCGATACTGGTTCCATTCCGTCATGAGTACCACGGCATCGACGTCGGTAACCGCGCTCTCGATGTCATCGCAGTAGCTGATGTCTGCCGGTAGAAGTTTGCGTGCCTCATCCATACCATGCGGGTCATGTGCCTGAATGAGTGCTCCAGCCTGCAGCAGTGCGGGGAGTATTGTTAACGAAGGGGCGTCGCGCATGTCATCTGTTTCCGGTTTGAAGGTCAAGCCAAGTACGCCGATACGCTTGTCGCGCGCGCTGCCCTCCAGCGCGCCAGTAATTTTTTCAACCATGCGTAACTTCTGAGCATTGTTAACACTGACCACAGCCTCCACGATCGAACAAGAACTGCCCGCTTGTTGCGCCATGCGAATCATTGCCTGCGTATCTTTGGGAAAGCAGGAGCCCCCAAAGCCTGGACCGGCGTGCAAAAATTTCTTCCCGATACGCCCATCTAAACCAATTCCCTTAGCGACCGCGTGAACATCTGCACCCGTTTTTTCGCATAGGTCCGCCACCTCATTGATAAAACTAATTTTTGTGGCCAGGAATGCGTTGGCGGCGTACTTCGTAATTTCGGCGCTCTCTAAATTGGTCACCAACATCGGCGCTTCGATGAGGTTGAGTGGTCGATACAATTCACGTAGCAGGCCTTCGGCACGTTTGTTTTCTACGCCCAGTACGACTCGATCTGGGCGCATGAAGTCACCAATGGCTGAGCCTTCGCGCAAGAATTCAGGGTTTGAGGCAACGTCAAAGTCAGCCTGTGGGTTGGTCTCCGCAATGATGCGCTTAACTTCTCGCGCTGTTCCCACAGGCACCGTGGATTTATCGACGATAATCGTATAGCCCTGTAGATGGTGAGCGATTTGTTCGGCGGCGGCATACACATATTTTAAGTCTGCGTGTCCGTCGCCGCGCCTGGTCGGCGTTCCCACGGCGATGAAAACGAGATCTGCGCTCGCGATGACCGCGTCAAAGGTAGTACTAAATTGGAGGCGCTCGGCGGCCACATTGCGTCGCACTAAGTCTTCTAGACCGGGCTCATAAATCGGTATTTTGCCGGTGTTTAAGGCGTCGATCTTGGTCGCATCGACATCCAGGCATGTGACTTTGGCGCCAAATTCTGCAAAACAGGCTCCAGATACCAGGCCGACGTATCCGGCGCCAATCATAACGACATTCATGTGCTTTCCTTAAGCATATATTGTAAGTACCACTGAACAAATCGGTCTATGCCGTCTTGAATCGGTGTATTAGGTTGATAGCCCACATCGCGCACTAAATCATCGATGTCAGCGTACGTCGCACTCACATCCCCAGGCTGCATGGGTAGTAGCTCGCGTAGCGCCGTTTTTCCCAACGCCTTTTCGAGCGCTTCGATGAATGTGGTTAGACGCACGGGGTTACTGTTGCCAATGTTATATAGGCGGTAGGGTGCGGTGCTGGTCGCAGAGTCGGGGTTGGCGCTATTCCATTGGCTATTGGCTGTCGCGGGCTGGTCGCAGACTCTCACGATACCTTCGACGATATCGTCGATGTAGGTGAAGTCGCGTTGCATATCACCTTGGTTAAAGACCTTGATGGGTTCTCCGGACAGAATAGCTTTAGTGAAAAGAAACAGCGCCATATCGGGTCGACCCCAGGGGCCGTAAACCGTGAAAAATCGCAAGCCAGTCGTGGGCAGTTGATAGAGGTGAGAATAGGTGTGAGCCATCAGCTCGTTGGCTTTCTTACTCGCGGCATAAAGTGAGATGGGGTGGTCGACATTGTCGTGCACAGAAAATGGCATTGTGGTATTCATGCCGTAAACGGAACTGCTACTGGCGTAAACCAAGTGCCCCGTGTTGTGGTGTCGAGCGCATTCCAAGACATTCATAAATCCCACGATATTGCTGTCAATGTATGCCTGTGGGTTTTCCAGGGAGTAGCGAACTCCCGCTTGGGCAGCTAGGTTGACCACCACATCGAATTGATTTTCCGCAAAGAGCTTACTCAGTGTCTCTTGGTCTTGCAGGTCGGCCTGTACAAAGTGAAAAGATTTGTTCGGCTGCAACTGTGCTAGGCGCGCTTTTTTCAGACTGACGGCGTAGTAATCGTTGAGGTTGTCTAACCCCGTCACTGTATCTCCACGCGCCAATAGCCTGGCGCTGAGATGGTAACCGATAAAGCCCGCAGCCCCGGTGACAAATATGTGCATGTATAAGGTCTAAATTTACTCTGGAAAGAGCCTAATCATACCAGAATCAGGTGGGTTTTCATGACGCGGTTCCCACTGTTGGCACTTATATTCTAGGGGTAGAAGAGGCCTAGGCTATACTGGCACTAACACGAGCACTGTGGATCTTGTGCATGTCCAACACGATATTGGTAACCGGTGGTGCTGGCTATATTGGTAGCCATGCCTGTGTCGCCTTGCTCAACGCGGGTTATGAGGTTGTCGTGCTCGACAACTTTTGTAATAGCAGCGCCGTAGCCCTGGAGCGAGTTGCACAGATTTGTGATGCGGTACCGGTTTTGGTGCACGGCGACATACGTGATCGAGCGTGTCTCGATGCTCTGTTTGCCGCGCATGATATTAGTGCAGTTCTGCACTTTGCTGGCCTTAAGGCGGTCGGGGAATCTGTAGAACAGCCCTTGGCTTATTACGACAACAATGTCAGTGGCAGCCTAAAATTGCTAGCCGCTATGCAGGTCGCCGGCGTCAAACAACTTGTATTCTCTTCTTCGGCCACTGTCTATGGCGACCCCGCGAGTGTACCCATTCGCGAGGACTTTCCGGTCGCCCCCACGAACCCCTACGGTCGTTCGAAACTGATGGTCGAGGATATCCTTGCAGATTTCAGTGCGGCGAATCGCGAATGGGCGATTTGTCGATTGCGCTATTTCAACCCGGTGGGTGCTCACCCCAGCGGCTTGATTGGCGAGGATCCGCAGGGGCACCCGAATAATCTTATGCCATTCGTATCACAGGTAGCGGTGGGCCGACGCGACAAGTTGGCCATATTTGGCAATGATTACGACACCGCCGATGGCACTGGCGTGCGCGATTACATCCATGTGATGGATTTGGTTGAGGGCCATGTAGTAGCCCTGCAGTTTTTAAGACAAGCGCCCGGCTTGCATACCATAAATTTAGGTACCGGTAATGGCGTCTCCGTTTTGGAAATGGTGCATGCCTTTGAAGCCGCCAGTGGTCGTAGCGTACCCTATGAGGTGGTCGCGCGCCGTCCCGGTGATATTGCGGCCTGCTGGGCAGACCCAGCATTGGCCGAGCGGCTTCTAGGGTGGCGGGCGACGCGAAGTCTGCAACAAATGTGCGATGACAACTGGCGTTGGCAAGAGCGCAATCCGCAGGGTTTTAGCACCGAACTAGATCAGTCGGCCGAGTTTGACGCGGGAGTCGCCGCTACCGGAGCTAGCACCGCAAAGTGAGCCACTACTCCATCGTTCCCTAGGTTGATTTTCGGTTAGACTCCAACTTGTCTTCATAAGAAAACACCGCGTACATGATTTCCTTTCTCCTTGGCAAGTTGCTCCTTCTGTTGGTTTATCCCCTGAGTCAAAGCTTCGGCCTGTGCTTTATCGCCCTCATTCTCTATCTGCTGAAACAAGCTCGTCTCGCCGTGTGGTTGCTGGTGATTGCGATACTGTGGTTGTACGTCTGCTCTACCGCGTCCTTTGCTGGTTGTCTCATGCGTTACTTGGAGGACGATTTTCCACCTCGCGCTATGGCTGTCATAGAGCCGGCCGATGCCATAGTCTTACTCGGCGGTGCAATGCGCGGCGATACCCACATGAGTACTCGGGCAGACTTGAATGAGCAGGCCGACAGATTGGTGCATGCCGTGGCGTTGTATAAGGCTCAGAAAGCGCCCTACATTATGCTCGCCGGAGGGTCGCCCGCCGGTGGCCGCAGCGAGGCGTTACAAATGCGCGACTTGCTGGTGGTCATGGGTGTGGCCTACCCACATATGATCATGGAGCGCAGCAGCCGTAACACCAAGGAGAACGCCGATAACATTGCCAAAGTACTTAAACAACGCGGTTGGCAGCGTATTCTCCTCGTGACTTCCGCGTTCCACATGCGTCGCGCCGTCCCGCTATTTAAAGCACAGGGGATACAGGTTGTCCCCGCGCCCACGGACTATCAGCGCCTGGCAGCGAAATCTGTATTTCCAGGCTGGCTGCCTTCAGTGGGCAACCTCGCACGCACCACTCACGCGCTGCACGAGATTGTGGGTTACTGGGTGTATCGATGGCGCGGGTGGCTCTAACAGCCCCGCGTTTTTCCACGCACTAGTTAAAGTGACGCAACTTGTACTCGCTGTAACTCAACCCCGTCCAGCGGCGAAAAGCGCGATAAAAGCTGTTCACCTCCAGATACCCAAGTTCATCGGCCAAACATTTGCCCGGCTGCCATAAGCGCCGCAAGCTCTGTTCGCAGCGGTATTGGCGTGCGCGGTCCAGTAGGAATTGGTAACTGGTGTGATCCGCGCGTAAACGACGGCGCAACGTGGTGCTGCTCATGCCCAGTGATGCGGCGACGGAGTCTGCGCGCAGACGCGCTAAATCGCCCTGCAACAAAATCTGTAGCACTTTGTCGGTCGTTCTAGAGAGCGCTTGATAGGCCGGTTTTTCAGGTCGGGAAGGGGCGGCAGCCCACCCCGCATGCGAGGTTAGAGATTGTTCCATAGCCATAACATCCTTGTCGTGGAGTACAGAAAAGTTAGATTGTCAGGTTAATCGTCGAGTGCGCGATACCGCAGCCATTTACGCGTAGGGGGTAAAGGGTACTCGTCGATTGTGTTTAAGGTAGCACATAAACTCGCAGCTGCAGCGAATAGGCAGGTTTTGGTAAGATTTGCTGAATTGTGCTCGCATTTGGTGAACTCTGCGCGCTCGGCGCGGCAGTAGCTCAACACGCAACGACCAACTAGGAGCGTAGAAGACCTCTCACCGACGGTACGGGGCAGTCCATCACCGCGGCGATACTGGCGATCACTTCCCGCTCCGCGGGGCACAGCTCACCGTCGGCGTTGGCGGCCAAGACCATGGCTTTCAGTAGCCGCGGTTTGATCAGAGGATAGCAATCCGCCAGTTCATGCACCGCTTCACTGAATGCGGCCACACTGGCCTTTTCGCGCGGCACCAGCGTCAATTCACGGTGTTCTAACTCTTCTGCGGCGAGTGCAAACAACCGTTGCGTATCATCGTCGCTTGCGTGGGCGAGAACTGACAGCACCAGGCGCACGTGGGGAAGCACTTGCTTGAGACGACGGAAGCGCGCGCGACTCGGTTTGATCTGCACAAATTCAGGATCTAGGTAGTGACGTACGAGTTGAAACAGGCACCACTCATACAGCTCAGTGTGTTTATCGGCCTGAATGACCGCGATCAATGTGCGCTTGAACACGCGGTATTGTGCCAGGGACATGGCCTTTAATGCGGGTAGGCACAACTCCAGTAGAGGTAACCGACGCGGCGCGCCCAACTCGGCAACGCCTGGGCTCAAGGTCGTCACTAGCGATTGTAAGCCGGCTATACCGGCCTCATCGATGAGCGCCAACTGTGCTTGCCGCAGAAGTTCCTCTTCCGCCATGAGCAATGAAAATACCAGTGCCTGGGCGCCGAGGGGTTCGTGGGCGTGGCGGACGAAGGCCAGCGGAAGGTTTTCGCGCTCGGCGGTGCGGGCATCCAGTGGCTCGTCGTCTAAGTTAAAGGTTGCATCGGGGGGTGTCGCCGCGGCGTTGTAGGCTGCAGATTTTACTGACTCGGATGCATCTATCATGGAGTTGGCCATAGCCGCTGCGACAACCGCAGCTCTCCCCACACCCACCTCGCCGTGCCCCGGTCGGCTAGGTTCGCTGGCGTAGGTAACAGGTGTGCGCTCGATGTACTTCCCGTCCCACCGCGGTTCGATACGTTGAATGCGTTTCGGCAGCGGCGGGTGAGTGGCGAACGGTTGCCACAGGCTATGCTTGATATCGCCAAAGAAAATGTGGGACATTTCACTGGCGCGAGCGGCGTGTACGAAGGTGCCTGGTACGTAACCACCAATGACTTTTAACGCGTCGGCTATGCCCTGGGTGCTGCGGGTAAATTGCACAGCACTAGCGTCGGCGAGAAATTCTTTTTGTCGAGAAATAGCGGCTTTAATAAAGCCTGCTGCCAGACCCCCGAGCCACCCCAGTATCCACAGCGCCAATCCCAGCAAGTGCAAACCGGCACCGCCCTCGCCGCTGCGAATATGTGCCCCAGTTCGCGCCCGCGAACTCCCGCGCAACAGAAAATGACCGACATCGCCTACAAAGGTGATGCCTTTGAGCATCGCAGCTAACCGCGTGCTAAGGCGCATATCACCGTTTAAAATATGGCTGAACTCGTGGGCGATGACGCCCTGTAACTCGTGGCGCTTGAGTTGTTCTATGGTTCCCCGCGTGACGGCGACAATCGCATCCGCTGGGGTGACGCCTGCCGCGAACGCATTGATGCCGCGCTCGCCATTGAGCACGTACACTGGAGGTACTGGCATGTTCGCTGCCAGTGCGAGTTCCTCGACCACATTGAGACAGCGCTGTTCTGCCCGATCGCGCGATTGCGGCACGATGCGCGTACCCCCCAAGCTCTCCGCGACGACTTTGCCACCGGTAGACAGTTGCAGCCATTTGAACAACACTACGCCTCCCACAACGGCGCTGATCACCAGGCCAATAAAGCCAAATCGCTCCCAGCTGAAGTAGGACCAAAAGCCTTGGCCCTGCATACCGTTGTACAGGTTGTAGTCTTCATTGAAATGCAAAAACGCCGAGACGACGGCATTCGTTAGGATAATGAGCAGGGCCACAGCGATTGAGAACAACACTACCAGCAGCCGCGTATTGCGGCGAGCGGTGTCCTGCTGCTGAAAGAAATCCATGTGCGGTAACGCTTACCGAAAACTGAGTACCAACCGACCGTACAATGCGCCTAGAATTCCACTTTCGGGGGCGCTTGGATTTGTGCGGTATCGTCGAATTCCAGCAACTCAGCATCTGTGGGGTGACCGAATTTGGACGCGAAAAACACCGGCGGAAAGCTTTGCCGGTAAGTGTTGTACATCATCACGGCATCGTTAAACCCCTGGCGTGAAAACGAAATACGGTTTTCGGTCGTGGTCAACTCCTCGGAAAGCTGCATCATGTTCTCATTGGCTTTCAGATCGGGATAGGCCTCCATGGTGAAATTTAACTTGCCCAAAGCACCGGAGAGCGCATTCTCCGCGCTGGCCAACTTGGCCATATCGGCTCCGCCGACGCTGTGGTCACCCATTGCTTTAAGCACCGCAGCGGCGTCGTTACGGGCGGTGGTAACTGCATCCAGTGTTTCCCGCTCGTGGTCCATATAGGATTTCGCAGTTTCGACAAGGTTGGGGATGAGGTCATAGCGGCGCTTGAGTTGCACCTCGATCTGCGAGAAGGCGTTGAGGTAGCGGTTTTTCAGCTTGACCAGCGTGTTGTAGATATTGACGACATAAAACACGAGCCCCAGTACGATCAGTAGGAAGACGATAGTACCTATAGCCATGGGAGTATCTCCTGGAATGTTAAATGGTGTACATCAGTGGGCACTACCTGCCGTGCTTCCACGGCGAGCATTGTGCTGCCCGTGACCACTAGTGTGGTGATTGGGCGCGCGCTTGGCAAATATTAATTTGGAGAAGGGGGACAGAATTAATTCTTTCCCCAGGCAGGCTGCACCGTCACGGGCACGCCATTCACCGCTGCGTTGCCGGAGAGCTCATCCACGGCCAATTCATCGGTGATGTCATTGCAGCTTACCCCTGCGTGGCGTTCGGCAATCGCCATGCGGATACCGTCGCGGTCGTGGCCAAAGCCGTGTGGCAAGCTGACAACACCTGACATGAGGTCTGTCGAGGCCTCGACGGCCACCTTTACCTCACCTGCACGAGAGCGGATGCGCACCTCACCACCATCGATGATACCGCGCTTGGCCATGTCATCGGGGTGCATCTGCAGTGTGCAGCGCGCCGGGCCCTTCATAAGGCGGTGGTAGTTGTGCATCCATGAATTGTTGGAGCGTATATTGCGGCGGCCTATCAGCCGCAGCTTTTGAGTCTTCTCATGTGCAGTGTTCGTAAACGTATCGAAGAGCCTCTCTAAATCTGCCAGTGGCTGCTCCGTATCGCACTGAATGATCTGCTCGGCACTTTTCAATCGTTCGGGCAGTTGTGGTTGTAGTGGGCCCAAGTCGATACCCGAGGGGTTGTCGCGCAGCATTTGCAATGACATACCCCGATCTGCATAGGGCCCCATTTGTAGGCCCAAGTCGATGATATCGGCGGGAGCGGCACTCGGTTGTGCCTGTATCTCGAGCAGCACGGCAACGCGCTCACCCAAAGCAGCGAAGATTTCCCAGTCGTGCAGTGCGCCCTCCGGTTTTTCGAACACGGGCTCGTTAAAGCGCGCTGTATTGCGTATCGCGTTCACATGAAAGGCCAGATCGTAGTGATCGTGCTCCAGTGGCGAGGTGGGCGGCAGGATGATATCCGCATGGCGCGTGGTTTCGTTGAGATAGAGGTCCAGGGAGACCATAAAGTCCAACTGCGGCAGCGCTTCATCCAGCAGTTTGCCATTGGGTACGGATAACACGGGGTTGCCGGCACCGGTGAACAGGGCGCGAATGCGCCCTTCACCCGCAGTGCTAATTTCCTCTGCCAGGGTGGAGGCGGGGAGTTCGTAGTCAAATTCAGGTAATCCGCGCACCCGGGAGTGATATCGTGCAAAGGCACCTGGGCCGATGACATTCACTTGATCGATGGCCGGCAGGGTAAACAGGGAGCCGCCGGGTTTATCCAAATTCCCCGTGGCAATGTTAATCAGTTGTATCAGCCACTGGCACAGCGCGCCAAAGGCCTGCGTGGATACTCCCATGCGGCCGTAGCATATACCGGCGTTCGCGGCAGCGAGTTCCCGCGCAATGCGACGAATCGTATCGGCGTCGATGACGGTGTGTTGGGCAGCGAGTTCCGGAGTGAATCTTGCAACCGCTTCGGCAACGGTATCTAAACCGCGTGTGAACGGCGCCAAATGTGCGCAGTTGGCCAGGCCTTCGCTAAACAAGGTATTAAGAAGCGCCGCGAGGAATAGAGCATCTGTTCCGGGGGTAATAAAGTGGTGCTCACTCGCCGCGTTGGCCGTTTCTGTGCGGCGCGGGTCGATGACCACGAGTTTGCCCCCACGAGCGCGCAGCGCCTTAATGCGCTTCTTAATATCCGGTACCGTCCAAATGCTGCCATTGGATGCAACCGGGTTCGCCCCGAGCATCAGAAAGTAGTCACTGCGATCAATATCGGGGATGGGAAATAGCGATTTATGTCCAAATAACCACAGTGATGCGAGGTGATGTGGCAGTTGATCGACTGAGGTGGCGGAAAATCGATTGTTAGTGCGCAGCAGGCGAAACAAGTTGCCTTGATGGGTCATCATGCCGTAGTTGTGCACAGTAGGGTTGCCGAGATATACACCCAGTGCATTGACCCCGTAATCGTTAACAATGTCTGCGAGTTTTGCCGCTGTGGTATCCAGAGCTTCCTCCCAGGAAATTGCCACGTGCTCGATGGTACCGTCGTTGGCGCGCACCTTTTTCAGCGGCTGGCGCAAGCGATCTGGATCTTCGTGCAGGTCCTTCAGCGCCACCGCTTTGGGGCAGATGTGTCCGCGGCTCAGCGGGTCGTCCTTGTCACCGCGAATTGACACGATGGTGTCGTCCAAAGTTTCAATCACCACACCGCAGATGGCCTCACATAAGTGGCACGCGCGGAAGTGGCGCTGCCGCGATGGAGCTTCGGTGGAGTTCATACGGCCTGCCTCTAGTGTTTGCTCACGCACCTACGGCGCAAAAGTCGCAGAAACTTCCGCTCCGCCCAGCGCGCTGTTCCCGATGCTGAGGCGGCCACCATAACTTTGTGCAATGTCTGAAGCAACAGCGAGGCCGATACCTTGGCCGGGCCTTGCGCTATCGGCGCGAGTACCCCGTTGCTGCACAGACTCGCGAACTTCCGGCGCAATGCCTTCGCCGTCGTCTGCAACGATAATGCGCAGTGTGCGCCCCAAGCCGGTGGCTGCAACCTGCACCTGAGTGCGGCCATATTTACAGGCGTTGTCCATAAGGTTGCCGAGCAGTTCCAGGAGGTCGCGTTCATCGCCGCGAAACTGGCAGTTCTGCTCGATGTTCAAGGTGATTTTGACACCCTTGTCGACGTAGACTTTTTCCAGGGTTGTCGCCAGGCGTTTTGCCTCGGGTGCGACGGGAATGAGACGAAGTAAGTTGTGTGACCCGCCACTGGCACGCTGCAGTTGGTAACTGATTATTTCTTCCATGCGCTGGCTTTGTTGTACTACCTGTTGCCGAAATTCTGGGCTATCAGCGTCAGTATTACGCATAACTGCGAGCGGGGTTTTTAGTGAGTGTGCAAGGTCAGACAAGGTGTTGCGCGTTCGCTCTCTGCGCTTGCGCTCGACGTTTATCAAGCGCGTGAGATTGTCTGTCAGCGTTTGAACCTCCAGCGGATAAGGGCCGCCGAGGCTTTCTTTCGCCCCCGTCTCAATTCGGGTGATGTCCTGCGCCAGCTCTCGCAGGGGTCGAAGACCCCATAACAGTACGAGGACTTGGCAGGCGAGCAAAGCCAAGGTTGCCCCGCCCAACCACAGCCACAGGCTGCGTCGAAAACTGCCCAACTGTGCTGTTGCCGGACGCGTCGTTTCCAGCACGGCAAATTCCAGTGGTACTTCTTTACCTGCGGTGGTCTGCCATAACACCGCCCAACGGTAGCGGTACCAATCTTGAATGCGAACAAACTCGCGTTCGCCGCGCGCCAACTGGGCAGAGCCCAACACTGTCGCGTCCAAATCGAACGTTATTGCTGAGGGCGATTGCCACAAGATATCACCCTGTAGGTCGCGGATGGAGGCATACAAGCCGGAGTTTGGAAGATTGAAACGCGGCTCCAGAAGCACCTCCGGCATTTGCAACTGCTGTTGATAGTCCGCTTCAGCCAGCAGAGCAATGACTTGCAACTGCAGTCGCTCTTCGGCAGCCGAATCCAGGCTCAGGCGGTAGCTGCGCTCTAAGTAGTACCCCGTCCCGCCGAGAAACAGAGGCAACACCAGCATGCTGGCCAGCAGCAATCTACCTGCTAAGGAGTGGGTAAGTGCTTTGATCAAGCGTCTTGCTCCAGCGCAAAGCGATAACCCGCGCCGCGCACCGTAGCGATGGGTTCTAAAGTATTTTTGGGGTCGAGTTTTTTGCGCAGACGGCCGATAAAGACTTCGATGACATTGGAATCTCGATCAAAATCCTGATCGTAGAGATGCCCGGTCAATTCACTTTTCGAGACCACTTCACCGCAGCGGTGGATGAGGTACTCCAGTGTGTTGTACTCGTAGGTGGTTAACTCAATCGTCTCACCGTTGAGTTGCACTTGGCGCGCGCTGAAGTCAACGCACAGTGGGCCATAGTGCACCTCGGCTTGGGCTCTGCCACCGCTGCGCCGCAGCAGCGCGTTCACCCGTGCTTCGATCTCTTCCAAGTAAAAAGGCTTGGTAACATAGTCGTCCGCGCCAGCTTCCAAACCCTCCACTTTGTCGCGCCAATCGCCGCGCGCGGTGAGAATTAATATGGGGAAAGTGCGTTCGCTACCGCGCCAACCGCCAATCAATTCAATTCCCGAGATGCCCGGCAATCCCAAATCGACAATGGCGATGTCGTAAGGAAACTCCTCGCCGAGGTACTTTGCCTCTTCGCCGTCCGCTGCTTCTTCTACCACCCAGCCAGCTTCTGTAAAGTGGCGCGCGACTTGCAAGCGTAATCGGGCGTCGTCTTCTACAACCAACATGCGCATGGTCTAGCCCCTGATAACGACGTTGATGACGCGACCAGAGTCCTGCAGCAGGCGCACCCGAAATGCGTTTTCCCCCACCCGCTTGACTTTCAGCACCTTACCGCCGTACATCGCCTTGGCTCGCGCCGCTGCCTCGCGGGCGGTCAACCCCTTGCGCTGCTCTTGTACGCGATACTCCATACGGTCGAACTGTTTTTGGTAGTCCGGCCTCGCCATAGCGTTATGCAGCGGAGCGACCAGCCCTAGCAATAGGGTCAGTGCGAGCAGTTGAGCAGGCAGTTTGGTGCGAAAGTGCTTCATCGCGTCTCCCTAGCGGCGAAAGTTATCCGGGCTGAGTGTGACATTGACGCGAATGGTGTTGCCCGGATGATATTGTTTGCGCGTATGGTAGATAGTATCTCCATACTGGTAGGCAACGCGATAGCCAATAGTTTCCTCTCTCTCACGCAGTTCATAGTCTATCTCGCAGCGCTGTTCAGTGACGTAGCGGTAGCGCTTATCGCGCTGGTGCGAGACGTCGTGCCCGATAGCTGCACCCAGTGCCGCGCCAGCGCCAGCGATGACCGGTTGATGGCGGCTGTCATTGCCGATGGCACCACCGGCCACGCCGCCAATGATGGCGCCCAGCACGGTGGGTACCGCAGCGTGACTGCCGCCGCGCCGCTCTATGCGAACACGCTCATCCCAGCAGGACTGGTGCGGAATCTTATCGGTCACCGTACGCACGATGGGCTCAACACCCACAACTGGCACTTCGACAGAAAAACTCTCGCTGGCAGCAATTGCCGTGCCCGCTGTTAGCAAGCATGCGCTGGCGACAGCTGGGCTGAATACACGACTAAGTATGGTCTTTTTCATGGCACTATCTCCTGTGTCGTTGTTACCACAGTGCCTAAGTTACGCTGTGGCCACTGAACAAAAGCTGAACAAAAGGCCAAAATTAGGTGTGATTTGTTCAGCTTTGGTTCAGCAGCAGAGGCGTAGTTTATATCGTGCACAAGGCAAAAACCGGGAGGAACATGCCATGCATAAACTGACTTCAATAAGCCTCGCTGTAGCCCTGGCCCTGGGTTCGTCCGCTACCTTTGCGGGCGGCAAACATGACCACCACAGCGGCAAACACGGAAAACACCAAAAGCACCTGCGCGTGCATCACAGCGATGCTAGCAAGCATCTACGCCGGCACCATTTTCCCAATCAGCATCATCGCGCGCACAAGCGGCATCACAACAGTCATTACGATAAGCCGCATTTCAACCACCGAGCCAAGCGTCACCGTAAACATCACTTCAAGCACCACTATAAGCACCACCACAAGGACCATTTCGAGCACCACTACAAGCATCGGCCACGGCACCAATTTAAGCATCACCGCCGCTACCACTACGGGTATGGCCACAACAACTACGGCTGGCGCACCAGTTACAACTATCACTACAACTACCCTGGCTATTTTGGGGCTGCGATTGTAGGTACAGTGTTGAGCCATAGTCTCTATCACTTACACGATGGCAACGTCTGTTATGACTCTCACGGCAGAGGTGATGACCGCGAGCGCAATAATATAGAAGTTGTCGGCTGTCACCGTATCGAGCGCTTGCCCGATGGACGTGAACTGCGCGTGGAAGTGCCTATGCGAGAGTGTTACTAGACTGTTTAGGTTGGGCGTGTATTTGGGTGGGGCCCTCGGCTGCGATGTCTGGTGGTTCTAATCAACAGGCTTAGTCTTCCTCGATCTGCTGCGCCATGATGCTCGACAAAAACTCCACCTGACGCCAGGTGGCCTCACTCAGGTCGCGCTGTTCATCGACCAATTTTGCCTGCAGATTGGGTATCATTTGCTGCTGGTTGCGCAACTCAGTTTCCAACGCATCAATGGTGCGCCCTTGCTCATTGTACTTAGTGATGGTGTAGAACTGGACAACCAGTAGTCCCAGAATCAGGGCGCGCATTAGCCAGTCCCGCGTTTTGTATTGTTCTGGCAGAGCCGGCGGCCCTACTGCATGGGGTTTGCCATTGTCCGGCGCTTGTGTCGATGTTGCTGTGATCGAGCTAATCGCTGGAACTTTTTTCTGCTTATCGGCGTCCTCGGCTGGTATCGCCTCAGTGTTGGGAACTGTTTGGTTGGCGGGCTGCGATGCTTTCCAACTCTCATGTGATGAAATAGGCGTCGCTATATTGGTGAGGTCATCGCGGACCGGTTGCTTGGTGGTAGCGCTCGTCTTACCTTGCTCGGACAGGTCATTCGCCGCTGTATCGCAATCGTTGGCGGCCTTGAGTTGATAGAGCTCCGCCTTGTCGAGCGCTTCCATCAATTGCTCGTCGGTCACTTTCTTGGGGATGACTGCGATGGCGCCAAGTAACTTCGCCTCCTTCGTGTATTGGGGGGCAGCCTGGGAGGTGTACATTACCACCGGGATAGCGCGCGTCGAGGGGTTGCTTTTTAAAAGCTCCAGGACTTGAAAGCCGTCCAGGCCGGGCATCATGTGGTCCAGAAAAATAACGTCCGGTGTGTGACTGCGCAGCAGGTCCAGTGCATGGCTGCCGTCACAGACTGATTCCACCACCACGTCGAACTGCTTGAGTTGGTGTTTCAGTACCGTTCGGGCCGTAGCCGAATCGTCGATCACCAAAGCATTTTTATTAAACATGCTACCCTCCGTCCGTGGCGCTTGCCGCGGGGGTTGGCCGACTAGCGGCCTCTAAAGATGCTGTACTTCAACTATAATGAGCTGCTGGTTTTGACAGCAGTAAAATCTATCGAAAAGTGCAGATAATTAGGCTGCCACGAAATTGCAAAGAGGGGCTGAATGGGTACTAAAGGGGGTTAAATTGTGAAATATTCACACTATAGGCAACGCTCAGCGCAGGTGTTGAAGCTACTCCGGAGTTGGGCGGGTAGCGTATATGCAGTCTGAGACTCTGCCGGCTGCTACTGGCGTCCCTGTTTGGGTAAACCCGTCTGCACGTGTTGCTGTCGCGTTACTGTGTTGTTTTAGTTGTCTCAGGCTGAGAAGTTAGCCGGGAATGTCATCCAGCGCATCCAAGCTACCGGGCGATGAGAGGCTTGCACTGTGCTGGGGCAGCCTGGAAGGCGCTAATCTCGCACAATTGGTAGAAGCCGCGGCGGTTGCTGGCTTCAATGGAATCACCGTCAATACCGCGATGTATGAAGATGCGCTCAAGGCCGGGCAGACCCCAGCCGATATTCGAACGTTGCTTACAGTGCACGATTTGCAAGTGAGTAACGTAGACCCCCTGTTTAACTGGTTGCCATCCTCCACGCCCTTGGCAGGTGAAGACATCATTGCACGTTGCACGCGAGCGAGCGCCGCAGAAGTGATTCGCGTGGCCCAAGAGTTAGGTACGGATTTAGTGAATGCCCCCTTGGGCTTCGCGCAACCCGAGTCAGAACAGCAGGTGATCGATTGCTACGGCGCACTGTGTGAACAGGCAGCAGCGCAAGGCTTGCGCGTCAGCTTGGAGTTTATGCCCTTCACCGCAGTGGATTCCTTAGCGACCGCTGCGCGTATTGTGAGCGCAGCCGAATGCGCAAACGGTGGCATCATGTTTGATTGCTGGCACTTCCATCGCAGCGGTGGCACTCCCGATGATTTGCTAGCGGTCGACGGTGAAAAAATTATCGCCGTGCAACTCGACGATGCTTTGCCAACACCTATGTCCGATATGATCGAAGAGACACTAAATCACCGACTGTCGCCAGGCGAGGGGTGTATCGACCTCGCCGCTATTTTCTGCAATTTGCAACGCATAGGTGTGCAGGCAATCTACGACGTAGAGGTTTTTCAGGAGGAATTACGCGCACTTGAGTTCAAAATCAAAGCGCAACATTTTTATGCTGCCTGCGCACCATTGTTCGACTCTACCGCCAATAGTGGTGCTTAGGCGAGCGACGCAGGTAGAATCGAAGTTCAGATTGCTATGAAGTCAACAGGGAGACGTACATGAATTATATAGCGATAGTCATCGCGGTGATTTGCTTGGGCTGTAATATCTATAGCTTTTATCACGCGGATGAATTGCGGGCGCTGCGGCTGGAGTATCAGCAACGTCAGGTTGTGGTGAGCAATTTATCGACGTTCCAAACCGTGAATCAGCAATTAATCAAAGCGTTGGCGAGCAGCGCAGTCAATAACAATGACACGGCACTGCGGGACTTACTCGCCAGTGAAGGTGTGACCTACAGCGTAGATGGTTCAGGCCGAAGTACCATTGCGCAGCCCGGACAAGGGGGTTCGAGTAATGGCAACTAATTCCGGTGAAGGGAATCTCATCTCGCTGGCAGTCTTGCTGGTTGCGCTGGCGGTGTTGGTGCAGGCCGGAGCCGCAGTCTATCGCGGCCATCAGGAAGAGCAACTGCTGCGCGATGCAATTAAAAATCAAACGGAAGGCTTGGCGGCGTCCGAAAAAGTGCGTAAACAGCTAAATGCCGTGTTGGGAAAAACGTTGGCTCTCTCACGTGAGGGCAATGCGAATGCCGCGAGAATCATTGAGCAAATGGAAGCGGCCGGTATCAATGTAAATCCCAACGCTAAAGTACCGGCACAAGAGGCGCCTGCACCGTAGATTTTTTTAGCTGCGCCATCAATGTGTCGCTCCCAGTCGCAATCTGGGAGCGGCAGGCGAGCAACGATTAAGGCGTGTATTGCCAACCCAGTGTCATGACCCAGTCCGTTTCTAACTGCGGGCCATTGAGGTCTTGATAAATAGGCACCTTCAATTCCACCGCCAGGCGGTGCGCTGAACCGGGTAATAGCAGGTTCACACCGATGCTGCCATCGAGTTGCTTTTTACCCCAGTTGCCAGGGTCCGCAGTTTGCACCGGGGCGACGATGGCGCCATCCATACTGTCGATATTCTCGCGATCCACGTATGCTAGGCGCACCGAGATGCTCAGTGTGTCTGTCGCGCGGTAACTACTCCAGGTCGTCAACTGGTGCTCGTCGCCAAGGCGATAATCCGCATCGTTATCCTCAACGCGCCACAGCGAGCGCCACTGGCCACCCCAACCCCATTGGCCGCTGTGGTTGGCGTAGGTTAAGCCGATTATCGGGTCGTAGGTACCCGAGCCTAATTGCATGGGGTAGGGTAGGCGTGGCTCGGACGTGGTGTTCATCGGCGTGAGTATTTGATCGGTCTCCCGATAGTCCCCGGTAGGGAGTGAGACACCCGCTGTGAGGTGCCAGTTATCGGCGAGACCTACCAGCGCCGTTAATTGTGTATCCCCGAAGCCACTGGTTTTCGTGGTAAAGGTGCCCAATTGCTGGGTTCCCGTGGCACCCATGAAAGTAATGTGCTCCATCTCCTTTTCAATGTAGTTGCCCATCAGCATCAGCGTAACTCGGTCGCTCGGCGCGTACATAGCGCCCAACATGTGCATATCCATAGACATTTCGGTGGGCACCACACGCAGTGTCGGTGGTTGCATTGGACGGCCAAAGAAGCGGTTGGGTTCTGCGGTTGCAATGCGTTCGGGTGACAGGTGATCGTCGCCATCCTTATTGCCCTGCATGGACATGTGCATGTATCGATAGGAGAACATTACTTCTCCCTTTTGGTGAATGTGATCGCCCGTGACACCGATAGGTGCATGCGCATCGGGTGTGGTCGCTGCTGAGGCAGTCGGGGTGGAAAGTGCTGCGGCCGTGCTAATAGCCAGACTTGATGTCGCGAAAGCGCGCGTAACTGCCGCTCGCGCGGCCAATAAATAGCGTGACATGAGAGTTTCCTAGTACTGTAAACGAGTGTGTTGTGTCGTCAGGCGTTTGAACTAGGAGGTGGCGCACGCGGTCGATCAGCCGTGCGCTGTTGAAAAACAAAGACATCGATGGGAGGCGCCGCGGATAGTGCAGGCGTCAGATTTAAGTTGGATGCAAAGTTCAGCGAGCCCGAGGCGGTAAACTCCCCCGGTGCACTGGCACCGTAATCGCAGTCGGCGCGCCACTGGGTATGCTCAGGATTGGCTTGCGGGTGCCTATTGCTCGCGATCCCTGCTGTTTTTTCGGATAGCGCGGAGGCATCGCCTTGTGCCGCATGCTGCCCATGCGCTGAATGATGGGTATTCTCAGGTGCCGCGTGCCCTGGGTGGAATAGCTGCATCAGCTCCGGTGGCAGTCCGGCGGGGCAAAGCTGTACAAACGAGCCGCTGGCCAGGGCGTTGGGCATGTACCCGATTGGCACAATGGCTTGCAACAGGTAGAAAAACAGCATCAGGCGAGACACTGTTTTGTGGTATTGCGGTATGTTGGTTGTGGATTGCCCCATGGATGTTGTCAATTCTTTCATTCTAGCTGGCTTGCTTGCCACAGTTTCTCTATCGCTCGAGCACATTGAATCGTAGTTTGAGTCTCAACCCAATGTATTTGACCCCAGAGGGACTCCCCGGCGGATTGGGGGACGCAATGTACCGCATTTCTCTTCACATCGAAACTTGCCAAGTGAATCCGCTTGCTTCTAGCGACTCGCATGCTATCGCATGGCACTAGCCAACGATTAGTATTGACCGATATAATATGACATTAACAATGTCAATTTATGCTAGCAAACTGTCAGGAGGGCAAAGCGGCGATGCCTGAGGGAGTGGAGCCAGAGTTCGTAGACGGTCGCCGCGCGCGCAGCGAGCGCAGCAAGCAGGCAATCATCGATGCATCTCTGGCGCTGATGGAAGAGGGCGACCTGATTCCAACGGCACAGCAAATTTCCGAGCGGGCGGGGGTAGGTATTCGATCCTTTTTCCGGCACTTCGAAGATATGGAAACTTTGTTTGCCACCATCGACGAACAAACACGTGACACTACCGAAGCACTGTATTTAGGTGGCGACCGGGAGGGCACGCTGGCAGAGCGCATACTGCACGCCGTAGAGCGGCGTGCGAGCGGCTACGAAGAACAGCGCAACATGATTCTCTCTACGTCTGCCCAACTCTGGCGGTCTGAAACTCTGCGTAAAAATTATGCTCGGTATCAGCGCGGTTTGCGTAAAGATCTGGACGATTGGCTGCCGGAGTTAAAAAAACTTGCTCGCAATCAGCGCGAATCCGTCGATGCCATCGCCTCTTTTGAAATGTGGAATCGGTTGCGTGAACATCAAGGGTTGAGCAAAGCAGCGGCCGTTGATGCGGTTGTGGATTTGCTGAATTTGCTGGTCGAAGGCTGAGCTAAGAACGCTGTATTTAGTTCCTGGGCTGTCCAAAGAAGTGCCTTAACCCCGATCTGTGATCGGGCGAGGAAACCGAGTCGAAGGGCAGTGCAAAGTGTTTAGTCAACCCGGAATCTATGACGCCGTCGGCATGTAGGGCATCGAGGCCACCGCTGGTTTCAAACAGCTGCGCCACCCGCTGCTGATCGCCTTCGTTTAGGTCACTGAATTCTCGCTGTAACACTTGTCGAGCATAGACGCGATAGTGCGTGGTTTTGCTGCGCTCAAAGGTGAACGTCTTGCCGCGATAATCAAACCGCTTGTCGTCGCGGCGAAAGGCCAGGGCATTTTGGTGTAAGTATGGCAGGTAATCTTTGGCAATGCGTTCCAGCAATGGCTCCCAGTAGGGGGCCTGTGGCCACTTCCAGCTTTGCTCGAGGGGAAGCTTTGCCAACTTCGCGTTCCACAACCGTGCCAGCCACTCGTAGGTGTTTGGCCCGCGCCTGCGCATGACTTCGGCGGACTCCGGGTCGTTGCCAAAGTGACGAAACATGGAGCCGAAGTAGCCAAAGTCCGCCGCAGAGGGGTGGCTGCCTAGTAAATACGGTTGAGCGTCGAATAGAGGTTCCAAAAACTCCAGCTCTCGAAACAGCATATCGCGAACATCACCTTCGTTGTCTTTGCTGACGCCATCATCCCAGAGCCATTCGCGGAGCTGACGTCGACCAAAGAGATAGCCCACAGGCCTGCCCACTGCCGGATGCAGTGATTCCGAGGCGATGCGCCAGCCCAGTGCCCAGCGCGAAGCGCGGGGCCGCCAGCGCCACCACATCGCCGGGCGCCACAACCACTCATCGCCGTAATCTTCTAGGAGCAGGGCGATGAAACGCAGCGCGGGGTCGGCGGGGAGAATCGGCGCTCGCGAATAATATTGCTCGAACCACTGCAACATGGGCGTGGTATCAAATAGCCATTGATCGTCGGCGGTGCGCACGGCGGGAATTTTTTTGTAGCCAGTTTTCTGACCGACTTCGCGCATGCGCCGAAAATTGATGTCTACGGTACTGTGCGGCACCTGTTTGTATCGCAGATAGGCCTCTAACTTGCCGCTGAAATAGGAGATGTCCGATTTAAACACCGTGTACGGCGCGTGCTTGTCGTTAGGTTGGCTCCGCTGGTCAGTTGCGGTTGTGTGGCTGTTCTCAGTCACAATCGCATGCGAGTTAGGATAATCTCATCGCTGTCGGCTGGCAGCGAGAAGCCGACACCGTCTTCACCGATGGTGTAGTTTGGGAAAATCTTCTCCGCCCCATTTAAGAACAGCGCTTTTTGACCGGGAATCAGTAGTGGCGGCACGATGTGGTAGTACAGCAAGTGGCCGACGCCTGCATCGCGTGCGGTTTTGGCGGCTTCGATCGGGCTGGCGTGGTAGTCGAGAATGTCATGCGTAATTTGTGCCATGATCTCGTTACCGCTTTTCTTCGCCGCTACAGTCATCATAGTGACGATATTAGGCGCCAGGGCCTCGTGCACAAGTACGTCGATACCATGGGCGAACTTTTGGATGTTGGCATCTTTGGTGGTGTCGCCGGTGATGAGCAGCGAGCGTCCTTTGTAACTAAAGCGATAGCCCACTGCCGGGTCTACCGGTGCGTGATTCACCGCGAGGGCCTCTACCTTCAACCCATCGTGCTCGTACACAAGGGCAAGTTGACCTCGAGGCGGCTTGGTGAATGGCATGGCTTTTAATCCGGCGGCGCTCATTGGGGCGACGGAATCTCCGTGATGCTCATGGCGGTAAGTGAAGTCCTGTGAATAGGCGGTATTGAATCCCGCAACCACCTTTTCTACGCCAGTTGGACCATACACCGGTAACGGAGCTGTGTGGTCGCCTCCAGCCCACCGCAGTGTACTGAGCTCACCCAAGCCATCGATGTGATCTGAGTGGAAGTGAGTCAGAAAAACGCCTGCGAGATTGCCTGGCGCGTAGCTCATGCGCGCTAGATTGCGTGGGCTATCGGTGCCCACATCTACCACAAAAAATTGTGTGCCCGCCACTACGGCAACACAAGGTCCAGATGCCTTGGGCGCGGGTAGCGGGCCGCCGGCGCCACACAGGGTTAGATGCAGGCCATCTTCGAGATCGGTGACGGCGTTGAGATTGATGCGTGATTCTAGGCCGCGCTCCATCAACCGGGTGGCGATAGTTGCTTTTTGGCTGTAGGCAACGGCTAGGAGTACTGCTAACACACCGACAACTGTGAGTAGTTTTTTCATTTTTTTTCGTCCTTACGTGGCCAACTGGAACTGCTGTGCGATAGTGCTTTATGACACAATCTATGTCAAATTATAGTGGCGGTGCATTTGTGAGCGTACATTGTTAACCGCAGTGGCCTCCACGGGAAGAGAAACTCGTCATGAACGATATTTACACTCTCTATGCGATCACCCACTCCCTCTACTCGGGGCGCGCACGCAGCTATCTCTCCTTTTTGTTCTAGGGATTCCTCTAAAAACACTTTATCCACACAGCGCAAGGCGGCGACAATTTCCATCCTTTGTGTTTCATCATATACCGGCTCTTGCTGCTTTTTGCTGAGATTTAGTTGGTCAATTGAAACTCCCACAACGAGGCTAGAACCATATTCTTTCGCCCTCTCCAACAATTTGAGATGTCCCTCGTGAAAAACATCAAAGGTACCGATTAAACAAGGCGATCTTATTAAGTACTCCAAATACTTAAGAAGCTGGTGATGCGCAATACTGCCGGGGTTTTTCGTTTAATTTCGTGGTAGATTTTGACTGTAGATTGTACACATGAGCCCTTCCACACCATAACCCGTGTCTATACCTTAGCGGTAATTAGATTGGTGATTGTAGTAAATCAGTAGTGTCCCAACGTTTAATCGAAAAGAGTCAGTTGGTTAGCGATATCGGGTTGGGATTCGTCAATCACTGATTTTGTAAGTAGCTGATCCAAAGGTATTTTTTCAAACATGGTTAAACTCAATATCTGTAGCATTTCGTATAGGCTCAAACTGATGTCCAATCGCTTTTTTACAATTGCGACGAGGACGTAAACCGAGATGGCAATCCAGATTTGCGTCTTCACTGCATTCTCGGATGTGCCGTAGAAGGACTTGATTCTGAGATGTTGCTTGATCCATTTGAAAAACAATTCGACCTGCCATCGGCTTCGATAAAGCTCGGTAATTGTGAGAGCCGGCAGCATGAAGTTGTTGGTAAGAAACACCAAGGTCTTTCCAGTTTCCGGGTCTTTGAATCGAATTCTTCGCAGCGGCGTTTCGTAATCTTTGACCGAGTAGAAGCCCGTCAGAACAACAGTTTGATCGCAGATCAATCCCGTCGCCCTGTTGATCGGATGCGAGTAGCGACGCTGAAACTTCAGATTCGACTTGGCTCTGATCACAAAGAAGCTGCCCATGGCATGAAGATGGCGCAGCCTTTCGAAATCGAGAAAGCCTCGATCCATGATGTAAAACGCTCCAGGCTCCGGCAGCAGGTAGTCGAGAACATTGACCTCGTGCATCTTGCCGTCGCTGATATGAATAAACGTCGGGATATTGCCTCGCAAATCGAGCAGCGTGTGCAGCTTGATAGCGGCTTTGGCTTTCCGAAATGGTGCCCACGAAAACACCGAAAGGCACAGGTCTATCGTAGTCGTGTCGAGAGCGTATACCGTGTCTTGCAAATCGACGCCAAAAGGTTCGTCGGCATAAAGCTTCCGCGCCATGCCGATCAGGCTTTGAGCAAAGTCGGCGTAAATGCGCCAGTCGCGCGTAGCGTTGGCGTTCGCGAGAGTATTGCGCGATATGTTGGAGCGAATTCCCAGATGATAGAGTCGGTTGCTTTGCACTCGAAGACTGGCTTCGATATCTCGAAGGCTCTCTCGAAGAGTCAATTGCGCAAAAGCCATGCAAAGAAATTGATCCAGACAGGAGAACGTTTTGACTTTGTGCTCTCCGTTGTACCTGGCTACGCAACGGCGAAACGTAGTCAACGGCAAATGCTGTGTCAGTTGAGCGAAAACCAGCTTTCCTTGGTTCATAGTGCCACCCCGCGAAGTCAGGCTTCGCAGAGTGGCAGAACGGATATGAAACGTTCAAATCGAGACCACGAAAAATTATCATTTAATTGTTACTATTCAATTAGTTATGGGGCCTAGCGTTGGTAACGCTGGGACACTACTGGTAGTAAATAATGTCACTGTTTAGGGCTATTCGAAACTAAAACTAAAGTTAACCTGATGATAGGCCTGGTTTTAAAATTCTTCAGACTACTGACTAAAAAGCAGAAGCGAGAGCTTCTTATCTTGCAGTTTTTTATGCTTGCATCTTCAGTTGCTGAGTTGGTCGGTACCGTTTCGATCGTGCCATTTATCGCATTGGCAGCGGAGCCAAATTTGGCCCATAGTAATCCCTATCTGGAAATGGCTTACAAGCAGCTGGGTCAGCCTAGCGACACCCAATTTTTAATTGCCGTGGGCTTGATCTTTCTGGGGTTAATGGTACTGGCCAATCTAACTCTATTGATTTCTCAGTTTTTGATGAATCGATATTCGTTCAGGGTTGGCGGCGAGATTTCGACGAGACTCTACAACTACTACCTTTCTCGCGACATTCTTTTTCACTCAAAACAAAACAGTGCACTTCTCATTCAAAGAATTATGCGTGACTCCACGATGTTGAGTACCTTTCTAATTGCTCCAACCTTAAGACTCAATGCCAGGATATTTTCCATTGTTTTACTTGCCTCGCTAGTTGTATTTGTTGACCCCTACGTAGCACTGGTAACCGTTAGCACATTAGCTGCTATCTATTTTGGGGTTTTCCATCTATTACGTACGGCAATTCACAAAAACGGGGACTTGATATCTCGTTTAGGTCAAAAAAGAAACCAAAGATTAAACGAGAGCTTTGGTGGTATTAGGGAAGTAAAACTTTATTCTTCAGAACACGCACATGTTTCGCAATACCGAAAAGACACGAAATTATCGGATCGAGCAGCTGCAGACAACTTGATTTTAGGTGAAACACCTTATTTCCTAATAGAAATTGTCGTTTTTGCCGGAATGATAGCACTGACGATCTATCTGTCTATCCGAAACAATAATCTAGGTGAAGCACTTCCATACCTAACGCTATTTGCCCTCGCGGGCATCAAGATGGTGCCAAAAGTACAGCAATGTTACCAAGCGATCGCAAAAATTAAGTCCGCCGAGCCAATCGCGGAGCGTGTTCTACCCGATCTCGAAGCATGTAAAGACATCAGTTCATTCACCAATACTCAAATAAACCACATAATTCCGAAAAAAAGTATCAAGTTAGATAAGATAGTTTTTCGATTTGGTGGAGAGGCGCCTTTATTTGACGATTTCTCGATCGCCTTCGCAGCGGGAAAGATAACTGCGATAACAGGAGATTCGGGGGTTGGCAAGAGTACTTTGGTGGAGTTGATCATGGGCCTGATAACACCACTCAAGGGAGCCACCATTGTCGATGACATAGAAATTGATGAGGTAAACCTTGCGCACTGGAAAGCATCCATTGGCTACGTTCCGCAAGATGTGTTTTTGGCCGATGCCAGTATGACAGAAAACATTGCATTTGGAGTCGAATCCAAGGATATAAATTTGGACAAGGTGTCAGAAGCTGCGACGGCCGCCAACCTTATCGAAGTAGTAAATGAGCTTCCTAATAAGTACGACACCCAACTTGGGGAAGGTGGTAGCCTTCTCAGTGGCGGACAAAGGCAACGGATTGGCATAGCTCGCGCACTCTATAGAGGCGCTTCAGTGCTCATACTGGACGAAGCTACCAGTGCTTTAGACAATGATTCTCAGATGAAAATACTTCAATCAATTAAGGACCTGCATCAGTCTATGACCATTATTATGATCACGCATCGCAAGGAAACTCTCGCGGTGGCAGATGAAATAATTGAGCTAAGGAAAGTCGGCGCCTCTGTTCGCGCATTGCATAAGAACCCCAACCCGTTGCCCAGTGTTGATCATCCTGAATAGGAGGGCGATTGGATAACTACAAAAAAAGCTGGGGTCATGTTGTCGCGGAGCGATACGCCGCACTTAGAGAGTTGAGCGGCCCCTTTCTTGATGTGGGATGCTCCACAGGCGGATACATCTCTTCGCTTTTAGACGATGGTGAAATTGTGCATGGTTTTGACTTGAATGCCAAAGATGAATGGTCAGCAAATCCTGGAAAATTCTCGCTAGGCTCCGCGGAGCAAATAGCATTTTCAGACAATAGCTTTGAAACGGTCTATAGCTTTGAAGTGCTTGAGCACCTAAATAGATATCGTAACGCTCTTCTTGAAATGAAACGAGTATCGCGAAGCAATATACTCATTTCTGTTCCCAACTGTGATGTTCCTATAGAGTTTAGAAATTCAGGTATCACCTTTAATCATTTTTCCGACCCTACTCATGTCAATTTTTTTACCCGAGATTCGCTTGCAGCGTTATTTGATGAGGTCGATCTTGATCTAGTTTATATAAAATATATAAATAGAATAAAACCCGAATTGCTTTTCTTCGAGATGGCAGGCCTTCCAAATTTCTTAGTGCGAAATTTATCAAGGTTATCGAGATACAATCCACGCGCGAAAACATACCACATGACACTGCTAGCACTGGCAAGAAAACGCAGTACAGTAAAAAAAATTAGCAAGGAGTATTAAAGTGTCTCTGTTATTCGATTTGGTGGCCACGCAACCATTAGCGGGGTACGAATACCACGGCGGCGCTGAATATAGTAAGCAGATATTCTTTACAGCGATCGCCCAGGGACATGAAAATTTTCGCGCGGTATATAATCCAGATTATCCGCTTGAACCAAAAATAGCTTTGGCGTGTGAGAAATCTAACATCGATTTAATCGCAATCTCGAATCGTTCGCAGGTTTCAGAGCTTCTGTTAGATGACGCATGCCATAGCTTTTTCTCTGGCTTACCTTATGAGTATGCCGATATCGCAACACATGGCAAAACTTTTTACATGGCGGTACATGGCCTCCGCGCTATCGAAATGCCACTAGATCCCACTCGAAAATTGCGAGCAAAGAGCCGTCTGAGAGCTTATTGGCACAGTATTATTGAGCTGAGGCGAACCAAGCAAAGACGATCCACAGCCATAGAGAATTTATCTAAACTTGTCTATCGACCAGGAGCGATTGTAGTGACAGGCTCACGGCACTCTAAATACTCACTGAAAAAATATTTTCCAAAATTACAAATCGATCAAATTCCGATAGTTCCCTGTCCAGTTGACAATATGAGCGATTTGCTAGAGGGCGAGGAAACGACAAGCCACTATCTACTACTTGGCGCTGATAGATGGATTAAGAACGTAAAATTCACCTGCACAGTGCTAGATACAATGATTACCGAGGGGTCTCTAGTTAACGACAAAGTAGTAGTTATCGGAAGCAACGACCCAAAAGCATTCATGAATGACCTTGTTAACACAGATCACTTTAATGTTAGGGGATATATTACAAGAGAGGAATTAGCATCATGTTATAGGGGTGCATACTGTCTCATTTATCCTTCTCTAAATGAAGGTTACGGATACCCGCCACTCAATGCTATGCAATTTGGTGTTCCGGTTATTGCTTCGGCTACTAGCAGCATTCCCGAAGTATGTTCGCATGCCGCATTGTATTTTGACCCTTGTTCAGAGAACGAAATTCAGAACAGAATTATGCAAATGGAACATGAGCATGGCCTGCGAGAATTGCTAGTGGAGCGTGGCTTAAGCAGATTTTCAGAAATAGAATACGAGCAGCAAAGTATTGTCCAAAAATTTATTACGGAAACATTTTCTCAGTAACCATGGAAACTTTTCGACACTCATCAAATATCACAAAACCCCATACACTTAATTTTCTCTTCAGCTAGGCAGATAGCATGTCCTCATCTAAAAAAGCTGTTGTGTACACACACCTCAGTGCTAATTACGACCTACTCATGCCTAGTTTTACATCAAAACACGTAGATCAGTTTGTAGTATTTAGCGATAAGTTAGAACACCATTGCGGCTGGAAAACCAGAGAACAAGCTCGCGTTTTTGATAGTGATATATTATCCAATCGATATCATAAATTTTTTCCTCAAAAACTTTTTCCAAACGCAGATATATCTATATACATGGACGCAAACATTGCGATAGTAAGCGATATTGGCGACTTGATAGAGGAATTTATCAACAGCAATAAGGCTATTGCTTTATTTCAGCACCGTGATCGATCAACCTTAGAAGAAGAAGCCGCAGAATGCTTAAAAATGGGAAAGTTTGATCAGGAGGATGCAGCGAAATACAAAGAGCAACTGGAGCGAATGTACACTGCAGGAATGCCAAAGAATGTCCCGTTAGCGGACAATGGAATAATTTTTCGTCGACACGACCATCCACTTTTAGAGGCGGCAATGGAGAGTTGGTGGAAAGAATTTTGTGAATTTACCAAGCGTGACCAATTGTGCCTACCTTTCGTTGTATGGAAAAACCAACTCCCAATTCACTTGTGGAATTGGAGTTTTCGAACGCCTAATCGGTACTTTATTAAGCACCCCCACCGGGCTGGCTTTAGCAGAGACATAAGAATTTTATTGAGACATTATTCTAGACTTGCTAGAAATAAGCTTGGATTTAATGTGCCCCGTTACTCGGTCATTGAATAGGACGATTCAAATTGTCGTTTAATAGCTCTTACATCGGCTCGCGCGAGGACATCGTTGCACTTGTACCCGCCTCTGCCAAAAAAATATTGGATTTGGGGTGTAGTGTGGGCTCGCTAGGTGCTCAGATTCTAAACAAATACCCCTATGCAATAGTTCACGGTGTGGAATTTGATACCCCAATGGCTGAAATAGCTAGAACCAAATTGGATAAAGTTCACAATGTAAACCTCGATAGTTTTTCTCTGACGGCAGAATTCGAAGAATCGAAGTTCGACTGCATCGTAATGGCAGATATATTGGAACATCTGTTGGATCCATGGCGAGTTGTACAAGAGGCCATACAGGTTTGTGAGGAAGGAGGAACTATTATTGCGTGCATACCAAATGTAAGACACATCGACACCATTTATAATCTTATCGTAAAGGGGGTGTGGCCGTATCGGCTGCGTGGAATTCACGACAAGACACATCTACGTTTTTTCACGAGAAAGAACATCGAGGAACTTTTTTCCGACCCCTCACTTAGCCTCTGTGATATAGAAGCGCACTACCGTTTGCTCGAGAGACCCTCAAGAATCAACAAAATTGCCAAGTATTTTGCGCTACCTGGGCTCAAACCCTTCCTGGCGTTTCAGTATATTGTCGTCGTAAGAAAAATATCAAGCAAACAGCTTGATTGAGACACATCGAACAATGGAATCTCCAGACAATTTACAAAACCCACCAGAATCTGAGATTAGAATTTCTATCGTATTGGCGACTTGCGAAGGAGAGCGCTTTCTAGAAAAACAACTGCAAAGCTTTCTTCATCAATCTAGGCAACCGGATGAACTGGTGGTCTGCGACGATGCTTCAACCGATAAGACTCGACAGATCATTCGTGATTTTAAGGAGAACGCACCTTTCTCTGTTTTGCTCTTAGAGAATCAGACACGCCTCGGCCATGTTGGGGCGTTTAACAGAGCCTTACAGAGCGCCACCGGTGATATCGTCTTTCTCAGCGATCAGGACGACTACTGGCATCACAATAAATTGTCTTTCATTACTCAACTACAAACACTGCATCCAACGAAGTTGCTTTTTATGAATGATGCCGAGATATCCTCGCCTACACTGAAAGGTACAGGGCTGACTAAGATGGGACAGATAAAGGCCGCTGGCTATTCTCCAACAACATTTGTTATGGGTTGCTGTTGTGCAATTCGCAAAGAATTGCTGGACATGTGCCTGCCTATTCCAGCAGGTGTGAAAGGACATGACAACTGGTTAGTTGGGTTTGCCCTGGGACTCAACTCTCGTGTAGTTTCACCAGAGGTCCTCCAGTTATATCGTAGACACGGCGAAAATCAATCGAGAATATTAGTTAATAGCACAACTCCCCTAAATAGATTCGATCGTATTTTTCATCAAATTAAAAGAGCTGCTGATGCCGATTCAGAGCAATTTGCTCTACATGAAATAGAGCAACTACAATTTTTTTTGCACGGTATTGGCGAAGCTAGAGGCAAAGCCAAGCCCAGGTGGTTACCGGAATTTCAGAAGTTTGAAAATCAACTCACAAATAAAGTACTTTCGCTAACTACGCGAAGGGAGTTGCGGAAAAGGCCATTTTTTGCGCGATTTTTTGGGGCACTACGCTATTGGCTGCAGGGAGGCTATAGTACTGAGGCTGGCTATAAGAGCATGCTTAGGGATATTGCCGGGTGAGCAAGCCACCTAAACCATCAGACAGCTCTTAATTGTGCCACAAAGCCACGACTGGCGGGGCTTGCAGCCAACTATGTCTTATTTCGAGGGAAAAACCCAGTACCCCTTAGTGAGTTCATTGTGAACCTCCCGGCACTCAGTCATTTTTATTTGTCTACTATCATCAATATGACATATTATGTGCCATAATATAATGACATACAGTATGCTGATATAGTGTGAAATTCAAGCCGTAATTGAAAGCAGCAACTACCAGAGCGTTTCGAGCGGAGAAATAGTTGGGAAACTGTGTTTAGCAAAGAGTGTGCTGTAGAGAGCTGCAGTGAGTAGAAAGCCATACAGTCGCGCAGCGTGATCACACGCTGGTTCGTAATGGCTAGGAAGTCTCGGGGAGAGCTTTGGAAAAATGGAATTTCAACGGACACTCAACCAGCTATTCGCCGCTGCGTTGCTTGAGTTACATCACAAGATTGATTCCTTCGATCGACTTTGCGCAGCAGACGTATGATCAGAAAACTTCTAGCTACGGTCCTGGTGTTGGCAATTTGTCTTTCATTGTTTTTGTTCTGGCTGGGTTTTCTATCTACTCGGCCACCACTGAAAACCGATCCTGCAACCCTAGCGGGCGACGGGAGTACGATCAACTACTGTGAGTTGCCAAAGCTCGATGGTAGCGGCAAAAAAGCTGTGGATATTCCCAAAGGAAACACACCCGGTTGCAGCTACTCGCACTTCCCCTTGCCAATCCTGGCGCAGTGCACAGAGCCTCTGCCTGCGGGCGCCGATGATATTCGCGGCCTGTGGCTAGCCGTCGAAGGAGGTCATGTCGGTCATCTAGAGCGGGTAGAGCAGTGCGGTAGTCGCGTCGTGGTGACAGCGGCTGGAATTATCCACGACTACGGCGCCAATAGTACGGCAGGTCTGAATACTAACGACACCGAAGGCTCGGTATTGTTTACCATGGGCGATAAAGAGTACTGCATGCGCAGCTCCGCCTCCATGATTTGGGAGGACGGCGTGCTCAATTTTTACGCTTTTGGCTGGGGGCCGCAAGTGGTGAAGCGCTATCTCGATCGGGGGCCGGGTGGGGAGCAACTGGTGTGGGAATATGCCGATGGCAGTATCACCCGTATGAACAGAATTTGTTGGCTTCCCGATGAACACAAAATCCCTAAACCTCGCGGGCGTCGTTATTCTCTGTTATGACACCGCATCGAAATCGCGGGAGTATTTTAAATGAGTGCGGCAATAGCGAGTCCCGCTGGGATCTCCCACTCTATATATTGACTTGCAACGCTGGGAGGAACAATGCATTCAACTGAGCTTTGGGTCGACAAGACCAACTTTAGAAACACACGTGCACTGACAGCCGAATTGTCGCAGCTAGCGCAGGGCGACATTCGTGTTGCGATAGATAAATTCGCCGTTACCTCCAATAACGTCGGCTACGCATTTTCTGGCGACATGATTGGCTATTGGAATTTTTTCCCCACCGGCGAGGAACCATGGGGCAAAGTTACCGTCTGGGGTATGGCCGATGTAGTGCAGAGCAACACATCGAGTATCGCAGTAGGCGAGCGCCTCTATGGGTTTTTCCCCATGGCTAGCCAGGTGGTGCTGACACCGGGTCGGGTGAAAGACGAGCACTTTATGGATGTCGCGCCACACCGCCGAGAGTTGCCGGCACTTTATAACCAGTACTCCCGTACACATGCAGAACCTGAAGCGCTGCGGGTGATTGAGAATGAACGCTGTGTGTTCTTTCCGCTGTTCATGACCGGTTTTGTCATCGCCGATTTTTTACAGGACAACGACTGGTTCGGTGCGCAACAGATTATCATTGGCTCCGTGTCTTCAAAAACTGGCTATGGTTTGGCGACTTTTCTTCGCGCGAATGAATATCACGGAAAGATTGTTGGTTTGACGTCTGATCACAATAAGCCGTTTGTAGAGCAGCTTGGTGTGTGCGAGGAGATCGTGGGCTACGATGCGGTGGATAGCGTTGCCAACCTACCTTCAGCTTACGTGGACATGTCCGGCGACGGACCCACCCGAGCAAAATTGCACCACCATCTGGGTAGCAATATGAAAACCAGTCAAATTGTGGGAGTGACACATTGGGAAGCGCAGCAAGTTGATGGAGTACTGCCCGGTAGCGCGCCGGAATTTTTCTTTACGCCCGCTCACGTAGATAAACGCAATGCCGACTGGGGCTCCGGTGTGTTGATGCAAAAAGGTTACGCAGCTAGTGCGAGGCTCGCTGTGGAACTGCAAGACCAGCTAAAAATGGAGTTTCATCGGGGTGTAGATGCCTGTTCCCATGTATGGCTCGATATGTTGGACAACAAGATTTCAGGCCAACAGGGCATTATGATCTCACTGCAGGCTGAGTGATTCTGGGCTGTAAGTGATGATTAAAGTATTGCACACACCTGACAGCCAATTCGAGAATTTGCTGGATTTTGATTTCACGCCGACGTACACCAGCATCTGTGATGATGATGGTACTGAGTTGCGTATACACAGCGTCGATCTGGGTCCCAGAGACGCCGAACCAATATTGCTCATTCATGGTAATCCAACGTGGTGCTATATGTACCGACACTTGATTACTATGCTTCAGGAAAGCGGCAGGCGAGTTATCGCTGTCGATCTGATCGGGAGCGGTCGATCGGACAAGCCGGCAAGGCGCAAATATTACACACTGGTTAGGCACAAACAGTGGTTGACGAAGTGGAGGATCTGTGGGATTCGGTAGGACTGACCGTTTGGCCTTCTAGACAGGCTAGTGGCCTTCTAGACAGGCGATGCTGGAGCTCATGCAATCTGACGCTATGCAGAAAATCTCTGTTCACCGCGCGGCGGGGCTAGCGGGCCAGCTAAATATTGAAACCGCCAAGCTTGCCGGGCAATGGTTGCAGGGCAGCCAGTGAGAGTCTCACTACGATGCGCAGTGCAAACCAAGTTGCGACATGGCATTGTGTCCGGCTTATCCATTTTTAACCTTCGGAGTACCCATCATGACGATTTCCGGCAAACAACTTTTTAGCACGCTCGCCGACGGCAAACTTACGGTAGAGGTTGTAGATGCTGAGTTTGCGGACCCTACCGGCAACCAAGTGCTGGTAAAGATGGAAGCCGCACCCATCAACCCCTCCGACCTTGCACTGTTGACCGGCCCGGCAGAATTGGAAGCGGCCCAGTATTCTCCGGGTAAGTTTGTCGCCACCATGCCCGAACCATTCAATAGTGCACAAAAGGGTCGTCATGGTCTGCGACTTCCGGTGGGAAATGAGGGCGCTGGCACAGTGATCGCGGCGGGAGATAGCGAAGCGGCGCAATCGCTTGTTGGTCAGCGCGTAGCCTGTGTGCCCGGCAATGCCTATTCGCAATACTGCATTGCCGATGCGGGCATGTGTTTACCCCTGGGGGAAATCTCCTGCGAGGCGGGTGCATCGGCGTTCGTCAATCCGATGACTGCACTTGGCTTTGTCGAAACTGCGAAGATGGAAGAGCAGGGCGCCATCATCCATACGGTGGCGGCTTCAAATCTCGGGCAGATGCTGATCAAGATTTGTCAGGAGGATGACATTCCGCTGGTGAATATTGTGCGCAAGACAGAGCATGTCGAATTACTCAAGGGTCTGGGCGCAACACATATCGTCAATTCATCGGATGATGATTTTTTGCAGCAGCTGCGCGATGCCATTGATGCCACGGGCGCCTATTTGGGCTTTGATCCCGTTGGTGGCGGGCAGTTGGTCGATACGTGTTTTAAAGCCATGGAACAAGTGGCGGTGCAGAATATGAGCGAGTTTTCGCGCTATGGCTCCGATCAACCTAAGAAAATGTACATCTACGGTCGACTCGACCTTGGGCCAACTATTCTGACCCCCGCCTATGGTTTTGGCTGGACCTTGTCAGGCTGGCTGCTCACCCCGTTTTTGGTAAACGCCGGAATGGAAACACTGTTACGTATGCGCCAGCGCGTGCTCGATGGGCTGACATCCACGTTTGCGAGTTCATACAAGCGTAAGGTCACTCTCGAGGAAATGTTAACGAGGGGGGCGGTGTTGGATTATCGTGAGATGAAAACTGGCGAGAAATACTTGGTGACGCCGCAGGGGTAATGTGGGCACGTATTGTTGTCAAGTTGGAGAATGAAGGAGTTTTGCCTGGCTCAAAAATAAGCTGTTCATTAAAAAAAGTCAGGTGGCCCATACTCCGAGCCACCTGAACCATGGTTTTTTGCTGTGTTCAGTGAGCAGCGACCGATCTTTTCCCCTTCATCGTTTGCACTGCACTGAATAACACGCTGAGTTATCTTCTATTTGTCGCAGTTCTCGGGCCGCAGCCGTACTTGGGGCTGCCACGGCTGGTGACGGCGACAGCGCTGACACCATCGGTCACGCCCCACAAGCAATATCTACTTTGTGTGTAGAATTTCTTTTTGACGGTAAAGCGTGAACCGTCCTCGGGGGCTGTACCAAACACCACGACTTTGCTACTGAGGTCCCATACCCTGATGGTCGCTCCAGGAGCCGCAGATTCTAGGGTAAGAACTAAGTTGCCGGAAGAGCTGTAAAACTTCGATTCCACCAGACGTAGCTCGGGTACATAAGGCTCCGGCTGTGGAGTGGGCTCCGGCTCCGGTGTGGGCTCCGGCTGTGGAGTGGGCTCCGGCTGTGGAGTGGGCTCCGGCTCCGGTGTGGGCTCCGGCTGTGGAGTGGGCTCCGGCTTCGGTGTGGGCTCCGGCTCCGGTGTGGGCTCAGGTGCTGGGCTCGAAGTTGCCGAATGAGACCAATCTGTGTAGCCCATCATTTTACCCGGTGTGGTAATTTGGGAAGTGCCTGTTGGGAAGTTTGTGCCGTAGCGTTTATTAATAATGTGTACTATCCAAACGTCGTCACCTTGTGCAGGGAAGTTCTTGCCGTCGGAAAACGAGGTGTTATGCAGCCATTGTACCGCTCTCAACAGCGCGCGATCGGACCACTCAAACGCCGGGTATCCCGCACGGTGGAGTAGTTCAGCTGCGGTGACAGCTCCCTGCAACCCCTCCCACATATAGTTGGTTTTACACAGTGCAGCATTGGGATCAAACTCGCCGCAGCGCCGGGCGTCATCGGGCAATACCCCATCCACATTGACGCCGCCAATGACACTGCCTGTGGGGTTGATCCCCACGGGGTTGTTTGGATCCGCTTGCCAGGAAAGGTCACCGTATTTGAAGCCGCGATAGGCTGTTGAGTCACCCAGCCAACCCCGGAATATATAGATTGCTCTGGCTAAATCTTCGGAATCTCCCAGGTAAAGATCGATAGCAATTCGACTCGCCGACCCATGGGTGCCGAAATTGTTGGGACGTCTCTCGTGTTTTGAAATGAGGCTGCCGCCGCCGTCCAGTGGGCCAGTTTGCGCGGTTCTAGCCTGATCGAGCCACGGTCGAAAATAGTTCTGATCGTAGTCCGGCGCATAATTCTTCAAGTCAATTAAGTCCGCCGCGATGGCGTAGGCGCCCAGAGAGCGCAGTGTCGCCAGTATTGTCCAATCATCACTGCGGCTGATGGGGTTGAGTTCGACTAGCCGTTGTAGCGTGTACACGACTTCCTCTGCGTAGGTTGTATTGCCCGTTCGGGCGTAAACCAGGGCCTTAGCGAGTGTGTTTGTATCGGTTTTATCATCCTGATTAGACAGGCTTGGGTCATTGGTTGTGGTTTGCGCCCGGCGGACTAATTCGTCCCAGGACGCACCGGTAACGGGTAACTGTTCAATTTCCGCTTTAGTCATCCAAATACCGCTGGCCTGTGCCGCAGTACTGGTCGTCAGTGTGGTAGCGAATGAAAAGACTAGGATAAGCGCCCAGCCGAGAATGGTTCTAGAAAATGCCATGTTGAAGCCCCTGTGTGGATATTCTAAAAAAGAATACTATTTTCTATAATTGATTCAAAAAAGATATTTCTTGAAAAAAGTCGAGAAGAAACCGCTTTACAAGATATATTTTTTAAGAATTAACAAATGTTCTAGAAATTCCTAATAAGAATTTCATGACATACGTTGACCAAGCCTTATGCCTGGTGGGGTACTGAGTGGGGTAATTGGCTGAGCGATTTCCAGTGTTTGTGGAGTGCACGTAGATACCCCATGAGTACACTTGTGGGGGCTTCAGCGATAAGCATGCCAAGCAGTTATTTTTGTATGCATATCAGCTAGATGGGCCTAATAAGGGCGGCTATAGGGGCTTCTTGGAAGCCCTGATAAGGGCGCTTTTGTCTGCCCATCGCGACTGCGTCGAGAGCGCAAATAAGAATATCGATGCAGATCAGTGCGTATTCCAGACCAAGCCTGCCACTGATTCCAGACGAAGCCTGCCACCCATTCCGCGCGAAAGCTGCCACTGATTCCACGGCAAAGCTGCCACCCCGGCAGCTGGCCTGAGAACCACCAGCGGAGCACCCCGACGCGAGATAACTAACCGGTATTCTGGCCCCTGCCATAAGGAGGGAGTCAGATGCCTGCAAAGAGGTTATCCATGCGTAAAATCAAAGAAGTCCTGCGCCTCAAATGGGGCAACGGCATGAGTAATCGGCGCATTGCCGCCAGTTGCGGCATCGGCCGCCCCACCGTCAGCGAGTATCTGCGCCGGGCCGAGGAGGCCGGCCTCAGTTGGCCCCTGCCTGCCGATCTGGACGAGGCCAGGCTGGAGCGGCTGCTGTTCCCGCCACCGCCAAATCTACCGGCCCAGGCCCGCGGCATCCCCGACTGGAGCCACATCCACAAGGAACTCAGGCACAAGCACGTCACCCTGTTCCTACTCTGGCAGGAATACCGCCAGAACCACCCCGAGGGCTACCAGTACAGCTGGTTCTGTGAGCACTACCGCACCTGGCAGGGCAAGCTGGACGTGGTCATGCGCCAGGATCATCGTGCCGGCGAGAAGCTGTTTGTGGACTACGCTGGCCAGACCGTGCCGATCATTGATCGCAACACGGGCGAGATCCGCCAGGCCCAGATCTTTGTGGCGGTACTGGGGGCTTCCAACTACACCTACGCCGAAGCGACCTGGAGTCAGGCCCTGCCGGACTGGATCGGGTCGCATGTGCGCGCCTTCGGGTTCTTGGGCGGCGTACCGGCATTGGTGGTACCGGACAACCTCAAGTCCGGCGTGAGCAAGGCGCACCGTTATGAGCCTGACACCAACCCCACCTACCAGGATATGGCCTCCCACTACGGCGTGGCGGTACTGCCAGCGCGGGTGCGCAAACCCAAGGATAAGGCCAAGGTGGAGGGCGGTGTCTTGATTGTGGAACGCTGGATACTGGCCGCCCTGCGTCACCGCCAGTTCTTCTCCTTAGTGGAGCTCAACGCCGTCATCAGCGAACTGCTGGTTAAGTTCAATGACCGCCCCTTCCGCAAGCTGCCGGGCTGCCGCCGGGAGCACTTCGAGCAACTGGATCAGCCAGCGTTACAACCCTTGCCCGCCGAACCCTACGTCTACGCCGAATGGAAGAAAGCCCGGGTCCACATCGATTACCACGTGGCCGTCGACGGGCACTATTACTCGGTACCCTACACCCTGATCAAGAAGCAGGTCGATGTGCGCATCACCCGCCATACCATCGAGTGTTTCCACCGGGGCAACCGGATCGCCAGTCACCGCCGTTCTTACCACAAGGGCAGCCACACCACAGTACCGGCCCATATGCCGGAAGCGCACCGCCAGGCCGGGGAATGGTCGCCCGAGCGGCTGGCCAGGTGGGCAGCGCAGACTGGCCCGGCCACAGAGAAGCTGATCCGAACCGTACTGGGATCACGCAAGCACCCGCAGCAGGCGTACCGATCCTGCCTGGGCATCCTGCGCCTGGGCAAGGCCTATGGCGACGAACGCTTGGAGGCCGCCTGCCGGCGGGCTCTGACCCTGGGCAGCTGCCGCTACAAAAGCATTGAATCCATCCTCAAGCACCGACTGGACGAGCAGCCCCTGGAGGAACAGCAGGAACTGGCGCTACCCGACACTCACGACAACATCCGCGGCCCCGCGTACTACCACTGAAGGAGAACATTATGTTGAAGCATCCTACCCTGGATAAACTCCAGGCCCTCAAGTTTACCGGCATGGCGGCAGCTCTGGCCGACCAGATGGCCATGCCCGATATAGACGAGTTGGGCTTTGAGGAGCGTCTCGGCCTGCTGGTGGATAGAGAGATCACCGAGCGGGAAAACCGGCGACTCACTAACCGGCTGCGCCGTGCCAAACTGAGGCACAATGCTGCCTTAGAGGATCTCGATTACCACACCTCCCGTGGGCTGGACAGGGGGCTGATTCAATCCCTGGCAGCCTGCCAGTGGGCAAAGGAATCTCTGAACGTACTGATCACCGGGCCCACCGGCGTGGGCAAAACCTGGCTGGCCTGTGCCTTGGCGCACAAGGCCTGTCGGGCGGGCTACACCGCCCAGTACATCCGTCTGACCCGGCTGCTGCGGGAGTTGATGATCGCCAAGGGTGACGGGCGCTACACCAAGTTACTGGCCAGCTTGGCCAAAGTGGATGTGCTGATCCTGGACGATTGGGGCCTGCTGAAGCTCAACGCCGAGAACCGGCGGGATTTGCTGGAGGTCCTGGAAGACCGACACGGCAACCGCGCCACCATCGCGACCAGCCAGCTGCCCATTGAGGAGTGGCATGGTGTGATTGGTGATGCGACGCTGGCTGACGCGATCCTCGATCGGCTGGTACACAACGCTTACAAGATTAATCTGAAAGGAGAATCCATGCGAAAGCGGCAATCAAAGTTGACGAGCACCACCCCTTTGGAGTAACAATGCAAACCCCGCGTCGCTACGCGCCGTTGGGTGGCAGCTTTGCCCCGGTCCGGGTGGCAGGCTTCAAATGGAATGGGTGGCAGGCTTCAGCGGTTTACGCAGATCAGTGCGTTATTGAGTCGCAGACTTGCGACCTCAGTCAGTCGAGAGAATTGGTGTTTGGCCGATAGCGTTAACCGGCGCATTCCATTGGGGGGCGGTGGAGTTATGTCCACGAGAGCGGCTCCACGTGAGCGGCTCACCCATTGCCGCGCTTGCCATTAGCCAGACTTAGCGGCCAGTCACTGTGAATACGCGCACTGGGTCTCAAAAATTGAAAAAGCCTGTCTCGGTCAATACTTTTCGCTCACTCACATAGCGCAAGGATAGAACGGGAGTGCTAGTGTAGTGCGGCACCTCCCGAATTGACGTCAAACAAAGGGCTGCTCGGCGAGGAACTTGAGGAGTAAGGAGATAAGTGGAGCGACTGCTGTGAATGCCTCGCGATGCTCCTGTAGAAGATCCTGCTATATACTTCGCGCCCTCGCAAAGGCCCTAGAACAGAAAAAACCGCTACTAAAACCAGTACATGCCTGAAGTAATTGCCAAGAAACAAATTAGAGGGTCCGGTCTACTACTGTTCGGCCGTTTCTTGTCGCTAGCACTCAATTTGATCACTCAGGTCATGATCGTTCGCTATTTGTCAAAAACCGATTATGGCCTGTTCGCTTATGCACTCGCCATTGTCGAGACCATTGCTGCTTTAAGCCGCCTCGGCATGGAGCAAACCGCTGCGCGATATGTTCCCATCTATGAAGAGCGCAATGATCAAGCGTCGGCCGCCGGTACAATCATTCTCGCAGTGGGCACCATAGCGGCACTTGGGTGTGCGATTGTGGCATTGTTCGTCGGGTTTAAAAGCCTGTTGACCGATACATTTATCGACGATACCGCCCTAATAAATATTCTTATTATTCTGATTGCTCTTGTACCGGTGGATGCCTTAGACACCTTACTTCAGGAGTTATTTGCGGCATTGGGTAAACCCAAGATTATCTTCTTGCGGAAATACGTCATTGGGCCCTTGCTGAAATTGGCGGCGATATCACTGACGATTGTAGCCAGCGGTGACACTCAAACATTGGCTATCTCCTATGTGTTTGCAGGGCTTGTGAGCTTCTTAATTTACGGTGTGCTGATGCCCAAAGCGTTACGTGAACGCAAGTTGACACAGTATTTCCGTCCCGGGCACTTTAAAATTGATTCTCGTCGGCTGTTTAGTTTTAGCCTCCCGGTATTCAGCGCCGATTCGATAGCAATAATCCGATTAGTTTTGGTCATTGCCGTCGTCGAGTATTTCCACGGTTTGTCTCATGTTGCAGATTACCGCGCGGTTCTACCTATCGCGCACTTGAACAGCGTGACATTAATGATTTTCTCCATGTTGTTTTACCCCATGGCGTCGCGCTTGTTTGCACAAAGAAACCTGGCCTTACTGGGGGAAATTCAATCACACGTGGGTCTGTGGGTCATTGTATTGTCCTTTCCCATCTTTGCGGTTTGTATCAGCTTAGCCGAGCCGATTATTGTCCTCTTAATTGGCGAGCGGTACGCAACATCCGCTTCAATTCTGACCATTCTTGCGCTCGGCCATTTTTTGAAATCGGCATTTGGATTGAGCCCACAATCGCTACGCGCTATGGGTTATGTTCGCGTGCTGTTGTACATCGAGTTTGTATCCACAGCAAGCCTGATCATCATGGCCTGGCTGTTGGTGCCTAAGTACGGAGCCCTTGGCGGCGCTATGGCATCTGCGAGTGCACTGATATTCTACGGTGGATTTTCCACCCTGGTGCTTTGGCGAGTGACGGGCAGCAATCCGTTACCTTGGACCTATAGCAAGATATATTTATTGGCTGCCCTGTGTGCTGTAGGGTTGTGGCTGAGTAATTCGGTGCTGGGTATTGACTCTGTCCTAATGTCCATCGTGCTGGTGGCACTATCGTCCCTCGTCGTCTTCGCTTCCTGTTGGAAGCTATTACGCGTGACGGAGATGTTTCCCGAAGCAGCGGTATTCTTAAAGCCGTTTAGGCGCTGACTGGCAGCGTTAAACCCTTGCGGGTCAGGGGTGGCGAACGGTGTTCAAGTGCAGTTGACTGAGAGGCACATTAGATTCGGTTTACAGGCGGCTAAGCGCCAGCTACCTGCTTAAACATAGCAATTAACCGGGCCGCATTGTGATGCAAGTTGAAGTCCCTGCTAACTCGGTCGCGGCCCGCTAGCCCCATTTTCTGCCGCAATTCAGGCTGGCGACCCAGTGTTTCCAGTGCATCTGCAAGGGCGAGGGAGTCTCTGGGGGGGACCAAGAAGCCACTGACTTCGTGGTCGACCAACTCGGGAATGCCCGAGATGTCACTGGCGACCACGGGCAGACCGCTCGCCATGCCCTCCATGACTGACACGGGAATACCCTCGCGAGCGCCCCTGGCAGTCCGCACACTGGGTTGTACGATGACATCTGCACTAGTCAACAGCTCAATTACACGCGGCCGGGGTTGCGGCCCGTGAAAGCAGAAGTTTTCCTGCAAGTGCAGGTTGTCAACTTGGCGCTGTAGTTCGCCGAGTAATGGCCCTTTGCCCACCAGATGCACCAGTGGGTTCAGACCTCGCTTCTTCAGTTCGGCGCAGGCTTCAATTAAGTACTGATGCCCTTTCACTTCCAGCAACGAGCCAGTGCAAATAATGCTGAATCGTGGGTCCCGCTGCGGTGGGTCTTGCGGGACAAAGGCTTGCAAATCAGTGCCGCAGTGAATGACGTGTATTTTGTCTGCATACCGATTGTCACATTCTTCGAGCATGAGCTGCTTGTTGTAGTCGGAGATCGTTACGGCAAAGCTAGAGGCTGCAACTTTGTGGGCGAGCATTCGACGCTCTACATGTAAATCGTGCCCATGGGTGGTGAAACTAAACGGTATGTCAATAAGGCGATGGATAATGAGTGCCGCGACAGTCGGGTGATTGGCGAAGTGGGCGTGGACGTGTGTCACCCCACGCAGTTCCATCTCCTGGGCAAAGCACACAGACTTTGGAAAAATTCCAATAGCGCCGACAAAGAAGTTGGCGCTTCCCCAGGTGCCGCGAAGAACCTCCCAGAGAGTTTTGCAATAGGTGCCGGGAGAGCGCCAAAATAAACGTAAGTTGGCGGCGATAATCTTCGGTGACAAAAAAGGCTGATAGTGTGCTCGCGCTACGATTGACTGCGCTTCGGGCTGTACAATGTCCTGTGGTGTTCGCAATAGAGGAAAGACTTCCACTTGCACACCTTGCTGCTCCAGCGAAACGATCTCGTAAACGACGAAGGTTTCGGTGAGATTTGGAAATCGCGACATGATATACGCGACGCAAGGGCTATCTTTCATTCGCAGCCTTTTGTAGTGAAGATTCTAACGTGCGATTGAGCACGCTGCGATCCAGCCGTTCTCGGGCATAGGTCGGCCCTAGTTTACTCATGTCCGCTCGCAGATTGCGATCTGCTTTGAGTTGACAAATTTTGGCGACAATGTCCTCTGCGTCCCCAGCTTTGGCGGCCAGGCCGGCGCCTGATTGTTGAAATACCGTAACAACCTCGTCCAAGTCGGTGGCAACGACTGGAATACCGGCGGCCATGAACTCGAAGACCTTGGTGGGAAACTTGCCCTGTGTGATCTCGTTTTTCCACAAGACGAGACCCACATCGGCCGATTGGACAAACTTAATATATTCCTGCAACTGAACGGGTGGTTGTACCACTATATTGTCCAAACCTCTTTCTCGAATGCCGAGTTCAAGGGCCTCCAGTTGCGAACCGTAGCCCAAGAGCAGAAAGGCTATCTCCGAATCTAAGGCCTGCACTTTTTCGGCTGTATTCAGTAGTGTCGGCAGGTCGAGGACATCGCCCATGCTGCCGCCATAAAAGAGGAGGAAGCGCCCCACCAGTTGTGGGAGATTGTGGCTTTCGCGCAAATATGCCTTGGTTTCATTGTCTGAACGCGGTGCAAAGAGCTCCAGATCGACTCCTCCTGGAACTACCGCCGTGTTCTCGCGGCGAACACCGCGGGACACCAAGACCTCGCGCATGGTGTGGCTCACCGTGATCACCTGCTCACAGCTTTTTAAAATCCACATTTCAAACGTACTTAAGCCCTTTAACACACCGCCCCAGCTCGAACGCTCTATTGCCTCGTCCAGTTTGGGGTCGGCGTAGTACACGACAATACCTGCTCTCTTGATCCATCTGATAAGAAGCGCTGGCAGGTAATTCAGCGGTGGCCCAAGGTTGACCAGAAGGGCATCCACCTTGTTTGCTCGGCGCGCCACCCAGACTGAACTCAGCGCAAAAATGAATGAGTTCCAGACGCGGCGAACAAAGCCGTAACGATTGTCCATATCACCCGCAACTCGCAATACTCGAAGCTGGCCCTGCTGCTCTTCCTGCGGTGCACTGTGGGGTCGATTGGTAAGAACCGTTACCTCGTGCCCCTTCGCGGCAAGCAGTTCGGCATGGCCGTGCATCCTCGATGCGCTGGCACCGACAAATTGAGGGGGAAATCGCTCTGCGAGAATTAAAATTTTCATGGTTTTATCACGCCAGGAAATAGCCTTGGCCACTACCTACGAGGGTAGAACCGCAATGAGGTCGGACAGCCGTTGAAAGCCTCATTGTCGGGCGGCGTTTTAAAATTGAATGGGGTCAAAAACGTAGGACAGATTAACCACAAAAAAGTAGGTATCCGACTCGTTCGCCTGCCCACTCACACGATTCTCCGTGTGGCGAAAGGAGACACCCACTTCACCGAATAGGTGCTGGGAAAACTGGTTTCTCACACCGACAAGTGCGGTAAAGGCATCCTGTCTGTCGCTAGAATCTCGCAGGCGGGTGAAAGCCTGGCTGCGCTGTGCGGCATCTTCTGGCCCGGGAATGACAAGGTAGTCAATGATGGTAGCGCGGCTGAAGGCCTCGCGTCGCTCCCAGCTACCCGCCACGTAGGCGTTCCATCGAAACCGGGGTGGAGTATAGCCTACTTCCCAACGCCACTGGGACAGCTTGGCCGCGATGGCATTGCCCGATGGGGAGCTTTGTCGCCGCCGCAATTCCATGTCTACGGTCCAATCGGCGAACCTTCCCTCTAGCGCAACACCACCAAAAAAAGTTAAATCGTCGTCTTTTTCCACGGGTGTCTCGAGATTTACCGAGTAGTTGTTCACCTCACCCAGATTGTTCGCCAAGAGCGGCTGCGCGCCGGGTGTGGTTGCGTTACACCTACTGGCAATGCCGGTGCTGGTTGCAGTGTCGAAATCACAGCTGCGTACATTGGCGCGAAATAACTCACCGTCCAGTATGCCGCCAACAAATGCGGTTTCTTGCACCATTCCCGACGCTTTCTCCTCCGCTTTAATCCAGGCCGGGCCGCCATTGACGGTAAGCTGTAGATGCTCGGTCACAGCGTAAATCCAAGCCAGGTCGGCGATTAGGTAATCAGCTTCCGCATCAAAGCGGAAGTCATCGCCATCGAAGTTCTGCCCTACCCAGGACAGACCCCCCGCAAACCGATGGCGCGGCGCAAAGTGATGGAGTACTCGGCCGCCCAGGCCAATGGAATCACTGTCGCTGCGACTGACATTTCGATTGAAGTCAATAAACTGATGGCTGGCATTAAGTTCTATTGCCCAGGTGCTGGAAATGTCCCGCTGCAATAATAGTTCTACATCATTGCGCTGATAGCGGCTCACGCGGGAGTCTTGGCCAGTATCGCCGTCGCGGATATCGTCGCGAGTATAGCGCTGGTTGCGGACGGTTCGGAAGTTGTTCTTCAGTTGTACTCGCGTGATCTCGTCGATGTCGTAGCTGCCCTTCAGGCGCAGCCGGTGCTCAGCCCCGTCTGATTCATCTTGCTTGCGATAGGTTTGATAAGAGCCGGTGTAAGAACCCAGATAGCGCAGGCGATCACTGCGGTGCTCGAGGCTCACGGTACCTCCGAGCTCGACAGAATCGGCAGATTCTTCATCGTTTTCGGTGCGAAAGAAATTGGAGTCGTGGACATAACTGCTGTCCAGGCCAAGTGTCAGTTCATAGCCGTGCCCGGTGACTGGCAACAACAGTACCATCGCCCAACACACGCCGAGTGGCGCACCTCGTAACCCGTTCTTATTTGATTTGATAGTCAATTTGGCACCACTATAGTGTCGCCCGGCGCGAGCAGAAAGTTACTTTCCGGTGTCTCTCCACGCATAAAGGCATTGTAATCAAAGGGATAGCTTTCCTCGCCCCGAAGTACTCTAATTTGGCGCTGCTTAGCGAACGGCGTGAGTCCACCCATTTCTGCGATCGCGTCAATCACGCGCATCTCGTTGCGCAGCTCTACCACGCCGGCCTTTTGAATACCCCCACCTATAACGCTCACTACGTGGCTGCGCATTTCGACGACCGCGACATCGACGCGCGGATCTGCCACGTAACGGGTCAATCCCTCTTCTATTTTTCGGGCCAGTGCCTGGGGTGTCAGCCCGGCGGCATCCACGTCGCCCAGTAATGCCACTGACACCATACCGTCGCGCCTGACCAGTAGCTCTCCGGAGAGGTCGGGTTGCTCCCAGACGGTCAAAGAGAGCAAGTCCGGAATGCCGATCACGTAAGTATCTAATTTCGGATTCTCGGGAATACGCCCTTTTACCGCTGGTGGTGGCGCACTGGCGCAGCCAGCCAGAACAACAATCATTAAACTGGTCAGTATTGGGCGCCAGTGGAGTAATGTCGAGGCTTTGTTCATTGCACTTCCCTGCTTATCACTTATGTGTCACCTGCTAATGAATGTGATGTGGTCGTTGGGCGGCCGAGCTACGGAGTGTCAACGACATAGCGACCCAGGCTCGCGACACTGGGGCGCAGTTGCGCGCGAAATAATTCGAGCGGATAGCGTAACACCGGCACGCGCATGAGGTCTAACGCTTCCTCGGCGGGAACCCGCGTCACGCCGCGCACACCGCCGAAGCCCAACTCAAAACCTAAGCTGCGCGCGATCTCGCAAACTTGGGGACTGCAATCATTTGCGGGCCAGGCGAGCACCGACGTGCAGACGTCGTTGCCGAGTTCGCGCTGCAAGTGCTCGAGGCTGGTGGTGAGATCTTCGCGCAGTTCATCGGCAGTCAACCGGGTGCACAATGCGTGTGAGTGACCGTGGCAGCAGATATCCAGGCCCTGTGATTTGAGTTTGCGCAATTCGTCCCAATCGAGTACCCGTGCCACCGATGGGATGTCGACCATAGTTTGCAGTGCGCCGTTGACCCAATTCATGGCTTCGTGATGCGGCAGAGCTTTCACGTGTTGTTTGCAGGCCCGCAGCGCAGCGCGCAGGCCTGCATCTGCGGTGAGATTGAACTCCCCTAGGTCGGGTAAAGTAAACTGACGCTCCTTGGTGCGACGCAAGCCCGCATACAGACGATCCCACCAGAAACCCGCCCCGTTGGTCTGGCCTGGAAATGCCGTGGACACGAACAACACGGCCGGCAGACCGAGTTCTCGTAATACCGGCCAGGCATGCGAGCCGAAATCTAAATAACCATCATCGAAAGTTAGCATAAAGGCGCCCGGCGGTAGTGTGACCTGGCCGCGCTGCGCGGCTCTAACCGTGTCCAATGAAACTGGTTGGTAGTGACTTGCCAGCAGCTCCATCTGCTGGCGAAACTGCTGCGGACTTGCACTGATCAGTGAAGGGTCTAGATCAGGCTCTTCTGCCGGTTGCCCGATGCGGTGATAGCACAAGGCACGCAATTTGCCGGGGCGATCGAAACGCTCTAACGCACGCAGTACTCCACTGGCATTCAGCTTGTGTGCAACAAATTGGGCAGCACCCTTCACCACTTGACCACATCGCGCTGTTGTTGCCTACGCAATGACACCAAAGCAAGAATGAAAGCGATCGAGAAACCAAGCAGGGCGCCCACAACCAGTAAAATTTTGTTCGGCCACACGGGTTCTAGGGGGACGATCGGTTCCTCAATAATGCGGGCACCGATTCCCACATCGCCGGATTTGGCTAGGCGCGTAATCAGCTGCTGATCGAACAACTCGCCGCGCCACCGATCTGCTTGTGCTTGCATGCGCGTAAGCTCTCCCAGTAACTTATTTTCCTGTTGCCGGTGTCTTTCGATGCCCTCCAGACGCGCCCGCGATTGCAGCTCTATCGCAGCGAGTTCCTGCTCCAAACGCAGCGCTTCATCAATTTGCTGTTGCAGCAATTTGCGTGATGAATTGGCGTTGGAAGCTAGCTGCGAGCGCAACACCTGAACATTGCTCTGGGCGGCTTTTACTGAGGGGTGCTCCCGAGTGAGTGTTCTTTTCGCTATCGCCAATTCCGACTCCGCTCGCCGCAGATCCTCCTGCAACGATTTACGTAAGGGGTCGTTCTCCAGCATCTCCGAGCCACCGGTGGCCAAACGCGCTTCGAGCTCTATGCGCTTGTTGCGTGCCTCCGTTAATGCCTGGACTTGATCTTTGAGTAACCCCGCTTGCGCTGCTGCGGCCTCTTCGGCGTTGCCGACGATCGCATTGACTTGGCTCAATTCACGGATTTTAGATTCCTTTTCGGCGATGTTCTCCAGTAAGGTTTCCAACTCGTCGTCTTTGGTATCAAACAGATTTGCCTGGCCCGACCGGGTGGTTAGGTGCACTTCCGACAAGTAGGCATCAATCATTGCTTTTAATAACGCCGCCCCGTAATCGGGGTTAGAACCTAGATACCCCAGCGCCACTACCCGTGTACCGGCGATGGCGCTGGCGTGAACTGCGTCCATCGCTGCCGCGACTTTGTCTTCCTCTGGGTCTAGGTGATCGGGGTCGGGTAGTGAGTCCACTGCTGCCTGAACCACTCTGGGGCTGTGTAGGATTTCCGCCTGAGTGGCTATGAAAGCCGAACTGCCGGAATCTGTGTCGATCAATTCACCCGGCGCCTGCTGGGTGATCACTACCCGCGCGGATACTGCAAAAAGAGGTGTCGTCACCGCCAGCATGAGAACGGCGAGTTCGATACCTGCAAGAAGTCCGATTAGAAGATAAAGACGGCGTTTTTTGAAGACATCGAAGACGTCTTGCAGCGTAACACCAAGCACGGTGGGCGAATGTTGGTAGACATCGAAAATAGCATGGTCGCCACTGCGGCGCCCCGGGTTGGGCACCAACTCGGCTCTGCGCGGGTTCACCTCGCTGGGCGTACTTGTTTGTTGATTTTGACGCATATCACCTTTCATTCAGTGGATACTATGGCAGGGAAGGAGCATGCGTCCAGTCGGCAAAACCTATGCCCTTGCCCGGTTGCGCAGGTATCGGCGCAGGAAAGTGTTTACTATAAACCTGATTGACTATGTGTGGCAGCCAAGTATCATCACCTTCAGCGGGGAATTTTGCGAAAGTGTGAAGCCATTCAAAGGCCCTCAGGATTGCGCGATCCCCCCACTCCCAAGCGGGCATGCCCAGGCGCTCCAGCATTACGGCCTGCGCCACCAAGCCCTGTAGCGCTTCATACACATAATTCTCCTGCGGCGGCGGCCAGTCAAAGCGACCGCCACGACGCTGATCGTCGGGCAGTACCCCACCCACGGGATGAGAATTGATGAGTGCCCCTGGTGGATTTATGACGTAGTCGCGGTGCCGGTTATCCGGCTGCCACCAACGCTGGCGGAACTTGAAGCCCCGCCATCCCTGCTCCTCGCCGGTATAGCCTCGAAAAACCCAGGCCGCCCGTTCAATTTCTTCACGGTCGTTCAAGTAGATCGCGATGGCCAGCCGTGAAGCACCGGCATGCGTGCCCCAATTATTGGGTCGATCCTCGTGGGTGCTGCGCAGGGTGCGCCCCTTAAATTTTCGCTCAGTAAGCGATTTCAGCCAGCGCTTAAACTCTGCCTGCTCGCTGCCCCTCAAGCCTACCACTTCTGCCGCAATCACATAGGCCATGAGTTCTCGCGACACCGCTAACGCGTCGGCACCGGATTCGGTTCCCTGCACATCCCGCAGGGCTTTTAGCACCTCCTCGCGTATCAGGTCTGAACCGGTACGCTGCGCGACTAGCGCCCGGGCCAGTACCCGCACGTTGCTCGGGTCATTTTGATCAGACACATTGGGTGCAATGGGTTTTTGCGCTTGAGCTAAGAGGGCCTCCCAGGCCAACCCGCTATCGGGCAGCGCCATAATTTCACCCGTTGAAATCCAGATACCCGAGTGCGATGAAGCTGTACTTGCCTGCGCTGCTACCCAGAGAGGGGTCGATCCAAATACCCAGAGTGCGCCGGCGCAGAGAGCGCCGTGCACAGCGCGCGGTATCATGAATGGTTGCTATGAAGGGGTGTCGGCACCACGTTGGTCACCGCCAGTACAGATCGCCTCGACCCACCTTGTGGGGTGTTGTTTTTGTGCAGTGTTACAAAGCCCCCTTGCCGTATGCGATAGGGTAACACAGCGGCGGCAACGGCCAACGCTAAAAACAGCCAGGCATAGCGGATGTAGGCGGCGTGCAGAAATATGCTGGTGAACAAAAAGATCAGCATGCCCAGCTCCAGTCCACAAACTAAGCCCCATAACTGACGATCATTGTGTTGGGTTTGGCGCCGCGCATGATCCAGAGGCAAAAGCACCATCAACATCACCAGCAAAAATGCGCAGAGTCCAATCACACCTGTTTCCGCGGCGAGCTGCAGATAAAGGCTGTGCGTGCGACGCTCGTTCGGGCGCACTTTGCCGCCTACCAGTACCGCGTACTCCGGGTAGTAGCTGGGCGCCATTCCGGGGCCAGCACCCAGTATTGGGTAATCGAGGAATAATAACCCCGCGGCTTGCATTTCAGTCACTCGACCGCGGGAGGCACCGTCGGCATTGCGAAATCCTCCCGGTTTCAGCCCCAAGCTCTGCGCGGCCACTTCGCCAATGCTTGCCACCCTATCGACGAGCTGAGGCATCGCCCCAATGAAAGGCGTCAACATGAGTAGAAACCCAAGACCGATTCCAGCGATAGTCAGGTGACGGAACCGCAGTAAGCCAAACAGCAGTGCAAATGGAATGGCGAGTACCAGCGCCAGCATCGCACCCCTGGAAAACGACAGCGCCACGCCGATGCACAGCAGAAGGATTGCTGCGAAGTACAGCCAACGCCTGCGCGCCGGCGCCGTGAGCGCCAGCCCTGCGGCCAGTGGAATCAGCACTGCTAGGACCTGAGCGAAACGATTTTTCTCACCAATCGGCCCCGCGAGGCGGTGTTGCGCCCCGGTAAAATCTTGCGCATCAACTTGGCCAAACCCCGCCATGGGGTATTGTGTTGGGCCCAGTAGTTGTTGCACCAATACGATCAAACCCATGAGCGCGCCCGCGGCAACGATGGAGCGCGCAGCGACTAATACCTCCTCCCGGCTGCGCAGTGCGTTGACCAATAGGAACGCCAACAACACACCCTCCGATAGCCAGGAGAACACAGTTTCCATTCCAATATGGGGGCGCGCCGAGAGTGTGGCACTCACCGCGTGACAGGCCAACATCAGCATTGCCGCAACAATCATAGCTGGGAAGCGCAGGGCCTCGCCACGCACCAGCACGCGGTAGGCCACAGGGAGGGTGAGCAACAGAGGCACGAGGAGGACGACCGCGCGCGGCACACCGTGGTGGGTTGAGAGAACCGCAGGTACGTTCAAGTAGATGAGAAAGAGGGTGACACTGATAATCGGAATCACGCACCTGCCCCCACTAAGCTGACGCTGAGAAGTCTGGTTACCCTGCATTGTTGGCACATCTGGCGCACATTACCACAGACGGCACCGCTAGCCCCTGTTTGCAACGAGAAAGCCCGCCCTGCTTGCCTCGAGCCCACGGCCGAAGCTTTAGTGCCACAAATGACGCGTAGGGTGTGTGGTGGTAAGTGGAATGTCATAGGGGTTAGTTACGCAGAAGAAATCCGTGTCTGTACTCACACGGCCATGTGACCTTGGCCTTCTTCACCCGCAATGTCGGTGCTGGCCTCGGACACCCCTTTGACCACACGTTTGCGATCTGCCGTCTTGATCAGCTCCGCAGTGCAGATTTCATCACTGGGAAAATGCGCCAAGCCAAACTCCAAGCCACCGTCATGGTAGCGCTCCGATTTGGCCAGGAGGCGTCGCAATAGGGGCGCGCAGTCACTTTCTTTGGTGTTGGGAATTAGAGCCAGCACTCGGCCGTCAACTTGGGCGATATCGGCGTAAGCGCGTAGCTGGGTGTTGAGAAATTTACAGGCCTCGTGCAGCGAGTTCGTAGCGTTGTCCGTGTTCCAGGCGACAGAGAGTACGGCGAGTGAACCCTCCTCGCGGCGCGTGCGACACAGTTCGCGTTCTAATGTATCCAAGAACACGTTTTCGTTGCTGAGTCGACGCGATGTCCGATCGTAGGACCACCCCACATGGTCGCCGCGCAACGCGGCAAATCCAAAAATGATGCCGCCGACTACCACTGCCCAAAGACAGGCGAGCTCCAGCCAGCCGCCCGACTGCGTGCTCAAAAGGAACCACGCCATGCCGGATGCTGCTAGACCAATGATCAGCGCGTCGAAGCGGCGTACCCGTGCGTGCAGAAACAGCACAGGAGTGGCGAGAGCAACCCACTCGTCCCAATAAAACTCACCCCAGGGTTTTGCAATAAGCATCGCCACTGCCACTACCAGCCACACCATCCCGAGTTGGCAGCTCGAGATTGATTTGTTCCTGGTCGCCATCAGTAGGCCCCCCGCTGCGCCAACACGCTGGGCACGGTGCGCAGCAGTATCCAAAAATCGAGGAGCAGGCTGCGCTGGCGCACGTAGGCGATATCCAGGCGCACGCGGTAATCAAAATCTAAGTCGCCGCGGGCTGTTATCTGCCACAATCCGGTGAGGCCGGGTTTAACCTCTAGGCGTTCGGCGTGCCAGGGCCGATAAGTATCTACCCCGAAGGAGGTTGGTCGCGGCCCGACCAGGCTCATATCGCCACAGAATATATTCCACAGTTGTGGCAACTCATCCAGGCTGGTTTTGCGCATGATGGCCCCAACGCGTGTTATGCGCGGGTCCTGCTCCATCTTAAAGTCTGGCCCGGACACTTTGCGCTGCTCTTTCAAGGCGGCTCTTTGCTGCTCTGCATCAGCCACCATGGAGCGGAATTTGAGGACCTCGATGGGTCGGCCTCCCTGTCCTGTGCGGATCTGACGAAAAAGAATTGGGCCGGGTGACGAATAGCGAACGGCAGCCGCGCAGAGGAGCCCCAGCGGTACAACGACAGGGGCTGCGACGACGCAGGCCGTGATGTCGATGGTTCTCTTCACTAAGGTGTAGAATTTGCCCTCGCCAAATTGCCATCTCGTTGTCTGCCGCTTTGTTCGATAAACTCGGCGTTGGATTGCGGCTGCCTCACCCCGCGGCACAATGCGGTCGTTCGAAGGCCCTCGCTCTGTCCAATCTGCGGTTTTACGATCTGTCTGAGGCGCGCTCTTAGCACTCCCAGGTGGTGATTCCAGACTATCTAACAACGTCAGTCGTGACGTCCCGATACGCGTTGTCCTCGATAGATTTCTAGTCATTGTTGGCCCCATAAAACTGAAAAAATTTTGCCGCGAGACACCAGCGGCTTGTGACTCTCGCTGTCCCTCAGCGTTCTGATATCAATGACTAGCAAATACCGTACCAAAAGTTCGTATCCTCACTACTTACTTCGAAGGACAGGCACCCAGCTGGGTCAAAGCCGGTCAGTTTTTAGCCAACGTGTAAAAAAAACTGACGAATTTTCAGTATAGTCGATCCCTCCAAAAACGACCTGAGCTGGAAATTTGTGCTGTGTCGGCAAGCGAGTTTTTCAGCACCGGGCTCCCATCCACGGACCTTCGTTGCTCGCGCAACCTCTCGACTGGTGGCATAGTGGGCACCGCTTTTCGAACCCTTCACAAACACGATAAGATTCAGCGTTGCGCGGAATGAGATTGGAGTTGCACCTGGACCAGTTATCGGAAAAATTGGAGCAGTTTCGCAAACAGCGAGAGCAATTGCGACAAGAGCAGGCTGAACTTAACCTGGGAAATAGGCGCATTGTCGCCATAGATGCCACTCCTTATAACAAGGCTCTGCTCTGGTTAATCATCGCCATTCTAGTTACGGCTCCCGTGATAACTTGGCTGTTATACAAAGCTGGGCCCGTCGCGGTTCAGACCACCCCGGCCAGTTCCTCCAGCGGCCCCTCTGGCGGCGCTGCCAGCGCTGCTAAAGACGCCGGGGCCGATCGACTGCACGATCAAAAGGCTAGAGTTACCCAAAACAGTGACGCAGCTCCAGTGCCCGTTACAGCCGCTGTCGAATCTGTAGAACAGGCAAGCGGTAACCCAACACCTCGCTCGGCTAATCTCACCAGTGGCACGGCGACTGCAAATAACCTGAATGTCGATGTGTTATCGAGGCGAGTTGCAGCCGATGAATTGAACGGTCGCATCGATGATCTAATGGAAAATCTTGAGACCACTGAGGTAGTTGTCGGCGCGCTGGAAGCGCGCATTTTAAAGCTCACCGGAGACGTCGAAAAATTGGCTGGTCTATCGGCGCATTTAGGCTCTACGCAGCAGGCAGCGGATAATTTGGAGCGTCGTCTTGCGGGCCTAATCAAGGATGTGAAAACCTTGAACAGCTTAACGGCTGACTTAGAGGCGAAGCAAAAAGCGATCGACGCTCTGAAAGCGCAAGACGAGGAGGGCGCGTCACTGTGGGCTATCTTAGTTCGTGAGACGGCCGCGGCGGGATCCCCGCAAGAGACGACCAACGCATCCTCGAGCTCCGGCAAGCCTTTACCCGGGCGCTCTGAAGAGCCTGTAAATGCAGCGCTTACGGAAAATGCCACAATGAATCCATCGAAAGAGCCGATGTGGAGAATCAACCTCATTTCTTCATCCGACAAAAGTGATGCGTTGCGTTTTTCGAATGCGGCTCAAGCCAAGGGTATTCCTACTGAAATACAGGAAGTATTCGTTAATAGCACGTCTTACTGGCGAGTCCAGATCACCGGTTTTTCGACTCGGGATGAAGCCAAAAATTATTCCAATACCGTCAAAAGCACCCTGGGGTTGAAAGAAATCTGGGTAATGCAGCACTAGGACTGTAATCGACAAGCACCCGGTGGGAAGTCCGCTAAAAGCCCGATAATTGCTTCACCTCGATAACTGACTCACATTTTTGACAATCCAATAGTTAGATTGGTAGCACCCTGGCGCAAGCGGCCGCTGGGCTGAGATATGCTGTGTTAAAATGACTCGCTCGCAGCTGGAAAGTGTGTTCTTTTCGATCACTCATGTTAACCACGGTAGAAGCTACAAATAGTGTCTGATTTATCCCCCACCTCAGAACAATTGGCATGGACACCGCTACGGTTGTCTTCAAGCCTCGAGCGAGCGACACAAGAGCTCGGCCGGGCAACGCATGTCATTGCGGCGAACGAAAGTGCCTCGCTACATTCTTACCTTGAAAAACAGCAGATCACTTGGAGTGACCTTGTGCTCGGTGCTTGGTCGATCCTGCTCAGTCGCGCTGCCGATGAGAGTGAAGTGGTTTTTGCGTTGCGTAGGCTCAGGCAAGAACCTCCGGGGGAGGAGATTGCAACCATTCCTCTGACGATGGACTTCTCTCTGCAACCCTGGTTGCAGCAACTTAGCGAACAACGAGAACACTATTTACAACCGGTCGCACCAGATGTGTGTGCCGAGGCTGAACACTTGCTGGTGCTCGATGAAATTGGCAGCAACGGTTCCGATGACGATGAGCAGCAAACTTTGTCTCTTTTCTCTGAGTCACTTGCTGCAAACGATGTCGGTAACCTGTCACTGATCGTGACCGTGGTTTGGGGGACAGAGCTGCAGCTAACAGCGCACTACCGCACACAGTATTGCTCGCCTGAATCCGCAGGCCGACTCCTGACGCAGTTTGCCACCTCACTGTGTAGTGTTCCCGCGTATGCGTCCCGGCCACTGCATGAAATTCCCCTGCTGAGCAGCGCTGAACGCCGGCAGTTGCTCTGCGATTGGAACGATACAAAGACAGACTACCCGCAGGAGCTTTGTCTGCATGAGCTGATAGAACAACAAGCGCGGGAGACGCCCAACGCCATAGCAGTTTCTTTCGAGGGTGCGACCTTTACCTATAGCGAACTCGACTCCAGAGCCAATCAACTCGCGCAGCATTTGCAGACGCTGGGTGTCGGCCAGGAAACGCGGGTCGGTATTTTTGGCGAACGGGCGCTGGAGATTGTCGTCGGTTTTCTCGCTGTACTTAAAGCGGGAGGTGCCTACGTCCCAATCGATGCGGAGGATCCCACCGAGCGCATCGCCTTTGTCCTCGAAGATGCCGACATCTCTGTATTACTCACGCAAGAGCGCTTGGTTGCAAAACTACCTGATTCGAGTGCGCAGGTGGTATGCCTAGATCGCGACTGGCCTGAGATTGCGCGGGCATCCACTAATCCACCGGATGTCACGGTGCGTCCAGACCACTTGGCATATGTGATTTATACGTCGGGTTCAACGGGTCGGCCGAAGGGAGCACGTAATCTGCACCGTGCAATTTGTAATCGCCTGTTGTGGATGCAAGATGAATATCAACTCAGTGCCGATGACCGGGTTCTACAAAAGACCTCTTTTAGTTTTGACGTCTCTGGATGGGAACTTTTTTGGCCACTCATCAGTGGGGCGCGTATGGTGCTCGCGCGGCCCGGCGGCCACCGGGACTCTGCCTACCTAGTACACTTAATGGGTGAGCAGCAGATTACGCGCACACATTTCGTGCCGTCGATGTTGCGCGCCTTTCTCAGTGATCCCAATGTGAGTCGTTGTACGAGCCTGCGACAAGTGGTGTGCAGCGGTGAGGAATTGCCGTTCGAATTACAGCAACGCTTTTTCGAGCGACTCGATGCGAAACTGGACAACTTATACGGCCCCACCGAAGCGGCCATCGATGTCAGCTTCTGGCGTTGCGATCCTCGACAGCAGCGTGGCCCGGTTCCCATCGGTCGTCCTGTCGCCAATGTGCAGCTATATATTTTGGACAAAGCGCTTGAACCAGTGCCCATCGGCTTTGCCGGCGAACTCCATATCGGTGGTGTACAGGTCGGCGACGGCTATCACAATCGGCCCGAGCTCTCGAGCGAGAAATTTATTCCCGACCCATTCGCTTCCCCATCAGACTCACCTCGGCAACTGTATAAGACCGGCGATCTCGCCCGTTACCGCGACGATGGCGCCATTGAATTTTTGGGGCGAATCGATCACCAGGTTAAGCTCAGCGGTTTTCGCATCGAATTGGGAGAAATCGACGCGGTGATGTTAGAGGCGCCCGGCATTCACAACGCGGTGACTGTGGCCAGCGAATTGGGAGAGGGCGATCGTCGCTTGGTGACCTATTTCGTGCCCGCAAAAACCGATACTGCTGCGCAGGTGTCAAAGACAGAGCTGATTGAGGCGGCCAAGGCACAGGCGCAAGCGCGCTTGCCCGCGTACATGCATCCAGCGATGTACTTGGTACTGGAGGAGCTGCCTCTTACTGCCAGCGGCAAGGTGGACCGCAAGGCCCTGCCAGCTCCTGCTATTGGTGATGCCACTACAACTACACCTAGCCCACGCAGAGAGGGGAGAGCGACCAACGAGGTAGACCTCGAAAGTTATTTGGTCGAGCTTTGGTGTGACATCCTGAAGTTAGATCGGGTCGGAGTTGACGAGAAGTTTTTTGAAATCGGCGGGACTTCGCTGCTCGCAGCAGTGCTCATCAACGAATTGCAGGAGAAACTTCAGGAACAGATATTTGTTGTCACACTGTTTGAGGCGCCCACCGTCAAGCAGTATGCGGCCTACTTGAGTGATCGCTACCCAGAGGCGGTCGCCCGACACTTTCGCGTAGCGCAAAAGAAAACGGCGGTGCGCCCAGTGGCAACACCGCACCCGCAAAAAATTGGTGTCGCGGATCTGGAACGTCTGCAAAGTCTACTGCCGGTCTCCAGTCCCGACGCTGTCGCGCCTTCGGAAAAAAACCCTCGCGCCATTTTTATTTTATCGACGCATCGTTCTGGTACTACCTTATTTCGCACGATGCTCGCGGGTCACCCCAAACTTTTCGCGGCGTCGGAACTGCAGTTACTGGAATTTAGTGATATGGCGGCGCGCCGTGACAGCCTACAAGGGGCGCAGTCACTGTGGTTGGAAGGTGCAATTCGTACCGTCATGGAAATACACGATTGCGACGCGGAGGCGGCCAAGCAAATTATTGCCGAATACGAAGACCAAGCGACCAGCACGCAAGCCTTTTTCCGCGTGTTGCAGGAGTGGGTGGCACCACAAATACTGCTGGATAAGTCGCCGTCCTATGCCCTCGATCCGGAAGCGCTCATTCGCGCCGAAGCTTACTTTGCAGACGCTATGTACATTCACTTAGTGCGTCACCCACAGGCGATGGTGCGCTCGGCCGAAAACTTTCATATGCACCAGGTCTGGCGAGTTGGAGAACACCCGTATTCGAATCGTCAGTTGGCGGAACTCATGTGGTCCCTGAGCCACCGCAATATCTTACACTTTTTGTCATCTGTTCCCGCTGCCCGACAATTTCGTGTGCAATTTGAAAACCTTGTGGCGCAACCTCGGGAAACGATGGAGTCCCTGTGTCGGCAACTGGGTATTGAGTTTCACGACGATCTCATTGACCCCTACAAGGAGAAAGAGCGAAAAATGCTCGACGGCATTTATCCCGAATCAATGCCGATGGGTGACACGCATTTTCACGGTTACTCCGAAATTAACTCAAGCGTCGCGCAAAAGTGGAGGGACGCAGACGCAGGAGATTTGGCGGAGGTGACGTTAGAGCTGTCCGAGCAACTGGGCTATGCGCGATCCGGCACTGCGATAACAGGCCGCAGGGGGCTGGGAGCACAGCGTCAGCGACGGCGACGACACCGCAGCGCGACCTAATTTGTCACGCTCATAAAGTCTGTGACCGAACAATATTAACCATCGAGGCGACCGAGACAGGTATGGAAACGGAGGAGTCAGGAATCGACGAAATCGCTATCATTGGCATGGCCGCGCGCCTACCTGGTGCCAACTCCGTCGATGAGTTTTGGGCAAACCTGCACGATGGCGTGGAATCGATCCGTTCGTTTACACCCGACGAGCTAGCCGCCTGTGGTGTCGATGAGGTGGTGCGCTCCGACCCCAACTTTGTCAATTCCGGTGCGCTTGCCGATCAGCTAGACGCCTTTGATGCCGCGTTCTTTGGTGTCTCGCCACGCGAGGCCCAAATCATGGATCCACAACATCGGGTCCTGCTGGAGACAGCGTGGGAAGCGTTGGAGGATGCTGGCTACGACCCGGAGAGATATAGCGGTCACATCGGCGTCTTTGGCGGCGTCGCTCCCAATACCTATCGCGAAAAAATACTGAATACTCGCCCAGAACTATTAGCCAGCGTTGGCGACTATCTCGCGTTGATTTCCAGCGAGCGCGAGTATGCGCTGACGCGTATCGCTTTCAAAATGAATTTACGCGGCGCGTGTATGAGTGTGAACACCGCATGCTCCAGTTCCGGTGTGGCCATTCATCTCGCCTGTCAAAGCCTACTAGCGGGTGAAAACGATATGTGCTTGGTCGGTGGCGGACGCGTGCGCGCGCCACTCACGGCTGGGTACATTTATCAGGAAGATGGCATTCTATCCCCCGACGGACACTGTCGCGCCTTTGATGTCGACGCGCGCGGCACTGCCGTTGGCAATGGCGCCGGTATGATCGTCCTGAAACGCCTGACGGATGCGCTGGAAGATCGCGACTGGATACATGCGGTCATAAAGGGTACTGCGATCAACAATGATGGCTCGGCCAAGGTAGGTTTCACTGCACCTGGCGTTGAGGGGCAGAGCGAAGTAATTGCCGAAGCGCATAGTATTGCCGGTATTAACGCAGACTCGATTCAATACCTTGAAGCGCACGGCACCGCCACGGCACTGGGTGACCCGATCGAGGTTGCAGCGGCGACCAAGGCGTTCCGCCAGACCACAGATCGAACCGGTTTCTGCGCCTTGGGCTCAGTGAAAACCAATGTTGGGCACTTGGATGCCGGCGCCGGGGTTGTCGGCGTCATTAAAACGGCGTTGGCGTTGGAGCATGCGCAAATTCCCCCCAGCCTGAATTTTTCGCAACCCAACCCGCAGATAGATTTCGCCAACAGTCCATTTTTTGTGAATGATCGACTGCGTACCTGGGATGCGCCAGACGGCCCGCGCCGCGCGGGCGTCAGTAGCTTTGGCCTGGGTGGCACTAATGCTCATGTGATACTTGAAGAGGCACCGGCAACAAGGGCAGCGAATACAACCAGCACTGCGCGCCGCTATCAGCTCCTTCCCTGGTCGGCGCGCACACCTGCCGCGTTAGAAGCCGCCACGAATAATTTGCGCACCTATCTCGCGCGTGAGCTGCAGCCAATAGACAGGCCCCTCCAGCCTGCGGCTGACTGCGAGAACAAGCAAGGCGTTGTCGAACTCGCCGATGTGGCCTACACCTTGCAGTTGGGCCGACAACGCTTTGCGCAACGCAGCATACTGGTGACAGAGACCCACGAAGATGCGGTGCAGATCATGGAAGCAGCCGATCGCAGCCGTATGATTCAGCAGGCTGACCCGCAGAACACGACCCGGGAAGTTGCCTTCATGTTCCCGGGAGGTGGTGCGCAATACGTCGATATGGGTCGCGACCTCTACCAACAGGAAGCTGTTTTTCGCGCGGCCCTCGACCGATGCCTAGCCATCTTCGACGGTGAGCGCAATACGGGGGCCGATTCCCCTGACCACGGCTCACTCAAAGATATTCTCTATCCCCCGAAGGGGTCGACAGACCGCACGGATGAAAGCGAGCGCCCCACCAACGCCCTGCCGTTACTATTTAGCGTCGAGTATGCCCTGGCACAACTGTGGCTGCAGTGGGGCCTGCGGCCGACCGCCATGCTGGGCCACAGTATGGGTGAATATACAGCGGCATGTATCGCGGGGGTTATTTCCCTAGAGCAGGCCTGTCAGATCGTGCTGAAGCGTGGACAGTTGTTTGAACAGCTAGACTCCGGCTCGATGCTGAGCGTGCCTCTGCCGGCGGATGACTCCCGTGTGACACTCGACGACTCCTTATCCGTCGCCGCGATTAACCGCCCAGGTGCCTGCGTGGTTGCGGGGCCGGTGCAATCCATCGAGGCGCTGCAAGTGAACTTGGAGGAGCAAGATATTGAATGTGCACGGGTACATATCTCAGTTGCCGCACATTCGCAAATGGTAGAGCCTATCCTCGATGAATTTCGCAGCTTTTTACAGAACATTGATTTTCAAGCACCGCAATTACCCTACGTTTCCAATGTCTCCGGTACCTGGATCACGCAAGTAGAAGCCACCGACCCCAATTACTGGGTGCAACACCTAAGGCAAACGGTGCGCTTTGCCGATGGCCTGGACACTTTATTTGCCGAGGGTGACCGTATTCTGCTCGAGGTTGGGCCGGGCCAGACCTTGAGTATGTTCGCGCGGCAGCACCCCTCGAAAAAAGCAGGTCACTATGTCATTTCATCGATGCGTCATCCACGCGAGGTGACGGCGGATGATGCTTTCGTACTGAGCAGCTTGGGCCGGGCCTGGATGGCGGGCGCTGCGATTGATTGGGAGGGCTTCCACGGCGACACACCGTGTCGGCGCGTGCCGCTTCCAACGTATCCCTTTGAGCGCGTGCGCCATTGGGTCGATACCGGTGCGGTGGCGACCAGTGGGGTTGCGCCCAATAATGGCGATGTCGCTGCGGTGCAGGCCGCGGAGTCACAACTGGCGGGTGATCTCGCTAGCTCGGAGGCTGCGGACGCCGGCGGAGATGCGCTGGCTGGCACGGCGACGCGCAAAGAGCGCATCGTGATGCAGCTTGCGACTGAACTGCAAGAGCTGACCGGGTTCGAGGCCGCGCAACTCGACCCCTATGCGACATTTTTAGAGCTCGGCTTCGATTCTTTACTTCTCACCCAGGCTAACAACGCTTTCCGTCAACGGTTTGGCGTTCGCGTCACCTTCCGTCAACTGTTCGACGATACACCGACACTGGACCAACTTGCCGATTTTATCGATAAGGCAATGCCCGATGATCAGGTGGTAGAAGGTACACCAGACGCATCGACGCCAGCGGCGCCACCCGCTGCACCACGGCAAGCCGACAGCGAAGTTACCTCAACGGCAACTGAGGCCAACCCCGATGGCGAGGTGGTACCAGCCGGTAAGGCGGCGGATAGCCATGGACCGTGGAATCCCCCTTCTGCTGCCTCTGCTGGAGAAGCGTCGCAACTCAGTGCAACCCAGCAACAGCACTTAGAGGCGCTGATCGAGCGTTTTGTCGCGCGAACCAGTGGCTCTAAACAACAAACACAAGCACACCGTAAACAGCTTTCGGACCCGCGGACAGCAGCCGGCTTCCGCTTGCCATGGAAAGAATTGGTCTATCCGATCGTCGCGGATGAAGCGCGAGGATCGAAACTCTTCGATATCGATGGCAATGAATGGCTCGACATTAGTATGGGCTTTGGCGTGACGCTATTTGGTCACTCCCCAGATTTCATTACCGAAGCTATTAGCGAGCAACTGAAAAAAGGCATGGCCATTGGCCCGCAGACCTCGCTTGCCGGGGAAGTGGCGGAGTTAGTGTGTAAACTTACCGGACTCGATCGAGCGGCATTTTGCAATACTGGTTCTGAAGCGGTTTTGGCCGCCATTCGTGCGGCGCGTACCGTCAACGGTTGTGATCGCATCGCAGTCTTCAGCAACAGTTATCATGGGATGTTTGACGAAGTTGTCGTCAAGGGGATTACTGTGGGTGGCGCGCTGAAGTCGCTGCCCGTGGCGCCCGGCATCCCGCGCAGTGCAGTCGAGCAAGTCGTGGTCCTGGACTACGGTGACCCTAATGCACTCGAAATTATTCGCTCCCGAGCCCATGAGTTTGCCGCGGTGCTTGTCGAACCGGTACAGAGCCGCAATCCCGAATTGCGGCCCAAGGAATTTGTGCGGGAGCTGCGCCAGCTTACCCAGTCGCTGGGCATCGCGTTAATCTTTGACGAAATGGTCACTGGCTTTCGCATGCACCCCGGTGGTGCCCAGGCATACTACGGTGTGCAAGCGGACATCGCGACCTACGGGAAAGTGATTGGCGGCGGCATGCCGATCGGCGTTATTGCCGGTAGCGCCGAGTATCTCGATGCGCTGGATGGTGGTGATTGGCAGTTTGGCGATGACTCCGCGCCGGAGGTGGGAGTGACCTGGTTTGCAGGGACTTTCGTGCGCCACCCCTTGGCGCTCGCTGCCGCCCGCGCCGCGCTCAGAGCGTTGCTAGAGGCAGGTCCGGAATTACAAGCACAACTCAACCTTCGAGCGATGCAGTTTCGCGAACGCGCCAACGAATTCTATACCTCGCAGGGGTTTCCCATTCGCCTTATCGGTTTTGGTTCGTTGTTTCAATTTCAGTTTTGCCACGCAGATGGCGACCCGACGAGCGAGTACGCCAGTCTCTACTTTCACTACTTGCGCGACCGCAACATCCACTGTCATGAGCGACGTCCGCATTTTTTGACGACGGCACATTCAAACGAAGACATTGAGCAGCTTCTCGACGCCCTGCAAACGGCAGCCCATGAAATGCGGCAAGCCGGATTTTTTGGCCCGCCGCCTGAACTGGAAGTACCCCTGGACCTACCGACCGATGTTGCCAAGGTACCGCTGACGGATGCCCAACTCGAAATATGGTTGGCCTCTCAAGTTGACGAGGACGCATCCCGGGCCTTCCACCTGTCCGGCTCCATTGCATTGCAAGGCACGCTGGATCGCGACTGTGTCAAACGCGCCATCGATAAACTCATCCAGCGTCATGCCGCTCTGCGGACCCGAGTATGCGCAGCGGTCGCTGCAGAAGAGAACGATTTCGCACCGGCCACGCAACATTTTGTCGAAAAACAAGACGCGCAAATCTACGAACTAGATCTATCGGGGCTGCCGGAGGTGGAGCAGCGCGAGCAATTGACGGCGTTTGACATTAGCGATGCCGATAATCTATTTGATTTGGAAAAGGGACCTCTCGTACGCTTCGCACTGATTCAACTTGCCACGGACCGTCATCAGTTAACTCTTACAGCGCACCACATCATCTGCGATGGTTGGTCACTCGGCATTCTTATGCGGGATTTGGGCGCCTTGTATGCTGCGGAGCTAACGGGTTTACCTGCCGCACTACCCAACCCGATGTCTTTTGCCGACTTCGCACGGCAGCAGGTGGATAGTCTATCCAGTGATGAGGGTAAACGATCGGAAGACTATTGGCTCAGCCGGTTCGAAGGTGAGCTGCCGATATTGGAGCTGCCCACGGACCGCCCACGGCCCGCACAAAAGACCTATGTGGGCGAACAGTTGGGTATCGTTCTCGATCTCGAAACGGTCGATCGCCTCAAGGAAGATGCGGCGCGGCGCGGCGCCACCTTGTTCGCGACTGTACTGAGTGCGTATTCGGTGTTTCTGAAGCGACTCGGCGGCCACGACGATGTCGTCATTGGCGTCGCGACCGCTGGTCAACCGGGTACTGGTACCAAGGATCTGATCGGCCACTGCGTCCAGCTCTATCCGTTGCGCTTACAGTCACCTCGCAGTGAAGGCTTTCCGCAGCATCTTGCAGAGGTTCAAAACGCTTTGGTCGATAGCGTCGATCATGCGAATTACACCTTCGGGCGTTTGTTGACCAAACTGTCAGTGCCCCGCGATCCAAGTCGACTGCCACTGGTATCCACACTTGTTACATATGAGAGCGAAACCGCTGGCCTGGCGTTTGCCGACCTAGACTTTACGGTATCCAACAGTGCTAAGCGCTATTGCAACTTTGATATCGAGTTGTACCTGACGGAGAACTCAGACGGACTGCGAATCGAGTTCCACTATAATAAGGACCTTTTTGACGCCGCGACAATCGAGCGCTGGTTGCACAACTTAGAGGCACTGTTGGTGTCGATTGCCACCAAGGATGCGGCTTCTCCTGATAGCGCTGCTGCGACCCAGGACATAGTCGAAGCACTGCCTATGCTCAGTGCCCCAGAAGCGGAGCTCTTATCCGCATGGAATGATACCGCAACACCTGCGCGAATCACTAGCTTCCTCCACGTGCTGTTCGAATCCTCGGCATCTGAGAATGCAATACAAACAGCCGTAATAATGCCCGCGAGCGATCACGCAGCAGAGCGCAGCGTCAGTTACGGTGAAATTAATTCGCGGGCTAACCAATTGGCTCGCCATCTGCAGCAGATCGGAATCAATCCGGGAGACACGATCGCCTTGTGCCTGCCGCGCACACCAGATATTCTCGTTGCCATACTGGCGACGCTTAAAGCCGGAGCTTGCTATCTTCCCTTCGACCTAAAATTGCCCGCAGAACGCCTCGAGTACATGCTGGAGGACAGTGAAGCGTGCGCGCTCATCACGGATACACACTCCAGTATCAGCTTTGCAATCGGCGAGGTTGCGGTTTGTTGTCTCGACGAGGAAGCCGAGGCACTGAACGCGCTTGCGGAGGACAACCTAAGCCTTGATCTGCCCGCGGATTCCCTGGCCTATGTTCTGTATACATCCGGGTCTACGGGTCGCCCCAAGGGGGTGGAAGTTCCACATCGAGCGGTAGTAAACCTCCTCGAGTCGATATCAGAAGCGCCTGGCTTTTGCGCTGACGATACGATGCTCGCCATCGCAACATTCTCTTTTGACATCTCTGTTCTTGAGTTACTGCTGCCGCTGGTTAGAGGCGGGCGGGTTGTGTTGGCAGGTGAAGATGACGTCTATAACGGCAAGCGCCTAGCGCACTTAGTCGACACCTACCCTATCTCTTGCATGCAAGCGACTCCTGCGACTTGGCGCCTGCTGCTTGAATCTGGATGGAAGGGTGCCGCGCAGTTGAAAATCATCTCCGGTGGTGAGGCGTTGACGATTGAGCTGGCGACCGAGCTGCTCACACGCGTAGAGTCCCTATGGAATTTGTATGGGCCCACCGAGACCACCATCTATTCGACCGGTTACGAGGTTCAGCGGGGTGCTACGCGAATCACAATTGGACGGCCGATTGCGAATACCAAGGCGTATATTCTCGATGAACAGGCGCGACCATTACCTATTGGCACACCTGGGGAGTTAGTTATCGGTGGTGCGGGTATTGCGCGCGGTTACCGCGGGCGACCCGAACTCACAGCGGAGCGTTTTATTCCCGATGTATTTGATGGCGATTCCCCGACGGGATTGTTGTACCGCACCGGCGACACGGCACGCTGGCTCGGCAATGGTGAGATCGAGTACATCGGCCGTATGGATAACCAGGTAAAACTCCGCGGTTTTCGAATCGAATTGGGAGAAATTGAATCGGCACTAAGGCAGGTGCCCGAAGTCGGCCAAGCGGCGGTAATTTTGCGCGAGGACAACCCCGGTGAGCCCCGTCTAGTGGCATATTTTGAGCCGCAGGGTGAAACGAAAACGTCCCCTGACGCGCTGCGGCGTGCGCTTAAGACCTTCTTGCCAGAATATATGGTTCCCAGCGCTTATATAGAAATTGCTAAACTACCCCTTACGGCAAATCGCAAGCTGGATCGCAATGCACTCCCAGCACCGGAGGAGATGGCAGGTTCTGGTAGTGAGCGATCGATAAAACTACCTACGTCTGAGACCGAAAAGCAGATGGTAGAGATATGGGAGAGCATCTTGCAATATAGGCCTATTGGGGTCGATGACGACTTTTTCGATCTCGGTGGCTACTCGCTTCTGGCGACTAGGCTAGTTGCACATATTGAGGCGACATTTGGTGTGGAGATTCCATTGCGGAGCTTGTTTCAAGATGGAAATGTGAAGGATCTCGCCGCGCTTGTCGATGCTCGATTATGGAGTGACGCCACCAAAGCGGGGGCACAAGATTCAACGGGGCAGGGTAATGGGAAGGGAACTGACATCGACGATGACCACGTGGAGATTAAATTGTGAGCGCCGCGGAATTTTTAACGCATCTTCGAAAGCAAGGTGTAGATGTTTCACTGGATGGAGAGCAATTGCGTGTCCGAGCACCTAAGGACGCACTCACTCCGGAAATTGTAGTACAGCTACGTGACCGGCGAGATGAACTGTGCGAGTTTCTCAATCGCGTTGAACGAAGCGCTGACACCAGCGCCGGTATGGTGCCTTTGCGTGCGACCGGTTCAGACACTGCACTGTTTATGATTCCGGGGCACAATGGTGATATTTTTGCTTTCTTGCCACTGATGAAAGCGTTGAGTCCGAACCAGCCGTTATTTGCCTTTCAACCCCCCGGCTTAGTTGTGGATGAAAAACCACTGGAACAGGTAGAGGAGCTGGCACAGCGATTTATTGTCGAGATGCGCAAAAGACAGCCGCAGGGTCCGTTTCGAATCGGCGGCTATTGTACCGGTGGAACCATTGCCTTCGAGGCTGCGCGGCATTTACAGCTCAAGGGCGAAGAGGTCGAAGCCCTATTTTTATTTGGAGCGTCAAGCCCACCAAGCTACCAGCCACTGCATCAACTCATGACACCCCCAGTGCGTGTAGTAAATCGCATCTTTCGATTCTTGCGCGAGACTTTGCAGGGTAAGGCGATGAAAAAACCTGTCGATCCAAGTACCCAGCTGCCACCCAGCGAGCATCGCGACAAAGTCGAGGAGGCTACCTCGGCGGCCGTCAGAAGTTATGAGGGTCAACACTACCCTGGACGCATTGATTTGTTTATTCCGAGTGGTAATCCGGCGGCTAGTTTTTGCGAAAAGTATTATGACTGGAAGCACTACTGCGAGGAGCTAAAGATACACGAGGGCCCTACCGGCTGTATTCACAGCAGAATGTTGCGCGACCCCTACGCGCAGCGGGTAGCGCGGCACATTGAAACGATATTGGCCGAAAACAAGCCAGCGGATTCTTCACCGGAATCGGCGGACAGTGGTAGCGAGAAGACCAGTTGATGCAAGGCCCCTCAGCGCAGTAGCTCAATGGCCTCGCAGTCGTTGCTGCAAACCCCGAAGTTCATACTTGAGTTTTTGTTTGTGCGGTTCCAAGGCAGGATGCCTACTTATTTTTCGAGCCCAGTAGTAGGTAGAGTACCAAGCTTTCGGGCCTAATCCGCGGCTTATGGTCCCGCCACTCAAGGTTCGTGATCCCGTCATCAAACTCGACTTATAGCGCTCATCTCCAGCGCCAAGGTCGATTCGTTGAATGCCGCGGTCCGCACACGCTTCCATGAGGTACAAAAAGAATATCAATCCCGGTGAATACTTGGAAAACTCATGATTGTAGGTAGGAAAGCAGATACTGATGGCTGAGGGATTTTGCAGGCCGAGATGCACCGCGGCGATATCATCACCGACGTACAATACAGACATCAAGCCACAAAAGTTGGGATTAGAAATCTCTTTCAGGTGATCGAGAAACTCGACAACCGATTTGGATTTTATAGGGTCTGATGTTCTGGTTCGAACTCGCTGTGCCGACTTCCACTCCAGCATTTTTTCGAACGTGCGCTGGTCGTTGGAGCGCCACTCAAAACGTAGGGGCCCAACTTCTCGTTCAATTTTTCGGATCTTGCGGCGGGCCTGCTTCAACACTGAGGAGCCAGCCTCTTTCTTACTCTGCTCGTAGGCTTCAAAGCCGCCGGCCAAATCAATATATCCCGATTCTACTTCTTCCCGTTGGAAGGGTTGGAACGGGCGACTGGTCACTAGGTTGTTGAATTGCCAAGAGCGCAGCTCACATTTGTGTAGGAGCTCGGCGGCATCAAATTCCAAATCTTGTGCGCCGATGATGCCGTGGAAATCTGATAGCCGGCGCCCAACCGGCCAGCCGCGATTGCGCGCATCTCGCTCATACGGAAAGAACCCGACAATTTCGCCCGCGCGGCGCATGACGCCGACTTCAACCCCCGGATTGTAGGCGCCGAAGGCTTGGGTGTACTCGAAATCGAAGAATGGGTTGTAGAGACTTGGATTGCTCGCCTTCAACCGCGCCCAGGCTTCGATCTCTGCAGTGCTTAGCTGCTGCGGTGACACAACCGCTATCTCAACTGACTCCCCTTGTAGCTTTAAAGAAATTGGATTTCTCCTATTTTTTCTAGACTTCTAGCATATCCATCATACCTTAGAACTGCGGTTGCTAAGTGCGGAAAACGTGTCGTGAAGCGCATTTTTTAATGCGCTACTGGAATACCCGCGGGTACCCTGGGTTTCGAGATATCGAAAATGCAACTCAACTCAAACCCAGGGTTTCAGCCTCTTTTGTCAATATATGTGTAACTGGGGGCAATGCTTTTACCCGAGCAATCAGGCCCGCCACCTTGGGCCAGCGGGATGCGTCCACCTCATAGCCTGCGTAGGACGCGTTGTAAAACGGCGAGGCGATGCACAGATCCGCCATCGTGAAATCGCCAAATACAAACCCGCTATCGGGCACTTGGCCTTCCAAGTAATCCAGCATAGGCGGTAGTTTTTCCTCGGTAATTTTGGCGACCAATTCCTCATCGGGTTCCTGTTTGAACGCGAAGGGCCGCATAAAGCGCTGGAAGAAAATACCCGCCGCCATCTCAGAGATCGGCCCGCCACACAAGTCTTCGTACCAATCGGCCATGGCTCTCTCAGCGAGATCTGTGGGGTATAGTGCGGGATCCGGATGCGCATTTTCCAAGTAGCGACAGATGACTTTGGAGTCACCCAGCGTCAGGTCGCCGTCCACTAAGGTAGGCACTTTGCCCAGTGGATTAATCTTCAGATATTCCTTGTCACCCGAAAATGGCATTTGCGGCACGATCTTGTAGGGAATACCTTTCATATCCAGTGCGATGAAAACTTTGCGTACGAAGGGCGAGCCATGTACGCCGTAGACTTTGATCATTTCTGCTTCTCCTTGAGTGGACGAGCTGATGTCGGACGAACGTGTAGTTGCTGAAATTATAGTTGCTGAAATTATAGTGGATGAAACAATAGGTGGAGAAATTATAGTCGATGAGCTTGGTCTGCTGTGCAGATTACCTAGAGTGCTTCACGCTGTCGATCAAGGCGGTCAGCGCCAATAGCGCTAGAGCCAATAACAACCTCGGGTCGGCCAAATAGAGCGTAGTTTCAATAGGGTAAGCGATCGTCTTTTCCAGGGCAGCTAGTTTATAGTCATGCGGCCCGAGGATGTCTGGATTGCTGATAATTTCCATAAATGAACGCCTGCTGCGGTAGCGAAAAAGCGCTGCACTCGACCACTGTTCCGCCCCTTCGATGCCAACGATGTCGATGACTGAATACACGGCATCACCCATAAGAACCGGGTGACAAGCGCGCTTAAGCAATTCCGGAATCATGTGCTCCATGTACAGGCCGATGAGCGTATCGGCATCGGCGTTTGCCGGAGCATGCTCAAGGTGGGGTGGATTCTCATTCATGTCCAATGCATTTACCATGAGAAATTGGCGCCCCGTGTCATTGCGCAGGAATTTTGCATAGTAATCTACCCGCTCCAGGGTTGCGCCATTGGCTGTCATTACTTTCACGAATTCATCGACTTCCTCCTCACTCAGTGGGCCGCCAAAATCGGTGTACCAGAAAACAAAAACGGCGTAGAGCAGAGTGGGGAACAGCCAGAGTTTTACGCGTGTCGACATAAAGTTCCTATTTTATTCTGAGAGACTGTCGGGTAGTGGCCGGCGAGGAGTGGCCGGTCGACAGCAGGTGATAGAGTGCGATCATTCTGGTTTGCGCAAGCTCGATCAGTTTAGATAGTGCTCGAGGATACCACGACCGGCGAACAACGCCTGTATACCGGCATTCCGCGCGGCGCACAATCGTAGTAACTCGTCCTGTACGTGCAGCCTCGCCACATTTAGCCGTTTTTGACTGCGCGCTCGAATTGTTCCGAAGCCGTGGTCATACTCGTAGTATTTCTCGCCGGCCAGCGCAGCGGCAATATTTGCCGGAGCGGACTGATAGTAGCTCCCCTGCAAGTAGTCCAGCACAGCTGCCAAGGTATCAGGTACTCGATCATCGTCTGGCCACGGTGCAAGTTCACCCTGCCAATCGCCAAAAAAGCGCTGGGTGTAGGTACACAACATGTCGCGATGCTCGCCCAACCAGCTCATTGGCTCTGGGTCGCAGACAAAGTGGGCTTTGCTGGCGCCCGCAAGTGCGAAGTCTGCTAAGCAGGGCCTTTCGCCGAGCAGGAACTCATTGTGCGCAAGATGGATTGTGAGTGCCTCGAGCATGTTTTTGAAGTCAGCTTGCACCACTTGCGCCTGATCTGGCCCTACACCGTTTACCTCGCATACATTCTTACCAAACCCTTCGTACATCATCGAGCCGATGGGAGTGAGTTGTTCCTGTTCTTCCTTTGACAGGGGTTCGTCGATGGAGCGGTCCAGCACCATGTTGGCCCCAAAGCGCGAACCCACCCAGTCGACGTTATCGGGGTAGCACCAGCGCGAGTGCACACATACGCGGCCCAGCCAGTGGTTAAACGCATCCTCGAGAATAAAACAGCATGCACGTTGGAGGGGAGAACCGGGCACGACGGCACGGTTAGAAAATCGCTCACTGAGCATGGGGCCAATGGCGATGGTATCGTGCAGTAACCACTTATCCGGTGTCATCAACAGCGGAATGAAGTGGGTGCCCGCTTTTGCTTCTAATTCCGCCTTGCGCTCTTGGGTTTTGAACAAGTAGCGCCAGGGAATCTGCTGACAGCGTAATTGGGCCTCCAGTTTGCGCGTGAAGAAACTCAATTCGCCGCCTACCAGTTGGTACTCACCTTGATACATATATTGCACATGTCTCCAGTTCAGTGTGTTGGTGGTTACCTGAGAAGCGAACCACGGGGAGATTAGCTGGTCGCAGGTTTACATATTGGCATTATATATGTCAATATTCAGATTCTGCGCTAGATTCATTGTATTTCTGCAACTAGGGGGCACACTTATGGCGTTACAGGAACCGATTCGTTTGGTAGGTGGTACCGGCTCTCCCTACACCCAGAAAATGTTGGCCCTGTTGCGTTACCGTCGCATCCCCTATGTGGTCACTTGGGGGCAGCCGGAACAGATTTGCGACGCGTTAGGTATAGAAAAACCCAAGCCCGCGTTTATGCCGACATTTTTTTTTGAAGAAGAAGGTGGCACGCGAGCGGTCTGTGATTCCACACCCATTATTCGGCGCCTCGAAGGGATATACTCGGCACGTTCAGTTCTCCCCGAGGACCCCGCACTGGCTTTTGTCGACTACCTGCTCGAGGATTTTGCCGACGAGTGGTGTACCAAGTATATGTTTCACTACCGTTGGTATCCGGCGGAAGATGCGGACAACGCCGGTACCTTGTTGCCCTTTGGTATGGATGTGAGCCTGCCGAAAGAGGCGCACGATCAGTTCAAGCAGTATATTGAAGAGCGCCAAATCGGCCGCCTCTATGTGGTTGGTTCCAATGACACGACCGCACCGGTGATCGATGCGAGTTACCGGCGCTTTTTAGGCGCGATGGAAGAGCACCTCGCGAATCAGCCATTCACGCTAGGTTATCGTCCGGGTGCAGGTGACTTCGGTTTGTTTGGCCAATTGACTCAATTAGTGGGGTTTGACCCTACGCCCCGCCGAATTGCCCACGAAATATCAGCGCGCACGGTGGCTTGGGTCGATAAAATGTATGACCAGAGTGGGTTGGAGGCTACCGCACAAGATTGGATCAGTCTGGAACAGCAGCCGCAGAGCTTGCGTGGATTGCTGCATGAAATTGGCCGCGTCTATGCCCCCGCACAATTGGCGAATGCCCGCGCCGTGCAGGCTGGTGAAAAAACCTGGGAAAGTGAAATCGATGGGGCCACCTGGACTCAACAGACTTTTCCATATCAAGCCAAGTGTTTGCAGTGGACCAATGAACGGTATCGGGTGCTCGGTGAGGCTGATCGAGCGCGCGTGGATGCACTGCTGGAAGGTACAGGAGTTGAGACCATGTTGTCGCTCGCATAGCTAAGGCGCTAAGCACTGAATCAGCGGCGGCTTATGCATTTATCATTGGGGTACGTTGTGCGGCAGTAAAGTGTTTTCCTAGTGACAACTTGCGTCCTGAAGATCGCGGTCAGTTGGTTTTTGGGCTCTGGGCGATTGGTAGTACAGCGGGGCCGCCCGGTGTTATTGCCTCAATGACTAGCGTGCAATTTGAGAAATGGATTAAGCGGCCTAAAGTTCCATTTGGTAAATCGTATAGGCGCGTCAAGTACACCCACACACACGCAATCGCCGGTTCTTGCAGCGGTGGGTGTATGCTCGTGTTCCGTGTCGCGCAGGAGGAAATCTCCCGCCTGGTAGACACCCTCTTCGTCTGAAAAACTACCCTCTAGCACCAGAGTAAGCTCAGTTCCCCTGTGAGTATGTTTCGGCACGCTGCTCCCTGCCTTGATGCGATAAAGGGCAAATTCATGTGCCCGATCACCGGTCTGCAGATGACTGATGCGTATACCAGAACCCATCGATTTCCAAGCGAGTTCATCGTAGTTGCCCAATATTAATTGGTGCATCAAGGCCGGGTAGCTACCCCTATCACCATCTTGCGTGTACGACAGCGGCGGTGCTTCGTCGAGCCGAGACAAGGTAGATTGAAGGACGGAGTCATCCACCGGCTGGGGCGTTAACGCTGCAAATAAAGTGCCGCCCAACTGTTGTAGTTTGCGGTTGTCGCGCTGGCACTGCTCACAATAGTTTAAATGCATTGCAACGCAGATAGCTTGTGCCAAGGGTAGCGTGCCCGAGGAAAATTCCTGCATGAGTTCTGTATCGGGGTGATGAGTGACCATATCGCTATCTTTCAACCAATAGTTGCAATTTTTGCATCGCGAGCCGAACCCGAGATTTGACGGTTCCAAGAGGCAGATCGAGCTCTTTGGCTGCCTCACTATGCGATTTTCCTTCCATATAGACCTTGCCCAGGATCTGAGTTTGCTCGTCGGGCAATTCGTGCATCAAGGCGCGAATGCGTTGCGCATCGCGCTGCTGTTGAACGGCTACTAGCGGCGCTGCCTCTGCGCTGTCGAGCCAGATGTCGTCAGCACTAAGTGGCGTATCGAATTTTTGCAATCGACGGTACATGTCCGTTCTACAATTTCTCGCAATTGTGTAAATCCACGTGCTAGCAGCCGCTTTCTGGGCATTGAATGCGTGCGCCTTTTGCCAGACCTTAATCATCACTTCCTGCACCAATTCATCGGCATGATTCGCCGATAGGGTGGAACCACCTAGCGCAAACGATTTGATCAGCGGCGCAAAATGGGTGAAGAGGCGCGAGAACGCTTCTCGATCCCGGTGCGCGCCCACTTGTTGCAGACACAAGCTCCACTCGTCGTTGCGCTCACTATTGGAATCTAGAGTTACGTCGCTTGACATGCGCCGTATTACTCCCCGCTCTCGCACTGATGGCCTTCCTTTGCAGTGTACCACCGACTGTTACGTTGTGACTTACCGCTTGGATCACATGAGATCTTTTTTGTGTGGGTTGATCCACCCTACCGATTACTTCGTAGTAATAAATATGTTAAGTGTTAGAAGCGGTTAATTGATGAAAGTGGCAGTCATTGGTTCGGGGATAGCGGGCATGTCCTGCGCGCACTACCTACATCGAGAGTGTGATGTACATCTGTTCGAGGCAGAGTCTCGTCTGGGTGGCCACACGGCGACTGTGGATGTGGTGCTGGGTGGTCGGCGCTATGCTGTCGATACCGGTTTTATCGTATACAACGATAGAACTTATCCCAACTTCATCGCCCTCATGCAGAAACTGGGGGTTGTGACAAAAAAGACTCAAATGAGTTTTAGCCTGAGTGATCTCGACTCCGGTATCGAATATGCGGGCTCCAACGTAAATACCTTATTTGCACAGCGCCGAAACCTGGTTTCACCGACGTTTCTCGGAATGTTAAAAGATATTCTGCGTTTTAATCGCGACTCTGTCCGCCACCTGGCGGAGGGAGTGGTGGATTCGAATACCACGCTGGGAGAGTACTTGCACCACTTTCGATACGGCGAGGCGTTTAAAGAGTATTACCTTATTCCTATGGGTTCGGCTATTTGGTCAGCGGATACACCCTACATGCTGGCCTTTCCCTTGCAGTTTTTCGTCCGTTTTTTTAGTAATCACGGCCTGTTAAATATCATGCAGCGGCCGCAGTGGCGTGTTATCGAGGGCGGGTCACGAGAGTATATTGAGCCGTTGTGCGCCGGGTATAGAGATAAAGTCAGATTGCACACCGCCGTTCGTGGTGTGAGAAGGCTAGAAAATAGCGTCGAAATTTTACTGGGTGACAATGTCGTTGAGCGATTTGACCACCTAGTATTTGCCTGCCACAGCGATCAGGCACTGGCCATATTGCTTGATGCGAGCCAAGTAGAACGCGATATTCTTGGTGCGATTCCCTACCAGAGCAACGACGTTGTTCTACACACCGATGCCAGTCTGCTCCCGCGCAGCCGACGCGCCTGGTCTAGTTGGAACTACCATCGCAGTGGGTCGAAGCAGCGCGCTACTCTGACTTACAACATGAACATCTTGCAAGGTATTGAAGCACCTGAAACCTTTTGTGTAACGCTAAACAATACAGAGGTCATCGACCCTCATCGCATATTAGGTCGTTTTACCTACGACCACCCTGTGTTTACGCTGGCCAGTACGCGAGCCCAGAACCGCTGGGGTGAAATTAATGGTGGTAGGACTTGGTTCTGTGGGTCCTATTGGCGCAACGGCTTTCATGAAGATGGTGTGGTTAGCGCGCTGCGAGTAGCTCGAGCTCTGAAGAGCAGCGGTACTGGTGGGCGAGTTAGTGACGGCGGGATGGGCAGTGCCGCGTGACGAGTGCTATCTATACAGGTTGGGTGAGGCATCGGCGGTTCAGTCCACGCAGACATGATTTTTGTTATCGGGTATTTATGCCCTATTTGCGGCTGGATGAATTGCCCAAACTGTTTGATGAATGTCCGGGGTGGTCCGCACGCGGTCCTTCCCTGGCCTGGTTTCGGCGCGCTGATTTTCTCGGGGACCCCTTGCTCCCCCTAGACACCGCAGTACGAAATCTGGTTGCCGCTAATACCGGTCACCGGCCTGCCGGCCCCATCTATTTGCTGGCTAACCTGCGATATTTTGGCTACGTGATTAACCCCATCTCCTGTTATTACTGTTTCGCGGAAGACGGTGAAATTTTGGAATACATCGTAGCGGAGGTGACCAATACACCGTGGCGAGAAAAACATAGCTATGTACTCAAAGCTCAACCTGATGAGCGTTGGCTGCGCTGTGAATTTAGTAAGAGCTTGCATGTTTCACCGTTTCATCCGATGGACATGCGGTACCAGTGGCACAGTAACACACCAGGTAAGAAGTTGATTCTTCACCTAGGGCTTGCGCAAGGAGAAGCGCGTATGTTCGATGCCACGCTCTGCCTTTCGCATGAGTCGGCAACACGCAGCAACTTTGTTCGCCACTTGAGTCGTTATCCACTGATGACGGCTAAAGTTGGCGCGGCGATTTATTGGCAGGCGCTGCGCTTATGGCTCAAAGGTGTACCGTTCTATGCCCACCCTCCCTTAAAAAATGAAACAGGAAGCTTAAATAATGAGTAATACTAGGGTCAGTGCCATTCGATTGCCCGGCCTTCGCGATCGATGGCGTAGCGAACCTCTAGCCCGCCAAACCGTTTTTTCGGTTTTGGGCAGACTACAAGTGGGTAGTCTCACAGTGCAAGAGGGCGGCGAGACTATACGTTTTGGTGACGCTGAAACGCGCAATCATCCGAGTGCCGTGGTCAATATCCACGATCCCCTAGTCTACAAGTATGTGTTAACTGGAGGCAGTGTTGGCTCCGGTGAAGCTTACATGTTGGGTCATTGGAGTTCGCCTGACTTGGTCAGTGTTGTCCGTTTGTTCTGCGCCAATATGGCGGTATTAAATTCCATGGACTCAAGCAAATCCCTTTGGAACCGAATAGGTTTGCAAATTGCCCACTTGGTTAACAGTAATACCTTGCGTGGCTCGCGCCGTAATATTTCTGCTCATTACGATTTGGGTAACGATTTCTTCAGCTTGTTTCTAGATTCGACCATGATGTATTCGGCGGCTGTTTTTCCCTCTCCAGCGGCGACGCTTGAGGAGGCCTCATTACACAAGATGGACGTTATCTGTGCGCAACTGGAGTTGCAACCCTCGGACCATTTGCTGGAAATCGGCACTGGTTGGGGTGGAATGGCGTTGCATGCCGCCCGTCAATACGGCTGTCTAGTGACCACCACGACCCTCTCGCAACAGCAATATGAGTACACACTGCAGCGCGTGCGCAACGCAGGTCTCGCCCACAGAGTAAGAGTGTTGTGTTGCGATTATCGAGATTTAGAAGGGAAGTACGACAAGCTGGTGTCCATCGAGATGATTGAGGCCGTGGGCTACGAATTTTTTCAACACTACTTTAAAAAATGTGCTGCGCTGCTTAAGCCCTGCGGGCTGATGGTACTGCAAGCCATCACGGTAGCGGATCAGCGCTACGAGCAAACCAAGAAAGAAGTGGATTTTATAAAGCGCTATATTTTCCCAGGAGGTTGTTTGCCTTCGCTTGTGGCGATCAGTCGCCATGTTGCCAAAGATACGGATATGCAAATCACTCATTTGCGCGATATCACACGGGATTATGCTGCTACTTTAGCGCACTGGCGGGCGCGCTTTCAGGCGGCGCTCCTCGACGTTTATCAGCAAGGCTTTGACGAAGAGTTCGCACGAATGTGGGAGTTTTACCTGTCTTACTGTGAAGGGGGCTTCCGCGAGCGCGTAATTAGTACTGTTCAATTGACCCTGGCTAAACCCGACTACCGTTTTTGACAGCGAGTAGTGTTGTTGTAGTCCGCTGCCGGAAGTTGGGGCTGATGGTATAGTCGCACTGGGCAGTGGAAGCGCGGTCTCTGCTTAAGCACCCTCGAGATAAGCCATTAAGGCCTCGCGTTCTTCTTCGGACTCGCGCGAGAAAGGCAGCAGATGAGTAGTATGTGGTTGGCGGTCGAGAAAGAGGTATCCTGTGAGGTCACCCGCCTCTCTAGCGCTGGCCAACCAGACGATTGTGTCAGCTCCCTGCTCAGGTGTGCGCAGAAATGAGCGAGTAAGTTTGTAAAATTCTGGCAGTGACGATTTAACGCCGGGTGTGTCCGCCCAGCCGGGGTGCATGGCATTGACAGTGATATTCTCGTCCGCCCACTCCTTGGCGAGTTCTTCGGTGACTATCATTAGCGCGCGTTTTGCGCGAGCGTAGGCAACGGAGCCAGAGTATTCACTCGGCGGCTCCTTATTGAGCAGACGTTGCATGTCCAATTTTTGCGAATACATTCCGCCGGATACCACGTTAATCACGCGTGCGTGTGTAGCCATAACTAGCAGTGGTTTGAGGCCGATTGCAAGCCGATAGGGGCTTAGTAACAACAGGGCGAGGCTCGCTTCAATACCTTCCGTGGTTTCCTGGCGTGGGTTGAATAATGCTCCGGCATTGTTGACAAGAACATCTATAGGTTTACCGCGTCGACGTAATTTGCGCACGAGTCTAGCCACACCCTCCATTAGACTAAGGTCGGCGACCTCTAGCTGCACCTGATCGTTGCCAGTTTCAGCAATAATCTCATTGACGACGCCCTGGCCCTTCATCTCGTTGCGCGCAACCAGTGTGATGTGCGCATGGCGCCGGGCCAGCTCCATCGCCGTTGTATAACCTAGGCCGGAAGATGCACCAGTAATAACAAGATGTTTATCACCGAGGTAACTGGAATTAGGTGCCCATGAAGGGCTGCTTCGTGTGTAACCCAAACGCGTAAATTTGGCCAGGCCTGGCAGTACGAATCGATCTGCGAGATTATTGCTCCAAGTGGAGGAGGGAGCGGGGTAGTCGCTTTCAAGTGCCGCACGCAGACCTTGCATCGAATGTTTCCCCATGCGCTGTAAACTCGCTTCGAAAGATTTGGCCAGCGCTTGCAGTGTACTGGGAAAATCGAACTCTGCTCGGTAATCGATACGGGTGCCTTTTTCGGTGGACGTAAACTGAATGCGATCGCTGACATCGAAAAAGCGTGAAGATCCGCGCAGTTCAATCACACGGTCTTTCTGCAGGTGAGTCACTGTATAATCGATGTCGATGGACCCTATAGGTAGCGCACAGTTCACGGCAAATCGCGTACCTAATGCGATTGGACCCGCAGTCAGCTTTTCTGCCCGCGTGACGGTAGAGTCCCATTCCTGACTAGTATTGAAGGCAGAGATGTAGGCGAATGCTTCGTGTATGGGACGGGATACTTCAATATATTCCTGCAGCACGATCATGTTTTTGTGGGTATCTCCTGTGTTTCAGGCGAATGTCGAGTTGTATTGCTGTTACGGTCACTCTGGTTCGCGCGGGTGGCGGCACCCTTCCGATGTCATCATCAGCTTCAAAGAAAAAAATGGGGCTATAAGCACACAGTGGATTGGTGTTGTGTGACATATTGAGAATCACTCGATATTGCCCATCCTCTCGCGATAGTCCCAGGTATACAGACGCCGAGGCGTCAATGTGATCACGAGTTCCTCGTCACTTCTGGATAGTAGCCAGCGCGCAAACTCAGTCGTTGTGTCTTTCACATAGCGAGAAACGAGGCGTTCTAAGAGATCGCCATTGCCCAATGGTTCTAGTTTCGCGTTTGCCTGGCCTCTGACGCCGTAGTAGGGGGGCGCATCAGGCGCTATTTCAAAGCCCACTCGCGGGTTCTTCTGCAACAGTTTAGCAAGCACAGAGGTCTGGTGAGTTGCGCAGAGAAGATGTGGAGCTTCGTACTCAAACCAGAGGGAAACTACGCGCGGAAAGCCATCGGCGGCGACGCTCGCGATTCGAATAGGGAGCGTGTTATCGGCTAGAAAATCATCGACTGCTTCCTGTTGCCAAGGTCCCGATAGAATGGAAGTCATGTGTTGCCTCGCGTAGTGGGAGATATTGGATGTTAGCCATGTGTAATACTACCCATGTTGGTAATGTCTATATGAACGCCAACAGGCTCGTTGCTGAATTGTTGATTACCAACTCTTCTGTTATACGGTGGTAAAGTCACAATGGATTTCCTTTAGGTGCGAATTTCTTTGAATTTCACTTGAGTGCATGCTTTTTGGATGATCCATGAGATCAAATGCGACGTAAGTATGAGCATACACTGCTACCCCGGACGCGATCACTGTGACAAAAAGCGCGATAGATAATGAGTGCAAGAAACTTGAAGAGGAATTTTTTAGCAGGCTTTGCGCCGTTGTAGATAGTCGGGCGTCCATGCCCGCTCGCTTGGCGAACTTGATGGAGGGGCGAATCGGCAAAGGCCTGGCATTTGTGGCGCGGGCATCCCTTGTCAAGAACTGACACTAAAAGGTGCAACCTAAGGAACCTTCCCGATGTTCTATGGTTCAATGTACTCTGGTTTCAGAGTATTTGGTTTTGTGCAGTATTAGGCAGGCAGCAGCTATTACCCGTCATTGCGGTACTATTGTTATTGCATTTAATCCTAGTGCGAGACGTGCGCGCCGAAATCCGGCAACTGGTAGCGGTGGCGGTGCTCGGGATTTTTGTCGACGTCTGCTTCAGTTTTTTCGGTTTCTACCAGTTCCCAACCCGGACGCTTGTGCCCCCGTGGTTGTGTGTTCTGTGGTTAGCCTTTGCCGCGACGATCCCGCGCAGTCTCGCATTCTTACGTGAGAGAATTGCCCTCGCTGCCCTCGCAGGGGCGATAGTATTCCCATTGAATTACTGGGCGGGTGCGCGGCTAGGGGCGGTCGAGTTTGGCCACTCTTTGCCAGTCACGCTAGCCACAGTGGCCTCTGTATGGGCGATAGGGTTGCCGCTCATCTACAAGATTACTGGTCGGGTTGCCGTGCGAAATACAAGCAAGGGGACGCATGTCATGAAAAATGGTTGAAAGTGAAAACGCCTCATGAATAGAGTCATAGCTAGTCTGTGGGTTCCTGGGGCAGGCCGCCAATAATCAGGATATGAATGGCGCGCAGGGCCGCGGATGGTGACTTGATGGCCAGTTTTTTTTCAGAGATTAGTGGCAGATAACCGGGGTATCAGTATAAAAGGCAGTATAAAAGGCCACGCAAATAAATACAGTCAAGCCTGCTTGTTTTTAGTCCTGCTGTACGGTAAGTTGGCGACGGTCATTTTTAACAGACATGTTGGCGGAGGATTTTATGAAGTTTGAGCTTGGCCTCGAAGGTAAAAAAGCAGTAATTGTCGGTGGTGCGCGGGGGATAGGTCGTGCTGCTGCGGAAATGCTGGCATCGGCAGGGTCAAATGTAGCGGTCTGCGCCCGTGGTGAACAAGATGTACAACAAACTGTGGAGTCACTCTCGGCAAAAGGTGTAACTGCCACGGGCAAGGTGGTGGATGTTACCGATAAATCCGCCTATCAGTCCTGGGTCGCTGCTGCTGGGGAAGAATTGGGTGGTATTGATATTCTAGTTGTCATGGCCAGTGGTGTCGGAGGGTCTGTTGATGAGGAAAGCTGGTATGCAAATTTGGAGACTACCGTGTTGGGCGCCAGTCGTGGAATTGAGGCCGCAATGCCATTTCTGGAAAAGTCCGAAGCTGGCTCAATTGTGTTGATGAGTTCAACCTCAGCTATTGAAACATTTTTTGCGCCGCAGCCCTACAATGCCTTAAAGGCTTCGTTGATCACCTATAGCGGCCAGTTGAGCCAGGCGCTGGGTGCCCAGGGCATCCGGGTGAACTGTGTCTCGCCAGGACCTACGGCTTTTGAGGGGGGGAATTGGGACACGATAGAGCAGAATGCGCCAGAAGTCTTTAAAGGGGTCGTCGACACTTTCCCTGGCGGAAGGTTGGGTACCGCTGAGGAGGTAGCCAGCGCAGTGGTATTTCTGGCGAGCCCTGCCGCCAGTTTTGTGACTGGCGCTAATCTCGTTGTGGATGGCGGCTATACTAAAAGAGTTCAGTTTTAGATTTGAAGTAACTTTTTTGAAAACAGTAGAAGTCGTTTGCCTGTGATCAGAGCTACAAAATTTGAATGGGAAAAATCAAATGGTGCCCAGGAGAGGACTTGAACCTCCACGCCCTTGCGAGCACTAGCACCTGAAGCTAGCGTGTCTACCGATTTCACCACCTGGGCACATAAAAAGGTGGATTTGCTTAACTCAAATTTCCATTTCTGACTAAGCTGAGCGTTGCACAGTGTCTACCACAACACCACCTGGGCATTGCAACTAAGCAGTTGAATTGGCTCAAAAACCACTGTTAGCACAACGCGGGCGACTGTACTTTTCCCGCGCGGGCTTGTCAATCCTGGCGTATAATCTCGCCACTGCTATCACCGGCACCTGCTTACTCTCGAACCGAGCTTCGCAATTCTATGGCCAAAAAACGCAAACGCGTCGATCCCCACGCTTCTCGCGAGGCTTCGCGTTACGCGAACCCTATTCCGAGTAGAGAATTCATCATCTCGCTGCTCACCGATGCGAACAAACCGCTGCCGCAGAAAAAAATCGCCAAGCAGCTTGCCCTTGGCGAGGCGGAAGATCTGGATGCCCTGGGTAAGCGGTTGCGTGCCATGGTGCGCGATGGGCAGCTCATGGTCGATAGACGCGGTGCTTACGGGCTGGTCGATAAAATGGATTTGCGGCACTGCAAAGTGCAGGGCCATCGCGATGGTTATGGCTTCGCGATACCGCTGGCGGGTGGCGATGATCTGTATCTCAGTGCGCGCCAAATGCACTTTGTGTTTGATGGCGACGAAGTGTTGGTGCAGGTGCGCGGTGAAGATCGGCGTGGGCGTCCTGAAGGAAAGGTGGTGGAGGTGCTGCAGCGCGGCCACACACAGGTGGTGGGACGTTACCAGGAAGAGAGTGGCATTGGCTTTGTTATTCCGGATAACGGCCGCATCACGCAGCAGATTCTCATTCCACCCAAATTGAAAGGTAATGCGCAGTCTGGCCAAATCGTCACGGCGGAGATTACAGATTATCCGACCAGACAGCTAGGCGCTAAAGGCCGCATTGCGGAGATACTCGGTGACCATCTCGACCCGGGCTTGGAGATTGACGTCGCCATACGCGCCCACGGTATACCTTGGGAGTGGCCGGAAGACGTGTTGTACGAAGCGGGGCAATTAGAAGGTGAACCCCGCGACAGCGATAAGTCTCACCGAGTTGATTTGCGCACGCTACCGTTCGTCACCATCGACGGTGAAGACGCGCGCGACTTTGACGATGCGGTCTACTGCGAAAAAGGTGCGCGCGGTGCCTGGAAGTTGTGGGTTGCCATTGCCGATGTGTCGCACTATGTGCAGCCGGGTTCCGCTCTCGACGTCGAGGCGGCCAATCGTGGCAACTCAGTTTACTTTCCCGAGAAAGTCGTACCCATGTTGCCCGAGGCCTTGTCCAATGGATTGTGTAGTCTCATGCCCAAAGTGGACCGCTTGGCTATGGTGTGCGAAATGCGGATCGATAGCCGCGGGCGGCTCAAAGATTACACGTTCTATGAAGGTGTTATTCACTCGCATGCGCGGCTCACTTACACGCAAGTCGGCCAAGTCTTGACAGAGGGCGGGCACTCGAAGGTCGAAAAGGCCAGGGTGGCCGACTTAAAGCGTTTGCATGCGTTGTACAAGGTGTTGCGTGCGGCGCGCGATGCGCGCGGCGCCATCGATTTTGACACCGTGGAAACGCGCATCATTTTCGATGACATGCGCAAAATCGAAGCCATAGTGCCCGTGCAACGCAACGATGCTCACAAGATGGTCGAAGAGTGCATGCTCAGCGCCAACGTCGCTGCTGCGCAGTTTTATCAAGACAGCAAATTGCCCGCGCTGTATCGCGTGCATGAGGGGCCGACGGAAGAGAAGCTTGAGGGCTTGCGCAAATTTTTGGGCGAATTGGGTTTAGACCTATCCGGCGGCGTGAAACCCACACCGCTGGACTATCAAGAGTTACTGCAACAAGTTGAGGACCGCGACGACGCTCACGTAATCCAAACCATGTTGCTGCGCTCTCTCAGTCAAGCTGTATACCAGTGCGATAACAAAGGTCACTTTGGTCTGCACTACGAAGGCTATGCGCATTTCACTTCACCGATTCGGCGTTACCCTGATTTGTTGGTGCATCGCGGTATTCGTCACCTCATTCGCAGCCGGCGCAAAGCCGTGGGTGTGCGTCGTCTCTCAGGTGCGAAAGTCATTCCGGCGAAGCAGATATTTCCCTACGATATGCAGGCGATGACTGTGCACGGCGAGCACTGCTCGATGACAGAGCGCCGTGCCGATGAGGCCACGCGCGAAGTCGATGCCTGGCTCAAATGTGAGTTTTTGCAAGAGCACGTGGGTGATGAATTTCCGGGGGTTATTGTCGCGGTTACCAGTTTCGGTGTGTTCGTCGAGTTGCAAGATCTCTATATCGAAGGCTTAGTACACGTGACCGCTTTGCCGGGTGACTACTACCACTTTGATGCCGCTAAACAGCGTTTGTCTGGTGAGCGCACAGGTCGCAGTTTTTCACTGGGCGCAAGTGTGCGTGTGCGAGTGGCGCGGGTCGATTTGGACGATCGCAAAATTGATTTGGAAATGACTGACGCCGGGCCATCGCGCAAATCTCGCTCTAAGTCTAGGTCTAAGTCTAGGTATAAGTCTAAGCCGAAACCAAACTCCAAAAAAAATGCCAAGAGCGACTCTAAAAGCAAACGCGGCGGTGCGGCTAAGCGAGGAGAGCGCACAGCGAAAACTAATAGTGAGAGTAAACGTAAAAGTAAACCTAGGAAAAAAAGTAAGTCGCGTTCGAAGTCCAACACCAGGCGCCGCCGCTAACTATGTCGTACGTGTACGGTCTACACGCGGTGGATGCACTGTTGCGCAAGGAGCCCGAGCGCATCGATTGTCTCTATTTACAGAAAGAAAGACGCGACAAGCGCATCACCGCCCTGCAAACACTAGCTGAGAATCAAGGGGTTGCAGTCCAGCGCGTGTCGCGTGGGCAGTTGGATGAGCGCATTGCAGGCCGCCACCAGGGGGCGCTGGCTGAGTTGCGTGCAGTGGCGGGAGCGACGGGGGACGACCCCGAGTCGAAGCTGTGGTCTGAAGCACAACTCATGCGCACCCTGGCCGAGAAAGCCGATCCAGCCCTGGTCTTGGTGCTCGATGGCGTGACCGATCCGCACAATTTAGGTGCCTGTCTGCGCAGTGCCGATGCAGCGGGTGTCGATGCCGTGGTCGTGCCCAAAGACAACTCCGCCAGCATTACCCCGGTGGTGCGCAAAGTAGCGTGTGGGGCCGCCGAGAGTGTGTCCGTTGTACGCGTCACCAACCTCAGCCGCACTTTGCGGGGTATGAAAGACGCAGGCCTGTGGATTTACGGTGCCGATGGTGAGGCCGCAACAACGATCTACGCGCAGGACTTGTGCACGCCGCTGGCGTTGGTCTTGGGCGCTGAGGGCAAGGGCCTGCGCCGTCTCACCCGCGAACACTGTGATGTCTTGGTGAGCCTGCCCATGGCTGGTACCGTCGCCAGCCTCAATGTATCTGTGGCTGCGGGTATCTGCTTGTTTGAGGTGGTCCGGCAGCGCCGCGGTTGAGCGCACACAGCCCCGTCCCCTGAGCCCCCAGCCCGCTTGTTTCCCCCCATCAAAGCCGCTAGAATGCGCCCCCGTAAAAATTTGCCCGGCGGTGAGGCATTATGCCCTTGCTGCTGACTCTCCTTGCCACACCGCGCACTTGCTTAACGTCAGTGATCGACGGGTGGCATTAACCCGAAAGGAGCTTTATCGTATGAGACATTACGAGATCGTCTTTATGGTCCATCCGGACCAGTCCGAACAAGTGCCCGGCATGATCGAGCGCTATACCGCCACCATTGAGAAAGACGGCGGCACAGTTCACCGTTTGGAAGATTGGGGCCGCCGCCAGTTGGCCTACACCATCAACAAGATCCACAAGGCGCACTACGTGCTGATGAATGTGGAAGCGTCCAATGAAGCACTGGAGGAACTCACTACCACCTTCCGCTATAACGACGCTGTGGTTCGCAACCTCGTGATTCGTCGCAATGAGCCGGTCACCGAGGAATCCTTCATCATGAAGGCGGAGAAAGAAAACCGCGAGCGCAAAAACCGTTATGAAGAGCGCCAGGCCGCCGAGGCCTCACGTGCCCAGTCTGTCGAGAGTCAAGAGAGCGAGACAGACGTCGATGTAGACACTGAGACAGTCGCGGGTGCTGCCGACGCAGCCGCTGAGGAAATCGCAACAGAGACGGCAGAAGCAGTCACTGAAGACTGAGTTCGCAAACGCGTTTTTTCATATTGAATTGTACTAATTAGGTCCGGGAGTATTGTCATGGCTCGTTTTTTTCGCCGCCGTAAGTTTTGTCGCTTCACAGCCGAGGGTACGAAAGAGATCGATTACAAGGATCTCGAAACACTTAAGGCATACGTATCCGAAACAGGAAAAATTGTACCCAGCCGCATTACGGGCACTAAGGCAAAGTACCAGCGCCAGTTGGCGACCGCCATCAAGCGGGCACGGTTCCTAGCATTGTTGCCTTATTCGGACGCTCATAACTAAGGTATATGACCGGTTTTATCTGGGTTTGACGACCAGCGCAGGACCGCGCAGAGGATTATTGTGAGCGCTCTGGCACACATTGTGATGCGTAGCCGGATGTGGGCCCTGCTGATCGTCATGATGGGTGCGGGCAGCATTTATTTGTGCTGGATCAGTGCCGCCGCACTGGCGCTAGTCACTCTGCGCCGTGGTATCGCACACGGCGCCTGGTTGCTGTTTTGGGCTCTACTACCGGCGGGAGCACTACTGTATGTGTTTGGTAACGCCAGTGCGCTGGCGTTGTTGCTTGGCACCACGGCACTAGCGTGTCTATTGCGAGTGACCGTCAGCCTGCCGCTGACACTGTTGGGAAGCGTGGTCGTGGCCGCCGTATTTGGTGTGCTCATGATGATGTTTGGCGGTGCGTACCTGGATCAGCTCAGTGTTTTCTTTGCTACGGTTTTGGAGGGCGTGGAACAGCGGTTTTCCACACCAGAGACGCCGCTGACGCTGCACCGGCCGGTACCCTGGCAAATTGCGGGCATGCTGGGAGCTTTGGTGGCAATAGGCGCAACCCTATGCCTCTTGCTGGGTCGGTACTGGCAGGCTGAGTTGTACAATCCCCGCGGGTTTGGCGAGGAGTTTCGAGCGCTGCGCTACCCAGCGCCGATGACATTGGGCCTGGTCCTTCCGGCTCTGATGCTCGCGAGCGCGGGCATCGAGTACCGCAGTTGGGCGATGATTTTTTTCATCCCCCTGACCTTCGCGGGATTCTCGCTTGTGCATGCACGGGCGAAATTGCGCGGTGGCGGCAGTGGTTGGTTGGCCGTGTTTTATTTGAGCTGGATGTTGTTTGACCCAGTCAAGTTGGTGGTTGTGTTTTTCGCCGTTGCCGACAGTTGGTTTGATTTCCGCCAGCGTTGGCTCCCCGGTGGTGCGGGTAATTCGCCATCCGCCAACCGACGGCGCGATGATGAGTAGCGCTGACTTTGGCCCGCACTGGTCCGAAGCAATTACGCATTAGAATTTGAGAGCGAGAACGAGGAAGAATCAATGGATGTCATCTTACTGGAAAACATCAATAACCTGGGCAACTTGGGCGATACTGTCAACGTCAAGGCTGGCTTTGGCCGCAACTACCTGATCCCTCAGGGTAAAGCGGTACCGGCAAATGATGCCAACACCGCTGAATTTGAAGCGCGTCGCGCGGAACTAGAGGCTGCCGCCGCCAGCGCACTGGCAGATGCTCAGGCACGTGGTGAGGCGATCAACGCACTGGGTGTCATTGCCATTCCCGCCAATGCGGGCGAAGAGGGCAAGTTGTTTGGCTCCATTGGCACGCGCGACATTGCCGCAGCACTAACCGCCGCCGGTTGTGCGGTCGAGAAGTCCGAAGTGCGTATGCCCGCCGGTGCACTGCGCGAGTTGGGCGACTATGAAATCGCAATCCAGGTGCACGGTGAGGTCACTGCCGATGTGAACATCTCGGTGGTGCCTGAGTAACCCTTCTGCATGTAGTGAGTGCGAGTGCGCTCTAAGCACGGTGCGAAACAGTGCACAGTTGAGCTCCCTTGGGTAATTAGCTGATAATAATTGAAAGATGGTTGCGGCCATCACTGGCCGGATCGGCGGGGCGGGGCTGGGTGTTTCAGGGTGCGGCCGCAGGCCCCTCGGGCCTTTTGGGCTGCTGCGCAACTCGACTATTTTTCGCTACGCGAAAAATTGGGACTCAGACAATGCTCGCAGAAGGCCCCCAAAAGCCCTGAGAAGCCTAGCAGCGGCCTAGAACCCTGAAACACCCAGCCCCGCCCCGCCGACCGGGCCAGTGACGCTCTACAAATCGACAACGAACTCTTCGCAAGGGATAGATTCCTTGCAATCATTGGACTTAACGGCCATCAATGGTGAACACCTGTCCCAAAGATAAGACATGCAGCCGACAAAAACAGAATTTTCTAGCCCCCGGTTCTCACAACCGCTAAGCTGAATTCATGGCCGATCCCGAAATTCCCAGCAACGTATCTGAACTCCCCTACGCCGGCGATAGCGAGTTGGGACGGATCAAAATGCAGCCACAGTCGTTGGAGGCCGAGCAATCGGTGCTCGGTGGCCTGCTATTGTCCAATGACGGATGGGATGCCGTGGCGGAGTCTGTTACCGCTAGCGATTTTTATCGCCCCGGCCACCGGCTAATCTACCGTCAAATAGCCAAGCTGGCCGATGAGGCTCAGCCAGTCGATGTCATCACCGTGGCCGATAAACTCGAGGCGAGTGGCGAGTTAGAGGCTGTCGGTGGGTTGGCGTATCTTGCAGAGCTTGCGCAGAACACGCCCAGCGCCTCCAATATCCGCGCCTACGCCGAGGTTGTGCGCGAACGTGCTGGCTTGCGGCGGCTCATCGAGGCCGCGCAGGAGATTGCCGATAGCGGCTTTAACCCGGAGGGGCGCTCCTCTAAAGAGCTGATCAACGAAGCCGAGCGGCGCATCATGGAGATCGCCGAGCAGGGCCCCAAGGCCGGTGGCCCGCAATTTGTGAACCCATTGTTAGAAGGTGCGCTCAATCGCATTGAAGAGCTGTTTCAAGCCGGGGGTGATATCACCGGCCTCACCACCGGTTTTACCGAGCTCAATAAGATGACCTCCGGCCTACAACCCTCGGATTTGGTGATTGTCGCCGGGCGCCCGTCGATGGGCAAGACCAGCTTTGCCATGAATTTGGTCGAAAATGCCGCGCAGGCGCAGGAAAAACCCATCTTGGTATTCAGTATGGAAATGCCCGCCGAAGCACTGATGGTGAGAATGCTGGCCTCCGTTGGCCGCCTGGATATGACGCGGGTGCGCGATGGCAAGTTAGAGCAGGAAGACTGGCCAAAACTGAGCGCCGCAGTGACCAAACTCAAAGACCTACCGATTTATATCGACGATACGCCCGCCTTGACCCCGACCGAGCTGCGCAGCCGCGCGCGTCGTGTGTACCGCGAGAATGGCGGTCTCGGTATGATCATGGTCGACTACCTGCAATTGATGCAGGTCGCCGGGTCCTCTGAGGGGCGCACAGCGGAGATCTCCGAGATATCGCGCAATTTAAAAGCCATCGCGAAAGAGTTTCGCGTCCCGCTGGTCGCGCTATCACAGTTGAATCGCGCCCTTGAACAGCGGCCGAATAAGCGTCCCGTGAACTCTGACCTGCGCGAATCGGGCGCCATCGAGCAGGATGCGGATGTGATTATGTTTATCTACCGCGACGAGGTGTACAACGAGGATACAGCGGACAAGGGCACGGCGGAGGTGATCATCGGTAAGCAGCGCAATGGGCCGATTGGAATGTGTCGGCTGACGTTTATGGGTGAGCACACGCGCTTTGAGAACTACGCAGGTGCCTCGTTCCGCGAGGAGTGAGCGTCGAGGAGTGAGGCTTATAGGCCCACCTTGTCGCGCAATTCGGCCAGTGCTTTTAGTTGTTCGTCCCGCGGCAATGGCTCGGGGGCTTTAACCTCCAATGCAGCCGTGCCGGGAATGTGCAGCTCCTCGCCGCGAGCGACCGCTGTGCAGTAGCGTTGGTAGTGCTCCCGAAATACTGGCCAGGTCTCCCTTTCTGCTCGATGATTGAGAAAATACCAATCACTGTCTCGCCCTGCGAGATACACCGCAGGGTGGCTCCAAGTTTGGCTCGCGCGCGGAGCCGCCGCCGAGCAGGCTTCGAGGTAAGCCTCTCTAGCGGGTGGTAAGCCGAGTTCTTCCAGACTGTGTTGCGCGCATTGCAGCATACGGTGCAGCGAGGGGAGAAACTCGCTGTTTTCAATGGCGTGTTTGGCGCCCTTGAGAATGTGTTCTACCGGGTAATCTGTGAGCGATTCTAGCCACAGCTTTTTGATCTGATTGAGCTGCGTGGCATCGGGGAACGCGGCGTAGTATTGGTTGTGGTAATTGAGCCGGAACAGCGCAAACACCTGGTTGATGGCGTCGACGTGCGCCTTCGATGCCAGGGTGCTGCTACCATTCGATGGGTGTGGTGCCGGGGTGTCTGCAGCGGTTCCTGCGGCCTTGAGGCTCGCCTTGCGGCGAGCCTCCTTATTTGGCCCAGGAGGTGTCGTTGAGATCTTGCTCGAGGCTGCGATCTCGCGTGCGGCCTGTGCTACCGAGCCCGGATTGTCCTCGTTTTTGTCGGCCAATGTTTCCGCTCGCCTCGTCTGCTTGCTGCATTTGGTGCCGCTTGGCCCAATGATATTTTACGTGCTTGAGGAACTTGCTGTTCCAAGACGTCTGCACTTGATTGCTGTCGCGCCAGTATACGATGAATTCCGGTAGAAGCGCGCGCGCGAAGGCAATATCGATGTGCGACAGCTCCAGAATATCGTATACGTCTTCCGCTGGCTGCCAGTTTTTGGTGATTCGTGTGGGTTCGGTGTTGTGATCCAAGCTGGTGCTGTAGCGCGCCCACTGGATGCGGATGTGCTGAATGAACTTGGAATTTAGCTCTTTTGGGGCAGCTCCGCGCTCGCGCCAGTATAAAATGAATTCCGGGATCGCCTCTTCGATGAAATCGGCGGGGATGTTGTTGCGCTGCATGATTTCCAGCGCGTCGAGGCTGGGCCGCCAGTGCTTATCCAGGGGTTTGAGGTCTGGCTTGAGGAACGCCTCCGCTTCTTCTTGCTCGTGCCTGCGCCAATTGGCGATCACGTGTTGGCGAAACTTGTTTTCCCAGGCGTGGCTCACCTCGCCGCGCTCGCGCCAGTAAAAGATGAAATCTTCTATTTGGTCCAGCGCAAACTGTCGCGGTATGTTGTGGTTGAGGTTCAACAGTTGCAGCAGATCTTCGCTGGGCTCCCACAACATAGGGAGCACCGTTGCTCTGCGCGGTTGGACCGGTGGTGGCGTTGTTAGTGGGTCATCGCTGATCGGACCATTTGGTATGGCGGTTTTGCCACTCGCGCTCGCCGCATTGGGGTTGGACTGCGCCCAGCTGGAAATAGCGGAGTGCGTGCTGCGCTGGGGCGCCTTGTCAGAAGGTGCTGTTTCCGGTGCATTCGCCTGGGCTTGCGTGCGGCTGGCAATTTTTTCATTGAGTGCAAACACCAGCGTGTCCGAGCCGGTTAACGGCGGTGAATCGATGAGCAGAACACCCTTATCGGCGAGGCTGCGCGTAATGCGCTGTAGATCTTTGGGCGCCCAAAAGGGCAGGGTGCACTCTAAGTAGGCTCGCTCGATGCTTAGCCAAGCGTAGTTCTGGCGCTCTTGGGCCTCGCGGTGCTCAAACAGTTGCTGCAGATGTTGCAGCAATACCGCTTCCTCCAGTCCAATGGTGGCGGCGAGCCCCGGCGAGAACACTAGTTGGCGCTCGGGTACTAGGGATGATTCTGCCATGTGAATACCGGTCACTGTTCTTGTGCACGTGTGAGTGAGTTGACAAGTTGCATTTGCGGACCGACTGGCGTAAGCAATGGCGCTGCGGCCCACACGCGGCCCACACGCGGCTCACATACAGCCTACTCGCGGCCCAGCTGGGCGCGGCCACCATTCGGTCGCGGGAATCCGCCTTACCAACTCTGTTAGGATAGACTAATCCTGCCTCGGCTGCCGTGTATTTACCGACATAGCGGTATCCATCGAAATAATTTTATCCACAGGTGCTGTCTATGGCCAAACAAAAAACAGCTTTTGTCTGTAACGACTGCGGCTCCGATTATGTGAAGTGGCAGGGGCAGTGCAACGATTGCAACGCCTGGAATTCGCTGGTTGAGATAAAACTGGGGGCTGCCCAGGGTGGCGGGCGCGTTGGGGCAACGCAAGCGCGCAGTGTAGGGGGCAATCGCGCAGGCTTTACCGGCTCACTGGAGCGCGCACGGCTGTTGGCCGAAATTGACCTAGAGGAGTTGCCGCGCTTTTCCAGCGGCACTGGCGAGTTTGATCGCGTCTTGGGGGGTGGCTTGGTGCCCGGCTCCGCCATCTTGGTAGGGGGTAACCCCGGCGCCGGCAAAAGCACACTACTGTTACAGACCCTCTGTCATCTCGCTCAGACCATGAACGCCCTGTACATTACAGGCGAGGAATCGCTGCAACAGGTGGCGGCGCGAGCCCAGCGCTTGCACTTGCCCACGGCTGCGCTGCGCCTGATGTCCGAAACACAAGCCGAGGCCATTGTCGCTGCCATTGAGGAGTTTCAGCCGAAGATTTTGGTGGTGGATTCTATTCAGGTTGTACACAGCGCCGAGCTGACATCGGCTCCGGGCAGCGTTTCCCAGGTACGCGAGTGTGCGGCCTACTTGATTCGGCACGCCAAGCAAACGGGCACCGTGCTCATACTAGTGGGTCATGTGACCAAAGATGGCTCCCTGGCTGGCCCCAAGGTGCTGGAACACATGATCGATTGCTCCATCCTGCTCGAAGCCAGCGACGATGCTCGCTTTCGTACCCTGCGCGGTCAAAAAAACCGCTTTGGCGCTGTCAACGAGCTCGGTGTCTTCGCCATGACTGACCAGGGCCTGCGGGAAGTAAAAAACCCCTCCGCCATTTTCTTGGAGCGCGGCGAGGAACCCGCAGCCGGCAGCGTGGTCATGGTGGTGTGGGAAGGCACGCGTCCTCTACTGGTGGAGATTCAAGCCCTGGTCGACGACAGCTCCCTGGGCAATCCGCGCCGCGTTGCCGTGGGGTTGGAGCAAAACCGCCTCTCCATGTTGCTGGCGGTGCTGCATCGCCACGGCGGTCTACACGTGGGTGATCAGGACGTGTTCGCCAACGTTGTAGGCGGAGTCAAAGTGCTGGAAACCAGCGCCGATCTCGCCCTATTATCGGCCATCGTTGCCAGTTTCCGTGACCGAGCCCTGCCACAGGATCTCGTCATTTTTGGGGAGGTGGGTCTATCGGGGGAGATCCGCCCAGTCCCGAACGGGCAAGAGCGCCTAGCGGAGGCCGCGAAGCATGGATTTCGCCGCGCGATTGTGCCCAAGGGCAACGCCCCCAAATCCAAGGTAGGAGAGATGCAGATTACACCGGTGGCAAAACTAGCCGATGCACTCGCCGCTCTGGATTAATCCGCATAGCCGCTCGCCTCACAAGTAGACTACGCAGGCAAAGATAGTTGATCGAGATAGAAGGGGAAGTACGTGCACCGCGACGGAGAAATTCTTGCGCGACGGGGGGGGAGTGAACTAATTGCTCAGTAGGCGCAGCTCTTCCTCGAGCGTTGTGATATCCATGTGCGCTTCTAACACGCGACGTAGCGGATCAATATTCTCTCTGTCGACGTGTTGCACGGCGAACCCTAAGCGGCCAGCATTGACATGTTGCAGGTAGGCGTGCAATTCCAAACTGTTTTCGTCATCGATGCGAATGATTAACATGAACGGTTCGTTGTACTGCGCATCCCATTCTTCAGGTTGATCAGTAGTTACGCCGCTGAGTGAAATGTCGATGAGGCGCTGGCGCCAAACGCTTCCGCCTTGGTGCACTTCCACCGGTAGCGCGAGTTCAACTCGCGTAAAATGACGCTTATCTGGGGGCGAATCTGACATGAATTATTCCAGTGCTCTCTCGCTTGGAAACTACCGTGTTCCACGGGTCACTATAACCTTGCACTGATGGTATTGCGAGACCGATCTGGGTCGGTTAGTGGGAGCGGCAGCAGGGCGAGGGCCACCCCGTCAGCGGAAGGCCGCGCTATGAGTTTTGTCACTTTCTCGGGGCAGTCTGCGAGCACTGTTCGAGTCCCAATTTTTCGCGCAGCGAAAAATGGTCGAGTTGCGCAGCAGCCGAGAAAGTGACAATACTCACGGCCGGGCTGACGGGGTGGCCCTCGCCCTGCTGCCGCTCCCACGAGCTGAGCTGGCAGAAATGCCTTCTTGAAAACAAGAAAAACGATAGCGTTTAGTCTGGTGATGCAGGGCTTGTTGTACCACTGATATGTCCGGCGCAGGGGGGCTCAACAAGGTTGCTGATGCTGGCATGCAGGTTTTCCCTTTTGACTTGTAAACCTGCTACTTCAACTTGCGGTACTTAACTCGCTGCGGCTGATCCGCAGCTGCGCCCAAGCGCTTTTTGCGGTCGTCTTCATAGTCGCTGAAGTTACCTTCGTGAAATACGATGCCGCCGTCATCCTCGTAGGCCAGAATGTGCGTGGCGATGCGATCGAGGAACCAGCGGTCGTGCGAAATCACCATCGCCGCGCCGGGGAAGGCCAGTAGCGCCTCTTCCAGAGCGCGTAGCGTTTCGACATCGAGGTCATTGGTGGGCTCGTCTAGTAGCAATACATTGGCGCCCTGCTTTAGGAGCTTCGCCAAGTGCAGGCGATTGCGCTCGCCGCCGGATAGGTCTTTGACAAATTTTTGTTGGTCCGAGCCCCTAAAGTTGAAGCGGCCGACATAGGAGCGTGAAGGTACTTCGTAGGTGCCGATTTGAATAACGTCCAAGCCATCGGACACTTCTTCCCAGACTGTTTTTTCACCGTCCAAATCGTCGCGGGATTGATCCACGTAACCCAGTTGCACCGTTTCACCCACATGCACTTCGCCGCCGTCGGGCTGTTCCGTGCCCACGAGTATCTTGAATAGCGTGGACTTACCCATGCCATTGGCGCCGATGATACCGACGATGCTGCCCTTGGGTACGGTAAAACTGACGTTCTCAAACAGCAGGCGATCGCCAAAACTCTTGGTTAAATCGCGCACTTCGATGACGCTATCGCCGAGACGCGGCCCCGGGGGAATATAAATTTCGTTGGTCTCGTTGCGCGCTTGAAATTCTTGCGACTGCAATTCGTCAAAGCGCGCTAAGCGCGCCTTACTTTTCGCTTGGCGCCCCTTGGGGTTGCTGCGCACCCATTCCAACTCCGCTTTGATGGCCTTTTGGTGTGAGGCTTCCTGGCGCTGCTCCTGTTCCAGGCGTTGTTCCTTAGCGGCTAACCAATCGGTGTAGTTGCCTTCGTACGGAATGCCGCGACCCCGGTCCAATTCCAAAATCCAGCCCGCCGCATTGTCGAGAAAGTAGCGGTCGTGGGTGATCGCCACCACCGTGCCAGGGAATTCGTGCAGAAAGCGTTCCAACCAGGCCACGCTCTCTGCGTCCAAGTGGTTGGTGGGCTCGTCTAATAGCAACATGTCGGGGTTGGAAAGTAGCAGGCGACAGAGGGCGACGCGACGCCGCTCGCCGCCAGACAGAGTGTCTACATTGGCGTCCCAGGGTGGCAGGCGCAGAGCGTCGGCGGCAACTTCGAGACGATGCTCCAGGTTGTGGGCGTCGGTAGCCTGAATGATGTCCTCCAGGCGTGCTTGCTCTTTGGCGAGGGCATCGAAATCCGCGTCGGGTTCGGCGTAATCCGCATACACTTTTTCCAGACCTGCCAGTGCCTCGATTGCCTCTTGAGCGCCTTCCTCCACATTGCCGCGTACATCTTTTTCCAAGTTGAGCTGCGGCTCCTGCGGCAAATAGCCGATGTTAATACCCGCTTGTGGGCGCGCTTCACCGAGAATATCGGTGTCCAACCCCGCCATAATGCGCAGCAGGGTGGACTTTCCCGCCCCGTTCAACCCCAGCACACCGATCTTGGCACCGGGAAAAAACGACAGAGAAATGTCTTCGAGGATCTTTTTTTTCGGCGGCACGACTTTGCCGACCCGATTCATGGTGTAAACGTATTGAGCCATGGGTTGCCTATCTTGTTGTGTCTATAAAAGCTGACGGGCCAGCCGCTGGCGGGCTGGCCCAGAAGGCGCGGATTTTAGCAGAATACTGTGGCGGCGAAAGCGCAGCGGCAAGCTAGGGGAATCGCGATGGGCCCGAAAGACTTATGTGGCTGCAGCCTTATCCCCTTTCCTAGAGATATAATTAGGGTAAAATGCGCCGCTTTCTACGTCACGGGACAAGGGGGAGAGAATCAATTCTGTCCCCTCGTGCAAGTACAGCAGGGAATAGACATGTTCGATAGCAAAATGTCCATCGAAGGCTTCGACGACGAAATTTTCGCCGCCATCGGCGATGAGGAACGCCGTCAGGAAGAGCATATCGAGTTGATCGCCTCGGAAAATTATACCAGTCCACGCGTCATGGAGGCCCAGGGCACGGTGCTCACCAACAAATATGCGGAAGGCTATCCGGGCAAACGCTACTACGGTGGCTGTGAGTATGTCGATAATGCAGAGGTGTTAGCTGTTGAGCGGGTAAAAGCACTGTTCGACGCCGATTACGCCAACGTCCAGCCGCATTCCGGTTCCCAGGCCAATTCCGCCGTATACATGGCATTGTGTGCACCCGGTGATACGGTGTTGGGGATGAGTTTGGCCGACGGCGGGCACCTCACACACGGTGCCAAACCCAATTTCTCCGGCAAGATGTATAACGCTGTGCAATACGGTTTGAACGCCGACACCGGTGAGGTCGATTACAATCAGGTGGAGGCCTTGGCGCTGGAGTGCAAGCCGCGCATGATCGTCGCTGGTTTTTCCGCCTACTCGCAAATCATGGATTGGGCACGCTTTCGCACCATTGCCGATAAAGTCGGCGCTTACCTTATGGTCGACATGGCCCACGTTGCCGGTTTGGTGGCCGCTGGCGTCTATCCAAACCCTGTACCGCACGCCGATGTAGTGACTTCCACCACGCACAAGACCTTGCGTGGCCCACGAGGTGGCATCATTTTGGCGCGTGCCAACGAAGAACTGGAAAAAAAATTCAACTCGGCCGTTTTCCCCGGTGGCCAAGGCGGCCCGTTAATGCACGTGATCGCCGCCAAAGCCGTGGCTTTCAAAGAGGCGCAAAGACCCGAATTTGTTGAGTATCAAAAGCAAGTCGTCAAAAATGCCAAGGCGATGGCTGCTGCGTTTCTCGATCGCGGTATTAATATTGTCTCTGGCGGCACGGAAAATCACTTGATGCTCGTCGATTTAATCGACAAACCCTACACCGGCAAAGATGCCGATGCCGCATTGGGGGCCGCCAATATCACGGTGAATAAGAACGCTGTGCCCAACGACCCGCGTTCGCCATTTATCACATCGGGTTTGCGCGTGGGCACGCCCGCGATTACCACCCGCGGCTTTGGCGAGGCGGAAACCGTCGAGTTGACGGGCTGGATGTGCGACGTGCTCGAAGCTCTCGAGAAGGGTGACGTCGAGCCGACGATAGAAACTGTCAAGGGCAAGGTGCTGGATATTTGCGCCAAGTTTCCGGTGTATCGCTAGTTCGCCTGGGCGGAACTCAGTCGCCAGTAGATCGCCATTTCGGGAAGTTTGGTAATGAGTGATTCCGGGGTAGTAATGACGTTTGGGACCTTCGATGTTTTTCACGTCGGTCATCTGCGTATTCTGCAGCGTGCAGCCAGTTATGGCCATCGGCTTATTGTCGGAGTCTCGACGGATGATCTAAATATTGCGAAGAAGGGCAGGCCGCCAGTTTATTCACAGCTTGAGCGTCGCGAGATTGTGGCGGCGCTGCGCTGTGTTCACCACGTATTTTATGAAGAGTCTTTGGAGCAAAAAGCCAGTTATCTCACACAGTACGACGCCGATGTGCTAGTGATGGGAGACGACTGGGAGGGTAAGTTCAATCACCTGGAAGATATTTGTGAGGTGGTCTATCTGCCGCGAACACCGGCTATTTCAACCACTGAGGTGATTGAGAAAATTCGCCTCTAGATCAGGTCCATGCCGCCGAATTCTGCGCACAAGCGTTTGCCGTTGCCCAAAAGTAGAGCGCTCTAGCTTGCGCGTCGTACCCCAAATGAGTAAAGAATCCTCGGCAGGAAATATGTTACTCTTCAATAACTTAGGCGATGAGTAAGCACCGTGCACTGCCCCTTTTGTTCCACAGATGACACCAAAGTTATCGATTCCCGGTTGGTCGCCGAAGGCGATCAGGTGCGGCGTCGCAGGGAGTGTTTGAGCTGCGCCGAGCGTTTCACCACCTACGAAGTCGCCGAACTCGTCATGCCCCGTGTTATCAAGCAAAATGGCAATCGCGAACCTTTCGATGAAGACAAATTGCGCGCCGGTTTTTTACGCGCGCTGGAAAAACGTCCCGTGTCGATGGAAAAAATCGAAGCTGTCATCAATCACATCAAACATGAGCTGCGTGCTACTGGCGAGCGAGAAATTGAGTCCCTAGCCCTGGGGCAGTTGGTGATGGATCAGCTCAAGAAGCTCGACCAAGTCGCCTACGTGCGCTTCGCCTCTGTGTACCGCAGCTTTCAGGACATCGCCGAATTCCGCGATGAGATCGAACGCCTGGAAGCGGAACCATTGGCGGACTGACGGCGCGCTCGCGCAACCTCCAAAGATGACGACTGAATTTGATACTCGCATGATGGCCCGCGCTCTGCAGTTGGCGCGTCGCGGTATTTACAGCGCAATGCCTAATCCCCATGTAGGCTGTGTGCTCACTCGTGATAGTGACATTATCGGCGAGGGTATCACGCAGCCGGTTGGCGGTGACCACGCCGAAGTCCAGGCCCTGCACGCGGCCGGAGATGCGCGCGGTGCGACAGCCTACGTCTCTTTGGAGCCTTGCAGTCATCAAGGGTATACGGGACCTTGTGCGGATGCCTTGGTAGCTGCGGGAGTGACGCGCGTCGTGTTGGCGATGCTGGATCCCAACCCGCTTGTCTCCGGCCAAGGCGTTGCCAAACTGCGCGCCGCCGGTGTGGCAGTGGATTGCGGATTGCTGGAGAGCGAAGCGCGCGCGATCATACCCGGTTTCGTTTCGCGCATGACGCGTGATCGCGGGCGCTGGCGCGCCAAACTCGCGATGTCCCTGGATGGTCGAACGGCAATGGCCAGCGGCGAGAGCCAGTGGATTACCGGTGCGGCCGCCCGCGCCGATGTGCAGCGTCTACGCGCGATGAGTTGTGCCGTGGTGACAGGCATCGGCACCGTTCTGGCGGACGATTGTGCGCTCACGGTCCGCCCAGAGGAATGGCCGTCGACGCAGGAGCTCAAACCTTCAGCGGAGCGCCAACCACTGCGTGTCGTGCTCGACTCCACGCTGCGAACGCCCCCCGAGGCACGCGTCCTGGATGGGCGAGCGCCCACCTTGCTCTGCCATGCCGATGACGTGACTCCTCCCGAGCACATATCGGCCAGTGCTGCGCTACGCTTGGAGCTGCCTAGAGAGTCGCAAGGCCTGGAACTGGCACCGCTCGTAGAGTATCTAACCGCGCGGCAGTGCAACGAGATTCTGGTAGAATCCGGGCCGCGCTTGGCTGGTGCGCTACTGCAATACGGGTTGCTCGATGAATTGATTGTGTATATGGCTCCGACGCTGCTGGGCAGCGCAGCGCAGCCACTGCTCAGCTTGCCCTTGCAGTACATGACAGAGCAGCTGCGTTTTCAGACATTGGATGTGCGGCGCATCGGCGACGATTGGCGATTGACATTGGTCCCGCAAGCCCCCCGCTGACGGAGTAAGTCGCAGCGGTTAAACGATAGTGAGTCATTTATGTTTACAGGAATAGTTCAAGCCATCGGTGAAATCGCCGCCTGTGATTATCACGGTGGGGAGAACACCGGTGACGCAAGAGTGTATGTGCGCACCGGCAAGTTAGCGCTTGGCAGTGTCGCATTAGGGGACAGTGTTTGCACCAATGGCGTGTGTCTTACTGCGGTCGAGCTACCCGGCGATGGATTTTGGGCAGATGTGTCGCGCGAGTCACTCAACTTAACCACTCTGGGCAATTTACCCGTCGGCGCACCAGTGAATTTAGAAAAGTCGCTTACACCTGCCAGCCCGTTGGGTGGGCACATTGTCACAGGTCACATCGACGGTGTCGGTGAAGTGCTGGAGCTTGTACGGGAGGCGCGCTCGGTACGCGCCGTACTGCGTGCTCCAACGCAGTTAGCAAAATATATTGCACGTAAAGGAAGCATTACGGTCGATGGCACGAGTCTCACCGTCAACGCAGTAGAGGGTGAGATTTTTGATCTCAATATCATTCCGCAGACACTGGAGGAAACCATTTTCTCAGCCTACGCACCGGGCACCCAAGTTAACCTCGAAGTCGATCTGATTGCCCGCTACGTAGAGCGTCTGTTGCAATTTGGGGTGGATACCGGGTCTGGTGAATCGCGTCTAACCCTGGAACAGCTAGCTGCCCTGCGTGGTGCTAAACATGATTAAAGGTACCGGTGCATCACCATGGAGTTAAACACTGTGGAAGAAATTGTCAGTGACATTCGGCAAGGGCGTATGGTGGTGCTGCTGGATGACGACACTGAGAGCCACAACGAAGGGGTCGTGATGCTCGCAGCGGAACACTGCGAGGCGCAACACGTGACGTTTATGGCGCGTCGTGCGCGGGGACTCATTTGTTTGGCCATGACGCAAGACCGTGCAGTGCAGTTAGACTTACCACCGATGGTCGATGCGGGAGCTGGCGAGAAATCTAACTTTACTCTCTCCATTGAAGCGGCCCAGGGTATCGACACCGGAATTTCCGCCGCCGATCGCGCGCATACGGTGCGTACGGCGGTAGCGCCTCATGCCGTACCTAACGATATTGTGCAACCGGGGCATATTTTTCCGCTCACTGCTCTGCCCGGCGGTGTGTTGACTCGCGCAGGTCACACCGAGGCCGCGGCTGATTACGCCCGCTTGGCGGGACTTCTTCCTGCGGCTGTCATCGCCGATGTGTTAACCGGGGAAGGTCATCTGGCAGATGGTGCCCAGCTACGCGAATTTGCGCGGGACCACGAGTTGAAAGTTGGCAGCATTGCCGACCTCATTCATTTTCGCATGCTGAATGAGCGCACTATTGAGCGCATTCGCGAAGGCGTCATCGAAACGGATTATGGATCTTTTAATCTCACTGCCTATCGCGAAGACAATGCCGAGGGTATCCACTTGGCACTGTCACGTGGCGACATCAAACCCGACCAACCGACTTTGGTGCGTGTGCATCTGCGGTCGGTCATGCGCGACTTGTTTACCAGTCGTATATCTGAGTATCCCAGTTGGAATTTTGGGCGTTGTTTGCAGGCAGTAGCTGAGCATGGCAGCGGTGTCATCGTATTGCTTGCGCAGGACGAGGCACCACAACAGGTGTTAGATAGCATCGATTTGGCGATGGGAGACGTATCCTTAGCCAACGTGACTACACCAGATACGTACACGAACGTCGGCCTTGGCTCGCAGATTTTGAAGGACTTGGGTGTCGGAAAAATCCACCTGATGGGTGCACCGATCAAGTACAATGCAATATCTGGCTTTGATCTTGAAGTCTCGGAATATATTGACCCAAAAGTTTAAAAGATAGCGCGACAAGCTCGGGGCGACACTTTGCGTTAAGCATTGGGTAAACAGCAAGTCAATCGTGCAGTCTGCAGCCTGCAACGAATTATTATGCAGAGCGAAAGAAAGGCACGAGAGGGTAGAACGTTGGAAACAATCGAAGGCAATTTTAACGGGGGCGATGGCAAGTTCACGCTAGTCGTTGGCCGCTGGAATAGCTTTGTCGTTGATAAACTCGAACAGTGTGCGATCAACACATTGCGTCACCACGGTGTCGATGAACAAAACATTACCATCGTTCGAGCCCCCGGCGCTTTTGAAATCCCCTTGGCCTGTAAAAAAATAGCGCAGCGCGGTAACGTCGATGCGATCATCGCATTGGGTGCGGTCATTCGCGGCGGCACACCGCACTTTGAATACGTTGCAGGTGAATGTACGAAGGGTTTGTCCGCGGTTAGCATGGAGTTTGGTATACCCGTTGCTTTTGGGGTGCTAACTGTAGATACCGTCGAGCAAGCGATCGAACGCGCTGGCGAGGATGGTGAGAACAAAGGCGAGGAGGCGGCGCTTGCAGTGCTGGAGATGGTCAGTCTGCTGAAGCAACTGCGCTAAATACCTGTTGAAGAATGGTTGAATGGCGGTTTAATGACAAATCACAGGACAAAGCTCAGGCCAAATCACAAAACTAAGCAGACACACAGCACATTAGGCGCCGAGCGGCGCAAGGCCAGGCATTACGGGATGCAGGCCCTGTACCAATGGTATATGGCCGACGCGCCACTGCAAACGATCGAGGCTGAGTTCCTCGGTGACTACGATTTTACGCACGTCGATCGAAGTTATTTCGAAGCCTTGTTGCATGAGATTCCTGCGCAGGTCGATACACTCGACGAAGCTATCGCCCCGCTTCTAGATCGCCAGCTCGCTGACTTAGACCCCATAGAACACACACTGCTGCGCATGGGCATGTACGAAATGCAGCACCGCATCGATGTGCCCTATAAAGTCGTTATTAACGAGGCGGTGGCGTTGGCCAAAAAATTTGGCGCAACTGATAGCCACAAATACATCAATGGTGTACTCGACAAAGCCGCGAAGTCCCTGCGTAAGGTTGAAGTAGCAGAGTCATCCTAATGCCCGAGACACCTTCCAACGCTGAGTTTTCCTTGATAGCGCGTTACTTCAGCGGCCTTGATGGTGCCCAGCATGTGCCAGTTGGTGTGGGCGATGATGCGGCGATTCTAACGCTGCCGCCAGGCGAACAATTGGTGACTTCCGTGGATACGTCGATTGAGGGCGTCCACTTTTTCCGCGGCGCTGAGGCCGCTGACGTCGCCTATCGCGCTGTGGCGGCTGCCGCGAGCGATTTAGCAGCAATGGGCGCGCAACCATTAGGTATGACGTTGGCGCTGACTCTGCCATCCCCCAGCGAGCACTGGTTGACTGCTTTCCGACAGGGTTTGAGCGCGGCTTCTCGCGAGTTTCAGCTTCCTCTAGTAGGTGGCGATACCTGTGCTGGCTCGCTGGCAATTTGTGTGCAAGTGATGGGGTCTGTGCCCGCGGGGCAAGCGCTGCTGCGCAGTGGAGCCCGTGTGGGCGATCACCTGTATGTGAGTGGTACCCTGGGCGACAGTGCAGCCGCACTCGCTGCACTGCGTGGGCAGTGGCAACCCAGCTCAGAGATTGAGGGCTATTTACGCGGCCGCTTTTTTCGGCCGCCGTCTTGCTTGGCACTGGGTCAAGAGTTACGTGGCCATGCTAGCGCTGCGATTGATGTCTCCGATGGCTTGCTCGCAGACGCTGCGCATATTGCGAATCTCAGCGGTGTGGCCATTGAGGTGGATGTCGATTTGCTGCCCCTGTCGCTCGCGGTGCAATCGCAGTCGTGCCAGGAAACTCGCCAGCGCTGGGCACTTGCAGGAGGGGATGACTATGAGCTTCTCTTTACTCTACACCCCAGCACAGCGGTGCCAGTGGGTACTACACGCATCGGTGAGGTGACAGTGGGTAGCGGTGTTCACTGTTCGGTTGCGATTGACTTCCCCCTGGGATACCAGCATTTTGGCCCCCAACATGACGCAGTCTAGAATTTCCGGCGGTAGTAGATAGGTGGCACAATGAGCGATGCATCTCCCTCACCAAATGACGCCGGTGAGACAATTGCCGACAACGGTAAAGGCCTGCGCCCTGACTTATTGCGCAGCCCTGCCCAACTCCTGGCCTTTGGTTTCGGCAGTGGCCTGGCACCCAAGGCACCTGGTACGGCGGGTACCTTGGCCGCTGTTCCCCTCTACCTGTTATTGAGTCAGTTACCGCTTGTGCCTTACAGCTTGGCCGTCCTCGTGGCGGGGTTGTTTGGTATCTGGATTTGCGGTGTCGCCAGTCGTCAGCTCGACGTTCACGATCATCCCGGAATTGTCTGGGATGAGTTCGTCGGTTTCTGGGTTACGATGTGGGCAGTACCCGCCACGTGGCTGTGGATTGTCGCCGGTTTCATTGTCTTTCGTATATTTGACGTGTTAAAACCATGGCCCATTGGTGTTCTGGATAAGCGTGTTGGCGGCGGGTTTGGTATCATGGCGGATGATATACTTGCCGGTGTGCTGAGCTGTATAACACTGCAGATGGCGTTGTACATTCTTTAGTAAATGGCGTTGTACGTTGTACAATACTTGTTGCGCCGACCCCTCCACAGGGCGAAGGACGCGACGATGTTAAGTTTGGATTCCGATATGCGAGCACTGCGAGCTACACTGGTCACTGCACTATGTTTAACACTCTGGTTAAGTAGTGTATCACCTGCATTTGCTACCCAAGTGGAAGTACAAGCGCTCATGGGAAAAACTGTCGTTCTGATGATCGACGGCGAAAGACAAACCATGCGCGTCGGCCAGAGTGTCGGTGGTGTCAAACTCCTGGCCGCGACGGCTCATAATGCGACGTTGGAAATCAATGGTCGGCGGCGCAACTTGGGTTTGTCCAGCCGCATCCATACCCGCTATGAGAAGCCGAGTGAGCGCACAATCTCCATTCCCCGTACGCCTAATAATCAATATTTAACTTCAGCGACCGTCAATGGGCGCAGCTTACAGGTGCTGGTAGATACCGGTGCCAATGTGGTTGCCATGAGTGCAGCGCAGGCAGATGCATTGGGAATCGATTATTTTTCCGGCCGACCTAGCCGGGTCGAAACTGCCAGTGGTCTCGTCGAGGCGCGCCAGGTCACGCTGGGTTCTGTGATCGTGGGTGGCATCGAAGTGAACAATGTCGAGGGCAGTGTTGTCTTGGGCAATTACCCTGTCGTCGCGCTGTTGGGGATGAGCTACTTGCGCCATGTCAAAATGCAGGAGCACAACGGCATACTCTCTCTCACTCAGGTCAAGTAGTCAGTACTCGCCGCAGCTCTTTACTGCTAGAATGACCTCCCTTTCCCACGGAATCGTCCCGTGTCAGTACGCTATATAGAATCTTCCCGCCTACCCACTCAATGGGGTGAGTTCGATATCCACGGCTTTGAGGACGAGGCTGGCAATAAAGAGCATGTGGTGTTGACCATGGGCGATGTCCAAGACAGCGCGCCACTGTTAACTCGCGTGCATTCCGAGTGTTTAACGGGCGATGCACTTTTCAGTATGCGTTGTGACTGTGGTAATCAGCTGCAACAAGCACTGCGCGCAATTGCCAGCGAAGGCCGTGGCGCTATCTTTTATCTGCGTCAGGAAGGTCGCGGTATTGGCCTGCTCAATAAAATAAAAGCCTACAAACTGCAAGACGAGGGTGCGGACACGGTCGAGGCGAACGAACAACTCGGTTTCGGTGCAGATATGCGTGACTACAGTTTACTTGGTCCTATGATTGCACACCTGGGCCTTACCGCTGTGCGGCTGATGACGAATAATCCGCGTAAAGTCGCTGCGCTTGAAGAGCTCGGGGTGGAGGTCGTAGAGCGCATCGCATTGCATACCCACAGTAATCCGCACAATGAAAAGTACTTGCGGACGAAAGCGGGGAAGCTAGGGCACATGCTGGAGGGCAATAAGTAATGTAGCGTCGCCCCGATAGCTACTACGGCAGACAGCCAACGGTTCAGGAGTCGAGCAACCGAACCGTTCCCGATACGTTAAGAATCCCGCTCGACGATGAATTTTGCCAGCGCTCGCAACTCGTCAGCGCTAGCGCCGAAGCTTGATATAGCTTGCAGTGCTAGCATCAATTCTTTTTTTGCAGCGGATTGTGCGCCTTCTAAGCCCAACGCACTGACGTAGGTGGGTTTGTTATCTTTTTTGTCCTTGCCGCTGGTTTTACCCAGCGCCGCAGTGTCAACCACATCATCCAGTACGTCGTCGATAATCTGAAAAGCAAGGCCAGTGTGCTCACCGAAGGCATCTAGCGCCGCCAGCTCACTGTCGCTCGCTCCTCCTACGATGCCGCCGAGTGCCAGGGCAGCGCGAATCAGCGCGCCGGTTTTTAACTGGTGCATGGATTGTAATGCAGCCAGTGGCATTGCACTGCCTGTTGCTTGCATATCGATAAACTGTCCGCCGACCATGCCCCGGCTGCCAGCGGCGCTCGCTAACACCGCGGTCATACGTACGCGTTGTTCGGCGCTCAGCTCTGGTGCTTGAGCCAGCAATTGAAATGCTCTTGCTTGTAGCGCATCGCCCACAAGAATGGCGGTGGATTCGTTATAAGCTTTGTGGACAGTGGGCTTCCCACGTCGAAGGTCGTCATCGTCCATGGCGGGCAGGTCGTCGTGAACTAGCGAATAGGTGTGAACCAATTCAATGGCGCAGGCTGCCCGCTCTGCAGCAGGGCCGGGTGTAGAACCTACAGCCTCACATGCCATGAGCACGAGTAGCGGGCGAACGCGTTTACCACCGGCAGTCAGTGCATAGTGGCAGGCATCTTCGAAATCCGTGAGTGTTGAGCTCGAGTTGTCGTTGTGGTCTTTCTCAGCGAGTGCAGCGAGGCATTGATTGATGCGCGCTTGTCGCTTTCGTAACAAGTCGCTAAACGGCTCGCTCATTCATTGTAGTCCTCGTCGAACTCCGCCAGTTCGAAATCCTCGTCTTCCTCGAGCAGAACTTGTACTTTTTGTTCGGTTTGCCGCAAGGCTTCCTGAACCTCCTTAGTCAATTTCATACCTTGTTCAAAGGCGACGAAAGCTTCTTCGAGCTGCACATCGTCGTCTTCCAGTTGGGCGACCAGGGCCTCTATTTTTTCGAGATTCTCGCTGATGGTGGCGGTTTTCTTCTTGGGCATTTCGCTATTGCGTCCTGTAGTTGCACTGCATTTTAGTCAGAGTTGCCTTAACTTTTCTTTGTCGTGTCTTTCCACGGCGAGACTAATCAGCAGTATAGCAAAATCAGACTAGGTTACGGGGCTAATCGGTAGACCTAGTTTGAGAGGCTCGTGACGAGGTGATCCAGTTGTCGGTTGGCAGATTTACCATCTAAGTTTTCACCGTATACCTTGTGCTTGATTTCCTCATGTGATGCTAGGAATTTTTGACTGTAAGCTTCCGGGAAGGACAGTGCTTCAGATAAGCCTTCCAGCAAAGCATTGAAATCGCTGGCGACGTGCCCGAAACGATAGTTTTTACCTAGCGAAAAGCCGTTCGCGAAGGGAGGCGGTACATCGAGAAACAAAGTGGGTCGATCGAGCGCCAAAAAATCAAACGCAATGGACGACCAATCGCAGATGAGCACATCCGTTCCCAGCAGGATGTCTTCGCTGTCAGAGAATTCACGTTGTGAGCAATAAATACTCTGACTACCGGGTGATGCTTCCAGAGTGGCGTTTAGGTGTGTCCTGATGCCTAACATAGCATTATTAGCCTCACAGATTGATTCCAGATGTGAGATGAACTCAACCGCGCCTAGATTGAACGGAAAAAGATCTCTTCCAGCATCATCTTGCTGCCAGGTTGGTGCATATAGAACGAATTTTTTGTTTTTCGGTATGGAAAAGTGTTGGCGAAACTTGGAGTTGTTGCCAGGCGCTTTGACCAGTTTGTCCGTACGCGCATAGCCCAAGGGTAAGACGCGTTCCTCCTTGAACCCAAAGTTGTTCACGTAGAGCTGCTTAACTCGATCTGAGGTTACCCAAGTCTCATGGTAGCGGTGCTGCAACTTAAAATCATCGGGGGTGAACCCCTTGAAAGGCACTCCATGCCACACATCAATAAAGCGTATGTCTGTCAGCCTAATGAGTGATGTCATGGTGTGTAGACCGTGGTCGCTTATGAGCGCTTTGCTGCGTGCAAGCACTAGCATATGAAATAGGTTGCTACATTTGAGAACCTTTACGCCATTGGCTTGTAAATCGCTATATTGTTCAGGATCTAAGGTTAGTAAATACAGCGATATCTTGTCTTGATGGCTGATTCGCCACTGCTCGTAGAGCGCCTTTAAATTACCCGCAAATTGGTGTCCGTAGAGGATGACGATGGGTCGATCGGCCTTATCGAAAATGTGCCAGAGAAGCCCCGCGATAAAAGCATTTATTGCCTGCAGGAGCAACAAATACCAATGTCTTGGGCTGCGTGGATTTATTTTCATTACTGCACGACTGCGGTTGGTTGGTAGATTCTACGAGGGCTCGGCTTAGTAACAGTTAACTTAGTGCTATTCGTTGTGAAATAAATCGGCTGCGGGCCTTGAGTCTGACGTTACAGACGACGCCTCTGAAATATTAATTATGTTTTATTTGCCCCAGCTAACATTTCATCTGCCGGTTTTATCTTGTTGGAAGATGACAGCTGAGTAAGTTGTGAGAAACATCGTTTAACCCTATCTCGGACACTGTCTGCATCGAGGCCGGCCCATGCAAGCTGATCGCTCTGCGAGCCGTGCTCAATAAATGCGTCAGGAATGCCGAGGTTGAGAGTCGCTACAGCCATGCCTTGTGCGGCGAGAAATTCGTTGATGCCCGCACCCGCACCGCCGGCAACTGCATTTTCTTCCAGTGTGACCAACAGTGTGTGTTGCTGGGCTGCCGCGATCACGGCCGCTTCGTCCAGCGGTTTAACCCAGCGCATATCGACTACCGTGGCGTCTAGCGCTTCGGCCGCTGCGAGTGCAGCTGGGAGCAGCGTCCCAAAATTTAAAATTGCGATCTCTGTTCCCTGACGCAGTAAATGTGCTTGGCCGATTGGGAGTTCAACCATTGCCTGTTCAATTTGTGCCCCCGGGCCAGTGCCTCGCGGATAGCGTACTGCCGCAGGCCCTTGGTGCTGGAAGGCGGTATACAACATTTGGCGACACTCATTCTCATTCGAGGGAGCACCGATGACCATGTTGGGAATGCAACGCAAGAAGCTCAAGTCGAATGCGCCGTGGTGTGTAGGCCCGTCTTGGCCAACGAGGCCTGCGCGATCAATACCGAAGGTAACATCGAGATTTTGTAACGCGATGTCGTGGATCAATTGGTCGTAGCCGCGTTGTAAAAACGTGGAGTAGATCGCTACCACGGGCTTGAGCCCGTCACAGGCCATTCCCGCGGCGAGCGTTAGCGCATGTTGCTCGGCAATGGCGACATCGTAGTAGCGTTTGGGGAAGCGCTTGGCGAAATCGACCATACCCGAGCCTTCGCACATGGCGGGGGTAATACCGATGAGGCGATCTTCCTTCTCCGCCATGTCACACAGCCACTGGCCAAAGACTTCCTGGTACTTTGGTCGACCGGGCCCCGAAGGGGCTGGTTGTGGTCCGCGCGGCGTGGCTTCAATTTTATTGATGGCATGATAGCCCACCGGGTCCCGTTCAGCGGGTTCAAAGCCTTTGCCTTTCATGGTGCGAATATGCAGAAATTGTGGGCCCTCTAAATCTTTCATGTTCTCCAGGGTGTGAATCAGCCCTGGTAAATCGTGTCCATCCAATGGCCCTATGTAGTGACAGCCTAACTCTTCAAACATGGTGCCGGGCGCCACCATCCCTTTCATGTGCTCTTCGGTACGTTTGGCCAACTCCCAGGCAGGCCGAATCTTTTCGAGTACTTTCTTGGATCCCTCGCGCATGGCGATATAGGTTTTACTCGCCCAGATTTTTGCAAAATAGGTGGCCATACCACCTTTGTTGTGGCCGATGGACATCTGGTTGTCATTCAAGACGATCAGCATATTGGGCCGCTCGTGTCCGGCGTGGGCCAGCGCCTCGATCGCCATGCCACCGGTAATGGCGCCGTCGCCAATCACAGCGACCACCTTGCGGTCGCTGCCGCTGTGTCGAGCGGCCAATGCCATGCCCATGGCGGCGGAAATGCTGGTGGAGGAGTGCCCTACCCCAAAGGTGTCGTATGGGCTCTCTTCACGCTTGGGAAACCCGGCTAAGCCGCCCGCCTGACGCATACTGTCCATACGATTCATGCGACCGGTCAGTATTTTGTGGGGATACGTTTGGTGGCCGACGTCCCAGACAATACGATCCTCGGGCGTGTTGTATAAGTAGTGTAAGGCCACCGTGAGTTCCACTACGCCGAGGCCCGCCCCAAAATGCCCCCCCGTTTGGCCCACGGTGTAGAGCAAAAAGGCGCGCAGTTCCTCAGTCAATTTAATGAGTTGTTGCGACGTGAACGCATGCAAGTCGGCGCCCTGGTCGATGCTGTCCAGAAGCGGTGTGGTGGGGCGAGTGAGGGGGATTTCCCTGAGCATGGCGGCAATTCTAGCGTATCTTGCGACCTAATGTCGCGGCGGGCATCCCGTGTTGATACTACGGCAACCGATGCCGACTAGCGCGGAGTGGCGCAATCTTACTGGATGTCGAGTATGGGTGTATCGGCTTCCAGTTGAGTTTCCAGCAGCACTGACAGGCGCACATAGCCGTGCTCGTTTAGCTGAGTGCCATTGGGGCGGAAATAGTGAGGTTTGGGCATGCCGTGGCGATCGGCCAGCAGGCGATTGGCGTTGAGGATTTCCACCTGCTCTATGTTGCGGGCCCAGGCTTCCAGTAGCCTGGCTGACTTATCTATTTCGTCGTTCAGGCCGGGGTAACGCACGGTTTTTAGCGGGACAAAGATATAGAACTTGCGCGTTATTCCATAGGCAAGATCTTCCTCCACTAGCTCTTGACAGGCTTCCAGGAACTCCTCGGCAGATTTGTTATCGCGAATGCGAAATTCACTATCTCCGGGTAGTAGCACCACTGTATCGGGTTGGTAATACCCGATGAGGCGGCTGTAATGATGGGTAATGTCCTCCACGATGGCGTTGCCCAGCCCGCGCATCAGTACCTCGCGCGGCGCAAGAATATCCTCCAGCCCCGACCAGAGTTTGACCCGGTGCCCGCCGACGACCACGACTGGGTTGCTGGGCAGGATGCTGCGAGCATCGGCACTCGCATAGGCGTTGATTTCGCGCGACCAGGCTCTGGGTGAGCTGTCTAGCGTGTCCAGCGTGCTGCGTGATAGTAGGAAGGTTAGATGGATAACCGGTAGCACCAGCAGTATCGAACACGCGATTCGTACGACTCGCCAGGAATACATGCACGGCTCTCCGATTGTGGTAAAAACGCTAAAGTGTGGGTTAAAACACAGAATCTGGCAATGGACATAATGTGGCAGCTTGTGAACCGTATCCCGGCTTGGGCGCAAGACTGTATTTTCTGCCCCTGAAGCGTGTAGGATTTAGCCGATGATCTACCAGCGTCGCATACCCCAAGAGGAACTGATCGCCTCTCAGCTAGAAATGCTGATGCAGAATGGTCGCCTCGCCGTTGTCAGCATCCACTTGGTGGGTGTTGCGACTACTGTGGCGCTGTTTTGGTCTTTCGTAAAACTCAACACGATTCTGCTGTGGGCAGCGGGCTTGCTCATCCTTTTGCTGGTACGCTCGTTGCATATGAGCAATGCGCTGGTGGAGCGGCGCTTTCAGACGCAACCCCAACGTCTGTATTGGCAATTGTTGATCGGTGCCGCACTCACCGGGGCTGTGTGGTCCGGCGCGTATATTTATGCCACCCTGCACGTACCCGTCACCATGCAATATGTCTTCTTGCTGATGATCGTCATGCTCGTAGCCTTTTCCCTAGGCTTTTCCGTCACCATCCGTGAATATTTCCTGGTCTTTGTTTTCACGTCGCTGTTCCCGATTGCTTGGTGGAGTTTGATTCACTACTGGGAGCAGCCCTATAACATGTTAATCGGCTTCTCGCTGTTGGCGTTTTGTGCCTTGCTGATGTATGTGTGCGACCAAACTTACCAATCGCTGCGCAACTTAATCGCTCTCACCTGGGAGCGCGAGAATATGACCCAAGAGCTCGGTGATCTGACCGGATCGCTGCGCGATAGAAATCGACAGTTGGTAGATGCGCGCCGCCAACTAACTGAGTTGGCTAATGTCGATGAGCTTACCGGGCTGGGGAACCGGCGCTTGGTGAATACGGTGTTGCAGGAAGAGATAAACCGTGCGCGTCGCAATGGCTCCGAACTCTCGGTGATTTTGTTGGATGTCGATTACTTTAAAGATTACAACGATGCCTACGGTCACCCCGCGGGCGATGAAGTTCTGCGGCGATTGTCGGATTTGATGCAGCAGGCGACCACGCGAGCCGGTGAAGTTGTCGCGCGATACGGTGGAGAGGAGTTCATTTTAATCCTGCCCGGCGCGTCGGCCCAGGCGGCGCACCATACCGCATCGCGCTTGCGCGACGTCATCGCGCGGGAAAAGATCGTGCATAAGAGCTCCAAAGTCGCCGGCATTGTTACCGTCAGTCAAGGTGTGGCGACGCTGGATCGAGACAGTGCCGCGCAGGCCGATGACCTCATACAAATGGCCGATAAGGCGCTGTATACGGCGAAGGAGTCAGGCCGTGATCGAATCGATGCCGCTTAGGTCGCGCTTGGCCTGTCCAACTCCATGTCAATTGGGCCCTTCTTTGAATTGGTGAATTTGTCGGCGTTGTTTTTTACTGGGCTTGCTCGGCGGACGGTTGATCATGCCACCGGCGGCTTTGCGTGCTGCGGCCGCTGCCGCACGTTTCTCCTGACTCTCGGCACTTTCTCTGTACAGCGTCTGCGCCTCCCTGGCACCGCGCCGCTGGTCACTCAGTTCTAAAACCGTTACCTCTTTGTCGTCCCAGCCCTGGCGAATCAGGAGCGTGTCACCCACCGCGATTTCTTTAGAAACTTTTACCCGCTGGCCCTGCAAGCGCACCTTGCCACCGTCGATAGCGGCTTTGGCCAGAGAGCGCGTCTTGAAAAAGCGGGCGGCCCAGAGCCACTTGTCTAAGCGCAGTTTTTGCATAGGGGTCTTCGGGATAGGGGTCTGAGTCTTGCTCATTGCAGTTCCACCGGCGGCATGATTTCATCGAAATGATGAATGCTAGGAAAATGGGTTCGCAAGCGTTTCTGACCGTTGCTATCCGGTTGCAGGAGCGTGAGTAGATGACCGATACCGTAGCCCTGTGCGCTGGCTAGTACGCTTTCGGTGTCGTCGATAAGGAGGGTTCGGGCTGGGTCGAAGGGGTGCAAAACCTGCAGCCGCTGCCAAAACTCCACGTGCTCCTTGGCGGCCTCGAGATCGTGCGAAATGACGATTCGATCAAACCAATGGCTGATGTCCACGCTGTTCATTTTTATTTCCCAGGTTTTTCGATGCGCATTGGTCACCATCACCAGGTCGCGATCGCTTTCATGCAGGCGTGATAAAAATTGTTCTACATGGGGGCGCAGTCTCACTCGATGGCTGATCTCTTGTTTCAGCCCCGCGATATCCAGACCAAGGCGGTCTGACCAATGGTCGAGGCAATACCACTGTAGCGTGCCCTCATCCTCGGCAATTTCCTTGCTGAGTCTTGCCTGCGCTTGTTCCTCAGTGAGGGAATACTTCTCGGCATAGGCCAGGGGTAGGTGTTCCCCCCAGAAAAAGTTATCGAACTGTAGATCGAGCAGTGTGCCGTCCATATCGAGCAGGACGGTGTCGATCTCTTGCCAGTTGATCATGCGTTAACCCACGGCCACTAATTGGTTGAGACAGTCTAAATGAGCGATTCCCGATTATGCCTGCTTTTGCCGCTCCTGTGGCGCAAACTCGCGGGGTGAGCCTATCTTGTGGGTGTCTGCTGTGGGCGTGCTGTGGGCGCATGGAAATAAAGCTCACTCAATGGCACTGCGCGGGGTCCGGCCTCCCGGGTTCCGGCCTCCCGGGGGTCCGGCCCTCGGATCGGGCGATGGTATATTAGCGATATGGAAGATCAATTCGATGCGCAGAATCTAGCGCCACTGATACCCGAGCTCTTGCGGCTGTGCCGCGCTGCCGGCGATATCATTTGTGAACACTATCACTCGGAGCAGGCCGCTGACTATCAGGCAAAGGGCGACGATTCACCATTGACTGAGGCGGATCTTGCCTCCGATGCGGTACTGCAAACGGCACTGCGCTCGCTAACGCCCGATATACCCGTGCTATCGGAAGAGACAGCGAGCGAGGTAGGGCAGGAACGTCTGCAATGGTCGCGACTCTGGTTGATTGATCCTTTGGACGGCACCAAGGAATTTCTCGCACGCACCGGCGAGTTTACGATCAATATCGCCCTGATCGATCAGCACAAGCCCATAGTGGGAGTGCTCTATGCGCCCCTGGATCGCGTTGCCTATGTCGGCGCCCCTGGTCAATTCGCCCAGTGTCACCGATATGTCGGCGAAACAGGGGAGACCGTGGAGCCTCTGCGGGCGCGAGCATTGGCGAGCGGACGGCCAATGACCGTGTTGTCCAGTCGGCGTCATCGCGGTCGTAAGCTGGACGCGTGTCTGGATTGGATTGCCTCAAACTGGGCTGCAGTGGATAGACGCAATAGCGGCAGTGCCTTGAAGTTCTGTCAGCTCGCTGCAGGAGAGGGTGATCTTTACCCGCGGTTTGCGCGCTGCTGCGAGTGGGATACCGCTGCCGGCCACGCTGTGCTGGAGGCTGCGGGGGGTAGTTTGGTTGATATGGCTGGCGAACCGCTGCGCTATAACCGCCGCGAGTCACTGTACAGCCCGAGCTTCTACGCCATTGCCGATCCGCAGCACCGATTATGGCGCGAGTTGCTCGCAGCTAACGCCGGCGGGGCAGATTGACGTGGCGCTTGTGTCCGTCTTCGAGGAGGGTATAGTGTGGGCGGTAACGGGACTTTGCTGGCGCGCCGAAACTTGGCCACTACGCGTCCTCTTGCATCAGCGCCTGGACGCGATAGGAGTAATGTCGAGCGGGTTCCCACTAATGTTGGATGATGGCATGCCGGTTGACGACATGCCGGCTCCCGACCGGTTACACGAGAACACTGGACGACCGAGTATTGGATGACCGAGCCCCCAAAAAACGGTGAAAAGAGCGCCGGTGACGCAGCAAATGAGACGATGACACCTGCCATGCGGTTGCTGGCTCTGCAGGCCAAGCACCGCGCGCTGGATAGCAAAATCGCTGAGCTTTATACATATCCCTACCAAAATCAGATACTGCTGCAGCGGCTGAAGAAAGAAAAATTGCTACTGAAAGACGCTATCGAGCGCCTGAAAGACGACATGATCCCCGATTTGAACGCGTAATCCTGCTTTGCCTTTCCTCCCCAAAAAAACCATTAGGTAACCATATGAGAAGAGTATTATCATTTGCAATCGCCACCTGTTTAGCAATCGTTGCTCTCGTCCAACCCCTCGCTGCCAAGGAGACTGCTCCGAGTGTCTCCACCTTGGCGCTACGCGGCCCTCTGCATATGCTGCAGGGCAAGGGCGGCAATGTCGTGGTGTCGTTTGGTAGTGATGGTGTGTTGTTGGTGGATGATGACTACGCCGATCTGGCACCTGCGTACGCCACAGCCCTCGCGGCATTAACCGAAACAGATCAGACGCCCATCTTTATTCTAAACACGCACTGGCACAGTGATCACGCGGGCGGCAATTTATTCTGGGCCGAGCGCGGTGCAACCGTAGTGGCGCAACGCAATGTGCGAGAGCGTATGGCGAAAGGCCAAATGATACCGGCCATCGATTGGGAGGTGCCCGCGAGCCCGGCGAAAGCACTACCCGTCGTCACCTTTTCAGACTCGCTCGCGCTGCATTTCAATGGCACCGACATCGAAGTGCAACATTTTCCCGCGGGCCATACAGATGGCGATAGCGTGATGTTTTTCACCCAGCAGAACGTAGTACATATGGGAGATTTATTTTTCAAAGATCGGTTTCCCTTTATCGACACCAGCTCCGGCGGTTCTGTAGCGGGGTACATTGCCAATCTGGAAGCCATCTTGCAGCGCGTAGATGACGACACCATGATCGTACCCGGCCACGGTTCGCTCGCCTCCAAAGTGGATCTAGAAGCGTTTCACCGCATGGTCACGACAACCACCGCCACGGTAAAAGCAGCGGTGACTGAAGGTATGTCTGTCGAAGCCCTAATCAAGCGCGGTTTGGGCGAGGAGTGGGCTAGCTGGGGCGAGGGTTTCATTAACGAGTCCGCATGGATTCAGACTATTGCGAGTGATTTGTAGCGGATTAATTTCGCACTAAATAGGGCCGGAGAGAGCGATCATCCGGGGCGACCCTCACACAGGGATCGCCGCTCCCTCTAAACTCAATAAGAACTTCTTTGTCTCCAGGCCTGCGGCGAAACCCGTCAGGCTGCCGTCGCTGCCAATCACTCGATGACAGGGCACGACGATAGGCAGAGGGTTGCGCCCATTGGCGGCGCCGACTGCGCGGACGGCTTTTTCCCGTCCGATTTTCTTGGCGATGTCGCGATAGCTGCGCAGTTCGCCGTAAGGAATGGCTTGCAATGCCTGCCACACCTCCTCCTGAAACCGTGTGCCGGGTGCCTGCAACGGGAGGTCAAATGTCCGCCGATTACCGGCGAAATACTCTGATAATTGCTGCTCTGCGGCTTCGAGCGCCGGGTCCGATTCGGTGCTGGCATTAGGAGCTGAGCGGTGATGGCCTTCAAATTCAATGGCGGTTAGGTGTTGGCCATCGGAAACGAGTTGTAATCGCCCGATGGGCGAATCAATAGTCTGCATATTCATTCTTCAATGACCTCCTCTATTGAAAAGCTGGCGATAACGCGGCTGTTACCTAGGGATTCTAGCGATTACCTGGCATTTACCGGGTTATAACGATGTCACAGCCTGGTTAGCCCACGACGACTCATAACTAGTGTAGAGGCTGTGCTTGTGCAGAGCCAGTATGTTGCACAATCGATTTTCGCCAGTTCCCACGGTGGTATGCCGGCTTCTCCCCATCTTCCCAGGCAATCATCTAGCCCGGTAAGACAACGGGTTTGCTGCGCAACGCCTAAACCCTGTCACAAAGCTGTTTTTGTGCCTGGATGGTATTAAACTGTGGTCCCTACGGCGCTCCTTTGCGAACTTTTACATTACATGAGGAATAACCATGCGAATAGCGATGATCTTAGCGACAACACTCATGTTGGGTGCTTGCCAATCTGCCTATTACGGTGCTGCGGAGCAATTTGGGTACCACAAGCGCGATATTTTAGTGAATCGGGTGGAGGAATCCCGCGACGCGCAGCAAGAGGCTGAGGAAGAATTTCAATCCGCCCTGGAGCAATTGGGCCAGCTGACCAATTTCGATGGCGGTGACCTGGAAAAGACCTACGATGGCATGGCGGCGGAATACGAAGACGCAGTGGAGGCCGCAGCCAATGTCACCGAACGTATCGATGATGTAGACCATGTCGCTGCGGCGTTGTTTAAAGAGTGGCAGGCGGAAATTGAAGAATACAGCAGTGCGCGTCTGAAAGCAGATAGCCAAGCGAAGCTGCGCGAAACCGAGCGCCGCTACGATGGCATGATCAAAGCGCTGCGTCGTTCGGAGTCAAAAATGGCGCCCGTATTGATCGCCCTGAAAGATAACGTGATGTATCTTAAACACAATTTAAACGCGCGAGCAGTAGCTTCGCTGAAAGTTGAGTTTGGCGAAATCGAAGACGATATCCAGGCGTTGATTGAAGAAATGCGCAGGGCTATCGCCAGTTCCGACGAGTTTATCGAGAGTATGCAGTAAGTTGCCAGCGCGATGGATTATGTTCTCTACGCCACGCCGTTCTTCGTCTTAGCCATTCTGCTAGAGCTCGGCTATGGCGTCCTAGTGCAGCGCAATACCTACCGCCTCAATGACAGCGCCAGCAGTTTGTTCCTGGGGGTGTTGAACCAGGCGCGGCGCTTTGTCACGCTCGGCGTAGGCGGCTACGTTTACTACCTCATCACGCAGTACTTTTCTCTGCCATTGATGGATGCCAGCCACTGGTTCACCTGGGTGTTGGCAATGGTGCTGTATGATTTTTGTTACTATTGGCTGCACCGCATGGGCCACGAGCGCACCATTCTCTGGGCTGCCCATGTGGCGCATCACCAAAGTGAGGATTACAACCTTACCACGGCCCTGCGCCAAACCAGCACAGGGTTTTTGCTCGGCTGGATTTTCTACATCCCGATGTTTGTTATCGGCATCCCTGCGGAAGTTTTTATCACCGTCGGTTCGTTAAATCTCATCTACCAGTTTTGGGTGCACACCAAGCACATATCAAAACTGGGTTGGTTTGAATGGATATTTGTCACTCCTTCCAATCACCGCGTACACCACGCCCAAAATGATCGTTACATGGATCGCAACTACGGGGGCATCTTCATCCTCTGGGATCGCCTGTTTGGCACCTTTCAGGAAGAGTTGGACGAAGAACCCGTAGTATTCGGTATTCGCGGTGCCATTAATAGTTGGAACCCAGTCAAAGCGCTCACCCACATCTATGTGGATATGGTTCAAGACAGCTGGCATACCGCGCGCTGGCAAGACAAGTTGCACGTGTGGGTGGGGCGCACGGGTTGGCGGCCAGCCGATGTCGCTGCACGCTTTCCACGCGAAAAAACGGATCTCGAGCACTTTGAGCGCTACGATCCCAAGGTGCCCCCATGGGTTTCTGTGTACGGCTTTTTTCAATTGGTCGCGGTTATCGTGTTATTGCAGTTTATGATGGGAGCGCAATTGACGTACATCCAAGGCCTGGGTCTTTGGGTGTTATTACTGGGCACTATGGTGACTACCGCTCTGTGGTTAGAGGCAAAGCCACATCAGGTACTCGTTAAGTGGGAGTTGTGGCGTTTGGGCTACGCAGTAGTCTTGTTCTTTATCGCTGGCATACTGGGTGCGGGTGCATTCGTGTTGGCTTTGTCACTGCTCTACTTGGTGGTGAACACTGTGGCCTTGAGCTTCCTCATGCATCAGCGAGAGCCGTCACCAACGGTTGCGGCACATTAAAAGGACTCACACGCTGGGGTTGTTGCGCACCTGCCACAGCACGACAAGACAGAACAGTGCGATCAAACCGTGAACTGCCAAGCGCAATTGCAAAAGTGAATCGAGTAAGAAAGCTGGATACAGTGCGAACCATAAAAATACTGCAGGAATCACAACAGCCATCACCAACGAAAAGCGCGATTGACCGAACAAGCCTATCCCGATGATCAAATAGGTTGTACCCAACAGAGCGTCCTGCACGGCCGTGTGGCTTAGCTCTCGAAACCACAGTGCGCCGACGTGCGCAACGCCAGATGCGCTCATCATGATCGCCGCGAGACCGCGCAGGAAAACAAAGAATGGCGACAGCGCCTTCGGCTTCGTAGTGGGTAGGTTAGGCAACATTTTGATTCACGGTGCAATCGGCAGGATTTGTAGTCAGCGGCGAGAATGTGCCAGCGCTACACTTGAGGCGGTTTGGCGCCCCAGTGCAGCGGAAATACGCAGGCCGGCGGCAATGAGTTTATCTAGGTTGATACCCGTCTCAATCCCCAAGCCCTTAAGCATGTAGACTACGTTTTCAGTGGCGACGTTTCCCGATGCGCCAGGTGCGAAAGGGCAGCCACCCAAGCCTGCCACTGCGGCGTCGACTGTCGCAATGCCACGCTGCAAGGCGACGAGAATATTGCTCAATGCTTGGCCATAGGTGTCGTGGCAGTGCACGGCGAGCTGCTTCGCGGAAGATCCTTTTTGCACTGCGTCGAGTAAACGCAGCATGTCACCGGCACTGCCGATCCCGATGGTGTCGGCGAGGGCCACTTCATAACAGCCCATCTGCAACAGCTCTTGTGTTAAGCCGGCGACTGCCTCTGGTTTGATTGCTCCTTCGTAGGGGCAACCCAAGACGCAGGATATATAACCGCGCACCGGTAGGTTTGCTGCGTTTGCTTCTTGCATGACGTCGCTAAAACGCGCCAAGCTTTCCGCGACACTGCAGTTAATATTTTTTTGTGAGAAGGTTTCGGAGGCGACGGCAAAAATAGCGACTTCGTCGGCACCTGCGGCAACGGCGCGCTCTAAGCCCTGCACGTTGGGCGTCAGTGCGGCATAGCGCACGCTGGGCGCGCGGTGAATTTTTTCGAACACAGCTTCGCTATCCGCCATCTGTGGGACCCACTTGGGGTTCACGAAACTGCCGGTTTCTATGTAGCTAACCCCCGCAGAGGAAAGGTCATCAACGAGCTGCACCTTGATCGCCAGATCGACGTTACGCTTTTCGTTTTGCAGGCCATCTCTGGGCCCCACTTCCACGATTTGTACAGCCTGCGGTAGTGACATCCTCTACATATCCTCTTCGGTGGAAAAGGCGACCAGGGTCGCGCCACCGTCTACTAGTTCGCCTGGTTGAAAATGAAACGCCTCTACCGTGCCTGCGCCGGGTGCGGAAATCGTATGCTCCATTTTCATCGCCTCCATGACCAACAACGCAGCACCGGCCTCTACACGTGTGCCGGGCTCCACCAGTAGTGTGACGATAGTGCCGTTCATCGGCGCTTGTAAACCGCCTGCATTTTTATCCAGTGCCTCGCCCGTATCGGGCAGTTGTTCATTAAAGTGCAGATTGTCCTCTGGGAGAAATAGCGTCATCCCCTTGGAGGTGACGGCGAAGGTCGCGGATTGTTCGTGGCCATCTTGCAGCCAGTGCAGTGTGTCACCCTCGAGTGTGCCGCTGAGATTGACACAGGTTCCGGCAATGTCGATGGAGTACCCATCCTGAGTTTGGGTAACGTTCGCTGTTACCTCGCGTTCTGCCAATGCCAGGTTCAATTGCCAGCGTGCCGGTGCATTCATGCGCCAGGCCGAGTTCTCCTGCCAGGGGCTAAATGGATCGCTGCACTGCTGTGTCGGCAGCGGTTGCTGTCGGTGCAATATCAGAGCAAAGACGGCTAAATGGTCTGGGTTGACAGCCGCGTTTTCGGAAGGAGCAAATAGAGATTGGCGGTGTTTGTCGATAAAGCTGGTGTCTAACTCCGCTTGTTGGAATGCGGGATGGCTGGCGAGGCGGTGCAGAAATTCAATATTGGTGACGGTGCCGGCGATGCAATACTCGCGCAGTGCTTGCGTCAAACGCCGGAGCGATAGCTCGCGAGTCTCGCCCCACACGATGAGTTTTGCAATCATTGGGTCGTAGTACACACTGATTTCATCCCCCTCGCGCACGCCGGTATCGACGCGTACATGTTCGGACTGCGCAGGCACGCGTAAAAATTCCAGCGTACCGGTAGCGGGAAGAAAGTCCTGATCGGTGTCCTCAGCGTAGATACGGGCCTCAAAGGCATGGCCGTCTATTAAAATGTCGTCTTGTTGTAATGGCAGGGGGCCTCCACTGGCAACGCGCAGCTGCCACTCCACTAAGTCTTGCCCGGTGATCATCTCCGTGACGGGGTGTTCCACCTGCAGGCGCGTGTTCATTTCCATGAAGAAGAAACTGCCGTCTTCATCCAACAAAAACTCGACGGTGCCAGCGCCGACATAGTTAATAGCGCGCCCTGCTTGTAACGCGGCCTCGCCCATGGCGCTGCGCAAGTTGCTATTTATGCCTGGAGCCGGCGCCTCTTCAATCACTTTTTGGTGCCGACGTTGCACTGAACAATCGCGCTCGGCGAGGTAAACGCTATTGCCATGCTCATCGAAAAACACCTGAATTTCCAAGTGTCGTGGCTTCGTTAAGTACTTTTCCACCAACATTGTGTCGTCGCCGAAACTGGCGCTAGCTTCACGGCGCGCGGCGGCGAGCGCGTCGTCAAACTCCGCTTCCGACCAGACCTGGCGCATCCCTTTACCACCGCCGCCGGCGGTGGCTTTCAGCAGTACCGGGTAGCCCATGCTATTGGCTGCATCGCGTAAGACTGCAGGACTTTGATCGTCGCCGTGATACCCCGGCACCAGGGGTACATTCGCGGCCTCCATAATGCGCTTGGCGGCAGATTTGCTTCCCATAGCGGCGATGGCTTGCGGACTGGGGCCAATAAATGTAATACCGCGATCAGCGCAGGCCTGCGCAAATTCAGCGTTCTCGGATAAAAAACCGTAACCTGGATGGATGGCCTGTGCACCACAACTCGCGGCCGCATTGAGAATTTTTTCAGTTCTGAGGTAAGACTCACGCGCCGGTGCCGGGCCGATGTGAATTGCTTGGTCCGCCATTGCTACGTGTCTGGCATACTTATCCGGATCTGAATATACAGCGATCGTGGTGATACCCAGGCGCTGTGCTGTCAGCGCAATACGACACGCTATTTCCCCGCGGTTGGCGATCAAAATTCGCTGAAACATTGACGCTACTCCGTCGTTGCTATGCTTTGTTGTGCTGGATTGCATCATTTAGTTCTTTAGTTCTTTAGTTCTTTAGTTCTTTAGTTCTTTAGTTCTTTAGTTTGAGAGCTTCTTTTTTTTCATTGTCGGCCAGTGCTGCCCCGGGGGCGCTTCGGGACACGCTACGAGCACATCCGTGTGCGCTCGAGCTCGGCCGTCCATGGCCTCGCACGGTCCCGGAGCGCCCCCGGGGCAGCACTGGCCTTTTTGGTGAGGAGGTTGCAGGGCGGCTGCAATGTACTTTTGTTTCACCAATCTTGCTCCGTAATCTCAGACTTAGCCCTCTAGATTTCGCGCACCTCCCCTAAATACTTAGCCTAGAGCTTCTTTTAGAACTCACTTCATCCAATGAGGCGCTCGGCGGGCCCGGTGTGGGAGTGTAGGACACGCTACGAGCACATCCATGTGCGCTCGAGCTCGGCCGTCCATGGCCTCGCACGGTCCTACACTCCCACACCGGGCCCGCCGAGCGCCGGACTCGCTAAGTGCTCTGAGTAACCACAGCTTGTAACCCAACGATTACCATCCACCACAAAATCAAGAGCAGCCCATCTACATCCGAAAAACCCCAAATGAACTTTCCTTCACCGGGGCGTTCATCGTCGCGGACAAACATAGGGCAAGCACGCGACGCGTATCCGCAGGATCAATTACGCCGTCATCCCACAAGCGTGCCGAGGCATAGTAAGGGTGGCCCTGATGTTCGTAGCCATCGATGATCGGTTGTTTAAACGCCGCTTCTTCAGTGGCGGACATCGCTTCGCCCGCGCGTGCCAGCTGATCTTGTTTTACCGTTGCCAGAACACCTGCCGCCTGCTCACCGCCCATCACCGAGATGCGCGCGTTCGGCCACATGAACAGAAAGCGTGGCTCGTAGGCGCGGCCGCACATCGCGTAGTTTCCCGCGCCGAAAGAACCTCCGATGATGACGGTAAATTTCGGGACGTCGGCACAAGCCACCGCGTGTACCATCTTTGCGCCGTGCCGTGCGATACCACCGGCTTCATACTGTTGGCCGACCATGAACCCAGTGATGTTCTGCAAAAACACCAGTGGAATATTGCGCTGTGCACACAGGCTGACGAAGTGTGCGCCTTTCACGGCGGATTCACTAAACAAAATGCCATTGTTCGCGACGATACCCACCGGATAGCCGTGTAAACGTGCAAAGCCGCAGACTAGAGTTTCTCCAAACAGCGCTTTGAACTCGTCGAATTCAGAACCGTCTACCAGGCGCGCAATCACCTCGCGCACATCGTAGGGCTGCTTTACGTCGTGGGGAATGACGCCATAGATATCCTCAGTGGGGTAGAGCGGTGGCTTGGGTTGCGCGATATCCAATGAGGGCTGCTTGACTGTATTCAGTCGTGTTACCGCGCGCCGCATGAGTTGCAACGCGTGCCGATCGTTGTTGGCGTAGTGGTCCGTTACACCGGAGGTGCGGCAGTGCACATCGGCGCCCCCGAGTTCTTCTGCACTGACGATTTCTCCGGTGGCTGCTTTGACCAGGGGCGGACCCCCGAGAAAAATAGTGCCCTGGTTTTTTACGATAATGGATTCATCGGCCATGGCGGGTAGGTAGGCACCACCCGCTGTGCACGAGCCGAGCACGGCGGCAATTTGTGGAATGCCCAGTGCCGACATACGCGCCTGATTATAAAAGGCGTGACCGAAGTGTTCTCTGTCCGGGAACACTTCGTCTTGCAGTGGCAAAAATGCGCCCCCGGAATCGACTAAATAGAGACAGGGTAAGTGGTTTTCCTGAGCGATAGTTTGTGCGCGGCCCTGTTTTTTGACGGTGAGCGGGTAATAGGTTCCGCCTTTCACTGTGGCATCGTTGACAAAAATCATGCACTCGCGACCCGCGACACGACCGATGCCAGTAATGATACCGGCGCCAGGCACAGCATCCTCGTAGACGTTGTGCGCAGCCAGTTGTGACAATTCTAAAAAAGGCGAGCCTGGGTCGAGCAGGGCATCGAGTCGCTCGCGGGGCAGGAGCTTGCCGCGGGAAGTGTGCCGCTCCCGCGCTTTCTCACCCCCGCCTCGCAATACCGTCGCAACCTGCGCTTGCAAGTCATCCACCTGCACCTGCATCGCCGCTCGGTTTTGCGCGAAATCGGCAGCTTTGGTGTTCAGTCGAGTGCTTAATACGGCCATGAGCTCACTCCTAGGCGGTGGCGTTGAACAGTTCGCGGCCAATCAGCATGCGCCGAATTTCTGAGGTGCCCGCGCCGATCTCATACAGTTTCGCGTCGCGCAAGAATCGCCCGGTGTTGGCCTCATTGGTGTAACCGAAACCACCGAGGGCCTGAATGGCTTGCAGTGCCATCTGCGTGGCTTTCTCTGCGGTGTACAAAATGACGGCTGCGCAGTCCTGGCGCGTTTCCTCGCCGCGATCACAGGCGGAGGCGACGGCGTAGAGATAGGCGCGGCTGGCATTGAGATCTGCATACATATCCGCCAGTTTGCCCTGCATCAATTGGAACTCGCCGATGCTTTTCCCGAATTGCTTGCGATCGTGCAGATAGGGTAGTACTTCATCGACGCAGGCTTGCATGATGCCTACGGGGCCGCCGGAAAGAACCGTGCGTTCGTAGTCGAGGCCCGACATCAAAATTCTTACGCCTTCACCTTCTTGGCGCAGTACGTTCTCCGCCGGGACGCGGCAATCTTCAAATACGAGCTCGCAGGTATTGGAGCCGCGCATTCCGAGCTTATCGAGTTTGGGTGAGCGGGAAAAACCCGGTAGATCGCGCTCGACAATAAAAGCGGTAATTCCGCGCGACCCTGCCGCAGCATCCGTTTTTGCGTAGATGATGTAGATGTTGGCATCTGGTCCGTTGGTGATCCACATCTTTGTGCCGTTCAACAGGTACTCATCGCCCTCACGTCGCGCCTGTAAACCCATGCTGACGACGTCCGACCCCGCGCCTGCCTCTGACATAGCCAACGCGCCGATATGTTCGCCGCTGCACAGCTTTGGTAGGTATTGTAGTTTCTGTGCTTCGCTACCGTGTTTGCGCAGTTGGTTGAGGCACAAATTTGACATGGCGCCGTAGGACAAACCGACCGACGCGGATGCGCGGCTGATTTCCTCCATCACCACTGAATGAGCGAGGTATCCCAAGCCGGTACCGCCGTATGCTTCCTCCACGGTGATTCCCAACAAGCCCATGTCACCAAAGGTACGCCACAGGTCATTGGGAAACGCGTTATCGCGATCAATCTGCGCGGCTCGCGGGGTAATTTCCTTTTGGCACATTTGGTGTACGGCGTCCCTGAGCATGTCGATCTCTTCGCCCAGGCCAAAATTGAGAGTGGGGTAGGCAGCGTTCATGGCAGATTTCCGTTTTTCCCTAGTAATTTATGTGTGTTGTCAAATGAACACGGAGCGCCATTAGACAGGTGCTCCGTTGGCCAATGCGTTATTACACAGCGCTTCGACTTCGTCGAGATTTTTCAGAAGTTCCTCGATGTCGCGCTGTTGTTGTTGCAGCCTTTCGCGCCGTTCACGCACCTTGCAGAGCAACTTCTTCAGCTGCCCTCGATTGCTCTGTTCGGGGTCGTACATGTCGATGATTTCGGCGCTCTCGGCCAGGGTCATGCCAATGCGCTTGCCGCGCAGGATGAGTTGGATGCGCACCCGATCTGCCGCGCTGTATAAACGCTTCTGGCCCTCTCGGCGCGGAGCCACTAGGCCTTTCTCTTCGTAGAAACGAATGCTACGCGTGGTAATGCCGAACTCGGCCGCCAACTCGCGAATGCTGTAGCAAGGCTCTGCCTGGGTCATGGCGTGGGGCTCGTCTCGCCTGGGGTTTTCAGTGTGGCATAAATTTCCGTTAACGTAAACGTCAATTTATTCTTTTTTTCCACCTGACTCCGGGTCTCGATCAATACACACGGAGTGTCACTACCCCATGCCTTCCCCCTCCCATTGCGTTATGACAGAGGCGAGTACTGCCTGCGCCGCAGGGTCCTGCGGGCGTTGGCCCCTTGGGTGGCGCGGGTATTTTGCTATTATCTTTGCTCCTGCATCCCCTAACACAGCCCTTGTATGTCCGAATCCATACTCCTGTCTACGCTGGCCGACGGCGCATTCCACTCGGGAGAAGACCTGGCGAGTGTTATGGGCGTTAGTCGCACGGCGGTGTGGAAGCAGATGAAGCGCCTCACCCAGGAATCTGGGCTCGAAGTGGAATCTGTGCGCGGTAAGGGCTATCGCATCCCCAGTGGCTTAGATTTGCTCTGTATAGAGACCATCACTGCCAATCTGCCGCCCGAAGCGCGCGACCTCATGCAAGAGCTGCTCATTCTGCCGCGCATCGATTCCACCAATGCCGAGCTATTGCGGCGCGCGGAAACGGGTGTGCGCTCGGGTGTTGTTTGCACCGCGGAACAGCAAACGGCTGGCCGTGGTCGACGCGGTCGCCAGTGGGTGAGCCCCTTTGCGGCCAATCTCTATGTGTCGGCCCTGTGGGAATTTCAGCAGGGCGCCGCGGCATTGGAAGGCCTGAGTTTGGCTGTCGGGGTGGCCGTCGCGCGGGCGTTGGAAGGCTGCGGTGTGCCAGGTGCCACGTTAAAGTGGCCCAACGATGTATTGTATGCCGGTGCGAAATTGGGTGGTGTCTTGATTGAGATGACAGGCGATGCCGCCGGTCCGTGTCAGGTGGTGGTGGGAGTTGGTCTGAACGTCGCGATGCCATCGACTGCGGGTGCGCAAATCGATCAGAGCTGGACGGATGTGAGGCGGATTTGCGGTGAACCGCGGCCCAGTCGCAACCGCTTGCTCGCGGCGCTGTTATCTGAGCTTTTGCCGCTGTTGGCACAATTCGAAACAAGGGGGTTTGCCCCCTGGCATGAAGTCTGGCAGAGCTTGGATGCCTTTGCTGGACGTGCTGTCGTGTTAAACACTGGTGAGAGGGAATTTGCAGGCACTGCTCAGGGCGTCGACCACCACGGTGCCTTGCAGTTGGCGACGACTAGCGGTGTACGCAGCATCTATGGTGGGGAAATCTCGTTGCGGGCGACATCGTGAGCGGCGTGCAGCGCACACTGTTGCTCGACGTGGGCAATAGTAGTGCCAAATGGCAACTGCGTGAAGGTGCAAGCGTGCTGCGTCAGGGTAAGTATTGCGAAAGCGACTCGGCATCTCGCGACGCTCTGCTTACGAGCGCCGATAACCTAGACCATATTTGGGTTGCCTGTGTTGCATCAGCGCAGTCGGAACGACAACTGCAGGTCTTACTGCGCGACCGTTGGGATATCGAGCCCTGGTTCGCTCGCACACCCGCCCGCAGCGGTGCACTGGTAAACAGTTATGAGGATCCATCTCGTATGGGCGTTGACCGCTGGCTTGCCATGCTCGCTGTTTGGGAACGCGAGGGCGGTCAGTTCTGTTTGATCGATGTGGGCTCCGCTCTCACTATCGACTTTGTACAGCCCGATGGGAAACACAGCGGAGGCTATATCATTCCCGGGCCCACGTTAATGGAGCGAGCACTGTTGATGGATACAGATCGAGTGCGCTTTGACGAGGAAGTGGGCTACGACTTAGAGCCCGGTACGTCAACCGCTGAAGCGGTACGCCACGGGGTGGCATTAGCTCAAGCGGGTGCTGTGACAATGGCCTTACAGCATGTCGGTGTACCTTCTTTGCCACTCTATTACTGTGGTGGTGGCGCAGAGCAGGTAATGGAATGGGTGGGCCAAGGCGGTACCTGGGTTCCCGACCTGGTGATGGAGGGGTTACAGCTAATGGCGCAATCGCGCGCGTAAGTGGTTGGTCTGGAGATCGAACGCCTAACTACTTAAATCACGCGGATCGCGATAAAAGGCTAAATGGTTCTTCCCGAAGGACGGTAGCCGGTTGTCTTGGAGTCGTCAGTCTACTTTACGCTGGCGCATGTCCTCCTGAATACCGCGGTGCTAAGTGGTTGAATTTAAATTGGTGGCACAAATATTGCATGATACTTCCAGACACCAGATCGGCCGCTTTCGAGTTGTTTGTGCGCAGCTCTCGTATTTGGCTCAGAAAATAACCAAGGAAAGATCTCGATGTTTCAAAGGTTCTTGTTCGCAATTGCTTTATTGGTCGCCAGCTCTAGCAGTTTCGGTGATCCCATAATTTACGATAACGCAGCGCTACCCGCTGTTATTACAAGCGCAGTTCCCAGCGATGCCAACGAGGCCCTAATTTTCCTTCGCCCGACGTTGGCAGCGGATGACTTTCAGTTATCTGCTGCAAGTACCACTATTACTGGCTTGCGCTGGTGGGGCCTAGATTTTCTTGGGGGAGAGGGGTTTTTTCGGGTAACCTTTTTTGCCGATAGTGGCGGTGTTACCGGTGATGTTATTTTTGACCAGGTATTGGGTAGCGTCGCTTCAACGCTATCTGGTTCAACATTTGGTGGTCTGCTGCCGATCCGTTCTTACGCAGCAGAAATAACTCCGCTCACTTTATTGGCCGACACAAGGTATTGGTTTGCAGTACAGAATGACTCGTCTGAACCCTCGAGTTTTGCCTGGGCTAAGGTGGCGAATACCGGCCATTATGTTCAAAACGCCGATACCACTCCAACGCTGGCACTCGGCGAGCTGGGTTTCCAGCTTTTTGGGCATGAATCAACCGCTGTGCCTATCCCATCAACCTTGTGGTTGTTCGGAATGACTTTATTGTTGGCCGGTGGACGCCGCGTCAAGACCAGCACTTAATTTAGGTTTCAGGGGCAGCGGGCTACCCATTCGCTCTGACACTAGTAGATGTGCCACACATCCGCGGGCCCTGCCGCATTGCATCCCTATCCGGCTTTGACTAGAATTGCCCCCGCTCAGATGGGGGCGAGTCTCGCTCTCCCCATTCGATGACGCTGGCGTAGCTCAGTTGGTAGAGCAGCTGATTTGTAATCAGCCGGTCGGGGGTTCGACTCCTCTCGCCAGCTCCATTTACTTGGTGTCCGTTCCGGGCATATAGGTAACACTGAATTCCGAGGGCCGATAACTCTGAACCTGCGCCTAACTTGACAGACTGGAGACAATCAGTCTCTGCTGGACGCATTTCGCGAAATCTTTCTCGAATTACCTCCCAGATTCAGTTCGAAATATCCTCGCCTCAATTCTACCCGTTTCGAGAACAAATGAATTAAATAGAGCAGCCCGCTAGGCTGTGTAAGTCGATAATATTATTGGGTTATGCGGTTGACAATGCCTGATGCCATCAGGACAATATGCCGCCTTTCGGAGGGGTTCCCGAGTGGCCAAAGGGATCAGACTGTAAATCTGACGCGTGAGCTTCGGTGGTTCGAATCCACCCCCCTCCACCATGAGTTGAGCATTTTTCATCGATCGTGGTGTGGGTAAAGCAGCCCATATCGGGTGGATTCGAACGACAGATTTGGCCTTAATCGAGGCCTCGTTTTGTTGACGTAGCTAGAAAGAAGCGCTTGTACAAGGCATTTGAGCATTTCTGCCGCAGGGGCACCGGTATAAGTAGCGTTGTTGAGCCGGTGGCACAACACCGATAACCCACTGCCCTCAAACCATTTTTTATGGCATTGAGTAGTTTGTGTAGCGGGTATAGTTCAGTGGTAGAACGTCAGCCTTCCAAGCTGAATATGCGGGTTCGATTCCCGCTACCCGCTCCAAATATGGGCCAGATGCCGGGTTGTCGATTGCAGGCAAATGGGTAGCAGGCCAAACGTTGGGAAGGATGCGCTCATATAGCTCAGTCGGTAGAGCACTTCCTTGGTAAGGAAGAGGTCACCGGTTCAAGTCCGGTTATGAGCTCCATCTTGTGTAATTCGCCCGGTTAGTTCGAGGCGCGGTGAAAGGTCGTTGTTAGCGATTTATAGTTTTAGAAGGCACAGAAGGGTAACTCGTTAATTATTAGTTCCAGTAGCAGTTAGGCATTTAAGGACGGTACAGCCCCAGGGCTCGCTTCCGCCGTTTATAGGAGACAAGCAGCATGTCAAAAGAAACCTTTGAGCGCACGAAACCGCATGTGAATGTTGGTACGATTGGTCACGTTGACCACGGTAAGACGACGCTGACAGCGGCGTTGACGCGCGTGTGTGCGGAAGTGTGGGGAGGCGAAGCGGTAGCCTTTGACGGGATTGATAATGCGCCGGAGGAGAAGGAGCGCGGTATTACGATTGCGACTTCGCACGTGGAATACGATTCGCCGGAGCGTCATTACGCGCACGTGGATTGCCCTGGTCACGCGGATTACGTGAAGAACATGATCACTGGTGCTGCGCAGATGGACGGAGCGATTTTGGTGTGTGGTGCCACTGACGGTCCGATGCCACAAACCCGCGAGCACATTTTGCTCTCTCGCCAGGTGGGTGTGCCCTACATTGTGGTCTTTATGAACAAGGCAGATTTGCTGGCGGAGGACTGCGGCGGGGCGGATTCTGACGAATACGAAGAGATGCGCGAGCTGGTGGAGATGGAGCTGCGCGAGTTGCTGGACCAGTACGATTTTCCCGGTGACGACACGCCGATCATCTGTGGTTCTGCGTTGATGGCCTTGGAGGGCAAGGACGACAACGAGCTGGGTACCACAGCGGTGAAGACGCTGGTGGAGACGCTAGATAGCTACATTCCCGAGCCTGAGCGCGCCATAGATCAGCCCTTTTTGATGCCGGTTGAGGATGTGTTCTCGATTTCCGGTCGTGGCACGGTGGTGACCGGTCGAGTGGAGCGTGGGATTGTGAAGGTGGGCGACGAGATAGAGATTGTGGGTATTAAGGAGACCCAGACGACCACGTGTACGGGTGTTGAGATGTTCCGCAAGTTGTTGGATGAGGGTCGAGCGGGAGAGAACGTGGGGGTGTTGTTGCGCGGTACCAAGCGCGATGAAGTGGAGCGAGGTCAGGTGTTGTCGGTGCCTGGCAGTGTGAACCCGCACACCAAGTTTGAGGCGGAAGTTTACGTGTTGTCGAAGGAAGAGGGTGGACGTCATACGCCGTTTTTTAAGGGTTATCGTCCCCAGTTTTACTTCCGTACGACGGATGTGACTGGCGCGTGTGAGTTGCCTGATGGGGTTGAGATGGTGATGCCGGGGGACAACGTGCAGATGGTGGCGACGTTGATTGCACCGATTGCGATGGAAGAGGGTTTGCGATTTGCGATCCGCGAAGGTGGCCGCACGGTCGGCGCTGGCGTGGTTGCGAAGATCATCGAGTAAGGGACACAGGGACAGACCCCCGACACAGGGACAGACCTAGGGTCTGTCCCTAGAAACACAAGCGAGTTAGGCCAGTAGCTCAATTGGCAGAGCAGCGGTCTCCAAAACCGCAGGTTGGGGGTTCGATTCCCTCCTGGCCTGCCATTAAATGGCAGGTGGTTCAAGTACGGTTCGAAAGCGGCTGAATTAAGCGAGATGGGGACAGACCTAAGGTCTTTCTCCAACAAAGGTCACACCATACCAAGCTGCAACGGGAAGAATTGAATGAGTTCGGAAACAACAACCAGCCGCTTTGACGCATTTAAGTGGTTAGTGGTTGTCGCCCTGGTGGCAGTTGCCGTCGTCGGCAACAGCTATTACGCCGACCAATCTTTGCTCTATCGAGTACTGGGCATTGTCGCCCTGGCGATAGTGGCAGCACTTGTGGCGCTGCAAACCGCGAAGGGTGAGGCGTTTTGGTCCCTGGTAAAGGGCTCGCGGACTGAAATACGTAAGGTGGTCTGGCCTACGCGTCAGGAGACGATACAAACCACCATGATCGTTGTCGCCTTTGTGGTGGTCGTCGCTCTGCTGTTATGGGGGTTGGATTCCCTGCTCGGCTGGCTGGTGTCACTCGCGATTACCTAGAGCTCAGGACGTAGTTAAAAACTGGGTAAAAACCTAGGTATAAACGAAGGTATAGAAGTTAGCCATAGAAATTGGTGTTAGCACACTCGAACACAACAGAAGGTTAGGCCGATGGCAATGCGCTGGTACGTGGTTCACGCATACTCCGGGTACGAAAAGAAAGTTGCCGCGGCCCTGAAGGAGCGCGTTGAGCTGCACAGCATGCAAGATCGTTTTGGTGATGTGCTGGTGCCTACCGAAGAAGTGGTAGAGATGCGCGGCGGACAAAAGCGTCGCAGCGAACGAAAGTTCTTCCCCGGTTACGTGCTAGTGCAGATGGAATTGGATGACGATACTTGGCATTTGGTAAAGGAAACACCGCGTGTATTGGGGTTTATCGGCGGCAAGGCGGAAGCGCCAGCACCGATTACCGATAAAGAAGCTGCCGCCATTTTGCAGCGTGTCGAAGACGGAGTAGAAGCGCCGAAACCGAAGACACTGTTTGAGCCCGGCGAGATGGTGCGGGTGGTCGATGGCCCTTTCAACGACTTCAACGGCGTTGTGGAAGAGGTGAACTACGAAAAGAGCCGCCTGAATGTAGCGGTACTGATATTTGGGCGTTCCACACCAGTGGAGCTCGAATTTGGTCAGGTCGAGAAGGCCTGATGTGTGACCCGGTGACCAGGGACAGACCTTAGGTCTGTCCTAATTTGGTCCCTTACAAAACTAATGGGGAGCCTGAGTAGCCCACTGCGGCGAAAACGGCGCTTGCACCCGGGAGAAGAGACATGGCTAAGAAAGTCGAAGCTTATATCAAGCTGCAAGTGCCTGCTGGTCAGGCGAATCCGAGCCCGCCGGTAGGTCCTGCTTTGGGTCAGCACGGCGTCAATATCATGGAATTTTGCAAGGCGTTTAACGCCGAAACACAGGGCACCGAGCCCGGTCTGCCGATTCCTGTGGTTATTACGGTCTATAACGACCGCTCGTTTACCTTCATTAAGAAAACACCACCGGCCTCAGTGTTATTGCAAAAGGCGGCGAAGGTCAAAAAGGGCTCGGGCACGCCGAACACAGAAAAGGTTGGGAAAGTTAACCGTGCACAGTTAGAAGATATTGCGACTCAGAAGTGGCCCGATCTCACTGCAGCGGACATGGATGCGGCAGTGCGCACCATCGCTGGCAGCGCCCGGTCTGCCGGCATTGAAGTAGAGGGAGTGAACTGAGATGGCAAAGTTATCGAAACGCGCTCGTGCCTTCAAAGAGAAAGTGGATCCGCAAAAAGCGTATCCGTTAGACGAAGCCATTGGCATGCTGAAAGAGCTGGCGACGGCAAAGTTTAACGAGACAGTGGAAGTTGCTGTGAACTTGGGCATCGACTCCAAGAAATCTGATCAGGCGGTTCGGGGGGCGACAACGCTGCCTCACGGTACTGGCTCCGATGTACGCGTCGCCGTTTTTACTCAAGGCGAAGCGGCAGAGAAGGCGAAAGCAGCAGGCGCTGACTTTGTTGGCATGGATGAACTGGCCGAGGAAATCAAAGGCGGCATGATGGATTTTGATGTCGTCATCGCTTCTCCAGATGCCATGCGCGTCGTCGGTCAGTTGGGCCAAGTGCTCGGCCCGCGCGGCCTAATGCCGAACCCAAAGACGGGTACCGTAACCCCCGATGTCGAAACAGCAGTCAACAATGCGAAAGCCGGACAGGTGCGTTACCGCACTGACAAAAACGGCATTGTGCACGGCGGCATTGGCAAAATTAATTTTGAGCCCTCCGCTATCAAGGGCAATCTCGAAGCTGTGTTGGCCGATCTGAGAAAGGGCAAACCAGCGGCCTCCAAAGGCGTGTACATGAAGAAAATTAGCTTGAGTACCACGATGGGGCCAGGTGTCACCATCGACCAGGCGTCGTTGGAGTCTTAGTTTTTTATATGCTCAGCGGGCTGATTGACTCGTTGAAATATTTGTTGAATTGAATGAGCGGCCCTCACGAGGGGCGGTTCCTCAAAGCGTCCCAAGGACGGGGTCGTGTAGCCGGCAACAGCCTACAGGTTTGCGCCGGCGAATTTGAGGTCTTTTGGACGAGGTTCTGGGCGTTAAGCCCCTGCTGATGACGGAAGGCCATCAAAGACCGTAGGTGCCTGCACTTGGCAACCCCATGCGAGGAAGAAGTTCGGTGGGCGATAGGTGCAAGTTTAATTGCGGCGCCTCTCAAGCGTTTATGAGCGTTTGGTAGAGAGGCACAAAGCCTACGTAGATGGTGGATATGTTCACCAAGTAACTGGCAAGCATAACTCGTGGCATCACGAGCGATGGTTGTTCCAATAAGCAACCCAGGAGTAATTCCAGTGGCAATAGGACTCGAAGACAAGAAAGCGATCGTCGCTGAAGTTAACGAGACAGCCACCAGTGCACTGTCTCTGGTCATCGCCGATGCGCGCGGTGTTCCGGTAGAGGGTATGACAACGTTGCGCCAAGAGGCGCGCGAGAACCAGGTGACACTCCGCGTCGTGCGGAACACGCTGGCCAAGCGCGCTTTAGAGGGGACTGAATACGAGTGTGTCAATGACACCTTGGTTGGCCCTTCACTGTTCGGTTTTTCTATGGAAGATCCGGGCGCGGCAGCACGATTATTCAAAGACTTCGCGAAAGAAAACGAAGAATTTGAAGTCAAGGCACTGGCGGTGAGCGGTCAGATGCTGGGTGCGGAGCAATTGGATGTATTGGCTAAGTTGCCGACGCGCGATCAAGCACTCTCAATGTTGATGAGTGTGATGCAAGCGCCGGTCACCAAGCTGGTTCAGACAATGAACGAAGTACCTGGAAAATTGGTTCGCACACTGGCTGCAGTTCGCGATCAAAAAGAAGCGGCGGCGTAAGCCACCGCGGGTGAAATTAATCAGCTAGAACAGGAGATTGGAGTCATGGCTTTGTCCAAAGACGACATTTTAAGTGCAATCGCTGACATGAGTGTGATGGAAATCGTTGAGCTCATCGAAGCTATGGAAGAAAAGTTTGGTGTAACCGCTGCTGCAGCCGTTGCTGCCGCCCCCGCCGCCGCGGGTGGTGAAGCTGGAGGTGCTGCAGAAGAGCAGACTGAGTTTGACGTGATTCTGACCGCCGCTGGCGAGAAGAAAGTCAACGTCATCAAGGTTGTTCGTACAGTCACTGGCCTCGGCTTGAAAGAAGCCAAAGGTTTGGTTGATGGCGCACCTTCGCGGATTAAGGAAGGCGCTAGCAAAGACGAAGCGGAAGATATCAAGAAGCAATTGGAAGAAGCTGGCGGTTCGGCTGAACTCAAATAGCTTCAGTAGTACTGCGGCTGCGACCGCATGGGCATAAGGCTGGCGAGCGTTTGTTCGCCGGCCTTTTCCCGCTTCAGGAGATTTAGTTTTCGGGCTGATTGCCGCGGGCATCAGTGCCGAATATTGGCCCACTGGCAGGGCCGGTTAGTCACCGCAGGGGTGACGTAACACACAAGAGTTGGGGAGTACCGATGGCTTACTCGTACACTGAGAAAAAACGTATTCGCAAGGACTTTGGCGTTCTGCCAAAGGTTATGGATGTTCCGTATCTGCTTGCGATTCAAATGGATTCCTATCGCAAGTTCACGCAAAAGGGCACCGCATTAGAGGATCGCGGTGACCACGGCTTGCATGCCGCATTTAAATCAGTTTTCCCCATTGTCAGCTACAGTGGCAACGCGGCGTTGGAATACGTCGATTACAAACTCGGCAAGCCAGTTTTCGACGTTAACGAATGTCAGTTGCGCGGTGTGACTTACTCCTGCTCATTGCGCGTTAAAGTGCGCTTGATCATTTACGATAAGGAAGCCGCCAACAAAACCATCAAGGACATCAAAGAACAAGAAGTCTACATGGGTGAAATCCCCCTGATGACTGACAACGGTACCTTCGTTATCAACGGTACCGAGCGCGTTATCGTATCGCAGCTGCACCGCTCGCCAGGTGTATTTTTTGACCACGACAAAGGCAAGACACACTCGTCAGGTAAGCTCCTCTACTCAGCGCGCGTCATTCCCTATCGTGGTTCATGGTTGGACTTTGAATTCGATCCCAAGGATCTGGTTTTTGTTCGGATCGATCGCCGTCGTAAATTACCCGCGACCATTTTGCTGCGCGCTCTGGGATTCGAAGCGCAAGAAATTCTCAGTATGTTCTACGACGTCAACACCTTCCATATTGCGAAGGACGGCGTGTATACCATGACGTTGATTCCCGAGCGCTTACGCGGTGATGTCGCAGCTTTCGATATCAAAGCGGGTCGCAAGGTTGTTGTGGAGCAAGGCCGACGTATTACGGCGCGCCATATTGGCGAGTTGGAGAAAGCGAAAATTACGGAGCTGGAAATACCGTCGGAATACTTGTTTGGTCGCTCTCTCGCGAAAGATATTGTCGATGAGAAAACCGGTGAAGTGTTGATCGAATGTAACACGGAGCTGAGTCAAGAGGTGCTCGATCAGCTGGCCAAAATGGGTGTCGAGCAGATCGAAACGCTATACACCAATGAGTTGGACTGTGGCCCCTTCATCTCGGACACTCTGCGTCAAGACAGCACGCGCAATGAGCTGGAAGCGCTGGTCGAGATCTACCGCATGATGCGGCCGGGTGAGCCCCCGACCAAAGAGTCCGCTGAGAACTTGTTTCAAAACTTGTTCTTTACGCCCGATCGCTACGATCTCTCCGCAGTCGGTCGTATGAAGTTCAATCGCCGTCTCGGTCGCGAAGCAGTCCTGGGAAGTGGTGTGTTAGATCGTGACGATATCGTCGATGTATTGAAAACACTGGTCGATATTCGCAACGGTAAAGGTATGGTCGATGATATTGATCACCTGGGTAATCGTCGTGTGCGCAGTGTTGGTGAGATGGCCGAAAACCAATTTCGTGTCGGTTTGGTGCGTGTGGAGCGCGCGGTAAAAGAGCGTCTTTCCATGGCGGAGAGCGAAGGCTTGATGCCACAGGATCTCATTAACGCTAAGCCGGTTTCGGCAGCGGTTAAAGAATTCTTCGGCTCCAGTCAGTTGTCGCAGTTCATGGATCAGAACAACCCTCTGTCTGAGGTGACGCACAAACGTCGTGTCTCCGCGCTTGGGCCAGGTGGTTTGACTCGCGAGCGCGCGGGTTTTGAAGTGCGCGATGTTCACCCCACGCACTACGGCCGTGTTTGTCCCATCGAGACGCCCGAGGGCCCTAATATCGGTTTGATCAATTCCCTGGCGACGTATGCGCGTACCAATGAGTATGGTTTCTTGGAGAGTCCGTATCGTAAAGTGGTCGATGGCAGAGTCACCGACGATATCGAGTTTTTGTCCGCCATTAACGAAGCGGAATATGTTATTGCCCAGGCGTCGGCGCCGCTAGACAAGAACAACAAGTTCATTAATGAGCTGATCAATGTTCGGCACATGAATGAATTCACCGTGAAATCCCCGGAAGATGTGGATTACATGGATGTTTCGCCCAAGCAAGTGGTATCTGTCGCGGCAGCGCTTATTCCATTCCTAGAGCACGACGATGCGAACCGTGCCTTGATGGGTTCCAACATGCAGCGTCAGGCAGTGCCGACGCTAACTGCCGATAAGCCGCTCGTAGGTACCGGTATGGAGCGTCACGTCGCCGCTGATTCGGGCGTGTGTGTCATCGCAGAGCGCGGTGGCGTGGTGGATTCCGCCGATGCCAGCCGGATCGTGGTGCGTGTGAATGATAAAGATGTTGGTGTCGATGAAGCTCCTGTCGACATTTATAACTTGATTAAATATACGCGTTCTAACCAGAACACCTGCATCAATCAGCGGCCTATTGTGAGAAAGGGCGACGTGATTGCGCGCGGTGACATTTTGGCGGACGGCCCTTCCATTGATATGGGAGAGTTGGCTCTCGGGCAGAACATGCGCATCGCTTTCATGCCATGGAATGGCTACAACTTTGAAGATTCTATTTTAGTTTCCGAGCGTGTGGTTAAGGAAGATCGCTTCACGACCATTCATATTCAGGAGCTGACCTGTATTGCCCGCGACACTAAGTTGGGTTCCGAGGAGATCTCCAGCGATATTCCCAACGTCGGTGAGAGTGCACTGGCGAAGCTGGACGAGTCGGGCATCGTGTATATCGGAGCCGAAGTAGAGGCGGGTGACATTCTGGTGGGTAAAGTCACTCCCAAGGGCGAAACACAGCTAACGCCAGAAGAGAAATTGCTGCGCGCCATCTTTGGTGAAAAAGCATCCGATGTAAAAGATACGTCGCTGCGCGTGCCGACCAGCACCAAAGGTACAGTCATCGATGTACAAGTGTTCACGCGGGATGGTTTGGAAAAAGACGCGCGCGCACAGCAAATCGAAAAGCACCAGCTGGATGAATACCGCAAAGACCTCAAAGAGGAATATCGAATCTTTGAGGAGGCAACGTTTTCACGACTGTCTGGTTTGCTCAAGGGTAAAACTACTGCTGGCGGCGGCGGCTTGACTAAAGGTACTAGTCTCACTGCCGCGGTCTTGGCAGAAATGGATCGAGAGCAAATCTTCAAACTCAAGATGTCCGAACCCAGCCTCAATGAGGCATTGGCCTCCGCTGCGCGCCAATTGGAAGAGCAGAACCAGTTGCTGGAAGAGCGCTTTGAGGACAAGAAGAGCAAACTGCAAAGCGGTGACGATCTCGCACCGGGTGTGTTGAAAATCGTCAAGGTCTATCTCGCGATTAAACGGCGTATTCAGCCCGGCGACAAGATGGCCGGACGACACGGTAACAAGGGTGTGATTTCCGTCATCATGCCCGTGGAAGATATGCCCTACGACGATAACGGCGAGCCCGTCGATATCGTGCTCAATCCCTTGGGCGTGCCCTCTCGTATGAATGTCGGGCAGATTCTCGAAACGCACTTGGGCATGGCGGCCAAAGGTCTGGGCGATAAAATCGACGCCATGATCAAAGAGCAAGCCAAAATCGCGGAAATTCGCAAGTTGTTGGAGCAGATTTACAACAACGGCGCGGGGCGCACCGAAGAGCTGAAACAACTGGGTGATGAGGAAATTCTCGAGCTCGCGCACAATCTGAAGGCGGGCGTACCTATGGCGACGCCAGTTTTCGATGGTGCAGCAGAGGAGTCAATTAAAGAGCTCCTGCGACTGGCGGGTATGCCCGAGAGCGGTCAGTTTACGCTCTACGATGGTCGTAGCGGCGAGGCGTTTGATCGCCCGGTTACCGTCGGTTACATGTACATGTTAAAGCTTAACCACTTGGTGGACGACAAAATGCATGCTCGCTCTACGGGTTCTTATAGCTTGGTCACGCAGCAACCGCTGGGTGGTAAGGCGCAGTTTGGTGGTCAGCGGTTCGGTGAGATGGAGGTTTGGGCACTGGAAGCCTACGGTGCCGCCTACACCTTGCAGGAGATGCTCACGGTGAAATCGGACGACGTAGGTGGGCGCACTAAGATGTATAAGAACATCGTGGACGGTGATCATCGTATGGAACCGGGTATGCCCGAGTCCTTTAATGTGTTGGTCAAAGAAATTCGATCCTTGGGTATCGATATTGACCTGGAAACAGAATAGCAAACGCAAAATTGGACTCAATGGCAGCGGTCCCAGTAGGGCGCTGCGCAAAAGATTAACCCTCGTGGAGGAAAGGCCTTGAAAGACTTACTAGACATGTTGAAGTCCCAGGGAGACAACGAAGAGTTTGACGCGATTCGTATCGGTCTGGCGTCCCCTGAACTCATTCGCTCCTGGTCTTTCGGTGAAGTTAAGAAACCGGAAACAATCAATTACCGCACCTTCAAACCCGAGCGCGACGGTTTGTTCTGCGCTAAAATATTTGGGCCAGTAAAAGATTATGAGTGCCTGTGCGGCAAGTACAAGCGCCTCAAGCACCGCGGCGTGATCTGTGAAAAGTGTGGCGTTGAAGTTGCGTTGGCAAAAGTGCGACGCGAGCGTATGGGCCACATCGAACTGGCGAGCCCCGTTGCGCATATTTGGTTCTTGAAATCACTGCCCTCGCGCATAGGCTTGTTGCTAGATATGACACTGCGCGATATCGAGCGCGTGCTGTACTTTGAATCCTATGTCGTTACCGACCCGGGAATGACGACCTTGGAACAAAGCCAGTTGTTGTCCGATGAGCAGTACTACGAATCGATTCAAGAGTTTGGCGATGAGTTTTCGGCGAAGATGGGGGCCGAGGCAATTCAAGATTTGATGATGCAGTTGGACTTGGATCAAGAAATTGCTACCTTGCGTGAAGAAATTCCCGCGACTAATTCCGAAACTAAAATTAAAAAATTATCCAAGCGCCTCAAGTTGATGGAGGCGTTCGCCAACTCCGGTAACAAACCCGAGTGGATGATCCTCAATGTGCTGCCCGTGCTGCCGCCGGATTTGCGGCCGCTGGTGCCTTTGGATGGCGGGCGTTTTGCCACATCCGATCTAAACGATTTGTATCGCCGTGTAATCAACCGCAACAATCGTCTGAAGCGCCTGTTGGATCTGAACGCCCCCGACATTATTGTGCGCAACGAAAAGCGTATGCTGCAAGAATCGGTGGATGCGCTGTTAGATAACGGCCGTCGCGGTCGCGCGATCACCGGTTCTAACAAGCGCCCTTTGAAGTCCCTCGCCGACATGATTAAAGGTAAGCAAGGGCGCTTCCGTCAAAATTTATTGGGTAAACGGGTCGACTACTCCGGCCGTTCTGTGATCGTGGTGGGGCCAACCTTGCGCCTGCACCAGTGTGGTCTACCCAAGAAGATGGCGCTGGAATTATTTAAGCCCTTTATTTTTGGCAAATTAGAGGCCCGTGGATTGGCCACGACGATCAAAGCTGCCAAGAAAATGGTCGAGCGCGAGCCGGCTGAGGTCTGGGATATCCTCGCTGAAGTCATTCGCGAACATCCAGTGTTGTTAAACCGTGCGCCGACCCTGCACCGCTTGGGCATTCAAGCGTTCGAGCCGGTGTTGATCGAGGGCAAAGCGATTCAATTACACCCGCTGGTTTGTGCCGCTTACAACGCCGACTTTGATGGCGACCAAATGGCTGTTCATGTACCGCTAACCATTGAAGCGCAGCTCGAAGCGCGGGCGTTGATGATGTCCACCAACAACATCTTGTCGCCAGCCAGTGGCGAGCCGATCATCGTGCCGTCACAGGACGTGGTGCTGGGGCTGTACTACATGACGCGCGAGCGCATTAACGCCAAGGGCGAAGACATGATGTTCGCCAATGTGTCCGAGGTGCATCGCGCCTATGTCAGTGGCCATGTCGATTTGCAGGCGCGCGTCAAAGTGCGCATTACTGAACACGTCACCAGCGATGAAGGCGACGTGAACGAGAGAACGTTCGTCGCATCGACCACTGTCGGCCGTGCCTTGTTGTGGGAGATTGTGCCTAAGGGTATTGCCTTCGACATGGTGAACCAGGATATGGCAAAGAAAGCGATCTCGCGCATCATCAACCAGTGTTACCGCGTGGTAGGTCTCAAGGCGACAGTGATATTTGCCGATCGCTTGATGTACACCGGTTACGATTATTCTACGCGCTCTGGCTCCAGCATCGGGGTTAACGACTTTGTCATCCCTGAAGAAAAAGCGGGGCTCATCGATCGTGCAGAAGCGGAAGTGAAAGAGATCGAAAATCAATACGCCGCAGGCCTGGTAACCCAGGGTGAGAAGTACAATAAAGTGATCGACATTTGGTCGCGCGCCAATGACCTGGTGTCCAAGTCGATGATGGAGGGGCTCTCTACCGAGCCCGTAATGAACAAGAAGGGCGAAGAGGAGCAGCAAGCGTCCTTTAACTCAGTTTACATCTACGCGGATTCTGGCGCTCGTGGTTCACCCGCACAGATTCGTCAGTTGGCGGGGATGCGCGGCCTGATGGCCAAGCCCGATGGCTCCATTATCGAAACTCCCATCACGGCAAACTTCCGTGAAGGCTTGAACGTGCTGCAGTACTTCATCTCGACCCACGGCGCACGGAAAGGCCTCGCCGATACCGCCCTAAAAACAGCAAACTCGGGTTATTTGACGCGGCGTCTGGTGGATGTTGCGCAAGACCTGGTTGTGACACAGGAAGACTGTGGTACAGACAAAGGTCTGTTGATGACGCCGGTTATCGATGGCGGCGACATTATCGAGTCCCTGGGTGATCGTGTGCTGGGGCGCCTCGTCGTAAAAGATGTAGTCAAGCCTGGTACCAAAGACGAAATTGCCGTTACCGCTGGCACCATGTTGGATGAGTTGTGGATCAAGCGTTTGGAAGAGATGGGCATTGACGAAGTCGAAGTTCGCTCCCCCATTACTTGTGAAACACGCCACGGCATTTGTTCCGCCTGTTACGGGCGCGACTTGGCGCGCGGTCATCGCATTAACATGGGTGAGGCGGTTGGCGTCGTTGCCGCACAGTCCATCGGTGAGCCTGGCACCCAGTTGACCATGCGTACCTTCCACATTGGTGGTGCGGCATCGCGTGCCACTGCGCAGGACAACATCGAAGTCATGAATGACGGCACGGTGCGTCTGCACAATTTAAAAGTTGTCGAGCGCACCGATGGTGACCTGGTCGCCGTTAGCCGTTCAGGCGAATTGTCTGTACTTGATACGCGCGGTCGTGAGCGGGAGCGCTATAAACTGCCTTATGGCGCACTGATCAAAGTGAAGGATCACGAGGAAGTGACCAAGGGCTCTGTTGTTGCCAGTTGGGATCCACACACCCACCCAATCATTACCGAAGTGGCCGGTACCATGCGCTTTAGCGGGATGGAAGAGGGCATCACCATCAAGCGGCAGACAGATGAGATGACCGGCCTTTCCAATATTGAAGTGGTTGATCCAGCCGAGCGACCTGCGGCGGGCAAAGACATCCGCCCGGCAGTGAGTTTGGTGGATGATAAGGGCAAGGAGTTGTTCTTGGCAGGCACCAATGTTCCCGCCCACTACTTCCTCCCTGCTCTGGCGCTAGTCAGCATGGAAGACGGTGCCAAAATCGAAGCAGGTGATGTGATCGCGCGGATACCCCAAGAGGGGTCGAAAACGCGTGACATTACCGGTGGTCTGCCGCGCGTGGCGGATTTGTTCGAAGCGCGCAAGCCAAAGGAGCCCGCCATTCTTGCAGAAATCACCGGTACTGTGAGTTTCGGTAAGGAGACCAAGGGCAAGCGGCGATTGGTGATTACCCCGATGGAAGGGAACACCCTACCTGACGGTTCCGATCACTATGAGGCGCTGATTCCCAAATGGCGCCACCTTTCTGTGTTTGAGGGTGAGCATGTGGAAAAAGGCGAAGTCGTGTCTGAGGGTCCGCCTAGCCCGCATGATATTTTGCGCCTCAAGGGTATCGAGGCCCTGGCGAACTATATCGTCAACGAGATCCAGGAGGTCTATCGCCTCCAGGGTGTGAAGATTAACGACAAGCACATCGAGGTGATCGTGCGCCAGATGCTGCGCAAGGTCATTATTACCTCATCTGGCGATTCGACTCTGATCAAGGGTGAGCAGGTGGAATTTACGACTTTCCTGGAAGAGAACGAACGCCTTGCGGCGGAGGGTTTGATTCCCGCTACCGGCGAACGCGAGTTGTTGGGTATCACCAAGGCATCGCTGGCTACCGAGAGCTTCATCTCTGCAGCGTCCTTCCAGGAGACCACCCGTGTGCTCACTGAGGCGGCGGTCACCGGCAAGCGCGATTATCTGCGTGGTTTGAAGGAGAACGTGGTCGTCGGTCGCTTGATTCCCGCGGGTACTGGCCTGGCTTACCACGCCGAGCGTAAGCGCAATAAAGAGAGCCAGGTAGAGGCTTTGCTGTCAGCGCAGGAGATCGAAGCGGCGTTGACCGAAGCTTTACAGGCGGATACTCCCGAGCCTGAGTCCGACGGCGAAGGCGAAGGCGAAAGTTAGCGAGCTCTGTGCGATTTGGAGGCGGGTCTGCCCGCCTCCTTGCACGGCTAACAGAGGGTGGCCACCGGTCGATTTGCTGCAGTTGACTAGGGGCAGGTGCCTCTATAGAATGCCGCCTCCTTTCGAGGGGGCTTTTTGTGGCCCTGAAGGGTCGAACACTTAAATTGGAGCGTTATCTGCATGGCAACTATCAACCAATTGGTGCGCAAACCGAGAAAGCGCAAGGTTGAAAAAAGTGATGTACCGGCACTGCAAAGTTGCCCGCAACGACGCGGTGTTTGCACGCGGGTGTATACCACGACGCCCAAGAAGCCGAATTCAGCGTTGCGCAAGGTGTGCCGTGTTCGCCTGACGAATGGCTATGAAGTTTCTTCCTATATTGGCGGCGAAGGGCATAACTTGCAGGAGCATAGCGTTGTGCTAATCCGCGGTGGCCGGGTCAAAGATCTGCCCGGTGTGCGTTACCACACGGTGCGTGGCAGCTTGGATACATCCGGTGTCGCGGATCGCAAAAATGGTCGCTCAAAATACGGAGCCAAACGCCCCAAGTAAACAACACAGCAGCAAACATCAATGTAAGTAAGGCCAAACCGCCGCCACGCACCTTGCGCATGGTAGCGCTGTGTTTGGATTCACCTGAAGAGAGAAGGGCAATACCATGCCAAGAAGACGAGTCGTCGCCAAGCGCGAAGTTCTGCCGGACCCCAAATTCGGTAATGTCACCATAGCTAAGTTCATGAACCATGTCATGGTCAGCGGCAAAAAGTCTGTCGCCGAAACCATTGTGTATGGCGCATTGGACATCGTGCAGGAAAAATTGAACAAAGACCCTATCGAAGCATTCGACGAGGCGTTAGAAAATATCGCGCCGATGGTCGAAGTAAAATCGCGCCGCGTCGGTGGTGCTACCTATCAAGTGCCGGTAGAAGTTCGTCCTTCACGCCGCATCGCGCTATCTATGCGCTGGTTGGTGGAGTATGCGCGCGGCCGTGGTGAAAAATCTATGCGTCAGCGCCTGGCCGGCGAAATTATCGATGCCTCACAGGGCAAAGGTAACGCCGTCAAAAAGCGCGAAGATGTGCACCGCATGGCCGAGGCCAACAAAGCCTTTTCGCACTACCGCTTCTAAACGTCTGTTCCAACACCTGTTAACGGGGAAACTATCGTGGCTCGTCAAACTCCTATCACTCGGTACCGCAACATCGGTATCTGTGCCCATGTTGATGCGGGTAAAACCACTACCACAGAACGCGTTCTTTTCTACACCGGTCTATCACACAAGATAGGTGAGGTGCATGACGGCGCGGCCACGATGGATTGGATGGAGCAGGAGCAGGAACGCGGTATTACCATTACCTCCGCTGCCACCACCTGTTTCTGGCGCGGTATGGATGCGCAGTTCGATGAGCATCGCATCAATATCATCGACACCCCTGGGCACGTAGATTTTACCATTGAGGTTGAGCGCTCGCTGCGCGTATTGGATGGTGCGGTGGTTGTGTTGTGTGGCTCCTCTGGTGTGCAGCCGCAGACTGAAACTGTCTGGCGTCAGGCAAACAAATACGAAGTGCCGCGCATGGTTTTTGTCAATAAGATGGACCGTGCTGGCGCGGATTTCATGAGTGTCGTCGACCAGTTGAAGGAGCGTTTGGGAGCCAACGCGGTACCGCTGCAAATGACCATCGGTGCTGAGGAAGGGTTTAAGGGTGTCGTCGATCTTATTAAGAACAAGGCCATCATCTGGAACGAAAGTGACCAGGGGATGACCTTCGAATATGCCGACGTACCTGCCGAGTTGCAGGGCCAAGTCGATGACATGCGTGAATTCATGGTCGAGGCGGCGGCAGAGGCGACCGAAGAGCTTATGGAGAAGTATCTCGACGACGGCGAACTCACCGAGGAAGAAATAAAGGCGGGTATCCGTGCGCGCACGCTGGCGAACGAAATCGTGCCTGTGCTCGGCGGCTCAGCCTTTAAGAACAAAGGTGTTCAGGCCGTGCTAGATGCGGTGATCGAGTTTATGCCGTCACCGACTGAAGTGAAGGCCATCGAAGGCACGCTGATGGATGCTGATCAGACCGTTGCCACCCGCGAAGCGGACGACGATGCACCGTTCTCTGCATTGGCATTCAAGATTGCCACTGACCCCTTTGTGGGCACACTGACATTCTTCCGTGTTTACTCGGGCAAGTTGGAAAGTGGCACGGGTGTATTCAACTCGGTAAAAGAGAAAAAAGAACGCGTTGGCCGCATGGTGCAGATGCACTCCAATAGCCGCGAAGAAATTAAAGAAGTGTTGGCGGGGGATATTGCCGCTGCGGTCGGCTTAAAAGATGTCACCACCGGCGACACACTGTGTGACCAGGATGACCCTATTGTACTGGAGCGCATGGAGTTTCCCGAGCCGGTTATTTCCGTCGCCGTTGAGCCTAAGTCTAAGGCTGACCAGGAGAAAATGGGTATTGCGCTTGGTAAATTGGCCCAGGAAGACCCTTCGTTCCGCGTCAAGACCGACGAGGAGACGGGCCAAACAATTATTTCCGGTATGGGCGAGTTGCACCTCGATATTCTTGTCGATCGAATGCGTCGTGAATTCAACGTCGAGGCAAATATTGGTAAGCCGCAAGTGGCTTATCGCGAGGCGATTCGCAATACCTCTGAAATCGAAGGTAAGTTTGTGCGCCAGTCCGGTGGTCGCGGACAGTACGGCCATGTGTGGATCAAGTTTGAGCCAGGGGAAGATGAAAGTGCAGAAGGCCTGGAGTTCGTCAACGAAATCGTTGGTGGCGTGGTGCCGCGCGAATACATTCCCGCTGTGCAAAAAGGTATCGAAGAGCAGATGCAAAACGGTGTGCTTGCCGGTTACCCCTTGCTCGGCCTGAAGGCCACACTTTATGACGGTTCCTTCCACGATGTGGACTCGAACGAGATGGCGTTCAAGATTGCCGGAAGCATGGCGACCAAGAAGCTGTCGCAGGAAGGCGGTGCTGTATTACTGGAGCCGATAATGGCAGTGGAAGTGGTCACCCCTGAAGAAAACATGGGTGATGTGGTGGGCGACTTGAACCGTCGACGCGGCCTCATTGGCGGTATGGACGAAAATCCTTCCGGTAAGGTTGTCACCGCCGAAGTGCCCTTGGCAGAGATGTTTGGCTACGCCACGGATTTGCGCAGTGCCACCCAGGGTAGGGCGACCTATACCATGGAGTTCGCCAAGTACTCCGAGGCGCCTAACAACATCGCAGAAGAAATTATTTCTAAAAACCAAACTAGTTAACTGGATCGGGGCACCCGCTGCCCCAACTGATATTTGCGAGGAGCAAGACAGTGTCAAAAGAAACCTTTGAGCGCACGAAACCGCATGTGAATGTTGGTACGATTGGTCACGTTGACCACGGTAAGACGACGCTGACAGCGGCGTTGACGCGCGTGTGTGCGGAAGTGTGGGGAGGCGAAGCGGTAGCCTTTGACGGGATTGATAATGCGCCGGAGGAGAAGGAGCGCGGTATTACGATTGCGACTTCGCACGTGGAATACGATTCGCCGGAGCGTCATTACGCGCACGTGGATTGCCCTGGTCACGCGGATTACGTGAAGAACATGATCACTGGTGCTGCGCAGATGGACGGAGCGATTTTGGTGTGTGGTGCCACTGACGGTCCGATGCCACAAACCCGCGAGCACATTTTGCTCTCTCGCCAGGTGGGTGTGCCCTACATTGTGGTCTTTATGAACAAGGCAGATTTGCTGGCGGAGGACTGCGGCGGGGCGGATTCTGACGAATACGAAGAGATGCGCGAGCTGGTGGAGATGGAGCTGCGCGAGTTGCTGGACCAGTACGATTTTCCCGGTGACGACACGCCGATCATCTGTGGTTCTGCGTTGATGGCCTTGGAGGGCAAGGACGACAACGAGCTGGGTACCACAGCGGTGAAGACGCTGGTGGAGACGCTAGATAGCTACATTCCCGAGCCTGAGCGCGCCATAGATCAGCCCTTTTTGATGCCGGTTGAGGATGTGTTCTCGATTTCCGGTCGTGGCACGGTGGTGACCGGTCGAGTGGAGCGTGGGATTGTGAAGGTGGGCGACGAGATAGAGATTGTGGGTATTAAGGAGACCCAGACGACCACGTGTACGGGTGTTGAGATGTTCCGCAAGTTGTTGGATGAGGGTCGAGCGGGAGAGAACGTGGGGGTGTTGTTGCGCGGTACCAAGCGCGATGAAGTGGAGCGAGGTCAGGTGTTGTCGGTGCCTGGCAGTGTGAACCCGCACACCAAGTTTGAGGCGGAAGTTTACGTGTTGTCGAAGGAAGAGGGTGGACGTCATACGCCGTTTTTTAAGGGTTATCGTCCCCAGTTTTACTTCCGTACGACGGATGTGACTGGCGCGTGTGAGTTGCCTGATGGGGTTGAGATGGTGATGCCGGGGGACAACGTGCAGATGGTGGCGACGTTGATTGCACCGATTGCGATGGAAGAGGGTTTGCGATTTGCGATCCGCGAAGGTGGCCGCACGGTCGGCGCTGGCGTGGTTGCAAAGATCATTGAGTAAGGGACACAGGGATAGACCTAAGTTCTGTCCCTAGAAACACTAGAAACATAGCAACAGGGGTAGGGGTAATAATTCCTGCGCCAGCTTGACACTGGCTGGGCCCATCCTTAGAATTCGCGTTCCATTTTTCAGGGGGCTCCTTCGCGGGCTCCTGGTTTTTTATTGTTTGGAGTATTTTAGGTGCAGAATCAGCGTATTCGAATCCGGCTGAAGGCCTTTGATCACCGACTCATCGATTCCTCTACTCAGGAGATTGTTGAGACAGCGCGCCGCACTGGCGCTCAGGTAAAAGGTCCCATCCCACTTCCCACCAGGAAGGAAAAATTCACCGTTTTGATTTCTCCGCACGTCAACAAAGACGCGCGCGATCAGTACGAAATACGCACCCACAAACGCTTGCTCGATATCGTCGAGCCCACAGAAAAAACTGTGGATGCCTTAATGAAGCTAGATTTGGCAGCGGGTGTGGAAGTTCAGATCAGCCTAGGGTAAGGCCAAGCGAGCAAAAAGCCTGCTCACGGTGTGAGCCGTGGGTGTGTAACGCCCTGTTTTAATAGATATTTTAGCTAAAACTATAGAGCTAAAAGGTCGATGTACTTACACAGGGCGGCCATAGAGGGTTAAGCCCCGTACACTTTAAGAGGTTAAAACGATGACTATTGGTTTAGTCGGCCGTAAGTCGGGTATGACACGCGTGTTTACCGAAGACGGCGCTTCCATCCCAGTAACCGTAGTGGAGGTCACTCCAAACCGTGTTACTCAGATCAAAGAGATCGATGGCCACGGCTATCGAGCGATTCAAGTAACAGCGGGTAGCCGCAAGGCGTCCCGAGTACGTAAACCGGATGCTGGACAATTCGCGAAAGCGGGCGTCGAAGCCGGAAGCGGGCTATGGGAATTTCGACTGGAAGAGGGCGTTGAAGAGGTCCCGGAAGTGGGTGCTGAGCTGACTGTGGAGCGGTTCGAGGCCGGCCAGAAGGTCGATGTCTCTGGGAAGTCTAAAGGCAAGGGTTTCCAGGGCGGTGTAAAGCGCTGGAATTTTTCCATGCAGGATGCCACCCACGGCAACTCTATTTCGCACCGAGCACTGGGTTCTATCGGCCAGTGCCAAACACCTGGACGCGTGTGGAAGGGCAAAAAGATGGCCGGCCACATGGGGTCGGCGAAAGTCACTACGCAGGGTCTGGAAATCGTGCGTGTGGACACCGAGCGGAACTTGCTCCTGATCAAAGGCGCGGTTCCCGGTGCACCTGGAGGCGATGTCATTGTTCGCCCCGCAGTTAAGGCTAAGGCGTAGGGGGCTGGTATGGAGTTGAGTGTAGTCAAGCCCGGCAGTAGCGACGCAAGCACGGTATCCGTATCGGATGCCACCTTTGCACGGGAATACAACGAAGATCTAGTACACCAAGTTGTCACCGCCTTTTTGGCGGGTGCGCGACAGGGTACGCGGGCGCAGAAGAGCCGCTCGGACGTTAACGGCGGGGGTAGGAAGCCCTGGCGTCAGAAGGGCACGGGCCGCGCACGCGCGGGCACTATTCGCTCTCCGATCTGGCGCGCTGGCGGCGTTACTTTTGCCGCGAAACCGCAGGATCATTCGCAGAAGGTTAATCGCAAGATGTACCGGGCTGCGCTGCGTTCCATTATGTCAGAGTTGGCACGTCAGGATCGCCTACTCGTGGTAGAGACCTTGGAAGTCGCAGAGCCAAAGACAAAGTTACTAGCCAAGCAGTTGCGTGACTACGGCGTCGACAACGCGTTGATTGTCGCGAATGAGGTCGATAAGAACTTATACCTCGCAGCGAGAAACCTGAGCAAGGTCGATGTGCGCGATGTCGATGGTGTGGATCCGGTAAGCCTCATCGGCCACGACAAAGTCATTGTCACGGTCGGTGCGTTGAAGAAGTTTGAGGAGATGTTGGGATGAACCAGGAACGCGTATTTCAGGTGATTACTGGCCCACACGTCTCAGAAAAGGCGGCGATTGCTGCCGATCTGGACAACCAGTACGTGTTTAAAGTCGCCGTTGACGCCACCAAGGCGGAGATCAAGCACTCCGTAGAGCAGTTGTTCAAGGTGAACGTGGTGAACGTCAACACACTGAAGGTTAAGGGCAAGGTCAAGCGCACGCGCTATGGTCAGAGCCGCAAGCCAAATTGGAAGAAGGCTTACGTGCGGTTGCAAGAAGGCCAAGAAATTGAATTTGCGACGGCGGAATAAGGAGCAGTAGCAAGATGGCAATAGTAAAAAGTAAGCCCACCTCGCCAGGTCGCCGTCATGTTGTGCGCGTTGTTAACAATGAGCTACATAAGGGTGCGCCGCATGCGCCGCTACTCGAGCGCCAGTCGCGCAATGGTGGACGCAATAACAATGGCCGCATTACCACGCGTCATATTGGCGGTGGCCATAAGCAACATTATCGCGTAGTAGATTTTAAACGTACCAAAGATGGTATCCCCGCGAAGGTCGAGCGCCTGGAGTATGATCCAAATCGAACTGCGCATATTGCGCTCGTGTTATACGCCGACGGTGAGCGCCGCTATATTATCGCGCCTAAAGGGGTAAAAACCGGCGACATGCTACAGTCTGGCTCCACCGCCCCCATTAAAGTTGGCAACTGTCTTCCCCTCCGTAACATCCCCGTTGGTTCCGTCATTCACTGTATTGAGTTAAAGCCCGGTAAAGGTGCCCAATTGGCGCGCTCCGCCGGTGCTTCTGTGCAGCTCGTCGCGCGGGAAGGGCAATACGCCACCGTGCGCCTGCGCTCTGGTGAAATGCGCAAAGTTCTGGCTGAGTGCCGCGCCACCTTGGGTGAGGTTTCCAATTCGGAACACAGCCTGCGTAAATTAGGTAAAGCTGGCGCGGCGCGCTGGCGTGGTGTTCGACCAACGGTTCGCGGTGTGGCGATGAATCCGGTAGATCACCCGCATGGTGGTGGTGAGGGTCGTACTTCCGGTGGCCGTCATCCGGTAAGCCCGTGGGGTACGCCTACCAAAGGTTACAAGACACGTAAAAACAAGCGCACGGACAAGTTAATTGTCCGCCGTCGCAGTAAGAAGTAAGCGCAACAGAGATTTAGAGGAAAACATTGTGCCGCGTTCACTAAAGAAAGGCCCGTTCATCGACTTACATTTGATGAAGAAAGTCGAAGCCGCGATTGAGAGCAATGATCGCCGTCCGATCAAGACTTGGTCGCGCCGCTCCATGGTAGCGCCGGATATGGTTGGCCTGACCATTGCCGTTCACAACGGCCGCCAACATGTCCCAGTTTTGATCAACGAAGACATGGTTGGTCATAAACTCGGTGAATTTGCTGCCACGCGCACGTTTCGTGGCCACATCGTTGATAAGAAGGTCCGATAAGCGCTAGTCGATCGGTGTTAAGAGGTTAGAGAAATGGAAGTTGCTGCGAAATTAAAAGGTGCGCAAATTTCCGCACAGAAAGTGCGGCTGGTGGCCGACCAAGTGCGCGGTATGCCGGTAGAAGAAGCGTTGAACCTTTTGGAATTTAGCCCGAAGAAAGCGGCGCACATTGTGAAGAAAGTTTTAGATTCCGCCATCGCCAATGCTGAAAACAACGAAGGTGCGGACGTCGATGAGCTCAAGGTCTCAACCATTTTTGTCGACGAAGGCATGACCATGAAGCGCTTGCGTCCACGTGCTAAAGGGCGCGCAGATAGAATTTTAAAGCGCAGCTGTCACATCACCGTAAAAGTGGCTGACGGCGAAAGCTAAAGTTCAGGAGAACACTCGATGGGTCAAAAAGTACATCCCACAGGCATACGTCTCGGAATCGTTAAAGATCATACCTCGGTCTGGTATGCCGAGCGCAACAATTATGCCCAGCAGCTGATTACGGATCTTAAGGCCCGGCAGTATATCGAAAAGGCCTTGGACAACGCCTCGGTCAGCCGCGTAGTTATTGAGCGCCCCGCCCAAACAGCGCGTATTACCATTCACACGGCGCGTCCGGGCATTGTGATCGGTAAGAAGGGAGAGGATGTCGACAAGCTTCGCGGTGAGTTATCGAAAATTATGGGTGTACCGGTACACATTAACATCGAAGAAATTCGCAAACCTGATCTCGATGCCAGATTAGTCGCGCAAAATGTGGCGCAACAACTCGAACGCAGGGTGATGTTCCGCCGCGCGATGAAGCGCGTGGTACAAAATGCCATGCGCCAGGGCGCCGAGGGTATCAAGGTGCAGATTAGCGGTCGCCTCGGCGGCGCTGAGATAGCGCGTACTGAGTGGTACCGCGAAGGTCGAGTGCCTTTGCATACACTGCGTGCCGATATTGATTACGCTACCTACGAGGCCGCCACGACCTATGGCATTTTGGGTGTCAAGGTATGGATCTTCAAAGGTGAAGTGATTGGCGACGAAGGTCAGGGCGACGCCAATAATAAAGCAGCAACTAGTTAAGGGTTAGGCAGATGCTTCAGCCAAAACGTACAAAGTATCGCAAGACGCAAAAAGGCCGTAATCGCGGCCTCGCGCACCGCGGCAGTAAGGTCAGTTTCGGCGAGTTCGGCTTGAAGGCGACTGGTCGTGGTCGTATTACGGCTCGCCAGATCGAAGCAGCGCGTCGCGCAATGACACGTCACATCAAACGTGGTGGCAAGATTTGGATTCGTGTGTTTCCAGACAAGCCAATTACCGGCAAGCCCTTAGAAGTGAGGCAGGGCAAAGGTAAGGGTAATGTCGAATATTGGGTGGCACAGATTCAGCCTGGCAAGGTCCTGTATGAAGTGCAGGGTGTATCCGAAGAGTTAGCACGCGAAGCATTCGCGCTCGCAGCGGCAAAAATTCCCGTCGCGACAACATTTGTAAAACGGTCGGTGATGTAATGAAAGCGAGTGAATTACGAGACAAGTCCGCGGAAGAGCTGAATCAGCAGTTACTCGAGTTGCGTGAAGAGCAGTTTAAGTTGCGCATGCGCAAGGCAACTGGTCAGCTCGGACAAACCCATTTGCTCAAAGAAAATCAGCGTGACATTGCGCGCGTCAAAACCGTACTGACTCAGAAGGCAGGTGTATAACATGAGTGGAACAGAAAAGCGGACGCGTGTCGTAACTGGCCGGGTAGTTAGCAACAAGATGGATAAGACTATCACTGTATTGGTTGAGCGCCGTGTGAAGCACCCGGTGTACGGCAAATACATTACACGGTCATCTAAAATACACGCACACGATGAAGATAATCAGTGTGGCATCGGCGACACAGTGACTGTCGCCGAATCGCGGCCAATTTCCAAGAGCAAGTCGTGGAAGCTAATGGAAGTGGTAGAGAGCGCGGCGTCGGTCTAACCGACGCATAAGCGAGGGGTCTGCGGTACAGCCGCATTTGGAGTAAACGATGATTCAAACACAATCCTATTTGGATGTCGCTGATAACAGCGGTGCCCGCCGAGTGATGTGCATCAAGGTATTGGGCGGTTCCAAGCGCCGTTACGCGGGCGTTGGTGATCTTATTAAGGTGACCGTGAAGGAAGCTATCCCCCGCGGCAAGGTGAAAAAAGGTCAGGTGATGACAGCCGTGGTTGTACGTACCCGAAAAGGCGTGCGGCGCTCAGATGGTTCCCTCATTAAGTTCGATGATAACGCCGCGGTACTGTTGAATGCCCAGGATGCGCCCATCGGTACTCGTATTTTTGGGCCGGTGACTCGCGAATTGCGCGGTGAAAAGTTTATGAAGATTATATCCCTGGCCCCTGAAGTTATTTAGAGCACAGGTCGAGAGAGTAAAAGGCGATGTTGAAGATTAAACGAGACGATGAAGTGATTGTCCTGGCAGGTAAAGATAAGGGCAGGCGCGGCAAGGTTCGCAGGGTGCTAGACAACAACAAGGTCATAGTCTCTGGCGTCAATATGATCAAGAAGCATACTAAGCCTAATCCACAGGCGGGTGTTGCCGGCGGCATCGTGGAAAAAGAAGCGCCTATTCAAGTTTCGAATATCGCTATTTTTAATTCGAGCACCAATAGGGCGGATCGCGTTGGTTTTAAAGTGGAAGGGGATCGCAAGATTCGTATCTACAAATCCAATGGCGAGGAAATTGGCGCCTAGCGACGGGTTAGTCTCTGTAGAGCAGAAGTGTATAGGTAGACATGATGGTTACGCTAAAAGAAATGTACCGAAATGAGATTGCTCCCAAGCTCAAAGACGAGTTGGGTTTAGACAATGTCATGGCCGTACCGAAGATCACTAAGATCACACTCAATATGGGCGTAGGCGAAGCGCTGGGCGATAAAAAGGTCTTGGAAAACGCGGTAGCGGACATGGAGAAGATTGCCGGGCAAAAGGCTGTGGTAACCAAAGCTAGAAAGTCTATCGCCGGATTTAAGGTGCGCGACGGCTGGCCAATTGGTTGCAAGGTCACACTGCGCTCCGATCGCATGTATGAGTTCTTGGAGCGCTTGATCAGTATTGCCATTCCACGCATTCGAGATTTCCGCGGTATCAGTCCTCGTTCTTTCGACGGGCGCGGGAATTTCGCTATGGGTGTTACCGAACAGATTATTTTCCCAGAGATCGAGTACGACAAAGTCGATGCTCTGCGCGGTATGGATATCACAATTACTACCACAGCTCGAACAGACGATGAAGGTCGTGCACTGTTGCGTGCATTTAACTTTCCGCTGAAGGCTTGAGGGACTAACTAGATGGCCAAGAAATCAATGATTGCGCGCGAAAAGAAGCGTGCGAGAACAGTAGCCAAATTTGCAGCCAAGCGTGCAGCCTTGAAGGCGACATTGAGCGACATGAATGCAACTGACGAAGAGAAGTGGGACGCACAAATGAGGCTGCAGAAATTGCCCCGCAATGCGAGTCCCGTACGTCAGCAGCGTCGCTGTCAGATTACGGGCCGCCCCCATGCCGTGTATCGCAAGTTTGGCTTGTGTCGGAATAAGCTACGTGAAGCCGCGATGCGTGGTGATGTTCCCGGCCTCGTAAAGTCTAGCTGGTAGGAATTAGCTGCAACAAGAGAGCTAGCGCCCGATAGAGATGCGCGACCAGGTTTTTTGGAGAGATATTGATATGAGTATGCAAGATCCGCTGTCAGACATGCTAACCCGCATTCGCAATGCCCAGATGGCTGGTAAGACAAATGTCGAAATGCCCGGCTCTAAATTGAAAGCTGCGGTAGCGAATGTATTGAAGGAAGAGGGCTACATCGAAGATTTTGCCGCCAGTAATGAAGCAGGTAAGCCGCGCCTGAGCATTGACCTGAAATACTACGACGGCAAGCCAGTCATCGCTGAGTTGGATCGTTTTAGTCGTCCGGGTTTACGTCGTTACTGTGGTAAAGGTGAATTGCCATCCGTTCGGGCCGGGCTGGGAGTGGCGATCATTTCCACCTCACGCGGTGTGATGACCGATCGTGCCGCCCGCGCTGCGGGTGTTGGTGGCGAAGTCCTGTGCACTGTTTATTGATGGTGGCGTGAGTACGGCAAGTTGTTAAGAGAACGGTTTCCTAGATTTACAACGAATTGAAGAGCTAAGTCAGATGTCTAGAGTCGCAAATAATCCTATATCGCTGCCCAATGGTGTCGATGTGAAGATGGATGGTCGTGAGCTCACTGTTAAAGGTGGCAAGGGCTGCCTCGCCTTGACCCTCGGTGATGGGATCGATGTTAAGAACGAAGACAATACTCTGTCCCTGTCCTATGAGCGCGATAATCTACGTGCCTTGGCAGGTACCACGCGCTCGTTAATCAACAACATGGTTCACGGCGTTACGGAAGGTTGGGAGAAGAAGCTGGTATTAAATGGTGTTGGTTATCGTGCCAAGGCCTCTGGTAAAACAGTCAATTTGACGGTTGGTCTTTCGCACGCCGTAGATTACAAATTACCCGAAGGTGTAAGCGCCGATACGCCCTCTCAGACAGAGATTGTGGTGAGCGGTATCGACAAGCAAGCGGTCGGACAAGCAGCTGCGGAAATACGCGCTTACCGTCCGCCGGAGCCCTACAAAGGAAAGGGTATTCGCTACGCGGATGAGTACGTCCGTCGTAAAGAAGCCAAGAAAAAATAGGTAGTTGAGATGAGTGCAAAAAACGAATCCAGACTGCGTCGCGCCCGCCGCGCACGTGCTCGCATGGTGAAGCAGGGTGCTAATCGTCTGAGCATTCACCGCACACCGCGCCATATCTACGCCCAAGTGTTCACCCCCGGTGGTGCGAGTGTGGTTGCCAGTGCATCTACACTGGACAAGGGCCTTCGCGATGGGGCAACTGGAAATATTCAGGCCGCTGCTGAGGTTGGCAAATTGCTGGCTAAGCGTGCCAAGGAAGCGGGCATCGATAAGGTTGCATTTGACCGCAGTGGTTACAAGTATCACGGCCGTGTAAAGGCGTTGGCGGATGCCGCGCGTGAAGCCGGATTGGACTTTTAAGGTAGAGACATGGCATTTAACGATCAGAACAAACAGCAGGAAGGTGATCTTCAGGAAAAACTGGTCCAGGTCAACCGCGTCGCGAAAGTGGTCAAAGGCGGTCGTATTTTTGGCTTCACTGCGCTCACAGTTGTTGGAGACGGTAACGGTAAAGTTGGCTTTGGTCGCGGTAAGGCACGCGAGGTGCCTGTCGCAATTCAAAAAGCTATGGAAGCCGCGCGCCGCAATATGATTCACGTCGAGTTGAATGACGGCACAATCCAGTATCCGGTTAAAGCGTCACACGGTGCCTCCAAGGTGTATATGCAACCCGCATCTGAAGGTACGGGTGTGATCGCCGGTGGTGCCATGCGGGCAGTATTGGAACTTGCCGGTGTCCATAATGTATTGGCTAAGTGTTACGGCTCGACCAATCCGGTAAACGTTGTTCGCGCTACGTTTAACGGTTTGCGCGACATGTCCTCACCCGAAGAAATCGCTGCCAAACGTGGCAAAAGCGTTGAAGAAATACTGAGTTAAGAAAAGGTTGGCGAGCCATGGCTAAATCATTAATCAAAGTGACCCAGGTAAAAAGTACCAATGGTCGCCTGAAGAACCACAAGGCGTCCGTCGCAGGTTTGGGCTTGCGCCGTATTGGTCATACCGTAGAAGTCGAAGATACACCTGCTGTACGCGGCATGATTAGCCAGGTGCACTATCTCGTAAAGGTAGAGGAATAAGTTATGTCGGACACAATGCGACTTAATAGCCTGAGCCCGGCTCCAGGCGCGCGGCGCGCGGCAAAGCGCGTGGGCCGGGGGATTGGTAGCGGTCACGGTAAAACGGCTGGCCGCGGTCACAAAGGTCAGAAATCACGGACCGGTGGCAAAGTGCGCCCCGGATTCGAGGGTGGCCAAATGCCCTTGCAAAAGCGCCTGCCCAAATACGGTTTCAGCTCGCGCCTTGCCAGCACTACAGCGCAGTTGCGCTTGAGTGAGTTAAATGCGCTGGCGGGTGAAACGATCGATTTAGCAGCGTTAAAGAAAGCTGATTTGGTAAAAGATAACGTGACTCGCGCGCGCATCTTTCTTTCCGGTGAGCTTTCCAAGGCCGTCACTGTAAAAGGCCTTGGCGTTACAAAGGGCGCACGCGAAGCCATTGAAAAAGCCGGCGGAACCATCGAGGACTAAATGGCTACTGGACAAATGCCATCGATCAATAAAGCGGGGCTGGGCGAATTATTTGCCCGGCTGCGCTTCGTATTGCTGGCGATTGTCATTTACCGCATCGGTACACACATTCCAGTTCCCGGAATAGACCCGGGTCAACTGCAAGCGCTCTTTAACCAAAACCAGGGCACCATTTTGGGCTTAGCGAACATGTTCTCTGGCGGTGCGCTGGAGCGGATGAGCATTTTGGCACTCGGCATCATGCCCTACATTTCTGCCTCCATTATCATGCAGTTGATGTCGGCGGTGACACCGCAGCTCGAGCAATTGAAGAAAGAGGGCGAATCCGGCCGTCGCAAGATCAGCCAGTACACCCGCTATCTCACGGTTATTTTGGCCATTATCCAAGCCACAGGTATGACTGTGGGTATGGCCAACCAGGGTATGTCTTATGACACCTCCCTGTTGTTCTACGTCGTAGCGATCACCTCGTTGGTCACCGGTGCGGTGTTCATGATGTGGTTGGGTGAGCAGATTACCGAGAAGGGTGTTGGCAACGGTATTTCGCTGCTGATTTTCGCCGGTATCGTTGCGGGCCTACCCGCCGCTATTGGCCAATCGTTAGAGCAGGCCCGGCAGGGCGAATTGAACATCCTTATACTGCTGTTCATTTTGGTACTCGCTATCGTTGTGATTTCGATGATCGTATTCATCGAGCGCGGTCAGCGCCGCATCACTGTGAACTACGCCAAGCGGCAACAGGGCCGCAAAATGTATCAGGCCCAGAGTTCGCATTTGCCCCTGAAAGTGAACATGTCCGGCGTTATCCCGGCGATTTTTGCCAGCAGTATTTTGCTGTTCCCGGCATCGATCGCACAGTGGTTCGGCTCGTCCGGTTCAGCGGATTGGTTGCAAGATCTGGCCGTAGCCATTGGCCCGGGGCAACCGCTAAATATTTTATTGTTCACCGTATTCGTGGTGTTTTTCTGTTTCTTTTATACCGCTTTGATGTTCAACCCGGTGGAAGTGGCGGATAACTTGAAGCGATCCGGTGCGTTTGTGCCAGGCATACGGCCTGGCCAGCAAACCGCGAATTATATCGATGGTGTCCTAACGCGGTTGACCGTGTTCGGCTCCGCCTATATTGCCTTGGTCTGCCTGCTGCCGCAGTTTCTGGTCGTCATGTGGAATGTGCCCTTTTACTTGGGCGGTACCTCGCTGCTGATCGTAGTGGTCGTGGTCATGGATTTTATGGCCCAAGTGCAGTCTCACCTGATGTCTCACCAGTACGACTCGGTGATGAAGAAGGCCAATTTGAAGAATTATGGAGGGTCCGGGCGCCCGCGCTAGCTGCGTGATGGCACCGGGTTCGTGACGGAGAAGTCGAATGAAAGTTCGTGCATCAGTGAAGAAAATTTGCCGCAACTGCAAAGTCGTGCGTCGCAAGGGTGTTGTGAGGGTGATTTGCAGCTCCGATCCGCGCCACAAGCAGCGCCAGGGTTAAGTTTGGCCTCTACGCGCCATATGTTGGTTAGGTTGATTTCTGGCAGTGATGTCGCTAAAATGCTGCGCCTTTTGCGCGCGGCCAACACACAGCTGCGCCCGTCATTTGCGTTGTTCAGGGCCGAAAACTCGGCCATTTTATCGGTTAAAACAGATTTAGAGAGGGTCGAATGGCTCGTATAGCCGGCGTCAATATTCCGGATAACAAGCATGCAGTTATCTCACTGACATATATCTACGGTGTTGGTCGCAGCCAGGCGCAGCGCCTGTGTTCTGCCACTGGTGTGGATGAGCACGTCAAGATTGGCGAGCTCACCGAAGCCGAAATGGATGCTTTGCGCGCCAAGGTCGGCGAAATGTCGGTCGAGGGCGATTTGCGCCGCGAAGTCTCCATGAATATCAAACGACTGATGGATTTGGGCTGTAATCGTGGCCTGCGCCATCGTCGAGGGCTGCCTTTGCGCGGGCAGCGCACCAAAACCAATGCGCGGACGCGCAAAGGGCCGCGCAAACCGATTCGCAAGTAAACATCAAAGACAGCGAATTCCATTAGTGTAGCTGCACCCCCAACCAGAGAGTTGGAACTTTTCAAGAGTCGTTTCAAGAGTGAGTGTTAGAAGAGTCGTGCAGTGTTGATATTAAAGTGGGAAACAATTTATGGCTAAGCCAGGTGCTAAAAGCACTCGTAAGAAAATTTCCAAGACGGTTGTCGATGGAATTGCGCATGTCCATGCGTCCTTCAATAACACCATTGTGACTATCACCGATAGACAGGGAAATACACTTAGCTGGGCTACATCAGGGGGCTCAGGCTTTCGCGGTTCCCGTAAAAGCACACCGTTTGCCGCCCAGGTTGCGGCCGAGCGGGCGGGCGAAGCGGCGAAAGAGTATGGACTGAAAAACTTGGATGTCCAGGTCAAAGGCCCCGGTCCCGGTCGAGAATCGGCGGTTCGCGCGCTCAATGCCTGCGGCTACAAAATCAGCAACATTACTGACGTGACACCGATTCCACACAACGGTTGTCGCCCACCGAAGAAGCGTCGCGTTTAGCGCGCACAGGAATGAACTGACATGGCTCGTTATATTGGACCTAAATGTAAGCTCTCCCGTCGCGAAGGCACCGATCTGTTTTTGAAGAGCGGCGTTCGCGCACTGGAAAGCAAGTGTAAAGTTGAGGCAATACCCGGTCAGCACGGCGCGCGGCGCGGGCGGCTCTCCGATTACGGTGTGCAGCTTCGTGAAAAGCAAAAGGTGCGCCGCATCTACGGAGTATTGGAAAAGCAGTTCCGCAATTACTACAAGCAGGCCGCTCGTATTAAAGGTGCGACCGGAGAGAACTTGCTACAGCTGTTAGAAAGCCGTTTGGATAACGTCGTTTACCGCATTGGCTTTGGCGCTACGCGCGCCGAAGCTCGCCAGTTGGTTGCCCACAAGGCGATCACGGTAAATGACCAGGTCGTCAACATTCCCTCTTACCAAGTGCAAGCTGGGGATGTAGTCGCTCTGCGCGAGAAAGCTAAGAAGCAATTGCGTGTGCAGTCGGCTCTCGCTCTCGCGGCCCAGCGCGGTGAGCCCGAGTGGATCGAAGTGAGTACCGAGAAGTTGGAAGGTGTTTTTAAGGGGGCGCCGGATCGCCAAGATCTGACCTCCGAGATCAATGAAAACCTGATCGTCGAGCTTTACTCGAAGTAATCCACTGACGGAATAATCTACAAGACAGGTGAGCAAATGCAGAGTGCAGTAAACGAATTTTTGACCCCCCGTGTGATTAATGTTGAGGAACGCAATAGCACCCGCTCGCAGGTGACATTGGAGCCTTTGGAGCGCGGTTTTGGCCATACCTTGGGCAACGCCCTGCGCCGTATTCTGTTGTCCTCCATGCCCGGCAGCGCTATTACCGAAGTCGAGATCGATGGTGTACTGCATGAGTACAGTGCCATTGAAGGTGTGCAGGAGGACGTCATTGAGATTCTGCTCAACCTTAAGGGCGTGGCCCTGGTTATGAGTGGTAAAGAAGAAGCAGAAGTGACCTTGAGTAAGAAGGGCCCTGGCGCTGTCACTGCCGGCGACATTCAAGTTGATCACGATATAGAGATACGTAACCCTGAGCATGTCATTTGCCACTTGAATGACAACTCAGAAATTAACATGAAGCTGACCGTAACATTAGGCCGCGGCTATTCGCCGGCTGATTCTCGCTTGAATCCTGAAGAAGAAACACGCGCCATCGGTCGTCTGCAGCTCGACGCGACATTCTCGCCCGTACACCGGGTCGCTTACGTGGTGGAAGCCGCGCGTGTCGAGCAACGTACGGACTTAGATAAGTTGGTGCTCGACCTAGAGACCAATGGCACTATCGACCCGGAAGAGGCTATTCGTCGCGCCGCAACGATATTGCAGCAGCAGTTGGCAGTGTTTGTTGACCTCGAGAGTGAATCGGAATCCGAGTCAATCGAAGAGGAAGACGAAGTTGATCCGATATTGTTGCGCCCAGTCGACGACCTGGAATTGACCGTTCGTTCGGCTAACTGCTTGAAAGCGGAAAATATTTACTACATCGGCGATTTAGTGCAGCGCACTGAGGTTGAATTACTCAAGACCCCCAACTTGGGCAAGAAGTCACTGACCGAAATCAAAGATGTACTTGCTTCGCGCGGTCTATCCCTCGGCATGCGCTTGGATAACTGGCCGCCGGCGAGTTTAAAGAACGACGATCGAGTGCTGACTGCTTAGGTTGGGCATAACGCCCCGCGGCTATCACCAGAATGGCTAGCCCAGGGAATAGAATGCGTGCTTGCTAGGGCGAGCACTGAAACTAGCAACATCCATAGGATTGGAACCATGCGTCATCGTCACAGTGGACGTCAACTGAATCGCAATAGCTCGCACCGCAAAGCGATGTTTCGCAATATGGCTGTGTCATTGGTCGAGCATGAGCTGATTAAGACGACGTTGCCAAAAGCCAAGGAATTGCGCGGCTACGCCGAGCCATTAATCACGCTGGCGAAAAACGACAGTGTTGCCAATCGCCGCCTTGCGTTCGCGCGTACGCGCAGCAAAGCTGCTGTGGGTAAATTGTTTAATGAGCTCGGGCCACGCTACCAAGAGCGCCCCGGCGGTTACATTCGCATCATGAAATGCGGCTATCGGACTGGTGACAAAGCGCCTATGGCGTATGTCGAGTTGGTTGATCGCCCGCAACCAGAGGTGTTTGAAGACGACGAGGATTGAGCCTCGTCGTGACCTCACCCTGTGTGGGCAACTTATGCAACCTTTCGCTTGCCACGACCCTTTAGCATTGGCGCCAAAAACTCCCCAGTAAACGACCCTTTACAACCAGCCACATCTTCCGGCGTTCCCGTAGCGATAATGCGGCCGCCACCGCTTCCCCCCTCGGGCCCCAGGTCCACAATCCAGTCTGCCGTTTTTATCACATCGAGGTTGTGTTCGATGATAACGACGGTATTGCCGTGATTGCGCAGGCGGTGCAACACATTGAGGAGTTGATTGATGTCCTCAAAATGCAACCCGGTGGTGGGCTCATCTAAAATGTATAGCGTTTTACCGGTGTCTCGCTTCGACAGCTCGCGCGACAGTTTGACGCGCTGTGCTTCGCCCCCAGAGAGTGTGGTGGCCGCTTGACCGAGACGTATGTACGACAATCCCACATCCATCAAAGTTTGTAGTTTGCGCGCAATTGCGGGTACGGGCTCGAAGAAAGTGAGAGCATCTTCCACGGTCATTTCGAGTACTTCGTGGATATTTTTGCCCTTGTACCGCACTTCTAAGGTCTCGCGATTGTAGCGTTTACCCTTACATACATCGCAGGGCACATAAATGTCTGGGAGAAAGTGCATCTCCACTTTAGTGACGCCGTCGCCCTGGCACGCTTCGCAACGGCCGCCTTTGACATTGAAACTGAACCGTCCGGGTTTGTAGCCGCGCGAGCGGGCTTCCTGTGTGCCCGCGAACAATTCTCTGACGGGTGTAAAAATGCCCGTGTAAGTCGCGGGGTTGGAGCGCGGTGTTCTGCCGATGGGGCTTTGGTCGATATCGATACACTTGTCGATATGCTCCATGCCCTCGATATCATCGTAGGGCGCCGGGGTCAGCGTGGTGGCACCGTTCAGTTGGGCAGCGGCGATGGGGTAGAGCGTGCTGTTGACCAGTGTCGATTTACCCGAACCCGAGACACCCGTAATGCAGGTGAGCAATCCCACGGGAATTTCGAGGTCTACCTGCTGTAAATTGTTGCCGCTGGCGCCTTTTAAAACGAGCATGTGTTTCGGGTTGCAAGCCGTGCGCTCTTGGGGAATCGCAATTTCCTTTGCACCGGATAGATAGGCTCCTGTGAGTGACGCTTTACATCTAGTCACTTTTTTAAAGTCGCCCGAGACCACCACCTCACCGCCGTGCACGCCTGCACCCGGGCCGATATCGATGATGTGATCGGCGCGGCGAATAGCGTCCTCATCGTGCTCTACCACTAACACCGTGTTGCCCAAATCGCGCAGGTGGGTCAGTGTGGCGAGCAGACGTGCGTTGTCGCGCTGGTGTAGCCCGATGGAAGGCTCATCCAGTATGTACATAACCCCTACCAGTCCAGCACCGATTTGCGACGCAAGGCGAATGCGCTGCGCCTCACCGCCAGAGAGGGTTTCCGCGCTGCGGTTTAAGGTGAGATAGTTGAGGCCAACATCCACCAAAAAGCGGTAGCGTGCACGGAGTTCTTTGAGGATTTTCTCAGCGATTTCACCGCGCCGACCGCTCAGCTCGAGATTGTTAAAGTAAACCTCCGCCTCACCGACGGGTAGATTGGTGATGGCCGGTAGCGTTTGATCATCGACAAAGACATGCCGCGCGTCCCGCCGCAGGCGTGTGCCCTCGCAGTCGGGGCAGGGCTGGGTCGCCAAAAACTTAGCCAGTTCCTCGCGCACCGATTGCGAATCTGTATCGCGGTAGCGCCGCTCCATATTTGGAATGATGCCCTCAAAGGGGTGCGTTCGTTGGTACACATCCCCCCGGTCGTTTACGTAGGAAAAGGAAATATCCTCTTTACCACTGCCGTTCAGAACAACCTCTCGATGCTTTTTGCTCAGCTTCTCCCAGGGCGTATCAATATCGAAACCGCAGTGTTCAGCCAATGAAGTCAGCATGTGAAAGTAGTACACATTGCGTCTATCCCAGCCGCGAATGGCACCCTCGGCCAGGCTGGCTTCTGGATACAAAATGAGACGATCCGAGTCAAAGTACTGTTTCACTCCCAAGCCATCGCAACCTTTGCAGGCGCCCGCTGGGTTGTTGAAAGAGAACAGGCGCGGTTCTAACTCATCGATGCTGTGACCGCACTTGGGGCAGGCAAATCGTGCAGAAAAGCTGAGTTCTGGTTGCTCGCTGTCCATGAAGGCGATGTTGGCCAAGCCATCGGTGAGGTTGAGCGCAGTTTCGAAGGATTCGGCGAGGCGAATGCCCAAATCATCCCGCACTTTAAAGCGGTCGACCACGACCTCAATGCGGTGTTTCTTTTTCTTATCCAGGGTAGGTGTGTCATCGAGTTCAGTGACAATGCCATCGATACGCGCGCGCACAAACCCATTGGCGCGCAATTCCTCGAACACGTGCAGGTGTTCACCCTTGCGATCGCGTACCACCGGGGCCAACAACATCAGTTTGGAGCCTTCAGGCAGTGCCAGGACGGTGTCGACCATCTGACTGACAGTCTGCGCCTGCAGATTCAAGTTGTGGTCCGGGCAACGCGGCTCTCCAACGCGGGCAAAGAGCAAGCGTAGGTAGTCATAAATTTCTGTGATGGTACCCACTGTGGAGCGGGGGTTGTGCGACGTCGATTTCTGTTCGATGGAAATAGCGGGGGAGAGGCCCTCGATGTGGTCCATATCCGGCTTTTCCATCATTGACAGGAACTGGCGCGCATACGTCGATAGGGATTCCACGTAGCGTCGCTGGCCCTCCGCATAGAGCGTATCGAAGGCCAGCGAAGACTTGCCCGAGCCAGACAGGCCCGTAATGACCACCAGTTTGTCTCTGGGAATGTCTAGGTCTATGTTCTTCAGGTTATGGGTGCGCGCACCGCGCACTTGGATTGTGTCCATGGTTGTAGCGCTACCGCTTCGCGACAGAAACCCCACAGTATATGCCCCGAGACTAGGCGCTGGCAAAGCGACATCAAAAAAACCGCATAGCGAGTGATCCGAACCCCGGCTAGCGCAACACATATCCCTGTGGGGGCGAACCTGATACCATAGCGCGCCCCGTGGTTACCGCGATTAGAGAGATAATTTCGACTCGTCGATACCACCGCATTCATTCACCGTGGCTCAAGCCCTTTGACCCATTAGCAGTGTGACGTGATAACCAAGCAACCCATGACAGCTATGGAGCGGCGCTCTGTTGCCTCCCTCGCACTCCTGTACTGCTTTCGCATGTTGGGGTTGTTTATGGTGCTGCCGCTTCTGGCGCTGTATGCGGCGGATTTTCCCGATGCTTCCCCGTCACTCATCGGCCTCGCGCTGGGTGTTTACGGCCTCGCTCAAGCTGTGCTGCAGATCCCCTATGGCTGGTTGTCGGACAAAATTGGCCGCAAGCCTGTGATCATCGCTGGTTTGCTACTGTTTGCCCTGGGCAGCGCAGTGGCGGCGATGGCGGAAACCGTGCACGGCATCGTCATTGGGCGCACGCTGCAGGGCGCTGGAGCGATAGCGAGCACGCTGATGGCCCTGGTGGCCGATCTAACCCGTGACGAACAGCGCACCAAAGCGATGGCGCTGGTGGGGGCGAGCATCGGCTTTTCCTTCGCGCTGGCGCTGATCTTGGGCCCGGTGGTGGCATCCTGGGGTGGGCTGGCAGGGGTCTTCTGGTTCTCAGCGCTACTGGCGGGCGTTGGGATCGCCATAGTCGTCTACATTGTGCCCACCCCGTCCGCGGTGCCACAGGTGCGCAGCTCGCCGAGCGAGGAAGTGGGCGCAGAGCCTGCGTTGTTTCTCCCCACACTGGCCGATCCTCGGCTGCTGCGGCTGAATCTCGGTGTGTTTGTCCTGCACTTCGCCATGATGGCCAGCTTCCTGGTAGTTCCGCAATATTTGGCCGATTCGCTGGAAATTGCCCGCGAGTCGCACTGGCGGGTTTACCTGCCCGTGTTGTTGCTCTCGCTCGTCGGCATGCTGCCACTCATGATGATTGCCGAGCGCGGGGGGCGACCGCGCACCGTGTTTTTGCTGAGCATAGCGCTGTTATGGATCGCCGTGGCTGCCCTGGGTATGGGTGGGACCGCAGGGTGGTTCTACGTCGCTCTCTGGCTCTTTTTTGTCGCATTTAATTACCTGGAGGCGACGCTGCCGTCGGTGGTGTCCAAGGCCGTGAGTGCGCAGGGTAAGGGCACAGCGATGGGTATCTACTCCAGTTGTCAGTTTCTCGGTGCCTTCACCGGGGGCGCGCTGGGTGGGCGAGTGTTGGAAGTGGCGGGCGATGGCGCGTTGATTGGCCTTAGTGTCGTCGCGATTGCGGTTTGGTGGTTGGTGGTTTATTTAGCGCAGTGGCCGATCAGTTCAGCGCATAGCGAGAACGAGACCGAGCGTACGGAAACCCCGGCGAGCGCCTGATGCGCGATATTATATGCTGCGGCTTGCCTGTGCTGAGGCTGCGCCTTCGCCGCGCTATTTGCGCCCTAAATAGACTGCCTTTGAACGGTCAAGCTGTCGCATTTGCGCAGTGGGGTTGCTATAGTTCCCGGTCCTGTTTTTACTACCAGTCGCAACAAATATGAGGTGTGCGTATGGCCAGTCGCGGCGTCAACAAAGTCATCATCATTGGTAACCTGGGGGCCGACCCAGAAACCCGCTTTTTCCCCGATGGTGGTGCCGTCACCAACGCCAATATTGCCACCAGTGAGGCGTGGAAAGACAAGCAGAGCGGCGAACAACGCGAGCGCACGGAGTGGCATCGGGTCGTATTTCGCGATCGAGGAGCATACCGCCTTGGGCAAATCGCCGGCGAGTATCTAAAGAAAGGCTCCAAGGTATTTGTCGAGGGTTCATTGCGCACGCGCAAGTGGCAAGACAAAGAAGGGAAAGACCGCTATACCACCGAGATCGTGGCCAACGAAATGCAGATGCTCGACAGCCGCAGCAGTTCGGGCCAGGGCGGTTACGCACCTGATGATTTCGCCCGAGGTGGCGCTCAAGCACCGCAACAACAGGTGGCGGAGGGCGGCGGCGCTCCGGCGAATTTCGAGCAGTTTGATGACGACATTCCGTTTTAGGTGACGCTAACCATTGCCGAGTGTAACGCTTACCCCATTCTCCACCTTTAGCCGTGCCGCGTGAGTAAGCTGCGGTGCGCATATTAGTTCTCGCTTCCGATAGTCCGGTAGGAAGTGCCGTAACCCGGTTCCATGCCCTCACGAGTCGTCATGAACTCATCCCCTTAAGCCGCTCCGCCTGTCGCTGGAAAAGTGAACGCCAAGCCAAGAAAGCGGTGGTGCGCGGCAAGTGCCAGGCCGTCCTCGATTTGCGCCTTGAGGCGGTGGCTATCGGCGGTGGTCAAATTCAGGATCGCGACGTCCAGCGCTGCCACTGGATAGCCAAGGCCTGTCAGCGCACGAACACCGCCCACGTGTTATTGTCCAGCTCTCGAGTGTTCTCCGGTGAGCTCGATCGCCTGTATACCGAAGAGGATGCACCCGACAACGACGAAACCGTAGGCCAAATGTTAGCTGCCGCAGAGGCCCGTGTGGCGGCCGCTTGTGAGCGACACCTAATACTGCGTATGGGCCCAATTTTCTCCAGCGAGGGCGTCGATATTGGCGCCCAGTTGTTGGATCCCTTGCAGCAGGGCGACAGCTTGATACTAGACGACAATTTGCGCGGCTCCCCAGTGGCCGTGGAAGATGCCGCCCGCGTTATCCTCGCCGTGTTAGACCAAGTGAGCGCGGGCGCGGAAGCGTGGGGGATATTTCATTACGGTAGTGGCGACACCGCGACCTTGTATGAGTTCGCCGAAGCACTCCTTGCAGCGGCGTCACAATATGCTGAATTCGGCTCCTCGGCATTGCAGATAGAGCGGGAACCAGAGGGCTTAACCCCTCAAAGTCGCGCGTTGGATTGCACAAAGTTACGCGACACCTTCGCAATTCGACAGGTGAGTTGGCGCCGTTTCGTTGGCGGTTTGGTGAGTCAGTATTACGCGCAACAGGAGGAAACAAGTGATGGCCAAAGCAACTGACAATGTCGCTGCCACTTTAGGTGTCGCGGTGTTAACCGTTTCTGACACGCGTACGCCAAAAGACGATACTTCGGGTGATTACCTGCAACAAGTTCTGACGGATGCTGGTCACAGTATCGAGGCGCGAAGCATTGTGCAAGATGACATCTATGCCCTGCGAGCTGTGCTCTCAAGTTGGATTGCAGATGCTAAGGTAGAGGCCGTATTAATCACCGGCGGCACCGGTTTTTCTGGCCGAGATTCTACACCTGAAGCGGTGCTCCCTCTGTTTGACAAAACTATCGACGGGTTTGGCGAAGTCTTTCGCGCGCTCTCCTATGAAGAAATAGGCAGCTCGACGATTCAGTCGCGCGCACTGGCGGGCTTTGCTAACAACACCGTTATATTTTGTATGCCCGGCTCGACGGGTGCTTGCAAAACGGCCTGGGAGGGCTTGATCCGCGAGCAGTTGGACGGCACACACCGCCCCTGTAATTTTGTCGGCGTACTGGGTGTTCGGGGCAAACAAGATTGAGCAAGTTGCTCCCAGTTGATGCAGCGCTCTCCCGCATGCTAGCTGCCGCCAAACCCTTGACAGAAACCCGTGAAACCCCTCTGTTGGAATCCCTGGGTCGGGTCGTGGCACAACCCGTCGTCGCTACGGTGAACGTACCCGGTGAAGATAACAGCGCGATGGACGGCTATGCACTGCGCGCCGCCGAGGCGACTCGACCATTACAGGTCACACAGCGCATCGCGGCGGGCAAGTTGGGCACCGAGCTGCTCCCGGGAACGGCTGCACGAATTTTTACCGGCGCCCCGATTCCACCGGGAGCAGACGCCGTTGTAATGCAGGAAAACTGCAGCGAGAACCAAGGGCAGTTGCAGGTCGAGTCAGATGTAGCGGTTGGCGGCAACATTCGGCCACGCGGCCAGGATATCGCCTGCGGTGACACAGTGCTCTGCGCCGGGCGTCGCTTGCGCCCGCAAGACCTGGGGCTACTCGCATCCATTGGCTGTTCGAGTGTAACTACCTATCGACCGCTGCGCGTTGCTGTGCTTTCCACCGGCGACGAGTTGCGTGAGCCCGGCCAAGACCCATTGCCCCCAGGTGCGATCTACAACTCTAACCGCTACACCTTGGGCGGTGCGCTTCGAGCCTTACACATGGAGTTCATCGACTGCGGCATTGTTCCCGATGAGCCGCAGGCGACTGCGCCGGCGCTGTTAGAGGCGAGTGCGCGTGCCGATTGCGTGATCAGCTCCGGCGGTGTTTCAGTGGGCGAGGAAGATCATGTTAAAGCGCAAGTGGAGCGTCTGGGGCGCCTCGATCTCTGGCGGCTCGCCATCAAGCCTGGCAAGCCATTGGCCTTTGGCCGCATCGCCGACACCCCATTTATCGGCCTACCGGGCAATCCCACTTCTGTATTTGTCACCTTCAGTGTGATTGCCCGGCCCTTTTTATTGGCGTTGCAGGGTGCCAATGAGTTGTCGCCCCCGACATTCTATGCTCGCGCACAATTTACCGTCACCCGCCCGGGTAAGCGCCAGGACTACCTGCGTGTATTACTGCAATCCGAACAGGGCGAACTACACGCGAGCCGTTTTCCCAATCAAAGCTCCGGTGTGCTGCGGTCTGTAACCGCAAGTGACGCGCTGGCAGTGATACCGGTGGATGCAACTGTTGCCAAGGGCGACTGGGTTGAAGTGATACCGCTGGATTTGTTGACGTATTAGATTCGCGCGGGAGGTCCGTTACGACTCGAGTGCACTAGTTCGGCTGAGAACCCAGGAACAACCGCAATCGAATCTAAGGGTCAGATATCGTCAAACCTCATGGCTTGAAGCATTGGCATCAAAGAAGTTGGCTATGGTATCCGGTCAATGAGCTTTTTAGTGTACGAGCTTTTGTATATGCGCTATACATTTAAGACGCATAAAAAATGACATTCTGGAGTTGCCGCGTTATGTCGCAGTTTGTGAGAGTCTTTGTCGGACTAGCCTTGGTTGTTGCTATGTTGGCCAGCTGTGTCCATACAACCCCCACCCCCAGATCGGCGAAGACGGGTGAGTCGATTTTGATCTCTTTTGGGGCCATTTATCGGGATTCAGACCCAAGCATTGCGTTAACTCCGCAGGATATATCAGTGGTGTTAACCGACGCATTGAGCGTGCCACATACCTTGCTTGTCGAGAGTATTTTTCGGGCCTACCCCGATCACCTAAGCTCTATCTCGTCCGGAGCCGCCACAAATCTGCAGTCTCCCTTTTTTAAGGAGTACCCCTTCGATGGCGGTTGGTTTGCGGTGGTTTCCCTGACGGATGCTTCACATATTGCGCTGAACATTGCGCCTGGAGCAGCAACGATTGCTGTGACTGTGCCTGGTGTGCAAACCCAGGGATCGACCTATGAGGGTGATCTCGCTAATCTGCCTTTGGAGGTGTTGGACGGCATCGGGACGTTTGACCCGGACTATGTCCAGCAGTTTTCCTTTTATACGGCACCTTCCGCCCCCATGAGGATCACCCCGAGCGGATTGGGGGCTTCCGATCTTGTTGGAGCCGCCAAATACGTGGTGAATATTAGCAATATCAATACCACCGTCATGTCGCCCCTCTTTGCCTCCGGCGACGCGGATATTTATGTCGTGCCCGATACCCATAATCCCTATGTCCAGATGAACTCACATTTGGTCGATAACCAAGATGGGGCGGGCACCATTGAGATTTACCTTCTGAACCCGTTTGGGTTCGAGCACAACAGACAATCCAATCGACGAGGCGCGAACCATCAGGAACTGAAGGTTCGCATTACTTTGTTGGGCGGTGAGAACAGCTGGTCAGGGAATGAAGTGTTTAGTTTGGATCCTTCCAGTAGCTACTATGACATTGATGGAAATCCAATTGTCGGCGCTACTCCTGTGCTGGGACAAGCCCAACCGTAACATGAGTGCTATGACCCTCTATTGGTTGCACGACTTTGGGATCATCCTATGATTGAGCGCTCAACCTCCACTTCGCTTATTGCTAGGCGTCCTTCGTTTATTTGTGTCGGCTTACTCTGCCTATGCCTAGCTTTGGTGCTCCAGACGGCAGCCCAATCGGGTAGTTCAGGTAACTTTAGAGATGGCGATGTTAATGAAGATGGGCAAACCGATGCTGCAGATGTGCTATTGGTACAGCAGCATTTGTTCGATGCTTCGTTGCCACTGGGTCTAAATTTGAATCGTGCGGACGTATACCCTGCACAGGGCGACGGTACGATCACAATTTCCGACCTGTTGCTGCTTCAGCGAGGCATTGCAAAGCATTTTCCCGACGACGGGATCTCACCCAGTTTGGCTGGCACACCGAGTTCATCCACTTCTGCAGCCTTCACTGTGTTGGGCACCGCGAGCCCCAATGTGGGGCTACGGATTTATCTCAATGGTCTGCTGGCCGGTACCACCACGGCCGATTCAGGGGGCGCGTACAGCTTCCCGGTGACGTTGGCGTCAGGCGCCAATGAGCTGCAAGTCAGCGAGCTGAATGGCCCGCTTGATGGGGCAACGGCGGGTCCAATGACTATTCAACTGATAGCTGGGTCGAAAGTGCCGAAAACGGGCCTCGATGTGAGCAATGTTACCGGGGATGATGGCGATTTACAGGCCGGTAGTCCGCGTCAGTTTGTTCGAGACAATGTGAATGAAGTTGTCGTCGATCAACTTAATGGCTTGACTTGGGAAGACACGTCGGACGCAAAAAACCTCCTCGTCAATCGATTGGGAGCCGGGACCCACTGTACGGTGCTCAACACTGCGCAGTTTGCTGGCATCACAACATGGCGACTTCCCGGTCCCTTCGAATTGCCGATGTTGCTCGACCACCGCGACAACCCGCTTCCTGATGCCCCGATGATTGACCCGGTTTTTCAAAACGTCGCAGAGTATCAATCGCCGGGTGATCGTACGGAGTATTGGACAAATGACATTGTCTTTACCAATAACGGGTATCGTGTATTTTCGGTTGATTTTCGGAATGGGGGGTTTGCAGCTGACCCTCAAACCTACACACGTCGCGTGCGGTGTGTTAGCGGGCCAGAAGCGTTTGAGCCCACGATTGTTGATCGACAGTCCGTATCCGAGACCCACAAAGATGTTGTCAATAATCTCATGTGGCAGGATCAGCCGGCAAATGACACCTCGGGGTTGAGTTGGACTCAGGCAGTTAACTATTGCGAGCAGCTCACAGCAAATGGTTTTACCGACTGGCGTCTCCCCAATGTCAATGAAGGGTACACGCTGGCATTGCATTTTTTCATGGAGTGGGCGAATCACGATTTCGTGCATGGCGCACCAAGCCCTACTCTATCCAATCATGTCTTTTGGTGGACTTCGACGCCCCATTTTAGGTTTTACAACTGGCTCCAAACCCTGACGTTAGCTGATACTTCAGGGGGTACCGCACGCGCGAGGTGTGTGCGTACCCCGATACCACCCGCGTTCAGTATCATGCCACAGACTCAGGCAGTCGGCTTTGGTACCAACTTACAATTCTCGTCGGGTATTAGTGGGTCTTTTGACGGTACTATTTCTAGCTATGAGTGGCGGGACTTATCAGACTTTGCGATCCTCAGTACTCAAGAATCTTTTGCTATCGATGATCTGGCTGTGGGTGAGCACCCGATAAGACTAACGGTTGTCGATAGCTTGGGCTACTACCACAATGCAGAAGTCGTAACCATTACGGTAGAGGATAACTACGCCCCAGAAGCAGATGCAGGTCCCGATCAAGTTGTGGCATTCGGTGATGAAGTATTTTTTGATGGCACTGCGAGCTTTGCGCGCCAGGGTACCCTTGATAGCTATGAGTGGAAGGAAGGTCAGGTAATACTCAGCAACCTGAGCAGCTTCTCGACGAGTAGTCTAACTCTCGGTGTGCACACCATCCAATTGACTGTGACCGATTCACAGAATGAAAACGACAGCGACACGCTAGTGGTCACTGTTCTAAACCCACCACAAGCAGAGGCTGGCCCAGCCTCTGTGACCGTAGAGGAAGGTCAAACAGTCACCTTTGATGCATCCAACAGCACCACACCTAACGGCTCCATTGTGGCCTGGGCATGGTATGAAGGCGGAGTCTTGCTAAGTGATCAGGAGAGCTTTTCGAAATCCGATTTTAGCGTGGGTACACATACTGTAGAGCTCACAGTCACTGATTCTGAAGGGCTGACTGCCTCCGATACCATCGTGGTGGAAATCGAGGAGCCGTTCTCCCCCTATCCTCTGGAGGTGTGTCCGGTGGTCCCGGTCACTGACGATGGTGGGTATGTCGAACAGTATCCAGTCGGTGCCATTGATTGGATTGGCGCGAATTATACAGATGTAAATGAGATTGAATTGGCCTTTAATCATGCCCGTTTTATCGACGACTCGGTAGATCAGTACCTAGACTTACCGACCCAGGCCGTCTGGGATACGTGGACGCCCGCGAAACAAGGTCTTTATTTGATCAACGCCGAGCGGCAGGCGCGAGGCATCAAGCCATATACCGGGATTGCGCCGGAGATTACTAGCGTCATACAGCAATACACGGGTTATATACTCAGCAACAATCTACCTGGCGGCCACTACCACGACGGTTCACCCCAGTCTCGTCTCGATGACTATGGTATGGGCGTGATTTTGAACCACCGAGACGCATTTGTTCTGACAGAAAGCCTGGCGACAATTATCGACGAGCAAACTGCTCCGGTCGACACGGATTCCATCGTTCACGCCATTTACGGCTGGCTTTATCGAGACGTGCCGCCTTATAACCCTACCGGTTATTGGGGACATAGAGATCAGATTTTACAGCGTGGCCTCAAAGAAAATACCGGCGATGCCCACACGGAAGGGCTTATTGGTATCGGTATCAGTTCAGGCCCTTATTTGCCGTCAGGCTCCCAAGGCCCTCAAGGTAGCGTCACGGGTATCAATGTCGTAGACCCCGCTGAGACTTGGGATTTTAGCAATGTTATCACCGTGGACACCGACACCGCCCAGCTGTGCAACACCAACACCGTTATTGTCATCGATGAAGCTGATGTGCCCAACCTGTCACAATTGATTGGTCTGCAAGTGTCACCCTCTGATGCTTTATTGGTGGAAGGGGGAGCGACGGCCTTTGAGGTAATCGGGGTGTATGACGATGACACGACTGCTGATCTAACCGCTTTTGCGCAATTTCAACCCGACTCTCGCTCTGTCGTCTCGGTTGATAGTGGCAGCATCAATGGTTTGGTGACGGGGTATACCTTTGTCTCAGCCCGCGTAGGAAGCTTGCATTCCAATCGTGCGCTCGTGAATGTGGAAGCTGACAACCTCTCGACGAGCAATCTTCAAGGAACATTCGGCCAGGCCTATACGAGCCAGATACCCAGCAATGCCTCCCTGTCAAGCTACGACCCCAAGGCATTCACACTATTTACAGGCCTCGTCAAGGATCACACAGGGTCCCCGATGCCGGGGGTGAGTGTGGTGGTGCAAGGTGCACCTGAGTATGGCAGTGCGCCCACTGATGCTAATGGGCGCTTTGTACTGCCGGTTGAATCAGGTTTGCGTACCCTGGTTTATCGCAAGACCGGCTATTTGACGGTTCACCGCAGTCAGTATGGAGCGAGCAGTGCATGGGCAAACATGGATGATGTCGCCTTGTTGCCCGTGGATAGTGTCAAGACGACCATTGACCTCACGGCTTCTGCGCCGCAAGTCCACACCTCGTCACCGATTTCCGATGCGCGTGGGGTGCGGCAGGCCACTGTCGTGTTCGATGGCGTCACCACCGCGACTGTGACATCGGTGGACGGTAGCCAGCAAACGCTTACGGAATTTGCCATGCGGGCGACGGAGTATGAGTTGCCTGATTCTATGCCAGCGGAGTTACCGAACGAGTCCGCTTTCACCTACTGCACAGAGTTGGAGGTAGTGGGGCTGCGCGATGACGATACGGTCGTGTTTGATCAGCCCGTTGTGACCTATATCGATAATTTCCTCGACTTTGCGGTGGGAGAGGTGGTTCCCGTGGGTTATTACAACCGAAACATCGCAACTTGGGTGGCTGACCCAAACGGGGTTGTTGTGAAGTTGCTTGATACCGATCAAAACGGCCAGGTAGATAGCCTGGACTATGACGGTGACGACCAACCCGATGACTTGAACAATAACGGTGATACGACCGACGAGGTTCGTGGCATAGAGGGCTTTACCCCCGGCGACACCTATTGGCGTCGTTCCAGCACCCACTTTTCAGCAGTCGATCTCAATTGGCCTGAAGATTTGCCTTCGGATGCTGAAGAGCCTGATACCCCCGACACTGAGACTTCCGAGGAAGATCCTCTGAGCGATGAACATGCCTGCGTGAACTCCTACGTCACACCCTTTGAGCGCGGGTTCCATGAAGATATTCCAATCATAGGTACTGAGTTAACGCTGCATTATTCTAGCCAGCGCACCCAGGGTTATCACCATCGAATCAGTGTGCCAGTGACGGATGCTGCGGGGCCGCCCGCTTCCGTCCAGTCAATGGTCGCTCGCGTCGACATCGCCGGTAAGCGTTTTGAGCAGCTCTTGCTACCAGGCCCCAATAAAACGGCTGAATTCTTTTGGGATGGCAGGGATGAACTGGGCCATCGGCCTAGCGGGTCAGTGCAGGGGAAGGTCAGCATCGGGTTCACCTACGCTACCCAGTACGCCAGTGTTGGCAATGCCGCGACTTCACAGCAGCCCTTGAGCAGCTTTCCCGTCGCCTGGGCCACTGCGGGCAGCTCACCCACTGCCATATTGGGTCGCCGACAGTTTACGAGCTGGAACAGCCACGATATCTATATTCAAAACTCGCATCAAAACCAGCTTGCAAATGGTTGGTCTATTTCGAATTACCATGAAAAGGTGCGCCCTGACCTGATTTATAAAGGCGATGGCACCTCGGAAGAGATTCACTCTGGCTCGCTAGTGCTGAAAACAGGTATTCAAGCGAGCCAAGTGGATTTTGACGATGGTTATTACCAAAAAGGTGGCAGCGCCATCGATTACGCGATTTCCAGCGACGGTGTGTTGAAAGACACAGTGACTGGGCTTGAGTGGGAATACACGACAAGCCCCGCACGGTTTGTCGATAAGGTAGATGCCGAGGACTACTGTGAGAACGACGTACTGCCAGCCGATTCTGGCTGGCGCCTGCCCACACCAAAGGAGATGGTGTATTCCATCGATAAAGCTGATGGCACCGGGCACTACTTCCCCATTTATCGATTTGATGCCTTGACGTACTGGAACGCGAGCACCGTAAACCCCGAAGAGCGTGAAATCTCCGTCGTTTGTGTTCGTGGTGACAGTATCGACACCACCTATGTAACTGGTCTGCAGCGCAACAACACGCTTGAGGTAGTTACGGATAGTAATAACGCCCTGATGTGGCAAGACGATGCCAGTACCGCCTCGAGTGCCGATACCAAAACATGGACGGAAAGTATTGCACAGTGTGAAGCTTCGGATCATGCGGGCTACGAAGATTGGCGCCTGCCCAATATCAACGAGCTCGCCTATACCTTACCCAATGCTGTGTTTATGCACCAAACGGAGCTAACGTCTGGCCCATGGACACCCACAGCCCCCTTCAGAAAGCCCTATTGGAGTTCAACCCCCAATGCTCAAGACGGTGACGAGGAAACCGCTTGGGCCATGGAGAGTGAAAGCTACTCGCATTGGAGCTTTGATAAGAATGATCAATACAACGTGCGTTGCGTCCGAGATGATACCACCGCTCTTGCATCCCCCTACCGGTTCGACAACCAAGGCAAGCTAACTAAAACCATCGATATCGACACGGGTATCGACATCACCGTATATGATCACGATGCGGCTGGCCAACTCCAGTCAATCGCGGATCAGTTTGGCAATACACTTACCTTGAATCGAGATGTGCCAGGTGAAATCTCCTTGATTACGCAAGACAACTACGTCACCAAACTGATCATCGATGGTGCTACTAATGAACTCACTCGAGTCGAGTACCCCGATACGACGTTTTACGAGTTTGGTTATACCACTGGAAGCTTGCTGAATTATGAAAAAGACCCGCGCGGTAGCGAATTCACCCATCTATTCGATTCCCATGGCCGAACCACGCAGACGGATGACCCAGAGGGTGGCCAATGGCTATTTACGCGGCAGTTAGCATCCGACGGCAGCGCACTGTATGGCTACGACACCGTTGAAGGCAGCAACTATTCAACCACGCGAACAACCTTGCCAGATGGTTCAGTGCAGAAAACCACGACGTTCAAAGATGGGCGCGTGAGTATTAATACCTATTTGGAGCAAGCCAGCGGTGATCTCGAGACCACTCAAAGTTGCGATGTCACCACACAGGTTCAATATGTAAAAGACGCTAAAACGCGTCAAGATATTCCTGGCACAGTGACTGTGACCACGCCCAATGCCACTGGCAACCCGGTCAATTTGGTGAGCACTACAGTGGTGGAGAAGGTGTATGCGGAGTCAGGTTCAGATCTAAGTGGCTACACCATAACCACAACGCACAACAGCCAAAACCCAGGTACCGTTGAGTTTGAGTCGTACTTCGACGCCGCCACCCACCGCAGTACAGCAACCTCACCCGAAGGGCGAATGAGTATTACCGACTATGACGCCGACTCCGGTTTGCTTAAGAAAGTCACACCTCCGGGTGGGTTCCTACCGACGTCCTACACCTACGATAGTCGTGGCCGCGTGAAAACTGTCACAACCGGCACGCGGACACTAACATACGAATATGACGCCGCTGCTAAGGGGGATGTGTCTGACTTGATAGCCGACGACGGGAAAACAACGCAGTACTCATACGATGCACTCGGTCGTATCGATGTGGTCACGCATCCCGACTTAACCGAGACGGATACAGATCACGACGCAAACGGTAACATCGAAGAAGTGACGATTCCCACGGTAGCAGACTATGGGTTCACCTACAGCCAGGTGAATGAACGAGACTCCTCCACCACGCCACTCAACGAGACCACCACATTTGTTTATGATCGCGATCGGCGCTTGAAGGAGATGATCTATCCTTCCTCGCCGACCTACAAAACCCTCCATACCTATGCCAATGGCAAGCTCGATTACAGCGACACACCGGAAGGGCGAATCGATTACAGCTACGGCACTTGTGGCGACCGCGTAGCGGGTGTCGAGGAGCTGTGGAGCGGTGAGTCGGTAGATTATGTCTATGATGGCAATCTGCTGCGGGATGTCACCTACGAAGGCGCGCTGGACGAAACCATCGCGCATACCTACAACAACGAGCTGCTTCTAGATAGCTTAACCTACGCTGGTAGCTCCACCGGTACGATTACTTATGACGACGATGGCGTGTTGACGCACATCAATGGTCTGACGATCACACCCAAAGTCGGCAGCCCGCTGCCGCAAGCGGTCGTAGGTGGCGCCTATGCCCACCTTCGTTCCTACAACAGCTACGGTGAGATCAATATTGCGGGAACCGCTATTAACGGCCAATCGGCCTATGGCTATTCGCTGACCTATAACGACCTCGGACAAATCCGCTATAAGACCGAGACGTTGCACGATGGCACCCAGTACAATTACGAGTATATCTATCACCCTGATCGCCGTTGGTTAACGCAAGTCAAGCGCGATAACGGCGCAGGTGGTTCGCTGCAAGTAATTGAAAACTACAGCTATGACGACAACGGCAATCGTAGCGTGGTAGGCGCCACCTCCACATACAATGCGGCGGATCAGCTGGAAAACAATGGTGCAGGCACCACCTACACCTACAACCCCGAAGGCTTCCTTGAGACCAAAACCACAGGAGGCGTGGTTACCACCTACGATTACAGCTCTGATGGTCGTTTGCGCAGCGTCACCACCCCCAGCCAAACCGTCAGCTATCAACACAATGCCATCGGCAACCCGGTCACCCGATTGGTTGACGGTGTCGAGCAAGCCAAGTACTTGTGGCTTGATAAGACGACACTGCTGGCCACTTTTGAGCCCAATGGCAACGTGAAGCAGCGTTTTGAGTATGGTATTGGCCATACGCCGACCCAGTTTACCCAATCTGGGCAAACGTATTACATCGCAGTGGATCACCTGGGTAGCCCGCGAGCGATTACAGATGCCAGTGGTACGGTGCTCAGAGCTTACGATTATGACAGCTTTGGTCAGCGCACGACGTTGGTGAACACCGGTGGTGATGTGGAAATTCCGTTTGGGTTTGCCGGTGGGTTTTATGATGAGGCGACTGGCTTGGTGCGGTTTGGCTATCGGGATTATGATCCGGCGATAGGGCGGTGGACGGCGAGGGATCCGATTGGGTTGGCAGGCGGGCAGAATTTATACGGTTACGCGTTCCAGGTGCCAATCAGATATACCGATAAGTATGGCTTAGGACCAGAGCTTCCCGCGATCACCCCTGCGCAGGTAGCCTTGCAAGCGGCTACATTCTCGCAAAGAACTGCAGGGCCCCTCGTGTCGGAGGTTGGGGGCCCGAAATCTTCAACTTATGATCCGGGCCGGGATGGCCACATTTTTAGCGACTCAAAGGGACACGTTAATCCTCCGACAGATCGAGGCAAAGAAATTGTGCGGGATATTTTTGAGCGAGTTGGCGGTAATCCAGATTACCTTAGAAACGACGCTGTTGATGCAAAACTTCTTCCGCAAGATGCCGCCGATGCTGGAGTGCAAGCATATACGCTTACGCTATCAAATGGAGAGCAGATATGGGTTTTTGTGAGAGATGGTATCATTACAGACGCTGGGCTAAACCTCCCCGGACATTGTCGATAATATGATTGAACTGTCTAAAGTATATGAGGCGGAGCGTGCCTTTTTCGATGGATCCGATGGGCAGCCGCTCCCAAAGAGCTACGAGTATCTCGAGGCCTGCCTTCTTGAGAAAGATCCTGGAAAAGATGTTGCTCTACATTTTCTGTTTGTTGCCTGGTACTTGCTGGTGGAGCCTCCCTACTTAACGGGGCTGAATGAAGCGGAGATTCCTAGCTCGAGTATTAGGCAATCGATCTCTAGGATATTTGCCTATCTAGATCAATTCATATGGACTGACACCGAAGCTGCTATTGTTGTAGCCCATATGATATACATAGCCCCATACTTGTTTGGTGATGAGAAAAATGCGCTCCATGTCAGAGAAAGGATACTAAAAACAGTGGAACAACCAGATGAAAAACAAAAGGCCAACATCTTCGGGAACAGGGGTTTTTATGGACACTACTTTTCCAGAGTTGTATAGAGTGAAAAGGTGACAGATTGATTTACTTTCGGAGACGGATACAGATCACGACGCAAACGGTAACATCGAAGAAGTGACGATTCCCACGGTAGCGGGATACGGAAGGATACGGAAGGACAGGCACCGTTCGCGCTTCGTAAGCGTCACGCGAACCCCATCTGATTTTCTCTGCTGATATCTGCCAAGCTCCGATTTCCATTTTTCGCGGAGACTTTGCAACAGATACGGAAGGACAGGCACCGTTCGCGCTTCAGACATCATTGCATTATGTTTTAGGAACAACCAAGGCTTATTCAGCGACTCGATGTTGCCGCCACTTCTAGCATGGGCAGATCTGATGTTTTTTTTCCAAAACACACCCGCCCCGTTTTTTAGCCCCAGAGAGCGGCGATACTGTGTTGAGAGAGCGCTGGTGTGAGTGCGATTTACGCTGCTTTTGCGAATTGTCGGCGAAAAACCGCCTCAAAGTGCAGGCTGTGGATGAGCCAGTCGTCCGGTTGCAGCTGAAGGCGGTGAAGAATGGGTGGCTGGCTGCTTGAAATCGCCCCACGCTTGTCAGCCCGCACCTGGCGTCCTGTCCAGTCGACCAATTCCAGATAATCGTTCCAGTGAAAAGGAATGCCCGGACTTTCCGGTGGCGAGGTTGTTTCTTGAAAATGTAACAACGGCTTGAGGGGTAGGGCTGGTGTTTTCTGTAGACCCTGCGTTTCGATAATCGCTTGGCAAAGCACTGGATTGACCGAAGACAGTACCCGTTCTTGTAAACTGGTGTAGTCCGATGTTTCCGGAGTTTTAGCCATTCCTGCTCGGATCGGATTGAGATCGACGTAGGCCATACAGCTCAGCAATGCCTGTTCCGATTTTAAAGCTTGAGACTTAAAGCGTGCCTCCCAAAAGTGGCCCGTACAGCCATCCTCCTGGTTCGCTTGCCGGGCGATCGGCTCGTTTAGGCACTTCATGAACCAGCTTAAATCCTGGAGACGGCTGCGCCAGACTGCGATGATGTCTTCCACGGTCTTGCGTTGCGCCAACGAGAGCGCATGGCCTGCCGCCAAGCGTTGCACGAGCAAAGGGCCTTTGAACAAGGTCAGCCAGCGAGCCATCACCTCCGTGTCTGAAAGTTGTTCGCTACTGCCCAACTTCACCACGACGTGGTAGTGATTGCTCATTACCGCGTAGGCACAAAGATCGATGGTAAAGAGGCTGGAAAGCACCCGCAGTCGGTCTTGAATCCAGCTTCGCCGGTGTTCATAACATTGGCCTGTCACTTGGTCTTGGCCGCATAGATAGGCGCGACGAACACAGCGAGACACACAGTGATAATAGGGTGTGTCGGCCCGACACACCTGTGCTTGACGGGGTCTTGGCATCGCTCTTCTCGCTGGTTTTAATGGGCACTAAAGTGCGTATTTCTTGTGCTACTGTGTTAGAGCGACTGCTGTGATACAAGCGACTGGCGGGCTATGATGAAAAATAGGGTGTGTGTCCATGGCGATTTTTTGTCCATGGCGATTATGGCGATTCCCGGACAGGCACCGTTCGCGCCCTTTACGAGAGATGCTTGAGGGCGGAATAAAAAATTAAGGTGTTTTTGTCAACTACCCAGCGTACTTCTGAAACACCAACGAGGCATTGGTGCCGCCAAAGCCGAAGCTGTTTGACATCACTCGCTGCAAATCGACGCCATCGTGGCGCTGCGTGGCAATGGGCAAATCTTGCGCTTCTTCATCTAAGGTCTCGATGTTGGCCGAAGCCGCGATAAACCCCCGCTGCTGCATCAATAGCGAGTAAATCGCTTCCTGTACGCCGGCTGCGCCCAGCGAGTGGCCGGAGAGCGATTTGGTTGAGCCGATAATGGGTACCTGATCAGTCCCGGCAAACACCTCGCGCACAGCTTTTAATTCCTGTATGTCACCCGCGGGTGTGCTAGTGCCGTGTGCATTGATATAGTCGATGGCGCCGTCCACGTGGGTCAGCGCTTGTTGCATGCAACGCACAGCGCCCTCGCCGGATGGGGCGACCATATCGTAGCCATCTGATGTAGCACCATAGCCCACGAGTTCCGCATAAATCTTTGCACCTCTGGCCAGTGCGTGTTCCAGCTCTTCGACGATTAACATGCCGCCGCCACCGGCAATCACAAAGCCATCGCGGTTGGCATCATAGGCGCGCGAAGCGCGTTCGGGCGTGTCGTTGTATTTGGTGGAGAGCGCACCCATGGCGTCGAACAGACAACTCAAGGTCCAGTGCAGCTCCTCACCACCACCGGCGAATACTAAATCCTGTTTCCCCAACTGTATTTGTTCCATGGCGTTGCCCACGCAATGTGCGCTGGTTGAGCATGCAGAGGAAATTGAGTAATTGATGCCCTTAATTTTAAATGGTGTGGCCAGGCAGGCAGACACGGTGCTGCCCATGGTTTGTGTCACGCGGTAGGGTCCGACCCGACGCAGGCCGCGCTCGCGCAAGATGTCCGAAGCTTCGGTTTGGCTGGAGGAGGAGGCGCCGCCGGAACCGGCGATGATCCCGGTGCGCTCGTTGGACACTTCCGCGTCACGCAACCCAGCGTCCGCAATTGCCTGCTGCATCGCAATGTAAGCGAATGCCGCCGCGTCGCCCATGAAGCGCAACTGTTTGCGATCGATGTGTTCGCTGACGTCAATCTGTGGTACTCCCGCAACGTGCGAGCGCATCCCGACATCGATCTGTTCTTGATGCAGTTGAATACCGGAGCTGCCGTCGAAGAGTGCTTCGGCGACACTGTCTGCATTGTTACCCAGGCAAGAGACAATACCTAGACCGGTGATGACCACGCGTCGCTGTGAGGAATCGGCCATGACTTAAAATGACTCCGTTGAGGTAAATAATCCGACGCGAAGATCTTTGGCGAGATAGATTTCTTTGTCGTCCACTGTGATGCTGCCATCCGCCAGACCCATAATAAGCTTGCGCTCAATGATGCGTTTGATATTAATGTTATAGACCACTTTGCCAGCAGTGGGCAGAATTTGCCCGCTGAACTTCACTTCGCCACAACCCAGCGCTCGGCCACGGCCAGGATTGCCGCGCCAGCCCAAGAAGAATCCGACTAATTGCCACATTGCATCCAGGCCTAAACAACCAGGCATCACTGGGTCACCGGGAAAGTGGCAGTCAAAAAACCACTGCTGTGGATCGATATCCAGCTCGGCGACAATTTCCCCTTTGTTATAGCTGCCACCTTCGGAGCTAATGTGGAGAATGCGGTCGATCATGAGCATATTATCGGTCGGTAGTTGCGCGTTGCCCGGGCCAAATAGCTCACCCCTGCCGCAGGCGATGAGGTCTTCTTTGGTGTAGCTGTTCTGTCCTGTCATAGGTATCTCGATTTTACCTGATCACCACCACCCTCGCGCAGTGGCAGGCTAGTGGGTTTGCGATTTGATGAAGAGGCCAAGTTCTGCTTGCCAGTGCTCCATGTGCAGCATGGAATGGTTGGCAAGAGCCTGACCCAAGACTCACCCTCAGTCACCCAAGTTGTACGGGTGCTGGCCACGGCTATGGATGCGCCCATTCTAATTGCTGAAAGTGACAAGTCCAGCGACCTTCCAAATGCACACTTTTTGATCATTTCGAGAGAATCTCGGCCGTTGTTGTGAGGCAGTTCCCAGCCGGCATGTTTTCCTGCAACAAGTCTTGAAAGCCGTTTGGCGCGGTCAGCAAAACAGTGTAAGGTATTGAGAAACCAGGTTATTTTTCCATATCAAGGGAGCATTCTCAGATGCTAGTACCGGTACTTCTCTGCGGCGGCGTAGGCAGTCGGCTGTGGCCGGTCTCGCGAGAGGGTCACCCCAAACAATACCTCCCTCTCGCCAGTGAGCTCAGCATGTTGCAAGACACCTTGCAGCGTACATACTCACTCGCGGCGGAAAACCCCATCGTGGTGTGCAACGAGGAACACCGATTCATGGTGGCGGAACAACTGCGTCAGCTCGATGTCAGCGCCAGCGCTCTGATTTTGGAGCCCTGCGGCCGCAACACAGCTCCGGCGGTCGCCCTGGCCGCGCTGCAGGCGTTGGCACAGGATGCGGATGCGGTACTCCTCGTGCTTCCCGCCGACCACGTCATTCAACACGTGGATGCTTTCGTGGTCGCTGTGCAACAAGCCCTGCCCATGGCTGAGCAGGGCCGCTTAATGACGTTCGGCGTCGTACCCACCGCACCGGAGACAGGCTACGGCTACATTAAATGCGGCAGTTCAACCGGCGACGGGCTGTTCGAATTAGAACGCTTTGTGGAGAAGCCGGATGCGGCCACTGCTCAAAGTTATCTCGATGCCGGCGACTATCTGTGGAATAGTGGCATGTTTTTGTTGCGTGCCGCCACCTATCTCGAGGAGTTGCAGCGCCTGGCACCGGAAATTCACGCAGCCTGTAATCAGGCGATGGCTGCGACCAGCGCGGATATGGATTTTGTCCGGCCCGACCAAAAGGCGTTTGAGCGCTGTCCCAGCGATAGCATCGATTACGCGGTAATGGAAAAGACGGCATTGGGCGGCGTAGTTGCATTGGATTGTGGCTGGAGCGACGTCGGCGCCTGGTCTGCACTGTGGGAAGTCGGTCAACGTGACGCCAATGACAATGTCTGTCAGGGCGATGTCATCGCAGAAAACTGTAGCGGTAGTTATCTGCGCAGTGAGTCGCGTTTGGTGGCCGCTTCGGGTGTCGATGACCTAGTTGTTGTGGAAACCGCCGATGCGGTGTTGGTTGCCAATCGCAACAAGGTGCAGGACGTCAAGAGTATTGTGACTCGCCTGCAACAGGAGGCGCGCAGCGAGGCTTCATTACACCGCAAAGTGTATCGCCCCTGGGGCTCATACGAATCACTGGTGTCGGCCGATGGTTTTCAGGTCAAGCGCATCATCGTCAACCCCGGGCAAACACTGTCGTTGCAAATGCATCATCACCGCGCGGAACATTGGGTTGTGGTACACGGCACCGCGGAAGTGACCTGCGAAGACAAGGTGTTCATGTTGCAGGCGGATGAATCTACCTATATCCCACTGGGCCATAAGCACCGATTAGCCAATCCCGGGAAAGAGCCTGTCGAGTTGATCGAAGTGCAGTCTGGTTCCTATTTGGGCGAGGACGATATTGTTCGCTTTGAAGATGTGTATGGCCGCAGCGACAGCTAACGGTTGCGAAGGAGAGAATTGTTTTGATTAGTAAGTGTATGTTCCCCGTTGCCGGATATGGCACTCGCTTTCTGCCTGCGACAAAAAGCATGCCGAAGGAAATGTTGCCCGTTGTGAATAAGCCGCTTGTCCAATACGGTGTGGAGGAAGCGATAGAAGCGGGAATGACCACGTGTGCGCTGGTGACAGGCCGCGGCAAGCGCGCTATTGCCGATCACTTTGATATCAGCTATGAGCTTGAGCATCAAATTTCTGGCAGTGGCAAGGAAGCTTATCTTGCCAGTATTCGCAGTGTATTGGATAAAGGCGTTTTTACCACGGTGCGGCAACGTGAAATGAAGGGCCTGGGTCACGCCATATTGACCGGATCCTCTTTAGTGGGCAACGAGGCGTTCGGTGTAGTGCTCTCCGATGACTTGTGCATCAACAATGGCCCAGGTGTACTGTCGCAAATGGCCGAGCTGTATGCACAGTTTCGCTGCTCGATTGTCGCTATCCAGGAAGTTCCCATGGAAGAGACGAGCAACTACGGAGTCATTCGTGGGGAGACTTTGAAAGAGGGTGTCTATCGCGTCGATGAGATGGTGGAAAAACCCGACCCCAAAGATGCGCCGTCCAATTTGGCAATTATTGGCCGCTATATTTTGACACCCGATATATTTGATATCTTACGCGAAACCAAACCCGGCGCTAATGGCGAAATTCAGTTGACCGATGCGCTGCAAACGCAGGCGCAAAGAGGATGCGTTATGGCCTATAAATTTAAGGGGCGTCGCTTTGATTGCGGTAGCGTGCCCGGGTTTGTGGAAGCAACAAATTTTGTCTATGAACACTACTATACCACCATCTCCGAGTAGTGCGACGTGTAAACTCACTAGAACGGTGTTACTCCGAAAATTTTACTTCACTGAGATTTCCTTGTGACAGAACTCACTTGTTTTAAAGCCTACGACGTACGTGGCCGCGTACCCGATCAACTCAATGAGGATATTGCAAGGCGCATCGGTCGCGCCTACGCACAAGTGGTGAAACCTAGCCAAGTCGTCGTTGGGCACGATATCCGTTTAAGCAGCGAGGCAATCAAGGCAGCGCTGACCGAGGGTTTGCTCGAACAGGGCGTCGATGTGTATGACATCGGTCTCTGCGGCACTGAAGAAATCTACTTCGCGACGTCGCACGCGGGTATGGATGGAGGGGTCGCGGTCACGGCCAGCCACAACCCGAAAGACTACAACGGTATGAAGTTTGTGCGCGAAGAATCGCGCCCCATTTCCGGTGATACCGGCCTGTTTGATATCAAGGCGCTGGCACAGGACAATCAATTCTCCGCGGCGAGTTCGCCCGGGCAACGATTTCCACTGGATACCTCCGCAGCCTATGTAGAACACCTTCTGTCATATGTAGACAGGGAAAAACTGCGGCCGCTAAAAATAGTCGTCGACGCGGGCAATGGCGGGGCCGGTAGAGTTATCGATTTGCTGGAACCGCATCTCCCCTTCGAGTTCATCAAACTTCACCACGAACCGGACGGTAATTTCCCCAATGGCGTACCCAACCCGCTGTTGCCAGAAAATCGCTCAGCGGCTATCGCTGCGGTGCGTGAGCACGGCGCGGATTTGGGTTTGGGTTGGGATGGCGATTTCGACCGCTGCTTTTTTTATGATGAGCATGGCGATTTTGTCGAAGGCTACTATCTGGTTGGCCTATTGGCGCAAGCCTTCCTGCAGCGACAGGGTCCGGCGAAGATTGTTCACGACCCGCGTTTAACCTGGAACACTATTGATATTGTCAGCGAACTGGGTGGTGCGGCGGTGCAGAGCAAAACGGGTCACGCTTTTATCAAAGAGCGCATGCGATCTGAAGATGCCATCTATGGCGGCGAGATGAGTGCCCACCATTATTTCCGCGATTTCGCCTATTGCGACAGTGGCATGATCCCTTGGCTATTGGTCACCGGGCTGGTGTGTGAGAGTGGCCAAGCACTGTCCAGACTCGTTGCCGCGCGTATGCAGGCCTACCCCTGTAGTGGTGAAATTAACCGCACGATCGATGACCCTAAAGCGACAATAGCGGCGATCGAACAACGCTATGCAAGTGAGGCTGAGTCAGTGGAGCGCGTCGACGGCCTCAGTGTCTCCATGGGTGATTGGCGCTTCAATTTGCGTATGTCCAACACGGAACCGGTTGTGCGCTTGAACGTGGAAAGCCGCGGTGATACAGCACTGATGGAAGCGAAAACAGCTGAGCTCCTGGCATTGATTGACGCATAATGTCAGGACGTTTCGTTTCCGCTCCATAGCTGAATGAGGGCCTCGGTGGAGCCATCCATGATGTCGCTTTTCGCGCTGTCGTTGGAGTCGTTCGCTGTCTTGGATCCCTGGGGTGCAAGACGTGCGAGAATTTGCGTGCCGATAACCTTGCCCAGCTCCACACCCCACTGGTCGAATGAATTGATACCCCACAGGTAACCGCTGCAGAACGTCCGGTGTTCGTATAATGCCAACAGTGCTCCCAACGTGGCGGGGGTGAGTTTCTCCATGGTGATCATATTGTTAGGGCGATTACCGGGCATTGTGAGGTGCGGTGCGATTTCTTTCGCTTGTTCCTTGTCCATCCCTCTAGCGCGCAAAGAAGTTTCGGCTTCTTCACGACTGCGCCCGATCATCAGGGTGCGGCTCTGTGCTAAACAATTTGCAACGAGTTGGCGTTGCTGCTCCCTGATCGCGGCGCTGCTCAGCGCATTATTGGATGCGCTGTGCTTGGTATTACCAGAGAATGGCAGTATAAAATCGACTGGCGATAGGAGTTGACCCTGGTGTAGTAGTTGGTGAAAAGAATGCTGGCCGATGGTTCCCGCGGAGCCCCACAGTATGGGTGCGGTGACGTGTGGAGCTGCTTCGCCGTTGGATAACACCCCTTTACCATTGCTTTCCATGGTAAGTTGTTGCAAAAAGTCAGGTAGCTTACACAGTTGGTGCGCGTAGGGCAGCACCGCGTAGTTTTGGGCCCCTAGGTAATTGCAGCACCAAATCTCAAGCAAGCTGAGTACAACTGGCATATTGTTAGCAAGTGGCGCCTTCTGAAAATGCTCATCCATAGCGCGAGCGCCGTCTAAAAATGCTTCGAACTGATCCCAACCCAGTGCTATGGCACAACTTAGGCCGATAGCTGACCATACGGAGTAGCGGCCACCCACCCAATCCCATAATGGCAGACAGTGGTCACTTGGAATACCAAACTGCGCCGCCGCTTCCAAATTAGTCGTCACTGCAAAAAAATGTGGTGCTAGTTGATCGCTGGCAACGCCCGCTTGCAACAACCAATCGCGTGCGGCGTTGGCGTTGGCCAGTGTTTCTTCAGTGCGAAAAGACTTGGAGCAAACGATAAACAGTGTGGTAGCGGGATCGAGCTGTGCCAATGTACTTGCGATGTCGCAGGGGTCGATGTTGGCGACATAGTGACTACGTAGGGTCGGTGCTGGATCTGCCAGCGCTTGCGTGACTAGTCGTGGCCCCAAATCCGAGCCGCCGATGCCGATATTCACAACGTCAGTGATAGCGGCGCCTGTAAAACCGTGGTGTCGCCCCGCCCGAACTTCTTCAGCAATCTGACGCATGCGCGCGCGAACCGCCACAACGGCTTCAAATTCACGGGTAAGTTTACCCGGTGTCTTGGCGCGCAGGAGAGTGTGCAGTGCGGCGCGACCCTCGCTGCTGTTCACGCGTTCGCCGCACATGAGTGCGGCAATACCGTCACTCACCGATGCCTCCTGCGCGAGTTGCACCAATGCTTGCCACGCTGCTTCGTCCAACAGTTGTTTAGAAAAATCCAATCTCAGGCCGGCTGCTTTAACCACAAACTGCGCAGCGCGCTTGGGGTTGTCCTGCATCAACTGCATGATTGAAGCTTCGCGCAGCTTCTTGGCACTGTTGGTCAGATATTGATGTGCAGGTAAATCTGCAAGCGGCGTGCGCTCCGGCATCGATGGCTGCCTTACTTTAACGCTAAAGCGATCAGTATATGGAGCGCATCCCTATGAGGCAAACGCAGACGGGCGGGGTGATGCACCGGATCGATAGGAACAGTTTTTACTGGCAGTCCAGGCGCCGAACACAGTACGAAGAAACGCCAAAGGCTTACAGCCACACTGCACCAACGTACAGGTGATTTAGCATCTTGCTTTGCTAAGTATCGCGGCGGATAGCCAACCCGGTCACTTTCTCAAGGGCGGTAGTCGCGGGCCCTGGTGGCATCGACGCCAATTGCGCCAACGCCGCATCGTGATAGATTGCCGCTTGTTCGCGACAGTATTCGAGCGCACCGCAGCGACTCACAGCGGCGATTACACGGTCAATGTGTGATGCGTCTTTATTTGAAATAGCGTCTTTGATCACCGTTTGCTCTTCCGGTAGCCCGTCACGCAGCGTGAAGATCAGGGGCAGCGTACATTTTCCTTCAGCTAGATCATCGCCGACATTCTTGCCCATCGTTGCTGGGTCGCCATCGTAGTCCAGTAGATCGTCGGTCATTTGAAAGGCGATGCCGAGGTTTAGACCGAACTGGTGCAGTGCATCGCAAGTGCTAGCCGATGCCGATGACAAAAGGCCTGCGCCCTTGCAGGCGGCGGCGAATAGGACGGCGGTTTTACGGGTGATGACATCCAGGTACTGGGCCTCGCTGGTTTCTGGGTTCCCGGCACGGGTGAGCTGTAACACTTCGCCTTCGGCGATGGTATTCGTGGTATCAGCCATCTCCTGCAGAATTGTCATGTCTTGCAATTGCACCATGAGTTGAAACGCACGCGTGTAGAGGAAGTCACCGACCAGCACCGAGGGCGCGTTGCCGAATTCTTCATTGGCGGTAGGGCGGCCGCGACGCAGCGCGGAGATATCGACCACATCGTCGTGCAGCAAGGTGGCGGTGTGAATGAACTCGATGGTTGCGGCGAACTTAATGTGGCTGTCGTTGCACTCTCCCAGGGCGGCGGCACTCAGCAGTGTGAGGAGTGGCCGCAGCCGCTTACCCCCGGCGTCGACAATATAGTGGCCGATATTCTCTACCAGTGGCACATTGGAGTGCAGTTGGTCGACGATCAGGGTGTTTACCTGGTCGAATTCGCGGGCCACACTGGCGCGTATGTCATGCATAAATAGCGGAGATGTATCTAAAAGGCCCGCGCATGCTAGGCCGCCCTTGTGTAGCGTGTCAAGCGGCCTCCGGTGCTGCTACCGTGAATCCAACTCATGCACGCAAGCCCTTGTTTTACTAAAAAAAATAGCACTTGATAGGTGGGCGCCAATTGCGTAAAATCGCCGCCCTTCGGATGGCATGTCTCGCCCTTTTAGAGTGACTTGTTAGAGTGACCCGGCAGAGTGACCCGTTCAGTCCACAGTGTTCGACTGAGTGTCTGCCTGGTTGAGCGGTGAATCTCACAGATCGAGCTCGAGAACATACCTCCCTAAGACACAGCCTGTTTATGCCTAGCTCTTGCCCCCTCTAGCGAGGGATGAAACCAACTGCGAGCGGGCCAATTGAACGGAGAAAATTATGTACGCGGTTATTGAAAGCGGTGGCAAGCAGCACCGAGTCAGTGAGGGCGAAGTGCTCAAACTGGAAAAGCTCGAAGCGGCTACCGGTGATACGGTGGAGTTCGACAAAGTGCTTATGATCGGTGGCGATGAGACCAAGATTGGCACCCCACTGTTGGACGGTAGTAAAGTCACCGGCGAAGTGGTATCCCATGGACGCCACAAGAAAATCAAAATTGTAAAATTCAACCGGCGCAAGCACCATCGGAAGGAAACGGGCCACCGACAGTGGTTCACCGAGGTCAAGATTACCGGTATTTCCGCCTAGAGGAGGGTCTACGCAATGGCACACAAAAAAGCTGGGGGTAGTACTCGAAACGGACGCGATTCAGTCAGCAAACGGCTGGGTGTAAAGCGCTTTGGCGGCGAGACAGTCAAGGCGGGCAATATCATCGTGCGCCAACGTGGTACGCGCTTCCACGCCGGTGACAATGTCGGTATCGGCAAGGATCACACCTTGTTTGCCACTACAGATGGCAAAGTAGAGTTTGTTGTACGCGGCCCTAAAAACCGTAAGTTCGTGCACGTGGTTGCGAGCTGACACCACACAGAAAGTTTAGATTCGTGCACACAAGCCCGATCAATAACGGGCTTTTTTTGCCTTGGTTGTGTGCTGATACGAACACGCAGCCTGCATTTGCTAAGGGCACCCCTCGTCCTCCATCTTTACTTCGAGTTCCCGCGCCATTTCGCGCTTGCGGCTTTCGGTGATCGACTTGCCATCTTCGCCTTCGATGTACCAAATTCGCCGAACACCGCCGCCTGAATCCCTTTATACTCAAACAAACTATCGAGAAGAAACTTCGCGTGATATTCCAGCGCGTAAAAGTAACCTCTAATGTGAGGCAACGTATCTAATATCCAGATCGATAGGGTTACCTTTTTCTATGAGTCAACGCGTCACTCCGGTCAGGTGAAGCGCACAAAGCGGACTAATTTCACGGCCATTTTAGCAAAACTTCTGTACAGTGGCGGGCGAAGTGAGTCTGTGTGATTGCAGGTATGGAAGGGGCGGTCGTGGGGCGATGGCAGTTCCTACGCGGGCGCACGTAATAAGTAGTGAGCTAATTCATGAAGTTTGTAGATGAAGCCAGTATTACGGTGACTGCGGGCAAAGGCGGCAATGGTTGCCTCAGTTTTCGGCGGGAAAAGTACGTCGCCAAGGGTGGCCCGGATGGTGGTGACGGCGGCGATGGCGGCAGTGTGATTCTCTTTGCCGATACCGCCCTGAATACGATGGTGGATTACCGTTTCCAGCGCAACTACCGTGCAGAGAATGGCCAGCCCGGGCAGGGTCGCAACTGCACGGGCAAGAGTGGCGAGGATTTGATTTTGCCCGTGCCGGTTGGGACGACAGTGATCGATGAAGATACCGCAGAGATTCTCGGTGATCTGTCCGAGGAAGGCGTTCGATTGGTCGTTGCTCAAGGCGGTTTTCACGGGCTCGGCAATACCCGTTTCAAATCCAGCACCAATCGGGCGCCACGACAGACCTCGCCTGGAACCGAGGGCGAAACCCGCAGATTGAAGCTGGAGATGAAGGTGCTTGCCGATGTGGGGTTGCTCGGTTTGCCCAATGCAGGCAAATCGACGCTGATTCGCGCGGTGTCCGCGGCCAAACCAAAGGTGGCGGATTATCCGTTTACGACCCTCGTACCCAACTTGGGAGTTGTAAAGCTGGAGGCCCATCGCAGTTTTGTCATGGCGGATGTGCCCGGGCTAATCGAAGGAGCTTCTGAGGGTGCAGGTTTGGGTATACGCTTTCTCAAACACTTAACCCGCACTCGAATATTGCTGCATTTAGTGGATGTTGCACCGTTTGATGGCAGCGATCCCGCACAGGCCGCACGTTCTATTGTTGAAGAGTTAGCGTCATTTAGCCCGACACTGGCACAGCGCGAACGATGGTTGGTACTCAATAAGTGCGATCTGTTAGAGGATGCCGCATTTGCAGACGTGCGCGAGCGCGTTGTCTCCGAACTGGATTGGCGTGGGCCGGTTTATGCGATAGCCGCGATCAGCGGCGAGGGAACGGCATCTCTGTGTGGCGACTTGATGACCCACTTGGAGACGCTTCGCAAAGAAGAACTTGCCGACGCGAATAAGGCGACTGCCGAGCGCGAGATGCAGCGCGCAATGCAGGAAGAGGCGCGGCGACGCATCGCTGCTGTGCGCGCGCAGCGTTCAGCGGCGGTGTCTGGACATGAACCAGAAGCAGATGATTTTGATGAAGATGATTACGATGTTGAAGTGGAATATCACCCCTAGGGATTCTCATGGCTGAGCGGCAAGACATCGCCGAGGCTCGCCGCTGGGTCATCAAAGTGGGCAGTGCACTGCTGACCAATGATGGTCGCGGGCTCGATGCGCAGATGATCACCAACCTAGTCGAGCAGGTTGTGCATCTGCTCGCGCGGGACTATGAGGTAGTGCTGGTGTCCAGTGGCGCTGTTGCTGCGGGTATTGTGCGCCTCGGCTGGTCACAGCGTCCGCATGCCCTTTACGATTTGCAGGCGGCCGCCGCGGTGGGTCAATCCGCGCTGGTGCAGGCGTATGAAACAGAGTTCAACCGTCACGACGTTGCGGCGGCGCAGGTTCTCCTCAGTCACGCGGATGTCAGCGCCAGAGACCGCTACTTGAATGCCAGGGGTACCTTGAAAACACTATTGCACCTAGGTGTGGTGCCGATCGTCAATGAAAACGATACGGTGGTCACAGACGAAATTCGCTTTGGTGACAATGACACACTGGCGGCACTGGTGGCAAATCTCATCGATGCCGATGCACTGATGCTGCTCACTGATCAGATCGGGATGTTTGATGCTGACCCACGGCGTGACCCGCAGGCCAAGTTGTTGGATGTGTGCGATGTGAACGACCCTTCGCTCGATGCGATGGCTGGCGAGGGTGGTGCGCTCGGCCGCGGGGGTATGGTCACGAAGTTGCGTGCGGCGCGCCTTGCTGCACGCTCGGGCACAGAGACAGTGATCGCATCTGGGCGGCAAGCAGGCGTGATAGATAGCGTCGCTTCAGGCGCCGCAATCGGCACCTGGTTGCGCAGTGGTGAGCAACCGCAAAATGCACGCAAGCAATGGCTCGCGAGTATGGTGCGCAGCGCTGGAACACTGGAGTTAGATCCAGGAGCTGTACGCGTGTTGCAGGAATCTGGCCGCAGTTTATTGCCTGTGGGAGTGCGCTCGGTTTCAGGCAGTTTCCAACGCGGGGATTTAGTATCTTGCCGCGATGGACAGGGTCGCGAAATCGCTCGAGGCTTGATCAACTATAGCGCCAACGACACGCGCCGAATTAAAGGTCTCGCGTCCGCCGAGATCGAGCGCGTACTCGGTTTTCCCGGTGAGGAAGAACTTATTCATCGCGACAACCTGGTCTTGGTCTAAATGCAGTTACGAGCAAACCTTGAGAGCCTTGGTAGGCGCGTGTCTGCTCACTACTCCAATGAACGCAGTGGCTCTCTCCCTTAACTCAGTTCAGCTCAGCCACCGCCCGATTGGCGTCTTCACCCAGAGGAAATTCATCAGCTTTTTCATACCCTCAGCACTCTCGGCGCTGTAGGGGTAGGCATTTTGCATTTTGCCGCCAAAGCGATCGATGACGATGGGCATCTCGTGACAATAGCCGCGCAGGCCTTTTTTACCGTTGACTTGACCCAAGCCGGAGTTCTTCCTGCCGCCAAAGGGTGCGGCGGGTATGCCGTAGCTAACCGCCATATCGTTGACACTGCAAGCGCCGGTATCGATGGCGACGGCTAGGCGATAGCCTTTTTCTTTGTCCTGTGTCCACACATTGCCGTTCAAGCCGAACTCGGATTCATTGGCCAGAGCCAGTGCTTCGTCTTCATTGGCGACTTTTTGAATGCAGAGTACGGGGCCGAAAGTCTCCAGTTGCATGATGTCCATGCTGTTGTCGACGTCGGTGATCACGGTGGGTTCGTAGTACAACCCCGGTAGATCGGGATTGCGCCGACCCCCCATGTGGATAGTGGCGCCCTTGGCGCGGGCATCTTCGACATGCGCTTCGATGATGGCCATTTGCTTGTCCCAAAAGACAGCGCCGATATCCTCTTCCCAGGCGTGAGACTGACCCTGTCGCAGGCCTTTGCCTTTCTCTAGCACTTTCTGCAAAAACTCGTCGTACACATCTGCCACCACATAGATGCGCTCGGTGCCGCAACAGTAGTGACCGGTATTCATGCAAGAGCCCAACCAGGCACCGTCGGCCGCTCGGTCTAGGTCGGCGTCGGCGCAAACAATCATGGCGTCGTTACCGCCTAACTCTAAGGTGCAGGGAATCAGTTGTTCCGCACAGGCTAGGGCGACTTTGCGCCCGGTGGCGACGGAGCCAGTAAATGACACCTTATCGACGCCGCCGGTTACAATAGCGGCACCCGTTTCGCCATCGCCGAGCAGTACTTGCAGTACACCTTCGGGCAAACCCGCCTGGCGAAAGATGTCTTCCGCTAGCTTGGCCGAGTAGGGGGTCACTTCCGAGCCCTTGGCAACGACAGTGTTGCCCGCCAATATCGCCTGGGCAGCCTGATTCATCATCAACACAAAGGGTCCATTCCAGGGCGTGATCAGCCCGATAACCCCCAGTGGTTTATAGACAATACGCAGCTGCTTCATCAACCCTAGTAGTCCGTGCACTTTACGTTTGCGCGGCTTCAAGAACTTGTCGGCATTTTTGGCGTAGTAACACAATTGGTCGGCGACGGAGAACACTTCCATGCTCATCGCGTCGGTACGCGCTTTCCCGGTTTCGCGCACCACCGTGTCGATGATCTCATCCTGGCGCTCGAGCAGCACCTGCAGCGCCTGCTCGACGATTTTCGCCCGCTCGCGCATAGACGTGGCAGCCCACACTGGTTGTACTTTGCGGGCCGCTGCAATGGCTGCGGCGACATCTTCCTTGCTGGCGCAGACAATTTCGCCGATAGGCTCTAGGGTGACGGGGCTGCGCAATTGTAGGCGCCGTTGGGAACCTTCTGACGCAATGGACTCATAGATTGACATTGAGGGTCTCCATCTGAGGAAGAACGCTAAACTAATGGCCATTAGTTTAGCTGTCAATGCTTATTCGAGCCTTCTTGGGGGGGGCTGGCTTGCGACTCGCCCCTACGCGAGCGCTGCTATACCAGTGAAATAGTGTGCGAGCCGATGCCTGGGGCGATTGCATGTATCACCCAGTGTGGAATAATCGCGCCCTTCCTTTCACCCTCGCCACCCGGCTCACAACCTGCTCATTCCCTGGGGGAGCATGCTCAGTAACCCGACATCGCTGCTGGTTCTCTACTGTCTGTGTATCGCGGGCTTTTCTCTGCTAGGTGGGCTGCTGCCCAACTGGGTCCAACTCACGCATACCCGTACGCAGTTGGTCATGAGCTTGGTATCCGGCCTCATGTTGGGCGTGGCCTTCTATCACCTGTTGCCCCACAGTTTGGCGTTGCTTGATCACGCGGACGAGGGGATTTGGTGGTTGATGCTCGGCTTGGTGGCAATGTTCTTGCTGCTGCGTCTATTTCATTTTCATCAACATGACTTTAGTTGGCGGGAAGGGGAGGGACAGAGTGAGGGTGATCAGGCAACTCTCGGCGCACACCACGATCGCGAGTACTGTCAACACCACGCGCATAATCACACCGGCTCAAGTGCGGAGCCTGCGACGGCACCGCACGGCACAAGTGCAAAATTGTTCCCCGTGCATGGCTTGAGTTGGGCAGGTGTCGCGGCAGGTCTTGCCTTGCACACACTCATTGATGGAATTGCGCTAGGGGCGGTTATGCATCGCGGCGACGCGACAGCGGGAATTTTGGGAGTTGGCGTTTTTCTAGCCATTTTATTGCACAAGCCATTGGATTCACTGTCCATCGCCGCATTGATGCGTGCTGCGGGAAGCAGCCAGGTGGCGCGAGGTGCGGTGAATCTCGGTTTTGCCTTGATGTGTCCGCTCGGTGCATTGCTGTTTTATTTTGGCGTTGACTTGTTTAGCGATGGCCGCGCGTATATTGTTGGAGCCAGCCTGGCGTTTTCCGCAGGGGCCTTTATCTGCATTGCACTGAGCGATTTGTTACCAGAAGTGCACTTTCACAGCCACGACCGTTTAAAGTTAACGGTGGCGTTCTTACTTGGTATTGCTGCGGCCTACCTATTGGGAGCATTGGAGCCGCCAGGGTTGCACTGAGTTACGGTTTACTGCGCGGCGCAAGTCAATGCACTGCACCAAGGTGCCCTAGTGTTTTGTCGCGTCTGTGGTTGCTTCTGCGTCGATAATAATAGCCTCTGCTTCGAGGTGCCTTTTTTGAAACGCCGAACTGGCATGATCGACGCTGGGGCCGTATTGGTCTGTGCAATACCACCGCGTTTCTTTGAGGTCGAACTCACAGTAGTACCACCAGTCGTGCCAACCATCGACGGTATTTTGGTCTTGGTCGCAATACCAGCGCAACTTATCGCCGTCGGGGTTGCCCTCCCACCTACAGTACTCATAGATCACCCAACTGAACACCGCAGCTCGATGACGGGTGCGGTCGCTGGTAAATTCGTACAGCGGGCTTTCACCTAAATCATTGGTGCAATACCATAGCTCGGTGCGTTCCTGGTCTCGTTCGCAGTAGCCCATGGCGGCATTGAAACCGTCTTCGGCATCCACTTGGTCTGAGCAGTACCACAATTCATAGCCCCATTTGGTCGATGCCTCCCAGCCGCAATACTTGAATGCCTGCCAGTACGTTTTTTTGCTATTGGTATTCTCTTCTAGTTTATCGACTAAAGAAGATTGATCAGGTTGTTGCTCTGCCTTATCTGTGGAATCGTAGCTATCGTCGCCGAGCACAGTCAGTTTGCGGCCGAGTATAACCGTGTCTGATTCACGACTACCGGGCTTATCTTCAACTGAATTTGCATCTCTAGGTTCTTCAACATCGCGGCGCGGGCGGTAGATCACGGTCTTTTTTCTATCTTTACAGGCTCCCCCTAAGACGGATGTTAATTTGGGGCGATAGCCGTCTAGTGAGTTCCCATTGCATGTGCCGTCCGCTGCCGTTTGTTCCCCCTCAGTGGTGCTTTCAATTAAGGTAGTCCTGTCTTCCGCCACTGTCTCGAGTTCTGCGCTGCTACTGTATTGTGTAAAGGCGATAAAAGTGCAAACCAGGAAGTAGCGCCACACTCGTTTCTGGATTTGCGGTGAGTGCGGGCCAGTGGGGTCGGTTAGAGGGTATCTGGGCATAGTGTCCGGATGTAGTCTCAGAATTGAGTGTCAGAATTTAGTGTCAGGCCGTATTGCAATCGGGCGCTATGGCTGTGTTGATGTAGTTGAGCCAGTTGCCCATTCAGGGCAAAACAGTGCAGAACTGGCGGGGTAATATCGTGCCGACGATCGGGTGGATTATAGTCCAAGGATCGCCCTTGCTGTGGTCTGTTCAACCCCTGAACTGTGATCCAGTCGACAGTTAGATGATACTTGTTTGAACAACAAACTAGCGCGGGGTTCCGGGCAAGTGCGGCTGTAGTATCGCGGCCAGCGCTTGGATGTGTTCAGCCGAGCTGTTTAAGCAGGGAATGTATTGGTATTTCTTGCCACCCGCTTTGAGGAAATAATCGCGGTTCTCTACGGCAATTTCTTCGAGCGTCTCGAGGCAGTCCGATGAAAAGCCGGGGCACACTATTTGCACCGATTCCACGCCGCTCTTACCCAGTACCTGAAGGCTCTTATCCGTGTAAGGCTGTAGCCAGGGTTCCCTTCCAAAGCGCGATTGAAATACGGTCGCGTGTTCCGATTCCTCGAGACCGAGTTCGGCAACCAGGAGCCGCGAGGTCTCCAAACATTGGGCCTCGTATGGGTCGCCTAATTGCCCATAACGTTGTGGGATTCCATGATAGGAAAACAATAATTTTTCTGCCGCGCCATGTTTATCGCGGTAGTTGCGAATGTGGGTGGCCAATGCACTGATATAAGCCGGGTGTCGGTGGTAGTCGGGTATAAAATGCAATTCGGGAAAAAAGCGCCGCGCTTGCAGATCTGCTGCCAGTGCGTCAAAGGTTGAGGCTGTCGTCGTCGCACTATACTGGGGATACAAGGGGAGCACGAGGAGTTGTTCAATGCCCTGATCGATGAGCCCTTGCACAGCACGGGTGAGGCTGGGCTGCCCATAGCGCATGCCAAAATCGACCACGACTTCTTCGCCGTATGCCTGTGAGAGTTCTTGTGCCAGTGCCAGTGCCTGCGCCCGGGTGTGAGCCAATAACGGCGAACCCTCGGCCGTCCAAATTTCGCGATAAGCTGCGGCGGAGCGCGCCGGTCGAAAATTGAGAATGACACCGTGCAGAATAGGCCACCACAGCCAGCGCGGCGTGTCGACGACGCGTCGGTCCCACAGAAACTCTTTTAAATAGCGTTTGACCGCTGCTTTTTCAGGTGCATCGGGCGTACCGAGATTGCTAATGAGAACGCCGATGCGCGACGGTTTCTCCCGCGCAGATGCGTTTTGACGTCTAGATTGAGCCACGTAGTTAGCGTCATAGCTGGCGTCATCACCCATGGTGTGGCCTTATCGAAATAAATGGAACGGTTGGAACTCGACGGCATTGTGACAAGAAATTCTCGCGGCTGGAACTGCTGCGGGAACTGAGTAGCGACGGTGTGTGAAAAGACGTAACACGCTATCCCGGCCGGCCGTCAGTTCGCGGTTGGCTAAGGATCGGCAGGTAGCGCCAGCAGAACAGCGCAAAAGCTGTGATCCACAATCCGGCGGAGATGCGCCACGCCCAGGGTGTGAGATTCGGATCGATCAGGGGCAGCAGAGCGCGTAGCGCAGCGCCTAGAAGAAGCGCCCCGAAAGCAAAGGCGAGAAAGCGCGGGGCTTGTAGCGGCCGCCCCGTGTGGCCCAGGGAAACACGGCTCATCATGGTTAATATCATTCCGCCGATGGTGCCAATCGCCAGTAGGTGCATGAGATTTTTTTCCGCGATCGGCTGCCCTGCGGTAACTGCCAAGCCCAGCATGGCCAGCGGGATACACAAATAACTTAAATGCATGGACCACAACAGTGGCTCTGAGCCCGTGCGCCACCCCTGCCAGCGCCACAGACGAACGCCGTGTAAAATTGCGCCCAGCAGACACAGCATCGGCATCGCTTTGATTGCAGCAGCGGAATTTCCAGCAGCACTCAACAGGGCAGTGATTGCGGTGATTCCCAGTGTGCTGTACTCAAACCAGGCAGGTAGTGGCTTGACCTTGATCCCCAGCCTATTGCCGGTAAACAGAGGAATCACCCGGCCGCCCACAATCACCACAAACACCGTAATCATCCAGAGGCCACCGTAGTGCCACTGCTGGCTCAAGAAAGCGTTCTCCGATTGCGTGTAGGACGCGCTGCTAAATAGTGCGAGCACGACAATAGCCGGCACGAATACTACATTGCGCCACTGGCGTTGCGGCCACACGCGTCGGGTAAATTCGTAAAGGAGCAGCGCGAAAAATAGCATCTCTGCAGCCCACGCAAGCAGGAGGTACTGGGGCCAGAACCAAAGCACCAGGCGCGCGGCGAGCCAGGCGCCGAACAGAAGTTGTAGCCGCCAACCGCTCGTGCCGGGCTGCCCAGTCCAATTGGCCACCGCCGTCAACAGAAAACCCGCAACTACGACCGCGGCAAACCCAAAGATCATCTCATGGGCATGCCACCACCAGGGTGACATTGCTGCGCCCCAATGCCCCGGCTCAAGCATCCAGTACAACCAGCGCGCCATGGCGAGCACTGCGAAGAGTCCACCGCAAAGAAAGCCGGCGCGAAAGGCCAACCGCCAAATGGGCCGCTCGGGTTCGCTAATATCGAGGGTTTGGATTTGCATGGTGAATTCCTTCTCTACAGCGGACTGTGTGGCCCGCGAGGCTCGGCAAGGAGTATTGGCCTTAATCGGTCACTCTAGATTAGTATTATGCCTCTTTTGTCCCCGATAAAGGGTACGTATATGTCCTTGGATTTTGACAGCGCACGGCTTCCCAATCCTCATCTGCGCGAAGAGCACCTCGCTTGGCGAGAGCAGCTACGGAAATTTGTCGATACTGAAATCATGCCGTACGCCGCAGATTGGGACGAGGCTGGAGAAGTTCCGCAGGCTCTGTGGCCGAAAGCGGCGCAAGTTGGTTTGCTCGGGCTCGGCTATCCGGAGGAGTTTGGCGGTATTCAAGAGGGCATCGATTCCTGGTATGGCTGGATCGTTAATGAAGAGCTCGCGCGAGTGGGTGTAGGTGGTGTCGCTGCCTCCCTCATGGTGCATGGTATTGGTTTGCCACCCGTCATCAATTGGGGCACGCAGGCGCTGAAAGAGATGGTCGCACCACCGGTGCTGACCGGGCAGAAGCATATCTCTCTAGGTATTACCGAGCCGGGTGCTGGCTCCGACGTCGCGCAATTGTCGACGACGGCGGTGCGCGATGGCGATCACTACGTGGTCAACGGTTCGAAAACCTATATCACCGGGGGTATGCGCGCCAATTGGGTGTCAACCGCAGTGCGGACCGGTGGTGAAGGTGCACGCGGTGTTTCGATGTTGCTTGTTCCAACCGACGCCCAGGGGTTTACCCGCACACCGCTGGATAAAAAGCAGGGCTGGTGGGCCTCTGATACGGCGACTTTGCATTTTGACAATGTGCGTGTACCAAGGAGCAATCTCATCGGCGAGGAGAACAAGGGTTTTCTAGTTATAATGACAAACTTCAATGGCGAGCGCATGGGGATGGCCAGCGCAATGGAAGCGCTCGGTCGCGTGTGTTTAGAAGAAGCCGTGAACTGGGCGCGCGAGCGCAATACCTTTGGTAAGCGTCTAGCGGATCATCAGGTCATCCGCCATAAAATTGCCCAAATGAAGCAAAAATTAAACGCCACCCAAGCCTATATTCGTCTGTGTTACGAAGCGATTGAGAATGGTAGCCCCGACCCCGGCGATATTGCATTGCTCAAAGTACAGGCCAGTGAAACGATGGAATTTTGCGCTCGCGAGGCGATGCAAATCTTAGGCGGCATCGGCTACATGCGCGGCAGCCGAGTTGAGCGCATTTACCGTGAAGTGCGGGTTAATGCGATTGGCGGTGGCTCTGAAGAAATCATGCGCGACTTGGCGTCGCGCCAATACGGACTGTAAGTATGAAGCTATGGCACTGCAAGGCCGCGCGTTCCCTGCGCCCACTGTGGGCACTGGAAGAGATAGGCCTTGACTACGAGGTGGACATCTTACCCTTTCCCCCGCGCATTTTTCAGCGCGAATATCTCGACATCAATCGCCTGGGGACTGTTCCCTATTTTGTGGACGGCGACACGCACATGACCGAATCCGTGGGCATTTGTCAGTACCTAGTCGATCGCTACGAGCAGTTTGAATTTGGTTTACAGCCATCCCATGCAGAATACGGCGCCTACCTCAACTGGTTGCATCACGCCGATGCCACGCTCACATTTCCGCAAACCATTACCATGCGCTATTACTTGTTGGAGCCGACCCCTGAGAAACAAGAAGTCGCGGACGATTATGCGAAATGGTATATCGCACGACTGAGAAAATTGGATGCTTACTTGGAAAATAACGACTATCTGGTGGATGGTCGATTTACTATTGCCGACATCGCGGTGGGTTATGCGTTGTTTTTAGGGCGCGCACTAAAGTTAGACGAAAAGTATCAGCCGCAAACCACCGCCTATCTGGAGCGGTTGATGCGGCGCCCAGCATTTGAGCGAGCGAATGAGCAGGGCGAGCCCATGCAGTTACCGGAGAACCATTAGTATGAGCGTCACCGAACAAGAATTAAAAGGCTTTCGTAGCGATGTATCCGCGTGGATGAAAGACCATAAGCCGGCAGATCCCGGTTTTTTGTTGCCACAAACGTTTATGGAAGTGGGCGACGAGCAACAGCTAGAGTTTTTGCGCGAATGGCAGCACAAGGTATGGTCCGCTGGTTACTTGGGTATGGCGTGGCCAAAAGAGTTTGGTGGCCAGGCAGCTGACCCAGTATTCCAAGATATCGCCGACCAGGAAATGCGCCGCCACGATGTTCCCATTTGTTTTAATGTCATCGGGTTGGGATGGGCTGGCCCATTGATCAATGACATCGGTACGCAAGCGGAAAAAGAAAAATACCTCAAGCGCATCTTGAGCGCTGAAGACGTCTGGTGTCAGGGCTTTTCGGAGCCGGAAAATGGGTCCGACTTGGGCAATGCACAGACCCGCGCAGTGCGCGATGGCGATGAGTATGTGCTCAATGGGCAAAAGATCTGGACCACCATGGGCAACTTCGCCCAATACATGATTTTATTGGCGCGTACCAACCCCGAGGCGCCGCGTAAATACGACGGGCTGTCGTTCTTTTTGTCACCTATGGATGTGCCCGGCATTGACACGCGCCCCATTCGTAAAATCACCGGTGAGTACGGTTTTACCGAAACGTTTTTCACCGACGCGCGCATTCCCGCCGATTGCATCATGGGTGAAGAGGGTGAGGGCTGGAAAATCGCGATGCAGACGCTGCAGTACGAGCGCGGTGCCGCCGCTGGCGCCGCCGGCGGTTTGGCCATGGTGCGCGTTGTTGTGGATGACATGATTGCCGAGCTGGCCGACTTACAGCGCGATGGCCAGCCGGTTTTACAAGACCCCGTCATGCGCGATGAGTTGGTGCAGGCCATCATGGAGGAACGCGCGTTGTCACTGGGTGATCGCCGCACGGCTATTGCGGCGTTGAATACCGATTATCCCGGCTCACTGCCGCTATCGCGCAAATTGCGCGCCTCGGAGATGAGTCGGCGTATGCGCAAACTGGCGATTAATTTGCAGGGGGCGCACGGCGCTCTCTATGTCGGTGATCCGCAGGCGCGGCAGGGTGGCTTCTGGCAGCGCGCCTATTTCAACAGTTTTTCAGCCACCATTGGTGGCGGCACGAGCCAAGTGCAAGCAAACATCTTGGCTGAGCATGTGCTCGGTCTACCGAAGTAGGAGGGCAGATTGATGTCAGTTTCTCGCAATACTGCGCTTAGCTTCAGTGAAGAACAGGTCATGCTGATGGATGTGGCGCGTGAATTTTGTCGTACGAAATCTCCCATCGCTGTGGTGCGCGAACATTTGGAAACAGAATCCGGCTACGACGCCAATTTGTACCGTGAAATGGTCGAGCTGGGTTGGCTGGGGGTTGCCGTGCCCGAGGCGCTGGGTGGTGCCGGCTTGGGCCCGAATGCGCTCGTGCCGGTGTTCGAGGCCATAGGCAAGAGCATGTTGGGGACCCCGCTGATGAGTACCACGCTGGCCTTGCAGCTTTTGCTGCGCGCGGCTAATAGCGCGCAGTTAGAGCACTGGGTGCCGGGGCTTGTCGAAGGGCAAGTCGGTACCGTTGCACTGCTCGATAACGGCGATTGGGGAGCAGAGCAACCCACGATGGCGCTTGACGATGAAGGCGTGCTCTGGGGTGACAAGTATTTTGTCACAGATGCACATGTAGCTGATGCGTTCGTCGTTGTCGCGCTACACCGCAAGGCTCCCGCGCTAGCGTTAGTGTGCGCCGATGATTTGAAACCGAATACGCTTACCCCCCACACACTAATCGACCAAACCAAGCGCGCAGCCGCGGTAGATTTTAGCGGCGTGCAAGTTGCGCAATCGCATATCATCACGGGTGAGAAAGTTGCGAGCGCCTTGCGCGACTTGCGCTTGATTGGCGCGCTGTTAGTCGCCGCAGAGGCGACCGGTACGACAGCCGCGTGCATGGATTCCACCGTGGAGTACTTAAACACGCGCAAGCAGTTCGGCAAGTTAATCGGGTCCTACCAGGCCCTCAAACACCCGATGGTGGATGTGCTAGTGAGCCTGGATTCCGCGCGCTCATTTATCTACCACGCAGCCACGCTGGTTGGCGAAGAGTCCCTGTCGGTGGATGCTGAAGTGGCTTGTCGCATGGCCAAAGCGCAAGCCAGTGAAGCCCTGCGCTTTGCCAGTGATCGAGCGGTCCAGTTCCATGGGGGTATGGGTTTCACCTATGAGTGCGATGCCCAGTTGTATATCCGCCGTGCCCAGTGGAGCCAGCAGCAGTTCGGCGATGCGCAGCAGCACCGCAAACAGTTGGCGACACTGCTACTGGACTGAATGCCACTGACCCGGCACTAGCTTGGGCTCTAGGTGGTGCTGTCATCTGCCATCGAAGTGGCTTGTACCGGGCATCGCTACTGGCCTGTAGATCTAAATTTGCGCCGTTTCTGGCCGCAATGGGGCGTCTGTGTGCGAAGTGTACATATCCCCAGAATCACGCTGCATGCCCGCGGGCCATTCGTATATAATGCCCGCGCGAAAAACAGACCCCCTCCACCAGCATGGCTAAAAAACGCTCGAGCCTGAAGGCCAATACAATACCGCGCACCCTCTCAGTGTCGCTCGCCGGCCTGCGCGCGGGTAGCGCTCTGGCGGTGGACAGTGCAGTGCAGCGTGTCACCGGCCGCGATGATGATTCGGTTTTTGCCCAGCGCGAGGCGCGGCGTTTTGTCCAGGAGTTGGGCAAATTGAAGGGCACGTACATCAAGATCGGCCAACTGCTGGCACTGTTCGGAGACCAATTTTTGCCGCCTGTGCTAGTCAAGGCCCTGCGTGATCTTTCTGATCAAACTGAGCCGTTGCATTGGGATGCCCTGGAAACCTTTGTGCGCGATAGTTTGGGTGACCGCTATGAGGAGTTGGATATCGACCCCGAGGCGATTGCCGCCGCGTCTCTCGCTCAGGTCCATCTCGCCAAGATTCGCGAAACGGGAGAGTGGATCTGCGTCAAAATCCAGTACCCCGGTCTCGAACAGGTGATCGATGCTGATTTTGATGCAGTGGTGCGCATGTTGTTACTGGCGCGCTGGGTCAAGGCTGGGCGCGAACTGGACGACTGGTTGCAGTCCATGCGCGAGCACTTACACCAGGAGATCGATTACGCGCGCGAAGTCCATCTGATGCAGCGCATGGCAGCGTTGGTTGGCGATGTGACGGACCCTACAATCAGCTACCGTGTTCCCGATCTATATCCGCGCTACTGCACCGATTCTGTGATCGCCATGGAGTTCATCGAAGGCTACAGCGTCGCTGACCCAGACGTATCGAGATTGTCGCAACAGCGTCGCAATGACTTAGCGCGTGGCATGCTGGAGCTGTTTTTTTACGAGTTATTTGACTGGGGTGTGATGCAGACGGACCCAAATTTTGGCAACTACTTGTTGTGCCTGGAAGATAGGCGTAAGAAAACCGCCGCCGATGAATTGGCGTTGTTAGATTTTGGCTCCGCTATCGAATGCGACCCAGAGTTTTTACATCATCTGCGCAAAACGATTGCCGCCGGCTTGTCCCGCGACAGCGCAGCAATGATTGAGGGCCTCACCGGTCTGGGCTGTCTGGATGACGATGCCAGCGAAGAGGGGCAACAGTTGTTCGCAGATTTCTGCATGGAGTTGCTGGAACCCCTGCGTCCCCCCAAGGAGTTACCGGCGCGATACCGCAATACGGCGGGTGACTATCAGTGGGCAAAATCAAGTCTATTGCGCCGCGCAGGCAAGCGCGCAGCAGCGACCACTTTGAGTCGCCACTTCAGTACTCCCTCACGTGAGTTTGCATTGATTGCGCGTAAACTCACGGGCTTGTACAACTTTATTGCCGCGCTGCATGCTAACTTCAATGCGGGGGATATGGCGCAAGTCCATGTCAAGCGTTGGCAGGAGCGTGAAGCACGTGGCGCGAAATAGTAAACCCGACGATTCAGAATCGCAGGCCGTACCCACTACTCGCGCCGGACGTTTTGGGCGCATGGCGCAATTGGCCGGCGGTATCGCCAGCGGCATGGTGGCCGAAGGCGCGCGGCAGTTGCGCTCCGGTAAGCGCCCGCGCGCGAAAGATATGTTGTTGACGCCCGCCAATGCGCGCCGGCTGAGCGAACAACTGGCTACCATGCGTGGCGCGGCGATGAAGGTCGGGCAGATGCTGTCGATGGATGGCGGCGAATTTTTGCCACCCGAGTTGACTGAGATCCTTGCACGTTTACGTTCAGATGCCAAATACATGCCGCCTGAACAGTTGCAGCAGGCCCTGGTGCAGGCCTATGGCGAGGATTGGGAGTCATTGCTGTATGGGTTTGAAACCCAACCCTTAGCTGCGGCATCGATAGGCCAAGTGCACAAGGCCTTTTCACCCGATGGCCGTGAAATCGTACTAAAGATCCAATACCCCGGCGTTGCACAAAGTATCGACAGCGATGTTGATAATATCGCGGGCCTGTTGCGCTTAACTGGTCTCTTGCCCGACAACTTTGATATCCAACCGTTGTTAGAAGATGCCAAAACACAATTGCAAGCGGAAACCGATTACGAGCAAGAGGCGAAGCACTTGCAAGCCTTCGCTAAGCATTTGCGCGACGATGAGCGTTTTTTACTGCCGGAAGTCATTCCGGCGTTGCTACGTCCAACTGTGCTACCTATGACTTACATTTCGGGTGTGCCGATAGAGACGTTGGCGGAAAAACCCCAACAAGAGCGCAACCGGGTGATGTCAGCCCTGTTCGAATTGTTTTTTCGTGAGCTTTTGCAGTTAAAGCTAGTGCAGACCGATCCGAACTTTGCCAACTACCGCTACCGCCCTAGCAGCGGCCAAATTATTCTACTGGACTTTGGTGCTACGCGGCGATTCAAAGCGGCGTTTGTGAAAACCTACAAGGGCCTTGCGGCCGTTGCTGTGGAGCTTGATGTGGACGGAATCATCGCTGCGGCCGAGCGATTGGGTTATGTGATGGGTGCAGAGGGCACGGAGTACCGCGCAATGATGGAGGAGGGCCTAGTGCTGGCACTGGAGCCCCTGGGCCACGACAAACCGTTTGATTTTGCTGGCTCAGACTTGTCGCAACGTCTGGCAGAACTGGGTGAAGGCATCACACGTTACCGCGAATTTTGGCATGCGCCGCCCATGGATGTGATGTATGTACAGCGTAAACTGGGTGGTCTATTTCTGCTGGCCACCCGTGTACGGGCCAAGGTAAATGTACATCGGTTATTGCACGCGGCGCTGGGCAATACCTAAGATCATTTTTAGTTCTGTGGCTATTCGCTAGGCGGTCTTTTTCTTGCGAGTTGTGCGTTTACGCTTCTTGGCTTTTCCCAACGTCGCGTCGCGCAGTTCTTCGAAGGATGCCTGTAGACAATCGGCATACACCGCAGGGTCGGGAAGCATATCGCGACAGGCGGTAAAGGAAAGGTTGATAGTCCCTTTCTTGTCTTGCACGGAACTGTATACGATGTGAAATAATCCGACATTCGGAAGTAGCGGCCCGAGACTGATCGAATCAACCAATTCTGCACCGCAAAGGTAGAGCTGGAAGGGTGCGCCGGGCACATTGGTCACAATGGTGTTGAACATGGTGTTCGATTCAACGAGACCAGTTGCGCTGGATGTACGGATGGCGAGCGATAAGACATTGCCGGGCATCACGTCTGTGAGATCGACCGCGAAGCGTGGCCCCAGTGCCTCGGCGTAAGATTTTGCGGAGAGCGCTTCTTCGTGTACTTCCGCCAGTCGTTCTTCGGGCTCTTTGATATCTGTGCGCAGTGCAACGGTCATGAAGCCCACCATGTTGCCACCTGCCGCGCGCTCTTCGGGAGAGCGAACATCGATTGGGCAGCCGGTAACCAGCGACTGATCAGGCAACTCACCTTTGGCCTCCAAATATTTGCGCAAACCACCGGCGACGATGGTCAGCATCACGTCGTTGATTGTTGTCCCTGGCTGGGTGTTTTTTATTGCTCTAACTTCTTCAAAGTCAAACTTGCGTGCTTCGACGACTCGGTGGCGGGAAATTTTACCCTGAAAACGCGTGGCGGGTTTTTCGTCCACCGATCGAAATTGCTGCGCTTTGCGGCCCTCGCGAATGCGCGAAAATGCGGGTACTGCCTGTTTCACCATATCGATGACCTGCCCCGGCTTGCGCCAGGCATCGAGGTACGCGCGGCCCAACATACGCGCTTTTGAAGGCGTTTCGATTAGCCAAGGTGGAGCTGTGCCTGCATCTGCCACTTCGGGCGTCAAATCGTGAACAATGTTCATAAACTGGGTGCCGGTAGCACCATCCATGGCACAGTGGTGGACCTTCAGGAGGATCGCGAAGCAGTTAGCTGGATACCCTTCGACATTATTCAACCCCTCTATGACGTAGAGCTCCCACATCGGTTTGTCGCGGCGTAGGGGTTGCGAATGAATGCGCGCAGCGAGAATACAAAGTTGACGCCAGTCGCCGGGTTGCGGCAGCGCAATATGCCGTACGTGGTACTCCATGTCGAAATCCGGGTCTTCCACCCAGTAGGGACGGCCCAAATTGTAGGGAACGAACGCGAGTTTACGGCGAAAAATGGGCGACAAGTGCACGCGGTTTTCCAGCATCGAGAGTATTTGCTTGAAGCGGACTTTGCCGCCGGGGACGGTGGACTGATCGTAGATTGAGACGCCACCGATGTGCTGTGGTAAGCCGTCCAATTCCGCGTGTAGGAACATGGCATCCTGACCGGAAAGTTGCTGCATGGGGTGCTCCTTAGAGTTTGGGCTAGATTATCAGCATACTGCGCCACAGCCTCAGGTCAACTCGGCTTCGTGGTGAAGTCAGAGAAAATCCAATCCGAGCGGGTACCACACTTACGCGAAGTGCCAGAATCTATGCAGTTAAAGTAGTTTGACGCAATGCAACGCACCTCCCGGCTTGCGCGGAAGGTGCGCTCAAGGTTCTCACAGCACCTTTTACACTGTGGGAACAGCCTGACCAACGGGTGCGATTTCTTCGCGGTGTATCCGCCGCAGCAGGGGAATGACCACCAGCCCCAGTAGCGGTGCGAAAATCACTGCCAGTAGCAGGAGCGTGCTCTGCATACCCAGGCTATCCAGCGCTAAGCCTAGTAGTGGCCCCGTGATAATAAAGATGGCACGGACACCCAGGCTCACCAGCGAGTTCACTGTCGCGCGAAAATTACCCGGTACACGGCGGTTTAATGCTTCGTAAAACAAGCTCATGCTCAAACCGCGCGTAATCTGTAGTGCGAAACCAAAGCACACGCCCAGCCAGCCTGCGCCAAAGGCCATGCCCAACAAGCCCACCAGAGGTAGCACAGCGATCAGGTACAGCAGGGGTCGCGTGCCAACGCGCGCTTCGACGGCGCTGGCATAGCGCGCCGACAAACTAATGGAGAGCGCGAACGCGGCCCAGATGTACCCATACCACTCGATGGGTATTCCCTGGAGCTCCCAGTACTTCTGGTAGAGCCAAAAGGCGTACACCGCAAGTAGCCCGAAGAGGGCGATGGCGAATGCTGTCCACAGCACCACGGGTTTGCCAAACAGGAGCAAGTCCACAATCTGGCGAGCGTTGCCACGATGGCTCGCTGTATGCTGCGGGCGCGGCACTTCCATCAATACAAAGCCTAGCACTAGCGGCAGTAGACCCGAGAGGGCCTGTACTATAACGACGGCGTCAAGTGACCACAGCAGCAACAAGCTTGCGCCGATGCCGGCAAGACCCGAGGCAGCCGCCTCCACTGCGATGAGCCGTGACAGTGACTTACCCGCACCAGCACCGCCTGCCAGCTTGCGCTCTTTGAGGTAAACCTCGGTATCATAAAGCAGCGCCAAGTCCGCCCCAGAAATTAGGCTGAAGCCCACGCCTAAGATGACCTCATACAGAAGGAAATCTGTAAATGTATCGGCGCTAAGCAAGGACATGAATCCCACCGCGTTTAGCGCTGAGCCGACCAGGATCGCGCGTCGACGGCCCCATAAGTCGGCGATGTAACCGGAGGGAACTTCGAACAGAGCGATTGTGAGCGCGAACACAGCCTGAGTCTGCAGTACTTGACTCATAGACAGGCCGTAGCCCTGCAGTAGCGGCACGAACACGGGAATGACCACCATGAAGCTGTGGCAGAACCCCAGCATATAAATGGTGCGAATATTGTTTTGTATTGCTCTGTTCACTTTCCTAGTCCCTATTGGCCGGGACCCTGAAAAGCGGAGGCTGAAATTTGATGTTGATTGCAATAACAAAAAAAGGCCTCCGGAATCAGGGTTCTCGGAGGCCTTTTTTGTTAAGCAGTTGCTACATTAAGTACGTCCTAAAACCACCGTGTTGACCCACGGGCACACCGATTTCACGGGCATGGCTCCGTGTCGGGTATCGATAATCGCCTGTAGATTGAGTTGTGTGGTCATGACTAATACTTCTTGCTTAACTTGCTTGGTTTATCTTGCTATACAGCGATCTGAAGGCCATTCTAGATCGGATTTCCGTTTAACTTGCCCAGCGCATTATCGTGCCACCGATTACCCGTTGTCGGACGATGGCATGCGACTAGCGCGAAGGGCGCGTATACTGCGCCTGTTGCGTGTCGAGGTCAACCGCGATTGAGAATTGCGTGGAAAATTTACGCTGCTGTGGCATGATGCTCCTGGGCATGATGTTCTGGCACAAGATGTGCAGCTGCGCACGGCCAACTGGCTAGCTGGTTAACTACTTGCTAGTAGGATGATTAGCCACCTCGATCTGCTCAGTCCCTAAAATGTATCTCATTGGAGAGTTCAAGCTATGCTAAAAGCCATCCTTCAAATCTTCGCTTTGTCACTGCTACCATTCGCTGCCACCCAGGCGGATGACTTAGCCGATGCGGCCAATGACCTCTGTGAGAAGGTGAAGTCCTGTGCCATGGCGCAGATGTCGACGCAGGAACTGACTCCTGAAATGAAGCAGATGATGGAGCCCATGCTGAAAAATATGTGTGTGCAGATGCGTGAAAACTTTGTCTCTGCGCCGACTGGGCACCCCGTTTATAAACCCGCGGTTGCTTGTATGCGCAGCGTGGAGCAGTTGAACTGTAATGAATTACAGTCCAAGTTGGACATGAAAACCGAGGAGTGCAAAGAGTACGAAAAGATTGTGGAAGAATCGGGTTTTACACCTCCTAGCGCGCAGCAATAGGGCGGCAAGCCAACGATGTTGCCCGACACAAGCACAGGGCGCCTCGGTAGGCGGGTTCTGAAGCGTTTCCTATACGCCCAAATGGCGCTGCGCGACGGCCTATTCATACTGCTCGGCAAAACACAACCGAGCCTGCCATTCACGGTAAAAGCGGAACCAAGCTCTGTCTACTTCAACTTTCGTATTCGATCAGACGCACTCGCAGAGTTTCAACAGTACATCAATTTAGCGCCTGGATTTGAACTTACCCCCATTACCTGTTTGGCTGGCGAAGAACCCAGTCACGTTCTTACACTCAATGTTTATGAGGTCAGTGGTTTAGCCAAGGGGCTGCGCGCGGAGTGGTCAACCTATGTTGCAGATGCAGAGGGGGTACCGCGTTACATGGTGCTCGAGGCGCGTTCCAGTGAGTACTCCATGGATCCGGTGGATGTCATTACACCTAAAGGTCGAGTCGAACACCGGATGGACACCAACCAACTGCAGACAGTCGTGGCTTCCAACGACGACGCTTTGTTTCGTTCTACCTTGACGTTGCGTAACTCGCACCCGCACGCGCAAATAGCGACCCAGTGGATCGCGGCGAATGATTTTATTTACTGGCGCAATGGCATCTGTGATCGCACGTACTACGACGCCAATATGATTGCCGTGGCGGTAAATAACATTCCGACAGAAGATGTCGAGATTCAAGACGATACTCACTGGTCAGCTTGGGTCGAGCCAGAGCCCATGCATGTATTGCGGTATTTGGGCCCCCTAAATTTTATGATATCTCCCTGGTTTAATGTATAGCGGTTCGTGCGCTCCGTACAGCTAGGGCTTGATTTCAAAGAAAGACCATACCGGCACCGCGTTATGGCTCCAGCCGAGCGGCTAGCACTAGAATTCTCCTGAAAAAACGCTACTCTTCTACATCCACCTGTATTTAGTAATCATCAAACGTAGGCCCACTACAATGAATAAATTGATGCGTTCGTGCGCACTGCTCACGCTCTCCCTTGCAATTATTGGCTGTAGTGATGGTAGTGACAGCAGCGATCGCTCCTTTACACTTTCCCCCGCGGACCCGTCCGCTGTTTTCGCGCTGGCAAATAACTGTGTTGCCATTTCTCCCGATGATGGCCAGAGCTATCTGCGCAGCGATGCTTCTGGCGTTAGCGTCGAGAGCGGGATGCAGGGTGCTGCACGCTTTCTCCTGCGACCTTCAGATTTAGGGAAGTTCCTACTCTACGATCAGGATAAGGGGTACTTGGTATCTGATGGGCAAGGGCTTCAGCGGCAAATGGCGCTGGCCTCGGACACCAATCTTGTGGATGGCGAGGTCGTGGTGACGGATCGATTGCAGTCCGAGGGTGAGTGGGAAGTGATGGCGGCGCCCGGTGAGCGTTTCATGTTCAAGCACCTTCAATCGGGTGGCTATATGGGTGCCACCGGTGCGCTGGTAGATGAAATTCAAGCGGCAAGCGTTGTCCTTACACCTGATGCCAATTGTGCGGAGTTTCCGGAGCTCACTGTCGATGCGTCCGGTGAGATTACGATGACCGAGTTTGAAGATGGCGACGTATACGGTTTTGTCGAAGCGCACGCACACTTGTTTACCAACTTAGCTTTCGGCGGTGGCGGTGCATTTCACGGTGCACCGTTTCATCCTCTGGGTGTCGAGCACGCCCTTGCAGATTGCGACCTCACTCACGGCGAAGAGGGCCGTAGAGATTTTATCGGTTTCGCGTTCAATGATGGACTTGGTGATTTTAACGACCTACTCCCAGCCATTGCTACTGGCATGTTGCCCGATAAGGATCACGATACCGAGGGCTTTCCCGAGTTTACTAGTTGGCCCGATGCGCCGCGCAGTGGAACGCACCAAGTTCAGTATTACAAGTGGATAGAGCGCGCCTATCTATCTGGCATGCGCCTACTGGTGCAACATGCCACCACTAACCAAGTCTTGTGCCAACTCGTTGTTGGCATCGGTGCGTCACCGCAGCGTTTTTCCTGTAATGATATGGTGTCTGTCGATCGCATTATTGAAGCGACATATGACTTGGAGCGCTATATAGACGCCATGTCCGGTGGCCCGGGGGCGGGCTGGTTCCGTATCGTCTTCAGCCCAGAGGAGGCGCGTGCGCAAATTCGCGCCGGCAACCTCGCGGTAGTGCTTGGTATCGAGACATCTGACCTGTTTAATTGTTACCTCGTTCCCTTTGGGGAATTTACTAAGTGCACCGAAGCAGATGTCGTTGAGCGTCTCGAGGAATACCACGATAAGGGTGTCCGGGCTATTTTTCCCGTGCACAAGTTTGATAACGCATTTTCTGCGGGCGATGGTGATCGCCGTGTGAGCGACGTGGGTAATTTCGGTCACACTGGTCATTACTCCAACTTTATTGTATGCCCAGAGGAACTGCTGACCTTCCCCGGCGGGTTTGACGATGGCGGTTTGAATTTCGCAAATCTGAATCAGCCACGTGATGTATTCGATTCTCCGCCTCCATTTGATATGAGCGGTTTTGATGCGAACCCTATCGGTGCGCTGCTGCCCAATCTTAGCTTGTTAGGGGGCGGTCCATTGGAAGGTGAGTACTGTCAGAACCATGGTCTTACTGATCTGGGTGAATTTTTAATGGAGCAATTGATGCGGCGCGGGATGATCATTGATGTTGCACACATGCCGCGCAAGAGTTACAAGCGCGCCTATGAAATTCTCCAGGAATTCGACTATCCGCCTGTAGAAACACACGGGCGCAACAACAATGGCGTGGCTTACGCGCTAGGTGGTTTCGCCAAATCTAACCTAGGTCGCTGTCGCAGCGCCGATGAGCCCGGAACAATGGCGAATAGTTTTCTGTCGCGTATTCAATTGATTCGCGACAACGGCGGCTACCCGGCTGAAGGCTTTGGCTTTGACTTGAACGGTTTCGCGGGTTCTCCGGGGCCGCGCTTTGGACCCAACAGCTCCTGCTCAGACCCCCAGACCGACGAGGGGATTACCTACCCATTCCCGTCCTATGCCGGTGATGTGATGTTAGAGCAGCCGGTGGTTGGGATTCGCACCCTCGATTTCAATACCGAGGGTATGGTGCACTTGGGTTTGGTTGCCGAACTCATTGAAGATGTGCGGCGCGATGGCGTGACCGATGAGGAGCTTGAGCCACTGTTTCGCTCGGCGGAAGGTTTTCTGCGCATGTGGGAGAAAGCCGAGATGCGCGGCGCTGCCCTGAGCCAATAGGTGGGAGAGAGATCGCCCAGTGCGGCACAACAGATTAAATGAGTGGCCATGAAAACCGCTAACCCCTTCGGCTGCCCGCAGCAGGCAAAGGATATTGACCTTTTCGTATCAGGTAGTCAGGAGTACTGGTACCAGGCGTATCCCAAGCTGCACGAAGCGGTGCCGGTACAAATACTGCAGGGTGAAGGGTTAGGTGGCCAGGGCGACGCCTACGTACTGACGAAATATGAAGATATTAGCCGCGTAGTCAAAGACCCAGAACGCTTTACACCGCTGTTAAGCCTTCTTGTTCAAGAATTGGAGGCCACTTTAGCGAGGGGTGAAACGCCGGCGCAGGATCCCTCGCGGTTCGATATAGCAGTAGACTCCGTCCGCACGCTGCGTCCCACATTGGAGCTATGGCGTGCGCATCGACAGGAGTTAACTGACCCCTGGGTTGGGCCCGGTGCCAAGCGCCACATTCCCATGATCCGTGAAATAGCAGACGGCCTTATCGACGCGTGGATTGATCGCAACGATGGCGACGGTTGGGGCACGGTCGAATTCGTTCAAGAATTCGCGCGACCTCTCCCTCAGCAGGTAACAGCACGCGTTCTGGGCTTACCGCTGACGGATGTGCCGCAACTTGCTCGCTGGGGTCAGGCTCAAGTCATGCAGTATGTCTACGGGCGCGGTCATCTCAATGAACTGACGCCCGAGCAGGCAGCGCAGCAAGCCGAGGGTTTGCGGGGCTTTGCCGAGTACCTCGCCGACCAAGTTGCCGACAAGCGCAACGATCCCGGCGATGACATGATTAGTGCGCTGACTCAGATTCGCTATCAAGCCTTAGGCCGCAAGCTTACTGACGATGAAGTCTACGGCATCATCTATTTTATGGTTCTCGGCGGCCTGGAAACTACCCAGTACGCCATTGAGCAGCAAGCTCAAATCTTATGTGAGCAAGCTGAAGTCTTCGCGACATTAAAATCGAACCCCGACAAGATTCGCGCTTTCACGGAAGAGGCAATGCGTTTGCGTGCTCCGACGCAAGGGTTATCTACACGTCTTACTACGCAAGCGGAAGTGTTTCAGGGAGTGAGCGTGCCCGCCGGGTCAATTCTGCACATTCGCTTCGCTGCTGGTAACGTGGATCCGCAGCAGTACGCATGCCCCTATGAATTAGATCTCGCGCGTAAATCGCTGGGCAATCATCTCACCTTTTCACAGGGGCCGCGCACCTGTCCTGGCGCCGGTATTTCCCGCTTTGAACAAGTAATCGGCTGGGAGCAGTTGCTGAAACGCTTGGCAAAACTGGATTATGCGCCTGGTAATACCTTTGAGCACCAGCCCGGTATCATGCTCGGGACTTTGGCGTTGTCATTGCGTTTTCAGTCAGCGAGCCTCGCCTGAGTCAACGCTCAGCCCGCACCCACTGATGCGCCGCTTCGCTACTCACCCAACGCACGGCATTGTGCACCAGGCGTTGAAAGTACTTATTACCGAGCGCTGCCGCGTCGTCACCGCCCTGTAGGTACACCAAAGGGCTATTGCCCGCCCGCTTTACCCAGGCCACTACATTGCTGCCGTCGGGGTGTGACCAATTTTCGCGACTGAACAGGTTGCCTGCCACTGCCTGGTGGGCGGAGTAGAAATCCGAGTCAGTGAAGTTGGCGTCGCTCAGCAGGAGCGGCTCTATGTCGTTCTCAAAAATAGGGCAGAGGTAGAGCTCATCGGTCATGGCAAACTGTTCCGGTAAACCTTCGGTGACCGGGTGCGGGTTGGTTGCGCTTAGGTTGTGGGTCACGCTATGACGATAACCAGAATCGGGCCAGGTTTTACCGCGCAATGGGGCTTCGCGATAGTGAAAGCGGCCACCGACTATCTCGGCGTACTCCGGCCAGGCGGGCCAGGCAGCGATGGCGTGATGCATCAGTACCATACCGATGCCTTCGCTTAGCATCGCCAAATAGCGTTCGACGAAGTCTGAGTTGGGTGGCACTGCGCGCGGCGCATCCTCACAGGTAAAATCCACTCCCGGCATGTCGTAGCAGACGATGGCATCGTACTGTTGGGCAGCTTTGGGTCCCAAAATCTCTTGTGCTAAGGGCTGTTCCACCTGGTTAACGTCAAATTCCGTCAGCCCAGAAAACAACTCTGCAAAGGCATCGCGCTCGTAGGGGTGGCCCCGCGCAACGGTTAGTAACCTATGTGTTGCGCTGTAGTTGATGATACTCATAGGTTGGCTGACCAAAAAAAATGATATGTGTCGGTGCCATTTTCCCCGTTTTGACTTAGGGGTCAGCGGCTACGAGTTGTTTACCGATGTTGCCACCGGTAAATAAATTCATTAGTGCTTGGGGCAACTGCTCAAAGCCTGACAATAAGGTTTCGCGGTGGCGTAACTTTCCGTCGCGCATGAGCGCAGTGAGCGCCTCGTTGGCCTGCGGGAAGTGCTCTGTGAAATCCATGAGCAAAAACCCCTCCATACGTGCGCTGCGATAAATTAAGTTAAAATAGTTGACCGGGCCTGGCAGAGGCCCCGTGGCATCGTAGCGCGAGATGCCACCGCAGAGTACGACGCGCGCCTTATGGGCCAAATTATTGAGCGCGATGTCGAGAATTTCGCCACCCACGTTGTCGTAGAACACATCTACTCCCTCTGGGCAGACTTCATTGAGACGCGCCGATGTATCTTCCGATTTGTAATCTATAGCGGCGGCGAAGCCGAGTTCCTGGGTGAGCCAATTGCATTTTGCTTGTCCGCCAGCGATGCCAATAACACGCGCGCCGGCGATATGCGCTAGTTGCCCTGCAACTGAACCAGTTGCACCGGCCGCTCCCGAAACAAGCACAGTATCACCGGTTTTGGGCTTGCCGATATGTAACATGCCAAAGTAGGCGGTTAATCCTGTGACGCCCAGAACATTGAGCGCTGCGGTTGGCTTCACATGGTTTGGGACAGGTTGTAATGGAATGCTATTGCCGTCACTCACTAGGTAGCGTTGCCAGCCGAAACCGCCTAAAACCCAAGTGTCGACGGGGTAATCGCTGTGATTAGACGCAATCACTTGTGCGACTCCGCGGCCGCGCATGATCTCACCGATTTCAACCGGTGCGACGTAATCGACTCGCCCTTCGATCCAGCCCTTCATCGCGGGTTCCACAGCGAAATATTTCACTTGCAGAAGAACCTCTCCTTTATCGGGCTCTGGCATTGGAAGTTCGACCAAGTCGAAGTCCGAGTGCCTAATCGAGCCCTTTGGTCGCGCCGCCAGTTGGAAGGCTTGGTTTGCTGTGGCTTGGGTCATGGATAACAACTCAAGTCGCCGCTGTTTCACGCTGATAGAGGGGTATATCACCCTCCATTTCTGCAACGGGCTCACATTCCGACGAGATCGTATGCAGCAGCGAAATCAGTGACTTTATGTGTGGCCCGAGCGATGCCTTACCGGTGTTCATTAAACTCACCGCAATGTCCCGCTCTGGATCTGCCCAACAAAATATATTGGTAAAACCCAGATGCCCGTAGGCGTACTCGGTATTCATTCCGTAGATTCCCACGGGTGAACCACCGAGCATCATGCCAGCGCTGTAGCGCATGGGCATCATCAGTGTTTTATCTAGTTCGAAGCTCCCCAGAGAGCGTGTCGCGCGGTGTACGGTGAGCGGATCTAAAATTTGCCTGTTACCCCAGCGGCCGTTGTTCAGGAGCATTTGATAAAAGCGACTGGTTTCTTCCGCCGTCGCATACAAGTTGGCCGAGGGAATGATCGAGCGAAAAAAACGCGGATCGTTGGTCATGTCTACTGCAGTATCCGGGTGCGCGCCGAGAACACTGGTGAGTGCCCTGTTTATCAGCGCGCTATCCAGCCCAGTGGTTTGATTCACAGCCACTTTCGTCTGACCGCGCTTGGTGAGCCCAAAACGAAAATACCGCATGTCCATGGGTTTGCGAATGTACTTGTCCAGGTACTGTTGCGCATTCAAGCCCGTGGTGACCTTGATAAGTTCATTGAAAACGAAACCGCTGGTGATCGCGTGGTAGGCCTGAATGCGCCCTTGATGGTCCACTGGCTCTGCATCGCAGATGAGCGCCAGTGCGGCATCGTGATCGTACAGTAAAGACAACTCCGTGCCCTCGGGAATCGAAGCGATACCGCCGCGGTGCGTGAGCAGCTGCAAGATGGTTATCGCGCCCTTGCCATGTGCTGCAAAAGCCGGGATGTAATGACTCACCGGATTGAGTAAGTCAATTTTGCCCTGTTGGGCGAGCAAATGGACGAGAACCGCAGTGATCGCCTTCGACGCGGAAAATAGGCAAACCGGCGTATCCACATTGGCCACACGATCTTCGCTGGCGTAACCAATGCTACGATGTATTAGAATTTCTCCGCGACGGCGCAAGCAAAGCGACAACATGGGATAAATACCAGTGCGATAGAGGCTTTGCATATCATTCCAAATGTGATCGACTGCGGCCTTCTCCATCTGCGCGTGAGCGGGAGCCACCTCATTGGCGACATCGATGTCGGTGATATCGTGCAAGTTATCCGGCACATCAATCGTACGAAACACCTGTCGGTAAATCGTATTCGTGTACTTGTTTAGTAATTTCATGTCGTTCTTTTCACCTGTAAAAAAGACCTACGGCTCATACGCGTCTAGGTCTACGCGAATAATTTCGAAAGGTAAGTTGAGAGGTCGATTAGTCACGAAGTTGGTAATTTCGCTTTTCACGACAAAGACCTGCGACTCGGCGATAGTGGCAGTGGAAAGACCCGTTTTTACCGTTAGGTTGCGCGCTTCACCGGCGGTGTAGTCGGCATTAAACCGCGTTCTGGTAACAATACTATCCGATACACTGTACAAGTCTCCGTCCAGAATTACCAAGCCATCCGGCGTGGGGAACATGTCGCCACTCAGGGTTATCGGTGTAATGGAGCCGCCGTCGGGTAGCGAAACTTTATAGAGGCTCGGCGGCGTAAATTTAGCGACGATAAGAGCGCTTTCGTCGGGGGTGGTTGCAATACCATTCAACCCCAAGCCGATCCCCGTGACATCCATAAATAGTGGGTCACTCGCTAACACGGTGCCCTCTTCGGTGCTTGGGTCGAGGCGGTACAGGTTGGGGTTGGCGGGGTCGGTGACATAGGCCACGCCGGTACTGTCCAGCACTAAGTCATTACAGGAGCCATTTGCACTGATGGCGCCGAGCAAGAATTCCATCGTCATTGCGCCACTATCGAGGTCGAAAACCCAGACGCGATTATCGGGGTTGGTGGTGCCGCGGGCACATACCCATAACCGACGCGCCTTCGTATCCACTTTCAAGCCGCCCATAGAAGCGCTGCCATCCGCGTCACGAAAGAGCGTTTCGGTACCATCGGCATCGATTCGCGTGATACTGGCGCCTTGCACGCTGGACACATAAAACGCGCGGTCCACCGGGTCGAAGGCTATGCCCTCGGGAACACTATCGGGGCTGCTCAATATGTAATTGGCCAGCAAGGGAGTGACATTGACAGTGTTATCACTGGAGTCTGAGCAACTGACACATAGGCCTAGTAGAAAGATAAAGCAGATTCGAAAAGCGCGATTCATAACTGTCGTCCTTGGTATGTGACTAATGTTGCCACCTGTCTTTGGCAGGAGTCAGGCAGCAGCAAGTGCGCTGAACTGGGTGGCAATCTATCGGTCGAGTAGCGCGTGCGAAATCCAGCTGCTAGCGGTGTATGGTAGCGCTAATCGCTGTACTTCGACACTCCTCACGGGGAAAGTATTTCGTAGCCCCAGGCTGCTAGAGTGCCTTCATGCTCTTCGAATATAGCGTTAAATTCCATCATTACATGGCTGGGAATGGAGGCGATCTTTTTCTCGTTGAGGTCGGTGATGGGGCGATGCACAGTGCCATCGACTGAGTGTACGGCGAAACTCGCCTCGGGGTCTAAATCCGACAATGCTGGGAGAAACGCGGCCAGGTCTCGGCAGGACTGCTGCGGGTCGGCAACCAGCGACTCGTAACTCAAAACCAAGGCGTTTTCCAATTCCCGCGCATTTCTCAGCTGTACGCGCAAGCACATGCAGGCGAAATTGGCTGCTCTACTCACCTTCCATTTGTTGCGCCGCATTAGACCCTCTGCATGGGCGTAGGGATTGCGCACCATGAGTACAAATTGCAACGGTTGGAAGTGTGCGGCAATTTCACTAGCGCGCAAAATATTTGGCGGGCTTTTTTCTAAGAGTACTGGTTTGCTGGTGTCCCAATAGCGGTCCCACTCCTTCTTGATGGTTGCCCAGGGCATCTCGTATGTGCTATCCCAGGGCTTGGCACGCATTACGCTCTGGACCTCGGGTAAAAACTGGCCTTCCTTCGGTAGTGCCGAAACCTGTTCGGAGGTCGCGAGTAACTTCCATAGCACCGTGGAACCGCAGTAAGGCGGGCACAAAACAAATAGATAGGTGTGCATGGCAAAGCAGGAGCGCTGTGTTGAATTTGGCTGGTGAACGCTACACTAGCAGAGCATAGCGCGCGCTGCCACACATCCGCCTATTGACCTGAGTTTGTATCCAGGTGATTGTTTCTGCCATGTGCCGGGGTGTAAAGTGTTGTCCTGGGCGACAGAGTTTCGAATGATGAGGACATAGCAAAAGTGTTCGCCGCGCCGATGATGCGGTGGGGGCAGCCCCGGCCCATGCGCGCTGTCCAGAGCACTCGCTACCTCTACATATTTAACCCCTGGTCAAATGGAAAGCGCACATTAAATTCCGCGACGGCGCACATGCACACCTATCACCAAATGCAGACAATGGCGAAACACCATCCAGACATTGCCGAGCGCATGGATTTGTTAAAATATCGCGTACTGGAGGAGTTTTACGATGTGGATAAAGATCCGGACTGTCTAGTCAATTTGATCGATAAGCCGGAATTACAAAGCGAGATCGAATTGCACCGAACGAGGCTCCTTACGCATATGCGAGACACGCAAGATCACGCCTTACCCGCCTTTGAACAACGTGACGATCCGACAGTACGCGATTCCTACATCGAGGAGCAGGAGCGACAGAGTAAGGAGCGCAAAGATTTTGTGCGCGCAGTGCGCGATGCACTGCGTCAAGAACAACTTGAAGATCAACTTAAAGGGCGGGGCAAAATATCAGATTAGAAATCTCACCACTGAATAAAAACCACGAACTCGATAGCGCCGGTAAACGGAAACTAATATTTTGCTCGCCTGTTGATGGTGAGTGGTCTCTACTAAGCGAGCTCCCTTATTCCTCTGCTGGCTGGTACCAAATAGCGGACGTATACGCTCTTTCCTGAATGCTGGTGGGATATTGTTTCGGTGATTCTTGGTTCAATGCAATGCTATCTAAGAGTGAGTGCCGTGGTGTTGGAATTTGCAGGACTCGCACATAGTAAAAGGCGCTCTGCAGTGGGTCAAAATTAGGGTCCCGCCAATGTACTGCCAATTCTTCGGCTCCGATACTATTTTCCCACGTTCCGGTCTTGAGGTTGACTGTGTTTCCCACCGCAGGCAGGCTGCCATCGGCGCGTAACTGGCGTTCACCCGAGGACTGGCCAGCCCAGGCGACGTTGTACACCATCTCTTGGGCTTGATCGGCGTCATCGAGCCAACCCTTCACGATCTGAATGCGATCCAAGTTCCCGCCCTTGGGGTCGCGGGCGGCTAGGATGAGGAAACTGGGATTATTGGGCCCCTGTAACTGTCCGCCCATCGGCACGCCACGCTCGGTCGCGTAATCGTACAGTTTAGCGTTGTTGAGATCATCCGCTGTAAATTCAGCGCCGCCAAAAAATTGTACGGCGATACGCGGCCCCGTGGTCGCATAGACTTCACGGCGTTTTAGTGCCGCAACTATTTCATGGCGGGAGTTACTTTTAGCCCATACCGCAGCGAGCCCCGAGGCGGACATACTCCAGCCGCTGGGGCCGGGTTCATCGTCCTGCCAACCGCGCATTTTATTGGCGGGAATAGAATCCGTCGCCAGCTTGCCATGAAAATTGTTTTCCTCTGCGGAAGGCAGTGAGGTATGTGAATCAGTAGAGCCAATCACGCCAAGCACATAGGGGTTTCGACCCACTTTAGTTTCCAGCTCTAGGCCCCGTTTTAGAGCGCCGCGCACAAAATCGCCCTGTTGGGGTCGATACTCTGTCCAGTGGCGCTGAATGTAGTAGGGGTAGTTTTCGAAATCAGCAAATTCGTCATCCGGAGAGAGGCTGGAATGTGTTTCGGAGTCGCCTTTAATTTGCGTAATTTCCGCGACTCGCTCCCACTTGCTACGCAGTGCCACATAGTCTTCATTGAACGGTTCACCGCGCAGTGATTCATCGGAAAACATGAAGCCTTTGGAAATATTGGAGTTGTGTGGGATGGCTGTAAAGTTTGCGCCGGTCGCGGCACTGGTTTTTTCTAACCACTGCCACAGGTCCTCTGGATACGGGCTATTGTCTAGTCCAAACGGACCGTATTGTTGTGCGGTGGCGGCGTCGCTGTCGGTGATTACAATGCGATGCAGATTGGCGCCACCTGGAATTGAGCTCCACTCCCAGCCGATTAACGCGGAAAACTCGCCGGGCTTGTGGTACTTGTCAGCGGTGTTGGTAATAGTACGCCAGGTATCTATTTCGAGTTGTTGTGGCATTGGCAAGAGATTTAAATCGCTGTTCTCGACTGAGCTTTGCTCCGCATCTTGCCGCGGTGTTAGGTCTGGATCGGGCAGGATACTGAGAAATAATTCGCGCCCTTCACCTTTGTCCAAAACCCTTTTGAGCCACCAGGCTGCGAGCATGGCTTTGGCTTTGTCTATCAAACCCAGTTCGGAAACATCCACACCATTGCGATGTAGATTGCGAATTTGGCCAAGAAACTCGGCGTGGTCTGAAACCACTAAAAAATCTAGCGGTGTTTCAATCTGTACGCGCGCTTTGTGAAAGGGGTGCACCACTGGCAGACCTTTCGCGTAGCGAAAGGCCGTGTCCGGGCCGGCGGTAAAATTGTTGTTGGTGTACGCATCCGATGAGTAGGTTGTATGTAGGTGTGTATCACCCCATAGCAGTTGCTTTTCAGCCGCAGCATGTGGAGTGGTGGCAATTAATAGAACAACTAAAATATGGCGCATAGCAGTTTCCTAAAATTGGAGGAATTTTTTCGTTGCGAACGTTATATGCACTCACCGTTCCAGTATGGCAGTTACACCTTGGCCACCGGCGGCGCAAATTGAAATTAGTCCACGGCTGCTGCCTTTTTCCTCGAGAAGCTTTGCCAGCGTGGCGACAATGCGCCCGCCTGTTGCCGCGAACGGGTGACCGGCGGCAATGGAGCTGCCATTGACGTTGAGTTTGCGCCTATCGATGCTGCCCAGAGGCGAGTCTAATCCCAATCGCTCTTTGCAAAACCCTGGATCTTCCCAAGCCTTAAGTGTGGCGAGAACCTGCGCGGCAAAGGCTTCATGAATTTCATAAAAGTCAAAATCTTGTAGCGTTAGCCCCGCTTTGGCCAGCATCCGAGGTACAGCGTAGGCTGGAGCCAATAATAAGCCCTCCTTGCGGCCATTGGTGCCGACAAAATCGACCGCCGCAGTCTCCACGGCGGTGAGCCAGGCACGTACGGGCAGTTGATTCGCTGCGGCCCATTCATCACTGGCTAATAGCACGGCAGATGCCCCGTCGGTTAACGTCGAAGAGTTACCTGCGGTCAGTGTGCCTTGCCCACTGTCGCGATCAAATGCCGGTGACAGTTTAGCGAGTTTTTCCAGACTGGTATCTGGTCGCAGGGTGTTGTCTTTGGCAACGCCACGAAACTCGCTGATTAAATCGTTAAAAAACCCGCGCTCGTATGCGGCTGCGAGGTTATGGTGGCTCGCGACAGCCAGCACATCCTGCTCATCGCGTGAAATCTGCCATTCTTTGGCCGTCACCTCCGTGTGGCCTCCCATGCTGAGGCCTGTCCGTGGCTCCTCATTCTGCGGAATGCTGACGCCCAGGTGCCAGGGCCGCAAGCCGAGCAGCGCCTTCGCGCGATCTCCACCGCTGCGCCCAGCATTCACGCGCAGCAGCACTTGTCGCAGACCCTCACTCACACCAATGGGGGCATCCGAGGTCGTGTCCGACCCGCAGGCTATGCCACTGTCGATTTGCCCCAGCGCGATTTTACTGGCGATGAAATTGACAGCCTGAAGCCCCGTGCCGCAGGCCTGTTGCAGGTCGGTACAAGGCACGGTGGGGGAGAGCGCCGTACCCAGAACAGATTCGCGAACTAAGTTGAAGTCTTTGCTGTGCTTCATCACCGCGCCTCCAGCCACTTCGCTGACACCCTTTTTCGCCAGTTCGTAGCGCTCCACCAATCCAGACAGCGTAGCGGTCAGCATCTCCTGGTTGCTTACTGCGGTATAGGCGGTGTTGGAACGGACGAATGGGATGCGGTTGCCGCCGAGTACAGCGACGCGAAATTCGGGTTTACTCACGTTGCGGGCTCCTACCAAGTTGCCAATCGGGTGTCGTCTGCTGACTAGTGTAGCAATACTTTGGAAATATCTCCGGGCTTCTGTTCGATCTGCGGTGTCGTGGTGCTTAACAATCTCAGCGCCGTCCCGGTATGATGGCGTCTTCGGAACGACCAGTATGCGACGCTAGGACACTTCTATGCCCACCGAATCCAGCCGTGAGATAACACTGGACGCCATACCCAGCATGGTCAGTATGTTGGTGAAAGCTGTGACGATGCGGAAAAGACCCAGTGGCGACCCGCAGTTTCAGCCGCTGATAGTGCGCAGCAACGATGCCCCAGTGAATCGCGACAAATTGGCAAAATACGCGGCGGTCTGTGGTTTTCCAGTGAGTGAATTGCTGCCCTTGACCTACCCCCACATCATGGCCTTCCCTCTGCACATGCAGTTGATGCTAGAGCCAGAGTTTCCTTTTACGCCGGTCGGTGCTGTACACATTCGTAACCGAATCACTCAATCGCGGGCGCTGACTGTAGCTGACGAACTTGATTTTGAGGCCCGGTTCGGCGATGTCGTGAGTGTGAGCAAAGGGTATGAAATCGATATTGTCACCGAGGTCCGCGTTGCTGGAGAACTTGTGTGGGAGGATCTGAGCGTTTTGCTCGTACGCGGTAAGACGTCTACTGGGCAGGCAGGCCCAAAAAAATCGCGCGAAGATGAGCCCCGCTATACCGATTTAGTGCAATGGCAACTGTCCGCGAATCAGGGTCGCCGATACGCCGCCGCCTCTGGCGACTACAACCCCATTCACTTGTACCCACTGACTGCCAAGATGATGGGTTTTAAACGACATATCATGCATGGTATGTGGAGTAAGAGCCGCGCTGTAGCCCATCTTGCTCCACCCGAGCACGCTGGAGCGATGACTGCCGATGTCGCTTTCAAGCTACCTATCTACCTTCCAAGTACGGTGACCTTTTTGTCGACAGCGGCGGATGGCGAAGCGCGTTTTAGCATGAAAGATGCTGCGGCGGAAAAACCCCATTTGGTAGGTGAGTTAATGTGGGCAGATTAAGCGCTAAGGGTTTAGTCGCTCCTTGGCAAAGTGACAAGTAGTGACAAGGCCGCTGCAAGATGTACGGGTGCTCGATCTCACCCATATGCTGGCCGGCCCCTACGCCGGTATGATTCTCGCCGATCTGGGTGCGCAGACGATCAAAGTGGAGCCACTTGCTGGAGAAGGCACACGCAAACTACTCGCCCAAGACCCAGAGAATTCGCTCGATGGTATGGGCGCTTACTATCTGACGCTCAATCGCAACAAGCAAAGCGTCGCTATCGATTTGAAATCAGTGGCGGGTATGGCACTGTTTCATCGATTGGTCGCGGTATCCGATATCGTTATTAGCAACTTCAGTGTCGGCGTCCCAGAGCGTCTAGGGTTGGACTACGAATCACTGCGGGCCGTCAACCCGCGCATTATTACTTGCACTATCACCGGCTTTGGCTCCGATGGCCCGGGGGCACAGCGGCCCGCATTTGATCAAGTCGCCCAAGCCGCCGGTGGCGGTATGTCGATAACTGGTTCAGACTGTGAGCATCCCGTGCGCGCCGGTATCCCAATTGGTGATCTCGGTGGTGGTATGTTCGGTGTCATGGGTGTGTTGTCCGCATTGTACGAACGTGAGCGCAGCGGTAGTGGGCAACATGTGGATATCGCGATGCTAGATTGTCAGATTGCAATGCTTAACTACATGGCGACGATGCACTTTCTCTCCGGCAAAGATCCGTATCCGATTGGCAATTCACATTTTGTCCATGTGCCCTACGATACCTTTTCCTGCTCCGATGGCAGTATCGTGATAGCGGTCATCACCGATAACTTTTGGCAGAACCTGAAACAAGTTATCAATATCCCGGAGTTTGATAACGATAAGTATGACACCCAGCCGGGTCGTTGGGAGGAGCGCGAGTTCATCAACTGTCGGTTGAATGAAGTACTAGCAAGCAATACCTGTGCCTATTGGCTAGAGCAGTTAGAGGCTTTTGCGATCCCCTGTTCACCTGTCAATTCGCTAAGTCAGGCTTTGTCTGATCCGCAAGTGCTGCACCGCAACATGGTGGTAGAACTTTCCCATCCAAACGGCAACACAACGAAGGGCCCCGGTAACCCCATAAAACTCTCACGTACGGATCAGGAGAGCTTTACTGCCGCGCCACTGCTCGGTGAACACACCGCTGAGCTGTTGTCCTCTCTTTTAGGCTTGGATAGCGATGAGTTGCAGGCGCTGCAGAAACAGGGGGTGATAGCATGACCGATAAGTTACCGCCGTTGTTCTAGCTACACAGTAGGAGTCACATACTATGCCGCGATTGAGACAGGTTCCAAAAGCCGAAGCCGACCCGTTGGCGCGACACCTCTATGAGATGTTGTTTGGTGATCGCGACCCGATTAAGGAGCCGGGCACAGAAACGGGCACTCCCGGTAATTGGTGGACGGTATTTGCGCTCTCACCGGATTGTCTCAAGCATGCAGTGGATGGTTTTCAGTTTTATCGCGATCCGGCGCGCAAGCTAGACCCGCAACTGCGTGAGTTGGGGCAAACGCGTGCGGGCTACACACGCGGCTCACAGTTTGTGTTCTCTCAACATTGCAAGTCTTGCCGCGCCGTCGGGCTCAGTGAAGAAAAAATTCAAGCTCTGCCACACTGGCAGGTCAGCGAAGCATTTTCGCCGCTGGAGCGCGCTGTGCTAGCCTATACCGATGCACTTGTGCTGGAGGGCGGCCGTGTTTCCGATGCGGTATTTGCAGCGCTGCAACAAGCTTTGTCCGACGAGCAAATACTCGAGCTGACCTACATCACCGCACTGTATGAAATGCATGCCGTAATGACTCGCGCTTTGCGCTTGGAATTCGACGACGTGGATGAGCGAATTGTTGAAATCGCCGCGCCTGGAGGGGGTTCCGACGATGTCATGCGCATGGTCGATAGCGATGGCGGTAGTGAACGAAAGGAGAATTGAGATGGCTTACCATCACCTAGCGCTCGCCTGTCGCGATATTGCCGCCATTCATGCCTTCTATGAAGATGTCATGGGTTTTGAATTAGTGAAAGTCGAGGTGGGCCCTGTACCTGAGGGCGGTTGGGCGAAGCATTTTTTCTATCGCATGGCGAACAACGATTCGGCATTTATTGCTTTCTGGGAATTACACGACGTGCCGGGTGCCGATGACTTTGAAACTAACCTTTCAAAATCCGCTGGGTTGCCGGATCACATCAATCACATTGCCTTCGCCGTGGCCGATATGGATGAGCTCGCCGTGCGCAAGCAGCGGTGGCTGGACGCTGGGTTGGAAGTGCTGGAGATCGACCACAATTGGTGCTACTCCATCTATGTCAAAGACCCAAATGACAATCTTGTTGAGTTTTGTGTAACAACTGCCACGTTTAGTACCGAGGACCGACAAACCGCTTTGCGCGCCTTAGACGCAGGGGAACCTGAGTTTTCTCCGCCGCCCGCGAAAATTGAATTTCACAAGGCGGGATGAGTCGCATGCAACTTACTTTAGATCAACGCGTTAAAAACTATAACGTAGTTGCAGCGCCAATGTGCGCGGTCGATTTACACTGCCCATCGTTGCGTCATCCTCGGGTATCGTGCGACCCCCGAAGATGGGATAACTAAAACCGAAAGTTGTGGTTTGATCCAGGAAGTTACGGCCCAGTAATGCGACCTCCCAGCGCTCATCGTCAGACAACAACCCCAGGCGCAGATTTAGCAGGGACAACGCGCCATCCAATCGTGTTTCGTCCCGTTGCATAAACTGTTCATCGCGATAGTTGTATTGCGCTTCAATCTGCCATCGCATATTTGCCGCTGGCCACGGTTTGGAATACCACGCGGTGGCGGATACCGTCCACTGCGGCGCATTGGCCAATCGTAAGTTGTTCGATTTTTGCTTGGCGTCGCTATAGGTGGCGCTGGCACCGATCAAGAGATTTTCCGATAGGGCGATGCGACTTTCAAATTCCATACCCTTGGTTTGCGCGGGTAGTGTTTCAGTCACAAACCCGGTGCCTACGAATGTTGTAATTTGAAAGTTGTCGATTTCGGTTTGAAACATTGCGGCGTTGAGCAGCGCGGCACCATTGGCCAGGGTGTATTTGACGCCGACCTCAACTGTCTCTGCTTCCTCGGTTTCGAACTCGGCATCGACCGGTGAAGCAACTTCCGTAGTAAAGCCACCGCTTTTACTACCGCGCGCCCAGGAGGCATAGCCGACCACATCCTCCGTCACATCGTATTGCACATTGATAGACTTATCGAGGTTGTCTTCTTTTCGATTGAGCGGTGTCGGTGGAGCTTCTGGCGCTAAAATGTTGGAGACGATATCGGCCAGCGGGCCTCCCGAGCGTGTTTGCTGTCGTTCCCACAGGGCGTCTTTTTCTTCGTCTGTATAGCGCAATCCGACTGTCACTCGCCAGCGATCACCGATACTAAATGTTCCCTGAGCAAAGATTGACCAGACCTCGGTGTCCTGATCGTAATTCAGTAAATTGGCGCCGTCCAAGGGTAAACCCATAATAGTAAAGGGGGTAGGGAAGCTGATATCGGTGATTGCGCTGTATTCCAAGGTACTATCGAGGCAGTACAGCCCTGCGACATAGGCAAAAGGCTCATCGCTGGGAGAGGCTATGCGAATCTCCTGGCTAAACTGTTCGTAATCGCTGGTATACACCGTGGTGAGATAATCTACCGGGAGAAAGTCTGAATCCGTCAAACGGTCATTGGTGTAATCAGTCCAGCCGGTTAATGAGGTCAGTTGGTAATCACCAAGTTCGATATCGTATTGAGCAAAGGCACGTTGTGATTGTTGATCGTCTTCCGCATCCCCTGAGCTACTGTAGCGGGTGAACGCGTTTTTCGTGTCATTCAGCCCAATATCGGCTGTTGGCTCTATGGAGAGAATGAAACCGGATTTGTCTTCGTCTGGTTGAAAGGTGTCCCCTAGAATCTCCAAGTCGTCGTGTTGATAGCTCAGTAGTAGTTGTCCGAAATTCGAAAGATCATACAGTGCGCCCAGGCGAAGCGTGAGTTGCTCTCGCTCAGGAATTTTGTTGTCGGTAAGGTTGTTGGTGACATAGCCTTCTTCCCCTACTGCGTTAAACGCTAGCCGGTAATTACCGAAGTCGCTGGGTAAATCCACAGCACCGGTTAGATAGGTGCTGCCATATTCAAATTCGTAGTCCGCTTGTAGATAACCTGATAGCGTCTCGCCTGGGCGACGCGAGATGATACTCACCGCTCCTAAGCTGGTGTTTTTACCCAGTAGAGCTGTCTGCGTGCCTTTGATGACCTCCACGCGGTCAATATCAAACAGCGACGCTTGAAACTCCCGCAAGCGCCCAGCCCAGAGGCCATCGAGAAATAAACCCACCGATTGATCGAGACTTTCACTACCCGCACCCGTGCCCAAGCCGCGCAGCGTAACCTGGGACAAGTTTTGCGGTGTGTGCTGGATAATGAGGCCTGGCACGGCATCGGCGAGATCATTGGGATTGCGTAGGCCGAAATTGTCTAACACTTCGCCCCGTAGAACATTGATCGTCACCGGAACATCCTGGACGTTCTCCGCTCGCTTTTGCGCAGTGACGATGATCTCCTCTAACATCGGCGGCGCCGCTGTTCCTTGTGCCATCGCAGTGCCGTTGTAGATAAACCCGGCAACCATACACAAGTACAGTGGTAGCTGGTACGTCTCGTGTTGCAGGCGTTTGCGGTTTGAACTGCAGGTTAAGTTGGGGTTCGGTAAGACATGTGCAATGTCCATAGGGCATTTCCTTCGTAACGGGCGGGTGTAGCACGGTAGTTGCCCGATGGGTTATTCAGCGTCATTAGGATGGCTTGGTTACCGCAAGGAAGTATGTCAGCGGTACAAAGACAACGATGAGCGGTGTGCTTAGGCGCAGAAAAAGCCAGTGCCTCGCCATAATTTGTTCATATTTCTGATGTTCTTCGGCAAGTCGCAGGCGCTCTTTATTACCCCCATAATGCGATAAATAGTAGTCGAAGATTTCGATGGGTAAAAATATCAGTATTACGATAGCGATTTTCAGGCCCAACCAGTTCGCTTCGTACCAGGGCATGTTTGCGATCCACGCCATCATGGGTCCGGTAATCAAAATAACGGGGAAGGCGACATGTTCGAGAATGACGCCGCGATCGAATCGTTCCATGGCTTGATTGCGGCGGTCTATGTAAGTGACATTATCGGGGTTGCGTAACCAGCCGCGAAATGCAGGGACTAAATAATTGCGATACGCCACCGCTGTACTGAATGACCACAATCCAACCGCAAATACGTGAATGAATTTTAGGTACAGATACCAGGGGCTGAATCCGATGCGTAGTTCTTCCATAGTTTTTGAGGCAAAGATTTAAATATTTAGACAGATTTCTCAGCAGACTTTAATCTGACTATTTAGCTTGGTGTCTTCAGGTGGTACCAAAAAATTAGGTCGAATGCCCCTCGTTACCTCTTTGATCGTAAACAATTACTGTATGTTTGATTCTACCCGGGTATGATAATTAGGGAGGTTAGTCGCCAGTTTCGATTTATATCACGAGGTTTGATTGAATAACCACAATAATAAATTGGGCACAGTCGTGCAGATAACCCAACTACGAATCATGCCCGGTTAATGAGATAAGATGAGGAAACTTGTCCACAAGAAATAGCAATCAGTTCGGTCTGGGGAATGGAAAAATTCGAGAGCTCAGTCATTGGGTTGATCGAACCCCTATCCTGGCATTTGGGTTAATCTGCCTCTTTTTCGTACTCCTTACCACCAGCATCGTTCTTTTGCTGCTTCCAATGGACAATTCCTCTAAGCAGATCGGTTTGTACATAACGACGGCGCTCACTGCACTAGTAGGCCTGGCACTCTATATTCTAATCCAGCGCGGCAACTACACTCTGGCCAGTGATATTTCAATTTGGAGCATTTTTGTTGCCGTCGTGATTGGCACATTATTGTCCGGAGGTGTATCGGAGTCGCCCGCACTGCAGATTATTCCAGTTCCCTGCATCATGGCGTTTATGTTTCGAGGTGTGTACGCCGGTCTTTGGGCGAGTGTTATTTGTTTTCTATTTATGGCCGTCATTTTAGTGCTGGAAATGTACGGTGTTCAGTTTCCGCAAACTTTGAAACAAGACAGTGTTAGCATTGTGCGACTATTAAGTTTGATGGTCGCTTTTGCGGCTGTCGTCAGTATCGCCATGGTCTACGAAATCATTGCACAAGCCTTGGATGCAGAACGCAATCGTGAACATCAGCGCGCACTGCTGTTATCACTCACTGACCCATTGACACAAATTGCGAACCGGCGACAGTTCAAGGCAATACTAAACGAGCGAATTAAGGAATGTCGCGACAACAGCGGAAGTTTCTTACTCTGTTATTTTGATCTCGATGGATTTAAACCGGTCAATGATAAATACGGGCACGAGGTCGGTGATGAAGTATTGCGGACGGTGGCGCAGCGCATTGAAAATTCCATGCGCAGTCGCGATTTAGTGGGGCGCCATGGCGGAGACGAGTTCATGATTTTAATCGACTCGATGTACGACAAAGAGCCGCCGGTGGAAATCGCCGCAGAGCGCATCCTGCAAACCGTTTCCCGACCCATACAAATCAAGGAGAACAGTGTGCAGTTGAGCGCTAGCTTAGGTATAGCGATTTACCCAATTCATGGGACAGACTTAGAAACCCTCATCAAAGCCGCCGATCACGCTATGTACTGCGCCAAGAATGCGGGTGAAGCCTGGAGTGTGTATTCAAGCAGCTGACATTCACCGTCGGTATCGCTAGTTAGACTGAGATTTCGCGCAGTCATCTCTGACTTTAGCTAGACTGTTAGCAGTTTTTCTGGCCTTTGTGGCGTCAATTTCCTTATTGATAGGTCTCCCTTATGAATAGTAAAAACCAAATTGAACAAGAAGCCCAAGAAACCTACGATCGATTCGTGGCGCGTCGCGAAGAAGTTGATGCCGGACAGCGCGGGTGGGGCGATATGGCGGACTTCTTCACGAAGGATGCGGTCTACATTGACCCCGCCTGGGGCCGGCAGGAAGGACGGGAGACTATTCGCGAGTTTTTCATCGCCTCGATGGCTGGTCTCACCGGTTATGGTTGGTCGACACCCGAGTGTTGGACGATGGTTGATGGACATCGCCTGGTCAGCCGCTGGGATCAAATTCTCGGCCAACAGCCGGACGGCTCTGATTGGCGCGTGTCTGGCCTTTCTATCCTCTATTACGCGGGCGATGGTCTGTTCTGCTACAGCAACGATTACCTCAATATGACGCATATTGGCGAAACGCTCAAAGCGATGCAGTGGCAGCCGCCTCGAGAATTCAACATGCCGCCAAAGAAGCCGGTCTGGGCCACCCATTTACCCCCGGCTTGGGCGCACTTGGAGCAGCTTTAACAGCTAATGGTTTTGGTCATTCATTCGTAAGCATTGGTGATCGCGCACGTGCCTCCAGAATCTCATTCCTTCGACTCTATCGACGATGGACGCTACGGTGGCAAAGCCTGGGGACTAGCTCAGCTGGCAGGAATGGGGCTGTCGGTTCCTCCAGGTTTTGTTATCGGCGCTGCACAGGTCGGCACCTACCCAGATGACCTGGACGCGCGAGTCGCAGCGCTGGGGTCGCACCCGGTTGCAGTGCGTTCGTCTGCCGCCGGAGAGGACGGCGAGGGCGCATCATTTGCTGGGCAGTACGATACCGTATTGAATGTCTGCGGCAAGCAGGCCTTGCATGCCGCTATTGATCACTGCGTCCTATCCTCTGCAGGCGCGGGTGCACAACACTATCGTGGGGAGCGTGACAACCAGACGATGTCTGCTCCCGCCGTCGCTGCCAATGCATCAACCGCAGCAGTTGCCTCAGAGGATCCAGCAGCCCAAATCCCTGCGCTGATGAACGTGGTTGTGCAGCGTATGGTTGACGCTCGTGCTGCCGGTGTCGTCTTCACCGCCGACCCGCACAGCGCCCGCCGTGACTTGTTGGTGATCGATGCCGTCGCCGGTTTAGGTGAGGCGCTAGTCAGCGGTAAAGAGACGCCAGATCACTACGCGGTGACTGCGATGCACGCTATCGCAGAGCGCAGTCTAGCAGGATCTGAGCCGATACTTAGCGATACTGAAATCTATGCCATCGCGGAACAGGCGCGTGCCGCCGCTGAGCATGTCGGTCGGCCCCTGGATTTGGAGTGGGCGATCGACCAAGACGGCGAGTTGTTTTGGTTGCAGGCGCGCCCAATCACGACGCTGCCGGCGGACCTCAACGAATTTGATACGACGCTACCGCGCTCCGATGATGTGCTCACCATCAGCAATGTGAGCGAGATGATGCCCGGTGCCGTATGTCCGCTGACCATGTCGGTCACCGGTTGGGGTATCGACTACGGCTTGCAACACATGCAGGTGGCTGTGGGCGCGCGCGAACGTATCGACCCCAATTGGCAAATCACAGCTTCAGCCTACGGCCATCTGTTGCTCAATTTAACAGGCAACGTGGTAATGGGTGCCGGCGTGCTCGGCTCCAGTGCTGAGCAAACTGCGCAAACTCTCTGCGGCCGCTTGGTGCCGGAGTTGCGCGAGTTGCCGCCGCTGCCGTTGTGGCGTCGGCTGCCGAACACAATTCGGTTGTTGCACTATTGCATCACTGCGCCAACAGTCGTTGCGAGGTTTGACGACGCGCTGGCGACGTTTCAGATACAACATGCGCCAACTAGTTCTGCCATGATGGAGGAGTTGCTCGCGCGCATAGGCTTTTTCAATCACACGATGGCTGTGCATATTCAGTCGAGTGCACTTTCGGGTTTTTTGTCCGCCATTGTCGAGAACATGGTATCCGGGCGCGCCAACGAGAGCTCTTTAGAAGAGCAGGCGGAAGCAGTGCAGCTTCTTTCGGGTGCTACTGAAGTAGAAAGTGCTCAGATGTTGCATGAGCTCGATGAGTTGATTGCCAAAATTGCAGCGCACCCGCAAGCGAAGGAGGCGTTTGTGACGGTTGGTGCAGATCAAGCGCTAGGCTGGCTACAAGCTTCACCCGAGCTACGGGCTGCTTTCAGTCAGTTTTTGCACCACCACGGCCACCGTGGCTTGCGCGAGTTGTGTATGCGCGACCCCGCTTGGCACGATGCCCCCGAGCAATTGGTGCAGAGTATGCAGGCGGGAGTAGGTGCGCTGATCGGTGGCGCCATTGCAGAGCGCGCACACGGTGGCGAAAGCGCCGCTGCGCACACATCCATACCTTGGCCATCTCTCAGTTGGGGGCTGCGGTGGATTTTGCCCAAAGCGCACAACGCCATTCGGCGCCGCGAGCACACCAAATCGCAACTGGTGCGCGTGGGTTATCACTTCAAGCGCGCGTTTCGACATCTGGGTTGTCTGTTAGTCGCCGAAGGTCAGTTGCCCGATGCGGACCTGGTGAATTTTTTTACCCTGGAAGAGTTAGCAGAGATTGTTCTCGGCCACCCTAATCTCGATGTGGAGAAGGCTATTGCACGACGCGAGGCGTTGGCTTACCAACAGTTGTTGGAGTTCCCGGAAATCTCGGTAGGTTCGCCCGAGCCATTGACACACGACATCGCTGTACCGGAAGACGGTGTTTTGATCGGCCGGCCCGCATCGCGAGGTGTTGTCCGCGGTCGCGCCCGGGTCGCATTAACACTCACTGAAGCTGCGGCACTGCAAGCCAACGAGATTCTTGTCACACCCATTACGGATATTGGCTGGACGCCATACTTCAGTATGATTGCTGGTCTTGTGACTGACCTGGGTAGCTCAGTCTCCCACGGTGCTGTTATCGCGAGGGAGTACGGTCTACCCTGTGTGGTCAATACGCGAGCCGGAACCAAACTCATCAAGACGGGTGACCTCATAGAGCTGGACGGCGACGCTGGCCGGGTGCAGTGGGTCGACGATTCTTAGGGCAGTTTGTGTTCGCTCTTTCTTGCGACAACATCGCCAGAAGATGCACGCTGTCCGGTGTGCCGTGACAGTAGCGCTCATTTGTTAATGTTTACAGATAGATTCCCAGGTTGTTGTTACTAGTAATGTATATTTGTTCCCCGGCGACAGCGGTCGTCGCGCCGGACGAGAAGGTGGCATGGGTGATTCATAAGAGAACATTGAGCGTCTTGTTGCTGTCGATTCTCGGCCACAGCTGTTACGCAACTGCACAGGAGTATTCGCCGGGGCTCGATGTTCCTCACCAGACGAATTTGTACTGGGGCGATCTACACGTCCACAGCAACTTGTCGCCGGATGCATTTGCCTTTGGGAATTCCAAACTGACCCCTGAAGATGCCTTTAAGTTTGCACGCGGTGATACGATCGTGGCTAACAATGGTATGAAAGCGCGATTGCGCCGTCCCTTAGATTTTCTCCTGGTTGCGGATCACGCAGAATTCATCGCTGTCTTCCCAAAGCTCGTCAATCGTGCGCCCGATTTCTTGGCGACTGAGTTAGGTAAACAGTGGGAACAGTTGTCGACTGAGCAGGGCGGCATTGGCAGTATCGTTGTGGAATGGTTGAGGCGTATTCAAGACCCCAACTACGAACAGGAGCTTTCCGAAACATTTCGTCGCAATACCTGGGCGGAAGTGGCCCGGATTGCCGATACCAATAACCGGCCCGGGTCATTCACTGCCTTTGTTGGTTATGAGTGGACGGCGATGATTGCAGGTAACAATCTACACCGGGTCGTCATCTATCGTGATGGCGCGAACACAGCGACGCAAACGCCACCTTTTTCCGCACTCGACAGCAAAGATCCCGAGCAACTATGGCAATCAATGGCAGCCTACGAAGAGCGAACCGGTGGGCGCGTGATGGCGATCCCTCACAATGGTAATGTCTCTAATGGCTTGATGTTTGCCGACAAGACTGTCCTGGGAGAGCCCTTCGATAACGCTTATGCGAAAGCGCGCGCTCGCTGGGAGCCGCTGTACGAAGTCACTCAGGTCAAGGGTGACGGTGAGTCGCATCCCTTGTTGTCACCCGATGACGAGTTTGCCGATTTCGAGACCTGGGATGAGGACAATATTGGGCGTACCGCGAAGAAACACAACGCCATGTTAAAGCATGAGTATGCGCGCTCCGCGCTGAAGTTGGGTTTAGAGCTCGCGCAAAGTGCCGGTACTAACCCTTATCAATTTGGTTTGATTGGTAGCACAGATTCACATACCTCATTAGCCACGGCGGATGACAACAACTTTTGGGGTAAGTTTTTAGATTCTGAGCCCAGCCCTAACCGCACCACAGCAAATATGGGCGGTGTGCTGTGGTCGAACTGGCGACTCGCCGCCTCGGGCTATGCGGCTGTTTGGGCGCGTGAGAATACACGCGAGGCTCTGTTTGATGCCATGCAGCGCAGAGAGGTCTATGCCACCACGGGGCCGCGTATTGCGCTGCGCTTTTTCGGTGGTTGGGACTTTACCAGCGAGGATGCCACCTCGCCCAACTTGGCCAATGTTGGTTATACGCGCGGAGTGCCTATGGGCGGTGAACTCGATGATCCACCGAGTGCAAGTGGAGCCCCCACCTTTTTGATGCACGTGTTGAAAGACCCAGACGGCGCCAACCTCGATCGCGTACAGCTGATCAAAGGTTGGCTGGATGATTCTGGCGTTGCTCGAGAGCGCGTATTTAATGTTGCGTTGTCTGACAATCGCAGCGTTGACCCAACAACAGGAAAAGCGCCCGCCGTGCGTTCCACGGTGAACCTGAAAGAGGCGACCTATGCCAACTCGATTGGCGCGGTGAGTTGGAACATCGTGTGGCAAGACCCAGCATTTGACCCGAAGCAAGCCGCGTTCTACTACGTGCGTGTGTTGGAAATTCCAACACCGCGCTGGACGGCCTATGACGCCAAATTTTTCGGTACGGCTATGGCTAAGGAGATTCCCATGGTGACTCAGGAACGCGTGTACAGCTCGCCAATTTGGTATCAGCCCTAATCGGTGCTCGCCAGCGGCTCAGCTCACCGGTGCCACTGCTGTGGGGCCGGCTATCGACATGGCCTTGACATAGGCTGGGCGCGCCGTAACGCGCTCTAAATAGGCTTTTGTTCGTGGCAAGCTGTCATCGATTGGGCGAGCGCCCAACATTTCGAGTGACGTTAGGTTGAACATCGCCATGATGTCTGCGCAGGTAAAACGTTCCGCGCCGAGATAGTCAGAGGTGGTCAGGCGCTCCTCCAGGGCCTGGTAGTGTCCACTCTCGCGGCGCTTCATTACGTTGGTCACTGTGTCTTGGGCGTCCAAATCGCCGCCGCCCGCTTGGTAAGCCATTTTCATAAACAGCGCCGCCTGGAAGTTGTTGTTAAATTGCATCCAATACAGGTAGTTGGGGTATTCCGGGTCATCTGCGGTCACAGACAGTTTCCCACCACCATAGCGCTGAGAAATATATTCGACGATGGCGGTAGACTCGGCCATCACCAGCTCACCATCAGTAATGATAGGCGCTGTGCCTGCGGGGTGCAGTGCGCGGAACTCTGGCGGTGCCAGAAAATCCTCGCCGCGGTTGTACCATTTTAAGTCGTAGTCCAAACCCAGCTCTTCCATGAGCCATACAATTCGGTCGGATTGTGATACGCCTAAGTGGTGGATGGTGATCATGATGGTCTCCGGTTTGTGAGTCGTTTGTTAGAGGCTTGCGCTGTCTCGCGCTCTAGTGGATTGGCGAAAAAGGCGGGAGCTAGATGGCTTCCCGCCATTGATCAATTAGCGGGTGTCAGTATGGCACACTCAGGGTGCAAAGCTGATCGGAATGCGCAGTATGGCGTCTTCCGTCGTTAAACTGGAGTCATTGACAACGATGACGCAGTCATTGTTCTTCGCATCGCAACGTCCCGAGCCCACATCGCCAGTGATAACTTGCAAGGGGAGAGAGCCTTCACCCTCAGGATTCGGGTGCAGGACGTATGCATGGGTAAAATCGCAGACTTCACTGCCGCCAAGTCCGCCTTCTGAGCACTGCACGATATTTACGACCCTGCCCATCATGAAGTTGCGCCAGGTGACGGTTACGATCTGGCCGTCCACCAAATTGCTGTTTGGCTCAACTGCCGCGACACGGTTTGTGATCGGCGGTGGCAATGGCAGGGCCGCAGTCGTTCCTCCGCTAGCCGCATAGCGCATTTCAGCTTCAATATCATACACTTGCTCAGCGATGAGTCGGCTGTGTGCGTCACTATCACCGCGCAAGTGTGCGCGGAAGAAATCGATCACCGTGTTGCGAGTGGTTTCAAATCCTGTCCCCGATGGCGCGACGAATGAGCTGTGGTCGACATCGTTCAGCGTCACTATACCCTTGGGGGCCTCGACGCTATTAAATATTTGCACCGAGCCCTCATAGGGAACGAGTACGTCGGCCGTACCATGCACTATGAATAAGGGTGGTGTGGTGCTGAAGTCATAGTCGCCGCCGTTAAACGGAGACGCTGCGCCCGCCAGCGACACTGCTGCATCGATGCGCGTGTCGCGGCAACAGCTGTTTGCGACAACGCCGAGCGTGGTAATAGCGCCGTTGGAGTGGCCGAGTGTTCCGATACGCTGTAGATCCACACGCTGAGCGAAAGGTGCTTCATCTCTGTTCACTGCGGCTTCCACGGCATCGATCAAAAAGCTGACATCTCCGGCTTGTTGTTGCGTATCGGCCGGGTCTGGTCCCGCTGGTGCAAACTGACTGGTGAGAGGGAACGTGGGGGCAACTACGACAAACCCGGCAGCGGCCAACTCTTCAATAAGACCGGCGTAGACTTGTGGCGTGGCTCCCAGGCCATGGGAGAATATTAGTAGTGGGAACTTTCTATTCCCCTCGGGGATGAACACCGAGGTCTCAAGTGTTCTCATGGGCAGTGCTGGGATTGCACCCGTCTCTGGGGTGCTGCGAGTCTCATCAACTAGCGTCATGTCGGTGACAGTGACGGTATAACGTTGTGGTTCTGCGAGCGTGTCAGAGCCATCTGAGCAACCTGTGGTTACCAGGGTTAGGCCACACAACATCACCACGAGTGCCACGATTTTTCGGCACTTGGGCGTATTTGGGTGAGAGCTATGATCGCCGAATCTACGCATGTTTTGATCCTCTGGGGCGAGTAAAGGTCTTGGCCGCCGTCTTTTTCCGGTTACTTGGGAAGAGACTAGTTGCGGTGGGCGTTAGGTGACCTGGCGCTGTGGCTGAGCTATGCTATCGGTAGTTCAAGTATGAGTCCAATAAGCGACCAATAAACAACAAATAAAAGCCGGGCACAATATTTTGACCGTAATCCGACTTCATTCCAACTGGACCCCACTCACTGTTTAACGCCCCAGTTGATCACTGCGTGCGTATAACGAGGTGCATGATGACAATAAATCTACAGCGTGGCATCCGCATTGCTGCATTTTTGGCCATTAGCATGGGCATCACTTCACAGGACGCTCAGGCGCAGGCTGGCGCTGAAGGCTCTCCTGGCGCTGAAGGCTCCAGTAGCCGCCCCTTGGCCTTAGAAGAGGTGATAGTGACAGCACGTAAACGCGAGCAAAGCTTACAGGATGTCTCGCTGGCGGTAACTGCACTCCCCGAGAGCTTGCTGCGAGATTCGTTAATTGGCAGCTCGGAAGAACTATCTAACCTCGTACCCTCGTTAAACCTCAATAAAGGCGGTAATCCGCGACAAACATCGTTCAGTATTCGCGGTATCGGTACCACGAGTTTTAGTTCAGGCATCGAGCCGAGCGTCTCAACAATGTTAGACGGTGTGGTGATGGGTCAAACTGGTATGGCGTTTGCGCAGTTGGTAGATATGCAACGTATTGAGGTTTTGCGCGGCCCGCAGGGCACGCTGTTTGGCAAGAACGCCTCCGGTGGCTTGGTTCACTTTATTACCTCAGATCCCCGCGAGGAGTTCGAAGCTGAAATTCAAGGTTACGCGACCGAGGATAAGGAGTATCGCAGCAGCTTTACTGTGACCGGTGGTTTGACCGACAACTTAAGCGGCCGCCTGACTGGTTTTCTCAATGAAGATAAGGGGTGGGTAAAAAACGTTTTCAACGGCGACGATGTCAATGACTCTGAAGAGTGGGGCTTGCGCGGCAAATTACTGTGGAATCCCTCGGATTCACTGCAGTTAAAGTGGACCAGCGATTCGAGTGAGCGTGACTCCAACTGCTGTGTTGGTGCGTTTCGAGCTTTGGATCCGTTCCCGTCCGAACCACCAAACAATCAGTCTGTAGTGGATAATCTTCTGGATCAGCTCGACCCCGTTGTCCCTGACAAGAAAAACAACATCGTGAACCTCGATGGTGATTTAACCACAGATATTGAAGCCTCTGGGCACAGTCTCGAGGTCAATTGGGATATCGGCGATCACACGCTCACCGCGATTAGCGCCTATCGGGATTGGGAGCAAAACTCTCGCGGCGATAATGACTTTCTACCCACAGAGGTGCTCGGCTTTCGGCAGGGCGGTATTTCCGAGCAAGAACAATTCTCGCAGGAGATCCGCCTGACCTCCCCGGTTGAGCAAACAGTGTCGTACGTGGCGGGATTGTTTTATCTCAACCAAACGGTCGATCGTAAATTTGATCGCTCTTTCGATTTGACGGGCAGCGACCGGTCAGAGGCGATTGCAGATTTTAGTGTCGAATCACTGAACTACGCGGCGTTCGGCGAGGCAACTGTGAACTTTTCCGATACGCTGAGACTCATTGCCGGCGCGCGTTGGACTTACGATGAATTGGAGTTTGACTTCGAGCGCACCGGTGCAACCTTGGGTGCCAACCCGGAGCCGTTTTTCAGCCGTGACACCGATGAGGACGATCTCTCATTCAAAGCGGTGTTGGAGTGGAATGTTTCCGATGAAGCGTTAACCTATGTGAGTTTTGTTCAGGGTTACAAGGGGCCTGCATTTAATGTGGGCTTTGGTTCCCGGCCAGACAATACCGACCCAGTAAAACCAGAAGTCAGCGATGCCTACGAGATCGGCCTGAAATCAAGCTGGTTCGACAATCGATTGGTATTTAACATCGCGACTTTTTACACGGAATACAGTGATTTCCAGGCAAGCGCCTCGCAGTTCATCCCTGAGCTTGATGAGAACGGCAACCCGGTAGATGCAAATGGCGACGGCCGCGACGACGGTGTTTTCAGTTTCATTCTCTCCAACGTGGGCGAAGTAGAAACCAAAGGCATAGAAATTGACTTTACCGCCAAACCCACAGAAAACCTGACGTTGTTCGGCGGTCTCGCCTATATTGATGCGAAGATCGTCGAGTTTAAAGATGGCCCCTGTTCTTTCGGTCAGTCGTTCAGAGGTGCTGGTTTTAAAGGTGAAACGGGTTGCGCCCTCAGCCCCGCCATTCAAGACCTCGATGGCGGCGATTTACCTGAGTCCCCCGATTGGAAGCTGACGCTGGCCGCGAACTACTTCGTACCACTGGAAAACGTGCCATTCGATATGGCTGTGAAAGGCAACTATCGCTACCAAGACGATATTCAGTTTTTAATAGAGCAGGACACTTACACACAACAAAGTGCCTACGGCATCCTCGATCTTTCTCTGGCCTTGGAAGATAATTCTGATCGCTACAGCCTCACGTTTTTTGTCAAAAATGTGATGGACAAATGGTATGTGAACTCAGTTAACGCTGGAGCGGATACGTTTACACCCAACGGTTACGTGCATCAGGTGCCGCGGTATGCGGAGCGGACTTTTGGGATAGAGGGGCGATATCGTTGGTTTTAAGGCACAGGGGTCGAGCCTATAGGCTGAGACGTACCGGCCCCTGGTCGCTTAGGTTGCTCAGTGGGCGATGGTAGTCACCGCTACGCTGCAGACTTCCACGCTCTAGGTTGATGCTTCTAAACTAGTACTCCCAGTGTGGTGTTGACTCTTATCCCAAGGTTTGGCCGTAGGATGTATCCATTGCGCCATGGTTAAAAACATCTCAGGTATATTGATTGGCTTTGCAATATGATCATTCATGCCGGTCGCCAGAACTTTGGCGACATCATCTGTCATCGCGTTCGCAGTTAGCGCCAGTATGGGTAAATCCTTAAATTGCATTTGATTGCGGATTATACGGGTAGCCTCAAAGCCATCCATTACCGGCATTTGGCAGTCCATCAAGATGCCATCAAACTCCATATGTGTTAGTAGTTCTAGTGCTTCCCTGCCGTTGTTTGTTGTTACGACTTCAATACCTTTGTTGTTTAAGAGTTCGTACACGAGTAATTGGTTAACCTCATTATCTTCAACCAATAAAATCTTGGCACCTCTTAGTTTTGTGGTTGCTTGATCGACATCTCTTGCAAGTTGATCGCTCCGAGTTGTTATCGGAGTGACTTCATGGCCACACTTTTGTAGAGGAATCGTGAAGCTGAAAGTACTGCCAGCCCCCGGCGTACTTTTCATCCAGATATCTCCGCCCATCAGTTTGACCAATTCCTTAGAGATTTTTAGCCCGAGCCCTGTTCCGCCAAACTCTCGTGTTGTAGATGCGTCGGCCTGGCTAAATGCCTGGAATAAGTTGCTCTGTTGTTCCGGTGTAATGCCGATGCCGGTATCGATAACAGAGAGTTGCAGCGTAATGACCTCGCCACAGTCTTCGACCAGCGAAACCTGTAAGTGGACGGTGTCACCTTTTTTGCTAAATTTCACCGCGTTGCCGGTTAGATTAATAAGAACTTGGCTCAACCGCATGCGATCGCCGACATACGTCTGTGGTAATTTATCTTCGATGTCTACTGTTAAATCTACGCCTTTTTCTTCGGCTTTCGTTCCGACAATATTTCTGACATGCCCGATCACATCATCGAGACTAAAACTGGCCTTCTCGAGCTCCAGCTTGCCTGCTTCTACCTTCGAGAAATCTAAAATATCGTTGAGAATTCCCAATAAGTTTTCCGCAGAGACATGCACGTTTTCAATATAATTTCTTTGTTTTTCTGAGAGATCGGATTGCAATGCCAACATTGACATTCCGATGATCGCATTCATGGGTGTGCGTATTTCGTGCGACATATTCGCGAGAAATGCGCCTTTAGCCTGATTTGCTTTCTCAGCGTCCAATTTGGCTTGTTCTAATTGCTGTGTGCGCTTGGCAACCAGTTGTTCGAGATTTTGTTTGTGTTGATCTAGCTCTTTTTGCGATCTTTCGCGTTCCATAATGATGCCCGCTAGCCGAGCCGCTGATGCAAGATCGCTTGACTCCTGCTCATTGGGAAGGGCTGGATGGTTGTAATACATCCCGAAAGCTCCGAGTACAACGCCGGAAGAATCTTTAATCGGTTCGGACCAGCAACAACGCATCCCATGAGGTAGGGCCACATGCTTAATGTTCGCCCACTTTGGGTCCGTCTCAATATCTTCAACAATGACGCGCACTCCGTGGTACGTCGCGGTACCGCAGGAGCCGACTTCTGGGCCGTATTCCAAGCCATTAACCGCGTCGCAATATTCTTGGGGTAGACTTGGGGCCCCGGCGTGCATGAGCTTGTTGCCCTCGAGAATTAGCATGGAGCAGCGCAGCCCGGGGTGCCGGGATTCATACAGTAGTGCAATGGCATCATAGATGTCGCCAGCGGGTTCCCGGGTGGCGATCATCTTAAGGATGTCAGATGTTGAAACAATGAACTGCTCGGCAACCTTCCGCTCGGTGATATCTACATGGGTGCCAACCAGACGAATGGGTTTGCCATCAGATTCTCGGCAGACTAAGTAAGCACGCGAAAGAACGGTGATCGTACTTCCGTCTTTGTGGTTCATGCGCATTTCTACTTCATAGGAGTCACTGTAGCCCTCTATGTAATCTGTTGCGGCCTGAAGTGCGTATTCCCTGTCAACCGGGTGAACCAAGTTCGACCAGGTGTCGAGCGTGCCACCGAGTTCATCCTCGCTGTAACCCAGCATCTTTTTCCAGCGCGGCGAATAGTAAACGTCGTTGGTCTCGAGGTTCCAGTCCCAGAGACCATCGTTTGCGCTGCGCATAGCATGGGAAAATCGCAGCTCGGTTTCGGTCAGTTCGGTCGTACGTTTCGATACCTCCCGCTCTAGATTTTGCATCGCGAGAATACGGGCATCTTCCGCTTGTTTCTGTTCCGTGATATCCACAGAGACGATCATGATATGCTCGATCTGGTCGTGTGCGTTTTTTACCGGAACAATGGTAGATCGATACCATATTTTTTCGCCTGTACTATCTTCCACACAGGCTTCCTGTGTGACGATATTGCCCGTTACCTTCGCAGTGGTTAGATTTCTCTTGGTCAACTCTCGAAAAGATGTAGGATAGAACGTAAATGGGTAGGGCATCCCATAGTAATCCTGGACGTTCTCAATTTTCAGCGCTTTCACTCCGGCCGAACTCATGTACAGAAGATTGAAATCGAGATCTATTATTTTTGTACACACCGGAGATTCTTCAAGCCAGGCGTGAGTTTTTGTCTCAACGTCTTTTGTGTCTGTCATTTCGCGCTTCGCCCCCCAGCGTACTGCAAATTTTCTACAAATAGTCCCAAGTTATAATTAGTTATATGAGGGCTAGCTCCCGAACGTACCGGGGTTCTTTTTATAGAACAAATAGTTCAATACGAAGCTGTGACGCAGTTCCGCATCTATACTGTATTTTTGTAAAAACTGCCTAGTCGATGGGCGCGGTTTTTGGGCATTGCATTGCAATGCAATGCTATAGCATTACCTGTGCTCAGCCCTTGTTCTGGGGGTAGAGGGGTTTATCCACAGTTCTGCCGAAAAATCAATTAGTCTGATCGCTAGCCTGTTGCTGAGATAGGGGGATTGCCCCCGGGAATGGCTCGGCACCTTCATCACCTCGAGCATAGCAGATAATGCGATACAGTAGGCCGTGTGCTGAGCCATTGAGCAATGCATCGGTGAGCATGTCGTCCGTGTCTACTGCTGACGCTGCATCTAGTAGTTTTTTGAAGGTGCGGGTGTAGTTGTTCGCGTGGCGGATGCGGATCTCGGTGCCAAAAAGTAGGTCCCTCACCTCGGCTGGATTCTCGCGGTTTGTGATGAGCAGCGAAATCATTTTGCGCACGAACCAAGCATTGTCTCCATTGGATGCAATCGCGCGCTGCTCGGTGAATTCTTCTCCTGTTATTTCTCCGGTGCCAGTGGGGCCAGCTACAGACATGTACTGAAAAGCGGCGATCCCACCCAGCTGCTCTTGTACGAGCGAAAGCAGTTTATAGTATGAGTCCTGCCGAGAGTATAGCTCTAGGCGCTGAGCGCTCTTTTCTTGCAGCTTGATCGCGCGAGTGTTCGCCGAAATTTCTGTTTGCTGCATAAAGTGCCCAATAACCAACCACAGGAATGCCAGCGGAGCGAAGGCTCCCTCCAAAAAACTGCCGATGTCGGCGGTGGGCAGGTGCACAAAATTGTTCCACCCGACGATGGCGAGCAGGTAGAGAACCCCCGTCGTTATCCATATCAACGTGATAATGGAACCTAGGGCGACTCGCCAATCAAGGCTGAATTTGCTCTGTCTTTCCGACATGACTGGAGTCTAACAGCGCGGGAGAGGGGGAGGGAGGGTCATAGCCATTTAATTTCGGGAGGGAGGAGAGGTCAGCCCTATAACTTAAAGTGCTTTCCCCGTGCCTCTCGCAATGCACAGAGCTTCCCCATGGCCCTTAATTCCAGAGGGGTATTAGCTGCCGCCTATATTGTACAATCGGGTGCTATAACCCTTCAGGAGGTAGTCACAATGTTGCGGATCGCATTATTCATGGGCACCAATATCGCGGTGCTGGTGGTACTGAGTATCATGGCGCGCCTATTCGGTGCGCAATATTTTAACCCCAACGATTTAAATAGCTTGCTGATTATGAGCGCGGTGATTGGCTTTGCAGGTTCGTTTATTTCACTGTTCACCTCGAAGTGGATGGCCAAGCGGTCGGCGGGTGTGCAAATTATCGCGAAGCCCTCTTCGAAGGAGGAGCAATGGTTGATCGATACGGTACAAGAGCTGGCCGAGAAAGCTGGTATCAAAATGCCCGAAGTCGGCATCTTCCCCGGTAGTGCCCCAAACGCGTTCGCAACTGGCTGGAATAAAAACGACGCGCTGGTCGCAGTGAATGTGCCGCTGCTGCAAAGTATGCGCCCGAACGAAGTGCGCGCCGTGTTGGGGCATGAGATCGCCCATGTCGCCAATGGCGATATGGTAACGCTCACTTTAATTCAAGGGGTGGTGAATACTTTCGTGATTTTCTTGTCGCGCATCGTTGGCAGCATCGTCGATCGTGCGGTTTTTCGCAGTAATTCCGGTACCGGCCCAGGCTATTTCATCACCTCAATGATCGCGCAAGTCGTGCTCGGACTCCTAGCCAGTATGATTGTGAGCTGGTTCTCCCGCTACCGAGAGTTTCATGCCGATGAGGGGGGCGCTGAGTACGCTGATCGTGAATCCATGATAGAGGCGCTGCAAGCGCTCCAGCGTGCGCAGGGTCAGCCAGCCGATTTACCGAAGGAAATGCTCGCCTTTGGTATTCGCCCCGGTATTCCCAGTGGATTGGCGAAGCTGTTTGCGACACATCCGCCACTGGATCAGCGTATTGCGGCTCTGCAGCAGCGCGCGACTTAGCGCGATTAGCAGTCATCTGCGGGTCAGCATTGAATCAAGTGCGCGGTTGCTTAGTGCGGGATCTTCGTACTGTGCCTGCAGCTTGCCATTGTTCACTGACACGCTCAGCTCGTCGGCATTCTCTGAGGGTGGCTTCGGTAGGGGCTCTCCAGAAAACCAATCGCGCCACTCCTTACCATCAACGACAAACCCGGGCGTATAGACAGAGTGGATGTTGCCTTCGGATTTATGCCGTCATTGGCATGTATGAGAGTGGTAACAGCAAAGCAATCGCAGTTTGATGCATAACAACTCACAGCCAAGAAAACGCAGTGTTATCTAGAGTTGGTTGGGTTCAGATAGTTCAATGTCTGCCAAACACCGGTTTGGACTCGAACACCCGTGTGCAGCACTACAACAGGCGTTGGCCGCTTTTACACAGGGAACGACGGCGGTATTAAATTTTGGGGTAAATCCAATTCGGCGAATAGGGCGCCTAGGGCTGATTCGTTGCGGACATGCTCTTGAGCAGCTCTTTGGTAATCTCTGCCAACTCTTCCATTGGGTGCTCTAATTTCAAGCCAACCTTATAAAATTGATGCTTGTCATAATCCACAGGTTCTTGGCGAACGACGCGAGCCCGCAGCTTCACTGAAAACTCGTTGTCTAAAGTGCTGACCACCGTTTGTAGCGATTGCCCGATGGTCAGTGGGTCGGGCAATGTGATCCGCATTCCACCCATGGAAATGTCCTCAAGAACGGCTTTGAGCTCGTTTGAATCATCGAATTCTAGATGTACTGGCTGGGTGACTCTCGCGTGTTCGCGATTGCCGTCGTGGTCAGATGCTTTGATCAGCGCATTCAGCGCCTTTTCGAGCTGCCTCTCATCTTTAGTGCTCAGCTTGACGAAACGCACAGCGACGCCGAAGCCCTCTTCATCATCGAGTTCCCAGGACCTAAGTACCTTTCCCTCAATCTGCATCGGGGCGCCCTTTACCGTGGGCAGTAGAATTTGAATGGCACGACCCTGCGTCACATTGACCGTCTGCACGCGGAGCGTGGCTCCACCCCAAGAAATATTTTCCAGTTGCGCCTCAACAGGCTCAGATTCACCTGGCCAAATGAGGCTGGCGACGCTATTGACGCAAATCCGTAAGTGTCTGCGTTTTTCCCTCTGTTGTTCAGCCAGCGCTGCTTCTTCTTCAGCCTGTATTGCATGGGCCCGTGCAGCTTTTATACGAACATACTCCAGCGCGTCTTCGGCAATATCGAGTTGTCGGCGATGTTGATTGGCATCTGGAGGAAGATCAGCTAGTGGCTCTAGCTCAAATGTCGACTCTTGGAGGGGGTCAAGCGGCAGCTTTTCCTGGCACTGGACCAAGCTTAATGCCAGGAGCTCAATACAGGCTTTTAACTCTTCAGGTGCTGCATCATCTAGCGGCGACATTGGGCTTGCACACGCAGAGGGCGAAGTTGTAACGTCCCGCTCTACTTCTGGGCTCTCAGAGTGATGGGGTTCCTGCTCTTCATCTTCAGCGCTGTCTGAACTTGTATAAAACATGACCAAAGAGAATATCTGGCCACTAGAGGAAGGAGCAAGCGGTAGCGTGTGACGGAGCTAACACTTTAGGGGGTGGGGCCGGTGTAAGTGCCAAAAAAGCCTTAATTTACAGGGCTTGATGGACTGAGTTCGTGTACTTAACCGGGTTTAGTGGATTGAGGTGCATCCCCCCTTTATGGGGGAGAGCCTGAATATCGACCCATCCCCCCTTAATGGGGGAGAGCCTCCCCCCTTAATGGGGGAGAGCCAGATTATCAAATGGTGGAGGCGGCGGGAATTGAACCCGCGTCCGCCAGCACTCTGCCTTTGGCTCTACATGCTTAGACCCCGTTAATTAATTTAGCCTTGCACAGCCCAACGGGCAGGACGTGCTTGGCGAGCTCTGTATAGATTTAGCAGCTAGACCCAGAACATGCTTTGCTGCGATCCAGTTCTATATGACAGTCAGTAACGCGGGGCTGGAACCTTGTTAAAGACCGCTAGGGCCGAAGCGCCTAGAAGGTGACATTTAACTGCTTACGCAGCTAGCTGTGCACCGTAGTTGTCGTCATTGGCAACTAATAGTTTGCAGCTTTGGATTAACGTGATTGGCTACCATCACGGCATGCACCGCAGGGTTCGCAACCGTCGTCGAATCCGAATCGCCCCCAAGTGGTGATGGTTCATTATACCTGAATATGGGGGCGGCCGCTGGATTTTCCAAGCGTTGGGAATGGGGTGTTATCGGGGGCGAGGTGCTCGGCTGCGTGTCGAACTGGCCGGTTAGCTATAGGGCAGAAAATCAAATGAATAGTTAACGCGCGTGGGAATCGCGTCATCCGGCCCAAACTGAATCAGGCGGATGCGCGAGAGGATTTTTTCGGTCAGCGCATCATCGGCCAAGTCACTGGAAAGCAGCGTGAGTGAGGAGATTGCGCCGCTGGGTTCGATCACCATCTCGAATACGAGTTTGCCTTCGAGTAGTGGGTCTTTGCGCAGTGCGCGGTTGTATATCGCGAAGATGGCTCCCTTGTTTTTGTCCATCACCCGACGGATCGCTTCATCGGAACGCCCTCCGGTGTGTTGGGCGCTTGCTAGCGCCGCGCTGTTGCGCGAACCTTGGCCGTTTGCATTGCCCGCGATACCGCTAGTTACGGCGGTGGTTTCTCTGCCCGAGAGTGCCGGGCCGCCGGTATCGGTGCTTAGTGCTGCGGTCTGTATGCCACCGCTGCTGGCGGGAACGGCGCTAGTGATTAGCGAGCGTTGCAGTTTTGTCGCACTCGCATCGCCACGGCTGGTTTGTGTTTGATTCAGTGTCTCTACATCCACGGTGTCGCGCAGCGCCTGTAAGTCATCTTGAAAGGCGAGTACACCTGAGCCAGTGGCAGCCTTGCGCGCTTCCGCCAGGGTGTCTACGGGTTGGGGCGCGGGTTTTGGTTTGGGCGTCGCGGCGGGCTTGGGCGGCACCTTTTTCTCAGCGGGCACCGGTTTGGTTTTTTCGATAGGTTTCACAACTTTCGGTTGCGGTACTGGCGGCGGTAGCGCTTGTTTTTCCAATACCACGCGCGTGAGCGGTGGCGCTTCCTCTTTCTTGGGACTGGCGAGTTCGGGCAGCGGCAACAGTGGAATGACGACAGCCATAATGGCAAACAGGAAGAGGGCGAGAAAAAGGATGCGGTGAAAGCGCGAGTCTTCTTCTGCAGTGGATTCCCAGGGGAGCAAGAGCTGTGGGCTGTAGGCGAGGCCGCTCATGTATCGGCTCCAGGCGCAGCAGATGACCCGTTGCGCATTGCTGATATAGGAGCGCTTGGTATATTGGGATCAGGCTCACTGGCTTCTGCCGCAATAGGTACGCTATTTACTGCAAGGGAGATGTCGCGGAAGTCTGTCGATGCGCAGGTTGCCATAATTTGTTTCAATAATTCGAAGGGCGTGCTCTTGTCACCCATGATAATGATGGGGCGCCCGTTGGGGTGTTCTTCCGGCTGCCAGTGCTCGTCTTGTAGCGCGGCGACATCCAGCGCTTGTTTAAGCAGCGCTAGCGTGTCGGCGGTTGTCGCGGCTTTGTTGCTGCTGGCCTGTGTTTGTGTTCCGGTCGCATTGTCATCCGCGAACACATCAACGCGGCCAATCAGCTTATCCTGCAAGCGAATATCGTTTGGGCTGATTTTAATCACTAGGGTGGCTTCGGGGCGTAGCTCAGAAACGGATTCAGGTAGCGCGACGTTTTTGTCTGCATCCAACACTTCAACGTCACCGGTGTTAACGATGAGAAACAGCACCAGGATGGTGAAGATATCCATGAGTGCCACCAGGTTTAGTTTGGTGGGCTTGTTCATGCGCCTATGGCTGCGCGCCATGCGTCGTCTGCGCAGTGAGCTGCTCATCCGGCATTTCCTCCTTGCAGAGCGGGAGCGTCACCGAAGGAGATCTGTGGGAATAGCGCGGCATCAACTACGGATGCGGCGACCACCGCTTTGAATGAGCGCACGGTATCCATGGCATGGATGATGGTTTGATAATCTACCTGGGGTTCCGACAGGATGGTAATAGCGCTTTTTTCTATGCCCTGCTCGCGTAGCTGGCGTTTGACTTCTTGTAGCACTAGGCTGAGCAGCGCGAAATCGTACTCCTCATCCTCTGTCATCGGGATGGCTTTGAGTAAGATTCCTCGCGGGTAATCCACCCGCATACCATCGGCCCGAATGATCAGCTCCACCGCCTGTTGGTTGTCATCCGACAGCGCACCGCTAGCGGGTGGAGGTACGACGACATCGACAACCGTGATGCGTGAGAAGACTAAGCCCAGTAGTAAAATCGGCACCAGCACGATCATGAGGTTCATAAACGCTGTGATGTCTAGTTCGGCGTCGGTGTCACGCCGATGTCGCAAGCGATTCATGCGCTGCGCGTACCGCTGTTGTTGCCATCCGCCAGCACGTTCAGTACTTTCACAGCGGCCATTTCAAAGCTGTCGACGATCTCGGTGGTTTTGGTCTGCAGTACCGCGTGTAGTAGCACGAGGGGTATGGCGGAGATCAGCCCAAACGCCGTGGTGTTCATCGCCACTGAAATAGAGCTGGACAGCAGGCTCGCCTTTTCAGTGGGCGCGGCATCGGCCACCGCACTGAATGCTGCAATCAAACCGACAATGGTACCTAGCAGGCCCAATAGGGTGGCGACATTGGCCAGTGTCGCGAGATAGGGTGTGCGTTTTTCTAGCCCGGGCAGGGCCTCCATCACGCCTTCCTCCATAGCCGATTCGATGTCATCGCGGCGGCGGCTATTGCTAAAACGAGAGATGCCCGCCGCGATAATGCGGTACATGGGGACTTTGGACTTCTGGCCCACTTCCAGAAGTGGCTCATATTCATTCTTTTGTAAGTGTTGCATGGCCTGTTTAAAGGCTCGTCGATTACGCATGCGCGCGCTGCTCAATACCAGCCAGCGCTCTAGTGCAATTGCCAGGCCGATAACAAGCACGATGGCGATGGGGTACATAAATGGCCCTCCGCCTTGAAAAAAACGGACGATGATGTCGTACATATCCATGGTGCTTCCCTCTGGTTTTCTTACTCGTTGTTTGTTTTGGTCGTTGTGTTTCTTTTTGTCGATATTCAGCGTTTTTAGCGGCCGATCTTTCCCGGCTCGCTCGGCGCTGCTTCTTCGCGCAATTTTTCACCGTAGGCCAAGCCACGCACAAATTCATCGCGGTCAATTGGCGTAAACAGTTCTTCGGCGATGCCGTTGTTGAGTTCGTAGTCCAATTTCGCCGCGCCCGGTTGCTGCCAGGGCACAATGTAAATGACGCGCGGTTGTTCCTGACTGCCACTTACCGTACTTTGTAGAGTGACCTCGGCTTCTCCTTGCGCGTAGACGCTTGCGAAGACCGCCAACAGCACTAGAAATTGTGTAAAACGCATAATTGGCACCGATTATTCAATTCTCTTTTTTGTTGTGTCACTGAGTGTGTGGCGCCAGGCTCACTTGCTGACGTTGTAGGTCGGCGATCCATCCGGCGACGGACCGGTCGCGGTTCTCAGTCAAGGATTGGTAGCGGCTGTAGTGCAGTAATGCATCTTCTGGCTGCCCCAAATACAAATCGTACAAAATACCGATATTGCGATGGGTGAGAGGGTAGTCCTCAACCTTGTCGATTGCTCGCAAATACGCACTTTCAGCCCGCTTGAATTCGCCTTGCTGCCGCAAATCAATCGCTTCGCGATTAAGTGCGCGTACCTTTCGGGGCGCGCTGGGTTGTACTTCGCCTTCGAAAGCGGCGAGCTGTTGTGTGTCTTCCATCTCGGTTTTGTGGTAGCGCGCAGGCAACAACTGTGCGAGCGCGGCGAAGCTCTCTTTGACCCAGGGACCGTACACGCCGTCGCGGGCGCGTTTGGCGTTCGATTCATGAATTGCAATCGCCTTTTCTTCAAACGGGTAGGCGGTTTCTTCCAGCATGATGTCGTACTGCTCCTGCGCCAATGCGTCTAAGTCGGTGGGGCGCTCTGAGTCCAGCAGATCAAGGCTCAGTTGTTGATAGATGTGCCCCATGCGGTAGGTTGCTAGGGTAGAGAACTCCTGCACGCCGTAATGGTTGCACTTGCTGTACGTCGCCAGTGCACGTTCCATCGCCTGCTTCTTAGCTTTGAGTGACGTGCCAATCGGATAGGTTAGAGGTATAGCCAAAAACGCCCCATAGTCGCGCTCTGCCAGTACGCTAGCGGCGCTGGCGGCGAGATAACGCGAGCGGTCTGTTTGTTCCTCACCGGCATTGTCGTGGGCTGCGATGGTTTCACGCAGCCAGTGGTGGCGGATTTCCGCATCGCCAGTTTGTTCAGCCACACTTGCCAAGTGCTGCAATACTTCCAGGTGTTGATCTACGGGTTGCGGCCACTGTGTTGCATAGCTGCGATAGCGCGCAGTGGCGGTGTCAATGTCCCCCGCCTTCTCGTAGTACTGTGCGGAGACGAGCAACGCTTGGCGGGCGATATCATCGCTGCCGTTAGGGGTGTGTAGTCTGTCTAGCTCTTGCGCCGCTTCGCGCCAGTGGCCGAGTTCTTCGTAGTTTTGCAACAGGGTGGCGCTTATACCTTGGCTTAACTCGTGTTGTGGATAGCGCCGACGGAAATCTACCAATAACTCGTTGGCTTTCTGGAGTTCACCAGCACTGATATAGGCCGCAGCCGCATCAAACTGGGCGTTAACTCGCACTAAAGACGTGGGTGCAGCTTCAATGACGCGCTGAAACTGTTCCGCTGCAGCCAGTGTGCGGCCCATGTCGGCCTTACGTTCACCCTGGCGGTAGATGGAGGCCGCCAAGCGCTCTTGCGTCTGTGCATAGCGCTCATCGTCCGGTGTGAGCAGTGCTGCCGCACTACTGTAGGCTGATTCGGCGGCGCTAAACTCGTTCAGCGCAAATAAACTGTGCGCGCTTACCAGCCATGCGGGTAGGCGTAACTGAGTGGCAAGTGGCACCGCTGATTCTGTGAGGGCGGATGCCGCAGTGAGCGCGGCTTGATAATCCTCCAGGCTCAGTAGTTCGTTGGCGGCATGCAGCATGACACTGGGCGCGCGTGCATCATTGGGGAATTGATTAAAAAAGCGTTGTTCCGCGGTGATACGTCGCATTTTTAGGTCGTAATGTGCCTGCTCGTTGGCGGCTGCGTTATGAGACGTGAGTTGTTGGGCGAGTTTTTCATAGGCGAGAATGGCGGTATAGGCCGCATCTGCCGCATGTTGTTCATCCTTGTACTCATAGGCGACGACATCGTACGCGACAATGGCTGCGCTGTAGTCGCCGGCTTCGAAAAGGCTTTCGGCGAGTAGGAAAGCAAATTTGGGTGTTGCTTCATCCTCGGGGAAGCTATCGATATACAGGCGGTAGTATTTCGCGGCCTCTGCATAGTATTCCGCAACCCGAGCACTGCCGGGGCTGGTCTTGCGTTCGCGTTGCGCCAAGGCATGGTAGTGGCTGGCCAATTCGTCGACGAAAACACACAGTCTTTCGGTCATACGTTCTCGCGCAGGCGCGGCACTATTTTCAAAGTAGTCACTCTCTACCCCGAACGCGGCCACATAATCCTGTTTCGCCAGGAGAATGAGGTCACTAAAGCCACCCGCTTCATACGCTTCGATAACGCGCAGTTGGAACAGGTGCGCCAAGCCGCTGTACGGATGATGTTGTGTGAAGGCTTGATAGGTCTCAGCGCTGTCGCGGTAGCGCTCCTGGGAGAGGTAAAGTTGGCCCAGGGATTCATACAGCAGATGTTGGTAGGGGCGTTCACCAAGGTTCGCATAGGCCGTAGCGATGGTGTCGGTACCGTCTAGATTGCTAAATACGATGGCCAAGACCCGCAAGCTATCGTCAACCAGTTCGCGTTCGCCCCGTGGTAAGTTCTCTTTTTGTGCACTTCGGAGCAGTATCTGATCAAGGCTGGCAGTAAATGCTTCAATAGACGCTTCAAATTTGTCCTGCTTGAAGCGCGACCAACCTTGCATGTACAGCGCCCGCGTGTAGTAGGGCGTGGCGTCGCCCTGGCGAATGACCTCGGCGTAGGTCATCTCAGCTTTGGCGTAGTTGGAATTTACGAAATAGTGCTCTGCACGGCGGAAGTTGGCCTCAGCTGCGTGAGACGATTCAGGTGATGTACTGCTTAAGCGTTCCAAGACCGCTTGCGATTTATCGTTCTGGCCATTTAAGTCGTACGCTTTCGAGAGTTGATAGAGCAGGGAGTCTTGCGGCTCGTAGTCGGGGTTTTCGCGTAGCAGGGCCTCGTAGGCTGTGATTGCCGCTGCAAATAGCGCCTCTTGTTCATCGCCCTCGGCGAGCTTCGCCTCTGCAGCGAGCATTTCGATATCGGCAAGGCGGTGCATGACGCTCTGTCGTGTTTTGGTATCGTGCTGTTGCGGTAGTAAATCGCGGTAGATCGCACGCAGTTCCTGCAGGCTAACTTCTGGCAGCGCTTCGTCTTCCATCGGTAATTCAACGGGATCCAAATCTGCAAGCGTCGGCTCGCTGGGCTCGAACACGCGCTCGATAGTGCCGCAACCAACCAGCAGTATGAGAAGAATAGGAATGGGTGCCAGCGGCTTCATGGCGCTACCCCGACGCCCTGGTCGTGCAATTGTGCAATGGCCAGTTTGCTTTGACCCAACGCTCTTGTAAGTTGCTCTGCTTGGTGTTGTAACTCGGTGACCGCCAGTGTCCGCAGCCCGCTTTCAGAGACCGCAATCGTCTGCGCGACTTGTGCGGACTGTGCGCGGACACGTTGTTCTAGTGCCGCAATGCGGGGAGTAAAGTCGGAAGTTTGTCGCTCGGCAATGGCGGTATCTACACGTCGTAGGGCGATGCCAGACTCATTTTCGAGGTCTTCCAATTCCTGCAGTTGTTGTTGCGCCTGCCACGCGCGCGTGGGGTACTGCTCATTCGCCTGCCACAGCAAAACACCGCGTAACAGACGCAATGTGCTTGAGTGTTTGCCCTGTATGTCGATGCGTGCGGCGAGGGCTTCAGCGCGTTCTAACTGTGCCCATTGTGCGGTCTCAGTAGCATCAATAAGAAGCAGGCCATCGTCCCGAGCTATCGCCGCAGCGGTTTTTTTGCGCAGCGAGGTGATGTCTTGCGATAGTTCGCTTTGTCGCTGTGCCAGCTGATTGCGACGACCCTGGCGCGCCAAGTCATGCCAGACCTGTTGTTGATGGGTATCTACTTGCTGAAGTACCTGTAATCTTTCCTCTGCACGCTGCAAGCGGTTGGCGATGCGCTGCAAATCACGTAGTTCGCGCAGCGCGACTTGAAAGTCATGACGAGTGATTAGGTATTGCAGATAGGGCGCGTGTTCACCGCTGGGCAGCACGTCGACATCAAAAAACCAGTCGCCGCTGTCATCGGGTTCAATGCCGAATAGGGGCCCCAGCGGTTGTTCGGAGAACGCGACGATGGCTTTCTCCACACCTTCGCGTTCTTCGGTATAAGTTTCTGCTGCGGTTTGATACTTGGCCAGTGCGATACCGGGCTTGCCCAGTTGTCCGTAGGCGTAGGGCAGGGCAAGCAAACTCTCTCGAGCGCTAGCATCGAGCATGGAGCGCTGCGCCAGGGTATGCCAGGGTGTGAGTGCCCCTTGATAGTTGTCTTGTTCAATAAAGCTCCAGCCGTAGCCGAGCATCGCTCGATTCGACAACGGACTCTCTAAGCGCACTTGTCGAAAGGCTTCCTGTGCCTGCTCAAAATCGCCAGCGGCCAAGAAACTAAAACCTGCTGCGGTAAAGCCTTTGTCTTGTAGCGCAAGGGCCTCCGGGCTGCGCAGCGACATTCCGCCCAGCTCGTCAAAGTACGCGGTCGCGTTGCCCCAGTTTTCGCCGGCGGCCTCTGTCGCGCCCAAATTGTAGTTAAGGTAGTAGCGCCACTTGGACTTTTTTGGCAATTCCGTGGCCTGGCGTTGAGCCTCGGTATTGTCACCTAGGTATAAGCGTGTTGTAGCATTGAGATAGGCTGCTTCCTGTGCGAGATCCCCGTCGTAGTCTTTAGAAATTTGTTCCAGTGCCCGTGCTGCGCGCGGCACGTCGCCGCGTTGCCATGCCATCTTCCCTAAATAGAACCAGGCGCGATCTCGATCGACCAAGTCGTTGGCGTCACGCAATTGCTGTGTAAAAACCGATTCGGCGACATTGTCCATGCCGTAGGAAAGTGCCATGCCCCCGCGCAATAGCTCCGCACCTTGGGTGTGCGCGGCCAAATCGTCGAGCTCTTGGCCTACCATCAGTTCGGTGAGCGCGTCGAAATACTGTTGCTGATAAAAGTGAAACAGGCTGGCACCGTAGCGCAGCGCCTGAACGGTCTCCGCCGCTTGTGTAGCGGTGCTGGCAGCACCATTGGCCAATGCTAGCATAATGGCTGGCACTAATATTCTAAACCTCACGGCTCGGCATAAATCACGCCGCTTATAGGAAAAAGACAGCTTACTCACTCGCTTACCATTCCTTGACGCTGAAATCGGGTTGTCGTTTTGCTTCGGAATCTGTGATCTTGAGTTCCACACGTTTGGCCCCGGTAGTTTTATGCACTTTCAGTTCCGTCGCACGACGGTAGTCGCGCCCATTGGGCCCCTTGCCAGTGAATACGGCGACCAACTGGTGTTCGCCGGTTTTCAAGTTGCCCATGTATAAACGGTGCACGCCGCCGCGTCGCAGCGCATCCACTTGGCGTTCTGTGTACAGGTAGTTGGTAACGACTTTATCGTTAATGGTTAGTTTTACGGCATCCAGCGCAAAAAACTCACCGATATCCATAGAGAGAAAGACGGCGAGCTGAGTGTTGTCGGGAAACAGTAGCTCTTCTTCGAGAATGAACAAATCTCGATTCAGTTGCAGCGTCTGCGCTTTGATGTCCTGTACTTGCTCATTCAGTGTTGGTTCTTGTGCCGAGGTGTTGGCGATGCACAACCAAAACGTCGCGAGCACGCTGCAAGCGTAAACGGCTCGGCGTTTGTATGATCGGGCCGCCATTGACAGCCGGTAGAGCCATCGACTTACACTTATGGCCGTGCTGTCACTGTTCGTCATTGTTATCGTGGTCGTCGCTGCATAAGGAACTGTAGAAGTGTCGGGCATATCAGCTCAGTACTCCACCGTTGATACTTACCAGAGGTTGAAAGGCGACGAAGCGATCGCGGTTGCTCGCGCTGCCTAGGCCGTGATTGGGGAAAAAGTTTGCCTCGGCAAAGAGGTTTTGTTCACCGTGCAGGGCCATGTAGTTGAGGATTAACATCTCGACATTGAGATTCACGTTGTTCGCCGCGGGACTAGAAGAGGTGTCTACTGAGGCATCGGCCCGCATCCAACCTAATTGCTGATGGCGCATGGTGTCGCCCACCGTGTCCATCAATGTGGGAGCACCCGCCGGATCGAAGACGAGAAAGAAGGATGCGGCGGTCGATGAGTTGTCACCACTCCACACACCTTTACCTACACCGTTGACCATCTCAATGGTGCCGTTGCTGGCCACAGAACCATCGCTGAACACGTAGATCATCACGGGTGTGGCCTGTTGCCGCGCGTACTCTAAACAGGCGCCGATACAGCGGCCTGCGCGCAGGTCGCGTTCTTCGCCTGTGCGTCGATCACCCGTGTGGTAGTCGTAACCGCCCATTTCGATTGTACCTGCACCGGCGATACCGTCGATCACGAGTTTCATCACCGACGCCGCTTTTTGAAACTCGCGGTCGTTGTCAAACTCGGCCTGTGTAAAGATACCGGTGTCGCCGACGATGGCCGGGTCTGCCGATGGATCCAGTGCATCTGGATTGGAAAACTTTTCCACCGTGTCAGCGCTGCGCAAGTATTCGCAGCTGAATCGGTCTTTCAAGCGCTTGTCTTCATCTGTCGGGCTGCTAAGCCCGGTATTGACTAAATCCAATTTGAAATCGGTAATACGCTTCATGGATTCGACAACGGAGACGATGTCCTCGGTGTCTTCGAGCAGTAAATTTAAGTCGCCAACATCAACCAAGCCGCTGGCATCCGAGGGGCGATCGACCTTTGTAGGGCGAATCTCGGGGTCGATCATCATGGCCGGAGCCATCGAGTTGCCACCGGAGTCGGAATTGCGCGACCCGATCAATTGCAAGATTTGCCCGCGTAAACCGGCACGGTAAATACCGTAAGAGGGGTTGTGGGGGTTGTTGCCCGTGTCGTTGTCCGAGCGTCCAGGGATAACGGCGCCGTTTACCAAGCCGCTAGTAGCACTCGCTTTTTCCAGAATGCCGCGCAGCATGGCGCTTTCGGTGTGAAACAAAATACCCAGGCTGTCGTCGGTGAAATCTCCGCTCACCGACTGCGCGTTGTTGCCAAAGGGCAGAATATCGGCGGGTAAACCGAGACGCGAATAGCCCTCGGTGCTCAGCACATCGCGCTGACCGCCGGGGCCGCCGACAATGACATTGGAGCCGGCGATGTTGGCTCCACCTGCTAAGTCGAAACAGATGAACGGGATTTTTCGACCGGCAACAGAGCCCAGATCGCAGCTCGTGTAGGGTGTAAACGCTGAGTCCAACAGGTTGGGGGAAATGGCGTGCGCGCGCGAGCCCAGCAAACTGAATAAGGAGGTGCCGACCAATGTACCGCAACCGGCCCTAAACCCTTGGGATATGAGCTCCCGGCGGCTGATCGGGCGGCGATGATCCGTATGGCGCAAGGCCTCATCCGGACGAAAATAACCTTTGTGCTTTGCCATGTGTCCTAGTCTCCCCCTATTCTTTGTGCGGCCGCGCTCATTGCAGCATCACCACGGCGCTACCCAACACTGAAGTACAGGCCGCCTTGACAACATCCGCTGTGCGCGAGGGTGGGCAGGGTGCATCGTTGACGCAGTAAATCAGTCCATCCCGCTTATTGTGTGCGGCCGGGTTGGGGTCGCTGACCCAACTGCCGTTGACATTAATGTATGGCTTTAAGTCGCGATCATCGGTAATCAGCAATTCCACTTCGTCGATGATGGCCGCGCGATCAGCGTCACTCAATAAACCGCGCTTGATCGAGCGATCCACCAGCGGCACGACGATGTGGTTGCGCCAATCGATACTGGAATCGCCAACCGGCCGATTAAAATCGAACGTGGGGGGGGCGGGAAAAATCTGTTCACGCAACGTTTCGTCTTGCACCAGTGCATCGCAGTAGGCGGCCGCTAACTGTGTCGCCGCCATCAAGTGCGATGAAGAAAATGCATTGAAGTCCGCCACTGAAGGCAGCGCACGGCGCACCAGTGCATAGGTTTCACCCACTGTCTTGCCGGTGATCGGGCTAACGGCTTCGCTCGCCACTGAGACACCTGTTAGTTGCGACAGAGAGGCGTTGATCGCATCGAAGGTGCGCACCCCGATATCCGGGCGCGGCTCGCCACTCAACACGGGCTGGTAGGGCAGGCGTGGGCGTGCATTGTCGCTGCCCTGTTGACCGGCCACGTTGTCGAAAGCGAGAAAAAAGGTATCTTGGTCTGCGCCGTTCTCCAGAGGAATAATGGTGCCGACCTTCGACAGGTTTTGCGCAATGCCCGATGCTTGGCTGCTGATTTGTGTATCGACGTTGACGTACGCCTGTCCGATTTCTGTCAATTTACCGTTGATACCCAGGTGAATACCCGCCAAATCGAAATTGATATCACCGCCATCCGGGTTAATGTTGACAAAGAATGGGCGATCAAAGAGATAACTGCTCTCATCAAATTGACTCACTTCGAACACAACGTAACAATAATTGATGCGCTCCTCACCGTTCATGATGTGGCAAACCCTTTCCTCATTTAACTGTTCAGCAACGCTGAACATCAGGAAAAATTTTTGCCCGACACCGACATCGAAGTTTTGTGTAACCTGCTCGGGGGTCAACGCACGATTGTGGATGGCGACCATGCGCAGCGCCCCTTCCCAGTGGTTGCTATTGGCCGTTGTGTTACCCAATACCACAGCGAAGGATTCGTTCCAGCTATTTAGCAAGCCGCCACCAGCGACATCGACATCGCCACTGAACTGGCCGTTGACGTAAATTTTTCGGCCATCGACGGGGTCGAAGGTGACCACGACATGTTGCAGGGTTGCCTGTGCCAATTGTGCATCGTCATCGGTTACCAACGGGGGCTCGCCGCCGTTGTTGTCATCGGTCACTGAGCTGCGCGTGTAGGCGAGATAGTTGTATAAGCTCTGGCTGAGTAGCAGGTTGCGATTTTCCGGACCACCGGCATAGCCGACTATCCAGGCGTCTTCCTGTGAGACATTCGCCGGAGCGACCCAGGCCTCTACGGAGTACTCGCCGCTGCCGCTAATGCGCTCGAACAACTTGGCGCTAGCGCTCGCTCCACCTTGCGCTTTACCGTTGACCAAGCGTATACCCCAGCCGGCCAGCCAACTGTATTCGCCAGACAGTGACAGCGGAATCTCAGGCAATACACCACTGGTGTCTGCTGTCGTGGTGCCACTGCCTTCGCGGAATTCCCACTTGGCAATCAAGTCGGTTTCGTAACGGCCGCCAGTATTTGCCTCGACGCCGTCTTCACCAAGCACCTGCGCCGTGCTGGTCAGCAGTGCAGCGTTCACTTCGGTGGGTGGTACGACACCGGCGAGTTTGGCGATGGCCGACTGCAAGGTTTGCGCATTGTTTTCGCAATCACTCCAGCAGTTGTGTCCCTCGGGGTCCATGCGCTGCACCAAACGCGAGCGCGCCGGGGAAATCAAATCGACTTTGCCGCGCAGTGCAGCATAGGCAATGGCGATGTCATCACTGGCTAGATAGGGCACTTGGGGAATGGCTGAGGTGTCGGCGTGGCAGTCACTGCAATAGCGCACCAGCAATTCCATCAACTCTCCCGGTGCGCGCAGATCGACGCCCAGTGTGGCGACATCTTCGTACATCGGTGGCAACACTCGGGTAGCGCTGGGGTTGTAGGGCCGCCGTGGAGTGAGATTGATGGTCGAGACAGACCCCTCACTGGCCTCGGCCCAACGCTCGATATAACCGACAATGGTCGAGGCACAGGTCGCCGACTGCGTCGGTGCCAGCCAACAGTTGTGTCCGTTCGCCACGCGACTTACGACCGGCGAAGAGGCGGGATCATCGAGATTGACCAGTGTTTTGGCGTGCTGCCAAGCTTGGTTGACATTGCCTTGATCGACAAAGGGCGGGGTGCCGGTTTTACCCGGTGTGTGGCACTCGCCGCAGCGATTGTCGTCGACCAGCGGGTCGTAAAACGCAATTTTGAAATTCTGAATTTCATCGGTGGCCGGTGGCGGCCCACTGTAAACAAACCCGCGGGTACCACCCGGTTCGTTGCTATTCACTTCGCGCTCGCTGCCGCCCCCGCCGCTGCCGCCACTGCATGCTTGCAAAAGGAACAATGTCACTAGGGCAAAGGGTGCTTGTTGTACTCGATTCATTGACATCATTGTGACGCTGCCCCTACAGGTGACTGGCGCAATAGCCCGCCACTTCGGCGAAAACGCGTTTCATGTTGTGAGAGGTGTTGAAAGTGTTGACAAAACCAGCGACCGCTTGTGAATCGGCAGCATCGGGTAGTGGGTCGCGCAGGCAAATGGCGCTGAACGCCTTTTTCACTTGGCACTGCGCGAAAGCATCTGTGTTCGCCAATTCAACGCCGAGTGATGCAGCGCCATCGCCCTCGGAGTAGGCCGGGTCGCGCGCCAAATCGACGCTACCGGAGTTGGTTGCTTCTCCTTGCCAGCCAATGCGCGCGCTGTTGTCGCCAAGACGCCAGTAGTTCGTCCAGTGATCGTTCGGGGTTACATAGCCAGGACTGAAAGTCGCCCCGTTGATTAAGTACTTTAATTGTACAATGCCGGGCGAGTACTCGATGGCACCTAAATCTTTGCGCTGTTCTAACTCTAGATTTGGCGCGTCCTCTTCATCGGGATAGGGGAAGTCATAATAGGCAAAGGCCTGTGCCAGTGGGTCCATCCCCGCGTGACAGGCAACACATTGGTTGAGAAAGAGCGTGCTGTCACCACCGGGGCTGCGGGACGTATCTTGGCGGATGCGATCGCTCGGTGCGGCGGCGTCTTTGAGCTGTTCTAAGTCCATGCACAAGTGGTTCAAAATCGTAAAACGCAGCATGGCGCGGTTGGTGCCGTCGACGAAGAACGCGCGAGCAGAAGCGCGACTCGTCACAACGCCAGCGACACCCTCGGGTGGCACACCAGTGAGGCTGCTCTGGCTGTCGCGCACCAATACGGCAGTATCGGCCAAGTTCGCACCCGAGGCTTCGAGGAACTCGTAGTGATCGTTATTGCTATTGCTGTAAGCGGGAATGCCCGGAGTGTTGCCACGGTAGAGAATGTCGGCGCTGAGAATGTCGCGGTAGTCCAACTCATCACGCACTACGCCGATTACCGTAGCGCTGTAGTCATTCAATGGAGCGAACACGTCTTGCGCTTCGTTAGTCCAAGGGCTGACCCAGTTTTTTAGAGTCACCGTATAAAAATCCCCGGTTGCCGATACTGAAGGCGCACCGTCGATAGCATACAGAGCGGCGGTAACCCGGCCCTCGGCACTACCGGCACCAATGGCCGCTTCCATTGCGTCGAGCATCGCGTCGGACGCGGGTACTCCGGTGAGGCGATCATGAATGCGTTTGGCTTGATCGCGGGGCCCCGCGAACCCGTTCGCAATAAAGACGACGCCGATGGCAAGGGTGAAAAGAAAACGTTTGCCCATACTTGCTAACCTGATTGCTACTCTTCAATGCTGGGATTGCATGCGCCGGCGAGCCTGTTGGGTGCGGGGAGTCTGAACTAGCGATCAGGTCTGAAGCCGGAACATGCAGTTTCAGAAAGCTGCATGCAATGATGTACCCGTATGGTTGTCAGCTTTGCGCAGCAAGCCCCGACAAGGCAAGGGCCAACGGGAGAAATTGGCAATTTTTTACGCTATCAGTTGAACAATTTTTAGAGTCGCAAAAATGCGACAACTTTCCGTTATAAAAAACGTTCCAACACTTACTAACACGCAAGTTTTTTCTCTATTTTTTTCGAGTTTTTTTTTCGTCTTGGCAATATGCCCTATTTTCATTTCTCACCTCTGTACGATTCACCCGCGCTCTGTAAAGCTAGCGCACACATGAAGTCTCTTCCTTTTCTCACTCGCCACCGCACTGTGCTCGCTTATCTATTTGTGGGAGTGAGTCTTGTTGCCTGCGGCGGCGGTGGAGACGGTGGAGAGAACATCACCCTGACCACCAACAACCAAGGCGAAGACCCGGTCGTTGTCGAGGTACCTGTTGCATACATCCGACGGCCCTTGCCGGAAACACCACCCGATCTGCGCGACCCCATCGCCTTCGCGCCTGGCGCGCGGCTGTTTGTACGTGAACGAGCAGCCACCAGTGCAGAAGATCGGGAAATCAGTGCGCAGATTGCCGAGATCGTCGCTGCAGAAGAGGGCGTTACGCCTGCAGAGATCGTATTGGACATCAAAGATTTGGAGAGCTCGTTCGACGGTAATATCTTGATATTCTCCGTGCGCGCAGTCCCCGAGCCAGTGGCTGTTAATTTAGAAGACACGACCTGGAACTTGTGGACGTACGATATTGCCGAGCGCACCGTACAATACGTTATTCCCTCGCGGATCAAGCGCAACGAAGGGGTAGAGACCGGTAGCGGCCACGACATCGCCCCCTATTTTTTGCCGGATGACCGAATTGTGTTCAGCTCAACTCGCCAAGTGGCGAACCAGGGCCGTCAATTAAACGAGGGGCGCATCCAACTGTTTGCCGGCTTGGATGAAGACGGCCGTGGCCCCGCTGCCGTGCTGCATGTTTACGATCCGCAATTGCGCGGCGATGAATTCCGCCAAATTTCGTTCAACCTCAGCCATGATCTCGATCCCATGGTGCTTGCCAGCGGCGAGATCGTGTTTAGCCGTTGGAATAACACAGCCACCAATCACATCAGTTTGTTTCGTATGGACCCAGCGGGGCTTGCGGTATCACCCCTTTACGGTTATCACAGCCAAAACAGCGGTACGGATGGCGCTAGTGTCACTTTCACCCAACCGCGGGAGTTAGACGACGGCCGATTGGTCAGTGTGTTGCGCCCCTTTGCGACACCAACCTTGGGCGGCGATATCGTCATTATTGATACGCAGGGTTTTTCCGATGACGGGCAGCCAACTTGGGACAACCTCGATGCTGTGGGTGTCGCGCAGGAGCCTTTGACGACGACAGATATTCGCACCGATGCACGGCTGTCGCGCGGTGGTCAGTTTGGGTCTGTCTACGCCTTACGCGATGGTACGCAGCGGTTGCTTGTGACTTGGACAGATTGTCGGGTTGTCGACGAAGAGGCGGAAGAGGGCGACGAGACCACGCGCTTCCCGCCGTGTGCTTTGCAACCCGAAAACGACAACCCGGCACCGCCGCTCTACGGTGGCTGGGTGTACAACCCGGTGGACAACACGCAGCGGCCGGTGGTTATTCCCGAAGAAGGCTTCGTGGTCAGTGAAATCATCGCCGCTGAGCCGCGCGATTTTGCCGCTCTAGTTCCGCAACCCGAAAACTTCAACAACGATTTAGCACTGCAAAACAAGGGTCACTTACTCATCGATAGTGTCTACGATCTCGACGGCGAAGATGCATCTCCAGAAGGTATCCCGCAACATGCGCAGCCGGGTACATCCGCCTACGCGCAACGCCCCGTCCGTTTTTTGCGGGTTTTTCAACCGGTGCCTATTCCCGATAACGATGTCTTCGAAATTCCCGGTTATGCCTCGGGTGTCGCCGGTGGTTTCAACTTCCGCGAAATTTTGGGTTACATCCCCGTGGAGCCCGATGGCTCGGTCAGTCTGGCCGTACCGGCGAACCGGCCCTTCAGTTTTGACCTTTTGGATGAGCGCGGCAGGCGCCTGGGCGCACGACACAATTACTGGCTCCAGTTGGGCGCCGGTGAAGTGCTGCGTTGTACTGGTTGTCATCGGGCGGGCTCATCCTTACCCCATGGGCGTTTAGACTCACAGCCAGCATCCACCAACCCGGGAGCGGTGGCCCTCGAATCCGGTGCACTGGGCTTTCCCGGTGTGCGCCCAGCGCTTTTTGCCGAAGAGGTCGGCCAGACGATGGCCGTGGTGTGGAACCTGCACCGCCCCGCCGACAACACCTCGGTGACGGACCGAGAATTAGATCTCACACCCAACTACACCGATGAATGGAACGCTCCGGGTGTCACCGCTAGCGCTACCATCGATGATCGCGAGTACAGCGCAGATTGGTTGGATATTCCACCAGAGCGCGCCATTGTGGTCAGCAGTTTCGACCCGGGGCAGCCCAGCCGCATCGTGATTAACTACATTGACCACATTCAGCCGATCTGGGAGCGTGTGCGCGACGTGCGCATGGATGCCAGTGGCAACAACATTGATACCTGCGTTGGTTGCCACAGCACGGCGGGCAATACACGCGTTCCCCAGGGTCAGTTGGATCTGACCGCAGAAGCCTCCGATCTCGAACCAGACCACTACCGTTCTTATCAAGAATTGCTAACTGAAGATCAAGTGCAATGGCTGGGCGAGGGCGATGTCCTGGCGGACCGCCAGCGGTTATGTACACAAACCGACGACGGTAACGAGTTCACCGTGACCGAGACTATTGCGCAGCTATCACCCATGCGCGGTGGCACAGCCAATGGTAGCGTACGTTTTTTTAATTGTTTCGAGGGTGGCGTATGCGGGCCGCCAGATGTGCCACCGCTGCCGCAAAACTGCACCGAAGGTGAAGGTATGATCGTGCCGGCAACGCGCAATACCGTGGATCACATCGGTTTATTGAGCGAGCCGGAGCTGCGCTTAATTTCGGAGTGGTTGGACATCGGCGCGCAGTACTATAACAACCCGTTTGATGTGCGATTGGTCGACGAATGACCGCATTGGCAAACAAGTCTCGGTTTTATATTGACGCTCCCCTACTTCTGCTTCTTATGTGGATGTGCGCACTGTGCATACCTGTCGAAGCGGAAGAGCCAAGTAGTGTAGATGAAAACGCATTGCCCGCTTCCTGGGTTGCAGACCCCTACATCGAGATGCGAACCCAGCCGGGTCGCGGCTACCCGATTTTCTACATCGCCGAACGCGGAGAGCGTATTGAACTCATACGGCGGCGTACCGATTGGATTGAAGTGCGAAATGCTCGCGGTGTGAAGGGTTGGGTGCACATTGATGACCTAGGCCGCACGCTCGATTCAAGCAGAGAGCCCCTGGGTTTTAAAAGCCCAGATTTAGAGGCGTTTACCAAACGGCGCTGGGAGTTGGGCTTAATGATTGGCGACTACGGTGATACTGATGCGCTAACCGGATATGCCAGCTGGCATTTCACGCGCAACCTGTCTTTGGAGTTGGCCGCCACGGAAAACTTTGGCGATGCCTCCGACGGCCGTATGGTTACCGGCAGCATCGTGCACCAACTGTTTCCGCACTGGCGCTATTCGCCGTTTCTAACGATTGGCGGTGGCATACGCGAAACCAACCCGCGCTCAACTCTGGTATCGACCGAGGATAGAACTGATTCGACGGTAAGCATTGGCGCTGGCGTTCGCATTCATCTATACAAGCGGCTGTTTTTGCGCCTGCAATATAAACACTATGTGATCATGACCGATCGCGACGATGATGAAGAGGTTGATGAATGGAAAATTGGCATCAGTGCGTTTTACTAGGTGTATTCGCTGCACTCATTGGCGTTGCCTTCAGTGCGAGTACTTTGGCTCAAGACGGGGAAGAGGAGTCTCCCGCACAAGTCGTTAATCCAGAAATTGAGCGCCGTGAAATTTCTCCGGCGGCTATTGATACCGAGGATTTTGAAATTGGCGCTTACGTCGGTCTCCTCAGTATTCAGGATTTCAACACGGAGTTGTTGTACGGCGTGCGCGCCGCTTGGCATATCACCGAGGACTTTTTCCTGGAGGCTTCCTATGGCGCCTCCGAGGGAGATCAAACCAGTTTTGAGAAACTCACTGGTGGTGCGCCACTGTTTAAAGACTCCGAGCGCGATTATAGTTTTTACGATTTGAATATTGGCTGGAATATATTTCCCGGCGAGATCTTTTTGTTTGGAGGACGCGCATTTAAGTCCGATCTGTATCTTATTTTAGGCGCCGGAAGTACCGAGTTTTTGGGCGATAGATGGTTTACCGCCACGGCCGGCGTCGGTTACCGGCTGCTGTTGAACGACTGGTTAGCCTGGCGGCTTGATGTTCGCGATCACTTGTATGACCGCGATACATTTGGCGACAGCGAAATTACACACAATGTGGAGTTATCGACCGGCTTCACGTTCTTTTTCTAACCGCTAAGGTGCGCGATATGAAAACTTTACTACTAGGCGTGTGGGTGGGCATGGCACTAATGGCCAGCTCGGCACTTTTGGCGTCAGAGCCAGGCAGCCCTGCTGCCAATTTCACCTTAAAAAGTGCGGAGGGCGAGAATATTCGCCTGAGTGAGTACCGCGGGCAAGTCATCATGCTCAATTTTTGGGCGTCATGGTGTGGTCCCTGTCGGCAAGAGTTTCCACATCTCGATGCTTTGCACAAAAAATATAGTGATCTGGGTTTTTCAGTTTTCGGCGTGAATGTGGAGCAGGACAGAGCGCAGGCCGATAAGGTGTTACGCGAGATTCCAGTCTCATTCCCAATTCTGTTTGACGATCAAAATAAAGTCAGCAAGCTCTATGGCATTGATGCCATGCCGATGACAGTGCTGGTTGATCGCAACGGTATTACTCGCTTTATACACCGAGGCTATAAACCGGGCTTTGAAAAAGCGTACGACAAGGAAGTGCGGGTTCTAGTGAAAGAGTAGTTCCAGATCCGTTAAAGAAGGGTTGCGGGAGAGTGAAGCAGTGGCGAAAGGAACGTGAGAGAATTGGGGATGAAAAAAATGCGCTCGATAGTGCTGCTCGCCGGTGTGATAACACTGTGCGGATGTGGTATTACACCGTGGGTAAAGCCGTACGAACGTCAGAATTTGGCTGACCCGGTTATGCAGTTTGATCGCGACCCGATTGCGTCGGGTTATACCCATCACGTGTATCAAGCGCGAGAAGGTGCGCGCGGTGCCGAAGGTGGCGGGGGAGGTGGTTGTGGTTGCAACTAGCCGCTGTGCATTGTCATCTTTGAGGGCCTTCTTTAGCAAACCTAGTGCCTGCACGGTATTAGGTGTCATGGCATTAATGCTGCACAGCATAGCCGTGCTGGCCGTAGTGCTGCCTGAGGAACGCGCCGATGTCATGTATCACCGCTACGAGGGCGGTGGTATTACGGTCGACGGCCCCTCCGTGTTGGTGCGCAAGAATTTTAAAGAAACGGTCTCACTCAGTGCCAACTACTATGTGGATTTTGTCAGTAGCGCCTCAATAGATGTCCTAGCCAGCGGTGCTTCAAAATATAGTGAGCGGCGCACAGAGTATTCACTCGCCGGCCAGTATCTCTATGACAAAAGTATGATCAGTGCCGGTTATACCAACAGTGATGAGAGCGATTACACCGCGGACACCTATTACTTTAATGTCAGCCAAGACTTTTTTGGCGATCTCACGACGTTAACCTTTGGCTACACCCTGGGTCAGGACGAAGTTGAGCAAAATGGTAACCAGGAGTTTGGTGAAGACATAGAGCGGCAGCATTTTCGTGTTGGCCTAAGCCAAATTGCCACTCCCGACATGATACTGGGTTTCGATTACGAGCTGATTACTGACGAGGGTTTTTTGAATAACCCCTATCGCAGTTATCGATTCCTCACCAATCCACTCGACCCAAGCGCTGGCTATCAGTTCGCGCAGGAAGTCTATCCCGATACACGTACCAGTGATGCCGCCGCCCTGCGCATGCTTTACTACCTGCCCGAGCGGCGCAGTGTCGGTGCAAACTATCGCTATTTTACCGATGACTGGGGAATCGATGCCCACACCGTAGCGCTGAATTACACCCAAGTGTGGCGCGACAACTGGACCTTTGAAGCGAGGTACCGCTACTACCGGCAAACCGCCGCCGATTTTTACAGCGATCTCTTTACCTTTGAATCACAGGACAACAAAGATTGGCGCGCCCGCGACAAGGAGCTGAGCGACTTCAACAATCACACACTCTCGGCTTACGTGAGCTATGCCCGGCCGCTACGATTTCATGCCTTTGATAGAGCCGCAGTCACCTTGCAGTGGGACCACATCTGGTTTAGCTACGACAATTTCACTGACCTGCGAGTCGACGCTGCTATTGCGGGAGAAGAACCGACTTATGATTTCGAAGCAGATGTTTACAAGTTAGTGTTTACCCTGTGGTATTAACTGGCCTTGGTTGTGGGTAAAGCAAGTTTCTCATGGTGCGGCACTGCGCAGCAGGTCCTGTGAATAGTGTAGCTTTCCCGCGCCGTCGATAAAAATGGCGTCTATCCCCGGTAGAGAGTTGATTAGCGCCAACCCCCGCTCAACACCCAGCACAAAGACGGTAGTAGAGAGTGCGTCGCTGTCGATGGCTTGTGGAGCCAATACACTGGCGCTTTGCACGTCTCTGGCGGAATCGCCTGTCGACGGGTCGAGGATATGGTGGTAGCGCACGCCATCTTGAATAAAAAACCGTTCGTAGTCACCGGAGGTGGAAATCGCGGTGTTGGCTAAGGGTATGAGCACGGCGAACTCGCCGTCCTTACGCGGGTGTCGAATGCCCACGGTGCGCGGCCGCTCTGGACTGGACTGTGCGTGCGACTGGGAGCCTGCCGTGTTGACGCCTGTGATGCTATTGACAGGTGATGCCACCGCGTCACCCTCGCCACCGAGAATGCGACTATCGCCCCCGGCGCTGATGATCGCCGATTGAATGCCTGCGGTGCGCAATATTTCTATGCCTCTATCCACCGCGTAGCCCTTGGCGATACCGCCCAAGTCCAGTTGTAGACTCGGCACCTTGAATCGAATCCGGTGCTCCGCCTCATTGAGTTCAATGGCGCGGTAGTCGATGGCTTGTGTCGCTGACGCCAAAGTCGCCTTGCTCGGTTTTTTTTGCGCGCGGTAGTCGTAGTGCTGTCCGGCACTGGCGAAGCTGATGTCAAATGCACCGTCGCTCAATCGCGCATAGTGCTGTGCGCGTGCGATCACTGCTACGATTTCTGGCGTTGTTACCAGGCTTCGCTTGGCTGCGTGGCGATTGATGCGCGCCAGTTCACTCTCGGTATTCCAGGGGTTCATCATTTGATCTAGGCGATCAAATTCCGCGAACACAGCGGCGATCAGCGTTTCGCCCTGCTCAACATCTGCAGCCCAGAGCTCGATGTTGATGCGCGTACCCATCATTTCGCGCTCTGCTTGTAACCATTCCGCCCGGGTGGGAAGCGCTATGAGCGCGACCAGAAGGCACAGCGCGAAATAGGGCGTCAGACGAGCACCGGATGATCTAAGTGTCTGGGTGTAGGGATTAGTGTAGGGATGGGCGTGCACGTGACTTGTATCACTGTTTAACATTGTCGCGAATGATGCGCTGTTTCTGCCGGTTCCAGTCGCGCTCTTTCTGGGTGTCGCGTTTGTCGTGCGCTTTCTTGCCCACCGCCAGTGCTAGCTTGGCCTTGACCAGATGGCCCTTCCAGTAGAGCTTTGTGCAGACGCAGGTCTGACCTTTTTGCGCCGTAGCTGCCAAAATTTTTGCCAACTCCTTTTTATGCAGCAGGAGTTTGCGCGTGCGAGTCGGGTCTGTCACGAAGTGCGTGGAGGCGGTATCGAGTGGAATAATATGTGCACCGAGCAGGAAGGCCTCACCGTCCTTCATCAGCACGTAGGAATCGGCGAGGTCAGCCTTGCCCATCCGCAGGCTTTTGACTTCCCAACCGGTGAGCGCGATACCTGCCTCAAAAGTATCTAGTAACTGGTAGTCAAAGCTTGCCCGCTTGTTTTGCGCGATGGTGTTGCTTGACGATTTGGGTTGCTTTTTAGCCATGGTGCATTATAGAGAGATGGTCACCCGCAGGTGAAACGTGAATCTTCCCCTTTTCGAGAATATTAACCTGATGCACTCTGAAACTTCTGATTTTCTGGCGAATCACCTCACGTGAACACGATTGCAACCCCCCCTCTCAGTCAATGGCATACCCGCACGACGTTCGTGTTGGCGTTGTCTGCAGCCGCAGTGGGCCTTGGGAATGTGTGGCGCTTTGCCTACCTCAGTGGCGAGTACGGCGGTGCTTCCTTTGTGCTCACCTACATCATCTTTCTGTTTTGCATCGCGGTACCGCTGTTGGTAGCGGAGTTAGTCATTGGCAAGCAGGGCCGGGCCGCGCCCATTTACGCAATTCGACGCGCCTGTGATCGCTCTTTGCGCTCGCGAGCCTGGATTTGTATGGGCGTGTTCGCCTGTCTCACAGGTGTGTTGATGCTCTCCTATGCGGTGGTGGTGGCGGGGTGGGGCGTGGCCTATGTGCGCATGATGTATACCGGTGTATTCTCAGCCGCCCCAGCGAATTTGGTGGGAGAGTACTTTGGCTATTATCTGACGCGGCCTTTTCCGCAGCTTTTTTGGCAGAGCGTTTTTCTGGCATTGGCCTCGGGCATGGTGATGCTCGGCGTGCGTCGAGGCTTGGGTCTGCTGGTGTGGTTGATGGTGCCAGTTCTTATCGCCTTGCTGCTATTTCTCGTTCGCTTTGCACTCGACAACGGTGATTTGGCTGCCACACAGGCGTTCCTGTTCGCCAATAGCTCTGCCAATATCACGCCGGAAGGTGTTTTGGTGGCACTGGGCCATGCATTTTTTACCTTGGGTATTGGTGTGGCGACGGGCGTTAGCTACGGGGCTTACGCGCCAGAGCGAATTCCGATTGGCCGCTCTGTATTTGCGGTGGCAGTCTTGGATACGATGATCGCGATACTGGCTGGTATCGCTATTTTCCCCTTGGTGTTTAGCAGCAATTTGCAGCCCACAGGTGGCCCCAGCCTGCTATTCATCAGCCTGCCCCACGCCTATGGTAACGTGCAGCAGGGCGAGCTGTTTGGTGCAATATTTTATGTGGTACTGGTGCTCGCTGCCTTGGGCAGCGTGGTTGCGATCATGGAACCCATTGTCGCCACCCTAGTGCAGTGGCTGCGCGTTGCCCGTTTTACCGCCACTGTCCTCGTGGCGGCACTGATCTGGGTGGTAGCCATGGCGGCGGTGATGTCGCTCGCTGCAACGCCGCTAGGAGCGAGTCAGCCTACGCCTCACTTGCTTACGCGGCTAGACCATCTGACTACCGCACTGCTACTTCCCCTCAGCGCATTGATGAGCGCGATCTTCGTGGGTTGGCGCATGCGCCCCGAACTGCTGAGGGCAGAATTGGCGCGTGAATCCCGATTGTTTTTTCTCCTGTGGCGGTTCCTTCTGCGCTATATTGTTCCACTGGCGATTATTCTTATGTTTTTCACCTGGGGTTTTGCGCCCACCGGCTCGGAGTAGGTGATGGTAGCCAGCAGACAGTGGATGATACCGCCCAGTAATTTTTCGAACCTCGTGTTAAGTACTCATGACAACCATCAACCGTAGCGCTCTGTTACCTTTCGCTCCCCAGCAATTGTTCGACTTGGTCAATGACGTCGAATCCTACCCCCAGTTTATGGAAGGCTGTGTCGGTGCGACAATATTACACAGTAGTGAAGCGTTGATGGAAGCGCGACTAGACTTAGCCAAAGGTGGTATTCGACAGAGTATTAGTACACGCAATCACTTGTTACCGGTCGAGAGCATTCAATTAGAACTGCTGGATGGCCCCTTTGAAGTGTTTTTTGGTCGATGGGATTTCCAGACCTTGGGGGATGCAGGTTGCAAGCTGTGTCTAAACTTGGAATTTACCATGAGTAGCGGTGTACTCGGCGCGGCCGCTGGCAAGCTCTTTGAAAAGGTGGCCAACAACTTGGTAGACGCCGTTGTGCAACGTGCTCAGCAACTTTATGGGTGATGGGCATAAACACTAGGTGAAGCTATGAGTGACAAAGAAACGATCAATGTGGAAGTGGCCTATGCACTGCCTGAAAAGCAGGCCTTGCTCGCCGTTGACGTCGTACCCGGAACCACCGCGTTGGAAGCAGCGCGACAATCGGGCATCACGGACCAGTTTGAAGGCATCGATCTAGAAAACTCAAAGTTGGGCATTTTTGGGCAATTAGTGTCGCCGGGATATGTGTTGCAACCCGGTGATCGTGTCGAAATTTATCGTCCGCTTATCGCTGACCCAAAAGAAGTGCGTAAAGCGCGCGCGGCGCGAGTGAAAGAGCGCCGTAAGGCGGAGAAGCAGCCGGAAGAATAGCATGTGTACTCCAAGTAGTGTCGAGCGCACTCTGCAAGCGGATAACGCTCTAGTTAATCAAGGAGCCACATTAACGCTCAGCGCGGCTTGCGTTCTTCCTTCACCACTTCTGCTGCCTTGTCGGCGAGCACCTTGTCTTTTTCTTTTTCTGTTGGTTGCGCTCCAGGTTGGTAGTCGCCGTGAATTGCAACGAGCTTGTCACCGTCGAACTCCACCGTGAGGCGCGATTCATCCAGCACTTCGGCACCCTTGCGCTCAACGTATTGGTAGTCCCAACGATTTTGGTTGAAAGTGTCTTCTACTAAAGGAGTACCGAGAATAAAGCGCACCTGGCGGCGACTCATGCCGGTTTGCAATTGATCTACCTGTTCTTGATCGACAATATTGCCCTGCTCGACATTGATTTTATAGACACCGGGAAAACCGATAAAACCGCAGGCACTAGCTGCGGTGGTTAAAAGTGCGATGACCAGTATGCGCATGTTGGCTCAACTTCCACTTACGAGGTAGGGGTGGCATCATACAGCCACTCAACTTGGCAGAGAACCCCCAAGGCTATGACCGAACAGAATCAGGAACTGCGTAAAGCTGGCCTCAAGGTCACATTGCCGCGGGTGAAAATTCTCGAACTCCTGGAAAGTTCGGAGCGTGGCAATCAGCATATGAGCGCGGAAGACGTGTACCGCGCGCTATTAGAGGCGGGTGAGGATGTCGGTTTGGCTACGGTTTACCGTGTACTGACTCAATTTGAGAGCGCTGGCCTAGTGACCCGCCACCACTTCGAGACCGGTCACTCGGTCTTTGAATTAGCCAAGGGTGAGCACCATGACCACATGGTTTGTGTGGCTTCCGGTGATGTGATCGAGTTTACCGATGACGTCATCGAGGCGCGTCAGCACGAAATTGCCGAGGCGCACGGCTACGAGTTGATCGACCATTCCCTGGTGTTATACGTGCGCAAAAAAGACGTGGGCTCGGAATCGGAATAGCGGCGAGGTTTTTGCGTTGACGGAGTAAGCGGCTGACTTAGAGGGCATCGCGCCCACTAGCCCGCTAACATTTCTCGCGCATGCGCCAGTGTTTGCTGCGTGATCTTTACGCCGCCTAGCATGCGGGCAATCTCTTCTACTTTGTCTTCTTCATTGAGGCTGGCGAGCTGTGTCTCCACAGCTTTGGCGGTGCTGCGCTTACTGACTTGCAAGTGTTGCTGACCTTGCGCTGCGACCTGAGGCAGGTGAGTTACACACAACACTTGGGCGCGTTCGGCCAGCGTGCGCAACAGCTTACCTACCACTTCCGCCACTGCACCACCAATACCGACGTCCACCTCATCAAACACCATGCTAGGCACGGTGCCCGCAGTGGCGGTCACGACTTGAATGGCCAGGCTGATGCGTGATAGCTCGCCACCGGAGGCAATTTTAGCCAGCGGTTGCGGGGCCGCTCCCGGATTGGTGCTGATGAGGAATTCAACCTCTTCGCTGCCGTGAGGGTGTGGGTCTTGCGAGGTCAGCGGCGTTAATGCGATGTCCAGTTCGCACTGCTCCATCGCCAGCGAGGCAAGGATATTGCTGGTCTTATGCACGAGTTTCTTGGCAGCAGCGCGACGCTTCTTGCGCAGTGTCGCTGCATCTTTGCGATACTGCTGCAGCAGTTGCGCCCGCTCTTCCTCCAAAGCTGCGATACGCTCACCACCGCCTGTGAGCCCTGCCAACTCTTGCTCCAGTGTTTGGTGGATTTCAAACAGTTGTTCTGGCATCACACGGTGTTTGCGCGCTATGTCGTAAATGGTTTCTAAGCGGCGCCGCACCTTTTCCAGCCGCTCCGGGTTAATCTCTACGGCATTGATATGATGTTGAATGGCATTGCGCGCCTCAGCCAGTTGTATCGCGGCAGAATCTAACAGTTCACGCGCGTCGCCCGCCGCATCGGTGGCGTGCGCGTCGTCGGTGAGTAGTTGTAGAGCGCGGTGTGCACTGTCTTCCTGCGCATCGCACAGTTCCAGGGCTTGGTGCGCGCTGTGCAGAATTTCTTGAGCACTGTCGAGTAACTTCTGCTCCTGTTCCAGTTGCGCCAACTCGTTCTCTTGCAACGCTAACTCGTTGAGCTCTTCGACCTGGTAGGAAAGCAGTTGTAAGCGTGCGTTGCGCTCGTCGCCCGAACCAGCCAGTAATTCCAACTCGCGTCCTCGGCGCAGCCATTCCGACGCCGTTTGCTCTACTTGTCGTGCCAGGGGTAAGTGCGCTGCGTAGGCATCGAGCAAATCGCGCTGCACTGACTTGCGCAGCAGCGACTGATGGGCGTGTTGGCTGTGTATGTCGACCAAAAGTCCGCCCAGTTCGGCGCAATCTTGCAAAGTCGCGTGGCTACCATTGATGTAGGCGCGGCTGCGCCCCTCGGCGGTGACCACGCGGCGCAGCAAGCAGTCTGTGCCGCAGTGCAAGTCGCGCTCTTTGAGCCATTCCTGTGCAGTGCCTATCGCAGTGATATCGAAAGAGGCGCTGATTTCTGCTCGCTCGCAATTGGGGCGCACCGCTTTAGAGTCGGCGCGGTCACCCAAGCATAGCCCGAGCGCATCCAGCATGATCGATTTACCGGCGCCGGTTTCACCGGTGATGACGGTGAGACCCGAGGTAAACTCCATCTCCAAAGAGGAAACTATGGCGTAGTCGCTAATCGTAATTTGGCTCAGCACGGCCCAGCCCCGGTTTTCGTCGTGTTATTAGCAGGTTTTTGCCTTGCTTAAGCTTACGTCATTCTTGTTCGCGTATAAACTGTAGTGCGATCTTACAAAATGGGTCATACCATGACGCGAAAGGTAGAACCCGACGGCTCTCACCGCGCTTCTCATGTCCCTGTTACCGGTGAAAGGCCAGACCGTCGCGGCCTGTAAAATTGACAAGGTTTTGTCACTCAATCCCCGTTTTGTATCTTTTGCTAGCTGTGTTACAACAAAGATTCGGGCTAAACGGTGGGAGCTCATGGTAAGTGGAGATATATCCGAACGCGCCAGCATCCTGTTAAAAACGCTGGTCGAGCAGCACATTAAGGACGGCCAGCCCGTCGGTTCAGGCACACTGCTCAAATCGGCAGGGCTGCCGGTGAGCGCGGCGACGGTTCGCAATGTCATGTCCGACCTGGAGGAACGTGGCTACCTGCATTCTCCCCACACCTCGGCGGGGCGCGTCCCCACCGCGGCGGGCTACCGCCTATTCGTAGATAGCCTGCTGCAATTCCAGCCACTGACCAGTGACGCGGTGGCGGCGTTGCGCGAGGAGCTCAATCCGGATAAGTCTGCCACCGAGTTGGTGCAATCCGCCTCCGCTCTTTTATCAAATATTACCTCTCAGGCGGGTCTGGTGACGGTGCCGAAACAACAGGGCGGGCATCTGCGCCAGGTGGAGTTTCTACCCTTATCTGGCGATCGCGTGCTTGTGATTCTGGTCGTTAACGAACGCGAAGTGCAAAACCGTATCATCCATACTCAGCGCCCCTTCACGCCGGAGCAACTGCGCGACGCCGCTGCCATGGTGAATCAGCGCTTTGCAGGGCACCCTCTGCCCCTAGTTCAGGAGCGCTTGGTGGAGGAAATGCGCGAGGCGCGCAATCAAATCGACAGCTACCTTGAGGCGGCACTAGATCTGGCCAATCAAGCGCTGGAGCGCGAGGATTCCGAAGATGAGTGTGTGGTGGCTGGAGAATCGCGCCTGTTGGAGCACGCCAACCCGGAAGATGTGCAAAAACTGCGCGACCTCTTTGATACCTTTGAGCGCAAGCAAGACCTACTGCACTTGTTAGAGCGCAGCGTCAACGCCCAGGGCGTGCAAATCTTCATCGGTCAGGAGGCCGGGTATGAAGTGTTTGACGATTACAGCGTCATTACCGCCCCCTATCACGACGGCGCCCAAAGCCTGGGTGTGCTCGGCGTGATCGGCCCGACGCGTATGGCCTATGAGCGGGTTATCCCGATTGTGGATGTGACGGCGCGCATGCTGAGCTCGGCCCTTTCCAACTAGACTCCAGTTAGGCCACCGATTCCGCGACCCGCGGCCCCTTTTTTCGTCTTTTTGCTGGGCTTAGCCTTGAATTTGGCGGGCTGGGCCCCATATTGCCCAAACTACACGCAGATTGCGCTGCAGGGGCCCGCCAAAGGCCCCTTTTTTGCGCAGTTCAACCGACTATCGTGACATGGAGTGCAAACGTGGCGCAGCAGGATAAGAAAGAGCCTCAGGTGCAGGAGGCGACAGATACCGCCGCTAGTGAAGACGCCTTACAAGAGGGCGCAACAGAGCGGGAACTCGAGCAATCGGTGGGCGCTGAAACGGGCGAAGATACCGCCGACACCGAAGCTTCCGACGCCGAAGCGCTGAGCCCAGAGGAGCAAATAGAACGCCTGCAAGAGGAACTGGGAGCCGCAAAAGACACGGCTCTGCGGGCGCAAGCCGAAGCACAAAACACCAAGCGCCGCGCTGAGCAAGATGTGGAGAAGGCCCGCAAATTCGCGCTCGAGCGCTTTACTGGCGAGCTGTTGCCCGTGGTAGATAACCTCGAGCGCGCCCTAGAAGCTGCTGGTGGCGAAGAGGACGTGGTGAAACCCATTGCCGAAGGGGTGGAGCTCACACTGAAGAGCTTTCTCGATGCCCTGGGGCGTTTCAACATCGAGGTGGTAAACCCAGAGGGCGAGCCCTTCGACCCGAACTTGCACCAAGCCATGAGCATGGTTGAGAACGCCGAAGTCGAGCCCAATACAGTGATCGCCGTGATGCAAAAAGGGTACACCCTGAATGGCCGTTTGGTGCGCCCAGCGATGGTGATGGTGAGCAAGGGCGACGGCTAGCGAGGTTTGATTGCTGCCGAGTAGAGCGGCTGCGAATACTGCATAAAAAAGCGCTGATTGCGCGGATTTTAACGTCAAAAATGGGTTGAATTTGGCCACAAAAGGCCCATATAGAGAGCACGTCTATAAATTCTGGCGGGCACAAGTCTCGCCAGCATCAGATTTAAGGCACGTTGTTAGACAATTAGTGGAGAAAGGCAATGGGTAAGATAATTGGCATCGACCTGGGAACCACCAACTCCTGCGTAGCAGTGATGGACGGTGATAAGCCCAAGGTAATCGAAAATTCCGAAGGGGATCGCACTACCCCTTCCATCGTCGGTTACACCGACGAGGGCGAGGTTCTCGTCGGCCAAAGTGCCAAGCGCCAGGCGGTGACCAACCCGCAGAACACCATTTTTGCGGTGAAGCGCTTGATCGGCCGTAAATTCAAAGACGATGTCGTGCAGAAGGACATCAAGATGGTGCCCTACGGCATTGTCGCGGCAGATAATGGCGACGCCTGGGTAGAAGCCAAAGGGGAAAAAATGGCGCCGCCTCAGGTATCGGCCGAAGTACTGCGGAAAATGAAGAAAACCGCCGAGGAGTACCTGGGTGAGCCCGTGACCGAGGCGGTGATCACCGTGCCGGCCTACTTCAACGACTCGCAGCGTCAGGCGACCAAAGATGCGGGTAAAATCGCCGGTCTGGAAGTTAAGCGCATCATCAACGAGCCCACTGCCGCTGCATTGGCCTATGGCATGGACAAAGCCAAGGGTGACCACACCGTTGCTGTCTATGACCTAGGCGGTGGTACGTTTGATATCTCCATCATCGAAATCGCCGAAGTGGACGGCGAGCACCAGTTCGAAGTGCTTTCCACCAACGGTGACACCTTCCTGGGTGGCGAAGATTTTGACTTGCGCTTGATCGAGTATTTGGCAGAGGAGTTCAAAAAGGAAAGCGGAATCGATCTGCACAATGATCCTCTGGCCCTGCAGCGGCTGAAGGAGGCTGCGGAGAAGGCGAAGATCGAGCTTTCGAGTTCCCAGCAAACGGAAGTGAATCTGCCCTATATCACTGCAGATGCCAGCGGGCCAAAGCACTTGGTGGTGAAACTGAGCCGCTCCAAGTTGGAGTCGCTGGTTGAAGATTTGGTGACTCGCTCCATGGAGCCGGTGAAGATCGCGCTGAAAGATGCGGGCCTGTCTCCCTCAGATATCGACGATGTGATTTTAGTCGGTGGTCAGACGCGTATGCCCCTCGTCCAGACCCAGGTGGCCGATTACTTTGGTAAAGAGCCGCGTAAAGATGTGAACCCCGACGAAGCGGTCGCCGTGGGTGCGTCGATTCAAGGCGCGGTACTGGCCGGGGACGTTAAGGATGTCTTATTGCTCGACGTGACACCGTTAACCCTGGGTATCGAAACCATGGGTGGCGTGGCCACACCGCTGATCGAGAAAAATACGACGATTCCGACGAAGAAGTCGCAGATCTTTTCCACGGCGGAAGATAACCAGACGGCAGTGACGATTCACGTCGTGCAAGGTGAGCGCAAGCAGGCGACGGGCAACAAGTCCCTGGGCCGTTTTGACCTGGCGGATATTCCACCGGCACCGCGCGGTATGCCGCAAATCGAAGTGACCTTTGATTTGGATGCCAACGGAATTCTACACGTGTCAGCGCAGGACAAGGCGACTGGTAAAGAGCAGTCCATTCGTATCACTGCCTCTGGTGGTCTGACCGATGACGACATCGAGCAAATGGTAGCGGATGCGGAAGCAAATGCAGAAGCGGATGCCAAGTTCGAAGAGTTGATTACTGCGCGCAATAGCTGCGACGGTCTGATCCACGCTGCGAAAAAGACCTTGGAAGAGGCCGGCGATCATGCCACGGACGAAGAAAAAGCGGCCATTGAAGCTGCGATCAGCGAAGCTGAGGCAGCGGTGAAGGGTGACGACAAAGACGCCATGGAGGCCGCGACTACGAAGCTGACGGAAGCGACCGGCAGCGTCGCGCAAAAGATGTATGCCGCTGCAGCGCAGGAGAGCGAAAGTGCCGGAGCCGAAGCCGGCCAGGGTGAGCAGGCCCAGGCAGCGGAAGATGTGGTCGACGCGGAGTTTGAAGAAGTTAAGGACGACAACAAGTGACCCCGCGCAAAAGTGCCGTCGCACAGCGTTACAAACCAGTTGTACTGGGTGCTGACGGCACTTTACACACTCTGGGCAGGGTGCGGCGCATCTGATCGCGCTGACCCTGACGCCGAGCTAAGACCACGCGGGACATGAGTGCCCGCGTCGTCGTTTTTGGAAAACCGAACCGAAACTAAACGAGCCAGCAGAGTTGGAAAGCTGGTGTGGAACAGGCGACGGGAAAAAGTAACAAGCTATGTCAAAACGCGACTATTACGAAGTTCTCGGCGTCGACCGGCAGGCCGATGAGAAAGAGATCAAGAAGGCCTATCGACGGGTGGCAATGAAATTCCACCCCGATCGCAGTCCCGATGATCCCGATGCGGATGCAAAATTTAAAGAGGCTACCGAGGCCTACGAAGTGTTGATGGACAGCGAAAAACGCACCGCCTACGATCAATACGGACACGCGGGAGTCGACCCGAATATGGGTGGTGGCGGTTTTGCCGGTGGCAACTTCAGTGACATCTTCGGCGACGTGTTTGGCGATATTTTTGGCGGCGGTGGCGGCCGTGGTCGCGGCGGCCCGCAACGCGGTTCCGATTTACGTTACACACTCGACATTTCTCTGGAAGATGCCGTGCGTGGCACGACTGTGGAAATTCGCGTACCCAGTCTCAGTGCCTGTGATGTTTGCAACGGCTCCGGTGCGAAAGAGGGTAGCAGTCCCACCACGTGTGGTACGTGCGGCGGTGCTGGCCAGGTACGCATGCAGCAGGGCTTTTTTCAGGTGCAGCAAACCTGCCCAACCTGTCGTGGGCGCGGTAAGACTATCAGTGACCCGTGTACCAGTTGCCGCGGACAGGGGCGGGTAGAGAAAACCAAGACGCTGTCGGTGAAAGTGCCGCCCGGCGTTGACACCGGTGATCGCATCCGTTTGTCCGGTGAAGGTGAAGCAGGCCCCGAGGGCGGCCCTGCAGGAGACTTGTTCGTGCAGATGTCGGTAAAACAGCATCCCATCTTTGAGCGCGACGGCAAGAATCTCTACTGTGAAGTGCCGATTACCTTCTCCGATGCTGCGCTGGGTGGTGAATTGGAAGTGCCCACACTGGATGGGCGCGTCAATTTAAAGATTCCACCCGAGACGCAAACCGGTAAACTGTTCCGCCTGCGTGGCAAGGGCGTTAAACCGGTGCGCGGTGGCAGTGTGGGCGATCTTCTGTGTCGAGCGGTGGTAGAAACTCCGGTTAAACTGAATAAGCAGCAAAAGGCACTGCTAGAGCAATTTCGCGACAGCCTAGGCCAGGGTGGTAAAAGTCATTCGCCGCGTCAGTCTAGCTGGTTCGAAGGCGTGAAAAACTTTTTTGATGATATGAAACTATGACAACTCGAATTGGTGTCACCGGTGCAGCGGGGCGTATGGGTAAAACCCTGGTAGAAGCCATTGCCATAAGTGAGAGCGATTTGTGTTTGACGGCAGCGGTTGAGCAGCCTGGCAGTAGCCTCGTCGGTGCCGACGCGGGTGAGTTAGCTGGCCTGGGAAAAAATGGCGTGACCGTAACGTCCGATCTCGGTGCAGTGGTCGGCGACATTGATGTGTTGATTGATTTCACGGTGCCTGATGCCACCCTCGCGAATATCGCTGTCTGTAGCTCGCAGGGTGTTGCGATGGTGATTGGGACCACGGGGTTTACCGCCAAGCAGCAGGCACAGATTGACGCCGCCAGAGAAAAAATTGCTATCTGTAAGGCCGCGAATTTTAGTACGGGGGTGAACCTGTGCTTTAAGTTGTTGGATATGGCCGCAAAGGTGTTGGGCGACGATGTTGATATCGAAGTCTATGAAGCGCACCACCGACATAAAATTGACGCACCCTCTGGTACTGCCCTCGCTATGGGGAAAGTGATCGCTGACGCACTGGGTCGTGAATTGGATAATGTTGCCGTCTATGGTCGCGAGGGCCAAACCGGTGCACGCGAACGTGACACCATCGGATTTGCCACCGTTCGTGCGGGCGATATAGTCGGCGACCACACGGTCACCTTTGCCGCCGAGGGCGAGCGCGTCGAAATTACGCACAAGGCCTCCAGCCGCATGTCGTTTGCGCGCGGCGCTGTGCGAGCCGCCGGTTGGTTGCATCGACAACCCCCGGGGTTGTTCGACATGCAGGATGTTCTCGGTCTCTAATCGTTAAGTTCCAAATTCCTATCTAGCGCTGGAGTAACACTGTGACTGACCATATCGTCAATATCGACGAAACCAATGCAGCGGCGCTGCTCATCGAGGAGTCGCATACGCGGCCCGTCGTTGTCGATTTTTGGGCCGATTGGTGCGAGCCCTGCAAAGTGCTCATGCCCCTGTTGGAGAAAATCGCCAACGAATATCAAGGTGCTTTTTTGCTGGCGAAAGTGAATGCTGATGAGCAGGGTGCAATCGCTCAGCAGATGAGTGTGCGCAGTTTACCGACGGTGTTGGTAATTCAGGGTGGTCAACCCGTCGATGGCTTCGCCGGGGCACAAACCGAGTCGTTTGTACGCGAGATGTTAGCGAAGTATTTGCCCAAGCCCTGGGACGCGGTGCTGCAACAGGCGCGGGAGGCCATGGAGGCGGGAGAGTTTAAAGACGCGCTGGCTCCTCTGCGGCAGGCCTGGGAAAAATCGGACAAGCAGCACGATGTTTCCATTACCTATGCGCAGTGCTTGATCGAGTGCATGCGGTTAGATGAGGCGGAGGCTGTCTTGGCTGAAATTCGCCTCGCCGATCAGGATGCCGCCTACGAACAGCTACGCGCGCAGATCGATATCAAGCGCGAGGCGGCTAAATCGCCGGAAATTGAAGCGCTAGAGCAACAGCTCGCCGCTGACCCCGAGGATCTGGATGTGCGCCACCAATTGGGCGTACAGTACACCAACAGCGGTCAGTATCGGGACGCCATGGAGCACTTCATCACCATCCTGAAGCGGGATATGGACCACGGTGATGGCGCTAGTAAACAGTTATTATTGGATACCATTGCCACGCTTGGCAAGGGTGATCCACTGGCCACCGAGTACCAGCGTAAGCTCTACAGTCTGCTCTATTAAAGAGCCTCTTACAGGGTGGAGCCTTTGCCATCCTCGGCGCGGGCTTCACAACTTGATAGCGGCCACCTTGTGTTACGAACGCCGAGTCGCTAAGGTTTATTCTTCAATACTTAAAAACATACTTGAAGGTCAATTGCGCTATTTTCAGCGCTGTGCTGAATTGGAGATTCACTATGAAGTTGGGTTTTTTACTCGGTTACTCGGGCAAAAATATACATGTTCCCATCGAGCTTATACATCAAGCGGAGTCTATGGGCTACGACTCGGTTTGGACCGCCGAAGCCTACGGTAACGACGCCGTCACCACAGCGGCGTGGATATTGGCGCAAACAAAGAAAATCAAGGTGGGCACGGCCATCATGCAAATGCCCGCGCGCACTCCGGCTATGTGTGCGATGACATCGATGTCGTTAGATCAATTGTCGAATGGTCGTTTTATTGTCGGCCTGGGTGCCTCTGGCCCGCAGGTTGTGGAAGGTTGGCACGGTGTGCCCTATGGCAAACCGGTCACGCGCACCCGCGAATACATTCAGATCATGCGCAAAATTATGCAGCGTGATGGACCCGTCGAATTCGAGGGTCAAACCTACCAATTACCGAACAAGGGGGAGGGGACCACCGGCCTAGGCAAACCGCTCAAGTCGATATTAGAAGGTAACCCCAATATTCCGATTTACACCGCATCTATTACGCCTGCGGGTTTACGCTGCGCTGGTGAAGTGGCTGACGGCGTGTTCCCCGTCTGGATGGATCCCAACAAATACGCGATTTTAGGCGAACACCTGCAGCAAGGTTTCGATAAAGCGGGTGGCGGTAAAAGCCTCGACGACTTCGATGTTGCCCCCTTCGTCATGGTTGGCGCCAACGACGATTTAGACACGGCCTTTGCATCCTTGCAGCCCTGGTTGGCGTTGTATATTGGCGGTATGGGAGCGAAGGGCAAAAACTTCTACACAGACTACGCAACTCGGCTGGGCTATGGCGATGTGGCTCATCGCATTCAGGATTTATACCTGGCCGGTGATAAAGACGAAGCAACTGAGCTAGTGCCGCGAGAGCTACTTGATGAAGTGGCACTGGTCGGCCCACATGATCGCATTAGAGAGCGCCTGGGTGACTGGCGTGAGGCCGGCAAGCGCGGTGAAGTCGGCTCGATGTTGTTGAGTGTGCCTGATCCGGTCATCATGGAATTGTTCGCCCAGGAATTGTTGTAGCTTTAGGGGTGAAGTCGAGCTGCCACAGTGTTTTACGATCGGCTAAGTAAGCAAAGAGCGATTCGGGAACGCCTATGACAGCTGAGCAACTAGTGCAATCAGTCGCGGCTAGAAACCCCACGTTGGAAACGCATGAGCGGTTTGCCCGTACGATTCTCAACGGGTTTGAAACCTACTTTGCGGAGTTTCAAAACATCACCCTGGCAGCCGCACCGCGCTTCGAAAATGCAGATTGGATAGGTTTGCGCGAGGCGTCTATTCAGCGTATCGATCTCTATAAGGCCAAGACCCGAGAGGTCTTGAAGTTTGTAGAGCTCATTGCGGGGGACGAGTTACGTGATCTGGAATTTTGGCGAGCAGCGCGGGAAGTTTATGCAGGTCTAATTGCCGGGCACAACAACTTTGAAATCGCGGAGACTTTTTTTAACTCTATCTACTGTGCTGTGTTTAAACATCGAAAGATTCGCGATGAATATGCCTTTGTATTTTCGCCACACGGTGATATGCCTCCGGCGGACCCCAGTAAAATTTATCGGCGCTACCCGCTAAATAAGCATTTACACGAGGTGCTAATACAACTATTACAGGATTATTCATTTAACATTCCGTATGAAGATTTAGAGCGCGATATCTGCAATATCCGCGACGCCATCCTCAGCGATCTGGCACTGCGGTTTGATCTCAATAAAGACCATGTTGAGTTCCAGGTGATTGAGCACCACTTTTTCCGCAATAAAGGCGCCTATATTGTCGGTAGAATCGTCGCGGGTGAGGAGTCCATGCCATTTTTGTTGCCGATTCTTCATACGGAGCAAGGCTCGGTCTATGTCGACACCATTCTCTTCGGTTCTGATGCTGTCAGTGTTCTATTTAGTTTTACTCGCTCCTATTTCTTAGTTGACGCCAGTATTCCGTCGCAATACGTACTGTTTTTGCAGCAGTTGATGCCCGCAAAGCCGATCTCTGAAATATACAGTGCGATGGGCTATAACAAGCACGGAAAGACGTACTATCATCGCTGTGCATTTCGACACATGCAGAGCACACAAGATCAATTTAACATCGCCCCCGGTATTAAAGGTATGGTGATGTGTGTGTTCACCATGCCCTCTTATGATTTTGTTTTCAAAATTATCAAAGACAAGTTCATGCCCCCGAAAGACATGACGCGCGAGCAAGTCAAAGCCAAGTATGCCCTGGTAAAGCGCTGGGATAGAGCGGGGCGCATGGCCGATACCCAAGAATTTACCAATCTCGCCTTCGCCAGAGAACGGTTCTCAGATGAGTTGATGGAGGAGCTTCGCGAAGTCGCGCCTTCTGTTATTGACGAGCACGGCAAGGCGTTAATTATCAAGCATGTCTATGTCGAGCGGCGCATGACACCGCTGAACTTGTACATCACCGGCGCCACTGACAAGCAGTTGCACAGCGTTATGGATGAGTATGGCAACGCCATCAAACAATTGGCCGCTGCCAATATCTTCCCAGGGGATATGTTGTTAAAAAACTTTGGTGTAACGCGCCACGGTCGGGTGGTGTTTTATGACTATGATGAAATCGTTCCACTGACTGATTGCAATTTTCGCAAAATTCCGGAGCCGCGCACCGAAGCTGAGGAGATGGCGAGCCAACCCTGGTACAGCGTGGCGCCAAACGATATTTTTCCAGAAGAATTTTCTCTATTTTTCTCTGGCAACCAACGTGCACGCGATGTATTTGACCAATTGCACAGCGACATTTACGAGGCGGAATTTTGGCAGAATCTGCAGCAGCAGATCCACGATGGCCAAGTCGGGGATTTCTTTCCCTATCGCCGGGAATTGCGCTTTAGTAGGGAGCCACGGCGGCTTACCGATTCCGCCTAATGGCTACGCTCTACTTAATTAGGCATGGCCAAGCCTCCTTCGGTGCGGAGAATTACGACGAGCTTTCACCTTTAGGTCGTCGTCAGGCCCAGGTATTGGGTCAGTATTTGCGCGATACTGGCATTGTTTTGGATGCTGCCTACAGTGGCGACCTCTCCCGCCAGTGCGAGACCGCACAACTCGCTTTGGCGAGTCAGCCAGGCGCAGTTGCCCATCAGATCGATAGTCGTTTTAATGAAATTAAAAATGATGAGCAAATTGAGTATTTGCTGCCTATTGTGAGTCAGCGAGACCCGGCGATAGCGGCCCTGGTGGATAAGGGGATAACAGCCAGTAAAGATTACCAAAAGGTGATCGACGCAGTCTTCAATTATTGGGTTTCGGATAACTGCGACGAACGAAATATTCAAAGTTGGCAGGATTTCTCGCGCGGGGCACAGCAGGCCCTGCGGAATGTGATGTCGCAGCAAGGCGCTGGAAAAACTGTCGCCGTGTTTACCTCCGGCGGCACGATAGCCACCTTGGTGGCACAGGTCCTGGGTTTATCAGGCGCGCAAACTTATCAGTTTTACGAGCCAATCTTTAATTGCTCCATTTCACAGATTTTCTACCGCGCTGATCGGGTATCACTGTCTTACTTTAACGATTGTTCGTTTCTGCGGTTGTTAGGGGTGCAGATGGGCGAAGACCTGGTCACCTATCGGTGAGCATAGAGGTATTTCTGGTTCGACACGGCGAGGCAGCAGCCGGCTGGGGCGAATCCACCGATCCGGGCCTCAGCGAATTGGGTTGGCAACAGGCCAATGCAGTGGCATCGCAACTGCAAAGACATGCGCTAGAACCTTTTCTGCTAGTTAGCAGCCCACTGCGTCGCGCACGGGAAACCGCGCAGCCATTAGCTGCGCTGCTGCAGCAAAGCGTGACGGTGGATGCTACTTATCGGGAAGTGCCAGCACCCGTACCTTTGTCTCAACGACGGCAGTGGTTGCAGCAGTTTATGCAGGCAGAGTGGACTGATCAGGAGCCATCGCTCATGGCTTGGCGGCAAAACATATACGCACGATTATGCGCCATTGATACGCCGACTATTATCTTTACTCACTTTTTAGTGATCAATGCGATTGTGGGTTTGTTGAAGGGTTCAAATCAGGTGGTGACATTTTCGCCTGACAATGGGTCCGTGACGCAATTGCAACTGGCAAACAAGCAGTTGGAAATAGTCAGCCTCGGTGTAGAGATGCAAACGTGGGTTAATTGAGCGCCCACTAGTTCATTTCAACGGGTAGTACCTAATCCATAAGTGCAATATGTGTCCCGCTCGCGCAAATACGTGTCGTGTGTAAGTCGCTACTCCTTATCGACGACTCGTATCAAACATTCCTGCGTAGTAGAGGCGACTAGCGCACCCTCGCGAGTGTAGAAATTACCGCGTGCAAACCCGCGAGCGCCGTGTGCTGTAGGACTGTCCATGCAATACAACAAATATTCATCGGCGCGGAATGGCTGATGAAACCAGATCGCGTGGTCCAGACTCGCCGATTGCATGTTCGGGCTCATGCCCGTGTACGGATGCGGCAACAGCGCTGTACCCAATAGCGCGAAGTCTGACATGAAGGCCAGCACCGTTTGATGCAAGCCCGTATCGTCGCCCAGATCACCCAGGGCACGGAACCACACCTGTTGCTCGGGATCACGTGGCGTCGGATTCAGATGATCGCGTCTATTGACCGGTTTGCGTTCGATGGGGTTTGCCGGTGGTGGGCGCACCTTTTCCGGATATTGCTCGGCTAGTTGTTGCCAGTAGACATGATCGGACTGCAGTTCTTCCGGTGGCGTTACCAGCGGTCCGGTAAATTGATGTTCTAGCCCTTCCTCTGGCTTGTGGAACGAAACCGAGGTGTTAAAAATAGGGATCCCATCCTGTTTCGCGACTACCAGACGTGTTGTAAAACTTCTACCGTCGCGAATCGGGTCCACGTAGTAAACGATCTGTTTTGTTGGGTCTCCCGGACGCAAAAAATAAGCGTGCATGGAATGTGCTACTCGGCCTTCTTCTACTGAGCGAATCGCGGCGTTTAAAGATTGCGCCAAAACCTGTCCGCCAAAAACCCGCGCCGGACGCTTTGGGCTTTGCCCACAAAACAAATAGGTATCCAGGCGTTCAACTTCGAGGTATCTAAGTAGTTTATCCAGATCAGATTGCACAATCAGTCCTTAGTGACAGTCGCTAAGTAGGTTGGCGCGGGGTCAGTCCGTTGAAAAACACAGAGAAATAGTCAAACGCTGCACCGTTTATATTGCCAATATCACGCCAACGCCCGAGGCCCATCGCCGCATTGGTTGCTCCGGCGATAAGTTGTTGCGCGACCCAAGTATCAATTGAACGCACGCTTCCGTCGATTTTGCCATCCTCCAAAAAACCACCAAACACTGCGTTGCGAGCCTCCGTGTTTTTCAGAACCTCCACGCGTCGCGCTTGTGGCAGGGCGATGATGCTGGTGTAGCGGATCAACGGCCCCTCGTCAGAATTTTGGGCCTGAAAAATACGTTTGCAGACATAAGCAGCCTTTTCCAAGCCGGTTTGATCATCGAGCTGTGCAGCTTCTTTGTGAATGTGTTCGACGACATCCAGCGAATGACAATAGCACCGATACAGAAGATCTTCTTTGTTTTCAATATGATAGTAAAACGCGCCTTTCGAGACATTTAGCTGCTCTGCAATATCATCTAGGGAAGTACCGCTGAACCCCCGCGTGTTGAAAAGCCGTGTACCAGTTTTGAGGAAGGCTTCTTGCTTCTGACGGTTTTGTTCATCGCGATCAAATCCCACGAGCTTTGTGGAACTTGACTCGAATCCCCCGCTGCCAATTTCAGGCGAGACACAATGCTGTGCAACACCGTGCGAGACAATGTCCAAGGCCTGATCACGGACTTCTTTGAGCCTTTCTTTCGGCACTCTGTGCAACCAGGAAAAAACCCAGTCTACTGAACCCATCAGAGCGCGCGTAGTCGCAGTAGGTTCTACGCTTTGCAATCGCCCCCGGGCTACGCCATCGCGCAGGTAGTTGCGCAGGCGTTTAAACAAATCGACGTAACGCATTTCTACAGCTTCGCGATGTGGAGCTTTTAGGGCGGCGATTTCTAGCAGTGCTGCGTAGTGTGGCGCGCTACCTTCTTGCGCTGCGATCCAGTTGTCAAATTGCTGGGAGAAAAACGCCAGCAGACGCTGGGCGGGGTCAGGTTGTTGCTGCTCCAGGGTATCTAGGTACGTGTGATGGTTGTCGAGCGCAGCCATATAGCACTGAAAAACCAATTCCTCTTTGGTTTTGACGTAGTAGTACAGGCTAGTTTTGGTTAGCCCCAGCGATTCCGCAATATCTTTCAGTGTGGTGGCGCGAGACCCCTTGAGGTTAAACAAGGCAGCCGCTTGAGACAGTATCGCTATACGTTTGGCATCGTGTTGCGCGGTGCGGTTAAAGGGCGATACCTTAGAGTCCATAGGCTTCCCTTGTGTTAGTACTGGCGGTAATGGGGCGATTTCGCAGTACAGAGGTTGTCAATCAGATGCCGGGCACTCTATCGAGAAAAACCGACCGATATCGTGCTTTGCCAAGTATCGGCCCAATATTGTTGGGGTTCTTAACGAATGGGAGCCGAGCCGAGACCTACCGACAAGTCTAGGATTCCAACTTTAAGTATTTTTTTTGTCGCTGTCTAGGCTTTTGCCAGCTCGCTGCCTGTGATGGTCTCACTGACATCTAGCCATTTACGCGAGCGGAAGCGCAATAACAGTAAGGCGGCTTTGATGGTGTAGTCGAATAACATCACTGCGAATATCCAATAGACGGACAAACCTAGCGCGTAAAACCCGAGTGCTGGCATCAGTCGGCCAAAGATAATGCCGCAGAACGTCGCAATGAGTGGAAATCGGGTATCGCCAGCGCCACGCAGTGCCCCACCTAGGGTAAATTCGAAGGCCATCAAGGGTTGAGCCAGGGCGATCATATACATGAACACGACCGTCAAATGTACAACTTCGGCGTCATCGATCATGAAGCGCGCCAGAAACTCAGCGAAGTAAGCGAGTAACCCCGATAGCAAAGTCATCGCCACTAAGGCCATGCGCAGTGAGCGTGAGACCGCGTGTATCGCTTCATCTGGCTTGCCCGCTCCCAACTGCTGCCCGACCAGCGTCGCAGTTGCGATGCCAAAACCGAAGCCGATGACAATCGAAAAAGCGACGAGGCTAATCCCGATACCGTAGGCGGCGAACGCCTCCGTTCCATACTGGGCGACGATGGCGAAAAATGCCAAAAAGGCGAGTTGCACGATGCCCTGCTCAATCACCGACGGTGCGCCAATACTTATCAACTGTCGCGCTGTTGACCAATCAAAATAAAGTCGCTTGAGCGGCTTCAACTGAAACTTTCCCGTCCACCAAAACCACGCAAAGCACAACGTCACCAACGAGGCGCCACCACTACCACCGAGGGCGACACCAGCGATTCCCATGGTTGGCAGCGGCCCAATACCAAAAGCCAGGAAGTAACCCAACCCGACGTTGAGAATTGAGCTCGCCAACAAAAACCACAGGGGAGTGATGACATCACCCGTTGCGCGTAGTGAGGTGCTCAGCATCATGCTGATAGCGGAAAATATATTGAACACTCCCAACCAAAAGATAAACGTGCCCGCCAATCGAGTGGTTTCCGCATCTAGTCCGAATAAGCCCGCGAGTGACTCGGGAATCAGTAAAACGGGTATTGCCAATAGGGCGGCGAGGGCGATAGACATGGAGATAGACGTCCACGTAACAACTTCCGCCTGCCGTCGATTTCCCGCGCCCCAACTGCGTGCGACCATCGCCGTTGCGGCGACAGAGACACCCATTAAAATAGCTTGAATCAGAAAAAATACGCGGTGACCCGTTGTGACCGCCGCCACCGAATTCGCACCCAATTGCGCCACAATCTTAATGTGTAAAAATCCTACCGAGGTGAACAGTAGGTTGGAAATAATCGTAGGCCAAGCCAACTGCCAAACGTGTCGGCTAGTGGAGGAGGGCAATTGCGGTGCAGACGTGGACAAGGGAAATTCCTTAACTTAGCACGCTATATTAGCAATTTCCTGAGCTATTGGGGGAATTCAAGCCAACTCTTGGCACTCTCGGTGGCGAAAACAGGAAGTCATGTGGTCATTGACCATGCCAGTGGCTTGCATGTGTGCGTACATGATTGTAGAGCCCACGAAAGTAAATCCGCGCTTTTTCATGTCCTTACTCAACGCATCTGAAATCGGGGATGTGGCGGGTACCTCTTGCAAAGATTGCCACTGATTTTGAATGGGGCTGTCGTCGATAAAGCCCCAAATATAGTTACAAAAGCTGCCGTGGCTCTCCTGTACGTCGAGAAATGCGCGAGCGTTCTTTCGTGCCCCATAGACTTTCAGTCGGTTGCGAATGATGCGCGGGTCCAGCAGCAGTTTTTCCAGTTTACTGTCCGTGTAGCGAGCAACTTTATCTACGTCGAAACCGTCGAATAGTTTGCGATAACCCTCGCGCTTGCGCAACACGGTAATCCAGGCGAGCCCCGCTTGTGCCCCTTCAAGAATCAGGAATTCAAATAGCTTTTTGTCATCGTGTATTGGAACCCCCCACTCCTCGTCGTGGTACCGCACATACAGTGGGTCGTCGCCACACCAGTCGCATCGCTTGCGCATATTTGTACTCGCTCGTTAGTTTGAGCTTAGTATGGAAGTCTTTGCGACTTTGGTCTACCGTGGTGCAGCGATGATCGTCGGGGGTCTATGATGGGAAAACCCGAGAGAGGAGCCAAATGACAGAATCGATTGTATATACCGAAGAGGGCAAGATTGGTCGAATGGTACTGAACCTGCCCGAGCGCCATAACGCCCTGGGCAAAGATCAATTACATGCGATTCAGGAAGTGCTCGACGCGATCGTTGAAGACAATGTGATTCGTGTCTTGGTGGTGACTGGCGCTGGAGAAAAGACTTTCTGTGCCGGTGCAGCGCTCGATGAGTTGAGTGCCGGAAATCTAGACAATGAGCTATTCCAAATTACCATGCAACAGTTGGCCTACCTGCCCATACCTACTGTGTGTGCTTTGAACGGCAACGTATTTGGTGGCGGGGTGGAATTGGCCGCTAGCTGTGATTTTCGCATTGGCGTTGAAGGTACTCGAATGCGTGTACCCGCGGCGGCACTGGGTCTGTGTTATCCCATCATCGGTATTGAGCGCTTTGTTGAATGTGTAGGTACGGCGGCAGCGCGACGCATATTGGTTGCATCGGAAGAATTTGACGCCGAGCAGATGCTAGCAATGAACTTTCTAGATCACTTAGTTCATCGCAGTGCATTGAATGCCAAAACTGATCAAATTGCAGGCCGCCTCGCCGGCCTGGCACCCCTCGCGGTGCGGGGAATGAAGAGCATATTGCGAAACATGGCGGCGGGGGCTTTCAATACGAATGAAGGCGCTGCTTGGGTCAAGCGCTGTGCTAACTCTAAAGATCTGCAGGAAGGTTTTGCAGCCCAGCGGGAAAAGCGGATCCCTAATTTTGTTGGAGCTTAGCGTTAGCCTTTTTTGTGGCGCACTAACCCGCCTCTTGATCCCTAATTGGACCGTGGCAGTTGAGATGTCGGTCCACCGCAAGCCAGGGCATCTCTAGCGAGTTCAGCCAACGAATACCACTGGCTTCTGTGCGCAGCCTTCCGATATTTGCTGCACTACTCGCAGCAAGGCAATTGTCAGCTATCACCGCAATACTCAAGAGACCGGGAATGGGCTGCCCATCGACAGGGCTGAGCGCGCGACCGAACCGTTCACCGTGTTTTATAGTGACCTGTTCAAAATCTCCACGGATTGAAAACCCTGCATTGTTGAGTTTGATCCGCGTTATCGCCGCACGTTCTCCAGCGGGAATGCGCGCCGCAACCAGCCAATTTGAACCATCCGGCTGCTTGCCAATGGTAGCGATATCTTGCTCCATATCGATGAGTGCGCTATTGACGCCCTTCTCAAGAAGTAAATTGCGTACGGAATCTACGACGTAGGGGCGAATACAATTATTGAGATCGAGAAGCATGCCCTTCTTATCCAGGTGGGCACCCTTGGTCGTTACCTCCAGTTGACGCCAGCCCACCAGTTTCAGCATGCCCTGCAATTGTTCTGGCGTGGCCCGCAATTGCCCAGATTCATCGTAGCAATCGTGCAAAATTCGCGTTGTGGGGTCGAACAGATGTTTGCTTTTTTGCCAAAGGGCGTCGATAAACTCGAACAAGCTGCGAGATTCATCATCCAGCTCGATAAAGGAACCCGTTCCTGCAAATTGATTCAGTGAACCGATGAGACTCTCGGGTCGATAGGCGCTGAATTTGCTTTCCAGGCGCTCGATCTCTGATTGGCACAGACGAAGTAACGCTTCCCCTTGCCCGCCGCCGTTCTCCACGGCGAGGTGGCACGCTTTTCCAAAAGCATGTAACCGAAGTTGACTTTTAATCACGAGTACGAGCCGAACGTTATATTTTAGGGCGATTCTATAGGGGCTAATTTGTAAAGGGGCTATTTCGTAACAGGAGCCATCTTAAGAGATTTTTTTTCACCCTTGAGTCCTCGCCGTAATTTTCCTCTTAATTCAGGCCCCAAAAGCGCCTATGCAGCGATAATGTAACACCCAAGGACCTCGGCTGACCAGTCAGGAAATTTCAGCCGCCCTCAGTGAGATGATTGCGCGGGGAAAGAAATCGAAACTTCAGAGCCATTTTCATTGGAAGTCGTAAGCCGGCCGTTGAGTTGAGTGACAATATCTTGCACCAAGTACAATCCGCTGTGTTCCACGACTAGATCGGCAAATGGGGCAGGGAGACCCGAGCCATTGTCACTGACCGAAAGAATATATGCGCTGCCATCATCGGCTCGCTTGAGAGAAATCTGAATATAATTCGCCGGTGTTTCTTCCTGGAATGCGTGTTGCACTGCATTTTCAAGTAACTCGTAGATGATGATAGATAGCGGCAGAGCAACCTCGGATGGAATGTGAGCCTCTGTCACATCATTGATTGAAACAAGCGTTTCCAGGCTGATGGGCGCATGGTCTAACATGGCTGATAGTACAGCGTCGGTATAGGCGTGAAGATCCGCCTCGACGCCCTCGGCCTCATAAAATAAGTTATCTTCCAGCGTCGCAAGCGCAGAAATTCGCTTGCGATCACCATCGGGCTTTTTGGACGCAGCGCTATCTAAGTCTTGGTCTCCCCGAATTGCCAAGAAGCGATCAATCAAGGCGAGTGTAGATTGATTGTGGCGGTGGGCGGTTTCAACGAGCTCCTTTTGCAGCTCTAACTGTTCGTGAAGATCATCATCAGCCCGACTCTCAGATTCAAGCATCTCCATGGCCAACTCTCTAGACCGACGCTCTACGGCAAAACTGTAGTAACTTCTGTGCGCCAACCAAAACAATGACACTGCGGCCAGCAGATACAAACAGTAAGCCCACCACGTCCTCCAGGGCGGAGGCAGAACAGTGATGGACAGAGACGCACCCTCCGGATCCCAGATCCCCGCAGAGTTAGCGCCTTGAACGTGAAACACATAATCGCCACTCGGTAGGTTCATATACTTGGCGGATGTGTTGTTGCCGTTGTAGATCCAGTCGTCTTCAAAGTTGGCTAGCTTGTATCGGAATTGATTGGCGGCTGGGTTGGTGAAGTCTAGGAGGCCGAAATTGATTGAAAAGGTTGAATTCTGGCTGGGTGTTACTACGTGCTCTGGCGGTAAAGACAGCCAATCCAACTCTGATCCAGAAATCTCTATAGATGTAAGAGTAGTAGAAAGTGGTTCCATCCTGACGCCTACTCTGTCTGGATCAAATTTATTGTATCCGTTAAAACCAGCGAAGTAGACAATTCCATTGTTACTAAGATGAGACACACCAGCTGTAAAATCTGTACCTTGAAGCCCATCTGTCAAAGTGTATCTCGCTACGAATTCCCGATTTCTATTCAACTTTACAATTCCATTTTGTGTCGAGAGCCAGATACTATTGTGCTTGTCAATTTCGATACCGAAAATGGAAGATTTGTCCACATCCGAGTTGACATTTAGGGGAGTGAGTTTTGCAAGGTTATTCTCGTTGACGACGGAGTACAGTAATCCATTGTTCAGAGTGCCAATGAAGATTGTGCCGTTCCTATCTTCTTTGACGGTCGTGAAGAAAAGGCTGCCTCGTTTTCTTCTATCGATAATTGGTATCTCAGTGAAGCTATCTGTAGCTGTGTCGTATTGCAGAAGAGTACCTTCGGCCAAGACAAGCAAGTTTTTGTTGTAGCTTTCTATAATTGTTAGTATGGCCTTTTTTAAGAGCTGCCCGCTTTCAAAATAGCTTTTTACTTCTGAGTTTCTAATTCGAAATAGCCCATGATTAAAAGTAGAAACCCAGATAGTTTTACTACCCCCAGAGGTGTGAATTTTTGTAACGATGTCAAGTTGGGAGCCGGAAAGTCTAATTTTTCGAGATTGACCTGAACCCAAATTGACAATTTGTATCCCTTCTCCGCGAAAAAAGCCTAACTGAATCTCATTATTTATAAAATTTATCGCGGAAACACGTTGATTCTGAAGGCGTACACCCCCATAAATTTCTTCAAAAGGTTTATGCTTTTTTTCAATTTCATTCGTTGTGTATAGACCAGCGTGAGTTCCTATCCAAATTGCACCAGTTTGGTCCTCGCCTATTGTGAGTACGTCGTTACTTATTATGCTGTTGTTTGAGTTAAATAATTCAAACGGAGATATAGTTAGTAGATACAGACCGTCCAGTGAGCCCAGCCAAAGTTCATGATTGTCTATAAATAACTCTGACGGATATATAGGCGAATGATTTTTATTCGCAATTATTATTTGATTAGTTGCCGTAAAATCGCCGCTAATACGGAAAAGTCCACTGTCTGAACTCACGACAATGTCGCCTTCAAAAAAACCAATTCTGGTAATGTAAGGCTGGCCGAGAGTGATCAGCTTTGCTGTGTCTATTATCACTCCAGAATCTATGTCTACAGAAAATATTCTTCCCTTTGTGTTTCCAAGAACTAGTGAACCATTGTTAAATAGTGCTATAGCCGTAAAGGGGTGATTATCTGAGTGGTCATCGTGAATAACTTCATGTGTACTAATTCTTTTTCTATTTTTGGAAATACTGAGAAATCCCTTACTAGTTCCTAGGATTAATCGACCCTGGAAGTCCTCCGCGATGCCAATATACTCGTGTTTGATTTGACTTAGTTTATGTTGTAATTGACCATTTGGAATTTTATCCTTTCCCTTCAGGAAGATATGAACCTCGTCTCTGGTGAGAACACATAACTCATCAGAACCTGAAATATATAAGTTTTTGATAGTCCCGGCTCGAAATTTTCGATATCGAGTGCTGCGAAACTGAGAGTCCCCGAATTGTAGTTTTAGTATGCTTCCATCGTATGTGGCAATGTATATGTTCCTGTTCTTATCTTCAGCTATACCGCTAATATGAGAAGACGGAATATACCTTTCGGATTCTTGAAGCGAGTGAAAAATTGTTGGCGTGCCTCCACTAAATCTGTGTAGCCCGTTTTGAGTCCCGATCCAAAGAACTCCCATAGAATCTCGAAAAATTTTTGTAACCGATTTTGAGCGCAATGTGTCGGTAAATGAGTGAGGTGTTAAAACCCAAGTATCAGATTCTCCCGTATATGCGTTGCCACCTGAGCATACTTGCAGGATAAAAACCAGGACATAGAATTTATGAAGGTAACGTAACACCGGCAACCACACTTAAGCAGAGCTTTGAACTACGAGGTTGACATGGGATACTCCCATATGAGCGACAATTCGTGTCCAGTGGTCAAGAAAATGCGCTTAGCACTCTGCGTTTTTGGTCAGGTAATGGATTTGAAATTCGCTCGAAAATTTTTTGAATGCCTCATCAAGGGAGCAGACTGATAGGTCGACATCTGAACTTTCATCCTTAGCGATGGATTCGATCTCAGCCGCTATTGTTTTTACTTCTTCGGCTCCAATATTAGCACTCATAGATTTAATGGCGTGGGCTGTTAGAGAAACATTGAGGAGATCCCCATTCAACAGATGATTTCCTAAGTCAACACGTTTCTCCTGCATTTGCTCAACATACCCAAAAAATATCGTTCGGAGAACCGCTTTTCCTGTGTGAATTTCAATTTCTCGAATTCTTTCTATAGCTGCGATATCGAAAACATCTGTGTTTGAGGTTGCGGCGCCTAATCTGCGCTGATTCTCTTTGTTTTCAGTTGTAACTTGATCCATAGATTTAATATGGGTATTTTTCGTCAGCGCTAGATCATGCTGCGATTTATTACTCTTGCAATATTTGTTTATTATTTGACTGAGATCTGTAATCGTGAATGGCTTTGTCAAAAAGTCGTTCATCCCTGCCCGCCTGCACTTTAGACGATCTTCCTTTTCGGAGCCGGCGGTGAGTGCAATAATTGGTATTTCTGTTAGATTATTAGTGGACTCAATCTCTCGTATTTTTCTAGTTGCCGCGTATCCATCCATAAAAGGCATATGACAGTCCATGAATATCATCGCATAGTTTCCCGACTCGAACATTTCGACAGCCGCTCGACCATCGTTTGCGATGTCGACTTTATGACCGAATATTTGAATCATTTCCTTTGCGATTCTCTGATTGGTCTCGACGTCTTCCGCAATAAGTATTGAATGGATTTGCTCCGGCTTTTCATGCGAATTCCATGCAGTGTTTTTGGCTGAATCATATCGTACCGCTGAACCTGTCAGTGCATTAAAGAGGCCTTTCTGAACCATGGGCTTTGTAATCGCAGTCCAACTGGGGAATATTGACGTGTCCACCCTGTCGTTAAATGATACAAGTAGGTATTTTCTCACTGTGTGGGAGAGATTTAGGTTTCGAATTGTATCCTTGGCCAATATAGCGTCATCATAATCTATGAAAACCAGTTCGTTCTCCCACAATTGGCCATGTTGAAGTTCCTCCAAAATTAAAGGAGTCGAGCTGACGCCGATGCGTGCTAAGTGAGCGGACGTCATATCGTAAACAGCTCGGTTAGATGCAAGTATTTTTGCTACCAGTATTGAGAGTTCTGGCAACGCTTGGGGTGCACTAGTGACGATTTTCATGGGGATAGAAAGCGTAATTTTCGTTCCTTTTTGAGGAGCCGATTGTACGGCGATATCTCCGCCCATTAAGTCTATGTAGTGTCTGGAAATTGTTAGCCCTAGTCCGGTGCCGCCATATTCTCTAGTCGTGCTAGCGTCCGCCTGAGTAAACGGCTCGAAAACTCTCTTTTGTGTTTCAGAATTCATGCCGATACCGTCGTCTTCTACATATATATGAATTACTGCCTGGTCTCGATCATGGCTGCTAAATTTGGGCTCCACTCGCACTATGATATTCCCGTGGTTTGTAAACTTAATTGAATTGTTAATCAAATTAGTGATTATTTGCCTAAGTTTTGTTGGATCTCCGACAAGAAAAGCTGGTGTGAGAGGATGGCAGATATTGCTAAGGGTAAGTCCATGCTTAGCAGCAGGCTCGCCTTGAAGGTAACAAACATCATCAATTAAGCGAGTCAAATCAAATTCAATCAGCTCAAGTTCAACTTTAGACGCCTCTACCTTTGAAAAGTCTAGAATTTCGTTGATTAGATTGAGAAGTGAACCACCACTTTCGTGTGCAGCACTTGCAAATTGCTTCTGTTGGTCAGTCAAATTTGTGTGGAGCAATAGCTCAGTCATCCCAATAATCCCATGCATTGGCGTACGAATTTCATGACTCATGGTTGCCAAGAACTCGGATTTGGCCTGAGTGGCTTCTTCGGCCACTTTTCTGGCCTCTTGTAAGTCTCGAGTACGTTCTTGTACTCGCAGCTCCAGTTCTTTTTGTCTGAGAAGGGATAGCTTTGATTGCTGATCTTGTCGATAGAAGTAGTAGGCAATAGTTAGCACTGCCATCATCAAATAAATTGCATACGCGAAGGTGCTTCTCCAGGGCGCGGGGTGGACTATGATCGGTATGCTGACACCGTCCCAATTCCAAGTGCCTTCAGGACTTGCTGCGGCTAGCTTCAGTGTGTAAGAGCCGGATGGTAGTGTTGTGAAATTGGCGATCCTTGCATCAGGTGAGATGACCCAGTCGGGATTTATTCCCTCAAGCTTGTAAGCATAGTTCAGCATTTCTGGGTTAGAATAGTCAGCTGCGTAGAACTCAACCGACAACATACTGTCTCTGTAACCTAGTTCAATAGCCTCTAGCGCGTTATAGGGAACGTCGAACTCTTTTCTTTGGTTCATTACTTTAATTTGGGATATTGCAACTAGAGGCGGGGACTTTTGTAATTGAATATTATTAGGCTTAATTGAGTTAAAGCCATTAACACCGCCAAAGAAAAGCGTTCCATTTTTTGATTTAAACGATGCACCTAAATTAAATTCTAGTGACTGTAGTCCATCTCTGATTCCAAAGTGGGTAGATTCTAATGTGCTGGGGTTAAATCTCGTGATTCCCCTATTGTGAGAGACCCAGATCAGTCCATCTTGGCCACTCTGTATTCCGTAAACGTTTGAACTAGGTAGTGAAATATTATCAGAGTATTTCTTGAAATTTGGTTTATCTTCCTTTCTGTCTTCTACTGACCATCGGTTGAGACCTGCACCCTGTGTTCCGATCCACAAATTTTGGGTATTGTCTTCATGGAAACTCCACGTGAAATTACTTGACAAGCTATTGCTTGAACTACGATCGGCATGATATCGCTGGAATGTTTCAGAACTGATGTTAAACTTATTCAAGCCGTTTTCTGTGCCGACCCAGATATTTCCTAACGAATCTTCCAAAAGTGCGAGAACATTGTTATTGCTCAAGCTATTTGGGTCTCCTGCTTTGTTCGTGAAGCGGCGAAAACCGCTATGAAGAGAATTTTTGATGTTCAAGCCGCCTCCATAGGTGCCAATCAGTAATTCTCCTGAAGATAGTCTGAGAATGGAGGTGACACCGTCCGCACCTAGAGAGTTAACATCAAATTCGCTATGGCGGTAAATTTTCACAGAGTTGTCGCTGAGGTTTAGCTCATTCAACCCGTCTTGAAATGTGCCGATCCACAATCTTATACCATCTGCGAGTAAACTCATTACAACTGGACTTGAGACCGCTGGTTTGGTTGACTCATTTATCCATTCGTACGGTTCTCCTGGGGTTTTTTGGCGATTTAGCCCATCATCAGTGGCAATCCAGAGCGATCCATCAGGGGACTCAGCAAATGCGTTTATAACATTGTTGGAAAGATTGCTTTTGGATGCACTAAAGGTTTGAAATTTGGACTTCATGCCAGTGTATAGCCCTGACCAAGTACTAATCCAGTATCGCCCCTCTCTAGATTGGTAGATATTTAGAATGTCATCTTCCGGTAAAAGTGAATTTCTACTATTGAATCTCTCGAATTTTTCAACCTCTGGCTTGTATAGATCAAGTCCTTCGAAAGATGCGATCCAAATGTTGCCGCTATTGTCTTCTAGGATTTCCGATATTCGGTTCGATGAGATCGTGGTTAAATCCACTTCACTGTGTTTGTAGTGTTTCAGTACGCCGTCTATTGGAGAGTACACAACCACTCCATCTTCCGACGTCGCAATCCAAATCTGGTTGTTTCTATCGGTAGAGATATCTCTGATTTTACCCAACGCAATATCTTGATTACTTGATGATAGTGATTGAAATAGATGAATATTTCTTGTGGAACTTTCAACTCTGATTAACCCAACTTTCTCTGTGGCTGCCCAAATATCACCATCTATAGTTTCAGTGAATCCAACAATTGGGCCGGTTGATGGAAGTTCGGGCAAAAATCCAACTATGAAGTGCTTGAATGTTTCCGTTTGTGGATCGAAGCTACTAAAGCCATCTCTGTAACCCAGCCAGATCATGCCATTACTGTCCGTGAAAATAGAGTGGATGTCATTTGAGAAAGGAGTATTGGAATCATTTGCGCTGGCAAAAAAAGCGGTAAAGTCGTTTGAGATTTCGTTGTATCGGACAAGCCCCGCTCCCATGGTCGAAAGCCATATTGTGCTCGAAGAATCCTCGGCAATATGGGTGATTACGTTCGCTGGAAGTGAATTGGCGTTTGTTGTTGTATGCCTATAATTTTCTAGTTCATGTCCGTTGTACTTCCCAAGTCCCTCCTGGGAAAGAATCCAGAGTCGCCCTTGAGAATCTTGAAAGACCTCGTATACGGCTTGCTGTAAGAGTTGATCAGAAAATGAAGCTTTGCTTATAGCAAGTTCAACTGACGATTTGGTAGATTCAGTCTGTACCCACGCATGGTGCGAGAATGTGATAAGCAATAGCGTTACTATTTTTGTGAGAGTGTGCATATGCTCAAACCGCACTGATGTTGCGTACTAGGTCGCATGACTGGAAGCCAGATTACTAGTTCGCATGATTTGTGCAATCAACTGATACATGGACGGTACCATGGGTTAAACAATACCATGGTAGTTTAGTTTGGAGGAAGGGAGTCTAGGGAGAGCAAAGCACGCTTAGGGTGCACTTGAAATTGAAATAAATCAGACGCCGCATCATTCGTTAGACGCTGCTCGGTTTGGCTTACTAGGGGAGGTTTAAAGCACTGCCCCCCGTCATTTTTTGAAGACCCTACCGCCCCCAACGATTACGAGTCTGTTGTGCCTCACTGCGCCACCGATTGCGGGATTGTTCGCTATCTGCGCGCCACCTGTTGCGGGATTGTTCGCTGTCTGCGCGCCACCTGTTGCGGGATTGTTCGCTGTCTGCGCGCCACCTGTTGCGGGATTGTTCGCTATCTGCGCGCCACCTGTTGCGGGATTGACCTGCAAGAGATGTTTCGGATGCCTGCCCTAAATTGTGCTGCGAGGCCCACTTGTAACCACCTGAGGACGTTGAGCGGCTGGAGGAGGAGGGGGTAATAATCTGCTCTCTATCGCTGCTTGATTGCTTATGACCCCAGCGGTAACCGCCAGCTAGGCCGCTGTCCACTGAGTAGGGCGAGTGTTCCGCGGCAATGCCATGAGTAACTCTTAAAAGAGTACTGTGATGACCAGCATCATCCTTGACGATTTCGGCGGAGACAGAAGAAGCGAGGACCAAGGCTCCACTTACGACCCCAACACACCCAATCAACTTACTGGTTTTCATAGTGTATACCTGCCTTTAGTCAACGCTCGGTCACACCCGCATCGGAACGTCGTGTGACCGAATTCTCGAATTTGGCACCCCTCGCGGAAGGGGTTCGCATAATCAATGCATGCCTATTGACCTTATTAGACGTGTTGTGTATGAGCTTTGAAAGTGTGACATATGCCCATTTTGGGGTATGTGGCCGGGGAGGGGTGTGCTAGCTCGTGAGGGGTGGCCGCTGGGCGTGTCTAACTGATTGATTCGCAGACTAAAATAGCAATTGGCTCAAAGCTAGATGTGGGGCTGACCCGGGAGGGTTAGCGGGGGGTGAAATGGTGGTGGCTAGGGTAATGAAATTTTCGGATTTAAGGGGTTGGGATTGCTAGTTTTTCTATCCTGTCCTTCTCCTCCAAATATAGTTTAAACCAATTAACATAGCCATTATAATAGCCTAGTTGATCGGTTTCGAGGCCATTGAGGCGTTCGATATGGGCTTTTAGCCCCCATTTTCGGATTTCGCTGAGACCTCTTTGCGAGGGAAAGGGGGCTACGGCTAGCCCGGGCAGTGTGGGTTTGCCGTTGTCATCGACCAGGGCGGGGCCTTCGAAGTGCTCTCGTCCGCTTATATCGGCTTGGATATCCAGATCGACATTGCTGCATCCGCGCTCCCCTAGGGTAATAGCCCTGCGCACGCTGATTTGGCCATAGCCTTGCTGGAACGGGCTGTAGGCGAGAAGACCGTCGCGATTGATGGCCGGCTCGGCACTGCTGGTGAATTTGCATTTCACGTCATCGGGGGTCAAATCGGGCTCTATTTGTAATAACAGGGCGATGTTTCCCGCAATGTAGGCGCTGGCCTGGGAGGAGCCGCTGGATACAAATTCACCGGTGCGCAACACGTCTTCGGGTTGCGCCATGGCCAGTGTGGCGCTTGCCGGTGTTAGCCCGGTCATGTGCCCACCTAGGCCGACGAGGTCGGGTTTGATGTGCCCTGAATGCGTCGGGCCTTGAGAAGAAAAATCTGGAATGTAGTCGTCACTGCGCGTTTCGGGGGTCCAGGAGTCGGTCAAGGCTCCGGCGGTGATGATGTAGGGCAGGTTGCCGGGGGAGCCAATGGTGCCCGGCTCGGGGCCTTCGTTACCCGCAGCCGCCACGACTGTGATGCCGGCTGCCCAAGCGCGCATCACGGCCTGGTTGACCGGGTCTTCCCAGTACCGCCACCGTGGGTCCTGCGCGAACGAAAGGTTTAGCACGCGGATGTTATAGGCTTCGCGATTGTCCACGACCCACTGCACCGCGCGCACGAGACTAAACAGATGGCCGTACCCCGCTTTGTTGAGAACTTTAACGACAACCAGGTTGGCATCGGGTGCCACTCCCTTGAAAGAATTTATGGCTTTGCCATCGCGCAGTGTGGGCCCGCTGTGCGCGATGATGCTGCTCATATGTGTGCCGTGCCCGCCATCGTCGTGGGTGTGACCTTCGTTGTCGATGATGGCGTTGTAGCGTGCCAGTATGCGCGGATTGCCGCGCGTATCGTGTGTGAGTCTTGGGTGTTCCCACAACCCGGAATCGATAACGGCAACGGTAACTCCTTCGCCAGTAATTCCCTCCGCATGCAGGGTTTCGATGCCGCCCACGCGGTTGTAGTAAAAGTCATCGTGATTATTGTCGTAGGCGGGCAATAATTCGGTAAAGCAATCACCGTGAAAATTCGCTTCGATTTGAAAATCGCGCTGTTGGTACCGGCTTGGATCTGTTCGCTGCCCATCGTGTTGAAATGTGACTGTCATTTGTGATTGCAGCGCAATTTGTGGGCGTGCTTCCCGGGTAAACTCCATTAGCAGTTGTCGGCGCTTAAGCGGTTGTATGCGCGTGACTTGGTAGGCTTCTTTCTTGTGGATGGGTTGGTAGAGATTTTGCCTGCTCGCATGCCAGTTTGGGTCTATGTCGAAGTTGCCGACGCGTATTTCCTCGATCGTGCCCAACTGTTCTGGCCAGGCTATGAGTAGGCGTTCCAAAAAGGCAGTTTCAGGTTTCTTGTTGTATAGCTTCCAACTGAGGCTCTGCCTATCAATATCGGCTTGCAAATGGCCGCGGACTCGACAGTCTTCTTCGTCTTCCTCTGGCGGTGTTTCGGTGTCTTTGGGGTCGGATAAATCCGCGATATGTCGGGTGACGAGTTTGGAAGCTAGCGTTTTTTCTAACTGCGCAGGGGTGAGATAGGCACCGACGGCGTTAATGATATGCAGATTGTGAGTCACTGTGCCGCCGGCTGTTTGCACGAGTGCGGCCATGTCCTGGGCTGAGCTTCCCTGAAGCAACACGGTAAGTCGTTCGTTTGGGTCTGCGTATTGCTGGGCGACGTTTCCTGTGCAGGCTACGAGAGCTGCGAGAGCAATGGGTGAAATTACGCCGGCGATAGATGAGCGCAAAGTCATCGGCGCGAGTTAGATGACTGCCTCACGTTGCTGGGACTGATGGATGGCGGCCAGAAAGTTCTCCGAAAGCATGGCTGGGACATCTTCGGGGTATAGAGGGCGAGCGAAATAGAACCCCTGAAGTAAATTGCAGCCGCGACTAACGAGGTAGCTAAGTTGATATTCGTTTTCGATACCCTCAGCAATCACGCGCATCTTGAGCGTCTTCGCCAGGGCGATAATGGCGTCGACGATCGCCGCGCCATCGGGGGTGTCTAAGTCAGCGACAAAGCTTTGATCAATTTTAAGTGTATCGATGGGAAAGCGTTTCAAGTAACTCAAGGACGAGTACCCAGTACCGAAGTCATCGATGGCCAAATCGACACCGAGCGCTTTGAGTTCTTTCAGTTTGGCGATATTGGTTTTCGCGTCGGTCATAATGGCGCTTTCAGTGAGTTCAAGTTCCAGGCGATTGGCTGGCAAGCCTGATTCGTCTAAGAACCCCGCCACCCATTTGGGTAACTGCCGTTGATAAAACTGTAGGGGCGATATATTCACGCACACGCGAAACGGTTTGAGGCCTTTGGAATCCCAGTAGAGGCAATCGCGACCGACTTGCTTCATCACCCATTCGCCGAGCTCGATAATCTGACCGGTAATCTCGGCCACGGGAATAAACTCACCCGGAGAGACCATGCCGCGTATCGGGTGCTTCCAGCGCACCAGTGCTTCCATGCTCACCACTTCACCGCTGATGCAATCGACCTGAGGCTGGTATCTCAACTCCAGTTCATCGTTAACTAGCGCGTGGCGCAGATCTTCTTCCATTTTTAACTGCTCAACGGCCCGGGCATTCATTGTTTCATTGTAGAAACGGTAGCAGGACCTGCCCTCAGCCTTGGCGACATACATCGCGGTATCGGCGTTGCGCACGAGTGTATCTGGATCGCGCCCATCCTGCGGATAAAGTGCAATACCAATACTCGGAGTAACAACCGGGTTGTGCGATTGCAGAGCGATAGGCTCAGAGAGACTTTTTAAAATCCGCTGTGCGACTTTTTCGACATCTTCCGCGGCATCGACATCGGAGAGCACCACAGTGAATTCGTCGCCACCTAATCGCGCTATCTCTGTGGCGTTTGGATCATCCTCGTTTTCGGGTTCGCCATCTGTGTTGGAGTAGACATTCACGGCGTCGTCTTCACGCAGCTCCATCGTGAGGCGTTTGGCTATTTCGACGAGCAAGCTATCGCCGCGTGCATGGCCAATAGAATCATTGATGCGTTTGAAGTGATCGAGATCGATAAACAAAAGTGCCGCGGAGGACTGTTGATGAGCACAGCGCTTCAAAATACGATTCAGCTGCTCACTAAAATTGCGTCGATTCGGCAAGCTGGTGAGTGGGTCGTAATAGGCAAGATAGCGCAGGCGGTCTTCCTGTCGTTTCAGGGAGTTGAATGCATCGCTGGCTCGCAACATGTATTTGACGTCACGGCCCAGCAGCGTCCAATTCACCGGCTTGGTTTTATACTGTGTGGCGCCGGCGCGAAAACCCTGGTCGATGGATGCGCGATCATCCGAGCCGGTAACAATCATGATGGGGATCAGTTCACCCTGGGGAAGTTGGCGGATGCGTTGGCAAGCTTCGAGCCCGGTCATGCCCGGCATCTCGACGTCGAGGAATACCAGGTCCGGGCGCTCGCGCACGAACATATCGATGGCCTCTAAACCATTGGCCGCTTCGACCACACTCATGCCCTCTGCTTCGAGACACTGGCGAGTCAAAAGTCGAACATTTTGGTCGTCGTCGCAGACGAGGATTTTCGCCTGCTGCCGAGGATTTGTGTTCTCAGACATTAATAATCATTAGCGATACGACTTGTCTTGCAACTAGGCTATCATTACGGGCACCTTGAGCCTAGTCGTAATAAGAACAATGCGAGGTGTATCGCAGTTTTTTAGCTGAAAAATTGACTTTTTTACACGGCCAAGCCGAGGGCGCTAACTGCCCACGCGAGTGCCAGCTTGAACGCGCGGAATGTGAGGTCCTGGCTTAACCCAGCACCAAGGGTTTCGAGGGGTATTTCGAGCAGCTAGTTGAGAGGGGAGAACAGTCCACGCGATGCAATTTTATCTGGCAGCGTTAGCCAAATTAGTACTGCCGGCTGTGTTCATTTGCGTGGCATTGTTGAGTCGATCTTACATTGATAATCTGGGCGCTGATGCGCGCGTAATACTCGCTTATTTACCCTATCTGTTGTGCCTTGTCGCCGTGTTTATGGCGTATCAATTTAATCGCTCTCGCATTCTTTTTGCCGCACTCGGTGCAGGCGTATTTTATTGGGCGGTGCAGCGGTATTTGCAGGTTAGTTTATCTGAGCCCTCCGCTTGGTACGCGTATCTTTCGATTTCTCTTGCGCTGCCAGTGCTGTGTTTTTACTTGCTCTTGTTGCCCGAAAACGGGATCTGGAACCTGCACGGGTTTGTGTTTGCGCTCGCGTTCATCATGTTGGCGTTGATCTGTGTGCAACTGGGCCCGTGGTTACCCGAAGTTAATGCAACATCGCGCAATTACTACGCGCCGCGCCTCTTAGACGGTTACGTGTTATCCTTTGGTGTTTCCGTATTGGTGGCCTTTGTTACCCTCGTGGGCTTGGGGTTGCTATGTTCGCGCAACGACGACACTGAGGTGGCGATACTTGCACCTTTCATCGCGTTGTACCTGGCACTCGCGCTGCTCCACTTGGAACATGTGTCTGTGGTGATGTGTAGCGCTGCGGGCTTGGCGATGGTTTGGAGTTTGCTGCGCAGCTCGCACGCCATGGCCTACCGCGATGAATTGACCGGTCTTCCAGGCCGTCGTGCGCTCAATGAGCGCCTGAAAACACTGGGTACTACCTACAGCATTGCCATGATGGACGTGGACCATTTCAAGCGCTTTAACGATACCCACGGCCACGATGTGGGTGATGAAGTGTTGCGTCTCGTGGCTTCGAGAATCCGCCGCGTCGGCGGCGGCGGAACTGCCTATCGCTATGGTGGAGAGGAGTTTTGTATTGTGTTCCCGCGCCGCGAATTAGAGCAGTGCCTGGAACCACTGGAGCGCGTGCGCCAGGAAATCGCTGACTATCGCATGTCGTTGCGCGATAAGAATTTACGGCCGGTGCGTAAGCGCGATGGGTCGGCCCGGCGCGGTGCAACGCGATTACGTGGTAACCAGGTGTCGCTCACGGTTAGTGCCGGTGTTGCCGAGCGCTCCCCCAACAATCCCGATCCTGAAGCGGTGATAGCTGCGGCCGACCAGAAATTGTATCGGGCGAAGAAGGCGGGACGCAACCGGGTTGCCCATTGATGGACGCTCTGAGATTTAGCGGCTGGAAGTGCATGACTTGCGGGTTTAATCGAAGATGCGGGCTAGGACAGCAACCGGCCGTGGCGCTTCTGACGCAAGTCCTGCACGAAGCGCGGTAGTTGCTGCAGCGGAATGGCGGGGCTGTAGTAAAAGCCCTGAACCTGCTGGCAGTTGTGCTCGCGCAAAAACTCGATCTGCTCGTAAGTTTCAGCGCCTTCGGCGACCACCAACATGCCCAACCGACGCCCCATCTCGATAATCATGGTGCATACCGCCTCTTGATGCTCGTTGTGGGGTAGATCGCGCACAAAGCAGGCGTCGATTTTCAGCGCTGAAATGGGTAGCTCCGTGAGATGTGTGAGCTGTGAGAAGCCGGTGCCAAAATCATCGAGCGAGAAGGACAAGCCGAGTTCGCGCAGCTCATCCATGCGCGCTTTGATGCCCCCGGGGCTCTTGAGAATCGTCGATTCGGTGAGTTCCAACTCGATGCGCGTGGCATCGGCGCCGCTGCGGTTGATAATGTCTTTGACGATATCGACGAAGCGGTCATCCTGAATCTGTGAAAACGAGATGTTGACCGCCACGTCGACGTTGGGTAAGCGCTGGTCGTTGAGCCAAACCTGTGCATTGCACGCGTGCTGAATGACCTGGTAACCGATAGTTTTCATCAGGCCCATGTCCTCGCACGCCGCCAGAAACTCGCCGGGTGCGACCAGGCCACGCTCAGGATGGTTCCAGCGTAACAGTGCTTCCAGTCCCACTAAGTGGCCGCTGGCCAAATCGATGCGCGGTTGATAGTGCAGCTCAAATTGATTTTTACGCACCGCGGTGCGCAGCTCCGCGGCGAGAGAATTGTTGCCGGCGATATCGAAGGTGAGTTTCTCTGAGTAGCGGATAAAGTGCCCGCCGCCGACGCTCTTGGCCTGCTGCATGGCACCTCTGGCGTGTTCCACGATGTCGGAAAAGTCTTTGCCATCTTCTGGGTACACGGCGGCGCCGATACTCGCCTCTACGGCGACCTGCTGATCGCTGAGAATCATGGGCGTGGAGATCGACTTCAACATCTTCGCGCCGATCTGTTCCACATCTACTATCGAATTTACATCCTCCAATACCACCGCGAACTCATCTCCGCCCAGGCGGGCGATGCTGTCTGAGCTGCGCATTTTGTTAATGAGACGGCGCGAAATCGATTTGATCATGATATCGCCGTCTGCCTCGCCATAGTGATCGTTGATATTGGCGAACTGATCGATGTTGATGTAGAGCAGCGCGGTGTTGAAACCGTAGCGCTCTGAACGGCCCATGGCGCGTTCCAGGTGAGCGCGAAAACCCACGCGATTCAGCGCCCCGGTCAGTGGGTCGCGGTTCGACAGTTGTAGAATTTTGTCGTTCGCCTGCTTGAGCGCGATGCTGTAGTCCAGCACTCGGTGCACCAGTTCATCGTAGAGGTGGCCGCGTACGAGGTAATCCCGCGCGCCGAGTTCGCGCAACTGCTCGATGAGCGCCGGTTCCTCTTCATCCACCAGTAAAATTATCGGTGGAGCAGATTCGTGTTTGCTCGCCAGGCGCAGCAGATACTCGGTTTGCGGTCCGTGAGCCATAATCACGACGTCGATCATGGGGTCGAGGAGGGCATCTAAGGGCCGCTCCATCGACTCGGAAGTCGTGAGGTAAAAACGCTGTGGCAGGGCGCGCTCCAAACAGGCAGACAGAACCAGGTGGTCTGCTCTATCTTCGGAGATGATGAGTATCGTGTGCTGTTCCACTCAGACGTCCTGGGTGCCTGACCGATTCCTGCGGGCGGCGCTCTTTATCTCCCTGTTTAAACAGCGCCTTAGCGCGCCTAAATCTCAGGGTTAGTGAATAAAGTTATTCTTTTGATTACATGGAGTTATACGGAAGAAGTTAAAGAAGTTCTAGTAATTGTTTACTGAAAATTACCAATCTCGTGAGTTTGGCCCAGATGAGATGCGGAGCTCGTGCGCGTAGCGAACATTGGCGCTTTTGAGGCAGGCGATATCGGTTTTAAAACTGAGCCGGAGTCCAAGGGTAAATGGAAACTGGCCCGCGGCGTCATTGTGGTGTGGTCAGGTGCCGTTACTCTAGCGCTCTAAGGGTTCTGGTTGCTTAGATCAGGGGCGAAGTACGAAGCGAGGTGTAGATGAGAAAAACTGGAAAGGTTGCTGCGGAATTTAGCCCGATAAAGAGGGCAATCGGGAGTCGCGCCCACCATCGCGCGGTGGCGCTATGCTTAGCGCTGTTCGCTTTGGGCCTGAGTTCGTGTAATCGACTCGACCCGCCGCCGGAGAGCGTCTATGCGGCGCGTGAATTTGGCCAGCTCACCCCAGCACCATGCGTTCAGAGCGTTCCGACTCGGCAGGCGCTATTTGGCGATTTGCATATCCACACGTCGCTCTCCAATGACGCTTGGAACTTTGACGTGCGGGCGACACCGGACGATGCCTACCGCTACGCCTTTGGCGGGTCGCTGCGCCTCCCCCTTGGCGATGACTTCACTGCGCGCACCGTCTCCATCGATCGCCCATTAGACTTTGCCGGCGTCACCGACCACGCCGAGTTTCTCGGCGAACAATCGATTTGTTTTGATTCGGATTCGGCGGGCTATGACAGCAAGTTTTGCGTGGTGATGCGCTCGGGTGAGGGGCGCGCACCGGCGCTGATTAAGCAGATCATGTCACCATTTTCTGCGCGCGATGCCGCCGTGTGCGGCGACGATGGTGCGGAGTGTGCCGCGCGGTCTGAACAAACCTGGCAGCAGAATATCGATGCTGCGCAACGGTGGAATGACATGACGTCCAACTGTGAACGCACGACCTTCATCGCCTACGAGTACAGCTCTTTTCGCTTGGGCTCAAACTTGCATCGCAATGTTATTTTCCGCAATTCAGCGGTTGTGCAGCGGCCGATTTCCTACATCGATGTGCAGCGTGAGTGGGACTTGTGGCGCATTCTGAAAGAGCAGTGCATCGACAGTGATAGCGGCTGTGATGTGTTGGCCATTCCGCACAATTCCAACATCAGCAACGGCCGTATGTTCGCCGTCGATTACCCGGGTGCGCCCTCAACCAAAGAGCGCGCCGCGCGCGCGGCGCTGCGACAGAAAATGGAACCTGTGGTAGAGATCATGCAGCACAAGGGCGATTCCGAGTGCCGCAATGGCGTTGAGGGCGTGCTTGGCAGCGTCGATGAGTTGTGCAATTTCGAGAAGTACGAAAACCAAGTGTTTCGCCAGACTGTGGACGAGGATGAGGTGGTCGAGCAGTGCTATCAAGGCCCATTGGCAGACTGGCTGCCGCACCTGGGGCCGAATTGTCTCGATCGCAAGAGCTATGTGCGCTATGCGTTGGCGCAGGGGCTGATTGAGCAGCGCGAGATGGGCGTAAATCCCTTTAAGTTTGGCATTACGGCGAGTACCGATACGCACAATGCCATCGCTGGCGGCGTGCAGGAGGCCAATTTCCCCGGCCACCTGGGCAACGGCGATGCCACGGCGGTGCAGCGCGTACAGTTCGAGGCCGAAATTCCGGGTAATGCGAGCAATAACCCCGGTGGTTTGATCGGCGTGTGGGCGAAAGAGAACTCCCGCGATGCTATTTTCGATGCCATGCAGCGCAGAGAAGTTTTTGGCACGAGTGGACCGCGCATTACACCGCGATTTTTTGCCGGCTGGCATCTTGATAAGGATCTCTGTGGCCGCAACGACATGCTGGAAGCAGCCTACGCTCAGGGGGTTCCGATGGGTGCCGACTTGCCAGCCGCACCCGCAGCAACCACCGAGCTGCGTTTCTTAGTGAGTGCTAAGGCGGATGCAGGTAGTAGCGCGTTTCCCGGCGTGCCGCTGCAGCGCCTGCAAGTGATTAAGGGCTGGGCCGATGCGGAGGGCCAAATTCATCAGCGCGTGTTCGAGGTGGCGGGCGATAGCGACAACGGCGCCAGCGTCGATATGACAACCTGCGAGCCTCAGGGCGCGGGATTTGGTCAATTATGTGCCGTCTGGTCGGATCCGGAGTTCGACACGGCCATTTCAGCCGTGTACTACCTGCGCGCAGTGGAGAACCCGAGCTGCCGCTACTCTGCGCGCCAGTGTTTAGAAATTCCCTCGAGCGACCGCCCCGCCCATTGTACGGAGCCGTTTTTCGACCCCGTGATTCAAGAGCGTGCCTGGAGTTCCCCGATTTGGTACACGGCACCCGGCTAGCCGTTGACGAATCTTAATTAGAACCTGAGCGCTAACGATTAGAGTCGCCGAGGGCTCCAACAGCCGCTAGCCGATAGGTTCGCAGCTGAACACAGGAATGTTGCGATCTGTGCGTGCCTGATACTCGTCAAAATCTGGGTAGAGGGAGAGGAGGTGCGGCCAGAGTGCGGCTTTCTCATCTTCGCTCACGCGCCGCGCGCGGTAGCGTCGCTCTTCACCGTCAACCATGATGTCAATTTCTGGGTGGGCGACAATATTGTAATACCAAAAGGGGTTTGTATTCATGCCACCTTGAGAGGCGACTAGCAGTTTGTTGTCGCCATGGGGGAGGTGAATCAACGCGATGCGGCGTACCTTGCCGGTTTTGGCGCCGCGTGTGGTGACGACGCAAACCGGGTAACCACCGATGAACTTATTCATTATGCGCCCGTTGCTGGCGCGGAAGACCGCGACCTGTAGGCGCGTAGCCCAGCGCAAGACAAATTTCGCCATTGGCATCTGTTCGTCTTTGAAGGCACGCACATCTTCGCGGCGCGTTTTTACGTAGTCGTATTCAACCATCTGGGTAGTCTCCGTTCAGTGCGGTTATCGGCGCACATAACTTGGCGGTTAGCGGCGCGCAGAGAAGACGATCTTCGGCGCAACATCATAGAGCACAACTTAGCCACTGCCAATGTGTGCTAAACTGTGGCCCGATTTTTCCGCCGATCCGCCACGTGTTAGCCGCACAATTGGGTGAAGCCCGCCCTCGGTGACGCGGCGTATAATAGAGGACGCTATGAGCCTGGCAGCCGATAAATTGGCCACTATCCGCGAGCAGGTGCAAACGCACCTGGATAGCGCTGAGCAAAAACAGTTGACTCCTGCGCAGGAGCACGCGCTGAAAGATGAAATCGCAGCGCGCCTAGAGCGCGAGAATGCGGTGATTGTTGCGCACTACTACACCGCCCCGGCGATTCAAGCTCTGGCGGAAGAAACTGGCGGTTGTGTGTCCGATTCACTGGAGATGGCGCGCTTTGGCAACGAACATCCGGCGGACACGCTGATCGTCGCCGGCGTAAGATTCATGGGGGAAACTGCCAAAATCCTCACCCCGGAAAAACGCGTATTGATGCCGACCTTGGAGGCGACCTGCTCATTAGATCTCGGGTGCCCCATCGAAGAGTTCTCGGCCTTTTGCGATGAGCACCCCGATCGCACCGTGGTGGTCTATGCCAACACCTCTGCAGCGGTGAAGGCGCGGGCGGATTGGGTGGTGACGTCGAGCATTGCCTTAAGTGTCGCTGAGCACTTGGCGGAGCAGGGCGAGAAGATCCTTTGGGCGCCAGATCAGCATCTGGGCAACTATGTGCGCAGGGAAACCGGCGCGGACATCATCATGTGGGACGGCGCGTGCATTGTGCACGAAGAGTTCAAGGCGCGCGGTGTTGCTGATCTAAAACGCGTCTATCCGGACGCTGCGGTGTTAGTGCACCCGGAATCGCCCGAATCAGTATTGGAATTGGCCGACCGCGTGGGCTCGACAACGCAGATCATTCGCGCTGCCTGTGAAATGGAAAATCAGCAGTTTATCGTCGCTACTGACCAGGGCATCTTCTACAAGATGCAGCAAGAGGCACCGGACAAAGAGTTTATTATTGCCCCCACTGCGGGCGAAGGGGCGACCTGCCGCAGCTGCGCCAATTGTCCGTGGATGGCCATGAACGATCTAGAGGCATTGGCAGCGACGTTTGATCGCGATGACAATGAAATTTTTGTCGACCCTGAACTTGGTGAGCGCGCCATGGTGCCGCTGCGTCGCATGCTCGATTTCGCCAAAGAATTGCGTGTTGAAGTGATCGGTAACGCCTGAGCGTGATTGCAATCGCGCCTTAAAGGTACCGACTCTTGTTACAACTCTTGCATCGTCTCGCGCAGTTGTGCCAGGTCGCGCAGCCGCTGCCTGATAGTGGCTTGCTGGTGGAAATCTCCGCTGGTGAGTTTTAGCCCATAGTCTAGCTGTTTCTGCGCGGCATCGAGGTTGCCGTTGAGCATAAAATATTCTGCGCGCGATTGGTGCAGCCCAGGAATGTTGCCCGATAGTCCTTGAACTTCCGCCAGTAAATACCACAGGCCTGGGTCATTTGGCTGCACTTTGCTCTGTGCAATCAACACTTCCTCGGCAATATGTGGCTGCTGGTTTTTCATGAGCGCTGTGGCGTAGGTCATGGCCAGTGGGTGATTGTCCGGTGTCGTGCGCAATTGTGCCGCGAGCTTTTTAGCCGCCGCCGCTGGGTTGTTTTTTACCATGTCAATTTCGGCATCCGCCAAAATATATTCAATACGATCGGGGTTGCTCTCTAGCAATGGGCGCAATTTTTCCCTCGCCACATCGGGGCGACCGGCGGCAGTCAACGCCAATACTAATCCGTAATTTGCAGCCTCTGCAGAGCGTGGAGTGCCATCCAACTCACCCCGAAAGGATGCGACAGCCTCTTCGGGTGTCGCCGCGAGTTGCACGGCGACACGAGCCCGCATCAAATGGTAACTTAAATTGGGCTGATGAATTTTGCGCGGGTACTGCCGCGCGCGGTTGCGGGTATCCGCAATGCGGTTTTCCGACAGTGGGTGAGAGCGCAGAAACTCGGGAACATGGTCACCGCGCGCGTAACGCGTGGCCTGCAACATACGTTCAAACATCGCTGGCACTGCGTGTGGATCCATGCCCGCATCAACCAGCGTTTGCATGCCCACGCGGTCCGCTTCCTGCTCGTTGCCACGGCTGTAACGCAGGGCGGAATCCTGGGCCGCTGCCTGGGTGGCCTTGAGAGCAGCTTTTCCCGCATCGCCGCCGGCAGTGGCAAGGAGGACAAAACTCGCCAGCATGGCGGCCAGAGTCAGCGGCGTTTGTCTTTTCTGGAACTCTACACCGCGCGAGAAATGACGCTGACTTAAGTGCGCGATTTCGTGAGCCAAAACGGTTGCCAGCTCATCCTCACTTTGGGCCCACAAGAATAGGCCGTTGTGCACGCCAATCACGCCGCCGGGAACTGCGAAGGCATTGATGGTGGGGTTGTCGACAACGACCAGTTCAAGGCGGCGGTCTTCGAGCTGACTGTGGGTTACCAGGCTGTAAATAAGGTCTTCAAGGTAGTCAAAGAGTAGCGGGTCATCCACGGTGCGTACCTGTGAGCGAAACGCTCGCAACCAGGCGCGGCCGAGCTGATGTTCGAATTCAGCCGAAAATAAGCTGCCGCCTGCCTCCCCTAGCCGTGGCAATTTTAATTGCTCGGTATTTGCCAACGTGCCACTTGCAAAAAACGACGACAGCAGAATGAGTAGTGTCATACCTCGCGCGAGCGCTCTGGAGGCGTGTGATTTAAGCACGGTGATTTATAGGTACTGGGTTGTGGTTGAGGTCATACATTGTACTGTAGGCGCGGCCCCCATCGGCATGACTTTTGCGCAGAAAAACCAAGAAATCCAATTGGTAGCGTTTTCCGTTGAATAAGTTGGATTGGCGCTGTGCAACAAAGTTCAGCCGTTGTGCGGTTATCCTGCCGCTCATCGGCACCACAAAGTCTAGTCCATAAATGGCGCTGTTTTTTTATGGGCCGATAGCCGAGGGGCCTAGTTCTTTCGTTTCTTGCGCTCTTTACTGTATAAGAGGGGCTGAGTGAACCGGCTGCGCAATCACTGCGGTGAAGCGTTGGCCGAGTAGATTTTTCGGTCGATGGCGAAATAGAATCTCAACGAGCTGACCGGCTGGGCGGGTAACTGAATGGCAGAGGGAAATTGGGTGGAGGTCGATGCGCGAGGACAGGCGTGCCCAATGCCGTTGTTGTTGGCCAAGCGTGCGCTGAATTCCTTGACCAGTGGGGAGCAGCTGCGGGTTCTGGCAACCGACAGCGCGTCGGTCCGCGATTTTCATGTGTTTGCCGAACAATCTGGCAACGAGCTGTTATCGAGTGACGAGGTCGATGGAGTATTTGTTCACCTTCTACGCAAAGTTTAGTTGTAGCCCCATCGTCGGGTCTGAGCCTGTGTGGTGAATCTGGGTGTTGATGCAGGCGAGTGGTTCCGGGCATGGTTAGCGAAGTAGTACTGCGCACAAAAAGGCTGCATATCGAGGTTATTATTTTCCAACTGAGGGCCCAGCTGTTATAGACTTTTGCACTGTTAAGCAAAAGTGGAACCTGCATGCTTGAGATCTTTAACAAGTGGTATCGACGCTACCTATTCGAGGAAGAGTCAGTTCTGCTGTTGGTGCTGCTCACGATCGGCGTTGTCTTGCTAATGACGATTGGCGATGTGCTCGCGCCGCTATTGGCCGCGATCGTCCTAGCTTATTTGGCACAGGGCCTCTCTCTCAGAATGCAAGATTACGGGCTCCCCCAATGGCTCGGTGTCGCAGTTGCTTTTCTCGTCTTTGCCGGTTTCTTTTTTGGGATCACTCTGGGTCTGCTGCCCCTAGTCTGGCAACAACTGGTGAGCCTCATCGGCGAGGCTCCACGTATGTTAGATCAGGTGCAGAATTTTTTGGGAGTTCTGCCGGAGCGCTACCCCGAGATATTTAGCAAAGAGCAAGTTGGTAAAATTGTCGGTATGGCCCAAACGGAGCTCGCCGGTGTCGGTCAAAAAGTCGTCGGCCGCACGCTGGCGTATATCCCCGGCATTTTTACTGTGCTGGTGTATATGATCCTCATTCCGCTGCTGGTGTTCTTCTTTCTCAAGGATCGAGACGAAATCATGGATTGGCTCGCGGGTTTTTTACCGGAAAATCGCCCCTTGCTCAGTCGCATTTGGGCAGAGATGAACCAACAGTTTGCCAACTATGCGCGTGGCAAGGTGTTGGAAATGGTGATCGTCGGCTCCGTGACTTATTTTGCATTTACTTGGCTGGGTATGAACTATGCGGAGCTACTCGCGTTACTGGTGGGTATCTCGGTCATCGTGCCGTACATCGGTGCCGCGCTGGTCACCTTCCCCGTTGTCCTCGTTGGCTTTTTCCAGTGGGGGATGGGCAATGAATTTTATACGATGGTTGCGGTCTATGTGGTGATTCAAGTGCTAGATGGCAATGTCCTCGTACCTTTGCTGTTTTCCGAAGCGGTCAACTTGCACCCGGTGGCTATTGTGCTGGCTGTGTTGTTTTTTGGTGGCATCTGGGGTGTGTGGGGCGTGTTTTTCGCCATTCCACTTGCGACGCTCATCAAAGCCATCATCGATGCCTGGCCGAAACCACAGGAACCACAAGAGGCCGCCCAGGCGCCGCCACAATAGACACTCACTCGTTAGGATTTTCAATGAAATTATCGATGTCACGCCGGCCTTCGCGACTCGGCCAATTTGCCTTATTGATGGTCGTCTTCAGTTTGTTGAGTTTTTTGGGTGCCTGCGCCACTGCTCCCGGCGAGCGTGTTTTACAGCCGGTACAAAGCCCCAACGATGATTACAGCTATCGGCTGCTGCAGTTGAACAACGGCATGCATGTGTTGTTGATTTCTGATCCCGATACACCCAAAGCCGCCGCGTCACTGGATGTCCTGGTGGGCAGTGGCGATAACCCCAAAGGTCGCGCCGGACTGGCGCATTTTTTAGAGCACATGTTGTTCTTGGGAACTGACAAGTACCCCAACGCGGCGGAGTACGAAGAATTTATCACCGAACACGGGGGTAACCGCAACGCCTATACCAGCCTCGAGAACACGAACTATTTTTTCGACATCAATCCACCGCATCTGCACGCGGCCCTCGATCGTTTCGCTCAGTTCTTCATCGCGCCGCGCTTCGACGCGCAGTACGTAGAGCGGGAGAAGAACGCCGTCGAGGCGGAATACCAAATGGGTTTAAAAAGCGATCCGCGTCGCGATTTGGATGTCTTCCAGGAGCTGATGAACCCCGAGCACCCCTTCAGCCAATTTACGGTGGGCGATTTGGAGTCCCTGGCGGATAGACCTGGGTCCAGCATTCGCGATGAGTTGTTGAACTTTTACGTGCAGCACTATTCGGCCAATATGATGCGCTTAGTTGTGCTGGGTTCAGAATCGCTTGATGAACTGCAAGCCATCGTAGAGCCGCTATTCAGTGAAGTACCCAATCACAATGTGCAACCATCGGTGATCGACGCGCCGCTGTTTGCCGAGCAGTCTCTGCCGTTACGTGTAGATGTCAAACCGCTGGCGACAGCGCGCGAGTTAGATGTGTCATTTCCCATACCTGAGTACCGCACAGACTATCGCACCAAGGTGGTGGCCTATGTGGGTAGCTTAGTTGGGCACGAGGGTGAGGGCAGCTTGCTTTCGCAGCTCAAGGCGGAGGGGTTGGCGGAAGGTCTCAGTGCCGGCACGGGTCTGAGTTGGCGCGGTGGTGAAGTTTTTAGTGTGAACATCGCGCTCACCGAGAAAGGTGTGGCACAGGTCCAGCGCGTCCAGCAATTGTTGTTCGCGTACCTGGATATGCTGCGCACTGCTGGACCCCTGCGTTGGTACTATGAGGAACAAGCGATGATAGCTGACTTGGGCTTTCGTTTTCGCGAGCAAAGCAGCCCCATGGGCTATGTCAGCGCTTTGGCTAGTGGTATGCATCGGTATGCTATGCGCGATGTGTTGCGTGGCCCCTATCGCATGGATAAATACGACGAGGCGCGGGTGCAAGATATTTACTCGCGTCTAACCCCCGACAACGCGTTGGTGGTTCTCAACGATCAGTCCGTCACCACTGATCGTGTTTCCAAGTATTACCAGGTGCCCTATGCCGTGCGGCCACTGGCGACGGATGCGCTGCGAATTGCAGCACACGACCCAGCACTCGGCGCTTTGAAGTTACCCGCACCCAACGAATTTCTCGCTGAAAATACGGATTTGGTCGCCTTGCGCGAGCCAGTTCCAACCGTACCGGAACTAGCGTTGAGCGAGGATCGCCAATCCATCTGGTTTCAGCAAGATGACGAATTTCGCGTACCCAAAGGTTCCACCTATGTGAATTTTCGTGCACCTATGGTTAACGCCACTGTGCGCGAGAAGGTGCTCGGTGACTTGTATGCTGCCCTGGTTATGGACCAGGTCAACGAGTTTGCTTACCCAGCTCATATCGCTGGGTTGACGTTTGGTTTTTACCAGCACGCGCGTGGCATCACTCTGAATGTCAACGGCTACAACGATAAACAGGCGTTATTGTTGCAGCGCTTGCTGCAGGTGGTTCAGAAACCGGAGCTCGACCCGGAGCGCTTTGCCAACATTCGCAAAGACATGATTCGTAATCTGCAAAATTCCGTGGCCAAACGGCCGAGCAGCCAACTGATCGATGATCTTAACGAGGCGCTGCTATACGGGTACTGGGGCGAGCAGGCGCGAGTGGAAGTCTTGCAGTCGGTAGATCTCGCTGCTGTGCGCGATTTTGCACAACGGTTTCTCGCCAGCGCACAGATTGAAGCACTGGTTTACGGCAATTACGAGAAAAAGGCTGTGCAAGCACTGTCGGATGCGTTGGCAAGTGTTTTGCCGGCGGGGTCGGCGACGGCAATTGCACCGCTGCGGGTGTTGCGATTGCGCCCGGGTGAAGAAGCCCAGTACCGTGTCAATATTCCTCACGATGATGCGGTGCTCGGTTGGTATTTACAGGCACGCGAGCGCGACTGGAAAGACAAGGCGGCAGCGGCACTGACCGGCCAGATCATCAAGTCCGGTTTCTTTCAGCAACTGCGCACCGAGCAGCAATTGGGTTATGTGGTCAGTGCGTTTTACTGGCCCAAACACGATATTCCCGGTCTCGTTCTGTTGATTCAATCCCCCGTGGCGGATGCGAATGCCCTGGCTGAGTCCATGGAAACCTTTATGCGCGGGGTGCTGTCGACCCTAGATGCCGCGCAGTTTGAACGGCACAGGGAGGCGCTGCTCAGCGATATTTTGCGGCCCGACAAAAACTTGAGCGAACGCGCGCAGTACTACTGGCGTGCGATCGCCCGCAAGCAGTTGGATTTCTCTGCGCGCGAACACCTGGCCGAACAAGTGCGAGCGCTGTCCATGAATGACTGGCGCGACTACTTCGAAGCAGTATTTCGGCAGCAGCGCCACTCGCTACAGGTGGTGAGCCCAGGCAGTCGTGGCAAGTTTCCCGGTGGTAAGCACACGGTTTATCGTAACGCCACTGAGTTGAAAGCCGATCATACGGTGTATCAGTTGCCCTAGCGGAGGCAGTTGGTACGGTTAGACGGCTCCGTGAGCGCCGTTACCACACGCCGTTACGCGACTGACTTTGTAGGGTGGGGAGAGTTTGTGCTTTCCCCTCTCCCACATGCCTGTCCCGATACCACTTCCATGCCTGTCCTGACTTGTGCTGCTTAGACTTGTCTCCTCGTGCCTGTCCTTTTACTTGCTTACTTGTGGTGCCTGTCCTTTTACTTGGATGACGTTGCATCACTTCAAAAGTGTAGAGTCTATAATGGAACTTACAGGGATATGGTAAATACCACATAGCATTACGCCTTGGCTCAGGTTACACTTTCAACCGAAATAATTTGTCTTTGGCGCCCAGTTTTATGGGTAATAGGCGGGTTTTAAAGTTGGAAACTCTCTGCGAGTGCGCGAAATATAGATAGTTCTAAAATAGAACTTATGAGACTGTCAACTCGGGGGTTCTGCCCTAGTGTGCCCCGGTGCGCGGTGCAACATTCTCCACCCGAGCTGACCAGGGAGTCAGTGCGCTAGAGCAGTGCTAGACCAATGCTAGAACCACTCTAGAACTTCTCTAGAACTTCTCTAGAACGACGCTAGATCACGGCAAAAACTTGGTGGAGTAAGCGACTCATGCAGGAAGACAGTAACCCGGAAGAAACCCGAGAGTGGTTGCAGGCCCTGGACGCCGTTGTACATCATGCTGGCGAAGAGCGAGCCGCCTTTCTGCTCGGTGAGCTATCAAAACATGCCACCGAATGTCGATTGCGCTTGCCTGCCGCCATCACTACGCCGTTTATCAATACCATCGACCCGACCGAAGAAAAGACTATGCCGGGCGATGTATTTATGGAGCGGCGCATCCGCTCGCTCACACGCTGGAATGCGCTGGCCATGGTGATGCGCGCGAATGACAATGATGAAGGGCTCGGCGGCCACATCTCCACGTTTTCCTCCAGTGCGACGCTTTATGATGTCGGGTTTAACTATTTCTTTCGCGGCACCGAAGGCGGGCACCCCGGTGATTTAGTGTTTTATCAGGGGCACAGCGCGCCGGGTATGTACGCGCGTTCTTTTCTGGAGGGGCGGTTAAGTGAAGCGCAACTCGATAACTTCCGCCGCGAGGTCGATGGGGGCGGGTTGTCGTCTTACCCGCACCCGTGGTTAATGGCGGACTACTGGCAGTTTCCGACAGTGTCTATGGGGCTCGGCCCGATACAGGCGATCTACCAGGCTCGTGTCATGCAGTATCAAGAAGATCGTGGGTTGCTCGAGCACCGCGACCGCAACGTCTGGTGTTTTCTCGGTGACGGCGAGTGCGATGAGCCGGAATCTCTGGGCGCCATTTCACTCGCTGGGCGCGAAGGCCTGGGAAATTTAATTTTTGTGGTGAATTGTAATTTGCAGCGCCTGGATGGGCCGGTGCGCGGCAATGGCAAAATCATTCAGGAATTAGAAGGTGTCTTTCGCGGCGCGGGATGGAATGTCATCAAAGTCATTTGGGGTCGCAAGTGGGATCCGCTGCTAGAAAAAGATAAAACCGGACTACTGCAACAGCGCATGGACGAAGTGTGTGACGGAGAGTTGCAAAACTACAAGCACAACGGTGGCGCGTACACTCGCAAACATTTTTTTGGTAAGTACCCTGAGTTATTGGAATTGGTTGCAGACCTTTCCGATGAAGAAATCATGTACCTCAATCGCGGCGGTCACGATCCGTACAAAGTGTATGCCGCCTACGCCGCCGCTGTGGAAGAGACCAAGCGACCCACGGTAATCTTGGCGATGACCGTGAAAGGCTATGGGATGGGTGAAGAGGGCCAGGCCAATAACGAAACGCATTCACTAAAAAAGTTGGATGTCGACAGCCTCAAAGCGTTTCGCGATCGCTTCGGAATTCCCATTAATGATCGTGAGTTGGAGAGCGTTCCCTACTATAAGCCCCCCGCCGATAGTCCGGAGATGCGCTACATGATGGAGCGGCGCGAACAACTTGGCGGCCTCATTCCCGCGCGCCGGGCGCAACTGCCGCCGCTAGAGACGCCACCGTTGACCGCCTTCGGCAATCATTTAAAGAGCAGCGGCAAGCGCAGGTTGTCGACCACCATGGCATTCGTGCGCATGTTATCCAGTCTGGTGAAAGACGACGTGATAGGTGAGCGCGTCGTGCCCATCGTGCCAGACGAAGCGCGCACCTTTGGCATGGAGGGCATGTTTCGTCAGCTGGGAATTTATTCCTCCGTCGGGCAGCGCTATACACCGCACGATGCCGACGAGATCATGTACTACAAGGAAGATATCAAGGGGCAGATCTTGGAGGAGGGCATAAACGAGGCGGGCGCATTTTCCGCTTGGATGGCGGCTGCCACCTCCTACAGCACCAGCGCTTACCCTATGGTGCCGTTTTATATTTTTTACTCCATGTTTGGCTTTCAGCGTATCGGTGACTTGGCCTGGGCAGCGGGTGATAGTCAGGCGCGGGGCTTTTTAATTGGCGCGACGGCAGGCCGTACGACGCTCAATGGCGAAGGTTTGCAGCACCAGGATGGCCACAGCCATATTCTTGCCAGCACAGTTCCCAATTGCGTGAGCTACGACCCGGCGTATGCCTATGAGCTCGCGGTGATTCTGCAAGATGGTTTGGAGCGTATGTTCGAACGCGGGGAAAACAAGTTCTACTACATCACGACGATGAACGAGAATTATGAACAACCCGCCATGCCCCAGGGTGCGGAAGAGGGCATTATTCGCGGGATGTACCGATTGCGCACTGTCTCAGCTTCTGGCCAAAAACAGAAGGCGCCAAAGCTACACGTCCAGTTACTTGGCGGCGGCACTATTTTGCGCGAAGTTGAAGCAGCGGCCGAGATTCTTGCTACCAAATATCACGTGGCAGTGGATGTTTGGAGTTTGACCAGCGTTAACGAATTGCAGCGTGAGGGCAAGGCAGTACAACGTTGGAACTTACTTCACCCCGACGACAAGCCGCGCGTGCCGTATGTGACACAGTTGCTCGAGAATGCACCGGGCCCCGTCATTGCTACCACGGATTACATTAAATTATACGCCGATCAAATTCGTGAGTTTGTTCCCAGTGCGTACACGGTGTTAGGTACCGACGGCTTTGGGCGTTCAGATACGCGCTCACGCCTGCGTGCTTTTTTTGAAGTGAGCCGCGAGTTCGTGGTGCTCGCGGCTTTGCGCGCGCTGGCCGATGAGGGCCAGATCGAGAACAATGTGGTGACAAATGCCATTACCGAGCTGGGAATTAACCAGGACAAAGCCGAGCCGTTTCGCAGCTAGCCCATTAGGCACAGAGGGTTGAGGAGATGCTGGGAATATCCGAAAAAAGAAAGGAGCGAAAATGGCCATAGAGAAAGTGCCAGTACCCGATATCGGTGGGGCCGAAGGTGCCGAAGTCATCGAACTCCTGGTCGCAGTTGGCGACACCATCACGGTTGATCAAAGTCTCATTGTTTTGGAGTCTGATAAAGCATCGATGGAGATACCCTCTACCTGCGCAGGCAAAGTGGTGGAGTTACTGGTCGCCGAGGGCGATGCGCTGTCAGAAGGTGCGCCCATCATTGCCGTGGAAGTTGCCGGTGAGGAGGCGCCTAGCGAGCCTGCGAATGACAGCGCGAATGACGATTTAGACAGTCAAGCGGCGGATGGAAAATCGCCGCGCGAGGACGATCTGGGAGCTAAGCAATCAAAGGGTCGAACGCCGGAGCCGATTTCATCGCCGCAGGACAGTGGTACCGCGCAGGAACCTGCATCGCAGACACCGGAACAGACTGCGAGCAAAGTAACCGTGGCCGCTCGCGCCAATGTGGGCGATGGCGATTCGGTTTACGCGGGCCCCGCTGTGCGCAAATTGGCGCGCGAGTTAGGTGTCCCGCTAGAGCAGGTTCCCGGCACTGGCCCGCAGCGACGTATTGTAAAGGAAGACGTGCACCGATACGTGCAAGGAGCAATCAATGCCCCGAGCAGCGGTGGTGTATTGCCCGCAGTGCCAACGGTCGATTTCGCCAAATTTGGCGCTGTGGAGATAGTTGCGCGGAGTAAGCTTGACCACTTAACGGGCGACAACATGCAGTGCAGTTGGCTCAATGTGCCGCATGTGACGCAGTTCGATGACGCCGATATCACCGAGTTGGAAGCGTTTCGCAAGGGGTTGGCAGACGAAGCGAAATCACGCGGTGTTCGCCTGAGCCCGGTTCCCTTTATTCTCAAAGCTTGTGCCGTGGTGCTGCGCGACAATCCCAAGGTCAACAGCTCCCTGAGCTCTGATGGTGATTCCCTGGTTTATAAGCAGTACATTCACATCGGCGTGGCCGTCGATACGCCTGCAGGGTTGATGGTTCCCGTCATTCGCGATGTCGATCAAAAGGGCATTTGGGACATTGCCGATGAGGTAATGGTACTCGCGAGCAAAGCAAAAGAACGCAAGTTAATGCCCAACGATATGCAGGGTGGTACGTTCACCGTGTCCAGCCTGGGAGCCATTGGCGGGCGCGGTTTTACACCCATCGTCAATACACCTGAGGTTGCGATATTGGGTGTCTCCAAGGCGTCGGTGCAACCGCACTGGGATGGTCACGCGTTTTCGCCGCGCAACTTGCTACCGCTGTCACTCTCCTACGATCACCGCGTGTTAAACGGTGGCGATAGTGGGCGCTTTTTGACGCAGTTGGTCGCTTTGTTGGGCGATGTGCGTCGGCTGGTGTTGTAGCTGGGGTTGTAGCTGGTGTGTTGGCTGGTGTTGGGGTTATCGCCTGCTACAGCTGTAAAACACGCGCAGGCGTAGATGAACTCTGAGCTTGGCGAAGCGAGTACTGCCTGGTGATGTGCTACATCACTTCCCACTCTTGATTCACTCTAATAGTGTTTAGCAAAGTGTCTACCGCCCTGTTACTCAAGCATTCAACGGTCGGTAGTAGTTGCGGCCACTCTTCTGCGGACAGAACTTGCAAGTCTCGCAACGAACACATCGGCCAGCCATTGTCGCGCAAGCCGTGAATCAGTTTTAGCGTTCGCCAGCCGTCAAACCACTGGTGAAAGTGGCGCTGAAATTGTTGCAATGATCGACTGTGAGATTGGCAGTGTTCCAGACCTTGCGCTAGCCCCATACCTTCCAGTATTTGAACGGTTTGTTCTGCAAGTGTCGCGTGCAATCCTTGCAAGAGACTGCCTGGTAGAGCCTTTGAAGTATCTATGGATTTCAACTGTGGAACGGCTTGCAACACCGCATGCAACGCTGCAAAACAGGCGGGGTGATAGAAAAGTGGGGCGTTATGTAAAGAGGTTTTCTGCAGTAGATCTTGCACCGCTGGGCCCGTACCAAAAGGTACGCGATTCGAAGGGCGGCTTTGTATGGCCACACAGGGGCCCCTTAGCAAGTCGACTGTGCCGACCTTGGCGAGTTTGTTGAGTAAGTAAAAATCTTCTCCCCCCGCACGCTTGGGGAACCCGCGCACTTTGATGTAGGCCTCGACGTCAATGGCCAGACAACTGCCGAGTGTGTAGTGCGCATAGGGTGAGTCGGCGTAGCGCAGGCCCGCCACATATTGGTGCAAACGCAACTCGTACAGTTGCGTAGCGTGGTGGCAAGTTAAATCGTCGCCAGGTACATGATAAAAAGGGAAGGTCGCCGCGCTGGCTGAGAGCGGCACTTGTTCTAGTCGCTCAAAACATGCGGCAGGCAGTGTAGCGTCGGCGTCCGTCGAAGTTATCCAGCGGCATTGAATTGCGCCAGCGTGTAGCCACTGTAAAGCGAGGTCGCAACCCAGTTTGCGTGCATATCCGACACCCTCGGCCTTCGGTAGTGGGCCGCGATGGTGTTCAGTGTCGAAACAATACAGTTCCGCGCTTGCGTTTAATTGATGCAACATGGACTTCGCACGCGTACCCCCCGTGGGAAGCGCTGCCACTGCGTCGCGCAGTGCAGTATTGGCGTTAGCGTCCTCGTCTGAATCCGGTCGATTGAGCACCAAAATCACCAACGTCTTTCTTTGAGCTACGGGTAAGTCCTGCAGCCGCTTGAGAATGTCCACCTCTTCGCGGTAGGCGGGAATGACCAGCACTTGATACCAACGCGGTAATGTTGTCTCCGTTACCGGGCAATCTGGCAGACCGGGCTCCGCGTAACGCTCCAAATAGCGCTGTACATTGCTCCCACGCGTTGCGCCTTTTGGCATCAGTGGAGTGCAGCTCGAATCGGCAGGTCTTGTACTAGTCGTGCCTCGATAGCGAGTAACTGTTCCCAACGCTCGGCGACGACATCTTCTGCAGCATAGCGTCGGGCCAGTGTGAGAAACAATTCAAAGTGCCGCTCTTCAGAGCGGGCAATAGAGTGATAAAACTTTTTCAGTGGCCCCGCCTCCAGCGCCTCGGCGACCAGTGCAAAGCGTTCCGCGCCTCGCGCCTCGATGATGCTGGCCACGAGCAGCCGATCTAATAAGTAAGTTTCGCTGCCCTCGCGCATCGCCTTGCGGAATTCAATCACATAGGCGTCTTTGGTATCGGGGCCGGTAATTAGGCCGCGCCCGTGAATCAACTTTACTACTTCACGATAGTGGGTGAGCTCTTCCACCGCTAAATCTGCCATCGCGGCCACTAACTCAGGTTTGTCGGGATAGTGAGACAGCATCGAAACCGCCATGCCCGAGGCCTTTTTCTCTGCCTGTGCATGGTCCAGCAAAAACTCGTCGAAATTGCCAAGGACGGCAGCTGTCCATTCGTCGGGTGTTGCGCTCAGCAGGGGTGAAGAGTTCATGGTTGTGATTAGTTGGTGTTGGCGGAACGGGGCATTGTAACCGAAGTGGAACAGCTAGGCCTGCGCGGACTTGAGACTGTTTTCATCTAGGCTTTCGACTTTCTTAAACTGGCGATCCCTATGCTAGACTGCACTCTTCGAATGCAGACCAAATAATACAATACCATCTCGGACATAGAAGGAAGACCCCCTGTATGATTATCAAACCGCGCGTCCGCGGGTTCCTTTGCATCACAACGCACCCCGTCGGCTGCGAAGCGAACGTCAAAAATCAGATAGAAGTGGTGCGCAACAACGGGCCAATTGATAATGGGCCGAAGCGCGTGCTGGTGATCGGCTCTTCCACAGGCTATGGCTTGGCCTCGCGCGTCACGGCGGCTTTCGGCAGTGGCGCCGCGACGCTCGGTATTTTTTTCGAGAAACAGGGCACGGAGAAAAAGCCCGGTACTGCCGGTTGGTACAACTCCGCCGCGTTTCACAAGTTCGCTGAGCAAGAAGGGCTGTACGCCAAGAGCATCAATGGTGATGCCTTTTCGCAAGAGGTCAAAGACAAAACCATCGAGACCATCCGTGCCGATTTGGGGAAGGTCGATTTAGTGGTGTATAGCCTGGCCGCGCCACGTCGCCAACACCCGGTCACAGGTGAGATTTTTCAATCCACTTTGAAGCCGATTGGCTCAGCGACGACGCAGAAGGGTGTTAATACCGACAAAGAAGAGGTTCAGGATTTTCATCTCGAAGCAGCGACGCAAGAGGAAATCGACAACACTGTCGCGGTGATGGGCGGCGAAGATTGGCAGATGTGGATCGATGCGCTAGATGCGGCGGGCGTTCTCGCCGATGGTGCAAAGACAACAGCCTACACCTACATCGGCGATAAGTTGACCTGGGATATTTATTGGCACGGCACTATCGGTGCAGCCAAGAAGGATTTGGATAAACGTGTGGTGGCCATTCGTGAGCGTCTCGCGCGTAAAGGTGGAGACGCGCGCGTCTCCGTGCTCAAGGCTGTCGTCACCCAAGCGAGCGCCGCAATTCCCGCCATGCCGATTTATCTCGCGCTACTGTTTAAGGTGATGAAAGCGCGTGGGACGCACGAAGGATGTATCGAGCAAATTGATTCGCTGTTTCGTGACTCTCTGTACAATGAGTCGCCGGTATTGGATGACCAGGGCAGGCTGCGCGCCGACGGCAAGGAGTTGGATCCGGAAGTGCAGGCTGAAGTCGCCGACCTTTGGGATGGCATCAGCACGGAAAATTTAAAGTCGCGCTCGGATTTTGACGGCTACCGCCGCGAATTTTTGCAGCTCTTTGGATTTGAAGTGAATGGTGTCGATTACGCGGCCGATGTAAATCCGGTCGTTCCAATAAGAAACTTGGTGTAAGCGAGTGTTAGATCACGGCGTACCCTTTCGACTCAACTCCCGCGTGCGCCGTATCGTGGCACCGAACCCGGGTGTTATGACAGGTCCGGGTACAAATACCTACCTCCTAGGTGATGAGGAGGTAGCGGTGTTAGACCCGGGCCCGGCGGAGTCATCGCATATCGAAGCTATTCTCGCTGCAGCGGGTGATCGTATCCGTTGGATTATCTGCACCCATACACACCCGGATCATTCCCCCGCCTGGCAGGCGATCGCTGCGGCGACAGGCGCGCAAACTCTGGGTGGCAAACCCCCGGATGACCCGTTTCAGGACGCGACCTTTAACCCACAGCGCGCACTAGAGCACGACGATGTATTGGCGACCGCTGAATTCACGCTGCGCACCGTCCACACACCCGGTCACGTGGGGAATCACTTTTGTTTTTTTCTCGAAGAAGAGGGCATGATGTTCGCCGGCGATCACATTATGAACGGCTCCACCGTTGTGATCATTCCGCCCAGCGGCGATATGAAAGATTATATCGAGTCGCTGCAATTGTTGTTGGACTACCCCCTCCAGCACATCGCACCGGGGCACGGCGAGTTGATCGATGATTCCAAAGCGGTGGTGGAGTGGCTGGTCAATCATCGCTTGCAGCGCGAACAAAAAGTGATTGCGGGTATGCAGCGGTTGGGCAGAGCCAATCTCGATGAGTTAGTGAAAATAGTCTATGACGACGTCGACACCAGCTTGCATAAAATGGCCAAGTTTTCTCTGCACGCGCACCTCATCAAGCTGCAGCGTGAAGAGCGGGCGTCACAGTACGAGGCGGATGAAACCTGGGAGCTTATTGCAGGATGATTGCCGACTGTTTCTGACCGCGCAGACAATCACACCACGAACAATAGCCCAGGGGTATTGTCGCGGGGGCATCCCGTCTGAACACCTGGGCAGCTTGCTAGCGGTATGGCCCCAATTAAGTCATCGCTCGACACTTTCCTTAGGCGAAATTTGTGCCACACTGGTGGCTACCTACACCTAACACTGCAGCGGAGATAATACTTGTATGAACGGCCTGATGATGGATGACTCGCTCTCAATAAGCACCATTGTGGCACACGCCGAGCGCGTGAATGGCGACGTCGAAATTGTATCGGTAACAGCGGATAACCCGCGCCATCGCTACACCTACCGCGAGGCCTTCGCGCGTGCACGCCAGTTGGGCGATGCCATCGCTACCTGGGGTTTATCTGAGGGTGACCGCATCGCAACGCTGGCTTGGAACGACTACCGCCATTTCGAAACTTACTACGCTGCCGCCTGCGGTGGCCAGGTCTGTCACACCATCAACCCGCGCTTGTTCCCCGAGCAGTTGGTCTACATCATCAATCACGCTGAAGATCGCTACATATTTATCGATCCAGATTTTGTGCCCTTGGCCGAGGGCTTGGCGGAGCAGTGCCCCGAGGTGCGCGGGTGGGTCGTGCTGTGCGGTGCGGAGCGCATGCCCGATACCAGCCTGCCCAATGCCCTGTGCTACGAAACGTTACTGGGCCAGGGCAACGCCGATTTTCAATGGCCCGCCCTGGATGAGAACGCCGCCTGCGCGTTGTGTTACACCTCCGGCACGACCGGCAACCCCAAGGGGGTGTTGTATTCCCACCGCTCTACCCTGCTGCATGCCTACGCCACGATGATGCCCGATGCGTTGGGGATTTCCCGTTACGATGTCGTGCTGCCCATCGTGCCTATGTTCCACGTCAACGCCTGGGGCACACCCTACGCTTGCCCGATGGGGGGCGCGAAACTGGTCTTTCCCGGCAACAAAATGGGTGATGGTGCAGCCATTGCAGAACTCATCAACGAGGAGCAGGTAAGTCTGGCTGCCGGTGTGCCCACGGTTTGGTTGGGTCTGTTGTCGCATTTAAAAGCGACGGGAGGTTCGGTGGAAACACTCAAGCGCATCATCGTCGGTGGTGCTGCTTGCCCGCTGTCCATCATGGAAGATTTCGATACCTTTGGAGTAGAAACGCGGGTCGGTTGGGGCATGACAGAGATGAGCCCGCTAGGCAGCGTCAACAACAGTACCACCGGGCGCGCCAATTACAGTGACGAGGCGTTTGCCAAGCTGCGCTTGAAGGCGGGGCGGCCCATTTTTGGCGTGGAAATGAAAATTGTCGATGATGAGGGCAACGAGTTGCCCTGGGATGGCGAAGCGTTTGGCTCACTCAAAGTGCGAGGGCCCTGGGTGTGTTCGAGTTACTTTAAGCTCGAGGGCTCAGATGCGCACGCGGAAGAAGGCTGGTTTGAAACTGGCGATGTTGCGACGATAGATCCAGATGGATTCATGGCCATTACCGATCGTACCAAAGATGTGATCAAGTCCGGCGGCGAGTGGATATCCTCTATCGAAGTTGAAAATGCCGCCACAGATCATCCACAAGTGGCCGAAGCGGCTGTCATTGGCCACTACCACCCGAAGTGGAGTGAGCGGCCGCTGCTGATCGTGGTGCGCGGTCCGGATGGTGCCGATCTGACGGAGCAGGCCATGCTCGCCTGGTTTGAGGGCAAAATCGCCAAGTGGTGGATTCCGGAGGCGGTCGAGTTTATCGAAGAGCTGCCGCACACCGCGACCGGCAAGGTGCAAAAGGTGAAGTTGCGGGAATTGTACAAGGACTACAGCTTCCCCAGCTAAGCCTGCGCGGGCTGTGTTTACAGGCCAATTACTAGGCGCGCGGGCGATGCAGCACAGGTACCAGTAGTGGGGGCTTGCCTTCCCGGAATCAGCCCTACAGCCCTATTTCGGCAGCATTGGCCTGATCATAGGTATATTTCGTAGAAATATTGACTAACAGCTACGAAAAACGCAAACTATGCGACATAGTCCCACGTATCGGGCCACGCTAGATTTAGCCGCTAGATTTAGCCGCTAGATTTAGCCGCTAGATTTAGCCGCTAGATTTAGCCACTAGATTTAGCCACGCGACATTGGCGGCGCTAGCCAGGCATTTCTATTGATGGGAAGGATCGATGGGTAGCACGGCAGCTAATATCAAAGGAAGCATCGAGAGGGAGCATCGACTTGGCCAGTAGCGGGCGCGAAAGGACATTGCCAGAAGTTGTCGCCGACGCAGCGGCGGAACACGGCGAGCGGGTGGCCATCACCGATGGCGCTGTTCAACTCACCTATGCGCAGCTCAATGCCGAGCGCCTGCGGGTGGCGCGGGCTTTTTTGGCGGCAGGTCTGGAAAAGGGCGATCGCATTGCCATCTGGGCACCCAATATTTACCTGTGGATTCTCGCCGCCATTGGCGCGCAGAGCGTCGGCGGTGTACTGGTGCCACTCAATACCCGTTACAAGGGCTCGGAAGCGGCCTATATTTTGCGAAATAGTGGCGCGCGCATGTTGTTCACTGTGGCAGAGTTCCTCGGCGTTCACTATCCACAACTATTGCATGACCAAGAATTGCCGGCGCTCGAACGTGTGGTGACATTGCAGGGCAACGCTGCCGGGTGTGAGCAGTGGGAGAGCTTCCTAGCACCGGGTGAAGCCGTTGCTGAGGAAGACGTGGAGCGTCGCAGTGCAGCGCTTACCCCTGCGGACACCTTAGACATTTTGTTTACCTCGGGCACAACCGGCAATCCCAAGGGTGTCGTCACCTGCCACGGACAGAATATTCGTACGTTCGAAAACTGGAGTGGCACTGTCGGGCTGCGCGCCGACGACAACTACCTCATCATCAACCCATTTTTTCACTCCTTCGGTTACAAAGCGGGTTGGTTGGCTGCCATTATTCGCGGTGCACATATTCTGCCCGTGCTCAATTTCGAGCTCGATGCGGTGCTGGAACAAATTCAGCGTGATGGAATCTCGATGATTCCCGGCCCTCCGACTATCTATCAGTCCCTGTTAGCGCACCCCAAGCGGGACGCGTACGATTTATCCAGTTTGCGCCTCGCCGTGACCGGCGCAGCGCCGGTGCCGGTTGAGTTAGTGCGCGAAATGCGTGAGGTGCTCGGTTTTGAAACCGTGGTCACTGCCTATGGATTGACTGAATGCTGTGGCGTCGCATCCATTTGCCGTGCCGATGACAGTGCCGAGCGCATTTCGCACACCTCGGGGTGTGCAATGCAAGGCACGCAGATCCAGTGCGTCGATAATGAGGGCGTGGTCGTCGCTTCTGGTGTTGAGGGCGAGATTTGGGTGCGCGGTTTCAACGTGATGCGCGAGTACTTTAACAACCCCGACGCCACCGCGGAAACCATTACAGAAGATGGCTGGCTTCGCACTGGCGATGTGGGCGTCATGGATGAAGATGGCTATGTGCGTATTACCGGTCGCCTCAAAGAAATGTTCATTGTCGGTGGCTTCAATTGTTATCCGGCAGAAATTGAGAACATTCTTTGCGATATGCCGGGCATCGCACGTGCCGCCGTCATCGGTGTACCCGATGAACGCATGGGCGAGGTGGCGCGCGCGTACCTCGTAGCGGAGGCGGGAGCTAAATTAGAGGACGATGCAATAGTCACTTGGTGTCGCGAGCACATGGCCAATTACAAAGTGCCGCGCTCCATCGTCTTTTTAGACGCATTGCCGATGAATGCTGGCGGTAAAGTCGACAAAGCGGCGTTGGCCAAGCTCAGTTAGCTGAATTCGATTGAGCGTGAATAACCTAAGCACTCAGGCCAGTCTGCGCCCCATCGATCTGGATGACACCGATCAAGCCATCATAGAGTTATTGCGCAGCGATGGCAGAATGTCTTATCGCGCTATCGCCGGCGCCTTGGATATCGCTGAAAATACCGCGCGCAGTCGAGTGCGGCGTTTGGAGGAATCCAATACTTTGCGCATCGTGGCGGTGACGGATATTGAGGCGGCGGGCTATGAAATGTTACTGGCGATTGGTGTGCAAGTGGAAGGGCGCGCACCGGAGAAGGTGGCGCGCGATATGGCGGCGATCGACGAGGTATTTTCCGTTAACGTTGTTGTGGGTGCACAGGATATTGAGATTCTCGTGGTTGCTAGGGATCAAGCGCAACTCAACGCGCTGATTACCGATCAACTGGGGCGGATATCCGGGGTTCGCCGTCTCACACCGGCGCTGGCGCTAGAAATTTTGAAGAATCAACCGGACTGGGTGCCATTTCATGCGCTGTGAGTTGCATGGCTAAATTAGACGACATGGACCGCGCCATTGTTGCGCGGCTGTCGGAAGACGCACGCGTGAGCAATCGTAAGATTGCCGAAGAGTTGGGGGTCACTGAAGGTACCGTACGCTCGCGTGTTAAACGGATGGAGGAGGAGCAACTCATCCGTTTGACCGCAGTTACCAATATTGATCGCTTTCACGATGCCATGCTCGCCTATATTTGGATTGAGGTGGAGCGCAGCGATCAAACCCAGGCTGTGGCCGCTGCGCTGGCAAAAATCACCGAGCTGGGTTTTGTCGGCGTGATGCTTGGGCGCGCGGACATCTTGGCCATCACCATGGTGCGCAATGCCGAACACTTGGCGCGCTTTGTGCATAAAAGAATTAGCGTGCTGGAGGGTGTACGCGGCACGCAGAGCACACTCGGCGTGAATTTTTTAAAACACGATTATCGTATGGCGCGTATCGTGAATTAACGTCCTGTATAACGATTGCAGTGGTTAGATGAATAATGATGCGCAGTTAAGCGATAGAGATCTGAGGTACAACGAATTGAAAGGAAGTCAGCATGGATAAGCAAATGACGGCGGCGCAAGTCGTGGCGCAGCTCGACGATGGCATGACGATTGGCATCGGGGGTTGGGGCCCGCGACGCAAACCTATGGCATTGGTGCGAGAGATATTGCGTGCGGATGTAAAAGATCTAACCGTCGTGGCCTACGGCGGTGCCGATGTCGGCATGCTCTGCGCTGCGGGTAGAGTGAAGAAGGTCGTGTTCGCGTTCGTGTCCCTGGATTTTATTCCACTTGAGCCGTATTTTCGCATCGCTCGGCAAACCGGCAGTATCGATGTCATGGAAATTGACGAGGGTATGATGTTGCTAGGTTTGCGCGCCGCCGCCTGGGGTCTGCCATTTATTCCCACCGAAGTCGGTCTGGGCACAGATATCATCAGCAAAAACCCCGATATCGAAGTTATCGACAGCCCCTATGACGACAAAGAGTGGGTCGCTATGCCCGCACTACACCTAGATGTTTCCCTGCTGCACGTCGATCGCGCCGATGCGCGCGGTGTCTGTCAGATCGCTGGGCCAGACCACTACATGGATGACTGGTTCGCACGCGCGGCGAGAAGCACTTTTGTATCTTGCGACGAATTAGTGTCATCGGATTATTTTCACGACCCGGCGCAAGCGCGGCTAGTGCACTGGGAGCGGGCTGCTACCGATGGTGTCGTGCCGATTCCCGGCGGCGCACACCCCAGCTCTTGCAACCCGCTCTATGGTTTCGATGTAGCGCACTTTAAAACTTATGCGGCTTCTGCCAAAGAGGAGAGTGGCATAGGGGGTTACCTGGAACATTTCCTCGGCGAGAGCGAAGAGGAGTATCAAGAAAAAGTCGGTGGCTTGAATGCCATACGCGCCCTGGAATTACCTACTTATTAAACAGCGAAGGAGAACGGATATGACAGACGCGACAAATTACTCCCTCGCCGAATTGTGCATCGTTGCTGCCAGCGAGGCCTTTGTCGATGACGGTGAGGTGCTGGCAACGGGTATTGGTGTGATTCCTCGCTTGGCAGCCAGCCTAGCGATGAAAACAACCAACACCGATTTAATGATGACCGATTCCGAAGCCTGGATGTTGAGCGAGCCTAACCCGATTGGTGCCCGCGCGGCTGACTTCGTGCCTGCCACCGAAAGTTGGATGGGATTTTCGCGAATTTTTGATAACGTGTGGAGTGGCAAGCGTCACGCCATGCTTGGCCCAACACAGATCGACCAGTACGGACAATCGAATACCTCCGCACTCGGCGGTACCTACGAGCAACCGAAAGTCATGATGCTCGGTGCTCGCGGTTTCCCCGGTAACTCTATCTCACACCCCAACAGTTTTTTTGTGCCCGGCCACAACACGCGCGTGTTCATGTCCGGCGAGTGTGATTTCGTCTCCTCGATTGGCTACAACCCTGAGCGGTTGCCCAAAGGCCACAATTTAGATGAGATCGATATCCGCCGCGTTATTACCGACCTGTGCGTGATGGATTTCGGTGGGCCCGATTATCAGATACGCCTGCTCTCTCTACACCCCGGAATCTCCGTCGAGCAAGTGCAGGAGAACACGGGCTACCCAGTGTATGTGCCCGATGACGTGCCGGTGACAGCCGCGCCAACACAGGAACAGCTCGATATCATCGCCGCGTTGGATCCCCACAACCAGCGGGCCAGCCAGATTAAAGACAATCCACCCGGTGATCGCTCCTAATATGAGCAACCGGTTACGGAGACTCACAAGATGCTTGCCACGCGTTTAACGAAGCTGCTCGGTTGTCGTTACCCCATCGTACAAACCGCAATGGGTTGGGTGGCTGACCCGAGTTTAGTTGCGGGCAGTTGCAATGCCGGTGGGTTTGGTTTTTTGGCCGGTGCAACCATTCCAGCGGACGAAATGGAGCGCGACATCCTGCGCGTGAAAGAGCTGACCGATAAGCCCTTCGGTGTGAATTTCCACATGTATCAACCAAACGCGGCGGATATCGTGGAATTGGTCATACGCCACGGCGTACGAGCGGTCAGCTACTCTCGGTCTCCCGGTCCCGAATTCATTCGCAAGTTAAAAGATGTGGGTGTTGTTTGCATGCCCACCGTCGGCTTGCCCAAGCACGCCCGCAAAGCCGTTGAGCTGGGTGCTGATATCGTCACCGTGCAGGGCGGAGAGGGCGGCGGTCACACCGGTGCAGTACCCACGACGCTATTGATTCCGCAGGTTGTCGACGCTGTGGGCGACAAAGTGCCAGTCGTTGCCGCCGGCGGTTTTAAGGACGGACGCGGTTTAATGGCGGCACTATCGTATGGTGCCGACGGTATCGCGATGGGCACGCGATTTTTGATGACCCAGGAGAGCCCCGTGCCGCGCGAGACTTTGCAGCGTTACATCGACTGTAAAGACCCCGGGCAAATTATCGTCTCCAAGGCGATGGATGGCCTGCCCCAGCGCATGATAATGAACGAGTTGCTCGCTGAGCTGGAAAAAGCCGGACCGTTGAAAAAATTATTGATTGCCATGCGTAACGGGCTGGCATTTCGCAAGCACACCGGCGCCAGCATTCCCAGCCTGCTTAAATCCGCGCTCGCCATGAGCAAAGACGACGAGATGACTGCGGCGCAAGCAATCATGTCCGCCAATGCTCCCATGATCATTCAAAAAGCGATGGTAGAGGGCGACCCCGAGCACGGTGTATTGCCCTCAGGTCAAGTCGCCGGCGTCATCGATGAGTTGCTCAGCTGCGAGCAACTTATCAGCTCGATCGTCACTGAAGCCGAGCAGCGCCTGTCGTTATTCGCAGTGCGAGTGCAAGAAAGTAATACTTGATAGGAAGGACTGATAAAACTTGCTGTTGGAGCACAAACGCGGAGTGGACACCCTTGGGTTCCAGCACCGCCACTGTGTAAAACCGAACAAAATTAGGGCATTGCAACCCGCAGCCAATGCAACGCAGTTTTAGAAAAGACAACCGATCCGATAAACCAGGAAAAAACTATGGCCAAGCCATTCAAGACAGTAATAGCAAACGGAATTGCAGAAATGATTCTCGACCACCCGCCGGTCAACGCCTTCGACAGTGCGGGTTGGTTAGCCATAGCCGAGGAAATCGACGCACTGGGTGAGAACGGCGACGTGCGCGTGATTATCATCGCCGCCAAGGGCAAGGGATTCTGTGCGGGAGTGGATATAAAAGAATTGGCGGCCGATTCCAGCAAAATTGTCGACGTAAATAAGGGTAACTATGAAACCTTTCGCGCCATTCATCGCAATCCCAAGCCGGTGATCATTGCGCTGCACAACTTCGTGTTGGGTGGTGGTATTGGTATGGCCGGTGCCGCCGACATCATTTTATGCTCCGAGTGCGCGCGCTTTGGCGTTCCCGAAATTGACCGCGGTGCCATGGGTGGCGGCGCGCATCTGCAGCGTCTGTTTCCCGTGCAGAAAGTTCGCTATATGTATTTTACCGGCGAGTTTATTGACGCCGCAGAAGCTTATCGTTTAGGCGCTGTCGAGCGCGTGGTACCGCTGGACCAATTGCTGCCCTCCGCCAGAGAAATTGCCGAGAAAATCGCAGAGAAATCTCCGGCCATGGTCAAGTTGGCGAAAGAGGCCTTAACCGGCATCGAAGACGGCAACCTGGAAGACAAATACCGCTGGGAACAGGGCTTCACTTTGGAAGCCTACACCGTGGGTGATTCACAGGAATCGCGCGATGCCTTTGTGCAGAAGCGCGATGCGAAGTTTGATTGACAAAGGCGGTCCAAACTAATTGCTTGCATGACCAATAAAGTAAATTGCAAAGTGTCGAGCACGGGGTCAGCCCCAAGTTGCGGGTGTAGGACCGTGCGAGGCCATGGACGGCCGAGCCCGAGCGCACATGGATGTGTTGGTAGCGTGTCCTGCACCCGCAACTTGGGGCTGACCCCTTGAACACGAAACCCCTTTGTGCCTTATTTCGATGAGAAATGGGCTTAGGAATGGGCTCTGACCCCTGTTAGAACAGAGTGAATATCATACGAGCACAACGCATATGGATTTAGTGTACACAAAGCAGCAGGAGGCCTTTCGCGAAGAAGTGCGGAGTTGGCTGGTAGGGAATGTGCCTGCAGAGCCGCTGCCAAGCTTCGATACTGAAGAAGGCTTCAAGGCGCACCGGGAGTGGGAGGCCAAACTGAACGAGGGCCGTTGGGGCATGGTCACTTGGCCAACTGAGCTGGGAGGTCGCGCCTGTGATTTATTGGAGTGGCTGATCTTTGAAGAAGAGTACTATAAAGCGCGGGCGCCCCTGCGCGTGAATCAAAACGGTATTTTTCTGCTGGGGCCGACACTCATGGAGTACGGCACGGCCGAGCAGCAGGCGCGTATTTTACCGAAAATGGCAACTGGCGAGGAAGTGTGGGCCCAGGGTTGGTCAGAGCCCAATGCTGGGTCTGACATGGCGGCGATTCGGTCCACGGCTAAGTTGGAGGGCGACAAGTACATTATTAATGGCCAAAAGACTTGGTCCACCCGCGCGGTTTGGGCCGACTGGTGTTTTGGTATGTTCCGCACTGACCCGGAGTCCGAGCGCCATCGTGGTCTGACATTTATTCTCGTACCGTTAGATACCCCCGGCATCACTGTGCGGCCCATTCCGCAGTTGGATGGCTTGCCCGGCTTTGCAGAAATCTTTTTTGACAATGTCGAGGTGGATGTCAGTAATCGCCTGGGCGATGAGGGCGCTGGTTGGAGCGTTGCAATGGCGACGGCTGGGTTTGAGCGCGGCTTGATGTTGCGCTCGCCGGCACGCTTTCAAGAAACAGCGCGCCGATTAGTAAAACTTTACATCGCCAATCGGGAATCTGCCGACCGCGATCCCGCAGTGCAGGACGCGGTGATACGCGCGTACCTGGATGCAGAAAGCTATTGCCTGACAACCTACCAAACGGCGTGCCGACTTAACCAAGGTGGGAAAATTGGCGCTGAGTCTTCCACGAACAAAATATTCTGGTCCGAACTCGATCAATACATGCATGCCACCGCCATGAGTATCCTCGGTGCGCGTGCAGAGCTTCTGCCCCACGCGCCCGATGCCGAAGGTGTGGGCACATGGCTAGACGGGTGGTTGTTTGCCCAATCCGGGCCGATCTATGCCGGAACCAATGAAGTGCAGCGCAATATTATTGCTGAGCGAATGCTGGGGATGCCGAGGTAAATCATGGATTTCACGTTTACAGAAGATCAGCTGTTATTCCAGGAGTCGGTACGTGATTTCCTGACCAATGAAGTGACACCAGAGCGTATCCGCAGCCTGTGGGCGTCAGAGACGGGGCGTGATACGGCACTCTGGGCGCAGATGGCGGAACTTGGCTTAACAGGGATGACGGTGGCGGAGGAGTTCGGCGGCCTGGGGATGTCCGAGCTTGATTTCGTTTTATTGGCGCAGGAGTGTGGTTATGTGGCTTTGCCCGAGCCCCTCGTAAACAACGTTCTTGTCGCCGCGCCGCTGCTGCGCGAAATCGGCGGCGACTTAGCGGCGCAGTGGTTACCGAAACTTGCGACCGGTGCGGCAAAAGTTGCGGTTGGCTTAGCGCAAAATCTATTGGTGGAAGATGCGCACACGGCGGATCTCCTTCTATTGCAGCAAGGCGAGAACCTTATCGCGGCGACTCCCCAACAAGTTTCCTTGCGCCACAATGAGTCGGTGGACCCCTCGCGCAGGTTGTATGCGGTGACGGTAGAATCGGATGACATGGCCGTGGTGGCGACGGGCGAGCAAGCTTCTCGCCTGCTGGACCAGGCGCTTAATTGCGGTGCTTTAGGCTGCGCGGCCCAGGCCCTGGGCCTGGCACAGCGTATGATAGACCTCTCCGTCCAATACACCAGTGAACGCCAGCAGTTTGGTAAGGCCATTGGCAGTTTCCAAGCCGTGAAGCACCACATGTCCAATATTGCCGTGCGCTTGGAGTATGCGCGTGCGCCTGTGCATCGTGCAGCGTATGCCCTGACTCACGGCCAGGCGCGAGCACCCCTCGCCGTATCACACGCAAAATTACTGGCCTGTGAGGCGGCCAATCTCGCGGCGAAAAACAGTATTCAAGTACACGGAGCCATGGGTTACACCTGGGAAGTCGATTTGCACATTTTTATGAAGCGTGCGTGGGCACTGACCAATACCTACGGCGATGCAGGTTTTCACAAACAGCGAGTTGCACAGCAAATCTTTGTGCCAGATGCCGCATTAGGGGCGGGGGCGACATTTGCATGAACGGCGCGCTCGCGCTGTTGTTAGGTCGCATCTCTGGGTGTGCGCAAGGTGACAGGAGTCGCGTGACGACTGCATATATCACCGTGCGACGGTTTAGGATGGTAGAGACTTTAGTAGAAAACACAGTTTAATTGACAATTTATTAGTAGCGAAAGACAGAACGGAGACCTCAATGCCAGAAGCATACATAGTAGATGCAGTACGCACACCCACCGGACGTCGCAAAGGTGGGCTCGCCGATGTACACGCCGCCGATTTAGGTGGCCATGTGCTGAAAACCTTGGTGGATCGCAACAGTATTCCCGAAGACGACTACGAAGATGTGATCTTTGGCTGTGTCGACGCCATTGGCCCCTTGGCCGGTGATATTGCCCGCACCTGTTGGTTGGCGGCGGGTTTGTCCGATGTGGTACCGGGTACCACGATTGATCGCCAGTGCGGTTCCTCGCAACAGTCCGTGCATTTTGCCGCGCAAGCGATTATGGCCGGTGTCAACGACGTCGTCATCGCCGGTGGCGTTCAGACGATGACCAAAATTCCCATTTCTTCCGCGATGATCGCGGCGCAGCCACTGGGTTTTCCCGACCCGTTCTCGGGTAGTCAAGGCTGGGTTGCACGCTACGGAGCGACGCCGCCGTCACAGTTCACCTCCGCGCAAATGATTGCCGACAAGTGGGAGTTCTCGCGCGAGAAAATGGAAGAGTTCGCGTTGCGTTCCCACACGCTCGCTTTGCAAGCCATTGAAGAGGGGCGCTTTGATCGTGAAATCGCGCCACTAAACGGAGTGGACATGGATGAGACGCCGCGCAACACCTCTATGGAGAAAATGGCAGAGCTGGAACCACTGGCCGAGGGCGGGACGATTACTGCGGCTGTCTCCAGTCAAACCTGTGATGGAGCCTCGGCAATGCTGTTGGTCTCCGAAGAGGCGTTAAAGCGCTACAACTTAACGCCCCGCGCTCGCATTGAACATATGAGTGTGCGTGCTGAAGACCCGATATGGATGTTAACGGCACCTATTCCAGCGACGGAATACGCCATGCAGAAATCTGGTCTTTCACTGAATGACATTGATCTTGTTGAAATTAATGAGGCGTTCGCTTCAGTACCTATGGCCTGGCTGGCTGAAACGGATTATCCGCTGGAAAAAACCAATGTGAACGGTGGCGCGATTGCGCTGGGGCATCCCCTGGGCGCAACCGGCACGAAGTTGATGACCACCTTGCTACACGAACTAGAGCGCAGCGGCGGCAAGTATGGCTTGCAGACCATGTGCGAGGGTGGCGGTCAGGCCAACGTCACCATCATCGAACGTTTGTAATGTCAGTTTTTCAATCGAGGTAGGTAAGTCATGGCAGGAATTCTAAAAGGTCGAGTGGCGATTATCACGGGCGCGGGTGGCGGTTTAGGTGCGGCTCACGCGCGCGTGTTCGCCGCCGAGGGCTGTGCGGTAGTTGTTAACGACATTGACGGCGAAGCCGCGCAAGTTGTTGTCGACGAAATCACAGCAGCCGGTGGTAAGGCGATGGTCAATCAATCTGATATTACCAATTATGACGATAGCTTGAACGCCGTTAAGGCGGCCATCGACAATTTTAGCGATCTGCATATCGTGCTCAATAACGCAGGTATCAATCGCGATCGTATGTTTGCGTCCATGACCGAAGCGGAATGGGATGCGATTATGGCGGTGCATCTAAAGGGCCACTTCTGTATCAGCTCGCATGCGGTGCACTACTGGCGCGGCCAATCAAAGGAAGGCAAGCCAGTCGATGCGCGCATCATCAATACAACTTCCGGCGCGGGTCTGCAAGGTTCCATCGGCCAATCCAATTACGCCGCAGCCAAAGCAGGTATTGCAGCCTTAACCTTGAATCAGGCGGCGGAGTTGGGGCGCTATGGCATTACCGCTAATGCTATCGCACCCTCGGCGCGTACCGGTATGACTACCGCCGTACCGGAAATGGCGGAGCGGATGAAAAAACCTGAAGACGGCAGCTTCGATCACTTCGCGCCGGAGAATGTATCTAACGTCTTAGCTTGGTTGGCTTCCAGCGAGGCTGCGCACGTAACTGGGCGCGTTTTTGAGGCCGAGGGTGGTCGCATCTGCATATGCGACGGATGGCGAACGACCCAGGGCGTTGATCGCGGTGCAGAATGGGCACCTGCCGAGGTTGGACAAGCGATGCAAGAGTTGCTGGCCAACGAGCAGCCCGCGCAAAAAGTGTGGGGGACCTAGCACGGTGTTTATCAAATTCTTCGATTACAAATCGGCTATAGAGAATTCCGCCACAAATATGGCAACTTAGAGACGCTGGAAAACCCTATGGAATTTGCTTTTACCGATGAACAAGCAATGATTCGCGAGACTGCCGCCGCATTTTTGGCGGAGGTGTCCGATAGCGCGGCGGTGCGCCAGGCGATGGCTACAGAGCAGGGATATGACGAGGCGCTGTGGCAACGCATTTGCCAAGAGATGTATTGGCAGGGCATACACGTACCCGAGTCTTGCGGCGGTCTGGCTTTGGGGTACGTGGAATTAGTTGCCACATTCGAGCAGATGGGTCGCTACCTGCTGTGCTCACCCTTTTTCTCAACCGTCGGGCTGGTGGCCAACGCACTGTTGGTGTGTGGAACTGCGCAGCAGCAGAGTGAGTATTTGGGCCGCTTGTGCGAAGGGCAACTTACCGGCGCTCTGGCCTGTAACAGTGGCCGTCGCGATTGGAGTGCCCACAGTATCACCGCCACCTATGTTCGCTCTGGCGATCACTTCGAGTTAAACGGCGAGTTCCGCTACGTCATCGATGGTCACACCGCTAACCTGTTACTCGTTGCTGCGCGGGAGGAGGGTAGTCAAGGTGAACAAGGTATTAGCTTGTTTGTGTTACCGGCAGATGCAGAAGGCGTGCAACGCACATGGCTGCCGAGCATGGATCAAACACGCAGACAAGCTCAGCTCGTTCTGCGCGATGTACTTGTGCCCGTCGATGCTATGTTAGGTGAAGAAGCTACCGCTTGGCCGCAGTTGAAAAAAGTACTTGATCTGGCGACGATAACACTGGCTGCCGAGCAGGTCGGCGGCGCGCAGCAATTGCTGGATATGACCGTGGCTTACACTGGCGAACGCGTGCAGTTCAATCGCACGATTGCCAGTTATCAGGCGGTCAAACACAAGGTCGCTGACATGATGTTGCGTGCCGAGGTGGCGCGATCGGCCGTCTACTACGCCGCTTGCGTGGCACAGGAGGCCCTGGAAAACGGTCCCATGGCGGATGAATTGGCTGAGGCCGCCAGCGTTGCCAAATCCTATTGTTCCGATGCGTACTTTGCCAACGCGGGTGACGCGCTGCAATTGCACGGCGGTGTTGGTTTTACTTGGGAATACGATGTGCATTTGCACTTTAAGCGCGCGCAGTCGTCACAGCGTTTGTTGGGTGATGGTGCGATTCACCGGGAACGCCTCGCCGCGTTGCTCTTGGATTGAGAGGCGGTTATGAAACTCAGTTTTAGTCCAGAGGATGAACAGTTTCGCGATGAAGTCGCGACTTGGTTGCAAGCGAATTTGACCGGGGAATTCGCGCAGCTCAAGTACCGCGGTGGGCCGGGCGATGAACATATGTACCCCGAAGAGCGCCAAGCGTGGGAGCAAAAGCTGGCCGAGGGGGGATGGACTTGTGTCGGTTGGCCAACAGAATATGGCGGCCGTGGCTGCTCCATCGAGCAACAAGTCATTTTCTTTGAAGAGTATGCCCGAGCCGGTGCACCCGGCCGGGTCGGACATATCGGCGAGGGCCTGACTGGACCGACGTTAATTGCATTTGGTACACAGGCGCAAAAGGACAAGTACCTGCCCGGTATTGTCGCTGGCACCGAACTTTGGTGCCAAGGGTATTCAGAACCCTCCGCCGGTTCTGACTTGGCCAACGTCAAAACCAAAGCGCGCTTTGATGAGAGCCAGGGCAAGTGGGTGATTAACGGGCAGAAAGTGTGGACGTCGCTTGCACACGAAGCGAATTTCTGTTTTGTCATTGCGCGGACCGACCCCGACTCCGTCGCGCATAAAGGTTTGGGTTTCTTCCTGATTCGAATGGATCAACCGGGTATAGAGGTCCGGCCTATCGAGCAGATCACCGGAACCAGCGAGTTCAATGAAGTTTTTTTCGATGACGCCACTTGCGAGGCGGAGGATATCGTCGGCGCCCCCGGCGAGGGCTGGCAAGTCGCGATGGGTCTGCTGGGTTTCGAACGCGGAGTGTCGACCTTGGGTCAGCAGATGCAGTTTCAAAATGAACTGAATGAAATTGTTCGCATCGCCAAAGAGAATGGTTCGGCGAGTGACCCGGTAATACGCCAGAAAATTGCCAAGGCACACGCCGAGTTAAAGATCATGCGCTACAACGCGATGCGTATGTTGTCGGGGCAAAGCGGCGGCGACGGCGCCCTGCAAAAAGAGGGCCTGATCTACAAACTTTACTGGGCGAGTTGGCATCGCAGCCTTGGGGAGTTGGCGATGGATGTGTTGGGCCCGGAGTGCGAGATATTGCCGGGAGCGCCGTATGAACTTAGCCGCTTGCAAGCTATGTACCTATTCGTGCGCTCCGATACGATCTACGGTGGCACCAACCAGATTCAGCGCAATATTATTGCGGAACGTGGTCTGGGTATGCCGCGCGAGCCCAAAGGCCCACCCCCTTGATGATCGTGCATGCTGCGTAAAAAAAATCGCTGACGCACGTCGACTAAAGGATTCGAAATGAATTTAAAAGCACCAGATTATGTTGAGGGTCACGGACTCATTCGTGGTAAATCAGTTCTGATAACGGCGGCGGCCGGTGCGGGCATCGGTTTTTCGGCCGCGACCAAAGCGGTGGAAGAGGGTGCGCGTGCCATTGTGCTCAGCGATATTCACGAGGGTCGGTTGGAGTCCGCTGTCGAAAAATTAAAAACGCACACGGGGTTAGACGCAGTTTTTGGCAAGGTCTGCAACGTGGCTGTTGAAGAGGATGTGCAGGCCTTAGTGGATTTTGCCGAAGAAGCCGTCGGTGGTGTCGATATCCTAATTAACAACGCGGGCTTGGGTACGTCCAAGTTGTTGCTCGAGATGGAAGACGACGAATGGCACAAAGTAATCGATGTCACCTTGAACGGCACGATGCGGATGACGCGCTATATGATGCGTATCATGAAAGCCCGTGGCGAAGGAGGGGTTATTGTCAACAACGCGTCAGTTCTCGGCTGGCGCGCACAGCAAGAGCAGGCGCATTATGCCGCTGCCAAAGCTGGCGTCATGGCATTGACCCGTTGCGCCGCACTTGAAGCCACAGAGTTCAATGTGCGGATCAACGCCGTGGCACCGTCGATCGTGCTGCATCCTATGCTGCGCAAGTCCGCCTCGGAAGAGTTGTTGCAGGAATTGGAGTCCAAGGAGGCTTACGGTCGCGCGGCCGAGGCTTGGGAAGTCGCCAACGTCATGATGTTTCTCGCGTCTGATTATTCCAGCTACATGACGGGCGAAATCGTTTCCGTGTCCAGTCAGCGCAGTTAGCGTTACGGAGCTTGAGTAGGTCTTCCAACGAGCGCATCAAGTTACCGTCACATACACTAAGTAGTACAGCAGAGGGAATGAAAACATGAGAGAAGCCGTCATCGTCGCAACCGCCCGCACGGGCCTGGCAAAGTCGTTTCGCGGGGGATTTAACGACACCGAAGCACCCGCCATGGCGGGCCACGTTGTGCGTGCATGCGTTGAGCGAGCTGGTATCGACCCCGCAGAGGTAGACGACTGTATCTTCGGCGCGGCCGCACAACAGGGCACGCAGGCTTACAATATTGGGCGACTGGCAGGTATCGTCGGCGGCTTGCCGAGCAGTGTTGCCGGCATGTCTATCGAGCGCCAGTGTTCTTCCGGTTTGATGTCCATCGCAACCGCAGCGAAGAGTATCATGTGCAATGAGTACGATATTGCCGTCGCCGGCGGTGTGGAATCCATCTCGCTCGTGCAGACTAAACACAAAAACAGTTACCGCAATGTGTCCAAGGCGGTCACCGCAGAAGATACGACTGCCTATATGGCGATGTTGGAAACGGCGGAGGTTGTCTCTGAGCGCTACCAAATCGGCCGCGAGGAGCAGGATATCTACTCCCTGCAAAGCCAGCAGCGCACGGCGGAAGCGCAGAACAACGGCGTATTTGACGATGAAATCGTGCCCATGAATACGACGAAGGCGGTATTCAACAAAGAAACCAAGGAGACCACCTATGAAGAGACGCTTGTTGATCGCGACGATTGCAACCGCCCTTCGACCACGCTGGAAAATCTCGCGGCGCTAGAGCCGGTATTTAAAGATGGCCAAGTCGTTAAGGAAGGCAAGTACATTACTGCGGGTAACTCTTCGCAGTTGTCCGATGGTGCGTCTGCGTGCGTGGTCATGGACAGTCAAATAGCGGCCAATAAGGGCCTCTCTCCACTGGGTATATACCGAGGCTTGGCTGTCGCTGGCTGCGATTCCGATGAGATGGGTATTGGCCCGGTTTTTGCCGTGCCCAAGTTGCTCAAGCGCCACGGTTTGAGTGTCGCGGATATCGACTTGTGGGAACTCAACGAAGCCTTTGCCTGTCAGGTAGTGTACTGCCGTGACCAATTAGGCATCGACAACGACAAGCTCAATGTCAACGGCGGGTCGATCGCCATCGGCCACCCCTTTGGAACGAGCGGCGCGCGCATGGTCGGCCATGCGCTGTTGGAGGGGCAGCGGCGCAAGGCCAAATACGTCGTGGTAACGATGTGTATCGGTGGCGGCATGGGAGCGGCGGGACTGTTTGAGGTTGCCTAGAGCACTGCGCGCGCTCGCAAGAGGGGTACACAGCCGCGTGTAGTACGTGAATTCTGCACGGTATATCTGGGCGGCAAATCCACACAGTAAATCTCCAGCCTGTTCGCGCCGGATACCGCTGGTGCATGTTACACTCGGCGCTAACCATGCGATCAGCATGCCTATAGCCCGAGGCCATAGCTAGAACAACGCGATGAAAAAAATCGGCGAACTGTTAGTTGAGCAAGGCAAGCTAGGTGAGCGCGATGTCGAACGCGCGCTGCTCGCGCAGGCAGAAATGGGCGATTTGTTTGGCCAGGTGGTGGTGAAACTGGGCCTGGTTTCCGAGCAAGATGTGGCGCAGGCACTGAGTGAGCAGTTGCACGTGCCGCAAGTTTCTGCCGCAGACTATCCGCAAGAACCCATCCGCCTAGACAATCTTGCGCAAGATTTCCTGGTCAACAACAATGTGGTGCCCCTAGCGGTGGAAGATGACTTAGTCGTCTTCGCCGCGACCGTGCCACAAGACCCCTACCTGAGCAAAGCGCTCTCCCTGGCCCTGCAAAAAGACATCGCTATTTCTCTCGGGCTTGAATCGGACATCAACAAAGCCATTGAGCGGCTATTGGAGAACAGTGCGGTGGAAGACGATTCCATCGACGATCAGTTTATTGACCAGACCGACGACGAATTCATCGAACACCTCAAAGATCTTGCCAGCGAGGCGCCGGTCATTCGCCTGGTGAACCAAATCATCCATCGCGCCCTCGACATGGGCGCCTCGGATATTCACATCGAGCCCTTTGAAGACGGCCTGCGCTTGCGGTATCGGGTCGACGGTGTACTGCAGGACTATGCAGATTCACCGCCCAGTTCTCTCGCAGCGGCGATCGCATCGCGCATCAAATTGCTGTCACAGATGAATATCGCCGAGCGCCGCCTGCCCCAAGATGGCCGCATTATGACGCGGGTGAAGGGCCACGAATTAGATTTGCGCGTTTCGACCATTCCCACCGTGCACGGCGAAAGTATTGTCATGCGCGTCCTCGATCGCCAAAGCATCCGCCTCAGTTTGACTTCCATGGGGTTTAGCCACGACACGCTGGAGCGCTATCGGGAACTGTTGCACCGGCCGCACGGTGTGCTGTTACTGACCGGGCCCACCGGTTCAGGAAAGACCACGACCCTCTACGCGTCGCTGGCTTCGCTCGATACCGACAGTTTGAAGATCGTGACGGTTGAAGACCCCATCGAATACCAACTGGCTGGGGTCAATCAAATTCAAGTGCAGTCGCAGATTGAGTTGAGTTTTGCCCGCTCGCTGCGCGCTATTTTGCGCCAAGACCCAGACATCATCATGATTGGTGAGATGCGCGACAAGGAAACGGCGCAAACCAGCGTCCAATCGGCACTTACCGGGCACCTCGTGCTCTCCACTTTGCATACTAATACGGCAGCGAGCGCGATTATTCGCCTGGAAGATATGGGGGTGGAGCGCTTTCTAATTACCTCTTCAGTGAACGGCGTGCTCGCCCAGCGATTGGTACGCAAACTGTGTGACGAGTGCAAAACAGAAACAGAACTGGGTGCTGCGTATATTGAAGAGATTGGTTTGCGCCGATTCGTGCACACGGACACCTGCTCGGTTTTTCAGGCGAAGGGCTGTGACGCCTGCATGAATACCGGGTATTCCGGCCGCACCGGCATTCATGAATTGTTTATTCTCGACGGCGAAATGCACCGCGTGATCATGGAAGGTGCCGATGCCACTTTGTTGCACGCCGCCGCGAGAGCCCAGGGTATGACGACGCTGTATGAAGATGGATTGCGCAAAGTTCTGGCGGGTGTCACCTCTGTGGAGGAGGTGCTGCGGGTCACCCAGGATCAAGGTGAAGTGGCGAGCCCTCCTGTGGCGGTGGATGTGAATCTCTCGCAACAGTACAGCGCGGGCTAGTCGCGCCGCGATGCCCCAGTTCAGCTATAGAGCCGTAGGGCGCGATGGCCGGCAGTCCTCGGGCGTCGTTGAAGCCGAGGGCCCCGAGTTTGCGACGCGGCAACTCCGCGCTCAGGGTTTGACCCTGTTGCAACTGGAGGCGGGCGCTCAGGGTGGTGACACGACTGGTGGTACCGGGCGGGGCAAGGCCGCCAATCGCGCTGATATATTGGCCCTCACCAGCGAACTCACCGTACTTTTGCGCTCCGGTTTACCACTGGATCGTTCGTTAAAAGTGCTGGTGGATATGGCCGTCAAGCCAAGCGTGCGCCAAATGCTGAGCGATGTCCTGGGTGCGGTGAAGGGCGGCGGTTCCTTCAGCCAGGCGCTAGAACCACACAGTGACTTGTTCGGAACCTTTTACCTGAGCATGGTGCGTTCTGGCGAAGTCAGTGGCCGATTGCCGCAGGTATTGGATCGCCTTGTCGAGTATTTGGCAACCTCCAAAGCCAATCGCGACTCTGTGGTGTCCTCGATGATGTACCCGGCCATCTTGGCAGTCGTTTCTGTGCTGTCGGTCTTCGTCATGCTCGGCGTCGTGGTGCCCCAGTTTGAATCGCTATTTGACGATATGGGCGAGGGGCTACCGACCCTGACACTGATGATTATCGGTGCCGCAGATTTTGTTAAATCTTACGGTCTGCTCATCCTGGGTCTTATTGGATTGCTCATCGTATGGTTTAGACACTGGTCGCGCACTCCAAAAGGCCGTGTAGCGATCGACAAATGGTTGCTCAATTTACCCGTAGTGGGTGGGATCATCTTTAAGTTTGAAATGTCCAAGTTTTCACGAACGGTGGGGACGCTGCTCGAGAACGGTGTTTCGCTGCTGAAAAGTATCGCCATTGCCATCGATACTGTGGGCAACGAAGTCATTCGCGATAGCTTGGGTGTGCTGCCACCGGCGGTTAAGGCGGGGGAGCGCATGCACGGCGCTCTGGAGGAGACAGGCCAGTTTACCCCCATGGTCATTCAGATGATTCGAGTGGGAGAAGAATCAGGCAGACTCGATCAGATGATGCTGGAGTTATCCCGCGTCTTTGAAGATCATGTACAAACGGGTGTGAAACGCGGTTTGGTGTTGTTGGAACCGGTGATGATATTGGGCATGGGTGTCATCATTGGGCTTATTATTATAGCGATACTATTGGGGATTTTGTCGATCAACGATCTGGCTCTGTAGCGCAGCGCGAGTGGGTCTGTCGCGACCAGTCATTGGCAGGACTGAGTGGCCGCGCAACTGAGTAGACCAAAAAAATGTCAAACGGAAAGATCACGCGTAGGTGATGATAATTAACGAGAGAAAGAGGGCGGCATGAATAGGCAGGTAGGTGGAAAACACGGCGACAAGTCCAACAACGGCTTCACGCTGGTTGAGTTACTCGTGGTGCTCGCGATATTGGGTTTGTTGATGGGGCTGGTCGGGCCGCAAGTCCTAAATCAATTGGGGGGTGCAAAGACTAAGACTGCCGCGTTACAGATCAAGGATTTAGAGCAGTCGCTGGAGATGTACAAACTCGATGTCGGGCGCTTTCCCTCGACGGAACAAGGCTTGTCTGCACTGGTGAATAAGCCTAGCGATGTGGCCGGTTGGAATGGTCCGTACCTGAAATCCGCTGTGCCTCTAGACCCCTGGAACCGGGAGTACCAGTACAAGTCTCCCGGCGACAATGGCGAGATCGACATCTTTAGCTATGGCCAGAACGGCGTGCCCGGCGGCGATGGCGAAGACGCCGATGTAGTTAGCTGGCAATAGGTCGGTGTGGCCAGGCTGCTCCGCTAAAGTTTCACACCTCGACGGTGCAGTGCAGCACAGCGTTGTGCGCGATCGAGCGGGGTTTTCTCTCGTGGAACTTATGGTGGTACTGGCCATACTCGGCCTCATTCTGTTTGCTGCTGTACCCGCGTCAGTGCGCATGTATGAATCCATTCAATATCGGCAATCGGTGCGCGACATCGTCGTGACTTTGGCCAGCGCACGCTACCGGGCGATCAATGAGGGGCAGCAACAAGACGTCGTGTTCCACCCCTTAAAGCGCAGTATGCGCTATGCCAAATCGGTTATGCAATTTCCCGCTGAGGTGAAGATGCTAGTGCGCTCTGCACGCGAGCTAAATCGCGCGGAAGAAGCTGTTATCCGCTTCTATCCCGACGGTGGCTCGAGTGGTGGGGAAGTGGATATCGCCAGGCAAGATGGATCTGGGGTACGCATCACCATCGATTGGCTGGTTGGCCGTGTGACCCAGGAAAAGTATGTTTTCGACTAATCGTACGCGACGCGCAGGGAAGCGACGAGCGCATGGCTTCTCGCTGCTGGAAATGCTGGTGGCGTTGTCCATTCTCGCTATTACACTGGGGCTGTTGTATCAGGGTGCGACTGGCGCCACGCGCAATATTCGCACCGATGTGCGCTATACCAAAGGAGTTGAAATTGCACGTTCTCTGCTCGCGGCCAACGATAGGGTGCCGGTCATTGGCGTCAGCGAGAAAGGAACAACGGAGGATGGTTTTACTTGGCAGGTCGAGTCCGCCTCATTGGGTGATGATGGCGTGCTAGCCACATTGCACGCAATAGAGGTGGCGGTGAGTTGGCAGGACGGGTCTACAGCGCGAGAAGTTATGCTCAACTCCGTCGTCGAGGCCATTGCCCAATGAGAGATCAGGCATCCTCCGCGCGGAACGGGTTCACTCTCGTCGAGCTGCTCGTGGCGCTGACACTTTTTTCGGTCGTGATGGCGGGCATGGTGTCTGGCCTGCGCAGTTTGGCAAACACGCAAACTAGTCTGGAAAAAGCAGCCCGCCGGGTCGACGAAATGCGCATCGTGAGTAACTTCCTGCGCGATCTCAGTGATGCGGCTGTAGTTGGCGGCGGTTCGGGAGGCCTGTCCACCGGTGGCAGCAGTGTCGAATCGACGTACTTTGAATTCGATAGAGATTTTTTTGCCATGAAGTCTATCGTCATGTTTGGCGAGAAGTATGCCGGTAGTTACGTGGTGCGCGTCAATCGCGAAAACGGCACGCTGGTGTTGCGTTGGCAGGATGCTGCGCTGGACGGCTCCCAACTCAATTGGCAGAAGGCACCTTCGAAGGTGATTGCGCATGATGTCGATGTTTTTTCCATCGCCGCGGTCGATGGCGTTACCGGTAGGTCCATCGAGCCGACCGATGTCAACGCAAAGCCAACGCATATGCATGTGCACTTACAGGTGGCGGGAGAGCAGTGGCCAGAAATTGTCCTGCGCGTGCCCCATGACTAACATGGAAACTCACACACGCAAGTGCGCGATATTGCCCGGCAAGTTGCGCGCAGGTCGAAGTAGACGTTCCCTTACTGGGCAGCATGGGGTCGCGCTCGCGGTAGTTGTTTGGTTTATAGCGGGCATGTCTTTGCTGGTGGCTGGCATTGTTTCTCATGCCCGGGTCGATACCCAAATGACGCAGCTGCACATCGCTCGCGCCAAAGTCGTGGCGGCGGGCGATGGTGCTATTCAATTGGCGATGGCCAATGAGATGCTTGCCAATGAGGCGCTGGACAATGGCGCGCCGCCGCCCGGAGGTGGGCAATTTCGCTTGGGTGATGTGAATGTGCGCATCGAGCTGCTTCCCAGCGAAGGTTTGGTGGACCCAAACAGCGCAACCGAAGAACAGCTCGCCGCCCTGTTTGAGCGTTTAGGTGCGCTGCCCCCGGGTGAGGCCCAATCACTGGCAAACAATGTGATAACATGGCGCGGGAGTGCTGCCCCTGGTGGTAGCCGAACACGCCAGTTGAATAAATTTATTGTCATCGAAGATCTCCTGCGAATTGATGGCCTGACGCGCACAGTTTTTGATTCCATCAAGGACTTCCTCGCCATTCAACGTGGTGGAGGTTCCGGCATTGATTGGGCGTTGGCCCCTCCGGAGCTTTTGTCAGTTTTGGAAGCCACAGCGCCAGATGAGCTCAACGCCACAATGCGTGCTCGCGAAGAGGCGTTGGTCGCGCAGGCAAATGGGGGAGCAAGCAGAGTGGGGCGTTCTTCGCGTATGTTGCGGGCCGACGCGATCGTAGAGTACGGCCAACGCAGTTGGCTGCGCAGGCGCTGGATCGTGCTGGGATCATCGCCAAATTCTTCGCTACCCTGGCGGGTAGTGCGAACCGAGCCCGCGCGAGTGCGCAATACGTTCGTGGGGCGCGATTAATGTTGGAGTCGGGCCGTAATTGGGAGCTTTTTGGTTACGATTTACGCAATGTAGGGAAACACTGGTCATCTGCCTGGCACGACTTGTTGTGGGCCTATGATTCTCCCGTGCGAGCGCGCTTAGATGAACCGGTTCTCCTGCACAGCGCAAATGGCACGACGAGTTACCAAGCGGGTCGCCCCAGTCGATTCCGCGAGCCGACCTGTCACGCCATGCTTATTCCCGACGACCTGGTGTTGGTAAAGTCGCTGGATTACCCAGCCGCGGTGGAGAGTGATCTGGAGTCGGTTATTGCGCTGGAGGTTCAGGCGGCCAGCCCCTTCGCCCAGAGTGACACCGGCTACGGCTGGCGTATTGAGCAGCGCAATGAGTCCACATTGCAGGTGAGTTTGGCAATTGTCTCTGTCAGTGCGGTCATGACTTACATTGCCAACGAGCACCAAAGCCACGACCCAAAGGCCCAGGAAGTTTGGGCAGAAGTAGCGGGTACACCCCTCGTAATCGACGGTTTTGGCGAGCAGGTGCGCACGCAGTTTTACAACAAGCGCTTGCGGCGAGTGGTTATCCTGCTAGGTATCGCCGCTATGGTCGTGGCCAGCATTGTCGGAGTTTGGGCAGGGTTACAACGTCTGCAATTGCAAGAGCTAGAAACGGCGGCGGCTCGCGCCCAGTCGGGAAGCCAGGAGGCGGTGGCGCTGCGCACGAAACTGGCAGCATCGAACGAAAAATTGGCCAGTGTTAGTCAAGTGGTTGCCAACTTCCCCAATCCGCATCGCGAATTAGCGCGGTTGACGAGGGTGTTGGACGATGATGTCTCCGTTGATCGCCTGACAATTAAGGGCTTAAAACTGAGTGTCCGTGGCAAAGCGGCGGATGCTGCCTCCGTGATGCAGAAGCTCAACGACGAACAAGACTATATCGAAGTGACAGCGCCGCGCGCCATTAGTCGGGCGAAGAACACCAACCTCGATCACTTTTTATTGGATGTCAAGCGGCGCGGCGAGGTCGGCGAATGAGCTGGCTGCGACTCCATCGGCGCAGTGCTTTTGTCTGTTTGACGACCTTCGCGTTGGTGTTGCTTGCCTATGCGTATCTACTCTCGACGCTGTGGGGTGTTGGCCGTGATGCGCAAGCTGAAGCTGAGCGTCTAGAGCCGCGCATATCGCGGATGCTCGGGCTGATGGGTAAAGAGGTAGAGCTGGCCGAAGTCTCGGGCCAGGCCGAGCTGATGTTGTCGGACTACGTCTACCCTGCCACGGGTGACGAGACCGCGCTCGCCGCAGCGGTGCAGGCCAACGTCCGGCAAATCTTAACCCAGGCTGGGTTGTCGATTAGTAAAAGCCAAGTGATGCAGTCTCGCGAGCAAGGGGAATTTAGCCGCGTGGGACTGCGTATTACGGCTTCCGGCGAACTTGAGGCGCTGGATACGGCGCTTGCGGAGATCGCCCAATTTCGCCCGGTGCTGTTGATCGAATCCCTCGAGGTTTGGCCGACGCGGCAGGTAAAAGGCGCAGAAAACACTCAGGTGCTATCCACAGTCATTCAACTGTTTGCGTTGCGAGGTGCTCAATGAGCGTGTTCGCATCGCTAGCGCAGCGCTACCGAGTATCCGAGGAGCCCTTGCGCACCGAACGCCGTATCGAACTGCTGGTATTGGCAATGGTCGTACTACTGTTGCTACTGCTTCTATACGCTGCGACCAGGTTGATGGGGGTGACACCGCCCGATGCGATAACACCGGCGGCAGATTCTCTGGTCACCAGAGTGCCGTTGGCCCATGCATCGGCCTCTGTCGAAGAGCGCCAGGCCATTCTCAATCGCCCGCTGTTTTGGCCCAGCCGCAGACCGGTGGATGATGAGATTGTTGTCAACGAGGCTACATCTGAAAAAAATCGGCCCCTCGATGGTGTAAAGCTCGTCGGTCTATTCGGCGGTGGAGATTCTGCTGGTATCATTGCCCGCGTCGAAGAGCAGGACCGGCGCGTGACGCTGGGGGGTGAGGTCAATGGGTGGACGCTGAAATCCGTTGGCCAGGATGGTGCCTTGTTCGAGTCCGGTGCCGAGCAAAAACGTCTGCCACTTGAGCTAGTGCTAGATAAAGGCGGAAACAAGAACAAGCCCATTCGGGGCCGAAGAGGTCGGCGAGGAGACTAGCGGCAGCATGTACAGGCCATTGAATCAACAAGTAGTAACGGTATTTACCCTCGCCCTAGCAGCGATGATGTTGAGCTGCACCACAATGGAGCGCGAAGAATCTGCGGTACAGCCTGTGTCCAGCGCGGTGCCAAGTGGCGCCATTGTCGGTCAGCCAAGCACGGTGTTAGTCGATGGTCGCACGCCGGGGCCGAGCGATGCGTACCTGCCGGGTGCAAAGCCCCAGCAGTCGACTGGGGCTGTATCCACCGGAGACTCGGACGGCGCGTTGGCCGAGGAGAAAGAGGAGCGCGCGAAGCCCGTTATCTACCGCGGTACCGATAGACAGCTCAGGATTCCCGCTGCGGGCGAAGCCGTCAGCTTTCTCGGGGAAGACGTGAGCCTCAATTTCGAGGATGCCCCGCTGCGTGAAGTCGCCCACGCGATTTTGGGCGATATCCTCGATCTCGATTATGTGATCGATCAACCACTAAAAGGCCAGGTTACCCTGCGAACCCGCGCCCCACTGCCGCGCAGCGAGCTGTTGGGGGTGCTCGAGTCGCTGTTGCAATCGAATAATGCCTTGCTCGTGCGTAGCTCCGATGGACGCTTCGTTATTACCAGTGACAAAGAGGGGCGCAGTATGGCGCCGCGCCTGTCCGGTCCCGGTGCTCGCGCTGCGGGCTTCAGCACGATCATTGTGCCGCTGAACTATATTGGCGCCTCGGATATGGCCGACATCTTAAAACCAGTGGCCAGCGAGCGGGCCTTCGTGCGCGTTGACGACAAGCGCAACATGCTCATGCTGGCTGGCACCCAGGCGCAGTTGGATGGCTGGCTTGAAATCGTATCGACCTTTGATGTGGATCAGTTATCAGGTATGTCCGTCGGCCTGTTTCCACTGGAGAATAGTGACGTTGAAGATGTTGCCGATGCGCTGACGGAAATGGTGGGCGGCGATGGCGAGGACAGATTGGTTCGCATCATACCCGTCAAGCGGCTTAACAGCGTGTTAATTGTCACGCCGCGCAGCCACTACTTAGACACCCTGGGGGTATGGATCGAGCGGCTCGATCAACTGCCCGATACAAAATTCGAAAAGCGGTTGTGGGTCTTTCCCGTGCAGAACACCGGCGCAGCACGGTTGGCAGATCTGCTAAATAGCATCTACACAGGAAATTCCAGAGGCGCCACTTCGTCGACCTCATCGGCACGTCGCAGCACCACCACCGCCGAACGCCCCGGCGTCGCTCCCGGCCTCTCACAGGAGTCGATGGGCTCCAGCATTGGCAGTGGGTCAGCGGCGTCCTCTAGCGCCGGCGGCAGTCAGATGAATCGCCTCAGCAGCCAAGCGGGTCGCGGTGGCGGCGGGTCGGTCACCGCCTTTGACATGGCATCGGAATGGGGAGGTGGAAACTCGCTGGAAGGCGTCCGCGTTGTCGCGGACGAAGATAACAACGCCCTCATGGTTTACGCGACTGGCAAGCAGTACGAAGTGATCAAAGATGCTCTAGAGCAACTGGATGTCGTGGCGACACAAGTGTTGATCGAGGCGAGCATACTCGAGGTGACTTTGACCGACGATTTGCGCTACGGCCTCGAGTGGACATTCAACGGCGGAGTCGGAAACGATTACACGGGTACCGGTGTGCTTACGGGAACCGGCACTAGTCCTGCGTCCGTCTTACCTGGATTTTCCTACACGGTCACAGACGCTATACCCGATATAAAAGCGGTATTAAATGCACTGTCCGAGCGTTCATTGATCAATATCATCTCTACCCCTTCGGTGATGGTGTTGGATAATCACACAGCATTTATCCACGTGGGCGATCAAATCCCCGTGATCGACTCCCGTGCTACGAGCGATGCCAGCAACGACTCGCGCATTGTTCAGTCGATCACCTTCCGTGATACGGGGGTAAAACTCACAGTCACGCCTTCGGTCAATGCTGGAGGCCTGGTGACGATGGATGTGGAGCAGTCTGTGACCGACGTCGGTGATATCGATTCAGCTACCGGGCAGCGCGCATTCTTAGAGCGAAACATCATGAGCCGGGTGGCAGTCAGGTCCAATGAATCGGTGGTTTTGGGTGGGCTCATTCGCGAAAACGCAACCAGGGGCGGTTCTGGTGTGCCCTTTCTGCACGACCTCCCGTTTATCGGTGGTTTGTTCGGTTCGACCAAAACGGAAGAGCGGCGCACCGAGTTGTTGGTGATTATTACACCGCGCGCGATTTATGACGAAACCGAGCTGCGCCAAGTGAGCGATGAGATGCGCGCCAAGGTGCGCAACATGGAACTCATCCAGACCCCGCTTCGATAGTAAGGGTGAGCCGCGCTAGATGTTGATCTCTGTACACATGCCTAAAACCGCCGGCCTAAGCTTTCGCGCCACGTTGGAGGAGCATTTTGGTGAGCGCTTCTCTCACGACTATGTGGATTACCCCCTGGCCCACCCACCAGAGGAGCGCCATCGCATGGCGCTGTCTAGCCCCACCGTGGATTTTCAAGCGCTGGAGGGGATCGACTGTATCCACGGCCATTTCTTGCCGGTCAAATATGAGCCGCTCGCGGAAGTGCGCCCCTGCAAGTTTGTGACTTGGCTGCGCGAGCCGGTGGCGAGGCTGGTGTCGCACTACCAGTATTGGCACCGCAGCTATGACCCCAGTTCATCTCGCACGTCGCAATTGCACCGCCGCATGGTGGAGGAGAACTGGAGCCTAGAGCAGTTCTGCCTCGCGCCCGAATTGCGCAATATCTATTCTGAGTTTTTGTGGGCGTTTCCGTTGCAACAGTTTGATTTCATTGGTATCACAGAGGAATTTGAAGAGGATTTTCGGTACTTTTGCACACTATTCCTAGGGAATAATTTTGAGCCCCGGCGCATAAATTTGCGCCAGGAAGCCCCTATCCTGCAGCGGCTAGATGCGGGCAGTATCGCCGAGATTGAGGCCTACCACGCCGTCGATGTGGCGCTGTATCGGGAGGCACTGGCGCAGCGTGAGGGTCGCGTGGGCCGCGCGAGCCATGCTTAGTTGACCGGTGAGGCGAAGAAACCTCGCGTATTGCATTGCTTTTAGGGGGCTCCCCCGTATAATTCGCCGCTTTAAAAGGTAGTAGATACAGCATGTTACGTACAAATGGGTTAAAGCGCCTTCCAATCTTCACCTGTTTAGGCATGATTTTGCTCCTTGCCATGGCCGTCTCTGTCCCTTCGAGGGCCGAATCAGAGGCGCTCACAATGCCCGATCTGGAGCAACGTGTACGCGCCCGTTGGCAGGCGCTGGAGGTGCGCGATTTTGACCGTGTTTGGTCTTTCGCGAGCCCCAATTACCGTAAAAATTTCCCTGTAAAACTATATAGCTACAATTTTTCCTATGCAGTGGAATGGGAGTTGACATCAATTGAAGTTGTTCACTATGATGCCGGGGCAGCTGTGGCGAGTGTGTCGGTTCGGGTCATGTCCAAACCGACAAAACAGACCTCTGTGGCATCCCAAGCAATTGGTGCACTGCCTGTAACCTTTCACGAGCAATGGATAAAAGTTGACGGTGAGTGGTGGCACAGCGTAACCCGTTAGGGTAGGTGTTTGGATGGTCTGAACAGCTGGCTGCAGCTAGTATATAAAAGCGCTAGCAGTACTTAGATCTTTGATTTGAATGACATGAATGACATTAGGAGTCTCCTCATGAAAAAAACGTTTAATCCTCTGGCAATGGCCGCAGCAGTTGCAGCATCGACTGTCGGCTTATCCAGTGCAATTAATGCGCAAACTCTCTCGGGCAATGGCCTGGGCGATATGGCGATTATCCCTTACTACAGTGTGCAGGGTACTTACCAAACAGGTATTCACATTATCAACAGCAGTGACCAAACGCAGGTAGTTAAGCTGCGCTTCCGTCGCGCGAGTGATTCCATGGACGCCCTGGACATCAACTTGGTAATGTCTCCCAAAGACGTATGGACTGGTAACCTGAACGACGACACCGGCTCCATGCTCCTGAGCACAGAAGACACCACGTGTACGGTTCCTCGCGCCTCTGCGGGTCGCCCCGATGGTGTGTTTGAATTCCCGTCTTTGTACCGCGAAGGTGCTGAAGAAGGTTATGTCGAAGTTATTGCCATGGGGTCTCCTCTAGACCAGTCATCGGCCAATGGTAACTTAGACGGTCTAACCGGCGAGTCCACCGCTATCGCTTTGGCCGCTAAGCACGTTAATGGCGTACCCCGCTCCTGCGTCAATGTTCGTGAGAACTTCTTCTCGCGCAACACCGACGTACCTGAGCTAGCCGTTGCGCCAGCTTACGGTAACGACGACTTCGAAACAACGACCATGAACTGGTGGGAAGATCTGAACGATATCGGCGATACCGGCTCTGACGATTCAGTGCAGATCTCCTACGAAGACTCAGATAACGTATTGCGCGTTTCCTGGTTCCTGCGCGACGCGGCTACTGGCCTGGAATTCGGCAGTGAAGCGATTCACTTTGACGACTTCCTCGACGTTCCTGCGATGACCAACCAGCAGTTTGGTTTGTTCTCTCTGGACATCACTGGGTTTGATTACCCGGATCTGAACGGCGGCGTTCCCGATGGTACTACACCGTCCAACGCGGATTCCAACAATGGGAATCGCGACCGATTTAACGCGCTCCGTAACGAGATCGGTGTCGCTTCTATCCTGAATGACTGGTCAACGGCTTCTGAGCGTAATGTGAGCACTGACTGGGTTGTGACATTCCCCGGCCAGTACACCATGCTTGATTATTACCTCTACACTGGCGAGTTGGCGGGAGATCTGGTGTGTGGTGTTGGTAGTCCCGAGTGTGACTTCCGCGATATCCCAGTGCGTGCTGCGCTCGATAGTGCAACCTCTAACGATACTGGTGTCTATGATCGTGAAGAAGGTCAGCTTGACCCAGAGCAAGGTGAGTTGGTTGTATCGCCGAGCATACCGGGTGAGGTGTTAACTACGCTGCTACCGAACGAAGTCAACGTGATCGAGTGGACTAACGGCGAAAACGCGCCTGTCCTGGACAGTGCCTACACTGTTTCCATCGATACGTCTGGCTATGCACAACCTTTCGGTTGGGCACAGTTGGCAGTCTCTACAAACAACACGAACTCCCGTGGAGGGGGTGGGCCTCTTCCCACCACTGCACCAGCGATTTGTGACTGGGGCACTGCTCTTGGAGCGGTCGGTACCCGAGAGTTGATGGATTGCCGCGATGATGCTAATGCTCTTAGTGCAGTGGACCCGGGCATCCCCATGATCGGCTTTATTGCCTGGGAGCGTTCCTTCCCGCAGGATCCCAGCGCCAATTACGGTCGGATCATTCCACACGCCTCTAGCAACTCAACAACCGTCCTGCCTTAAGGCAGCTTAGTCAGCGACACTAACCGGCACTTTCGAGTGCCGGTTTTTTTTGTCCTAAATTTTTTTTGTACTGGAGTTGTACGATTGTGTTGATTATGCGAGTCGCTTGTATTTTAAGTATTTTCTACGTGACAGCGTGTGCTTCACCCGCCAGCACCTTGGTCAAAGATGGTGCGACCACACTCAGCCTGGAAGAGGTTGAATTCATTGTGAGTCAGTGGCCCAAGCAGATGCAACAAGCTGCGGCGGCAGATGTGGGAGATAGCATCGAGTTATTAAACCGCGCCATCGTGACGAAAAAGATGGCTGCGGACGCGGAAAAGTATGCGAATGAGGCGGATAATGAGCTTTACTGGAAGCATAAATTTGCCATTCGCAATACACAGCAGGAGTTTGTTTACTCGCGCTATCTAGGGTCTGTCGATATTCCCAATATGGAAGACCTGGCGGCCGAGCGCTATCTCACGGACAAAGAGAAATATGCTGCAGTGCCTGAAACCCGCTTGTCGTCCCACATATTGATTCTATGTGCTGAAGGAGACTGTCGGCGTCAAGCCCGTGATACAGCCGAGAAAGTGCTGGCAAAACTAAGAGCTGGCGCGAATTTCGAAGCGATGGTGGAGCAATATTCCACAGACCCAAACGCCAAGAGAAATAAGGGTAAATTCGATAAGTGGATTCGAAAAGGAGAGCCACACGTTGCGCCACCCTTCGTCGGTGGTGTCTTTTCAGTTGAGGAAGTGGGTGGCTACTCTGAGGTCGTGGGTACCCAGTTTGGTTACCATGTGATCCGCTTAGACGGTATCCGGGAAGCCCACTACAAGAGCTATGACGAAGTGAAGGACACCATCGTACAAGCCTTGCAGGGGGAGTACATTGCGCTGGTTGCGAAAGACTTTGAAGCGCAGTATCGACTCAGTGATGATGCGAGTATCAATTTCGAAGCACTAGAAGAAATATTAGCGCCTTACCGGATGCCGCAACCCTTGGAAGAGAGCGAGGAAGTTACCGACATCGTGGAAGAAGTTAGTGAAGCCGAAGCGCAGAAAGAGGCCGCAGGTGGCGCTAAATAATCGCCCGCTTTTCTATATGGCCTAGGCAGAAAACTGGTGCCGCAATTTCTCTAGCGGAGACAATGGGACGCGGTTGCACCGCGTTATTCTCCCCAGGTATCGAAGTTCACTCAACAGGTTGCAATGCAAACAGTGGATAGCGGCCAAATTCTTTTCGTGTTGGGCATGCACCGTTCCGGCACTTCCGCACTCTGTGCAGCCTTGGCGCACTGCGGAGTCAAGTTTGGCCCCAATACCTTGCAGCCCATGGCCGGTGTGAATGATGACGGGTTTTGGGAGGATGAACAGCTCGTAGCCCTCAACCAGGAGTTACTGGCACTACACGGTAGTACTTGGTACGCACCGCCCGAAGCGCCTAATGCTATTGACTGGCAGTCCGATAAGCTGCGAGACCTCAGGCGCTCTGCGCTTGAGTTGCTCACTGAACTGTCTGGTAAGGGGCCACTGGTTGCCTTAAAGGACCCTAGGCTTTGTATAACGCTGCCATTTTGGCAATCTGTTAGTTCCGAGCTGCAGCTTCGCTACTCGGCCTGTGTCATCACAAGGCCTGCCGTGGAAATCGCCCAGTCGCTGCAGCGGCGTGATGGCTTTCCCATTGCCTACGGGCTGCGTTTGTGCCGTGCGTATGTCGCGGCGCTGCTCGATCCGCTACCTGAAGATGTCGTATATGTAACATTCAATGAGTTGCTGGCCTCTCCTGAGGCGGCGATGGAGAATCTCGCCAAATCACTACCGCTTGCCCCGCCCAACACCGGCCTGGGTAGTGTCGTTAAATCCGATTTGCGTCATCACAGCGTAGACAGTGGGGCGGATGCAAATAGAGCTGCGCAACAGGAATTGGCTGGTGTATTGAATGAAGTCGATGCTGATTGTAACGACGCGGGCTTAATTCGTGAGTTAGTCTCGCTGTTTGTGGCGCGTGGAGAGCAATTGACAGCGCTGGGCACCGCGCATTCTAAAGCGCTATCGACTGTCGAAGAGCGCGATGCTGATATCGCAAGCTTGAGTACCCTGCATAAGGAAGCTTTGGCAGTTATTAACGAGCGCGATCTGCAAATCACCGAACTGGATGAACGCTTGCAGGCTACCGGCGATCACCTCGATAGGGCACTGTCTACCCTGCGCGACAAAGACGCTCATATTGAGCGGGTAATGCGCATTCCTATCTTGGGCCTGCTATTTAGACTGATGTGGAAAAATGCGCGACGTTGATGTCATCGTTCCGGTTTATGACGGTTATGAGGAGACGCGCAAATGTCTGCAATCAGTGCGTCAAACCATCGATCCTAGTTGGGCCAGGCTCGTCATCATTAATGACGATTCCCCCAATATTGAACTAACGCAGTTTCTAGCACAGTTTGCTCGCGAACACGCAGACGTCGTTCTACTGGAGAACGCAGAAAATCTCGGCTTTGTGAGTACCGCCAATCGCGGCCTGGAGTTTGATGCAAAGAGAGATGTGCTGCTGCTGAATAGCGATGTGGAAGTGTTCGGTGATTGGCTGACGAGAATGCGCGAGGCAGCCTATAGGAGTGACCGAGTGGGCTCGGTTACCCCATTTTCCAACAACGCGACTCTCTTTAGTTTTCCCAATGTGTGTAAAGTCAACGAACTGGTTTATGGGCTCGATGGAGCGGAAATTGACGCTGTATTTGCGCGGCTTTTTAGTGCTGATGATGTGATCGATATGCCCACCGGCGTTGGTTTTTGCATGTTCATGCGTCGCGACTGCTTGGAACAAGTGGGGCTATTTGATGTCGACACGTTTGGGCGCGGTTATGGCGAGGAAAATGACTGGTGTCAGAGAGCCATCGCCGCCAGCTGGCGCAATGTGCATCTCACCAATTGCTTTGTTTACCACAAAGGCGGGGTTAGTTTCGCGAGTGAGCAGAGTCCGCGAATAGATCGCGCTATTGAACTCTTGGATAAACGCTACCCGGAATACCATCGCACGATTCAAGATTACATCGCCGATGACCATGCTCGGTCGCACCGAACACTGGCACTATTAGATCTATTTGCGCAGCAATCTTGCCCTAAGATGTTGATGCTGTGCCATAAGCTAGGTGGTGGCGTACAGCACCACATCGATGAACTCGCGCAGCTACATGCCGGGCGAGCGCTGTTTGCACAGATCACTCCAGAAATCGAGGGGCAGTCAGTCCGACTTGCTTTCCACGATGGCCGCGATTGGCTACAAGATGGCCTCTATTTCGACGTCGAGCGTGAATATGACAAGTTGCTTCAGGTATTGCAGGCAATGGGGGTCACCGGTGTCCACTATCATCACACGATGGGTCTACACCCTCGTCTGTGGCTGCTGGCGCGCGATCTCGGCTGTGCCAGTGATTTTACGGTACACGACTACTATCTCGTCAACGGCAACCCAACGCTCACTGACAACAACGCCAGGTTCGTCGGTGAGCCGCCGGGTGAGACATTTGATCAACAGTGTGCAGAGCATTACCCGCTGCCTGCGGGAGTCAACGCGCAGCAGTGGCTGGAAAATCAGCGTCCATTGGTCGAAGGGGTAGATCGTGTCATTTTTCCATCGAAGGATGCACACGCGCGATTTATACAGTTTTTTAGTCTCCAATCGGCCATTGTGGCCCCACCACCCGATGCGCTGCTCGCTGAGACCCCACCATCGCCCGCGTGGAGCTATACCGGCGGTCGGCCGTTGAAGGTGTTGGCTGTGGGTGCGCTCAGCCGGGAAAAGGGGGCTGATGTCCTCGACTCAGTCGCCAAACTTCTCGCTGAAGACGCCATTGAGTTTCATTTATTGGGATACGCCTACCGCGCATTGACGGGCAGCATTGTTACCCACGGCCCCTACGGCAATGAAAAAGTGGCGCGTCTTGTCAAGGAAATAGCACCCGATGTGGTGTGGTTTCCCGCTCTCTGGCCGGAAACCTACAGCTACACATTGAGTGTGGCATTACATGCGGGTTTACCGGTTGTAGTTCCGGACATCGGCGCCTTTGCAGAGCGGGTTGAGCAGCGTGATTATAGCGTTACGCAGCCTTGGAATAACTCCTCCGATGATTGGGTAAGCTTTTGGCGCGAAGTCATTCAGTCTCATATGCTGCCAGTGAGTGATAAACTTGCCGTGAAGCGATACAGCGATACCCCAGTGCAGCGGAATTTTTACATGTCTGCCTACTTGGCGGAAGTACCAGCTACCGGGGCGACCTTAAGTAAGGAACTGCAATCTGCACTGGAAAGTAATTTCGCCGTAGCTGCACCCACATTGAGTCGGAAGGAAAAAATCCTGGCATTGATCTGGCGATTGAGCCGCACAGCGGTCATTGCGCGGCTTGTCTCTTGGGTACCTTTCCGCTTGCAGCAGGCGATCAAACGGCGACTCTCGTCGCGGCCACTGCATGATATTGTGCGCAACTCGTAAAGACACATGGCTACAATTTATCTCCACATCGGCGCTCCCAAAACTGCCACATCGACGTTGCAAAGTGTGTTGGCAAAAAATGCCGGACACCTACTGAAACAAGGGATTTTGTATCCTCAGAGTATGCGTAACGGGCATGCGCACCACTTGCTGGCCTGTGATCTTATCGCGGAGCACCAGGGTATGCCCATGCCGGATGTTTGGTATGGTGATCAACCTCGCGGTGCCGCTTGGGGTCGTTTGTCTCAAGAGCTGTCAGACGCAATGCACTCGGTGGAATCTGTTGTTCTGAGCTCGGAACTCTTCTTTGGTCAACATCGGGGCCTGAAACCCCTGGTGCAGGATATACAGCGCAAGCTGGATGGCCACGATGTGCGCATCATCGTGTATTTGCGGCGGCAGGATGACTTCTACAGCTCCTTTTACAACCAAGATGTCAAAGGCGTGAGGCAGTGGGCCGGCTCGGCCTATGAGTTTTATGAAACCCATCAAATGTTGCGCCATCACTACGACGAGCTGTTAGCCAGTTGGGGCAGCGTCTTTGGCAGTGAGCGGGTGATTGTACGACCCTACGAAATTGACCAGTGGCAGGAGGGTGATATCGTCCGAGATTTCAGTGCGCTCGTGCCCGGCATGCAGCTCAAGTCAAAATCCACCAACTCGAATGAGGGGCTGGGTCCGACACAGCTGTATTTAAAGCTTTGCCTAAATCGTATTGGTTATGAAAAAGCTGAAAATACCGGCGTATTAGAGGCGCTGCACAATATTTGTGGCCCCGAGGAATCGGTGCCGTGTCAATATGTCAATCGCGCGTTGTATGCCAAGCTGCGTGATCGTTGGATGCAAGCAAACGAGTTCATCAGCGACTCCTATCTGGGGGGAGCCTCCCTTTTTCAACACAACATTCCGCTGCCCACTCAGGTCACGTTGTATCAGCTCGATGCGCATCAGTTGGAGTTGGGCTTAAGAAATACTGTGCGGGTTCTTCGCTCTGGAGAGTTTGCCAATTATCGTGCACTTTTTGCAAGTATGGCTTTATTGGTCCTCGCAGAGAAGAGCCTCTGGCATTGTCTCGACCCTCAAGATCGAGCCGACTTACTGAGTTGGGTGGCCTGAGTCGTTGGTAGATTCCACATCTAACTGGCAAGCGATCGTATTTAGCCGACGCATGATTATCTGCATGTTCGTGGGCTTCTTGTCCGGCATGCCCTTCTTTCTGCTGTTTCAACTGGTGCCAGCGTGGCTCAGACAAGGGGGAGTCTCGCTCACGGAAATCGGTTTGTTTTCACTGGTGAGTTTTCCCTACGCCTGGAAATTTCTCTGGGCACCCTTGATGGATCGCTGGTTCCCACCACTGCTTGGCCGCAGACGAAGCTGGATGTTGGTTTGCCAAGTCTGTCTGCTGCTCTCTATTGCCGCTTTGGGCCAGTTCACCCCTGGGTTGTCGACCGCAAGCATTGCCTGGCTGGCTTTTAGCGTGGCATTTTTTAGCGCAAGCCAAGATATCGTGTTGGACGCCTATCGTCGCGAAATATTAGATGATGTCGAACTGGGCCTGGGAAACTCGATTCACGTTAACGCTTATCGGGTGTCCGGCTTGGTCCCCGGGTCTCTGTCTCTGATCCTTGCCGGTAGCTTGCCGTGGTCCACGGTGTTTTTGATTACGGCTGCTTTTATGGCAATCGGCGTCATCTTTACCTTGGTTATCTCAGAGCCCGATACGCCGCTGCCGCCGCGCTACAATTTCCGGCAGACCATGATTGCTCCATTTCGAGAATATGTACAACGCAAGGGCTGGCTGGGTCTTACCGGTGTCTTGGGCTTTATGATTTTGTACAAGCTGGGCGACAACATGGCGACAGCACTGTCGACACCTTTTTATCTCGACTTGGGCTTCAGTTTGACGGAGATCGGCCTAGTGGCAAAACATGCCGCCCTCTGGCCATCTATTTTTGGTGGGCTAATGGGTGGCCTGGTCATGATTCGGCTGGGAATTAATCGCTCTCTGTGGCTGTTTGGCCTTGTGCAAGTAGCCAGTATTCTTGGTTTTGCACTACTGGCTAGTCAGGGCCCGCTCTTGTGGTTGCTAGCGCTGGTGATTGGTTTTGAGTATCTCGGTGTGGGCTTGGGAACGGCAGCCTTTGTGGCCTTCATAGCCCGGGAGACGAGTAAAGTGTATGCGGCCGCACAATTCGCTTTGTTCACCGCACTGGCGGCCGTGCCCCGCACTTTGGCCAACGCCAGCACGGGAGCAATCGTGGAGAAGGTAGGTTGGATAGATTTCTTCTTTATTTGCGCCCTGTTGGCACTCCCGGGCATGCTACTTTTGTTTTGGGTTGCTCCTTGGTCTGAGGGTACTGCTAATGGCGATACCGTGGCCAGATAGTGTGAGCGAATCGTGAATTCGAGTGCCCAGAATGGCATTTAATACCTGTTGCCATGGTTATAAGAAATGGGTGAATATATACTATCAGTAGTGTCCCAGCGTTACCAACGCTAGGCCCCATAACTAATTGAATAGTAACAATTAAATGATAATTTTTCGTGGTCTCGATTTGAACGTTTCATATCCGTTCTGCCACTCTGCGAAGCCTGACTTCGCGGGGTGGCACTATGAACCAAGGAAAGCTGGTTTTCGCTCAACTGACACAGCATTTGCCGTTGACTACGTTTCGCCGTTGCGTAGCCAGGTACAACGGAGAGCACAAAGTCAAAACGTTCTCCTGTCTGGATCAATTTCTTTGCATGGCTTTTGCGCAATTGACTCTTCGAGAGAGCCTTCGAGATATCGAAGCCAGTCTTCGAGTGCAAAGCAACCGACTCTATCATCTGGGAATTCGCTCCAACATATCGCGCAATACTCTCGCGAACGCCAACGCTACGCGCGACTGGCGCATTTACGCCGACTTTGCTCAAAGCCTGATCGGCATGGCGCGGAAGCTTTATGCCGACGAACCTTTTGGCGTCGATTTGCAAGACACGGTATACGCTCTCGACACGACTACGATAGACCTGTGCCTTTCGGTGTTTTCGTGGGCACCATTTCGGAAAGCCAAAGCCGCTATCAAGCTGCACACGCTGCTCGATTTGCGAGGCAATATCCCGACGTTTATTCATATCAGCGACGGCAAGATGCACGAGGTCAATGTTCTCGACTACCTGCTGCCGGAGCCTGGAGCGTTTTACATCATGGATCGAGGCTTTCTCGATTTCGAAAGGCTGCGCCATCTTCATGCCATGGGCAGCTTCTTTGTGATCAGAGCCAAGTCGAATCTGAAGTTTCAGCGTCGCTACTCGCATCCGATCAACAGGGCGACGGGATTGATCTGCGATCAAACTGTTGTTCTGACGGGCTTCTACTCGGTCAAAGATTACGAAACGCCGCTGCGAAGAATTCGATTCAAAGACCCGGAAACTGGAAAGACCTTGGTGTTTCTTACCAACAACTTCATGCTGCCGGCTCTCACAATTACCGAGCTTTATCGAAGCCGATGGCAGGTCGAATTGTTTTTCAAATGGATCAAGCAACATCTCAGAATCAAGTCCTTCTACGGCACATCCGAGAATGCAGTGAAGACGCAAATCTGGATTGCCATCTCGGTTTACGTCCTCGTCGCAATTGTAAAAAAGCGATTGGACATCAGTTTGAGCCTATACGAAATGCTACAGATATTGAGTTTAACCATGTTTGAAAAAATACCTTTGGATCAGCTACTTACAAAATCAGTGATTGACGAATCCCAACCCGATATCGCTAACCAACTGACTCTTTTCGATTAAACGTTGGGACACTACTGATATACTATTTTTTTTAATTGCCGCCCTTTTGTCGCATTAATCGGCCCAGTTTCGCAGTGAGGGCAGCATCATTAATTTGTCAGGAATACAGTGCAAAAAACGACGAGTGATATGAAGAGTCGCCGACAACCTAACAAGGTGCTGGCGATTTTAGGCATGCACCGCAGTGGTACGAGTTGCCTCACCGGCTCCTTGCAAGAAGCGGGCTTGTCACTCGGCGAGTGCCATACTTGGAACCCCCATAATCTCAAGGGTAATCGAGAGAACCAGCAGTTTGTCGATCTTCATGAAGACATATTGCAAGCCAATGGCGGCGCATGGGATGAGCCACCAAAGCATTGTATATGGCGCGAAGAGGACGTCGCTCGCGCTGCACAGCTATTGGAGGATCACGCAGACGAGCCGTTCTTTGGATTTAAAGATCCGAGAACCCTGTTAGTCATTGATGGTTGGAAACGCTTGTGTCCGCAGGTTAAATTTGTGGGAATCTATCGTCACCCAGAGGCAGTTGTTCGTTCTTTGGAGAAACGCAGTGGTAAATTGCGAGAAGACTCATTAAAACTATGGTATGCCTACAACAGTCGGTTGATGCAAGAGTATAAGAAAAAGCCCTTTCCGATGCTTTGTTTTGACGATGAAGAAAGCGTTCTCGATGAGAAAATTTTTCAGGTGGCGGATCAGTTGGGCTTAGCTGGTCGCCCCGACGACACAAAATTTTTTACCCCTGAATTAAAGAGCACCGTAGAGGAGGAGGGGCTTCCACTGCCATGGAATATACGTCGCTTGCTGAAGAAACTTTCTCGAGTCGCTTTATAGTGATAATTCAATAAATGCTTGAGCGTCTACAAAGAGGTGTCCGAAACTTCATGGGCGATGACCAGGCCCGTGATGTGGGTAAAGTCAGCTTTGTTCTTATTGTTTATGATATGCCAGAGCAAGCACAAAATACGGTGCGCTCCCTACTCCCTGATTACCAGCGGGAGGTTACAGGCGACGAGTATGAAGTGCTTATTATAGAGAACGAATCGGGTAATCATATCTCGCAAGAGTTTCTCAGTTCGCTACCTGAAAATTTCAAATACTACCTGCGGCAAGAAGATCAGCCGACCCCCATCCACGCAATTAACTTTGGTATCGAGCAGACCTCTGGTGAGTATGTTTGTGTAATGATTGATGGGGCCAGAATACTTACCCCGGGAATCGTTAAGAATATTGTCTTTGGCCATCGACTGTCCGATCTCTCCATTGTGACAGTACCGGGTTATCACTTAGGCCACGAGCTACAACAAAAAGCGGTGAGTAATGGTTACGATGTGAACCAAGAAAAAGCACTGATGCAGTCAATAGCGTGGCCGGAAGACGGCTACCGGCTCTTTGAGATTTCATGTTTCAGCGGTTCCTCTGCCCCCGGTTTTTTCCTCCCTCACAGCGAGAGTAATTGTATTAGCATGCCGCGCGCCATTTGGCAGGCCCTAGGTGGCTACGACCCACAATTCGACATGCGCGGTGGTGGTTTGGTTAACTTGGACCTGTACAAGCGTGCCTGTGAGTTCCCGGGAGTTACGCATGTCATTTTACCTGGGGAGGGCACTTTCCATCAGTTTCACGGTGGCGTGACGACCGGTGGCGAAGACCCTGCGGCGCGAGATCGATTTATCGACGCTATCAAAGCGCAGTATGCTCAGATACGTGGTGAGAGTTTTTCTAGCCCCGAAACTGCTCCCGTTTTCTTGGGGGAGATTTCCGAGCACGCATTACGTTTTATTCACCTCTCTACCAAAATTAAAATGGATAGATTGGGAAAGGAAGTTGAGACCAATCAGGTTTCAGCTTAAAAGAACACGAAAACTACACGGTAGTCACTGTATATGAGCCATTCAATTTATTTTCCACCCTCTCTGCAGCGTTTCGAGCCAAAACGTATGGTCTTTAGCACTTGGGTAGATCATCTCCCTTTTGCCTACGATCTTGTGGCCGCCATTGAACCCAAGTTGATTGTCGAGTTGGGAGTCTATAACGGGCTCTCTTTCTTCACTTTCTGTCAGTCGATGGTCGAGCACGATATCGATGGTGTGGCCTACGGAGTAGATTGCTGGGAAGGCGACGAGCATACTGATGCCTATGATGACTCCATCTACAATGAAGTTAACGAGCACGCCAGAGAGCATTATCGAGGTATGACGTATCTCTTACGGATGTTTTTTAACGAGGCATTGCAGCACTTTGAGGACGACTCGATAGATCTGCTGCATATTGATGGCTTGCATACCTATGAAGCGGTGCAAGAGGATTTCACGAATTGGTACCCCAAGGTGAAACCCGGCGGTATCGTATTGTTCCACGATGTGATGGCAAAGATTAAAGACTTCGGTGCCTGGAAGTATTTCGAGGAATTGGAAAAAGAACACGACAATATTTTTAAGTTTAACCATGGCTTTGGCTTGGGCGTACTGCGCAAGCCCGGTGGAGCACCAATCAATCATCCGCTGTTTGAGTTATTGTTTTCCGGCGATGCAGAAACGGAAAAGCGTTTACGCCAATTCTATGTGCACTGTGGGCACTTTCTGGAGGCGCGGCGCCAGTCCGCTTTCTGGCGTCAATCTAGAAAAGGCGGTAAGAAAGGCGGACAGGGCAAAGAGGCGGTTGCCAAGGGCTGAGTCATCGTCGACCCCCATAAGCAGTTCAAATTCAACAGTGCCGTGTTCCAATGTCTGCGTCTGGCTCAGCAGAAGACGCCACCTGACAATTACCGAAGCAGAGGATGGCGCGGTGAAGACTCTAAAGCGGTTGTCCGGGCAGGGCAGCGACTGCCTTTGGATCTGCGGGGCATTGAGCTAAGCGTACTTGCACCGGCGGACGCAATGTTCCGCAAAGGCAGGAGCAGCCGATGTCGTACCCGGAACGGCTCAACCAAAAAACGTGTCCCACAGCTAGCACCGTATAGCAACGGTAAACGCGCGGCCGGTCTGTAGGCGACGTTAAACTCCGTTTCACATAGTCACTCAGCGGTGCGGGTTGCGCCCGGCGTGCAATATCCCTGATAATAGTGTGGATACGGCTGTGCTTGGGCGAGGTTGCAACTATTCATTTTGGCGATTTTATCGGAATATAGCCGCATTTTCGCGACATTTGTTGGCATTTGACAGCTTTTTAATGGCAGGGCAAGATGGTCCTTTGCGGTAGAACTCGTAGTCAGCAACAGAAATCCTAGCCAGGCAATCGGTACAATCAATGACAACTAATCAGTTACAGGGCAGCACGGATCAGGACCTCAGCGAGTACCAAGATACGCTCGATCAAGTTGATCGCTTGATTGCCGACGATCGCTGGGATGAAGGCATCGCACTCATGCAGCGCGCGGCTCGCGCCAGTGGCAACGAAGCTTTGATGCACCGCCTCATCGAACTTCGCATAGACGCCTTTGCCAAGATCAACGAAACGATCTCCCCGGAACCGATGTTCGAAGCTAACCCACTGCTCGGTGATACCGAGGCGCTGCGCGCGCGTTTACAGGAGGACGGCTACCTTTTTTTTCGCAGTGTTATGCCGCAGGATGCCCTACTTGAACTGCGCGACCAAATCACCCAAATCTTGGCCGATCTCGGCTGGATAGAGGGGGGTGACAAGCGCTTGGCGGCGAGGGCGATCTCACGGCCACGCCGCGAGGGCCAACCCAAGTTTTTTCAAGCGCATGATAAGGTGATGAAGCTGGAGGCATTACATGCCCTTGCGCACAATCCGCAGTTAATGAACGTTATGCGGCAGGCGCTGGGCGATTCTGTGTTTCCCCACCCCTTGTCGATCGTGCGGTTAGTGTTTCCTGAGGCACCTGAATTGTCCACGCCACCTCATCAAGATTTCCCCAATAATCAGGGTACACCGAACTTAACCGCTGCATGGATTCCGCTGGCTGATACATGCATTGAAGATGGGTCTCTCGCGGTACTCGAAGGGTCGCACAAATACGGCTTGAAACCACTCAAGTTTCACTTGGGAGCGGGAAATCGCCGTGCAGTGCTGTGTGAGGACATGCAGAATTGTCGTTGGGTGGGAGCGGATTTTAGACTCGGCGACATCATTTTGTTTCCGGCGCTGACCGTGCATAAAGCAATGGAGAACTACAACAGCGAAAAAATGCGACTGTCAGTTGATTTTCGTTACCAACTGGAGGGAGAAGCGTTAACTGCAGGTTGTTTGCAGCCGCACTTTCAGCGTTTGAGTTGGGAAGAAATTTATGAGGGTTGGCAATCGGATGATCTGAAGTACTATTGGCATAATAAGAAGTTTGAGGAAGTGCCTTGGGATGAAAAAATTCACGCCTTGCCGGATGATCACCTCGATGAAGCCTACGAGCAAGAGTTGGCATTTAATATCGCCTTCTCCAGGCGCAAGGAACAACAACCTGCCTAAGCTTGAGTCACCAAGCTAGCGGTATTTGATTTTTAGGAAACGCGGACTCACCGAAAAACCAAGTCTCTACTGCATAGCGCACTTTGCTGAAATCGGGTCGGTACTGGGTGCGATGCAAAAAGAAATGATCGAAGAAATAGGCATCGCCCGCGTGGAAAATGGGTGAGATTGGCCTTTGCGAATTGTCTCCCGATTGCACCTGTGAATCGCTGACAGACCATTCAAATTGTGCTCCCTCTGCCGATGCGATGTCGTAAAGCCGCCTAGGTACGACGTCCATACCGGGCGCGCCTGTATCCCCACCGCAGGTACTTAAAGGCAGCCACATGTTCACGCTGTTGATGTCGGTGCCCATAAAGGCGCCGTCTTGGTGCCAGCCTGCTTCCGATACCGGCAGTAACGAGCGGCGCAGCACCCATTTTTTTACCGTTAAACAAGGTGGTTCCTGCAAGTAATCTGTCACGATTTCCCTTAAGCCTGAATCTTCATAAAAATCTAGTAATGCCTCCGCCACTGATGGTGCTTCCACACACATCGCCGATCCCGATGTGCGATGGAAACTACGCGTGTTGACTAGCTCACGATCGCGGTTGGGCATGATAGTTTTTAGATTATTCGGGGGATTGAAGTAAGGCTCCGGCTCATGATTAGATTCGGCGTTGGGGTCCGCGCACGCATCAATAACGCGATCGGCAGCCTCGCGCAGCGCATCTGTAATTGCACTGGTAAACAGATTGCGTACCACCAGCGACCCGTGTTGCATGAGTGAGTCGCGCAAAATAGTTGCACTGAATGCGTCTGCCGAGACTTCCGGAACAATGTTTGAGTCAACTTGTTGTTGCTGTTGGTGTTGCGACAGGATGAGTTTTGGCGCGGACGAGGGCTGGCGAGGCCGAAACGACTCGATACGCTGCTCCATGCTGGCCCGATCACTGTGAATGTCTCTATGTTGCAGGTTAGTGCTGCTCAATTGTGAGGTTTGCATTGTGTCACTCTATGAACTCGTCTGCGTGGGCCTGCCGGTTAAAAAGGTGTCAGCTAGATTCTCGGACAACCAAATTTACTTTTTAGTTGCGGGATGAGTGTGTACTTCCCAGCGCGCGATGGCCGCGCAAGGCACTCCTGCGGACATCGAGCAAGATGTAAATCCCTGTAAATTCTACGTCATTTCGCTCAACGGGTCGAATAAGCAGTTCTCATTTTTCCTCCACGCATGCGCAGCGCTTGATTATTGCCCACCTGTGTACGAGCGGCGCGTGCTGCGAAAGACGAGCCCGGCGGAATACCTAGCCTATAAAGAGGGTGATTTTCCGCTATCTGATAAGCGTGTTCCGAGTCACAGTATTCTCCCTCGTCGCTCTGGGCGCTAGGCACTCAGTGTAATAACCACTACTATGGGCTTTTGGTGAGCCGTAACCAATCGCTGGTTGCACCTGCTCTGGGTTAACGAAAAGTTTAACTCTATGAAACTCTCCGTGATCATCATCGCCTATGACATGGCGCGTGAAATACCACGCACGCTGCAATCGCTTGCGCGCAACTATCAGGAAGGCGCCGCAGACTTGGAATACGAAGTATTGTTAGTTGACAACGGTTCACCCGAGCCTCTGCAAGCCCCCTCCTGGGCTGGTATTAACGTGCCCGTCAGGCTAATTCGAATTGATGACGCGCACCCTTCGCCCGCGCGGGCTATAAATTTGGCTGCTCAACAAGCGAAAGGCGACACGCTGTGCTTTATGATCGATGGGGCGCACATACTTACGCCGGGCGTGTTTAATATGGCCTTTGCTGCGCAAGAGGCATTCTCTGAGGTAGTCGTCGCGATTCGCTATTTTTATTTGGGCATGGAGGAGCAAACCGTTTCCATTAATAACGGCTACAACCAAACAGTGGAAGATGAACTTTTGACGCGAATCAATTGGCCGCATGAGGGTTATCGCCTGTATGACATAGGAACGGCGCTGCGCGCTGGAGCAAAACGACTGACTTGGTTCAACCGGATGTTCGAGTCAAATTGTTTGTTTATGAGTCGCAAACACTTTCAGAATATAGGCGGCGTAGATGAGCGCTTCGATATGCCCGGTGGTGGGTTTGTGAATCTAGATTTTTTTAAGCGGGCGGTCGATGCGCCGGGTGTGACGCCGGTTCAAGTGATTGGTGAAGGTAGTTTTCACCAATTGCACGGTGGTACCACGACCAATTCCAGCGGTGAGGAGCGCGATAAGAAACTTGCTGCATACAGAAAACAGTACGAGGAGCTGCGCGGTGAAAGTAGTCCTATGGCGAAAGCATCTTTCATGTACTTAGGTCACATGCCAACGGTCACGTCAAACATCACAGCGGTTGAGAAGCGACGCGCCCGGTTGGCAGGTAAACCGCTAGATTAGTGGGACTCGTATTAATGAAATGGACAGTGGCCACCGCATGAAACTTTCCGTCATTGTGATTGCCTACAATATGGCTCGGGAAATTCCGCGTACTCTGCAGGGTCTATCTCGACCCTACCAACAAGGTGCGCAGGAACTAGACTACGAAATTATTCTCATCGACAACGGTTCTTCAGTGCCCCTCGACGAATCTTCCTGGGCACATATCGATGCACCCGTTGCTTTCACTTATATAGAAAATGCGTCAGCGTCACCGGCGCAGGCAATTAATAAAGGGCTGGCGCTGGCCAGAGGTGAGATTGTCTGTCTGATGATTGACGGCGCTCATTTGCTCACGCCGGGTGTGTTTCGCATGGCTCTTGCTTGCTTTGCAGCATTTCCTCGGCCGGTTGTCGCTACGCGTTACTTTTGGATGGGGCCGGACTCGCAAAACGAATCCATCAAAGCTGGCTACAACCAAGCGGTCGAAGACGAGTTATTGTGCAGTATCGATTGGCCGAACGATGGCTACCGGTTGTTTGAAGTTGGCACCCCGTTACGCGCCGGGCCAGAAAACATTAGTTGGCTCAATCGAATGTTTGAGTCCAATTGCTTGTTTGTCGAGCGGTCCCTGCTGGACGAATTGGGCGGTGCAGATGAGCGCTTTGATTTTCCGGGAGGTGGATTTATTAACCTCGACATTTTCCAACGCGCCGTCGAGGCGCCTCAGAGCAGCGCTGCGCAGCTTGTAGGTGAGGGGTGTTTCCACCAGTTTCACGGCGGTACCACGACTAACGTAACCATACAGGATCGCGATGAGCAGTTGGAAAAGTATCGCCAGCAATACATTGATATTCGTGGAGGTATGGATATCGTGACACAGAAATCTTTTTTCTACCTCGGCCACTTGCCAAATGACGCCTCAAAAATCCACCGCCGCAGATTCAACCAGTCACCCCCGTAGATTAAAAGCTGCTCTGTCAACCGCGCACGGAGGGTAGATAATTCCTGGGTTTTAAGTTGTCCCAGCAGCATTCACCAGCGAAAGCGTTTTAAGTCGATACTGCCGGAGGGTCGAAAGCTCACGCCTTCCGCCTGCAGTCGATCCATCTGCGTTTGATGGGCTGCGGAACCTAGCGGTAGCGATAGGCGCCCAGCGGCGTTGACGACGCGGTGCCAGGGGACCTTGGTGCCCGCGGGTAAAAATTTGAGTGCTCGGCCCACTCTGCGCCCAGCGCCAGGCATACCGGCGCGTGCCGCCACTTCGCCATAGGTGGCAACACAGCCTGGGGGAATGGCCGTGACGACCTGCCAAATTTTTGCGTCAGTCGACGCCTCGGCGTTTCGCGCTGCATGATCTTTGGTCACAAGCGCTTATCTTGCCGGATAGGTGTCTGCAGCGGCAACTCGCATCCTTGATTTTTACCCCACCGACCGCATATGTTGTGTACCGGAGGCCATTAATGCCCTTATTGTTACTGCTCATGCCCTGGCTTGAGCTGTTCACTCTCATCAAGCTGGGCACCATGACCAGCGCTTTCACCGCATTTGCCTACGTCATTGCGACCCTCGTATTGGGGGTGTCGATCGTGCGCAAACAAGGTCGCAGCACGCTACAGCGTCTCATGCAGGCACACGCGGGCGGTCGTATGGGCCCGCAGCTGCTGCTTGATGATATGGCGGTGGGTCTGGCGGGGCTTCTGCTCGCCTTTCCCGGGCTGATCACTGATTTTCTTGCCCTGGTGGTGCTACTCGGCCCGCTGCGTCGTCGCCTTCTGAGCCTACTTTTGGGCCCCGCCGATCCGGAGCCGGTGCCGGATCGCACCCGCGAAGACTCCCTCACGATCGAGGGCAGCTATCGCAGGGTCGATAAGGACTAAAAACTAAGTTGTTGTTAAATAAAAGAAAAATTTCGCGATCATTCTCGCGCTAGCCGTTCATTCGCCCTTGACTCTCAACACTTCGTGACTAGAATTAGCACTCTCTTAAAAAGAGTGCTAATTCGGGGTTGAAAAGCGTTGAACTATCCCCATTGAAGCGAACACGTCCCCGCACGGGGGTATTCATAACATCACAATTGGAGAGATTCACAGATGAAAATCCGTCCGCTGTATGACCGCGTGGTCATTCGTCGCAACGCTGAGGAAGAAACCAGCGCCGGGGGTATTGTCTTGCCCGGTTCTGCCAAAGAGAAGCCCAACCAAGGGGAAGTCATCGCTGTAGGAGAGGGCAAGGTGCTGGATAACGGCGAGCAGCGCGCTTTGGCCGTCAAGGTCGGCGACAAGGTCGTTTTTGGGCAATACGCCGGTAACAACACGATCGAAGTTGATGGCGAAGAGCTGATCATTATGGGTGAGAGCGAGATCTTTGCGGTCGTTGACTAGCATGCTTGTCGATACCCGTTCACCCCAAGAATTCAATGTAACTACAGAGTAAGGATCTACATCATGGCTAAAGACGTATTTTTTGGCGAAGAAGCCCGAGCGCATATGCTCCGAGGCGTCAATGTATTGGCCGACGCGGTTAAGGCCACATTAGGGCCCAAGGGTCGCAATGTAATTTTGGACAAGTCCTTCGGCGCGCCTACGGTCACTAAAGACGGTGTATCGGTCGCGAAGGAAATCGAGTTGGAACATAAGTTTGAGAACATGGGCGCACAGATGGTCAAGGAAGTTGCTTCACAAGCCTCTGATGCTGCCGGTGACGGCACCACCACGGCGACCGTATTGGCCCAGTCCATTTTGAATGAAGGCCTGAAGTCAGTTGCAGCGGGCATGAACCCCATGGACCTCAAGCGTGGCATCGACAAAGCGGTCATCGCTGCTGTGGCTGAAGTTCAAAAAGCGTCGATACCCTGTGAAGACAGCAAGGCGATTGCCCAGGTAGGTACCATCTCTGCAAACGCAGATGCCCAGGTGGGCGACATCATTGCCGAGGCAATGGAGAAAGTGGGCAAAGAAGGTGTAATCACGGTAGAGGAGGGTTCAGGCCTTGAAAATGAACTGGATGTGGTAGAAGGCATGCAGTTCGACCGCGGTTATCTCTCGCCGTATTTCATCAACAACCAAGATAGCATGAGTGTTGAGCAGGAAGACCCGTTCATCCTTCTGGCGGACAAGAAGATTTCCAACATCCGCGAGTTGTTGCCGCTCCTCGAGCAAGTAGCTAAAGCCTCTCGCCCGCTCGTTATTGTGGCGGAAGATGTCGAGGGTGAAGCGCTGGCCACGCTGGTGGTTAACAACATGCGCGGCATCGTGAAAGTGGCGGCCTGTAAAGCCCCCGGATTTGGCGATCGTCGCAAAGCCATGTTGCAAGACATCGCGATTTTGACCGGCGGTACGGTGATCTCAGAAGAAGTGGGCCTGGATCTCGAGTCCGCTGCCCTGGAGCACCTAGGTAGCGCGAAGCGCGTCACCATGGACAAGGACGACAGCACGATCATCGACGGTGCTGGTGACGCTGCAGCCATTCAGGCACGCGTGGCCGAAATTCGTACGCAGATCGAAAACACCTCCTCGGACTACGACCGCGAGAAGTTGCAAGAACGGGTTGCCAAACTCGCCGGCGGTGTCGCCGTCATCAAAGTCGGTGCGGCTACCGAAATCGAGATGAAAGAGAAGAAAGCCCGCGTGGAAGACGCTCTGCACGCGACCCGTGCGGCAGTGGAAGAAGGCGTGGTCGCCGGTGGCGGTGTGGCATTGGTTCGAGCTGTTGCAGCGATTGGCTCGCTCAAAGGCGATAATGAAGACCAAGACCACGGGATTGGCGCCGCACTGCGCGCTATGGAGGGCCCGTTGCGCCAGATTGTTGCCAACGCGGGTGATGAAGCCTCCGTTGTGTTAGACAAGGTTCGCCAAGGTGAAGGCAACTTTGGCTACAATGCCGCCTCCGGCGAATATGGCGATATGATCGAGATGGGTATCCTCGATCCCGCCAAAGTGACTCGCACCGCGCTGCAAGCGGCCGGTTCAGTCGCTGGCCTGATGATCACCACTGAGGTGATGGTTGCCGATGCGCCCGAAGATAAGGCTGCCGCTCCGGCGATGCCTGATATGGGTGGTATGGGCGGCATGGGCGGTATGATGTAAGTGTCCAGCCGAGCACCTCTTAGTTTGACGAAAACCCCACCACTCGGTGGGGTTTTTTGTGGTATGGCGCACTGCCAAAAGCTTGGCGCGGCAATGGCCCGTCAATCACAGACGGTGTACAATTCGCGCGGGGTTTCCACGCTAATAAGGAGTTTGTCATGGTCTTAGAATTTATCTTCCGCTGGGCGCACGTGCTGTTCGGTATTACCTGGATAGGCATGCTGTACTACTTCAATTTTGTGCAGGGCGAATATTTCAAAGAGGCCGAGGCCGACGCCAAAGCTGATGCGCTAAAAAAATTGGCGCCCCGAGCCCTGTGGTGGTTCCGCTGGGGTGCGATGTTTACCTTCCTTACTGGTTTAGTGCTCCTCCATTTCGTTGGAGCGTTTCAAAACTTTTCCGCCTCACCCGTCATCTGGATAGGCGCACTGGCAGGCACATTTATGTTCCTTAACGTGTGGCTGGTTATCTGGCCGGCGCAAAAGGTGGTTATCGGCATTGCTGAAGGCGATGGCCCGGCGAGTGCCGCTAAAGCTGGTCTGGCTTCACGCACTAACACCTTGTTTTCAGGTCCCATGCTGTTTGGCATGCTCGGCGCGAAGCACCTGGCAGTAGCCAGCCCCGATGGCGCGGGCTTCTGGGTTGCTGCCGCGGTGATCATCGCGTTGGAAATCAATGCGCTTGTCGGCAAGATGGGCCCCATGGCCAGTGTCAAAGGTGTTATTCACTGCAGTATCGGACTGACGGCCGTGGTTTGGGCTTTGTTGCACTTCCTGTAGGCCGCAAGTGTCATCAGCCGAGGCAAAACGAGCCGGGTTTTCCCGGCTTTTTTTGTGTGCTAACGCGGACGCTGTGCCGCAATTTTTTCACGCTTGAGGTTGTATGAGCTATGTCGAGAGACGAGATTGATCACATACCGTCGATAGTTCCAACGCGAGATGCGGAACCCGGCGGTCGCCGTAATGCCAGCCGTGCTGGCAAATCAGCGGGCGCGTCCCGTCCACCGGCCCGGACCGCTGGAGCGGGATGGTTGGCACGGCTGTTTATTGCCACTGCACTCCTTGTTGCGGCTGGAGCGTGCGCATGGGCCTGGCAGTTGCAACAGCAACTGATGGCAGCGGACGCGCGCTCCCGGGGCTATGCGCAGCGTATCGGTGATTTGGAAGCGCGCCTGTCGGATACCGATGAAGGCATGAATCAGAACGCGGCAGTGCAGGCGGTAAAAATCTCCGAGTTGGAATCGGAAGTTCGCAAATTGTGGGATAACGTGTGGAAGCGTTCCAAAGAGCGCCTGGAAGCGCTTGAAAGCAGCGGCCAAAAACAAGGCAAAACGCTTAGCACAGTGGAATCTTCATTGGCCGATACGCGACAAGAGTTGCAAGCGGTCTCATCCGACATCGAAAAACTGCGCAGTGTTGCCGGGGATATGTCGCGCCTGGTGGCAAGTGCCAAGGCCAATCAGGCGGAGGTTGAACGTGTTGCCGATAACCTCAATCGGATCAACCTAGACTTGGCGAAACTGGATAAGCGCGTGCAAGGTAATGAGGAATGGGTGGGATCGATCAACGCGTTTCGCAAGCAGGTCAACACCTCTTTGGGTGAACTCCAAAATTCCCTGCGCGTACTGCAGGGGACGCCCTAGACAGCACCAAGTGCTGGCGCCGTTTGCAAATCGCGCGTCAGCGGCAGATGGCTCTGGGAGCTGCGATTCTATCCAAGCCGCGTCCTGACCCTCCCTGCTGTAGCCTCTTCCTCTGACGTGTATACTGGCGCTCCTTGTAGTATAGCCGTAAAGGGGTCGCCCCATGACCATCATCCGTCAAGCCGATTTGATCGACAGCGTCGCCGACGCATTGCAGTTTATTTCCTATTACCATCCGCTGGATTTTGTGCGCGCAGTCAACGACGCGTATGAGCGCGAGCAGAATCCCGCCGCGCGTGACGCCATGGCGCAGATCCTCATCAATTCGCGCATGTGTGCCATGGGCCATCGTCCCATTTGTCAAGACACCGGCATTGTTACGGTTTTTTTGAAGATTGGCATGAATGTGCAATGGGATGCGCAGCTCTCGGTTGCGGAAATGGTCAACGAGGGGGTGCGTCGCGCTTATACCCACCCGGACAACGTGTTGCGTGCGTCGATATTGGCAGACCCAGCCGGTGCTCGACGCAATACCAAAGACAACACGCCGGCAGTCATTCATATGGAAGTGGTACCCGGAGAGACCGTCGATGTGCAAGTGGCTGCCAAGGGCGGTGGGTCGGAGAACAAATCCAAGCTCGCCATGTTGAACCCGTCTGACAGTATCGTAGATTGGGTTGTGAAGACGGTCCCGAGCATGGGTGCGGGTTGGTGCCCACCGGGTATGTTGGGTATCGGTGTGGGCGGTACGGCAGAAAAAGCCGCAGTGCTGGCGAAAGAGTCGCTGATGGACCCGATTGATATTCACGAGCTACGGCAGCGCGGACCCTCGAACCGCATCGAAGAACTGCGCCTGGAAATCATGGACGCGGTGAACAAGCTCGGTATCGGCGCCCAGGGGCTCGGCGGCGTAACCACCGTGCTGGATGTCAAAATCAAAGACTATCCCACTCACGCTGCCTCATTGCCGGTCGCAATGATTCCCAACTGTGCTGCCACGCGCCACGCTCACTTCGTGTTGGATGGCTCCGGCCCTGCGTTGCAAACACCGCCCGATATTGCCGATTGGCCCGATATTACCCGGGAGGTGGGCGACCAGGTACGCCGTGTCAATTTGGATACTGTGACGCGCGAGGAGGCCGCCCAGTGGCAACCCGGCGATACGCTGCTGCTATCGGGCAAAATGTTGACCGGCCGCGATGCCGCCCATAAACGCATGACAGAATTGATCGAAAGTGGCGAGGGTTTACCCGAGGGGGTCGATTTTGAAGGTCGTTTTATCTACTACGTGGGCCCGGTCGATCCAGTGCGGGATGAGGTTATGGGCCCCGCCGGCCCGACCACCGCAACGCGCATGGACAAATTCACCGATTTTATTTTGGAAAAAACCGGTTTACTGGGAATGATTGGGAAAGCGGAGCGTGGCCCCACCGGTATCGAGGCGATTAAGAAGCACAAGGCCGTGTATTTGATGGCGGTTGGCGGTGCGGCCTACCTGGTGTCCAAAGCGATCACGGCGGCGCGGGTTGTCGCCTTCGAAGACATGGGCATGGAAGCGATCTACGAATTTGAAGTGAAAGACATGCCGGTGAGTGTCGCGGTAGATGCACGCGGTACGTCTGTCCACGAAATCGGTCCCAAAATTTGGGCGCAGAAAATCGAAGAGCAGGCCATAGAAGTTGTCTAAAGCGTTTACGTTTTACTGGCATGACTACGAAACATTCGGTGCAAATCCGGCCCGCGACCGGCCCTCACAGTTCGCAGGGGTGCGCACGGACGCGGACCTAAACATTATCGGTGAGCCGTTGGTTGTCTACTGCAAGCCGGCCAATGATTTTCTGCCGCAGCCTCAAGCTTGCCTGATTACCGGCATCACTCCACAAAAAGCGCTCGCCGACGGGCTGCCAGAGTGCGAATTCATCGAAAAAATTCACGCCGAGTTATCGCAACCTGGCACCTGTGGGGTGGGTTTTAATTCGCTGCGTTTTGATGACGAAGTCACTCGCCATACCTTATACCGGAATTTTTTCGATCCTTACGCCCGTGAATGGCAACACGGCAATTCGCGCTGGGACATTATTGACATGCTGCGCACGGCACGGGCCCTGCGCCCCGAGGGTATCGAGTGGCCCCAGCGGCCCGATGGTTGCACGAGTTTTCGATTGGAGGAGTTGACGCAAGCCAATGGCATCGCCCATGAAGCTGCCCACGATGCGCTGTCCGACGTGTATGCGACAATCGCCATGGCGCGTTTGTTACGTGACAAACAACCGCGGCTCTATGACTTTTTATTGACACATCGCGACAAACGCAAAGTGGCCACGCTACTCGATGTGGCAACCTTGAAACCGGTTTTACATGTCTCGGGCATGTTTGGCGCACAGCGCAACAACATTGCACTGGTTGCGCCGTTGGCAAGGCATCCCACCAATCGCAACGAAGTCATTTGTTTTGACTTGGAGGCTGACCCAGCGCCGCTGTTTGAACATGGTCCAGACGAGTTGCAACAGTGGCTCTTCGCACGCACAGCAGATCTCCCTGAGGGGACAGAGCGCTTAGGTTTAAAATCTGTCCATGTGAATCGCTGTCCTGTAGTGTTGCCGGCCAAGATGGCTGATGCCGCCACAGCGCAGCGCCTGGGCTTGGACACCGCGCTCGCGCGCGCCCATTTAGATGAACTGCAAGCGCATGTCGCCGGCCAGCCCGGCAAACTAGACCAGAAATTACAGCAGATTTACACGCGCAAAGAGGACAGGCGGACACGAGATCCAGATCTTATGTTGTACAGCGGCGGCTTTTTTTCCAATGCGGACCGGGGCGCAATGGAGCAGGTGCGATCAACGCCCCCCGAAATGCTTGCTGAAACCAGTTTCGTGTTCAGTGACGCGCGTCTGCCGGAAATGTTGTTTCGTTACCGCGCACGCAATTATCTCCATACGCTAAACAGGCAGGAGCGGGCGCAATGGGAAGAGTATCGATACGCTCGCTTGACTGAGCCAGATGGGGGCGGCAGCCCGTGCCTGGAGGCCTTTCACGAGGAGGTCGATGAGCTGTTGGCACAGCCCCAGCTGAGCGCTGAGCAAGCCCGAATACTACATGACTTGCAGGACTACTCGGATACGCTGCTCGCCGCTTAATGCGCGAGTGTTTCGCCCTATTGTTCGCGTCTGAGTACGGGCAGCTAGGAGATGGTAGGAGCGGGTAGCGGCATCTTACCCGGATTCCCGAGTGGCTTGCCCAGTTTGCAGTGTGCTGGTAATTTTCCCTGGTATTACGCACATGGGCACAATCCCTCGCGCTCACTATAATAGGCGCCAGTCAATACTCGCCGCCCAGGCGGCACGTTCTGGAGTCACCCTAGGTGCAGTTTGCCGGTAGCCACATCCTTTCTATCGCGCAGTTTGAGCAAGCCGACGTCGATTATATCTTTTCCGTTGCCGACCGCATGGCCCCCTATGCCCATCGCCAGCGTGTTACCCGCGTATTGGCCGGCGCTATTCTGGGTTCCATGTTCTTCGAGCCCAGCACGCGAACACGGGTGAGTTTTGGCAGTGCATTTAATCTGCTGGGCGGAGAAGTGCGCGAGACAACGGGGTTTGAGAACTCGGCCATCGCCAAGGGGGAATCGCTGTACGATACAGCGCGAGTGCTCAGTGGTTACTCCGATGTCATCGCCATGCGCCACCCGGAGACTGGCTCCGTGGCCGAGTTTGCGCAGGCCAGCCGCGTGCCAGTGATCAATGGCGGCGACGGCAGCAACGAGCACCCCAGCCAGGCTCTGCTCGACCTCTATACCATACGCAGTGAAATTAGCACCCGTGGGCGTACCCTCAACCAGTTGCGTATCGCCATGGTGGGGGATTTGCGTCACGGGCGCACCGTCCACTCGCTGTGCAAATTGCTGTCACTCTATGCGGGTGTGCAGGTGGTGTTGGTATCCCCGGCTGCGCTGCGCATGCCCGGGGCCATCGTTGAGCAGTTGCGCGCCACCGGACATGAAGTGTTGGAATCCGACCAGTTGGAAAGCAGTATTGCGCACGTGGATATCGTGTACTCCACACGCATTCAAGAGGAGCGTTTCAGCACTAAGGAAGAAGCGGATTTGTATCGCGGGCGATTTCGCTTGAACCAAAGCATCTACACGCATCACTGTGAACCCAATACCGTCATTATGCATCCATTGCCGCGCGATTCTCGTGCCGACGCGCGGGAGCTGGATGATGATCTCAACGACAATCCAAACCTCGCCATCTTTCGCCAGACCGACAACGGCGTGCTGGTGCGCATGGCTTTGTTTGCCCTCATTCTCGATGTCGTCGATCAGGTCGATACCCACGCTCGTGACGTCAATTGGTACACGGCCGGCCGCTTCTGATGGCATTTGAGCTGACATTCGGGCCGCAGGATGTACGCATTCTTGAGGACGAGGCCGCGTGGTCTGGCCATTTTTCCATCCGCCGTTTGATCCTGCAGCACCGGCGTTTCGGCGGTGGATGGAGCGAACCGATTTTACGCGAAGTCTTCGAGCGCGGAGATGCGGTGGGTGTGTTGCCCTACGACCCCGTCAACGACAGCTTGGTGATGGTGGAACAGTTTCGACCTGGCGCTCTGCGCAGGGACAATAGCCCCTGGATGTTGGAGTTGGTGGCCGGCGTTGTGGAGGAGGGCGAGAGCGACGCGGAGGTCGTACACCGCGAGGCCATGGAAGAGGCGTGTTGTGAGCTATCCGACTTAGTTCCTATCGCCACGGTGTTCCCCAGCTCTGGGGCCTGCTCTGAGCAAGTGCGCCTATTTTGCGGCCGCGTCGAAACGGCAGCCGTCGGTGCGCACGCGGGCCTGCAAGAGGAGGGCGAGGATATCCTCGTACACTCCATACAGCGCGTGGAAGCACTGCAATTGCTGGCGGCGGACCAAATCCCCAACGGACACACACTGATTGCGCTGCAATGGCTGCATATTCACGGTGAGGAGTTACGCGCCCGCTGGTGCTAGTTGGCTCCAGCGCTGCATTCCCATGCAAGACAACGATAACCAATCTCCAGAAGCTGCGCTGGCAACGCCACCGGCGCCTGGGCTGTTTCGCTCCAGTGCTGTCGTTGGCGTCATGACTATGCTGTCGCGCGTGATGGGGCTGTTGCGCGATATTGTGATTGCCGCTTTTGTCGGCGCGACTGCAAACGCCGACGCTTTTTTTGTCGCCTTTAAAATCCCCAATTTTTTGCGTCGCCTGTTTGCCGAAGGTGCATTCTCCCAGGCGTTCGTTCCCGTGCTAGCCGATTACAAATCGTCCGGCAGCAGCGCAGCGGTTAAAAATTTAATCGACCGAGTCGCGGCTATGCTGGGCGGCACATTGTTGATGCTAACGATCATCGCGGTTGCGGCTGCACCGCTAGTGACCATGTTGTTTGCCCCCGGTTTCGTGAGCCAGACGGAAAAATATGAGCTCACTACAGCGATGTTTCGCATTACCTTCCCCTATCTCTTGTTGATCTCGATGACGGGTTTTTGCGGTGCGATACTCAACAGTTACGGCCGCTTTGCGGTACCGGCATTTACCCCCGTTTTACTCAACCTGTCGCTGATTTTTGCCGCGTTAGTCGCCGCCCCCTGGTTTGAGCGGCCCGTCTTCGCGCTGGCTTGGGGCGTGTTTATGGCGGGTGTGGTGCAACTGCTCTTTCAACTGCCTTCACTCTACCGCCTCGATTTAGTGCCGCGCCCGCGCTGGGATACGAAAGACGAGGGCGTACGGCGTATTCTAAAGCTCATGGTGCCAGCGCTTTTTGGGGTTTCAGTCAGCCAAATTAATCTGCTATTGGATACAGTGTTGGCGTCGTTTCTACCCACCGGCAGTGTGTCTTGGCTGTATTACTCTGACCGATTGGCAGAGTTACCCCTGGGTGTATTCGGTATTGCCATTGCGACGGTAATCTTGCCCAACCTTTCGGCCCACCGCGTTGCCAGACGCGAGCAGGACTTCAGCCGCACACTCGACTGGGCGGCGCGCTGGGTGCTTATTGTCGGTGTGCCGGCAGCAGTGGCTCTTATGCTGCTGGCCAAACCTATCCTGATCACCCTGTTTCAAAACGGCGCCTTACAACCCCGCGATGTCGAAATGGCGTCGTTCAGTCTGCGTGCCTATAGCGTCGGTATTATTGCCTTCATGCTGATTAAAATCTTAGCGCCCGGCTTCTATGCGCGGGAGGATACTAAGACTCCGGTTAAAATTGGTATCGTGGCGATGGGTGCCAATATGGTGCTGAATCTGCTGCTCGTGTTTCCCCTCATGCACTGGTGGAATTTAGGCCATGTAGGGCTCGCTCTGGCGACCAGCCTCGCCGCTTGGCTCAACGCCGGGTTACTGCTGCGCGGCTTGCGGCGCCGCGACTACTATCAGTTCCAATCTGGCTGGAAGGTGGCGGGATTGCGCCTAGTGTTAGCCACTCTGGTCATGGCACTGGTCTTGTTCTGGGTCACGCCTGACGACCTCGTGTGGTTGGAGTGGGCCTGGCAGCGGCGAGTGTGGCAGTTGCTGGTGGTCTGTGCGACTGGATTGTTGAGCTACGCCGCAGCTCATTTAGTTATGGGAACGCGGCCGCGACATCTATTGGCGCCCGCCGCACATGAGCTCAGCCGGTAACGTTGCTCAGCCAGGAATTTGGCGATAGACAGCCCTACCAGAATCCAGTTTGAAGATACGGGATTGCCAGCTTGGTATTATGCAACTGAGCCGTGTGCCTCAATTACCAAGAAAGCGCCGACCAGCATAGGCCCCACTGACCATTTTCGCTATACTGCGGCGTTTGGCTGGACTGGTCTTGCTCTCCACATGGAACTGATACGCGGCCTGCACAATCTGCGACCCAAACATCACGGATGTGTCGCAACCATCGGTGCGTTTGATGGGGTGCACTTGGGGCATCAGGCAGTTATTCGTCACTTAATGGAGAAAGCGGCGGCGTATTCACTACCCTCGCTGATTATTGTGTTCGAGCCGTTGCCGCGAGAGTATTTTTCGCCGCTCAAGGCGCCAACCCGAATCATGAGTTTTTGGGAAAAAACGCATGCACTACAAGAATTGGGTGTTGATCGGTTGTTGCGCATCCGATTTAACGAGCGCTTTCGGCAAATCACGGCGCAGCAATTTGTCGACGACATTTTTGTCGCAAAGCTGGGCGTGCGATTTGTCGTATTGGGTGATGACTTTCGTTTTGGCGCCGATCGACAGGGGGATGTTCACTTTATCCAGCGCCAGGGCGAGCGCTATGGGTACCAGGCGGGCCCCACGCCAACAGTTGAGGTCGACGGCGAACGTGTCAGTAGCACGCGCATTCGCGAGGCGTTGGAAATGGGCAAATTTGACCTCGCCCAGTCTTTATTGGGGCGGGCCTATAGCATCTCTGGGCGCGTCGTGTATGGGCGTCAGTTGGGCCGCTCTATTGGGGTGCCGACAGCGAATGTACAACTACGTCGTTTACGTGCGCCGCTGTCAGGTGTGTATGTTGTGGAGGTCGCAGGTGGTGGGTTGCAAGCCGCGCGCGGCGTTGCCAATGTCGGAGCGCGGCCGACGGTGGATGACAGTATTACCGCGAACTTGGAAGTACATGTGCTGGACAAAGACATCGATTTGTATGGAAAACACATCGAGGTCACTTTTTTACACAAGCTACGTGAGGAAGAGAAGTTTAGTTCACTGGATGAGCTGCGTCTCACTATTGAAAAGGATATCAACAATGCGCGCGATTGGTTTTCGCAACATGAGCGCGAGATAACGACACATGAGTGACTACAAAGACACACTAAATTTGCCCAAGACGGCCTTCCCGATGAAGGCAAATCTCGCGCAGCGTGAACCTAAGCGCTTGCAAGCCTGGGAAGCGATGGGTTTGTATGAAAAAATCCGCCAAGTAAGCAAAGGGCGCCCCAAATTCATTCTTCACGATGGGCCGCCCTACGCCAATGGCGAACTGCACTTGGGCCACTCCGTCAATAAAATACTCAAGGACATCATCGTTCGTTCGCGCACGTTGGATGGCTACGACGCCCCCTACTTGCCCGGGTGGGACTGTCACGGGCTGCCCATTGAGCTCAATGTCGAAAAGAAAGTGGGCAAGCCCGGTGCGAAGGTGACAGCGACAGAGTTTCGTCAGAAATGTCGCGAATACGCCGGGCGTCAAGTAGATGGGCAGCGCGAAGAATTTATCCGTATGGGCGTGTTGGGGGAGTGGCGGAACCCCTATCTCACCATGGGGTACCAGTTCGAAGCGGACATCGTTCGCTCACTCGCCAAGATCATCGCCAACGGACACTTGCATAAAGGGTTCAAACCCGTGCACTGGTGTATGGATTGCGGCTCTGCGCTGGCGGAAGCCGAAGTCGAGTATCAGGATAAAACCTCACCCGCCATCGACGTCGCCTACATGGCCGTCGATCGCGATGCTATCGCGCGTGCCTGTGATACGCAGTACGCGGGCGATATCGCCGTACCGATCTGGACGACCACGCCCTGGACCTTGCCGGCCAGCATGGCCGTCTGCCTGCATCCCGATTTGGACTACGTATTGCTGAAAACACCGGAGCGCGCCCTATTAGTAGCGCGCGAGCTGAGTGAATGCTGTGCGGCGCGTTATGACTTAGATGCTGTCACAGTAATCGGTCAATGCCGGGGCCGAGACCTCGAGCATCAACCGCTACGCCACGCGTTCCTCGATCGCGAAGTGCCAGTCGTTCTCGGTGACCACGTCACTACGGAGTCTGGCACCGGCGCTGTACACACGGCTCCCGCGCACGGCCAGGAAGACTTTGCAGTCGCGCAGCAGTATGGGTTGGAAGTTTACAACCCCGTTGGCGGCAATGGCGTGTACCTGCCCGAGACGGAGCATTTCGCCGGACAGCACGTGTTTAAGGCCAACGACGCGGTGGTTGCGCTGCTGGCAGAACGCGGTGCGCTAGTACACTGCGAGCCCTACGAACACTCTTACCCGCACTGTTGGCGGCACAAGACGCCGGTAATTTTTCGCGCGACGCCACAGTGGTTTGTGAGCATGACTCAGAACAAACTCCTCGATCAAGCACAGCAGGCAGTGACCTCAGTGGCATGGTTACCTGAGTGGGGCCGTGCGCGCATCGAGGGTATGTTAGATAAGCGCCCAGATTGGTGTATTTCCAGGCAGCGCACCTGGGGTGTACCCATTACTTTGTATGTCGACCAGCAAAGCGGTGAATTGCACCCAGATACGCCACAGCTGATGGAAGCTGTAGCAGCACGTATGGAAGATGCGGGCATTGACGCCTGGTTTGACTTGGACTCCGAAGCGTTATTGGGCGCCGAAGCACAGCGCTACGATAAGGTCACCGACACCCTGGATGTGTGGTTTGATTCCGGTGTGACACATTCTTGCGTACTGCGAGTTCGAGAGGGCTTACACGCACCGGCAGATCTCTATCTCGAGGGCTCCGATCAACACCGCGGTTGGTTTCAATCTTCGTTGCTGACCAGTGTCGCGATGTATGGCGAAGCGCCTTATAAAGCAGTGTTGACGCACGGTTTTACCGTGGATAGCGACGGGCGCAAGATGTCTAAGTCGCTGGGCAATATCATCGCACCGAAAGCGGTGATCAATGACAAAGGTGCCGACGTCTTAAGGTTGTGGGTGGCATCCACGGATTATCGCGGCGAGTTAACCGTTAGCCCGGAAATATTTACTCGCACAGCAGAGGCCTATCGCCGCATTCGAAATACGGCGCGTTTTTTGTTGTCGAATCTCGACGGTTTTCAGCCTGCGCGTGATGCCCTGGCAGCTGATCAACTGTTATCACTCGATCGCTGGGCGCTGCAGCGAGCAATCAGCGTGCAGGAGGATATTGTCAGATCCTACGCCGGTTATCATTTTCACCAGGTCTATCAAAAACTATATCAGTTCACCGCTAGCGATCTGGGTGCTTTCTACCTCGACATTATTAAAGACCGGCTCTACACAACTGGCGCCCACAGTGAGGCGCGCCGCTCAGCACAAACCGCGATGTACCACATCGCCGAAGCACTGGTACGGTGGCTCGCACCGATTTTGAGCTTTACGGCGGAGGAAATATGGGAAAACCTGGTGGGCAAACGCAGTGAATCCGTGATGCTTGAACAGTGGTATGTGTTTCCCAGTTTTGACGCGGCTGATGATGAGATGGGCGCGATATTCTGGGAGCGCGTCGTGGACGTGCGTACAGCTGTTAACCGTGAGATGGAAGTGCAGCGCAATGCCTCCATTTTGCGCGGTTCGCTCGATGCGGATGTCGCTCTGTATTGTGATGAATCCCTGCTTTCACTTTTGCAGCGATTGGAGAATGAACTGAGGTTTGTCTTAATTACTTCCTCCGCCAGCCTGCACCCACTCGGCGAGGCACCCGATGGTGCTGCCAGCACGGCCGTGGAGGGTCTGCGCTTGGCTGTGACAGCGAGCGGCGAGGAAAAGTGTGAACGCTGCTGGCATCGATTAGCCGATGTGGGTACCAGCGGCAAACACCCTAACTTATGCGGCCGCTGTGTGGTGAATGTCGATGGCGAGGGGGAGCAACGTCTCTATGCGTAATGGTGCTTATACTTGGATTTGGTATGGCCTCGCCCTGGTGGTGATAGTGCTCGACCAGTACACCAAGGGTATAGCTAGTGGTGCTTTGTCGTACGGCCAGCCGAAAGAAATATTCTCCTGGTTTGACTTTAGATTAGCGCACAATACCGGTGCCGCTTTTAGTATGTTTAGCGACGCCGGTGGTTGGCAGCGCTACTTCTTTAGCGCGTTAGCCTCTGTGGTAAGCTGTGTGCTGGTAATATGGTTGTGGCGAATGCCGCGCGAGCAGCGCTTGCTCGCTTTAAGTATCAGTCTTATTCTCGGTGGCGCCCTTGGCAACTTATGGGACAGGTTAACATTGGGCTATGTGGTCGATTTTATTTCTGTTCACTATCAGGAGCATTACTTTCCAGCGTTCAATATTGCCGATTCCGCCATTTCTGTCGGTGCCGTACTGATGTTAGTTGATAGTTTTTGGCCGGGCGGGAAATCGACTGCCGAGTTGGGAGATGCAAGCCCATGAATCTAGTGCCAGTCAGCGAGGGAACTCGCGTATCGCTCAACTTTTCTCTGAGTTTAGAAGATGGTTCTGAAGTGGATAGTAACTTCGGCGGCAAACCGGTTGAGTTTGTAGTGGGCGACGGCAGTCTGTTGCCCAGCTTTGAGCGTTTGTTGTTTGGTATGGCACCTGGTGACCGGCAGATGTTCACCGTAGCGCCGGAAAACGGATTTGGTCAGCCCAATGACGACAATGTGCAAGAACTTCCGCGCCAGCAATTTGAGGATGATGTGGAGCTCGAGGTCGGCGTCGTCTTTTCGTTCGCTGATGCCAGCGGTGCCGAGACACCCGGTATCGTAATAGATTTTGATGATGAGTTAGTGACCATCGACTTCAATCACCCTCTATCGGGTCGCACGCTACTATTTGATGTTCAGATACACTATGTCGAACCGGCAGAGTTGCATTGAGCGTGCAACAGAATTTTTTCGGGAGTGTTCACTCGGTGGTGAGGTGTTGTAGTTAGGTATCATGGATATTCAACTTGCCAACCCCAGGGGATTTTGCGCCGGTGTAGATCGAGCAATCGACATCGTGAATCGTGCCTTGGAAGTCTTCGGCGCACCTATCTATGTGCGCCATGAAGTCGTGCACAATAAGTTCGTGGTGGAAGATTTGCGCGAACGCGGCGCGATTTTTGTCGATGAATTACACGAGGTGCCCGATGGCTGCATTGTTATCTTCAGTGCGCATGGTGTGTCGCAAGCAGTGCGGGCCGAGGCTGGCCAGCGTTTGCTAAAAGTGTTCGACGCCACTTGCCCCCTAGTGACAAAAGTGCACGTGGAGGTAGCGAGTTTAAGTCTACAGGGTAGGGAATGTATCCTCATTGGTCACCGCGGGCACCCGGAGGTAGAAGGTACCATGGGGCAGTACGATCGCGGAGCCGGCGGGGATATCTACCTGGTGGAAGATGAACAGCAGGCGGCAGCACTCGAAGTTCACGACCCCAACAAACTCGCCTTTGTTACACAGACAACCTTGTCCATGGATGACACCTCGAAAGTCATCGATATATTGCGCGAACGGTTTCCCAATATCGAGGGCCCGCGTAAAGACGATATTTGTTATGCGACGCAAAATCGTCAGGATGCCGTCAAGAAATTAGCGGGCCAGTGCGACCTGGTGCTAGTGGTCGGCTCACCGAATAGCTCCAACTCCAACCGGCTGCGCGAGTTAGCGGAGCGTATGGGCGCAGAGGCTCATCTGTTGGACGGTGCGGATGATATTGATCCGAAATGGCTGCATGGTAAAACCCGAATCGGGGTCACTGCCGGTGCCTCCGCACCGGAAATTCTGGTGCAAGAGGTCATCGATGGCCTGCGCGCGCTGGGTGCGTCGCCTCCCCTTGAATTGGCCGGCCGGCCCGAGAACATTACTTTTTCCCTGCCGCGAGAGCTGCGCCTGGTGGAGCAATCCAGCTAAGAGATCTTCGTCCCTCTCTTCTTTGCCACACGCAAGACATCCAAACTATGCAATTCTGAGCAAATGCAGGCACACGCTAGAAACTCTAGTCGCTGCGTTTTACTCTGCCGCTGTCACTACCTTGAGACATGGAACGTCACATGGTGTCGCTCGCCAACCACAGAGGTTTCACCCTCGTCGAATTACTCATTGCGCTATTGGTGCTCTCGGTCACCTTCGCCGTTACCACGCCGCTGTTGCGTGGGCTCGTAGAAGGTAATCGCCTCTCTTTTGAGTCGCGCCGTTTTTTTCGCGCGGTAAATCTCGCTCGACACGAAGCCGTCATGCGCAATCAAACGGTGACGATTTGTCCTTCTCAGATGGCGGAGTCGGGGTTGGCGCAGTGTTCGGGGTTTTTCGAACAGGGGTGGATCGTCTTTACCAACGCGGATCGAGATTCTGATGTCGATGCTGCCACTGATGAAGTACTGGAAGTTTTTGCAGCTCTACCACCCGGGTACCGATTGCTCAATCGCCTCGGTACGAAGCGTGAGTGGCGACAATTTAACTATCTTTCAAATGGTTCGGCGCACAGTAATCGCACCTTGGTTTTTTGTCCGCCAAGTACGGCTGTGACCGACCCCGTAGCGGTGGTTATCAATATTATCGGGCGCGCTCGATTGGAATCTGGAGTGGGCGAGTGTTAGGTCCTTTTATGCGAGTTCAACGAGCTCCCGCAAAATCGCTCCTAAGAGGCATAGCGATGTTTGAATTTCTCGTCGCCCTACTGATTTTTTCCATCGGGATGACGGGTTTGTTCTATGCACAATGGGCCGGTAAGCGCCTCGGATATGAGGCGACGCAGCGATCGATGGCTTCCGCGCTCGCCAGAGACTTGTTGGAGCGTGTTTCCAATAACCCCAGCCAACTAGAGCACTATCTGTCGACGACCTTGGGCGATCCTGAGTCGATCGCACCAGCGCCATTGGTACATTGTGACCAACAAATATGTAGCCCGGAGCAGGTGTCCAACTTCGACATCTGGCAGTGGGAGCAACACTTGATCGGGGCTGCAGAGACCCAAGAACTAACCCCGGCTGGTGGTTTGGTAGAGCCTCGAGCTTGCGTATATAACAATGGGCGGCTCGTGAGCGTGGAAATCTTTTGGTGGGGAGCGCCCGTTGCTCGGTTGCCGGTGGTATCCGCGTGCTCGGAAAATTATGGCGATCTCTACGACGCCGCAGACGCCGAGGCGGGCAGCGCGGGCCACCGCCGCCAGATTGCGATGCACACTATCGTGCGAGCCGGTTAGCCGTGTATCCGCAGCGGCAGTCTATGACCGTGACAACCCGTGGTCTAACACTCGTGGAGCTTATGGTCGCCTTGGCGCTGGGTGTATTGCTCAGCGCGGCCATGGTAAATGCCTATGTCGTGGCTAAACGGCACTACTTCCATGAAGAACAAATCGCGCGTTTGCAAGAGAACGGTCGCTATGCGTTGCGGCTGCTCACTCGCGAACTGGATATGGTGGGTTTTTGGGGAGGAGCGACTGATATTCAAGCTTTGAGCCCCGAGTCGGTAGACGGCGATTGTGGTGATCAGCCCTGGGCGCTTGAGGCTAGCAATTCGCTGGACTTCATCGATGATGTGCAGGAAGCCGACTCCCTGATGACCACCATCGAGGGAATCGAGATAAGCTGCCTTGATGCCACGACACTGCAGTTGGCAACCGATGTGCTGGTGGTCAAACGCAGTGCCAGTGCACCGAGTTGGGAGGAGGGTGTAACGGCTGCTAATTTGACGCTTTCATCCATACCCGGTTGGTATCTTAGAGTCGCCAACAGCCACGCTAATCGGTGGGTGCAATTGCGGCCTATTGATTTGCCCAGTAGGCCTGCCGAGGCTGAGCCGTCAGCCTATTGGGAAGCGGTTTCGAAAATTCTGTTTATTCAGCGGTTTGGGGTCGCAGCGAATGCGGGAGAGATGCTTCCAACACTGTGCATGAAGGTGCTGGCGGGAAGTGGCATGACCACACGCTGTCTCGCCGAGGGTATCGAAAACCTGCAGCTTGAGTTCGGGGTTGATACCGATGGTGATGGAACGGCCAATCGATTCATCGCCAATCCCACGGCGCAGCAACTGGCGCGTGCTTCGCTGGCCAGGATTTACCTGTTGGTACGCAGTGTAGAGCCGATAGCGAGCCACCGCGACACTAAGCAATATGTTTTGGGGCGAACTATAGTCCCCGCCTATGGTGACAATTACCTGCGGCGTGTGTTCACCACCACGGTGCGTCTGCGAAATCGGGTACAGCGCGTTGGCTAGAGCGCATATCCATACTGCGCTAATTGATCGCGGCAGTTGTGGTGGCTCGGTACTGATATTGGTTCTGCTTTTTTTACTGCTGCTTGGCATTGTTGCAAGCACCACTTTGCACACGTCCGCACTGCAACTGCATTTGGCTGGTAATGATCAATTTCATGAAGAGGCGCTACAGCGTGCCAGGGGTATGGTTGTCCAGCTGTCACAGGATCTCGATAGTTTTGTGCTTCAGAGCAAGATAGGAGAGCGCAACTGTGGTGTTACGAGTATCACACCCTGTGCCTGGCACACGCTGCCCTCGCCAGTCGTACCTTTTATCGCCGATAAAGAGATATTGGATTTTACGGTGGAGCGATTACCACCTTTGCTGATGCGCGCCTTCCCTCCGCGTGAGCTAGAGGTAAAAGCCTCTAGCCACAGTGCCTTTCAAGCAGCGTTGTTTGAAATTGAAGCCAGTATCGATGGTAGTACCAGTGGGTTGGGCGTGGCACAGGTTGCGCGCGGAATCGCAATACGTGTGGGAGAAATACAGGAGCTTGGCGAATGAATCGAATTGTTCCGGCTGTATGGGTTGCCTTGGCGATAATTGGCGCAGTCAATACGTTTGCGGATGACATCGATGCTATACGAGCCTACCAACAAGGGCGAGACCTCTACTTGCATGTCATGGTGGATTTGGGTGATACCGCGCTCGATGCGCCACTGTGTATTGTTGGAGATACCTGTGCACCGCCTTTCTTATCACCGTCTGCCTATGACCGCCTTCAGCAATTTACCTCCGACGGAGATGAGGTGCGTGCATCAGGTGTGTTTAAAGCGGTATTTTCTGCCGTTTTACAATCCAGTGAGTTCGATCACTACAATCTCGCACTCCTCATCTCCAATGCCCAATCTGACGCAGGTGAGGGGGTTGCAGGCTCAAGTGAAGGCTCGATGGAAGAGTCGATTGCAGGAGGATTAGGCGGCGGCACCATATTGTTGGGCTACCGTTCACTTCACGCAGCCCGGGATGAATTCGTCAGTCGACTGGAGTCGCTCCCCGAGGTGTCCGGTCAGCCTCTTCAGCCACGTGAGACAAGTCTGGAGTGGCTGCATTACATTCGTGGCGATTCAGTTTTACGCGGTACACACACCCATGGCAACTTTGGCATGGATCAACCCGTACCGGATTATGATGCATTCATTATTGAAGACGGCGAGTATATTTCGCCCTTCGCGGGGTCCAGCGGCTGCCCCTTCCTATATGGCGTCGAATTTCTCTTGGATGGACCAACGCCCGATAGTGATCTAGATGCGCAGCTAAGTGCTGACTTAAATGGGTGGCAGTCGGGAGGCTACGTCGAACTGAAGGAATATCTGCACGATCCGCAGGTTGAACTGTTGCCAGAGCTGCCATCAGCTTCAGCTTTGAAATATAGCTGGATAGTCACGTCGCAGGCGCGTGCCGCATCGGTGGAATTGGCGCATGCAAGCGGAGTGGACCAGGTGTTTAACGTTGATAAACCGCTTGCGCTGGAGCGCGAATTACGCGAAGCCTTACGTGGTATTGGTGCAGTGTCCGGCGCCTTGGTCGCGCCAACATTTGTTAACCACGCGCTGCGCCCGGAGCAAGTTCTACCTGAGGTGTATTTTCCTGCGTACTTGGCGAGGTCTACTTCACACTGGCGCGGCAACCTAAAGAAGTTTCAGCTACGTCACCTGTCTGATATTGCTGATGACACCAGTGCCGACGGTTCTTCGGTCGATCAGCAAGGCACCGCGCCACTACTGGCGACCGATGCCAATGACGAACCTGCATTCTCGGCCGGTGGGGAGGAAATAGATTCTGATCTAACTCTAGGTGCTGTGGGGCAATTGCGGTTTCACGCGCTGAGTTTTTGGACCGACCCCTCTGCACTACCTCCTGGTGCCGATGTACGTGTCCCCATCGGGGCTGACGGACCCCTTGTCGATCGAGGCGGAGCGGGACAAAAAATCGATGGCTTCGCTGCTTACCTCGACTCCGACAATCTTCCGGTCGCTCATTTTATCGGTGAAACGAATACCGATGAGAAAAAGCAGGGCTTCGAGGCTCGGCAGGTGTTCTATGAACAGGCCGGAGCTGCAACACTTAAGCCACTCAACGCTACGCTAAGTACCTTGCAGCAAATCCGCACTCTCCTCGACCCCAGTGCTGAATTTACCGATAGCGAGTTACTCGATGTCATTCGCTGGGCGCGAGGGCAAGATATCGAACACCAGTCTCCAGCGGCTCGACCTTGGTTGCTCGGTGATATTCTGCACTCGCAACCACTGGCCATAAACTACGGCGCGACCCCGGGCTACTCCGTGCAAAACCCAAATATTCGCCTGTTTTTTGGCGCTGGAGATGGCCAATTTCACATCCTCGAAAATACCGATGTGGATGGCCGCCAGAGCGGTCGAGAGCTGTTTACCTTTTTCCCGCAAGAACAGTTGGGTCTCCTGCCACAGCGAATCGCTAAGGAAACTGAGCGACACCTCTACGGCGTCGACGGCTCCCCTGTCGCTCTCCTGCGTGACAAAAACGGAGACGGCACTATCGACCACCTCGCAGGCGACACTGCATATGTTTACTTCGGCATGCGGCGCGGTGGAACGAGTTACTACGCTTTAGATGTGAGTGACGCCACCGCGGTACCGCGTGTATTGTGGAAGATATCGCCGGACATTGACGAAGATTTTCACGAGCTGGGTATGACCTTCTCCACACCGGTGGTGGGTAAGGTCAATTTCTCAGGGACGTCTGTAGATGCGCTGATGTTTGCCGGCGGTTATCACGGTGGCTGGAGCGATGACGGTGGCAGCCGGATCGGCAAGGATGCCAGTGCAGCCGACGACCCGCGCGGCAACGCCGTTTATATCGTTGACGCCAAGACCGGTGATCTAATCTGGAAGGCCGTACACGGTAGCGCCGGGAATCACTCCAATACCCATTTTGCTCACCCCAGATTGGTTGATAGCATTCCCGCGACACTGACTCCGATGATGCTTCCCGATGGTACGGTACATCGCTTGTACGTTGGTGATACCGGCGGCGCCGTGTGGCGCGTCGATTTGCCACCGGCGAGTATCGGCGGCACCAATCACCGTCGCGACCATTGGTTTATTTCTCTATTGGCAGATTTAGGCGCGGATGCGGCTGAGCCGCAGGGCTCTGCCATCGATGATCGGAGGTTTTTTCACGCAGCCGATGTCGTTCGCGCCTATGATAGCGGCGGCGCTTTTGATGGCGTGTTAATCAGCAGTGGCAACCGCGCCGATGTCTTGAACACAATCGCTGCGGACTTTTTGTTTTACCTCAAAGATCGCTACATCGATACCGGTAGTGCACAGCTGCGTGCCAAAGTCGAAGAGTCTCCCGCAACGTCCACCACAGTTTTTGCGGACCTCGCGGACCAGACCTCCTGTGAGTTGGGCAGTGAAGAAGTGAATTCGACAGCAGGTAGTGTGCCTTGCGGTAGCCTGGCATTTGAAAGTGGTTGGAAAGTGCGGTTTTCTTCCGCTGGAGAAAAAGGATTTTCCGCACCTTTAACCGACGCTGGCCGGGTTTTTTTGACGACTTTTGTGCCGCCGTCCTCGGCACAGTGCCCGCCAGAGCAGGGAGTCGGTCGATTATCTGTGTTGAAGTTACACAACGGTACAGCGGCGGCCAATGGTACTCGGCAGTACTCGTTATTGAGTGGAATGCCGGCGAGCCCCAAGCGCGTGGGTGACTATATTTACCTGCCCGGTGGTGGCGCGGAAATCTACGATCTCGATCACGATGGTCAAAAAGATCACAGTAATTTCATTCCCACGCGGGCTACCAAAACTTACAGCATCTACTGGCGTGAACCGGGCATCGATCCACTGTAGTCACTCGGTTATTGGCAAATGAAGAAAGTGCAAGGTAATCGCTATCGTGGATTTGGTCTCATAGAAATGATGATCACGTTGGTTGTACTGAGCATTTTACTGTTGGTTGCAATGCCTGCCTATCAGGGCCAACTAAGGAAGACCTGGCGTCGCTTTGGCGCCGCCGAGCTTTTCGAGATTGTCATGCGTCAAGAGGAGTATTTCGCTGACCACAAAGTGTATGCGGGAGACTTAAAGCATTTGGGTCTGCCTTCTAAGGCCTATGGTCTGGATAGGAATGGCAATCGCGTTGCCCCTACCAGTGCCGCAAGAATATATATCATTGAGTTAAGCACCTCCGGTTCGGCATACTCACTGCGGGCAGTGCCGCAAGGGGTGCAGACTCAGGATAAGCTGTGTGGCTGGCTGTCGATTAATTCACGCGGTGAGCGCCAAATAGGTGGAACCGGTGTGCCCAGCAGCTGCTGGTAATTGCTGATTCAGGTGTGACGACTGGTTGCCTAAGGTATTTGTGCGGCTATTGCTTCGCCAGAGTTACTGCGCGTGTGCATCCATCAGTCGGTTAAGTCCAGCTTATCGAGGCGATAACGCAGGCTGCGAAAGCTAATACCCAGCAGTTTGGCTGTTGCGGTCTTGTTCCAGCGACATTTTTCCAATGCAGCGCTGAGAATCTCACGCTCGATGTTTGCCAGATAACCCTCTAAATCTCCGTAGGCTTCGTCAAAAGCCGGTGCTGAAATTTTTAAAGCACTAGTGTCACTGGCCGTGGCGGGATGTGGTACGGTGGTCGGTTGGGGCAACTGTAGGTCGTCGCCGGTTATTTGTTCGCCGTCAGAAAGCGCGAGCGCGCGTTCGAGAATATTTTCCAATTCCCGGACGTTGCCAGGAAAACTGTAGTGTTGCAGTGCTTCAAGGGCGCTGTCCTGCAGTGATGGGGGAGTGCGGTTTTCACCTTTGCAGATACGTTTCAGTAGCACATCAGTGAGCGCAGGTATATCTTCTAAGCGTGTCCGCAGACTGGGAACGCGCACATCGATCACATTGATGCGATAAAAAAGATCTTGGCGAAAGCGACCCGCTTCAACCTCTTTCACCAAATCTTTGTGCGTTGCGCTTAACAGACGTATGTCTGTGCTCTGTTCTTCACTGGCACCTACAGGGCGCACAGTATTCTCTTGAATGGCGCGCAAGAGCTTCACCTGCATGGCCAATGGCAAGTCTGCAACCTCGTCGAGGAAAAGAGTTCCACCGCTTGCGGCTTGGAACAAGCCAACTTTATCTTGGCTGGCCCCAGTAAAACTACCTTTTACGTGTCCGAAAAGCTCACTCTCCATGAGCTCGTGCGGAATGGCACCACAGTTTACCGCAACAAAGGCGCCGGCCGCTCTCGGGCCGTTATTGTGAATAAGCCGGGCGACCACTTCTTTGCCACTGCCGGATTCTCCGTGGATATGTACTGGAGCTTGGCTGCGCGCCAGTTTCGAAATTTGCTCCCGCAGTGTTTGTATAGCAGGTGCGGCGCCTATCAGTTCTTGATCGACGGCACTTGCGGCGCGCTGGGGGTCGACCTCAAGTTGCAGGGCGGAGCTTACCAGTTTCCGCAACGTCTCCAACTCAATCGGTTTGCTAATAAAATCAAAGGCTCCGGCTTTCAGTGCTAGGATGGCGGTTTCAACACTGCCGTGAGCGGTAATCATGGCCACGGGTATGTGGGGAAATTTCTGTTGAATGTGCTCGACAAGATTGATGCCGTTGCCATCGGGTAAGCGCATATCCGTCAAGCACAATTCGGGAGTGTGCTGCTCCAGCATGTGCTGCGCTTCGTCAATGGTTGCCGCGCTCAATGTTTCCAGACCCATACGGCTGAGCGTAATGTCCAGTAGTTCTCTAATATCAGGTTCGTCATCGACGATTAGTACTCGCTGTTGTGTCATCTATAGGGCTCGCTGATTCGTGGAAATGCGAAAGCAACTCTCTCCGGCTGCGGTTGTGCGATACGTGAGGTCGGCGTTGTTGATTTCACACAACTCTTTGCACAAATAAAGTCCCATGCCGCTCCCTTCTTCCATTGTGGTGTAGAAAGGCTCAAATAACTTAGGTACCTCTGTCTCGTGGACGCCTGTGCCCTGATCGATAATATCGATGTGACATTGATGGGTGCTCAATTCCAGATCCACCTCAATTTTTGCCGTCTCTTGGCCGCTCTTCAGACTGCTGTGGCGCAAGGCATTATCGAGCAAATTGGTTAGCACGCGCTGCAAATTTTCAGGGTCGAATTCGACAACGAGCTCTTGGTAGTCGCAGGTAATCGTAATTTCAGCGGGCCGGTGCAGGTCGTTGAGATATTCGCTCACGAAGTCTTTTATCCATGGAGCCAATGCAAGGAATTCTGGTTTGGGTGGTTCGCGCCGCGAAATCTGCATGACGCTCTCGACGATTTGATTGACTCGTTCGGAGTGGCTTTGAATAATTTCTGCCATGCGTTGATCGGCGGGCACCAAATCTTTGGATTCACGCAGTAGCTGAGCGGCGTGACTGATGGCTCCCAGGGGGTTGCGAATCTCGTGGGCGATACTCGCCGTTAGGCGGCCTAGGGAGCTGAGTTTCAGTGACTGTGCGTACTGGGTAACGGGGCTGTAGTCTTCGACAAATACCAGTGCTTCGCCTTTGGCGTTAGAAATCAGATCGCGGAAATTGGCGATGACTCGCGGCGCACCCTCCACGACGGTAAACGGTTTAGCGCGATGCACACCCGTCGCTCGCCACTCTGCAAACTGCTGCGCAAGTTCGTCACAGTAGTCGGCAAGTTGCCGACCCTGTTCTACGGTGACGGGGCGCTCTGGTGCCAGTAGGCCCGATGCCGCCTTATTCATGACGCGTACATTGCCGTTGTTGTCTACGAGTAGGATGCCTGTTTGCATGTGCTGCACGATCTGTTCATTGAGTCGCTGCAGGGTGTACAGATCGCTGGCGCGGTTGCGTGCGAGTTCCTCCGCTCGACCCAGACGGTGAGCGATGGGCTGTACCATCAGTGACACACCAAACACGAGGAGACCGAGAATGCCCGCCGGAAACAGCGAGCTCGTGTCTAATACGCCGCGTAGGATAAGCCAGCCGGTGTCCAGCAGGATGGTGAGGACACTCAGTGCCGCAATGGCCGTTGCGAGCGTTCGGTTATTTATCAAAACCGCGCTGGCTGCGACGGTAATCACGAGTAGCACGGGTAATCCGCTGCCCATGCCACCGCTAAAATCGGACAGCAGTGAGATCGCCAAAATATCCACCAGGAACACCAACAGCATGAGGTTTTGGCTATCTTTGAAACGGCTGGAGAGTGAGCCGACGAGAGGCACGCTGGTCGCGAGGTAGGCCAGAGCGACGGTGGTGTACAGACCGGGGTTGAGGACGCCGACCAATTGCCTCGTATTGGGGCTGACCAGCATGATCAGTAACACCACCGAGAGTAATGATCGGTAGCCGATGTACACGCGAAACAGCGCCAAGTTTTGCTGGCTGGTCGAGCTGTAATCCGGCTTTGTCAGTATGGCAGGCTGATTCACTGTGCCGTCTTCCCCCGGGCTCAAGAACAGTGACTGAATTCAGTGAATACGGCTAAGTGTATCAGTCCCGAGGGGGCAGGGGGCTGGTCATAATCAACACTTCTGGGGGCAACAAGTCGGCAGTTACAGCGCGGGACGGTTATCAAACTGTGGGGGCTCCGGCGGGTCGAATAGACCGAGTGACGCTTTGTTGATGAAAGAGCGATTGGCCTCGCCCTCGCGGTTGATAAACTCTCCGTTTTTGTCGAGCGAGGGGTGCTCCGGGTGGTTCATGGCCAGGACCTGCGCCGCGTCTCGTGCAAGCTCATCCAAACCCAATAAGTAGTAGCCTTGTGCCATAACTGCGAGGCCATCTGCTACCGCAGGTGTGCGTTGGAAGTTTTCTACCACGTAGCGACCGCGGTTAGCTGCTGCCAAATAGGCGCCGCGCCGCAAATAGTAGTTGGCAACGTTAATTTCGTGGCGCGCCAGGGCATTGCGCAGCGATACCATGCGCGCCTTGGCGTCGGGGGCGTAGGGGCTGTTCGGATAGCGCGACAACAATTGAGCAAACTCGGCAAACGCCTCGCGCATTTGGCTGGTATCGCGCTTGGTAACATCGGTGGGTAAGAAGCGCGCAAATACATCTTCGTTCCCGGTGTAAGCCGCCAGGCCCTTCATGTAGTAGGCGTAATCAACATTGGGGTGCTGGGGGTGCAGACGAATAAAGCGATCGGCTGCTTCTACAGCCGCTTCGTGTTCGTAAGCGTTGTAATGGGCGTAGATGAGCTCCAATTGTGCCTGCTCTGCATATTTCCCGAAAGGGTAGCGCGATTCGAGCAGTTGCAATGAACGCACCGCCAAATCGTAGTTGGAATTGCGAATGTAGCGTTGTGCTTCGGCGTAGATTTGCTCTTCACCGGTGTCTGCGGCGAGTTCATCGCGCTTATCATTGCCGGAGCAGCCAATAAGGAATAGGCCGATGAGTAAAACAAATACATATTTCACTAGTGTCACCAAAAGCTTGTCTATTGCTGGTAATTCATCTACGCCTGTATGACCGCGCCTCATCTAAGTAATAGCAACGGTCGTGTTAACATCATTCTGCGCTGGCGAGATGCTGCGGTATTTAACCACACCCATCCAGGAGCATAAACAGGTAATGTCATGGTCGATCGGGTAAAACAGGATTGCGAAGTACCCGTTGCCTTGCACGGCCAACGATTAGACCAAGCGGCTAGCCAATTGTTCAGCGATTTTTCCCGCGCTCGCTTGCAGGGCTGGATCAAAGCTGGCCAATTACTTGTGGACGGCGCCGTTTTGCGCCCGAAAGACAAGGTCTCCGCTGGCGCGCAGTTGCAATTGCGCGCCGCGCTGGAGCCACAGGTGACGTGGCAACCACAAGCGCTCGAGCTCGACATTCTGCATGAAGATGAGACGCTTTTGCTGCTGAACAAACCCGCTGGATTGGTGGTGCACCCGGCGGCCGGGCACGACGATGGAACGCTGGTCAATGCGTTGCTCGCCCATTTCCCACAGTTAGAGCAGTTGCCGCGGGCTGGTATCGTCCATCGCCTGGACCGAGATACCTCCGGCATCATGGTCGTGGCGAAAACCTTGGCAGCGCACAAGGATCTCGTCGCGCAGTTGCAGGCGCGCACAGTGAAACGCGAATACACGGCGGTCTGTTTGGGGGCGCTAACGGGTGGCGGCAAGGTCGATGCTCCCATGGGGCGCCACCCGCGTGCACGCAAGAAGATGGCTGTGCTCACTGCCGGTGGCAAGCGCGCGGTGACACACTATCGTATCGCCACCCGCTTTGGACATCACACGCAGCTTACGGTCACCCTTGAAACTGGCCGTACGCATCAAATTCGCGTGCATATGGCGCACGTACATCATCCACTGGTGGGCGACCCAGTATATGGTGGCCGACCGCGTATCCCCAAGGCCGCCTCGGCACGTTTGATCGAGACACTGCGCGGCTTTTCCCGCCAGGCCTTGCATGCACAGCACCTGACCTTAATCCACCCGGGCCGCGCAGAATCTTTGTCCATGGATTGTCCTATCCCGCAGGATATGGGCGATCTGCTGGCTGTGTTAGCCGAGGAGGATCCCCATGACGCTGGCGACACTGCCCCTTATTGAGCCCCAGTGGCCCGCTCCCGCCAATGTGATAGCGTTTACCACAATGCGTAGCGGTGGCGTGAGTGCCGCGCCCTACGACAGCTTCAATCTCGGTCACCATGTCGGTGACGCTGAATCTGCCGTGCTAGCTAACCGGCGCGCCCTGCGGGGTGCTCTGCCGGTCGGGAGCGAAATCAACTGGCTGAACCAGGTACACGGAACGCAAGTGCTTGAAGCCAAACCTAGGGAGGACTTGCCCGACGCCGATGCCCTTTGGAGTCGTACTCCCGGCATGGGTTGCGCCATTCTCAGCGCCGATTGTTTGCCGGTTCTCATGTGCACAACAGGAGGCGATGTGGTCGCGGCAGCTCACGCCGGGTGGCGGGGGTTGGCGTCGGGTGTCTTGGAGGCGACGCTGATGGCCCTGGGAAGTGAGCCTGATGGTGTGCTGGCCTGGTTGGGCCCCGCCATCGGCCCGTCGGCGTTCGAGGTCGGGGAAGACGTTCTGCGTGCCTTCCATGGGGCGTCGGGAGAAGCCGATGGGGAGCTCAGCGCCTGTTTTCGTCCCGTGGCGAGCAAGCCCGGTCACTGGCATGCCGACCTGTATGCGCTCGCGCGCCTGCGCTTGCACCGGGCCGGTGTCACCCAAGTATTTGGCGGCGATCGGTGCACTTTTTCCGACCCACAGCGTTTCTACTCCTACCGACGCAACGGAGTTACGGGCCGCATGGCGAGCGTCATTCTGCTGCGTTGATTGTCCAATTCAAGCGCCGCTTCTGTCACAAAAACAGCGTCTAACGCCCTTCGATGGAGTATTTCCAGGCGCGGTACAAGCCTTGAAATAGCACATTTATCCCCCATGTATAGGTAGAAGAAGCAAGCGCGTCCCACAGGGATGTGGTTGGAGAGAATGTAGGGGAGATCGCACAGAATGAGAATGGACAAACTGACCAATCAACTGCAGTTGGCGCTGGCCGATGCACAGTCCCTGGCCCTGGGCCGGGATCACAATTACATAGAGCCTCAGCACCTACTGCATGCGCTGCTGGAGCAGTCTGGCGGTGTCGCCCGCCCCCTGCTAACTCAGGCGGGTGCCGATGTTAGCGCCATTGCGCAGTCGCTAGGTGCCGCCTTAGACGCACTGCCTACCGTCACCGGCACCGGTGGCGACGTACAGCTCTCCAGCGACCTCGGGCGAATCTTAAATGTTACGGATAAGTTAGCCCAGCAGCAGGGCGACGCCTACATCTCTAGTGAACTGGTTTTGCTGGCCATGCTGGAGAGTAAATCGGCGGTCGCTGACATACTCAAATCCGCCGGGCTAACCGCCCTCAATCTACAGGGCGCCATAGAGACCGTGCGCGGCGGGGAGTCTGTGAACAACCCCGACGCCGAAGAGTCGCGTCAGGCCCTAGATAAATACACGATCGATCTCACCGAGCGTGCCGAGCAGGGCAAGTTAGATCCCGTGATTGGGCGCGACGATGAGATTAGGCGCACCATTCAAGTGCTGCAGCGCCGCTCGAAGAACAACCCAGTCCTAATCGGTGAGCCCGGGGTCGGTAAGACTGCGATTATTGAGGGTTTGGCGCAGCGCGTGGTGAATGGCGAGGTGCCAGAGAGTATGCGTGACAAGCGCGTATTAGCACTCGATCTGGGTTCACTGTTGGCGGGCGCGAAATTCCGCGGCGACTTTGAAGAGCGCTTGAAGGCAGTTTTGAATGAACTGTCCAAGCAGGAGGGCCGCATCATCCTGTTTATCGACGAACTGCATACCATGGTTGGTGCGGGCAAAGCCGAAGGGTCTATGGACGCCGGTAATATGCTCAAACCGGCATTGGCGCGCGGGGAGTTGCACTGTGTCGGTGCCACCACGCTGAACGAGTACCGCCAGTATGTTGAGAAAGATGCCGCGTTGGAGCGGCGCTTCCAAAAAGTGTTGGTGGATGAACCAAACGAGGAAGACACGATCGCTATTTTGCGCGGTTTGAAAGAACGCTACGAAGTGCATCACGGCGTCGATATTACCGACGCAGCTATTATCGCCGCGGCAAAATTGTCGCAACGCTATATTACCGACCGACAGCTGCCCGACAAGGCGATCGACCTTGTGGATGAGGCTGCCAGTCGCATTCGCATGGAAATTGATTCCAAGCCAGAGGCCATGGATAAACTCGAACGGCGCCTCATTCAGTTAAAAATTGAACGCGAAGCGGTCAAGAAGGACTCCGACCCCGCGGCACAAACACAACTGGAGTTGCTCAACGATGAAATCGAGCGCGTCGAGCGCGAGTTCTCGGACCTGGAAGAAATTTGGAAGAGCGAGAAAGCTTCAGTGCAAGGTGCGGCGCAGATCAAAGGCGAGTTGGAACAGGTAAAACTTGAATTGGAAGCGGCGCGCCGCGCCGGTGATCTCACCCTCATGTCGGAGTTGCAGTACGGGCGTATGCCAGAGTTGGAAAAACAGTTGGAGCTGGCGCAGGCATCAGAGTCTGCCGAAACGGTCTTGCTGCGCAATAAAGTCACCGACGAAGAAATCGCCGAAGTGGTTTCCCGATGGACGGGTATTCCGGTTTCCAAAATGATGGAGGGCGATCGGGACCGTTTATTGCGCATGGAGGATGCGTTGCATGAACGCGTCGTTGGTCAAGATGAAGCGATAGTTGCGGTATCGAACGCAGTGCGTCGGTCGCGCGCAGGCCTTTCCGATCCGAAGCGGCCCAATGGTTCTTTTTTGTTCCTCGGGCCCACGGGTGTCGGTAAAACGGAACTGTGCAAAGCTTTGGCCGACTTCCTGTTCGACAGCGAAGACGCCATGGTGCGCGTGGACATGTCCGAGTTCATGGAAAAGCACTCCGTCGCGCGGCTTATCGGTGCACCTCCCGGTTATGTGGGCTACGAAGAGGGCGGTTACCTGACAGAAGCTGTACGGCGCCGGCCCTACTCTCTGCTGTTGTTGGATGAGGTGGAGAAAGCGCACCCGGATGTATTCAACATACTGCTACAGGTACTTGAAGACGGTCGTTTAACTGATGGACAGGGCCGTACGGTGGATTTTCGCAACACCGTCATCGTGATGACCTCTAACCTGGGCTCACACCTGATTCAGGAGATGGCGGGTGATGACAATTACGCAGCCATGAAAGCCGCGGTGATGGAAGTGGTGGGAACACACTTCCGGCCCGAGTTTATCAACCGTGTCGACGAATCGGTGGTTTTCCACCCACTGGCGCAGACACAAATTCGGGGCATCGCCGCTATACAGCTCCGTGCGCTGCGCGAGCGGCTCTCCGCTAGTGGTTTGGAGTTAGAGCTTAGCGATGCATTTATGGACCGATTGGTTGCCGCCGGGTTTGATCCCGTGTACGGAGCGCGGCCGTTGAAGCGCGCCATACAACAGGAGTTGGAAAACCCGCTCGCCCAGAAAATTCTAGCAGGTGAATTTGAACCAGGAGCGCCTATCCAGGCGGACATTGTGGATGGCCAGCCGCAGTTTCATCAGGGAATGGGCGAGCGAGGAGAAGAACAGAGACGAGCGGGATAGACGACTCAGTCGCAGTGCATCTCTACGTTTTCGACGGCTAAAGCCCGGTGTTTGGCCTTTTCCTCTTCGGTGAGTAGGCGCAGCTCGCCCTGCTCATCGCGCAGCCGGATAAAATCCTTAGAATCCAGTGTCGCCAAGTTCTCCTGGGCGCGCCTACAGCGCTCAGGGTTTTTCGCGATGCCCTTAGCGGTGTGCTTCGCGACTTCCTCGAACTCATTCCCTGGCGTGGATTCCACTTCTAAGGGGACTGCCCCCTCATCGGCGTCTACCCGCCGTTTTAGCCCTTGCGACGTGGAAATGACCTCATAATCGACCCCCCGTGGTGGAGGCCTGTCGCTGTGTACCGGGTGTCCGCGGTCATCGATCCAACGGTAGTACACTTCGCCGGCGGCCACAGAGGGCGCTATAGCCACCATCTGGAGGGCCAGGAGTAGGTTGCATAGGGAAAACGACCGATGGCGTGTCACGTCGCGTCTCTTTTGATCAATAGTTGCTCGAAAATACCGCACTGTGCCCCGGTAGGCAATTGTGCATAGTTGGCCCTTATTCACAGGTTCTTAGGGGCCCGGTTGACTTACCCGGCGGGTGAACGCCACAATAGGCGGGTCTTGTGAATGGCAACGGCTAACGTCGAGTACCCTTGACCTCTGGCCCACTGTAGCAATGCGATGATTTGTTACAGGCGTTTTCAAGTCCCGTAATTCAATTGGGGCCAAACTGGCTCGGTTGAAGGCCACATACTGCGCTACCCCGCAGGGCGACCGATACACGGGCTGTTCGTGATCGTATTACCCTCACGGTGCGTTCCTGGGGGTGTATTCCGGGCGGTGAGTCGGTCTTGTTTAATGGGGTGGCGTATTTGAGCGAGTGCCGGTTCTCGGTATTTGTCCAATGACGACCACAGATTTTTTCGCAGTAACTTCAGCGGCTGTTGCGCGTTGAGGTGACGGTTTGTGGAGAGAAACAGTGGATCTTCTATCTGGCGGTGAAATGGTCGCCCGCGCGCTCGAGGACGAGGGCGTCGAATTCATTTTTGGCTATCCGGGCGGTGCGGTGCTGCATATTTACGATGCCCTATTCAACCATTGTAAGGTTCCCCATATTTTGGTCCGACACGAGCAAGCTGCGACCCACGCGGCCGATGGTTACGCGCGCGCTACCGGCAAGCCCGGCGTTGTCCTAGTGACCTCTGGGCCCGGTGCGACTAACGCCATCACCGGCATCGCCACCGCCTACATGGATTCCATTCCGATGGTTGTGATTTCCGGTCAGGTGCAGAGTCATTTGATCGGTGAGGACGCCTTTCAGGAAACTGATATGGTGGGTATCTCTCGCCCCATCGTTAAGCACAGTTTTATGGTGCGCGAAACGCAGGAACTTCCCGTTACGATCAAAAAAGCGTTCCATATTGCCGCTACCGGTCGGCCCGGCCCCGTCGTCATCGATATTCCGAAGGACATTACGCGCCCAGACGAAAAGTTCGAGTACGAGTACCCAAGCGGCGTCAAGATGCGCTCCTATGCACCGGCACAGCGCGGGCATACGGGGCAAATCAAGAAGGCCGCACGCATGCTCTTGTCTGCCAAACGGCCGATTATTTATACGGGTGGCGGTGTTGTGCAGGGGGAGGGTAGCGAACTGCTGACGGAGTTGGCTACAACGCTGAACTACCCGGTCACCAATACCTTGATGGGCCTGGGTGCATACCCGGCTACAGATCGCCAGTTTCTAGGAATGCTCGGCATGCACGGTTTTTATGAGGCCAACATGGCCATGCACCACAGTGATTGTGTACTCGCGGTCGGTGCGCGCTTCGACGACCGGGTAACCAACACGGTGAGTAAGTTTTGCCCGAGCGCGAAGATCATTCACATCGATATTGACCCGGCCTCTATCTCGAAAACGGTGATGGCAGATGTGCCCATTGTCGGGCCAGTACAATCGGTATTGACGGAGCTATTAGCGCAGCTCAAATACCTGCGTGACAGAGACGAAGGTTTGCCGGATTCGACAGCACTTGAGCGCTGGTGGCGACAAATCGAGGAATGGCGGCAAGCCCAGGGCTTGCTGACAGGGCGACGCTACGCCGAAAGCGACCGCATTATGCCGCAGCAGGTTATACAGAGCTTGTATCGCGCGACCAAAGGCGAGGCCTACGTTACCTCTGATGTCGGTCAGCACCAGATGTTTGCCGCGCAGTATTACCCCTTTGACAAACCGCGCCGCTGGATCAACTCAGGTGGTCTTGGAACGATGGGCTTTGGATTGCCGGCGGCCATGGGTGTCAAGCTCGCCTTTCCCAACATGGATGTGGCCTGTGTCACCGGTGAGGGCAGTATCCAGATGAATATTCAGGAGCTTTCTACCTGCACGCAGTACAAGTTGCCAGTCAAGATTATCAACTTGCGCAACAACTACCTCGGTATGGTGAAGCAGTGGCAGGATATGCAGTACGAAGGTCGCTATGCGATGAGCACCTATGAGGATTCACTGCCCGACTTCGTTAAGCTTGCTGAATCTTTCGGCCATGTGGGTGTGCAAGTCGACCAATTGAGCGACTTGGACGCGGCCATGGAAGACGCCTTTGCACGCAAAGACGATTTAGTTTTCCTGGATATTTTTGTCGACCCCAAGGAGCACGTGTACCCCATGCATGTCGCACCGAACGGCTCGATGAAAGATATGTGGTTGAGCAGGAATGAGAGGACTTAATATGCGACGCATTATTTCAATTTTATTGGAAAATGAACCCGGCGCCCTATCGCGGGTGGTGGGTTTGTTCTCTCAGCGCGGCTACAACATCGAAACGCTCAATGTGGCGCCCACGGATGACCCGACACTCTCGCGGTTGACACTGACGACCGAGGGTACCGACCTGCGCATCGAGCAGATCACCAAGCAGCTCAACAAGCTAGTTGATGTCGTCAAGTTGGTCGACCTCACTGAGGGTGCCCATGTTGAGCGCGATATGATGCTCATCAAAGTTCGTGCCCACGGTGCTGCACGCGATGAAGTCAAACGAGCCACGGATATTTTTCGTGGACAAATCGTGGACGTCGGCCCCAATGTGTATACGATCCAGCTCACAGGCACGAGCGACAAACTAGACTCTTTCGTGGCGGCCATGGCTGAGGCGGATATTCTAGAAGTCGTGCGTTCAGGGGTGGCGGGTATTTCGCGCGGGGAGAAGGTGTTGGCGCTTTAACTGTAATTAACGTCTGACTTCTACCTCGCGGGTGTGCGGCGCAGAACTGCAACACCATCAGGTCTGCTCTCTCCCTGTTCATTGGCTGGGACGAACTAATGGGTTTGCGACAAAGGGGCTTTCACCCCTTTGTTTTTCAAGCGGTACAAAAAGTGTTTTAGACGATGCGCTTCATCGCTGTCATGTAACCGCGCAATTTCTTGCCCACTACTTCAACTGGGTGACTGCGAATAGCATCGTTCACCGCAATCAGTTCCTGGTTGTCGACGCCAGTCTCACCTGGCATGCCTTTGCCGATGACATCAGTGTCGATCTTATCCATGAAATCCTTAAGCAGCGGGCGGCACGCGTGATCGAACAAGTAGCAACCATATTCGGCGGTGTCGGATATGACGACATTCATCTCGTACAACTTTTTGCGCGCAATGGTATTGGCAATTAACGGTGTCTCATGAAGTGATTCGTAGTATGCCGACTCGTCAATGATGCCCGCGTCGACCATGGTTTCGAACGCGAGCTCGACACCGGCCTTGCACATGGCGATCAATAAAATGCCGTTGTCGTAGTACTCCTGCTCAGAAATGTCTTGATCGGTGCTAGGCGTTTTCTCAAACGCGGTATCTGCGGTAGCAGCGCGCCACTTGAGGAGATTGGCATCGTCGTTGGCCCAGTCCGCCATCATGGTGCTTGAGAATTCACCGGACATGATGTCGTCCTGGTGTTTCTCGTACAGTGGTCGCATGATGTCTTTTAGTTCCTCGGCGAGATAAAACGCGCGGATCTTTGCCGGATTGGACAGCCGATCCATCATGTTGGTGATGCCGCCGTGTTTTAGGCCTTCCGTGACCGTTTCCCAGCCGTACTGAATGAGTTTTGAGGCGTAGCCGGGGTCTATGCCTTTCTCTACCATTTTATCGAAGCTGAGAATAGCGCCGGTTTGTAACATGCCGCAGAGGATGGTTTGTTCGCCCATCAGGTCCGACTTCACTTCGGCAATCGGCGAGGACTCCAGCACACCTGCACGGTGACCACCGGTACCGGCAGCCAGGGCCTTGGCGATTTCCAGGCCATCGCCGTTCGGGTCGTTCTCCCGGTGCACGGCGATCAGTGTGGGAACACCAAAACCGCGTTTGTACTCTTCGCGCACTTCCGTGCCCGGACATTTGGGACACATCATTACGACGGTAATGTCTTTGCGAATCTGCATGCCTTCTTCCACCAGATTGAAGCCGTGCGCGTAGTCGAGACACGCGCCATCTTTCATCAGCGGCATAACCGCATTGACGACGCTGGTGTGTTGCTTGTCCGGTGTCAGGTTAAGTACGACGTCGGCGGTGGGAATCAGCTCTTCGTAGGTGCCAACAGTGAACCCATTCTCAGTGGCGTTTTTCCAGGATTGGCGCTGCTCTTTGATGGCCGCGTCGCGCAGTGCATAGGTCACATCCAGGCCGCTGTCACGAAGATTGAGGCCCTGGTTCAGACCCTGGGCGCCACAACCGACAATCACGAGTTTCTTGCCCTTGAGCTTATCCACGCCATCGGCAAACTCGGTGCTTGCCATGAAGCGGCACTTGCCCAGCTCTTCCAGTTGTAGGCGCAGGGGTAGAGTGTTGAAGTAGTTCTGTCCCATAGTGTTGGTTCCTTGTGGATGATGGTTTGGGTACTGGCATTGATGGGGGCTCGATTAAACACCCTGACCAACACACAACCAAGAGATGGGCGGCACTTTAGGCGACATTTTAGTTTGCGTAAATCGCTATATAGTTAATAATGTATTGCATTAGATGCAATAAAGGTCGGGTTTATGGATACGCGAGCCCTGTCGGTCTTTCTCTCGGTCGCCGAGACGCTCAATTTTAGTCGCACCAGCGAGATCCTCCATATGAGTGTCTCCGCTGTGAGCCGCAGTATTGGCCGCCTGGAGGCAGAGTTGGGCCACGCGTTGCTAGAGCGCGATACTCGGCGGGTGCGGCTGACCGCTGCCGGTAAAGAGTTTCGCGAGTATGCGCGGCGCGCAGTCGCCGATTGGCAGCAGTTACGGCGCACTTTGGGTAGCTCCGATCAGCTCGCCGGGGAGGTCAGTGTTTACTGCTCGGTCACTGCCTCCCACAGTATTCTCGCGCCTGTGTTGGAGTCCTTTCGCGCTGCGCACCCGGCGATCGATATTATGCTGCACACGGGTGATCAGGCCGATGGGGTACGGCGGGTCTTGGATGGCCAAGACGATATTGCAGTCAGCGGACGCCCGGCAGATTTACCGCACGCACTAGAGTTTTTGACCTTGCTCACGTCGCCACTGTTGTTGTGTGCACCCCGAGCCGATTGTGCTGTGCGTGAGGTGTTATCCCCCGCAAACGGAAGTGCAGTAGACTGGGAGAGGGTGCCTTTTATCGTGCCCGAACGCGGCGTGACCAAAGAGTTACTGCAGAGCTGGTTTACACAGCGCCAGATCAGACCGCGTATATACGCGCAGGTCGCCGGTCACGAGGCCATCGTTGCAATGGTGGGTTTGGGTTTGGGAGTGGGTGTTGCACCGCAGTTGGTTATCGAAGCCAGTGGGCTGGCGGAACGGGTGACGACCGTGGCGGTGGAGGACGCGCTGCCACCCTTGGTCATCGGGCTTTGCAGTACACGCCGACGCTTGAGTAGCCCCCATGTGGAAGCCTTTTGGCAAGTGGCGGAGCAGACCTATCGCCGGGCACTCTGATAGTATACGCACCCCAATTGGCCTGAACCCAACCCTTGCAAGACATTGACGGAACCAGACATGACAGAACCCAAAAGCGAGCAGGAGCCACCGCGCTCCAATGCGACTTCAATTGAGGGTCGGGTCGGTGCCGGTATCGCACCGCGACTGGATAAGCTGGTTGATGAGCACGAGGAAGAAGTGTCGGTCAATGGTCGCACGGTGCGCAAACGCGGTGTCTACTTTTTGCCCAACTTGTTTACCACCGGCGCTCTGTTTTCCGGTTTCTACGCGATCATTGCCGGAATGCGTAGCGACTATGAGAGCGCCGCCATAGCGATGTTCGTTGCCATGGCTTTCGATGTGTTGGATGGCCGGGTTGCGCGGCTGACCAATACAGAGAGTAAGTTCGGCGCGGAGTACGACAGCCTCTCAGACATGGTGTCCTTTGGTCTGGCGCCCGCGCTGGTGATGTTTAGTTGGGCGCTGGGCGATCTGGGGAAATTTGGCTGGAGCGTTGCCTTCTTATATGTCGCTTGCGCTGCGCTGCGCTTGGCGCGTTTTAACACGCAGATCGACTCGGCAGACAAACGCTACTTCACCGGTCTTGCCAGCCCGGCAGCGGCGGCGATTCTCGCAGGCACCGTTTGGGTCGGGCACGACTTGGGTTGGGTGGGCCTACATTTGCCTATCGAAGTTGCTGTGATCAGCGGCTTGTTGACCGCCACCATCGGCTTTCTCATGATCGCGAACATTCGCTATTACAGTTTTAAGGACATCGATTTTCACCGGCGCGTGCCATTTATTGTGATGTTCGCGGTGGTATTTATATTCGGCTTGATCACCGTCGACCCACCGAGTGTCCTGCTGCTTGCGGCGTTGGCCTATGCGTCGTCTGGCCCCGTCATACAGCTTATCGGCAGAGGCTAGCTCTAGATACGCGCAAGCGTACCCGAGGTGACGGTGCCTTCAATCAGAGGTGCGCTAGCGGCCGAGCCAGCACTGTGGAACAAATGCATGCAGGCTAGTGTCCTAGATACCGGGTCGCCCATTGCTGCAGTGACCGGTGCCAATTAACAGGCCGTCACCTCGACTCCATCTACTGACAACAGGCTTACGATGAAAAAGCGTTACGAGGTTCCCGCCATTGCCGCATCTGAGATCACACCTGAGTCCGTGTATCTGAATCGTCGGTCGCTGATGCGTGCTGCGAGTGTCGCGGCCGTACCTGCTATCGCCGGCATGACCTGGGGTTCGCAATCGGCCACAGCGGCACCGGGGGTGCCGTTATCGTATAAGAAGGCAGTGAAGGGAAAAACAGGCGTGAAAGACGCGGGCTTTTCCACGACTGAAAAACTCACGCCCTATGATGACGTGACCACCTACTGCAACTTCTACGAATTCGGCACCGACAAACGCGACCCGGTGCATCGCGCGAGTAAAATGACGACCGACCCTTGGTCCATTGAAGTAGAGGGAGCGGTAGCCAAGCCCGGAAAAATCGCGCTGGAAGATATTCTCGCTGGCATGGCGTTGGAAGAGCGTATCTATCGGCTGCGTTGTGTCGAAGCTTGGTCGATGGTCGTGCCCTGGATCGGTTTTCCACTCGCTAAATTCTTGGCGCGTTTTGAGCCTTTATCGAAAGCGCGCTACGTAGCTTTTGAGACGCTGTATCGCCCGAAAGAGATGCCCGGTACGCGCTCTTATACGAGCACAATCGATTGGCCTTATCGCGAAGGTTTACGTATGGACGAGGCGATGCATCCGCTCACGATTTTATCTGTTGGGCTGTATGGTAAAACACTCCCCAACCAAAACGGTGCGCCGATTCGTCTCGTCGTTCCCTGGAAATACGGCTTTAAGAGCATCAAATCCATCGTCAAAATTCGCTTGCTAGAAAAGCAGCCGTATACAACCTGGCAGGCGCTGGCGCCGCGCGAGTATGGTTTCTACGCAAACGTAAACCCGGAGGTTGACCACCCGCGTTGGAGCCAAGCTTACGAGCGTCGCCTGCCGTCTTCGCTGTTCAAGCCCAACCGAATTCCCACTCAATTGTTCAATGGGTACGCCGAGCAAGTAGCACCGCTGTACGCAGGTATGGATCTTTCCGTACAGTACTAAGAATGCGCGCGTACTTAAAACCGTTTGTTTTTACGCTGGGTCTCCTGCCGCTTGGCTGGTTGCTGTGGGGTGTCGCCAACAATAGCCTCGGGCCCGACCCGGCCGAGCACCTGATGCATGTCACAGGAGAGTGGTCCTTACGTTTTTTGGTGCTCACCTTGCTGATGTCACCACTGCGCGAGAGGTGGCAGCCTGCGTTGCGCCTGCGTCGCATGTTGGGGCTCTTTGTATTTTTCTACGCGACTTTACACCTGTTGGTCTTTTTACAGGTCATGGTCGGTTGGACACCGACCGTTCTATGGGAGGAATTAGTCGAGCGGCCCTATATCACGTTGGGCTTTGTTGCGTGGCTGCTGCTAATGCCGCTGGCCGTTACGTCCACGCGCAACATGCAGCGTCGGCTTGGCAGAAAGTGGACGGACCTGCATCGCCTGGTGTATGCGGTGGCGATTTTGGCGTGTCTACACCTTCTTTGGCAGGCGCGGTCTGACTTGGGAGAAGCGCTCGTCTATTGTCTTGTCTTCGCCGTTCTCCTGGCTTGGCGCGTGCGGCGCCGGCACGCACGAGTGCGTAGCGCGAGTTGAATCTTCCCAACCGCCCAGCGACTTAGAGGCGGTTATCGGCCGCGCTGCTGACAGCCTATTTATCCGCGACTTATAAGTGGTCTGCGCGCTGTATCACACCCACAACGAGCCCAATATGCTTTAATATGGGCTCGGTTTGTTTTTACTACGCGACGACTCATTCAAAGCCGTTAGCTGCAATGTGTTTGCGCGGCAGTGCGCACGGGGAATTTTTCACCATGACGATGACTATTCCAATGAGAATGATAGCTAGACTGAAACCCATTGCTCTGACGAGTACCTTACTGATGGTGGCTTGTGGCGGCGGAGATACGCTGGAAAGCTATATTGCCAGTAGTGAGAAATTATTGGCGCAGGGCGACTACCAAGGCGCAACGATTGAATTAAAAAATGCGCTACAAAAAGACGGCAGTTCGGCGCAGGCGCGCTGGTTGTTGGGTAAGCTGTATTTGGGCACCGGTGACATCCTGTCGGCGGAGAAGGAATTGAGTAGGGCGATGGACCTAGGTTGGTCCCCCAGCGATATTGTCCCCAGTTTGGCGCAGGTCTATTTGTCACAGGGTGAATACGGCAAGGTGATGGAGTTGACCGATACCGCCCTGAAGCCGGAAGCACTGCGCGATTTAAGAACCTATCAAGCGCTGGCGCATTTAGGGATGGGTAACTCTGTTAAAGCGAAAACTCTGATCAATGCAGTGCTGGATACGTCTCCCGATTCTCGACGAGCGCAAATGGCCAAAGCGCAGATCATTGCGGCCCAGGGCGAATTGGACGAAGCGGCGACCTTGTTAGACTCGGTGGTTAGTGCAACGCCCGAAGATGGATTGGCGTGGGGTTTAGTCGGCGATTTGCGCGTCCAGCAGAAGAACAAGGAAGAGGCAGTTGAAGCCTACTCCAAAGCACTAGAATTTCGCGAGTTCGACCACAACAATTTGATCAAACGCGCATTGTTGCAACTGGAACTGCAAAAATTTGATGCCGCTATGAAAGATGCGCGCACGCTGCTGAAGCAGTCACCGAAATTTCCCGTGGCCAATTACGTCAAAGGTGTCGTCCATTTTCAGAAAAACCAGTTCCCCCAGGCGATAGCGGCGCTGACGCTAGCCGAACCCGCCAAGGAAGAGTTCCCACTGATTACGTTTCTTCGCGGGGGTGCCAATCTGCTCAATGGCAATCTTGAGCAAGCGGCAAATTTGGCCGAGCAGTTCTACGCCAAGTATCCTGGCAGCGTGCGCGGGCGCAAGTTGCTAGCGTTGATTCGACTGCAGGAAGAAGATTATAGGGATGTCGAATCACTGCTGCGTCCGGTAGTCGAAGAATTACCCAACGATGTGGACGCACTCAATTTAATGTCCAATGCGTTGTTGCGTACTGGAAAAACCGATGAAGCCATAGATTTACTGGCGCGTGTCGCCGCGTTGAAACCGGAGTCGGCGACTGCTCAGGTACGCCTGGGCGCTGGCCTCATGATGGGTGGTCGCGGAGATGACGCCAATGAGCAACTCAATGTTGCACTAGAACTCGATCCCAAATTCCACCAGGCCGACATTATGGTGGTGTTAAACCATGTCAGGAAAAAAGATTTTGACAGCGCAATTGCCGCCGCCGAAGCTTACCGAGAGCGGCAGCCCGAAAGCACCGTGCCATTGACCTTGCTGGGGCGCGTCTATCAGGAGTCTGGACAGGGAGAAAAGGCGCTTGAATCGTTTGAGGCTGCGTTGCAGTTGGATGCTCACGACCCGGCAGCCCATCTAAATTTGGCCCATCTTGCAGTGCAGAAAAAGGATTATATGGGTGCGCGTTCGCACTACGAAAAAATTCTCTCCAATCGAGACGACTTTCTACCTGCCATCATTCAATTGGCGCGCTTAGATTCCCAGGAGGGTAACACCGACGCCATGATGCGACGCCTGGCGGAAGCTGCAGAAGCCCATCCGCAGGCGTTAGAACCCCGGGTGCTAATGGGTCGTCAGTATATGAGCGATGGACGCTACGAAAAAGTCGCGCCACTGTTTACAACGTTGCAAGAGGCCGGGCGTACCCCGCAGGTTCTGGAGTTGCTCGCCGCCGCACAGATTGCGAGCGGGGAATACAATGATGCTAAGTACAATTTGGAACAGTTACAAGAACTGGGTGTGGAATCTGCGCGTCTTGAACACTTGATGGCAGTGACACTGCGCGATGATCCCGCTAGCGCTAAAGAGGCACTGCAGCGCTCGCTTGAGCTAGATGAAAACTATCTACCGGCGCGAATTGCGCTGGCACGCATGGCACACGCGCAGGGTGACAGCAGCGTCTACGAACGGCACATGGAAAAGTTGCAGGCCGCCGCCCCCGACAATGGTGATGTCTTAGCGCTTCGGGCTATCGTTGCCAGGGATGGCGGTGACATAGCCGGCGCACTCGATCTCGCGGAACGCGCCTATAAGGCCAAGCCGTCGACTCGCGCTGTTTCCCTCCTGGGAACTCTGCGCGAAAAGACCGGAGACAATTTCGCTTCGATAGCACTTTACCAAGAGTGGCTCAAAACACAGGCCGATGACGTGGCAGTGCGAAACCTGCTGGCGCGCAGTCACCAAATCGCTGGGGATGATTCCGCTGCTGCCGCAGAGTTCGAACGCATTGTGAATTTGGATGCCAATCAACCGGTGGCACTCAATAATCTGGCCTGGCTCATTCGCAATGAGCGGCCCGAGGACGCGCTGCAATACGCACGACAAGCGGTTGATTTGTTACCCGAGAACGCATCGATTCAAGACACCTTGGCGATGGTGGAATATGCTAACGGCGATTACCCACGCGCACGGCGCGCCGTGGAACGCGCGCTGGGGCTGAAGCCGGATGAGCCGACGATGCGCTACCACCAGGCCATGATTTACGCGGGTTTGGGGGACGAGGATCATGCGCGGAGTTTGCTCGACGAGCTATTGCGTCGCCACAAGAACTTCCCCGAATACGCCGAGGCTAAGGCTCTGCAAGAAAAACTGGCTCGGTAAGGGCCAGAAAAAGATAGCAGGGCATTATCCCTGGGTGACGTTGGCGTGGTCAGAGCAGCTTTTGTTTTGTCATCGGTCAGGTGGGATGACAAAAACTCGAAGGCCATTCGATCAAAAAAAACGCCGGCAACACACCGGCATTTTTTTGCGTTGCACTCTTGTATTACTTGGCGATCATTTTATAGGCAAAGAGTAGGATGAACGCCCCCACTGTCGCAGTCACGATGCTACCCAAACTGAGGCCGCCGGTGGTACCCAGGCCGACGAGAGCACCGAGATAGCCGCCCACGAAAGCGCCTGCGATACCTAACAGGATGGTAACGATCCAGCCGCCGCCATCCTTTCCCGGCATAATTAGCTTAGCGAGTGCGCCCGCTACTAGGCCTAAAACAATCCAACTGATAATACCCATATTAAGTTCTCCTAATTGATGACATCACAGCTTGTTGTCCGCCCGCTCAGTGATCGCGCCTTGAGTGTGACGGTTATTTCTCGGGGGGGTGCTCCCAAGATCTTCAGAATCTTTTTTCAAGTTAGCGAGCAGCAATGCGCCAAGGCCCATCAGTAGTTCATCCGCCAGGGGTACCATATCGGGTACCATGAGATTGACAACAAATACGGCGGCAGCCAAGAAAAATAGCGTGGGAAAACGAAGGCGACCGGCCCAGCGCAAAAGGATGCCGATCAGACCGCCGCGTGTAAGTTTTGAGAACACCATAGTGAATTTTTGGGGGCAATCTCTCTAATTTCAAGGTTGTGGGTTTGGCAACTTTCGATTGCCCGACAAGCACTGTCCCTGTGTGCCAGCACAAAGTCAAGTAGCGCGCGCGAAATCCATCACACAGGTGACGCTATTCCTTGAGCTTTAGGTGAAGTTGGCCGTCGCTAATCTCGATGAGATTGACACCGGCGGCGAAACTGCTCCAAAAGCCCGGGCCACCCCCAAATTCCTGTACCAGATCCACGTTCTTTAGGTTACCCAGCCACGCGTTGGGAACCGGCACACCCATAATGCTTACCCCGCGTAATTTCACGATGGGTTGTGCATCTCGATACGCGACTTCAAGGCCGGCATTCACGCGCAGGGTCTTGCCTCCCAACACGGGGAAATCCGGGTCCATAGGAATGAGCAGCTTGGCACTGGCCAAATCATCTGAGAGATCGATGGCGAAACGTTTGGCCAAATCTTCATTGTTTGCTACTAGTGCATTGAGCTCGCGCTCGCTCATAAAGATATCGCGTTTCTCTGCACTCTCCTCATATTTTTCGGGTTCCAGCCGCTCCGCTGTTTGTGGTGCTTGTGCTTGTGGCGTCTTCGCAGGCTGTCCGCGCTCCGCATCGGGCAGTAGTGCCTCCGGGTCAATGCCGAGCTGCTCCAGTTTTGCGTCGAGTTGACGCTGTTCTGGGACCGTCAACTGTATGGGCTGAAAATCGACGGGAGCGATATAGGTGCGATACAACCAATAACACAGGGCAATGGTGACTAGCGCCGTACCGAGCGCGATTAGGGTGACCTGGGTGCCGGAGAAACCCTTGTTTGCTGGAGCGGGTTCAGTGGTGGTGGCGTTGATCATAAAAAAACCTCGGGTAAGTGTTGCGCAGACAATCGGGGCGCGATTGTGGTGGCAGGTTGCGGTCGCCCATTAATGCCGGACGCTGACCAAACTGACTGTACACGCCCCAGACACTTGCGTTCAAGGGGCAAAAAAATCCCCGCAAAAGCGGGGATTATGCTGGTTTTGATGTGAGCGCTCTTGCCTGCGCTGTCGCCGGGCTACCTAGGGCATTGGTAGTGGTGGGCAGCGTGAATCGCGTGGATCGGCTGTGGCGCTGCAGTCGACTGCTTCGCCACAGCTGTAGGGAGCGAAGTTGACCGTTAAGCCATCAGGTGTGTCCAAACTCACGGTCAGGGAGCCAGCTTCTTGGAAATTGCTCTCGGTTACTGACAGGCCGACTTCCACTGCACCGGTGTCGAATATATTGAGAACGTCGGTACTGCCATTCCCGGGGACATCGCAGTCATCCTCACCCGAGAAGCTAATCGTAGAGCCCGCTGGCGGCGGGGTATTGTGAATGTCAGAAATATACGCAATGTAGGGTATGCCTGGAGAGACGGAATTTACTACTGCTCCGTTATTGGCATTGACCAAGACGAGGTACCAGGTTGGGGAAGCCAAAGACACGACGTTGTCAGCGCGAACGTGTACTAACTCTCGACTACACCAGACCCCGTCACCCTCTGGTGGGCACAGTAACCCATTGTAAACGGCGGGTTCGTCGTTAAAGTCGTAGGCGTCATTGGCGTTGAAGTCCACGAAGATTTCTTCAAACCCGGCAATGCATCTTGGATCGGTATTGTTCCCGACACATGCGGGATCAGCAGGTGTATAGACGCCATCCTCATTGTGGTCGATAAACGCCTCGGGGAGGTTTTCAAAGAGTAACCTCTCTTCCTGATCCATAATCCCATTGCCGTTGCGATCAATGAAGGATTCTTCACCAATGGCGTGGACTAAGATCGTGGAGCGGCCCCCTCTGGTGTAGCCCAGATCATCGGGGCATGGTCCCACACTGCCGTTGTGACTGGGGCAGTCATAATCTGAATCGAGGATAGTGCGTACGAAATCATCCCCTGAGAGTGTTGGATAGCGAGGTTCCTGGCTACGCCACTCGACTGAGCATGTGCCATCCACTGTGGTGCAGGAGCCAACAATTGAACCGTATTCGGTCGTGAAGACCGCGGCGGTGCCGTCTACCACAGGATTGTTGAACTTATCTGCCATCGCTACCGTCAGGGTTCGGGTTAACCCGTCTTCAACCATGCCCTCTTCAACCACAAAGCTATCAGCGACCGCTAAACTGATGGAGTTTTGGTCTGGCAGGCCGGTGGTGACTGTAATTTGATCGGAAACAGTGGACACCGGCTCACCGTCGCCACCATCAACCGTTGCAGTAACACGAACCACGGTCGCGACATCACCTGATGAAACAGTAACTGTCGCATTGCCATCACCGTCACTGAGTGTCGACTCTTTGGATAGGGAGATTCCCCCTACATCGGTGGACAGATTGAAACTAACCTCAACACCAGATAGCGGTGCGCCGGTACTGTCTGCGATGTTGAATACGATATCGGCAGTTTCGTCACGATTGACGCCACCGGTGCCGCGCAAGACAATCAGTGTGGGCTCCGCGCTGATGAAGTTCACTGCGTTGGCCGTGGGTGCCGCCAAGGTGAGCGTGCCAAAGGCCTGGGATTCCGTGCCGACCAAACTAGCGGTAACTTGATCAGTGCCCGCACAACCCGAGGCGGTGTACAGGGTGGCTGCTTCGCCGTTGACTGATGTGACCGGGGACGGGTTAATTGCGGCCTGACCAGCGGCGATACAGCTACTGTTGTACCTAACTTCCTCCGTGGTGATAACGCGCTGTCCATCGCCATCGACAATTACGACTGAAAGTTGTGCATTGCCACCGGCAGAAAGTGAAGATTCGGGTTCTATTTTGATTTGCCCTTCGACAAACATGCCGTCGTCATCGAAAAAGCCCAAACGCAGCCCCGGGTCGCCTACCTGAAAACCAAGTGTACCGGTGAGGTTTGTTCCGTCGACAGTTGCGCTGGCGTTGATCGTGCCGGCACCGCGCTGGTTGCCCGCTTCAAGTTGGAAAGTGGCCACGCCATTGTTGTCCGTGAGCGCAGTGGCTGGAAAGATGGCTCCCAGCGTTGTCGATGCCGTAATAACCACATCTTTCTGCGAGCCCGCTTTTACCCGCAGTGTGCCGGGTGAGGAGGGCGTGATCGTACTCGTTCGATCACCATTGGGGTCAAACAGTGTCAAGGTCAGCTCATCGGCACTGCCGCCGCCCAAAAAGCCACCGCCGCCACCACCACCGCCACCGCAGGCGGTGAATGCAAACAACATAACAAGAGATACAGCCAGACGGCTGAAAAAAGTGACGCCCCTAATGATCATTGTTTTCCCCTATTGCCCGCTGGCGAGCGAGTCTTATGGTGTTCAGGCCTTTTGCGATTCTGCGGCGTTTGCTTGCAGAGTCAACCTTTGAATTTTCTAACCTACCACAGCATAGCATGCTGTAATTGGAAAACTCTATGCAATACATGGTGATAGCACCTTTTTGTGATTTTTACACAGGCCTGAGAGCCGCCGCGCAGCGCTCTCCACGCTGGCCACTGTCGCGCAGTTTTATTTGTTACCGACGGCGCTGTGAAAACGGGGTTTTGCGGGGCTTACCCGCGACGTGACTGATGGCAGCTACCTGCCGAGCTGCTACTATCCGCCGCATGGATTCCCCCCTTTCCCTACCCGTGGGACTATCTGTCGCGATTGTTTTGCATCGCAGTGATTTGCTGCGTTTGCGACACACGTTGGACGGTCTGCAACGTGCGGTGTCGAGAGCGCGCAGCGAGGGTGTACTAGGCACCCTCCAGCTATACGTTATGGACAATGCGTCTGGCGGCGCTTACCAGGCCGAAGTGGCGCGACTATTGGAGCCTTGGTGGGAGGTCAGTGAGGCAGTGGTGGAGTTCGTAATTTTGGATGAAAATCAGGGGTTTAGCGCGGGCCATAACCGACCTTTGGTGGCGCTTGAGAGCACTGTACACCTGGTGCTAAACCCCGATGTGGAACTGCATGAAACTGCTCTGGCGGTCGGCTTGCGCGGCCTGCGGGAACAACCTGAGGCGGTGTTGCTCAGCCCCTTGGTCAGCGCCGAGGATGGCACCCAGACCTTCCTCTGTCGCCGCTATCCGTCGCTGCTCGTCCTACTGCTGCGCGGGTTTGCTCCCACGTGGTTACAGCGTCCGTTTTTGCGGCGGCTGGAAGCTTATGAGATGCGAGATGTCTGCCGCTGCGACCCAGAGTCGTGGTGCAAGGGGAGCGGCGATCACCCGCCAGCAAGCTCGCCCGTTCCTGTGCCTATCGCCAGTGGCTGCTACATGCTGCTGCGCACCGATGCCTTGCGCGCGGTTGGGGGTTTCGACGAGCGCTATTTCCTCTATTTTGAGGATTATGATCTCAGCCTACGACTGGCGCAGCACGGCTCGCTGCTGTTTTTTCCAGCGATGCGTATCGTGCACCACGGCGGCTACGCGGCGCGCAAAGGCGTTCGCCACCTCAGCTATTTCCTGCGCTCCGCCGGCCGGTTCTTTCACAGCCACGGGTGGCGTTTTTTTTGAGCAAGTTGGCCATTAGCCTGAGCCTTGCCGCGTGTGCTGCGATGGATCGACGGCGCTCGGATATCGGGTTTGTCAGCCTGTACCTCCGGTGTGTTCTTGGTACACTGCGAGCACGATGAGCGAAGCGGCACGACAAACTGCAATCACCGCCGAGTTGCGACGATTGGCCTACATGGATGGCATGGGCATAGTGCAGTATGTGTCGCGGTCATCCCTGCCGGCCGCTGCCACTAGTACACGCGTGCCACTGCCGGTAACTACTGCGACAGCAGTTCCAGCGGCGCGCCAAGACACGTCATTGACGCCACTTTCCGCCGATAAAGTAGTGCTGACAGCGCAGGCGTCACCCGTTAGCAGCACACCTGCGCGGACCGGTGCAGCGCCTGTCAACAGCGTGCAGTTTAGTCTCGCGGCCATTGTCGCGGGGCATTGGTTGTGGTTGGAAGATTTGCAGAAGCGGCCGTTGGCGCGGGAACAGGTTCGTCTCATACGTGCGATGGCGCGGGCGCTCGAACGGCTCCAGCGGTCCAAAGCCGGGACGACTAGAGCCGGGACAGCCGCGCAGGAACCATCCGCCCAGCCCGGGGCGACTACCTCCGAAACTGCTGCGGACATAGCGCTATTCGACTGGCCTATTCACCACAATCGCCAACTCGACTTAGGTATCGATGCTGCACGCGGCGCGGTGACCGGTTTTGTGGCGCGCAAGATCGAGCAACACGATTGTCGCGGCGTAGTGCTGCTGGGAAACGCCTGCACCCAGTGGGTGGCCGGTGGTGAGTTGGGTCTGCCCTGCGTCAGTACGCTTAGTTCGGCGGAAATTCTCGCCGATAGCAGCTTAAAGCCCGGCGTCTGGGCGCAGCTCCAACTGCTATGTCGCGAGTCACACTGAGATCTTTTTGAAGAAGCGCGATGCAAGAGGGACGCACTAGTGCCTGCCGATCACGCACTGCTCACCTGTGGCATACGTGCCGCGCGCGCGAGCGATGTGGCGGCGTTGATTGAGCTAGATCGTAACGCTGGGCCTCAACCATGGGGCGCGCAGCGTATTGCGCGGGTGTGCGCCAACAGCGCAACGAACGCGAATGCAGTCTCAGACACCGGCGGTAGCCAACAGTCTTGCCTGGTATGGGAGCTGGAGCACGAATTGGTTGGATTTATTGTCTTTAGCGCCACTGTTGATGAGCTGAGCATTTTGGCCCTCGGCGTCGGACAGCGCTTTCAACAACGCGGTTTTGGTGCTGCCTTGACCCAATATGTGTTGCACACTGCGGCCACTGCCGGAGCAAAACGTTGTGTGCTGGAATTGCGTGCATCCAATACTCGCGCGCATCGCCTGTATTTGCGGCTCGGGTTTGCAGTAGATGGCCTGCGCAAGAATTATTACCCGCATTCGCAAGGGCGCGAGGATGCCGTGTTGATGTCTTTATCCTTGACCCGCGTTACACCCGCAGAGGCAGTCACGTGAACGTACTCGAAACCCAGTGGTGGACGCTGGCACTTCCGCCGGAGTGGTGGGGTGAAGCTGAGGATGAGAGCATTCTCGTCGGCGATCGCGACGGTGTCGGTTGTTTGGAATTCAGCACGCTGCAAAAAGAGTCGGGCCAGTTTGAGCAGCACGATTTGCAGGCCATCTTGCAAGAGGGAGTCGCTCCAAGTGCGGGTTGGCAATCGGTCAAATTGGGGGATTTCAAAGGGCTATTTACGCACTACGAAGCGGAGAAAAGCGCTGTGCGTGAGTGGTGCGTCGCCAGTGGCGCTCTGGCACTGTTCATCACCTATAGTTGCGAGTTGGAAAACCTCGGCATGGACGATGCGGCCGTCGATCAAATTCTCGACACGCTCTGTCTGATCGAGCGGCAATAGTGTTTGCGGGGTAAATTTTTCGCGTGCGAGATTTTCAGCAGGGGTGACACTCCCTAAGCCGTGACACTCCCTAAGAAATAGTGCCTGTTAAGAAATATTGCCGGTCACGCGTACGCGCTTGGCTCCTTTCACGGGCTTTTCCCTACGCGCCGCTTGATGTTTTTGAATACGGTCATCGATCATGTTTTTCACGGCGATGATGAGCCCGGTGAAGATGAAAGCGCCCGGTGGCAAGATAGCCAACAGAAACGGTGTGTAGTTGGGGAACACGACGACTTCCCAATTGGCCGCCGCTGGGCCAAACAGTAGATCCATGCCGGCAAACAGTGCGCCGGTACCGGCAAGTTCGCGCAGTGCGCCCAACAGCACCAAGACCACAGCAAATCCGACGCCCATGATTAGCCCATCGTACAGTGCGGGCATTATGGCGTTTTTCGCGGCGAAACCATCGGCACGCCCCAAGATCACACAATTCGTCGTTATCAGCGGCAGGAAAATGCCGAGAATCTGATACAACTCGTAGGTGAATGCTTGCATGAGGAGTTCGATGCAGGTCACTGCCGCAGCAATGATCATGACAAACGCAGGCAGGCGCACGGCGTCGGAAACGATATTGCGAATCAGCGACACCGCAGTATTGGAACACACCAGCACTACAATGGTGGCGGCTCCCAAGCCGATGGCGTTGACCACAGTGCCGGTGACCGCCAACAACGGGCACAGACCCAGCAGTTGCACGATCGCCGGGTTGTTTTTCCACAGCCCGTTGAGGGATAGTTCTTTATAGCTGACGTCGGCCATTACTCGGTAACTCCGCCGGTGGGCGTCGGTGTTTGTGGTGCATCGCCAGGAGGTGGGCTGTCACTGAATAGTGTAGCACTGTTCTTTTTTGCGTACTGCAAGACGCGCAGCGTTGCCGCTACCACGGCGCGCGGTGTAATCGTCGCGCCGGTGAATTGATCGAAGACACCCTTGTCGCGGCGCACAGCCCAACCGGGCAGTTTTGGATTAGTGAGTGATTTACCGTTAAAGCCCAGTATCCAGTCGGATTTCTTTAAATCCACTTTGTCTCCCAAACCCGGAGTTTCTCTGTGGCTGAGGGCGCGCACGCCGGCGATACTGCCGTCGCGGTTAACGCCAACGATGAGTTCGATGTCGCCGGTATAACCATCGGGAGCGATAGCGGGAATCACTGCGGAGATAACCCTACCGTTCTGGCGTGCGAGGTAAATGTGTTTTTCATTGTTCAAGCTGAGACCCGGAGTGTCAGGCCCCACCCGTAGTGTGTCATCCAGCATGGAGTTGTCGTGGCGTTCCCTGGGTACGATTTCCAGCAGTGCCTTCTCTTCGGCGCGCCTTTTTTGTTCGGCGATGTCCTCGCGAGTCAGCAGATAGGTGCTGGCAATGAGCAGCGTTGTACACACAGCAAACAGCGCCAGCAACAAACTATTGCGAGTGATCGATTGCCCGAGCACTAGCTGGTTCCTCCCTTTCCTGACTTGCCGTGGCCGTAGGTGTTGGGCTGCGTATAGTGATCGATAAACGGTGCTGCAAAGTTCATGATGAGCACGGCAAATGCCATGGCGTCCGGGTAATTACCGCGCGCGCGTATTACGAACACGAGAACGCCGATGAGTGCGCCGTAGATTAAACGGCCGCGCAAGGAGACCGCCGAAGTGACCGGGTCGGTGACAATAAAAAAGGCGCCGAACATCGTCGCACCGCTGAGCAAATGAAATAGCGGTGAACCCAGACTGGCGGAGCTGCCGCCGTCGTAAAAAATGGCGGCCAGTGTCGCCAAGCTCACCAACATGGCCACTGGAGCGTGCCAGGTAAACACGCGTTGATACAAAAGCCATGCACCGCCGGCCAAGAAGGCGATGTTCACCCACTCCCAGCCGATGCCAGCCCAGCGTCCAAATTGGGGGTTGGCTTGCCAGAGATCTTCCACCAGCAGGCTCTTATTTTGGCGCAGCACATCCAATGGCGTTGCCATCGTCGTGCCGTCAAAACTGCCGGGGCTAAAGCAAGCTTGTATTGCTGCCATCAGACTGGGTAATTCGCCGGTGCCGCGCGGTGCCGCCCAGCTCGTCATCTGCACCGGGAAAGAGATGAGCAGAATGACATAGCCCGCCATTGCTGGGTTGAATGGGTTGTAGCCCAACCCACCGTACAGGTGTTTGGCGAGCAGCACGGAGCTCGCAATACCGACGGCAATCAGCCACCAGGGCGCGTAGGGTGGCAGTGCAATACACAGTAAGAAGGCCGTGACTAAAACGCTGTAGTCTTTTAGGTAGAACGCCGGTGAACGACCGCGCAATAGCAGAGCCACTGTTTCACAGGCGATGGCAACCACGCTGCCCCAGGCAATATTGACTAAGGTGCCAAAGCCAAAAAACCAAGTCATTACGACGATGCCTGGCACAGTGGCCAGCAGCACAGTTTGCATGAGCTGCGCTAACGAGTTCGTATCGTGAGCGTGTGGTGAGGTGATCCGCAGCAGTGCCATTATGCGCTTCGTACCTCCGTCAGTTGCTGCTCGGCTTCCGCTACCTTGTCGTTGAGGCGTTCTACGGTCGCTTCTAGTGCCGCAATAATTTTTTCTTCCTCGCCATCGGTCTTACTCTGCGCCAATTTGGTGCGGGATTTTTCCAGGCGCTGCTTGAGTTTTTCGAGATTAGCTTGCGCTTTTTCCTGCGGGCTTTGCGAGGCCTCGTTGGCGCGCGCGGCCATCGCTTTGTCGATGGCCAACTGTGCCGCATCGGGCGCGGAGCCGGTGTCTTGTTCGTCGCTCGTCCCGGTATCCGCTTGCGTGCGCTGAAAATCATTCAACGCTTTTTCGGCAGCAGCAACTTTTGCCTGTGTTTTTTCTACACCGGTGCGCAGGGCGTCGACCAAATCGCTGCCCGCCGCTTCGGCCTCTTGTAATTTGTCCGTCGCGGTCACCAGCCGCTTGCGTGCCGTCACCAGGCCTTTTTCCAACTTCTCTAATTCCGAGTCACCCGCACCATCGGCTGCTTGCGCGGCCTTTTTCGCCTGGGCACGCGCTATCGCCGCTGCGATAGGGTCTTCCTCGCCTCCAACCTCGGCGGCGCGTTGTGCACGTTCCTGTGCCGCCTTTTTACGCGCGGCGCGTTTGGCTTCCTTTTCCGCTTCCTCGCGCTCTAGGCGCGCTTGCCGAGCCTCAAAACGCAGGCGCGAGTGCTCCGCTTTTTCGTGATCTTTGCGCAGTTGTAGAATCTCTGCCTTGGAGGCGCGGTAGTACTGCACCAAAGGAATATTACTCGGACAGACCCAAGAGCAAGCACCGCATTCGATGCAGTCGAACAGGTTGTGTTGCTCGAGCTTTTCGAACTCTTTGCCCTGCGCAAACCAAAACATTTGTTGCGGTAGCAAGGTGGCGGGGCAGGCCTCGGCACACTGACCACAGCGTATGCAGGCCTGCGCCGGTGGTGGCACAGGCAACTCGGCTTCGGTCGGAGCCAACAGGCAATTGGTGGTTTTGACGATTGGGACATCGGGGCTGGGCACAGTAAAGCCCATCATCGGGCCACCCATGATAAGTCGATTGTTTTTCTCCGGCACATAGCCCGCGCGTTCCAACAGATAGCGCATCGAAGTACCGAGCAAGGCATGGAAATTCTGCGGTTTTTGCACAGCTTCGCCGGTCACTGTGGTGATGCGCGAGATCAGCGGTCGCCCCTGGGTAACTGCCTCGTAGATCGCCACCGTGGTACCCAAGTTCTGACACACGATGCCAACATCGGATGGTAGGCCGCCGCTGGGAACCTGCTTTCCCGTGAGAATCTCGATCAACTGTTTTTCGCCACCAGAGGGATATTTAGTGGGGAACGAGACGATCTCTACCGCGCTGTTTTGGGCAGCAGCACGCAAAGTAGCAATGCCCTCGGGCTTATTGTCTTCGACGCCGATCAGTGTTTCGTTCGGGTCGAGAAGGTGCTGCAGAATTTCAGCCCCAGCCACGATGTCAGCGGCGCGCTCGCGCATCAGTGCGTCGTCCGCTGTGATGTAGGGCTCGCACTCGGTGCCATTGATAATCAGCGTATCGATCTTCACGCCCGGGCGGACGGACAGTTTAACTGCGCTGGGAAAACCGGCCCCGCCCATGCCTGCAATTCCTGCGGCACGAATACGGTCAATCAGCGCTGTTTTTTCCAAACCGCGATAGTCGGCAGTGCCGGCGTGCTCGATCCACTCATCCCTACCGTCGGTGGCGATGACAATGCAGCGGCCGGTGTGGCCAGAGGGGTGGGCAATTTGTCGATCCTCGATCGCCATCACGGTGCCCGAGGAGGGCGCGTGTACCGGAACGCTGACGAACCCTTTCGCGCAGGCGATCTCTTGGCCTTTGAGCACAGGATCGCCGACACTGACAACCGGTACCGCTGGCGCGCCAATGTGCTGTGCCAGTGGCAGCACCAGTTCTGCGGGAATGCCTGCATCGCGAATGGAGCCGGCCAGAGAGTGGTATTTGTTTTCCGCCGGGTGAATGCCGCCGTGAAAATCGAAAATTTTCCTCATGCGGCGCGGTCCCGCTCTGGGCTCCCAGTGCCGCTATCACCGCGGTCTGTAGCGATGATCTCCACCCGGTGCGCGATTGGGTCAGGCAGTGGCCAGTGCCACGAACCCAATGATTCCTCCTCGGTGAGCATGTCGATGCAGTCGACCGGGCAGGGTTCAACGCACAGATCACAACCCGTGCACTCGCTGACAATCACCGTGTGCATTTGTTTTGCAGCGCCCAAAATGGCATCCACTGGGCAAGCCTGAATGCACTTGGTGCAGCCGATGCACTCCGCCTCGCGAATATAGGCGACTGCGGGAGCCGCTTTTTCCTCGCCGTGCTCAGCGTCCAGCGGCATTGGTTCTACGTCCAGCAGATCGGCCAGCGCCTGAATACCTGATTCCCCCCCAGGTGGGCACTTGTTGATATCGTCGCCATTGGCAATCGCCTCGGCATAGGGGCGGCATCCGGGGTAGCCGCACTGTCCACATTGGGTTTGCGGCAAAATGTCGTTGATCTGATCGACTATGGGGTTGCCTTCGGTTTTGAAGCGCACCGCAGCAAAACCCAGGATCGCGCCAAATACACTGGCCATACTAACCAGTGCAAGCAGCGCCGCCGCGAGGGGGTATTGGGTGAGCAATTCGATCACGGTCAGTTACACCAGACCTGCGAAGCCCATGAAGGCCAGTGACATCAAGCCCGCTGTGATCATGCCAATGGCCGCGCCTTTAAAGGGTGCTGGTACATCCGCGACATTTAGCCGTTCGCGCATGGCGGCAAACAGCACGAGCACCAGTGAGAAACCCAGTGCTGCGCCGAACCCGTACATCAACGCCTGTAAAAAGCTGTGGTCCTTGTTGATGTTGAGCAATGCTACACCGAGCACGGCGCAGTTGGTGGTAATCAGTGGCAGGTACACGCCGAGCACGCGGTAGAGTAAGGGGCTGGTTTTGCGCACCACCATCTCGGTGAACTGCACGACGACAGCGATCACCAAAATAAATGCAATGGTCTTCAGATAGGCAAGCCCAAGGGGCGCCAATACGAAGTGGTAGGTGAGATTCGATACCGCCGATGCCAGGGTCAGCACGAAGGTCGTGGCGAGTGACATACCCATCGCCGTTTCCAGCTTGTTCGACACGCCCATAAAGGGGCACAGGCCAAGAAACTGCACAAGCACAAAGTTGTTTACCAAAATCGCACCGATCAACAGAATGGAATAATCTGCCAGCATGCTCAGCCTCTTGCTTCCTGTTCAGTTCCTGCGTGGTTAACTGCGTTGGGATAGTCGCTACGCCACTCCTGTGCTGTGACCCGGCAGGTAGCTACTCAGTATCGAATCAGGCGTATTTTACCGGTTAGCAGAATTTCAGCGAGTCTAATTTAATAAACTAATGACTATTAGTCAACTGTCTCAGCCCGTGGCCGCTTCGGCTCTGCCTGCCTCGATCATCGCCTCGACCTGCTCGGGGTCGATACGTGTCATGAGCGGTTTGAACTTGGCGATTTTATGCCCGACCAGTGGCCCCTGTAGGTCCGACCAATCCAATGTCGTATTGAGGAAAGCCGCAGATTTTTCCGCCATGGCAGGCAATACCGGCTTCAAGTAGATCATCAATATGCGAAATAGATTGATGCCCACGCTACAGATGGCGTGCACCTCTTGCTCGCGCCCCGCCTCCTTAGCTAGTACCCAGGGCTTTTTCTCATCGATATATTGGTTGGCGTTGTCCGCCAGAGCGATGATGTCGCGCATCGCTTTGTTAAATTCCCGCGCTTCATACAGCTGCGCGATGGCCCCACCTGCAGCAATAAAAGAATCGACTAACTCCGGTTCGGCGCAAGCGGCGTCGAGTGTATTGTCAAAGCCCTTGCGCAGAAAGCCCGCACAGCGGCTGGCGATGTTTACCACCTTCCCGACGATGTCGGAATTCACGCGCTGCACGAAATCCTCCAAGTTGAGATCGATGTCATCCATGGAGGCACTTAACTTTGCGGCAAAGTAGTAGCGTAGATACTCTGGCTGCAGATGATTGAGGTAGGTGCTCGCCTGGATAAAGGTGCCGCGGCTTTTCGACATCTTGGTGCCGTTGACGGTGAGAAAGCCATGGACATGCAGGGCGGTGGGCGCGCGCAGCCCGGCGGATTCCAGCATGGCGGGCCAAAACAAGCCGTGAAAGTTGATGATGTCTTTGCCGATGAAGTGGTGGAGTTCCGTCTCGTAGCCGCGCTCCCAGAACGGCGCGAACTCGGTGCCGTGTTGCGCACAGTAATTTTGGTGGCTCGCAATGTACCCGATGGGGGCATCGAGCCACACATAGAAGTACTTGCCGGGTTCGTTGGGTATCTCAAAACCGAAATAGGGCGCATCGCGGCTAATATCCCACTCCTGTAGCCCCGCGTCGATCCACTCGCGCAATTTGTTCGCCACTGGGGGATGCAGTGCGTCGGAAGCCAACCAGTCGCGCAGCAGTTGCTCGAATACCGGCAGCTTGAAAAAGAAATGCTCGGAATCTTTTTCAACCGGCGTGGCACCCGACAGGGCGGAGACGGGATCAATCAGGTCGGTGGGGCTATAGGTCGCGCCACAGTTCTCACAGTTGTCGCCGTACTGATCCTCAGTCTGGCAGCGTGGACAGGTACCTTTGATAAAGCGATCGGCGAGAAACAGTTGTTTTTCAGGGTCAAAGGCCTGCGTTATCGCGCGTTGGGCGATGTGGCCATTGGCTTGCAAGCGCTGATAGATTTCCTCGCACCACTGCCGGTTTTCCGGCGCGTGCGTGGAGTGGAAATTGTCAAAGCCAATCAAAAAACTGGCACTGTCGCGCTCGTGCTCCGCTTGCACGGTGCGAACCTGTTCTTCGGCGGTAACGCCCTTGGCCTCTGCGCTCAGCATAATTGCCGTGCCGTGAGCATCGTCAGCGCACACGTACAAACAGTCGTGCCCGCGCGACTTTTGAAAACGCACCCAGATATCGGTTTGCACCTGTTCCAGCAGATGCCCCAGATGCAGCGACCCATTGGCGTAGGGTAGAGCGCTGGTCACCAAGATTCTGCGCTTGGGGGTTCTGGGCATGGCGGCGGAATCGCTAAAAAAAAAGGGGCGCCACTATAGCGCTTTTACCGTGGCATTTCACCCGCCATCGCTCGAGAACGTCCCGCCAAGTGCTCGGCGTTGTTGATTCAACGGTGACTGCCTATACTAGCGCCGCACCATTGGCAGTGCAGCTGTTACAGCACGCCAGCACCGCGCTCGCGCGCAACAACGAGAATTGGCATGGATCAGATTAAACATATTATTGCGGTGGCCTCCGGTAAAGGTGGCGTGGGTAAGTCGACAGTCGCCGTCAATCTGGCGTTGGCCCTACAGACGGATGGTGCCAAAGTCGGCTTGCTGGATGCGGATATCTACGGCCCCAGCCAACAGATGATGCTGGGTATCGGTGACGATGTGCGCCCCGAGCAAAAAGATGACAAATATCTCCTTCCAGTCTTCGCCCATGGCTTGGCCACCATGTCGATGGGTTTTTTAGTGACTGATCGCACGCCCATGGTCTGGCGCGGGCCCATGGCAGCGGGTGCGCTAACACAAATGTTGGAACAGACCCTCTGGGGAGAGCTGGATTATCTGATTATCGATATGCCACCTGGCACTGGCGATATTCAGTTGACCTTGTCGCAAAAAGCGCGTGTTGCGGGTGCCGTTATTGTCACCACCCCGCAAGATATTGCTCTGTTAGATGCGCGCAAGGGTATAGAAATGTTTCGCAAAGTGGATATCCCCGTGCTTGGGATTGTGGAAAATATGGCGGTCCATACTTGCTCCGCTTGTGGGCATCAAGAACATGTGTTTGGGGAAAATGGTGGGCAGCGGGTCGCGGGGGATTACGGTGTTCCTCTGTTGGGCAGCCTGCCCTTGGCGCTGGCTATCCGTGAGCAAACCGACGGCGGAAACCCGACTGTGGCAGCGGAGCCCGACTCCCCGACTTCGATGTTGTTTCGTCGCGCGGCCGAAGCGCTGCAGCAAGCCGTTACCGCGCAAGGCAGCGCTGGTATGGTAAAGCAGTTTCCCGATATCTCAATCGATGACGATTGAGTAGTGCAATCGTATTGAAGAGAGTGAGGTGAGTGCGGTTAGGTGGGTACAGACAGGTGAGCGTGGAAAGGTGAGTACAGCAAGATGAGTAAAGAAAGACGAGTACAGCTAAGTGAGCATTAAATCCGACAAATGGATCCGGAAAATGGCCGCAGAGCAGGATATGATCGCGCCGTTTGTCTCGGGTCAGGTACGAGAACGCGATGGCCAGCGGCTGATTTCCTATGGCACTTCGAGCTACGGTTACGATGTGCGCTGTTCGCGTGAGTTTAAAGTGTTCACCAATATAAACTCAGCAACGGTAGACCCGAAGCAGTTTGACGAAGATAGCTTTGTGGATGTAACTGGCGATGTCTGCGTAATCCCGCCGAATTCCTTTGCCCTGGCATCAACGGTTGAGTACTTTCGCATACCGCGCAATGTGCTAACCATTTGTCTGGGCAAATCTACCTATGCGCGCTGTGGCATCATCGTTAATGTCACACCTCTGGAACCCGAATGGGAAGGGCATGTCACCTTAGAGTTTTCCAACACCACGACGCTGCCGGCGAAAATTTACGCCAATGAGGGTGTCGCACAAATGCTATTTTTCGAATCCGATGAGGTGTGTGAGACCAGTTACAAGGATCGCGGTGGCAAGTACCAGGGCCAGCGCGGCGTGACCTTGCCAAAAACTTAGGGCTGGCCGCCACCGGCGGCGCGCAAATCTCCGTCAAAACGCACGCCAGAGAACGGCAGTAACTCGCCGTCTAAACGCGCACCTTCCGCGCTCAACCGCAGCCGCCCCTGCAAAAACCAATTCGCGGCGATGGGGTAGATGATGTGCTCCTGCTCGATCACGCGCTCCGCCAAGCTCTCTGCCGTGTCCTGCGGTTCAATCGGCACTGACACTTGAATAATCGGCGGGCCGCCATCCAATTCGGGAGTTACGAAGTGCACGGTGACACCCGCTTCGCTATCACCGGCATCCAAGGCGCGCTGATGGGTGTTGAGGCCGGGATACTTGGGCAGCAGCGAGGGGTGGATGTTGAGTAATCGCCCCGCGTAGTTGCCGATGAATAGCGGTGTGAGAATGCGCATAAATCCGGCCAGAATGACGAGTTCTGGTTCGTGCGGCGCCAGTGTGTCCAACAGTGCCTGTTCAAATGCTTCACGCGATGGGTAGTCACGGTGATCCACCGCGGCCGTGGTGATGCCCGCTTCCGCTGCACGCGTCAACCCCGCGGCATTGGGGTTGTTGCTGAGAACGAGGGCGATGTGTGCGTTGAGCTCCTTGGCCTCGCAGGCGTCGATAAAGGCCTGCATGTTTGAGCCACGCCCGGAAATTAAAATGGCAATGGGCGCAGTGGAAGCCTCATTCACGGTGCGAGATCCACGCGATTGCTGCCGGGTTGGATACTACCTATTTGCCAGGCGCTGTGACCACATTCGTTCAGGTGTGCGACAGTCTGTTCAACATCGCGCTGCGCCACACACAACACCATGCCAACACCACAATTGAAAGTGCGGTACATTTCACTGCTGGCGACATTGCCATTGTTCTGTAACCAGTGAAACACCTCGGGCCACTGCCAGCTAGCGGTGTCGATATGGGCATCGCAGTTCTCCGGTAGGACGCGCGGTAAATTTTCCGGCAACCCGCCACCGGTGATATGTGAAAGGGCCTTCACTTTCACGTGCTGAAACAGTGACAGCAGAGGCTGCACATAGATCGCGGTGGGTGTCAGTAGGAGTGGCCCGAGTGTGCTGTCGCCAAGGGGCTGTGTGAGGTCTGCGCCACTCACTTCGAGAATTTTTCGCACCAGGGAAAAGCCGTTGGCATGCACGCCCGAACTGGCAATGGCCACCAGCGCGTCTCCGGCCTCTACAGTGCTGCCATCGATGATTTTCGATTTTTCGACGACGCCTACGCAAAACCCCGCTAAGTCGTAGTCCTCGCCGCTGTACATGCCCGGCATCTCCGCCGTTTCGCCGCCGACCAGGGCGCAGCCAGCCAATTCGCAGCCCTTTCCGATGCCGCTAACAACCGCAGCAGCGGTGTCGACATGGAGTGCACCGGTGGCGTAGTAATCGAGGAAAAACAGAGGCTCGGCTCCGGCGACGACGAGATCATTGACACACATGGCGACCAAGTCGATACCGATGGAATTGTGTACACCCAGCTCCATCGCCAAACGCAACTTAGTACCCACACCGTCGGTACCCGACACCAACACCGGTTCGCGATAGCCGCTGGGCAATTCACACAGAGCTCCGAAGCCGCCGAGGCCACCGAGGACTTCTGGCCGCGTGGTACGTGCGGTTATCCCCTTGATGCGTTCGACCAGCGTATTGCCCGCGTCGATATCGACTCCGGCATCGCGGTAACTCAGGCCGCCGTCGCGGGTGCTGCTTGCGCTGTCGCTCATAGTCGAAAACCCAACCTCATTGTGGTGGTGGTTTGCAGGGCCGGTAGTTTATCCTGCCCATGGAATAAGCGCACTTAGATTCTAAGCGGCTGCGATGCAGAACCGAGGTAGCCGCAACACCGAGTCTTTGAGAACGGCACTGCTCCCAGTTGTCAGGGCTGCTACAATGCCTGCCTCTTTTTTCGATGACATTAGGCCTGCACTGTGAGGGAGTATCGCGTGACACCGTTGACTGCACTAAGAAACGCCCCATGGTTTGGCTCGCAGCCGGTGCATCCCCGTGCCGCTGCGTGGGGTTTTTTGTGCCTGGTTTTTCTCTTGTGGGCGAACTGGGCCCGCGCCGATATCGTGCGCAATTTGTTTCAAGCGCAAGTACCCGTGGAAAATCAAAGTGCCGCAGCGCTGGATGACGCGGCGGGCGCCGCCCTGCAGCAGGTTTTGGTCAAAGTTTCCGGCTCCACCCGCCTGTTGCGCGATGCGCAAGTGGTGAAGGCCGTCGGCGGGGCGCGCAGCCACGTTGAGCAATACAGTTATGCGCGCCCGTTTGGTGCGCAGGGCGGCCTGCATGCGCGTTTCACCTTCGACAGCATATACATCCAGCATCTAGTCGCCGAAGCAGACGCACCCTTGTGGACGGCCAATCGTCCGGTGGTAGTCACCTGGCTGGTGGTAGAGGATGCGCAAGGTAAGCGTTTTGTAAACAGTGACAGCGCTCCAGAATTGTTGGCCTACCTGCAGGCCGCGTTTGATCAGCGCGGTTTGCCCCTGCAATTGCCCTTGTTTGATCTCACCGATGCTGCCGCATTGTCTGCGCAGCAAGCCTGGGATCTCAATACCGCGCGGGCGCGCAATGCATCAGAGCGCTACGCCGCAGAGTATATTCTGCTGGGCCGCTTGCGCGCCACTGGCGATGCCCACTCAGGAGTCTGGTCGGGGGATTGGCGCTACCTATTTGACGGCGGTCAGCGCTCGGCGCCGGTGACGGCCACCCCGCTGCCCAAGGCGCTGGACGCTGGTGTCGGCGTGGCGGCTGCGGATATCGCGGGGCGCTACGCCGTGTCACCGACATTGGCTAGTGCCGACGGTGTGCTGATGCGCGTTAGCGGCGTAGAAAGTTATGCCGACTACGCCACTATCGTGGGTTGGTTGGAAGGTTTGGATTTAGTGGAGCACGCCAATGTGGTCGCCGTGCGCGAGGATACCCTCGATTTACGCCTGTGGGCACAGGCCAACGCGGCCCAATTGGCTACCGTGATTGAATTAAACAAACGGTTTGTGCCGCTGCCAATGGAGCCGCTGTCTGAAGGCCTGCCGGGCTCCGCTGGCCCGCGACCATTGCGTTATGGCTGGCGGCGGTAAACAAGCGCACCGGCAGTTGCCCCTGCCGGTGCGCTTGGCAGATGACGCCACTGTTGACAACTTTTGCGAGGTGCCATCGCGCCGGCCTGCCGTCGCAGCGCTGTATGGGAGTGCGCGATCTGAGGAAGCGCCAGTACAACCCATGCTGTTTTTCCACGGGCCTGCGGGCTCGGGTAAATCACATCTGCTGCAGGCGCTGTGCCAGCTGGGTGAGATTTCGGCACGCCGGTCGGAGCGCGGCGCTGTGGCAAATGCGTTATACCTCCCCCTGCAAGAGTTGCGCACCTATTCTCCCGCTGACGTTCTGGACAGTTTGGAGGCTGTTGAGCAGCTCTGTCTGGATGATGTTCACAGCATTTTGGGTGATAGCGAGTGGGAGATGGCACTGTTCAACCTGATCAATCGCTTTCGCAGTGAGCAGGAACAGTCGCAGTCTGGCCAGCTGGTGTTAGCCGCGACTGCGGCGCCGCGCACCGCGGCGGTTGCGCTGCCGGATTTACGTTCGCGGTTGAGCTGGGCGAGCGTGTTTCATCTGCCGCGCTATGCCGATGAGGAGAAACTGCAAATCCTCGTGCATCGAGCCAAACGCCGGGGTATGCAGCTAGACAAGGCGGTGGCCACCTACATTGTGAATCGCGCGCCGCGCGCCATGGAGCAGCTCATCGCACTACTGGAGCGGCTGGATGAGGCCTCGCTTATTCATCAGCGCCGCTTGTCGATTCCCTTTGTGCGCAGCACGCTCGGCTGGTAGCTGCGCATAGATTGGCGACCGGTTGCATGTTGTTACAACAACCGCTTTGTATGAGAAATTTCACCAGAATTGCGGTTTGGTGGCGCAGCAATGAGTGATATGCTTGCCGGATTCCCGCAATGTACAAACTGGAGCGCTAAAACAATGAAAAAGCAACTAATCGCGGCCACATCCGCTGCCTGTTTGACCCTCGCAGGGCTGGCAACGCCCGCTGCAGCAGACATCCCTGTCACTATAAACGCCGGTGCTGGCTACTGGTTTTTTGATCACGAAGTGCAGAACATGGAGGTCGACGACACAGCGACTCCTTATGTCGGGCTAGAATATGCGTTTAACGACGCCTGGGCAGCGGAATTGCTATTCGCCGATGACGAAACGGATTTCAAAAATGGTGGCCCCGATGCCGATGTCACAACCTGGCAGCTCGGCATGCTCTACTACGGCGGCAGCTACATTGGCGAGCGCATGCGAGTGCGTCCATATCTGGCCTTCGGTGCCGGTGAAATCGATATCGATGCCAATACGTTCGATACCGTAGAAACCACTCTCAATGGTGGTGTCGGTCTGCGCTGGATGCTGACTGAGCGCCTCGGTGCGCGTGTCGAATCGCGCGCCATCTATAGCCTGGATGAAAGCGAGACCGATATTCTTGTCTCCGCCGGTTTGAACTTCTGGCTGGGCGAAATTGCGGCACCTGCGGCGGCTGTAGCAGAGCCCGCAACAGCGGCCCCCATGGATTCTGACGGCGACGGTGTGACTGATGATCGCGATCGCTGCCCCGATACAGCACCTGGAACTCGTGTCGATGCCGATGGCTGCCCATTGCCTGTCGCGCAGGTCGCCTCCGTCCGGTTGTTGATTAACTTTGATACCGATTCTTCCGTGGTCAAAGAGCGGTACTTTAACGATCTCAATGAGCTGGCTATGTTCCTCAAGCGCTTTCAAGACTTACAGGTCGATGTGGAAGGTCACACCGACAGCAGAGGTACTGATGCCTATAACCAAAGTCTGTCTCAGCGGCGTGCGCAAGCGGTCGTGGATACGCTGGTGAATGACCACGGTATTGCGCGCAATCGCCTGCAGGCGCGCGGTTATGGCGAGAGTCGCCCGATCGCTACCAACGATACGCCGGAAGGTCGCGCCGAAAACCGTCGTGTAATGGCGACTTTAGAGGTTGAATACGAGGAAGAGTAAGCGGGAATAGAGTGATTCAGTCTAGCTGGAAGCGATCCGCATCTAGATAGCAGGGAAAACTCTCCCGGTACGCCGTTAAAGTGGCGCCGTCCAGATCGACACTGGCGGCGCCATTTTTTTGTTCTGCATCTAGCAAAATGTCACCAGCGGCATCGATTGCCAGGCTGTCGCCGCTGTAGTGGTTGCCCCGCGCATCCTCTCCCAATCGATTGACACCGACGACACAGGCCTGGTTTTCGATGGCCCTGGCCAACAATAGGTGGCGCCAGTGCGCGCGACGCGCGGTGGGCCAGTTGGCGACGCACAGCAACAGGTCGTAGTCGTTCTGATTGCGACTAAAGACCGGAAAGCGCAGGTCGTAGCACACCTGCAACAAAATACGCCAGCCGCGCCAGGGCACGACGACGCGTCGCTCGCCGGCACCGTAGCGTTGGTGCTCGCCAGCCATGCGAAACAGGTGACGCTTGTCGTAACTGTATACGGCCTCGGGAGTGACAAACAGCAGGCGATTGAATACAGCCGATCCGTCCTGCACAGCGATGCTGCCAGCCACGGCGCAGTGGTGGCGCTCGGCCAGTGCCTGCATCCATTGTTGCGTTTCGCCACCGGGCGGTTCCGCATTGGCCAGCGCATTCATGGAAAAGCCGGTGGTAAACATCTCTGGCAGCGCAATGAGATCGGTCGGGCTGCTCAAGGTTGTCGCCATGTCGCTGATGAGGCGGCGATTATCCTGGGGGCGCTCCCACGCCAGTTCGCACTGGAACATCGCAACGCGCAGCTCATCCATGGTTGCGCTGCGCATTGTCGAACACGGTTTCGCCCGGTTGCAGTTGGAGATAGTTCCGCAGGTAGTGCACTGCGATGTAGAGTGGGCCGGTGTCAATCAGCGCCGCTGCTGCCTTAAACAGATAGTTGCTGCCAATCAAAACCAACAGGGTTTGTAGTGCCATTTCACCGCGTAGAAACGCCGCCCCAAAAGTTACACTAATGACCATGATTGAATCGACAATCTGACTCATCAGCGTGCTGAAGTTGTTGCGAATCCACAGGTGCTTACCTTTGGTGACGCGTTTCCAGAAGTGAAACAGGTGCACATCACAGTACTGCGCTGCCACATAGGCCATCATAGAGGCAAACACCGCACCCGTTGTGGTGGCGTAGATGAGCTGAAACAAGCCGACACTGTCTTCTAGAATGGCCCCATTGGGCAGGGCAACGGGTGCCGCTAGTTGGATGACCTGCCAGGGCGGCATACTCTCTGCTGGGACGGCCGGCATGGCGTTGCCGAGCATGAGCACCAGAAGTATAAAAAAATTCAAGCCCAAGCCGACAGTCACTAAAAAATTGGCACGTGCTTTGCCGTAGAGTTCGCAAATTAAGTCTGTGCAGAGAAAGGTGAGCGGGTAGGGCAACACACCGACCGCTAGCGCCATCGGACCCAATTGCACGAAGCGGGTAATGCCGATCACGTTCAGCAATGTCATCGCACATAGAAATACCCCCGCTAGCACGATAAAAACGCGCTCGCGCCGCTCTGACAATTGTGCGGAAACGGGCACGGGTTTAGCTCTCTTTTTGACCGAGGTTGGCGTGCAACACGGCGCCATTGATCACCGGGTTGTGATGCGCCCACCGCAGCAGCTCGGCGATTTCTTCGGGGTCAATCAAACGTCCAAAACTGTTGAGCTGCGCGATGACTGCTAGGGTTTCTTCGTCGTTATTGAGGTGCGTGCGCAGCATTTCCGTATCGGTAAATCCCGGGCAGATGAGCGCTGTGTGTATGCCCCGACCCATGAGATCTTGGCAAGTGGCGCGCATCATCCCCAGCTGCGCGTGCTTACTGACGACATAGCTGAATGTGCCGGGCACCGCTTTTTCAGCCAGTGTCGAGCCGACATACAGCACGCTGGAATTCACTGGCAGCCTGGGGATGAGTTGTTGGTTCAAGCTGTTGATGGCGCCGACATTCAGGCTCAACACGCGCATCAGTTGATCAGTGGGGCAGTCATCCACCGAGTCTTTACACATCAGGGCGGCGTTGTGGATAAGGCACGCTTGCTCGCTGTTGCCGAGGGCTTCGAGCAGACGATTGGTAGCGGCGCGCAGTTGCGTGTCATCGAGCAGGTCACAGGCGATGTTGGTCACACCGGGAACCGGGCAGGGGCGGCGCGAGAGGTTATAGACGTGAAAGTCCTGTGCTGCGAAAACGCTCGCGGTGGCGTTGCCAATACCCACACTGGCGCCGGTGATTATCGCTGTTTTCATTTCATCCTATCCCTGGCTGTCTAACACCTACTTCAATTGGCCGCATCGCGGACCGATCACCTCCTGGCATGCCCCGCGATTCAGCACGCAGGCTCCGCCATTTCTGCGGTGACGTCAAGTTGCCGCTCCGTTACACTGTGCCTATGGAACAGCTCACGACACTGTATATCGACAAGGAAAGCCATAAGTTTTCTGCCGCGCACTACACGATTTTTTCTGCCACTGAACGCGAGAGATTGCACGGGCACAATTACTCCGTGTCGGTCAAAATCTCAGCACCCATGGGTGAAAATGGCTTTTCCGCCGACTATAACGTATACAAACAACGCATAGCGGTGCTGTGCGAGGCCCTCGATGAATACACTTTGTTGGCCGGTGACTCCCCGCATCAGCGCATCGAAGAAGAGGGGGTGTATTACCGCGTTCACTATGCGCAAGATGAGCTCTTGTTTTTACGCAGTGATACGCGGGTGTTGCCAATTCGTAATGCCACGGTGGAGGAGTTGTCGCGCTACCTGTTACAGCAACTGATGGCGGCTAGTGACGCCGACGACTTGCGTGAAGTAGAGCTGTGTGTCGCCTCCGGCGCCGCGCAGCGCGCAAGTGCCACTTGGGTCGCGGAAGCTTGCCGCAGTTGACAGCACCTATAGCCCCGCCTGTTTTATTGGCGCGGCACGAAGGGGGAGTTAGAGATAGCACAATAGCAAGAGAACCTTTTAGAATGCGAACCTGAACTGAATAGTATTTTTCCACACTAGATGTAACCAATAACAAGAGGAACAGCACGATGAGCATGAGCAAAAAACTAGGCGCAGAATTTATCGGGACTTTTTGGTTGGTACTGGGCGGCTGCGGCAGTGCGGTGTTAGCGGCGGCGTTTCCAGATGTCGGCATTGGTCTGCTGGGCGTCTCCCTTGCCTTTGGCCTTACGGTGCTGACTATGGCTTATGCCATTGGCCACATCTCCGGTTGCCATTTAAACCCGGCGGTGTCTGTCGGTCTTATGGTGGGTGGCCGCTTCTCCGGTGGTGAATTGGCGCCCTACGTGGTGGCGCAAGTGCTGGGCGGAATCGCGGGCGCTGCTGTGCTCTATGTCATCGCCACCGGTCAGGCAGGGTTTGAAACTGCCGGGTTTGCATCCAACGGCTTCGGCGAACATTCACCCGGTGGGTATAGCCTAACTGCCGCACTGGTCACCGAAATTGTCATGACGTTTATGTTCCTCATCATCATTCTGGGAGCAACTGATAGTCGCGCGCCGGCCGGCCTGGCACCGGTTGCCATTGGGTTGGGTTTAACGCTGATTCACCTGATTAGCATACCGGTAACCAACACGTCAGTTAACCCGGCTCGTAGTACCGGCGTAGCCCTCTTTGAAGGGGGCTGGGCCATTTCCCAGTTGTGGTTGTTCTGGGTTGCTCCGTTTATCGGTGCTGCTCTCGCAGGTGTGGTGTATCGTTGGTTGGGTAGTGAAGATTAGGCAAGCATTGGAGCGGTGGTGGTCGCGCTGCCGCTCCGGCATGTACGTCGGTGTTGCTTAGAACAATAGTGATTGGGCATTACCGGTGGGGCAGCAGCTGCCAAGTAATAGCTGTGGACGAATAGCTGTGAACGAATAGCTGCGGAATAATAGCTGCGCAGTAATAGCACAGCTGCTTTCCCGCGAGTCAATCGTCGCTTTTTTTCTTCTTCATGAGCGGCGCAAAACCATCATGCAAATCGTTCGCCGGTTTGGTGTTCGCGTTGCGGCGCTTGCCTTGATTTTTTTATTACGCCGGCGGCTTTTAGCTTTTTCCTTGTCGTTCTTGTCGTATTTTTTCTTGGTGCCTGCAGCCTTGCCGGACTTTTTTTGTTTTTTCGGCCCGGAAAATTTCGCTTTCAAGCCCGGTAACGCGCGCCGCTCAAATTTTAGCTTCAGATAGCGTTGAATACTGACCATAAGGTTCCACTGCGCAGCGTTCACCAGTGAGATAGCTACACCCGTGTGGCCGGCGCGTCCGGTGCGACCACAGCGATGGATGTAATCGTCGCCACTGTGCGGTAGATCGTAGTTGATCACCATGGCCAGTTCGGGAATGTCTAAGCCACGTGCAGCCACGTCCGTCGCGCACACCACCTGTACTTTATTGTCACGCAACTGCTGCACGACACGTTTGCGTTCCTCCGTACTCAAATCGCCGTGCAGGCAAGCGCTGCGCAACCCGAAGTGGCTTAAGCGATTGGCGAGGCGCGTGGCGCGTACTCGTTTATTCACAAATACCAGGGTCGAATGACTTGCCTCGGCCAGCAGCGTTTCGACGAGGCGATCTTTGTGTTCTGTATTGTCCGCCAATATCGCGCGGTGCTCAATTTGTTGCTGCGCCTGTCGGCGTTCACCGAGGGTAATTTCGCGGGGTGAATGCAGCAGGCTGCGTGCCAAATACCCGATTCCGGTATGCGATAGCGTGGCTGACAGCAAGGTGACCTGGCGCCGCTCGCCACAGTATTTGATGATGCTCATGACATCAGCGCGCAATCCCATGTCCAACATGCGATCGGCTTCATCCACCACTAAGGTTTGCAAGTTGTCCAATACCGCACTACCGCGTTCGCAGTGCTCGCGCAACCGTCCCGGTGTCGCCACGACGATTTCTGGATCTTTGCGCAGCAAAGAACTTTGATACTTAAAGTCGGTGCCTCCCGTGATGCCCTGTACGCGCAGTGGGGTTTTGCGCAAGAGATCGCGCGCATGCTTGACAACTTGCCGTGCCAGTTCGCGGGTGGGTACCAGTATGAGAGCGCAGGTGCCGCTGGATACACTAAGGTCACTACTCAAGATGCGCTGCGCTGCGGGGATTAGGTAGGCGAGGGTCTTGCCGCTACCCGTCGGCGCGCAGATTTGTAGATCTGCACCTTGCAAAGCGATGGGTATAGCTTCTTCCTGTATCGGGGTGGGCGAGTCAAAGCCCAGTTCCGCGAGCCCCAAGTAGAGGCGTCGGTCCAAGTTCATTTTCTTGAGCACGAAACGTATCCCTAGTCAGCGCCATCAAGGTGCGTGCAGTGTACCCGAAACTGCCGGTACTCGCGGGAGCATGTGCCTGCGCTACCAATTCGGATTACGTGTCGCATTGCGTCCAGTTGCTCCAGTGATGCACACTGTCGCCTGCTGCGCCCAGGTGCGCAGCGCATGCGGTGGCTGAGGCAAGGTGTGGTTGCCGCTAGTCAAACTGCGTCAGCGATGGAGATCACATATGGTGTTGGCAGTTACGGTAGAACAGCCCGGTGGGCCGGAAGCGCTAGTGGTAGCGGAACACGATCTGGATGCCCCGGGGCCCAGTACGGTCACTGTGGAGAACCGCGCCATCGGCGTGAATTTTATCGATACGTATCACCGCAGTGGGTTGTACCCCCTGCCTATGCCAATCGGTATTGGTATGGAGGGCGCGGGTGTGGTGAGCGCTGTCGGTGATGATGCGGAGTTTGCAATCGGTGATCGTGTGGCGTACTGCTCGGCAGGTTTTGGGGCCTATGCGCAGGCTATCAATCTGCCCGCATCTCGCCTGGTGCCGCTGCCCGAGGAAATCGCGTTTGATCAGGCCGCTGCTGTAATGCTCAAAGGACAAACCGCCGAATACCTATTGCAACGCACGTATCCCTTGCGCGCGGGAGAGCAATGCCTATTTCATGCCGCTGCCGGTGGTGTGGGTTTGATCTTTGGGCAGTGGGCCAAGGCCATCGGCGCAGAAGTCATTGGGACCGTGGGCTCGGCGGAAAAAGCCGAACTAGCCCGCGCGCATGGCTACGCCCACGTCATCAACTATTGCGAGGAAGATGTACCGGCGCGGGTTGCCGAGATCACGCAGGGGCGCAAACTGCCGGTGGTATTTGATGGTGTGGGTGCGGATACTTTTGAGATGTCCCTGGATTGCCTGGCCCTGCGCGGGTTGATGGTCAGTTTTGGCAACGCTTCGGGAGCGCCGCCGCCGGTTGATTTGCAAACACTGGCAAATAAAGGCTCGCTCTTTCTCACGCGACCTACACTGTTGAGTTATACCGCCGATACGCAGGAATTGCGGCACAGCGCCGCCGATGTGTTCGACAAGGTAGCCGCTGGCGTTGTTCAAGTGGAAATTCATCAACGCTACCCCTTGGCGGAAGCGGCGCAGGCGCACCGCGATTTGGAAGCGCGCAACACCGTGGGATCCACCATCCTCGAGCCCTAATGGAATCCGTGGTCAGTCGTAAACAAGTTATCGCGCGCAACAGCAGGCGACGGAGGTAGATGCATGACAGAGCATAGCCCGCAATCTCATTGGGTTACGCCCGTCACGCTGGCTGGGAGTTGTGTGCGCTTGGAGCCACTGGCACAGGCCCACGCGCAGGGCTTGTACAATCGCGGTCGCGCGGCTGCGGATTGGGCTTACATGCCGCGGCCCTGTTTCGTCGATATGGCCGACACTCGCCAGTGGATCGATGCCGCGCTCGCAACCGCCGGGCATGTACCCTTCGCCATCGTAGAAACTCGTAGAGACAAAGCCGTGGGCAGCACGCGTTTTTTAAACCTCCGCGCGGAGCACCGCAGCCTAGAAATTGGTTGGACTTGGCTGGGGCAGGAGTGGCAGCGCACGCCCATAAACACGGAAGCGAAGTACTTGTTGTTGTGTCACGCGTTTGAACGCCTAGATTGTGTGCGCGTGGAGTTTAAGACCGATGCCCGCAATGAACGCTCGCAGGCGGCCTTGGTGCGTATCGGCGCCACCCGCGAGGGCGTGCTACGTCAACACATGATTGTGCAGAACAATCATATGCGCGACTCTGTTTACTTCAGCATTCTCGATAGTGAGTGGGCTGAGGTGAAAGACGACCTAGAGAAGAAACTGGCGTCTACTTAGCGGCTCTGGTCCAAGCTTTGGGTTGTTATGTGGGTAGCCCAGAGCTTGTGTCGAATTTAACATTGCCTAGGTAATCGTACTCTGCACCGTTTCGTTGTCTGAAAAGTAATCGGCAAACAGCGCGGAGCTCAAGTAGCGCTCCCCTGAATCGGGCAGAATTGCCACAATCGTCTTATCGGCATTGCCCGGTTGCTGAACGAGGCGGTCGGCGACCACCATGGCCGCACCCGAGGAGATGCCGGCGAGTATGCCTTCCCGTTGCATCAGTTTGTGGGCCCAGGCCATGGCGTCCTCACTGGACACCTGCTGCACCTCATCGACCATATCCAGATCGAGATTTCTGGGCACGAACCCGGCGCCGATGCCCTGGATTTTGTGTGGCCCGTGGGTGGGCTCTGTGCCCGCTTTGGCCGCGGTGATCATGGTGGTGCTATCGGGCTCGACGGCGACGCAGTGGACGGATTTGCCCTGCGTATTTTTGAAATAGCGCGCGATTCCGGTAATTGTGCCGCCCGTGCCCACACCCGAGACGAGGATGTCGACTTCGCCATCCGTCGCCTCCCAAATTTCCGGCCCTGTTGTGGCCTCGTGTACTGCGGGATTGGCGGGGTTTTCAAACTGGTGTGGCCCCCAGTATTTGTCGGGATCTGAGGCCAGAATGCTCTCGGCTTTTTCGATGGCGGCGGGAATACCCTTGGCGCCATCTGTCAGAACGATTTCGGCGCCCAGGGACTTCATGAGCATGCGGCGTTCCAGACTCATGGTATTGGGCATTGTCAGGATGCAGCCATAGCCTTTGGCGGCAGCCACGAAGGCCAGAGCGATGCCGGTATTGCCACTGGTGGGCTCAACGATGGTCATACCGGGCTTCAAGCTGCCTTCGCGCTCTGCCACTGCGACCATGGAGGCTCCGATGCGGCACTTCACCGACATCGCGGGGTTGCGGTTTTCCAATTTGACGTAGATGTTGCCCTGGCTGATGCGGTTGATTTTTACCAGCGGTGTACCGCCGATGGTGGCTGCGACATTGGAATAGATTTCGCTCATGACTGTGTCCCTAGCTGCCCGTAGAAAGTGCGTAAGTGTGTGGTTCGGAAAGATTAGTCCTGCCCCTCGACCTTGTCCACCGCACTGCGACGATAAGCGATTTGAATACGCGGGAGTTTAAGCAAAAAAATTTTCGTCCGGTGTGGAACTATCACCCGCACGCTCAGTCTCAAATAGACCGATGCTCGGTCTCCACGCCATGCACTGTCTCAGGAGCTGGTGTGCGAGGCCACGGTTAGAGGCCATTGCCGCTTGCGTGGAGGGTTGTCACCCGGCATCGCTGGATTGCATCCAGGTCTTATGTTCTCTTGCGGGGAGCATTCCTTTACCGGCTCTTATGGCCGGTTTTTTTTGCGCGTAGTTCAGCCGTGCTACGTTTCTTCGTTGCCAGATACTAACTGCTGTGTGGCCTGGGCCAGGCTGGCGACGGTTTGTGGGCCCGCCAGGGTCGCGACGAGGTCGCCGGCGGGGTCGAGGATGAGTGTGGTGGGCAGGACCGTCGGTCGATGCGTATTCAATAGCGCAGCAGGGTCTCCGGGAAGCTGTGGGAATGCCACGCCAAGTTCGCTGCTCTGTCGCGTCAGTGCTTTGCCGCTTGCGCCATCATAATTCACGCCTAAAACGGTCACTTTCGAGTAGCGCTGATGCAATTCGTTCAGTTCTGGAATCTCCTTAATGCAGGGTCCGCACCACTGCGCCCAGTAGTTGATAACTACCCACTGCCCTCGCAGTGCTAACAGTTGCGACGAGATCTGCGATTGGATGTGTGATAACCCTGGCAGGTGATTGGTCTGTTCGCTCGCCACAGTGTCTGACCTTTGCTCGCGACTGCACCCCGTAAGTGCCACCACCGTCAGCAGTGCAACAAATAGACGGATCACTGGGAGAATATCTCTACCAAATTAGCTTCGAGTAAATTGCGCTGATCCTGACGCTGACTCAGCAGAAGGCCATAGGCTTTCTCTTGCCAGTCGCTTTGTGTGACGAGGTCCGGCACGTTGAGCGATTTTTCGTCATTTATCCACTCTTTTAGCTGCCAATAGGGTAGCGTGTGGAGATCGCGGGACAGTAGATAGCGCCCTTTGTCGTTCTGAGTGATGACATTTTTTTCCATGAGGATATCGCGAATTTCCCCCCAGGTTTCACTGTCCAACCTCTCGATCACCGAATGTCGCGCATCCAGCAACTCAATTTCTCTCACCGACTCCCCCGACTTTTGTTTTTGCCAGAACAGGTAGAGCACATCGAGGGCTTTCAAGACTACCGGCCGATTCGCTTCGGCGTCACTTTGATAAGAGGACAGACTATGCACCAAAATACCGCCCGTTAAAATAATGTTCCAGGACACGTATAGCCACAATAGAAATAGCGGTACCGCGGCGAATGCGCCATAGATTAAAGTCACGCTGGAGCCGGCAACCAAGTCTGTGAACACGCTGCGGGCCAGATTAAATGCCAGCGCTGCCACTAGCCCACCTACAAGTGCGTGTTTGTAAGGTACCGGGCAGTTGGGTACAGCGGCATAGATCAGGCTGAAGCCTGCCGTGCTCAACAGTAGCGGCGCTGACTGTAACAGCAGGGCCTGTACACCGATAATATCGAACCGCTCCAAGGCACCGGCGAAGGATGTCAAGTAGGTGCTCAGGCCGAGTGCAACGCCGATGGTAATCGGTGTGAGTGTCAGTACCGCCCAGTACAACAGAAAACTGGACAGCGCCCCCCGGTTTTCGCGCGCGCGCCAGATGTGGTTAAAGGACTTTTCGATATTGCGCAGCATCAGCACAGCGGTAACCAGTAAAAACGCGATACCGGGCCCGGTCAAATTCTTTGCCTGCTTGGAAAAGTCTTCGATATAGGAGCGCAATTCCGAGCCAGATTCTGGAATCAAATGTTGAAACATCAATGACTCCATTTGCGCTTCGACTCCCTGAAACGCCGGAATTGCGGACACCATGGTGTATAACACGGTCAGTAGTGGGACGAGTGCAAATAGGCTCATGTAGGTGAGCGCAGCGGCATTTTCTGAACAGCGATCAGCGCTATACCTGCCGATGAGGTAACGCAGCCTACGCCACCACTCCAGCGCGATTTTTTTCACCAAATCCATCGGTATATTATGGCACGATTGTATCTTGCACGGCAGTGAGTAGGGGATTTGGTATACTGTGCGCTGTTGTTTCGTTCACTCGATCACACTCTTGCTAGGCAAACCGTCTATTGTGTTGTTTGGCAAGAACTAGTTAGGGGTTTTCTATGAGCGGTTACACCATCTACCACAACCCACGTTGTTCGAAATCCCGCAGCACGCTGGCGTTGCTGCAGGAGCACGGGGTTGAACCGACCATCGTGTTATATTTGGAAAGTGCTCCTGATGCCGTGTTGATCAAACAACTCTTGCAACAGTTGGGGCTGCGAGCGGACCAGCTCGTGCGTCGCGGCGAGGACGCTTACAATGCATGTGGCCTCGGCGCGGATTCCAGCGAAGATGAATTGATCAGTGCGATGGCCACGCACCCAAAGTTGATTGAGCGGCCTATCGTCGTGAAAGGTGACCGTGCCGTCCTGGGTCGACCTCCGGAAAATGTACTGGCTTTGATCGAGGAATGAGCGACCCCTACGTCCTCGTGCTGTACTACTCACGCGGTGGGGGTACTGCTGCTATGGCGGAGCATGTGCGCCGCGGCGTTGAGTTGCAATCGGGTATTGGCGCACGGGTGCGCACGGTGCCGAGTGTTTCTGCCGAGACGGAGCAGGTCGCCGCAGACATACCCCAAGAGGGGCCCCTGTATTGTGAACTGGACGAGTTGCGCGATTGTGCTGGTCTCGTCGTGGGTAGCCCCACACGGTTTGGTAACATGGCTGCCCCCCTGAAGTATTTTTGGGATCAAACCTCTGCTCTGTGGTTGAGTGGCGCGCTCATCGATAAACCTGCCGGGGTATTCACCTCTACCTCGAGTTTACATGGCGGTCAGGAATCCACCTTGCTCAGCATGCTCATACCGCTGTTACACCACGGCATGTTGGTAGCTGGACTGCCCTACAGCGAAGCTGGCCTGATGGCGACCACTTCGGGGGGAACACCTTACGGTGCGTCCCATTGGGCGGGCCCAGATAACACGCGAGACCTTGACGACACCGAGGCCGGACTTTGTCGTGCTTTGGGTGAGCGCGTTGCGCGCCTGGCGTTAGCGGCAACCCAGTGACTCGCGGCAATTCGACACGCATCCTGCTTTGGCTGACCTGGACAGCGTTGCTGTTGTTGGTACTGCAGCAGGGCTTGGATGCCCTGGCAAGAAGTGCTCCCGCTGTCATTTGGATCGCAAAACTTCTACCCTTGCTGCTCTTTGTGCCGGGCATTTTACGCGACAATTTGCGCAGCTTTATTTGGTTGTGCTTTATCAGCCTGGGCTATTTCGCGCTGTTGGTTGAGCGGGCGTTCGTCTACCCCGGTGATGTGTGGGTGCTCCTGGGACTGAGCGCGGTTGTGGTACTGTTTGTCGCAGCGATGTTGTATGTGCGTGGGCGTGCCCGAGAATTGCGTGGCGCGCAGGTGGCTGCACCCGGCTAAGGCAATGTAAGATCGAGTGCTCGCGGTTGTGCAAAATCCAGAACTTGCGCCCGCGCCAACGATAGCAAGACGCCACACCCCTGTTTTATGGAGAGTAAATCATGAGTAAACCCTCCCTGCTGCGACGTATCTTTGCCGGCATTTGGAAAGGGATCACCTGGCTGCGTCTGGGCTTATCGAACATTTTGTTCCTGGTGATGCTGGGCCTGATCTATTTTATTTATGTGGGGGGAACACCGGAGCCACTGCCGGAAAAAGCGGCGTTGCTGTTGAATATCAGCGGCACTGTGGTCGATCAAAAGACACCGGTGGACCCGCTCTCTGCCCTAATGTCGCAGCCGGACCCAGCGGACCACGAAGTTCGGCTGCGAGATATTATCGAGGCGATAGACCACGCGTCTGCAGATGATGCGATCAGCTCCATGGTGCTGGAACTGGATGCCCTTGCGTATATCGGCATCAGTAAAACCCAGGAGGTGGTAGCCGCATTGCAGCGCTTTCGCCAGTCGGGCAAGTCAATAGTAGCGGTCGGAGATTACTTCACCCAGGATCAATACCTGCTGGCGAGCTACGCCGACGAAGTGATCGTGCACCCACTAGGTGGTGTTTTGTTAGAGGGTTACGCCAGCTACAACTACTACTTCCGCGAAGCGCTAGACAAGCTCTCAGTCAACATGCATGTGTTTCGCGCTGGAGAATACAAATCCGCCGTCGAGCCCTTTTTACGCGACGATATGTCGCCAGAATCGAAAGAGGTCACGCAGCGCTGGTTGCAAGATTTGTGGCAACAATATGTCGCTGTCATTGAGACCGAGCGCAATTTGGCGCAAGGCGCCGTGGCTGCCTATATCGATGGCTACGCCGAGAACCTGACTCAGCAGGGGGGTGATGCCGCGAAAGCGGCCTTGGAGGCTGGCCTGGTCGATCGTATTTTGACTCGCTCCGAGGCCAACGACTTTCTGATCGGCGTGGTCGGTGCCAGTAACGACGATGACCTGTTTGAGGCCATCGAATTTGAACGCTACGTCGCTCGCAAGCGGCCACTGCAATTGCGCGGCCCGCAGGGAGATCGTGTGGCAGTCATCTCTGCTGTGGGCAACATTCTTCCGGGTCGACAGCCGCCGGGGAGTATTGGTGGAGACTCGCTCGCCGGGCTAATCCGCAGTACGGCGGAGGAAGAGGGTGTCAAAGCCATCGTCTTGCGGGTGAACAGTGGCGGCGGCAGCATGTTCGCCTCGGAAGTGATCCGCCAGCAAGTGATCTATGCCCGCGATATGGGTGTGCCGGTGGTTGTTTCAATGGGTGCTGTCGCTGCGTCCGGCGGGTATTACATTGCAGCACCGGCCGATGAGATCTGGGCGACGCCATCCACCATCACCGGCAGTATCGGCGTATTTGCCGCGTTTCCGACCTTTGAAGATTCTCTGGCGCGCGTTGGCGTGAGTACCGATGGCTTAGGCACCACCAAGATCGCCGGTTCCCTGCGTGCCGATCGAGCGCTGCAACCCGAGGTTGTAGAGGCCATCAATAGCGGCGTCGCGTTCGCCTACGATAAGTTTCTCGAAGTGGTTGCAACTGGACGCAACCTCGTCGTTGAGGACTTAAAGCCACTCGCTGAAGGGCGCGTATGGAGTGCCGGCGATGCCCTGCAAGCGGGGCTGGTTGATAAAGTCGGGAGCTTGGAAGAGGCAATTGTCGCGGCGGCGAGTTTGGCGGATATGCACGACTACGAAATCGATTATGTGCAGTTGCCTCTATCACCGCGGGACTTGTTGTTGCAACAACTGGCTAATCGTGGTGCCAGTTTGAGCGGTTGGGCGCGATCATCAACGCGCAATGTGCTATCGGATGTGATAGCGCCAGTCGTGGATGCGGCGCATGAATTGTCGCTCTGGCAAGATCCCAACGACATTTATATGCGCTGCACGAGTTGTCCACTCGTGCGCTAATTGAGCGGGGTGGTGTGTTCGGCGAGTTAGTTTAATACTTCGGTGAAGGTGGCGTCGGGCTTTTCTCCCGTGCGGCGCTTCCACCAGGTGCCCAAATCATCCAAGATCATGTACAGGCTGGGAATGAGCAGCAGTGTAATCACTGTAGCGAACACAATACCAAAAGCGATTGAGACCGCCATGGGCACCATGGACTGTGCCTGCGCGGTTTCTTCCATCAGCATGGGCACTAGCCCAAAGAACGTGGTGAGAGACGTGAGCAAAATGGCGCGAAAACGCAACATGCCGGCTTCGGTCACCGCCTCGTAGCGCGCCATGCCCGAGGCTATGCGTTTGTTCACGAAGTCGACGAGTATTAAGCTGTCATTTACCACGACGCCGCTCAAAGCGATCACGCCCATGAGTGACATCATGCTCAGGTCATAGCCGGTCATCCAGTGCCCCACAACCGCCCCAATCATGCCAAAGGGGATAACGCCCATAATAATGACGGGTTGCAGGTATGATTTGGTGGGTATCGCCAAAAGTGCGTAGATCCCAAACAGTGCAGCCGCGAACCCAACGACCATGCTGACCGCCATCTTGGCCTCTTCATCCGCGGAACCAGAAATACCGTAGCTTAGCCCCGGGTACTTTTCTATGAGGCGCGGCATCACGTTTTCTTTAACATCCGCCATGACTTTCGATGGCTCCACCACCTGGGTATTCGCCTCGGCGGTCACCTCGGCGGCACGTTGGTAGTTGATTCTCGTCGATTTCAACAGCCCCTGGCGAATGCTCAGCTTGGCGACGCTGTCAAACGGTACTTCGTCTCCCGCCGGCGTACGGATATTCATGTTATTCAAGCTCGTCACATTTTCACGATCTGCACGCGGGTAGCGCACCATCACTTTCACTTCATCGATGCCGCGTTGTACGCGCTGTGCTTCCGCACCGTAAAATGCGTGGCGCACTTGCCGCGCTAGGTCCATGCGCGTGAGCCCCAGCGATTCTGCCTCAGGTAGAATATCGAGGTGAAATTCATCGGCAGTGTCGCCCACACCGTTGCGAATATCGTACAGGCCGGAGTAATGCCCCAGGGCTTCTTCCAACTCTGCTGCCGCTTTGCGTAAGACCTCAAAATCCTTGTGCATGAGATCAAAGGCGACATCCGGCCCGATGGAAGGGCCGTCATCTCTGGTAATGGCGAACACTTCTGCGCCGTGTATGCGCCCCACGGCATCGCGCCAGCGCTGCTCCACCGCGCGCGTCGAGAGCTTGCGCGTGTTGTCCTTGGTTAGCTCCACGCTAATTTGAGCGTTGATTCGGTCGAATACAAACACAGACATATGGGCCAATAAGCGTTCTTTCTGTTGCGTGTCTTCGTAATACGCGGCATCTAATGCTTTGAGTTTGTTCGCGACGCTTGTGATTGCCTCAAGCGTGCGCTCCTCGGGTACACCCTGGGACATACGCAGTTCGACCTTTAGAAATTCGCCAGGGGTGTCTGGTGCAAGCACGGTCCGCACCACACCGCCGAGTACTAGCCCCGAGCACAGTACCAGAAGCGATAAAAAAAACGCTAAGGTGGCATAGCGGTTTTTCACACAGCGGAGCATGAATGGCTGATAGCGATTGTGCACAAAATTGGTCAGCCGAGCATTGACGAATTCCTGCAAATGATCGATGAATAGGAGTAGTCGGTTGCGCGTGGGTTTGCTGTGGGCAAGGTGGGCGGGCAATATCCATTTTGATTCGACGAGGGAAAACACCAAGCACAGTATGACGACGTAACCACACGCTTTGGGGAATGCGCCAAATATGCCATCGATGAATAGCGTTGGCATAAAGGCAACGATGGTGGTCAGTACACCAAAGGTGGCCGGTGTTGCGACGCGATATACGCCGGCCACGACATTTTCGACGCTGTGTCCATGGCGCTCTGTCTCCGTGTATGCGCTTTCACCCATGATGATCGCGTCGTCGACCACGATGCCCAGCACCAAGATAAAACCGAAGATACTAATCATATCCAGAGTCGCGTGGATGTAGGGCGTATTGATGGACGCCATGGCCCCGAGGAAACAAACGGGAATGCCTACCATGACCCAGAAGGCGAGTTTGATTTCCAAAAATAACGCGAGCACAACGAACACCAACATCGCGCCCATGGCCAAGTTCCTAACCATCATGCCCAGACGTTCTTTTAAGTAGTAGGTAGAATCCGCCCAGACGTCTAGTTGAACCCCGTCGGGAAGCTGGGGGATTTTGTGCGCCACATAGGCTTTGGCCGCATCGGCAGTCACAATGAGATCTTGCTTACCCATGGCGAAAACGTTGATGCCTAGGGAATACTGATCATCGAAGATCGAATAGCCGGAAGAGTCCACAAACCCGTCGTTAACCGTCGCAATATCACCCAAGAGTAAGCGCGTGCCGTCGGGCCAGGTTTTTAGCACGATTTTCTCGAAGTCCTGTTGGACGTAAGCCTGCCCAACGGTGCGCAGCAAAATATCGCCGTTTTCGGTACGTACCGCTCCACCGGGCAAATCTAGCGATGATGCGGCGATAATATTCGCCACTTCTCCCAGTGTGAGGTGGTACTCACGCAGTAGAGGCTCGGAAATTTCAATGGCAATTTCGTAGGCGCGACTGCCGACCACGCTTGCCGACGAAATGTCAGGGTAGGTGAGCAAGTCGCGGCGAATATCCTCGGCCAGCGCCTTCATGTTGCGCTCGTCGATATCGCCCGAAATTTGCAGTGTCAGCGCGGGGAACAGCAGCTCCGGTTGACTGATGATGGGCTTTTCCGCTTCCTGTGGAAACTGGCTAATGCCATCCACGCGATTCTGCACATCATTTAACAACTTGAGCAGGTCGGTGCCTTCTAAAGGCTCGATAAACATAGTGGCGCGGGATTCGTAGGCATCTGATTCCACCCGCTTGATGCCGTCAATATCTTTAATCGCCTCTTCAATTTTCAGTACCACGCCCTGCTCGACCTCTTCGGGTGAGGCACCGGGATAGGGAATGTCGATCCAGATGACTTCAATTTCGAAGGCGGGAAACATCGCGCGCTGAATGCTGAAAGCCGCACCCAGGCCGGCAACGATGATAATCAACATGAGCAGGTTGGCTGCCACCGGGTTGTGCGCGAACCAGGCGATAATGCCACGCTGTTCAGAGGTCGTCGGGTTAACCACCGGTTTTTTCCGAGGGGGTTTCGTGGACCGCGGCTGTTGTTTCGGTGCTCAATGATTGTCCTTGAGTGTCGATCGGCTTGCCGTGCCGATCGAGTTGATCCGTTGGGGTACGTAAATTGATTTTTACTTGTGAGCCGTCAAACGAGCCGTCCAGAATAGTCAGTGAAACGAGGTCGCCGTTATCTAGCCCGGCGCTAACGTAGATATAGTCGCCACTGGTGCGCAACAGCGTCACCTTGCGATTACGCAATCGCAAACTGTCATCGACGACCCACAAAAAGTTACCCGCTCGGAGTACATAGCGTGGCAGCGGTACGATGTCGTTCAGCTCCCGCCCCTCAATATTGGCATTGACAAAAGTGCCGATGCGTAACGGCTCCCGCTCGGTGGTGTTGAGTGCGTAGGGGTCATCGATGCGCGCGACCGTATATAGCGCACGCGAGCGTTCGTCATAGACGCCTTCGGTGCGTTGCAGTTGCGCCTGCCAGTGTTTGATGTCGCCGCCGACGTCGGTATAGAGATCGATGGTCGACCCCAAGTCTTTCGTTCCCATCTCGGGCAACTCGAGGTATTCCAGTTTGCTCTGCGGAATAGGTAGCCGGACTTCTGCATAATCGATGGAAAAGACATCCGCCAAGCGGCTACCGGCGGCCACGAATTGGCCCAGATCACTGTGCTTCGCTTTGATCAGGGCGTCGTAAGGCGCCTTTACCATCGTGCGTTCAAGGTTGTCCCGAGCGGTATTGAGATCGGCGCGCGCCGCCAGTAGTTGCGCCTTGGCCTGTGCCAGTTGTGGTTTGCGCAGGTACAGCGCCTTGGCCTCGGCGCTGCGCTGGCTACCCTTGGGTAGCTTTTCCCACTCGCGTTGTGCGACCTCTGCACGGCCCGTCTCTTGTGCCAGCGCGCTCTCCGCCGTTTTGATCGCAGCCTCGGCGCGCAGTACGTGCGTTTCGTAGTCGCGCGGGTCGATGCGCAATAACATGTCACCTTCTTTGACGAAACCGCCGACCTCAAAGGCCGGGGCGACCTCCACTATGCGGCCCGAAACTTCAGCGAGTAAGGCGGTTTCTCGGCTCGGTGTCACGGTACCTTGTGCTTGCACCGGGATGCGCACAGTCTGCTTTACCACCTCTGCGACATCGACCGTAACGATGGGTGCTTCCGGCTCCTGAATTTCGGCGGGTGGACGATTGTGATACAGCAGTAAGGTCACTGCACCGGCCGCCAGCAACATGAGCAGGGAGAAAAGCAGTTGTCGTTTGCGTGAAGCCACTGCGGGTACCGGTTACTGTCTCCAAGCCACCTGTAGAGTGGGGGCAAGCGAAGACGGGTGAGATGGACAAAGGGGGTGCTTTTATACCACGAAGAGCCGCTTACTCGCTGTGAAATACTTGTACTAGCACCTAAAAAAATGAGTGGCGCGTCACGCTGTTGTGGGGTTTCTTGCAGCGGTGCGATTTATTGTCCGCTTACCCCTGACCATTTGGCGGCGGCATTTCTCACACCATGTTAAACCGCCGTGGCTGCCGCTCGCGCTCGCTGCTGCTATAGTTCGAGCATTACCTGAAAATTGTGAAGAGGCACTGTGTGACAACGACCTTTGAGACACCCTCGGCGCTATTGGACGCCGTGGGTCAAAACCTGGGTGCAAGCGAATGGTTGCAAATTGATCAGGAGCGCATCGACCAATTTGCCGACGCCACCGGCGATCATCAATGGATTCATGTCGATCCGGAAAAGGCGGCGGAGGGGCCCTACGGTAAAACGATCGCGCACGGTTATCTGACCCTGTCGCTCGCCAATTTGTTTCTGCCGCAAATTATGCGCGTCGACAATACCTCCATGGGCGTGAACTACGGGTGCGAGAAAGTGCGTTTCCCGGCTGCCGTGCCGGTGGGCAGCCACATTCGTGGCAGCGGCGAGGTGATCAGCGCCGAAGAGGTGAAAGGTGGTGTGCAGGTAGTCGTTCGCATGACCATTGAAATCAAGGGTTCGGAGCGTCCGGCTTGTGTCATTGATACGATTAGCCGGTTCTTTCCATAGTCTTTGGGTCTTCGCTGTTAGCGCTTGCCCACAACGATGAGCAACTCCCCATGTTGGAAACTAGCGATGCGATAGAGCCCGTATTCCCCGCCGCCACAATCGTGTTGGTGCGCGATGGGCCCCAGGAGCTGGAAGTGTTATTAGTGCAGCGCAACAAGGCCGTGCAGCACATGGGGGGTATGTGGGTCTTCCCCGGCGGGAAAGTCGAAGAAAGCGATTGCCGTGATACCAATGAGGAATATCAGCAGGCGGTGAATGCCGCGATCCGCGAAACACAAGAGGAGGCGGGATTAGTTGTCAGCCCCGATCAGCTCGTGTACCTCTCTCATTGGACGACACCCGAGGGTGCGAAGCGCCGCTTCGCAACCTGGTTCTTCCTAACCATTTTGGAAGAAGGCCAGGAAGTGCAGGTGGATGGCGGCGAGATCGCCCATCACCGTTGGGTATCTCCGCGCCTGGCTCTAGCGGAATCAGCCGACCCGGAACATCCGCTGCGGCTCATGCCACCCACCTACGTCAGCTTGATGGATATTGCCGAGTGTCATAATTGCTATGATGCGCGAACGCGTATCAGTGAGCGCGAAGCCCTAATCTATGCGCCGCGCATGATTGGTGTCGACGACGGCATCTGTTTTTTGTACGACGGTGATGCGGGTTACGACGCGGTGGACCCAACGTGTGAGGGGTCGCAGCATCGCCTGTACATGATCGACGATCGGTTACAGTACATACGAGAAATCTAGCGTAGAGTAGGTGTCATCCGTGACCGAGCAGCACCACAAGCCGGGAATTAGTCGACGCGTACTGCTCTCGTCCCTGGGTGCAGGTGCCGCGGTGACCGTTGCCACCCAAGCTGCTGCGTTGCCGCGCAAAGCTGTGAAAGCCTGGGATGGACACACCGATGTGCTGGTATTGGGCTCCGGCGCCGCCGGCGTCTGCGCTGCGATGGCGGCACGCGAGGCGGGCGCGGATGTGCTGCTGGCTGAAACGCTGCCGCAACTGGGTGGTGCCTCGGCTATGTCCGGTGGCGTGGTGTATGCGGGGGGCGGCACGGCGCTGCAAAAAGCCTTGCAAATTCAAGACTCCGTTGAAGCCATGTACGCGTTCTTGTCCCGCGCCGGAGGTATTCACCCACCTCTAGAAAAAATTGCGCTGTATTGCGAGCACAGCCCCGCGCATTTCGATTGGCTGGTGGCCCAGGGTGTGCCCTACCGAGAGAAGTTCACCCAGGCCAAGGGTCTGCCGATGGGCGACGAGTCTTTGTACTACTCCGGTACTGAACTGGCGTGGCCGGCGCGGGAACTGGCGCAACCGGCACCGCGCGGGCATGTACCCGGCGTGGTCGGTATGAATGGTGGCCGCCGTTTAATGCAGGCTCTGTTGGCAGCGGCCAAAGCCAGTGGCGTACGTTTTTTGACCAGCGCCACCGCGGAGCGCTTGGTTATTGAGCAAGATGGCCGCATTGCGGGTGCGCGCCTGTGGGTGGCGGGTGCCGATCAGTTTATCCGTGCCAAGCGCGGCGTGGTGTTGGCCTGCGGGGGCTTCATTCACAACCGCGAAATGCTCAAGCGTTACGCACCGCAGCTCTATGACTGCTCGGTGCCCTGGGGCAACGCCGCCGAATTGGGGCAGGGGATAAATATGGGTATCTCTGCCGGTGCCGCAGCGCTGCGTATGCACGAGGGTTTTGCCATCGCGCCAATTTATCCGCCGGAGCATGTGCTCGGCGGTATAATCGTCAACCGTTTCGGTCAACGCTTTATCTCTGAGGAGTCCTATCACGGCGTATTGGGCGATGCGATTGCCTATCACCAGGGCGGCGAGGCGTGGTTGATTACCGATGCGCGCAGCGAGTTCGGGTTTGTACAAGACAATTTTATCGCCGTGGCCGAGGGCGCTAGCATCGCCGAACTCGCCGGGCGTTTGTATTTGCCCAAGGGTGCTTTGCAGCAGAGCGTTGCCTACTACAATCGCCATGCTGCCAAGGGGGAGGACCCGCTGTTTCGCAAGAGCGCTGCCTACCTGCACCCCTTGCGTGAAGGGCCCTACAAAGCGTGGGACTTGTCTGTACACAACGCCTTCTTCCCCGCGCATACCTTTGGCGGACTGCACACTACCGTCGATGGGCAGGTGCTCAACAGTTTTGGTGCGGCCATTCCGGGCCTGTTTGCGGCCGGGCGCAACGCGGCGGGCCTGCCTACCGCGCCGTACATTGCCAGCGGTCTCTCTGTCGGAGATTGCACGTTCTTTGGCCGTCGCGCTGGGCGTTCGCTGGTCACCAATCCAGTGGGTGTGGCATGACGGGTAGATATTGTGGAGTGAAATTACCTATATGCAATAATTTGCAAACTGGCGTAAAGTGTTGTCTCTGGCTGTCGCTAATGGTGTTGATCGGCGCATGGCCGCAACCGCTGCACGCGGGGGAAGTGTTGCCCGCGGGTGATGTGCAGCGTGGCCGCTTGGTCTTTGGGCCATGCCGAACTTGCCACTACGCCGAGCCGGCGATGGGTCACAACAACGGCCCGAATTTGTATCAAATTTTCGGCAAGGTCGCGGGGAAACAAGCCGGGTTCGAGTATTACTCCGACGTTTTCAAAGCCGCGCAGTTCACCTGGACCCCGGAGTTTATGTTTGCCTGGTTGGAAAATCCTCTGGCGATGTTTCCGGAAAGCACCATGATGAGTTTTGGTGTGCCGGACCCGCAGGCGCGGGCCGACCTGATTGCGTTTTTACGAGCAGCTTCGACGCGCCCGGCCGCGCCGTTGACGACGCCACCTGAGTCGTAACTTTGCGCGGAACATCTGGTGACGCCGTCAGCGCGTCACGATCACCGAACTGCCGTGGCCGAATAAGCCCTGGTTGGCAGTGATGCCCACCTTGGCGCCCGACACCTGCCGATCACCCGCTTCGCCGCGCAACTGCCAGGTGAGCTCGCAAACCTGGGCCAACGCTTGCGCAGGCACCGCTTCACCGAAGCACGCCAGACCTCCGGAGACATTCACCGGGATTTTACCGCCCAGCGCCGTGTCGCCGGCGCGCAGTAGTGCCGCCGCTTCGCCGCGCGGAGCCAACTGCAAATCTTCGATCCAATCCAGTTCCAGTGCTGTGGAGAGATCGTACACCTCGGCCAAATCGACATCTGTTGGCCCGATGCCCGCTTCTTCATAGGCCTTCACCGGTAGCGTGCTGCGGTAGGCAATGGCTTCCACACCATCCGCCGCTGCCGAGTCGGTGGCGATATCGGGCATTTCGACCACCTCGCTGGCAAAGGTGGGTGTCACTGTTGAAATCGCTGCGACTCTCGGCGCATTACCCTTGCCTATCTTTTGCGCGTAGTCGAGGCTGGACACGACGAGTGCGGCACCGCCGTCGCTGGTCGCGCAGATATCCATCAGTCGCAACGGGTCCGCCACCATGGCTGAAGCGGCGACATCCTCGGCGGAAAAACACTTGCGATAGCGCGCGCGTGGGTTTTTGCTGCCGACCAAGGAGTTTTTCACTTTGACGGCGGCAAAATCATCCAAGGTGTCGCCATACAAATCCATACGGCGTCGCGCGTACAGCGCGAAGTACGTGGGGTTGGTGATGCCGAGGTAGAAGCGAACCCAATCTGGGTCTTCGGGTCGATACCCCTTGGCCGGTGCCAAGAAACCCTTGGGCGTGGTATCTGCTCCGACCACCAGAGCGACATCGCAGGCACCGGCGAGAATCTTATTGCGCGCCGCAGCCAGCGCTTGTGAACCGGAGGCGCAGGCAGCATAGGAGGTGTTGACTTCCGCCCCCTGCCAACCCAGAGCCTGAGCGAAGGTGGCACCGGCCACATAGCCGGGGTAGCCACAGCGAATCGTGGCGCCGCCGGAGACAAAGCGAATATCCTGCCAGGGCACCCCCGCGTCGGAGAGTGCCTCGCGGGCCGCTGCCACGCCGTACTCGACAAAGTTGTGGCCCCATTTTCCCCAGGGGTGCATACCGGCACCGAGGATGGCGATTTCATTGGACATTTTCCAAAACTCCCTTTATTAACTACCGGATTACCGCAGCGCTCAACTCGCCAGCGGTTGCCACTTCCAGGTGACTTTCACATCTTCGTCGGTGTCGTGCAGTGGCTCGAGCACCAGCTCCATCGCCATTCCGACTTGCAAATCTTCCACACCCAGTCCGCTTGCTACCTGCCCCAGCACCACCATTTGCTCTTTTTCCAGCCGCACCGCCGCGATGGCGTAGGGCACGAATGGCTCCGCCGCCACGAAGGGTTCGGGCGGTTTGTAGCAGGCGTTCGTGTAGCTCCAAACGGTGCCAGTGCGGCTCAGCTCGACGTCTTCAAATTCGGTGCTGTCGCAGTTGGGGTTTTTGCAATAGTGACTTTGGCGCGGGAAAGAGTAGGTCCCGCACGCCTTGCAGCGGGTGCCGATCAGGTGGGGTTTGTCGTCTAAGGTGTGCCACCCTTCGATGGCAGCGGCCCGTGGTTTATCACTCATAAAATACGCTCCAGAAAAAACGTCGCCCAGGGTACTCTTGGCGGCTGTTACAGGCAAGCTGGGTGTCAGCAAGTTAGGTTTGGTCGCGAGGGCTGGCATGCGCCGCTGTTTTGCGGGTGGATTTTGCTTGCACTGGTTTAGGTTGGTGCCCTAGAAGGGTAAAGTAGCAACCAGCTATTATGGCCGCCTTCCACATGGTTTCCTGAGGGAGAATGACGACAATGGCGGTATCAATCAGTGGATTCGACGTAGGAGAAAAACGTGAGTAAGCGAACCTTTGCAATGACCGGCGGCGCTACGGGAATTGGCGGCGCATTGCGCGAGCAATTGACCGCTGACGGGCACAAGGTCATCAGTGTAGATATCAAAGAAGGCGACATTATCGCCGATTTGTCGAGCGCGGAAGGACGCCAAGCGGCCATCGATGGCGTGCATGAAATGGCGCCGGAGGGGTTGGATGGATTTATCCCCTGCGCCGGATTGCCGCCAGTCGCCAAGCCTCTGTCGCTGATTGCGCGCGTCAATTACTTTGCAGTAATCGCCACCATTGAGGGGATGCGCGACTTGCTCGAGAAGAAAAAAGGCAGTGTCCTGCTGGTATCATCCAACTCCGCGCCCATGGTGCCAACCGATGACCCCTACGTACAGGCCTGCTTGGCGGGCGATGAAGATGGCGCCTGTGCAGACATCGATGGCCGCGATGGCCACACCGCCTACGCCGGGTCCAAACGAGCGATCACCATCTGGATGCGCCGCAATGTTGTCGACTATGCTAGCAGCGGGATACGCATGAACGCCGTTGCACCTGGGATCACGATGACACCCCTCACCGAGCGGGTGTTTGCCGATGAAGAGCTGGGCCAAGTGATGCAGGAATTTGGCGACTCGGTGCCCTTGGGAGCGACAGCCCAGCCGCAGCAGATCGCATCGGTTATGCGCTTTTTACTGAGCGATGCGGCGAACTTTGTCTGTGGCTCGGTGTTCTTTGTCGATGGCGGCTCCGACGCCATGTTGCGCACGGACGACTTCTGATATGGCGCAGCGATCCCCAACGACTTAGAGCGCAGTACGGCGAAACCTGCAAGCACAAGCAGCTCCTGTAGGGCAGCTGCAGCACGTCTAGGCTGCTCGCCGCCCCGACTACCGAAACGGTAAGGCGGGTTTGCTCTCGCGCATGATCTGCGCGGCTTTGTCGTAGATTTCGCGCACCGGGGTGTCATTTCCCACTTCGCGCCGCCGGGAAATCATGGTCATGGGGAAGAGGTAGTTGTCCGTTTCCTTGTAGCGCAGGGCGCGGCTGCGGCCCTTTTTATCCTCGTAGATCACCCAGTGCAAATCCAACTCCTTGGCCAATAGATTGCCCATGATGATGCCCATGGCCTGCAAAGATTGGCGCTGGTGGCCCTTTACGATGCGCCGATCGAGGAGGGCTTGCAGCACGCTCAAATCGTTGTCCTTCTGGCCGTTAAAGCGGCGACCGAGGTGCAGGCTGCTCAAGTCTTCCAGCTGCTGTTTTTGAGCAGCCAGGAATTGATGGTCTACTTCGGTGAGTGAGCTTATTCGCACGGCGAGGTCGGCATGGCTAGCGCCGCAGGCTAGCAGCAGGGCCAGCGACCATCCCCACACACCTAGCAACTGTTTCATTTTCGTCTCCTTGTGTTGTCCGTTGGCACGCACGAGTCGCGTCCGCCCCGCTTTCAACCCCGCTCGGTATCATGTGCGAGTGACTGTAGGGGGCTCTTGGCAAGTTGGACGACGTCAGCGCGCCGAGGTTCCCGAGTGTCTTTGCCTGTTTTCGCCCCAGTCTGTTGTTATCCCGCGCCTGTCATGGATAATGGCGGGCTTCCTCGGGTGTCCTGGGTAGTGCTTCGTGGTAATTTGGCCCGACTTTGCCCACATCCTACACAGAACGAACAGTAGTGCGCCAATGGTGTCACAGGTGGCGCTGCCAGCTGCAAGCGGAGATAGCAAATGATAACCGGTAGTATCGTCGCCTTGGTTACCCCCATGTTTGCCGATGGCGAACTTGACTGGGATGCCCTGGAGCGCTTGCTTGATCTCCATATCGAAGCCGGCACGGCCGCCATTGGCGCTGTGGGCACCACCGGTGAGAGTGCCACACTGAGTGTCCCCGAACACTTGCAGGTGATCGAATTTTGCGTGCGTTACAGCGCGGGCCGCATCCCCATCATTGCTGGCACCGGGGCTAATTCCACTAAAGAGGCCATCGAGTTGACCGAGGCGGCTGCGAAAGCTGGTGCCGATGCCTGTTTGCTCGTCACCCCCTATTACAATCGGCCCAGCCAACGCGGCCTTTACGAGCACTTCAAGGCGATCGCCGCGGCTGTGAAGATACCGCAGATTTTGTACAACGTCCCCGGTCGGACAGCGGTAGATCTGAGCAACGACACAGCGGCGCGCCTGGCGGATTTAGACAATATCGTGGGCCTGAAAGACGCTACCGGCGACGTGGAGCGCGGCCGGGATATCATCGCCCGTTGTGGCAACCAAATTGCAATTTACTCGGGTGACGACGGCACTGCACTGCAGCTGATGTTGGCCGGTGGCCACGGGAATATCTCAGTGACCGCGAACGTTGCCCCCGCCTTGATGTCTGCGCTATGTGCCCACGCACTGGCCGGTGAAGAAGAGGAGGCGCGCGACATGGATAAATTACTGGCGCCACTGAATCAGGCTTTGTTCCTAGAAGCCAACCCCATTCCAGTGAAGTGGGCACTGCAGCAGCAGGGCCTGATTCAAGAGGGTATCCGATTACCGCTTACCGCGTTGGATGAGCCCTACCACGGCGACGTACTGGCGGCGCTGCGCAGTGTGGGTGTTGCATGATGCAGCGAGCGCAAGCGAGGGGCGAAGTTGTTGAACACCTATTTGTGCGAGCGATACAGAGGGCGAGTGAAGTGAGAACGGGAGTGCGTGTGTGCGGAAGGTTGTTGCTTATCGCCACTTTGGGTATTGCCTCAGGGTGTGGCTTTTTATTTAACGACGACGGTATTTTTCGCGACCGATCGGAGGATTATAAATCAGCACCCGAGTTGTCGGAGCTGACGCTCCCCGAGGGCGATGATAAAACCGCGCTGCGCGAACTCTACGTCATTCCGCAGATTGAAGAGGGCGTGCTGTTGAGCGGTGAATTCGAAGTTCCCCGCCCCGCGCCACTAGCCGCAGGCACCGGTACCGATGTGGTGCGCATACAAAAACTGGGTAACCAGCGCTGGGCGCTGATCGGTGTTCCGCCCGGGCAAGTATGGCCGCAAGTGCGCAGCTTTCTCGCCGCTGCCAATATGCCAGTGGGTCGCGTCGATGCGCGGGCCGGTGTCATGGAAACGGCCTGGCTCACCCTGGAAAACCAGGAGGTCCCCGCGCGTTTTCGCTTTCGCATGGAACAGGGTGTGCAGCGCGGTACTAGCGAGCTACACGTGTTACAGATGAATCAGGCCAGTGTCGCAGCGAGTGACGACTGGCCCAGGGCTTCTGACAACCCAACGCTGGAAGCGGACATGCTGCAGGCGGTGTCACAGTATCTTGCCGACAGCGCCGATACCGCACCGGTATCGATGATGGCTGAACAGGGAATCACCACACAGGGTAAAATCTCACTACAAGAATCTCCCGAGGGCTACACCTACATCCACCTCGTGCTGCCCTTTGATCGCGCCTGGGCCTCGCTCGGCCTCGCATTGCAGAAGTCTGCCTTCGAAGTCACCGATCAGGACCGCACTGCCGGAACTTACTACACCACCTTTAATGGCCCTGAAGAGGAAGAGGACAGCAGTTGGTTTGGCTGGCTTTGGCCCGGCGGCAAAGAGGACCCGTTGGTGGGCGAGGCGTTTATTGTGCGCTTGCAGACCCAGGAAGACAGTACCGTCGCTATTCGCCTGCAGCCTGAAAAAGAAAGCCTTTCCTTGGCAAAGCGCGAGGAGCAGGGCTTACTCACACTCATTAAAGGCAACATTAACTAGGCGCGCCGAGGCCTCGCCGCCATGGAATTCGCCTCGCTGGGCTCGGGCAGTAAGGGTAACGCCACCTTAGTGCGGGCCGATGACGCGCTACTCATGATTGACTGTGGTTTTTCCCAGCGCCAAGTATCTCTGCGTATGGAGCGGTTGGGTGTGTCTCCCCAAGATCTCGATGCGATTCTCGTCACCCATGAGCACAGCGACCACATCAGTGGCGTAGCCGCGTTGTCGCGCAATTATGAGATTCCCGTGTATATGACACACGGCACCCACGCCAGCGGTCGCTGCGATGCCTGCCACGAACTGCATGCCTTTAACTGCGAGCAGCGCTTTCGCATCGCGGATTTTGAGGTGCACGCTGTATCAGTGCCACATGATGCCGCTGAACCCTGCCAGTATCGCGTGCACTGGCGTGGTGTTAGCCTCGGTGTTCTCACCGATTTGGGGAGTTCGACCGGGCATGTGTTGGAGAGCTTTCGCGGTTGTGACGCCCTGTTGTTGGAATTTAACCACGACCTTGACATGCTTCATGCTGGCGCTTATCCAGAACATTTAAAGCACCGCGTCGGCGGTGACTGGGGGCATCTCAACAACGAGCAAGCGGTGGCATTGCTGCGTGAACTAAACTATGCACAGTTGCGCCACCTAGTGGTTGCGCATGTGAGCGAAAGAAATAACAGCCGTGAATTGACGCGCGCGGCGCTGCGCACCTTGTACGACAGCTTGGATCACGTCGTGTTCGCGGAGCAGGGCGAGGGGTTTGGTTGGCTGCCCTTGGTTTAGGGGATCGAACGGGTTGGGATAAGGAAGTGAGCTTTCGCTATGTGAAAGAAATTGGCAGAGGCGAAGTGGAAATCGAATACAGCAAAAAGAGAGGAACCGAGATTGAAGTTGAAATGATGCTAGTTGAAAAGTACCGTAACAAACCCATTGAAATTTTCCTAAGCAACGCACTCATCTGTACTATTCCCGCCCAGGCGAACATCGGACCTGAGACGGATTATAAAGAGCCCTGTAACGTCGAAAAACCGCAAAAAGGCGATTTAGTGAAAGCCGTGGTTGCGCGTGAAACACTTTTTGAAGGTCAGTTTCGTTAACTGATTTAAACATCTCACAGAGGTGCGGCCCATTGCTGGAATTGGTCCATCGATGGCCCTTGTCCCGATTTCGGCACCGACGGGTTTTGCTCGTGGTCAGATATCAATGGCGGCGATACCTTGGATTATGGTTACGTTTCTGGCAGAACCTCTTTGGCCATACTGGTGTGGGTGAACCCCGGTACGCTGCCAAGTGTGCACTGATTTGGCAGTCGGGCGTATTGCGCAATTGGTAGGGTATCCTGGTCATGCCAGGACGGCGTTGTGGCTGTCGCCACTTTCGAAAGTCCGCGCTCGGGCGAGAATTGAGAATAAGGCAGGCACAAAGAGCAAAGACACCATGGATGTCAGTAGTGTACCTCCAATAATGGTAGCGGCGAAAGGAGGCCAGAATGTACCACTGTCGAACAGCAGGGGTAAAAAGCCACCTACCGTCGTCAGCGTGGTTGAAACAATGTGTCGTGTACAGACGACCACGCCGTGTTTAATGGCTTCAGTGTCTCCTTCACAGGCGGCGGGGCTAGCGCGCAACTCCGCAATGATCACAATAGCTGCGTTGATGGCCAATCCCATCAGGCCTAGCAGCGCTACCAAGACCAAAAATCCCAGCGGATAGCCCGAGAGAAACACACCGAGGAGGCCATAACCCGCCGCGAGGATCGCGACGGAGAATACGACAGCCGTTAATCGGAAAGAACTAAACGAGAGCGTAACGACCATGACCAACAGGGCAACAATCACGTTAATATACAACAGCAGGTAGCCAACATTTTCGCTGCTGGCCTCCGCATCTCCACCGATGCCTACCCGGTAGCCGTCGGGTAGGTGAAAGTCCTCCTGGTCCAGCGCGGTCAAAACTCGGTTGAGCACTGTTTCATTGAGTTCGCCCACCATAGGATAAATTTTGATGGTGTTTACGCGAGTGCCATTGCGACGAGTAATGTTGTTGGGCTCTGGACGAACGACAATATCACCCAGGGCGGATACGGGTACTCGATCCATATCTTGCTGACCCGGTACTAGCAAGTAGCTGCTTCCTAAACGGCTGAGGTCAGCTCGATCGCTATCACTGACGCGCACGCGAACCGGTAGTTCTTCCGTTCCTTCGATGATACTGCCACTGACAGTACCTGTGAGTGCGGCTTGCAGTTGAGCCGACGCGTCCGTCAAAGTGGCACCGGCTTGTATCAGCATGTCTTCACGCAGGTTGACCCAGATTTTAGGTTTAGAACTTTCCTGCGAGGGACGAATCCCCAAAACACCGGGCTGCCCAGCCGCAATGCGCATGACCTCATTGCCCAATTCTCGCAATACGTTTACGTTGGGGCCAGACAGACGCAGTTCAATTGGCGCATCGCCGGGAACGCCCTGTTCCAGCTTGGCAGCGATGATGAGTAGTTCGGGAAAGCGACTAGGGATATCAGTCTGCAAGGCCAAAATAGCGGCATCCGCCGATTGATAATCTGTGGCTTTGACCATTGCCTGCGCGTAGTAGGGCATACCGTCATTGCCCACGAGTAAATTGTAATAGAACTTGCCAAAGCTGTTGCCTGCGACCCAGTCAATGCTTTCTATCCCCGGGAGTTCCTGCACGACACGCGACAATAACTGTGTGGCCTTCACTGTTGAGTCGATACCACTGCCGGGAGCTAGGTATAAATTGACCTGAAACATATCTCTATCAGCGGGGGGAAAGAAGGTTCTTTGCATGAAACTTGCCGCGAAAAAACCGGAACTCGCAAGCAGCGCAACCAGAAAAATTGTCAGATAGGGCCTGAGTAGAGTTGCTCCGAGTGTGCGTTCAAACCACCGTGTTAATGGCGGGTAAACAATTCCTCTTTGTAACCAGTTGCTGCTGCTGGCGCTAGCCTGAGTCAGAAAGCGGCTGGACACCCCTGCAACTACCGTTTGTGCAATGAGGAAGGAGCCGACCAGGGAGAAAATGACTGACCAGGCGAGAGGTCCTACAAATTCGCCGGAATTGCCCGGCTGTAGTGCAATGGGTAAAAACGCAAGGACCGTGGTTAGTGTCGACCCCAGCAGAGGCACCCACAAGTGTCCAATGCAAGCTCTAACTGCCTCAATCGAGGATTTGCCGGCGCGGCGGGATTGGGCCACCGCGTCGGCCATCACAATCGCGTTGTCGACGAGAATACCCAGTGACACTACCAACCCCACCACTGAGAGTTGGTGAATTTGAATACCCTTCAGTTGTAGGCAGAATAGCGTGAAGCACATAGTGAGTGGCAGGGATCCGGCCACAATTAGAGCATTGCGCCAACCCAAGGTGAGCAATAGCACGAGCAGTACCACGCCAAAACCGATGGCAAAGTTACCCGCCAGCTCTGCCAGCCGCCTATCGACGTAAGGCCGTTGATCAAAAATAAGCCTCGCTTGGACTTCTCGAGGCAGCTCTCGATTGAACTGTGCCAATGTTTCGTCGGCTGCGAGTCGCCATTTATCTAACATCACGTCTTCGCGAATCATGGCGCTAACAAGCACGGCCCGCTCACCTTTTACAATGGCGATTTCGTCTTCGGGAAGGCGCGGCGCTCGATAGATTTCAGCGACGTCTCCCAGTCGAATCAATTCACCCTGCGGGCCGCGTCGCAGCGGTATGGCGCGCAGTCGTTCCAGAGAGTCTAGTGCGCCCTCTACCTCGAGCTGCCACCTAACGGTAGAGGAGGCGACTTCCCCAGCGGCGACTTTCGCATCAGCTCGTCCAATAACGCTGGCGATTTGATCCGTTGTAAAACCCAGGGCGTTGGTTGTACTGATATCGAGCACAACCTGAATTTCCTCTTTAGGTGCACCCCTAATTTCTACTTTTTCGGTACCGGTTACCGCTAGCAAACGGGATTTTAGTTCGCGCGCATAGCGGCCCATTAACACCGTGTCCGGCTCTCCCGCGCCATGCCATTCAAGCGCGGAAATAATCGTATTCGCGAAGACATCCATCTCCCGAAACTGCGGCGCGCCGACGGCCGGAGGCAATTCACCTTCTATATCAGTCAGTTTGTCTCTGATCTCTGACATGACAGGTGTCGGATTTTTCACAGTCATGTGCAGTATGATCGTAACTACTGAAATACCAGAGCGACTGTTGGAAGAGATATCGTCAATTTCAGGAATTTCACGCAGTTTGTCTTCAATCTTGCGTGAGACGAGAATTTCGACGCGCTCTGCGTTAGCGCCGGGGAAGTTAGTCACGACAAGTGCAGCGCGAGTTTTGGTTCTTGGATCCTCCATGCGTGGCAGTGTTTTCAAAGCACTGAGACCCGATACCACGATGAGTGCCACGAGCAGCAACAACGAGCGCGGATTGGCGGCGATGCGGCTGAACATCAGTGACCGTCTACCGCTTGCATGGGCTGCGCGATGCGCACCTCTTGCCCGGGCACAATCCGATGCAAGCCGGCGCTCACAATTTGTAAATCGTGCAACTCGCCACGGACAAAAAACTGATCGCCTTCGGCATACAATACATCGACCGCGTGACGCTCGACCCGAAACAAGTCACCCTGCGAATTGACCAGACCATAGACCACCCAGGTGCCTCGGATGCCTTCTGTAACTGATGTGACAGGTATCCAATAACCGCGTTGCTGTTGGATTT